>NZ_FONT01000009.1 GCF_900113025.1 Alteribacillus iranensis | reverse complement strand
CTGAGGTGGAAGCGTGGCAACACGTGCAGCTGACAGATACTAATCGGTCGAGGGCTTATCCAACGCAAAGGATGAGGCGCCTCGATACACGCTCTTTATGTTCGTTATCCAGTTTTGAGGGAACACTTGCACAGGATGTGCTGGCTTCTGCGTTACAAACAGGACGTTTGTGTTCTTAGCAGAAGACCCTTTGACCATAAGTCTGGTGACGATAGCGAAGAGGTTCCACCCGTTCCCATGCCGAACACGGAAGTTAAGCTCTTCAGCGCCGATGATAATGAAGGGGCGACCCTTTGTGAAAGTAGGACGTTGCCAGGCAAGAGAGAAAGCCGTCAGATTATGATCTGGCGGTTTTTTTGTGTTTTCTCGTTAGCTAGACCTGCCCGTTAGAAATCTCTCCAGTTAATGAGACAATGATCAGGAAAAGCATTGGCGAGGGAAAATCCTCTTATTTTGCTCTCTATAAATATGGCTGGTGCTAACTCTAGAGCAAGAAGATAATTATAGATAAGATAAAGTCCTTCTCATTCATAATTGTTTAATAAAATTGAAAAGTATGAGAATATAGTTACATCTCTTAGTTTTTTCAAATGATAAGTAGCGGGTTGATACTTTATTTTAAAAAATTTACCTTATTGTAAGATGCTTTTAAAATGTCATTCCACATTCATAAATAGTATGCCTACGCATTCAAAGCGGACGATGAAGCAATTTATAGTATTATTTCCAAACTTTAAAGGGCTTGGAAGGAAAAAATAGAAGTCTTATATATGTTTCAAAACGGGTACATATACAAGAAGGGAAAACTCGCTTTCCTTCGACAAGATGGTATGATACCTCTATCCATGACATAGATAGAAAAAGGGGGGAGAAGATGGATGGAGTGGGAGATAAGCGCATGGTTGAATGATGAATCTTACACGATTTTAACGCGTATTTTGTTAGCAGCATTTTTAGCCGGAATTATAGGGATTGAACGTGAATACAAGCGTCATCCCGCTGGCTTCAGGACACATATGTTAGTTGGAGTAGGAGCATGTCTGGCTATGCTTATGGCTCTTTTTGGGTTTCAAGATTATTTGTATGCTAACGAAGATTTCGTGAGATATGACCCTTCTCGGCTTGCTTCTTATGTAATTAGCGGGGTTGGATTTTTGGGAGCAGGTACCATTATTGTCCAAGGAGTGTCTATAAAAGGACTGACTACTGCTGCCTCCATTTGGGTAGTAGCAGCGATCGGTTTAGCAGCAGGCGCTGGCATGTATTTTGCCGCTGTCATTACAACGATTATTGTTTTACTTAGTCTGTTTTTCTTAAATAATGTGGATCGCTTTTTTAAAAACGATTTACCGGAAAAAATTGAAATAACGGTAGATAAACGATCTATTACGTTAGCTTATCTGCTTGATATTTTAGAAGACAACGGCATGCAGATCCAGAAAGTTCGGGCTGCTACGGAGCTGGATGACGGTAAGCAGGTTTTTTATGTTATTTTTTTTAAGGCTCCTAAAACACTAGATCAAACAAGTTTTTACGATAACCTATTGAAAACTAAAGGTGTTGTTAATTTGGAAATGGATTTAACACGGGAATGATTTCTTTTATGTTGGCTAAAATGAGTAATGCTTTCTGCTTGCAATACAGAAGAAGGTGTATTATATTTATAGTCAAATATAGTCAAGGTCAAGGGACATCTACTTCTTTTTAGTGGAGGGGAGGTCATTCTCTTGAGGAACATCTCGGATATTATTGAGCAGCATTTAAAAGAAATTTTAACGAATAGCGAGAAGGGGCTTATCGAAATAAAACGAAGTGAGCTGGCTAAGCAATTTGAGTGTGTTCCCTCGCAGATTAATTATGTTATTAGTACTAGGTTTACTACAGAAAAGGGATATATGGTTGAAAGTAAAAGAGGGGGAGGGGGATACATTCGAATTTCAAGAGTGAAAATTGCAGACCATGCGGAACTGGTAGATCAATTATTAAAGCTAGTAAAAGAAGGAATTGATCAAGTCACAGCCGAAAGTATTATTATGAGATTATTCGAAGAAAAGGTTATATCTAAAAGAGAAGCTAATATGATGCTTGCGGCAACCGATCGGAACATTTTATCCTTAAAGCATTCAGAAGATCGTGACTTACTCCGAGCAAGGGTGCTTAAAGCCATGCTTAGCAGCTTGAGATTTAAATAGAGACGGCTGAGGAGGGAGAGACAACGTGCTTTGTGAAGAATGTCAAAAGAGGCAAGCAACACTCCACTTTACTAAAATCATAAATGGACAAAAGAATGAAATGCACCTCTGTGAGGAATGCGCGAAAGATAAAGGTGAAACATTTCCTAACTGGAATAGTTATTCTATACAGGACTTATTGTCTGGACTTTTACATTTTGAGCAGCCAAAAAATGGAGTACGTTCGTCGTCAAAAGCTCCTACACCATTAGTTTGTAATAATTGTGGGTTATCTTATGATAGATTTACTGAAATCGGTAAATTTGGTTGTTCGGAATGCTATAGAACTTTCAGTACGAAACTGGATCCTATATTCAGGAGAGTACATGGAGGAAACACTCGGCATGCTGGTAAAATTCCGAGAAGAGAAGGCGGCAAAATAGAAGTAAAAAGGAAAATCGAAGAGCTGCGCACTCAGCTGCGTCGTCACGTAGAATCGGAAGAATTTGAAGAAGCTGCCAGACTGCGGGACGAAATACGACATTTGGAGTTTAATATGCAAGACGGGGAGGGAGAATGATAATGTCTCTGGAACGTTTTATTTCACAAGCGATCAGTCCGTGGATGAAGTCAGGACCTGACCCGGATGGAGACATCGTAATTAGCACAAGAATACGACTTGCTCGCAATTTAGAGCATTATCCCTTCCCCATTATCGCTTCAGAGGAATCATCCCAGACTTTACTTCACTACGTGTCAAGAGAACTGGCTCAACGAAAATATGATTCGATCGGCGCGTTGGAACTGATCAAAATGGACGATCTTTCGCCTAACGAGAAAAGAATGCTAGTTGAAAAGCATTTGATTAGTCCATATCTTGCTGATAAATCAAAACATGGAGCAGTACTACTTAACGAAAATGAATCTGTCAGCATTATGATAAATGAAGAAGATCATATACGTCTCCAATGCCTGTTTCGAGGTTTTCAGTTGAGTGAAGGATTAGTTCTCTCCAATGGGCTTGATGATTGGATAGAGGAAAAAGTCACCTATGCCTTTGATGAATATAGGGGCTATTTAACGAGCTGTCCTACAAATGTGGGAACAGGAATGAGAGCTTCCGTGATGATGCATTTGCCGGCATTAGTCATGACAAAGCAATTAAATCGTATTTTACCTGCTATAAACCAGCTTGGATTAGTTGTACGGGGTATTTACGGGGAAGGCAGTGAAACACTCGGAAATCTCTTTCAAATTTCAAACCAAATGACACTTGGAAAATCGGAAGAAGATATGGTAGAGGATCTTCGGGGAGTCGTAATGCAGCTCATCCAGCAAGAAAGAGCAGCACGGGAGAAGTTATTACGTGCCTCAAGAATACAAATGGAAGATAAAGTTTATCGATCTTTCGGAATCTTGGCGAACAGCCGGGTGATGGACTCCAAAGAAGCTGCAAAACGATTATCCGATGTTCGACTTGGAATTGATATGGATTTAATACAAGGAGTATCGGGTAATATCTTAAATGAGTTAATGATTTTAACTCAGCCTGGTTTTCTCCAACAATATGCTGAAAGTACACTCGCACCAAATGAAAGAGATATCAGGAGAGCCGCGTTAATTAGAGAGCGGTTGATGTTAGAAAACGAATAGTAAAATATGGAGGTGCACGTCTATGATGTTTGGACGGTTTACAGAACGAGCGCAAAAAGTACTAGCTTTAGCACAAGAGGAAGCAATTCGACTAGGACATAACAACATTGGAACAGAACATATATTGCTTGGTCTCATTCGCGAAGGAGAAGGGATTGCGGCAAAAGCCCTGCAAGCCTTAAATCTTGGTTCCGAACAAATTCAAAAAGAAGTAGAAGCATTAATTGGCAGCAGTCAGGAAGGCTCGAAAACCATTCATTATACACCAAGAGCCAAAAAAGTTATCGAGCTCTCTATGGATGAAGCGAGAAAGCTTGGCCATTCTTACGTAGGAACAGAGCATATATTGCTTGGATTAATACGCGAAGGAGAAGGAGTAGCGGCACGTGTCCTTAATAATCTAGGCGTCAGCTTAAATAAAGCACGTCAGCAAGTTCTCCAATTGTTAGGTAATCATGAATCATCTGGCGCCGGACACCAGCAAGCATCCGGTGGAGGGTCTGCTAATGCGAATACTCCAACTCTAGATAGCTTAGCTAGAGATTTAACAGCAGTGGCAAAAGAAGAGGGATTAGATCCTGTTATTGGAAGAAGTAAAGAGATCGAAAGAGTCATACAAGTGTTGAGCCGGCGTACAAAGAATAACCCCGTTCTTATTGGTGAACCTGGTGTTGGTAAAACAGCAGTCGCAGAAGGGTTGGCGCAAGCGATTGTTTCGAATGAAGTGCCGGAAACGCTGCGTAATAAACGCGTGATGACATTAGATATGGGCACGGTCGTAGCCGGCACGAAATATCGTGGTGAATTCGAAGACCGTTTGAAAAAAGTGATGGAAGAAATACGTCAAGCAGGCAATGTTATTCTATTTATAGATGAGCTCCATACTCTTATCGGTGCCGGTGGGGCGGAAGGAGCAATTGATGCTTCTAATATTTTAAAACCATCTTTGGCACGTGGAGAGTTACAATGTATCGGAGCTACTACATTAGATGAGTACCGTAAGTATATCGAAAAGGATGCGGCGTTAGAAAGAAGGTTCCAGCCTATCCAAGTTGATGAACCAACGAATGAAGAATCAATACAAATTCTAAGTGGCCTGCGAGACCGCTATGAAGCACACCACCGGGTGACCATTACAGATGAAGCGATCGAAGAAGCAGTGAAGTTATCAGATCGGTATATTTCAGACCGTTTTCTCCCTGATAAAGCGATTGATTTAATTGATGAAGCAGGTTCCAAAGTGCGCCTTCGTTCTTACACAGCTCCGCCTAATTTAAAAGAACTGGAGCAGAAACTCGAGGAAACAAGGAAAGAAAAAGACGCAGCTGTACAGAGCCAGGAGTTTGAAAAAGCAGCTTCTTTACGTGACAGTGAGCAGCGGTTAAGAGAAGAACTCGAGAAAATGAAAAATGAATGGAAAGAAAAGCAAGGCCAGGAAAATACAGAAGTAACTCCTGAGGACATCGCTCAGGTGGTGGCTAGCTGGACCGGAATTCCTGTATCCAAGCTTGCAGAAGAAGAGACTGATCGCTTGTTGAAAATGGAAGATATTTTACATGACCGTGTTATTGGTCAAGAAGAGGCTGTTAAAGCTGTATCCAAAGCCATTCGTCGTGCACGCGCTGGGTTAAAAGACCCGAAACGTCCAATAGGCTCCTTCATATTCCTCGGCCCTACTGGAGTAGGGAAAACGGAATTGGCAAGAGCAGTATCGGAAACATTGTTTGGTGATGAAGATTCTGTCATTCGTATAGATATGTCTGAGTATATGGAGAAGCATGCTACGAGTCGTCTTGTTGGTTCACCTCCAGGATATGTTGGATATGAGGAAGGCGGCCAATTAACGGAAAAAGTTCGCCGGAACCCGTATTCAGTCATATTGCTGGATGAGGTAGAAAAAGCACATCCGGAAGTATTTAATATTTTACTTCAAGTATTAGAAGATGGTTTCCTTACTGACTCAAAAGGACGTCGAGTAGATTTTCGAAATACGGCAATCATCATGACTTCTAATGTGGGGGCAAGCCTCTTAAGAAGAAGTAAGTCTGTTGGTTTCGCTACCCAAAACGAGGAAGAGAATTTCCAAGATATGCGTGACAAAGTGATGGGTGAACTGAAGAATACATTCCGCCCTGAATTTTTAAACCGGGTAGACGAGATTATTGTCTTCCACAGCCTAGAGAAGAAGCATATTAAAGAAATCGTTTCTTTAATGGCAGAAGAATTGAGAAAGCGTCTATCGGAACAAGGTATTGACTTTGAATTAACAGAGGAAGCGAAAGAAAAAATTTCGGATGAAGGCTTTGACCCTGAATATGGAGCTCGTCCACTGCGTCGCGCGTTGCAGCGCCATGTCGAGGATCGTCTTTCGGAAGAATTGCTCCGTGGAAGTATTCAAAAAGGAGACACAGCTATCATTGATACCGAAAATGGTGAATTTGTCGTCCGCGCAAAATCAGGAGCCAATGCTTAATTAAAACAATCAAGCAGGAGATTCTGTAACTACGTACAAGTGCTGTCCGAGTGGAAGAATACATCTTCTTGGACAGCTTCTTGTGCATAGGATGGAATTCGACAGTTTTCGCCAGCGTGAGTGAAGAGAGCGGCTATTATTATATCTCATTCGACAATCTTCCGTGCTTTTGTTTACAGATAAGGTAAATAAACATTTTTAGCGGTCGTTATCTAGCCTCAGTGCCCAGCCGCACAGGAGGATCAGAGGTGATTGATCTTTTGCTGAAATTGACACGTTATGTGTGTGAGGCAATAGTCATCATAACTTGTGCAAGTTAGGGCGCTTGCGTTTTTCCTGTGGTCAACTTTGAATGTAGTTTGCATAAGGTAGAGAGAGGGAAAATTTATGGCGAAGCAAAAAACAAAATTTGTCTGCCAGGAATGTGGTTATGAATCGAGAAAGTGGATGGGACGATGTCCTGGCTGCCAAGCGTGGAATACAATGGTGGAAGAATTAGAAACATCCTCTAAACCGAAGAAGGGTGCTGTAGCAGCTGCACGTTCTTTTGGTGAACCTGGGGCGAGAAAACCTCAATCGATCACAAAAGTTACCGGGGGCGAGGAACCGAGAATCGATACCTCTCTTCCAGAATTAAATCGGGTACTAGGAGGAGGAATGGTTCCAGGATCACTTGTATTAGTGGGAGGGGATCCAGGAATTGGTAAATCGACGCTGCTTCTTCAAGCGTCTGCCTTATTAGCCTCAAAATACCATAATGTGCTTTATATATCTGGTGAGGAATCATTAAAACAGACAAAACTCCGTGCGGACCGAATGAATATTAATGAAGAAAGTCTTTACCTCCTCGCTGAAACAAATATGGCACTTATTGAACGAGCCATTGAAGAAATGAGCCCGTCTTTGGTAGTGATCGATTCTATTCAAACGGTACATCATGACGACATAACGTCAGCTCCCGGCAGTGTTGCTCAAGTGAGGGAATCCACATCTATGTTCATGAAATTGGCTAAAAGTCGCGGGATCGCTATATTTATAGTTGGTCACGTGACGAAACAAGGTTCAATTGCTGGTCCAAAAATGCTCGAACATATGGTGGACTCGGTTTTATACTTTGAGGGAGAACGTCATCATACTTATCGGATTCTAAGAGCTGTAAAAAACCGTTTTGGTTCAACAAACGAAATAGGAATCTTTGAAATGAAAGAGTACGGTTTGCAGGAAGTAAAAAATCCTTCGGAAATTTTTTTAGAAGATCGCACAAAAGGTACCTCCGGATCTATTGTGGTGGCATCGATTGAAGGGACCAGGCCGGTTCTTGTAGAAGTGCAAGCATTAATAGCCCCCACGAGCTATGCTAATCCAAGGAGGACCGCAACAGGGATTGATCATAATCGTATTGCCTTGCTTATGGCTGTTTTGGAAAAACGGTTAGGCATGCTGCTTCAAAATCAAGATGCTTATTTAAATGTAGCTGGAGGTGTGAAGCTAGATGAGCCTGCGATAGATTTAGGTCTAGCTGTAAGTATCGCATCCAGTTTTCGGAACTACACAACCGACCCAGGGGATGTCGTTATTGGGGAAGTCGGACTTACGGGGGAAATTAGGCGTGTAGCACGAATAGAAGAGAGAATTCAAGAGGCAGCAAAGCTTGGTTTTACTCGAGCCATCATACCAGCTAAGAATTTAGAGGGATGGACACCTCCGGGGGAAATAAAAGTAATTGGCGTAACGGAGCTGGAGGAAGCATTAGAGGTCGTTCTTCAAGGACGGGTCGCACCTGATAATTGGTAAAATGTTACAAATAGTTCACGAATTGATAAAAAAATCATTAAAACTATGACTTTTTGTAAATACTTTGCTACATTTGTTTTACGGTGAGGACTTAACAATTGTTTAAGGTAATATAGGGTTTTTAATTAACAGGAGATGTCTATACTGGAGAAAGGAGGTGCTGACGCGTGTTAAAAAGGATTGTTCAATTATTTTTTATATTGGCTGGAACAACACTAGGATTCATCTTTATACCGGAATTTATATCATTATTTAATTTTAATTCAGTTCCAGGATGGCTGGGCAGCCCATATATAGGGGCCATTCTTGGCGCAGCTTTGATGTACTTTGCTACGTTCTGGCTAGCAGATTACATTGTAAATGGAATGAAGCTAATGGAAGAAACAATTGTTAAGGCACCAGTAGCAGATGTTTTGTTTGGTACTCTTGGATTAGTTGCTGGTTTAGTGGTTGCATTTTTAATAAGTATTCCTCTTAATTCAGTGAGCTTTCCTGTCATCAGTTCTGTTTTACCGATATTCGTAACATTTTTTCTTGGCTATTTCGGTTTTCAGATTGGATTTAAAAAACGAGATGAGTTAATGAATTTATTTCCAGCAAGCCGGGCAGCGATGAAAAAGAAAGAAGAGACCACCCCTACTTCAGAACGTCCAAAAGTTAAAATTCTTGATACAAGCGTGATCATTGATGGACGTATTGCCGACATTTGTCAAACAGGGTTTATCGAAGGAACTCTTGTCATTCCAGGATTTGTACTCGAGGAACTACAGCATATTGCTGATTCATCGGATGTGCTGAAACGTAACCGCGGCCGTCGTGGGCTTGATATCTTGAAACGTATCCAAAAAGAATTGCCGATTAAGGTAGAAATATACGAAGGCGATTTCGAAGATATTCAAGAGGTAGATAGTAAGCTTGTTA
The DNA here is from genome assembly GCF_900113025.1 of Alteribacillus iranensis. Lineage (GTDB taxonomy): Bacteria > Bacillota > Bacilli > Bacillales > Marinococcaceae > Alteribacillus_A > Alteribacillus_A iranensis. The sequence goes on along the minus strand of NZ_FONT01000009.1, from coordinate 53,046 downwards.
AGTTGGCAAAAATCCAAAACGGGATGGTTGTCACCAATGATTTTAATTTAAATAAAGTATGTGACTTGCAAGGGGTGGATGTTTTAAATATTAATGACCTTGCAAATGCCGTGAAGCCTGTAGTCCTCCCTGGAGAAGAGATGAACGTTCAGGTCATCAAAGATGGGAAAGAACAAAACCAAGGCGTCGCTTACCTGGATGATGGAACGATGATCGTAGTGGAAGGCGGTCGAAGTCATATCGGCAAAACAATAGATGTAGTAGTAACAAGTGTGCTGCAAACGAGTGCAGGCCGAATGATATTTGCAAAACCAAAACTAATGGAGAAGGCATTGTAATGGTAACAAACCCCTGCCGGTGATAACATCCCACTGACCAGGGGTTTCTTTCTTTTCTGAGAGAAACTCTTCCAAACGTTGCCTCTGTATAGGGATAACGTGTATGATAAAAGAGCTTACGATAAATATAAAGGATAAGGATTTGAATGATGGAGTATAGTGTGATTATTCCAGCAGCCGGCCAAGGCAAGAGAATGAAAGCAGGAAAAAATAAACAATTTCTTACCATAGAAGGACAACCGCTTATTGTCCATACTGTAGCCATTTTTGCGAATGATCCTGTTTGTAAACAGATCGTAGTTGTTGCAAGTCCATCCGACCTTGCCGATATGGAAGATTTGCTTGATAAGTGGAGGCTAAAGAGTGATAAGGTTACCATTGCCTTAGGAGGAGCAGAGCGGCAGGATAGCGTATATTCCGGCTTAAAAAAACTAGCCACTCCTACTACTGTCATTCTCGTCCATGATGGGGCGCGCCCTTTTGTTACGAGAAAAGATATCTACAAGCTGACCGAAACTGCTTACGAAAACGGAGCCGCGGTACTAGGCGTTCCCGTAAAAGATACTATAAAAACAGTAAGCGATGGGATGATACAACAGACGCTGGATCGTAATACATTATGGGCGATTCAAACACCGCAAGCATTTCATTATGACATGTTGGTAAAGGCTTATGAAGAAGCCAATAACACTTCTTTCTATGGTACTGACGATGCAAGTCTGGTAGAACGGCTAGGCAGTAGAATACATATCACAGAAGGAAGCTATGATAACATTAAGATTACAACTCCAGAAGATATACCGGTAGCGAAGGCAATATTAAACAAACGGAAAGAGGAACAAAAAAATGAGGATAGGACATGGATTTGATGTACATCAACTGACAGAAAACCGTCCATTGATAATTGGCGGGATCAAAATAGATCATCCGAAAGGCTTAATGGGTCATTCTGATGCCGACGTCTTACTTCACGCTGCATCCGATGCCTTATTGGGAGCTGTCGGCAAAGGGGACATTGGGAAGCATTTCCCAGACACCGATCCAGCATACAAAGGTGCTGATTCTGCACAACTGATGAGAGAAGTTTTTACAATGGTGAAGAAAGAAGGATGGCAGCTAGGTAATATGGATTGCACTATATTAGCCGAAAAGCCTAAAATGGCACCATACATTCACGATATACGTCAATCGATAGCTAGTATCCTAGACGCAGACCTTACGCAAATTAATGTGAAAGCAACCACTACTGAAAAATTAGGATTTACTGGGAGAGAAGAAGGAATCGCCGCGCATGCGGTAGTACTGCTGCTCCCTAAAGAAGAATAGATAAATAAATGGAAGGTGTTATCATGAGTGAAGAAGTAAGGGTTCGGTTTGCTCCTAGTCCGACAGGACATTTACATATAGGAGGAGCGCGGTCAGCATTATTTAACTATCTGTTTGCAAGAAGCCAAGGCGGCAAGTTTATCATTCGTATTGAGGATACAGACCAAGCAAGAAACATCGAAGAAGCGACAGATAAGCTGCTTGACAGTTTGAAATGGTTAGGTATTGATTGGGATGAAAGCATCGATATCGGAGGGCCTCACGAGCCGTACCGTTGCATGGAACGTATCGATATCTACAAAGAATACTTACAGAAGCTATTGGATTCAGGAAAAGCATATTATGATTACATGACGGAAGAAGAGCTTGAAAAAGAAAGACAAGAACAACTTGCCCGTGGAGAAGCTCCTAAATACAGCGGGCGAGACCGTGATCTCACAGAAGAACAAAGACGAGAATATGAACAGCAAGGAATTAAACCGGTCGTTCGATTTCGTGTACCGGAAGGGCAGAGTGTCTTAATTGAAGATGCCATACGTGGGGATGTTACGTTTGATACCGATGATATAGGTGATTTTGTCATTGCGCGTAAAGATGGCATTCCTACTTATAATTTCGCTGTAGTAGTAGATGATCATCTAATGGGAATTTCTCACGTCATTCGGGGAGAAGAGCACCTTTCAAACGCTCCGCGACAGGCTTTGGTGTTTGAAGCATTTGGCTGGGAAAAGCCGATGTTTGCACATGCTTCTCTTATTTTAAACCCGGATAGGCAAAAAATGAGTAAGCGAGATGAATCCATTATTCAATTCGTCGAGCAATATAAAGAACTCGGTTACTTACCAGAAGCGTTAGTTAACTTTCTTGCCCTTCTAGGGTGGTCTCCAGTGGGGGAAGAAGAGATTTTTTCTATCAAGGAATTAGAAGAGCAATTCTCGCTAGAAAGAGTGTCGAAAGCACCGGCTATTTTTGATACAGACAAGCTTGCATGGATGAATAACCAGTATGTCAAAGAAGCAGATGCAGAGAGGTTAACGAATCTAGCTATTCCGCATCTTCAAAAAGAAGGCCGTCTTCCGGAAGAGTTAACCGAGGAACAATATGAGTGGACGAAAAAGCTTGTTAGCCTCTATCAAGAGCAAATGCACTACGCGGCAGAAATTACTGAATTAACATCATTGTTCTTTAAAACGGAAATAGATTATAATGAAGAGGCGAAAGAAGTATTGAGCGGTGAACAAGTACAAGAAGTGCTGGAACACTTCTCAAAAGAGCTGGAAGAACTTTCAGCATTTGAGCCTGCTGAAATAAAAGCAGCTACCAAAGCTACGCAAAAAGCGACAGGCCAAAAAGGGAAAAAGTTATTTATGCCTATACGCGTAGCAGTCACCGGGCAAACGCATGGCCCGGAACTGCCGCATGCTATCTCTCTTTTAGGAAAAGAAGTAGTACAGACACGCTTAAGACAGGCAGTAAATCAATCATAATTATTAACATGATAAGTACAAATCATAGAAGGGAAAAAGTAGGGATACGATTCCTGTACAGAGAGAACCACGGATGCTGAGAGTGGTTTCTGGACACGTATTCTGAACATGCCTCCCTGAGTTCCCTGTTGAACGAGTGAGTAGGCAGGGGCGGTTGGCAGCCGTTATCTGTCAGGAGAGAAAAGGGGAATTGTCTATACCGATAGCCCTTTTAAACAGAGTGGAACCGCGCCTATAAAGCGTCTCTGTGCACAGATCGTGCATGGGGCGCTTTTTTTATACGTGAAGAAATAGAGACAGATCCTTCAAAAAGAAAATATGTACGTATATTTGTTTTCAGTGACGTGTGAAAGGGAGAGGAGTGAGTAGAGTGTGGAAGACATTTAAAAATGATATCAACGTTGTATTTGAAAGGGACCCGGCGGCAAGAAGCAAGTTTGAAGTCATTACGACCTATTCAGGCGTTCACGCGATATGGGCACATCGTATCGCTCATTGGATGTGGAAGAGAAAAATGTATTTTCTCGCTCGGCTGCTTTCACAAATCAGTCGTTTTTTTACAGGTATCGAAATCCATCCGGGAGCGGTGATAGGTCAACGGTTATTTATCGACCACGGGATGGGTGTAGTAATTGGAGAAACATGTGAAATTGGAGACGATGTGACAATTTATCAAGGAGTAACGTTAGGTGGGACGGGAAAAGAGAAAGGGAAGCGCCATCCAACGATTGAAGATAACGTGTTAATTGCCTCTGGAGCTAAAATCCTCGGTTCTATGACCATCGGAGCCCATTCACGTATTGGAGCAGGGTCGGTCGTATTAAAAGAGGTACCTCCAAATTCTACCGTAGTCGGTATTCCTGGAAAAATTGTCGTTCAAGACGGGGTAAAAGTGAAACAGGACTCCCTTGCTCACCATATGTTACCGGATCCAGTTAATGATAAATTTAATGAATTAGAAAAAGAAATAGCCTCACTAAAAAGGGAGCTCGAAGCATACAAAAATAATATCAAGCATGAGGAAAGGATAGATAAACGATGAGTATTCATCTCTATAACTCATTGACTCGTAAAAAAGAAAAGCTTGTCCCCCTGCAGGAAGGAAAAATTAAAATGTATGTGTGCGGTCCCACAGTTTACAATAATATTCACATTGGGAATGCACGGCCAGCCATCGTATTTGACATGGTCAGGCGTTATCTGGAGTACCGAGGCTATGATGTATTTTTTGTTTCTAACTTCACAGATGTCGATGACAAAATTATTAAAGCAGCGAGGGAGCTGAAAGAAGAAGTTCCCAAAGTAGCAGAGAGATTTATCCATGCTTATTTCCAGGATACAGAAGCATTAGGAGTGAAAAAGGCGGACCTGCATCCACGGGTGACAGAGACGATGCCAGATATCATTCAATTTATTGAAGCTCTTATCCAAAAAGGATATGCATACGAGGCAGAAGGAGATGTCTATTTCTCTACTAAGTCCTTCAAAGAGTACGGAAAATTATCATCGCAATCCATCCATGAATTGCTTTCGGGGGCGAGGGTGGAAATAGGCGAAAAGAAACAAGATCCTTTGGATTTTGCGCTCTGGAAACAAGCAAAAGAAGGTGAAATTTCTTGGGATAGCCCTTGGGGGAAAGGTCGGCCAGGATGGCACATAGAGTGCTCCGCTATGGTGAAAAAGTACCTGGGAGACACAATCGACATACACGCTGGAGGACAAGACCTTGCATTCCCTCACCACGAGAACGAAATTGCCCAATCGGAGGCGCTAAATGGCCAGGAAATGGCAAAATACTGGATGCATAATGGCTATATACAAATTAATAACGAAAAGATGTCGAAGTCACTAGGTAACTTTGTATTGGTTAAGGATATAATAAAAAAACACCGGCCGGAAGTCGTTCGTTTTTTCATGCTTCAAGCTCATTATCGGAGCCCCTTAAATTTTAATGAGGAATTATTAGAAAGTGCGAAGAATGGCCTTGAACGTATTCAGAGTACGACTGATAATTTGAAACACCGCTTAGCACATAGTGCCGATTTAGGGGGAGAAAAAGAAGAATGGGCAGAGAAAGTAAAAGAGCATAAAGCTGACTTCATCAAAGAAATGGACGATGATTTTAACAGTGCGAATGGAATTAGTGTTCTGTTTGACCTTGTGAAAGAGGCAAACAAATATTTACAAGAACAACAGTCTTCTAAAGAAGTGTTACAGTTTTTTATTCATACTATTCGTGATATCGGAGCAGTACTGGATATTCCAATTGAGACAGAAGAAGAAATAATGGATGCAGAAATAGAAACACTGATTCAAGAGAGAATCGAAGCGCGAAAAAATAGAAACTTTTCTCGAGCGGACGAGATAAGAGACATGTTAAAAGAGAAAGGGATCATTCTTGAGGATACTCCACAGGGAACCAGGTGGAAAAGGGAGCAGTAATCATGATTAGCAAACAATCGTACGGTAAAGTAGATGTTAAGCAGCTTAACGCTCTTGCTTTAGCATATATGGGGGACTCTGTGTATGATTTGTATATCCGCCAGCATCTCATCTTATCGGGCAGAGTTCGCCCTCACCTCCTTCATCGCAGTGCAGTTACGTTTGTCTCTGCTTATGCCCAAGCAAAGGTGTTACATACATTAATCGAAGAAAATTGGCTGACGGAAGAAGAAGAAGCAGTGATGAGGCGTGGGAGAAATGCCAAATCAGGCACTATTCCCAAAAACACCGACCAGGGAACATACAGGTATAGTACTGCATTTGAAGCCGTGATAGGATATTTGTATCTCTTAAATAAAGAGAAACGTCTGGAAGAGATGATTTCTTATGCAATTGACATCATAGAGAGGAATGAGAAGAATGAGTGAAGAATGGATATCCGGTAAAAATCCTGTGCTTGAAGCGATGCGTTCTGGCAGGTCAATCAATAAGATTTGGGTAGCAGAGGGAGCAAGCAAAGGACAGATGAAGCAGGTATATCAGCTGGCAAAAGAAAATGGAATTATCATACAGCAAGCTCCCCGTAAAAAACTGGATGAACTCTCTAATTCTCAACATCATCAAGGAGTGGTTGCTTCTGTTGCTGCTTATCAATATGCAAACATTGAAGATATGTTAGAAGCGGCTGCTAGGAAAAAGGAAGACCCTTTTATCATTTTGCTAGATGAAATTGCCGACCCCCATAACCTTGGTTCTATTTTACGGACTGCTGATGCTGCTGGTGTTCATGGAGTAATTATTCCAAAAAGACGGGCAGTGGGTCTTACTCAGACGGTAGCGAAAGCTTCTACTGGGGCCATCGAGCATGTCCCGGTGGCTCGGGTGACTAATATAGCCAGGACGATGGATGAACTGAAAAAACAAGGGCTCTGGTTTGTTGGAACCGATGCCTCTGCTGATGATGATTTTAGATCGTGGTCGGCGGACATGCCGATAGGGCTGGTGATCGGCAGTGAAGGCAAAGGGGTGAGCCGACTAGTTAAAGAAAAGTGCGACATACTGTTAAATATACCCATGGTCGGCAAGGTAACATCTTTAAATGCTTCTGTTGCCGCTAGTTTGTTAATGTATGAAGTTTACAGGAAGCGCCACCCTTTAGGAAGTGAATAATATGAAAGATATATTGCTAGTTGACGGATACAATATGATCGGCGATTGGCCAGAGTTAAAAAAAATAAAAGACCATGATCTAGCTGAGGCTCGTGATCTGTTAATCGAAAAGATGGCAGAGTATCAAGCATTCAAAGGCTGGGAGGTGAAGGTAGTTTTTGACGCCCACATGGTCCCGGGTCTTGGTAAAAACTATAATAATCATTTAGTAGATATTATCTATACCCGGGAGAATGAAACGGCAGATGAAAGGATTGAGAAACTGGTAGGGGAGCTAAAAAACATTGAGACCCGAATCCATGTAGCTACTTCTGATTATGCTGAACAGACATTAACGTTTGGAAGTGGAGCTTTGCGTAAATCAGCTCGGGAGCTTCGGATTGAGATGCAAGTAGTCGAAAAAAACATAGCGAAAGAAGTAGAACAACAAAGTGCGCAAGAAAAGTTGTCAAACTTTCCCCTTTCAGAGGAAATGGCTGAAATTTTTGACAAATGGCGTCGAGGCCACCGTTGAGCGGTTGACGCTTCTATAAGCGGTGCTATATAATGTAATTACCAACATATTACAACGCAATTATAATCGTACAATCAGTCGAGGGCGGAGGGATTGTATTGAGTCTAGACCTCAAAGAAACAGAGCATCAGTACTTAGATAAAGCCGAAGACGAAATTCTTGTAGAAAAGGTACGTTCCGGTGACAGCGCTTCTTTGGAATTTTTGATTAACAAGTACAAGAACTTTGTCCGGGCCAAAGCAAAATCATATTTTTTAATTGGCGGGGATCATGAAGATATTGTACAGGAAGGAATGATAGGACTCTATAAGGCAATTAGAGACTATCGGGGGGACAAGCTTTCGTCATTCAGAGCTTTTGCCGAGCTATGTATAACCAGGCAGATCATTACCGCAATTAAGACAGCTACGAGACAAAAGCATATGCCTTTAAATTCTTACATATCTTTGGACAAGCCTCTCTATGATGAAGAGTCCGAACGTACATTATTAGATGTACTTTGTGGTTCCAGAGTGAGTGATCCTGAAGAGCTGTTTATTAATCAAGAACAAGTGGATGACATTGAAGGGAAAATTAGAGAGATACTAAGTGAACTTGAACAGAAAGTGCTGATGTTATACTTGGACGGGAGGTCTTACCAAGAAATATCCGGTGAGCTAAACCGCCATGTAAAATCGATCGACAACGCTTTACAACGTGTCAAGAGGAAATTAGAAAGGCACGTTGAAGTGCGAAGTATCGTGTCTTAATTGTTGTCTTAATATTTCAAATTGAGAAGCATCCTTCGCGTGAGAGGGTGCTTTTCTGTGGATATAAAGCATTTTTTCGGCGTATAGTGTGAAATTGACACCTTTTTTTCATTGTGATAAGGTAAGGAAGCGTATGCAGAGACATATTTTACTGCAGGAGGTACTCGATGCGGAGTAAAGTAATTATGGCATGTTCCATATGCCATTCACGAAATTATACAACTGAAAAAAATAAACAAACTGTAACAGACCGCATTGAGATGAAGAAGTTTTGCAAACACTGCAACACTCACACCCTTCATCGTGAAACAAAATAAGCGGTTGTTTTTTTATTAGATAAGAAAGTACATTGCGGAGTGTTAGTTTCGGCGTCTGGCCGTTCGAAGGCTCATTAGAAGGAAGAATCTTTTGCTAAGGATGCCATGTCCTGCGTATAACATAAACGTTTTTCACTTGAGGTGGGGCGTGTTGGGATAAGGTCTTTTTCTTTTGTTGCTTTCTATTCTCCTCTTCATTTCCGGCCAACAGGGTGAGGGAGAAACTAGTCGCGGCTCAGCAAGATGCTTTCCGCTTTTCGTATAATGGAAATTTGAGAGATGGTGTAAAGCCACGGTCGTAAAAAATCGTAGGTTTCTCAAAGTGTACTCGTTTCAAATGGAGGAAGAGAAAGTCGTTTATTGTGTAATGGCTAAATGGAGGTGGCCTGGTATGGCTGAAGGTACAAAGAATCCTGCAAGGTTTCTTCGAGACGTAGGAAAAGAATTAAAACGGGTAAGTTGGCCAAACCGTAAGGAGTTAACGAAATATACGATTGTAGTTATTATTACGATCATATTTTTTGTTGTCTTTTTTGGCGTAGTGGATCTCTTGCTATCAGAACTTGTTAGGATCTTCCTTGATTAGGAAGCGTTAAGGCTCGAACAGGAGGAGGGAAGGACGTATAGTCCGGACAATAATGGAAAAGAATTGGTTTGTGGTTCACACATACTCCGGTTATGAGAACAAAGTAAAGACAAACCTCGAAAAGCGTGTAGAATCGATGGAGATGACGGATAAGATCTTTCGTGTACTAGTCCCTGTCGAAGAAGAAACTGAGGTAAAAAATGGCAAGAGCAAATCGGTTACAAGAAAGGTATTTCCTGGATATGTCATCGTACAAATGATTATGACAGACGATTCTTGGTATGTCGTTCGAAACACCCCGGGTGTAACCGGATTTGTAGGTTCATCTGGTGCAGGTTCAAAACCGACCCCTCTTTTACCAGATGAAGTGGATAATATTCTAGAAAAGATGGGAGAGGGAGAGCCGGTACCTCAAGTCGACTTGCACCTCAAGGAATCAGTCAAAGTAAAAGAAGGCCCGTTTGCTGATTTCACAGGAACCATTGAGGATATCAATGCAGAGAAACAAAAAGTGAAAGTGCATGTCAATATGTTTGGTAGAGAAACTCCTGTCGAACTGGAATTTCATCAAGTTGAAAAAATTTAATTAGTGAAGCATGTGTGTTTCAATCAATACTTGCAGATCCTTTAGGAAAATGATAAGATTTTAATGTTTGTTACTCAGAAACAAATGCAGAGGGGTATACCCTTTTTAATGAGTGGGAGGACGACATGTCCGACGAACCACATCACGGACTAAGGAGGTGTGTCGCGTGGCTAAAAAAGTCGAGAAAGTAGTAAAACTTCAAATCCCTGCTGGAAAAGCAAACCCAGCACCGCCAGTTGGTCCGGCTCTCGGACAAGCAGGTGTGAATATCATGGGATTCTGTAAAGAATTTAACGCTCGTACTTCCGATCAAGCAGGCATGATTATTCCTGTAGAGATCAATGTATATGAAGACCGTTCCTTTGATTTTATTACGAAGACACCGCCAGCTGCCGTTCTATTGAAAAAAGCAGCAGGAATAGACAGCGGTTCTGGTGAACCCAACCGTAATAAAGTTGCAACGGTAAAACAGGACCAAGTACGTGAAATTGCAGAAACGAAAATGCAGGACTTGAACGCTGCTGACGTGGAAGCTGCAATGCGTATGGTCGAAGGTACTGCACGCAGCATGGGTATCACGATAGAAGAATAATGATGTTTGTTTTGAGGTTGCGACTTCCGCTTCGTAAGAACGGTTGATATATTCGCAACCTTTTAATAGTGGGAGGTCTGACCGCTAAAACCACAACCGAGGAGGAAATGAAATTGGCTAAAAGAGGTAAAAAATATCAAGATGCTGTTAAGCTTATTGATGCTGAACAACAATATAACGCTGAAGAAGCGATAGAGCTCGTAAAGAAAACGTCCATTGCTAACTTTGACGAAACAGTTGAAGTAGCTGCGCGTCTTGGCGTTGACCCTCGTAAAAATGACCAGCAGATTCGCGGAGCTGTAGTTCTTCCGCATGGAACTGGTAAGACACAACGTGTTCTTGTTTTTGCAAAAGGGGATAAAGCGAAGGAAGCAGAAGCGGCTGGAGCTGACTACGTTGGCGAAGAAGACCTAGTCAACAAGGTTCAGCAGGGCTGGTTTGACTTTGATGTTGTCGTTGCCACTCCTGATATGATGGCGCAAGTTGGTAAGCTGGGTAAAACGCTTGGACCAAAAGGTCTCATGCCGAACCCTAAAACAGGTACAGTTACAATGGATGTTACAAAAGCCGTTGAAGAAATCAAAGCAGGTAAAGTAGAATACCGGGTTGACAAGGCTGGTAACATTCATGCGGCCATCGGGAAAGTCTCTTTCGACACAGATAAGTTGGTAGAGAACTTTAATACAATTATCGACACATTAGTGAAGGCTAAACCATCAGCTGCGAAAGGCACGTACATGAAGAATGTAGCTGTCTCTTCCACAATGGGGCCTGGCGTTAAAGTTAGCACAGCAACTCTGAATTTAAAATAAATGTTTGACGAATTGTTTAAGAGACGCTATACTAGATAGCGGTGCTTAACGTTCCTAATAAGTAAATAGATGACGTATACCGCAGACAGCAGGTGCGCCATGCGCTTAATTTCCTGCCGAGGTAGTTTTCGATAAACTCCTTTTATTAAAGGGGTACTTGTGCGAGAACAAAACCTTCGTGTCTGGGGACATGAAGGTTTTTTTATGAGGATGAGAACTTCCGTCCTGTTTGCGGCATGCCAGATATCAGAGCAGGAGGTGTGATAATGAGCAAAGTAATCGAACAGAAAGAACAAGTAGTACAAGAGATTGCGGAAAAACTAGAAAATAGTGTTTCTACTGTCGTAGTAGATTACCGTGGTCTTGATGTATCTGAAGCTACTGAGCTTCGTAAGCAGCTCCGTGAAGCTGGTGTCGATTTCAAAGTGTATAAAAACACAATGGTTCGACGAGCTACTGAAAAAACGAATCTTACAGATCTAGATGAATATCTCGTGGGACCGACTGCCGTGGCTACTAGCACGGAAGATGTGGTGGCGCCGGCGAAAGTGTTGAATAACTTCGCTAAAGACCATGAGGCTTTAGAGATCAAAACAGGTGTTATCGAAGGGCGCGTTGCCTCTCTTGAAGAGATTAAAGAACTCGCTTCTCTTCCGTCTCACGATGGATTGGTTTCCATGCTTCTCAGTGTTCTTCAAGCTCCTATCCGCAACTTTGCATTGGCTTCTAAAGCAGTTGCTGATCAAAAAGAAGAAGAGGGCGCTTAAGTTATTAGCAGTATGTAACGTTTCGATAGATATAAAATAATAATTTTAAGGAGGATCCACAATGAGCAAAGAACAAATCATTGATGCGATTAAAGAAATGTCCGTTCTTGAACTGAACGACCTTGTAAAAGCAATTGAAGAAGAATTTGGTGTGACTGCGGCTGCTCCAGTAGCTGTTGGTGGCGCTGCACCTGCAGAAGGTGGAGAAGAGCAAACTGAATTTGATGTTGTATTGGAAGAAGCTGGTTCTTCTAAAATCAACGTTATCAAAGTGGTGCGTGAAATCACTGGACTCGGACTTAAAGAAGCAAAAGCACTTGTTGACGGTGCACCTGACACAATTAAAGAAGGTGCTGACAAAGAAGAAGCTGAAGAAATCAAAGGCAAGCTTGAAGAAGCTGGCGCTAAAGTGGAACTTAAGTAATTTTACAAAAAGAGCTTTCTCTCAGGAGAAAGCTCTTTTTATCGATTGCGATATACGAAAACCAGAAAGAATGATAAGTAGAAGATAAGTGGTTGGGTACCACTATCCGCGGCTGTGGATACGGGAAGGGTGATAGGATGGGCGGCCATTACTTTGATGAAAATCCCGAAAAAGAAAGCAAAGAGCGTTTGATAACAAACAACCTTCGAGGCAGGGAAATGACTTTTATTAGTGATCAAGGTGTTTTTTCGAAAAACAATATTGATTATGGCAGTCGGTTGTTAATTGAATCATTTCAGTGGCCGGATGTCCAAGGGGACATAGCTGACATCGGTTGTGGGTACGGTCCAATCGGGCTGACGTTAGCGAAAGAAACGGAAAATACTGTTTGGTTGGCGGATGTTAATAAGCGGGCTCTTGCTTTGGCAGAAAAAAACGCCGCTCAGCTAGGGTTACACCATACAAAAGTAATCGAAAGTGATTTGTTCGAAGCACTCGTTGGAAGAACATTTGCTGTGGTGGTGTCTAACCCTCCAATTAGAGCGGGCAAGGCAACGGTTCATCGTTTATTTGAGGAAGCGTTTGAACATCTTTGCCACAACGGGGAATTGTGGATCGTTATCCAAAAGAAACAAGGGGCCCCCTCTGCGCTTGAGAAGTTGAAAACCTTGTTCGGACGAGTAGATACAGTGGAGAAAAAGAAGGGTTATTATATTTATCGCGCAACCAAATGTTGACCCTGTCCTATGTTTGTGTTATAGTCTTATAATGCATATAAGTATCCTCAGGGGCAGCGTGTATATGCCAGATTCACCATTATATAGGGTATAGGTATAAAAGTACAGAATCTGGAAAAAATAATATAATCAGACATAAAGATGGAAAATAGTGGTTCTTATTAAGAGGCCATTTTTTTCTTTGTATGGAAACCCTGACATGAGCGCGAGCCTTGTTATTAACGTTATTTTATCATCCAGGAGCCAAAAATGAAACAGCGCCTGGCTGTATCATAGGTACTTTTGCTGATGTATTTGGCAACCGCCATATGTATATTGCCTGTTCTATGTGAACAGGTGGACATTTATACGATATTGAAAGGGTGACTCAGTTGACAGGTCAACTTATTCAGTTTGGACGCCACCGCCACAGAAGAAGTTATGCAAGAATCAATGAAGTTCTGGAACTTCCTAACTTGATTGAAATTCAGACGGCTTCTTATCAATGGTTTCTTGATGAGGGCATACGCGAAATGTTTCAAGACATTTCTCCTATTGAAGATTTCACGGGAAATCTAGTTCTGGAGTTTATTGACTACAGCCTTGGTGATCCCAAATATTCTATTGACGAATCCAAGGAAAGAGACGTCACTTATTCCGCTCCGTTACGCGTGAAAGTCCGGCTTATGAACAAAGAAACCGGTGAAGTGAAGGAACAAGAAGTTTTCATGGGGGACTTTCCTCTCATGACGGACACGGGTACATTTGTGATCAACGGCGCCGAGCGTGTTATCGTCTCGCAGCTTGTTCGTTCACCAAGTGTTTACTTTAATGAGAAGATGGACAAGAACGGGAAAAAAGGCTATACAGCAACAGTCATACCTAACCGGGGAGCATGGCTGGAGTTAGAGACTGATGCAAAGGACATTGTATATGTACGGATCGACCGTACAAGAAAAATTCCTGTAACTGTTCTTTTGCGGGCACTTGGATTCGGGTCTGATCAAGAAATCATTGATTTGCTTGGAGAAGATGAGTACTTACGCAACACACTGGAGAAGGACAATACAGACGGAGCTGAGAAAGCACTCTTAGAGATTTATGAGCGTCTCCGCCCTGGTGAACCTCCTACAGTGGAGAGTGCAAAAAATTTACTATACACACGCTTTTTTGACCCGAAACGCTATGACTTTGCAAATGTCGGCCGTTATAAGGTGAATAAAAAGCTGCATATTAAAAACCGTCTGCTTAATCAACGGTTGGCCGAAACCCTTGCGGACCCAGAGACTGGGGAAGTGCTGGCAGAAGAAGGAACGATCCTTGACCGCAGGACACTGGACCGCCTCATTCCTTACTTAGAGGAAAACGTAGGCTTTAAGAGATATTCTGTGGTTGGGGGCGTGATGGAAGAAACAGACTTAAACGTACAGTCTATTAAAATTTACGCTCCGAATGATCAGGAAGAATCATCCCCTCTTCAAGTTATCAGTAATGGGGTAGTGGATCGTGATATTAAAAATATTACTCCGGAAGATATTATCGCTTCTATTAACTATTTCTTTAATTTACTTCACGGAGTAGGTCTCACAGATGATATAGACCACCTTGGAAACCGCCGACTTCGCTCGGTAGGTGAATTGTTGCAGAACCAATTTAGAATTGGTCTGTCCCGGATGGAAAGAGTGGTACGGGAACGGATGTCCATCCAAGATCCAAGTGCTATCACTCCGCAGGCATTAATTAATATTCGCCCGGTAATTGCGTCTATTAAAGAGTTTTTCGGTAGCTCTCAGCTCTCTCAATTTATGGACCAAACAAACCCATTAGCAGAACTGACACATAAACGCCGCTTGTCTGCATTAGGACCAGGTGGATTAACAAGAGAACGGGCCGGCTTTGAAGTGCGGGACGTGCATTATTCCCACTACGGACGTATGTGCCCGATTGAAACGCCGGAAGGGCCTAATATTGGGTTGATTAACTCTTTGTCCTCCTACGCTAGGGTGAATCGATTTGGTTTCATTGAAACAGCCTATCGTCGTGTGGACCATGAGACCGGAGTAGTCACTACGGAATGTGATTACTTGACAGCCGATGAAGAAGATAATTATGTCGTAGCTCAGGCAAACGCAACTCTTAATGATGACGGGACATTTGCGGATGATCAGATCATCGCCCGTTTTCGCGGAGAAAACACCATTGTTCCGAAAGAAAAAATTGACTATATGGACGTTTCCCCTAAACAGGTCGTTTCAGCTGCGACGGCATGTATTCCTTTCTTAGAGAATGACGACTCCAACCGTGCACTTATGGGAGCGAACATGCAGCGTCAAGCAGTACCTCTTCTTGAGCCGGAAGCACCTCTTGTTGGTACGGGTATGGAGTACGTATCTGCTCGTGACTCAGGAGCGGCAATCGTAGCTAAGACAGATGGAGTGGTAGAACGCGTCACCGCTCGTGAAGTATGGTTGCGCCGTATTGAGTTAGTAGATGGGCGTGAAGTAGAGACGGATATAGATAAATATAGATTTTCTAAATATATTCGCTCTAACCAAGGGACTAGTTATAATCAGCGGCCGATTGTTAGTGAGGGAGACCGGATCAAAAAAGGAGAAGTACTTGGTGACGGACCTTCGATGGATAAAGGCGAAATGGCACTTGGTCGTAACGTATTAGTAGCCTTCATGACGTGGGATGGCTATAACTACGAGGATGCGATTATTCTTAGTGAGCGTCTAGTAAAAGATGATGTGTATACATCTATTCATATAGAAGAATACGAGTCAGAGGCTCGCGATACTAAATTAGGGCCGGAAGAGATCACTCGGGACATTCCAAACGTGAGTGAAGAAGCTCTCAAAGATTTAGACGATCGCGGCATTATCCGTGTCGGTGCTGAAGTGAAAGATGGAGATATTCTTGTCGGTAAGGTAACACCGAAAGGAATGACAGAACTGACAGCGGAAGAAAGATTGCTTCATGCCATCTTTGGTGAAAAGGCACGAGAAGTACGCGACACGTCCTTACGTGTACCACACGGAGCGGACGGCATTGTATTGGATGTAAAAATATTTAACCGGGAAGATGGGGATGAGTTGCCACCAGGTGTGAACCAACTCGTTCGTGTGTATCTTGTGCAGAAGAGAAAAATCCATGAAGGCGACAAAATGGCAGGTAGACACGGAAACAAAGGTGTTATTTCTAGAATTCTCCCAGAAGAAGATATGCCTTACTTGCCAGATGGAACGCCTGTCGATATTATGTTGAACCCGCTCGGTGTGCCGTCACGAATGAATATTGGTCAGGTGCTTGAACTCCATCTTGGAATGGCTGCTCGTGAATTGAATCTTCACATGGCTACTCCGGTATTTGATGGGGCGAATGAAGAAGACGTGTGGAGCACACTTGAAGAAGCCGGAATGGCACGTGACGGTAAGACTATTCTTTACGATGGTCGGACGGGAGAGCCATTTGACAGCAGGGTTTCTGTTGGTGTGATGTATATGATTAAGTTAGCCCACATGGTTGATGATAAGTTGCATGCACGTTCTACTGGACCTTATTCACTAGTTACACAGCAGCCTCTCGGTGGTAAGGCTCAATTTGGTGGACAGCGCTTTGGAGAAATGGAAGTATGGGCGCTCGAAGCTTATGGAGCAGCGTACACGCTTCAAGAAATCTTAACGGTTAAATCGGATGACGTGGTTGGTCGTGTTAAAACGTATGAAGCTATTGTAAAAGGAGAAAACGTTCCGGAACCGGGAGTTCCTGAGTCGTTTAAAGTGTTAATTAAAGAGCTTCAGAGCCTTGGTATGGACGTAAAAATGCTGTCTAGTACAGAAGAAGAGATAGAAATGAAAGAACTTGATGACGAAGAGGAACAATCGGGCAGCAAGTTAAATTTGAAAATGGAGTCCAGTGAAGTTTGAAAGGGAGGTTGACCCTTTGATTGACGTAAATAATTTTGAATACATGAAAATAGGCCTCGCATCACCGGATAAGATCCGGTCCTGGTCTCGTGGGGAAGTAAAAAAGCCTGAAACTATCAACTATCGTACGCTGAAACCTGAGAAAGACGGCTTGTTTTGTGAAAGAATCTTTGGCCCTACTAAAGACTGGGAATGTCATTGTGGGAAGTATAAAAGAGTGCGCTACAAAGGTGTAGTGTGTGACCGTTGTGGAGTAGAAGTAACCCGTGCGAAAGTGAGACGCGAAAGAATGGGGCATATTGAACTGGCTGCCCCTGTCTCTCACATTTGGTACTTTAAAGGGATCCCTAGCCGTATGGGTCTCGTTCTCGACATGTCACCACGCTCATTAGAGGAAGTTATTTATTTTGCATCGTATGTTGTTACGGATCCAGGTGAAACACCGCTGGAATATAAACAACTGCTTTCTGAAAAAGAGTATCGCTCTTATTATGATAAATACGGGAGAGGTTTTTCCGCACAAATGGGTGCAGAAGCAATTCGCAAATTGCTTCAAGACATTTCTCTTGATAAGGAAGCAAAAACCCTAAAAGAAGAGTTGGAGACGGCACAAGGTCAACGTCGAACTCGCGCAATCAAGCGCTTGGAAGTTGTGGAATCCTTCCGTAATTCTGGAAACCATCCTTCTTGGATGATTATGGACGTTCTTCCGGTCATCCCTCCAGAACTACGCCCTATGGTCCAGCTGGACGGCGGACGATTTGCTACATCTGACTTGAACGATTTATACCGTCGAGTGATCAATCGGAACAATCGTCTAAAGCGACTACTTGATCTTGGAGCACCTAGTATTATCGTTCAAAACGAAAAGCGGATGCTTCAGGAAGCTGTGGACGCGCTTATTGATAACGGACGCCGTGGACGTCCAGTTACAGGTCCTGGTAACCGGCCGTTAAAATCTCTTTCCCACATGTTAAAAGGGAAACAGGGAAGATTCCGTCAGAACTTACTTGGTAAAAGGGTGGACTATTCAGGCCGTTCTGTTATCGTGGTTGGCCCCAGTTTGAAAATGTACCAGTGCGGGCTCCCGAAAGAAATGGCTCTAGAGCTGTTTAAACCTTTCGTTATGAAAGAGTTGGTAAGCAGAGGATTGGCTCACAACATAAAAAGTGCCAAGCGAAAAGTAGAGCGCGTTCATCCAGAAGTATGGGATGTCCTAGAAGAAGTGATTAAAGAACATCCGGTGCTGTTGAACCGTGCGCCTACTCTGCACAGGCTTGGTATACAAGCGTTTGAGCCGATCTTAGTGGAAGGCCGTGCAATCAAGCTGCATCCTCTTGTGTGTACCGCTTATAATGCTGACTTTGACGGCGACCAGATGGCGGTCCACGTACCATTATCAGCAGAAGCACAAGCAGAAGCACGGATACTAATGCTAGCTGCCCAGAACATTCTGAACCCGAAAGACGGAAAACCGGTTGTTACTCCATCTCAAGATATGGTGCTCGGTAACTATTATCTTACGTTAGAGAGAGCTGGAGCCGTTGGAGAGGGCACTGTCTTTAAAGATACAAATGAGGCACTGACTGCTTATCACAATGGATATGTCCATCTACACAGCAGAATTGCTTTGCCGGTATCATCTTTAAGCAAGACAAACTTTACAGAAGAGCAGAGTAAACAGTTGTTACTCACTACTGTAGGGAAGCTTATTTTTAATGAAATATTACCAGAATCCTTCCCCTACATTAATGAACCGACAGCTTCTAACTTGGAAACTGCTCTTTCTGATAAATATATTGTTTCGACAGATGCAGACGTGAAAAAAGAATTTGAAAAAAGAGAGCCTGTCCCTCCGTTTAAGAAAGGATTTCTCGGAGACATTATTGCTCAAGTCTTTAAAGACTTCCAAATCATTGAAACATCAAAAATGTTGGACCGCATGAAGGATTTAGGTTTCTACTATTCAACCAAGGCGGGTATCACGGTGGGTATCTCTGATATCGTCGTTCTTAGTGATAAGCAAGAGATACTTGACGAAGCGGAAGAAAAGGTCGCCCGTGTCATGAAACAGTTCCGTCGTGGTCTCATTACAGAAGAAGAGCGTTATGGCAAGGTTATCTCCATTTGGAGTGAAGCAAAAGACACCATTCAAGATAAATTGATGGGAAGTCTCGAAAAGACAAACCCAATCTTTATGATGAGTGACTCAGGTGCAAGGGGTAACGCATCTAACTTCACACAGCTTGCTGGTATGCGTGGTCTGATGGCGAACCCGTCCGGGCGCATCATTGAGCTTCCAATTAAATCCAGCTTCCGAGAAGGTCTGACTGTATTGGAATACTTTATTTCCACTCACGGTGCGCGTAAAGGTCTTGCGGATACTGCCTTGAAAACAGCGGACTCAGGTTATTTAACAAGAAGGCTCGTGGATGTTGCTCAGGATGTTATTGTGCGTGAAGACGACTGTCATACAGACCAAGGACTTGAAGTATATGCGTTAAGAGAAGGAAATGAGCTCATAGAAAGTCTTCAAGACCGCCTCACTGGGCGCGTAGTCTTTAAGACAGTTCGCCATCCTGAAACAAAAGAAGTATTGGCTAAAAAAGGCGAATTAATTGATACAGATAAAGCGAGAATAATTGAGGAAGCAGGCGTGGAAAGAGTTACCATACGCTCTGTGTTCACTTGTGATACGCGTCACGGGGTGTGTAAGAAGTGCTACGGTAAAAACTTGGCTACTGGCGCGGACGTGGAAGTTGGAGAGGCAGTTGGTATTATTGCAGCTCAATCGATTGGTGAGCCAGGTACACAGCTCACTATGCGTACATTCCACACAGGTGGCGTAGCAGGAGATGACATCACACAAGGTTTACCTCGTATTCAAGAGTTGTTTGAAGCGCGTAATCCGAAAGGTCAAGCGGTCATTACAGAACTGGCCGGAGAAGTTACAGATATAAAAGATCATCAAGATAAAAAAGAGATAACGGTACAAGGTAAGCTTGAGTCACGCTCATACACAACCCCTTACGGAGCTCGTATGAAAGTGGATGTAGGAGACAAAGTGGCAGCGGGTGATCCGCTCACTGAAGGTTCTATCGATCCGAAAGAATTGTTAAAAGTGACAGGCTTGCAAACCGTTCAAGAATATCTCTTGAAAGAAGTTCAAAAAGTTTACAGCATGCAAGGTGTTGAAATTGGTGATAAACACGTTGAAGTAATGGTTCGCCAAATGCTTCGCAAGATCCGGGTAGTAGATTCTGGTGAAACAGAAGTATTGCCGGGAAGCTTGGTTGAAGTGCATAACTTTGACACTGCAAATGAAAATGTCTTACAAGAAGGCAAAAAGCCTGCAGTGGGGCATCCGGTTATTCTCGGTATCACCAAAGCCTCGCTCGAAACAGATTCATTCCTATCTGCGGCTTCTTTCCAAGAGACAACCCGTGTTCTTACGGATGCCGCAATTAAAGGAAAGCGCGATGAACTTCTTGGCTTAAAAGAAAATGTCATCATCGGTAAGTTAGTGCCGGCAGGTACTGGTATGCAACGATACCGGTCGCTGCAAGCGCAAAAGGTAGGCGAGGAATCAGAAGAAGGCACAGAAACAGAAGAGTTTATCGAACAAGAATAAAAGAGTATTGACATCTTTTTCACGTGGTGATAAGCTTTTTAGGTGTGCCTAACACCCTGTGCTTTGGAGGATATAGAATGTCTTATGAAAAAGTGTCACAGGCGTCTAAGGTTTTAATTGGGACGAAGCAAACATTAAAAGCTTTGGAATCAAACTCCGCAGATGCAGTAATTGTCGCTGATGATGCAGAGAGCAAGGTTATCGGTAAAGTACTCCTTGCAGCGGAAGCCAAAGGAGTTTCGATTTACAAAGTAGATTCCATGAAAAAACTTGGGAAAGTTTGCGGGATCGATGTCGGAGCAGCAGCGGTTGCATTGAAAAAGCAATGATGTTTTTGCTGGTAGGTGCTTTCCTACCGGCAAAAACTTTACTTTTGCTTCGAAACGAACCACCTGGAACGGTGGTCTTAAAAAAAGCGAAAGAAAGGAGGAAACAAGATGCCTACAATTAACCAACTGGTACGTAAAGGACGCAAGGATAAAGTCAAAGGTTCTGACTCCCCTGCATTGAACCGTGGCTACAACAGCCATAAAAAGGTTCCAACAGACCAAAACTCTCCGCAAAAACGTGGAGTTTGTACACGTGTTGGTACAATGACGCCGAAGAAACCAAACTCTGCATTACGTAAATATGCTCGTGTTCGTCTAACTAACCAGATCGAAGTGACAGCTTACATCCCTGGGATTGGACACAACCTGCAGGAGCATAGTGTGGTTCTTATTCGCGGAGGACGTGTTAAAGACCTTCCGGGTGTTCGTTACCATATCGTTCGCGGTGCTTTGGACACAGCTGGTGTACAAGACCGAAAAACAAGCCGTTCTAAATACGGTACCAAGCGTGATAAAAAGTAAGCATAGCCTTTGATGAAATAAAAGAGGCTATCGAAAAGATCACCACTTAATTAGTGACTTTTTGAGCCGTCTCTATCTATATAAATATTTTTGAAAGGAGGGTAACACATGCCTCGTAAAGGACCTGTACCTCGCAGGGATGTTTTGCCTGATCCAATTTACCATTCTAAACTGGTTACTCGTTTGATTAATCGTATTATGCAGGATGGGAAAAAAGGTAAGGCGCAAAACATTCTTTATAAAGCATTTGAGTTAGTTCGTGAACGTTCCGGTGAAGAGCCAATGGACGTATTCGATCAAGCAATGAAAAATGTCATGCCTGTACTTGAAGTTAAAGCCCGTCGTGTAGGTGGTGCTAACTATCAGGTACCAATCGAAGTAAAACCAGACCGTCGCACTACACTTGGTCTTCGTTGGATTGTTAGCTATGCACGTCTCCGTGGTGAGAAAACAATGGAAGAGCGTCTTGCTAACGAAATCCTCGATGCTGCCAATAACACTGGTGCTGCCGTGAAGAAGCGTGAGGATACGCATCGGATGGCGGAAGCTAACAAAGCGTTCGCTCATTATCGCTGGTAATCTGTAGAAGACAAAACAGTAGCTTATAACCTTGTAATCCAAATTCTCAGTATGGAAGAAAGGAGAAAAAAGTACATGTCACGAGAATTCTCCTTAGAAAAGACTCGTAACCTAGGCATCATGGCTCACATTGATGCCGGTAAAACTACAACAACTGAGCGTATCCTATACTATACTGGCCGCATCCATAAGATAGGGGAAACCCATGAAGGGGCCTCTCAAATGGACTGGATGGAACAGGAACAGGAGCGCGGGATCACGATCACTTCCGCTGCCACAACGGCTCAGTGGAAAGACCATCGAATTAATATTATCGATACTCCAGGGCACGTCGATTTCACAGTGGAGGTAGAACGTTCCCTTCGTGTTCTTGACGGGGCAGTAACCGTATTAGATGCACAATCAGGGGTAGAACCACAGACTGAGACAGTGTGGCGTCAGGCTACTACTTATCATGTACCTCGAATTGTGTTCATCAATAAAATGGATAAAGTAGGAGCAGACTTTATTTATGCCTGCGGGACGCTGAAAGAACGATTAGGCGCAAATGCTCAACCTATCCAGCTCCCTATCGGTGCGGAAGATAACTTTGAGGGAATTATTGATCTTCTCGAAATGAAAGCCTACTACTATACGGATGACTTAGGAACTCGCACAGAAGCTCGTGATATTCCTGAAGAGTATCAAGCTCAAGCAGAAGAGTATCGTGAAAAACTTCTTGAAGCAGTTTCTGAGTTCGACGAAGATTTGATGATGAAGTACCTCGAAGGCGAAGAAATAGAGATTTCCGAACTAAAAAATGCTATCCGAAAAGCAACCCTTACTGTTGATTTTTATCCAGTTCTTTGTGGTTCTGCTTTTAAGAACAAAGGTGTACAGCTAATGATAGATGCAGTAATTGACTACTTGCCATCTCCTTTAGATGTGCCTCCAATCAAAGGGACACTTCCTGATAGCGAGGAAGAAGTAGAGCGCAAAGCTGACGATAATGGTCCTTTCTCTGCACTTGCTTTTAAAGTAGCAACCGACCCTTATGTTGGTAAACTTACTTTCTTCCGAGTGTATTCGGGTAAGCTGGATTCTGGTTCTTATGTACGCAACTCTACAAAAGACAAGCGTGAACGTGTAGGCCGGATTCTTCAGATGCATGCCAATTCACGGGAAGAAATTGCCACTGTTTATTCTGGGGATATTGCTGCGGGTGTAGGCCTTAAAGATACTGGTACAGGTGATACACTCTGCGACGACAAAAACAGAGTTATTCTGGAATCTATGGATTTTCCTGATCCAGTTATTTCTCTTTCGGTTGAACCGAAGTCAAAAGCAGACCAGGATAAAATGGGGGTAGCTCTTGGCAAACTAGCAGAAGAAGACCCTACCTTCCAAACAGAGACGGACACTGAAACTGGACAAACGATCATTAAAGGAATGGGTGAACTTCACCTTGACATCATCGTGGATCGTTTGAAGCGTGAATTCAAAATTGACGCTACAGTGGGTGCTCCTCAAGTTTCCTATCGTGAAACGATCCGTCAAGCTGCTAAATGTGAAGGGAAGTTTGTACGTCAGTCCGGTGGACGTGGACAATACGGTCACGTATGGATTGAATTTGAACCGAATGAAGAAGGCGCCGGCTTTGAATTTGAAAACAAAATTGTCGGTGGTGTGGTTCCTCGTGAATACATCCCATCTGTACAACAAGGTGTAGAAGAGGCTCTTCAAAATGGTCTTTTAGCTGGATATCCAGTGATTGATGTGAAGGCTACACTATTTGATGGTTCCTACCACGATGTCGACTCTAACGAGATGGCATTTAAGGTAGCAGCATCTATGGCACTACGGAAAGCAAAAGAACTTTGTAATCCTGTGCTGCTTGAACCAATGATGAAAGTGGAAGTTGTCGTTCCTGAAGAATACATGGGAGATGTGATGGGTGACATTACTTCCCGTCGCGGACGTGTAGAAGGAATGGAAGCTCGTGCTAACACACAAGCGATAAAAGCGTTCGTTCCACTTGCTGAAATGTTTGGATATGCCACAAACCTTCGTTCCAACACACAAGGACGAGGAAACTACACCATGTTCTTCGATCACTATGAAGAAGTACCAAAAAGTGTATCTGAAGAAATCATCAAGAAAAACGCTGGTGAATAATTTATCGTAAAAGATTGTCTCTAATTTTGTTTTATTGTAAGCTAAGGAAGGTGACCCTGGTATTGGTGAACCTTTCTGGCTTCCATATAATTTACCTGTATTAAGGGAGGAAATGAACAATGGCGAAAGAAAAGTTTGATCGTTCCAAAACACATGCCAACATTGGTACTATTGGACACGTTGACCACGGAAAAACTACTTTAACTGCAGCTATCACTACAGTTCTTAATAAAAAATATGGTTCCGGTGAAGCTAGAGCATACGATTCTATCGACGGTGCACCTGAAGAGCGTGAGCGTGGAATCACTATTTCTACTGCACACGTAGAGTACGAAACAGAAACTCGTCACTATGCACACGTTGACTGCCCAGGTCACGCGGACTATGTTAAAAACATGATCACTGGTGCTGCGCAAATGGACGGGGCTATCCTCGTTGTATCTGCTGCGGACGGCCCAATGCCACAAACTCGTGAACATATTTTGCTTTCTCGTCAAGTAGGTGTTCCTTATATCGTTGTTTTCCTAAACAAAGTAGATATGGTAGACGACGAAGAACTCCTCGAGCTTGTTGAAATGGAAGTTCGTGATCTTCTTTCTGAATATGACTTCCCTGGAGACGATGTACCTATTATTGCAGGTTCTGCCTTGAAAGCACTAGAAGGCGACGAAGAATACGAAAACAAAATCCTAGAATTGATGCAAGCAGTGGATGATTACATCCCAACACCAGAGCGTGACAAAGATAAGCCATTCATGATGCCTGTAGAGGACGTATTCTCCATCACAGGTCGTGGTACAGTTGCGACTGGCCGTGTAGAACGTGGTGTTCTTAACGTTGGTGACGAAGTTGAAATCATCGGTATCGATGAAGACGCGAAGAAGACAACTGTTACTGGTGTAGAAATGTTCCGTAAGCTTCTTGACTATGCAGAAGCTGGAGACAACATCGGTGCACTTCTCCGTGGTGTAGACCGTGAAGAAATCAAGCGTGGACAAGTGCTTGCTAAGCCAGGATCTATCACTCCACACACTAAATTCAAAGCGGAAGTTTATGTACTTTCTAAAGAGGAAGGCGGACGTCACACTCCTTTCTTCTCTAACTATCGTCCACAATTCTATTTCCGTACAACGGACGTAACTGGTGTTATCCAGCTACCAGACGGAGTAGAAATGGTTATGCCTGGAGATAACGTAGAAATGACAGTAGAACTTATTTCACCAATCGCAATTGAAGATGGAACAAAGTTCTCTATTCGTGAAGGCGGACGTACTGTAGGCGCAGGCGTTGTTTCTACTATCGAACAGTAATTAATCATCTATAAGAAACCCCGTCGCTTGACGGGGTTTTGTTGTTTAGCGAATTGAATAAGCTATTCACTTGTGGATGCTTACTGTTGCCGATTGGCGAGCGCTTTGCGTTTTTGTAACATCGTGTCTAGCACGAAAGCCTGGTTGCTTGGATGTTCATTATATTTACCCACGATCTTCAGGGTGGTTTATGGCGAAAGTGACATCATTCTTCTTGGTTATCGAAGGCACTCTTTTACTTCTCAGTAAATAGAACAAAATGGTGCCAACCCTTGGAAAAGCTTATTTTTTTTAAAAAGATCCTTGCAATTGCTCGCCTCAATCCTTATAATAGTAAAGGTGTAATCACGACACTTCACCGATTACATCATTTTTCATGTGGTTGGAGATGTCGTGAGTGAGGCGATGAAGCGAAAGGTTGCCGATACGCCAGGCCCCTTTGCCATGGTCGGTGTTCGGGAAAATTTTCGCTGAGTATGTCTGTAAAATCGGACGAAAAGGAGGGCTTTATATGGCAAATGAAAAGATTCGTATTCGTTTAAAAGCGTACGACCACCGCGTACTTGATCAGTCTGCTGAGAAAATTGTAGGTACAGCAAAACGTTCAGGTGCTGATGTGTCGGGACCAATTCCACTACCGACAGAAAAGTCGGTGTACACGGTTCTTCGAGCGACTCACAAGTACAAAGATGCTCGTGAACAGTTTGAAATGCGTACACATAAACGTCTAATCGATATTCTCAGCCCAACACCTCAAACGGTTGATGCGCTAATGCGTTTGGATCTGCCGTCTGGTGTGGACATTGAAATTAAACTTTAATGAAGAAATGAAAATAAATTATTAAAATATATTCAGGAGGTGTGACTGATGGCCAAAGGAATCTTGGGAAGAAAAATAGGCATGACCCAATTGTTTAATGAAAATGGTGAATTGCTTCCGGTCACAGTCATCGAAGCTGAGCCGAATGTAGTTCTTCAAACAAAAACATCAGAATCTGATGGGTATGATGCTATTCAGCTTGGTTTCCTTGACAAGAAGGAATCACGTGCTAATAAACCAGAAAAAGGGCATGCTTCAAAGGCTGATGCCAAGCCCAAGCGCTACGTCGTTGAAATCCGCGGTGCGGAAAGCGGAGAATATGAAGTTGGTCAAGAAGTCAAAGTTGATTCATTTGCAGAAGGAGACGTTGTAGATATTACAGGGACTTCAAAAGGGAAAGGTTTCCAAGGTGCCATTAAGCGCCATAACCAATCTCGTGGGCCAATGAGCCACGGTTCCAGATATCATCGTCGTCCTGGTGCAATGGGACCGGTTGACCCTAGTCACGTTCTTAAAGGTAAAAAGTTACCTGGACGCATGGGTGGTAAAACGGTTACTGTACAAAATTTAGAGATTGTGAAAGTGGATCCGGAACGTAATCTGCTCATCGTTAAAGGGAATGTTCCTGGAGCTAAGAAAAGTGTTGTAACTATAAACAGCGCTGTTAAAAACACAGCGAAATAAAGGTTAAAGGAAAGGAGGCTCCAACATGCCTAAAGTAGCGTTATTAAACCAGACCGGCTCTAAAGTTGGCGATATTGATTTACAAGATACCGTTTTTGGCATTGAACCAAATGAACATGTACTGCACAGTGCGGTAATAGCACAGCAGGCTTCTTACCGCCAAGGTACTCACCAAGTGAAAAACCGCTCGGCTAGAAACGGCGGCGGACGTAAACCATGGCGACAAAAAGGAACTGGGCGTGCACGTCACGGCTCTATTCGTTCTCCTCAATGGGTTGGAGGTGGAGTTGTTTTCGGACCGACTCCTCGTCAATATGGATACAGACTCCCTAAAAAAGTACGCCGTCTAGCAATTAAATCTGCTTATTCTCAAAAGGTGAAAGAGGATAACGCAGTAGTAGTAGACAATTTGCAACTTGAACAGCCAAAGACAAAAGAAATGGTAAATATTCTTTCCGGTCTTTCTGCGGATAATACAGCTTTGATTATCACAGCTGATTACAATCAAGAAGTTGCACTTTCTGCACGTAATATACCAGGAGTAACCTATACTACTGCCGATAGAGCATCCGTGTTAGAAATCATGAAACACGATAAGCTTATTATCACTAAAGAGGCAGTGGAGAAGGTAGAGGAGGTGCTCGCATAATGAACGCACGTGATGTGATTAAGCGCCCCGTTATAACTGAACGTTCTGCTGATCTCATGGATGGAAAAAAATACACGTTTGAAGTTGACGTGAAAGCGAACAAAACACAAATTAAGCAGGCAATCGAAGAAATTTTTGAAGTGAAAGTTTCTAAAGTAAACACACTCAACAAAAAAGGGAAATTCCGTCGTTTTGGGCGTTATCATGGTTACAAGCCAAATCGTAAAAAAGCTATCGTAACCCTTACTGCTGACAGTAAGGAACTTGAATTTTTCGAAGGCGTTTAAACCAACAAGTGAAGGAGGGAAAACACAATGCCTATTAAGAAGCATAAGCCGACATCTAATGGCGAACGCCATATGTCTAGTCAAACGTATGAAGAAATCACAACTGACAAACCTGAAAAGACGTTGCTGCGTCCATTAAATAAAAAAGCCGGTCGTAACAACCAAGGTCGTATTACCATGCGTCACCAAGGCGGAGGTCATAAGCGTCAATATCGTGTAATTGACTTCAAGCGTGATAAAGATGGCGTACCAGGACGTGTTGCTACGATTGAATACGATCCAAACCGTTCTGCAAACATCGCTCTTATTCACTATCAAGATGGTGAGAAACGGTATATCTTAGCTACTAAAGGGATGAAGGTAGGGCAAACCGTTGTATCAGGCCCTGATGCTGATATTAAACCAGGTAACGCTTTGCCGTTAACGAACATTCCTGTAGGTACTATCGTTCATAATATAGAATTGAAACCAGGCCGCGGTGCTCAGCTTGTACGTTCTGCAGGAGCGGAAGCCCAAGTGCTTGGTAAAGAAGGAAAATATGTTCTTGTTCGTCTGCGCTCAGGTGAAACACGCTTGATCTTGGCAACTTGCCGTGCAACTGTAGGTCAAGTAGGTAATGTAGAACATGAACTTATTAATGTAGGTAAAGCTGGACGTTCTCGCTGGCTTGGAAAGCGCCCAACTGTTCGTGGTTCTGCGATGAACCCAAGCGATCACCCACATGGTGGTGGTGAAGGTCGCGCACCAATCGGTCGCGTTTCTCCAGTTTCTCCTTGGGGTATGCCTACTGTTGGATATAAGACTCGTAAGAAGAATAAAGACACAGACAAATACATTGTCAGACGTCGCCGTCGTAAAAAGTAACTGGTTGATCTGCGGTTCTTAGGAGCCGCATGGCAATCATGAAGGGAGGCTTTCTCATGGCTCGTAGTTTGAAAAAAGGACCTTTTGTAGATGACCACTTGATGAAAAAAGTGGAAAGCTTAAATGAGAATGACGATAAAAAAGTTATCAAAACATGGTCACGCCGTTCCACTATCTTCCCTGATTTTATCGGGCACACTATCGCAGTTTATGATGGTAGAAAACACGTACCTGTATACATTTCAGAAGATATGGTAGGCCATAAACTAGGTGAATTCGCACCTTCTAGAACTTTTAGAGGTCACAAGAACGACGATAAGAAAACGAAACGGTAAATAGAGGGGAGGTTCTCTACATGCAAGCTAAAGCAGTAGCTAAACAAGTACGTATTGCCCCTCGTAAGGCGCGGTTAGTCATTGACCTCATTCGGGGCAAAGACATTGGTGAGGCAGTTGCTATTTTGAAAAATACGCAGCGTGCAGCTTCACCGATTATCGAGAAAGTTATTTATTCTGCCGTAGCTAACGCGGAACACAACTACGAAATGGAACCAGAAAACCTATACATCAGTGAGGCATTCGTTGATGAAGGAATTACACTGAAACGTTTCCGTCCGCGGGCAATGGGTCGTGCAACACGTATTAATAAACGTACAAGCCACATCACTGTTGTGGTATCAGAAAAGAAGGAGGGATAATGCGTGGGTCAAAAAGTACATCCTTTAGGTCTTAGAGTTGGTGTTATCCGCGATTGGGATTCAAAATGGTACGCGGAAAAAGATTATGCTGATTTACTTCACGAAGACGTAAAAATTCGTGAGTATATTGAAAAGCGTCTTAAAGATGCTTCTGTAGCCAGAATAGAAATCGAACGCGCAGCGAAGCGTGTAAACATTACTATCCACACTGCGAAGCCTGGTATGGTTATCGGTAAAGGTGGTTCAGAAGTAGAAGCGTTGCGTAAAGCACTAAACAACTTGACAGGAAAACGAGTGCATATCAACATTTCTGAAGTGAAACAAGCTGATTTAGATGCTCGTTTAGTGGCTGATAACATTGCTCGTCAATTGGAAAATCGTGTTTCTTTCCGCCGTGCAATGAAACAGTCCATTCAACGTACTATGCGTGCTGGCGCAAAAGGTATTAAAACAGAAGTTTCCGGTCGTTTAGGCGGTGCGGATATCGCTCGTAATGAAAGCTATAATGAAGGAACTGTTCCACTACACACCTTGCGTGCTGATATCGACTATGGTACAGCAGAAGCAGATACAACGTACGGGAAGCTTGGTGTGAAAGTTTGGGTTTACCGTGGAGAAGTCCTTCCTGCGAAAGGTTCGAATAACGAGGAAGGAGGAGAATAGTTATGTTGATGCCAAAACGTGTAAAGTTTCGCCGTGAACATCGTGGTCGCATGAAAGGCCGTGCGAAAGGCGGTACAGAAGTATCATTTGGTGAGTATGGTTTACAGGCTGTTGAACCGTCCTGGATCACTAACAGACAAATTGAAGCAGCTCGTATAGCAATGACTCGTTATATGAAGCGTGGCGGTAAAGTTTGGATTAAGATCTTTCCAGACAAACCTTACACTGCTAAACCTCTTGAAGTACGTATGGGTTCCGGTAAAGGTGCGCCTGAAGGCTGGGTAGCTGTTGTGAAACCAGGGAAAATTATGTTTGAAATTGCAGGTGTTTCTGAAGAGGTAGCTAGGGAAGCACTTAGACTCGCGTCACACAAGCTTCCAATCAAAACGAAGTTTGTAAAACGTGAAGAAGTGGGTGGTGAGGCAAATGAAAGCTAATGAACTTAGAAATCTGACCACAGCTGAAATCGAAGAGCAAGCGAAAACATTAAAAGAAGAACTTTTTAACTTGCGTTTTCAGCTTGCTACTGGTCAATTAGATAATCCTGCCCGCATTCGCAACGTCCGCAAGGATATTGCCCGTGCCAAAACTGTTTTACGTGAACGTGAACTCGGGATTAACAAAGCTTAGATTTGGGAGGAGGTTCAGAGACTATGGCTGAACGCAACCAGCGTAAGGTTTACACAGGACGTGTGGTATCCGACAAGATGGATAAAACGATCACTGTCGTTGTTGAGACCTATAAAACAGACGCTCTTTATGGAAAAAGAGTACGATACTCAAAGAAACTAAAAGCACATGATGAAGAGAATAAAGCGAAAAAAGGCGATATCGTAAAAATTATGGAAACTCGCCCGCTATCCAAAGATAAACGCTTCCGTCTCATCGAAATTGTAGAAGAAGCTGTAATCATCTAACTATCTTTCTCTTGGGAAGGGAGGTTGAAGAGCTATGATCCAACAGGAAAGTCGACTTAAAGTAGCTGACAACTCTGGTGCACGTGAAGTACAATGCATCAAAGTATTAGGCGGCTCTGGCAAGAAAACTGCAAATATCGGCGACATGATCGTCTGTTCTGTAAAAGAAGCAACACCAGGTGGCGTTGTTAAGAAAGGTGAAGTCGTTAGAGCGGTGATTGTTCGTTCTAAAAGCGGTTCCCGCCGTCCGGACGGTTCTTACATCCGTTTTGACGAAAACGCGGCTGTTATTGTACGGGATGATAAAAGTCCGCGAGGCACTCGTATTTTCGGACCTGTAGCTAGGGAATTACGTGAAGGACAATACATGAAGATTGTTTCACTAGCTCCAGAAGTACTTTAATAATATAACGGTCATGTATGACTAAGGAGGTGCGATGATGTCTCAACCAAAGCTCCACGTAAAAACAGGAGATAAAGTGAAAGTTATTACTGGTAAGGATAAAGGCAAAGAAGGCGTTATTCTTCAAGCTTACCCAAGCCAAGAGCGTGTTTTGGTAGAAGGGGTAAATATTGTGAAGAAACATGCTAAGCCATCCCAAGAGAATCCACAAGGTGGAATTCTAAATCAAGAGGCACCCATTCACGTATCAAACGTTATGCCTCTCGATCCGAAAAGTGGGGAACCTACCCGAGTAGGTTTTAAATTTGAGGACGGCAAAAAGGTGCGCATCGCTAAAAAATCTGGCGAACCTCTTGATAAGTAAGACAGGTGAGGAAAGGAGGTCAACTTAATGAACGCTTTAAAAGAGAAATATAAAAACGATATAGTCCCTCATTTACACAATAAATTTGATTACGATTCTGTAATGGGAGTACCCAAGCTTGAGAAAGTCGTTATTAACATGGGTGTAGGAGATGCGGTTCAAAACCCGAAAGCACTTGATAAAGCGGTGGAAGAACTAGCTGAGATTAGTGGACAAAAGCCTTTGATTACGAAAGCTAAGAAATCTATTGCAGGATTTAAGCTGCGTGAAGGCATGCCTATCGGTGCTAAAGTTACGCTTCGTGGCGATCGCATGTATGATTTCCTTGAGAAATTAATTCATGTTTCTCTACCACGTGTTCGTGACTTCCGCGGTGTTTCTAACAAGGCTTTTGATGGTCGTGGAAACTATACGCTTGGAGTTAAAGAACAATTAATTTTCCCAGAAATTGAGTATGACAAAGTTGACAAAGTACGAGGCATGGACATCGTTATTGTGACGACTGCAGAGAACGATGAAGAGGCACATGAATTGTTGTCTCAAATGGGAATGCCATTTCAAAAATAAATTACGAAGGAGGGAACACAGGCCTTGGCAAAAAAATCAATGATCGCCAAACAACAACGTGCCCAGAAGTTTAAAGTGCGCGAATATACTCGTTGTGAACGTTGTGGACGTCCTCACTCTGTAATTCGTAAGTTTAAACTTTGCCGAATTTGTTTCCGTGAACTTGCTCACAAAGGACAAATTCCAGGCGTAAAAAAAGCCAGCTGGTAACCCTGATTGAGGGAAGGAGGTAAATCAACATGGTCGTGACTGATCCAATTGCAGATATGCTGACTCGTATTCGTAACGCGAACACTGTACGTCACGAGAAATTAGAACTTCCTGCTTCTAATCTCAAAAAAGAAGTTGCAGAGATTTTGAAGAGAGAAGGATTCATTCGTGATGTAGAAAGCATTGAAGATAATAAACAAGGTATTCTCCGTATCTTCCTTAAATACGGAGTTGACAATGAGCGTGTCATTACTGGCCTAAAGCGCATTAGTAAGCCTGGCCTGCGTGTCTACGCAAAAGCAGATGAACTTCCACGTGTATTAGGTGGACTTGGTATTGCAATTATATCGACATCAAAGGGTGTCATGACGGATAAAGAAGCACGGAAACAACAAGTTGGCGGCGAGGTACTCGCTTACATTTGGTAATTTTACGTGCAAGAATGGAGGTGCAAACGAATGTCCCGTATTGGTTTAAAACCTATTGAAATTCCAAAAGATGTAACTGTTACAATGGACGGCAATACTGTTACAGTGAAAGGTCCAAAAGGTGAGTTGGAGAGAGATCTTCATCCAACCATTAAAGTAAACCTCGGTGAAAGTGAAATCACTTTCGAACGCCCATCCGATCATAAAGAGCATCGTTCTCTTCACGGTACAACAAGAAGTATTGTGAACAACATGATTGAAGGCGTAACGAAAGGGTTTGAAAAATCCTTGGAACTTGTTGGTGTTGGTTATCGCGCATCCAAGTCTGGAAACAAACTTGTCCTGAACGTTGGGTATTCTCACCCAGTCGAAATCGAACCACAAGACGGTATTGAAATCGACGTTCCTTCCAACACCAAAGTGGTGGTAAAAGGCATTAATAAAGAACTTGTCGGTGCTACTGCGTCTAACATTCGTGCTGTTCGTACTCCTGAACCTTATAAAGGTAAAGGAATTCGCTACGAAAATGAATATATTCGCCGTAAAGTAGGTAAGACCGGTAAGTAACACTAGGTAACGGTTACGAAAGGAGGAGCGTTTCATGGCCACTAATTCTACAAAGTCTAAATACCTTAAGCGTAAAAAGCGTCATCTAAGTATCCGGCAAACGGTAAAAGGAACAACAGAGCGCCCACGTTTGAGTGTATTTCGTTCTAGCAAACACATCTATGCTCAATTAATTGATGACGAAAAAGGAGAAACAATCGTTTCTGCTTCCACATTAGATAAAGATGTGAATGTTGATCACGGGGGTAACGTAGAAGCAGCAGCTAAAGTCGGTGAACTCATTGCTAAGCGTGCTTCTGAAAAAGGTCATACTTCCGCAGTGTTTGATCGCGGTGGATTTGTATACCACGGAAGAGTAAAAGCTTTAGCAGATGCAGCTCGTGAAAATGGATTAAATTTTTAAGACGTAAGGAGGGAAAAGAATGCAACCTATCGATGCTAGCAAGCTTGATGTAGAAGAAAGAGTAGTTGCTATCAACCGGGTGGCTAAAGTAGTGAAAGGTGGACGCCGCTTTCGCTTCGCAGCTATTGTTGTAGTAGGTGACTCTAACGGTCACGTCGGTTTAGGCATAGGGAAAGCACTGGAAGTACCAGAAGCAATTCGTAAAGCAGTAGAAAATGGGAAGAAAAACATGGTTGAAGTACCACGTGTAGGAACGACTATTCCACACGAGATCGTTGGAAAGTATGGAGCAGGAAAAGTATTGTTGAAGCCAGCAGCTGAAGGTACCGGGGTAATTGCAGGCGGACCAGTTCGTGCGGTTCTTGAACTCGCGGGAATTAATGATATCCTCTCCAAGTCCCATGGTTCGAACAACCCTATTAACATGATTCGCGCTACTCTTCAAGGACTTACTGAGCTGAAAACAGCTGAAGAAGTTGCTAGATTACGTGGTAAGAGCGTTGAAGAATTGTTAGGATAAGGAGGGATATGAGATGGCGAACAAAGTAGAAATCACCCTCACACGCAGTCTTATTGGTCGCCCGGAAGACCAAAGAGTTACTGTTAGAACGCTTGGTCTCCGGAAAGTGAATCATAGTGTGGTTAAAGAAGATACTCCAGCTATTCGGGGAATGATTAATAAAGTTTCTCATCTATTAACTGTTAAAGAAATTGATGCGTAACAAGACATCGATGTGATAGGAGGTGGCAATATGAAGCTCCATGAATTAAAACCTAATAAAGGATCTGTAAAAGAGCGCAACCGTGTTGGACGCGGACCAGCTTCAGGAAACGGTAAAACATCAGGTCGCGGCCATAAAGGACAAAAGGCACGGTCAGGCGGTGGTGTTCGTCCTGGTTTCGAAGGTGGACAGAATCCAATTTACAAACGCCTTCCGAAACGAGGTTTTACAAATCCGGCACGTAAAGAATTTGCTGTCGTGAACGTTGAAACGTTAAACCGTTTTGATGCAGGAGCGGAAGTTACGCCAGAGCTTCTTTTGAAAGAAGGCGTGATCAGCAAACGTAAAGACGGCGTGAAGATTCTAGGAAACGGTTCTCTTAATAAGGAACTTACCGTTAAAGCGAACAAGTTCTCTGCTTCCGCGGTTCAAACGATTGAAGCGGCTGGAGGAAAAACTGAGGTGATCTAATGTTCCGCTCTATCCTCAACATTTTTCGTGTGAGTGATTTAAGAACAAAAATCTTATTCACTCTATTGATGTTAGTAATCTTTCGAATCGGGAGCTTTATTCCGGTTCCTGGCTCTAACCGTGACGTCTTGAATTTTCAAGATCAGGCTAATGCATTTGGATTTCTCAACACGTTCGGAGGAGGAGCGCTTTCGAATTACTCCATCTTTGCAATGGGTGTTATGCCCTACATCACAGCTTCAATCGTTGTGCAATTGCTCAGAATGGATGTCGTTCCTAAGTTTACAGAATGGGCGAAGCAAGGAGAGGCGGGACGTCGTAAGCTTGCACAGTTTACACGGTATTTTACCGTCATTCTTGCTTTTGTTCAGGGTTTAGGAATGTCCATTGGCTTCAATAACCTATTCCCTGGCCTCATTCCAGATCCAAGTATTCCAAAATACATGTTTATTGCTCTAGTGATGACCGCTGGTACGGCATTCTTAATGTGGCTCGGTGAACAAATTACAGCCAATGGGGTTGGAAATGGTATTTCTATTCTTATATTCGCAGGTATTGCAGCTGGAATTCCGAATGGACTTAACCAGATTTATGCGACTCAAATTGAGGATGCAGATCAGCTCTTTATGGGAATTGTAACGGTTCTGTTACTTGCTGTTGCTGTGCTCGCAATTATCGTTGGCGTCATTTTTGTACAGCAGGCACTGCGCAAAGTGCCAATTCAGTACGCAAAACGACTTGTCGGTCGCAGTCCGGTAGGTGGACAGTCCACTCATTTACCTTTAAAAGTTAATTCAGCTGGTGTTATACCAGTAATTTTTGCCTTATCTCTCTTTATTTTTCCGCCCACGGTGGCTGGTTTTGTTGGAGAAGATCAACCTGTTGCTAGATGGGTTATTCAAAATTTTGATTACACCCAGACGGTTGGTATGATTGTATACGCTGCTTTGATTATCGGATTTACCTACTTCTACACATTTGTACAGGTTAATCCGGAACAAATGGCAGATAACTTAAAAAAGCAAGGCGGATATATTCCGGGCATTCGCCCTGGAAAAACAACGGAGATTTATATTCGAAGAATCCTCTATCGTTTAACTTTCGTTGGGGCGCTTTTCCTTACTGTTATTTCGATCATACCTGTTTTTTTCACAACACAGATGGGTCTCCCTCAAACGATCCAAATTGGCGGAACTGGTTTACTCATCGTTGTTGGTGTTGCTCTTGATACCATGAAACAGATAGAAAGCCAGTTAATTAAGAGAAGCTATAAAGGCTTTATAAAATAAATCAACAAGAAACAGAGCACTTGCGATTGGCTGAAATCGGTCCAATGGAGGAGATATCATGAATTTGATATTAATGGGGCTTCCTGGTGCCGGGAAAGGCACACAAGCCGAAAAGATCGTAGCAAAATATAACATCCCGCATATATCTACCGGTGATATGTTTCGTGCAGCAATTAAAGATGAAACAGAACTAGGTAAAAAAGCGAAGTCTTTCATGGATGCGGGTGAACTTGTGCCAGATGAGGTAACGGTAGGTATTGTAAAAGAACGACTGGGCAAGGATGATTGTAAAAAAGGTTTTCTTCTTGATGGATTCCCTCGGACGGTTGCTCAAGCGGAGGCTTTAGAAGATATTATGTCTTCTTTAGATAAAAAGCTAGATTACGTATTGAATATTGACGTTCCTAGAGAAAAGCTTGAAGAACGTCTTACCGGCCGGCGTGTGTCACCGGTATCAGGAAGAACGTATCACATTGTATACAATCCTCCGAAAGAAGAAGGTATCTGTGACGTGGATGGAAGTAAGCTTGTACAAAGAGACGACGACAAGCCAGAGACAGTAAAGAAACGTTTGGATGTTAATATCGAACAACAACAGCCTTTAATTGATTTTTATCAGGAAAAAGGTTATCTTCGTAATATCGATGGAGACAGAGATATAAATAAAGTGTTCGATGATATTGATGAACTGTTGAAAGGACTTCATGCATGATTATTTGTAAAACGGATCGTGAACTCGAGATAATGCGTGAGGCAGGAAGAATTGTAGCTGAAACGCATAAGGCCCTGGTGCCTCATATTAAACCGGGTATTACAACAGAGGCGTTAAATGATATCGCTGATAAGACGATTCGCCAATTTGGTGCAACTCCATCATTTAAAGGCTATAATGGGTTTACTGGCAGTGTTTGTGCTTCAGTAAATGAAGAGTTGGTACATGGAATTCCGGGCAGCCGAGAGTTACAAAAGGGGGATATCATCTCGATCGACATTGGTGCTAATTACAAAGGGTATCATGGTGATTCCGCCTGGACGTATCCGGTTGGGGACATTTCAAAAGAAGACCAGCGTCTATTGGATGTGACGGAAGAATCGCTTTATAGAGGTTTAAAAGAGGCGAAACCAAAAGGACGTTTGTCAGACATCTCCCATGCTATTCAAACCTATGTAGAAGCTAACGGGTTCTCTGTCGTCCGCGAATATGTAGGGCATGGTGTGGGGCAGGACTTGCATGAAGATCCGCAAATTCCGCATTTTGGTCCACCAGGGAAGGGGCCGCGTCTCAAACCTGGGATGGTACTGGCGATAGAACCAATGGTCAATGCGGGAGAGCGCTATGTGCATACTCTTTCTGATAAATGGACAGTGGTTACGACTGATGGCAAAAACTGCGCTCATTTCGAACACACCATTGCGATAACAAGTACAGGTTATGAGATTTTAACAAAAGCCTGACATTAAAGGTGATAGTAAAATGAGTGAAGCTGAATCTACGCCGGAAGTCGGTCAGATCGTGCATATTAAACGTGGACGGGACGCTGGGAATTTTGCGATTATTATCGGTATAGTAGATGAACGCTTTATACTCCTAGCTGACGGGGAAAAGCGTAAGTATGATCGGGCAAAGAAAAAGAACATTCATCACGTAGAGCTTTGTTCGTATATATCCGATGAAGTCAAGCGCAGCATAGAAGATACCGGACGTGTAACCAATGGTAAAATCAGGCATGCTCTTGTCTCTTATAGAAAAGAGCACCCAGAATTACTGAAGGAGGGAAAGTAAATCCATGGCCAAAGATGATGTGATTGAAATGGAAGGAACAGTTCTTGAGCCACTTCCAAATGCCATGTTTCGTGTAGAACTCGAAAATGGCCATAAAATTTTAGCTCATGTTTCTGGGAAAATTCGTATGCACTTCATTCGAATCCTTCCTGGAGATAAAGTGACTGTGGAAATTTCACCCTACGATTTATCCCGCGGGCGTATTACGTACCGTTACAAATAAACCGATAAAAAATGATGTTCATAAGTCCGTGCTACGTACTCTCGCATGTACTCCGCGCAGTTAAGGAGGTAAATGGACATGAAGGTAAGACCATCCGTCAAGCCAATGTGTGAAAAGTGCAAGGTCATTCGCCGAAAAGGTTCGGTAATGGTTATTTGCTCTAACCCAAAACACAAACAAAGACAAGGATAAAATTAAAGGAGGTGCTCATAGATGGCACGTGTAGCAGGTGTTGATATTCCGCGCGACAAACGTATTGCTATCTCCCTTACGTACGTGTATGGGATTGGTAAATCTCTTGCGCTGGAAATCTTAAAAGAAGCAAATGTGAACGAAAATACACGCGTTCGTGATCTCACAGAAGAAGAACTCGCGAGAATCCGCAGCGTTATGGACAACTATACCGTTGAAGGTGACCTTCGTCGAGAAAAGTCTCTGAATATCAAACGTTTGATTGAAATCGGAAGTTATCGTGGTATCCGTCACCGTCGCGGTTTGCCGGTGAGAGGACAAAACACAAAGAACAACTCTCGTACTCGTAAAGGCCCGCGTCGTACAGTAGCGAACAAGAAAAAATAACAGGTAAAGGAGGTAGCAAACTATGGCTAAAACGAAAAACACTCGTAAACGTCGTCAACGTAAAAATATTGAATCCGGTGTAGCGCATATTCGCTCTACTTTCAATAACACAATCGTGACGATCACAGACACACAGGGAAATGCGATTTCCTGGGCTAGTGCTGGTGGACTTGGTTTCAAAGGTTCTCGTAAATCTACACCATTTGCTGCTCAAATGGCAGCAGAAACTGCAGCAAAAGCGGGCATGGAGCATGGATTGAAGACAGTGGAAGTAGCTGTTAAAGGACCAGGAGCAGGCCGTGAAGCAGCAATTCGTTCTCTACAGGCTGCTGGACTTGAAGTAAGCGTCATTCGCGATGTGACTCCAGTTCCTCATAATGGCTGCCGTCCGCCGAAACGTCGCAGAGTATAACCCGCAGGAGTATAGTTTTTCCTGAAATGTCAATAATGGGTAAGGAATGCATATGGTCGGGACCCCCTTACGCATTGTTGACGAGTAAGGTCCACAAAAGTGTCGGGAACTGCCAATGCAAAATTCCGGAGAACAGAAAACTGATGTTTAGCCGGAGTTTGGACGTTTTCAAGGAGGGTATACTGCATAATGATCGAAATCGAAAAGCCTAATATTGAAACGGTTGAGTTAAGCGAGGACGTCAAATACGGAAAATTTGTCGTAGAACCGCTCGAACGCGGATATGGCACTACTTTAGGTAACTCCTTGCGTCGTATCTTATTATCCTCCCTTCCAGGAGCAGCTGTAACTACAGTTCAAATCGATGGAGTTCTCCATGAATTCTCTACTATCGAAGGGGTAGTGGAAGATGTTACTACGATCATTTTGAACTTAAAGAAGCTGGCCCTGAAGATATACTCCGATGAAGAGAAAGTTCTTGAGATTGATGCGCAGGGCGAGGGTGTTGTCACCGCTAGAGATATTACCCATGACAGTGACGTTGATATTTTGAATCCGGATTTGCATATCGCTACGATGACGAGTGGAGCCAACCTTCATATGAGGTTAACAGCTAAACGCGGCCGTGGCTATGTTCCGGCAGAAGGGAACAATAGTGATGATCTGCCAATCGGTGTTTTGCCTGTTGATTCCATTTATACCCCAGTGTCACGGGTGAACTATCAAGTAGAGAATACTCGTGTCGGTCAAATTACGAACTACGACAGGCTAACATTAGATGTTTGGACAGATGGGAGCATTCGTCCGGAAGAGGCTGTATCACTCGGTGCAAAGATTATGAATGAACATCTGAATATCTTTATTGGATTAACAGATCAAGCACAAAATGCCGAGATTATGGTGGAAAAAGAAGAAGACCAGAAGGAAAAAGTGCTTGAGATGACCATTGAAGAATTAGATCTATCTGTTCGTTCCTATAACTGTCTCAAACGTGCTGGGATTAATACGGTGCAAGAACTTACTCAGAAATCAGAAGAAGATATGATGAAAGTTCGAAATCTGGGACGAAAATCTCTCGAAGAAGTACAAGAGAAATTAGCTGAACTAGATCTTGGTCTTCGTAAAGATGATTAAATGACACTTACCGATTAGTGTCTCTAAAAAGGAGGGGAATATACATGTCTGCATACGCAAAGCTTGGACGTGACAGCTCAGCACGTAAGGCATTGTTCCGCGATTTAGCGACAGATCTTATCATCAATGAACGTATTGAAACAACGGAAGCAAAAGCGAAAGAATTGCGCTCTATTGTTGAGAAGATGGTAACTCTTGGCAAACGTGGAGATTTGCATGCCCGTCGTCAAGCTGCTCAATTTATTCGTAAGGAAACGGCTGATGAAGAAAGCGGCAAAGATGCGGTTCAAAAGCTTTTTGATGACATCGCACCACGTTATGAAGATCGTCAAGGTGGTTATACACGTGTCCTAAAACTTGGACCTCGTCGTGGAGACGCGTCTGAAATGGCGATTATTGAATTTGTATAAGCGTTTCGACGTTTATACTTTCTTTTCGTAAGGGCAAGTTAAATATTTTCATCTGAGGGCAGGACTATACCTTTTAAAGGATTAGGTCTGTGCCCTTTTTTTATATACTTCTCCCACCTAATGACTCTAGAGTCACTCTATCGGAAAAGGTGAGACGACGAGGACAACTCACTACCGGCAGGTGATTGCTCGGTACCCACCAGTCTTCCAACTCTTGTGTAATAAACGTCAACTTATTATAATAACTATGTTAACGTTTTTGACTATAGAGAGAAACAGGTGAAACCCCATGACAGCTGTGTCTTTTAATCATGTCTCTTTCCGTTATGAGGAAGAGTCAGATTGGGTTCTTGAAGATGTGAATGCTGAAATAGAAGAAGGAGAATGGGTATCTATTATAGGCCCAAACGGTTCAGGAAAATCTACACTCTCTCGGATGTGTAATGGGTTATTATCTCCAGTGGAGGGCGAGGTTTTCATCGAAGGTAAACCAGTTCGTCCAGGAGAAGAGCTCGCGCTTCTTCGGCAAAAAGTTGGAATGGTTTTTCAAAACCCGGACCATCAATTTGTCGCTCCCACGGTGAAAGATGATATCGCTTTTGGGATGGAGAACGCCGGTGTTCCTAGAAATGAAATGGTAGAGAGAATAGAAAAAGCGGCAATGCAAACAGGCATTGAAAAGATTTTAGACGCTGAGCCTCATCGTTTATCTGGAGGACAGAAGCAAAGGGTAGCCATCGCAGGGACATTAGTATTACACCCCACATTATTAATATTAGATGAAGCCACTTCTATGCTCGATCCGCAAGGAAAAAGAGAAGTAATGAATATCCTTAAAGATCTTCACCGTCGTGATCGTATCACTATTCTCCATGTGACTCATGACTTGCGTGAAGCGGCGATAGGAACTCGCATCTGGCTGATGAGATTTGGAAACATTGCAATAGATCTGGATAGCAATACAATGCTTGACCAGATGAATCAGTTTGACACGAACGACATTCCGCTTCCCTATGAATTTCATTTACTTCAGGAATTGAGGCGGAGACACTGCAAAGAAGAGGCTGGTTTGGTTAAACGGTATATAAGGGATGGCATTGCCTTATGAGAATAGTATTTGAGAAAACAAGCTATACATACATGGAGAATACCCCTTTGGAGAAAAGAGCATTACACGAGGTCTCGACCACCTTTCCTAGTGGGGAAATCATAGCAGTGATCGGTAGAACAGGCTCAGGGAAATCCACGCTCGTTCAACACATCAATGGCTTACTCCGACCAAGTCAAGGGAAGGTAACGATAGGCGAAAGAACAGTGGATCCGAAGACGAAGAAAAAGCAAATTCAAAAACTGCGTGAAAATGTCGGTATGGTCTTTCAATACCCGGAACACCAGCTGTTTGAGGAAACAGTAGAAAAAGATATCATCTTTGGTCCGCTCAATGCCGGGACGTCTGAACAACAAATAAAAAAACAAGTGCCTATGCTCATTCAACGAGTAGGTTTGGATGAGTCACTGCTTCATCAGTCCCCGTTTCATTTGAGTGGGGGACAGATGCGCCGAGCGGCCATTGCCGGCGTCTTAGCGATGAATCCTCAAGTATTAATTTTAGATGAGCCTACCGCTAGCCTGGATCCCAAAGGAAAGCAAGAAATCATCGAATTATTGAAAGAGTGGCATGAAGAGAAGCGTCTCACGATTATCATTGTTACTCATGATATGGAGGAAGTTGCTGACATTGCGAGCCGGGCAGTGGTCATGCATGACGGCAGGATAGCAATGGAAGGGCATGCCCAAGAAATTTTTGAACAACAAGGGAGGCTGGAAGCATTAGGATTAGACCTCCCTCCACGTTTAAAAGTTTTAAGTTATATTAGCGTGAAAACAGGAGTTCCTTTCTCTAGCTGGTCTCTTTCTCCAGAGAAAGCAGCCACAGAGGTGAATGCATCTAGGAAGGGAAATAAGGATGTTTAAACATATCATTATTGGCCAATACTTACCTGGCAATTCCTTTCTGCACCGCATGGATGCTCGAGCTAAGTTAATCGCCGTTTTATTGATGATAATGGTTATATTTTTAGCAGATACATGGAGAGGGTACGGTGCAGTAACAGTGGGAACAGTAGGAGTTTGGATGATCTCAGGAGTTCCCCTTCGCTATATTTTAAAAGGAATGTACCCGATACTCATTTTAATAGTTGGTACTTTTCTTCTGCATGCCTTTCTTACGCAAGAAGGAGAAGTGATTGCGACAGTGGGCGCTTTCTCTGTTTACAGCGGAGGGATCGAGCAAGGACTGTTTATTGGACTGAGATTGTTTTTTCTTGTATTAGTGACATCGTTATTAACGCTGACAACAAGTCCGATAGATTTAACAGATGGTTTGGAACAGATGCTCCAGCCGTTAAAACGCTTTGGCGTTCCTGCTCACGAGGTAGCGTTAATGATGTCCATTGCTATCCGATTCATCCCGACATTATTTCAAGAAGCCGAGAAGATAATAAAAGCCCAGACAGCTAGAGGCGCCAAATTCAATAGTGGAAGTATGAAACAAAGAACACAAGCTATGATATCCCTTCTAGTACCTTTGTTTATAAGAGCTTTTAAACGCGCAGAAGATTTAGCACTTGCTATGGAGGCGAGAGGGTACAATGGAGGAGAAAAGCGCACAAAGCTTCGAGCGCTGACCTGGAGACGAAAAGATACGATAGCGTGTCTCATAGTCGCAGTGTCAGCAGTGCTTTTGTTTTTCTTCCAGAGATAGGGAGGGTAAAGATGCAAAGAATAAAGGCGGTCGTCAGTTATGATGGAACCGATTTTTCAGGTTGGCAAGTACAGCCTGAAAAACGCACAGTCCAAAGTGAGATAGAGAAAGCACTTACTAAGATACATAAGGGTTCTCATGTAGAAGTAACGGCCTCTGGGAGAACCGATGCATCGGTCCATGCCCT
Source organism: Alteribacillus iranensis (assembly GCF_900113025.1). Taxonomy (GTDB): domain Bacteria; phylum Bacillota; class Bacilli; order Bacillales; family Marinococcaceae; genus Alteribacillus_A; species Alteribacillus_A iranensis. The sequence continues at coordinate 9,269 of NZ_FONT01000009.1, read as the reverse complement.
CGGCCAAGTTATGCATTTCGACACTCCCTTATGCATACCAGACGAAAAATGGCCGAAAGCAATAAACAGTCACTTACCGGAAGATGTATATGTTTTGGCGGCTGAGCGTACAACGGCAGATTTTCACGCTCGATTCGATGCTATCGAAAAAGAGTATATTTATCGTGTGCAGACGAACAGTCAACCAGATATCTTTCGACGTCGGTACACTTTATTTTATCCTTATCCATTGAATATAGAGAACATGAAGCAAGCCGCAGAACATTTGGTAGGAACACATGATTTTACTTCGTTCTGTGCGTCGGGGACCGATGTAAAAGACATGGTCCGGACAGTTTACAAGATAGATATACTAGAGGATAGGGATGAACTGCAGTTTGTTCTTAGAGGAAATGGCTTTCTTTATAACATGGTTCGTATCATGGTAGGTACGTTGCTCGAAGTGGGCAGAGGAAAAAAGGCCCCTCATGATATAAGTGAGTTATTAGCAGCAAGAGATAGAGGAAAAGCGGGCAAAACAGTGCCGGGTCATGGACTGTTCCTTGCAGAAGTAAAATATAAAAACCGAGTTTCTTCAAACTATGCGTAAAGGTGCAGGAAGCGCACTTTTTCCTTATTGACATTTGCTCACCGTTATTATATGATGTTACTTGGCATTTCACGTCCCACTAGCCCCGGGATCGGAAATGATGAACGAAATAATAAGACAACGTATAAATAGACAAATGGATACATGAATTCTAGGAGGGACACTCATGCGCACAACCTATATGGCTAAGCCAAGCGAAATAGAGCGTAAGTGGTTTGTAATTGACGCAGAAGGCCAAACGTTAGGGCGTCTGTCCAGTGAAGTAGCAGCTCTTCTTCGTGGAAAGCACAAGCCTCAATATACCCCGCACATTGACACGGGAGATAACGTAATTATTATTAATGCTGAGAAGATTAAACTTACTGGTAACAAACTTCAAGACAAGATGTACTATCGTCACAGTCATTATGCAGGCGGATTGAAAGAAACTCGCGCTTCTGAAATGCTTGCTAAAAAGCCAGAACAAATTATTGAACTTGCAGTAAAAGGTATGCTTCCTAAAGGCTCACTTGGACGTAAACAAGCGAAGAAATTACACGTGTACGCCGGATCGGAACATAAGCAACAAGCACAACAGCCAGAGAAGTACGAACTTCGCGGCTAATTTAGAGGGAGGGAATTATTTTGGCACAAGTCCAATACTACGGTACAGGCCGTCGTAAAAACTCTGTCGCCCGCGTTTTCGTCGTGCCTGGCGACGGCAAAATCACAGTAAACAATCGTGACATTGATGAATATTTTAACCTGGAAACATTAAAGCTCGTTGTAAAACAGCCTCTCAGTGAAACTGGCACAGAAGGTCAGTACGATGTGAAGGTAAACGTAAATGGTGGAGGTTTCACAGGACAAGCAGGAGCGATCCGTCACGGAATTGCTCGCGCGTTGCTTGAAGCAGATCCTGATTTCCGTAAACCGCTCAAAGAAGCAGGTTTTCTTACTCGTGATGCTCGTATGAAAGAACGTAAGAAATACGGACTCAAGTCTGCACGTCGTGCACCTCAGTTCTCTAAGCGTTAATATAATTGTTATGACCTCTTCCCGAAAAATGGGGAAGAGGTTTTTTTATGTTGAAATTTGTTAGAACCCTCTTTTCTTCTTTACTGCCTCCTTTTTCCCCAAATTGAGTTATATACAAAATTATCACTACTATAAAAGGTAACAACTATATTATTTCATGGATTTGAGTACTTGCTTCAGCTGACTTTTAGCAGTCCGTTTCCTTGGTGGGGTATTGTTACTCGGTATTCGTCCATCGAGGAAAGGTGGAATATGAAAAAAATAAAAAAATCCATTTTATAAAAAGAATATTTTTCTTAATATATAGTTGATAATGATTTTCAATATCAAAAAGAGCAGTCCATCTTTTATAAGATAATGGAAAATGAAACGGAGGGGATATTCCGAAAGAGTTTTAAACCAACTCGTACTCACTTAGTGAAAAATACATTCAGGTAAGGGATATCTTAAAAGGGGGATACCTATGGATGACAGAAAGTGTTTATATCCAAGTTTTTTGTGTTTAATGGCACTCATTATTTGTAGTACTTCAGTCTTTCTTCCGGGAGAAACCGATGCTGCGATATATTCTGTAAGTGATGAAAGCCAAAAAAGTGAAAATAATGATATAGTCAATTATCATGAATCTTTTAGAAATAGAATACTTATCGAAGTAGCAAACTCTGCTCTTAAAGCTGCCTCTCAGCACAAAGAAATGATTGCCGCAAGAAGAGGGTTGGCTATAATGGATGTTACACCTTTAAGTAATGATGGTCGTTATTTAGAAATCACATTTAATAAACCAATTAAGACCATTGACAAGTTTAATATCAATATTGTTAATAGACGATCTCATCAAAGGCACGGGGTGGAAGAAATTCAAGTCATAGAAGATGGATATAAAGCAATTTTAACGCTTTATCAGTCAGCGGGCTTAAAAAGATTAACCGATTACTCTATTGAAATATTGATCGACAATGAACCTATAACTCATCAGTTACACTGGACGAAATTCATAAATAAGGCGAAAATCAATCATTTAAGTGTGGAAGACATTAAAGATCGAACGATTATCATCCAAGATGAAAAAGGTGAAAGAAAAGTTGTGAAAGTTCCAGAGACAATAGACTTTGATTTTGTGAATGCATACAATAAAGAACTCACGATTGAGGTTAACGGGGACAATGAAATGGTAGCATTTAAAAATCTCTCAAAGGATAAGAAAATAAAAAGAAAAAAAGCCTTTATTGGCCAATATGAACTTAATGAACGAATGCTTGTTGGTCAAATAGAAAATAATATAGCTTCTGGTTCTAATCAAGTGATTGATTTAGATAACTTTATTATTGTTAAAGATCATCAATTAATAGAGCCAACAGAGATTCAAGCAGAAGATGTATTACTCTTTAACGACAAGGAGAAAGTGGCGGAAGTCTATAATCAGATGATAGTTGGAAAAATAGAAAATATTTTCGACCGGTCAATAGAAATAAGTGGTGAGAGCTATGACTATGAAGGCTACCTTATTATGGAGAATGGAAAACTTAAACATTTCACTTCTAAAGTAGCAGAAGATATCAAGGGGCATGTGACTCTTTATTTAGATCCTAATGATAACATCGTGTTCGTATCAAAAAATAAATAGTATGAATGTGAGATGGGAGGACTACGTATTGTATGACGAAAACACCACATTTTCGTAATGCAAAGAGTGGTAGTGTGCAAATGAAAACCAGCGTTCTTTTTAAAAAACTAAATAGTAGTGCCGATGTGCGAACAGAAGATTGTTTAGCGATCATACAGAAATACATTGACGAGCATTATTATGAGTGCATTGAAATAAATGATTTAGTGAAATTATCCAGGTTAAACACCAGTTTGTTTTATTATAAATTCAAAAAACATACGGGTTTTACTCCTCTGCAATACATTACTCATAAAAGAATAAATAAAGCGAAACATCTGTTACTATCTACATCAATGAAGATATATGATGTAGCTCATGCAGTTGGCTACAAAGACAGTTATTATTTTAGCCGAATGTTTAAACGAATGGTTGGTGTTTCGCCGCAAAAATTTAAGCATTTAAAGATAAGAGAGACAAAATCCCGGGTTCGGTCTTGATCACTCTTCCTTTAGATAGAGGCTGTAATATACTATCCCCCTAAAACCTTCGTCTTATAGTGGTTATTTTTTCTATGGCCTGTTCCTTACTTGCGCATTACTGCTGGTAAACACCGGCTGTATGTGAGCATGTGATGAACACATACTACATACCGAAGGGGGAGGTTTTATGGGGACAGTAGTTGCGTTGGAACCTCATCGTATGAAAAAAGAGTGGGAGGAAGAGAAAAAATTATTAAAAGAGATAAACGTTCAAGAACTCCAGATGTCAGCTAAAAAAATATTTGTCCCAGTTTTAGATACGTTTCACTTTTCCTATTCGTTCTTAGAAGAAGCTTGTATGGACTTAGCGTTAGAAGCTTTTTTATCCGGAGGTAAATTTAGTAAATATGTTGTAGATAATACACTGCCTTTTCGTTATAAGATCCAGGCTGCTGTGTTTATAAAAAATATAGCAAATGAGCTGTATACGTTTATGAGTGGCTGGGTAGAAGAACCGACCATAAACGAAGAACAGCTAAGATCAGCTGTAGAAGAATTTGTCACATTCTGGTGGCATAAAGGATTAGAAGCTGGAACGAAAAGACGGAGATTAGGCTTTAAATAGAGCATAATCATCCCGCTCCTTCATATATATAAAACAAGCTATGCAGGAAAAAGGAGCGGGACATTTATGAAAAAATGGCTCGGAGCTGCCATTATAATTATAGTTTTTTCAAGTGCAGTTTTTATTATTCAGGATCAATTATTAACGAAGGATTCATCTGGTGGTTGGAATACGCCGATTTCAGGAAAAGTGTTTATTTTAGACCCAGGCCATGGCGGGGTAGACGGCGGAGCTACAAGCAAAGATGGATTTCAAGAAAAAGAAGCAGCACTTGAAGTAAGTTTGATGCTTCGTGAATATTTACAGGAAGCAGGAGCTATTGCGATCATGACCCGAGAAGGAGATTATGATCTCTCTGGGGATGAGGTGCGGGGATACAGCAAACGAAAAACAGCGGACCTCCACAAGCGAGCGGAAATTATTAATGAAAGCGGAGGGGACATGTTTATCAGCTTGCATTTAAATGCCATTCCTTCTCCTCGGTGGAGTGGAGCCCAAACATTTTATCATCCTCGGGTGCCTACAAATGAACATACAGCAAAATTAGTTCAAGAACAATTGGTGGATAATTTGGCTAATACAAATCGACAAGCACAATCCATAGAAGGGGTTTTTATTTTAGAGCAAGCCGATATTCCGGGAGTACTTGTTGAAATTGGATTCTTATCTAATCCGGCAGAAGCTCAAGCACTACAAACAAGAGAGTATCAGAATAAAATTGCTGTTTCCATTTATGAGGGCCTTCTTCGGCACTATAGCGAATACCCTATGCACGAAGATTGAAATATACAGCGCTTTCGGGGTATGCTATAGAAAGATTAAATTAGTGCCGTAAGGATGGTGTCCGTATTGTTAACTGAGGAAAAAGTACTTGAGGCTTTAAAAGAAATAAAAGACCCGGACCTCCAGAAAAGTATTGTAGATACAGGAGGCATTAGAGAACTTAAGATAAAAGAAGATAATGTCAGCCTTAAAATTGCATTGGCAAAGACCGGGACAGCAGAACAAATGCAGCTTCAGCAGCAAGTAGTACAAGCCGTGAAAAATGCCGGTGCAGATTCTGTTGGACTTCGATTTGATAATTTAACCGATGAAGAAATTGAGAAAGCGGGCGGAGTGAAGTCAAATCAAGGCTCTTCTTTACTTTCAGAAGATAGCACTACTGAATTTATTGCAATTGCCAGCGGTAAAGGTGGAGTTGGGAAATCCACGGTATCTGTCAACGTGGCTACGTCACTCGCACGAATGGGGAAAAAGGTCGGGATTATTGATGCCGACATATACGGCTTTAGTGTACCGGATATGATGGGGATTGAACAGCGGCCAACAGTGAAAGCGGAGCGCATCTATCCCGTCGAGCGTTTCGGTGTAAAAGTAATTTCGATGGGCTTTTTTGTAGAAGATAATGCGCCAGTTGTGTGGCGTGGTCCCATGTTAGGTAAGATGTTGAATAACTTCTTTTCAGAAGTGGAATGGGGCGAGCTCGATTACTTAATTCTAGACCTTCCTCCAGGTACAGGTGACGTCGCACTCGATATTCACACGATGCTTCCTGAATGTAAAGAGATTATAGTAAGCACCCCGCATCCGACCGCAGCATTTGTTGCAGCTCGTGCTGGCGGTATGGCTATAAAAACAAACCATGAGATATTAGGTGTTATTGAAAACATGTCTTATTTGGAGAGTAAGGTCACCGGCGAAAGAGAATACGTATTCGGACAAGGCGGTGGTGAACGGTTATCAGAAGAGCTGAAGACAGAGCTGTTAGGTCAAATCCCACTCGGTCAGCCGGAAATTGATGAAGACGATTTTGCGCCGTCAGTGTATGATGCTGATCACCCTATTGGCAAAATCTACGGTGAAATCACGAAACGAATTACTGAGAAAGTTGGGAAATAAAAACATACACTCTGCTTAAATAGGATTGGTTTTTTCGAGAAGATTCTCTGTTCTTTGTGATGAAAGGGCTGTGGACCAAACAGAACGATACGTAGTCATTCATCCACTATTGAGGACAATGTAACGGCTCGGAACTCCGGCTAAATTGGGGTGCCTAAATGTTAGATTTCCCTAACGTAATAAAAATGAACGCTGCCATGCTGAAGAGAAATCTTCTGCATCGCAGCGTTTTTCATTCATGGTACCTTTTATGAGCCGCCTCCTTCCTGGTTACCGCCAGATTCACTGCCGCCTTTTTCTTCTTTACTCATTTGTTCTTCGGCAACTTTTCCTAAAACCTCACTAATCTTCGCCTTAAAATGTGGGCTTTCAAACGCTTCAGTCATAACTGTCATCACTTGTTGGCGATACTCCTTACTTTTTAAAAGCTCAAGGATAGCTTTCTCCATCTCAGGGTCTTTCATAACGTCCATCATCATCGTCTGATATTCTGGATCTTTCATTAGTCCTTTGAGAAGTTTTTCGTTTTCTTTTTGCATACTTTCAGCAAATGTTTTCGTGAACTCAGGATCTTTCATAATTTCTTGCCAGAATGCTTTTCCTTTTTCAGACGTTAGTGTCGTTTCTATGGTTTTTTTTACAGTGGGTTCATCTATAATGAGATTCTCTCTCAGCTTTTCATCTTTTAAAATTTCACGCATAGCACTTTTGCCGTCATCACTCTTTAACAAATCAATCATCATCTTTTTTGTGTTCTCATAATCGGTGTCACCAGAGCCTTGATTTTCTGCCTGAGCAGCACATCCAAACAAAAAACTGATGCAAACAAGAAGAGCCAAACTTAATTTTATATAACGCATCATGAGGAATGCGCTCCTTTCTTACGTTTCTCTGAGTGATATTGTTTATTTTGGGACAGATGTGAAAAATTATTCACAACAAGATGCTTGTATAGATTTTTAACAGTTAGGTTGGTAAAATCAATACGATAGGATGACGAACGACGAGGAGAGCGATTGACTTTGAATTCAAGGAAACTCGTATATTTATTTTTTACTACCTTAGTTATCGGTGCTGCAGCCGGAACGATAACAGGTGTTTTACTTGATACGGAGACATACTTTAGTGGTGGGTTTTTAAATTTCTTATTTGGAACTTTATGGATGTTTGGTATATGTGCTGCGATTAGTCTCGTTGCTCAAATGGGCTTTTTTGCATATTTAACGTTTCACCGATTAGCACTTGGACTATTTAAGTCAGTTCGACTTTGGAACTGGGTTCAGGCTGTCCTCGTGGTATTTGTGTTTTTTGATTTGATTTATTTACGCTACATCGCGTTTGCTTCGGAAGACGAGACACTTTGGGGTTATATGGTAATGCCTGTTTTACTGTTAGTTTTTTCATTAATAGTGGCGTATCAAAAACAGAAGGAAACGAATAAAGAGACATTTTTATCTGCTTTATTCTTTATGTATGTCATCACGACGATTGAATGGATTCCGGCATTAACAGTAAATGCTGTGAATGAATCAAAATGGTTATGGATTTATCTGGCACCTCTTTTGACTGCAAATACATGGCAGTTGCTAACGCTACATCGACTGACAAGAGAGCCAAATAAAAAATAGGTTTATTTACACAAGTACCAGGGGCCGTTTATGAAAGACGACCCCTGGTTTTTACGTATTGGACATCCACTAATTTATTTCTTGTACCGAGCCATCTGCTTGGGATATAAGCTCTTCTAGTTCCACAAATTGATAACCTTCTGCCTGTACTTTCTCGATAATTTGAGGCAAGGCTTCACCTGTTTGTTTAGCGGAGTCGGAAGCGTGTAGTAAAACGACGTCACCTGGCTGAATGTTTCTCGTAATACTAGTTACAATGGTATCGACCCCGGGGTTTTTCCAATCGTCTCCCCCGATACTCCAATGGATGGTGTCATAGCCAAAACGATCTATGATTTCTAAGACCTCTTGGTTAATGTCGCCGTGAGGGGGGCGAAAAAAAGTTACATCCTCTTCCGTAACATCTTTTATCTTCTTGTGACTTAAATTTAAATCTCTTACTATTTCTTCATTATCCATTCTCGGATAATGTTCAAAACGATAGCCGTGATTACCGAGAGTATGTCCATCCTCAACCATTCGTTCCACAATGTCAGGGTGTCGTTCTGCCCACGCTCCTGATATAAAGAAAGCTGCTTTTATATCATGGTCTTTCAGGGTGTCGAGTATAGGAATGGCCCTCTGTTCTCCCCAGCTAATATTAAATGTTAACGCTATTTCTTTTTCATCAATCTCTGCCCTGTAAAAAGCAGCGGGCCCATCTTTCGTAGAAAATACAGGTAAGAAGGATTGATTGAGTAGTAGCCCTCCAGTCAACACACATAGTATTAAGACGAGGAGGAAATAGAATTTGCTGTTTTTACTACGAATAAACCACACTTTTTTTGCCACTTCATCCCTCTCCCTTCAGATGTCTCTTGGCTAATATGTATGTAGAAGAGGACAAGATATGTGTAAAATATAAGAGCCGCTGGAGGAAATGATCTTTTAAAAATCACTTTAAAAAAAATTGTTGACTCTTGGAGAGGATAATGTTAAATTATTAAATGCGCCTCAAGAGAGAGTGCTTCGCTAAGCAAGCGGAAGGCGCAAAAAAAGTTATTGACATCATTAAGTAACGGTGTTATTATTAATAAGTCGCCGGAGAGAACGGCGAATGAATGGTTGTCCTTTGAAAATTGAATGAAAGTCAAGCGTCTGTTAATTTCTTTATAAAAGAAACAAAGCGAGCAATCGCTTTACAGCTTGTATCAAATAATCCAATTTTATGGAGAGTTTGATCCTGGCTCAGGACGAACGCTGGCGGCGTGCCTAATACATGCAAGTCGAGCGCGGGAAGCAGGCAGATCCCTTCGGGGTGACGCCTGTGGAACGAGCGGCGGACGGGTGAGTAACACGTGGGCAACCTGCCTTAGAGACTGGGATAACCCCGGGAAACCGGGGCTAATACCGGATAATCAAAAGAATCGCATGATTCTTTTGTAAA
>NZ_FONT01000008.1 GCF_900113025.1 Alteribacillus iranensis | reverse complement strand
TGAAGCACCAGAAGAGAATACCGGAGCTGAAGCGCCAGAAGAGAATACCGGAGCTGAAGCACCAGATGAAAATACAGGAACAGAAGCTCCTGAAGAAAACACGGATGCAGAGCAGCCGGCAGAGACCACTCCTGAAGACGATTCTGTAGTAGAAGATGTGGTGGAACCTATATTAAATATTGATGCCGATGAGCTCGTTCAAATTATTAACTTTAACCTCGAAGATATGAGCTTTAGCCCGGATGAACTGCTTGCCTCTGAATCCGACGCAGAAGAAGAGGAAGAAGAATAAAATACAAGTCCTATGATGATAGAATACAATGCTTAAGAGTTTGGACTGCACCCCAGCCGTTATCGGGGTGCAGTTTTTTAATCATTCATTCCTATTTTTTGAATTTTACGTTGACAAATTGTGACACCGAATATAGACTATTAAACAAATGATAATGAGAATCTTTATCATCTAAATTAAATTTTACATAAAGGAGGATCTTTACGTGCAGGTTAGATCAAATCTTTCTTTCTTATCATTCCTTGTCATCACCTTATTTTTAATCGTTCTTGTTGGATGCTCCGGGGAAGACTCAAGTGCTTCTACTGATGCATCTTCTGAGGATGCCGCTTCGGAAAATAGCGACAAAGCGGGCGTTGATAAACAGAACAGTGACTATCCGATTGTGATCGAGCATGCTTTTGGCGAAACGGTGATTGAGGAAAAGCCGGAACGTGTGGCATCTATCCAATGGGCCAACCATGATGTAGCTCTTGCCTTAGGTGTCGTTCCTGTAGGTTTCTCAGAAGCGAATTATGGCGTACCAGACGAGAGTGGGCTGTTACCTTGGACGGCTGAGAAGCTAGAAGAATTGAATGTGGAAAATCCGAATGTATTCCAAGACACAGATGGACTTGATTTTGAGGCCATTTCGGATACGAACCCGGATGTCATTCTTGCTGCTTATTCTGGGATTACACAAGAGGATTACGACATACTTACCCAAATCGCCCCGGTTGTCGCCTATCAAGATGGTCCGTGGTTAACGACATGGCGTGATCAAGTCATGCTGAATGCGACGGGGATGGGAATGAAAGAAGAGGGCGAAGAGCTCATCCAAGACACAGAGAATCTCATCAAAGAAAAAGTGAAGCAGTATCCGCAACTGAAAGGGAAAACAGTGGCATGGGTCAATTTTTCGGCAAAAGACATGTCTCAATTACATATTTATACTCCGGCTGATCCACGTGGGGCATTTCTGGAAGAGTTGGGGATGACATACCCGGAAAGTGTCATCGAACAGATTCAAGATCCAAACAGTTTCTCCATGGGCCTGAGTGCTGAAAATGCAGACATCCTGAATGACGCGGATATTCTTATCAGTTATGGAGATGACAGTCTGTATCAGGCCGTGAAGGAAGATCCTCTCCTTGGGAAAATTTCAGCCATTCAACGTGGCTCTGTTGTGTTCATCGGTAATGGGACGCCGCTCGCTGCTTCTGTAAATCCGAACCCATTATCGATCAAATATACGACGGATGAATATTTGAAATTATTAGGAGAAGCAGCAGATAAAGTAAATGAGTAATGTGACTATCTTAAAAAACAAGCAAAACAAGCCGTATGTCCCAAGCAACTTAACGATCGTTCTCATCTTCTCTCTCTTGATGTTAGGGCTATGTGTGATCGGTTCATTAGCTCTCGGGTCACGGGTTGTGACGATGGATGGTCTGATCGACGGCTTATTTCATCAGCAGGTACAATCCTACGAAGCGGATGTCGTACGGAAACGAATATCCCGAACGGTGTTCAGTCTGCTTTGTGGTGCTGCTTTAGGGGTGGCCGGGGCATTGATGCAAGCAGTGACTCGCAACCCGATTGCGGACCCGAGTATACTCGGTGTTAATATGGGCGCTTCCTTATTTGTTGTTTGCGGCATGGCTTTCTGGCACATTACAACTGCCGGCCAATATATATGGCTGGCTCTCGCGGGAGCGGCTGTTACCGCAGTATTTGTCTTCGGAATCGGATCAATGGGGCGGGGAGGAGCTACTCCGATCAAGCTTGTCCTAGCGGGGGCTGCGACTAGTGCGGCGCTTTCATCCTTGGTTACTGCGATTATGATTCCTCGTTCTACTGTGATGGATCAGTTTCGTTTTTGGCAAGTAGGAAGTGTCGGATCAGGGACATGGAGCAGTATCTCTCTTTTTCTTCCTTTTCTAATTATTGGAATTCTTATTGCTGTATTATCCGCTCCGGCTTTAAATGCACTGGCTCTTGGAGATGAGGCAGCGAATGGGCTAGGTGTTCGAACAGGAACGTTGCGATTTGCGGCAGCGATGGCAGGTGTGCTGTTGTGTGGTGCGGCTACCGCACTGGCAGGGCCGATTGGTTTTGTCGGTCTGTTATCGACGCATGTTATCCGCCTTCTTCTTGGCCCGGATGTCAGGTACATTATCCCTTTGTCTGCCATTGCCGGTGCCATTATATTAACGGTGTCGGATATAACCGGTCGGCTGATTGGCAGTCCGGGGGAGCTTGAGGTCGGGGTGGTCACCGCCTTTATCGGGGCACCTATCTTAATTATTTTAGCAATGAAATCGAAAGTGCGGTCGTTATGAATAATACATCGTCTTTAGAAATGATTAGTACCGGCAGACGTCAAAGGCGCCTGCGAGGAATGGCAGTTACAAGTCTTTTAGCGTTACTTGCCTGTGTTTTGAGTGTATCGATGCTTTTATTAGGAAACACCATCTATTCTATCTCTGATGTGATTCGGGTGTTATTTGGTGAACAGGTCCAAGGTGTATCATTTGCTGTGAATACGATACGTTTACCGAGAATGCTGGCTGGGCTGTTAGCTGGCTTTGCTTTCGGGATCGGCGGGTGCGTGTTTCAAACGATGCTTCGCAATCCCCTTGCTAATCCAAACGTGATTGGGATCACTTCCGGTTCGAGTGCCGGGGCAGTATTTTGTATTATTATTTTACAGGCCGACAGAATGGTTATATCCGTTGCGTCAGTGGTTGCCGGGCTCGCTACGGTTATCGTGATCTATCTGCTATCAAGAGGAAAGGTGTTTTCGATTGGCCGGTTAATTCTCATCGGAATTGGGCTGCAGGCCATGCTTGATGCGTTCATCTCGTATTTTTTATTAGTCGGCGCTCAACAAGATATCCCTGCTGCCCTCCGCTGGTTAACAGGAAGTCTAAACGGAACCCAGATGCATGAACTACCACCTTTGATTTTTACCGTTCTCTTTTTTACTCCGATTGTCATTCTTCTGGGGAAACAGTTGAGTATATTGGAGCTTGGAGAACAATCTGCTATATCTTTGGGAGTGAATACGGACAAAACAAGACTTGGTCTCATTCTAGGCTCTGTTTGTATGATAGCCATTGCTACTGCAACGACAGGTCCTATTGCCTTTGTCGCTTTTCTATCCGGTCCTATCGCCAAAAGATTAGTAGGGGCAGGCTTTTTGAGTCTCGTTCCCGCTGGTCTGGTTGGAGTGAATTTAGTGTTGGCAGCTGACTTACTTGGACAATTTGCTTTTGACTATCGATATCCGGCTGGTATTATTACGGCCATTATTGGGGCGCCGTATTTGATTTTCCTACTGATCCACATGAATCGAAAGGGAGATTTATGATGAAAACGACACACCTGCTCGAAGCGGAACAGATTAAGTCAGGCTATGAAAACAAAACAGTCGTCCATGGAGTGGACCTTATCATCCCGAGTCATAAAATAAGTGTCATTATGGGAGCGAACGCTTGCGGGAAATCGACGCTCTTAAAAACACTGACGAGACTGTTGAAACCATTATACGGAAAAGCCACTCTGGACGGGACGCCGATTGATCAACTTCAGCCAAAACAGCTGGCCCGCATACTTGGACTGCTGCCTCAATCTCCCATCGTGCCAGAAGGAATTACGGTGGCGGATTTAGTCGGGCGGGGAAGATTTCCGCACCAGTCTTTGCTCGGTGGTTGGACAAAAGAAGATACGAAAGCCGTAGCGGAAGCGATGGACATTATGAATGTTACAGAGCTAGCCAACCGTCCTATCGATGAACTGTCGGGGGGACAGCGGCAGCGTGTTTGGATTGCTATGGCCTTAGCACAACAAACCGACATTCTTTTTTTAGATGAACCGACTACCTTTTTGGATATTACGTATCAAGTAGAAATTCTTGATCTACTCACGGATCTTAATCAACAGTATGGAACGACCATTGTGATGGTCCTACACGATATTAATTTATCTGCACGTTATGCTGATTATATTTTCGCGTTAAAACAAGGGAAATTAATAGCAGAAGGGGATCCCTCCGATGTTATTACGAGCGGCATCGTCAAAGAAATTTTTGGACTCGATTGTACGGTAATCAAGGATCCGATATCCGACGCTCCTTTGGTAATACCAAAAGGAAGACATCATGTAAAAAACGAAATGAGGATACGGTCTTCTATATCAAGCGAGTGACAGAAAGGAAGGAAATACATGGACAAGATCGATTTTTCAAAAGATGCACTCACTTCGGAAGAAGAGATCAGAACGATAACCGGATATCCTCATGAGCACGTGATCAAAAAAGAAATCGCTAAATTGGATAAACACTGTGAGGCATTTATTGCCCAATCTCCGCTTTATTTTCTATCCACGTCACATGCAAAAGGAACGTGTGATGTGTCTCCAAGAGGGGATCAGCCGAACAACGTCATTGTTTTAAATGAGCATCAATTAGTCCTTCCCGAGCGTCCTGGAAACCGGAGGGCGGATTCGCTACTTAACATTTTGTCTAACCAACATGTCGGTTTAGTCTTTCTTATCCCCGGGTTACATGAAGTGTTACGTATCAATGGAAAAGCAACTATTATCAAAAATGACGACATCCTTGAGAAAATGAGTCTGGACGGAAAAGCTCCATTGCTGGGAATTGGTGTGGATGTGGAGGAATGCTTTATTCATTGTGCGCGGGCGCTGAAACGTTCAGGTATTTGGGATCAGGCCACTTGGGATGATAAAGATGAATTGCCTTCAAGCATGGACATTTTTCGTGCCCACCTTGAGATAAATGGAGTTAAATTACAACGGTAATTCGATATTTTCAGCCCGTTAAGGCATTTCTGTCACGTTCACTCATCCCTCGTTACGTTTAAACAAGCAAGCATGACTGATAGCAGACGGGATGCTTGCTTTTTTTGGTATTTAGGAAATATTAAAAGTTATTCTCTTGAGTTAACTCGTCCAGCTCCAGACGCCATCGGCTCAAGGTCGCTTCCACCCGCACTGTGGCGGCAGGCGCTTTTGTTCGTGAAAAAGGAATATCCATCGAATTGGCGAACAAGTAGTAGGAAAGGAGAGGAAAGCAGATGGTAAAATTAATTGATCTTAGTGTCCCGTTAAGCCCCGACGTGAAAGAACCGCTGCCTCCATCGATTGTGTATCACTCTCATGAAGAGGGAGCTGAACAAGGAGCATCACTCTTGGGGATTGAAAAGGAAGCATTTCGTCACGGCAAAGCTTGGGCGACAGAAACCGTGACCGCCAACACGCACGCGGGCACCCACATTGACGCCCCTTGGCATTACGGGGAACAGTCGGAAGGAAAACCAGCGCGAACAATTGATGTGATGCCATTGGAATGGTTTTATGCGGATGCGGTGTTGTTTGATTTCAGTCAGCACCCGCCGGGGTATGAAATATCGTCTGATGACTTAAAAGAGCAGCTCGCAGATATGAATTACTCATTAAAACCTTACGATATCGTGCTCGTTCGAAGTGATGCCGATAAGAAAATCTATGATGAGTCTTATGCTTTTTTGCATGCCGGAGTCTCGGCCGAAGCGACTCATTGGCTGTTGGACCAAGGAATAAAAGTCGTGGGCACCGATGGCTGGGGTTGGGATATTCCTTTGACCGTTCAAGCGAAGCAGCATCAAGCCAATCCGGAAAAAGGTGTTATGTGGGATGCTCATTACGTCGGCATCGAAAAAGAGTATTGCCAAATCGAAAAGCTCGCAAATCTCGACCAAATCCCGGTCCGTCACGGATTTAAAGTTTCTTGTTTTCCCGTCAACATTGAAAAAGCGAGCGGGGCATGGGCGAGACCTGTTGCTTATATTGAAGAATCAATGTAAAAAATCTACCATACTCTATGTAAAATCGATGAATAGAGTATGGTAGAAAAATAATTAATTTATTTTTTTGTTTTCAGCAATCGAAGTCCGTTCAGCGTCACTAATAATGTTGCACCCATATCCGCAAAGATGGCGATCCATAACGTAAGCCAGCCAGGGATGACGAGTAATAAGGCTAACGCTTTGATGGCAAGGGAGAAGGTAATGTTTTGCTTAATGATGGTCAGAGCCCGCCGGCTTAAATGGATGGTGAAGGGAAGTTTGGCTAAGTCATCTCCCATTAAAGCAATATCTGCGGTTTCGAGTGCTGTATCTGTCCCGGCGCCTCCCATTGCGATGCCTACGGTGCTGCTTGCTAAAGCAGGCGCGTCGTTCACCCCGTCTCCCACCATGGCCGCTTTTTTGTGTCGGGCGGTGAGTTTTTTCATGAAGGTGACTTTGTCTTCCGGCATCAGGTTTGCTTGGATGGATGTTACTCCAACTTTACGTCCAATGGCTTCTGCGGTCGCCTCGTTATCACCGGTCAGCATAATGGTGTCATTTATTCCTAATTGATGGAGATCTTTTATCATTCGGGCACTGGTGTCGCGCACTTCATCGGCGATGGAAAAGATACCGAGTAAGGTTTCTTTTGTGCCAAGAAGAATAACTGTGTTTCCTTCTTGCTGGCGTGATTGTACGTCTTGTTCTTGTTCCTCATCCCACCAGGATGCTTGAATGTATTGAAACAAACCGGGGCTGCCGATATAGTAGACTTCCTCATCTATCCGTCCGGTAACTCCTTTTCCTGTGATCGACTGAAAATCTTGGATGTCGGCCCCTTCATAAGAGACGTTTTCCTCCCGAGCTTTTCTGACGATAGCCGATGCCAACGGGTGCTGAGAATTTTTTTCTAAAGCGGCGGCGATGGCAAGGTTGGTTTCTCTGTTTCCATCGGAAATTACAATATCGGTTACAGACGGTTCACCTTTCGTTAATGTGCCTGTTTTATCAAAAGCGATCGCTTTTATGGCTCCTGCCTCTTCTAAAAACGCCCCACCTTTAATGAGCACTCCGTTTCGAGCGGCGGTTCCAATTGCAGTAACCACGGACACCGGCGTTGAAATAACCAATGCACACGGGCAGCCTACCACGAGGACGGCGAGTCCCTGATACACCCACGTGGACCAAGCTGCTTCGAAAAACAGAGGCGGAATGATGGCGACGAGGAAGGCAACGATGATAACAAGTGGAGTGTAATAAGCCGCAAAACGATCGACAAATGCCTGTGATGGTGCTTTTTCTTCCTGTGCTTCTTCCACGAGATGGATAATTTTTGACAATGTGTTGTCTTCCACTCGTTTCGTTACCTTGACTTCTAGCCTGCCTTCTTCATTAAGTGTTCCGGCAAACACGTCATCGGACACCTTTTTTTCGACCGGTATCGATTCCCCTGTGATGGCTGCCTGGTTTATGGTGGAATGGCCTTTCGTTACTTCTCCATCCATGGCTATTTTTTCTCCGGGTTTGACAAGTAACGTATCGCCAATTTCTATGTCATTTACGGGAATCATCCGTTCCGCACCATGTCGACGGACTCGTGCTTCATTTGGTGTTAACTCCATCAGAGATTGGATAGAGTTTCGCGCTTTGTCCATGGAATATCTTTCGAGCGCTTCACTAATCGCAAACAAAATGACGACGACTGCGGCTTCTCCCCATTCTCCTATAATGGCAGCCCCTATGATCGCTATAGTCATCAACGTTCTCATGTCAAACTTTAACCGTGTAAGGTTCTTTATCCCCGTTACAAATAATGTGGTACCGCCACTTACAATCGAGGTGACGTACAACAATGTCGTTACCAAGTAGTCTCCGCCAAGCGATACATGCGAGACAAAGGCAGCGATGAGAAACGTGAGTGAGAGAAGAACAGAGAGATGCTTTTTCCAAAAAGGTATCTGACGCTCTTCAAATGACTGATTTTCCGGCACCACTTGTAAATGTTCAAATGAGCCGGCTTTTTCTAAGTCTTTTATAGTAGTGTCGCCTTCCACTGTAAGTTTGGAGGCGGCAAAATTAACGTTCGCATTGACTACGCCATCCAGGCGCAGCACATTCTCTTCGAATGTTTTCGCACAGCCCGCTCAGGAAAAACCTTTTACCCGATAAACTTGTTTTTTATCATGTTCTGACATAGGTCCAAGCCACCTCCTGCCTGTGAAAATCATCTCTTGTACTGTATCTTGCAGAATTCAATTCTTTTAGAAGGGAATATATGTTAGTCGTTAATATTCAAATACTAATTTGATTATAACATTATTATAAACATTTGAATAATGAAAAGTGCCTGTATGAAGCGATTATTTGTGATAAAATATTCAGTTATTGACTGTTTCTGATGAGAAGAGAGGAGGAGGGGAAGCGTGCTCATAGAGTGGGGAAGTGGTTTGACATAAACCGTAGGAAGGAGGATTCGATGGCTGTACTTTTGCAAGTAATCGTGCCTATATTTGCAATCATCGGGTGTGGCTGGGTGGCCGATCGGCTGTCCCTCATTCCAGGAGAAGGAGTCGTCTCCCTCAATCATTTTGTATATTATTTTGCGCTGCCTGCCTTATTGTTTTCGTCGTTGTCGACAGCGCCCGTGAGCCAGCTTATCAATGAGAACTTTATTCTTGCCACCTTGTTTACCATTTTAACCGGTTTTATAATAACTGTATTTTTATTTACATACATATGGAAACACCATTTTCCTGAACTGAGCCTGTATGGAATGATAGCGACCTATGGCAATACAGGATTTATTGGCATTCCGCTTCTTACCGCAATTTTTGGAGAAGATGGTACGGTAGCCGCAGCTCTTGCGACATTCCTTTACGATGTGATTCTTATCACCTTGGTCGTTATGTCATTTGAAACGGAAAAGGTAGTAAACAATAAACATCGTAATCAGAAAAATATTCTGCCTGTTACTGGAATGATTGGTTCATCAGTCCTGTTAAATCCCATTAATGCTTCCTTATTGTTAGGTATCGTTGTAGCTATTATGCATGTGCCGATCCCATCTTTCGTCTCTGTGTTTACCGATACGTTAGGACAAGCGGCAGCCCCGGCGGCTCTGTTCACCATCGGGCTAGGGTTAGGGGGACAAAACAGCCTTTTTAAAAGTAAGACCCATCATGTATCTGAGTTTCTCACATTGTTAAGCCTGAAATTAGTGGTGCTTCCATTGATTGCGTTTCTTTTTGCTTTTGTCATTTTTCCGTTCGACAATGAAACATGGGCGATGTCAGTTGTCATTTTGTCCGCATTACCGACCGGAGCTGTCGTATATGTGTTTGCGGAAAAGTATCAAACCCTGGTCAAGGAGGTTCCTCTCTACACTCTTGCTATTACGGTCGTCTCCATGCTGACGATATCTCTGATACTTCTCATAATGGTAGGAAACGGACATTAATTGGCGGGATTAACAATTCCTTCTTTCTATGGGTTTCATTCTCCCCTATATCTTACGTACATATGACTCACACTAACGGAGAGGCTAAAAGAAGGGGGAAGGAAGATGTTTTTCCATGTGAAGGAATTGCAATACGATGCAAAACCAAGTCAGCCAGATCCGGTTTATGCGAAGAAACTGCAAGAAATACTCGGCGGGCAGTTTGGCGAAATGTCCGTGATGATGCAATATTTGTTTCAAGGCTGGAATTGTCGCGCTGAAAACAAATACCGCGATATGATTCTGGATATTGGAACAGAAGAAATCGCTCATGTGGAAATGATTGCAACAATGATTGCTCAATTGTTAGACGGAGCTCCGGCTCATGATCAGGAACAAGGAGCAAAAGATCCAGCAGTGGAAGCAGTGCTCGGAGGTATGAATCCGCAGCACGCTATTGTAAGTGGCATTGGCGCTCAGCCGAATGACAGTGTAGGATACCCCTGGAACGCGAGATACACGATTGCCAGCGGTAACTTGTTAGCGGATTTCAGGGCCAATCTGAATGCTGAATCTCAAGGCAGACTTCAAGTGTGCCGTCTTTATGAAATGACGACAGATCCTGGGGTTCGCGACATGCTTTCCTTTTTAATAGCGAGAGACACCATGCATCAAAATCAATGGATGGCTGCGATTGAAGAGTTAGAACAGACACAAGGATCCATTGTACCGAGTACGTTTAACCAAGAATATGAAAAGCAAGAGGTATCTTACTCTTTTATGAATTATTCAGAAGGCGAAGAAAGCAAAACAGGCAGATGGGCGAGCGGGTCAAGCTTTGATGGTCAAGCTAATTTTGAATATATTCAGTCTCCGAAAGCTATGGGCCAAAAACCACAATTGCAACCAGGTCCGAACTACATTCATGGCACACCGCCACAAGGGCAGGGGAAAATGGAACCTAGTTATCCGAACATTCCCCTTCAGTAATAGGGAAGAGGGGATCCATGAAGCAACACTTGTCGTCGATAAACGGATCCTTACGCTTTTATATAAAAAACATCACCCGATGGGATAACCTGTCGGGTGATGTTTCGATTGTCTCGTGGCTGCTATTTCTATGGTGCCCCTTCTAAGAGACCATATGTAGTAACCCATCATTCATTATAGAGAATTAAAAAACGTGAACTTACACAGATACCGTATGTTTGAACTGCTTCATCCAGTTTTCGAAGTTCGTTACGACGGTGTCTAGGAACCCAACAGTAGCGTCATCTGTAATGGTTCCCGCTTCATCCATTTTTGTATGAACGGCTCCTACATATACTTCGTTCCCCATAAGGACAGGAGATTGTAAACCAGGTGCGAATAAAATATCACGTAAATGAGCTTGTGCTTTCACGGTACCAAGGTTACCCATGGAAGCTCCCATGATTAAGGAAGGTTTCCCAATCATGACTTGATCAACACGGGACAACCAGTCAATCGCATTGCCAAGAACCCCAGGAATCGAACCGTTATATTCAGGAGTCACCCAAAGTACAGCATCCGCAGCTTTTACTTTTTCCTTAAATGTTACGACTGATTCTGGTGCCTCTTCTTCCTTATCTTGATTGTACAAAGGTAAAGTTGATGGGTCTAAGATCTCAATATCTAGACGATCTGCATACCTCTCTTGTACAAACTTTGCCAACTTTTTATTATACGAATCTTCTCGAACACTGCCTACAATAGCAACGATGTTCATGTGCTGTCACATCCTTTATGTAAAATTTAAATAAGCGTACCAATCTATTATAAATGACATACCGAAAAGTAGGTAATATTTAGCTCAGACATTTTTCTAAAAAAAGGACTCTCCTTCTATGTTGTTTTTCATAGAAAGAAAGCCGCTTTGGTTAGATACTCATAATACCGCCTTTGGATGCGTTCGTTACTAGTTTGGAATATCTGCCGAGCCATCCTTTTTTTATTTTTGGTTCGAACGCTGGCAACGATTTTTTCCGTTCTTCCAACACATCATCAGTTACATTGACATTGAGAGTACGGTTCGGTAAATCGATTTCTATGATGTCCCCATTTTCAATTAAGGCAATCGGTCCGCCTTCCGCAGCTTCCGGAGAGATATGACCAATCGAAATGCCGCGAGATGCACCGGAGAAACGTCCATCTGTTAAGAGGGCAACCGTGCTGCCAAGGCCTCGTCCCATAATCGCGGAAGTAGGGGCAAGCATTTCTGGCATTCCTGGTCCGCCTTTTGGTCCTTCGTAGCGAATGATGACGACGTGTCCTTCTCTCACTTCCCCATCGTCAATCGCTTTTTGCGCTTCTTCCTGCGAGTTAAAGACGATCGCTTCGCCTTCAAATTCTTTAATGGAAGGGTCCACCGCACCAACTTTAATGACTGCGCCTTCTGGGGCAATGTTTCCATATAAGATAGATAACCCTCCGACTGGACTGTATGGATTCTCTTTTGGTCGAATCACATGTTTATTCTTAATGTCATATCCGCTTACGAGCTCACCGATAGTCTCGCCGGTAACGGTAATTCGCTCCGGATGGATGGCGCCAGGAATGTTCGTTAGTTCGTTAATGATGGCACTGATGCCGCCTGCTTTATTGATATCATCCATGGAGTAGTCGGAGGCAGGCATGATTTTCGCCAAATACGGAACGCGAGCTGCAATTTTGTTGATGTCTGCTAAGTTGTAATCGATTCCTGCTTCATTCGCAATGGCCAATGTATGGAGCACAGTGTTCGTGGAACCGCCCATTGCCATATCAAGTGCAAATGCATCATCAATCGCTTCTTTTGTAATAATGTCGCGTGGTTTCACGTCTTCCTCCACCATGCGCACGAGATGTTTGGCAGCTTCGCGAATCAAATCTTTCCGTTTCTCACTGGTCGCTACTACAGAACCGTTTCCAGGCAAAGTCACTCCCAACATTTCCATTAAACAGTTCATCGAGTTAGCAGTAAACATGCCTGAACAAGACCCGCATGTCGGACAGGCATTCTGTTCGATATCCTTGAATTCTTCTTCCGTCATTTGACCGGTTTTGTATGCGCCGACTCCTTCGAACACAGAGGTGAGGGACAGTTGTTTTCCGCTCGCGCTTGTTCCTGCTTCCATTGGACCACCGGATACAAACACAGAAGGAACATTGGTCCGAGCAGCTGCCATTAACATGCCGGGTGTAATTTTGTCACAGTTTGGAATATAAAACACACCGTCAAACCAATGGGCATTGATAACAGTTTCGGCACTGTCCGCAATTAACTCACGGCTCGGTAAAGAGTAGCGCATCCCGATGTGACCCATCGCAATCCCGTCGTCCACACCGATCGTATTGAATTCGAAGGGAATCCCGCCAGCTTCAATAATGGCTTCTTTTACTACCTCTGCAAATTCACGCAAATGCACGTGGCCTGGAATAATATCAATATACGAGTTACACACTCCGATAAATGGTTTGTCCAAGTCTCTCGCTTTCACTTTCCCGGTCGCATACAACAGACTGCGGTGGGGAGCACGGTCAACGCCGATTTTAATCGTGTCACTTCTTCTCATACGCACACATCCTCGATCTATTATTTGTCAAATAGAAAAGTAGAAACACCTTTCTATTTTTGTAGAAGTACACAAGCCTTTTGTCAAACAAGCATGACAAGAGGTCTAGTTATCTATTAATTTAATATTATAACTAACGTTGTATGCTGTCAATAACGTTGTATGATGTCTTGGTGTAGAAGAGAGTCAGAGGAAGATTCACAAAAAAAGACACCTCGGGAGGAGATCCCGAGATGTCAGGTGGGGAGCTTATTCAAGGCCTAGTTTATTCATCGCGTGCAAAATATGAATTTTCATCGCGCTTTCGGCACCTTCCGCATTACGATTTTTCATAAATTCCATAATCATTTGGTGATCGCTCACCGTGTCGCGAAGAGCGAGCTCTTTTTCTTTCGAGAGAATGACACCTTTATTGATACCTTGGAAAATGACAGGCATCAACTTTTCCATAAATTGATTATGGGTCGCTTTTACAATCGATTGGTGAAACTTTTGTTCTGTTTCTGTGCGGTCTTCGTTTCGTTTAATTTTTTCCTCGATTTGTTGGCCGTACTTTAAAATACGCGTGATTTCAGTGTCACTAGCCCGAACGGTTGCATAGTAAGCAGCTTCGGGCTCAAAAATGAGGCGCATTTCATATAAGTCTTTCGCATTCATCTTCGCTTCTAACAGAAAGCCTAACGATTCTATATTATTGATATCAATATCTTCTTTTACATATGTACCTTTCCCGCGTTTAATCTCTAAAATGCCATTCGTGACGAGGATGCGGATCGCTTCACGAAGCGTCGTTCTGCTAATGTTCATCTCTTCTGATAATTCATTTTCGTTTGGGAGTTTTGCCCCCGGGAGAAATCTTTTTTCAATCGCAATCATCGTCATAATATCATCTGCGACACTGTCCGATAGTCTTTTTTGAATCACAATATCACCTTGTTTTCTACATTTACCAGGCAGGGAGTATACATTCCAAAAGCATTTACCGGCCGTCTGGAAATAGGATTGTATTTATTCTACCTGAATTGGAGGAAAAGGAAAACTTATGCTGACGTCAAAGCTCCTTTTTGAACAGATAGATTTTGTTTCAAAAAACCTTAGTGGAAGTTTTTTGTGGAGACTGTATTCTACTGAGAAAATGTCCATAGAAATAAATTTTTCATTCCGACTGCTTCACACTAAGTAGGGTAATTGTAAGGAGGATGAGCATCATTCCAAGAAGTTGAATAGTGGTCAAATGATCTCCCATAAGCAAAACGCCAAATAATGAAGCAGTCACCGGCTCTACCATAGCGACCATGGAAGCAGTGGTCGGGGTAGTCCGTCGAATGCCAATCAAATAGATTATAAATGAAATCCCAGCCCCCACGATCCCTAAAAGCAGAAACCATCCTATATCGCTTGATGTTACAACACTCGCGGCTTCCTCAATATCCGTAAAAAGAAGAAGGATGAGACAAAATGAAAAAAAGGCGAAGGTTAAGGTGGTCTGCGGCTTTCCGATGGAAGAGGCATGTTTAAACCCGAAAATAAACAAAGCGTAAGAAAGGCCAGCAGCAAGCCCCGCTGCCGCCCCTAGAAAACTGGCGGAAATGGAATCGGTGTTGTAAGCACCTGTAAGCAGAATAATCCCTAGAAGCACCCCGGAAATGCACCCCCATTTAAACCAAGTCGAACGCTCGATTCGTACTAAAAAGGAGATGAAAAGGACGAATACAGGCGCGGTATACATTAAAGTAGCGGCAACAGCAATGCTTGAGGCTTGGATACTAAGAAAATAAAAAGTGAAATTCCCGGCAACACCAACTCCCGCGAGCAGGGACCATATGTATAAACGAGCAGAGAAAGTCCAATTTTGTTTAAAACGCCAGAGAAACCAAGCGAAAAAACAGATGAAACCGACAGCGCCTCGGTAAAGGGAAATCACAATAGGATTCCATCCCTTAGTCATTAATATATCGGCAATTCCCCCGCTAATCCCCCAGCATATAGCGGCTAACATCACGAAGCCTACACCTGCGAATCTCATTGTGAACCTCCCTAAAGAAAGGTGTGATAGGAATGGTTGAGAACGTATGGAAAGACAGACCTAAATTTTTAGGCCAAACAAGACGCCCACCAAAAGG
The DNA here is from genome assembly GCF_900113025.1 of Alteribacillus iranensis. GTDB lineage: Bacteria > Bacillota > Bacilli > Bacillales > Marinococcaceae > Alteribacillus_A > Alteribacillus_A iranensis. The sequence continues at coordinate 64,999 of NZ_FONT01000008.1, read as the reverse complement.
TATTAATAATAATTCCTTTACATTCTCATAGTTAAACTAACAGTTAACACATTCTTATCTCACCTCATCCTAAGGGTATCCACCGCTCCCTTATGGATTCCCTATCATAATTGAAATGGCAGGGAAATAAGGCAAGTGCCTTTGTTAATTCTCTCGCACTGTCGCATCAATGATTTATCTGCTGAGAACGTAGCAATTATTACATCTTGACAAAAAGTCAACCAGAAATGACTGGCTGAACCTTTGTGGGTTTCGGTGTATATTAAAACTGTTTTATAATGAAAAGTAAGTATTTTGAAAGGGAGGTTGAAAAGAGCATGAGAAAACTTGACGACTATGAAGCAGAGTTGATTAAAAGTATTATTCATGATGAAGAATCAGTTATAGAGTTAGACGGTAAAAATATCATTTAACTTTAATCGAAAAACCTGAATCTACAGTAAAAGAAGATGTTGATACTGATCTGAAGCTAAAACAAAAATTACTTCAAGCCAAAAAAGATATATTAGATGGCAAAGTTTATTCAACGGTAGACGTATTAGAGATGATTGAACAAGGTGAATGATAGATGAATATCAAATGGACTAATCAAGCATTAAATGGATTTCGTAACATTCACAACCAGCATTTCACTATACATGAGACAAAAGAATATTTTAAGCATTCTAGGCAAAGCCGTTAGCTAGGAATGATATGAGAGTAATTTAAAATGTCATTCCTAGCTTATTTTTGTAGTGCCTCTTGTGATAGGAGGAGAATTGTTGCAAAAGAATCAACTCAAGCTGATTAAATAAGAAAAAAAATGCACGAATGCTGTTTATGTCAACATTCGTGCGCGCTGCATTTTGGAGGATTTTTACCTTTGAAATTATTGCATTGTTGTAAGTTATAACTTATAAATCTGAAATCATTCCGCCATCTACAACAAATTGTGATCCTGTAGAGTAGCTGGAATCATCAGAAGCAAGGTATATAACTAAATTAGATACTTCTTCTACTTCTGCTCTTCTTCTTAGCGGAATATCTTGTTCAAGTTGTTTAAGATATTCTTCAACATCTGGTTGGTCCGCCATAGGTGTTTTAATAATCCCTGGGTGTACAGAATTTACCCGGATGTTATATTGCCCAAGCTCCGTGGCAGCACCTTTCGTCATACCTGTTACAGCATGTTTAGAAGCACTATATGCAATAGCTGTTGGCGCACTTACCAAACCATCTACAGACGAAATGTTCACAATAGAACCTACGCCTGCTTTTTTCATCGAAGGCAGCACTTTTTGCATTCCTAAAAATACACCAAGCTCATCTACTTTAAATGTTAGTTCAAAGTCTTGTACCGTTAATTCTTCTAATGTTTTAAAGATACCAATTCCTGCGTTGTTTATTAACACATTGATAGGACCAAATGCTTCTTCTGTTTTTTCTACCACTTCTAACCAGTTGTCTTCATTAGCTACATCTAATTTAAGAGCGATTGCGTTTTCTCCTAATTCATCAGCTAGTTTTTGTGCACCTTCAAGGTTAAGATCTGTTATCGCTACTTTCGCACCTTCTTCCACGAATTTACGAACATGCATCGCGCCCATACCTTGTGCTGCCCCTGTAACGATTGCCACTTTACCATCTAGCTTTCCCATACTGAATATCTCCTTTCCACATTTCAAATTTATTTTTACACTGTCTACAGTTACTATGAGCAATTTACGAACAAATTAATAGTACACTTTTCTTCATTATTATCGACTAAAGAAACTTGGACCGAGATATTCCTGAAAAAAGCAGTAGAGGGGGAATTTCCTATCCTTCGGTGTGATAATTGGCGTAACCCTCCTTATATAAATTATTGGTAGGTCGTCGAAAAAACAAGATATAATGAAAAAGAGTATCTTCATGCGGTGATTTCTATGGGAACATTCAAAGTTAAGAAGAGCTCATGGAACACATTTCGAATATGAATACAGAGAACTCTGTGTTTCAGTTATCTATTCCCGGTAAAGGTAAATTTACACTTGTTATACGAAATAAGGATGACCATTTTATACAATTTGAACCTGACGGAAATGCTGAGATGAAACGTATGCTGAAGGAGAGTCAGCGGCAATATGAAAGACGGTTTGAATGTATCACGTATATACGAATATTACATTTGGAACAGGGTGTGAACCTTACAAAAGCCTATTGTCACAAATAAATCACCCTTGAGTTGGTGGCTCTCATGGGTGATTTATTCTCGTCTATCCCGGTCCTCTTGAAAGGAAGCAAGCTATTGTAGATCATAGGTGTTCGCAGCACCTATGGTCTTTTTTGTAATGATAGTCTACCTTTATTACATCCGATCAAGGTCAGCGTATAATGACTTTCTGTCTCTTATTTCTTCCGAACAGGAAGCCAAATTTCACTATACGCGTAATCTTTTTTATTCTCATCCATTTTCGTGAAAGAAAAGCTCGGGGCCTGGACTATTTCATAATCGGAAGTGGGAAGCCATTCTGAATATGTTTTTGCCATGGTTTCTTGTAACGTAGATGGAAAAGGTCCCTCGTTTGGGAATACTGCCCAAGTGCATGCTTCTACTGGTACTTTCTCTAATTGATCACTTACTTGGTTTTCAGTGGTTAACACACCTATCAAGTGAGTTAAATATCCTTCTTCTTTTAGGAAATTTGCATCGGCGTGGTAAGAAGCATTTACGATTTCATAAGGCTCTATATTTTGGAGAGAGCGCATTTCTTTTCTTTGTTTTTCCGTTATGCTTTCCGCAAGCTTCACAATTTCATTATTTACCCCTTCAAATTGCATAGGGACTCGTTTGCTTACACCAACCAAGCAAAAAGCTGGTTTGTCTACAATTCTACATTCCATAGATATACCTCCTTTTACAGTGATGACGAATGAAAGTTTAGGAAATGTTTTACTGATCCTTTTTTTCAGTACTTCGGATGGTAAAAAACCACACCATTTTTTAAATGCTCTTGTAAAACCGTCTGCTGACTGATAACCATATTTAAAAGCAACCTCCGTTACTTTTTCTCCGTTCAATAAATCCTTATTTGCTTCCGATAATTTTCTATTTTTTACATACTCATGGAGTGTCATTCCAGAAAGGTGAAAAAATATAGTTCTTAAATGGTAGTCGGAAACTCCAGCATACTCAGAAATGTTTTCAAGAGACAGGTCTTCGGTTAAATGAACGTCAATGTAGTCAATGACTTGATTTAATTCTTTTAACAACATATCCCTCCTTTCATGAATACATCTTAGCAAAGCGAGCAGCAACGTACTCGACATTTTCCACTTAAAAATATCGTATAATTAAATCTTTCTTAAACCAACGGGGGGGGGCATTAGTGTAAGAAACGGCTTAACCATTTCTAATTCCATAAATGGTTGTATTGAAGGGTCATGGGACAAAACATTGAAAAATCCCTTGGAAAACATGTCGCATGAAAGGTTCATAGAGCAAGGAATTCAAGACATTCATTAAAAATATGTCTTATGAAGCGTTCGCCTGGAGCGACAATCAGCACTGTTCCGAGTGCTTTAATTACAGTGGCTCGAGTACTTGTTGTCAATTCTGAACATGCTACAATAGTAGTAGCCTCTTGCCAGGGGATGCCGATTGTTATGTAAAAAACATCGAAAATTTTAACAAGAAAAGAGTGATCACATGGAAATTAAAAATGCAACGATGGAAGAATTTGATATTGCTTTTGATTACATTGAGAATTTATGGACGTCCAATGATTATGACAAGGACACCGTTAGAAAGGTATATCAAGAAGTCTTGGAAAATGAAAATGATTTTGCATTTTTTCTTTATGATGAAGGGGAAGTAAAAGGTTTTTGTCATGGTACATATTTTAATACATTCTGGCATTCGGGAAAGTCTTGTTACGTTTCTAGTATTATTTCTAACGAAAAAGATCGTGGGAAAGGGTACGGGCGTATGTTGATGGATCATGCTAAAAAACTAGCAGAAGATAAAGAATGTAAAGCCATGTTTTTAGATACAGGTATTGCTCGAGAAGAAGCGCATCGGTTTTATGAGATTTATGGTTTTGAAAAATGTGCGTATTGTTACCAGCTCAAACTTGATTGATTATCGTGCAATTTAATCAGAACTCTCACTTTAAGCATACAAGTGGGAGTTTTTCCATGCTTATGGTGATCCAATGGATGAGTGGAGGTGATTGTGTGTGAAGATATTCTTGTTTGTCGTCTCTTACATAGTGTTAGAAGTCATCAGTTCCTTCTTGTATGTTGGATTGTTATTGTTACTCTTTAAAACAATGAAAATTATTTTTAATATGAATGAAGAAAAATGGAGCGCCGTTTTTACATACAAAAAAGGAAAAGGCTTATATTCTATCATGATATTTCCATTTCTATTAATGACTGTCCTCATGTTTCCGATCACTATGTTTGGTTTTGAATTAATGAACGTGGAATATAGAGTTTTAGGCTACATAGCCGTGATGATGTTACCAACAATTATTCTATGTTTAGAACTGCCAAAGCTTAAAAAAAATATCATACATACATAAGAGAAACGCTATGAAACGAACGGGGCCATTCAGAAATAAAACATTCGATTTGCAGTCGTTGAAGGGAGAGGCTCAAGATGAAAAATATTACAGCCAAGATGTCAAGTAAGATATTTCGTACGTTAAGTATGGTATCAGACGTGATTTTCTTTTTAAGTATGGTGGTGATTATCTCTTATACTACGTTCGTAACTGAAACAATGACTTGGGACATGGCGATTTTCATAGCCTTTTCAATTATTAGTTATTCGATCAACTTTTTTAAAAAACCTAAATTCGGCAACATTTTTAAAGAAGACGATGCCTAGATCCCTTACATGAACGGATGCATTCCTTTGTTGGAACACGGGCATGTAGAGTGAAAGTCAATACTCAATAGGAAGAGAGGGTAATGATGGAGGCAGCGCAATCGGATATACAAGAAGTGAAGCATTTAAAAAAGAAGCAATTGGTCCAATATAATCTCGTCATGCTGCTATTATTCGTGCTGTTTGGTTATTTTGCTGAGGACATAAAGCCTTCTCTACTGATTGGAGCATGTTGTGTGCTTGTATGGGTCATAGTAGCTATCATGGTGTACAACTTGAAAACAGGAAGACCGATTGGCACAAAAGCTAGTAGACGTGTACAGGAATTTGACCGAAATCGTTTAGGGGAGAAACGGTGGAAGCGACGAAAAATAATGGAGATTGTTTTCATCGGTGTCATCAGTGTTATCATTACCATTTTATTTATTGTCAAGGATATATCGACTACAAGGTTGGATTTTCCTATCGATACCTTCCCATTTATTGGAGCTTGGATCGGATACAATATAGGAGAGACGATCAGAATAAGCAATTTGTAAGAAAGTCTTCTTCGGTGCAAATCAAGAATCATTGATGGGGCGAGACAAACCTACATGGAATAAGAGGTGATTGGATGAATTCTTCCATTGTGGCGGCATTACTTGTAATCTTTATAGCGGTTATTGGCGGGCGCTCTAAAAAGAAAAAGGACGAAACAAAGGATCATTAGAGTTTCCATATTGTTTTTCATAGCGTCAGAAAGATCTTGAAACTGCATGGGGAAGCCGCCAGGTGATAAACCTAACGGCTAAGATAAAATGGAAGGATGGGGATTCTTTCCGCGCTAAAGGTTACGGTAAAGTGGAACGTCTCACAAACCACCGGTAAACAAACGCAAACAGAAAGAGGACAGCTGTGCAGACAAATAACCATACGGCTATCATAAATAGACCGATACCAGCCCATCCATTATAAGCAGCCCCTGCAAAGGAGCTTGCAAACACAATGCCGCTTAAGATGGCACTTAATTTTGCAGGAAAATATGTTTTTTGTGAAGCTTTGTGAAAATAAACAGTTAATAAGCCAAACAGCAAGAGATACAGAACTGTCATCGTCAACGGGTTCACTACGTTGTCGGCAATCGCTTTGAGCTGGATGTCGTTTTCGGATTCAGGAAGATCCAGCTCTATGGGAGCTGCCTCTTTGCCGTCATAAGAAACAGTCATCACTTCATAGGAAGACGGCTCACTGGGCCAATTGCTTTCTACGAGTAATGCGATACGATCCTCCTGATGAAAAAAGACGGGAGAAGTTACAGAAGCGTTGTAATCTGTAAGCCTTGTTGATTCTCCGCTGGAAAGGTCCATTAAATAGAGCCCATACTGAAAGGTACCATTCTCCGATGTGTCCGCCACAGCTGTATAGGCCAAAAAGTCCTCGTTGGGGGAGAAAGCAGGGTGATAGACGCCATCTGATGTATGTTCTTCTAAAAATGGTTGTTCTGTTCCTGTTTCGAGATTGTAAGAGAAGAGCTGCTCCTTTTTGTCACGAAAAGCGGTATAATATAGGTTCTCCCCATCAGCAGAAACGGAAAGCTCGTTCATCGCATATGAATCTTTATCTGTTAGTTTCTGAGGCGGATTGCCCTTTACATCTACGGAATATAATTCTGCTCCATTCTCCTTTTCCCCTTCCGGTTTCTGAAAATCTTCCGCTGGCATGGCAATATAATAGACGGTACTGCCATCTGGAGAAAAGGCAGTGCTGAACACATGATGATCTGTTCCCGTAAGCGGTCTCGTTTCATCGCTGGTAAGGTCAGATTGGTAATGTATCGTCTGAACCCCATCCGGGTTGGCAGCTACATATATTAAACCTTTTCCATCTGGGGAGAACTGCGGCTGCCGATGATCTGTTTTTTCTTCGGGCTCCGTAATTTTTTCTACATTCTTTCCATCCACGTTTCCAGTGTAAATGGCTTCCTTCCCATCCTTGTAGTAGGAAAAAGCGATGGTCGTATCATCCGTTGAAATAGAAATAGTGTCGCCTAGCCCAGTGAAATGCTTATAGGGGTCATTGTCTTTCAAAACGCTGTAGGCGAGTGATGCTATGAAGAGGAATCCGACGAGCCCGATAAGACTGCAGAGTATACGATTGTTTGAAATAGAATCTCCTCCTGTCATTTTCTGGGTAATATTGTACAAGATAGACAGGAGGAGGAGAAGGGCTCAGTTTGATTTCCTCTTTTTTACATATTCAAGTTTCATTCATATTAGGAAACGCAGTACTTGTACAGTCTGTGACGTAGAAAGCTGCCATAGGGTGATGGTACCTTAAGATGGAAGGAAGTAAGGAATAAACACGAATATTCCCAGTAAAACAATTGCTGTCAGCAGCAAGATGCTTTTCCAGCGCTTTCTTCTCCAAAACAAGAGGGACACCATGATGCCTTGGAGAATTATAAGAAATGCTCCAATCATGATCATCGAGACAGATCCCACCATGGCTCCTAACACATTCAGCAAAACACCAATGGGCATGAAAGCAATGAGAAGAATGTAGGCAGGACTGCTTTTTATTTTTTGTAATATTTGTTTGCGTTCCGACTCAGGAAAACTATCGAATTCAACGAGGGCAAACCAACCAGTTAAAAATAATATGGCACCGGTTGCCGTTACTGTTCCCATGTGAAAACCTCCTTTTCTTTTCATGTAGCCCGTTCATATTTAAATGAAACATGATGGGGGAAGGTTGTGAGCAGGGCCAGTACGGGAGAAGAGGGAGAAAATGTTGGAGGGAGGGAAAAATTCGAGGTAAGCGGTAAAATGGGCGACCGAGACCTCACCACGGTCGTGAGGAGGCTCGGGCGTTCGTCCAAGCGAGTATTTTTCTTTGCTGCCGATGAGTTATCCATTCTTTTTGTTATTTTTGGATAATTTCCTATTCTTTGAAGAAGAAGTTCTCTTTTTTATATCATAATACCTTTCTGCACCTAACCCGCCTTCGGCAATCATTGTTGAAATTTCTTTTGTCCGCATTTCTTTCTTTTTGACAATTGCTCTTCGAGGTTTAGCCATCTCAAACTCCTCCTCTCCTTGTTACCTCTATTCTAACAAGTTTCGGTTAAAATATCAGGTATTCCGGCTCGCGGTACGGATGGCGACATCCTCCGGAAAGGGAGGCAAGTTACAAAACAAAAAATCGCCACACTAAGGCAGCGATTTTTTTGCAGATATCATGTTAGTTGCGGATGAGGTGATCAAACGCACCGAGACCAGCAGTAGCGCCAGATCCCATCGAAATAATGATTTGGTTATACGCACTATCGGTACAGTCCCCAGCAGCAAAGACACCTGGAATAGAAGTCGTTCCACGCTTATCTACCACAATGTTACCGACTTGATCACGTTCAAGCGTTCCTTCGAGCCACTCCGTATTTGGAACGAGGCCGATTTGAACGAAGACGCCATCTAATTCCACATGATGTTCTTCGCCGGACTCCCGGTCTGTATACGTCAGACCGTTCACGTTATCCGTACCTGTGATTTCTTTCGTTGCAGCATTGGTAAGGACCGTAACGTTGGGTAAGCTGTGAAGACGGTCTTGAAGGACTTGGTCCGCTTTTAGCTCAGCTGAAAACTCGAGAAGGGTGACGTGTTTTGCGATACCCGCTAAGTCAATCGCAGCTTCGACACCAGAGTTTCCGCCACCAATCACGGAAACGTCTTTTCCTTCATAAAGAGGCCCGTCACAGTGAGGACAATAAGCGACCCCTTTGTTTTTCAATTCTTGTTCTCCAGGGACGTTAATATTCCGCCAGCGAGCACCTGTCGAAATGATGACAGATTTACTCTGGAGGACCGCGCCGTTCTCCAGTTCAATCTCAAATAGGTCTTTCTTTTCTAAACGCTTGGCACGCTGTAGATCCATGATGTCGATATCATAATCTTTGACGTGTTCTTCAAGAGCCTGGGCGAGCTTCGGTCCTTCTGTCGCTTTAACACTGATGAAGTTTTCGATGCTTAGAGTGTCGAGAACTTGACCGCCAAAGCGCTCGGCTACAATGCCTGTACGGATACCTTTTCGTGCTGCATAAATCGCGGCACTTGCACCTGCAGGTCCGCCACCGACGACAAGAACGTCATACGGGTCTTTGTCGGCAAAATCTTCTGCGCTTGGACCTTCACCCAATTTCGCGAGAATTTCCTGAATCGTGATACGTCCACCATTCCAGAACTCCCCATCTAAGAAAACAGCAGGTACCGCTCGTACGTTTCTGCGTTCTGCTTCTTCCTTGTTGGAGGCTCCGTCAATCATCGTATGAGTAATATTCGGGTTCAACACACTCATGATGTTTAGCGCTTGTACGACATCCGGACAGTTATGACAGCTTAAGCTGACAAACGTTTCAAAATGATATTCCCCGCTAATGTTCTTGATTTGATCAATAATACTTTGATCTACTTTTGGAGGTCTGCCGCTCACTTGTAAGAGAGCTAATACAAGGGACGTAAATTCATGGCCTAACGGAATACCCGCAAAAACGACCCCTGTATCTTCTCCCACGCGGTTCACACTGAAACTAGGAGTACGTTCTAGCTCCGTTTCCTCTACTGAAATCTTTTCCGACATGGAAGCAATTTCATGAACGAGGTCGGAGATATCTTTTGATACCTCGTCCGACCCCGCACTCACTTTAAGAACAATATCGTTTTCGAGAAGCTCAAGATATTGACTTAATTGTGCTTTTATATCTTTATCAAGCATTCTTGGTTCCACTCCTTAGATTTTACCTACAAGGTCGATGCTAGGCTTAAGGGTTTCGCTTCCTTCTTTCCATTTTGCCGGGCATACTTCGCCAGGATTGTTGTGTACATATTGAGCAGCTTTAAGCTTTTCAACGATCACACTTGCGTCACGGCCGATACCTTCTGCATGGATATCTGCTACTTGGATGACACCATCTGGGTCGATGATGAATGTTCCACGGTCTGCAAGTCCTTGACCTTCACGAAGAACTTCAAAGTTAGCAGGGAGTGTAAGGGATGGATCACCAATCATTGTATACGTTACTTTTCCGATAGCATCTGAAGTTTCATGCCATGCTTTATGTGTAAAGTGAGTGTCTGTGGAAGCAGAGTATACTTCAGCACCCATTTCTTTCAATGTGTCATATTCCTCTTGTAGATCTTCAAGTTCTGTTGGGCAAACGAAAGTGAAGTCAGCTGGGTAGAAGCAAAGGATTGTCCATTGACCTTTAAAGTTTTCTTCTGTAACTTCTACAAATTCTCCATTTTTATATGCTTGTGCTGTAAAAGGTTTTACTGTTGTTCCGATAACTGACATGATTCGATTCCTCCTAAAAGATATGTTGTTTATTATTGTAAGTGAAAACGATTCACAAACAATAATTATTCTAATTACATAATCATTATCATACAGTAAGTATTCTATTGTCAAGAAAGAAACTTCTGTTTATGAGCTAAAAACCGAAGTTCTATAGTTCATAATGTTTTGATTTGAAGTGAAAATTGAGAATTTAAGATAATAATTGATAATGATGACAAAGTGGGACAACCAACATAACGCCTTAATGTAAGGACAGTGAGATAAAGAGGTAGTAGTTTGAGAGGTAAAAGCAGTTGTCAATGAAAAAAAGCTGGTAATAAATAACCAGCTTCAAATATATCATCGTCACATTATGCTTCGTTCCCTTGATGGCCACACGCAGGGAGTTTACAAGAAATAAATTCTGTACACAGCCTATGCTGGGCAAACTTTTTCCTTTTCATCCGGGCTCTTGGTACAATTTAATGGAGATCTTGTATTACTACACTGGAGGTAGTCATCCATGAATGAAGTAATTGCATCATTGCAAGCCCATCGTTCGTTTCGTTCTTATCAAGACAAACCGGTAGAAGAGGAACAGCTTCATCAAATTATCCAATCCGTTCAGGCTGCACCGAACTGGATTAATGGACAACAGTATTCCATTATTGCGGTAAAGAATGAAGAACGTAAAAAGAAGCTTGCTGAACTGTGCGGAAATCAGAAGCACATAGAAGAAGCCCCTGTATTTTTGATTTTTTGCGCAGACTTTTATCGTACATATCTTGCGAGTGAAATGGAAGGAACCTCTTTAAACGTAACGAATGATATCGATTCACTCATCGTAGGAACGACGGATGTCGGCATTTCCCTTGGGACAGCAGTGGCGGCAGCTGAATCACTTGGACTCGGTACAGTTGCGATTGGGGGCATTCGCAGAAAAGCATTAGAAGTGATCGACATGCTGAATCTTCCCGAATACGTAATTCCTATATCCGGCCTTTGTATTGGTCATCCCGGGGAAGATGACGGCCAAAAACCACGCCTTCCGAAAGAAGCGGTGTATCACGAAGAACGTTACAACCGTGAGCTTCAACCACTGTTGGAAGATTATAATGATATCTATTCACGTTACTTGGAAGGACGAACGAAAAATAACCGGTTCGGAACGTGGACCCAATTTGTAGCTGCCTTTTTCAGCAGACGTTACTATCAGGGGATTGAAGAAGTGTTGAGGAAACAGAAATTTCCTGGGAATTAACTAAAAGCGATGAAATTAATACAAAAGTGATTTAAAAAGGAAAGGGCGTGCTGCTTGTAAGCCGCCCTTTTCGCATGCAATCACGACATCTTCATTTTGACACGGTTTCCTCGGTATCTATCCACTTTTGCGACCATTTCTCTAATTCTTTCATAAAAGGTTGTAATTCCTGTCCCTTTTCAGTCAATGAATATTCAATCCGAATCGGCGTTTCTGGGAACACCTCTCGTTTGACAATCCCTTCACTCTCTAAATGCTTGAGTCTATCCGATAAGAGTCTTCCACTAATACCAATCGATGATTCAATGGTGCAAAAGCGCTGAGGACCGGAAAGCAGCTGATATATGACCAAACCGGTCCAGCGTTTACTTAACAAACTCATCGCTTTTTCAAACTTAGGACAAAGTTGAGATGTATTCATACTTTATCACTCCTCTGCCATTATTTTACCACAAATAGATATAAATAATAACAAACTTACTTTTTGTAACTTTATTCATTGACATCATTTAATTATTTAATTATACTTACTTACGAAAAGTAATTAAAGCGAAGTTCATATACATGCTTTGATTTACAAAAAATAGGAAAAGGAGTGATACAGGGTGAGTAAACAAGACACAGGCACTTTCATCCTGCGAGTCGTATTAGGAATTATTTTCTTTATTCATGGCTTGGATAAATTCCAGGCAGGGATTGGAAATACTGTCGGCTTTTTCGACAGTATTGGGATTCCTGGATTTTTAGCTTATATCGTAGCTGTTATTGAATTAGTAGGAGGACTCGCCATGATTTTGGGGATTGGTACGAAGATTGTTGGTTCGCTATTCGCCATCATCATGGTTGGAGCTATATTTACAGCGAAATTATCAGCCGGGTTCTTAGGTGGTTATGAATTAGATCTTGCGTTACTTGCGATGTCACTTTATGTAGTGCTTTCGAATAACACAGCACTCTCGCTCGGAAAGACAAATAGCGATTCAATGAACAGGGCAGCATAAAGACATCAGACAACATGTTAGAAGGTGAGGATGACAGTGGGTATTTTTGATAAATTATTTGGTCAAAAAAAGGAGTCGAATAATATGGAAAATGTAAAATTAGCGGTTATTTACTACAGTTCTACAGGAACCAATTACAAAATGGCGCAATGGGCAAAAGAAGGAGCAGAGGCCGCTGGTGCGGATGTGAAAGTGCTGCGAGTAGAAGAACTCGCACCAGAAGCAGCGATTGCATCTAACCCAGCGTGGAAAGAGCATATCAAAGCGACAAAAGATGTCCCGGTTGCAACGAATGATGATCTGGAATGGGCGGATGCTATTATCTTTAGTGCACCAACACGTTTTGGTAACTTGCCCGCTCAAATGAAGCAATTTCTTGATACAACCGGCGGCCTCTGGGCGGGAGGAAAACTCATTAACAAAGTTGTGAGTGGCATGTCTTCGGCAAGTAATCCACATGGCGGGCACGAAGCAACGGTCCAAGTCTTGTATACAAGCATGATGCACTGGGGTGCAATCATTGTCCCTCCAGGTTATACGGATGCTGTTCAATTTACCTCTGGTGGGAACCCATACGGTGTCAGTGTAACAGTAGACCAAGAAGGCAACATGCAAGAAGATGTACAAGACGCAGTGAAACACCAAGCAAAACGTACGGTCGATATTGCTTCTATGGTAAAGAAAGGGCAAGAATAATACATTGTTAAGAGAAGACCGGCAGCACAGGAGGAGTGTGTAATGTCCTTTCATCATAAACCGAATAAGTACGTGAAGAACGTAACGATTAAAGTTCAACATTTAGAACGCTCGCTTCGTTATTACCGGGAAGTCATTGGCTTTCAAGTGTTAGAAGAAACGACAACCACAGCGAAATTAACGACAGACGGAGAGAACAACATTTTAACGCTTGTACAGCCGGAAAACCCATTACCAAAAGAAAGACGGGCAACTGGATTATATCACTTTGCCATTCTTGTTCCGCGGCGTTCTGACTTAGCAAATATCGTCTTTCACCTTATTGACAAAGGGATTCGCATAGGATCATCCGATCATTTAGTTAGCGAAGCGCTATATTTAAATGATCCGGACGGAAATGGAATTGAAATTTATGTGGATCGGGATCCGAAGACATGGAGTTGGAAAAACGAAGAAGTGATGATGACTGTGGATCCGCTAGATTTTAAGGACTTGCTTCAAGCCGGGAATCCAGAAGAAACGTGGAATGGCTTGCCTGACGGGACTTTGATGGGACATATTCATTTACATGTTTCTCGTTTAGACGAAGCAGAGGAATTTTATGTTAAAGGACTAGGCTATGACATCGTTAACCGGTTTGGTGATCAGGCTCTGTTTATTTCTTCTGGTAAATACCATCACCATATCGCTTTAAATACATGGGCGGGTGTCGGGGTTCCTTCTCCGCCAAAGAATAGCGCAGGGTTGGATTCATTTACGATCGATTTACCGGACGAAACCGTGAAAGACCAAGTTGTTTCCCGTTTAGAAAAGATCGGGGCAAGGGTCACAGAAGAAAACGAAAAAGTAGTTACAACGGATCCATCAGGAAACCGTATCCAGCTAGAATATAAATAAATATATACCTACACAAAAGGGCGTACTTATCTAATAAGACGCTCTTTTGTATGTCCTTAGACATGTCAACGTCTCTTCCTTTATCCATCATTTCATCAAAACTGGTATAATTAAAAGAGTCAGATTTACTTAATTTCAAAGAACCAGTTTGTAAGGGAGGAATTTTAGTATTGATTGAAATCACACCCATTTTAGACAACGACAGCCACGAACCGTTATATATGCAATTAACAAACTATATGAAACAAGAGATTTTATCTGGAAACATTAAGCCATATGAGAAATTACCATCAAAACGAAAGCTGTCGTCGCATCTTTCATTAAGTATCAATACCGTTCAAGCGGCTTATGATCAGTTAAAAGCAGAAGGCTATGTTGAAAGTAAGCCACGCAGCGGTCTGTTCGTTACTTCTTTTAAAGATGAACTGTTGTCCCATCCCATACGTGACCTGCCAATCACAGTGCCTGTGAAGGAAAAAGAAACAGAGGCTGAGATCGATTTTTATTCCGGGCATGTGGATCTTGCCCATTTCCCTTATTCCACATGGAAAAAGTTATCGGTTCAATCGCTCCAGGAGAGCGAAGCAGCATTGTTTTATTACGGGGATCCTCAAGGAGAACGTTCATTACGAGAAGCTATCGTTCATTATCTTTTTGAATCAAGAGGTGTGAAATGCAAAGCGGACCAAGTCATCATTGGAGCTGGAACACAATATATCATCTCGCTACTGTGCATGCTTATCGGAAAAGACAAAACATATGCTTTCGAGAATCCCGGTTTCTTACGGACAAAAGCCGTGTTTCGAGACCAAGGTGTTAAAACGAGGCCCATCCGTTTAGATAAAGAGGGAATCGATGTCATGCAATTACAAGCTAGTCAGGCGAGTGTTGTGTATGTCACTCCTTCGCACCAATTCCCATTAGGTATGGTCATGCCTATCAATCGCAGAATGGAACTATTAAAGTGGGCGCAAGAAGAAGAAGGATATATTATTGAAGATGACTACGATAGTGAATATCGATACCAAGGGAAACCCATTCCGTCTTTACAAGGATTAGATGATCACGGAAGAGTTATTTATTTGGGTACCTTTTCGAAAGCATTAATTCCTTCGATCCGAATCAGTTATATGGTGTTGCCCCCACAGTTATTACAAAAATATGTAGACCATTTCACCATCTATCAACAAACAGTATCTCGCCTGCATCAGGATACCCTTTTTCAGTTCATGCGGGAGGGGCACTGGCAGCGACATGTGAACAAAATGAGAACGCTCTACCGTAAAAAGCACCGTACACTGATTCAAGCGATAAAACAATATTTAGGAGATCATGTCACCGTGGTCGGTGAAAAAGCAGGGCTTCATATCGTTTTAGACGTCCATCTTACGTGGAGTGAAAAAGAATTAGTGGACAGAGCAAGAGAGCAGGGCATCAAAGTCTATCCGCTGTCCGTTCATTATGATGATGATATCGGCCAGCACGAATCAAAAGTGCTGTTAGGTTTCGGAAGCTTATCCGAAGAAGAGATAGAGAAAGGCATTTTGACCTTAAAGAAAGCATGGCTACGATAACTCTTTCTTCTGGTCCCCATTACATATAAAAAACTGAGTCTTTCGTTTATACCAGTATATGATTTAATAATAATAGAAGCTTTCATACATTTGTCATTTTTCGGTGATCTAGAGGAGAGTGAAGACGTGCAAGAAAAAGGAAAAAACATCTATATCATCATGGGTATCCTCATCGTCCTCATAGCAATTGCATTTGCAAGACTGTCGTATGGGATGATTCTTCCGTTTATGAAAGAAGGATTGTCTATTTCTTACCAATCAGCAGGAGCTCTTGGTACGATCACTTCTCTCGGCTATTTAGTTACAATTATGATGGCAGGATATTTGTCCACAAAATGGGGCTTCAAAAAAACAATCCTCTTCGGCATGTTGCTCATAAGTATCGGATTCTTAAACTTGTCTTTCGCAGGAACGTTTTGGTACAGTGCTGTTTTCATGTTCTTGTTAGGAGTGGGGACGGCGTTTGTATTCACTCCATTGATTTCCCTCATGATTGAATGGTTTCCCGATAAGAGGGGGTTTGTTATTGGGTGTGTTAATAGCAGCGGTGGAATTGGACTGCTATTTGTCGGTATGCTCGTACCCTTTCTTGCAGAGATGTACCCAGAAACCGCATGGCGGTTGACTTGGCTTATCTTTTGTCTCATGAGTGCCCTTGTTACGGTGTTAACTGTGTTCTACATAAAAAATCCCCCTGCAAAAAAGAAGGAAATGCAACCACCTTCTTCGCCTCCGATGACCATATATAAAAATCGAAACGTGATCATCGTAGGGATTATCTATGGAATTAGTGGATTGACAATGATCGTACATTCTACGTTTATCAATAGTTTTATGTTGGATTCGGGGCTGAATGAACAGCTTGCAGGTCAGTTGATTTCGATAAGCGGGATTTTATATATTTTTAGCTCCCCTATCTGGGGTGCGATTTCTGATCGGGTAGGGAGAAAAAACGCGTTAATTTACTCGATGGGACTCAATGCCGTTTCTCTCGTTATTCCCGTGATGTTTTCCAATACACTTGGATTTGCCATCAGTTTGGTCATTCAAGGAGCAGTGGCAGTAGGAATATTGACGCTCATCCAAGCGTTAAGTACGGAACAAGTCCCCTCTCAAGATACACCCATCGCATTTAGTTACGTTACGTTCTATTATGCGACTGGCCAGTTGATAGGACCGATGCTGTCAGGCTTCATGATAGACTTTAGCGGATTTAAAAGCGCATTCCTTTCCTTAACTATAAGTATGGCGCTTGGTTTTTATTTAGCCTTTACTCTGTCGTCCGAGAAAAAGGTGGAAAACAAAGCTATTGTGAATGAATAAGCAAGGGTTCGCCGCCTCCATATAAAAGTAATTTAGGTAAGACGGGAGCCTAGCGCTTTTCTATTGTCTAGCTTCAGGCGCTATCGGCTCGAGATCGCTTCAACCCGCCCTTCGGCGGAAAGACCGCCTCGGACGTGTTTCCAGCGCTAGTCGCCGATAAGCAAGCGCCTTGCGCTTTTCTCATCGGAAAAAAGTAGGAGTTTTTTTGTCACGCGTACTTCCCTCCCATTACAGCAGGCTCTATAAAACTAAAAAGAAACATGTGTATAATACCTCTGTCTGTATTTCATTGATTATAATGAAATGAATAGGAGGGGAACATGATAACTACATATAATCGCACCGGGATTCTTCTCCTTTTTTCTATTATTCTTTTAGCTGCCTGCAGTGAAGGGGAGAAGGAAACGTATCCAGAAGATAATCCCGCGTTGGAGATAGAATCAGAATCAGTTGAACACACCTAAACGAACAACCGCCTCATTTCTCATCAAGGATAAGGAGAATGAGGCTTTTTATGTCAAAGACTCGGAGGCTACTGAAAAATGATAAAGAAGACGCATTCCTTTCTATGATTTCTCTTTCATACGTCAGGTGCGGTGAATGGCCGAACACGATAGAGTAGAAGTAATAAATACATAATAATATTCCTATTTTTTGCAAAAAGAGAAAGGCAGGTAAACGTTATGGCAGATCGTCCAGCAGGAAATCCATCATCTACACGTTCTGTTGTTCATGCGCCGAATGGCATGGTGGCAAGCAGTCAGCCGCTTGCTTCTGCCGCAGGACTTCAGATGTTACGACAAGGAGGCAATGCATTTGATGCCGCTGTTGCCACCGCGGCTGTCTTGGCAGTCGTAGAACCAATGCAAACAGGGATAGGTGGCGACATGTTTGCTCTTATTTATAACCAAAAAAATAAAAAAGTGGAAGCTTTAAATGGAAGCGGCCGTTCACCACGGAAAGCTACGCGGGAAGAATATGTTTCCCGCGGCTATTCTCATGTGCCGGAAACCGGAATCTTATCGCTTACAACGCCAGGAGCAGTGGACGGTTGGGCGGAAGTGTTAGAAAAGCATGGCACGATGAGTTTCGAAGAAGTGCTGCAGCCCGCAATTGACTATGCGGAACGTGGCTTTCCCGTCTCTGAAATTATTGCTTCCCAATGGAACCGGGGAACATCTTTGCTTCAAGAAACAAAAGAAGCAAGGGACACCTATTTAATAGAAGGAAAAGCTCCGAGAGAAGGAGAAATATTTAAAAACCCGAAGCTGGCACGCACCTTACAAAAAATTGCCGCTGGGGGAAGAGACGCTTTCTATAAAGGGGATATTGCCAAAGAGATTGCGGCTTATGTAGAAAAAGAAGGCGGTCTTCTGCGGGAAGAAGACTTTTTTCATCATACGTCCACATGGGTATATCCCATTTCTACGACCTATAAAGGGTATGAGATGTATCAAATTCCTCCGAACGGGCAAGGACTCACGACGCTAGAACTGCTTAATATTCTAGAAAACTTTAATTTTAGTAACATGGACCATAACTCGGCTGATTATATTCACTTAATCACGGAAGCGAAAAAGCTAGCTTATGCCGACAAAGATCACTTTATATCTGATCCGCATTTTAGTTCCGCCCCTGTCGAACAGCTTCTCTCCAAAGAGTATGCGTATGAACGGAGTCAGGAAATCGACGGGACGACGGCAAGGGAGAATGTCGGACCTGGCCTGGAGCTTGTCAGCGATACGGTGTACCTTACCGTGGCAGATAAGGACCGAAATGTCATTTCGTTCATTAATAGCTTATTCACGCCATTCGGTTCAGGTATTGCCGCAGGAGACACGGGGGTTCTTCTTCAGAATCGGGGCAAAGGCTTTTCACTTGAAAAAGGTCATTTAAATACATTAGAACCAGGAAAACGAACGCTTCATACGATCATCCCGGCACTTGTCTTAAAGGATGACAAACCGTATATGTCGTACGGCGTCATGGGAGGAGACATGCAGCCACAAGGACAAGTCCAAGTGCTCTTGAATCATATCGAGTATGGCATGAATATCCAAGAAGCCGGAGAAGCTCCTCGGTTTCGCCATTTCGAGAGTGGATTAGCGGTAGAGTCCGGGATTTCAAGCGCCGCTTATATGGGACTGCTTGACAAAGGCCATACACTCTTTGTCGATCGCGATGTGTTCGGCGGCTTCCAAGGCATTCTTCTCAACCCTTCTACCGGGATGCTGCAAGGAGGATCTGACCCACGAAAAGACGGCTGCGCGATTGGGTATTAACAGAATTTTTGCAGCGTCATCTATGAAAGGAAGTCTGTGGGGATTATAATGATAGATATATACCTAGCACTGCTCCTCCCTCAAGATGGGGGAGCATTTTTCATAAAAAGAACAGGTTGGAAAAGTATGCATTTGTTAAATAGTTAAATAGATATGTTACATTAAAAAGGATAGAATCCGCAAACATCATGGGAGAATACGAGAGTCAAGGGAGACATCATATGACATCAGACTGGGACAAAGTAATAGATTCACTGTCCACCATCACCGTAACATCACATCCGAATAATGATCCTGTATCCATCCATGGCAGTGCGCCTCAAGTAACGTGTATTGGGATAGGGACAGATGCAGCTGTATTTCAGTCGGCGCTTGCCCCTTCGTTTGCGTTTAAGAAATATGCGAAAGAAAACATAGCGAAAGTAGATGTAGAAGCGAGCGTCTATCAGACATTAGGACAATCCTTTTATTTTTCCACCTGCTTTGCCGCTTACGAAGATACACTTGTATTAAGCTTTGAGGAAGGGAAGACTCTCTTAGACTGCGTGTTGCAAGGGATTCACATACCAAAACAAGTGATAAAAGACGTGGAAGACGCTAGAGAATTTATTCATACGAAAGGGCTGCACCCACGTGATATTCACCTGAAAAATATTATCCTTCAAAAAGGAAGAGCCAAATTATTAGATGTCTCAGCATACATCCGGCCGTGTAATGATTTTCGCTGGGAGCATTTAAAACAAGGCTACGACCAATGCTATCATGTCATTGATGGAAAACCGGTGCCATTTTGGTTAGTAAGAACAATACAGAGGTGGTATAACCAGAAAAGCGCCCGTAGGTATCCTCAAGAAGACTTTATAAAAACGGTGATATCTTATTTCCACAAATCATAGGTGCTTGGAAACGGTGGAAGCAGCCCTCTCGAGAAAAAATCACATACTCTTCTCATAAGAATAATACGAGACTCGGCTGTTATAGCGGTGACAAGAGACAAGGGAGGAGGAATGGAATGACTGCTTATGTCCTGTCATTTCAGGAAATAGATCAATCGAATCTGCAGGAAGTAGGAGGGAAAGGATTGAATTTGGGAAAACTCTCCCAAATCGAAGAGGTTCACGTGCCGGATGGATGTTGTGTCACAACAGAAGCCTATGAGCGAACGGTGATGAATCGTCCTGCATTTCGTTCTTACTTGGATCAACTCTCACAATTAGACATCGAGGACCACGAAACTATTAAGGAACTCACCGAAAAAATCCGAAACTTTATTGAAAACATAGAAATCCCCGCTGACATAGAAAAAGAGCTCATGGACGTGATATGCAACCTGGGCATAGAACAATATTATGCCGTTCGATCCAGTGCAACCGCCGAAGATCTTCCTCATGCTTCATTTGCCGGACAGCAGGACAGCTTTCTAAACATCACCGGGAATGAAAACATCCTGTGCCACGTTAGCAAATGCTGGGCTTCCCTTTTTACCGAGCGGGCGGTCATGTACCGGATAAAACATGGCTTTGACCACCGAAAGGTTGAACTTTCTGTCATTGTTCAGCGCATGGTGTTTCCGCAGGTCTCCGGTATCATGTTTACCGCTGATCCCGTCTCATCCAACCGGAAAGTAGTATCTATAGATGCAAGCTTTGGTCTGGGGGAAGCGCTTGTTTCCGGCCTTGTCTCCGCAGATAATTACAAAGTACGAGAAGGTAGAATAACAGAAAAGAAGATAGCTTCGAAAGAATGGTCAGTAGATCCTCTCCACACAGGTGGTACGGCGAAACGAGCCATCGCCTCTCACCTCCAGCAAAAGCAAACATTGACGGACAGACAAATATTACAGTTAGCATCGTTGGGCCGTAAAATAGAAGCTTCCTTCGGCTCCCCGCAGGATATCGAATGGTGTCTTGTGGACGATACGTTCTTCATGGTCCAAAGCCGCCCTATTACGACGCTATATCCCATTCCTGATGCAAAGGATGATGAAAATAGAGTCTATTTCTCTTTTGGCCATCAGCAGATGATGACCGATGTGATCCGGCCGCTCGGCATGTCATTGCTTCGCATGATTTAGGGAAATTTTCCGATACGAGAAGCGGGGGGAAGATTGTATTTAGATATCAGTCATGATTTAGCATCTCCTCTTGGCCGGAAGATGGCGCTTTCCATGATGGGCAAAAACGATCCGCTCATGACGGATGCCCTGCGTCGCCTGATGAAGCGGAAAAAATTTATTCGCTCTCTGCCAAAAGGGAAACGAGCTTTCACATTTAGTCAAGATGGGTTGTCTTCTTGGGCTCTTCTCTACCACACTTTCAAGATATACCGAGCGAACAGTCCTGAGATAGTCGAACGATTGATTACAGAAAACGAAGCAGCGAATTGCATGGTTGCCGATCAATTTGAAAAGTTGGACGGGAGTGACGTTTTCGCGGAAATCAAAGCGGACCATGAACCTTTCAAGAGAAGGTTGTACGACCCGCGGGGAATGGGAATGATTATGGTCGGCTTGTACGCGGCGGGCTGGATCAACCGCAAGATAAAGAAGTGGCTGGGGGAGAAGAATGTGGCAGATATCCTTTCCCAATCTGTTCCATTCAATGTGACGTCTGAGATGGGGCTGGCATTGCTCGATGTCGCCGACTCTGTTCGTCCCTATCCTGACGTAAGGGAATACCTGGAACGGCACGCGAGCGATGAAACATTCTTCGAAGGACTTGTCTTACGGGAAGGTGGGGAGATCGTAAGTAAAGTCTTTCATTCATTCCTTGACAAGTATGGCATGCGCTGTCCCGGTGAAATCGATCTGACGAGAACACGGTGGCACGAACAGCCGACGGCTCTCCTGCCCATCATACTGAGTAATATTGATAGATTTGAGCATGGGGCAAGCGGCCTTCAATGGGAAAATGGCGTCCGGAATGCTATGCAGAAAGAAGAAGAACTGATCCATCGCTTAAAAAAGTTACCGGGAGGAGCACGGAAAGCGAAAAAATTCTCAAACATGACCCGTCGCTTACGTCATTTCATCGGTTATCGGGAATACCCAAAATACTTCTGGGTGTCGCGTTATTTTATTTATAAGCAAGCGTTACTGAGAGAAGCAGACAAACTTGTCAAACAAGGAATCATTCAGGAGAAGCATGACATATACTATCTCACGTTTCAGGAGCTGGAAACAGTCGTGCAATCTCAGGATCTGGATGACCGAATAATTGCCGAACGAAAAAAGAAAAACGCTTTCTACGAAACATTGACGCCCCCAAGGCTGATCACATCAGAAGGAGAACTCCTTTTTGGCCAGTATCAAAACGATGACCTGCCAGAAGGGGCATTGCCTGGAAATCCGGTGTCGTCCGGTGTGGTCGAAGGACGTGCCCGGGTCGTTCATACGATAGGAGATGCGGAAATAAAACAAGGAGATATATTGGTTACGAATTCAACCGATCCAAGCTGGACCCCGCTATTCCTTTCTGTCAAAGGGTTAGTAACAGAAGTGGGCGGGCTCATGACCCACGGTGCTGTCATTGCCCGTGAATACGGACTGCCAGCCGTAGTAGGAGTAGAACAGGCGACGAAACAAATTCGGGACGGCCAAAAAATACGAGTCCATGGAACGGACGGATACGTCGAGTTGTTGGAGGAATAACCCACGCCATGGATTGTAAGGAACGAGGAAAACCCGCCAATCATGACGGGTTTTTTGTCGTACTTTCTTAAATGATCATCGACGTTTTACACTTTTCTACAAATCAAGTGCTCTTTCAAGAAAGACAGAGAAATGAGCTCTTGTAGTTTCCCGTTGAGGTTCGAAATCACCATGTTTGTTCCCGGTTGTAATGCCGCTAACAGCAAGCTTTTGAATTTGGTCATAATACATATGGTGTGTTGGTACGTCTTGAAATTCTTTTCTCTTTCCAATAGGAATAAGTTCAAATGCACGATCAAAGATAACAGCCATGTGCTGACGGGATAGGGGCTCGTCCGGCATGAATTCTTTCTTGCTGTTCCCAGTGATTAACCGAGCTTCGTTCACTGCTGCAATAGCATCCGCATGTTCGTGTGTCGAGCTGACATCTGTAAATACAGCATCTTGACCGTTCAGCTGTAAACCTAAAGCGTTCACTAAAAAAGCTGCAGTTTCTGCTCTAGTGATAGGTTGATTCGGAAGGAAAGTACCGTCTTCATATCCAGTTACAATCCCTTTATCGGCAAGTTGACGAATGCTGCTGTAAGCCCAATAGGACTCATTTATGTCTGAGAATAACAGAGGAGCGACAGGGGATGATACTTCCGCCTTTACCTTTTCTCCATTTGTTATTCGATCTACTTGTTGAAGAGAATCCTCATCATCTATTATTCTTGTAGCGCCTAACCACTTGGGTTCCCAGTAGCTAGAAGAAAGCGATGAAATAGTAATCCCTGCAGAAGAAGAGGCGTGAATAAACTGGCCATTACCAACATAAATGCCAGAATGAGAAGGTCCTGGTTTATAAGTCTCAAAAAATACGAGATCTCCTGTCTGTAACGCTTGCTTGTCCACAGGAATACCAGCCGTAAATTGCTCAGCTGCTGTACGAGGAAGCGATAAACCGGCTTTATTATATACATAGTGTATAAATCCAGAACAATCAAACCCATCTGGTGTTGTGCCGCCCCATTGGTAAGGAGTCCCTATGTGTGTGGTGGCTTCCCTGACAATCTGTTCGGACTTCGACAACGCAGCTACCGGCTGAATAGAAATAACGGACAACAAAACAACCACACTCACCATCGAAACAACAAGTTTTTTGAACAAGATGTCCACTCCTCTACAATTCTTGATGACTGATCTTAGGGGTCAAAGGAGACACAACGATAGGTTGATAGACGGATGATAAAAGAACTGATTTAATATTGCATACGTAGTTTAGCATGGAAATTAGTAAAAAAATGTTACAGTTATGTTACATATTTTTGTAAAAAAAGTATTTATTTACCAATTTAATTTTAGTTGATATAGTGTTGAGTGACAGTGGCAAGAATTACGATTTAGAGGGCTGCACACTCCGTGTGAAAGGAGTAGATGAAAATGCGTACCATTTTTGATGCTCATCTTCATATTATCGACCCGCGTTTTCCTTTGATTGAAAACCAAGGGTTTACCCCTGAACCATTCACTTGTAAACAATACTTCGAGAGAGTGAGAGACATTGAAGTAATCGGTGGGACAGTCGTGTCGGGATCGTTTCAAGGAGTTGACCAATCGTACTTGATCGACGCCCTGCATCAATTAGGAAAGAATTTTGTCGGCGTCACCCAACTTCCGTATGACACACCAGATGAGAGAATCAGAGAACTCTATCACCATGGAGTGAGGGGTGTTCGTTTTAACGTGAAACGAGGAGGTTCGGAGGATATTTCTAAACTCGACTCCTTAGCTAAGAAAGTCTATGAGGTAGCGGGATGGCATATAGAACTTTATATGGAGTCTACCCAGCTGCCGCAACTAGCCCCGATAATTGAGAAACTTCCAGCAGTATCTATTGATCACTTAGGTTTAAAAAATGAAGGATTTCATCACTTGTTATCGTTAGTGGAGAAAGGTGTAAGAGTCAAAGCGACAGGTTTTGGAAGAGTGGATATGAATGTAGAAAGAACCCTGAAAGCCATTTATTCCATCAATCCACAAGCCTTGATGTTTGGAACCGACTTACCATCCACTCGAGCTAATAGACCTTATCACCACCAAGATATAGACATCGTTTCTCGGACTTTCTCCGAAGCTCAAGCGGAAGATGTGTTATATAAAAATGCTTTAAGGTGGTATGGTTTTCTTGAAACGAGATAAGGTAAGAAATTTCCTTTGTTTGAGATGGATCAGAGCTATATATCAATAATAGCCAAACTGATAGAATGTTTATTTTTAAAAAAATTTATATTAAAAAAAATCAGTCAATATGTTAAAAAGTACTTGAAATATATAAACAATGTTTTACAATTGAAACGTAAATAGTATAATAAGGAGGAGACGTTAGTGGCAAAGGTTCGTGTAAAAGATGTAGATATTCATTATGTAATGGAAGGGGAGGGCCCACCTCTTATACTACTCCACGGGATGGGGAACAACGCTCGATCATGGGTTCATCAGTTCGAGGAATTAAAGAAACATTATACAGTAATTGCTTGGGATGCGCCAGGGTATGGAAATAGCAGTGATCCTGATTATCTCCTAAAAGATTTTTCGGACTTTTCTGCTTACCTGAATGGAATGGTGGAAAAGCTTCAGTTGAATAATATATATTTACTCGGCCATTCTATGGGGGCGGCGATAGCAGTTGATTTTGCTACTCGGTACCCAGAAAAAGTGGAACGGTTGATTCTTGCAGCTACTACGCGAGGTGCAGCAGCTTTAACTCCCGATGATAATCTAAAAAAACATCAAGGTAGATGCGAATTAGTCGACACCACCTCGCCGGAGGAAATCGCTCGTACACGAGTTCCTGCATTATTATCCCCTCACGCATCAGAAAGTGTGCGAAAGTATGCCGAAGACATCATGGCTGAAATCAGACCGATGGGGTACAAGTCAGTGTCGCATGGGCTGTATAACCTTAATCAAATGGATGCGTATCCCGAGATATCGATGCCTACTCTGATTATTTGCGGAAAAGATGATCGAGTAACACCTGTAAGTGAATCAGAGATCATTCATCAATTAATAAAAAATTCTCGACTCCAATTATTGAATGACGCTGGACATTTGTGTTACTTAGAACAACCGACTATATTTAACGAGTTGGTGAAACAATTTTTGAATGAGTGATAATTACGTACCAACTACTTTATTCATTGTTAGGAGGAATAATGGTTGACAACAGCGGAAAAGAAAAAATATACCTCTAATTCCTTAGTTCGAGGACTGGAAGTATTAAAATTATTCAATGCAGAAAGACCCACTCTATCACTAGCCGAAATAGCCAGTCATTTAGGCGTGAGCCGAACTACGCCTTATCGGATTTTATATACATTAGAAGAACTTGGATATGTGTCACAAGATCCCGAGTCTAAAAGGTATGCGCTGACTCCAAAGGTATTGGAGCTAGGATTTTCTTATTTAAAAAGTCTACAATTACCTGAATTAGCGCGGCCTTATTTAGAAAAGCTACGTGACTTCACAGGCGCCTCTTCTCACATGGGCGTACTCCAAGATAATGAGATTGTTTATATAGTAAGGGCACCATCAAATAGAGTGTCCAATGTAACCATTAATGTAGGGACCCGTCTCCCGATTTATGCAACGTCGATGGGGAAATGTTTGCTTGCCCATCTTACAAATGAAGAAAGAGAAGAATTTTTAACAAGTTCTCTCCTCGAACCACTCACGTCCTCCACGAAAACAGGGAGAGATGAATTAAAAGCGGATTTAGACGATATTCAAGGGAAAGGTTATGCCATTAGTAAAGGTGAATTTGAAGAAGGAATATGGTCTGTCGCATGCCCTATCCTCGGAAAGGATAATAAGGTGATCGCTGCAATAAATATCGCCGCACCGCAACATACTATCAAAGAAGCAACGTTCAATGAAGAAATCATTCCTGCTGTCTGTGATACAGCGAAAGAAATTTCCGCTTTATTTAAGTTCTCTGATTAAATAGGCACAGTTGAAATGATAAATTTATCATCCCCCTCTTATTTAAAAGGTGGGGGTTTTTATTGTAAAAGACAATTTAAAAAATGAGATGCAATCTATATGGCTAATGAGAATTTTTAATTCTTTAAGTTAACGAAATTTATTGACAAATAGAGCAGAATAAATTACTATTTATTTAAATAAGTGAAACAATGTTTTTTATACAAAACGAAGTGGAGGGTGTTATTTTGCTGAATATTACACATCTGCGTCATATAAGTTTGATCACTCCTCATCTTGAAGAGCAAATAAAATTCTATAGTGATATTTGGGGCTTAGACATCGTAGCTGAAGATAACAATAATGCTTATTTGCGCGGAGCCGGTCCAGAGCACCATATTCTACACTTGAAAAGAGGAGAAAAGAGAGGATTACATCATATTGCATTTGGGTTGCAAGATAAACAAGCAGTGGATCAAGCGGCTGAATATATAAGAGACAAAGGTTTTCACATCGTAGAGTCTCCCGATTATTTAGAAGAAGAAGGTGGCGGGTACGGATTTCGTTTCGTAGATTTTGAGAATCGCTGCATTGAACTTTCGGCTTGGGTCGACATTCACACGACATTTTGGAATAAAAAGCAAGAAGCCAATCCATTATTTTTAAACCATGTCGTACTGAATACGACTGACATCGATCATGCGATGGAGTTCTTTACAGAAGTACTTGGATTTAGGGTTACAGATTGGAGTGAGCATCAAATGGTGTTCTTGCGCTGTAACAAAAATCATCACTCCATTGCTTTCAATCAAGGGGATCATGCTTCCGTCAACCACATCGCTTATGAAGTAGATGGCGTCGACGAAGTGATGCGAGGAATAAGCAACGTAAGAAAGAAAGGGTACGAAGAGATTTGGGGGCCGGGAAGACATGGCCCGGGAAACAATATCTTCTGTTATTTCCAAGATCCAGGCGGATTTGTTATGGAGTACACTTGTTACCTTACTACGATAGAAGATGAAAAAACATGGCAGGCGCAAGTGTGGAAAAGAGTCCCTCACTTAATGGATCAGTGGGGAACCGCAGGACCTCCAAAACCTGAGACGAGAGCCGCGATGGCCGGAGAGCCTGATCCAGGTTGGGTGGAAAACAATACAATTAAAGGATGAGTAGAATTGGATTTACAAATTGAAGATAAAGTAATTGTCATTATGGGAGGATCTTCAGGGATCGGTTTTAAAGCTGCTGAACTATTTTTAGCAGAAGGTGCGAAAGTCGCCATATGCGGAAGAAATCAACAGCGGTTAGACAACGCAATAGAAGAGTTACAACAAAGCGCTGGTGAAGATCGTGTATTTGGAAAAGCATGTGATGTATCTAAGAAATCTGATATAGAAGCTTTCATAAATGCTACTGGAGAATATTTCTCAAGGATCGATGTCCTTGTCAATAACGCGGGAAAAAGCCTAATGTCGCATTTTTTCGACATAACAGACGAGCAGTGGCAAGAACAAATTAATTTAAAATTTTATGCCATTATTCACGCGGTGCAAGCGGTATATCCGTTTATGAAAAATAGGGGAGAAGGGCGTATTATCAATATAAACGCTACGCTTTCTAAAGAACCCGAACC
Organism: Alteribacillus iranensis; assembly: GCF_900113025.1. Taxonomy (GTDB): domain Bacteria; phylum Bacillota; class Bacilli; order Bacillales; family Marinococcaceae; genus Alteribacillus_A; species Alteribacillus_A iranensis. Next base: position 36,561 of record NZ_FONT01000008.1, on the reverse strand, counting down.
CCATATGATTGCCACGGCTTCCACAAGAGCTGGGCTGTTAAATCTAACAAAAGGCCTTTCTCGAGAATTTGCAGCAGATAATATTTTAGTAAACTCTATCAGTTTAGGAATTATTAAGACGGACCAATGGGAGAGACGACGAATAACGCAAAATCCCGAAGAAGATCCGGAAGTCTTTTATCAAAACTTAGCAGAGAAACGCAAAGTACCTTTAGGAAGAGTAGGTCTTCCAGAGGAAGTAGCGGATACCATATTATTTTTATCCTCCCAACGAGCGAGCTATATAACGGGAGCTAATATTGAAGTATCTGGTGGTTTGAGTAAAGTTTTATAAGAATTGAGGGAAAAGACGATGGTTCAAAATAAAGAGGTATTTACAACAGCAGATGCTATTGTGAAAGAGCTTGTCCGTGCGGGCGTTACCACTGCCTATGGAGTGGTCAGCATCCATAACATGCCAATCTATGACGCGATTCAAAGAGAAGGAAGTATTCATTTGGTATGTGCCCGAGGTGAAAGTGGTGCAGTAAATATGGCAGACGGGCATGCCCGCTCTACGGGGGAATTAGGGGTAGTCATTACAAGTACCGGTACGGGGGCAGGAAATGCTGCGGGATCATTAATTGAAGCGTGGAGTGCAGGGGTTCCGCTTTTACATATAACAGGTGAGGTAGCCTCCCCATACTTAGGGACAGGCAAAGGATACATTCATGAATGTAAAGATCAACTACAGATGCTGAGCGGTACCTGTAAAGAAGCATATCAATTAAAAGTACCTGGACAAGCGGCAGGTTTCATTCGAAAAGCAATTACGGAAGCGTTTCAATATCCAACAGGACCGATCAGTGTAGAAATTCCTATTGATTATCAATCCGCAATCATCGAGGACACACAAATAGTCGACAGCAATGATTTCACGAAGGCAAAGAAAGACTCTTTTGTCATTCCAAAATCAGTGACAGACATGGTTAGAGATGCAAAACGTCCCGTGTTGTGGGTGGGAAATGGAGCTTTGCTGTCCGGCGCATCTGAAGAAATCATTCAGTTAGCTGAGTGGCTGAGAACTCCGGTTATCACTAGCCAGTCTGCAAAAGGTATTATTCCGGAAGATCATGAGCAAAGCATTGGACACTTTGCGTCTTACAAAGAAACCAAGGAATTTTTAGAAGAAGCAGACTTGTTGATTAGCGTAGGTGTACGATTCAGAAGCAACGAAACATCTGGTTGGACTGTTAAAATTCCTAATCATCATATATCCATTGATGTGGACTACCTAGCAGCCAATCGAAACTATGAGACAACGTATGCTCTAGTCGGTGACACAAAAATAGTAGTTGGAGAATTGTTGAAAGAACTTACAGAAAATCCTGTAAGAGGAGCTTCAAAAGAGTACTTAGAAGAAGTGAAAGATTTACGCAATACACTTAGAGAGAATCTTCGTTCAACATTAGGACCTTACGAAGAGATACTGGACAGTATGCGGGCAAACCTTGAAGACGACACCATTTTCGTTCGCGATGTAACAGTGCCTGCGAATGTTTGGGGAAGTCGATTGTTTGAAACATATCAACCTCGCCATTCGATCCATGCTTCAGGAGGAGGAATTGGCCAAGGTCTTCCCACAGCCATCGGAGCTCAAATAGCGAATCGAGATAAGAGAGTAGTGTTGGTAGCAGGCGATGGAGGTTTCATGGTGAACCTTGGTGAGCTTTCCACAGCAGCTCAAGAAAAATTGCCAATGATCATTCTTCTATTTGATGATTCCGGTTATGGAGTAATTAGAAATATCCAGGATGCTGCTTATGGACGCCAAGTAGGGGTGGATTTAAATAGTCCAGATTTTGTTCAACTTGGCAGGGCGATGGGAGTAGAATCAACATCTGTCCACTCTACCAAAGAATTTAATCAAGCCTTGAACCGTGCATCAACCTCAGATGAATTGAGCTTAATTGTCGTAGATATGAAAGAAGTGGGACCAATGGCCAAACCGTTTGGCGGACCGCCGGGCGTCGCCTCATCATTTGAACCGAAAAAAATAACGAATTAGGAGGAAAATACATGGTCTCTAAAACGGAAGACAACCAAACGGTGGATGGAAAGATATTGATTAATGGGAGTTGGACAAAAACAACAACGACAAGAGAGGTCATTAACCCGGCTTTCACAAACGATGTTGTCGGCCATGTGGGGATGGCGGAAGAGAGTCATATAAATGAAGCTATAATGACAGCACAAGATGCTTTCGAGTACTGGTCTCATTCTCCATTGGAGGAACGGATAGAAAGTATGACACGAGCCTGGGAGCGACTGAAAGATAAAGTCGATGAATATACCTCGCTATTCGTAAGAGAGAATGGCAAGACATTAGTGGAAGCCAAAAAAGATATTAAGAGATGCGTGGAAATTCTAGAAACCCTTCCTACAACTATTAAGGATTGGTATAACCCAACGGATTTGTCAAATGACATTCAGCAAGTGGAGATCCGTCGCAGACCTCGTGGTGTCACAGCCGTTATTACTCCTTGGAACTCTCCTATGATTTTAACGTTCAAGCGAGTGATCCCGGCGATACTGACAGGGAATACAGTCATATTGAAGCCAGCGACGAACTGTCCGCTAACAATTATAACAGTCATGAGAGAAATAGCGGATTGCTTGCCGCCGGGCGTATTGAATATCATCACAGGATCCGGTCAGTTTATTGGAGATTACTTAGCAAAAGACAGCAGAATCAGGATGATATCGTTTGTGGGTGGCACGGATACCGGAAAAGAATTAATGGAAAAATCGGCTTCTACGTTAAAAAAGTTACACTTAGAGCTTGGAGGAAATGATCCGGCGATTGTTTTGGAAGATGCACGGTTAGATAAGGAAGAAATAACGAAAATAAAAAACGGTATCTTACGAGGAGCCGGTCAAGTATGTTCCGCTATCAAACGGATTTACGTACACGAATCACGCTACGAGGAACTCTTAGATAAATTAAAACGTGAGTTTAATAAAGTAACAGTAGGAGAAGGGATTCATCCGGATTCGACGATGGGACCATTGAATAACAAAGGCCAGTATGAGTTTGTTACAAATCTACTAAAGAATGCAGAGAAAAACGGAGCGACCGTTGAACATTATGGCCGAAAGTTAAATGAAGAGAAGTGGGACAAAGGTTACTTTATGCTCCCGGCTATTGTAACGAATGTAAAGCAACAAGATGAAATCGTCCACGCTGAACAGTTTGGTCCTGTTATTCCAATCATCCCATTTACAGATCTTGACCAAGCGGTGAAATATGCGAATGACACGGAATTTGGATTAAGAGCTTCTGTATGGACACAAGATTCAGAAGAAGCCAGAAAACTCTCGGATCGCATAGAAGCAGGAGCAGTGTTTCACAACAATCATACGATCTTTATTGATTTAAACCTAGATTTCCCTGGAATTAAAGAAAGCGGGTTAGGCGGTGTCACGAGGTACGGTGGATTTGAACATTTCACAGATTCATATGGTTTTGCCAATTAAGGAGTTGCAAAGATGAATATAGGTATTATCGGAGCAGGAGCAATAGCACAATTTTTAATGGAAGAAATACAAAAGGACACAGAGACGGACCTATCCGTTCAAAGTCTACTAGTGCGTGATACGAACAAATATGCCACGTTGCGTGAGACGTTCGGTATAGATCTCTTTGACGAGGTAGATGCATTCCTGGATTCGGATATAGATATAGTTGTCGAAGCGGCTAATATTGAGGCGGTAAAGTCACTGGTTCCTCATACTCTAGAGAAAAAAGACGTGGTAGTGATCAGTATTGGAGCACTGGCAGATAAAACGTTTTCAGAGACCGTTTATTCTACAGCTGAAACATTTCATCGCTCCGTTTACTTACCTTCTGGTGCAATCGGAGGAATTGATCTCATTCAAAACGCAAGTTCGCTAGGTGAAGTAGAAAAAGTATCTTTAACCACTCGAAAACCAGCCCATTCTCTAGGTGAACCAGGTATCACAGAAGAGAAAGTTATTTTTCACGGACCTGCTTCTGACGCTATTGAGAAGTTTCCTAAAAACATCAACGTCTCTATTATATTATCTCTCGCTGGGAAAGGGATTCGTGAGACAGAAGTCACGATCATTGCTGATCCGAACGCTGATAAAAACGAACATGCGATTAAAGCGATTGGAGATTTTGGAACATTCACGGCGACGATAGAAAACAATCCATTGCCAAGTAACCCTAAAACTAGCTACCTCGCAGCCTTAAGCATTTTAGGAACACTGAAAAAGGTGAAATCACCTTTAAGAATTGGAACATAAAAATAGGAGGTTGGATGACATTGTCAATCATCGATACGGGAAAATTCCCTCGTTTAGAAGACATGACGAAGAGCGAACTTATTCAACATTTAAAGGAGACGGTGAAACCAGAAGAAGGGATTATCCCAGCGTATATCTTTTCTCATCCAAAGGTGTATGAGTTGGAAATGGAAAAAATATTTTTGAAGTCATGGCTTTTCCTTGCTCATAAATCAGAAATACCAAATAAAGGTGATTTCGTTACGAGACAAATGGGAGAGCATAGTGTCATTGTGACCCATGGAAGTGACGGTGACATCCACGTTTTATTAAATGTTTGTACACATAGGGGAATGAAGTTATGCCGCATGGACCATGGGAATGAAAAAAGTTTTGTCTGTCCTTATCACGGTTTTAATTTTAAAAATACAGGTGACCTTGCAGGAGTTCCTTTCCAGAAAGAAGTGTACGGTGACACGTTAGATAAAAGCAAAATGGGGCTAAAAGAAATCCGTCATGATGAGTACGCAGGCTTGATTTTTGCAACGTTTAATGAAGAGGCTGTACCGCTAGATGAGTATTTAGGAGACATTAAGTGGTATTTAGACCTAGCCTTTAACCGTGCAGAAATGGAAGTACAAGGACCGCCGATGAAATGGGTCGTCAATGCTTCTTGGAAACTAGGCTCGGACAACACGATTTCAGATTCTTACCATACATTAGTTTCTCATGGTTCCATTGCTAAGTTAGGGCTCGTACCTTCAGGAGATTACTCAAAATACGGGTATCAAATTTATACAGGAAATGGGCATGGATTAAATTTAGGTATGCCTAATCCGCATTTTGCGTTTCCAGAGGAATTAACAGAAGAATATAAAGAACGTCTCTCCCCAGAACAATGGGGTGTGTTAGAAAAATTAAAAAATATGATTGTCTGTGTGTCTCCGCACATGATGATATTAATTTCCTCGATGGATTTTAAAGGAAAACAAGTTTCAAATACTTCATTCCGATTATGGCAGCCGAAAGGTCCTGACAAAATTGAAATCACCCAATGGCAAATTGTCGAAAAAAATGCAACCAAAGAATGGAAAGAGTTATCAAACCAAACGAATTCATTAACATTTGGAGCGTCCGGTATCTTCGAACAAGACGACTCTGAGAATTGGACAGATATTACTCAAAACAGCAAAGGAGCTTATCATTTACAGGAAAATACGTTCTTTAATTACACGCAGGGAATGCATAAAAAACCCGTAGATGATTTTGTAGGTCCGGGAATCGCATACGAAAATAAATTCAACGAAGCAAATGCCAGAGCGTTTTTCCGCAACTGGCTCGACCAGGTAACTGCAGAGTAGGGAGGGGAAGTTGATGAAAGAAGTTATAGAACTCCAATATGAGATAGAACAATGGTTGTATCATGAGGCACATCTACTTGATAATTTACTATTTGATGATTGGCTGGAATTATTTGATGAGGACTGTCGTTATCGAATGCCGTTGCGGGTGAATTTGCAAGAAAAAGACGTACCTGATTTTACGGATGATACGCTCTTATTCGATGATGATATGGAAACACTTACGCTTCGTGTTGATCGTCTGAAAACTGATTTAGCTTGGGCGGAAACACCACCCTCTCGTACAAGAAGAAATGTCGGGAACGTAAGAATTCAAGAATACAATGAAAACCAAGTGACAGTGAAAAGCAATTTACTTTTATATCGAAGCAGAAGTACAGAAATTGGTGCAGAATTAGTATCTGGGGAACGGACCGATAGGCTGGTCAAAAGAAGTGGGAAGTGGAGACTTCAAGAACGTACATTCATTGCAGATCAAACGACGTTAGGTACCAGAAATTTAGCAATTTTCGTTTAGAGGATAGGTGGTCTTTATGGCAGGTGAATTAGAAAATAAAGTAGCAATAGTCACGGGTGGCACGAACGGAATCGGAGAAGCGGTTACAAGACGGTTCCTATCAGAAGGAGCAAAAGTTTGTATTATCGGAAGGTCGCCATCCAAACTGGAGAGTTTACAAAAGGAGTTGGGGGACAATTTACTTGCTTTAGAAGGAGATGTGTCTAAATATGACACTCATGTGGAAGCGGTAAGAAAAACCGTTGACACATTTGGAAAACTGAATATCTTCGTCTCGAATGCTGGGGTGTTCGATGGATTTGTTTCTCTAGAACAACTTCCAGAAGATCGATTAGATGAGGCGTTCTCCATGATTTTTGATATAAATGTAAAAGGTGGATTAATGGGAGTCAAAGCAGCTTACAAAGAATTACAGAAAACCAAGGGAAATATAATTTTCACCACGTCCAATGCTGGTTTTTACCCAAACGGAGGAGGACCGATATATACAGCAAGTAAACATGCTATTGTTGGACTCATTCGTGAATTGGCGTTCGAGTTAGCTCCGGATATTCGAGTGAATGGAGTCTCACCTGGTGGTACAGTTACGAATATAACAGCCATCCCGCCATTACAAGAGAGTGTCAAAAAGATTGATCCAGAAACGAGAAAAAAATTCATTGCAAGTAGAAACCCATTGCAAATTGCCCAGGAAGCGGATGATCACAACGGTGCGTATGTATTATTAGCTTCTGATAATTCTAGAGCGATTACAGGTGCTGTCATAGAAAGCGACGGCGGACTCGGTGTAAGAGGCATGCCGGGTGAAGTGAAATAAATAAGTAAGTAGGTGCACTAATGAAATGTCTGTTGATTTAGTGCACTTATGCCAAATGAACGTTGGAGGGTGCAGGATGAGTACCACTTTATTAGGAACGAAAACGGTCGATCAAATTGCTTTTGTTGTTCGGGATATCGAGGAAGCATGTGAGAATTTTGCTGTGTTACTAGGGATACCGAAGCCGGAATGGTTTTTAACAGGGTCTCATGAGAGGTCGAACGTTTATTATAGAGGGGAGCCTTCCAACACGCAAAGTAAGCTCGTGTTTATTGACACACCGTCGGTTCAAATAGAACTGATGGAAATCAATGAGGAGCCGAGTACGATGAAAGATTATCTAGAAGAGCGTGGGGAAGGGATTCACCATATCGCATTTGTTACAGATACGATTTCGAACCGAATGAAATATTTAGAAGAAAATAATTACAAACTGTTGCAGAGCGGCGAATTCACTTCTGATAATAAAGGTCGGTATGCTTATTTAGATACAGAAAATGCATGTAAGACTGTTATCGAATTGCTAGAAAGAGAGACGCCTCAACCAAAGAACGTAAAAGATTTAATTGCCGAACCCCTTTTTGGATCTAGAACGATAACACAAATCGCCCTTGTGGTTGAAAACATAGACAGTGTGGCTGGACACTACAGCAGAATATTAGACGTAGACCTCCCGCCAAAAATAAAAGAGGGACCTAAGGAAATTACACGGGTTGTCTATAACGGAGAAGACACTAGAGCAGATGCTACCTTTATGTTTTTTCAGACACCGACCATTGAAATAGAGTTAATTCAGCCAGGCGACGAACCAAGTACTTGGAAAGAGCACTTAACAAAATATGGAGAGGGAGTTCATCATATTTCTTTTGAAGTGGACGACCTTGAAAGTAAATTAGTAGAACTGAATGCGAAAGGCTACAACACAGTACAAGAAGGAAATTTCTGGAACGGAAATGGCCGTTACGCTTATTTGGATACAAAAGAAGATTTTAAGGTGATGATTGAGCTGCTTGAGCGTTATACCAATCATTAAAAATTGAAAGAAGGGTGACTATGAAAAAACTGTTAAGCATCCTCACGATATTAATTATAGGGTTGATTCTTTCCGCTTGTGGCTCCTCTGAAGATGAAACAAACACTTCGTCTAGTACAGAAGCCAGTGAGAGTGATGGACCAGTTGAGATAAAACTAGGTGTCGGGTATGCCACGGAAGAAAATTTATGGCTTATGAAGGTTGCTTCGGATTTAGCACCAAATTACGGTGAAAAATACACCCTCGAACTGCAACAATTCCGAGCTAATGCTGATAGACTTAATGCCTATCGAGCAGGCCAGATCCATGGAGGGACATTGGGACAAGGGGCATCTATTATGTCCAAGGCCCAAGGCGTTGATATGAAAGTGATTGCAAATATAGCAAAAGAAAGCCCAGATGATGGATTTAACTCCGCTTTTTTAGCATCTGCTGATTCAGACATTGAATCTGCAAAAGATTTAAAAGGGAAAACAGTCGGGGTAGTAGATTTTAAATCGCCGACGGACATGTGGGCACGATCAGCCATTAGAGAAGCAGGCCTTGATCCAGATAAAGACGTGGAGTACGCTGTATTGCCAATCCCGGCAATGCAAGAGGCTATTGAAAGTGGAAAAATAGATGTCGGCATGTTTCCGCAGCCTTTTTATGATATGGCTGAGAATTCAGGTGAATTAAAGACCATATTTACGTCGAAGGATGGCGTACCTATCGAAGAAGATTTCTTAAATCTATTCATGGAACCGAAGTTTGTGGAGGAAAATGAAGAAGCTGTGCAAGCATTGGTTAGTGATTTACAAACAATGACAGAATATTATGTTAATAATCCGGAAGAAGCTCGCCAAAAGCTCTTGGATGCTGAATTCGTCTTAGCAGACCCTGAAGTTTATCTCCAAATGGAAGATTACGCGCGTGCGATAGATGGATCGTTTAATCGAGAAGGATGGGATGTTGTACAAGACATTCTGTTAAAGGAAGAATGGATTGAAGAAGAAGTGGATCTCGACACGTTAATAGACGAGTCCTTTATATCTGGAGATGAATAAAGAAGATAGAGAATTTAGCTAGTACCTGAAATTCATGGAGGGGCATAAGCCGGATGCCCCTTCACATTTTCGGAGGTGAAGTTACATGACAGAGAATGAGATCGCTGCAGGAGGGTCCCCTCTTGGCAAAGAAAAAAGCGCTATAAAGATAAATAAAGTGAGAAAAGTATTTACGCGTAACGACGAAGAAATCGAGGCGATTAAAGAAGTTAACCTAGACATTAAAGAAGGAGAATTTGTTAGTGTCGTTGGGCCGAGTGGGTGTGGTAAAAGTACATTCCTTCATATTGTTGGCGGCTTTATTGATAAAACATCAGGAGAAGTCATCGTTAATGGAAAGGAAGTAAACAAGCCTGGTCCTGATCGCGGGATGATGTTTCAGGAATCAACTTTGTATCCGTGGTTGAAGGTAGACCGAAATGTGGCTTGGGGATTAGAAGTACAAAAGCTTCCAAAAAAAGAAATAAAAGAGCGTGTCGAATATTTTCTGAAACTAGTAGGTCTCTGGGAATTTAAAAATAACTTGCCTTCCGAGTTATCTGGCGGAATGAAACAACGTGTATCCCTTGCGAAAGTGCTTGCGTTTAATCCGGAAGTATTGTTAATGGACGAACCATTTGGTGCTCTGGATTCCCAGACACGGGAAATGATGCAAGCTGAACTACAGCGTATTTGGTCAGAATCAAGAAAAAGCGTTTTATTTGTGACCCATGATATTGAGGAAGCAGTATTTTTGAGTGATTACGTCGTCGTTCTTTCTAAACGTCCTTCCACTGTGAAAGAGGTTATTAAAATTGATCTACCTCGTCCGCGGGAGATTTCGATTCGTAAGTCCTATGACTTTGTTGATTACCGTAATAAAATCTGGGATCTCTTGCACGAAGAACAAAACGTTAAACAACTAAGGGGCGTTTAACATGCAAAACAACTCAAAAAAGTGGTTCGTTCTTACATCCATTGGAGAAATACTTTTTTTTCTATTGCTTTGGCAAGTGCTTTCCATCACATCGTGGTTTCCAACCTACGTATCAAGTCCTGTAGAAATTTTCAGTCGGATAGGCGAGATGTTTGCAGACGGTAGCATCTACCCTCACGTTGGTATCAGCCTTTACCGAACCATTTTAGGATTTCTCTTAGTCGTGTTAATTGGAACGGTATTAGGGATGCTTGCAGGGTTTTTTAAGCCAATTGGTAACTTTTTTGACCCACTCATTTCTTTCTTTAATCCAATACCTAAAATCGCGCTATTACCAGTATTTCTCGTTTGGTTTGGTGTGACCGATGTCACGAGAATTTTAATCATTTTTACAAGTGCTTTCTTTCCATGCTTTATCGCCACATTAGATGGGGTTCGTAATATAAACAAACTCTACTTATGGTCTGCAGAAAATATGGGTGCTTCAAAATTTAAGATGCTTTGGAGGATTATATTACCTGCAGCTTTGCCAAAGATCTTTGATGGTTGGCGTGTCGCATTAGCTCTCACCTTTGTGATGATGTTTTCTTCAGAAATGATTGGTACATCAACTGGTCATGGTCTTGGATTTATGATTCTGAACGCGGACTCATATGGACGTGTAGATATTGTACTAGCTGGTGTTTTCATAATTGCGCTGCTTGGTTTTATTTTTGACAGGTTATTAATTTTATTAAGAAATCGAGTGTTATGGTGGAGCGAACGATAAAGGGGGGGAATACATGAGTTCCATATGGCAGCTGATCAAAAAATATCAATCTCTCATTCTTGTCGTTGTAGTCTGGCAACTGATGGCATTATCAGGACTTTTTTCTGAACAGCTCTTTCCAGGGATTGAAAAGATAGCAATAGTTTTTTTGGAATTACTCCCAACTTCTGATTTGTGGTCAAATATTGGAATTACGTTATACAGAATCCTTGCAGGATTTGCCCTCGCGGCTATCGTTGGCGTGCCGTTAGGAATTGCTATGAGCCGCTCGCGGACGTTTGATAATATCATGCAACCCATTTTTACCTTTGGATATCCCGTCCCGAGAGTAGCGCTTTATCCAATATTCGTTTTAATTTTTGGAATAGGATCAGGGTCTAAAATATTCACAATATTCCTGGAGTGTATATTTCCAATTGTCGTAAATACGTATTATGGCGCAAAAAGAGTAAACATACTTTATATTTGGTCCGGACAGAACATGGGAGCGGATAAACGCAAATTGTTTTGGAGAGTATTCCTGCCTGGTGCGATGCCATCCATTTTCACAGGATTTCGGATCGCCCTGCCAATCGGAGTAGTCATCGCAGTCTTAACTGAAATGATCAGCTCCAGCAATGGAATTGGGTATCTTCTCACCTATTTATCTGCATCTCTATCGCAAAGCCAGGTGTTAGCTGTTGTGGTTTATATTTCACTCATTGGCTATGCTCTTGATCGGTTGCTTCTCTATGTGAGAAATCGTTTTGTCTATTGGTCTTAATATTTTAGTTGAATATTATCAACTGAAGAACAACTTCGGTGTATTTGAGGTGACAACATGGATATGAAAAACAACAAGCGTTGGTTTTATATTGCAATGCCAGTTTTCTTTTTATGGTTCTTTGGACAAATTGACAAATTGGGCATTTCCGTTATACAAACGAATCCTCAATTTTTAAGTGATTTAGGATTAACGGGAGAAAATGCAAACGGAAAGATCGGATTTCTCACGTTTATCTTCTTCGTAGCCTACGCTCTGTCAAACTTTTTTTGGGGATTTTTTATAGACAAATATGGCGCCCGTTTAACTGCGATCATAGGAGTGCTGATATGGTCCGTAACCATGATAATGGGCGGACTTTCTACTACATACGGTATGTTTATGCTTACTAGGATCGTATTAGGTATTGGGGAAGGAATGATGATTCCTGTATGTGGCAAATTCATCGCCAATTGGTTCCACAAAAACGAAATTGGACGGGCTCAATCTTCCTGGGTTTCTGGAAACTATGCAGGACCCGCTCTTGGGGCTATCTTTATTTCTGCGATTATTGCTAGCTTCACATGGCACGCCACGTTCTTCCTGCTCGCAGCTGCGAATTTGCTGATTATTATTCCAATGATCATCTTTTTGATGCGGAATAACCCGGAAGAACATCCAGGGATGAGTAAAGAAGAAGTAGATTATATAAAAACTACGGATATCTCTGAGGATAAAGAACAGAAGAATTTCACACAAGATTTTCGTTATTGGATCGTTTGGTTCGGTATGGTTATGGCTTCTTTCTTATTCTTCGGAATCAGCATTTGGTTACCTACTTATTTAAGCCAAGCGAAGAGCTTTAATGTAGAAATGATGACAGCGATTACATCCTTGTCGTGGCTGTTTGCCCTAGCCTTTGTTCTCGGATGTGGTTATTTAGCTGACAAAACGAAGCGGCCGAGTCTTATTGCAACCATTTTGTTTATTTCTTGTGCGGTAATGTTGTCTATTGCCACCACTTCTGGGGTTGCTATTGTTTCAGGTCTCGCGTTAGGGATTGCCATGGGAACGATGGGGGGAGTTTTTCATCTGAGCAATTTGTTTATCGTGAAGTACTCCACAAAAGAAACAGCAGGACGAGCAGCCGGCCTGATGGGATTCACGAACATTTTTGGCGGGTTTGCCACTTATGTCATGGGCTGGATGCGCGATATAAGTGGTGGCAGCTTTACATCTTCTATCGTGTTATTAATCGTATTTGCATCCCTTGGGTTTATCGCCTACCTCTTTACTCTTAAGACAGAAGCAAACCAAGTTCGGCAATTAAAGAAAGAATCGCATGTTGCTTAATCTCTATGTCTCTATTCATGATTTAACTATATTAAAGGAGGAAGATACCATGAAGTTATCAAATGAAGTGAAATTTAATTATCCGAGAGAAGATATTTGGAAAGCGCTTCATGATCCAGAAATATTAAAACATGCTATTCCTGGTTGTGAAGGATTAACGCTCCAGGAGGACGGAAGTTACGATGTTTCAATGAGCTTAGGAGTAGCAGCAGTAAAAGGAAAATACAACGGAAAAGTATACATGACAGACATAGAGAAACCAAACAAGTACCTTTTGGAAGCGGAAGGAAGTGGCTCACCAGGTCATGTGAGTATGAAAATGGATTGTAATCTCGAAGAAACGGAGGAAGGCTGCCTCTTAAAATGGGACTGTGATGCAGAAATCGGCGGAAAAATAGCTGGTGTAGGAAGTAGAGCCTTGGGAGGTATTGCAAAATTCATGGCTAAAAAATTCTTCGACGATATTAAGAAACAATTGAAGAAAGGTGCATACACGAATTAATAAAAGAAGTGAAGTCAGGAGGGATTGAATGAAACCCGCAACGTTTCAGTATGTAAGGCCTGAAAGTGTAAGGGAATGTTTAGAGTATTTAAGTATGTATGGAGATGAGGCCAAAATCATAGCTGGCGGCCAAAGTCTAATTCCTGTAATGAATATGAGACTTTCCACACCGGAGTATTTGATTGATATTAGCAGACTGGAAGAATTAAATTATATCCGTCATGAAGGTGACTTTCTTCATATTGGAGGTGGGACAAGACAGATAGATGTAGAAACATCTTCTCTTGTGAAAACATATAATCCATTGCTTCGTGACGCCATCAGACACATTGGGCATTCCCAAATAAGGACGAGAGGTACGGTTGGGGGTAGTATCTCACATGGAGACCCTTCAGCAGAACTACCTCTTATTCTTGCGGCATTACGTGGGGAAATTGTAGTCGTGGACGAAGAAGAGACAGCAAACTATACGGCAGATGAATTTTATTTAACAACCTTATTAACTGCCCTTGAGCCACAACAAATGGTTTCAGAAATTGTCTTACCTGTTCTTTCTCCTCAAGCCGGATATGCATTTATTGAAGAAACAAGGCGCCAGGGAGATTTTGCATTAGTGTCTGTGGCTGCTGTTTTAGAAATTGATAGCCAGAACTTGATTACGAAAGCAAACGTAGGGATCGGAGGTGCGCATGAAGTCCCTTACGTGGCAGAAGAACTAGAGGAGTATTTGATAGGAAAAGAGCCAACAGACAGTACTTTTGAGAAGGCCAGCGAAGAGATAAAAGATTCTCTGGAGCCAGAGACAGATCTTCACGGAACGGCTGAGTACAGAATGGACCTAGCAGTTGAGTTAACGAAGCGTGCACTACGCCAAGCTGCTGGAAATGTGGAAGGAGCGTTACAATAATGGAGAACAGTGTCGAACAACCCCAAGTAGATGCGAACGATCACAAAGTACAGTCTAATCGTGTTTCTATCACATTGACAGTCAATGGAAAAGTCGTAAACAAAGCAGTAGAGCCAAGAATGTTGTTATCTGACTTTTTGCGTGAGGAACTAGATTTAACGGGAACACACTTAGGATGTGAACATGGGGTCTGTGGAGCCTGTACGATTATTATGAACAATGAATCGATACGATCCTGTCTTATGTTTGCAGTACAAGCCGATGGTTATGATATCAAGACGGTTGAATCCCTCGCAACCAATGAAGGTACACTGAACGGACTTCAAGAAGCATTTTCTACACATCATGCTCTTCAATGCGGCTTTTGCACACCTGGATTCTTAATGACACTGACTGATTATTTAGATAAGAACCCGTCTCCCACAAGAGAAGAAGTCAGAGAAGTGATTTCAGGGAATTTATGTCGTTGTACAGGCTATTCCAATATTGTAGATGCGGTGATGGATTACACGAAAAATCGATCAATGTAAGAGGTGAGAGAGTGAGTAACTTTATAGGGAAAAACGTACGAAGAAAAGAAGATCATCGCTTACTGTCAGGTAATGGAGAATTTGTAGCTGATATTAAAATGGCCGACTCCCATGAAGCAGCTTTCTTAAGAAGCACTCATGCACACGCAAAAATAAAAAAAATAGACACGACACAAGCTAAAGAACTAGAAGGAGTTGCAGCTGTTTTAACAGGAAATGATATAAAGGGCCTCATTGAACCATTTAAATTTTTTAAAGAGTTTGGGGAAACCCCGCCAAATGCCGAAGAGATTAATCTCATGACCCAGGTGGCATCAAAAGAATTATTAGCCAGCGAAAAAGTTCTGTATGTCGGACATCCTATTGCGGTAGTTGTAGCAGAAAATCGTTACGTTGCGGAGGATGCCCTTGAACTCATTGAAGTTGATTATGAACCATTGCCCGCTGTAGTAAATCCAGAAAAAGCGGTCGAGAATGATTCACCGCTAGTTCACGAGAATATTAAAAACAATGTTCACACTTCTTTTGAAGTCGTTGTAGGTGACTTTCAAAAGGCAGCCTCAGAGGCAGATCAGGTACTTCAAACAGAAATCAAATTTCCTAGAATTCATTGTAACCCGTTAGAAACAAGAGGGATTCTTTCTAATTATAATCGTCGAAGAGATGAACTAACGGTTTATACATCAACCCAAATCCCTTTTGTAGTTAAAAATTATTTAGTATCCATGTTAGGTCTAATAGAAGAGAATGTAAGAGTGATAGCACCTGACGTAGGAGGGGGCTTTGGCCCAAAAGGGGGCGTCTACCCTGAAGAAATCTTAGTATCCTATCTATCCATACAACTGAATAAGCCCGTGCGTTGGGTTGAAGATCGGGTAGAACACCTACAAGCAACACGTCACTCGAGAGATCAATTGCATAAAGTGGAAGTTGCTTTCAATGACAATGGAGATATCCTAGGTTTAAAAGATAACTATATTTTAGACTCGGGTTGTATGAACTATTTTAACTTAACTTGCGCGTATAATACTGCCGCCCATATGAGAGGACTATTTAAAATTCCTCATTATGAAGCGAATGCTAGAATCGTCTTAACAAACAAAACACCAAACGTACCGTATCGAGGAGCAGGGAGACCTGAAGCAGTATTTACGATGGACCGTGTCCTTTATTTAGTAGCAGAAAAGTTAGGAATGGACATGGTAGATGTCATAAAAAAGAATCTGATCCGGGCAGAAGAAATGCCTTATGATCAAGGATTTTATTATAAAGATGGTGGAAAGGTTGTCTATGATAGCGGTAACTATCCGGAAGCGTTAGAAAAAGTACTAGAAATTTCCGAATATGAAAAATATAAAAAAGTAAAGGAAGAGAAAAAAGATGATACGAAGTCGATCGGGATCGGCATTTCCTCATATGTGGAAGGGACAGGTACCGGGCCGTTTGAAGGGGCGGTTGTCAAACTGGATGGTTCCGGGAAAATTATTGCCAGTGCGGGGGCGAGTCCACAAGGACAAAGCCATGAAACCACTTTAGCTCAAATTGTTGCTGATCAGTTCAATGTGGATCCTACGGATGTGTTGATTCGCGTCGGAGATACAGGCGCTCTCCCACATGGAGCAGGAACGTTTGCTAGTCGAAGTGCGGTAAATGCTGGGAGCGCATTGTACGAAGCTTCTCAAATCATGAAAGAAAAGCTGCTTCGATTGGCTGCGGATGAACTCAGTGACACCATCGACAATGTAACGTTAAAAGATGGGGAAGTTAAAAGTAAAAATGGAAAGTCTATTTCTTTTCGTAAGCTTGCACAACTAGCGAAACCAATCCCCTTGTTTAAAGCGAAAAGAAATGTAGAACCGGACCTTGAAGGGACGTATTATTTTTTCCCGCCAACGGTCACTTATTCATCAAGCTTCCATGTGGCAGTGGTAGAAGTCGATAAGAAAACTGGCAAGTTTGATATCATCGACTATTCTATCGTCCATGATAGCGGTAAGATTATCAATCCAAAAATAGTCGAGGGGCAGATTCAAGGTGGGATTGCTCAAGGAATAGGACAATCGGTATATGAAGAGTTGGTTTATGATGAGAATGGTCAATTAATTTCAGGAACTTACATGGATTATTTGTTGCCAACGTCTATGGAAATTCCAAAAGTGAGAATGGACCATCAAGAGTATTTATCAACTCGTAATCCTTTAGGGATTAAAGGAGTCGGTGAAGGAGGAGCCATATCACCTCCTGCTGCATTAGCGAATGCCGTTTCTGATGCACTATCTCCGCTTACTATCAACTTAAATCAGCTTCCTATTTCACCGAGTAATTTACGTTCCTTGATTTTGAAGGCTGAAAAAAATGAAAAAGCAAAAAGAGAGGGAGCTGTTCATGAAGGATAAAACTATAATAAATATAAAAAAAACAATGCTCACTAAATTAAGTGTATTGTTTCTCGGACTTGTGTTGGTACTTACCGCCTGTGGCGGAAATGAAAATGCGGAAACCGGTTCAGAAACGGAAGCTTCTGGTCAAGACCCAGTGAAGTTAGGATTTACATTATCTTTGACAGGCAACTACGCTTTCATGGGTGAAGGAGTGAAGGAAGGCATCGAGCTTTATTTTGAAGAAAATGACTACAAGATTGGCTCTCGCGATGTTGAATTGCTTATTGAAGATGATGGGGGAGATCCACAAAAAGCACTTCAAAATTACCAACAACTAACGATGAACCATCAGGTTGATTTCTTTGGTGGCGGAGTCATTGGAAGTATAGCATATGCGCTTACAGAAGCTGTGGAGCAAGATAAACAAGTCCCTATGATCAATGTAGTAGGTTCTGGAAACAGCTTATCTTGGGAAGATCAGAGTGACTATTCATGGAGAATTGGATTTTCTTCCATACAATATGCTGGTACGCAAGGTGAGGATGTTGCAGAAAATATAGGAGAAACGGCAGTAGTAGTTGCCTCTGACTACGTAGCTGGACATGAGATCGCAACAGATTTCGTTGCCAACTATGAAGAGAATGGTGGCGAGGTATTAGATGTCATGTGGCCTGCTTCTGGAACGAGTGACTTTTCTTCTTATTTATCACAGATAAAGCAAACGGACCCTGAAGCTGTCTTCTTCTTTTTCCCTGGCGCAGATGGACCACGCTTTATTCAACAATTTAAAG
The DNA here is from genome assembly GCF_900113025.1 of Alteribacillus iranensis. GTDB lineage: Bacteria > Bacillota > Bacilli > Bacillales > Marinococcaceae > Alteribacillus_A > Alteribacillus_A iranensis. The sequence goes on along the minus strand of NZ_FONT01000008.1, from coordinate 18,609 downwards.
ATTTTGGCCTAGGTGAAAAATATGGATTAATCGACGGGTCATCCGTCCTGAACGCACCATCTACTATTGAATCTGTCGGGGAAGACGTGGTGGGTGGACAAACGATTGCTCACTATTACCCTGGTTTAGAGAACGATTTAAATAAACAGTTTGTTAAAAGTTATGAGGAAAAATACTCCAAGACCCCAGATGCTTATGTTGTTAATGGATATGATACAGGAAAACTGATAGCAGAAACGATTGAACAAGCAGGAAGTACGAATTCAGATGATTTAGTGGCTGCTTTGAACGATGGTATTTCATTTGATAGCCCGAGGGGACCAATTACATTGGATCCAGATACAAATCATCCTACGCAAAATCTTTATATATTAGAGGGTATTGAAGAAAATGGCGAAGTAAGTTTTGAATTATTACGTACCTACGAAGAGGTTGCTATGCCAACTGAGAATCCGGGATATACACCGCAAAAATAAGAAAAGGGGGTTGTCTCAACCTATAAATGCTCTTGAAGATCTCAAGACAAGAAGGAGACAACCCCTGCATGCTTAGTTTAATGAAGGGAGTACGGTTATGAGTTTTGTGCTGACTAACTTGTTATCTGGATTAACTTATGGAATGCTCTTATTTTTAATGGCAGCCGGGTTATCCATTATCTATGGTTTAATGAGGATCATTAATTTAGCCCACGGTTCTTTCTTTATTTTAGCTTCTTATGTCGCTTATACCTTCATAAGAAGTGGAATGAATTTTTGGATTGGATTAGTTTTAGCAGTAATTGTAATTGTCTTGCTGGCTTTCGTTATAGAAAAGTTTTTAATATCAAAAGTACAAAGCAGTGAGACAGACCAAGTATTGTTAACGTTAGGGTTAATATTCGTTCTCGGCGATTTATCACTATGGATTTGGGGAGGAGATTTTCTATCCGTTCCAGTTCCAGGGATCTTGAATTTCTCCATAGAGGTAGGAGAGATTTATTTTCCAGCCTATCGTTTGTTTGTGTTATTTGTAGGAATACTCTTCGCTGTGTTGCTATGGTACTTTGAAAATAAGACAAAAATAGGAATGGTGGTCAGAGCTGGCGTAGATGATATGAAAATGGTGTCCGCTCTTGGTTTCAATATTAAATTAATGTTTACCGGCGTTTTTTTGTTTGGAGCTGGCTTAGCAGCAATCGGTGGTGTATTAGGCGGCCCTATTTTAGGAATGTATCCAACAATGGAGTACGAGATCCTCGTAAATTCGTTAATTGTAGTAATCATCGGTGGGTTAGGTAGTTGGAAGGGTGCTTTTATTGGAGCAATATTAGTTGGATTGGTGGATGTGTTCGGAAAATTATATGTTCCAACTTTTTCAATGGCCTTAATTTTCGTATTAATGGTAGTTATATTAATGTTCAAACCAACTGGCTTATTTGGGAGGGTTGAAACATGAAACGTATTATTTTGTCTACGATCGGATTAATGGCAGCCGTGCTATTCATACCTGTTGTGGCGTCGCCGTATGTTATCTATTTATCTACAGAAGTATTAATCATGGCCATATTTGCAATGAGCTTAGGGCTGATTATGGGATTTGGGGGAATGCCGTCACTGGGACATAGTGCTTTGTTTGGGCTAGGTGCCTATACCGTTGTAGCATTAAGTCAGTATGTGAGCAACGTATATGTTCTGTTAGGGGCTGCCTTGATTCTTACATTAATTTTTTCTTTGATAACAGGTTTTATAGCGATGCGTAACACAGGGATTTTTTTCCTCATGGTCACGTTAGCGTTTACACAAGTCCTATACTTGATATCTTCTGGTATGAATTTATGGGGCGGTGCAGATGGAATGAGCACGATGGTTCGTGCAAACTTTGGTTTTGGTAATATTGCTTCAAGTACAGGACTTTTTTATATGATCGGTGTATTTTTTGTCCTCTCTTACTTCTTGCTAAAAGTCTATACTTCTTCACCTATGGGGAAAATTTTAAAAGGTGTTATGGAAAATGAGAGCAGGATGACCGCGCTTGGATTTAACCCAAAAATATTTAAAACAGCAGCTTATACCCTGGCAGGTGGAATGGCAGGAATAGCTGGGGCCCTATATATTTATAAAAACCAATTTGTTAGTCCAGAGTTGTTTTCTGTCCATACAGCTGCGGAAGCTATGATCATGGTTTTTATTGGTGGCTATGGTACGATATTCGGGCCCGCATTAGGAGCAGGAGCCTTTGTTTTTATTGAAAATTATGTAAGCTCATTTACTGATCGTTGGAGTCTTATTTTAGGGCTTATTTTTATAGCTATTGTTATGTTGAAACGTGGAGGCATCATTCATTTACTATCTCTCGCTTGGAACAGTATTGTCCGTATGAGAAAGAAGATGTTTAGTGAGAGAAAAAGAAATGTAGTGGAAGTGAAAGAAGAGGAGGAGATGGTGAATGAACGCATTACTAAAAGTCAGTGATTTAAATAAATCGTTTAAAGCATTGCATGTCCTGAAAAATGTAAATATGGAAGTGGAAAATGGAGAGAGACATGTAATTATAGGTCCGAACGGGGCGGGAAAAACAACATTATTTAATTGTATCTATGGAACCCTCACTCCTACTTCTGGAATGGTTTATTTTAAGGATAAACCGATTCACGATGAAGAGTCATACAAAAGAGTAAAGAAAGGGATGTCAAGAACTTTTCAGAAAAATAATTTATTTGAAGATTTAACAGTAGAAGAAAATGTTCATTTAGCCATCTTAGGGAATAAAGATTATAAGTTCAATCCGTTGAAACCATTGTTACAATACAAAGATGTTAATGAGAAAAAAGTGGAAGTTCTAGAGGAGTGGGGCATGTATGCGAGAAGAAAGTGGCTTGTTAACCAATTATCCTATGGAGAGCAACGTCTCTTAGAAATTATTCTCGCTTTAAGTTCAAATCCTACTCTTGTTTTACTGGACGAGCCGACATCAGGTATGTCACCTTCTGAAACGAGTCAATTCACAAACTTTATTAAGAAAATACCTAGAGATATTACTTTACTCATCATTGAACACGACATGGAAGTCGTTTTTTCAATTGCAGATAAAATCACTGTTCTCCATCACGGAGAAGCCTTATTATCAGGTGATCCAGAGAGCGTTCGCGGTGAACAAATGATTCAAGAAATCTATTTTGGAGGGGGTGCCTTGTCCAAATGATAGAGCTTGAGGAAGTACACACGTATTATGGAAACAGTCATATTTTACACGGCGTGTCCCTTGCTGTTGACCGAGGACAGTGCATGGCTCTAATCGGGAGAAACGGCGCTGGAAAAACAACGACCATTCATTCTATTTCTGGTTTGGTTCAACCGGAAAAAGGCAGTATTCATTTTGACGGACAAAGTTTAAATGGCCGGCCTCCTCATTCTATTTCTCAATCAGGAATTGGATTAGTACCTCAAGGAAGAAGGATATTCTCTTCCTTATCGGTAGAAGAAAATTTGTTAATTGCAGAAAGAGATCAAGCAAATAAAGAGGGAAAACGATGGACCAAAGAGGAAATTTACAGTATGTTTCCGATACTGCGCGAACGAGCAAATAACATGGGGAATCAACTGTCTGGAGGACAACAACAAATGCTGGCCATAGGGCGGGCATTGTTAACCAACCCATCTTTTTTACTAATGGACGAACCATCTGAGGGATTAGCACCAGTCATTATTGAGCAAATTAAGAACATAATATTAGAATTGAAGAGCAAAGGGCTGTCCATGTTGGTCGTAGAACAAAACTTAGAATTAGCCTGTGCTATCGCTGATCACGTAGCTGTCATGAATAAGGGTGTAGTGGTATGGGAAGGCACACCTGATCAATTACTTTCAGAAGAAGAAGTGTTACATACTCACTTAGGGGTATAAATAAATTAAACAGATAGGATAATTAAATATTTATCAAAATGGTCACTTCTAACAAAGTCTTCTATTCTATGTTTCATTTCGAGTAGGATAGTAACGTGTTAGCAAGTGACTTTTTTTATTTAGTTTTTTGTGAAACAAGTACGCTTCCATATAAAAAACTTACATTTCATTCGAAATTTTACGGGATATAAATTGACAGAAAACAAATTAAATTATAAAATATAAGTGTAGTTAAAACATAGTTTTATATATAAAACAAAACGTCTTCGCGAAACATTATGGGTCGGGCCCTCCATAGAATTTCGTGAATACCATTATGAAGGGGAGGAAATAAAATGAGTTTTTCTGTAGAGGAATTTGAGAAAAAATATGTAGGTAGACTTTCGGATAAAAAGATGGATTGGGATGTGTTGGCTTTTCAAGAAGATGTAGACCCGCGTTATCGCCGTGCTCAGATGCGATATATTGGTCGAGGAGCAACAGCTAATGCCGATGCTAGTGTCATTGAGGCGAATAATTTCACTCTAAGCACCATGGTGTTACCGTCAGGATCTATCGGCCCGCTTCATTTACATTCAGACGTAGAAGAGGTTTTCTTTATCCTTAAAGGTGAAATGACAGTACTTCTTCAGGTGGACGGAGAGGATTATGAAATTGAATTAAATGAGAGAGATTGCATTAGTGTTCCTCCGGGGTATTACCGAGGCATTCGTAACGACGGCCAAGAGGATGCGTTAATGCTAGTTATGCTAGGGGCACCGAAACCACAATTACCAACGTACCCTGAGGGAAGTGAACTGGAAAAAGTTAGATTAGAGCGTAAAAAAGAACGCGAAGCAATAATAAGTCAGGCAGACAAGTAATTGTTTGTGGTTTTGTATATCGGGTTGTCTACTAAATAGAGATAGCCCGATATATGTAATGGTCCTATAACCGGTTTGTCAGAAGTCGGAAACTTAGTCTCATAGAAGCGAAAGAAGGATGCAGTAAACCGGTAGAAGCACGTGTCATTTAAGAAACAAATCTTCTAAGATATTATCGTTTATTGTAAAAAGCCTCTGAGAAGTGGCATGAGGAAATGATACATAGGAAGAGAAAAGCATAAATACGTGCATCTTTGGCAGGGATGAGGATAACCAAACCTTTTGATTATAAATGAGTATAGGATCTCCTTTTTATTCCAGAAGACAGACAGCTCTATTAATTAAATCACATGAGGAGGAATAAAATTGGCATTTGTAATTACTTCAGCATGTCAGAATGAAAAGTCTGCAGATTGTGTGTCGGTCTGCCCGGTTGACTGTATTGAAGAGGGAGAAAACATGTATTACATTGACCCGGACAGTTGTATCGGGTGTGGAGCATGTATGGAAGTTTGCCCCGTAGAAGCTATTTATGAAGAGGATGAAATACCTGAATCCGAAAAAAAATATATCGAAATAAACCAGTCATTTTTTAATTGAAGAAGTCTCGTCTGACGTGGGCTTCTTTTCTTATTATATTTAACTAAAACAGTAAAGAAACTTCCTTCATTTATTTTCGAATACAAAATTTTGTATACCAAAAAGTGTTTAACTAGTTTATTTATTCTGCAAATTGTTGTATAATCAATGAAACTCAAAAATAGGAGTGGAATGAATGAGAGAGGAAATCATATGGAAAGTTGGCGGCCAACAAGGGGAAGGCATTGAGAGTACAGGGGAAATCTTCTCGGTTGGGATGAACCGTTTGGGTTATCACTTGTATGGTTATCGTCATTTTTCTTCTCGCATCAAAGGCGGCCACACCAACAACAAAGTTCGCGTCAGCACGGAAAAAGTGAATGCCGTATCGGAAGAGTTGGACATTCTGGTGGCGTTCGACCAAGAATCGATTGATGTGAATTATCATGAATTGAGTGAAGGCGGGGTTATCATTGCGGACGCTAAGTTCAAGCCGGAAAACCCCGCGGATTCGAAAGCAGACCTCCATGCTGTTCCGTTTACCGAGATTGCCAAGGAACACGGAACGGCATTAATGAAGAATATGGTTGCGATTGGGGCGACTTGTGCGGTTCTGCGTATGGAAGTGGAAGTGTTCACCAGCATCATCCAAGAGATCTTTGGCCGGAAAGGCGAAGATATGGTGGAGAAGAATATGCAGGCGATGCAAGCGGGCTTTCATTATATGAAAGACAGTCTCGGAAACGAGGAGGAGTCTCTATCCCTCGCTGCCGCGGATGGGGAAAAGCGCATGTACATGATTGGAAACGATGCCATTGCGTTGGGAGCCCTTGCGGCAGGCGTACGGATGATGCCGGCGTATCCCATCACACCGGCCTCCGATATTATGGAATACTTAATTAAAAAATTACCGGACGTCGGCGGGACTGTGATCCAGACGGAAGACGAAATCGCCGCTTGTTCGATGGCGATCGGGTCCAATTATGCAGGAGTTCGTTCTCTTACCGCGTCCGCAGGACCAGGACTGTCTTTGATGATGGAAGCCATTGGGTTAGCCGGAATGACAGAAACGCCGCTCGTTGTGGTAGATACCCAGCGCGGCGGCCCGTCAACGGGACTTCCGACAAAACAAGAACAGTCCGACCTCATGCAGATGATTTACGGTACACATGGGGACATCCCAAAAGTGGTCATGGCCCCGAGTACCGCGGATGAAGCGTTTTACGATGCGGCAGAATCGTTTAATATTGCGGACGAGTACCAGTGTCCGGTGATTCTGTTGTCTGATCTCCAGCTTTCGTTGTCAAAACAAACGGTGGAGCCGTTTGATCTGACTCAAGTAGACATCCGGAGAGGAAAGGTCCTTGATGAAGTGAAAGAGCGAGAAGACAAAAACGCTTACTTCAAACGCTATCAAGTCACGGAAGATGGTATTTCCCCTCGCGTCTTGCCGGGTACGAAAAACGGAATTCATCATGTGACCGGGCTTGAACATAACGAAGAGGGACGGCCGACAGAAGCGACGCAAAATCGGAAAGACCAGATGGAAAAACGGATGCGCAAGCTCGACCGTTTAGTCGAACGCTTTCCAAACCCAGTAGCGGTGAACGCGCCGCACGAGGAATCGGATCTCCTTCTTGTCGGTTTTAATGCGACACGAGGGGCGATCGAAGAAGCGATGGCCGAGCTCGAGAAAGAAGGCATCAAAGCGAATCATGCACACATTCGGTTGATTCATCCGTTCCCAACCGAACAGCTGAAGCCGTATGTCGACGCCGCCAAACAAGTTTTGGTGGTGGAAAACAATGCAACGGGTCAGCTCGCTAATATCATCAAAATGAACGTCGGACAAATCGATAAAATACACAGTCACTTGAAATTCGACGGGGATCCTTTTTACCCGGAAGAGATTTATCAAGGAAGCAAGGAGTTGTTAGAACATGAGTCCATCCACATTTAAAGATTTCAGAAATAACGTCAAACCGAATTGGTGTCCGGGCTGCGGGGACTTTTCCGTCCAATCCGCGATCCAGCGTGCCGCTGCCAACGTCGGACTCACTCCCGAGGACCTTGCGCTCGTTTCCGGGATTGGATGTTCCGGGCGAATTTCCGGTTATATTAATTCCTACGGGTTTCACGGGACGCACGGTCGTGCCCTGCCGATTGCGCAAGGAGTAAAAATGGCGAACCGGGATCTCACGGTAGTAGCTGCCGGCGGGGATGGAGACGGATTTGCGATTGGGATTGGCCACACGATCCATGCGATGCGCCGGAATATGGACATCACGTATATTGTCATGGATAACCAAGTGTACGGACTGACGAAAGGGCAGACGTCGCCGCGTTCGGATGACGGGTTTGTCACATCATCGACGCCGGATGGATCGATCGAACAAGCCTTGCCGCCGATGGAAACCGCGCTCATGAGCGGCGCGACGTTCGTGGCCCAAAGCTTTTCCACGGAGATTAAAGAACTGACCGCTACCATCGAAGCAGGAATCCAGCACAAAGGGTTCTCGATCATTAATGTGTTCAGTCCTTGTGTCACCTACAACAAAGTAAACACGTATGACTGGTTTAAAGAAAACTTGACGAAGCTGAGCGACATCGAAGGGTACGACAACACGAACCGCACTCAGGCGATGACGACTCTCATGGAGCACAACAGTCTCGTCACCGGTATTATTTATCAAGAAGACCGCCCGGCATACGAAGATATGGTGAAAGGGTATGACGAGAAGCCACTGGCTCATCAAGACCTAGCCCTTGATCCGGACTACTTTGAAAGCCTTGTCGGTGAATTCATGTAACGGTTGTCATCTCTATACGTACCTATCGATCAGAAAACGAAGCGTTCCGCAATTAACTGCGGAACGCTTTTTTACCGTAAAAACATATAATAGTTATCTTGTGAGAGGAGAACGTGCGGGGTATAGTCATGCTGTATAAATGTCTAGAGGTGGATAGATACTAAAGAATGATTTTCTCAGAAGGAGGACATTGACCGCATGCTTGATTCCAATACTCTCCAAATTGTAAAGGAAACCGCCCCCGTTCTAAAAGAACATAGCCGAGAAATCGGAACGACTTTTTACAAGAAACTGTTCACGAAAGCACCTGAATTATACAACATTTTCAATCAAACCAATCAGCAGCGAGGCATTCAGCAAGAAGCGTTAGCCTATTCCGTCTATGCCGCAGGTCAACACATTGATCGCTTAGAAGAAATTGAACCTCTGGTGGAACGGATTACGGAAAAACATGTAGCGTTAGGAGTGAAGGCCGAGCAGTACCCCGTTGTAGGAGAGACTCTCCTAGAAGCGGTGCAGGACGTTCTGGGAGACGCAGCGACGGACGAAATAATTGGAGCATGGAAAGAGGCCTATGACTACATTGCCGATATATTTATTACGAAAGAACAAGAACTGTATGATGACAGAGAAGAAGAAAGCTGGCTTGGTTTTCGTGATTTCCGGGTCGATGAGAAAGTGACAGAATCCAATGAAGTTACATCTTTTTATTTAAAGCCTGCTGATGGAAAGTCTATCGCTTCGTATGAACCTGGTCAGTATTTGACCTTAAAAGCAGATATCGAAGGAGAAACATATACACATATGAGGCATTACAGTTTGTCGGATGCTCCCGGCCAGGACTATTACCGAATCAGCGTAAAACGAGAAGAGGGCGAAGGAAGTACGCCGGATGGTATTGTTTCCAATCATCTACATCGAAATGTGAAGAAAGGGGACACGCTCGCTTTTGCTGCACCGGCGGGAGATTTCACACTTGATACAGGGAATGCTCCGATCGTCCTCATCAGCGGCGGTATTGGGATTACTCCTCTCCTGAGTATGCTGAATACGATGGCAGCCACCGATACGACGCGGCCTGTCCTATTTATTCATGCGACAGAAAACAGCACCACTCATGTCATGAGAGAGCATGTCGAACAGTTAGCAGCCAAGAACGACCATATTACGAGCTATGTCTGTTATAACCAACCGATAGAAGAAGATCGGAGAGAGAAACGCTTTGATAAAGAAGGATATATCGACTATGAGTGGTTAACATCCATCTTACCAGAGGAGAACGCTCATTATTATTTTTGCGGCCCTGTACCATTCATGAAAGCCATCAATGAACATTTAAAAAAGGCAGGGGTCCCAAAAGAACGAAGCCATTACGAGGTGTTTAATCCGGTCAGTGTTCTAGAAGAAGCCCCCGATCAATAAACATCGGCAGGACGGGAGGAAATAGATCAGGCACAACTCTTCGATCGAGAGTTGTGCTTTTTCTCGTTCAGGAAAAAGCAGCTAGCGAGACACCACCCTTTCGTTTTTTAATAGTTTTGTTATTTTCCTCTAACATATAGTTAGGAGTCGTTTCACGGAATAACAGTGAATTCATGATAAAATTAAAGAAGAAGAAAAAATGGAAAATTGAACATGTAATTCCATCAGAGAATACATATATAGAATGAGGGGGGAGAGACAGGATGGAATATGGGGGAGAACTATTTTTCGATGACATCATAGAAGAATTACATCATCTGAGGGAAAGTGATCAAAAGGCTCTTTCTGCTAACGTGGATCCGCTGCCTCTCCATGAAACGTTGTATTATGACGAAAAACAAGATCACAAATGGATGGAGCGTTACTATCGTGGAGTGGGTATGAACCAGTCTTCCTCTGTTTCATTGCTGATGGACTTACATCACCTTCTCACAGTCACTCACGAATACACCTACCCGTATCACATCACGAAAGGGCAGTTTCTTTATACGTGGGTGGACCTTCAGCCCAATGGAAAATTAAAAGGGCTGTATTCAGGGGTAGAAAAGAATCCTTCGCAAGTCATGGTCGAGGATAAGGAAATGATTGAAAAACGGTATGCACATTATCAATCCTATCTCTTCGGCGATCACTCTTCTCCTGCGCGTAAAAAGAAAATGATCCATTTAGCGAGAAAGTATCGACTAAATACAGAACACGTCGTCCCTCAGTCGTGGTTTCGAGCGAAAGAACCGATGAAGGGGGATTTGCATCATTTGTTTGCTTGCGAGCCGGAATGTAACAAAATTCGCAGCAATTATCCTTATGACGACTTTTCGCAAACAGAAACAAGAACCGTTTCTAACCGTTGTGGTTCGTATGATGGAGAACGGTTTGAACCGCGGTACGGAAAAGGGGAGGCCGCTCGAGCAACGCTTTATTTTTTATTGCGTTATCCGAGGGAATTGAATAAAAACGCCCGCCAAAAACTGAACATACAGACGCTTGTGAAGTGGCATGAAAACTCGCCTGTCACAAGACATGAGAAGCATCGGAATCAAGCTATTTTTGAAATCCAAGGAAACCGCAATCCTTTTATTGATCATCCGAACATTTTAACTCCCTTGATTAATGACTTATATCGCTTGTCCGCACGGTGAACCTCAGGCTCTTTTGGCAGCTCCGAATACTAGGAACTACCATTCAATCGATCAGAGGGGGTTGACTATATACCGGTATGGGTATATAGTGTAGGTACAAACCAATACAAAAGCAGCAAAGAAATTTTTTTAACAAAAATTATACCCATAGGGGTAAATGGAGGGAAAGAAATGGCAAACGAAGTAACTGCTCAACAAATAGCGGAAAAAGTATGGAACAAAGAAAGTGCGTTTATTTTGGACGTAAGGAATGAAAGTGATTTTGCAGATTGGAAAATAGAAGGAGAAAACCTGGAATATCTGAATGTTCCTTACTTTGAGTTAATTGATGGGATAGAGCCTATTTTGGACAAGCTCCCAAAAAATCAAGATATCTTCGTAGTATGTGCCAAAGAAGGCTCTTCAAAAATGGTAGCCGACATGCTTGAAGAAGCAGGGGTACAAGCTTCTTATTTAAAAGGTGGGATGAAGTCGTGGAGTGAATACTTGCGACAAACCAAAGTATATGAAGACAGTAACATGACAGTGTATCAATTTGTTCGAATTGGGAAAGGTTGTCTCTCTTATATGGTCATCTCGGACGGCGAAGCCCTTGTTGTTGACCCTTCTCGTTTCGTAGATCAATATGTTGAGGTTGCAAAAGAGGCAGGTGCGGTCATTACACATGTTGTTGATTCTCACCTCCATGCCGATCATATTTCTGGCGGTATATTACTTTCTGAAAAAACAGGAGCCGCTTACTATTTGATGAAGAGTGAAGGAGCTGTCTTTGACTTCAACCCGTTAGAAAACTATGAAACAATCGAGTTCAATCAAGTGAAATTAGAAGTATTAGCGGTAAAAACACCCGGTCATACCCCGGGGAGTGTCTCTTTCTTCGTCAATGACACACTCTTGTTTTCCGGAGATACCATTTTTGTGAGCGGTCTAGGACGGCCAGACTTAGGAAACAAAGTGAGAGAATGGGCAAACGATTTGTATGAAACAGTATCTTCCAAAGTGTCTCAAATTGCTGACGATGTCATCGTCCTTCCCGGTCACTACGCTGATTTAGATGAAGAACTAAATAAGCAAGGTTATGTGGGAAGTACATTAGGAGACATTCGTAAACGTAATGAAAATATGTTTCAGACGACGAAAGAAGAATTCCTTCATCATGTAGAACAATCAGCGAGCTCTGTGAAGCCTCCGAACTTTGAGGATATTGTCGCCCTAAATCGCGGCGAACGTACAGCCGATACAGAAAGAATGCAAGAGTTGGAAATAGGGCCTAACCGCTGCGCTGTTCATCATACAGACTAAAACTCTCCATATCCCTTCCTGTATTACACAGGGGGGGATATGGTTTTATATGGGAAAGGGAATCGACGCTTCAAGAAGGAAATGGTAGGCTGAAGAAAAGAGAGGAGGACGGGTGCCATGCATAGAGAGGAAGTCAGGAAACGGGTGTTTCAATGTACGGAACGTGAACTGAAAGAGTGGCGAAAGCACGTGCTATATTGCCTGGATTACTTTCAACGAGCAAGGAATACGTTTGAAATCGAAGAGTGTGAGTACATTTTAAGTGTGATGGATGTGCGGGCTGCCTATTATCGCGACAAAGAAACAAACGAGGAATAACGCGGGATGAAAGGAAAAAATGTCTAAGGCAAGAGAGATCTTCTCCCTTGCCCTGGCGCTGCAGACATGCCTATCACATTACATGGACTTTCCTAAGTAAGCGCGTAACATCCACACGTGTTTTTCTAGGCTGGTATGGATCGCAAGCAGCATATCGCTTGTCGTCTCATCATTTGCTTTCTCTGCGGCGTCCATGCCTTCTCTCAATTCTTCGATCACTTTGGTGAAGTCATTCGCTAGTGTTTCTACCATTTGGTCTGCATTTTCTTGTCCTGTCGCATCCTGCACGGTAGAAAGTTCGAGAAATTCTCTTAACGTAGCGACCGGTTTTCCGCCAATAGTTAACAATCTTTCCGCCAGCTCGTCAATGTGAACAGCCGCTTCGTTGTAAAACTCCTCAAATTTGGCGTGAAGCGTGAAAAATTGATCCCCTTTCACATACCAATGGTAATTGTGGAGTTTGACGTAAAGGACATTCCAGTTAGCGATTTGTTTGTTAAGTATTTCATGTAGCTCCATATCATAACCTCCTTTATTTTGGTTCTTTGTTTAATATATCACTTTAAGGGGAATTTTACTATTTTTCCTAACCTTTTGCTTTATTACATACCACTTGGATGGTAGAGAAAACAAAGAAGGAGTGCGCGACGCTCTCTCTGTGTTTCTCTTTAAGCTGGTTGCAGGACGGCAGGAGGCTCTTGGGTCTTCGGTTGTCTGTGGTACCGAGTTAATCGCATGGCGTTTAAGATAACTAATAGTACGCTCGCTTCGTGGATAAGCATGCCGGATGCCAAGTGGATGCCGCCCATCAGAACGCCAAGTAACAGAACAAATACTATCCCGACCGCAAAATACATATTCTGTTTCATGTTGCGCATGGTGGCTTTCGATAACGAGTAGGCGTGAGAGAATTGCATCAGCTTGTCCGCCATCAGTACGAGATCAGCTGTTTCCATTGAAACATCGGTACCGCCTTCTCCCATAGCTACTCCAATATCAGCAGTCGCAATAGCCGGTGCATCATTGATCCCATCCCCAGCCATTGCAACGATATGACCGTCTTTTTGTAGCTTGTTAATAAAAGCGACTTTGTCTGCTGGCAATTGTTCGGCATGGAATTCATCAAGTCCCAGGGTTGTGGCAACTAATTCGGCCGTATGACGGTTGTCTCCGGTCAACATAACAATTTTTTGAATACCATGTTGACGTAATTCATGGAGAGCAGGGATGGCATCCTCGCGAATTTGATCCGCGATTGAAATCACGGCCACCACTTCTCCATGAATGGCGGCATAAATGGCCGTATTCCCTTTCTTCTCCTGCATGATGGCATACTCAAGAACATTGTTCGGGATGTTAAGATGTTCCGCTTTCATGAGTGCCTTGTTTCCGACGAGCAGAGGGGTACCTTCCACGATCGCCCGAATACCGTTTCCTTTTATGACTTCCCCGTCTTCAGGGGAACTATCCATAGGTAATTCTCGTTTTTTTGCTTCTGTCACGATGGTTTGACCGAGATGGTGTTCGGAAAGAGTTTCTCCTATCGCAACCAAACGCAACACATCATTTACTCCGTATCCTTGGAACGTTTTGATATCTGTCACTTCTGGTTTTCCTTTTGTTAAGGTACCAGTTTTATCAAAGACAAGAGTATCAACTTTTGAGAAACGATCCATCACGTCGCCGCCTTTTACGAGCACGCCTTTTTTTGCACCGTTTCCGATACCTGCAACATTCGAGACAGGTGCTCCGATCACAAGAGCGCCCGGACAAGCGACAACGAGAAAGATAATAGCTAGATGCAAGTCCCGGGTAATCAAGAATACGAGCGCGGAGATTACAACGACGGCAGGAGTATAAACATTAGCAAACTTGTCCAAAAATTGTTGTGTTTTCGATTTGGATTCCTGCGCTTCCTCGACGAGTTCGATGATTTTCGCAAACGTCGTGTCTTCTCCAACTTTTTCCGCGGTCATTTCAATATACCCATTATCAACCATCGTGCCGCTAAAGACGTTATCATTCTGTTTCTTTTTAACTGGGACTGATTCTCCGGTCACAGCTGCTTCATTTAAAGTCGCTGCTCCTGTAAGGATACTACCATCGACAGGAATTTTACTGCCGGAACGAATAATGACCCTGTCGCCTTCTTCTACCTCTTCCACAGAAACGGTAAGTTCCTTGCCGTTTCGTTTCACTATCGCTTCTTGAGGAGCCATCTCAGTCAATTCCCGAATCGAAGAACGGGTTTTTTTCAACGTCCGTGCTTCCAAATAGGCTCCGAACAAAAATAAAAAGGTAACGACAGCGGATTCTACATATTCTCCAATGAAGAGAGCCGCTATCACGGCAATGGTAACGAGTAAGTCAATGCTGAATGCTTTCATACAGAGCGACTGGTATGCTTTCAAGGCAATAGGCACACCAGCAATGATAGTTGCGGTTATTAAGGCACTTTGCTGTAACGCATGATAGTGAAGAAAGTATGAAACAAAGGCAATGGCTAATAAAATTCCGGAAAAGAGTGTCAACCGATTGGTTTGTTGATGAACCCATTGAAACATATTTATCCTATCCTTTCATTCGGGAAGCTGCTGCTCTACGGCAGCATTACTTCATATCTATGAAACTTTCGTGGATAACACAGGGTAGCCTAACTTACGAATTGTTTCTTTTAACTCTTCTGCTTGAACTGTTGATTCATCAAATTGCGTTTTAACTTTGCTTGCATGAAACAAGACTTTTACATTCTCCACTCCGTCCATTTTACTAAGCGTACCTTCAATTTTTTTTATGCAAGAGGGACAGGTTAGTGTTTCTAGTTGAAATTTTGCTGTTTTCATCAGTAATTCTCTCCTTTGTTTTGTTCTATATATAGTGTAAGCGAAGGTAGGGGGGGGTTTCTTTGATGCATGTCAAAATTTGCGAAGAAGTGATGTGAAACGAGTCAAAAAGGCAGAACACGGCATATGGAGCGAAGAGAGGGGCTGCATCCAATGTTTCGTAGTCCATTATCAGATATCTAGCCGCTAGTGAGGAGTATGCTAAAATAAAGGAAGTAAAGACCCAACTTAAGATAGAAAAGAAAGGGGGTGGACGTTATGATGAGGATTGTACCACCGAAATCTTTTACATATGAGGCGGGAGATCAAGCAATTCTGCTCCTGCATGGTTTTACAGGAAGCACCCGGGATGTGAAAAAGCTAGGCTTGTACGTAAAGGAACGGGGATGGACGTCTCATGCTCCGTTATATACGGGCCACGGGGAGCAACCGGAACGACTCCTGCAAGTACATCCGAGAACGTGGTGGGAAGACGCGGTAGCCGGTTACTGGGAGTTACGAGAAAAGGGGTATACCGATATTGTCGTAGCAGGAGTGTCATTGGGAGGGGTGTTTGCCTTAAAAGTGGCATCCGAATTACCGGTGACAGGACTAGTTACCATGAGTACGCCGATTCAAGGAAAAAACACAAGTGAATTTTATCAACGTGTGTTGGACTATTTCATAGAATATAAGAAGCTGCAAGGGAAAAAGAAGCTGGAAATAGAGGAAGAAATGCCGTGCTTTCAAGAACAGGAAGCACCACACTTGGAAGAAATACAAGAAATGATTCAAGAAGCACGTGAAGGGTTACCGCGAATACAAGCACCAACCTACATATTGCAAGGTACATTAGATGATGCTGTCTATAGAAAAAGTGCTCCTCTTATCTATCATGAGGTAGGAGCGAAAGATAAATCGCTGAAATGGTATGAGAAATCAGGGCACCGGATCACAACGGGAGAGGAAAGCAGACAAGTAAACGAAGATATTTACACCTTTTTAATAAAAGATAAGAAAGCATTCATGGAGTGATGTCTAGCTTCAGCGCCCAGCCGCTCTGGAGGCCCACACGACGTGGGCGGTTTTAGTAGAAGTTCCTTTTTCTTTAGTCGAACTTCCTTTTCCAGTGCTTGTCGAGCTCGGTAGGCGGCTTGTATTTTTTGGCATTCATACATGCACGTATATGAGGGGAGGGGATTCATTGGAAGTTTCCACATTACCTAAGAAACAGAAACGAGGTATTATTTTCATTGTCATTGGCGCAAATTTTCTGTTTCTGTTAAATCAATTTCTCCTCATCACGGCGTACCCGGTGATTATGAGAGATTTCAGCATCAATGCAACTCAAGTCCAGTGGTTGACCACTTCCTTTTTGCTAGTAACGTCTATTTTTATTCTGATGACCGGCTATTTAATTGACCGCTTCACGACAAGGCATCTCGTCATCAGCTCACTCGTAATGCTTGTAATTGGGACGCTGGTCGGATGGCTGGCATCTTCCTTTGTCATTCTTGTAGTCGCTCGCATTATTCAAGCTATCGGAGCCGGGATTATGCTGCCACTGGTGCAAACGATATTATTGATGGTGTATCCCGAGAATCAAAGAGGCCGTGCCATGGGGTTACTTGGTTTCGTCATGAACGTAGCACCGGCCATTGGACCGTCGATTGCAGGCTTAATCGTCGATTTTTATTCCTGGCCTTATTTATTTCTAATCATATTACCGCCTGCATTTTTGTTTCTTATTCTCGCCAGCTTGTATATGGTAAATGTCACAGAGCGAAGGCCGACTCAATTGGACATCCCATCGCTGGTGTTATCAAGCATTAGTTTGACGGGCATTTTATATGGAACAAGCATGATAAGTGTCGTTGGTTTCGTTCACTGGTTGGTCGGGCTTCCACTCTTGATCGGCATCCTTTGTTTAGGCCTCTTCATCAAAAGACAAAATATGCTGAAGTTGCCGACCTTAAATGTCACCATCATGAAAAATAAGGCGTTCGCATGGATGACCGGCTCGGTGTTTATCATTGCCATGTTACTCTTGTCGGCAGAGACGATCTTACCGTTGTTTTCTCAAAACGCCCAAGGAAGCAGCGCATTTGTTGCGGGAATTCTCTTATTCCCGGGGACGGTCATCTTATCCATCACTTCTCTTCTCGGCGGGCATTTGTTTGATAAATACGGTGGAAAAACGGTCATTTCCAGTGGCTTTCTTCTATTAATGGCTGCGTGTTTTTTATTTATTTCGTTTGAGAAAGAGACTTCTCCCATCTATGTTAGTGCTATATTCTGCATTTTCATGGCAGGAATCGGTTTGACGATGATGCCGCAAGTGACCATGGCTATGAACCGGCTGCCGCGGTCAGAGCTTGCCCACGGAACATCGATTATGACAACTTTGCGCCAATTTGGGATGGGAATTGGAGTTACCTTATTAACGACGATGATCAGTATACGTACGACAGACACTGCCTTGCCGTACGAGGAAGCGTTTTTACGAGGAACACGCGGAGCTTTTATAGCGATGAGTGTATTAGCTATCCTTGCCTTTGGTTTGTTTGTATGGGGGAGAAGAAAAAGGGAACCTTAAGGGAGAGAAAAAAGGCAGTATGCCGTTTTTATGTATTAAGAAGCTTCTTCTAGTTCCACCCGGCACGTTCCTTTTGTAGAATGTCCCTCCACATAAATGCTTTGCAAAGGATCTCTCGTCGTGATTCGAATCGTTCCTGTTTCACTTTCGTGGAACGTCGTCTCAAGTATTCCTTTCATTCGAATAAGAAGAGTCCCTTGTTCCACGCCTACGTCAAAATGGACAATATATTCTGTATTTGAATTCACGACAAAATTATGATGGTACCCTCCGTTAAAAAGTCGATAGGCCAAGGATATTTTCTTCCCTGTGTACGTTTGACGGAAAAAAAGGCGTAAAGGTAATTTGATAATATTAAACTTATAAAGAATCAGTAATACGACGATTGCGAATGTGATTTGTAAAATAGACTCCACTTCTCCACCCCCTTCTCTCCTTTTATTATAGAAGGGTTTTCTCACACCGTCGATAGAGAGAAAGACGTTTTTTGAGCAGCCGGGCCTGGATGAAGAGGGTAGAATGATAGATAACATGACGAACGAGGGAGGGGTAGAATATGAAAGAATTTGAATCCTTTTTGGCTAACATTGATCAAGACGAACATCGTGACCGCATGGAGGAGGTATTAGAGTGGACCGCGAATACCTTTCCAAACCTTACCCCAGTAGTAAAGTGGAATCAACCTATGTTCACCGATCACGATACCTTTATCGTTTTGGGCGAGAAGACTTCCACTTCCTACGAAGTGTAAAGTGGGAGATGAATCGCCTGTAAGTGGCACACTTTCCATTGTGCCTCATGGAAAGCTTCCTTTCTT
>NZ_FONT01000018.1 GCF_900113025.1 Alteribacillus iranensis | reverse complement strand
CATCCTTTCTGACAAAGAAGTCAAGCCCATTCATAGGTTCATCCAAAAGGATATATGACGGGTTAACGGCAAAAGCAAGGATAAGACCAAAAAGCGCTCGTTGTCCTTTGGAGAAGTGCCGGACCCGCTTCACTTCCTGTAAAGAAAAGCGCTGCATCAATTCCTCGTATTGGGTTGCATTAAATGAAGGATACGTTTGCTCATACATATAACGAACGCTTTTCGTAGTCAAGGACTGAAGGTAGAGGAGATCTGTATCCATGTAAACGGTACGTGCCTTTAATTTCGGGTATTTGTGTAGGTTGGTCTCATCTATAAAAATATTACCAGTGTCTGGTCGAATAATATCGGCCAATATTTTCAATAACGTTGTTTTTCCTGATCCGTTCCTTCCTATAAGTCCTGTAAGAGTACCGGGCTGAATAGAAAAAGAAACGTCGTGGAGTACTCGTTTTTCATTTATGTATTTTGATATCTGTTGTACTTTCATTTTCCGTCCCTACCTTTAAATGTTTGATAATACTCACTCACCCACTGCTGCAGCGTTTGCTCGGTTACATTGGCGTAAATGCTTTCCAATACTGCCTCTTTCACTTTTTCCCTTACTAGGAGTGCGGATTCTTTTGTCATCTCTTGTTTAATATTTTCCGAAATAAAGGTTCCCCTTCCGCGTATGACCATTAATATTCCTTGTCTCTCCAACTCTTTATAAGCTTTGCTGACAGTGTTTGGATTGATCTGTAACTGTGCGGATAACTCCCGAACGGCAGGAATCTTTTCTCCCTTTTCTAATGCTCCCACAGCAAGTAGTTCCTTTATTTGTTGAATAATTTGTTCGTAAAGTGGGAGTGGATCTTGGAGGTTTAAGTTAATCATTCACATAGACATCCCCTTAACTAAGTGTACTAATTGAACTATAACACACAGTACTCTATTAAGGAATAAAAATTTTCCTTTTGTTTTAAGAAGTGATATAAAGAAAAGAGGATTGCTGATAATAGATGATCAGCAACCCTTTAACAAAAATTAAGGCTAATTCATTTAAGTGATAGCACTATCGTCAATCAAAGAAACCATATTGCTAATAGAACGACCAACTCCTGCACCGTAGTTAACATTTCCAATCTTCATAGTTGTTGACCCTCCACCGTCCAACATAATGAATAAACGGGGGTCATAACCCATGTCGTAAATATCCTGTTTCACCTCAGGAACGGTTCTGTTAGTTCTAGTTATCGCTAATATAATTTGTGTTCTACTAGTAGTATCTACAATTCCCATTATTGTTCTCGGGCGATTTAAGCGATAATCTCCAAGGGCATAATCTGAATCCTCGTTAAAAGCCTTGCCACTTATAATCCATTCCATATTGTCTCGTCCTTCTTTTGCAAATATGTCACTTATATCTGTGTAAGTTCCTCTTTTGCCAA
>NZ_FONT01000007.1 GCF_900113025.1 Alteribacillus iranensis | reverse complement strand
TTCCACCCGTTCCCATGCCGAACACGGAAGTTAAGCTCTTCAGCGCCGATGATAATGAAGGGGCAACCCTTTGTGAAAGTAGGACGTTGCCAGGCAAGAGAGAAAGCCGTCAGATTATGATCTGGCGGTTTTTTTGTGTTCACGAAATCATGATGTGCCTCCTATAAACAGTGTTGCATTTTTTTCGGCTCTCTCCGAAAGCTCTGGGGCTTCTCGACGTAAAGGTTACCCTTTTCTTCACCATGCTTATTAACTGGAAAAATGTTAAACTAGAACTATTATGAGAGTGGGGGGGCCTACATTTTCTATGAAGCAATCCATTCGAACATTAATCGTAGACGACCACGCGATTGTCCGCACAGGCGTGAAAATGCTTCTTACGAAAGAAGACCACATCGAAGTCATTGCGGAAGCGGCCGACGGACAAGAAGCAATCGAGAAAGCACTTGCCCATCATCCGGACCTTGTTATTATGGATTTAAGTATGCCTCCAGGAAAAAATGGATTAGAAGCGACGAAGGAATTAAAAAAATCATTTCCTGACCTTCATGTATTGATCCTTACGATGTATGATGATGAAGAATCATTGTTCCGTGTCCTGCAAGCGGGAGCATCGGGGTACATATTGAAAAATGCTTTGGATTCTGATTTGCTGGCAGCCATTGAAGCGGTAGCGAGAGGGGAAGCGTATTTATACCCTTCGGCTGCAAAGTCTCTTGTAGAAGATTTTTTAGAGCGTGTTGAGAGAGGGGAAGACCTTTCTACGTATCACTTATTAAGTGACCGAGAAGAAGAAATTTTGGTATATATTGCAAAAGGCTATAGTAACAAAGAGATTGCAGAGCTTTTGTTTATCAGTGTGAAAACAGTAGAAAGTCACAAAAGCAAGATTATGGATAAATTAGGACTTAGAAAAAGACATGAACTTGTAGCGTATGCGATGAAGAAAGGTCTCCTTCATCTAGAGTGATCGGAGGAACAAATATCAGGGGAAGCCCTGATATTTTTTTATCTCTCTCTCGCTTATACTAAAATATAAGCGAGACATGCTTTCCGTCCTCTGAGAAAAACGGGAATGCCGACAGGGACGAGTATGTCAATCGAGACCCGGAGTGCTCAACAAGGAGGAGTCAGCCATGTACCGAAATATATTGGTGTACGCTGAGAATGAAAAGGACGCATCCGAGGCTGCGCGATATGTTGTGAACCAGATAGAAAATCCAAAACAAACAACCGTTACCTTTCTCTATGTTTGTTCTGTCTCCAAATACCTCACGGATACTTGTCTAGAAAGTGTGAAAATTGAAGATACTTGGCGTTCGAGCGTGACTCTCTTTCAGAAAGCGGAGGACTATTTGGATACATGGGAGATCTCCCATCAGGTGATTGTACAAATGGGAAACACTGTTCAGGAAATTTCCCTCTTAACTAAATTTCAGTCCTATGATT
The DNA here is from genome assembly GCF_900113025.1 of Alteribacillus iranensis. Classification (GTDB taxonomy): domain Bacteria; phylum Bacillota; class Bacilli; order Bacillales; family Marinococcaceae; genus Alteribacillus_A; species Alteribacillus_A iranensis. The sequence goes on along the minus strand of NZ_FONT01000007.1, from coordinate 88,664 downwards.
TGTTGGTAGCATATCCACCTGTTCAAGAAGAGACAAAAACATTAATGAAGAATAAAGTAAACTGTCCTGTTGTATTTATATCTTAGTCGTTGTTTTTGTGATGATAGGGAAATTAACTTCTTTGCGGAGGAATGCTGACCCGATACTACCATATACAGGTTTAATCGTTTTCTCACTGTCTTCATGCGGTCGTGACATAAAGGAAAGGACCGTACTTCTCTTTTTGTTCTATACTAAGAAAGCACATCCATTCATCATGTTATAAGAAACCACTGTGGCTATTTACTTGTTTGTCACAGTGGTTTCTTGGCTTAATGTAAATACTGTTTCACATACGTCTCTATGTCTTGATAGTGCTGCTTCAGCTGTCCGAAAAGTTCATGAACGGCGATCCAGTCTTGTTGTTTTGCGGCGTATTCGATTTCTTTGGTCAATTCGGTAAAATGTTCTGCATACAAGACGGCAGCGGACCCTTTCATGCTATGAGCTGTTTCAGCTGTTTTCTGTGCTTCTTTTTCTTCTATTTGTTCGTTTAATTGTTTTAATACATCAGGAGTGGTGGAGAGAAACATCTCCAGCAGTTCATATACCATTTCTTCTTCTCCGTACCGTTCTATAAGGGAGTCGATCGAAATAGGTGGTGTCTCTCGTTTCACACTTGATGTGTCTTGTGATTCCGTAATGGATACAGAGGACGCATTTTCCTTTGGCATCCATTGTTCTAATACCTCTTTAAGTTTTTCCACTTTTACAGGCTTGCTTAAGTAATCATCCATGCCGGCTTCTAAGTATGTCTCACGATCCCTTTTCATAGCATTAGCTGTCATCGCAATGATGGGCATGCGCTTTCCTAAGCTGCGAATTGTTTTAGTGGCTTGAATACCATCCATTTCAGGCATTTGTATATCCATAAATAGTAGGGCGTAATCTTGTTCAGACACTTTTTCTACAGCTTCCCGGCCATTTGTTACAGCATCCGCTGAATATCCTAATTTTTTCAGTTGAAAATAAGCGACTTTTCTGTTCATCGGGTTGTCTTCTACAAGTAAGATAGGATGCTTTTCGTTTTTCTGAATTACTTGTTTTGTTTCTGTTTGATCGTCTTCATTTTTTTCGATCGATGGATGCTCCGGAATAGGGCGGACGACATCAGCAATACAATCAAACAGTTGTGATTGCTTTACTGGTTTCGATAAATATGCGTCATAGCTAGAGGCTTGAACGTCCTTTTCTTTGTCATTAAAATCATAAATGAGAAGGAGATGTAACTTAGAGAAATTAGGATTCTGCCTGACGATTTGAGAAAACATCGTGTGGTCCATGCTCGGATTATCTAAATGGACGATCGCCAAATCATAAGGAGTATTTTGAAGTGCTTTTCTCTGCAATTCCGCTAACGCATCAATCCCGTTTTCCACACTTGTATTTACCATTCCCCAAGAGCTGACGTATTTCTCTAAAATCTCGCGTTCCTCTTGATAATCATCGACAATTAATACACGTAAGTTTTCGAGTGACGTGTTTGAGGTTTCGTCCCTCGAGGAAGGTGCTTCGGATATAGGAAAAGACAAATGAAACCAAAACGTGGAACCTTGGTTTTTCTCACTTTCTACTCCGATTTCCCCATCCATTAACTCCACGAGACGTTTTGATATTGCTAATCCAAGGCCGGTCCCTCCGTATTTACGAGTAGTCGAGCCATCAGACTGGGTAAATGGTTGGAAAAGACGCTCCTGCTCTTCTATGGTGAGCCCGACGCCAGTATCAATGACAGCAAAGTGAATCGAGACTGAATTCTCCTCTTTTTTGCCTAACGTGGCTCTAATGAGGACATTGCCTGTTTCGGTAAATTTAATTGCATTATCTGCCAAATTTAACAGGACTTGTCGTAACCGACCGGGATCCCCTAACACGTGCGTAGGAATAGAAGGATCAATATAGGTTAAGAGCGAAATTTGCTTATGACGAGCTTTGGGTAATAAAATCTCAGCTATTCCTTCTACTAATGGAGTAGGGGATAAGGAGACACGTTCAATGGTCATTTTGCCAGCTTCCATTTTCGAATAATCCAAGATATCATTGATAATATTTAATAACGCTTGAGAAGACTGCTGAATGATATTCATATATTCCCGCTGTTCCTCATTTAACGATGTATCCATCAACAGGTCAGCCATACCTATGATGCCATTCATAGGAGTGCGAATTTCGTGGCTCATGTTTGCAAGAAATTGGGATTTCAATTCCGAAGCTTCTAACGCTTGGTCACGAGTTAGAGCAAGGGCTTCTTCCATTTTTTTTCTATCCGTTATATCGATTCCTGATCCAACTACTTCCTGCACACTCCCATTCTCTATCATTGGAGAAAGAGAAATATAAAACACTTTGCCAGCATAGGACCATTCATAATTTACGTTTTTGCCAAGGAAAGCCTGTTTGTGATAGGAGTGCAAGTCGCTCGCCATGTCACTGGGAAAAAGGTCAGTGGAGGTTTTGTTCTTTATATGATCGGTTGTCAGGCCTATATCTTGGGCATTCTGACCTTCCATTAACGTATAGAGGATCTCTCCTTTCTCGTTTTTCGTTAATTTAAAAATAAGATTTTGGAGATTTTTTACTGTATGTTCAAAGTTGTTACGTAACGCACTTTCTAAAGCAGACTCTGTTTCTTTTCTTTCGGTGAGGTCTTTCACAATTCCTATGAAATGAATATTCTCACCAATGAAGAATTCCGTGACAGCTAAATCCATCGGAAACGTAGATCCATCTTTGCGTTTACCTGTTACTTCTCTTCCAATGCCAATAATTTTTGCTTCTCCGGTGTTGATGTAGTTGTCGATGTAGCTGTCATGCTCACTTTTATACGGTTCCGGCATGAGATGATTGACTGTCTTGCCGATCATTTCCTCTGCCGAATAACCAAACATCTTTTCCGCAGCGGGATTGAATGACTCGATGATACCGTGCCGATTAATCGTGACAATTCCATCCAGCATGTTATCAATCACTAATTGGGCAACTTGTCCCCATTCCTTCCAAGCTCTATGATATGTATCGTCCATGCCATTCTCCTTTTTCCTTTGTTTTCTCCCCTTATTTTACAGAAAAAGATAAGATTCTTCCATTCGAGAAGGAAATAGGGGAATCTCCTGATAGCTTTCGAATAAATGAACACGTAAGATAGAAAGTAAGAAAAGCAATTATTCATTTAAGGGGGACCTATAAAATGAGCCAATATGAAACTATTCTCGTGGCAGTAGACGGATCAAATGAATCTGACAAGGCGTTTCAAAAAGCAATGGAGACAGCAGCGAATAACAAAGCGAAACTTATTATTGCACATGTGATTGATAGTAGAGCTTATACAACGATCCAACAGTATGACCGCTCTTTCCTCGAACAAGCAGAAAAACATGGAGAAAGCCTACTCGCCGATTATAAGGAGAAAGCCACGAAGTATGGGGTGGAAGATGTAAAAACAGTCATGGATTATGGCTCTCCTCGAGCACGACTTCCGAAAAATATTGCAGTTGAATACAAAGTAGATCTAATCATAGCGGGAGCCACTGGTTTAAATGCAGTGGAACGTATGATGATCGGCAGTGTCTCGGAGTCCATTGCACGAAAAGCACCTTGTGATGTATTAATCGTGCGCAACTGAAGATAGGTGGTGTCCCTGGAGTCGAAGGACGGCTTCAGGGTTTTTTTCATTCTAATCCTGATAAAAATAGGGGAAAGTCCTGATACCGAACGAGCTGTCTACCAGGTACAATAAAAGTATAGAAAGTCAATATCAGGCCGGGAGGAATAAAAATGAAAAAATACAATAACATTCTCGTTGCGGTAGACGGATCCGATGAAGGTAAAAGGGCGTTTCAAAAAGCATCAGAGCTTGCAGCGATGCATGACGCAGAGCTCATTATTGCTCACGTTGTGGACAGTCGCACATTCGCAACCATTGAACAGTATGATCGAATGATTGTTTCCCAAGCAGAAAAGTACGGAGATGAACTTCTGAATGGTTACAAAGAGGAAGCTCAATACAAAGGAGTTACTGCCGTTAAGACAGTTCTTGAGTTCGGGTCCCCGCGTGTCGTTATCCCTAAAACACTAGCATTACGATTTGAAGCCGATTTGATCGTTTCCGGAGCTACCGGTTTAAATGCAGTCGAACGATTATTAATCGGAAGCGTCTCCGAAGCGATTACACGGACGGCTCCTTGCGATGTTCTCATTGTGAGGAATGAGAAATAGGATTGAGCAAAGGAGGAGAGACAAATGATGCATGGAATGATGCATGGATACGGAATGGGAATAGGAAGCGGCTTTTATGGGATGGGATTGTTCTGGATTCTCGTAGCCTTGATCACTATTATTGCAGTCGTCTGGTTGATGAGATCCGATAAAAAATCAAGCATGGCTGTTCATCAAAACGACGTAATGAAACAATTAGATGAACGATTTGTTCAAGGTGAGATTTCGGAAGAGGAATATGACCATAAAAAGAGAAAAATACAGGATAAATGAAAAACAATGGGGTTGTGTCAACAGGTCATCCTCGGCCTATTGATACAACCCCTTTTGGTCTGTTATTTTAACTCTTGCCATATTCACCGTGTTCATTAACATCAGGATGTTCCACTTGAATCGTGTTATGTCGTAACCCATATTTCTCCTCGAGTACTTGGTTGATCGTTGAAACTGTACGAAAATGATTATAGTCAGATTGAAGAAAAATGTGAGCAGTGAGGGAAAAGTGATCAGTCGTTACTGTCCACAAATGCATATCATGCACGTCTTGCACACCATCTACGCGTTTTATCTCATTTCTTATTTCTTCTAAATCAAACTTTTCCGGCACAGCTTCCATCAAAATAAAATAAGATTCCCGAAGAATCTTGAAGCCGCCAGAGAAAATGATCACGCCAATAATCAAACTTATAATTGGATCAAAGAGGGATATACCTGTGAGATAAATCAACCCAGCTGCAATGATGATCCCGATAGAGCTAAGAAGATCTCCTATAAAATGCCAAAGTGCACTTTTAATATTTAAATTTTCCTCATGTCTCGTACTGCGGCTTAGTACATAGGTGAGAACGATATTAACAATTAACCCGATAGTGGCAACTGTTAACATGAATGGAAGGTCAATTGTTTCGGGATAAAGGATACGTCTAATTCCTTCTATAAAAATGCCAATTGCAATGATAACTAAAGCAAGACCATTGATAAAAGAGGCAATAATCTCGAAACGAAGAAATCCAAATGTGTATGTTTTTGTCGGATTCCTAGCCGCCATGTGGATCGCTGTCATACTTAATCCTAATGCCAACACATCAGAAATCATGTGAGCTGAATCAGATAATAGCGCAAGAGAGTTGGATAAAATGCCTCCTACAATCTCTACCAACGTGAAAAAAAAAGTTAAGAGAAGCGTGATCCATAAAGCTTTTTTAGAGTGCTTCTGTGTTTTTACATGTGCGAGATGATGATAATCATATTGTTTCACATGATACCCCTTTCTTTTAATTAAAATAATTATTAATACATTAACTAAATAATAGGTAATTATAAAGGTTAAGTCAATATAATTGATAATTATATTAAGTAAATGATAATGAAATTCATTACGATGGAGAATTTGAAAATAAAATAAAAGATAATGTTGACATTATACCTTAGGGGGTATATACTGAGTTCAGTAAAGAAAACAGCAAGAATACAATATCGTTATCCGAGAGGTGAATAAAATGGAATTCGATAACGAAATAAAAAATAGAATTAAGCGTATTGAGGGTCAGGTCAGAGGCTTGTTGAAGATGATGGAAGAGGAAAAAGAGTGCCGGGATGTTGTTACTCAAGTATCGGCAGTACGGAGCGCGTTAGACCGTACAGCAGCCCTCATTGTCAGCAAGAATCTTGAACACTGCATTCGCGAGGAACAAGAAAATGGAGACAGCTCGGAAAACCTCATTAAAGAAGCAGTGGATCTTTTAGTAAAAAGCAGATAGGACTATATTTTTTTATCGATTGACATACCCTAAGGGGTAATGGTAAAACAAAAAGAAAGGGAGTATATTAATGTCTGAGAAAAAGAAAACAACGATTATTTTATTTAGCGGTGATTATGATAAAGCAATGGCTGCTTACATTATTGCAAACGGAGCGGCCGCTTATGATCATGACGTCACTATTTTCCATACATTTTGGGGGTTGAATGCTCTTCGTAAAGAGAATCACGTCCCAGTGAAGAAAGGCTTTATGGAAAAGATGTTTGGGAAAATGATGCCGAGAGGTGCTGATAAAATGGGGCTCTCGAAAATGAACTATTTAGGAATGGGTCCAAAAATGATTAAAAATGTGATTAAAAAGCATAATGCGATGCCACTCCCGCAGCTCGTGGAAATGGCCCAAGAACAGGATATCAAACTGCTAGCATGTACGATGACAATGGATTTGCTTGGTCTTCAAAAAGAAGAATTACTCGACAACATCGAATATGGCGGTGTTGCGGCTTATATTGGCGAATCAGAAGAAGGAAACATTACACTGTTTATTTAAAAATTTTTGATTAACTATATACATGTACGGGTACTACTATTATAGAAGTAGAAACTTGTAAGCAAGGGTAGGATAAGGACAAACAGGAGGTTAGAAATTCATGAGTGAAGTGGATATGAAAGAGTTAAAAAAGAAATTAAAAAACGAAAAAGATGTAGAGATCATTGATGTTCGGGAAAATGAAGAGGTCGCTCAAGGGAAAATCCCCGGAGCACATCATATTCCGCTCGGTCAAATACCGGGCCGGGTAAATGAAATAGATAAGAACAAACACTACTATATGGTGTGCCGCTCTGGAAATCGTAGTGGAAAAGCGGCAATGTTCTTATCTGAAAAAGGTTATAACGTAACAAATGTCAATGGCGGCATGCTTGAGTGGGAAGATGAAGTAGAGAAATAGGAGGAATGTACAATGGAAATTACTGCAAATGAAACACTGGATGCAAAAGGATTGGCTTGTCCGATGCCGATTGTCCGGACTAAAAAGGCGATGACTGATTTAGAACCCGGCCAAGTTATGGAAGTGCAGGCGACAGATAAAGGATCAACAGCTGACTTAAAAGCGTGGGCAGAGAGCACGGGTCATCAATACCTTGGTACTGTCGAAGAAGGGGAAGTCCTGAAGCACTACGTACGGAAAGCTAGTGAAGAAGAAGCAAAAGAAGAAAAGAAACATGAAGATGTTATCAATCTCAAAGACCTTCAGAACAAAATCGAAGGAGAGGAAGAGATCACGATTTTGGATGTGCGGGAGCCGGCGGAATTTGCATTTGGCCATATTCCTGGCGCCATCAATGTACCGCTTGGTGAGCTAGAAGAAAGAATGAATGAAATCGATCAAGATAAAGATGTTCACGTCATTTGCCGGACAGGAAACCGAAGTGATTTGGCGTCTCAAAAGTTAACCGACAAAGGATACAAAAAAGTAAAAAACGTGGTCCCAGGTATGGCAGAGTGGGACGGACCAACTAATAACAATCAATAAAATAGAGGAGGAAGTAGAATGGCAAACACGAAAGTAGCGATTATCGCAGCAAATGGATCTTTGTTTGACGCGTACAAAGTATTTAATGTAGCAAGTGCTGCCGCAGCATCTGATGCAGAGGTAGGAATCTTCTTTACGTTCGAGGGATTGAACTTGATTCACAAAGAAGCGCATAAAAACTTGCCGCTTCCTGAAGGAAAAGAGCATTTTCAAGAAGGATTTCAAAAAGCGAATGTCCCATCAATAGAAGAGTTAGTCAGCATGGCGGAAGAATTAAATATAAAAATGATCGCCTGCCAAATGACGATGGATGTCATGAGCTTGGAGAAAGATGATTTTGTGGATGGAATTGAAGTGGGTGGAGCAGCAACCTTCATCGACTTCGCCAAAGATGCACACATTACCTTGTCATTTTAACTAAGGGAGGGAAAACCGGAATGTCACAATCCGTAGCGACAAAAGAGTTAGCGAAAAAAATAATTAACAATGAAAAGACACTGATTTTAGATGTGAGAAATACAGATGAGTTTGATAATTGGAAGATTGAAGGCGAAAATGTGGAAGTGATCAATGAGCCTTATTTCAATTTATTAGACAGTGTAGATCCCGTGGTAGACAAATTGGATAAAGATCAGGAAATTATTGCGGTGTGTGCTAAGGGCGGTTCTTCTGAAATGATCGCCGACATGATGGAAGAAGCTGGTTTCAGCCAGGTGTATAACCTAGAAGGAGGTATGAAAGCCTGGAGTGAGCACTTAGAGCCGGTAAAAATTGGTGACTTGAGTGATGGCGGTGCTCTCTATCAATTTGTCCGTCTCGGAAAAGGCTGTCTCTCTTATTTTATTGAGTCTGACGGAGAAGCTGCGGTAGTCGATGCCAACCGGATGATTGACGTCTATGAAGACTTCGCAAAAGAACGAGGGGTACAGATTAAGTATACAATCGACACCCATCTGCATGCTGATCACATTTCAGGCGGTCGGATGCTGGCGGAAAAAACGGGAGGAACCTACTACCTTCCTGAAAAAGACGCCACTGAAGTTACCTTTGACTTCGCCGGTCTAGAAGAAGGAAAAGATATAACAGTTGGACGCACTTCGATTCAAGTGCAGCCACTGTATTCTCCAGGCCATACTATTGGCAGTACTTCTTTAATTGTTGATGATCAGTACCTTCTCACTGGGGATATTCTGTTTGTCCGATCCATCGGACGCCCGGACCTTGCCGGAAAAGCAGAAGACTGGGTGGGAGACTTGCGTAACACATTGTACAGTCGTTATAAAGAGCTGTCTGATAATTTGGTTGTACTACCGGCCCATTATTCCTTTGCGGAAGAATTGGGGAAAGGCGGAAGTGTATCTGCCCGTCTTGGAGATCTGTACCAACGAAATGCGGGACTTCAAGTGGAAGATGAAAATGAATTTAGAAAAATGGTGACAGAGAATCTGCCGCCACAGCCAAATGCGTACGAGGACATCCGGAAAACAAACATGGGGAAAATCACACCAGAAGTGGAAGAACAAAAAGAAATGGAAACCGGTCCAAACCGCTGTGCGGTTGAAGGATAAAATTATTTAATTATTTTTGAGGAGGAATCAGGATGGATGTAACAAAAGTATTAGATGCAAAAGGGTTGGCATGTCCCATGCCTATCGTAAGAACAAAGAAAGCAATGGATGAATTGAACTCAGGGGATGTGTTGGAAGTACACGCTACAGATAAAGGTGCGAAAAGTGATCTAGCGGCTTGGACGAAGTCAAGTGGACACGAACTTCTGAAAGACACAGAAGAAGACGAAGTATTGAAATTCTGGATTAAAAAAGCGTAAAAAAGAGGCCCACCTGATGGGCCCTTTTTATACCGTAAATAGAACAGTGCAAGGCGCCTGCTCCTCGGCGGCAAGCAGCAAAAAGCAGGCCGAGGAGGCTTGGCGCCGCATTACTGTTTGAAGCGCCCTCTAACTGATGGTGCTTATAGCTAGACAGTACTGCACGAAAAGAACAAGATTTATAAATGAAGGAGATAAGCTTATGGAATATAGCATATTATTTCTCATTGTCCTTTTTCTTATTGGTTTCATTGGCTCCTTCATCTCTGGCATGGTCGGCATCGGTGGTTCTATCATCAAATACCCTATGCTGCTATACATTCCACCGTTACTCGGTTTGGCAACTTTTACAGCCCACGAAGTATCTGGTATCAGTGCCATTCAAGTCCTGTTTGCGACAATAGGCGGGGTATGGGCATATCGGAAAGGCGGCTATTTAAATAAAACACTCATCCTTTACATGGGGGTCGCTATTCTTCTTGGGAGTTTCATCGGTGGCTACGGATCTGAGTTTATGTCAGAAGGTGGAATTAATGTTGTATATGGCGGCTTAGCAACTATTGCCGCAGTGATGATGTTTGTTCCTAAAAAAGGAATCGACGATATCCCTTTAGAGGAAGTAACATTTAACAAATGGCTTGCGGCCATTTTAGCATTTATCGTAGGAATCGGAGCCGGCATTGTCGGAGCAGCGGGCGCATTTATCTTAGTTCCAATTATGCTTGTTGTATTGAAGATACCGACAAGAATGACGATTGCCTCTTCCCTTGCGATCACATTTATTTCATCGATCGGAGCAACAACAGGAAAAGTGCTGACGGGACAAGTATTATTTATCCCAGCCGTTGTGATGATTGTTGCCAGCTTGCTTGCCTCCCCGTTAGGAGCAAAAGCAGGACAAAAGGTGAATACGAAAATTCTACAAGGCTTGTTGGCTGTATTAATTTTAGCGACTGCTATTAACATTTGGTTAGATGTTTTTAATTAAACGACGATGGAAAAAGGAATCGGGAGAGGAGCAAAACATTGTTGGAATGGCTATTCATTCTTTTCTTTATTTGGTTTATTTTAAATCGTTTCCTGCCAGTCAAAGGTGTCATGAATATAGATACGGAAGAAGCAAAGAAACGTTTAAAACAATCAACTATTCAGGGCATTGATGTCCGGACACCGGGTGAATATCAAGCTTATCACAGTAATTATTTTAGTAATATTCCATTATCAGAGCTCTATCATCGGACGGAAGAACTGAACCCTGATAATGAAGTGATGGTTATATGTCAAAGTGGGATGAGAAGCAAAAAAGCTGCCAAGTTATTGAAAAAGAAAGGGTTTCAGAAGATAACAAATGTAAAAGACGGTATGACTGCTTGGAGATAAAAATTTTTATATCATTTTATACCCTGTGGTGTATAAGTGGACAGCACCGTACAGGTCCAAGGATACAACCTGTACGGTGCATTTTTATGCTTATAAAGGTCGGCTATGTTTTTCGTTTTCTTTCACTGTTTTTGCTGGGACATGCCAGCCGTGATCCTCACGAACCGAGCGGAATGCCATGGAGCCGAAAGTGAGAAGAGCACCGGCAAAAATGACAATAAGCGGATGAATCATCACGGAATCCATGTCAATCATAATCATTCCTGCGGCCCATATGAATAATCCTAACGAGATAAGCAGCGGAAGAATAGAAGGATTAGGCATATGGATATCACCAATAGGCTCAGCAGGTTTCATTTTACCGTCCCCATGAACTTTTTCATAAAAGAACGGATCTAGAGATCGGACGTTAACGACTTGAGCGAAGTTGTATTCAGGCACGGGGGAAGGGATAGACCATTCTAATGTCCGTGCGTCCCATGGGTCCCCAGAAGTCACTCTTTCTCCTTTTACTGCGGAGTAAATCACATTAATAATTAACACAAGGATACCAAATGTCATTAAAAATGTTCCTACCGAAGATACGAGGTTGTAAGTGTTCAAACCTTGCCCGTCCAAATATGTGTAAATACGACGAGGCATTCCAATTAAACCGAGAATGTGCTGCACGAAAAACGTTAAATGGAAACCAATATAATACGTCCAAAACATAATTTTCCCAAGTGTTTCATTCAACATATGACCAAACATCCGTGGGTACCAATAGTATAAGCCGGCAATGATCCCTAAAAGAATCCCGCCGATCAAAATATAATGAAAATGAGCCACTACAAAGTACGTATCGTGATATAAATAGTCTACAGGAGCCATGGCCACCATCACCCCAGTAATTCCACCAAGAACAAAAGTGGGAACAAACGAAGAAGCACAGAGCATCGCTGTATTGAATATTACTTTTCCACCCCACATCGTAAACAGCCAATTAAAAATTTTGATTCCCGTCGGAACAGCAATCGCCATAGTAGAGAGGGCAAAAACAGAGTTTGAAATCGGCCCGATTCCAGCGGTGAACATGTGATGCAACCACACCATGAAAGATAAAAAAGCAATGATAATGGTAGCCATCACCATGGCTGTATAGCCGAAGAGCCGTTTTCTAGAAAAGGCTGAAATCACTTCTGAAATGATTCCAAATGCAGGGAGAACAAGCAAATACACTTCAGGGTGACCGAATATCCAAAAAATATGCTGCCAAATGTGTACATTTCCTCCCATGTCGACCGTGAAAAATTGCCCTGTAAATAAACGGTCCAACATAAGTAACATCAAACCAGCTGCGAGAGGAGTAAAAGCAAATACAATGAGAATAGCTGAGATAAACGATGTCCAGCAAAACAAAGGCATACGTAGCAAAGTCATTCCTGGTGCTCTCATGTTAATGACGGTGACAATAAAGTTAATTCCAGAGATGAGCGTCCCCAACCCACTTACTTGCAAACCAAGTACATAAAAATCTAAGCCAGTGTGGGCATACTCTCTTCCTGACAAGGGCACATAAGCGGTCCAACCTGCATCAGGAGCCCCTCCAAAAAACCAGCTTAAAGTCAGCAATAGCCCTCCAAAAAAGAACAACCAGAAACCGAGTGCATTCAAAAAAGGAAACGCTACGTCACGCGCTCCGATCTGTAGCGGTATGACGTAATTCATGAACGCAAACAGTAAAGGAGTGGCTGCCAAAAATAGCATGATCGTTCCATGCATGGTTAATAATTCATTGTACACTTGTCCACTGATGAAAGAATTCTCAGGAACCATAAGTTGAATCCGTATGAACAGGGCAGCAAGCCCCCCCTGAACAAAAAATAAAGTTCCTGCCACTAAGTATAAAACAGCAATTTTTTTGTGATCCACGGTTGTAAGCCAGTCCCAAACGACGCTTTTATGATTCATGGATTCACTAGTCTGTGTGGTCACTGTTTATCCTCCTTCCGTCATTTTCCAATCCATTTCTTGTTTCATTATTGCCAGTTCCATTTTTCCTTATTCAGGAAGCTGAACGAGTATCAAGATAAGGATAGGACTCATAGATGACATGAAGACATTCATATATATATAAGCGATGGAGGTGAAAGAATATTGATAAATACAGATGGCAATCATCATGAGGAGCTTCCTTTTTGTGCCCTCCCAACAGAACGAGCGCCCTTGTTTACCGCAGAAGCCTATGATCCGGTGGATGACTCATTGAAAACGGTGCGTTTAGAGGATTATAGAGGAAAATGGGTGGTTTTATTATTTTACGCTAGTGACTTCACCTTTGTCTGACCAACTGAATTGGCAGCGGTCGCTGCCCTTCACTCTGAGTTTCAATCGTTACAAGCTCACATATTAGCGATCAGTACGGACAGTGTATATTCTCATAAAATATTTACTCAAGTGTCCCCGAGTGCATCACAAGTGTCTTATCCATTAGTAAGTGACCGAACGCAAGCGATCAGCCGGCAATACCGAATAATGAATCCTCGTACAGGAGCTGCCTTTCGGGGCACATTTATCATTGATCCAGACGGGAGGATCACAACGAAATTAGTATACCCTCTTGAAGTGGGTCGTAACGCTCATGAGATATTAAGAATACTGCAAGGCATCCAATACGGACGTAACACCGGGGAAGGAGTTCCGGCAAATTGGATGCCTGGAGATCCAGGGATAGAAAGAAATCCAGATAATATAGGCCGCATTTAATAGATTTCGTACGAAAAGTACTTTTTCCGTTTTTGTGCCTCGACTTTCATCTTATTATTAATTCAGGGAGAGAAACCTTCTCATTTTTAGTCATCCCTTCTCTCCCGCAGTATTTTTTTGTGAAAAATTTCATGAGATATGTTTACAAATTTACAATTGTTCCATAAAATAGTTCGGTGTGAAAGAGAGTACAGAGAGATAAGGAAAAAGTCATATGAGGAGGCAGGGGGGACGTTAATGTTTTCAGGAAGTAAAGCCATGGTTGTTTATATGCTTGTTCTCATGACGATTATCGGCAGCTTTGTATATATTTATTTGAGCTGATCAGAGGATCCCCTTATCTTCTATAGTCGTTTCAGTCAAAAAGAGGTAACATGAAAGGAGAAGAAAGAAGTAAATAGGGGGAGAGGCTTAGAATGAATAACGTATACATAACCGATCACGTTAGAGAGGATCTGTCAATTGAGAAAAAAATATTGGGAGAACACTATTCAGAAACTTCTCACGACGATATCGAAGTCCTGCTCGTGTGGAGGAATCAAATCACTCCTGATGTTATCGACCGCTATCCACGCTTGCGCGGAATGGTCCGCTTCGGAGTAGGTTATGAAAACTTTGATTTGCAGTATGCGAAAGAAAAAGGCATTTACGTTTGCAACAACCCCGATTACGGAACAGATGAAGTAAGTGATACGGCTATCACGATGATCATGAACATTGCTCGAGGGGTAACACGCTATGATTACCGTGCCCGTTCTTACCGAGACACATGGCAAGCGAATGTCAATCCGGCAATCAAGCGGAATTCATCCACTGTCGTTGGCTTTGTGGGAGCTGGACGCATTGGAGGAAGTACTATTTTAAAAGCGAACGCCATGAATTTTCAAACGGTATTTTTTGACCCATACAAAGAACGGGGCCATGAAAAATTACTAAGTTCTTCGCGGGTGGAGTCTCTCGATGAGTTGTTAGCGATGAGTGATATTGTGTCTATTCATTCGCCATTAACAGAAGAAACTACAGGAATGGTCGATGAAGAATTTATTAGTAAAATGAAAGAAGGGGCGTCCCTTGTTAACACAGGGAGGGGTAAAATTCTAAAGCATACGGATGTCATTTATGATGCCCTTCATTCTGGACACCTTGCGAACGCAGCACTTGATGTCATGCCGGATGAGCCGCCGAAAGATGACAAACTTATAAAAGCCTGGGGAAACAGAGAAGAGTGGTTGGATGGAAGATTACTAATTAATCCACATACTGCTTTTTATTCCGAACAGTCTTTTTTAGAACTTCGGCAGAAAGCGGCTCGGACTGCATTAATGATCGCGCAAGGAAAACGACCGCATAACATTGTGAATGGACTTTAAAGGACATGGTACAAGCCTAATTTCTCTTCCAGAAGAGGGATTAGGCTTTTTTACTTTTTTTAACAGTATAATGATTTTTAATTGACAGAAAGAAGAGAAAGAGTGTAAGGCTTGAAAAGAACATTCAAATGCCTAGAAAAGCTTAAATATAATCCCAGTAGAAAGTAAATTCTTGAATTTATTCTACAGCCAAAAATGTCAAGAAGCCTTTTCTATATCTGAAAAACTTGACGTATACCGGTAGAAATTTTTTATTCCATGTTACATAACGAAGTGATATAATAGTATTAAGTAAAGTGACTCGGAGGTTTCTGTTATGGAATACGTTGCTCCTATCAAGCAGCTTCACAAAATTCGCCTCATGAAAACTCACCTGAAAAAGAAATCTTCCAGGGATTATTTATTGTTTGTGATAGGAATAAATACGGGGTTACGTATTAGTGAATTGTTAAGACTGAAAGTGGAAGACGTCAGAGATGATACAGGTGAGATAAGGCATTTTATCACCTTACATGATCAATCGGTGTTTTTAAATGAGCAAGTCAAACGTGCTCTTAAATATCACTTTCATTGTGTTCAGCCTTCCCAACATGATTGCTTATTTTCCTCCCCTCGAACGAAAAAACCCATTACAAGACAGCAAGCGTACCGGATTGTAAATGACGCGGCCAAAGCTGTTGGAATTGACGGAAAAGTGGGTACTCATACATTAAGAAAAACTTTTGGATATCATGCGTTTACCAAAGGGATAGCCATATCACTCATTCAAAAGCGCTTCAATCAAACGACTCAGGCAGAAACCCTTCAATACATTGGAATTGAGAAAACGGAACCTCAGAAAATAGATGTGAATTTATGACTGGAGGCGAAATATGTTTTTAGAAGCATTTGGAAATGATGCATTTGTTTTATTAGCCGCACTTTTGTTAATTGTCGGTGTCATTGTAGTTAAGTTTTCCCACAAACTTGGTTTTCCAGCTCTTGTTCTGTTTATATTAGTCGGCATGATGATTGGAAGCGATGGTCTCGGACTCGTTTATTTTGATAATGCAGAGATTGCCCAACTGATTGGTATACTTGCTCTCGTTATTATATTGTTCGAAGGGGGACTGCAGACAAAATTTTCCACCGTACGTTCCGTAGCCCTTCCATCCCTGTCCTTAGCAACACTTGGAGTAGTGATCACGTCCTCCGTCGTCGCATTGGCTGCCATGCTCGTTTTTGATGTCACTTGGTACGAAGCTTTCTTATTCGGTGCCATTGTAGGATCCACGGATGCAGCTGCTGTCTTTGCTGCATTGAAAGAGAGAAACATTAAGGCAAAAATGGGAGCAACATTAGAAGCAGAGTCGGGAACCAACGACCCAATGGCAGTCTTTTTAACCCTTTCGTTCATTCAACTTATTATCAATGAAAATACTAGTATATGGGTGCTTGTTCCGAACTTTTTCTGGCAAATGGGAGCGGGGTTGGTGTTAGGTCTTTTGTTAGGTAAGATTGCTTCTGCCTCGATCAATCGAATTAATCTTGAATCAAGTGGTCTTTATCCTATTTTTTCTGTTGCTTTTGCATTATTAACGTACAGTATAACTGCATTTATAGGCGGGAGCGGGTTTTTGGCAGTTTACGTCGCTGCATTAGTGATTGGTAATTCAGAATTAACGTATCGGTATTCTATCTTTCAGTTTAATGAAGGGTTTGCCTGGATGGCTCAGATATTAATGTTCATCATTCTCGGATTACTTGTTTTCCCTGAACAACTATTCACCACCGAAGTAATGTTGAGCGGTATCCTTATATCGCTAGTGTTAATGTTCGTTGCTCGTCCTGTTGCCATTTTCTTATCTACGCTTGGCATGAAATATTCTCAGAAAGAAAGGCTGTTCTTATCTTGGGCAGGTTTAAGAGGGGCTGTTCCTATTGTTTTGGCAACCTTTCCAATCGTTGCTGGAATTGAAAACGGTGTTCTATTTTTCAATGTCGTCTTCTTTGTTGTTTTAACATCAGCTTTAATCCAAGGATCTTCAATTTCATATGTGGCAAAGAAACTTCATTTAGTAGGTCCTAAAAAAGATACTCCTCATCATTCTATTGAGCTTATCTCTATTGGAAAAGCGAATGCAGAGATGGTGCAGTTTAAAACGAACGAAGATACAGCAGTCGTGGGGAGAAAATTACACGAGATTCCTTTTCCTACCCGTGCAACCATCAGCGCCATAGTGCGAGAAGACAGACTCATCAGCCCGCATGGAGAAACCGAAATAAAATCTGGTGATTTCCTTTATATTTTAGTATCTCAAAAAGATAAAGAGTCCTTAAGGAAGCTGCTCAATGAGAAAAACGTCCATGCTAAATCCTCCTAGTCTTCTGACTAAGAGATAGATGACTACAAGGAAAACCTCCACGTATCTCCCCATTTCAATTGGGGAGATACGTGGAGGTTTTTTGTGACATGCAGGTGTTAATGCACTAAGCCTGTAATGTTTTATTGGCTGCTGCTAGTTTTTTAGCAAACTCTTCTGGTTTCTCTACAGACTGAACGTGCAAGTACATAATATTCGGTTCGGCAAATAACCAATGATTGTGGAGAGCCGTAATCGTTAAATCATTTTTCCCAAGGGCTCGGGTATATTCAGGAATTTCTTCAGGAAGAAGCACAATTTCCGCATGGTTTAACGCAGTGCCATCTTTTTCTAGTGACTCAAAGTGAATTTCCATACTTAATTCGCTTTTAAAAGGGCGTCCTTGCACCGTTACATCCAAGTCTCTTTCTATTTCTACTTCTCCCATCCCATCTTCCGCTTCTGCTTCTGCGCCAAGTATTTCTCCAAATCGCTTAGCAATGTTTTCGATATCAGCCATTCGATCCTCTCCTTTCTCGTATTCATTGTGGTTTATTCCTGTCCAAAGACTGTCATAAACCCAGCTAAAAATTTTTTTCTTAATGTTTTAATTGAGAAGAGACGTGGTATTCCATTACTAACACTCCATAGGAGGATGATATGTATGGCAACCAATGATAAAAACAACAAAAAAATGAGTGTAGAAGAAGCGGGCCGTAAAGGTGGGAAAACAACCGCGAACAATCATGACAAAGAATTCTATCAGGAAATAGGTAAAAAAGGCGGCGACACTACTTCTGAAGAGCATAGCAAAGAATTTTATCAAGAAATCGGCCAAAAAGGTGGAGAAACAACCTCCGATGAGCATGATAAAGAGTTCTATCAGGACATTGGTCAAAAAGGCGGAGAAAGACGCAGCAAGCAAAGGAACCGCTCCAATAATAGCCGCTAGAAATGTAGGATAAACGAGTAGACCCCGCCTTCACAGATGAAGTGAGGCGGGGGATTTTTGTGCATAAATTCATGATAATGATGCAAATTTCGACATATTACAAGAAAGTTCGCATAATTTTAATACTTATTCCGTGCATTTACGAGTACAAATCAGGTACAATAGAGCAAGGAGAGAAACAAAACAATAAAGGAGGTATGGATAGTGAGGAAGCCACGACGCACAAGCTTAAATGAGCTTGTTCAAGAGAACATAAAAGAATTAATCAGCGATCCAGACGCTGTCTCTGAAATAGAGAAAAAATTAGAAGAGAAAAAAGCGAAAGAAGTTTTCAAGAAAAAAGAAAATGAAGCGATTAAATAGATTTGTGAAAAGAAGGCTGCTCAGCGGCTTTCTTTTTGTATAAGAGAACATTATTCCCGGAGAAATAAAAAGGAAACAAAGTTACTGATGTAAGGTGTTGTCTATTTAAAATGGGTAGGTTTTCGAGGTTAACTAGGCATTGTAAAAAAAGACGAGACGAAATATACTGATAACAGTGTCTTTTTTTAGGGTGAAAAGATAGATAGAGAGTAAGAGGGAGGAGAAGAAAGATGAGTACGAATAGAAACGAACAGTTATTTAAAGATGTCATGGGGAATTATCCAACGGGGGTAACGGTGGTGACAACAAAAGCACAGGACGGTCAGCCGGTTGGATTGACGGTGAATTCCTTTGCTTCTGTTTCGCTCGATCCGTTATTGGTGTTATGGTCGATTGATCATGGCGTATCAAGCTTGCCGGAATTTCAAGCAGCCGATGGGTTTGCGATCCATATTTTAGCAGGAGACCAACAAGACCTTTGTAAAAACTTTGCAAAGAAGGATGTCGACCGTTTCAGCACATGTAACTGGGATTTCTCATCTCATGATTATCCAGTCATTGAAGACGCTTTTGCTGTTTTGCAATGTAAAACGTTCAAGCAAGTAGAAGCAGGCGATCATACTATTTTAATTGGGGAAGTTCAAGATATCCAAAAAGATGACACGAAACAACCGATGCTCTATCATACTCGCCATTTCGGGCCAATCCCGTCCGAATTTTATAAATAAGCTTTCACGTCATTGATGCTTATTGAAAAACCGCTCATTCGTAGAGACCCATCTACAGTGAGCGGTTTTTGCGTGTGTCTCGTTATGGAATTTGAGGATAACGCAACCGAAGAAGACGGTAAATATTTTGAACGATCACTTTTGACACGGCGTAGATTGGGATACATAAAATAAGTCCCACAAGTCCAGCGACATTACCAGCTAAAAGAAGCAGCAAGATAATAGTGAGAGGGTGAATGGCAAGGGCTTTTCCCATTACATTCGGTGAAATGAAATTGCTTTCCGTTTGCTGGATCACTAAAATAGCGACAATTACCCAAAAAGCAGTTAGCGGGCTATCAAACAATGCAACAATCACAGCTGGAATAGTACCGATAAATGGTCCGATGAACGGGATCAGATTAGTAAACATCGCAACCATTGCAAGAATTAATGGGTAATCTAATCCGATAATAAGATACGCAATCAGAGAAAGGATTCCCACACAGACACTGACGATGGCTTGTCCTTGAATATAGGAACTTAACGTATGATCCATATCTTGTAATATTTGTTTTCCTTCTTTTGATTGTTCCTTAGGTAAAAACCGAAGTATATTTCCAGGAAGTTTGTGGCCATCTTTCAAGAGAAAAAACAAAACGAAAGGTAAGATAACCAATACGGTAATAATACTAAAGAGAGCTCCAATGAACCCCAATATATTGTCACCCAGACTGCCTACATAATTCGAAAAATTGTCAGCAATCGACCCAGGGTCTAAGCTCTGAAATGCTTCTTCACTGCGAATTCTTTGGACATAGGGATGTTGCATCATTTGTTGTGCCCATCCTTGCACATTCTCTGTATAAGAAGGCACATTTTCAACAAGATTGTTTACCTGGTTTTGTAAAATAGGACCTACCCAAATAATAAACGCAGAAAATCCACCTGCAAAGAGAGAGAAAATAAGAATAATCGAAAGAGAGGTGGGCAGCCATTTATCTAGGAGACGAACTAATGGTCGTAAAATATAATAAAGAATCGTTCCAATGATAAGGACAGGAGCTAAAGCCCCGATGGCTTGTCCAATAGGGCGAAATAAGAAACTGACTTGTGTACCTAAGTAGAGAATGAGTAAAATAAAAATCACACTGTACAAAAAATAAAACCATTTTGTTTTTGGCATAGAGTGAGCACCTTTCTTCTTTCAGCATCTATTTTCCTATTATCCTTTTCCTCACTTCCTGCCAAATGAAACAGGCAGGTATATGAAGTGACTGGAAATACCTGCCTTTGCCAGAAGACATGAGACAGTAAGGGGCGAACTATGATTCGGAAATTATAAAGAACTGAAGGTGCTTTTGAGAAAAAAGGAATGTTGGACGAGTCAGGTCCCCCTTGTTAATCACTCGAATTTTTCTCGCCAATACGACACGGCATGTTCAAAAGGGATTCGATTGTGCTTAATATTCATCCTGCGGCGGTAAGGTCTAAAATTGACTTCGTATAACCATATCTGCCCCTTTTTATCAATTGCCATATCCAGGCCCAAGTCAATTACTTGCGGATATTTAGCTTCAATCGTTTTAGCGATCAATATAGCTGCTTTCTTTATTATTTTTCTCTCTGACTTATGAATCAATTTCTTCGTCTTATAAAAAACCTGTCCCCCTTGATCTAAGTTGGTAATGTTCACAAATTTTTTCGATAACCGGGCAGTCATACCAGTAATCTGCCATTGACTGTCTTTGTTTTTCTGAGGAGAAATTCGAAAATCAAACTTTTTCCCTTTGTACCGTTTTGCATCAATTCCCTGCTGGATAAGAAACTCTTCAGGGGTACGAAACGTAGAAAAGTATAGGGAAGACAATTGTTCTTTCGGCACATAAATTGTTTCTTCTTGGAAGTTTTTCACTCGGTATAGAGAGATCTCTGTGTCCTGTTTCTTCAATACATAGATGTCATTTCCTCTTGAACTGCGTCTTGGTTTAATATATAAGACGGAATATTTCTTTAACATGGATTGCACCGTTTCGTACGTTAGTTTTTTTGTTTCTGGAAGCATGGGTGCAATTTCTTTGTGATTCTGCAAGTAATGGTGTATTTTAAGCTTGCTGCGCTCTGTGTTCGTTATGGCATGAAAAAACATTCTACCATGGTACTTGCTCAGATATTTCACTTTGTGAATATTTTCCTTATTCCTTAAATAGGAATTGATTTTATACACATTGACTTCTGGAACCCGTACTGTATCTTGCCTGAAACGGTCATTTGAATAGGAGTACACGACTCCTTTTACTGTTTTGTTTCGTAGAGAGAGATGCTTCAGCGCATAAAAACATACATCTACCTTATTTTGTTGTGCCAGCTTTTTATAGTACGTAAAGAGAAAAGGCGGAGAATGAGACTTCTTTTGTCTCATTGTACGGGAAGATACAATGATTCCAATCAATATAACAACCTCCTTTCTCTCGTCATATTTCTCATCAAAACCGCATCCTTTTCGAATAAAGGTGCTTCACATACAACAACACCATCTTCATGGACACTTCTAATGTTTCTTCTCCGTATGCATTGAGAAGCGAGACTTTTGTACTGGAGCTGTTACATTCGATGAATTTAATGTTATGCGCTTTATCTATCGCAAAGTCGATTCCCATTTCGGCAAACGTACAGAATTTCTTTTCTGTCTCTTGATAGACATGCAGTAAGAACGTTTCTATTTCTTTTACCAGTCTATCTTTCTCTTCCTGTGATATATTTACCATGCCAAACAAATGGTCGATTTTTACGGCTTCGGCATGGGTAGTGATCGGTGAATTGGCTCTTCCTATTCGAGCGCTGATTCCTCGAATAATGATTTTATCTTTTTCATTTCGTTGAAGTTCTGCTCTGACATCGATTCGTCGGTTCTTTATCTCTAAAAGGTCAATTCCTTCCTGTATCATGAACTTCTTACCCTTGTAAAAACGAGTGACATAAAACATTAATTCTTGGTAATTCACAAAAACAAGAGTGTCTACATTTTTGCGAGAGGCATTGTAACGGAACAGATGGTAGTTATTGCCACGCGTTCGTTCAACACGGATTACATTTTTCCCTTTTCGTCCTGTTAATCCTTTTAAATAGACATGGGGATGTCGGTAGAGCATATGAAATAAGTCACTAGGTTTGCTGGAAATGATGGTTTCTTGTAAATAGTTTTCTAAGGACGGTACCGTACGAAAATAATGATAGACTTTCCAATTACCTAACGTAGAAGGGTTTAACCTAGTCATATTTTCTTCTTCGGATTGGGAGAGAAAGGTACGAAAACGCTCTTTATATTTTTTGGCAATTCCACCGCGACGCAATAAATAATGAGGGTAAGGGAAGGTGTTTTGTTTCCATTCCATTTCCGAAAAATCATAATACATTCCAGAAATTTGTTTCTTTTCTACATCAATGCCTTTGGCAGAAAAGAAAAATAAGTGCAATTTCACCTCTTTATTCGCTTCCGCTAATTTTTTTAAACGGTAATGGGGATTCTGTGCTGCTAGATTTCGTATATTTTTCCCCGATGTTAAGACCCCGAGATAAGGAATAGAGTCAGATTCCTCCTTTGGCATGGAAGGATCTTCTCCGTCTTTTAAAGAAGAGACCCATTTTGATACAGAACCAAGAACTCCAGCCCATTCCCTCTCGATATTTTCTTGTTCTTGGTCATCTTTCATATCAGAAGACATGCTCCTATTCACTCCTTTCCTATCATTCTTGTTTATCGTATGTTGACAAAACTAGGAAGGATAGGTCTTTAGAGGAGGAAGGAAACCTAATTATGTACTGTAGTGAATACGAAAAAACCGCTATATCTCTACAGCGGGAAAAAACACCATCCGATTAGCCACAAATGGAATATAGAAGAGTGGAGGGTGGCGAAAGGGGAGTTAGTCAAACCTTAATCTAAGCCTTCCTTTTTAATGGCTTCTCGCTGTTTTTTTCCTGTCTTGGTAATGTAGTTATTCTTAAACCAGGCCCAAAGAGCGACAATTACTGTAACAATGGCAGATACGCCTTGTTGGATGTCCTCATCAGAAAGTGGTAGGGGGCATTTACCGAATGCGGTTAAATATGCCATCGGATTGTGGACGTTTTTTATGTTGGGAATAGAGTATATGACTCTAAAAATAAATCGACACGTTCTCTCTTATTAGTCAATCCTAACATCATCATTCGAGATGGTGTTATGGACAGAAAGCTATTTACAAAGAACAAATTGGATGTAAATCAAGTATTGAGTATACTCCGTCAAAATAATGTCTTTTCAGTTGCGAAGTCAAATACGGTATATTGGAAGCTAATGGGCAAATAAGTTTATTATTAAAATCCAAGTATCAAAAACCAGACAAGCAAGATCTCAATCTTCCAGAAAGTCCAGTAGACCTCCCAACATCGTTAATTATAGATGGGGAAATTTTACGAGATAATTTACAACTCGGATTTGATCAACAGTGGTTAGATAACCAATTAACTACTAATGGATATGATAATGTAAAGCGTATACTTTACGCAGATTGGCGAGAGAGTGAAGGCATACATGTAAGTTCTAAATAAAATTTGTTAGGATAAGAGCACATCAATTTTCTTGGTGAATATAAACTTTAGTCTTCAACAATCAGGCGCTTTAATGAAGTAACTAAAGCCTAATTTTTCACTTATAACACCGAGAAATTAGACTTTTTATATTTTGATTTCCTTAACGTTGTAAATCTGCATTTTCCTGACGCCACCCCACTTTTTTAGGTTTTAGCTTTTTAAGAATCCACGTGATTTAAAGGCGAGAGTTTTAGGTTATAGTCTACATTAATCTCCATTTGTTCCCATTTGTTTATCCATTCCTTATCATTTATTGGTCTTTCAAAAGGCTTTAGGGTGTGTTTACCCATATGAAAAGGATCGACTTTTTTGTCTTGATATTTATTCAGCAATTGTTTTGTTTGTTTTTCCAAATGTGATTCCATTTCTTGTGTTAGGGCGTCCAATTCATCCTGCTTAGTTAAATCTTTTTCACCGAGATAATCCTCGATTTTGCCTTCCAAATCAACTTGAACAGAAACAGATTTGTAATTGTTTTCAAATTCGACATCTACTTTGGAATGAATATGGCCTCCTAGAAGGGAAAATGCTGGTACTTTGAAATATTTCAGGTAGCGATGATTGTTTATAAGCTGAAAAATTTGCTCGTCCATTTCAGTCATGGTATCAACAAGCTTATCCTCTTTAAAAACAGCGGTTCCATTATATGCTAAGTTTTCATTATCTGCTTTAAAGAGTGGAAGCACTGGATCCGAAAGCGGTGCATATAAATTTTTCATAAATTGATGCAGATTGACAACCGTTATTTCTCCTTTATTTTCGTAATGTTTTAACATCCGATAGAAAAAATAATCTATTTTTTCATGCTGTTCAAGCTGGTTGGAGATGTATTCATTAAAACTTCCGCTAACAACTACAAGGTACAGGCGTTGAGAGATATCTGGATCTGCCAGTAATGTATTAATCAATGTTTTTATGCCTTTTCTGGCAACTTCTTCATTGATAACAATAATTCGGAGCTGGCCGACCTTTAATTCACGATAATTTTTCAGATTAAATTCTTTTCCGCTTTCTTTTATTAAATCTACCTCAAGGGTATAGATTTGTTTTTTTTCGGCAATCAATGGGGGCATGATTGTACTCATCTTGAATTTTTCACCTTCACCTTCTTCTATTGACCAAAATATGACAGGAGCAATCTCTTCAATTTGATTATTTTCGTTAAAGGGAGAACAGCCCGTTATCAAAATGACAGAGAAAATGATGGAGGTAAAAATTGTTATTTTAAAATGTTCCACCTTTAGTACGCTCCTTTATTTTAGTCATAGCCACCAAAAAGCTTGGAACGAGTATATAGGATACGGCTCCGGCCCATATATGAAAATCAACCAAGACGTTCTGCTCTTCTTCCCATAACCATTCATTCAAAAGAACGAGGGACACATAGATGAACAGGCAGGCTAAAAAAAAGCTAAGCCGATTTATTGGCTCGTCTCGCTTTTGAAAGATAATACGTAAGCCACCGTAAAAGTATATGAGGAAAATGGCAATCGTAAATAAAAAATGAAACATGTAAAGCGCAATTAAAATGATATCAATTCGCTCAAAGACCGGGAGCTGCAAGTATCTGATCATCTCTATCATTGGAAATTTTGCCTGTCTAAGTAAGTCAGCGCCAAAAAAGAATTGGGTGGCAACAAACAACAGTAAGTATTCAATAACAGTGATGGCGTTTCCAATCGATAAATATTTCGGTATCTTTTCATTCTTTCCTAACCATGGGGCTAAAAAAATTAAAAATTCTGGACCTGACAAGGATGACCATATTAGTAAGATCCCTTTCCAGAAAAAATCACTCGAATTCTCAGGTATCAATGGATACAAATCTGACAAAGAAGCAATGGGATAAGTAAAAAAAGAATAATACAAAACAATCATCCAAATGGTACAAAAAAAGGCGATAACAATAAAACGTATTGTTTTTTCCATTCCCTGCGCAGCCATATAGATGCTGACAACCATAAGGAATAATAGCATCCAATTTCTATCAACGGCTGGAAAAACAAATTGATGAACAATTTCCGAATATCCAAGGACAAGGATGCTTATTTTGAGTAATAAAAGAGGTAAGCCCAGAAAAGCAAGAAAACGAAGCAAGGGTCTCCCTAAAAGTTGTGAAAATCCTTGGTATCCTTTTACAGAATAATCGGAGGCAAACCATTTTGATAAAATCATAAGATTGAAATGCGATAATACTCCTACCGCAAGAATAGCCCAAATCATATATGGTTGTACCAAATAAATGGGCATGATTAGTAAAAGATAAAGCATTTGTAGTCTGTTTACCATAAACGTTACATATACGCCGTCCAGGGTGGACGTTTTATCAAATAGGGAAAATTCTGTCAGAACGTTCACCTCCCTTTTCTGTATCTCCATTTTTGTAAGGGATGTAAGGACTCAGGACGAACCTTCATCCATTGCAAAGGGGCTCGAATAAACAGATCTAACCAGTCTTTCCAATAAAATGGAGCAATCGGTGCAAAATAAGGCTGTTTAAGAGAAGTTAGTCCATTCAAGTGAGCCAATAATATAACCAATCCAAATACTATACCTATCATTCCCAACACATCAGCCAAAATCAGGAAAATGAGTTGAAGTAATGAATTTGCTTTTGTTATAGAGTAGTTCGGGACCAGAAACGAAGCAATGGCAGAAACACCTACCAAAACGATTAATACCTGGCTGACAAATCCGGCTTGAACGGCAGCTTGTCCTATTATAATGCCTCCTATTATTCCTAATGTCTGGGATGATTTTGTCGGCATCCTGAGACTTGCTTCTGTAATGATTTCAAGTACCGTTAGCATAAGAACTCCTTCCCAAAAAGGAGCAAAAGGAAGTTTGCCTCGTGATTCAACTAAAACAAAAAGAATTTGTATAGGGACCATCTGATAGTGATGGGTCGTTAATGCCACATAAAGAGGGATTAATGTTATAGAAAGAAGAAAGCTTATATACCGCAAACTGCGCAAAAAACTTGCAGGCACCCAGCGGTTAATATAATCTTCCGGAGATTGAAATAAATGAAAAAAAGAAATAGGAGCGTTTAACGCAAATGGTGTATTATTCACCAATATAGTTATTTTACCCATTCCTAAAGATTGAGAGCAGACATCAGGACGGTCTGTTTGTTGAAATTGTGGAAACACTGTGTGTATATGATCTTCCATAAAAGCTGCAACTTGAGAAGAATCAAGAAACTGATCAAAATCAATAGATAAGATTTTCTCTCGTGCAATAGAAATCAACTGGGGATTGGTTAAACCTTCTATATATAACATCACTACTTTTGTTTTCGTTTGCGAACCCAGATTAAATGATTCGGTTTTGAGCGTGGATAACGGCAATCTTCTGCGAATTAACAGGATATTGTCATCTATTTTTTCCGTCAAGCTGTCTTTGGATCCGTACAGAATGGTTTCTGTTTCAGAAGTTTCAATACCGCGGCCTTCAGGATTATCCATTCTAACGGAATACCACTGATTATTAGCGGAATCGTGCAGAATAATACATCCTGTCATGAGCTTATACTCTGTCTCATCAACCGTGGATATATCGGACACTTTAGCATTTGTTATGCATTTATTGATTGGTTTTTTTTCACAGCGAAGCAAAGGTTCAATAATTGCCTCGTTTAAACGCGCTTCATCAATGATCGTTTTTATGTAAATAAGCGTGACTGTTTTAGAGCTTTTGGTTTCATGCTCCACAAATATCGCATCTTCTATATTTGAAGTGAGATGTTTAAGACGTTCGATTGTAACCGGAGATTGATCCTCTTTGTGCTGCGCTTTTTTTTTGAAAAACATGTTAGTGCCCCTCACTGCCCAATTTTTTTATATTTTAGGAATGTTTAACTTTGTTAAAGGAACAAAGTATAAGTAAAAATACGCCTTCCGCCATAAGGACTCGGCGGCAAGCCAAGTTTTTCTAATAATTCTTTTCTACTCAAATTATAGTTTCCCAGCGTATCTACTTCTATTCCCCGATTTTAAAAAGTGGGATAAAAACCATGTGTCCACGTAAGATTGCTGGTTCCTCGCCACATTGATAAAAAAAGCGTGAGCTATGCAAGTCGTACCTATTACGGGGAACTTATAGAAGCTGGGGTCCAAATCTACCAGTACAATAAAGGAATGTTACATGCGAAACTGATGATCATTGATGAGGAAATTGCAGAAGTAGGCGCAGCAAACTATGATATGAGAAGTTTTCGCCTGAATTATGAGGTGTGTCAAGTCGTGTACAGTGCTGATGTGGCAAGGGAACTCACAGAGCAGTTCGAGAGGGATCTTACTGATTCTGTACCATTAGGAATTGAAGACTTGTTGCAACGATCCCAGACCGAGCGCATTATTGAGCAAGGTGCTCGCCTGCTTTCTCCATTATTATAAGTTGATGTATCCTGTTTTTATTGTTCTATCTTAAATCTAGATTTAAAAAATTTCATTGTTTTTAAAATATTTCTGATTCATTTGAAAAAAGTTGAAAACCCGTGTTAGAAGAACTTTCAACATGGGTTTTTTTCTTATTTAATTACTAAAAAACGGTAATACTAAAAAGGCAGCTCAAAGAGTTTGAATTCAAAAATATCTATTACCTTTTCATTTAAATATAGAGGTGATATCAATAGATAATATATTTGAAAATCTTAAGGAAATACGTTTATTAGAAGATAAGCTGTATCATTTAGAATTAAATGGTTGGCTAAAAAATGAGTTTTTAACTTGGGAATGGTGGATTCTAGTAGTTTTTTTAATTGTGCCTTGGGTTATATGGGCTAAACTTGTTAAACGAGACATTATTTTAGAAATTTTGTTGTTTGGTACCATAATTATCTTGACAACAACCTTATTAGATGTAGTTGGTTCACAATATAATTTTTGGGATTACCCCATTGCATTCCTACCTTTTATTCCTAGGGCCTTTCCTTTTGATTTTTCAATGGTACCTGTAGCTTACATGTTGCTATATCAATATTTTAGAACATGGAAATCTTTTATTTTAGCCCAGATCATTATGGCACTAACATATGCCTATATAGGTGAACCCTTTTGCGAGTGGGTTAAACTTGTTAATTATTTAGAGTGGAGATACAGATATTCATTCATATATTACATCATTGTTGGAATTGTAATTCGAGCTTTAATACTAAAACTAGCCTCTTTATCTAAACCTCAAGATCTTACAACTAAGTAAAATTTAAATTGGAGGAAAAAACGTTGGAAGAAGTTAATATTGGTTTACTGACGATCAAAGTCATCGTTGGTTTTGCAACTTTATTTTTTATCATTATCATAATAGGCAGAACATCCATCTATCAGTTAACCCCGTTTCACTTAGTTTTTGTGTTAGTACTTGGAGATTATTTAGGAAATACCATTTATAAAGATAAGGTAGGGATTTTTCATTTTTTATATGCAATTGGTTCACTAAAACAAGTGTAAGTACAATAGTGCGGATGATAGTACCTTTATCCATTCCATCCTGCCTTTCTGCTAAGCGTGATAAAGTCCCGCTTAGTATATAAATGTAAACGATTATTTCATTGTACGAACAGTGGTTGTTCAATATGACCGTTGAGGCGACACGAGTTCGTGAAAATGTTCAATAATTGTTTAAGCAAATGAAGACGCTTTCCTGCTTTGATGCGTTACAATATAGAGGTCAAATAAAAACAATTGGAACATGACCATAGACATGAAGACGAGCCAAGAGTTCCGAAATAAGGATAGGGGAGAGAAGAACATGGCACAGACACAAGTTTCAAAGAAACAGAGTCTTTATATTAATGGCGAGTGGAAAGAAGCGGAAGAATACACACCGCTCTATTCCCCGTACAGTGGAGAAGTGATTGCGGAAATACCAAAAGCTTCTATCAAAGAAACAGAAGAGGCGATTGAAGCAGCGGTTGCAGCGCAAAAGACGATGCAAAAGCTTCCCGCTCACGAACGTAGCGAGATTTTGTATAAGCTTGTTAATCTTTTAGAGGAAAATGCCGACAAAGCAGCTGAGATCATTGCTCTTGAAGCTGCAAAACCACTTACTACGGCTAAAGGTGAAGTAGCTAGGACCATTCAAACTTACAAATTTGCGGCACAGGAAGCAGGCCGTATTTATGGGGAGACTCTTCCTTTGGATGCTGCTCCAGGCGGGGAAAATAGATTAGCATACACGAAACATGAACCGCTTGGTGTTATTGGGGCTATCACCCCATTTAATTTTCCAATGAACTTGGTTGCACACAAAGTTGGTCCAGCGATTGCTACAGGAAATACAGTAGTATTAAAACCAGCTTCACAGACTCCGATTTCTTCTTACTTCCTCGCAGAGCTTCTTGAAAAAGCAGGATTGCCTGCAGGAGCACTTAATGTTGTCACAGGAAGCGGCCGAGTTGTTGGGGACCGGATTGTAACTGATGACCGTATCAGCATGATTACGTTTACCGGCAGTCCGGAAGTCGGAACAGAAATCCGCAGCAAGGCAGGGTTGAAGCGTACTACGCTGGAACTTGGATCGAATGCTGCTGTAATTATTGATGAAGACACTGATATAGACCGTGTAATACCAAGGTGTGTGCAAGGTGCTTTTGGATTCCAGGGCCAAGTTTGTATATCTTTACAGCGTGTCTACGTCCATGAAAAACTGTACGATACGTTTGTAGAAAAATTCGTTGCAAAAACGAAAGAACTCATCACCGGTGATCCGCTGGATGAGAAGACAGATGTATCTGCACTAATTTCCGAAAAGGATGTCGATCGTGTATTAGCATGGATTAAAGAAGCAGAAGCGAGCGGAGCTGAAGTGAAAACGGGAGCTGCACGTGAAGGAAATATTGTACTGCCTACTGTGTTAACAAATGTTTCGCCTGAGATGAAAGTATCGTGCCAAGAAGTATTTGGTCCGACTGTGCTGATAAATTCTGTTTCTTCTGTAGAAGACGCAGTGAAAGAAGTAAACAATTCTCGTTATGGATTACAGGCGGGGATTTACACGAAAGATATTTACAAAGCATTGGATGTGTCTGATGAACTCGAAGTCGGCGGTGTGATGATTAATGACATTCCGACTTTCCGTGTCGATCATATGCCATATGGCGGAGTGAAAGAAAGCGGCACAGGACGTGAAGGAATTAAATATGCTGTCGAAGAAATGACAGAGTTAAAATTAGTTGTAGTGAATCGGAACGCATAAAGAAAGGTACTATCGCCCCATTTGTCTCACAAAGACAGGTGGGGTTTTTCGCGTTTTTTCTCATCCTTGAGGACGTCATCCATTTTACCCCTAAACTTTTTAGCCAGCCACTGTTTCAATTTCTTAACAAATAGTCTTCTATGTTAACGGTATGTAAAATCATGAGATATGATTTTCCTATTTTCTCTAATACATAGGAAAAGAGTAGTATTTTCAACCAATTCCATGCTACTCTTGGTAGTAGAATGAAAATTTTGTAGAAATAGGGAAATAGTGAGAGGAGGATCACTTGTTTTGGGTAAAAAAATTTCATATGTTTGCTTATCGCTTGTAATGTTATGGACGTTGATTCCAACCCTTGGTACTGAAGAAGTGAGTGCCAGTTCTACTTTTTCGGATGTGAACGACAATTATTGGGCGTCTGATGAAATTGATTACATTGCAGAACAAGGTATTGCTAATGGAGACGGTGTGCGTTTCAGACCGGAAGAACCAGTGAATCGAGCGGCTGCTTCGGTCATGATGACGAAATCACTTGGATACGGAGGGCATGACCGTTCAGCCCCCACCTATTCAGATGTATCAAAAGATTTTTGGGCTTATAAATATATCGAGAGAGCTTCTGAATTAGGTATTTTCCAGGGGACGGACGGAGCATTTAAACCGAATGACAGCATCCGCAAAGCACAAGTCGCCGCTGTAGTCGCTCGTGCCTTTTTTGGGGATGAATTGGAAGAAGTAAGTTATGATGGCAGCTTTACCGATATCTCGGATCGTTTTTGGGCAAAAGATTACATAGAGGTTCTCGTTGAAAATCACATTATTGAGGAAGGTGGATCGTTTCGCCCAAATGATGAGGCAACTCGCGCAGAATTATCTGCCTATCTCGCTCGTGCCATGAATAAGGAATTGCGACTGGATCGTGAGGAAGAAAAACCGTCTAATACGGAAATTCTCTACGAAGGAGTCGTCGTTAACATTGACGATGATGACGAATTATATGTGCGATCAGGTCCTGGGACAGATTATCGTCATTTTGACAAGCTCGATAACGGGGAACGAGTGGATGTCTATGGCGAAGAAGGAAAATGGCTGGAGATTTTTGTACGAGGGAAAAAAGGTTACGTCAGCAGCTATTATGTTGAAAAAGTAGATGAAGTGCAGTCCGGAGAAGATAGTATGGACTATCGTACAGAGCCGATTGCTGAAGCCCTCGTAAGTGTTTCTTCCACACTGAACGTTCGTTCCGGCCCCGGTACGAATTATGAAACGATAGGGAAATTGAAAAATGGCGATGTTGTTGAGATTTATGAACGTACGAACGAAAGCTGGGCACTTATTAAGTTTAATAATCAATGGGCCTATACCCATCGAAATTATTTAAGAGAGAAAAAGAAAGGGTCCAATGGTTTAGCGGGGAAAACGATCGTGATAGACCCGGGTCATGGAGATCACGACCCTGGTGCACAAGCTAATGGCTTAATTGAGAAAAATGTCGTGTTAGAAGTAGGGCTCCGTGTGGAGAAATTATTAGAAGATGCCGGTGTCAATGTTGTAATGACGCGAAAAGATGACACATTTATAACTCTCCAAGGAAGAGTCGACATTGCCGAGCGAGCGTATGCTGATTCATTTGTAAGCATACACGCGAACGCAGCCAGTGCAGCAGCAGAAGGAGCAGAAACGTTTTACAACAGCGACCACGTGGCCGAGGAAAGTAAGAAACTGGCTCAGGCCATTCAAACCCGTCTCGTTCAAGAAACCGGGATGAAACATCGCCGAGTTGCTGACGCTCGTTTTTATGTCATTCGCAACACTACCATGCCTAGTACTTTGGTTGAACTAGGATTTTTAACGAACCCTGGTGACGTGAACCGTATGAAACAGGCAGGGTACCCGGATCGAGCAGCACAAGCTATTTATAATGGGATACGCGATTTTTATGATTGGTAAAGAAAATGGAAGTGATTTCTGAATCGTATTCGTTCTTTGTCAGAAACCCTTGCTTTGCTTATAGAGGCGGCAAGGGTTTTTTGTATACTGCTACTTCTTGTAAAGGACAGACTTTCGGAGGGCTTTCCACTTTTTAAAGTGAGTCGAATGGAATAATTTCGCCAAAAATATTTTAATAAAAGTGGTTTAATAGAATGAAATATCGGGAAAGAGGATGTGGGGTATTCTAATTGATTGTAAGCAGGTAGAAGGGAGGTGTTGAACATCGAGGAGCGTGTGACTGTTGACACTGATGAGAAAACAGTACTAACGAAAGAAGATATCGACCGCTTACTAGAAGAAATAGAACTGTGGTTAGATGTTAGGCAGAAGAATAAGCGAGAAAAAGTCTAGAATGATAATTATATTCGTGTGATTCTATCACCCATCACAAGATGTTACATAAACGATACGTGTTATCCCGCCATTGACAGGTTTCATGGCGGTTTGTTTATATGGCTCTTCTTTCGTTATCATAAAGGCTTAGATCATCCAGTACCCTAACCCAAACAAAAGAAAGGAACCGATCAAAGAAAGGGTTGTATAATAAATGAATGCCAAGTAACATTTCTTCTCTAATAATTGATAAGCTTCCAGACTAAAAGTCGAGTATGTCGTGAAAGCTCCAAAAAAACCAACACCGAGAAAGAGAAACCAGGAATCATTGTATAGATATTGAGGAAGCACTCCGTCGAAATTTATATTTAAAAAAACACCTAACCCAAACGAACCAATTAAGTTTACGAAAAGCATGGAAAGGGGGAAGGATGGTTTAGGAAAACAAGCATCCACCGCTTTGCCAAGCAAATAACGGCAGACAGCGCCGCTAGCTCCTCCTAACGCTAGAATGAAAAATACCATCTTACCTGTTCCCCTTTCGTTTTTGACTCCAGCCCCCGACACGCTGACCTAACACAAACCCTGCGACGACAAAAATAAGACCTCCAATGAACGTCACACCTATGTAAATGATCGTTTTCAATAAGTAACCATCACTCCATAACAAAACACTGTCAAATATAAACGTCGAAAAAGTCGTGAATCCCCCGCACAATCCAACTCCTAAACCTAGCTTCAGCCATTCCTTCGTCCCTTTCCTAACGAAAAAGCCAGTAAGCAACCCTAGTAAAAAGCTGCCAGACACATTCTCAAAGAGGGTCCCGAGCGGGAAGGAAAGAGGAGACGTGGCGATATATAGCAAATAACGAAGCCACGTACCAATCACAGCTCCGAAGGCAATAGAAAGAATGTTTTTCATATAAGCTCTCCTCGCCGTACAGAAATAACCTATGAATATAGGATACCTTATCGGGGAAATGGAGACAAAAGGCAAACAGCCGACAGGTGTTGTCTTACCAGAAGAACCGCTATTAAAAAGAAATGGGAGAAGGGGCAGCACAGAACAATGCCGCCCGAATACTCATTGATCCAGATAGAGACATCCTATTCTAGAAGGAATAAGCCGTCAAAGGTTATTTTAATTGCGGAATGAATTGTAGTAAGTGAAGTATGGGTCTTCATCGTTGGAAAGCGGGGTTTGAGGGTCGTAGGAAGGAGCTTGTTCTACTTCTTTCTTAGACATTTGTACAGAAACATCCCCGTTATCCCAACTTACGTCCTTGACATAATTGGTAGAAATAACGACATGGTCACCCGATAAAAATCGGCCAGTATCAACGACGAAATACTGAATGTGCCAAGAGTTATTCTTGATTAAGACATTATCGACGTGACCGATTGAACCATCGGTGGCTGCGATATCATATCCAGTAAATGAGCCTGTTATCTCTCGTAAGCTCCTTAAGTGAGGATTATCATTCTTTGTTTCTTCCTGTGCGTCTACTCTGTCTTCTTGTTCAGTATTTGCTAACGTTCTTGCATCGGTGTAACCGCCCCACACTGCCGTTGGTCCCCAAACGTCATGACTTGGCAGAGGCCAATAGGTACCATATCCATAATATCGATAAAAGTCTCTCTCTTGCTGACGAGAAACGGGACGTTCTGCATCCATTGGCGGGGCTTGTTTTATTTGTTCTTTTGTCACATCCACATTTATTACTTGAGAGGAAGGATCTACTGATTCTACGGAAATAGGAGAAATCAATTTCTTGTAACCTGGAAGCCAAGGCTTTGTGTTCACCACCATATACCGCACGACCCACGTGTCATCCTCAAAGTAAAAATCTTCAACACGTCCAATGGAACCATCTGTGGCTTCTACGGAATAACGGGCGAGGTTATCTCCTGGCAACAACATTAATACATTCTCCTTTCTTCTGACAGTCTGTAGCATATTTTCCCGAAGAAAAGGGAATAGTAAACGTAACGACAATGATGTCACATAGAGACATCCTCTGCCAGACGTAGAAAACAATGGAGCTTCGTCTACAATGCAGGAATGATTGTAAGAAATAATAGGTGATATAGGTAATAGTAAACTGTGCTTGTCTTATTTCGCCATTTAGTCGGCGTAGCAATGATTGTTATTTTTTATAAAACCCGTTAGAGTAATATAGTAGTCACAAAACTACAGGTTTGAAATAGAAAGGAGTTCATACGATGAAAGTAATCAAGTTAGAAGATCTAAAAGGAACAGAGAGAGAAGTAGATAATGGAAATTGGGTCAGCTATCGTTTTCTTTTAAAAGATGACAAGATGGGGTACTCTGTAAATGAAACAATTATTCGAGCAGGTACTGAAACTCATATTCATTACAAAAACCACCTAGAAGCAGTATACTGCATTGAAGGCCATGCAGAAGTTGTAACATTGAAAGACAATAAGGTACATACAATTAAAGCAGATACAATGTATGTGTTGGATGAACACGATGAACATTTGCTTCGTGGAATTGAAGACGCAAGAATGATCTGTGTGTTCAACCCGCCACTAAGCGGTCGTGAAGTTCACGATGAAAATGGTGTGTATCCAGCAGACTTAGACTAATATCAAAAACCGGCTCCTTGAACAAAACGAGGGGCCGGATTTTTTTCGTGAGAACCATCGTTGCCCTGTAAGTTTCAATGGGAGACGTTATCCACGCTGCCTATCATGTGAGAAGAAGAGCACACTTATGAACAAAATGTGTCTTTTTAAAGTATAAAAGAATGTGAGAATTTCATGTTTTTCTTGTTCAGATAATGGGCGGGTGTTACAATGGGCGTCAAACAAGATAGATAAAGGAGAATGACATGAAGAAAAAAGGATTACTTAGCCTAGCTATGGCTCTAACTGTGTCTATCGTCGCAGCTTGTGGTGGAGAAGAAGCAGCAGAAGAACAAGAACAAGAAGATTCACAAGCACAACAAGAAGAAAACACCGAACAAGCAGAGGATAGTCAAGAGCATCCAGAAACACCTGAACCTGAAGTAGAAAACGTACCTGATGTAGTGGCAGAAGTAAATGGAGAAGAAATAACGAAAGAAGATTTCGTTCCAACATACGAAAGCCAGTTTCAGCAAGCCGTGATGCAATCTCAAATGACAGGACAAGAACTTAATCAAGAGGAACTAAAACAACAAATAGCAAATAGCATGGTCGGTACAGAACTGCTCATTCAAGAAGCAGAAAACCGTGACTATTCATCCTCCGAAGAAGAGGTAAATAAAACAATAGAAGACATTGCCGCGCAGAATGGCATGGAATCAAAAGACGAATTCATCAGCGCTATCGAGGAACAAGGCACAAGTGAAGAAGAAATTATGTCTCAAATTGAACTGCAAGTAAAAATAGATAAACTCATCGCAGAAGAAGCGGGAGACACAGAGCCGACAGAAGAAGAACTACAAGAAGCTTATGATCAAATTTCCGCTCAACAAGCCCAAATGGGTGGAGAAGAAGCTGAAGTTCCTTCCTTTGAAGAAATGAAACCCGATCTAAAAGAGCAAGTGAAGATGCAAAAAGAAGGGGAAGCAGCTCAGAAATTAGTAGATCAACTTCGCGAAGAAGCCGATGTTACCATTCATGTATAATAGTTAGAAAAAAATCAGGCACACTCTCATTAAAAGAGTGGCCTGATTTTTTTGTTTCCCTTTGCGATTGGGAATCTAAAAGATTTCCCAGACCGTTGAATGAAATCACCTAAAATCTTTAACAATCAATGTATCGCTCATTAGAATGTCTTACTCATCCCATTATATAAGCACATAGTCACGTTGACATTGATAATCATTTTCACTAAAATATACACATGATGAGAATAGTTTTCAATTAATACGGAGGGTTAAAGCAGTATGAATACCTTAATGATTGTAGGAGCAGATAGGCTCGGTACGATTACCACACGGTTGAAGTCGCTAGGTTTTGGGGAGATCCTACATATGGATGGCAGAAAGACTAGAATGGTACGCCAAGGTATTCCGAAAGAGATCGATGCCGTTCTCATTCTGACAGATTTTATCAACCACAATGTTGCGAAAAAAATAACAGAACAGGCGAAAGAACGATCTATTCCTGTCTGCTATGCAAAACGTTCTTGGTGTTCCATTTATCAATCATTAGCCCAATCCAAAAACATGTGTAAACAATGTCAATTTTTACAAAAGTAACCAAAGTGAGAAATTATAATAATGAAAAACTGTAAGGAGAGCATAAGGAGGAAGGATACGTTGGATTTCGAACGTTATCTAGAAAATGAACAGGATGATTTTCACTCAGAAGCGGCACTCACGTTGCAGCAGATGTATAATTACATTTTATTTGACATCTCTCGCAAGAATATTACGACAAAAAAACAGCTCCTTTTAATATTGAAGAGATTGTGGAGGTATTTGGACTACCAACCATTTCTACATACGACCGATTATGTTGTTTCTCAATTAGCTATTATGGATGAAGCATTAAAATTATTTACTGCCCTTCATCATGGAAAACTCATAACGTCTGCATACCAGAGGGATATATTGGTTGTGTGTGTAGCGGGAGAAAATTCAGAAGATATTGAAGCTTGGTTATGGGTGGATAGCACGGAGAGAAATGAAAGAAATGTAATCGATCAGTCTGAATCTTGGCTGTATCGCTTCTTTCCTAATAATAATTGGAGACTCACTGGAGTGGAGCCGAAGCGAAAAATTTATTATATACGGAGAAAAATAAATAATGCATCGTTTAACAAGAGAGCGAAAGAGGAACGAAGGTAACAAGAATAATGCTTTCCTTATATAACAAAAGAGAACGATAGATGCAAATGGATATAAAACTGTATAACATGCTATATGTGCTAGTAGTATGCGTGAGAGAGAATCATATTAAAATTACCTTATAAATTCTATGTTTATCTATTGATAACTACCTATATCTTTATGTTACAATATGAATTGTAATTTATTTTAGTGTAAAGGAGGTCTTTGAGATGACAAAGATCTTTATGGATGAAAAGACGAAGCATTGGGTAAGAAAGAATGGTGGGACCGTTGCGTTATATCCTTTTTATCCATTAAATCCAAACAAAGGAAAAGGACCGATTGATGTGATGGTCATGCTAGAGCGACCTGAGAACATGCAAGAAATGACAGTTACTATGATCGATGAACTAGAAGTGTACGTACACAGAGATATCCAGGCAAAGCGATCTTTAAAAATTCATCGGACAGGATACGGACCATTTCAACACCTCTGTTGCAGCGGGATGAAGCGCTTCAAAAAACA
The DNA here is from genome assembly GCF_900113025.1 of Alteribacillus iranensis. Taxonomy (GTDB): domain Bacteria; phylum Bacillota; class Bacilli; order Bacillales; family Marinococcaceae; genus Alteribacillus_A; species Alteribacillus_A iranensis. The sequence goes on along the minus strand of NZ_FONT01000007.1, from coordinate 49,958 downwards.
ACTGCCAGCTTGAAATGTCAGAAAATTAGGGAGTCATGCACTCAGAGATGAAACAAAGACATCCCTTCTCCGGTTAAAATACTAGATGAGATTGTTACCATCACCAATGGGAAACAATCTCATTTTTATTTCATCTAGTCTGCTAACTTAAGAGCCGTTTGAGATGCTTTTTTGTCTACTTTTCGTTGTTCTTCTAAATCGCTTGGATAATAATATCCTTTATCCATCATGTATTGACTGATTTTTTCGTGAGATTGAATCGCATCGTTCAGCTGATGGTGAAGGATTTCTCTCACTTCGGGAGTGACAGCTTCCGTTAATGCAAACGTTAAGTTTCGTACAGCAGATTTCACTGATATCAGATAATCGACGGCAATGACTTGATCAGTCATACCACTCAAGCCAGCTACTTTTTGAAGCATATTGGTCATGATGTAGTGTCTCTCCTTTGTAAAAGTTCATGTAATTGGGTGACATGCTGCTGGCCTTCCTTCACCTCATTCTCTAGAATTCCCTTCAATTCCTTACATCCAACCAATCCACGCATCGTTGAAGACTTAGTTAAGTTCAAGTTTTTAAATGTTAGGATTTCATGAAGCTCGAGCCTCTCATGAAGCGCTAATTTATCAGACATATCCTCTCTCCTTCCTCCTTAAAATTTCTCCTGTGAGCATAGAATACTCGTCTGTTGTTTATTTATACATACAGCGGAGAAAGAGAGTTTCCTTAGTATAGTGACTAAGTGAAAGAGGCAAATTAACGATAGATTTGTGTAAAGGAGGACAGGGAAACGATATGGGAAAAGAGGACTTGGCTCTTCATGAAACAATGGATACTCACGAACTTCTGAACTTGAGCACCGTGGCCTTGTTGAAATCAAAGATGATGCAGGGGATCGTTTTTGATCAAGACCTTCGGGCATTATTAGAGAAGAATGTTCAAATGTCTATATTAAATATAAATGAATTACAACGTTTATATCCATACACACAGAACGATGAAACGGGGGTCAGTAAATGAAAGATTACCAAGATCCTATTCATTCAGTGGGAATGGCAGAGAAAGTAGATTCAGCCATCGCTCTTGATTTATTAATAACAGTGAAAGAAGCGGTGCGAAATTATTCTATTGCATTGACGGAAGCAGCGAGTCCCGAGGTGAGAACAACCATTCGAAACCAGATGGAAGCAGCCATTACCTATCAACAAGAAGTGATACAGTTAATGTCAGACAAAAAATGGTTTTTTCCTTATGACGTTCAAGAGCAGCAAGCCCTCGATATTAAGGCGGCTCAAACGGCGGTAGACATTGCGGAACTTGATCTTTTCCCGGCAAACAACAATCGAAAAGGATTGTTTCCGGTTCCCCCTCAATAACACCTATGGGAGGAAATTAAAATATGAAAGCTGTGACGTTTCAAGGTGTCAAAAATATAGCGGTCAAAGATGTTGAAGATCCGAAAATAGAAAAACAAGATGATGTCATTATTAAGCTGACCAATACAGCCATTTGCGGATCGGACTTACATTTAGTGCACGGCATGATCCCGAACGCACAAGAGGATTATATTATTGGCCATGAACCAATGGGTATCGTAGAGGAAACAGGTCCAGAAGTAAAGCATTTAAAAAAAGGAGATCGAGTGGTGATCCCTTTTAATGTTAGCTGCGGCCATTGTTGGTTTTGTGAAAATGAATTAGAGAGCCAATGTGACAATGCAAACGACAATGGGGAAATGGGAGCTTATTTTGGATATTCCGGTACGACAGGAGGGTATCCAGGTGGACAAGCGGAGTACATGCGAGTCCCGTATGGAAACTTTACCCCATATAAAATACCTGAACACAGTGAGGTAGATGATAAGAATTTAGTACTGCTGTCGGACGCTGGAGTAACAGCGTACTGGAGCGTGGATAATTCAGGAATGAAAAAAGGAGATACCGTCATTATACTCGGATGCGGTCCGGTTGGTTTGTTGGCGCAAAAGTTCGCTTGGTTAAAAGGAGCTGAGCGAGTTATCGCCGTCGATTACGTGGGATATCGGCTAGAGCATGCTAAACGAACGAACAAAGTGGAAGTAATTAATTTTGAGGATTACGAAAATGCAGGAAGTTATTTGCATGAAATGACGAAAGGTGGTGCTGATGTTGTTATTGATTGCGTCGGCATGGACGGAAAAATGACAGATTTAGAATTTCTTGCAACTGGATTAAAGTTGCAAGGCGGTGCTATGGGCGCATTAGTCATGGCGAGCCAAGCCGTACGGAAGGGTGGAAATATCCAAGTCACAGGAGTGTATTCATCCCGTTATAACGCCTTTCCTCTCGGGGATATCTTTCAACGTAATGTGAACATCAGAACAGGACAAGCACCGGTTATTCATTATATGCCTTTCTTACACGATATGATTGCAGAGGAAAAAGTCGATTTAAGTGATATTATTACGCATACTTTGCCATTAAATGAGGCAAAATATGGATATGAAATATTTGATACCAAAACAGAAGGCTGTATTAAGGTCGTTTTAGAGCCGTAAAGGAGGAAAGAAAATGGATGCACAACGAGCACAGGAAATCTTATCGATGGATACGATGGTCGATGTAACGTACAACGGGGAAAAAGTGTATATCGAACACGTGGACCAAGAAGTGGGGCAAGCCACGGTTCATCCACTTGATAACCCCGCTACAAAGCATAGCGTATCTGTAGACCAATTAACGGAAAGATAAGACATATAGGGAGTAAGCTGTCTTTATGTTAGTAGCATAGAGACAGCTTTTTTATTACAAAATCTTATGTTCTCGTCGGAAAAAGAGAAATCGTTATTTTAGTTGCGATTTCCATTTTTTGTGAAGTGGGCGGATTGCCCTCCTTGCCATTTTCGTTGTTGTTCAAAACAGAAATGAATGATATGTTGCCGATCTGTTTCGTGGAGCCCTTGAAATTTTAATGCAGCTAACGGGAGAGAATCTTTCCTCTTTTGAAATGTACGTACGACTTGACAAGATGCTGCGATAGGAACGCGTGTCTCTCGAATATCTACGGTAAACGAGCAAACAATGGCTTCTCCTTTTTCTAAAAACTCACCTTTTGGAAGCACAATTGCCATGCCGCCTCCGCTTATATCTACGGTGGTGGTGCGAAAATGAGCACCTTTAATAGGTGAAGTCACATCAACGTCAAGCATGGCATTAACACGAAAATATTCCCGTTGCTGGATATTTTTGTAGTGACGGACCCCGGGATCTTTCAACAGATATGTCATTATTTTGCCCATGTAGCGTTTCACGACTTTCGTCTCGAATTGATACATCCCGCTACCTGGTCTTACAAAAGAAACTGTTACGTTCATTCCCTCTTGAAGCGGTTTGGTTTTTCTCGTGTGCGTGTTTATAGGGCTATCGATAAATAAGTAGCCATTTTTATATTCCATAATACGAGCGCGCAGAGGAGGGATATCTTCGGAATGAATTTGAATATACATGAATTCTCCTATTTGTAACACGGGTTGATTCCTCCCTCTCCCATCATCTTTTCTTTACGATAGGCTGTTTTCTAATAGAATGTTGTGAATACAGCCTTATGTTATAAGAAATATATTCCTGTTTCTAGTATAATGGTCTCGATAAAAAAGATCTAATGAAATTTATGAAAAGGTTACAACTACATATCAACAAGGGTATATATCATCAAATGAGGTGGTTTTCTTGATCCCATTCATAAAAGATAAGTATTGGATGATGATAATTGTATTCTGTATTACTGGTTGCGGCGTCGAGGGAGATACAAATATGGAGTTGGCGCCGAATGGAATTGGACTCGGTGATGCCGAAGAAGACGTTGCAGACAAGGCAGGTGTTCCCCTTTCAAAAGAAACAATACCTGGTCCAGCGGAGGAAGCAATCATTTATGAGTATGACTCTTTTGCTGTCGTGTTATCAGGGAATACAGTGATTGCGGTAGTATCGTATGATCCTGATGCGACGACTCAACGAGGAGTGGGCCGAGATGTGAACCGGGACGAACTGATCGACGCGTATGAAGAATATTCTATATACTCCAATCAACATGGGGCATTTTATATTGAATTAGCGGAGGAAAACTGGCTTGTCCTTGGACGTGGTGAATTTATTTATTACGGCGATCCACTCATGTTAGAACTTGCAGGGGGAGGCTTTGACCAGGTGAAAAATGAATTAATACGTATTCATCCCGAAAAGAGTAGTTAGTCGGAAAGGAAAATCCTCACCCACTAGCCAGGCTACGTAAAATCCATCCGACTAACATCCAACAAATAATATGAAGAAGGGAAAGAATAATGACATTCCAGTTGGAGAAGCTAAGTATGCAGACACCTCTTCCATTTTGAAAAGAAAGAAGCGTTTCATACAGAAGACATGAAGGAGAGATGGATGTTGACAAATGTTAACGTAGCAATTATTTATTACAGTTCTACCGGGACAAATTATCAAATGGCAAAGTGGGCAGAAGAGGGAGCAAAATCAGCGGGTGCTGAAGTGAAAGTGCGTAAAGTTCCTGAATTGGCTCCTCAAGAAGCCATCAATTCCAACCCCGCCTGGAAGGCGCATCTGGAAGAAACGAAAGATGTACCCGAAGTGTCGTTGGACGACCTTGAATGGGCAGATGCTATTATATTTAGTATGCCAACCCGCTTCGGTAATGTGCCCGGTCAAATGAAGCAGTTTCTTGACACGACGGGTGGTCTCTGGGCGAATGGGAAGTTAATGAATAAAGTAGTAAGTGCCATGTCTTCTGCTAACAACCCTCACGGCGGACAGGAAGCAACAGTGAAAGCATTATACACGACGATGATGCACTGGGGAGCAATCATTGCAGCTCCAGGGTACACGGATCAAAGTGCTTTTACATCCGGAGGGAACCCATATGGAAACAGTGTAACGGTAGATCAGAATGGAACGATGCAAGAGGATGTCGAAGAAGCAGTAAAACATCAAGGAAAACGAACGGCGACGATAGCGTCATGGGTGAAGCAAAGTCAATAAGATGAAGTCAGGCAGTACTCTCCCTAAACGGAGAGGCTGCTTTTTTTAATGGAAAGAGACTCCTTATGGGAAGAAGAAAAAATCGTAACTTTCCTTATATAGATGAATATCATGGTGAGGGAAAGGGAGGGGTAAGAATGAAATACACTGGAAATTATCACTACAATCAACCATATGATGATACACATTGGATGCATGATAAGTGTAACCAGTACATGAACTATCATGTGATGTTTTCCATGAAAGATGGCAGTGAATGGGACGGCATTATTGAGAATGTGAGCAGAGATCAAGTCAGCGTTTTAGTAGGCGAGGATGTCTCGGACCAAGAAAACGAACATTTAGGTGACAGACAATATTATGGTCCTCCGAGAAGGAGATACCGTCGCTTTCGGAGGCGTACTTTCCCACTTGCCTCATTGGCAGCACTAGCTTTATTACCTTACTTTGCTCCATCTCCATATTATGGATACCCTTATTCGTATTATTAATTAGAAAAACATGTGCGTCTAATCGAGGTATCTACAAAAAGAGCCTCCTTGGGTGTGTAGGAGGTGTCCGGCTAGGGACCCTTTGTTTACCTAAGGAGGGCTCTACATAGATAACAATTTTTTTCTGCTTTAATGATGAAAATAGAAATTATTTCATTGCAGATTTTTTATTATATCTTCTATTAGAAATGATATTACGGATATGCAGGATTCAGAGAGGGCTGATTATATAATAAAGCCTGTGCGATACCTGTGAAATATTCCGACTCGCGGATAATATGATCGATGACTATGTTCGCTGTGGGGTTTTCGCGAATCGGCTCACTGTGACGTTTTAATTGATGACAGAGCTCAATGAACTGCTGACTTTGACGGAGCCAAAACGACACAAAATGGAAGAAACGCTGAAATAAGAAATAGGGAATTTGATTTGAACTTATAACAATTTCAATGAACTGCAACACTTGCTGCCGCGTTTCCCCTAAGACTTCTTCCCACTTTTTTAATGCGTTTACATAGACATCTTCCAATTGAGGAATTAATTCTCTAATCACAACTGTATGTTCTTCTTCTTGATGCTTCCAAAATTCGGCCTCATCTAACATACGTAAAGGCATTTGCTGCCCATAATAAAATTGCATCATATCCCTCCCCTCTTACACTATATGGGGGAGGTTGTCCATTTATGATCTTACGTTTTCACGCCTCCCTGATTGTTCTCGCAGTCGAGCTTAGCAGTTAAGAAACCAACTATTTCATGACAACTTACTCCTGCCTATTCCAATCCCCTCCCTTACAGTTAATAATAGAAAGAGAAAACAATGGTTAAAAAATCATGTGGCACAGATGCGATTTTTTACTTTCCATAAAAGGGGATAGATGCATGAATCAGAAACGACAGCAGATACCGATCCCAAAAAAGAATGTGTTGTTTCTTTTCATTTTTTCTGCGTTGCTCGGAGTCATGATCATTAGTCAGGCGTATTTTATTGTCGCCATTATCGATAGTATTTTCTTAAAAGGAGTGTCTTTTTCCACGGTTCTGCCTATGTTAGGGCTGTTATTGCTCATTATGGCAGGTAGAGTTCTCTTTCAGTATGTCAATCGCCGCATCGGTGTTCAAATGGCTGCTGACGTGAAACAGGCCTTCCGACGTTCATTGTTTCATACAGCAGCTCGAAGCTCATTCCATTCTTCTTTTACCAGTCAATCTGGAAAAAAAGTCAGTACGGTCACAGATGTCGTGGATGAAACAGACAGCTATTACAGCCAATATATCCCACAAATCATTCAAACGAGTCTTATCCCATTCCTTTTGTTACTTGTTGTGTTTACTCAACATGTCCATTCCGGTCTTATTTTATTAATAACTGCTCCTTTCATTCCTATTTTTATGGTCATTGTCGGTCTGCAGACGAAAAAGAAATCAGAAGAACAGTTGGATCAGCTATCTGCTTTTTCAGGATCTTTTCTTGACGCACTTCAAGGACTTACGACACTTAAATTATACGGACAGACAGAACGTCAAAAGAAAAAAATGGAAACAAGCAGTCTACGTTTTAGGGATGCAACAATGGAAATATTAAAAATAGCTTTCACGAATTCATTTATGCTGGAAGTTATCACTATGCTCGGCATTGGAATTGTTGCACTGGAGCTGGCTATCGAGCTCGTCATATATGAATCTCTTTCCTTCTTTACCGCATTCTTTATTCTCATTCTTGTTCCTGAATTTTACACCTCTTTAAAAGAATTAGGTACCGCTTTTCACAACGGGAGAAGTAGTCTAGGAGCGGTAAAGAAAATAGAAGAAGAACGCACCGAAGAAGTAAGTATGTGGGGAAAAGAAACACTGAGTATCATGGACAGACCTCCTCTCATAGAAACAGAGAATATAAGTTTCACATACGGAGAAAAGAGATTTTCACTAGAACACATGAATATCCATATCCCTCCTTACCAGCAAGTAGCTATCGTAGGGCGAAGCGGTTCGGGAAAATCGACTCTCCTTCACCTTCTTGCCGGACTCATCGTTCCGACAGAAGGACAAGTAAAAGTAGAGGGAAGACGCTTATTGGATTACGAAGAAAACGAGTGGTTCCGTCACTTAAGTTATATCTCCCAGCATCCTTATATATTTTCAGGAACGATAGCGGAAAACATTGTGATAGGTACAGACAGAGAAGTTACAAAGAAGGACATCGAAGAGGCTGCTGAGCGCTCAGGGTTTGCTGAAGTCGTCCGCGATCTCCCGAAAGGATACGAAACAGCTGTAGGAGAAGGGGGAAGAGGGCTGTCCGGCGGAGAAATGCAGAGACTTGCCCTGGCTCGAGCGTTTTTAAAAAGACCATCTGTAATAATGTTTGATGAGCCTACAAATGGTTTAGACGTGAAGACGGAACAGATTTTGAAAAAGTCGATGAACGAACTCAGGAAATCCGCTACTGTTATTACAGTTGCTCATCGTCTTCACACAGTGCAAGAAGCAGATAAAATTCTCTTTCTTGATCATGGACGTCTGATAGCAGCGGGAATTCATGAAGAGTTATTGAATCGAGTAGAGGGGTATCGAGAAATGGTATTGATCGAGAGAGGAGGTGCGAACGGATGAAAAACCTTTTTCACACGATGAAAGTAATGAAACGGGAGAAAAAAGATATTGTGATTTCCATCATGGCAGGTTTTGTGGCTGGCGTAACAGCGGTCGGACTTTTTGGGGCGAGTGGGTATCTCATTTCAAAATCAGCTCTCGCCCCGCCTCTGTATGCTTTGATTGTTGTTACTTCTCTTGTGAAATTACTCGGCTTTATAAGAGCAGGGAGTCGCTATGCAGAAAGGTATTTTTCTCATCGAGCTACGTTTACGGTGCTCAGTCATTTGCGTGTCTCTTTTTTTGAGAAGCTAGAGCCGCTTGCACCAACCATCTTTCAATCCTACAAGAGCGGTGATTTACTGGCTCGAATCGTCGGGGATATTGAAAGCTTACAACATTACTTCCTGCGCGTCTTTTACCCTCCAATTGTAGCGATGATGGTGTTTTTAGCGACCATGTTATTTACCTCTTTCTATTCCATTTATGTAGCTGCTATTTTAGTAATTGGTCTTTTTTTAACGACATGTCTTGTACCTGCCTACTATACGATCAAGCAACAGAAAAAAGCACCGGAAGTTCGACGAAAGAGAGGTGTCTTATCGACAGAAGTCACAGAATTTTTATATGGGTTCAGAGATCTAAAAATATATCATAAGCTCGGAGAAAAAGAGACGCGTTTAGGCGTCGCGTCCAATGAGTATGTACAAGAACAAAAGTCAGCAAGCTTGAACTTGATTTCCGGTCAGTCTCTTCATACCTTTGTTTCTTTATTTATCACTTGGTTAGTTCTAAGTATTGGCGCGTATTTGGTATCAACGAACCAATTGGACGGAATATGGCTCGCCATGCTCGTCCTGATTTCACTAACGGTATTTGAAGAGGTAGGGGCCATGGCTACATTCCCTATGTATTTGCAAGAAAGCCAAGATGCTGCAGGGAGACTGTCTGCATTTATGAAGACGGAGGATAGGGAAGGGAGACAGAAGAATGAGACAGACAGCATGCCACCTCTTTCAGAACCTCTCTCGATAGAGATGGACCATGTAACTTTTCAGTTTCCCGATTCAAGCAGACCTGTGATTCAAGAGATGACTCTTTCTATTTCTTCAGGACAGAAAATTGCCATTGTAGGGCCAAGTGGATCAGGTAAGTCAACGCTTCTTCAACTAATTTTAAATATATATGATGCAACGGAAGGAGAAGTTCGTTTAAATGATCTGTCCGTCAAGAATTGGAAGAAAGAGAGGATATGGAAAAACACCAAAGTCGTTCTTCAAGACAATCACTTTTTCCACGGAACGGTGAAAGATAACTTACAGTTAGCGGCTGATCGTGTGAGGGACGATGAAATGGTCTCTGCCTTAGAGAAAGTATCGTTACACTCTTTCTCTCTTGAACAGCCGGTGTATGAAAAAGGAGCTAATTTATCTGGTGGGGAAAAGCAACGTTTGGCTATTGCGAGGGCGATGCTGAAACCTGGTCGTCTTTGGTTGCTCGATGAGCCTGTATCTTCTGTGGATGCATGGACGACGAAACAAGTTTACCATCAGCTGTTCGAGGAAGCTTCTCAAGACACGCTTCTTTTAGTGAGTCATCGCCTGGCAGGTTTGGAAATGATGGATAAAATCATCGTTATGGACAAGGGCAGGATCATAGAAGCAGGTGCTTACGATGAATTACTAGATAGAAAAGGGTATTTTTATGAAATGGTCCAAATCGAAAAAAACTTATTTTAAGAAAAGTGGATGGGCTGGAAGGTAACGCAGGACAGGCTCCCTATTCATGAAGGAGGGGAATATCCTCGAGACCATACATGGCCTCTGGAAACGTACACACTTTGTGAGACTCTAAAACCCGGTTGCCCTATTATCGTTAAGAACGAAGAAACAATATATACTACAGACAACGGTAAAAAGCCTGAACACATGGGTCGAGCGTTCAGGCTTTTTTGTCTATCATTTACATGTGTAAGGCTGTATTCTCAAACTTTGTTGTTTTGTACAAAGAAAGAGCCGTTGACGACGTACGTTTTACCACGGGTACGGCGCCTTGCGTTTTACTTTTTACTTTTTACTTGATGCCTTCTTGGGCAGTAGGGATACCAGGCTGCTGATCTTTTGTCCATGTGCTTGTAGCCGGTATTTTCGTATGGTCCGCACGGTGGGCATATTTTTTAGCGATATCTGTTACTTCACGTAAAAGCCCCTCTTCAAGCGTGATAGGGTCCAGGCCTTTTGAAAGGAACAGGTCATTTTTTACATGAAGATCGTTCTCTGCTGCTTCTTTCCGTGGGTTGTCCACGTATGCAATCTCACCGCCCGTCAGTTCACTAACAAGCTTCGCTAAGTTATTTACCCGATGTGTTTCTGTCATTTGATTGAAAATCATTACCCGCTCGTCACGTTTTGGGGGATGCTCGATTGCCAGTTGAATGCAGCGAACCGTATCCTGGATATGGATGAATGCACGAGTTTGACCGCCAGTACCATGCACCGTGATAGGGTAACCCACCGCAGCTTGCATTAAAAAGCGATTCAAAACAGTGCCATAGTCCCCATCGTAATCAAAACGGTTTACAAGACGTTCGTCGAGCTTCGTTTCTTTCGTATTCGTTCCCCATACAATACCTTGATGCAAGTCGGTAATTCGAACGTTATCGTTTTTGTTGTAGTATTGGAAGAGAAGTTGGTCTTGTGATTTCGTCATATGATAGATAGATCCGGGATTGGTCGGATATAATATTTGCTGCTCGATTCGTTCCCCACTCTCAGAAGTCACTTCGATGTCGAGATACCCTTCAGGAATTTTCATCCCCGCTGTACCATACCCGTAGACACCCATTGTTCCAAGGTGTACAAGGTGGATATCAAGCCCGGATTCCACAATGGCGCAAAGGATATTGTGGGTGGCATTAATGTTATTATTCACCGTATATCGCTTATTTTTTGGTGATTTCATTGAATACGGGGCAGCTCGCTGTTCGGCGAAATGAATAATGGCGTCTGGCTTTTCTTCCATGATAACTTGCAGGAGACGCTCATACTCTTCTGCTATATCTATATTATGGAAGCCAATCGATTGGCCGGATAGTTCTTTCCATGTTGCTAACCTCGTTCCCATCGGTTGAATAGGAGTAAGTGAGGCAGCTTCTAGCTCATTGTCAATATTGCGGCGAGATAAGTTGTCAATAATAGTAATATCGTGACCTTCTTGGGAAAGGTGAAGGCTTGTAGGCCATCCGCAAAAACCGTCTCCACCCATTACAAATATTTTCTTTTTTTTGTTCACGTTCGTTCCTGTGTCCACATTTATCACCCTTTTATCCAAGTTATACAGCAGGCGAGGCATTGACAAACGTTTGCTCAAAGACTCCCTCACCCGAAGAGGTTGAAGTGAAGATAATGAAATAAGTAACTCATTATCTCATGGATTCCTTCATTTAGAATAACATACACTTGTACAGAAGTCGGCTATATTTAAACTATCTGAAATATTATTTACAATGTCAACAAAAACTATAGAAAGCAGCCAAAATCTTAAGTATCCCATTCATGATATAAGCATTTAAATTTATTTCTGGAGAAGAAGTTGTTACGATATGGATGAAGTATTCAGGAAAGGAATTTACAAATATGCCAAACAACATAAATATACCGGTATCTTTATTAAACTTAGTACCTATTAGACAAGGTCAGAGTGCCGGAGAAGCAATTACATCCATGGTCGATTTAGCACAGGCGACGGAGGATATGGGATATCATCGTTATTGGATTGCTGAACATCACAATACACCGTCACTTGCCAGTTCAGCAACCACCATCCTCATAAAGCATACATTAGAGCATACAAAGAATATTCGAGTGGGCTCCGGAGGAATTATGCTGCCAAACCATTCTCCTCTTGTTGTTGCCGAACAATTTGGAACCATGGCTTCTATTTATAACAATCGTCTCGATTTAGGCCTCGGGCGCGCACCAGGTACAGATATGATGACAGCGAGCGCGTTGAGAAGGTCTCATAGTGACTCAGTCTATACTTTTCCAGATGATGTCAATGCATTGTTAACATACTTTGGATCAGAAGAAGAGCAGGGATATGTGAAAGCATATCCGGGAGTAGGGACAGAAATCCCTATTTATATACTTGGCTCCTCAACGGATTCTGCTTTCCTCGCTGCGAAGTTAGGTCTCCCATACGTGTTTGCTTCTCATTTTGCCCCGCGCTTTATGGAAGAAGCCATTTCTATTTATCGAGACCGCTTCCAACCATCCGCCTATTTAGATGCGCCATATGTCATGACAGGTCATAATGTCATCGCTGCGGAAACAGATGAAGAAGCGAAGTACGAAGCGACCACTATGGAGCAATTTTTCCTCAATGTCGTTCGTGGGTCCAGCGCACCGATGAGTCCGCCGATAGATAATATCGACGAGTTATGGAGCCCGCAAGAGAAGATGGCCGTTCAATCAATGTCGAGCATGACATTTATGGGAGGTAAAGAGACTGTAAGAGATCAATTACAATCCTTCCAAAATCAGCTTAACGTCGATGAAATCATTGCTGTAACATATATTTATGACGAAGAAAAACAAAAGCGTTCCTTTGAAATATTAAAAGAAGTAGTAGATGAAAAGTAAGGTGAAACAAGGTAGTGGAGAGTTGTAAAAGGAAAATAAATGAGAAACAGGATGCTCCTTTATAAGAAGACATCCTGTTTTTTATTTCCTTCTGTGAGCGAAGAGCCGCGAAACCTAATCTTGATCTTCCTCTTCCAAGTAATCGGCAATTTTTCGGTGTTTTTCAATATCCTTTCTCCGACGTGTCTCTTTGTAGTCTTTCCGTATCGTCATTAATAACGAAACTGCTACCGTAAATAAAACGAGAGAGAAGGGGAGGGCCCCTATTAAAGAAGCAGTTTGCAAACCTTCCAAGCCGGCACTAATAATCAAAATAACAGCCAATGATGCGATCAATGTACCCCAAATGATTTTCACCAATACGGAAGGATTGGTATCTCCTTTCGACGTCATCATGCCAAGAACGAACGTCGCCGAATCGGCAGAAGTTACCAAAAAGGTAAATAGTAAACCAATAGAGAGGACAGAAAGCACTACGCCCATCGGCAAGTTCTCAAGCATAGAAAAAAGAGCAGTCGCTTCATCTTGAGCTACAGCACCAGCAATGTCAGTACCTTGGAAAAGATCGAAATGAAGAGCGGTTCCTCCGAAAATACCGATCCATATAATACCGAGAAGGGGAGGAGCTACCATAACGCCTAGTACGAATTCCCGTACCGTACGACCTCTCGAAATACGGGCAACGAACATACCAACAAATGGGGACCATGCAATAGTCCAAGCCCAATAGTAAATGGGCCAGTCTTGTACCCACGTACTATTTGTATAATGATCGAGTCGCAAGCTCGCTTGAAAGAAATTTTGCAAATAATCCCCGATACCGGTAGTTATCGTTTTTAAAATGAAACCAGTAGGTCCAAAAATTAACACAGCGATCATAAGCAGGAGGGCGAGACCTAAGTTTGTATTACTTAAATATTTAATCCCGCGATCCAGCCCAGAAATGGTGGATGCAATGAAAAAAACAAACATGAGCGAGACGATAATAAGCTGTGTAGTGATGCCGGTAGGTGCGCCAAACACGCTTCCTAATCCGCCATTGATCTGCAGGACACTGAGACCTAATGTGGTAGCGACACCCATGACAGTTGCAATGACAGCGATGATATCGATCGTATGCCGCAGTGGCTTCTTTCCTGTATCTCCAATAACTGGGTTCATCGTATCACTAATTAAGCTTCTTTCCTCTTGTCTGTATATAAAATAGGAAATAGCGAGTCCGACAAAAGTAAAGGAAGCCCATTGGTGGATTCCGTTGTTAAAAAAAGCGTTCCACATAGCTTCTCGTGCAGCGGCAGGCGTTTCTGCTTCCAGGCCGCCTACAAACGGCGGTGGATCACCGAAATGAGTCATTGGTTCAGCGACTCCCCAAAAAACAATACTGACACCAAACCCTGTACTAAATAACATAGCAATCCAAGTGAAAAATGAATATTTTGGTCTTGTATTGTCTCCTCCTAGACGTATGCTTCCATACTTACTAAAAGCTAAATAGAAATTAAAGATAATGAGGCATAATACGAAAGCTAAATAAAACCAGCCGAAGGTATCGGCAATAAAACCATATGCCGTTTCCGCTTGCGTAGCAAGCATCTCAGGAGCAAGGGCTCCCCATAAAGCAAAAATGAATATAATGGTGAAGGAAGTCCAAAAAGTGATATTCATGAATTTTCGTTTCCTTCTCTTTGTATGCATGGTAACTCTCCTTCTCTCAGAATATATAGCAAGTTAGTTAGCAACAAATCGCTTACTGGCTAGGAAGTTATATACCCTTTCTTGAAAAAATGTATGTGAGAAATTCGTTAAAAAATTGATAGAAATTTTAGTGGTGGCAAAAAAACATTGTGCCGCCAAGGAAATTTTGGAATAATAAAAGTAAGTAAATACATGACGATCACATTTATATCCAAATAAGGAAATAAAGTTGACCATTAAGGGGGATGATGATGGCCTCGTTGTTAAGGTTCTCCAATTACATAATAGAACATGCGAATTCTCACGCAGAAAAAGTGGTGGATACTGTTTTGAGCCAAATGAATATCACGATTCCTAATTGGGAGAGAGAACAGGCAATCACGATGTATGATGAGCTCTTTCAGTTTTTTGGGGCATCTCTTATAAACAAAGAAGAGAGAGACAAAGTGCCGGAGGCTCTTATCGAGTGGAGCAAGAAAAACTCTAAGATGCAATTGGATTCTGGGAAGGAAATCTATGAAATTGTCGTGCGTTACCCGCCAACGAGAGATATTCTTCATGACATGCTCACAACTATTAGTCAAGAGCTTAACCTAAATATCGAAGAACATAGTTATCTCATAAAACGTATCAACCAATTGCTGGATATTAGTTTAAACGAAACGTTTTTCACCTTTCAACGTCTTTCTGAAGAATACAAGAAAGAAACCCAGCAAGAACTGTTAGAGTTATCGGCACCAATAGTACCAGTAACCAATGACATTATCATCCTTCCTTTAATCGGGTATATCGATCAAATGAAATCAGAATATATCATGAATCATGTAGTCCCACGAATCGCTGACTTAAAAGTAAAATATGTAATTGCCGACTATTCTGGAGCGGCTACCATACAGACAGAAAATGCTCTATTTCTAAATAACATCGGAAAAATGCTTCGCTTAATGGGAATTCATGTGATTATTACGGGTTTGCGAACAGAATCGGTTCAGACAATTGTAAATAGTGGAATGGATCTGGCGGCGGTGGATTCCTACGCTACGGTAAAACAAGCATTGGATCTTATTAAGTAAGTTTGTTTAAAGAGATGTCACATTATTAAAGTGCTTCCCATTGGGGAGCGCTTATTTTTGGCAGAATTATTCCACTCGTTTTCGTTATTCTAGAAGGATCACTAAGAATCGCTGACGAAAAATGTCAAAATAGGGGGTTTCTCGTTGCCGATAAAGAGACTACTTCATCATCCACACCAGTTATTCTTCCGAAATAATTACTTCCTCCCTTTATCTTTCAAAAACGAAGATTATTTCTCAGGAAATAATGAAGAAAGAGGGCTATGCAAACCTTAGCACTTATCTTATTTCAGTCGGAAAGTTAAGGCGTTTACCCGGGGAGAAAGACAGCAAGTGTATACGTTTTAAAGTTTCATGAGATGTTGCCTGGACTTATAGAAGACACAATGTGAGACTAACTTTATTACAGCAGCAAAGTGTTAAAGAATGGAAAGAACAAGAGTGGGCTTTACAGCACCACATCCAATAAATCAAAAAACGTCATCCTTCTACACACATAGACAGTGATTATCTTTTTAATGTTTTCTTTACATATTAGTCACACTACGGAGTATCTTATATTATTACATCTTCGGTTTAAGAAATGAAAATTCTTTCTTTTTTTGTTGAATGGTATAATAACAACCGTAAAATAAGACACAAAAATAGAAGAGGTAGATTCAAATGAAACATGAGTATCATACTAAAATAAGATTTGGAGACACGGACGCGGCAGGAATCATGTATTACCCGAACTTTTATCGCAGAATGGATGAAAGTACCCATGAGCTCTTTGGAGCAGCTGGTTATTCAGTGTCTGTCTTGCAATCCAAAGAGGACATCATCCTCCCTATCCTCGAAGCGTCATGCCAGTTTCATGAACCGTTATATTTTGAAGACCGTGCGACAATTTGTTCAGAAGTAACAAAGGTTGACAGGAAAGTGTTTCGTATCGATCATACTTTCAAGAAAGGGGACCGATTGATTGCGGAAGGGTATGAGGTACGAGCTTGGACGTCTGTAAAAGAGAACATCCCTAAAGCGATTCCTATCCCTGATCATATAAAAACGATACTGAAATCCTAATAGGAGTGAGAGTGATTTAGGAAAGATGTAAGCGTCTCCGCTTCGCAGAAGGGGATGAAGGTATACAGAAATTCCCCGCTTTGCTAAAGGGGGAATCGTTGTGCAGGTAGGCCTAGTCAAAGGTTGGTTGCAAAAACTGTTGACACTACTCCGCGTCGATCAAAGCAAGAGACAGCCAGTTATTCTGGCAGCTCTTCTTTGTCGTCATAGACGGACACCTTATTTTTTCATTTGTTCCAAAGCGACAGCTAAGTTAGGGTATATCGTGAATTGTTTAAAGGAAATATTGAGGTGAACCGAAGTTTGTGCAATATCAGGAGTAAACCCAACTATGACTACTTCTATACCAAGAAGTTTCAAGGAAGCAGAGAAGTTGTATATATCTTGGGCGACAAACGTGTCGATATGACTGACTCCTGACAGATCTAGAATAATGGTAGATAATTCTAATTCTTGAGCGCGCTCTATCGTCGTGCTTTCCATAACTAACTGAGACTTGTACGTATCTATTTCACCAATGAATGGAAGGATGCCTAATTCATTTGATACAGGTATAAGAGGCGCATTCATTTCCTTCATCGTTTGTTGGTATACTTGATTTTTTTGTTGCTGTACAAATGTTTTCCCCATTTCTTCTCTAACCATATCCATCATCCAGTCTAAGACTTGAACCATAAGCATCATGCGGTCGGCAGGTAAGTCTAGAGTTAGTATATGGGGCCAAATGGCTTGTTTCACGAATGGAAGAATATCATTCATGCAATCATGGGATAACTGACTGTCTGTACATTTGTTTACTATTCGTTGAGCCCAGCTTCCATTTTTCACTCCTTTTAAATTATTTTCTAATTCGTCACCTAATTGGAAGAGTAAGTAATCAGACAGCTCCACAAACAATTCTTCCTCCATGGATGGGGAGTTGTCCACATAATAATTTCTATAGGAGCGGCGGGCGTGCTTTGTTAGCTCCTTCTTCTTATTTTTAAACGAAACCCCTAGTTCGTAAAAAGTATTAGAATCTTTCGAGGTAAAGTGTGTGAAAGGCAAAGATTTCATCGTCCTGCACCTTCTTTCCACAAGTTCTTTTCTTATCACTTCCCAGCACATTTATCGTTCAAACTTAAGGAAATGTATACGTGTATAACCAAGAAAAATATTAGGAAGATGGATAAGAAAAGGTTAATTCCTCCATGTCTTCGTTATAGTCGACATATAAATGATACCCATTAAAATACCATAGATCAGATTCCTCGACGAAAAATAAGATACCTTCTTTTTTTAGACGAGAGCCTATTCGAATGGGCGTATCATTAGTGGAGAAACCGAGAGAGAAACCTGATTGGATAGGACTGCTACCACCATATTTTGCAAAGAATTTAACGGTATCGCCTGGTTGCAAGTTTATCTCGTTGATAAACCATTGAATGGCTGAAGGGCTAATTTGAATTTCCATTGTAATCCTCCTACTCATTAATAGCGTCTTTCTATTCTTGGAAAAGGAGATCAACCATAGGAACGAGCAATTGTATTTTCACAGCATTATTAATTCTATTCTATGTTTATGAACTTATTTGTTCATCACATATTTTTACGGTTCAATAAACGCAAAAGAAGACTTTTCTAACGGTGAGATCGTTGTGGATACCTTCCCATTATGGAACTTAACCATTCCTGCAAAACTTCAAACGTTCCTTCGTGGGACTCAGGATATTCATGTAAATATGATGCAATGTGGAATCCCGTTCCTCTGATCCAAGGGAAGAATAAACAGCCATTCCAATGCAAACCTTCTAAATGAAGCTTCGAGTGATGTCACATTCAACCAAATTTTCACTGTTTGAGAGAAATCGTTTTGATCGGAGAAGAGATAAATAAGACAGATCATTGGAATTTCCTCATATATAACAGTACACTAGATCATAGAAGACTGAGATAGTGAGGGAACCGTATGGAAATTGGAATTAGTACGTTTGTAGAAACGACTCCCGATACAGAAACAGGCCACGTTATTAGTCACGCGAATCGCATTCAAGAAGTGGTAGAAGAAATAAAGTTAGCGGACGAAGTGGGACTAGACGTTTTTGGAGTAGGAGAGCACCACCGAAAGGATTATGCATCTTCTTCTCCGTCTGTCATTTTAGCCGCCGCAGGAGCTCAAACCAAACGAATTCGTTTAACGAGTGCAGTAACTGTGTTATCTTCTGATGATCCGGTCCGTGTGTTTCAAGATTTTGCTACCGTGGATGCAGTGTCTCAGGGGAGAGCGGAAATTATGGCTGGACGAGGGTCATTCATTGAGTCATTTCCATTATTCGGGTATGACCTAAATGATTATAACGAATTGTTTGAAGAAAAATTAGATTTGTTATTACAAATTACGCGATCAGAAAAAGTGACATGGAAAGGAAAACATCGGCCTTCTATTAACAATTTGGGGATTTACCCTCGACCTGTTCAAGATCCACTCCCCGTTTGGATCGGAAGCGGGGGGAACACAGAGTCTGTAGTGCGCGCTGGTTTGTTAGGACTCCCTCTCGTGTTAGCTATTATTGGAGGACGTCCGATTCAGTTTGC
Organism: Alteribacillus iranensis; assembly: GCF_900113025.1. Taxonomy (GTDB): domain Bacteria; phylum Bacillota; class Bacilli; order Bacillales; family Marinococcaceae; genus Alteribacillus_A; species Alteribacillus_A iranensis. The sequence continues at coordinate 30,806 of NZ_FONT01000007.1, read as the reverse complement.
ACCTCTGGTTCAGCTATATAAAAGAGCGGCTGCAAAGGCGGGACACGATCCTTCGGCATTACCGGTTGCTACACACTCTCATGGGTTTGTTGGAACCGATGACGAGACGGCAGCAGAGCAATTTTTCCCGTCCACTCAATATGTCATGAACCAACTGGGCAAAGAGCGCGGCTGGGGACCGTATACCCGGTCAAGCTTTGATCATGCGCGCAGTTTTGAAGGGGCCCTCTACGTAGGATCTCCTGAAACAGTAGCGAAGAAAATTATATATTTAAGGAAAAACGTAGGAGTCACCCGTTTTATGCTTCATGTGCCACTTGGTACGATGCCTCATGATCAAGTGATGGCAGCCATCGAAAAATTAGGAAAAGAAGTCGCACCTATCGTACGTGAAGAAATTGCCGCATGGGAACGGAAATAAAAAATCATTACACGTTCAATTTCATAAAGAAAGAACAGCACGCTTACTGTTGCTGTTCTTTCTTCTTTATAAAACCGGTGATGAAATTGGTTACGTTTCATCGTTCTCTCATAAATTGTTTCATGCGCTGCTCATGCTCTAAAAATTCATAGAAGATATGGTACGTCTGCGTTGGGTTGGCTGCGATTTTATTTAAATAACTTCTTTGCGCAGACTCTTCTAAAATAGTGCTTTTCTTGATTCTCTCTTCCATATATTTAATACTCGTTTTTTGAATTTCTTTGTTTTGATGAAACGATTCTTTAATCAATGCCATAGAAAAAGCCCCAGCTAATGCAAATAAACCAATGACAATAGCGGTTTCCCGCGTCAAAGGAGCACTGGTTGTAAGAAAGTAAAGGTTAAAGAGAGAAAAAAATAACATAGGGGCGGCAACAGCACCGTAAATCATACTTTTTTTGAAAAAAGGAGCCAGCTTTGACTGTAAATGGTCAAACTCTTTTTTTACATGTGTCGGTGTATCTTTCGGGTAAAAAGGATTCAATGATTATTCACTCCTATTTAATAATGACTAGTCTGTGGACGTGTGAAGGCAGTACATTTCCTTTATCTCTATTGTATATCCAAGTTCTGTTCTATTCAATTTTCCAGCTCTCCCGTTTGACGGACAAAGAGCTATGACCAACCGGGCCAACGCCTGACGGGATAGAGAAAACGGTCAGTATAAGAGATGATAGATCTACTACCGCTTACAGTGATTGTGGGCGGCATGGATTCCATCCTCACTCGCGAAACAAAAAGTTCACCGAATAAAGGAGAGTAGGCATCCACTCCTCGTATGTGGTATGGTAGGGAAAAGGAAAGCAGGAGGGATGACATGGAAGCAGGAAAGCGAACCGTTTTAGTCGGAAAACGAAAAGTGACAGTCAGACTCACGCGTATGAATATTTACCTTTACAGTAAATTCATAGAAGCAGTAGACGATCAAGGTACGTGTTATTATTTTATCTATTTCAAAGATGAATTCATTACTGTAGTTAGCGCATCTTCTCTTTATCGCCGTTCTTTTATTGAAAAAGCTTGGAAGCACGGTACTTCATTTGGTCCAACCCACCCTTTCATTCACGAGTTAGTTTCTTCGTCTCACGCTTATACCCTTTCTCAACACCTTCACACGCTCAAACAAAAAATCGAAAAACACCACTCTTCTCAAGAGTCTTCCACCATTTATACACTTCTCGATGGTTTTTTCCCAAAAAAAGATCTATTCGAATGTATCCGTGAATTATATTACAATCATCGTCGCGATGGACAGTTATTTGCCTCGTATCGCATATTACGGGTGTTAACGAGTTTTACGCCGAAACATAGCTGGGTGAAAGAAAATGCAAATGACCTGACTTTTCTTTCGTATAAAAATTTGTATGCGAAAAGAAATCACACGCTGTGGGAGAAGGACCCCATGTTTGTCGAAAAAACTCTGTATGTGACATGGCGCAAACAACCAGAGAATGTGAATAAATGGATTGATTTGTTACAGAGTGAAGGACGGTGGATGGATGTAGCAGCCCTATATATAAAAAATATCACTCGGACTTCCTCTGAAAGAGATTATCAACAATTGATGTACCTGTTCACGGCTCATTTTCCTCATCTGCGATTAACCTCTCTTCTTGAAGACGTAATGGACCGTACCCCTCTCCCGCAGGTTCAAACCGACTTGTTCGAACTCTATTTAACCTCTCAACAATGGAAGAAAGCAATAGAAATAATGATTAATCATCAATTAACACCATCCCCCCACCAACAAGAGAAAATAGAACAATTGTTTGAGTCATTAGATCGAGAGTCCTTATCCAGTTTGTCGGTGGAAAAGCTCGACACTTTTATTCTCACTCTCTTTTCATCGAGGCCCGGCCAAGCAGAGAAACTACTTTATACATGCGTCACTCATTTAATGGCTAGCTATGATCTCCCATACGTTTACCGTTGGCTTGCTTCTCTGAATGAGGCCTCTCCCCATACCCAAAAAGTGAGAAATATGCTGGAATGGCGAGAAAATCCAGACAAACAAATGCGATTGGGCGAAATGTATTATTATTTTAAACAGTATCATCAGGCCATTGATTGTTTTTCCTGGGAAATGGAATTGCATGACACTGATCCAACACCTGTACGTTGGCTTATTAAATTATATACGGAGACAGGACGAGAGGAAGAATCCAAGTTATATCAAACATATTACAAAAACATGACGATGAACACCTAACTTCTTTTATGCTTCTTCCTTCTGACTGCAAAGATGTACGGACAATCCGCATGGATATACCAATTGAATTAATATCCGATTACAATGTGTTACAAGATGTTTTGTACAGGGACACACGGGAATCCTAAAGATATAACAATATAGTAAGAGATATAGGTAAATATCAGCGGGTAATGAAAGATGAAACGACAGCAGATCACCCTAACGCCGTACACCAAGAATCTCGACTTGAGAATGCAGCAGGATGAGGAGGAAGGGGTATGCCGAAGATTAGAGATAAAGAAGGTATACTGGAAATACAGATAGGAACGTGCCGTGTGTCGATAAATAAAGAGTGTAAGCTGATAAGAATGTTCAATGATTTGTTTATCGGGTTGTTCTTTGTCTGTGGGAGCTTGCTTAATTTTTTTGAAACGTTATCGATGTATGGAAACGTTCTCTATTTTGCGGGAAGTATGATTCTAGCATCGCGAGCGTGGAGGAGTATTCAGAGTAATATAGAAGTGAAATACAAAGAAAGTGAGACGACAAATGGTCAACATTATTATTAAAGAATCGAATCGGGGCTGTATCAAAAGCAGGTATACATCTACTTTAGGTGTCTTACAGTTGAAAAACATGAAGACTCCTGCGGGAAAAGCAACAGAGGAACTTCTACTAAAATCGCACACGTCCTATGTGCAACGTAGAAGCCACCACATCCTGTGGCAGTAAGATCCCGCAGTGAGTGGGTTTTGCTCATGAGGAAGCTGAAGCGTTGCCCTGCGGCTAAAAAGACACAGTGAAAGCAAACATAGTGCAGCTTGAACTGATGTCGCACTTGTGCCCGTGGTGAAAGCGGAATGTTTTTCAACTGAGTAACACCTTTTGATTCAGCCTCTTTTTACGTAAATAGAGGATATTTCACTCCCAATGAATATTGTCCAATACAGGTGACTTTTCAACAGCTTTTCGGTCGCATGTCCCCTCGATAACCTCTAGAGCAGCTTAGGGGAAGATCCATAGGAGAGTTATGCATCTCTCCGCGGGTACACGACAATCACACGAAACGTGAGAAATAAAATATAAATGACACTTCCATAAAGCCACCACGAAATAGCAACCGGATACAAGACAGCTAAAACAATAAAACCTAGAATAGGAACGGTGAAAAAGTAAGCACAAATTTTCCATAAGAGACGGTAAGCAAGTCGTCTATTCAACAAAGCACTGCCGATGCGAGCGATGAAAGCTATGGAAGAAACACCAAGTATGAGAGCAATCAGTGATAAAGAGTAGTAAATAATATAAAAGTATACGACAGCAAGAAGCCAGGGCATGTCTTGAAACTCACTAGGCTTTGCTTGAAAAAAAGGGATGCTATACGCAGTAGTTGCCATAAAAGTTAAGGCGAGAAGAAAAACAATCGCATCAAACATTTCTGAACGATTTAAAGCAAAGACAGCTTTCTTCTTCGGAAGCTTGAGGCTATGTTTCAATAAATGTGTCCATTTCTTCATCATGTATTCTCCTGCTTTTTATATTCCTCATCTATTATACAAGCCGATGAATGGAAAGCAATGAACAAAAATAGAAAAAGTACGGGGAAGCTGCCACCCCAGAATTATTATTTACACTCGCTTGTATACGAGGGATCCGTTCATATATGTTGCTTCCACTTGTATATTGTGAATATCGTCCCCATCTACCGTAAATATGTCCTGGTCTAATATAATAAAATCGGCATAATAACCGGGAGTCAGTTGCCCGACATAAGGAATACGAGTTATTTTTTGAGCCTCCGACGTGTACAGCTTAATAGCGTCCTCTACCGTAATTCGCTCGTCTTGTCCTATATCGGTACCATCGTAAGCTATTCGTGTAACTGCTGCTTGTATGCCGGCAAATGGATCTACAGTATCATGCCAGCCATTACCTGGAGCGTCAGAGGAAAGCGCTGTAAGAACCCTGGATTGAAGCAAGGAACGTACGGGATAAGAACGTGCGGTTCGTTCCAATCCAATGTTGTCGATGTAACTTTCAATCTCAGAAAAGAAGAAAATAGGCTGTGTCACGATGCCAATGTTTGCTTTGTTCGCACGGGCCATTTGCGATTTTGATAAAAAAGAGGCATGCTCGATCCGAACAGAAGGCCCTTCCTCCAACCAGCCTGGCATGTCTTCAAAGGTATCGACAACCATTTCGATGGCCCGCTCTCCCATGGCGTGTACGACTAGTTGAATATTATTTTGTTTTGCCGCCTTAGCTGCAGTCCGTAACTCTTCCTTCGTGGTCATAGCTATTCCATGATTATCTGATTCATTAATAAATGGCTCTTCCATCCAAGCGGTTCTTCCAGAAACACTGCCATCGGAAAATACTTTAATTCCGCCAACATGGACAGGGTGCTCTCGGTTACTCTTTTCTTGTACCGAAGAAGCCCTCTTCATTTCTTCCCACATATAATACAAAACCGCTCGCTGCTTAAACCCTTTCTCACGAGCTTCCGTATAAATAGAATAGTAGTCCAGCGGCTTTTGGTAGGCCATTAAATCAGTAACAGCTGTAATTCCATGAGCGAGAAAATCTTCCGAACTCTTAGCTAACAAGCCTGCGTATTGTCGAAGAGTGGTGTCGGGCAAATAGGGAGCGATCAAATCTTTTGCGTTTTCTTTAAGAATTCCCGTTGGCTCTCCCTGTTTATCTCTTTCTATTTCACCACCGGGGGGATTCGGCGTATCTCTGTCTATGCCAGCCAGTTGCAAGACTTTACTGTTAACAGAGACAATATGGATACAAGATCTTGTTAGCACTACTGGAATGTGGGGAGCGGCACGGTCCAAGTCCCAGCGATTCGGTGCTCGTTTCTCTTTTAATTTTCCTTCATCGTATCCCCAGCCAAAAATCCATTCATCCTTATCTACCTGAGTCGCTTTTTTCCGAATTGCTAGTACGATGTCGTCGATTGAATGCATGAAAGGTGGTAAACAAGCAATTTGGGTTGATTTCTCTGCAAGCAGGAGAGGATGCATATGTGCTTCAATTAAACCAGGCAATACTCGTTTCCCCTTTACATCCACTGATTGTCCTGTCCAATGAGAAATATCACGTTCGTCTCCTACCCACTCGATACGGCCATTACGAACAAGGAACGCTGAAGCTTCCGGCTGATCATCGTTTGCGGTAAATATTTTTGCATTGTAAAAATAGGTATCTGTGTGATATGACAACACATTCTTCTCCTCTCTTATAAATAAATATTTACCTTCATTATAGCGTGTTGCGCTGAACCTTAGGAACAAGGAATATTAAAAGATGACATATTGGGGTATAACAGAGGTAGCATTGTATAAGGAGTGTGACAACATGGCATTCTTCGATATCTTAAACAAGCAGTATATCAATGGTAAGTGGAGAGATGGAAAGAGCCAAAAGAAATATGAGGTAACAAATCCGTATAACGATGACGTGCTGACCACGTTTCAGTTAAGCACTAAAGAGGACATCCAAGAAGCCTATGAAACGGCAAAACAAGCACAAAAAGCATGGGAACATACAAATCCCTTTGAACGATCCAATGTCATGGAAAAAGCCGTTTCTGTCATGAAAGATAAGAGAGAAGAGATCATTGATTTAATTGTACAGGAAACCGGTTCTTCCCATATAAAAGCGAATGTGGAACTAGACTTTTGTATCGCCATAACAAGAGAGGCCGCTTCATTTCCGATGAGAATGAAAGGAGATTTAGTGCCTTCTCTTGTCCCCGGAAAGGAAAACAGAGTCTATCGAAAAGCGTTAGGTGTCGTAGGAGTCATCAGTCCGTTTAATTTCCCCATGTATTTATCTATGCGCTCAGTCGCACCTGCTATTGCAGTAGGCAATGGAGTAGTTCTTAAACCGGATGAACAGACGGCGATGAGCGGTGGCACGATTCTAGCAAAGATTTTTGAAGAAGCAGGTTTACCACCAGGTGTCCTTCAAGTAACGGTAGCTAGTATTGATGAAATTGGTGATTCATTCGTAGACCATCCTATCCCACGTCTTATTTCATTTACCGGTTCGACAGCCGTTGGACGCCATATCGGTGAGTTATGTGGACGACATATTAAAAAAACAGCGCTGGAATTAGGAGGCAACAACGCACTTGTTGTTCTTGAAGATGCAGACATTGAGAAAGCAGTAAACTCCGCAGTATTTGGTAAATTTATGCATAATGGTCAAATATGTATGGCGATTAATCGCATTATCGTGCATGACAGTATTTATAAGGAGTTTGTGGACGCATTTGTAGAAAAAGCAAGGACCATTAAAACGGGAGACCCGAGAGAAACAGACACCATGATAGGGCCGCTCATTAATCAAGCTGCGGTGGATCGTATTCTAAACGAGATAGAAGAAGCTAAAAAACAAGGAGCAAACGTTGTATTAGAAGGAGAAGTGGAAGGGAAAGTGATGAGTCCGTATGTGTTAACAGGGACGAATGAGGTCGCAACCGCTCAACGAGAAATGTTTGGTCCGGTTGCTACAATTATTCCCGTAAAAAGTGAGGAAGAAGCCATTCAAACGGCAAACGATACTCCATACGGTCTTAGTGGAGCTGTGCATACAAAATCGATTGAAAAAGGAGTGGAAGTCGCACAGCAATTAGAAACTGGCATGGTACACGTCAACGATCAAAGTGTGAATGACGAACCGCTTATTGCCTTCGGAGGAGAAAAGGATTCCGGAATTGGCCGCTTTGGAGGAGAATGGTCATTAGAGGAATTTACTACGACTCAGTGGATCTCTGCTCAAAGAGAGTCAAGAGAATATCCATTTTAAAAAAGGCATGGATAAGCAGCCGTATAATGACAGGGTCGGCTGCTTATCTTTTTTTAATGAGCGGAGAGTGTGGTAACATTCAGGTGAAAAAACAATATGGAGGGATATTAGGTGAACGTACAAGGCAAAACGGCAATTATAACAGGTGCGAGCAGCGGCATAGGAGAAGCGACTGCTTTTGCCCTTGCAAACGAAGGAGCCAATGTAGTTCTTGGAGCCCGGCGTGCGGATCGACTGGAAGCTTTGCAAAAGAAAATCAAAGAAGAAACGAAGGGAGAAGCCATTGTTGTAGCAACAGATGTCACAGTGAGAGAAGATGTGGAGAAGCTTGCAGCAACAGCGAAGGAAAGATTCGGTTCCATTGATCTTTTAATTAACAATGCGGGTGTTATGTTATTGTCTTATTTGAAAAATGATCATATTGACGAATGGATGCAAATGGTCGATGTCAACGTGAAAGGTGTTCTCCATGGGATACACGCCATTCTCCCGGGGATGATAGAACAAAACAGCGGTCACATTATTAACATATCTTCCGTGGCAGGCCATGAGGTGTTCCCAGCCGGAAATGTGTATTCAGCAACGAAATATGCTGTACGTGCCTTAACGATGGGGTTAGAAAAAGAATTATCAAAAACTGGAATACGAGTGACAAATGTATCTCCAGGCCCCGTTCGCACCGAACTGTCGGACCATATTACGGATGAAGAAGTGCGTGAAAAATTTATGAGCAATCAGGGAAAAATGACCCCGCTAGAACCGGAAGATATTGCAAATGCGATTGTACACGCGGTAAAACAGCCAGACCGCGTCGATACCAATGAAATTATTATCCGCAACACCAACTAACAGCACTTGCCCCATAGAAACTCTAACAGGAGAGGTGTTCCATCCTGATCAGGAACACCTTTTCATGTTGTTCTTCTGAAATGTCCCTTGGACACACGAGACAGCAGGTTGGAAGTTTGAAAAAATCCGTTGGTGGTAGGAGAAATAGAGACAAGGGGGGATAAGTTATGAAAGTAATCGTTATTGGTGCCGGAGAATGGATGGGAGACTTTGTTATCAAAAAATTAGCGGACACTTCTCATGACACGATCGTTCTCACCGACAATGATAATCGAAAAAGTGACTTGTATGATCTTGGTGCGGATGAAGTGATTGTCTCAAAGGATGGAGAGGGGTGGACGCAGTCATTCCCTGAAGGAGATGCAGTGATCTATGTTTCGCAAGCCAGTCCGCGCTCGGGAGAAGACAAGACCATTGCCGTTGATGTAACAAGCGTTCAAAAAGTGGCCGAAGCAGCAAAACATCGTCATATCAATCGATTTGTACTGTTGAGCAGCATACGCTCCGATGAAATGAGTGACGATCAGGTAGAACCGAATCACTTTCGAGAGAAGAAAGAGAATTCGGAAAGATTTTTAAGAGAAGAAGGATTGACGTACACGATTATCCGCCCTGGACTGCTTGTTAGTAAACCAGGACACGGGAAAGTGAATGCAAAAATAGCAAGTGAATCGAAACCCTTAGAAGGGGAGTTATCGATTGAAGACGCAGCGACCATGCTCGTGAAAGTGATTGAGGAGGAGCGGGTATATAACAAAACGATCGAAATTACAAACGGAGATGTTGCGATAGAAGATGTCTTCCAAACACTTTGAATCAATGAAAAGATCCAGTCTGAGAAAGGAGATATTATGAGTATAACCGCTTATTTAGTTATAGCGTTAATCGCAATCATCGCGATTATTTTTTTAGTGCCTGCCATCTTTCTCGTCTATTTATATAGGAAAGATAACCATCAAAAGCAGCATTCGATTTTACGTAACTTCCCCATACTTGGAAATATTCGTTACTTTTCAGAAAAGATAGGACCAGAAATGAGACAATATATGTTCGAGTCGGATAATGAAGCAAAACCGTTTTCACGAAAAGAATATCAAGATGTCGTAAAGGCCGGAAAATATAATAATAGATTAGTCGGCTTTGGGTCGAAACGAGATTTTGAAAAAGAAGGATACTATATTCGTAATACACTGTTCCCGAAACTCGAAGAAGAAATGAGGGTGGACAACTCCAAGAAAATAAATACGAATGTGTATGAAGTGGATGCGGATAACTTATTTAGCCGTAAAGAACATAGAGAAGAAAAAATGGCAGATCCCTATTATCTAAAAGATGAAGATGCCATTGTGTTAGGAGAGAAAACATGCCGTCATCCTTTCACATTAAAAGGACAAATCGGGCAATCTGGCATGAGTTACGGGGCATTAGGAGAACATGCGATTTCTGCTTTATCCAAAGGATTAGGCATTGCAGGAGGAACCTGGATGAATACGGGAGAAGGAGGATTATCTCCTTATCACTTAGCGGGAAACACAGATATTATTATGCAAATTGGACCGGACATGTTTGGAGTCCGGGAGATGAGCGGTAAATTTTCATGGGAAGAATTCAAAAATAAGAGTCAAATGGATCAAGTGAAAGCATTTGAGCTGAAATTGGCCCAAGGAGCGAAAACACGAGGAGGACATGTAGAAGGTTCAAAAGTAACAGAAGAAATAGCAAAGATTCGAATGGTCGAACCAGGACAAACGATTAACAGTCCGAATCGTTTCTATGAATTTGACAATGCGCCAAAGCTGTTTGAATTTATTGAAGAGCTGCGCGAAGCCGGAGGAAAACCGGTTGGAATCAAGATAGTAGTAGGAGATCTCAATGCATTAGAAGATATGATCAAGTACATGAAAGATAGTGGTAAAGGACCTGATTTCATCACAGTGGACGGCAGTGAAGGAGGTACAGGAGCAACCTATCAGGAATTAGCGGATACGGTGGGATTGCCAATCATGTCTGCACTGCCGGTAGTAGATGAAATGCTTCGAGAATATGATGTGCGTCACCGTGTGAAATTAATTGCATCAGGTAAATTGATTACACCTGATAAGATCGCCATTGCCTTAGCATTGGGGGCAGATTTAGTAAATATCGCCCGAGGCTTTATGATCAGCGTCGGTTGTATATTAGCGCAAGTGTGTCATACGAACCGATGTCCAGCCGGAGTTGCTACAACTGATAAGAAGCTGCAGGATGGGTTAGTAGTGGAAGAAAAGAAATATCGTGTGGCCAATTACATCTCTTCCCTGCGAGCTGGTCTCTTCAACCTCGCCGCTGCAGCCGGTTTGGATAACCCTACACAGTTTGAGCGCAAGCACGTCGTGTTTAGAGATGAAATGGGAAGAGTCCATGAAGTAAAAGATATCGTACACAGTTTAAGAGAAGGACAAACCCGTAAAGAAAAACAGTTGAGTTAAAAAATTAAGGCTGGTTGCGACAAGTCAAGCAACCGGCTATTTTTATAAGGTCTATCCGAGTGTCCAGCTCACAATCCAGATTCATGGTCTACTAGTTCTTGCTTACACCTATCTTATGTCGGCCTGTAAAAGTCGAAATATACATAGAGTTCATTATATAATGAATGATAATCATAACGAATAGGAAAAGGCTTCACGAACTGTATACGGACAAGGAGGAACGATAAATGTGCGGACGCTTTACGTTGACTTCTTCTTTACAAGACATTGATAAAGCATTCCCTGGAAATGTGATAAGGGTAGATAACTATCAGCCAAGCTATAATATCGCACCATCCCAGCAAATTCTAAGTGTCATTTATGATGGCAAAGCATACAGATGGGGCACTCTTCAATGGGGCCTGATTCCTCGTTGGGCGACAGACAAAAAGATGGGACAAAAATTAATCAATGCCCGTGCAGAAACGGTTGATGAGAAAAACAGCTTTAAGCATGCGTTTCGAAAAAGACGCTGTTTAATACCGGCAGATGGTTTTTATGAATGGCGGCGAACAGATGATGGCAAGAAGCAACCGTATCGCATCCATCTTACGGATCGGTCGTTATTCACATTTGCTGGTTTATGGGAAAAGTGGACGGATGATGAGGGACATTCTATTTTTTCATGCACCATTCTCACGACAAGAGCCAATCAAGCGATGGAGCGTATACATCACCGAATGCCTGTTATTGTACCTAAAGACTATGAAGAGGACTGGCTGGACCCAACAAAAGAAAAAAAAGATGATCTAAGAACGATTCTCGAACCGATAGATTCCTCACATATCACTATGTATCCGGTCTCTACAGAAGTAAACAGCCCGAGAAATAACTATGCAGATTTATTAAACTCTCTGTAATGGAGGTATGGCTGTCGATAATAAATGAAATTCTGATCCTATAGATAGAAAGGAGGCGGTTTATGTTTCCCGGTCTGCAGGTATCATACATTATAAAGCTCTATTGATATACTAGAGGAGGACGAAGGATGAGTCAGCAAAGAGGTATTCGCCGTGTAAAAGAAGTGTCGTTTCAAGAAAACTCACCGACCCATAAAGCGGGTCTGCTTATTGAACCAGGAAATTGGGAAGAATCAGACCCGTTTTTGTTAATGGCAGAGGATTATTTCCAGAGAGGAACATTTGGGATGCATCCTCACCGTGGAATAGAAACCGTCACATATGTAATAGACGGCAGACTGGAGCACACCGACAATAAGTCTCAAGGCGGTGAGTTGTATCCAGGTGATGTCCAATGGATGACAGCAGGGAAAGGAATCATACATGCGGAAGAACCTGCGTTAGGTGACACGGTACATTCTCTTCAATTGTGGGTCAATTTGCCAAGTGATAAAAAAATGACAGAACCCCGATACCAGGATCTGCAGCAGAATGACATGCCAGTCCGGTATGAAAACGGGGCTGAAATTCGCGTGTTTTCAGGACAATCAGGGACCGTTTCTTCGGATACGAAAAATCATGTTCCTATTACTATGCTTGATATCAAAATAGAGACAGGAAATACGTTTATACAAGAACTGCCTGGCAGCTATAATGGCTTTCTATACATTCTTGAAGGGGAAGGAATGTTTGGAAAAGAGCAAACACCAGGGAAAAAAGGACAAGTATTATGGCTGGGAGAAGGAGGCACAGAAACATCGAGCATCGAAATGAGAGCCTTAGAAACACTGAAAGTGGTGTTGTATGCCGGAGAACCTGTGAGAGAACCGGTGGTAGCACGTGGACCATTCGTCATGAATACGGAGGAAGAGGTGAAGCAAGCATACAGAGACTACCGAGAAGGTAAATTTTCATAAATCAGCAATACAGGCTGTTCTGATTTTTCGAGAGTCAGGACAGCCTGATATATTTTCTTTTGCTCCTGTGGAAATTGGTTAGCTAAAATATTTTTTAGCTACTATTTCAGACATCCGGGTGGTAAGGGCTTGTGTAGTGAGAGTTGGGTTTGGACCGCCGATGCCGTTGTAATGAGCGCTGTTATCTGCAATGAAAAGTTTTTTTACTTGATAGGCTTCGCAATTGTGGTCCACCACGTAACCCATTCTCATGGTGGATTCAATATGAGCAAATAGATGTGCAGGCCAGTTCGTACGAATGATTTTTTTTGCCCCTGCTTTTCTTAAAATATCGGCAGAGATATGAACGAGTTTGTCTCTTTTCTTTTTATCTTCTTTACTAGCTGTATATTGAACGAGGGGAATCGGTCCATGTTCATCTGTTAGTGATGAATCAAGTCGCACACCATTTCGTTTGTGCGGCTGATCATCGGTTAGCACCATTATGCTGAGCGTATTAGGATAATGATCCATCCATTCTTTTAGCTCATTACCCGTTACTCTACCTTCTTGTTCCCAGAGGATATCGTCTGAGGTGCTGCGCACGGCATGATGACCGCTGTCCGTAAAACCGAAAGTAAGCGATGCAAACAAGCCTGGGCTGACGCCGGAAGGTTGAATGCAGCCGAGACCAGGATAGTCGAAGCGGCCTCCTGAAGTAGGACCGACAAATGGATTAACATGTGGCTGTCCTAATATGTTCATAAGATCTTTTTCATGAAAAACTCCTGTCACCCAATCCCAGTAATGATTTGTTAATCCTTTGCCAACCCAATCGTTTTTGGGGAGGTTAGAATTTAACCATAACCGTGGTGTCTCAATGCTGCCAGCTGCCATGACAATCACACGCGCGTATAATTCTTCTCGTTCTCCCGTCCAAGTATCGCGAACTTCGACTCCTGTGGCTTGGACTTCTTTTCCAGGAAGTTCTTCCGTAAGAACTTTTGTTGTGTACGTATTTGGCCGAATACTAACATTGCCTGTTCGTAAGGCAAGAGGTACATAGCTCGCATTGGTGCCGCGTTTTGCTGTTCGTCCTACCTCAGGCCCGTGAGGACAACCGTTCACACAATGGCCGCAAAGAGTACACCCATCCATTTTGGATAATTCCTCATTTGTCACAGAAGTGTCCAGCAAATGTTCATTCGGTTGTTTGATGGCATTTGGTTGAGGCCTGTAGCCAGGACGATCTGGATTTAATGTGTCAATAAATGACCACCCTGCCCGTTTGGCCCCAAAATAAAATAGTTCTTCTTTTGGTGTCGTTGGCGCTGGATGAACGGGTAACGTGTCTTCTACTTTTTCATAATAGGGAAGAAGTTCTTTATAAGAGATAGGCCAGACGCCATCGATGGATTGAGAATATCCTCGTGGAGAATTAGCCCAGTAATGTTGAGTTGTACCACCGACACCAGTCGCCTGCCACAGCAGTCCATTCTTAGGAACATTCCGATGCCAAGGAGGCCTTCTTCGATCAGCCGGACCCCAGCGTAATCGCCCAAACTCATACTCATTCATCGTTTTCTCATCTTTTGTAAATTGTTTTCTTAACAGTTCAATACTTAAGTCCTCGACATTGTTGCTGCTTTTTGCACCGCGTTCTTGATTTGGATATTCCCACTTTTTATTCCCATACCACGGTCCGGCTTCCAAAACTAGAACTTTTAAACCTAACTCTCCTAACTCTTTTGCTGCTACGGCACCTCCTCCACCAGCACCGATGATTATGACATCTGCATCTGTCTTCATTGTGATTCACCGCCTTCCTGAAAGCTTTTCACAAGGTAGCCACGAAAAGCCCGATACGCATAAGAGGGGCCGGGATATTTTGTTTGGTTCCACACAATTTCTTTTCTTTCTACACGTCTGTCTTCCGGATTTGCAAGTCTGGTCGCTCCATAAGAAAACCAATCGGAATAATAACCAAACAGGACCATTTGATGAAGTGCTGAAACAATGTTTTTCACAAGGCCTGAATTGTTTCGAAAAGGAGCAGGCATATGTTCTAGATCAACTTTGTCTTGTTCTAATAAGTCAATCGCCCAGATCCGATCAGTGGGAGCTAAACTAGAAAACGGACCTCCAAGTGGATAAGTCGTCAAGTCAAGAGGTGAGTTGGCGCGTCCTTCCGCCAGCAATTGCAGGGCTGCTACGTCTAACAATTGAGATACAGGGATCGATAATGGCAGACGTTCTACTCCCCAATCCACCTCTAAGGAGACGTAATGATCAAGGGACCAGATCACATATTCGTCCAATCGCAAATCCAAAGCACCGAGAGTGGAGGGGATGATCGCATCGACGAATGCCATAAAAGTTGCACTCGTTCGTTCTTTTTGCTGAGAACTATCTTGCTGCAGCCACTGAGCAGGTAAAGGAACAGGTGGAATAGAACCCGAAGATGAAAAAAAGTTAGACCACTTCTCTTTTAATGGGGTCTTCCCTTCTGCCGGCTGAGAACGGTTGAAAGATTTATTGTACACGAGTGCAGCTCCTTTCCATGTTGAAGGCTTCCTTTTCTTATCATTGAAAACTATTTCAATAATTATGCATGCTTAAAACAGAGCTGGTTCATAATAAACAGCAATAGAGAGTATGAGAAAAGCTTCAACAGGGAGGCAGCTTCATGAACGATCGTTCTATATTACGATTTATTACGGTTATATCTCTTAGTGGGTTAGCCTTATTATTTAAAAAAGGATCTGTGAAAGATTGGTTTTTAGTCTTTTTGTTTAAGTCGTTACTTTCTACTTTTTTAGACATACCCGTCACAGAGAAAAGGCTTGTAAAGTACCCAGTTCGTTATTTTCCAAAGTATTTTAAAACCAATATCGTTTTTGATTATATTTTATTTCCATTGACTTGTGTGATTTATAGTCAAATCACTTATAAATGGAAGCCGATACAAGCAATCTTAGGAGTATTCCTATTAAGTGTTCCTATGACGGTAGCGGAAGAGATTTTAAACAAAAAAACAAATTTAATTCAGTACGGCAAGAAGTGGAACTGGACAAATTCTTTTTCTTATTTAACAGCTACATTTTTAGCTTCTCGTTTTTTTATTACAGGAATTCGCTTTATATCCGAAAGAAGAGAGCGTTGATCTTTTACCTCGTTGAAGAAGCGAGGTTTTTTTGTGTTTCGGAGACTAATATTAATTTCTCTCGACTTATGAATGTTTACACCCTTGCTTTAAAGATGCTGCAGGAGGTTTAGCAATTGTTTATAGGCATTTTGCTTACAAAAAGAAAGGTTTTTGTTTCTTAGGAGAGAGGGAACAAAGTCAGTAGGTAAATACAATTGAAGGAGGTACTTCATTGATGAAACATCCCATTCCTGAAGAATCTTTGTCCTATTGGCTTGATACGACAGAACTGCCGAGATACTCCCCTCTCCTAGAAAACAAAGAGACAGACGTTGTCGTCGTAGGTGGAGGGATCGCTGGAATAACAACTGCTTATTTAATCAGTCAGCGAGGAATTAAAGTAACCTTAATCGAAGGCGATCGTATTTTACACGGGACTACCGGGTATACGACGGCTAAGCTCACCGCACAGCACGACCTCATTTATGATCGGCTTATAAAGAAAGTAGGGAAAGAAAATGCTAAACTGTACTATGCCTCTAACATAGCGGCGAAACGTTTTGTGGAAAAGACGATTTCAGAAAAAAGAATTCCATCAAACCTTCGAAAAGAAAGGGCTTATATTTATGCTGAAACGGAAAAGACACTTAAAAAAATAGAGAAAGAGTGGGAAGCCTACAACAAGCTGGGGATCGATAAATGTGCATTCCAAGAAGATATAGCCTTAGACATGAGGACCAAAGGGGCTATTGTGATGGAAGATCAGGCACAGTTCCACCCGTTGCCTTATCTAAAACGATTGACAGAGGAAATTGTGAACCATGGTGGTACTATTTATGAGGATACGAGAGCGGTCGATTTACAAAAAGGCAATAGGGTAACGATCAAAACAGATAAAGGGCATACGATCACTAGCAAATATACGGCAATATGTACACACTATCCTTTCTATGATAAGGATGGATCGTACTATGCGAAATTAGAACCATCACGTTCTTACACTCTAGCCATAAAACCGGATAAAAAATATCCAGGCGGCATGTATTTGAGTGCTGATCATCCAAAACGCTCATTTCGTGCTGCCGAGGATGACCTTATTTTAGTCGGAGGGGAAGGTCATCCAACTGGTAAAGTAAGTGATACATTCCAACACTATGAAGCGCTTCGTGACTTTTCAGAAGAAGTGTTCGGTGTCACAGCGATCCCTTATCGATGGTCATCCCAAGATTCTAATACGCTTGATGACATTCCGTATATCGGACGATTGACGAGTAAAGATGACAACGTCTATATCGCCACAGGTTTTAAAAAGTGGGGAATGACTAGTGGTACAGCGGCAGGTCTGCTTTTGGCAGATGTTATGACAGGAAGAGAGAATCCAATGGAAGAATTGTTTGATCCAGCTCGTGTAAAAATAAATACAGGTTTTTCGCAATTCCTTAAAAACAACGCATCTGTAGCGAAGTCTTTTGCTTCTGGAAAAACGAAAGGTAAGAAACAATCAACGAAAGAGATTTCAATAGACGAAGGAAGGATACTGGAAACAGAGAATGGACGAGAAGGAGTATACAAAGACATTCACGGGAAAGTCTACAGAGTCAGTACGACATGTACCCATATGGGGTGCGATGTGGAGTGGAACAACAGTGAAAGAACATGGGACTGTCCTTGTCACGGGTCACGTTTTACCTACGACGGCAGTGTGATAGAAGGACCAGCAGTGAAGCCATTGGAATCTTATCCATCTAAAGATTAACAGCGCATACAGCCTTGAGGAGGAATTTATCCCTTCTTGAGGTTTTTTATCTTTTTAGGCGAGAAGACTTCCACTTCCTACGAAGTGTAAAGTGGGAGATGAATCGCCTGTAAGTGGCACACTTTCCATTGTGCCTCATGGAAAGCTTCCTTTCTTTAAAAGGGCCATAACGCTTAAAAACAAGTCAAAACAATTACCTGTCATGCGATTTTTCTGAAAGAAATATAATTGCTTCATCACCCCATGTTATTTGAGCGAGCCAAAAAAGCAAAAAATGTTTTGTCATATATGGGAATGGGTAGAGGGGGAATGATATGAATGGTAGAGGAGGCACAATATGGCAGAACATAAGAATAAAAAAGAAGAACAACTGGACCAGTTTAAGGCAAAAGATGAAGGGCAAGAGATGACAACTAATCAAGGCTTGAAAGTATCTAATGATGAGTTCTCTTTGAAGGCTGGAGAACGCGGGCCTACTATAATGGAAGATTTTTATTTCCGTGAAAAAATGACCCATTTTGACCACGAACGTATTCCTGAACGTGTTGTTCATGCTAGAGGGTTTGCAGCCCATGGAGAATTTGAAACTTACGAATCCATGAAAGAATTTACGAAAGCGGATTTTCTATCGGAAGCTGGTAAGAAAACTCCAGTGTTCGTCAGATTCTCCACCGTAGTAGGTTCAAGAGGGTCAGGTGACTTAGCACGAGATGTACGTGGGTTTGCTACAAAGTTTTATACCGACGAAGGAAACTATGACTTAGTTGGTAATAACATTCCTGTATTTTTTATACAAGATGCCATAAAGTTTCCTGATCTTGTTCATGCGTTAAAGCCGGAACCACGCAGTGAAATTCCACAAGCTGCTTCCGCGCATGATACGTTTTGGGATTTTGTAGCAAATAATCATGAAACAGCTCATATGGTCATGTGGCAAATGTCCGGACGTGCTATTCCGCGCAGCTACCGGATGATGGAAGGGTTTGGTGTAAATACATTTCGTTTTGTGAATGAAGAAGGGCAAGCTCATTTTGTGAAATTTCATTGGAAGCCTGCATTAGGTGTTCATTCGGTAGTATGGGATGAAGCGCAAAAAATAAATGGAAAAAATACAGATTTTCATCGACAGGATGCGTTTGAAGCTATTGAGAATGGGAATTTTCCGGAATATGAACTCGGGGTACAATTGATCAAAGAAGAGGACGAATATAAGTTTGATTTTGATATATTGGATCCAACCAAAATATGGCCCGAGGAAGAGGTTCCCGTCAAAATTATCGGGAAAATGACGTTACAGCGAAATGTCGACAATTTTTTTGCTGAAACAGAACAAGTTGCCTTTCATCCTGGTCATGTCGTTCCAGGGGTTGATTTCACAAATGACCCACTACTGCAAGGACGTCTGTTTTCCTATACAGATACCCAGCTTATACGCCTGGGAGGCCCTAACTTTCATGAACTCCCAATTAATCGTCCAGTCTGCCCTTTCCATAATAACCAGCGGGACGGATATGGTCGACAAACGATAAATATCGGGAAAGCCACCTATCATAAAAACTCGCTTTCAAATAATACGCCAACCCCAGTGAGTGAGAAAGACGGAGGATACAAGCATTACTCCGAAAAAGTGGAAGGCCAAAAGGTTCGAGCGAGAAGTGATAGCTTCCAAGATCACTATTCACAGGCCGTTCTATTTTGGAATAGTATGTCTTCCGCTGAAAAAGAACATATTATATCTGCCTTCAGTTTTGAACTCGGTAAATGCAAAGAGATCAGTGTGCGTCAACAAGTAGTCGATATGTTCGCCAATGTTAATCTGAAGATGGCACAAGAGATTGCTCGTAACATAGGCGTAAAAGAACCAATGGAAGGTGGATCATCTGTAACGAGCTCTTCTCCTGCAGTTAGTCAAGCAAATACAGTGTTTAAAGCAAATACGAGAAAGATTGCCGTGCTGGTTGCTGAAGGATTCCACGCCAAAGTAAAGAACATGGTGGAGGCCATGAAAGAGAAAGGAATGGAGCCTGAAATCATCAGTACGCATCAAGGTACCATTGAAGGACAGGAAGGAGTCCAAATGGAGGCGGCAGAAACATTTATGACCACCGAGTCAGTCCTTTTTGATGCTGTGTACGCAGTAGGTGGAGAAAAAGCAGACAATGACTACGACAAGCATACGTCTTATTTTGTACAGGAAGCTTTTTCACACTTCAAGCCGATTGGAGCTTCATTCGGTGGAAAGAGAGTATTAGAGAATCTTTCTTTGTCAAATGAAAAAGGAGTAATTATAGACGACGAGGAAGATAATTTTATTAAGTCGTTTACAGATGCAGTGGCAGCACACCGCATTTGGGATAGATAGGGGAAACCCCCTATCTCTTTTTTATAATGGAGTAAGGGAGACTCTTTGAGAGTTTTAAAACAAAAAAAATCAACTTGTTTGACTCTCTGAGAGAGTGGTACGAGGGCGGGACGCTTGATACCAATGAAGACAGAGAAGAAAGATGATGACAAGATCGATCGCATCCCCCCCGTAGTACATAATCTTTGCTCCCGCTTCGGCTTGTTCGGTTGGTACCCCCTCTGGAGGATAAGCATACAAAGATTTAGAGAGAATTTGATGAGCTCCCAGCGCGAAGACAATTACGATAGCTCGGTACAAGAAACTATAACGATGTGGAGCAGGATCAATATAAATCATGGCAGCCGTAAATACGTAACCCGCGAGAATGATATGCAGATGGATAAGTACATAAAGCCATGTATAATGATGCATCCATTGAAATAACGGAGTTGTATAAAGAAGCCACAACCCTCCAATATTTAAAATCGAAGCCGTGATCGGGTGTGTGACGAAGGAAAAAGGTCGCTGTCTCATGACCTTGGTCAACTTTCTTGCCATCGTAACAGGGAGAGCTCTCAACACGAGTGTCATCGGAGCTGCTAAAACAAGAAGCAAAGGTGCCAGCATACCTAGCAGCAAATGTCCCATCATATGAAAACGAAAATCGAAATGAGCCATAGTTGCGAGCGGTCCAACCATAACAAGAAGCGCCATCAAGACACCGAAAATCCAAAAGGCAGTCCGGTACAAAGGCCAGCGATGAAGGTGTAGTTTCTTATTCGAAATGAAAACAGCGAAAATGTAAAAACCAATCGCTAGACAAGAGATAGAAATAAAAAGAATATCCCACAAAGGGGAGGTTAGGATGGAGGAGTGATCATGTCCCAATGCAAATAGCCTCCTTACGAACGTTTTGCCCGGTGTACCATGATCCAGCCAATCACAATCATCAATACAGCTGTCACATTCCAAATTACATCATACACCAACACATTTTCTACATAGCGTATTTGGTGGATCCTCATCAATTTATGATGAATGATTCCATCATAGAGCTGAAAAACACCTCCACCAATGAATACTGCTCCCCACCAGAAAGACCATTGCAACGCTTGGCGTCGTCGTAAATCCGCAAGCATAAATAAACCACCAATGGTCGCAAACCAGCTAAAAGCATGAAAAAGTCCATCCGACACAATTCCAATGTGAAGCGTAGAACGGTCATAAAAATGATGCCATTGCAGCAATTGATGAAAGACCATTTCATCCACAAAAGCAACAAGGCCTAGACCGAATAGAAACCCAGACCAAAAATGACGTTTCGACAAGACAACGGTGGACGTTCTGTTATTGACTTCCACAGATGTTGCCATGTTTCATTCCTCCTTTCGTGGGCTTTGGTTTTAGTATTCCATGTTTTCACTGTGTGAAAACCGAAAAAAGCAAAATAAAGCAAAATAAGAAAGAGAAAGATAAAATTTTCAATTTTTGGGTTAAATTTGCTGGAAAGAGGGAAATACCACAAACACCCAGGCCCGGTGATACAGGAGGAGACAGAGGATGCAATTGGTTATACGTGAAACACGGGAGGTTGTAGCAAGCGAAGTCAAAGAAGCATACACGTTTGCCAAACGGTTAAAAGGTTTAATGTTCACCGGTAGATTACCAGAATGGACCGCAATTCATTTAGCTCCTTGTACCTCCGTTCATACTTTTTTCATGAAGTATGCCATTGATGTTGTTCATATGGATGATCAATCAATGGTAACGGGTGTGGAAACAGGTTTAAAACCTGGGAAACTAGGAAAAAAGTTCCGTGGGACTCATTCGATAGTCGAGTTGCCGGCCGGTACAGCCGCGAAGACGACGCTAGTACCAGGACAAATTCTCGTTTTCGAAAAAGGTGAAATATAAAAGCAATAAGCTGCACCTTAGAAAGGAGAGAAACACTATGGATATGATGATGGAAAAACTAAAGGGGATTATTACCGAAGAAGAAGGGCAAGGGATGACAGAGTATGGACTTATTTTAGGACTAATTGTTGTAGGGGTTATTGGAGCCCTTAT
The DNA here is from genome assembly GCF_900113025.1 of Alteribacillus iranensis. GTDB lineage: Bacteria > Bacillota > Bacilli > Bacillales > Marinococcaceae > Alteribacillus_A > Alteribacillus_A iranensis. Next base: position 8,853 of record NZ_FONT01000007.1, on the reverse strand, counting down.
ATTCTTAGGCGATGAGATAGCAGGTTTCTTTGATCAGATCCAGCAAGCTTTATCTGGAGAGACAGGAGGGGAATAAAAATTGAATTAACGAGGGGTGGGGGAGATGAATACAATTGTATTAATTATTCTACTAACGATATCCGTCGTAACAGATATTAAAACGGGAAAAATTTATAACAAAATCCTGTTCCCAGCCGCTATATTTGGATTTATCTATCATATTGCTACCGCCGGCTGGGAAGGGCTTTGGCAATCTTTTCTCGGCCTCTTGCTTGGATTAGGACTTCTGTTTATTCCTTATATGCTTGGTGGTATGGGCGCGGGAGATGTGAAATTATTAGCAGCGGTCGGAGCGCTGACAGGACCTGCATTTGTCTTTCAGACGTTTGTATTTACAGCTTTGATAGGAGCAGTGATGGCAGCTGGTATTATTCTTTATCGTCGAGGCGCCACCAAGATGATGACAGGGTTTCTTAGTGGCGGGTCGATAGTAGGAAGAGAAAAAAAGACAACCTTTCCATATGGTGTTGCCATAGCTGCCGGGGCAGTAATTAGCTTATTTACCGAAGGAGTGCTGTTCTTGTGAGAAAAAGAGAGGACGGTCAGTCACTCGTAGAATTTGCACTCGTTCTACCGTTAATTTTACTGTTAATTGTTGGCATCGTTGATTTTGGAAGAGTGCTTTATACACAGCAGCAACTTGAGCTTATCACACAAGAAGCGGTCAGACTCGGTGGATTTGGAGAGAGCGATACGACCATTCGTACATACATAAGAGAGCATTTTAATGCAGGGGATTCCTCGGCATTAACGATTACCATTACCCCTTCGAGAAGGGATCCAGGAGACTACATTACGGTGCACGTCGCTTACCCAGCTGACTTACTTACGTTACTAGGGGAATATTCCATTCCATACACGATTGAAACGAGCTCGACCATTCGGGTGGAGTGAATGAAAAATGAGACGACAAAAATGGAAATTACACAGAGAAGAACGAGGAAACGCGATCATCTTGATGGCGTTCGCTCTCATGATAGCAATTACTTTTTTAGGTGTGGTCATAGATGGAGGCCATTTATATGTGACGAAAAGTCACTTGCAGAAGACGGCTAACGCAGCAGCTCTTTCAGGTTCACAAGAATTGACACACTCAGAAGGTGATGTAAGAGAAGTGGTCAATGAAGTGCTCGAAGCTCACGAAGAAATAGGAAGCCTTGGCGAATTACAAATTACGATGGAAGAATCTTTGACAGTCAACCTTGAAAAAAATGTTCCTCTGTTTTTCTCCAGTCTGTTCGGAATAGAAATGGTGGACGTTCGTTCAGACGCGACCGCAGAATTAGGAGTAATCAGTGAAACAACGGGAGCTGTCCCGTTTGGTATTCGAGAGACGACAACATTAAATTATGGAGAAACATATAGCTTGAAAGTAGATTCTGGCGATGCTACAGGAGGTAACTTCGGTATTCTGGCACTAGAAGGACCAGGAGCAAGAGTTTACGAAGAGACACTGCGGGAGGGCTTTCAAGAAACATTGCGTGTCGGAGATGTTGTCCGAACACAAACGGGTAATATTTCAGGACCAACAAGAGATGGTGTGAATTATCGAATGAATGATAATTGTGGGATGTATGATAGAGACTGTGACAGAATCGTTACTGTTGTAGTCTTTCGTCCAATTGGAAATCAGACAAATTATCGGGAAGTAGAAGTGAGAGGATTTGCGTACTTTTATCTCCTAGAACAAATGGACAGAAAGGATGATTCTGTAAGGGGGAAATTTATTAAATGGGTAGGCTCTGGGGCGGTCACTGGCGGCGCGGCAGATCGTGGAGCGTATTCGGCGAGATTAACCTATTAAGGGGTGGGGGAACGATGAGACCAAAGAAATTAGTGATATATGCAGGAATCGCCGGTTTATTGACCACACTTCTCTTTTTCTTCTTTATTAACCGGTTTGGTCCTGCCGAGCCAACAGAAACAGAGGTAGAGGAACCAACGATAGAAGTCATTGTCGCTGCAGAACCGATAGAAGAAAATGCAGAGTTCACGGAAGAGCTAATAGAAGTAAGAGAATTACCTGAATCGCAAGTTCATCCCAATGCCGTGCAAGATTTAGAGGCAGTGATCGGACAATTTACGTCTTCCTACATAGCACAAGAAGAGGTCATTCTCGATCATCATATAAGACGGGAAGAAGAATCTTCCTTTATATCAGAGCGGATTAATGAAGGGATGAGAGCAGTTTCGATTGGAGTGGATTATGTTCGCTCTGTTTCAAACTTAATCGAACCTGGTGATTATGTCGACGTCATTTTAAGCAGGCCTTCTGAAATTGACCCTGATCTGTATACGAGTGAGCTGCTTTTAAGCGGTGTACCGATCTTATCAGTTGGAGAAAGAATGACAGAAACCGTCACGAACGAAGAGGGAGAAGAAGTCACAGAAGAGTATCAGTCCGTAACACTTGAATTAACAATTGATCAAGCAGTAACTGTTGTTAATAGCAGTGAAACTGGGAACTTACAGCTTGCCTTACATAGTAAACGGGATATAGACGAAGAGGAGAACCATATTCCAGAAATTCCGGAAGATCCGATTATGGATTCATATTTGACACCTTCTCCGGAAGAAGAAAATAATTCTTCAGAAGATAATGACGTCCCAGAAGAAAATTCAACGGAAGAAACATCGATGGAGGGTTCACCTGATGAAGAGGAGGATAGAGATGAGGCAAACACTTCCCTCTATTTTGTTCCATACACGTATAGGGCAAATATTCGCGAGAATCCGAGCTTGAATGCAACCATTATGAGCGTAGTAGATGGAGGGACCCCATTATATTACACAAATGAAATGGAAAAAGATGAAGACGACAGATCATGGCTCCACGTGGAATATGGAAATGGCAATCGGGGCTGGATTAGCAGCCGAATTATCGAGTTAGAGGAGCCATTGTAAGAATAAGAAAGGAGGGAGAGGATGCCAGGTGAATTAATAGCCGTTTGTAGTGCCACAGGGGGAACGGGGCGTACGATGATAACGGTCAATATAAGTGTGATATTAGCCTCGCGAGGCAACAAGGTAGCGGCTTTAGATGGTGATTTACAGTTTGGAGATTTATGTATGGCTATGGACGTTGTTCCTGCGAATACCATTACTGATGTGGTAACAAGAGATGACGGCAAAAATGTCTCTGATTTCTATGAAAGACATGTAAGCGGAGTGGAGATATTAGCAGCACCGGAAAGACCGGAAGAAGCCGATTATATTACGGAAAACGATTTATCTAGTATTTTAAATGAAATGAAGGCTAATAGTGATTATGTGCTCGTCGACACGATGCCAGGCTTTAGCGAACGGAGTTTGTCGATTATGGAACTCTCTGATCAGCTTCTCATCGTAACATCAAACGGTATGGCTGCATTGAAAAACACGAAATTAATGCTCGAAACATTAGAAAAACTTAACATGAAAAGTAAAGCAAGTATCATAGTAAATCGTTCAACTTCGCTAGGCAGTATACGAGCGAATGAATTGAATGAAATGCTTGATACAAACCAACTATTCTATTTATCCAATGACTATAAGCACGTTTCTTACTCGTTAGAGACTGGCATCCCGTTTGTTACAGAGCGGCCAAAGCTGGAAATATCAAAAGCTATGTTTCATATGGTCGATACCCTCTTTCCATATGAGCAGAAATATCGAACAAATACAAGGAAAAGATTGCTTCAAAAAACGCTGCGTCCCTGGAAAAAATAGAGAGGAGGGAATTCATTGGGGTTACTAGATAGAATACAATCAGCAAAGTCATCAGGTCGATCTCATGAAAATCCTCAATCGGAAGGGGAAATTCCCGAACCCAATCAACAAGAAAGCAAGGGGCAGGAAACCGAAACACCAGTTCATTCTCCTCCTAGAAGTACTCCGACTGCTACTTATTCGGTTTATGAAAATGCGGAAGTGAAAAACTTAGTTTTTAAGTATATCCTTCGGGAACGTAAAGAAGATGAGATAGAGGATATCGTACCCGATTTAGATCCTATCATTGATGAAATTATTAGTGAAAATGAGGATCTCCCTCCAATTCGTAACCGCTCTGCTCTAATAGAAGAAATTACGAATGATTTAACAGGATATGGTCCGATCAATCCGTTACTTCTTGACGAAGATGTATCGGAAGTAATGGTGAACGGTCCGAATCAAGTTTATGTCGAGCGAAAGGGCAGATTGACTCGAACCGATGTTACCTTTCGAGATAACGATCATGTTATGCAAGTTCTCGAGAAAATTGTAGCGCCTCTCGGAAGGCGGATTGATGAAAGTAGTCCTATGGTGGATGCCCGTTTGCGAGATGGATCTCGTGTTAATGCGATTATTCCTCCTCTCGCGTTAGGTGGTCCCACCATAACAATAAGAAAATTTTCTAAAGACCCATTAACAATTGATGATCTCATCCGTTTCGGTTCTTTGACGAAAGAAATGGCTCTTTTTATAGAAGCGTGTGTCCAAGCCCACTTAAATATTTTTGTGAGCGGCGGAACAGGGTCTGGGAAGACTACTACTTTGAATGTGTTGTCTAATTTTATATCTAACGAAGACCGGATTGTTACAATAGAGGACGCCGCGGAACTTCAACTTGGGCAGGAGCATGTTGTGTCATTAGAAACACGTCCACCGAATATTGAGGGAAAAGGCGCAGTTACGATCCGTGATTTAGTAAGAAACTCGCTTCGAATGAGGCCCGATCGTATTGTGATTGGAGAAGTACGAAGCGGGGAAGCGTTAGACATGCTTCAAGCAATGAATACAGGACATGATGGTTCTCTGGCTACCGGGCACGCGAACAGTCCTCGTGATATGATATCACGCTTGGAAACGATGGTTCTCATGGCTGGAATGGAACTGCCTATCAAGGCTATCAGAGAACAAATTGCCGGCGCTCTGCATCTTATTATCCATCAAGCCAGGCTGAGGGATGGTTCTCGCCGGATAACAAATATTACTGAAGTACAAGGACTCGAAGGGGATATCATCGTCTTACAAGACATTTTTACTTTCCGTCAAATGGGAGTGGACAGTAACGGGAAAATTAAAGGAAAACTAGTACCAACCGGTGTCCGTCCAAAATTTTATGATCGTTTTGATCAGGCTGGTATTCATTTACCACCTTCTATTTTTACTGAACAGGAGGATATTGAATGAAGGTATTGTTGGCACTTTCTATCTTTATCACTTTGTTTCTTATTGTGCTGTCCATAGATGCAATGGTCTATAAGTCTAATGAAGATACGAAGATGAAGCGGAGTACGTTTCCAACTTTCACCTTCAAAGATATCATTAAGAATTATAATGAGAAACTTAAATTGCTTCTGATTCGTAATAGAAAGCCATCAAAACGGAATGATCAGTTAAATCAACAAATCGCTCAAGCAGGATTGCCCATTAAACCAGAAGAGTTTGTTGTCTTTCAGCTCTTTTCTCTTCTTATTATGGCAGGTATTTTTTATCTTGTTTTTCAAAGAGTAGGAGCTGCAATAATTGGAGCTGTCATCGGTTACATCATCCCAAAAATATGGCTTCAACGGAAAAGAAATAAGCGAATACAACAGTTTAACGATATGCTTCCTGATATGTTAATTACCATTACTGGATCATTAAGAGCTGGTTATAGCTTTCCACAAGCTTTAAAAATGGTATCAGAAGAGTCTTACTCGCCTATTAAAGAAGAAGTAGAACTTGTACTAAAGGAAATGCAGTACGGAAGCAGCATGGAGGATGCGTTACGGGCTTGGAAAGACAGAATGCCTAGTGAAGATCTTGAGCTGTTAACAGAAGCAATATTAATTCAACGACAGGTAGGAGGGAATTTGGCATATCTTCTGGATAAGATCATTGAAACGACTCGAGAGAGAGAAAAAATAGCTAATCAAGTAAAAACATTGACGGCGCAAGGGAGATTATCAGGAATCATCATTAGCCTGCTTCCCATCGGTCTTGGGATCGTTATATATTTAATGAATCCAGAATATATCTCAACGTTATTCACTCACCCGATCGGACGTTTTATGATAATAGCAGCTGGAATGGGAGCTATTCTCGGTTTTGTGTTTATTCGTAAGATAACAACAATCGAGGTGTGAAAGAATGTTTATTGTGACGATGAGTTTTTTTCTCTTTATTAGTCTCTGCTTTTACATTTTTTTTGCTTACCGATATGACAAACAATACGTCATCCAAAGAAGGATAGATACGTATTTTCATTCTTCCCGGGTTTCCTCAGATGAAATGGAGGAAGACTTCACTTTTTTTCAACGGGTGATCGAGCCGGGATGGAAAAAATTTAAACGAACGTACCAAAGACGGATAAGCCGAGAACGTACATCACAGTTGGAACGAAAATTACAACAGGCTGGTCGACCTTTTAGTTGGAGTTCAGTTGAGTTCCAATTATTCCAGTTTGGTTTACTTATTGGACTTCCGGTCTTAACGGTTGTATTGTCAATATTAGTAGGCCAATCTGTCTTTGTGACTTTTTTCATCACGTTTTGTGCTGCTATCTTTGGACTCTTCATGCCTCGATACTATATAAACATGAAGATCAAAAACAGGGTACATCAAGCTTTAAGAGAATTACCGGATACCCTCGATCTGTTAACGATAAGTTTAGAAGCGGGCCTTGGATTTGACGCAGCGTTAAGTAAGGTAGTGTCGCGCAGACATGGTATTCTTTCCGATGAGTTCCGTGTTTGTCTTGATGAGTTACGATTAGGTCGAACACGAAAAGAAGCACTGCAAGGAATTTCTGAGAGACTCTCTTTTGATGAACTGAATGCTTTTATTTATAATGTGGTCCAAGCGGAGAAGTTAGGCATAGGAATAGTGAGCGTTCTAAAAGTTCAAGCGGAAGATGTGAGAAACAAACGAAGACAACGAGCGGAGGAAGCGGCGATGCAAGCACCGATAAAAATGCTTTTTCCATTAGTTCTATTTATCTTTCCAACGATCTTTATAGTAGTTCTTGGGCCAGCGATTCTTCAATTTATGGAAGCATTTTAAGAAGCGAAAGGAAATGAAGCACGTGCGACAAGATAAGCGCAAGTGCCCTGGCTTGCACAGGACGTGCTGAATTCTGCGCTGGCTTACGCAGGATGCGTTGATTTTTGCGTTAGCTTGTACACGATGTAATGACTTCTGCGTTGCAAACAGGACGTTTGCGTTTTTGGCAAAAGATCATTCAACTGTGGGCCTCCAGAGCGTCTGGGCGCTGGAGCTAGACATCACTCCATGAATGCTTTCTTATCTCTGAACATAAAAGACTGAGCGGGCATCAGTGCCCGTTCAGTCTTTGTCTAGCTTCTGCGCCCGCTCCAAGTTGCTTTATTCAACTGCCAGAAGCCAAAAAGCGGCTGCTGGCAGTTAACTTTCAGCACTTCCCACTCACTAGAAGAGCGCTTATCCTTTTCTTATGATTAACACCAAGCAGCACCTACGATGATTAAAAGAATGAAGAGGACGACAATCAACGCGAATCCTTCCATTCCATAGCCTCCTTTATCGTATCCCACGATAATACCCCCTTTCCTCTTGATGGCTTTGGCAGGTCGTTAATACACCCAAGCCGATCCTACGATAATCAGCAAAATAAACAATACTACGATCAACGCAAAACCGTTATGATATCCATGACCCGTTCCACTCATGGTTGAACACCTCCATCCACATTTGATATTACTCTATGCGAATGAATGGCCAAATGATATGGGCGTTCCCCTACAACTAGGAGAGTTTGGGCACATAACGAAGGAAATTTTCAATTAATAGGGGGAGTCCATTGGACAATCATTTGCCCTTATAGCCGGTACGGAACACTTCATGGACATTATGTATAGTGACATAAGCGCTCGGATCAATGTCTTCAATAATTTTCTTTAATTGAACAATTTCTTGTTTATTTAGGACGATATATAATACCTCTTTGTTCGTATTCGTATAGCCGCCGCGTCCTTCTAAAACGGTAAGTCCCCGGGCCATTTTATTCGTAACGGCTTCGAGTACTTCTTCGGGGGAACTGGAAATAATCATAACAGCTATCCTTTCACTGGCCCCTTCGACGACGATATCAATGACTTTTGCTCCTACATAGACAGCGATAAGCGTGTACATCGCTTTTTCTTGACCGATAATAAAAGCAGAACCGACAATCACACCTATGTCGATAATCAGCATTCCTTTGCCAATACTCCAGCCAAGGTATTGATTGGCAAGCCTGGCAAGAATCGCTGATCCGCCGGATGTTCCACCACTTCTAAAAATCAGACCAAGCCCCAGACCGACAGCAAGACCCGCAAATAAAGCAGCCAAGAGGGTATCATCATTAATATCGGCAGCCCAGTTGACGGTAAGATGTAAGAATAAAGAAGTAAATAAAATAGATACAATCGTGTAATAAATTACACGTTTCGAGAAAAACTTATAACCGGCTCCGAGAAGCACAGCATTGACAATAAAGTTCACAATACCTGGCGACCAGCCAAATAAATAATATGTAACAATGGTAATACCAATCACGCCGCCTTCAGAGAGACGGTTGGGAATAGCGAAGTAATTAATCCCGATTGAAAATATAAATGATCCAATGAGGATCAGTAAGATATCTTTTACTATTCGTTTCATTTTATTTCCTCCTTCCGCTTTATTGTATAGAATTTTCCGTAAAGGAGAAACACCAAACAGGCAATTCATAGAAGAAAGGGGCTGTATCAAAAGGTCATAAAAAATGACCTTTTGACAGCCCTTTTTTCAATTCTGTAAGCTTCGTTGTTAAAGTTAAAATGAAATTCTCCC
>NZ_FONT01000011.1 GCF_900113025.1 Alteribacillus iranensis | reverse complement strand
AACAAGTCCCCACTTTTACAAAAGAATCATGCGATTCTTTTGATTATCCGGTATTAGCCCCGGTTTCCCGGGGTTATCCCAGTCTCTAAGGCAGGTTGCCCACGTGTTACTCACCCGTCCGCCGCTCGTTCCACAGGCGTCACCCCGAAGGGATCTGCCTGTTTCCCGCGCTCGACTTGCATGTATTAGGCACGCCGCCAGCGTTCGTCCTGAGCCAGGATCAAACTCTCCATAAAATTGGATTATTTGATACAAGCTGTAAAGCGATTGCTCGCTTTGTTCTTTTATAAAGAAATTAACAGACGCTTGACTTTCATTCAATTTTCAAAGGACAATTTCCGTGTCGCTTAATGGCGACTTTTTAATAATAACACCGTCACCATTTGGTGTCAACACTTTTTTAAGTTGTTTTTTCAACTCAATTGTCGTCGTGTTTTTGACGACGGATAATAATATATCACCTGCCCAAGATTTATGCAACCCTTTTTCAAAAAAATATGGGCGAGTTTTTTCTAGATAGATGATATGAACCATGAACTAATATTTTCGACACACGACTTCTGCACACTTTCACCGACTATATGACTTGACTTTTATTTATTGCACAATAACCCAATAACACAATCGTCCTGACTTCCTCACACTGGAGGCGTTAACTTTGCCGTGCTATACATAATGTTATTACCTTGTAGACTTTTGTAGTGTCTAGTGTCTGAACGCTGCTGCTGCGAAACCCGAAAACATTCAAAGACTTTAAAATGGGACTCGATTTCCCGAGCCCCATTTCAGTCGCCATTTTTATGACTAGATGAGAAAGTGTATTATCCTAGTCATTTGTTTGCTTACGCATTTGTGGGAATAAGAGAACATCTCTAATTGAAGGAGAATTAGTTAATAGCATAACAAGACGGTCGATTCCAATGCCCAATCCACCTGTTGGCGGCAGTCCATACTCCATAGCCTCCAGGTAATCTGTATCCATCATGTGTGCTTCCTCGTCTCCTTGCTCTCTTTCAGCCACTTGAGCTTCAAACCGTTGCCGTTGGTCGATAGGATCATTCAGCTCCGTAAAGGCGTTAGCATGCTCTCTTCCTACAATGAACAACTCGAATCTATCCGTAAAACGAGGATCGTCTTCGTTTTTCTTTGCGAGTGGAGAAATAGCCGTTGGATGACCATATACGAATGTTGGCTGTATCAATTTTTCTTCAACAAAGTGCTCAAAAAATTCATTAATGATGTGACCGGCAGTCATGCTAGCCTTGACAGGCACATTATGCTTTTTCGCCAATTCATGCGCTTCTTCATCTGTCATCTCAACCCAAAAATCAACACCTGTTTCTTCCTTAATGGCATCTACCATGTGAACACGACGCCATGCCGGAGTTAAATCTATCTCATACTCGTCATACGTGATTTTAGCAGTCCCTAGTACTTCCTTTGCGATATGAGCGATTAAATTCTCCGTAAGGTCCATAATATCTTTGTAGTCAGCATATGCTTCGTATAGTTCCATCATCGTAAACTCAGGGTTATGACGTGTAGAAATACCTTCATTTCTAAATACCCGGCCAATTTCATACACTTTCTCCAGCCCGCCGACAATTAATCGCTTTAAATGAAGTTCAATGGCAATTCGCATATATAACTCCATATCTAGCGCATTGTGATGAGTAATGAAAGGTCGTGCTGCTGCTCCTCCCGGTATAGAATGAAGCATAGGTGTTTCTACTTCTAAGAACCCGTTATGATCAAGGTATCGTCTCATAGACTGTAATATTTTACTGCGTATGACAAACGTTTCACGTACTTCAGGATTGACCACTAAATCTAAGTAACGCTGACGGTACCGTTGTTCAATATCTTTTAATCCATGAAACTTATCCGGTAACGGACGAAGCGATTTAGAAAGAAGTTGAAACGTTGAAGCTTTCACCGACAGCTCTCCCACTTTTGTTTTAAATGCTGTCCCAACAACTCCAACAAAATCACCAATATCCGTATTTTGGAATAACTCATAAGCCTCTTCGCCCACTTGGTCTTTTCTTACGTAAATCTGCAACTGTCCAGTTAAATCTTGAATATGGGCAAACCCTGCTTTTCCTTTTCCACGCTTTGTCATTACCCGCCCAGCGAGAGATACAGTATTTTCTTGTTGTTCCAGTTCTTCTTTGCTGTATGAATCAAATTCTTCTGTCATCGAAGAGGCTGTGTGCGTTCGGTCAAAGCGTTGACCGAAAGGGTCTTTCCCTTCTTCTTGGAGCGACTGCATCTTCTCCCGGCGCACTTGCATTTGATCATTATATTCTTGTTCTTGACTCACAACGTCAACTCCTTCATTATCTGTAGTTTTATACATATTCCTTTCAGAATACTATGTAAAGGGACTGTCTCTTTCTGATAGAAAGAGGCAGCCCCGTTGCCTTCTGCCTAAACAGCCGATGCTTTTGCTGTTTCTTGTTGTTCTAGAGAATCTACAAAATCATATAACGCGGCAGCGACGTCGTCCCGTTTATGGAGCTGATTGATTTGATTACGAACTTTGCTGTTTCCACGCATGCCTTTTAAATACCAGGCTGCGTGTTTTCGCATTTCCCTCACAGCTACTTGTTCACCTTTTAAGTGTATTAACCGATCCATGTGAATCATGCATACGTCCATTTTTTCACGAGGAGAAGGTTCGTTAGTAAGTGTACCACTTTCAAGGTATTGAATGGTTCGATAAAGCATCCAAGGATTACCTAATGCAGCTCGGCCAATCATGACCCCGTCCACTCCTGTTTGATCAAGCATAGCTTTTGCATCTTGCGGGGTTTTTACATCTCCATTCCCAATCACAGGAATGTTTACAGACTCTTTTACTTCTTTCAGGATATCCCAATTTGCAGTTCCTTCATACATTTGAACCCGAGTACGTCCATGGACGGAAACCGCCTGGCCTCCAGCAGCTTCGATAGCTTGAGCATTCTCTACTGCCAGAATGTTATCTTCATCCCAGCCCATTCTCATTTTTACAGTAACTGGTTTGTCGACCGATTCTACCGCTACTTTTACCATCTCGTAAATTTTATCTGGGTTTAGCAGCCATTTTGCACCAGCATCACACTTTGTGATTTTGGGAACCGGACATCCCATATTAATATCTATAATATCAGCGTTTGTCTGTTGATCAACCACTCTTGCCGCTTCTGCCATTGTCTCCTTATCCCCACCAAAAATTTGTAAACTTAATGGCTTTTCACGCTCATCGACATACAGCATTTTTAAAGACTTCTCATTTTTATTCAGAATGGCTTTATCACTAACCATTTCTGCGCACACTAAACCAGTCCCAAACTCTTTTGCAATTAAGCGAAAAGCAGGGTTACATACTCCTGCCATCGGAGCAAGAACTACTTGGTTTTTCATCTCTATGTCGCCTATTTTAAGCATGTATTCCACCTCCTGCTTCATTTCTTCTATTTTTAAGGGTTCCTGATCCATAGTACCCCCACTGTATAATCCCGCTGCTGCTATTATTGAACTCTCCTGTGTGTCCTGCCAATTTCCGTATCTGCCGGCCAAGTGTATTTCTTCCATAACCGGACTCCATCCTTTTCACTTATGGGTAAGCTGGCGGCTAACTCACGGATCGTTTTATTATCCATTGGATAAGTGACATTAGAAGCAATCTCGCATAGTGGCACCATGACAAAAGCACGCTCACACATCCTTGGATGTGGAATAGATAAATCAGTCATTCTAATATTTTCATCATTGAAGAGTAAAATGTCAAGATCTATCGTGCGAGGTCCCCAGCGTCGGTCTCTTATTCGATTTAAATTTCTCTCAATACGTTGCGTGGTCTGTAATAAAATTTGCGGCGTTAAGGAAGTGGAAATCTCAATGACCATATTTAAAAATTCTGGTTGATCGGTCACTCCTACCGGCCTAGTTTCATAAATAGAGGAGACTTGACTGATTTTGATTGACTCTCTGGATGCTAAGTGCTCAATTGCCTGATGCAAATATCTTTCTCTGTCTCCTACGTTAGAACCTAGACTTAAAAATACTCTTTTCATGTTCGTTTCCTCGTCATTTCTATGGCTACGGCATCGTAATGGCCGTTAATAGGAGGGTTAGGCTTAGTTACTTTGACGGTCACTTCTTCCACAATGGAATGCTCTGCCAATATGGCCTGTGCGATTTTCTCTGTAATGGTTTCTACTAAATTGTAAGTGGTCCCTTCTACCATTTCTTTTACTAGTTCGTAGGCATCTCCATAGTTTACACTTTGCATTAAATCGTCTTTCAAAGCTGCCTCTTTTAAATCTGCCGTCATGGTAAGGTCAACAATAAAATGCTGTCCTAATTTATTCTCTTCTTCATAAACACCATGATACCCGTAAAAAGACATTCCGTTTAAATGTATTTTATCCAACGGTATTCACCGTCCCTTTCCCAAGCATCGCATCCATCATTTTGACAGTTCGGCTCATTTCCTTCACGTCATGCACTCTCACTATGTCACAGCCTCTTTCAATCCCTAAACTGACAGTGGCTCCTGTTCCCTCGACGCGATCGTGAGGCGGAAGTTGTAACGTTTCAGCGATTAGCGATTTACGCGACGTACCTAAGAGGACAGGATATCCAAGTGAAGTAAACTCTTCTAGTCGTCTCATCACTTCCAAATTCTGTTCATAAGTCTTTGCAAAACCAATTCCCGGATCCAAAATAATTCGATCATCTTTTACACCGGCACGGTGACATATCTCTATGCTCTCTTCCACATCTCTCAAGATGTCCGACATAATATCCGTATAATTCATATTATCCCGGTTGTGCATAAGAATAATGGGGGCTTCATATTCCGCCGCTACATAGGCCATATCAGGGTCAGCTTTCGCCCCCCAAATATCATTGATTATAGTGGCACCAGCTTCTAGCGCTTGACGAGCCGTCTCTGCTTTATACGTGTCAATGGAAAGGGGGACATCCACCTCTCTCGACACAGCTCTTATTGCCGGAGTCACTCTGTTTACCTCTTCTTCCGTATCCACTTTAACATAACCAGGCCGTGTTGATTCGCCGCCGATATCAATTATCTCTGCTCCTTCATGAATCATTTCGATAGCCCGCTCAACTGCTTTATCTTCCGTATTCCAACGCCCTCCATCTGAAAATGAATCAGGAGTGACGTTTAAAATCCCCATCACGTAAGTCTTTCGAGAAAAATCCAGCGTCCATGGCCCGACTTTCAATTCCTTTTTCATTACTCACTCTTCCCTTCTTCCGTATAGTTCCCCATTATATTTCATTCATTTTATTAAAGATATCCTCCGATTTCCATAGGTGATGGCAGTATTGTCGATATTTGTCTAAGAGAACGTCTGTAAGGGAGTCTTTCCCCTTCTCAAATTGTTTGTCATTGATCGCTGTTAAGCTGACGATCTCTTGTATTGAGTTTGTGACAAAAGCTTCGTCTGCTTCCATTAAATGTTGGAGGGGGAACTTGCCAACACGTACATGAAACGACAATTTTTTTGCTAATTGTATAATAAAAGACCGTGTGATACCGGGCAGAATGCCAGTCTGGAGCGAAGGGGTATAGATCGTATGATTCTTCACCCAAAAAACGTTTGACACAGTGCCTTCCGCAATATGACCGCACTCCGTCAAAAAAATCCCTTCTACACCTTCTTCTCCTCTCAATTCCCATTTTCCTAACATGCTATTTAAAAAATGGTGTGACTTTAACCGTTCCGATGTCTCGGGAGTATTTCTTCTCACCTCTAGTATGCGGCCTTGTTTTTGGTTCTTTCCTGTTTTACTAGCATAGTCAAGTGGTTTCATATAGATAATTTCAGTAGGTTCTTGATAAGGATCAACAGCCAAACCTAGTTCACCTTTTCCTGCGGCTATGTTATAACGGACATAGGCATTTTTCCACTGATTTGCCTCCAGCAACTTTTTAAGATTTTGAAATACTTCTTCTCGGTTGTATCTCCAAGAAATGTTCATCTCTTGAAGGCCCCGTTCCAGTCGTTCAAAATGATCATCAAGTAAAAATGGATGCCCATCGTAGATTCGAAACGTCTCAAAGAGCCCCAGACCATACATAAATCCATGCTCAAATACAGAAAGACGAGCATCGCTCGCCTTTTTTATTTCATCATTTATATATACGTACATGTTCTTATACCCCTTGCTTTACGCGGTAGGAATTTATAAAGTTTTGAAGGAGTTGTTTTCCATCCGCTGTCATAATCGACTCTGGGTGAAATTGCACACCCTCCACCTGTAATGTTCGGTGGCGAATTCCCATTATTTCTCCTTCTTCCGTCCAGGAAGAAATTTCAAAGCAATCTGGCAGAGATTCCTTTTCCACAATGAGGGAATGGTACCGAGTGGCTAGAAACGGATCTGACAGTTGATGGTACACGGTCAATCCATCGTGAAAGATTTCAGATGTTTTTCCGTGCATGAGTTCTTCCGCCCGGATCACTCTTCCGCCAAATACTTGAGCAATCGTTTGATGCCCAAGACATACCCCAAAGATAGGTATTTTTCCCGCAAAATAACGGACAGCCTCTAGACTTATCCCTGCGTCATCCGGCGTGCAAGGGCCTGGAGAAATCATCAGGTAATCCGGAGCTAATTCCTCTATCTCTTGAATCGTTATTTTATCATTCCTCTTCACTACCAGTTCTTCACCGAGTTCTCCCAAGTATTGAACGAGATTGTACGTAAACGAATCGTAATTATCAATCATTAAAATCATCAATAACTTCCTCCTCTTCTCAGCTCATCGTAGAGAGTCCAAAGCGCTTCTTTCTTTCACTCTCGCTTTCATCTCTCTTTCACTCAACTCTTTTGCTTTCCATAAGGCTTTTGCTTTTTTTAAAGACTCCTCAAATTCAGCTTCCGGACGAGAATCAATAACAATCCCTGCCCCTGCCTGGACGTAAGCATGACTCCCTTTCACAACCATCGTTCGTATAACGATATTTAATTCCGTATCCTGATTATAACCAATCCAACCGATGGATCCAGTGTAAATTCCTCTTCGGACGGTTTCCAATTCTTCGATAATTTCCATCGTTCGAATCTTAGGAGCCCCCGTTATGGTACCTCCAGGAAAAGCTGCTTTAATCATACCATAAACATCAGTTTTAGCGGAAAGTTTTCCTGTAATGTGAGACACAATATGCATGACATGAGAGTACCTCTCTACTGTCATAAAGTCATCTACCTTCACCGATCCATATTCACAAACTTTTCCCAAATCATTGCGTTCAAGGTCAACAAGCATGGCATGTTCCGCTCGTTCTTTCTCATTAAGAAGCATGTCTCGTTCATATTCTCTATCTTCGTCCTCTGATTCTCCGCGAGGGCGCGTACCAGCTATCGGACGTGTAGAGATGTCACAGCCCCTCTTTTTTATTAATAACTCCGGCGAACCATTCACAATTTGTAAATCTGGAGTATGAAAATATCCCATATACGGAGAGGGATTGATTTCTCTAAGCTTCTCATAAATATGAAGGGGAGGCGTTTTTACGGTCTGTTCTTCCCTTACAGAAATATTTACCTGGAATGTATCTCCTGCACGAATATAATCTTGAATGCGGAAAACAGCAGCTTTAAATGAATCCTTCGTAAAAGTCAGCTTTCTGTTAGAAGAAAGCTTAGGATGAGGGGGGTGCCAATTTTCGAAATGATTGTCCCACGATACCTTCCTAGCATGTTCCCACTGCGTTATGTAATGATTTATCTGCTTATCGGCCTCTTCCTCAGTGGTGTGGATGCCGATGACCCATAGCTTTTTCTCCTCGTGGTCATAAACAAATACATGTTGAAACGCCAGAAAGTATATATCGTCTGTCTCCAAGTCATCGTCTGTGGAAGGCACTATGGCCTCTATATGTTTGTGATAATCATAACTAATGTATCCTAATATGCCTCCCTGAAAATCAGGGAAGGATGGATTTCTCTCCACTTCGTATGGCGATAACCACTTCTTCATTTCCTCCAAAGGATCTCCTCTACGCGTTTCCGTTTGTTTTTGCGTTTGTATCGTAAGTACCTTCTCTTTACCGCGAATGACGGCGAAAGGATGAAAAGCCGCAATGCTGTATCTTCCACGGTTACCACTTTCGAGCAACACATGATAGGTCCTATCGCTACTTAATCCGCAATATGCCGAAAAAAATTGATTTTCGGGAAAAGGAACAGAACGACCAAACGTTTTATAAGAACCACCAGAACGATCCGGTATAGACGCTAAATCTTCTTTCATGATACGACCTCCGCGTTTAGTAATGCTTTCATCCTAGCATATTTCAACAGAAAGTATCAGCACTTTCAGTCATTTTAACGTTGGGAGGATGTTTATCTAGAAATATTCTCTGATCGGTTAATGGGTAAGACGATCAGAAAAAAAAGCATAGCATTCGATTGTCAGCTGCAATAGCTGTAGCTAGGCATCACTCCATGAATCTTATACTTTCTTCCTTATCTTAGAACATTAAAATAGCCCAAGCAGAAAAATCTATCTGCTCAGGCTGGATTCCTTTTTATTCATTGTCTTCTTCAAATTGATAAAGTGGAGTACTGAGGTAACGCTCCCCGTTACTTGGCAGCACCGCAACTACTTTTTTCCCTTTTCCAAGTTTCTTTGCTTCTTCCAATGCCACATATATAGCTGCTCCAGAAGAAATACCTCCAAGAATTCCTTCTTCTTTTGCCGCTCTTCTCGCATATTCAAACGACTGCTCTGTCGTTACTTTGGCGATTTCATCATAGCTGTCCGTATCTAGAATTTCTGGAACGAAGCCGGCTCCAATTCCTTGAATTTTATGCGGCCCTTTATTTCCACCGCTCAAAACTGGAGAATCCTCCGGTTCAATGGCAATCACTTTCAAGTCTGGATAATGCTCTTTCAGCAAATTGCCGGCCCCTGTAATGGTACCGCCCGTACCGATGCCTGAAATGAACGCATCGATTTGTCCGTCTACTTGCTCTAACAATTCACGTCCTGTTGTTTCGCGATGAATATCAGGGTTTGCTGGATTTTCAAATTGCTGCGGCATGAAATAGTCTTTTTCTTTGACTAGTTCATTAGCCTTTTTGATAGCCCCGCCCATCCCATCAGGACCTGGGGTAAGGATTAACTCGGCTCCATACGCACGAAGTAAATTACGACGTTCTAAACTCATCGTTTCAGGCATAACAAGAATCGCTTTATACCCTTTTGCTGCCGCTACCATTGCAAGACCAATACCTGTGTTACCGCTTGTCGGTTCAATGATCGTATCACCAGGCTTTAAGTTTCCGTCTCTTTCTGCTGCTTCTACCATTGCAAGCGCAATACGATCTTTCACACTGCTGCCTGGATTCATAAATTCTAGTTTCAAATAAACATCTGCATCATTTTCTCCAGTTAATCTGTTAAGTTTCACTAAAGGTGTATTTCCAATAAGTTCCGTAATATTATTTCCGACTTTCATGGTAACATTGCCTCCTTAAAAGACCAAGTAAGTTTATTGGTTTTTAATAATTTTATAGTAGCAAGCTTTTTTAATACTGTCAACTAAAAACTCTGACACTTCCTATCCATTCTCTATTTGTTGTGCCTTTTCTTTCAAACGCTCTAAATCTTCTGCGTTAAATTGGTATATTTCATTACAGAAATGACACTGGGTTTCTGCTCCTCCATCTTCTACGATCATATCCTGAAGCTCCTCGGAACCAAGTGAAATTAAAGCATTAGAAATTCTTTCTTCGGAACAATGACATGAAAAAGCAACAGGAAATTTATCAATAAATTTGATCTCTTCTCCAAATATAACTTGAAGCATTTCCTCTGGTGTCTTCCCTTTTTCAATCAGCTTAGAAACAGGAGGCATATTTTCAATTTGGTTTTCTAATTGATTCACTAGTTCATCATCCGCACCCGGGAGAAGTTGTATAATAAAACCTCCGGCTGCTTTTATCGTATTGTCCGGGTTCACCAACACTCCGAGACCGACAGAAGACGGAACCTGCTCAGAAGTCACGAAGTAATACGTAAAATCCTCGCCAAGTTCTCCGGAAATAATAGGCACACTTCCTGTGAAGTGCTCTTTCAATCCGAGGTCTTTTACGACAGAAAGTGCCCCGTTTGTTCCTACTGCCCGGGCTACATCTAATTTTCCATGCTGATTCAGATCAAAGTGAACTTGCATGTTGTGGGCGTACCCTCTCGTATTCCCACTGGAATTCGTATCCACAATAATGGGACCCATCGGGCCGCCTCCTTCAATTTTTATGGTTAACTTGTCATCTCCTTTTAGCATAGACCCCATCATCGAGCCCGCTGTCATAGCTCTTCCTAAAGCAGCAGCAGCAGTTGGCCATGCCTGATGGCGATGTACCGCTTCATCTATCATATTCGTTGTCTGAACAGCATACGCTCTAACTTTATCTTCATAAGCTAGCGCTTTTACTAAATAATCACTCATATACATTTCGTCCTTTCTTTTTTTAAGACATATTTTTTTGATAAATGTAATGAAGGCCTTTTAACGTTAAGTGAGGGTCCACCCGGTCCACAGAGTTTGCGGCTTCTGCCACTACATCAGAATATCTCCCTGTTGCCACGACTGTTGGGTTACTCTTCACTTCATGTTTTAAACGATATAAAACTCCTTCGACTTGACCAATGAATCCATAAAATAAACCGGACTGTAAGGCATCTACTGTATTTTTTCCAATCATGCGTTTCGGTTTGCTCATTTCCACAAGAGGTAGTTTTGATGCCTCTTTATACAAAGCGTCTGCAGAGACACCGGGACCTGGAGCAATAACCCCTCCCATATATAGACATTTTTCATCAATATAACAAAATGTCGTAGCGGTACCGACACTTACAATAATTAATGGGACACTATATTCCTCGATTGCTGCTACGGCATTTACGATTCGATCAGAACCGACTTCCTTTGGATTATCAGAACGAATGTTTAACCCTGTTTTCACCCCAGGTCCTACCGTTATCGGGGTAACATCAAAATATTTCTTTCCCATCTTTTCTAATACGGGCTGCAAAGGAGGGACAACACAGGAAATGATTATACCTGTCACCGATGTCGTGTCTATTTGTATGCTCCTTAGCAGCTCCCGCAGCTGCAAACCATATTCATCTTCCGTTTTTCTATTATTTGTTGACAAACACCAATGCACCTTTAGTTCATTATCAGAAAATAAGCCTATGTCCAGGTTTGTATTTCCCACATCTATCGCTATTAACATACGTTTCCCTCTTTTTTTGTTATACATGCTTCTTCCTTTTTTGCACAGGACAGAAAAGGGATGCCGACATAAACCGGCACCCCAAACATCCCACGTCCTCTAAGAAAAGGCAGCCACAAGGGGCTCTGACGTGGAGCAACGCCGACCCCCATTTGGCTGAGCGCTGGAGCTAGAATGCCCCGCTCACCATTTGAATGGTAACTTTTCCTACTTTTATGAGATACAAATTATTTACGATCGTCTTCGTCAGCTGAAGATGGTTTATTGTCACCTAGCTGCTCGATGTCTTTCTGATTCTGAGAAACATTCTCTCCACTGTTATCCGTCGATTGTGAAGGACTGTCGTTATCTTCGTCTTTCGGTTGTTCCTCGTCATCTGATGAGTCGGACTTCGACTGAATGGTTACCTTCAGATTTTCATTTTCCTCATCAGTAGAGATTCCAACCTCGTCATCACTCTTGTTCAAATGATGATCGTCCGGCAGTTTTCCTTCTTCCACGAGAGATTGAATTTGTTGCGCATCCAGTGTTTCTAATTCTAATAAATGCTGAGCCACAAGCTCAAGCTTATCTTTATGATCAGTAAGGATTTGCTTACAACGATCATAGCATTCCTTGATAATACGTTGAATTTCTTGGTCAATTTCATACGCGATGGTATCACTGTAGTTAGGTTCATTTTGAATGTCGCGTCCAAGGAAGACTTGGCCGCCTGATGATGATCCAAATTGCAGCGGTCCGAGTTTTTCACTCATTCCATATTCCATCACCATTTTTCTTGCAATGTCGGTTGCTCGTTGGAAGTCATTATGAGCGCCTGTACTAACCTCATTAAACATGACTTCTTCCGCTACCCGTCCACCAAGAAGACCAATTATTTTGTCCATCAACTCTGGTTTTGTCATGAAGTAACGATCTTCCTTCGGCAGCATTACTGCATAACCACCAGCCTGACCCCGAGGTACAATCGTCACTTTGTGTACCATATCAGCATTCTCTAACTTCACACCAACGACTGTATGTCCCGCCTCATGATGGGCAACAATATTTTTTTCCTTCTTAGAAATCACACGGCTTTTCTTAGCAGGTCCCGCAATCACCCTGTCAATCGCTTCCTCGACGTGGGACATTCTCAGCTTTTTCATTCCCTCTCTTGCGGCAACAAGGGCTGCTTCATTCAAGAGGTTTTCCAAGTCAGCCCCGGAAAACCCAGGAGTACGTTGTGCGATAGCTTCTAAATTAACGTCCTCTGCCAATGGCTTATTTCTTGCATGAACGTGCAAGATTTCTTCACGGCCTTTAACGTCTGGACGCCCAACCATAATTTGACGGTCAAAACGACCTGGACGTAATAAAGCTGGATCGAGAACATCGGAACGGTTCGTTGCAGCAATGATGATAATTCCTTCATTGGCATCAAACCCATCCATTTCCACTAATAGCTGGTTTAATGTTTGTTCTCTCTCATCGTGACCGCCGCCAAGACCCGCGCCACGCTGACGACCTACTGCATCGATTTCATCTATAAATATAATACATGGAGCATTTTTCTTAGCATTCTCGAACAAATCACGAACACGAGAAGCACCAACACCGACAAACATTTCTACGAAATCAGAACCACTGATCGTGAAGAATGGTACACCGGCTTCACCTGCGACTGCACGGGCAATCAATGTTTTACCTGTTCCTGGCGGACCAACAAGCAGCACACCTTTAGGAATACGTGCACCAATGCTTGCATATTTTCGAGGATCCTTTAAGAAGTCAACCACTTCAACAAGCTCTTGCTTTTCTTCTTCTGCACCCGCTACATCTTTAAAGCGAGCTTTTTTCTTATCTTCTTGATAAAGCTTGGCCTTACTTTTACCAAAGTTCATCACTCGGCCACCGCCGCCTTGAGCTTGGCTAAGTAAGAAGAAGAAAAGAATAAAGATAATTACAAAAGGAATGATGGAAGTAAAAAACGTGACCCAAGCACTTGGTTCTTCAGCCGGCTGTGTTTCCAGCGCCAAGTCTCCATCCGGTCCTCCTGCAGTCATTAACAATTGAGTATTCTCTTCTGAAATTGGTAAGTAGGTCTGGAAGGATGCATCCTCTTGTCCGACTTCCTGGCCTGTAACAAGATATACTTCACCCTCCGGTTGTAAAGTGACAGAAGAGACTTCTTGATTTTCTAGTTTCGTAAGAAATTCATCCGTTGTTATTACGTTTGTTTCCGTTTGATCGTTGCTTAGGAAACTAATAATCCCAATAATAACAAGGAAAAGCAATAAATAGAAAACAGTATTTCGAAAAATCCGATTCATTCCTGACCTCCTCCCAAGGGCATCGACAACTTAGATAATAGTACCATATTTATTTTATTTCCCACAATCAAGACCCCTTGTAAACTTCAGGCTTTAATATACCGATATATGGGAGGTTTCTATACTTTTCAGCAAAGTCAAGTCCATAACCGACAACAAACTCGTCTGGAACAGTAAAACCAGCTAGATCCGGGACGAGTTCCACCTTCCGGCCTTCTGGCTTATCAAGAAGGGTAATGATTTTTAACGAATTAGCACCTCGATGCTTAAGTAAATTAACTAAGTAATTTAAAGTTAACCCACTATCAATGATATCTTCTAAAATAATAACGTCCCGACCTTCTACCGTCGTGTCCAAGTCTTTAATTATCTTAACTTCACCGGAAGACACGGTACTTTTCCCATAGCTGGAAACATCCATAAAATCGATTTCCACGTGAGTTGAAATTTGTCTCGTCACGTCCGCCATAAATGGGAGAGCACCTTTCAGAACCCCAATCACTAAAGGAAACTTCCCTTCATACTTTTGTGTGACATGCTCTCCAATGTCTCTTATTTTTTCCTGCAACTTCTCTTCACTAATTAATATTTCTTGAATGTCGTCATGCATCGTGTATTTTCATACCCTCCCAATGTGATATGGACATTTACATACTTAGCAACAGATCTCACACCTATATCACGTTCTGTGACAACGATGGCTGGGATAATCATCTCGAGGTTCTCCAGCTCTTTACCCGAGTGATCTCTCCTGCTAATTCATAATTTTAAACGCTTCCGTTCCTAATCTTACCACGAAAAAGGTGTAGATTTCACCCTATAGCCCCTAATAGGACGCTTTTACTTAAAAGAAATCTTATTCTTTTTACAACGTATGATAATCAAGCGATCGTCTGTTTTGGGTGATGGAACGTGGAAAGATGATTTTCTTAATAAAGGAACCCACAATATCTTTCCGTTAGCGTCCGTAAGAACCGGCCAATGCCCTCGCTCTTCTCGTGGAATTTTCGAGTCAATGAATAGACGGCTCACTTTCTTTCTGCCCCGCATCCCTAAAGGATTAATTCGATCTCCTGGCTCTGTCGTTCGAATCGTTAAAGGGAGACAAATCTCATTTTCCTTTAAAACCAACGTGTTTTTATTATCTGCTGTCTCTTTATTTCTATCATACTTTTCTGTCTCGAAAGAAAAATGGTGAAAAGACACCTGCCCGGAAAGCGGGAGGTGAATGTTTTGAGGCTGTACCCATTTATTCTCTCCAGCTCCTAACGAAAATGTAAGTAAGCCATAGTTTCTAGACACCTTAACCCCTCCAGGCCAGTCTATGGAAAAGGAGGGGTTCTCTTGCTGTATGAGTGTTAAAAGCTGATCGATATGTAAAACAGACAGTTCTGGAACTTTATGTTGATAAAGATAATTTAATACTAGAGGAATCCCTCTTCTTTGTAAAGGGTAAGGAAGAGACCTGAAACCACTAATATGTATTGTCACAGAAATGTCATCTCTACTTTCAATAAACTGATCTATCGCAGACTTGGCCTCATTTATAATGTATTCCCTTTCTGCCGATAACCAATCCATATATTCTTGAAAATGTAAATGAACAGACGGATTTTCTTTCTTCAGAAAGGGAAGTACATATTGACGAAATCGATTTCTTGTATATTTTTCTGAATGGTTACTTTCATCGACACGATACTCTATGGAATGCTTCTTACAGTATGTGATAATTTCATTTTTTGTCACCCAAAGCAGCGGGCGGATTAATCGCCCTGAACCAAACATTCGAGTAAATGCCATCCCAAGTTCTCCTAAGACCGCTCTACCTTCGGCTTGTTTCATAAGCATAGTTTCCATCTGGTCATCCGCGTGATGTCCTGTTGCCAAAAATGCTATTCCGTGCCTCTCCATAAGTGCACGCAAATAATCATAACGCAAACGACGAGCCTCCTCTTGAACGTTGCCACTCTTCTCCTTCACAGCTTTACGGACATTTATTTTCGTGGTAAAACAAGGAATGTCTCGTAACTCACACCATCTTTTTACGAATTGTTCATCCGCGTCTGCTGTTTTATCTCGCAAGCCATGGTGAACATGAGCCGCCATTATTTGTAAGTTTTGTTTATCCCTTAATTGAAGAAAGAAATGCAACAGTGCCATCGAATCTGGGCCACCTGAAACAGCTACCAGTACCTTACAGTCTTTTGGGAGAATATTATGCGCAGACAACTGTTCTTCTATGGTACAAACCATCTTCCTCCCCCTTTCTCTTCTAAATCCATTGTCCCATTAAGTATAAGATAGAAGATACGAAGAGAAAAGAGAGGGTGAGAAAGAATTCAACCTTATAAGAAGGTTTTTTTTCTTTGTGTGAACCTTGCTGGGAAGAACGCTTTCGGTGAGTTCCGTGCCCCATATCTGTTGTTTTTTTCTTCGGGTATGATAAGTGAAAGGGACGTGTATCAATCGCATGCATCACATCCTTCTTCATTAACTGAGCTCCACTGTACTCCCCTTTTAAAGCTTGTGTGATGACTCTCTTGTACGATTTATCGATAGGAGCTTCCATCAATTTATTCATTAAAAATAATTTGCCATCTCCTTCTCCCTGGGTGAAGGAGGGCTTCTCAAACCGTTGATCATACACACCATGGAGAATGATCATTGCAGCGGCAAATAAATCATAGGAAGGGTGAGCGCGTCTATCTCCCATTCCCCAATACCCTCTGTCATAAAATTCGGTGTATTCTTTGATCGATCTCCCTATTTTCGTAGTACCTCCAACGTCAAACCATCTCACTCGTGCAGGCGGGCCTGTGACTATTATATTTTCTGGTTTTAAATCCCCAAAAACCCATCCTTGTCGGTGAAGTTGGTCGAGATCACCTAACAGTTGAACCATTAATATTGGAATCCATTCCATCCCTTTTTTTTGGATGAAAGAGAGAAAGTTATCTCCTTCTAAGTATTCCATACAAAAAAAAGGAAAAACACGCCCGTGTATCTGAATATCATCTACATCTATTAAAGAAGGTCCCAGAACATTACCTTGGACCTTGGAAAATTGTTTAAGCACATTTATTTCCGATGTTAGGGAGGCTTTATTCACCCCTATTTTTACAGCAGCTTTACCGGCGCGAGTTTCTACTAAATATACTGTTCCTGTGGCACCCTCGCCGAGTTTTTTTATGATTTTGTACGGGTTGCCGTTCCATTTTCCAATCCATTTTTCTCCCGAGGACAAGTCAAACCCCTGGTTCTTCAAGCGGGAAGTCCTTTGCATGTTCTCTCAAACTCCTTTTCCCCAGTCGTTTGTCAAAATGACGCAACGCTAATTTTAAAGCTGGACCAGTAGGAGTAACACCACCCGTTGTTAATCTTGAAAAAGTACTTGTCACCTTATCCATGTCTGTTGTCCAATCAGCTGCCTTTTCAGCATCCTTTCGTTTCCCGGGAAATAAAAATAAAGAAAAATGGTTATTCCCTGATCTTGACCGTAAACTAATAGATAAATCTGTTAATGCTTCTTGTACCATGGGAAGTTTTGGCTTCATGCTGGCACTTGTATCGACAAGGATTAACACCTCTAAGTGAACTGTCTCGCCAAGTTCATCAACAACCTCCATCACTTCTCCTCTTTTATCGGGTGGCAAGTCTTCCATTTCCTGTTCTTCTCCCAGGATATGGCGCAGTTCATTATGCACTACTCCATGTAACGTTTGAGTCATCGCCTGCCGCGTTACCATTTGAACAGTTTGAGATAATTGGCTTGCATATACAATTTGACTAACCCCCCCTCCTGATTTAGCGATCTCTTCTACTTCTCTTAAGCCATGGCTATGTTCTGCTCCTCCTTCGTTTAAAATCCCGATGACGTTTACCGTAACACCTTTTTCATAAGCAAAGGCAGCAATAGAAGCGGGGTCCTCCCCCTGGTTAGAACACCCATCCGTTAGTAACAAAATCTGTCTTAATTTTCCTCCACTCACACCAAGTCCCCCTCCATCATTTGTAGTACTCCCATTTTTGACAGACTTTCGGAAAGTTATACCAAAAGAAAAAACAGCTTTTCATGCTCTTTTTCTCTTTAACGGCACTGTTTTCCTGACAGGTATGGCCGCCCACTTCGGCATGTTACGGCTTATCTTAGCTGCCATGATTGTCATGTCGTCATGAATCTCCCCATGAGACATTCTCATCACACGTTCTAATAATAAGTCTGCCAGCTCCTGCGGGTCGTTTGTATCAATTTGAGCAATCATACGTTTCACCCACATCTCTGTATTTTCAATAGGTCCCGGAATCTCTAAAATTCCATCGCTAATCATCACCAGCATGTCCCCGTCTTGAAGCTGTTCCTCAATCATTTCAATTTCAGCATGCTCCATCATACCGATTGGTAAATTGCTAGCCTCGATTTGCTTCATCTTCCCTCCGCGTTTAATGAAACTTGGAACAGACCCAATTTTAATAAATTTACTGCTTGCGTCTTTTAAATCCACCATTGCCAAGTCAAGGGTGGAAAATGTTTCTTCCGAAGAACGGAGACTTAAAATAGAGTTGACGGAACGAATGGCTGTAGATTCATCCATTCCTGATGATAAAATAGTCTGTAATATTTGCAGTGCTGAGCTGCTTTCTCTATGTGCTTTTTCCCCGCTTCCCATACCGTCGCTAATAGCAATCGCAAATTTCCCTGTTCCTATGTCAATAGCAGCATGACTGTCTCCCGATATGAATCCTCCCCCTTTTGCTACAGAAGCCAAACCGGTGTCGACGACGAAATCTCGGGCCGAGACGAATTTAAAATTAGAATATTCCGATATATTATCATACCCTTCTTCCTTTTCTGTGATAATATGCTCTTTTAATATGTCTGACAGCATAGGAGCAATAATTTTCTCCGCGTGATCGGATCCTCCCTCTTTAGGTACACTCATCTCTATTTCTACATTCCCTTCATCCAGCCGGTAAATATCAACATGACCAATATCAAGCCCTGCATCATGAAGAGCTTCATAAATTTGTTCCTCCTGCCAATAGTGGGCCTCCTGTTCTCTTTGTATCTCTCGTGCAAAATCTTCCATAATAACAGATACTCCCTTCAATTGATCTGCAACCAATTGCCGGCTTTCGTCCATTTGTTCCCGTAATGTTCGCTGCGCTTGTTCGTTTTTCATTACCTCTTCCATGACATTCGCCATTCTTTTATGGTAGTGGCAATGTTTTTTCCATTGATTTTTCGTCCGGGAATGTATTTTCCCCTCGTGTTCCAGTTCATAAAGCATTGCATCCATTCCGTCATATGTTTTTCGAAATTCTTTTACCCAGCACGTTTCCTTCCGAAAACACGTCTGGCATGTTTTTTCTGTGATCTGACTCAACAATTCATCTTGGTTACTTACATACCCACCACCGGGCTCTCCGGATAACGGCTTTGCTACAAAACTTTTGGATAACGTGTGAAATAATTCAGAAAATTGACCTACTTTCGTGGCTGTCAGCTCCTTTACTTTTTGAGCATGCTTTTGCTGTTCTCTTGCATATTCCGGCGTTCCGGGAATATATTTCTCTATGAAAGACGTAATCGCACGCGGGGTTAATAAAAACAAACCGATCGCTACTGCCGATTCTGCAAGAGTCAGATTTATTCCACTCATACCATCACCATAAAGAGCAATAAGAGCAGTTCCGATGAGAAGACCAATGCTTACTCCCCACTTTTTACCTTCTTTTAGCAGCCCCCCTAACAGACCAGCAAAAGCAAGTAAACTCATTTGGTATAAATTAGCGACCGAAGCCAAGCTGAGAACCAGTCCGGCAATAACACCAACCGAGGCACCTAATGCCGCTCCGCCCGTATAGGCGAATAGCAAAACTAGATAACGAGCCAAGGTGTGTTCAGCAGCCATTCCGTATATGACCCAACCAATCGCTCCTGTCATAATAGAGGCCAATAGGATGATGAAGCATATAATTTCCTCATGCTTTAATGCCTTCCTCCGCTTTTTCGTGACCAACAATGGCATGCTTTGTAAAAATATCATTGTAAGGATAAAACTAAGACCCGCTTCTACCCCAACCATAATAAGGGTATATGATGTCATCGTCCCTTCTGCGAGCCAAACGGTGCTCGCTCGCGCTGTGATAGTTGCGATGAACACTGCCGCCGGCAAGGCCCAGCTCATCTTGTTTACATATCTTTTAAGCCATTCATACAGGACTAAAAAACCGGCGATGCCTGCAATTATAAAAGCACCGTGCCATACAGCTCCCGAAAATGTACCGACCGCTACACCTGCAGCAGCAATGACACTTTTTTCTTTTTTCCATGCATAGACAGCCGCGAAGAAAGGCAGCGCAAATGGAAAAAGTTCTGCCAACAAAACAGCTCGTCCTAACAGGACACCAATAATAAATAGAATGCCTCCCCATTTAATAAAAACCGTTTCTAATCCTTTTAATGATTGTTCTTTGCTTCTCTGTACAGCTTGTTTCATTTTCCCCCATACCATTTCCCATACTGGTACTGTCTCTTGAGCCTCTCTTGTCATCTCCTTTTGAAACATCATATCCACCACCTGTGATATCATTTTAGAGATTAGTATATCGGTTGTATTCTTAAATGTTTGTCAAAATAACCGAAGTGCCAAAAAAAATTCTTCGACGTTTTCCAAAAAGCTGACAATGCCTGTTACGATAACCTCGATGGTGAATGGGATAATGAAGAAAGGCAAAACAATACATTTATCAACAGCAAACGTAGGGGGAAATAAGGAAGAATTGTGGAAGACTCTATTGAAAAATGAAGCACATGCTCTAACGTTTGAGAAAGAATTTTTAGAAAAGAAGAAGTTTGCCATCAGTCTGTAAAAGATACGCTAACCATAAAAAGAATGGAAGTGTCTTAATAGAGAATGGAAAATCAATCCTACATTTAGTACAGAGCCAAAAAAACCTGGTCCGTTTCCGAACCAGGTCTCATTTCGTATGTAAGTGATTAATATATGGTAGCGGCGGAGGGGATCGAACCCCCGACCTCACGGGTATGAACCGTACGCTCTAGCCAGCTGAGCTACACCGCCATATATGGCAACAGTGATGATTATATACTGGGGAAGACAACTCGTCAACCCTTTTTAACTCTTAAATAAGAAAGCTGTCTTTGCAAATTATTCTGCTCAGACAGCTTCATGCATTTATTACATTGGACAGCAAGCCTATCTTCTAGAACCGCGTCCCCCTCTTTTAGAATCCGTTTGTTTGCGCAAGGAGGATAGTCTTTCCTCGCTGTCTTTCATAAAACGGTTCATTTTTTCTTCAAAAGACAAGGGACGTTGCTGAGTACGTGGCTTTTTACCTTGGCCACGTCGGTCACCACCACGTTGACGTTCTTCCTTCGGACGCTCCTGAGCCTTCCGGATAGAGAGACCGATTTTGCCATCGTCCTCTACTTTCATTACTTTTACGGTGACCTCATCGCCCACGCTAAGAAACTGATTAATATCTTCCACATACTTGTCTGCTACTTCACTAATATGGACGAGGCCTGTTTTACCATCCGGAAGCTCAACGAAAGCTCCGAAATTAGTAATGCCCGTGACCTTACCTTGCACCTTGCTGCCTACTTCAATTGACATTTACTAAAAGATCCTCCTTGTTTTCTAAACATTCAATAGCTGAATGTTACAGGTCATCAAATTAATATTATTATACTCGAACTGTAAAAAAAGTGTCAATCTGTTGGTTCTGGTAGTTTAAACAACGTTTCTCCCGGCTTTGTTAAATAATAATCCCGACGTGCAATTTCAGCTATGTAGTCTAAATCATTGTAGTTTTGCACTTCTTGTTTTAAACGACTTTCCTCCGCCTGAAGTTCTTCAAGCTGTGTTTCTAAGGCTGCTCT
Organism: Alteribacillus iranensis; assembly: GCF_900113025.1. Classification (GTDB taxonomy): domain Bacteria; phylum Bacillota; class Bacilli; order Bacillales; family Marinococcaceae; genus Alteribacillus_A; species Alteribacillus_A iranensis. The sequence continues at coordinate 32,378 of NZ_FONT01000011.1, read as the reverse complement.
TTCTGTCTTTTTTGCTTCAAGCATAGACCATTGGGACACTAAAATAACAGTAAACACTACAGCAATGGCGACCCCGGTAATCCCAAGAGCGGTGAGACGGCGGATGAGGCCGCGTCGGTGTTTTTCCGCGATTGCCTGCAGCCTCTCTTGTTCTCTAGCTTGCTTCTTGACGTAGGGTTGATTAATTTCTGTAACTTTCTTTTTCTCAGATAACAATAGAAACCACCCCGTCTATATATAGATTCACTTTTTCCTCTTACCCCAATAGCGTAAAATATAAAAGTATTTTTTTATAGTGGTTACGACAATGGCCGGAACAAAACGTTTGAAAATTGGAAAAAGTAAACGTCCTGTAACCTTTAAAGGGAAAAGTAGAATATTTGATAAGAGCTTTAAGAGAGAAATGATAAGGGTTATTCCTATCATACCTAAGGTTGTGATTTGTTTCAATATGAATTTTATTGGAAGAACAATCAAAACACGAAGCACGCCACAAAACGTCCGCCACATCCAATGAAAAAAAGCAATAGCCCTTTCCATTATCTTTAAGAATGTTCGTCTCCCACTTTTCCGGTAGAGAAGAAACCCGAAAAGTAATCCGAGATAAACATAAATTCTAAGCTCCCCCTCATTCATATGGAGCAACACATAAAATACAAGAAGAGCCTGTGCTAACCAAAAGACAATGTCCCATACTGCTCTCATCCACAGCGTACGTATCGAAGTAAGGGTGAGCCGGTGATACACATCAATATTTATTCCGATCACCGTGCCCATAACGATCATCGCAAACATGGTTTGAAATTGAACAGTGAGACTCACTTAAACAGCTTCCCCATAAATCCCTTAGTTTTACTGCTTGTCTGATCCACATACACTAGATCATCCACTTTCCCTTCAATCGATACAACGCCCTCATTTACATCCAAATTCTTCATATGCAAGTTATGGCCGCGTACAGACAAATACCCTAAAACGGTTTCTAATAGAAACTCCTCATTATCAAAGCTTTCTACTTCTTTGACACCCGTGATCTCCAAACTTTTTCTGCCTTTTAAAATCACATCATGGGATACTTGAGAACGTTGGGAGGTATGCTCTTCTCCAAAAGCCATCATTCCACACTCCTTCTCACGCTTGTATCCCATTTATATGAGATCATATTCAAAGTTAGTAGTAGAAAATCTACTTTATTATCAGAGGGGGAAAAGAAACGCCCTCTCCATCTCTTACAATAGTTTAATCATTGGCAGCTATTTTTTCTTCCTTGATGACCGTATACATGGACTCCGCTTCGTCTTTTTTTGTTGTTTCTTTTATCTCGTTAATCTTCACGGTAATACGTTTCGTAGCAAATCGGATAGTTAGCTCATCTCCTGCAGCAACCTCTGTCCCGGCTTTCGCCTGGTGACCATTTACGGTAATTCTGCCTTGAGAAGCGACTTCCTTGGCTAATGTTCTGCGCTTGATCAATCGTGACACTTTTAAAAATTTATCTACTCTCATTGGTTTCTCCTTTCCTGTTGTTTTGCCTCTTCCCAAAAATGGTCCATATCAGCTAGACTCGTTTCTTCAGGAATCTTCCCTCGTTCTTGAAGGGCTTTTTCAATATAGCGAAATCTATCTTTGAATTTACGATTCGTCATATGGAGACATTCCTCTGGCTGCAATTTATAAAACCTTCCAAGGTTTACTATCACAAATAATAGATCTCCAAATTCCTTTTTTATGGATTTCTGATCACCATTTTTTAGTTCCGTCAACCATTCTGCCAGCTCTTCGTGGAACTTTTTCCACATAGGAGCATCGTCATTCCAATCGAACCCCACTTTTGCCGCTGTCTTCTGCAATTCGTAAGCCTGAATTAAAGCAGGTAAAGAAGGAGAGATGGGGTGTAGCAACGATTCACCTTGAGAACCTTTTTCTTTTTTCTTAATGGCTTCCCAATTATTCGTGACATCTTCTGCAGTATCTGCCTCTTGGTCTCCGAACACGTGAGGATGACGTCGTATCATTTTTGCGGTCAATGTTTCAATGACATCTTCCATCGTGAAATAACCTTCGTCTTCTCCAATTTGTGCATGCAGTAAGACTTGCAGCAGAACGTCCCCCAGTTCTTCTATTAAATGCTCATCATCTTTTTCATCGATTGCATCTATTACTTCATACGTTTCTTCAATCAAATACTTTTTTAAAGATTCATGTGTCTGTTTCTTGTCCCATGGACATCCGTCCGGACCGCGGAGAGTTGCAATGACATGTCGCAATGTGGCAAATTCACGATAAAGAGACGCAACCTCTGTAACAGGCGGAATATACAAAGCTGTTAGGTTGTTTACATACGCTTCCCGATCCAGTTCAAAGAGAGGCATTTTTTTTAATGTCTCCTCCTTGGTACCAGCGGCTGTGACCAGAGTTACTTCATAATCATCCGGATATTTTTCCATTAAGGTCAATTTTACGTCTGAGGCAATCATCGCATCGTACACCTGACTTACTATAACGTGTTGACGTAACATAAGGTCGTTTGGTTGCATCGAAGTAGCATCCAACAGTTGAAAGCCGTCATTGGGATCTATTCGCAATGCCGTGAACATGGGGTCCAGAAAACTTTGGCCTCCTTTGATCTCTAACCGCAAATCTCCTTTTTCCTCTGATTCTATTAACTGTTGGACGGTGATCTCTGCTGTGAGAGGATGCCCAGGGACGGCATAATAAATATGGGAAAGACGATTTGCCTCCGTTAACAATGTTCTTGTGATTTTCTCATATACCGCGGAAAAATCCTCCTCTTCCTCATATATTGCATCAAAAGTTGAAAATGTAATGCCTTCCCTTTCCAGTTCCTGTACTACAGGATGGGAAGCGGTTCGTAAGTACAGAGGATTTGCTTGCTGAAGAGTGCGATAAATACCTAATGGCATTTGATCTAAGTCACCGGCACCTAAGCCAATAACGGTGATGAAAGGTATTTCTCTATTCGTTTCACTCATACCTGGTCATCTCTCCTTTCTTTTTCGTAAACCTTCCAACTTCCTTGCTCCTGGCAGCAGCCTTCGTTCTTCGTCGCTGAACAATGAAAGATGCCATACTGCCAGTGTAAAAATCAAGGCACTGCCTATTACTATTCCAATTGACAAGATAGCACTGGTCGTTCGGGTCATATTTACAAATCCGGCAAGGGAAATGGATGATCCAGCTAGAGCCGCCATCAGAAAGAGGGCTGCCCCAGCTTTTGCCAGCCATTTCAATGACAGAGGAGTCATCCACCCCTTTCGATAAATAAACAACAGATGAAAGACTGCAGTAACAAACATACCCATTACTGTCGCCGCAGCCGCTCCTTTCACCCCGAATAAAGGAAGGAGAACTATATTTCCTAAAAGCTTAACGAGCCAGCCGACGCCTAAGTAAATAGCTGGCACTTTAAAATGATTATGGCCTTGCATGACAGCAGTAGTGATAAATACGGGACCACTAAATATTAATGTAAAAGCAAGAATACGGAGGATCCCCGTACCCTCGTCATTTTCAAACAAAAAAATATTAACCGGCTCAGCGATGATCACTAATCCAATCGCAGCAGCGCTTCCTAGCAATACACTGACACGAAATGCTAAGTTCGCATACTGGCACGCCAAACGTTTATCTCTGACTTGGCTAATTAACGGGACCATCGTCAGCGCTATCGAAGTGGCTGCGACTGTCCCGAATTGAATCAGAGGTTGACCCCTGTCAAACAGACCTTTAATTTTTCGAGCTTCTATTGCTGTCATCCCTGAGTTTTCCAGCTCGTTTGCCACGTAGAATGCGTCAACCAACTGATATAGAATAAAGATCATAGAACCAAGACAAATGAATAATCCTTGTGACAATAATGTCCCGCTTTCCGTCTTTATCCCATTTATAATGTTACTCCAATTCAATTGGCGGAACGAGGCTCTCTTCTTTTTCGTAGCAAAAAGTAATACACTGACGCCCGCTACACATCCCGCAATGGAACCAACAGCCGCCGCTGTCCCAGCCGAATATGCGCCCAGATTCGACCGGACAACTAGCCACACTAGCAATAAAATGGCTGTTACGCGAACGAATTGCTCTATAACATGAGACACTGCCGTAGGACTCATATTGCCTGTTCCTTGGAAGTATCCTCGCAGTGCAGAATAAAAAGGGATGAAAAAAAAGACACACCCTATGATTCGCAGAGGTAGTAATAATTGACTGTCCCCCATCCACCCTGCGATTATTCCTGCTCCTCCCATAAAAACCAAAGCGATGGGAAGATGTGCAATCAAAAGAATGAAAAAAGCAGACCAAGCAATTTCTTGAGCTGCCAATGAATGTTGCTTCTGTTCTTTCTCTAGTACCAGTTTAGATATGAGAACAGGAAATCCATACATAGATACAACCATAGCCGCCCCATAAAATGGATAAATTTGCTGGTATACGTAATAACCTAAATCTCCTGTTATGTTTTGGTAAGGGACACGATAAAAAGCGCTCAAAATCTTACCAATGAAAGCTGCTAGGGTTAAAAACACGGCACCTTTCCACCAGCCGCTTCGCCGCCCCTTCACTTCCTCCATAATCCATCTCCCTTTCACTTGAACCAGTATATCATAAAGAAAAGCGTAAGCGCCTTGGTTAGCTGCGACAGGTTCATCTGTCTTCGCCAAAGGCCATCCTGATGGCCGGAGGAGTAGACGATGAAACCCCGAGCAGCTAGGCGCTGAAGCTGGACATAAAGAAAAGCGTAAGGCGCCTGACTTGCACAGGACGTGCTGGCTTCTGCGTTGCAAACAGGACGTTTGCGTTTCTAGCAGAAGAACCGCTATGCGACAAGCGCTGGAGAAGGAAGTTCGACTAAAGACGTCACGTCCTGTGGGCCTCAGAGCAGCTAGGCGCTGAAAGCTGGACAACTCACAAAATGCTTTTATTTATCCATAAGAAAAAGCCACGGAAGTAAACAACCTACTCCGTGACTGTTGGGAATGATTATTGTTCCATTTGTCTTGCTAAAAATCCAGCGGCTGTTTCGAGCAGCTTTGCTGATATAGCCTCATCCACTTTATCTTCTTTTGCGATCATCACCACGGCACCAATAGGGTCACCATTTGCAATGATAGGTGCCACCGCATATCCTCTCATCGTTTCTTCATGGTCACTGACGATATTATAGTCCCCTTTTACTGAGGTTACCTTCGTCTGTCTATCGGTGATCGCTTCTTCCACAATGCGTCCAATGCTTTTATTTGCATAATCCTTCTTCATGCTTCCGGACACTGCAATATACGTGTCACGGTCAGCGATAAGGACAGGGTGTTGTAATGTATCATATAAAGCTTCTGCATATTCTTTCGCAAAGTCCCCTAGTTCAGAAATAGGCGAGTACTTCTTCAGTATGACTTCCCCATCTCGATCCACGAATATCTCCAGCGGATCCCCCTCCCTGATACGCAGCGTGCGCCGGATTTCTTTGGGAATAACTACTCTGCCAAGGTCATCAATACGACGCACGATGCCTGTCGCTTTCATCATACGAACTGCCTCCCTTTCTATCGGTGTGTTAATCCTGAGATGTGATCGAGACAAAACCGTCTCTCTCTTGTATTGCTTTTATTATCCACCAGAAAAAGAGATATATTCATAAAAAGTAGAAAAAGCTGGAGATACAGAAAGACAAAAGCATTCTATGCGGATTCTTCCGTCTCTTTTTTTGTCTCTGGGAGTTTGGTTACAATCTTATTCAATATGTCCAGGAATTTACGTTCCGATATTTTATTTTGATGAATAGCCAGTTTAATCTTATTATCACTCGTTCCTATTCCAACTTCTCGGCCCATTTCATTCACTAGGTTAAACAGCTTCGCCCCTTCAATTTGTTGAGTAGTTTCTTCGGTTAAAAGTAATGTTGTTTTTTGTTTTTCTTGAAGAATCGATTCGATTCCATGGTCCTTTGCCAGGATCTTGACCCTTGCGATCGTAAACAAATCTTCCGTTTCTCTCGGATACTCCCCAAACCGGTCGATCATCTCATCCTGTAAATCCTGTAAATCGTCTAATGTCTCTAATCCTTTAAACCGCTTATACATTTCAATTTTCTGTTTCGAATCCTCTATATATTCAACGGGAATATAAGCATCGACATTCACGTCTAGTTCAAACTCAGGCTCTTTTCGTTTTGGTTTTTCTCCTTTTTTCTCCTGAATCGCGTCCCTCAGCATTTGGGAGTACAAATCAAATCCTACGGAGTCTATAAAGCCATGCTGTTGGGCTCCCAACAAATTCCCGGCCCCTCGTATCGACAAGTCCCTCATCGCAATTTTGAATCCGGATCCAAGTTCGGTAAATTCTTTAATGGCTTGAAGTCGTTTTTCTGCCACTTCCGTGAGGACCTTGTCTCTTTGATAAGTAAAATAAGCGTATGCTATCCGGTTGGACCGTCCTACTCGGCCTCTTAACTGGTACAACTGGGAAAGACCCATTTTATCAGCATCATAAATGATTAACGTATTTACGTTCGGGATATCAACACCCGTTTCAATAATAGTCGTTGTCACAAGGACATCTTTGTTCCCCTCTAAGAAATCGAACATAACTGATTCCAGTTCTTGCTCATTCATTTGCCCGTGCGCGTAGGTTACGCTGGCATCTGGCACCAGTGCTGCAACTTGATCTGCCATACGGCTTATATCATCGACATGATTGTACAGAAAATATACTTGACCGCCCCTTGCAATTTCTCGCTCTACCGCTTCCTTTATAAGCGCGGCATTATACTCAAGGACGTATGTTTGCACAGGAAATCTATTCTCAGGAGGCGTTTCAATCACAGACAAATCCCGTACCCCGAGCATAGACATATGAAGCGTTCGCGGAATAGGAGTAGCTGTTAACGTCAATACATCGACATTGGCTTTCATTTGTTTAATCTTTTCTTTATGGGTTACACCGAACCGTTGTTCCTCATCCACAATTAAAAGCCCTAAATCTTTAAACTTCACATCTTTTGAAAGAACACGGTGTGTCCCAATAACAATGTCGATACCGCCTGTCTTTAAACTGTTAAGAGTCTCCGCCTGTTGTTTGCGTGACCGAAAACGACTAAGAAGACCTATGTTTATCGGATAATCAGCAAACCTTTCTGAAATAGTGTCAAAGTGCTGCTGTGCAAGAATCGTCGTAGGTACAAGCATCGCTACTTGTTTTCCATCCAGAATAGCTTTAAAGATAGCTCGAATAGCAACTTCTGTTTTGCCGTAGCCAACATCTCCGCATAATAATCGGTCCATTGGGCGTTCCTTCTCCATGTCTTCCTTGATTTCCTGTATCGCTCTTAACTGATCTTCCGTTTCTTGATATGGAAAAGAAGAGGCAAACGCATTTTCTTCTGTCTCGTGATTAGAAAAAGCATAACCTACAGATGCTTCACGCTCGGCGTACAATTTGATTAAATCGTCGGCAATGTCTTGAACCGAAGATTCTACTTTACGTTTTACTTTTTTCCATTCGCTTCCGCCAAGTTTGGAAATTTTCGGTTCCTTATCTTCAGACGTTGCATACTTCTGAACTTGATCAATTTGTTCCACTGGCACGTAAAGCTTATCATTGCCGGCATAAGAAATGTTCAAGTAATCTTTATGAATCCCATTCACTTCCAGGGTCTCTAGTCCTAAGTATTTGCCGATCCCGTGGTTGACATGGACTACCAAATCACCGACAGAAAGTTCTGAATAGCTTTTTATGCGTTCTGCATTAGAAATCTTTTGTCTTCTTCTCGGTCGCTGTGTTTTTTTCGAAAATGCCTCCTGTTCCGTAATAACAGCAATTTTTTCCATTGGCATTTCAAAACCGCTGTTTAACTGTCCCTGTACAATTGTTGCCCGATCAACAGAGAAAGGTCCTGACATGTCAGCGATGTCTGCTTCTATATCATAATCATTGAGTACGCTTTGAAGCTTTGTGACTCTTTCTTCACTGCCAGCTACGAATACAACGGTATAGTTCCCTTGTTTCCACCGATCCATTTCCTTTTGAAGGACAGGCATTTGTCCGTGAAACTGCTGCATGGCTCTGCATTGAATGTTAGCTACATTTTGCGGTTCGATCGATGAGATATTTCGTAAAAACAAAGAAAAATAAACACGGGGATTGTCTATCCCTTCGAGGAGGTCATCAGAAGACACAGATAACGTGACATTATTCGGTATCTCTCCCTGTTCCACCGTCGCTGTCAGCCATTCTGCTTCTTCTTTATCTAATCGCTCAAGCATTTCATGTACTCTGCTGACTTCATCAAAATAGAGAACGGTTTCCTCAGAAAAATAAGATAACAATGTGGCAGGCTGGTCATAAAAATAACGCATGTATTTATAAATACCTTGAAAGCGGGATTGTTCGTTTAACTGTTCCATGTCATAGGAGAGGTGCTCCTGCAGCTTTTCTTTTACAGCGTTTTGATTTACAGTTTTTAACGTTTGTCCCAGTGCTTGTTCAAGTTCCTCCGCTGCCTTCTCAAAATGTTCCTTCGCTAGTATGACTTCTTGTGCCGGACCAATGGTTAAAGAATGAATTTCTTCTAGCGAGCGCTGATCTTCCGCTTGAAAATAACGAAGCGAATCAATCTCTGTATCAAACAAATCAATACGGACGGGGTTCTCTTCTGTTAGAGAATAAATGTCAATAATGCCCCCTCTGATGCTAAATTCACCTGGCGCAGATACCATATCTGTTCGTTGGTAGCCAAGAGAAATCAGCTGGGTAACAAAAGCCTCTAAATCTAGTTCTTTTTCTCTCTCCAACGTGATTTGCCCATCTTTCCATAATGCGGGAGGCGGAAGAAGTCTTTTTATACCAGCTGCCGGAGCAATGACTATTCCCTCAAACTGACCAGATGTTAATTGATTCATCACTTCAATCCGCTGCGCTCTCATCTCTGGACTGGCGATTGCTATTTCAGAAGCAATCAACTCATTCACAGGGTATAAGTAGACATTTGTTCCTACCAATTCCAATAAATCTTCATACAGTTTCTGAGCCTGATAGAGAGTGTGAGTAATCACAAGAGTTGGTTTGTGTATTCTTGATTGAGCCAATGATATAAAAAAAGAGCGGGCCGATCCGCTTAACCCGGCGACTAGTTGTTCCTTCATTCCATGTTCAATTCCCTCTAAAACGGCTTGAACATGATCGTTATCGGCCAGGATGGATTGTAATCCTTTCATGATTTGCTTTTCCCCTTTCACCACAAATCGATCGTATGTCTTAAACATATGTTCGATTATATACCAGCAGAAAACAGGCTGCCTCTCCTATTCGGAGCCAGTCCTGTTCTCTGAATAAGTAATAATAAGATAAATTGCTTAGTGTATCCAACGTTCAAGTGTATACCACTCAGGATTATTTTCAAGAGCTTCTTCACAATGTTCACATGTTACTCTAACATGAACATGTCCATCAGAGCCATAATGAATAATTTGCTGCTGCTCTTCATCGGAAAGTTGATCCAAGCCTAATTGAGGGGATACGAGAAGCTCCTCATTTTCTAACGTTCCGATAGAATTTCCACAGTGCCGGCAATAGTATTGAATAGCCATAGTTCCGCTCCTTTTCACTCTGAATACTATTCAAGCTTAGTATGAGCGAGAATGAAGCACTATATACTATGCCTCTTCATGGAGACAGATGCTAATTAAATTGATTCATTACTTCATCGAAAGGTTTGTAAAGCCATTCTCCAGCTGCCTCTGCTGCCAAATCAATAGCTTTTTCCACCAACGATCTCTCTTTCGGAGGAAACGTCCCTAATACATGAGTTACCACGGATTTACCCTCTGAAGGCCGTCCCACTCCAATACGGATACGTTTGAATTCCTTTGTCCCAATCTGATCAATGATCGACCGAATCCCATTATGTCCACCGTGTCCGCCTTTAAGACGGAGACGGAGACGTCCTGGCTCTAGATCTAAGTCATCATACATGACAAGCAGATCCTCTGCATCCACGTTGTAATAAGATAAAAGAGGACGGATCGCTTCACCAGATAGGTTCATATAGGTAAGAGGCTTTATTAAAATCAGTTTCTCATTGTTAATTCGTGTTTCTATAATCATACTGTTATTATTCTGTTTCCATGATGCTTGCAGATGGGAAGCTAATTGATCCACTGCTTCAAACCCTACATTATGACGGGTTTTCTCATATTTCTTCCCAGGGTTGCCAAGGCCTGCGATTACCTTCACGTCATTCACTGCCTTCCTGAAACGCCAACTAATTGTTTGAAAATTATTAATACGATTCTTAGTGATAAAAAGGCATAACCGCGTGGACGGCTATACCTTCCTCGTTTACTTATTCTTCTTTTGAAGCATCCTCTTCTTCAGAGCCTGACTCATTCGATTCCTGACCGCTATCGTCTGTTTCCACGAGTTCTGGTTCTTCCGTTTCTGTATCGTCTTCCACAACCTCTTGGTCAGGAGGCAGGATTGTTACTACTGTTTCCTCCGGCTCGTTCGTTATCTTATATCCTTCTCCAGAAGAAAGATCTGCTACTTGAATGGAGTCCCCGATTTGAAGGTCCGATATATCTACGGTAATTTCTTCAGGTATATCAGCTGGCAGAGCACTTACTGTCACATTATACAACAGTGGTGATAATACTCCTCCGTCCTTCTCGCCAGGTGATTCTCCTACTAGATTGACAGCTACTTCTGCTTCCATTTCCGATTTTAAGTCTACTTCAAAAAAATCGATATGGACGAGATGATCCTTAATTGGATCCACTTGCATATCATGGACAATCACTTTATGTTTCTTGCCTGATACTTCCAATTCGATGATTCCGTTGCGTCCTACTTCACGCAAAGTTTTAATAAATTCAATGCTCGGCACGGCTACTGGCGTGCTTTTTGTCTCTTTCCCATAAAGGACAGCAGGGACATAACCTTGCAATCGTAAACTTCTTGTTTCGGATCTTTGTAAATTCTCGCGAGTATTTGCATCTAATACAGTAGACATCATTGATTCACCTCGTTATCAATTTGAGTGTCTTTATTAGCTTTACCCACTTACAACGGAATGTTAACATTTTTATTTAAATCAATATATCATGAGGATCCGTTCGATATCAAGAAACCATCCCTTCTTCTCACTTAGAGTTACTCGAATAACGTACTTACAGACGTCTGTTCATGAACTCTAATAATCGCTTCTGCAATTAATGGAGCCAAAGAAAGCTGTTTAATTTTGTCGATTTGTTTTTCCTCAGGTAGAACAATGGTATTCGTTACAGCTAATTCTTTAATATTGGAGTTCTCAATACGCTCAATAGCCGGGCCAGATAAGACGGGATGCGTACAGCAAGCATAGACTTCTTTTGCACCTTTCTCCAGCAAAGCATCTGCTGCTAATGTCATCGTCCCGGCTGTATCAATAATATCGTCTACGATGATCGCAGTCTTATCTTCTACGTCCCCGATGATGTTCATGACTTCAGATACATTAGGTTTCGGACGACGCTTATCAATAATAGCAATCGGTGCTTTCAACCGGTCTGCCATTTTTCTCGCTCGTATGACACCTCCGTGGTCAGGTGATACAACGACGACATCTTCCATCTCTTTGTCTAAGAAGTGCTTGGAAAGAATAGGCTCACCCAGAAGCTGATCGACCGGTATATCAAAGAAACCTTGAATTTGAGAAGCATGAAGATCAGTAGTGATCACCCGTGTTGCTCCGGCTGTTTCAAGCAAATTTGCTACTAGCTTTGAGGTGATCGGCTCCCGAGAGCGAGCTTTTCTGTCCTGACGGGCATAGCCATAGTAAGGGAGGACTACGTTTATATTTTTCGCTGAAGCTCGCTTTACAGCATCAATCATAATCAGAAGTTCCATTAAGTGCTCATTCGCAGGTTCAGAGGTGGACTGTACTAAAAAGACATCACATCCTCTAATGCTCTCCTCAATGTTCACTTGGATTTCTCCATCGCTAAACCGTTTTACTGAACTTTTCCCCATCTCCATGCCAATTTGATTCGTAATTTCATGGGCTAGTGCCGGATTTGAGTTTAGCGTAAAAACTTTCAAGTAAGGATCGTCATAAGTGGGCATGAATATTCCCTCCGTCATTATATTTGAATTGGTCAGTCGTTCTTTTTTACGTAACCTTCTTTGTTTGTCTGTCGGGCACGGGCAATAGAAAGTGCCTCACCCGGTACGTCGTCTGTGATGGTTGACCCTGCTGCTACATACGCACCTTCTCCCACGGTTACGGGAGCAATCAAATTCGCGTTACAACCGACAAACGCACCATCTTCAATTTTAGTCAGGAATTTATTCTTGCCATCGTAATTCACTGTAATGGAACCGCAGCCCAGGTTAACCTGCTCGCCAACCTCAGCATCCCCGATATAGCTAAGGTGAGAAGCCTTGCTTCCTTTGCCGAAAGATGTTTTTTTGATTTCAACAAAATTTCCGATCTTCACGTCATCGGCTATCGTTGATTGAGGACGAATGTGGGCATAAGGACCTATTTTAACCTCATCACCTATATCACTGTGGGAAATAACAGACTGCTTTATCCATGTATTGTTTCCAATTCTACTGTCTGTTATTTCAGTGTGCGGGCCGATAGTACAGCCTTCTCCTATTTTTACAGTGCCGTGTAAAAAGGTACCTGGATAGATCACTGAGTCTTTTCCAATCACACTATCTGCTGAAATATATGTATGGTCTGGATCTATAATAGTAACTCCTTCTCTCATCCAGTACTCATTAATTCTCTTTTTTAAAGCGGTCTCTGCACTTGCAAGAGCAACTCTGTCATTTACCCCAATCGTTTCAGAGAAATCAGGGGTCTGCCAAGCAGTTACCACTTTTCCTTGCTCCTTCAAAATTTCGATGACATCCGGCAAGTAATATTCACCTTGCGCATTATCATTACCTACTTGTCGAAGCGCTTCAAAAAGCTTTTTATTATCAAAACAGTACGTGCCGGTATTAATTTCTTGTACGTCACGTTCAGATTCATTTGCGTCTTTGTGCTCAACGATTCGCAGAACATGTCCGTCATTATTACGAATGACACGTCCATATCCAGATGGATCTTCAGCATGTGCTGTAAGTACAGAGGCACTCGCTCCAGTTCTTTCATGGTGCTCCATAAGCGACTGAATCGTTTCCGCCCGAATTAAAGGTGTATCACCGCAGAGTACGACGGTTACGCCTTGTTTCTCTCCAAGAATCTCCTCCGCCTGCATCACTGCATGGCCCGTTCCTAACTGGTCTTCTTGAAACACATAAGAAACACGGTCGCCTAATTGTTTTTTTACGTCATCTGCGCCATGACCAATGACCGTCACTGCTTCTTTTAATCCAGCTTTGTTTACCTGGTCAGCCACATGTTCCACCATCGGCTTTCCACCCACTGGGTGCAGTACTTTATATAAGTTCGATTTCATTCGTTTACCTTGCCCGGCGGCTAAAATAACCGCAAAACGATTGTTCATTATTCGTCCCCCAAAGTCTCCGGTTTTCCCTTACGAATATATCCTAAAAAACTACGCATTTCAAGGAAAGACAAATAATTGTTGAATGATGTGCACACCTTTATATAACTAAGAAATCATTGTTTTTTCCTCCTGGTTATTGGAGGACTGTCATCACTTTAACATAGGATGGCACTTCGACATCCAGCCGCCATCCTACTCTTAGTGTATTTATACAAAAAACCAGGCGGCCTGCTTGATGCAGAACCGCCCAGATGCCATAAGTATTAGTGCTTTTCCCCTTAGGAAGCCCCCGCTTCTTCAAACTCCGGTTTTTCCTGTTCTCCCTGACGATGATATTCACCTAACACGGCAGTTTGGATTTTCTCCCGCGTTTGAGATGAAATGGGGTGAGCGATGTCTCTAAATTCCCCATCAGGTGTACGCTTACTAGGCATAGCTACAAATAAACCATTGTTTCCATCAATCACTCGAATATCATGAACCACAAATTCACTGTCAATCGTAATTGAAGCAATGGCACGCATACGCCCGTCTGTGTTCACCCGACGAAGTCTCACGTCTGTTACTTCCATTTCTTTCACCACCTTTTATCAATTAAAAAATCGTTCAGGCATACATTTCAACGTTATGGAGTAAAACTCCTCCTAAAAAAGAAAAATATTTTAATTTTTATGTTAATTTATAAGAAAAGCGCAAGCGCCTTGTTTAGCTGCGACAGGCTCATCTGTCTTCGCCATAGGCCATCCTGATGGCCGGAGGGGAAGACGATGAAACCCCGAGCGGCTGGGCGCTGAAGCTAGACAAGAAGAAAAGCACAAGGCGCCCGTTTATCGGCGACAAGCGCTGGAGACCCGCCGGAGGAGGCTTTGCCGCCGCAGAGCGGGTTGAAGCGACCTCGAGCCGATGGCGCCTGAAGCTGGACCGCCTTCCAGAACGTTACCCTTTTTTATTCCAGTAAGCATATCTAAAAAAATACGAGACTATCCTCATGAACGGACAGTCTCCACATGAAAACACTTATTTAACTAACGCAATGACTTCTATCTCGATAGAAACATCTTTCGGAAGCCGCGCTACTTCTACACAAGACCTTGCAGGCTGATGCTCACTAAAATACTTGCCGTAAACTTCGTTAATTGCAGGAAAATCATTCATATCTTTAATAAAAACAGTTGCTTTAATGACCGAGTCTAAGCTGGATCCTGCTTCTTCAAGAACGGCTTGAAGATTTTGGAATACTTGATGGGTCTGTTCCTCTACTCCGCCTTCCACGAGCTGGCCATCTGCTTTTAATGGAATCTGGCCTGAACTGTAAAACATATTATTCACGATAATACCTTGAGAATATGGTCCAATTGCCTCTGGTGCCTTCGGTGTAAATACTTTTTTCATCATTTCTTCACCTCTTCAAGTTTGTTTAATATATTTCCTGGAACAGCGTTTACTTGCATATCTTTTTCGTTCACTTCTGACAGTCTCGCAATGGATACATAATCATCAACTAACCGTTCCTCTACATCTTCCGCTTCAACAAGGACACCAATACCTACTACATTCGCTTTGAACTCTTGCAGTAAGTTCATCATTCCCCGGGCTGTGCCTCCTGCTTTCATAAAATCATCTACAATTAACACATTAGCGCCTTCCTGCAGACTTCTTCTCGCAAGTGACATCGTCTGTATCCGCTTAGAAGACCCGGAAACATAATTGATACTTACCATTGATCCTTCTGTCACCCGGTGATCCCGACGGACGATGCTAACAGGGACGTCTAAATGCGATGCAATGGCGTATGCTAACGGAATGCCTTTCATTGCGACTGTCATAATGGCATCAATTTTTTGATGAGAAAAGACCGCTGCAAAAAGCCTCCCTATATCGTTCATAAATTTAGGGGTACCTAATATGTCCATCATATATAAATATCCCCCCGGAAGCAGTCTCTCCTTGTCTTCGAGTTTTTTACACAAATCCTCTGTCAGCCGTTTTCCTTCTTCAAACTGAACAAAAGGTATGTATTTCACTCCACCGCTTGCCCCTGGAACGGTAAGCAAAGAGCCAATACCTTGCTCCTCAAAAATCTCTTTTACAATCGTCAAATCTTCGCTAATGGAGGATTTTGCTGACTGATATCTATCCGAAAAATAACTTAAGGACACAAGTTGGTGAGGATGATTTATAAGATAGTAAGTCATATCAACCAAGCGTCCACTGCGTTTCAGTTTTTTCATGAGAACCTCCATAAAACCCGAATGTTATATATGCAATATACCATTTTCATACGGATTTTATCAAGTGCTCTTATCACTAATTAACCGAACCGCATATACTTGTTCACAAAAGCCTCGCAGTGCATTATAAACACGGTTGACTCTTGCTTCCTTTTGGATCAACCCAAAAACAGTAGGTCCGCTGCCACTCATTAAAGCAGCGTCCACCCCTGAATCCAACATCCTATCTTTTATTTTTTTCACTTCTGGATACATCGGCAAGGTTACCGTCTCTAGAACATTGTATAAATTCTCGCATATCGCCTCATAATCTTGTGTTTGAATGGCGTGAACCATACGCTCGGCCTGCGCTCCATTTGCTGTGTGCTCACTTGCTTCAAGCCGCCTATACACCTCTTTCGTAGAAACACCGATTGGCGGTTTAGCGAGGATCACCCAAGATGGAGGAGGCGACTCGATCGTTTCGATCACCTCTCCCCTTCCTGTAGCAAGCGCCGTCCCGCCATGCACACAAAAAGCTACGTCTGATCCAATCTCAGAACCAATAGCAGCCAAATCCTCGATCGAAAGACCTAGTTCCCACACTTCATTCAAGCCTTTCAGAGCGGCTGCTGCATCACTACTACCGCCAGCAAGTCCAGCAGCTACCGGGATATGTTTATGAATATAAAGATGTGCTCCCTTTTTCACCTCATAACGTTTTTTCAAAAGAGAGGCAGCTTGATGAGCTAAATTACGATGATCTACTGGCAAAAAGCCTTCCGACATTTCCACCTTAATTTGGCCGTCTTCCCTGTTTTCTATCTCAATACGGTCCGCTAAGTCAACTTGAGTCATTACCATCTTGACTTCATGGTAACCATCATCTCTTTTATGTAAGACATCTAAAGCTAAATTAATTTTTGCGGGCGCTTTTATCGATCGTTTCACCATGGACTACTCCTTACCTCACGAATAAGTCATACACGCTCAACCCAACGTATATTATCTCTGTTTATTTTAGTCGAAATCACACCTTCTGTACAGAAAGAATAGAGAGCTCCGGGATGATAAATCCCAGTCCCGGAGCAAATTGTATCAGCGGTATATCTGTTAACTATTGGTTCTTATTATTTGCTGCCAGGCTTTCTTCAGCTATTTGAACAGCTCGCTTCACCATATTACCGGCATCACGAGACTTAATACCTCCCCAGCCTTCCTTTTGAACCGTGTCATAAAAACCTAGTTCTTTTGCGATTTCCTCTTTCAATTGATCTGACATGATACCGCCTCTACGGCCCATGGCACCCATCTCCTTCAGAAGAATAATCACAAACCTTCATACCGCTGTACATTCTTATGTTATACAAAAAAAGCATAAATATAGCTCTCTGTTACCTGAAACAGAAAGCTAATTTATGCCGGCCATGCCTTGTTATGCTGTTATGCTTCTAATTCTTCTTCACACATCGTCAACTGAACAGTGTTTGTGAGAACATCAGTATAACTATAGGAAATCCGTTCAACTGGATGCTTGTCCTTATCCAGCTTCACAATAAAAACAGAAGGATATGTTTCCTCGATTAAGCCAGAACGCTCAATCGTCTTTTTACGACCACCGTTCGCAACAATGGTCACCTTTTTGCCAATATTAGCATCCAACGTCTCTTTAATCTCAACCAATGTTTTTCCCATATTATCAGCTCCACCTCACTCGATTTCTAATTGTATCACAGGTTAATTTTTATGTCAACAAAATTTATCATTATACCAGTGATCTGATTTCTTTGTCAATAAAAGAGTATAATTTTCTGAAAAATCTTAACAGAAATAGGTATTCACGGGTAGTATTTGCCTATATTCATAACTTATACCTATAGATTGGTAAATGAAAAAATTCCTTGCAGCTCCCGAACGGGGAGCGGCAAGGAATTCAAGCATTATCTTCTTTCCATGGCAGGCCGCGGCGGAGAACACCTTTCGTTTCTACACCGCCCAAGCCTTCTTTTCCTGTTAATGTATGACGAATTAATTGCAATACGCTGACCCGATCCATAAATGGTGTAAGGCTTATTTTTGCAGCGACATAAACGGGATCCAGCGCATGAATATTCACTCGCTCCGGAGAACTAGCAAAATTAGCTCCAGCTTTAAGTAACCACTCAAAATAAGACTGACAAGCTCCTGCAAAGATAATAAGCTGATCAAGTTGTGGAACTACTTTACGGGCTTCTCTCACTGTTTGACCAAAAGCTTTTGAATTACGATAAGACTTTACCTCGTTTTCCGGTCCTCTCGAGGACAAGAAGGCATCATGACCAGTAATAACCAGAATGTCCGGACGTACCATTTCAAGAAGAGAGCCTACTTGCGTAGGCATTTCCTTCTCAGGCAGGTGAACGCCGTACACTGGGATACCTAACCTCTCATACAAAGCCGTGCATTTTGATAAATAAAAAGCATCTCCATCCAAATGAAGGACTCTTCCCCTCATTTCGAAGTAAGATGTATCTTCTTTATACCCATCAGAGGTTTCATAATCACTTCGTTCCTTCATTAATCTCGCTTCTTGTCGAAATAATTTATAGAAATGCTCTTCTTTATCTCGGACCGTTTCTTCGAGTTTTCGCCTATCGTCATCCTCTATTTTTTTTAAATCACTCAATGGGGCGTCCGCGGCAAGGCGCAGCTCTTCGCCTAACAATTCAGCTTCATCCCCGTTGACCGCCGTTACTCGGAAAACAATATCACAATTATACGAATAGCGTTCGACCAGATCTCCTACTTTTACATTCACGTCCTTCTCCCCCTTCTCACGACAGCCTATTCGAAAAAAGGGAAAGAAGTGCATAAGAGTCTATTTTACCCCAGCATAAATTAATTCATTACTCAATGTGGCAAACTCCTCCATGGATAGGGTCTCTCCCCGCCTTTGCGGATCGATTCCTGTATTTTCAAGAACACGAGCTAGCGTTTCCTTCTGGTCCTTCTCTATCAAATTATGTTGTAGGTTATTCCACAGAGTTTTTCTCCTTTGGACGAAGGAGGCACGCACCACTTGAAAAAAGAACGTTTCATTTTTTACATAGCAGGGAGGCTCTTCTCTCCATTCAAGCCGGAGTACGGCGGAATCCACTTTCGGTCGTGGCACAAATACTGTTTTAGGGATGATCGCTACTTTTGAGGGAACTGCATAATATTGAGCGGCGATCGATAAAGAACCATACGTTTTTGAGCCAGGTGACGCTGATATTCGATCGGCTACCTCTTTTTGTATCATCACAACCATTCGTTTAACAGGCAGACGTTTCTCCAAAAGAGACATAATAATAGGGGTTGTCACGTAGTAGGGAAGATTTCCCGCTATAGCGATGTCATTCGTATCTTTTAACTTTTCTTGGATCAATTGTTCTATATTCGCCTCTAAAATATCTTGATGATGAACGGTGACATTCGGGTATGGTGCGAGCGTTTCCTCAAGTATTGGTATCAAGCGTCTGTCAATTTCAAACGTTTCTACTCGTTTCGCACGTTTTGCTAACTGCTCTGTTAACGCTCCTATTCCCGCCCCTACTTCGATGACGCCATCTTCCGGGCCAACAGCAGTTGCCTCCGCAATTTGATGGAGAACATTTACATCTACTAAAAAATTTTGTCCTAAGCTTTTTTTAAAGGAAAAACCGTGCTTAGTTAGTATTTCCTTCGTCCGGCTCGGAACCGCTATGTCTCTGTACATGGCTGTTTTCCTCCTCGATTACCTGTTGGAAGGCACGAGCGAATTCACTGTGCTTGATCTGAAACATCTCCAGCTTTTTTAAAAACTGTTTTCCGTTAGCATATCCAATGTTTAGCAATTCACCCATTCTCTCACGTCTCTGCCTAGACCCTGGTCCAAGTATCATTCCTGCATCAATGAGATCTTGTTTTGTAATTTCCTCTCGAGGGTCTGACTCTTCAGGGGATACATCTCTTACTCTCCATAGCGCTTCACGAATGATTTCAGGTTCAGCATTTTCGATACCAATGTTGCCTCCGTTTTTGGCGAGAGCTTCTTCTTTATTTAGAAAAGCATGCTTACAGCCTGGAACCTCTCGACTAACAATTCTTCGGATACGTTCACCAGGTCCATCGGGATCCGTAAAGATGATGACCCCCCGTCGTTCCTGGGCTAGCTTTACTTGTTTTAATACATCAGAGCCGATAGCAGATCCGTTTGTTTCAATGGTGTCTGCATCTAGAGCACGCTTGATCGCTATGGAATCATCTTTTCCCTCTACTACAATACATTCCTTTATTTTCATCTTACGGGCTTCCTCCCCGCTTCTTTCAATCAATTTTAAAAAGGTTTTTAGCGTTCTTTGTCGTTTGTTCTGCCAACTGTTCTAAAGGTATCTCCTTTAATTCCGCTATTTTCTCGGCTACCAGTCTAACATATGCCGGCTCATTCCTTTTTCCTCGGTAAGGATGAGGAGCCAGAAATGGGGAGTCTGTCTCAACGAGCAAGCGGTCTAACGGTATTTCTTTGGCAACTTCTTTCGGCAGTTTGGCATTCTTAAACGTAACAGGACCACCAAACGAGATATAAAAATTCATATCCAGGCATTGTTTCGCTATTTCCAAGTCCCCTCCAAAACAGTGCATAATACCGCCCGTTTCTTCCGCTTTTTCTTCTTTTAAGATTTCCACGATGTCTTCATGGGCTTCTCTATCATGAATGATGATAGGAAGATCCACTTCTTTTGCCAAGTGGATTTGCTTACGAAATACTTCTTTTTGCACATCTTTTGGAGACTTGTCCCAATGATAATCCAACCCCATTTCTCCAAGCGCGACTACCTTAGGATGGGAGGATAACTCTTTTAGCCAGTCCAGCTCCTTTGGAGTCATGTCAATGGCGTCCACGGGGTGCCAGCCGACAGAGGCATAGATAAATTCGTATTCCTCCGCCAGTTGAATTGCTTTTTTTATCGTCGCGTGGTCGAAACCCACTACGTTCATCAAGGTTACTCCATTTTCTTGAGCTCTCGTTATTGTTTCGAGTAAATCCTCCTCAAATTGCTCTATATTTAAATGAACATGGGTATCAAAAAGCATGTACACTCACCCTTTTCTCTAAATTAGTTCACTTGAGAACCGTTCGGAAGGCTCTGGTCTATCGTGGCTAATGTTAGTTCTTTGCCTTGAGAGGCTGCCAGTATCATTCCTTGCGACAATTCTCCCCGTAATTTCACTGGTTTTAAGTTTGTAACACAAATAACTTTTTTTCCTTTTAGTTGCTCTGGGGTATAATGCTCTGCAATTCCAGAGACAACCTGTCGTTGCTCATATCCTAAATCCAGTTGAATTTTTAATAGCTTATCTGCTTTTTTCACTGGTTCTGCTTCGAGGACTTCTGCTACCTTTAACTCTACTTTGGAAAAATCATCTATTGTAATTTCGTTGTTTTTCTCCTCTTTCTTGTCGTCCTCTACCGCTTCGTCGGCCTCTGTCTTTACTGTACCGCCCATGTCCTTAATAATATTGGCCACTTCATCTTCTACTTCTAATCGCGGGAAGATAGGCTTTCCTTTTTTAATCACTTTCGTCCCTTCTCGCAACTGACCGAAGGCTTCCATTGTATCCCATCGTGTGAGATCTTCCGGAATACCCAGTTGTTCCCAGATCTTCTGAGGAGTTTCTGTCATAAACGGTTGAATCATAATGGAAATATAGCGCAGAGACTCAGCAAGATGATACATAATAGCACCGAGCTGTTCCTCTTGTCCTTTCTCTTTTGCTAAAATCCACGGCTGTGTCTCGTCTATATATTTATTTGCCCGGCTGACTAATTGCCAAATGGCTGTAAGAGCTACTGAAAACTCCATGTCCTCCATCGCTTGTTCCACTTTATCTACTGTTGCGTATACTAACTCGACTAAAGAATTGTCATAAGAGGTACCGTCTTTCAAGTAAGCTGGAAGCTCCCCATCTAAGTACTTATTCACCATCGCTACCGTACGATTTAGCAAGTTTCCTAAATCATTTGCTAAATCATAATTCAAGCGATCGACAAAACCTTCCGGCGTAAAGACGCCATCGGAACCAAATGGCACTTCACGAAGCAAATAATAACGAAGGGCATCTAATCCGTATCGATCAATAAGTGGAATTGGATCCACAACGTTTCCTTTTGATTTTGACATCTTGCCGTCTTTCATTAAGAGCCATCCGTGTCCAAAAACTTTTTTTGGTAAAGGCAAATCCAAAGCCATCAACATGATAGGCCAATAAATCGTATGGAAACGAACAATTTCCTTACCTACCAGGTGAACATCAGCAGGCCAAAATTTATTGTAGTTCTCATTGTCTTCCGTTCCATACCCTAAGGCTGTGATATAGTTTGTGAGGGCATCGATCCATACATACACGACATGTTCCGGGTCACTTTTAACAGGAATCCCCCAACTGAAGGCAGTTCTCGATACGGCCAGATCCTCTAATCCAGGTTTTATAAAATTATTAATCATTTCCTTTTTCCGGGATTCTGGTTGTATAAATTCTGGATTTTCCTCGTAGAACTGAAGCAAGCGGTCAGCATATTTACTCATTCGGAAGAAATAAGACTTTTCTCGAACCCATTCTACCGGATGTCCGCTATCAGGACTTTTTCCGCCGACTATTTTTCCATCTTCGTATACAGGATCTTCAAGCTGCAACTCGGTATAGAAAGTCTCGTCCGGTACAGAATACCATCCTTCATATTCATCGAGATAAATATCTCCTTTTTCTTTTAATTTCTCAAAAATTTGCTGTACCACTTTTTTGTGACGATCTTCGGTGGTGCGAATAAAATCATCGTAGGAAATATCCAATTTATCCCAAAGTTTCCTGATGTCCGCTACAATGTCATCGACGAAATTTTGAGGGGAGGTCCCTTTTTCTTTTGCTTTTCGTTCAATTTTTTGACCATGTTCATCTGTCCCTGTTAAATAGCGTACGTCATAACCACGCAGGCGTTTATACCTTGCCATTGCATCACCTGCAACTGTTGTATATGCATGACCAATGTGTAGTTTCGCACTTGGATAATAGATTGGCGTTGTAATGTAGAATGTCTTGTTTTTTTCAGGCATGGAAACATCCTCCTTAAGTAACTTTTAAAATTAATAATTTCATTCATAGAAGCAGGAAATGGAGCAAGTATCGAGAAAGTATTCCATAAGTCTTCCCGACCTCTTAAGAAAAGCGAAAGCTCCTTGTTTAGTCACTCCGGATCTTGAAAGCACCAACATGAAATGTTCTTGACTTACAAAAAAACCCCCGTCCAACAGAGGGACGAGAGTTTTACTCACGCGGTACCACCCAAATTTCCTTAGTCTTTTCAAGAAAGACAAAAGCTCTTCTACCTGTCAGGATACATATATATCCTCTTCAGGTGCTGTCTTTAACGCAGACATACGTCTCTTCCTTACTGTTCGTAAGCTCGGAATGGACATCCTCCCAGGACCATGTTCAAAAGTGCTGGCTGCACCGGTTCTCAGCATACCCGGTTCTCTGGAGCAGCTTTCCTTTTTACTCATCCCTTCATCGGCATAGTCATATTTAATTATCTCACGTCACGTCTCTCTAAGACTATAACGAAGCCGATTGCTCTGTCAAGATGCGGGCGATTTCGCATACAGCAGCCTACATTTGCCCTGTCCCTCATATTATGTCCAAAATTTGAAAAGTTAGAAATCAAATAGTATTTTTTTGGAAAATCAATTGACGGCGTCAGGTAACACTGTTATTCTTATTTTACTAGAGAAAGTGTCGAATTATGACGATGATAGCTAACGCTTATTTTATATACATTTAGAGGAGGAACCTAATGAAATCAACAGGTATTGTACGTAAAGTCGATGAACTGGGAAGAGTTGTTATTCCGATTGAGCTTCGCCGGACATTGGAGATTGAGGAAAAAGATGCCCTCGAAATCTATGTGGATGATGACCGGATTGTGCTAAAGAAACACAACTCTAACATGACATGTCAAGTTACAGGGGAAGTTTCGGAAGACAACATTTCACTCGCAAACGGAAAAATAACTCTATCTCCAGAAGGCGCTAAAGCGGTGATTAGAGAGTTAGAACACTATTTAACTGATGAACAAACAAAAGCTTAAATGACAGGTAAGAGACGATTTTCTTTTAGTGTAAAGAAGTCGTCTTTTTATATGGAGGCAGATAGCCGATTACAACTCATGATAAGCAGCATATACTTCACGTTTAGGAACCCCACGCTCTTTCGCCACTGTTTTTATCGCATCTTTCGCAGATACCCCATGATTGACATAGTGTTCAACATGTTCTAGTAAGTCCAATGCTTCCCACCAGGAAGTTCGGTCTGTCGTCGTT
Source organism: Alteribacillus iranensis (assembly GCF_900113025.1). Taxonomy (GTDB): domain Bacteria; phylum Bacillota; class Bacilli; order Bacillales; family Marinococcaceae; genus Alteribacillus_A; species Alteribacillus_A iranensis. The sequence continues at coordinate 8,282 of NZ_FONT01000011.1, read as the reverse complement.
TCATTGCTTCCCTCTACAATTAAACAACACTCTCCTTTTATAGGCTCTGCCAATTCCTGCAGGTAAGAAAGCATCTCCTCTCCTGTCCCCCTTAATACTTCTTCAAATTTCTTTGTCAGTTCACGTGCGAGCACAAATTTTCGCTGGCCCCATTTTTCTGACAGATGACGGACGGTTTCCTTGACGCGATAAGGCGATTCATAAAAGATAATAGGCGATTGTATTGGCTCTAACTGAGATAAGATGTTCTCTTTTTCCTTCTTTTTACGCGGTAAAAAACCGTAAAAGTAAAAAGCCCCTCCCCCAAGCCCGGAAGCGGTTAACGCTGTAAGAGCGGCGTTTGCGCCAGGCAGGGCGATGACGGAAATATGTTCTTCAATACATCGCTCTACTATTTCTTTCCCCGGATCAGAAACGAGCGGCATGCCAGCATCGCTTACTAAGGCGACCGTTTTCTGGTCCTTGAGCAGTGAAATAATCTTCTGCTCTTTCTGTTCTTTATTGTGCTCATGGTAGCTATCAAGGGGAGTAGAAATCTCAAAGTGAGAACAGAGTTTACGTGTTTGTCTTGTATCCTCTGCGAATATCATATCCGCTTCTTTCATGATGCGCAGGGCCCGGAAAGTAATGTCTTCCAAATTACCTATTGGTGTCGGTACTAAATAAAGGGGCGCCGCGTTTTCAGAAACCTGGTAACTTTGTTGTCGATTCATGGGAACCTCCTTTAACGACAGAATAAATAAGATTTTCTTTTTGCCGGCGTGTCATTTGCTTAATATTCCATTCCTCTTGCATCGCTTTTCGTTTCGTTGAAAACTCTTTTTCAAACACCAATTGAAAAGGACCTCGTCCTCTTGTATATTTTGCCCCTTGTCCACTCTCGTGCAGTTCTATTCTTTTTCTAACGTTCGTGGTGTAACCAGTATAGTACGTGCCGTCCCCACATTGAATGATATAAACAAAGTGTTTATTTTCCGTCATAATACTTCTGAAACTCCTCTGTATAGTTTCCATTTGAGTCATATACCGTCAATGGCGGCAAGCATCTTAGTCTTGGTTTCCCATTCTTTGTCCCTTCAAGAAGCAAGATATTTGCATCCTTACCTTCTTTAGGATAAATGAGTTTCATTTGCTTTGGTTCTATTCTATATCTCCGAAAGAGTTCCAACAGCTCCATCATCCGTTCCGGCCGCAAAACCATAGCCACCTTTCCTCTCGGTTTAACGAGATGAGAGGCAGCTTCTACAATTTCCTCTAACGTTCCATTCCTCTCATGCCGAGCAGCTGCCAAGTACGGATTTTCATTCCACTCTTTCTCTCCCGGTGTAGCGAAATAAGGCGGATTACACGTTACTAAGTCTGCTTGTCCCGTCATATTTTTCAGCGATTTTTCCCTTACGTCCGCTTGAATGATACGTATCTGATGTTCCAACTGATTGAGATGTACACTTCTATTTGCCATATCAACGAGCGTGGGCTGAATTTCAATACCAGTAATGGGTACGCTGCTTCTTGTTGATAGTACAAGCGGGATGACACCGTTTCCTGAGCATAGATCAATAATACTCCCTCTTGTTATGGGAACGTAAGTAAATCGAGCTAGCAAGACAGCATCTATCGAAAAGGAAAAGACTTGCTTGCTTTGAATAATGTGTAATTGTTGAGTAATGTAGTCGATTCTTTCCTCTCTATGTAGTTGATCCATCGACAAATTCCCCCGTTTCGATACGAAATATCTTGGAAAAACGCAAGTTGCCCGCCTATCGCCGACAAATGCTGGAGAACTGTCGGGAGCTTGCTTCCCAATCAAAGGATGAAACGACCTTGAGCTGATTGCAATGGATGCCGGATCTCTATCAAATGATAACTTTCGACTTCCATGGAAAAATGCTGTCCCTCCAAGGGACAGCATTTTACTTTTGATGAAGGAAAGAAAGGCAGAATAAGCAATCTCCATCTGATCGAAGACTTCCATAGTGTAAATTACACACATGAAATCCTTCTTGGTACAAACGGGCAAGATTGTCATACCCTTCTCCCACGTTCGGCAGAACCCGTGTCGATGAGTCTGTAGTGGAAGGTTCTACCGAACTGTCTTTTTCATCTATCACTTTTCGTAATTGCTGATTTTCCATTTGAAGTGCATGATTCTCTTCAATCAGCATAGCAAGTTGTTCTTTTAGTTCCCTAAGCTCATCATGCAGCGTCCCTATTCGTTCTTCCATATGAATAACTTGAGAGAATATCTCCCTCTTTTCCACGAACACCCACCTCAATCACCCTATGCTTCAGCCTACAATATAACCTTCTTCCATTAATTCTTCGAGGCTGTATTCCAGAACATTCTGAGGTTCTGATACGTTTACTTGAACGAGTCGTTCCAATATGTTAATCCCCACTACTTTCCCTTTTCCTTGGGGCGTTGTAATTGTTTCTCCCACATCAGGAAGCTCTTTCTTTGCTTCTTCATAATGGTCGTTTTCGTATTTAAGACAGCACATCAGCCGGCCGCACAAACCTGAAATCTTTGCTGGATTAAGAGACAAATTCTGATCTTTCGCCATTTTGATAGACACAGGTTCAAAATCCCCCAGAAAAGAGGAGCAGCACAAGACTCTTCCACACGGTCCGATGCCGCCCAGCATTTTCGCTTCATCCCGAACACCAATTTGACGTAACTCAATTCGGGTACGAAACACCGATGCAAGGTCTTTGACCAGTTCACGAAAGTCAATCCGACCATCTGCCGTGAAGTAAAATAAAACTTTATTTCTATCAAAGGTGTATTCTACATCGACTAATTTCATATCTAGTTGATGTTCAGCAATCTTCTCATTACAGACGTCGTATGCTCTCTGAGCCAAGTCCTTATTTTCCTTGATAATTAACTTGTCATTGTCGTTTGCAACCCGAACTACTTTCTTCAAAGGAAGAACGACATCATCGCCGCTCACTTGCTTTTTATCGAGAACAACTTTTCCAAACTCAATACCTCGAGCAGTTTCCACTACGACCCACTGCCCATTTTCTATCTGAAGATCTCCCGGGGAGAAATAGTAAATTTTCCCCGCTTTCTTAAATCGAACTCCAATCACTTCGTACAACGTTACGATCCCTCCTGTAAGCGGAGCAGTAAATGCTCCATCAGAAGCTGGGCATTTACATTGGCGCGAAGCCGTCGTTTCGCTTGAAGGATCCACTGCAACCGTTGGGCTAACACGGTCTCTGACATATGAAGCGCCTCTTGTTCTAACTTTTCTTTCTGATCGGGAAAAGCCAAGTCATTTTCCCTATGTTTTAGAGCCAGAACGTCGCGATGCCAGAAAAGCAGCAAATCCAAGCCGATGTCCAGCTCTTCTCTATCTTTAAAATGGGGAAGCCACTTTTCTTGCAACGTCAATAGCATTTGCTGAGGCCGATGATAAACCTCTTCTGTTAATTGTATCACTAGACCTCTAGCATGTACAATCCACTCTACGTTTTCTAAAACGTTTCCTCCTCCCCACTCATCAGGCAATCTTGCCAAGAGAGCAGCTATGTTAGGATTGATATCCTGCTCTAGAAAAATAGCTGCCCGTCGTTCAAGTGAAGGAGGAGCAAAAGTGATTTTCTGTGCGCGCGAGCGAATGGTGTCGAGCATAAAATGAACATTTTCAGTAAGTAAAAGAGCCAGTGTCGGGCTTTCTGGCTCTTCCAAAAACTTGAGCAAACTGTTTGCAGCACTTGCTGTCATCTTATCCGCATCATTCACAATATATACTTTTAAACCGGGCTCCATGCCTCGATATGTAAATTCTTTTTGTAAGCTTTCCACTTGGGCTTTACGGATAGTAGTTCCGTCCGGCTCTAAGGTCATCACATCCGGGTGATTGCCATGCTTAATCCTTTTACACTCCCTGCATTCCCCACAAGGCTTTTCATGATCCTGTGCTGTACACATTAAACGTTGAGTGAGAAGAAGAGCAGTTTGTTTTTTCCCCGCTCCTCTTCTTCCCTCAAAAATATAAGCATGGGCCAGTCTGTTTTTTTCTACGCTTTTTTCAAGCATCGTCATTACTGTCGGCTGTATCTGACGCATTTCCTCCCAATTCATAATAAATCCCTCGATTTCAAAATTGCTCAAACTGCTCTACTTCCAAAATAAAAACAGTCGCTCCCCCAACTTGAACTTCCACTGGGTACGGAACATATGAGTCTGCATTGCCCCCCATTGGAGAAACAGGAGCGACGAGCTGTTCCCTCGATTTACAATTATCCTGAATGATTTCTAGTACACCATCAACGTGCTCGTCCTCCACACCAATAAGGAACGTTGTATTGCCAGCTCTCAAAAAACCGCCCGTACTTGCCAGCTTAGTAGCCCGGTAATCTTTATCAACTAGCGCGTTTGATAACCGGTTACTATCTTTATCCTGCACGACGGCGATAATTAATTTCATGGAGAATCCCCGCTTTCTATTTATGGATCCAACACATACGGACTTTTCTGTTATTTATATTTTACTGTATTTACTAGTAAAATGAAATTAGTAATCAAAGACGTAACTCTTTCAGTAGGATATTGGAGACATGTTGTTTCGTTTCTTCTATTACTTGTTCCAATGTGTTCTCTGCATTTATTTTATGAATACGCTCAGGGTATTGTTCTAGTAATTCGTGATAGGCGTTATATACTTTCTCATGAAACTCCATTTTTTCCTGGTCCAACCGATTGATTTCTCGGTTATCATTTTGACGAATACGTTGTAATCCAATCTCCGGTTTAATATCTAAATAAATGGTTCCAGTCGGCATATAAGGACCTATTGCAAATTTGTTAATTTCCAGCACTTGATCCATGCCAATCCCACGTGCAGCTCCTTGGTAAGCTAAACTGCTATCGATAAAACGATCACAGAGGACAATATGCCCTTCCTCTAAAGCCGGCATTATTTTTTCAATAAGATGCTGTCTTCTCGCAGCCGCATATAATAAAGCTTCTGTCCGACTATCCATGTTTACGTGACCTGGATCTAAAATAACGGAACGAATTTGTTCTGCAATTTCAATACCACCAGGTTCACGCGTTTTCATTACTTTGTATCCTTTAGACACCAACCACTCAAACACACGTTCTATTACGGTGGTTTTTCCAGCGCCTTCACAGCCTTCAAATGTTATTAATTTTCCATTGGTTCCTGTATTCATTCTCACTCATCCTCGTCCATTATACTGACATACCACTGCCCTTTACGATCAACCGTTCCTCCTTGTATTCTACCACCTTGCTGTACCCATTCTAAGAGATAGGAAAATCGTTCTCCTGTAATTTTTTCTCCTTTAAAAAATAATGGAATGCCCGGTGGGTAAGGAATTATATCAACACCTGCAATCTTTCCACTTGCCCTTTCTACTTCGATATTTTTTTGTTTCACGTGAAACATTTCCAACCACTCTCTTTCTGTTTCTTGAACAGAAAACGTTGGTAAATGCGAGACTCGTGTCCTGTTTTCTGGAGGAACTTGAGCCATCATAGTAGAAACAGCTTGCTGAAACTTTGGAAAGACAGTTAGGTAATTTCCTTCCAGGCGGAGAGGAAGGACAAGTAAGACATGGTCCTGATCAGCCAACTCAGAATATATATACTCCTGTTCCAAGTAGTGTTGCAATGTCCACCCACTATATCCCTCAGGAGCTTTCACTATACACTTTAATGGATCTTGCTCTATCTTTTCTGTGGCCTTCACCAAGGAGAGTCCCGTGTTTTTTTCCAAATCAGCTTGAAACGATTCATAACTACGTGTAAGCTGATTGGGTTCACACTCTCTTAATGTATGTACATAATAACGCGCCATATCTAACGATGATAAAACAAGATAAGAAGGACTGCTTGTTTGCACAACCGCAGCAGCCTCCTTTACTGCTTGTGAAGAAATATAACTTTCTTTTCCTATATGTAAATAAGCCCCCATTGTTAAAGCTGGAAGAGTTTTATGGGCGGACTGTACAACAACATCAGCCCCCTGCTCAAGTGCCGAAGCTGGAAATGCATCGTTTGATTGGAAATGAGCCCCATGTGCCTCATCGACAAGCACGACCATTTTTTTCTCATGAGCTTTTTGAATAATGGGCGCTAGCGGAGGTACCCAGCCGTAGTAGGATGGGGATGTTAAAATAATTCCTTTGGCATGAGGATATTTAGCGAAAGCAAGATTTACAGATTCGACAGAGAGTCCTTTCGATAAATATGTCTTTTGATCATATTCTGGGAAGAGGAAGACAGGGCGTATCCCCGCAAGTCGAAGCCCATTAATGATAGATTTATGTACATCTCGTTGTACGAACACCGTGTCTTCTCGTTGGAAAGATGCTAGTATCATAGCATGGTTACCAGCCGTGGATCCTCCGACTAAAAAAAGTGTAGACTCGGCTCCATATAAGTCCGCTGCTAATTGTTGAGCCTCCGCAATAATTCCTTCCGCATCGTGCAAATCATCTAACCCCGTTAACTCCGTCTGATCCATTTGCAGCATTTCCTTTGAAAAGAATGCCTGTCCAGCTCTCCCTATCACCTCACCATTTTTATGACCTGGAACGTGAAAAGAAATGGGTTGTTTGTTCTTATGCTTCCTCAGGGCATCCACAATTGGCATCTGTTCTTGATTCATTTTACACTACCTTCACAAAGATATTCATCATCAGTATGACGCATTACACGTCACCATGCAATTTAAGAATAGAGTGTTGATGCCTTTAGTTTTCTTAATTTCACAATATACGTTTTATATTTCGGATGCTCGGGGTCTAGCTGAACTAAGTGCCTCTCACATTCTTTACAGAGAAACGATTGCATTATATGAATGCCTTTCTGTTTCTCTTCTTCACATAGTATACAAGTTTCACTCCAGTTCTCCGTCTCCTTACGCATAGAGAACACCTCCTATGAAACTTAGTTTCTCCGAAAATATATTATTTATTCAAGAAAAAGAAGATACATCTTCCATATAAATGTATGTTTTTAAACCAAAGGTGTGCAAAAAAAGCTTCTTTTTTACATCTTATGTTTCTTGACGAGCAATTAGGAGAATAATTTGCCCTTCCTTATCACTCCCATTTATGCATTGATAAATAAATAGTTTTTGCTAGAGAGGTGCCGGGGAGTGTTCAAGGCAAACTTTCAAGATAGTTGTAGTGTCATCTTTCTTTTAGAATGCGGATACGAAGAAAGGGCTAAAGGTAAGAGGGGGTGATGAAATTCAATGGAAACCGGTATGAGCAGGAGCCAGGACGAGTCGACAGTACAGGAGACGGCGGGTCTAGAAATATCAAATAATGCACCAAATTCTGGTGGACCGGCATAGGGAAAGGTGCTCTTCCCTTTCCATGGACGGGCCGAAGAAACCTCGAGCAAGTAAACGCTGGAGTTAGACAATAGAAATTTAAGGATATTCGACTATGTTGGTGAGGTACTTCTACTAAAACCGCACCACCGCCTCCTGCGGATGTGACAACATCGAACTGACTCACGTCGTGTGGGCCTCAGAACAGCTGGGTGCTGAAGCTTGGATGTAGATAACTTTTCACGAAAGTTATCCACAAATGAACAGCTCTTATATTATTTCCTGAACTACAAAAAAACCGCCAGATCATAATCTGACGGCTTTCTCTCTTGCCTGGCAACGTCCTACTTTCACAAAGGGTCACCCCTTCATTATCATCGGCGCTGAAGAGCTTAACTTCCGTGTTCGGCATGGGAACGGGTGGAACCTCTTCGCTATCGTCACCAGACTTGCACAGGATGTGCTGGCTTCTGCGTTGGCTTACGCAGGATGCGTTGACTTTTGCGTTACAAACAGGACGTTTGTGTTCTTAGCAAAAGATCCACATTAGACGTTTGCGCGTTTAGCAGAAGATCCTTCCTCCTGCTATGTATAGAAAGGAACTCGTCGTTCCCTCAAAACTGGATAACGAACATAAAGAGCGTGTATCGAGGCGCCTCATCCTTTGCGTTGGATAAGCCCTCGACCGATTAGTATCTGTCAGCTGCACGTGTTGCCACGCTTCCACCTCAGACCTATCAACCTTGTCATCTACAAGGGGTCTTACTCGCTTGCGCGATGGGAAATCTCATCTTGAGGGGGGCTTCATGCTTAGATGCTTTCAGCACTTATCCCGTCCACACGTAGCTACCCAGCCATGCTCCTGGCGGAACAACTGGTACACCAGCGGTGTGTCCATCCCGGTCCTCTCGTACTAAGGACAGCTCCTCTCAAATTTCCTGCGCCCGCGACGGATAGGGACCG
>NZ_FONT01000006.1 GCF_900113025.1 Alteribacillus iranensis | reverse complement strand
ATGAGGCACAATGGAAAGTGTGCCACTTACAGGCGATTCATCTCCCACTTTACACTTCGTAGGAAGTGGAAGTCTTCTCGCCTAAAAAGATAAAAGAAACTGTCCCTAACAAGGCATGACCAGTGCGAAGTCTGGCGCCCACCTTTTCGGAGACAGTTTTCCTCATGTTCCTATCATTTTTAATGACACACAAAATCTTTACCGCGTTCCATGATAACAGCCTCGACAATTTCTTGTACATCTGTTTTACTCACGTCACGCAAACCATCTTGCAGCACGATTGGGACATGCTTTTCTTCTTCTTTCAACAACTCTAAAAATGATGGATGCATAAATTCTACCAATACATCGAGCTGAATCTGTTCCATAAGAGCTCCTCCTTTTCTATTTAAGAAGTCTACTTACGTAAAAAATTCAGCCTATACTGCGATAATTGCTGCGTTGCCATAGAAGTTAAATTGGTTGTCAAAAGGCTGGTCTTGGTTCTATAGATCTGTGTACTATTTCATCATATATAAAATTCTCCACAATGACAAGGAGAGCGGCTCATATAGTGATATTTTCTTCAATCTCCCGCGAAGTCATCAATACACGACGTGGTTTGCTTCCCATTGCTTCTGATATAATCCCGCGTTGTTCCATCGCATCAATAAGTTTAGCAGCTCTATTGTATCCAATGGAAAACCTTCTTTGAAGTAAAGAAGAAGACGCGCTTCCTTGGTCCGCTACGAATTGACAAGCCTCTTCAAAAAGTTCATCAACATTATCTTGATGATCTGCTTTTTTCTTCAATTCTTCTTGATCAAACAAATAAGATGGCTTTTGTTGAGACTTTGTGTAATCCGTTACCACTTCAATTTCTTCGTCTGAAACAAAAGTTCCCTGCACTCGTATGGGCTTAGCCGACCCGTTTTCATAAAATAACATATCCCCTTTACCAATTAACCGCTCTGCTCCTCCTATGTCAAGAATGGTACGTGAATCTGCCTGTGAGGAGACCGCAAATGCTGTCCTGCTTGGAATATTTGCTTTGATCAATCCTGTTATAACATCTACAGACGGCCGCTGGGTCGCTAACAATAAATGAATTCCGCAGGCTCGAGCTTTTTGGGCGATACGACAGACCGCATCTTCAACGTCTTGGGGAGCTACCATCATTAAATCTGCAAGCTCATCAATTACGATCACAATATAGGGCATCTTTTGAGCGTGATTTTGCTGTTGTTCCATGCGCTCATTGTATTTTTTTATGTCTCTTACCCCTTCATGGGCTAATTTCTCGTACCGTTCTTCCATTTCCTCCACAGCCCATTTCAATCCAGCCGTGGCCTGTTTTGCGTCATTAATGACTGGAGTGACAAGATGAGGGACGTCCTTATATGATGCAAGTTCAACCATTTTAGGATCTATTAACATTAACTTCAATTCATCAGGTCTCGCTTTGTAGAGAAGGCTTAATAAGATCGAATTAATACACACGCTCTTTCCCGACCCCGTGGCGCCCGCTATTAAACCATGTGGCATTTTCTGCAAATCAGAAACTACAGGGTTCCCTGAGATATCAAGCCCCATCGCCACAGTTAACGGAGACGTACTCCTTGTAAATACATCCCTTCTTAGTATTTCTCTGAGAAATACTGGTTTGCTTGATTGATTCGGGACTTCAATACCTATCGCACTCTTACCCGGGATAGGAGCTTCCATTCTTAAGTCTTTTGCTGCAAGTGCAAGCTTAATGTCATCCGTTAGGTTTGTTATCTTATTTACCTTTACTCCTGCCTCCGGTTGTACTTCAAACCTTGTAACGGCTGGTCCTTTCGTTACGTTAATAACTTTTGCTTTCACATTAAAATTGTGGAGCGTCGCTTCTAACTGTTCCTTTTGATTTTGCAGATCAACGCTGTCTTCATCATCTACACGTGGCGGAATATTTAATAAGGACAGACCTGGAAATTGATACGTACCATTTGTACTTCTGTACACAGGATCATTTTTTTTTGTTTTCTTTCCTTGATTAGGGTACATCAATACATTGAAAGGTACTGCAGTGGTCTTATCATTGTCCGTTTTCTTTTCTTTTTTTCTCTCTAATGCTTGTTGTCTTCTTCGCTCACTGCGACTTAGGTGGTTCTCTTCTTCAGACTCTGCGCTCACCTTGCTCTCTTCTTTATATGTTTCTGACTGTATGTTTTCCTCTTCAACTATTTCCTTTTCCTCCGCGTGGTCTCCCCCGTAATCATTCCCGCTATCTAACTCTAAGCTGTTTATTATATTCTGTTCTTTTTGTTCTGCAGGTTTCACCAGATCATGAGTTGATGCATCGTCATGCTTTGGCTCTCTAAGCGATTCTTCTTGGAGAGGTTGTTTAGATTCAATTTCCGGATCTCTTAGTATCATTTCCGTTGTTTTTCGGTAGGCATCCGGATGGAGGGAGTATTTTTGATATCCAAAAACAGGAGAAGGTATACTCCCAGCTTCAAAATTATTGCCCTGGAAAAACGATCGTTTCTGAGCAAACTCCTCTTTAACAGTATTGTTCCTCTCTTTTTCTCTTGTTTGATTCACTTGTTTCTGAGGAGCTTCTTCTCTTTTCTCGCTTGTAGGCAACGATTCTGAAACTTCTACACTCCTCTCTTTTTTCTTTCTCATAGCTCGTTGTTCTCTTATGTCAGTCAAGCGATTCCCTCTAGCACTCTCCACTCCTTGTCTAGGATAATGGTGAACCATTTTTACTCCAGAAGCTTCTCCACAAGCCACTCTTGGGCCTTTCTCCCGTCCAGTCCCACTAGAACGATTAGCTGCATGGTTTTCTTCCCTTCGTGGGCTGGATACTTCGGTTTCTTCTCCAAATAAATAATTCTGTAAACGTTTTATTATATGTTTAAAGGAACCGGCCACATTACCATCTCCTTACAATTTTATCTTCCATGTTCTTCTAGATTCTATTGTAGCGGAGGCAGAAAAAAACCACTAGCCTTTGCCAGTGGTTTTTTTGAAATCAGACGTTTTTCTCATCTCACAGTTAATGTGCTAACCTTTGCTTCTGCAGTAAAAAGTCTATTCCTACTTCATATTTATCTTCTAGGACTAGGATCCCTTTCTCTTGGGGAGCATCAGCGATAGCAAGCTCTTTTGCTGAACAAATCATTCCATTGGAGGGAACACCTCGAAGCTTCGATTTCTTTATCTTCATTCCTGTTGGCATAACTGCTCCAGTCAATGCAACCGGGACTTTTTGACCTTTATCTACGTTAGGAGCTCCGCATACGATTTGTAACGTTTCTTCTCCAGTATCTACTTGACATACACTTAATTTATCAGCATCTGGATGTTTCTTTTTATCTTTTACGAAGCCCACTACGAATGCAGGTTGTGTCGGAAATTGAATTTGCTCTTGAAAGCCATTTTCTTCTAGTGCCTTTTGAAGAAGCTCTTTAAGTTCGTTAGTGATTGGAAGCATTCCTCTGCCCTCTACTGTGCCATAGCGGGTAGCCTGGAATATATGATACCCCGCTGTTTCACCGCTGTCTTTGTGATAGAGGCGAGCCACATCTCCCTTCCGTTCAACGACTCTTTTTTCTTTTTCTATCTCTTTTAAAGAAATGAGTAAAACGTCTCCGATTCCAAGATCGTTATAGAATGCATTCATTTTTTACTTCTTCTCCCTTTTTATCCAAAATTTCCTATCCTATTGTATCATAATATAGTTCTCTATTTTTCCGGTTTCTTACGGGCTAATATAAAAATGGGTTCGAGTTTATTATTCTCGTATAAAAATGGCAGCGCAGTAATAGGAACCCGGCCATCAGAATAAAAACGAAACGTCATTTGTCCTAATATATCGTAACCTGTTTTGTTACGAATGTCCGCTATTATTAATACATCTTGATGCGGAACAGATATCGCCATTTCCCCTTTTATTTTGCCTGCCATCATTTCAATAAATTTTTCATTGAGTATTCGGCTGGCATCATACCCGTCATTTGTGTTTACAAAATAAAAAGTATTTCCGGCAACTTCGTCCGATTTATAAGACACATCCATAGCACGTATATTAAACAGGGCAGCCTCTGAAATTTGCTCAGCTGTATACCCTTCCTTCTCTACTGTTTCTCGTTCTAGCATCGTATACGCTTCTCCTAAATCCAAAGCGTAATATATACGTGTCTCTGCCGTATGTTCAGAGAATAAAAGTTCTTTTCCATCTTTTGTTTTTGTTGGAAAGGAAGTGGAACGGACAACAGGAAAAATATACTTCTCTTTTCCGGTTATCTTGACTTCTTTTTCCATAACTTCAAAAGAAGATTGAATAATTCGAGCGGCCTCTTCTAGTGCTTTTTCCTTGTTCTCTGTGTTTTTAGCTAATAATTTATTAATGTCGAGATCCATCCCTTTTTTCAAGGCGATATGTTCCACTCTCATGATCGCTTTTTCCTCGTCGAAAGAAAAAGATCGGTTTGGACCTCGAAGGCGTTGTTCTAATTCTTTTCTGAATTTATTAGTATCCATGCCATCGCCTCCTCGTTACAGTGTACCATCAATGCTATGCACGTCAAAATAACACAACCTTAACCAGTGTCTCCTGCATAATATAAAACAATGAAACACTCGCCAATTCCGCGAGTGCTCCCTTTGTTAATGATCTATCTTCTCTCTTGTTTCATTCAGATAAGATTGAACATCTTCTGGTGTTTTTCTATCTTTGCTTACGAATCGTGATACTTCTTCTCCCCGGTGGAACGTAATAAAGCTTGGAATGCCAAACACTCCATATTCTTGACATACATCTAATAGAGCATCTCGATCTGCATGATAGAAAGTAAAATCCTGGTTGTTTTCTACGAGGTTCGGAATAGCTGGATCGAGGATGCGACAATCAGGACACCAATCGGCTGAAAACATAACAACTACTCTTTTGTTTTCTTTTGCTTCTTTAAAATCAACTTTGTTATTTAATTCTATCATTGGTTTCCACCTAACCTTGATCAATTTTCATATCTCCGAATGTAATCCAATCTTTCTTTCTCATCCATTCCGATAATAACAGACTAACGACAGCTGGACCAATAATTTGCAATAAGAGTACTCCCCATAATACTTGTGACGAAAAGCCCATCACTGTAAACGTCATAATTTGGCCTACTAGTCCGCTCGTTCCCATGCCGGCGCCAGCTGCATTATTTTCCATCATGAATACCATAGTGGATAAAGGAGCAAACACGGCTCCAGCTACGGTAGGCGGGATGAGAATATGTGGCTTTTTTAATATATTAGGGACTTGAAGCATTGACGTCCCGATACCAAGAGCAGCTAATCCGCCAACCCCATTTTCTCTATAACTGCTAACTGCAAAACCAACCATCTGTGCTGCACAACCAACAGTAGCTGCTCCCGCTGCTATCCCTTCCAAATCAAGCATAATAGCAATGGCCGCACTTGAAATGGGAGCTGTTAATGCTAATCCCATCAAAATTGCTACAATAATACCCATTATGAAAGGTCTTAACTCAGTTGCCCACATAATTAGCTCTCCAAATCCAGTCAACCCTGCATGAATAAAGGGTCCAATAAAATGAGCTACTGTAAAACCAACCAATATGGTTACAAAAGGTGTAACAATAATATCAAGTTTGGTTTCTTTTGACACTAACTTTCCAATCTCTACGGATAGGAGAGAAGCAATAAAAGCACCAGCCGGTCCCCCTAACATCGCTCCGGCTGCACCAGTAATTACAGCTGAAAATACGATAAGCGGAGGCGCTTGTAAGCCTACAGCAATAGAAACACCTATAGCTGGACCCATGAGATCCATGGCGAGCTGCCCCATGTCGATAAAAAATGGCCATTGCAGCTGTTCTCCAATTGTCTTAATAATTAAACCGATAATTAAAGAGGAAAACAACCCCAACGCCATATAGCTTAAAGCCGTCACTGTATATGTCTTTACAGATAAGTTTACACCCTTACGCAAAAAAAAGGAACGCATTCTTCTTCCCCCATATCTTTCTTGTGATCTTTTTCACGATCATATCATAACCTGTTTGCTTTCTAAATAGCAAGCATATTAAGATTATAATAGAACGCGTTGCAACACATCTAATAAAAAGGAGGAAATAACATGGAACTTAACGTATATTTAGCTGGTCAAATTCACGACGATTGGCGTGAAGAATTACGTGCAAAATCTGAGAAAATGGGACTTCCTTTACATTTTTTGGGGCCGATGGAGAATCATGAGCGTTCGGATAACATTGGTGAAGAAATATTAGGAGAACAACCAGACAATATATTTAAAGATGAAGCAGCCAGCAGCCTGAATAACCTTCGCACTCAAATACTTATGCAGAAAGCGGACGTTGTCATCGCTTTATTTGGTGAAAAATATAAACAATGGAATACGGCTATGGACGCCGGAGCTGCTGCTGCCCTTGGGAAACCATTAATTGTTATTCGCCCGGAAGAGCTTCATCACCCCGTCAAAGAAATAGCAAATAAGTCACAGCTCACTGTAGAATCGATGGACCAAGCCTTACAAGCATTATCTTATATTTTCGAGACGAAGTAACTTCTACGACTATCTAAGAAAAGCGCAAGGCGTCTGTAGCTGAACAACACTCCACGAATGTTATACCTTCCAATCTTTTAAAGAAACCAGGCAGCAACATTGCCCTGCCTGGTTTCTTTAAATCACTTATGGGGATAACGATAACACCATTGGCCATATAGCATTTCAACAATATGGGAAAACATTTTCGTACGGTCGATTTTACCTGCTGTAAATATACCAATAGCCCCTTCAGCCTGACTAATTCCTTCTTGCTCGGTAAAATCCTTCATTGCGCTTTTTAATTCTTTTCCATCATATAAATCAGCCGCGATATTTTCGGGTAATTTTATTTTTGCTCCTGCCGCTGTAGCAACAAATCCATCAATAGTAACCAATGCTCCCCAGTTACAGAGGTATAAGCCATCCTCCATTGGCTGAACTCCGCCTTCTAACCCAATTCCTGTTTTTTCCCCATACTCATCGATCACTACTTTCGCTCGTAAAACAGCTCCTTTTTTTGTTTCTTCGTCAGAGAATGGTTGAGCTGAAACACCACTATCTACGGAATAGCTATTCAACACATAGTCGTTTTCATGAAACACCTTTTGAACAGCTTTCATTTTTGCTTTATTTTTAGATCCTATCCCAATTGTTTTATTCATTACACTTCTTTCCTGATTTGTTCGAGAGTGGATTGATCTGTATTCTTCACTAGTTTTACTACAAGCTCTTTCGCAGCCGCATAATCATCAACATGGAGAATGGAAGCGGCGGTATGAATATATCTTGAACAGACACCAATCACCGCTGAAGGTATCCCTTCATTTGCTATGTGTACGCGTCCCGCGTCCGTCCCTCCCTGGGATACGAAATATTGGTAAGGTATATTGTTAGACTCTGCTGTGTCCAGAACAAATTCTCTCATTCCTCGATGAGTCACCATCGTTCTATCAAATATGCGCAGCAATGCACCTTTCCCAAGATGGCCGAACGCATTTTGACCTCCAACAGCATCATTAGCCGGACTAGCATCAAGTGCATAAAAAATATCAGGCTGAATCATATGAGCCGCTGTCGCAGCTCCTCTCAAACCAACTTCCTCCTGAACAGTCGCACCAGAATACAAAACATTAGGAAGAGATTGATCTTGCAACTCTTTCATAAGCTCGATGGCCAATCCTACTCCGTAGCGATTATCCCATGCTTTCGCCAATATTTTTTTGTCATTTGCCATTGGGGTAAAGGGACAAATCGGTAAAATTTGTTGACCTGGACGAATACCAATTCGTTCGGCATCTTCCTTATCGTCTGCGCCGATATCAATGTACATCTTATTTAACGGCATTGGCTTCTTTCGTTGGTTTTCATTTAACAAATGAGGTGGGGTAGACCCTACTACTCCTACTACAGGCCCGTTTTCCGTAAAAACTTCTACTCGTTGGGCAAGCAGTACTTGGCTCCACCAGCCGCCAAGAGGCTCGAAACGGATAAGTCCTTTTTTATTAATAGATGTAACCATGAAGCCGACCTCATCCATGTGACCGGCCACCATTACTTTCGGACCTTTTTCTTCACCTTTTTTCACGCCAAATATGCTCCCGAGCTTGTCTTGAATAATTTTATCACTATACTTTTCTAATTCGTTTCTGACAAACTTACGAACTTCATGTTCGAATCCCGGGGCTCCTGGTAACTCCGTTAATGTTTTAAACATACTCATTGTTTCCTGATTCATCACCTTTATCAAACTCCCCTTTCCGTATTAGCGCCATTTCCATTTTACTGGAGAGAGGGGCATTTTTCTACTGAATGAATGATTTGCGTTTGGAAAAAGAGTTTCGATAAGCTATACTTAAAAGAAACAGTAGGAAGGAGAGATCTGTACAATGAAAGCAAGAAATATTTTATTAGGAGTTGGGATAGGATTTCTAGCTGGATATGCATTAAAAGAATACACCGGCGGAGATCAAATTTCTCCAGAAAAAGCACTTAAAAATGTGAAAGAAAATGTAAAGGGTCAGGTTCCGGTGAATGGATCTTGGATTCATATGACAACGGAAAACTATACAAAAGATGACCTGAATTATAAAGTGTACCGTGGCGGCATCTCCAGTACAAAAGACGGCGAAACAAAGCAGCTAGATTTTGTAGTTGACGCTAAAACAGGCACCATTTTAGAACTTACTTCTTAATCGATATAGTAGCCGCTCCTCTATTTACAGGAAGCGGCTTTTATCTTCTTTCACTTCTCTCTTAAAACTTTGTTCTGTATGTTCCCACTGCTGTCAAATTGAACGGCTCTATACTTATAGTCGTGATAGAACGTAAACCACGCTTCATTGTTATAGCCTATATCCATATACTGTTCCTTTACTTTTATTGAATCGATAGGGTAATCATCGTAGGCCATCACCCATAGCACATTTTGGTGGGCATGAGTAGCCATATTATCAGCCATATGTATGAGCAGTTCGTCTTCCTGTTCAATAGTAATCACGCTCATTCCATTACTATGTCCCCCAGTTCTCGTCATCGTGATACCTGGAGCAGGCTGTACTTCCTGCGAAAAAGAATAGACATTGTTTTGAACAGGTTTCCAATTCTGTTCCCAGTATGTATTTCGTGACCGAATATTGGGAAACCTCATTTCCTCCCATTCTATATCAGATACATAAATTTTTGCATTTTCAAAAGTAGGAACCTCATTCTCACCCACTTTCTTGACAAGTCCGTTGGCGTGGTCGAAATGCATATGTGTCATAAGTACAGCGTCAATGTCGGACGTCTCTAATCCTAGTTTCTTTAAATCTTCCTCTATAAAAGATTCTTCCGTTACCCCTTGATTTCTTCTGTGCTTTTCGCTTAACCGATCATTTCCCAAGCCAGCATCAATAAGTAAGTTATGCCCGTTTCCTTGGATGAGAATAGGATCTGTTCGCAACTCGACTTGATTTTTTTCGTTGACTGGATATTTTTTGGACCAAAGGGGTTTGGGAACGACACCAAACATAGCTCCCCCGTCAAGATGAGTCACCCCGCCACGTAGCCAAGTTAGCTTATACTCACCTAGGCGCATTGTTTCCATCATAAACTCTCCTTTCAGTAAAATAATTCATACAATCAACCTCTTTGTACACTATAGTGGCATTTTATTAGAAAAAGCGCAAGGATCCCACTAATCAGCGAGATGTATGGGAGAGATATCTGCCGAGATGCCTTATATAGTCGCAGAACATCTAAGGATGTAGAGGGCGATGACCCTGACATTTGGCTTCACGAAGAGATGTTCTTATGTTTTAGAAAATCCTTCGAAAGGAGCTTTGACTACTAGCTGCTCTGGGCGAGTGCTTTCATCATAAACATGTAAACATGGTTTAAGACTCCTCGGAAAACAACAACTTTCTGTTAGTCTCAAAACTCATAGTAATCTCCCCCTCCCACTCAACCAGAAAAGCATATAGGGCCCGGATCGTACGCCATACATGTTGTGTTTCCATTCCCTCTAAAAAAACCTTCCGTCATATGCGGAAGGTTTTTTGCACGTTCTCTATCTTTAAGCGAAACTATCTTATTTCAAGCGCTTCAAGATATGCCCCGCTAGAAGCAGGGAAATCATTCATTCATATTGGCAAATGCAGCCTCGAGCCTAAAAATAGGCTGACCTTTAGCGGCAAATTTCTCTTCGTACTCTGTCATTACATTTTCAGACGCTAGTTTGCTGGTATGTAAATCTAAAGATATGTTTTTTAACTTCATTCCATACTGAGACATGCTTTCCAATGAGTATTCAAACAACCCTTGATTGTCTGTTTTCATATGAATTTCACCTTCTGGCCGTAACACTTTCTCGTACAGAGTTAGAAAGGACTGATAGGTCAGCCTTCTCTTCTCATGGCGCTTTTTAGGCCAAGGATCAGTAAAGTTAATAAACAGACGATCCACTTCCCTATACTGAAAATATTGGAGTACATCAGCAACATCCCCCAAAATAAACCGAATGTTATCGGACGGGTTTTCAACGAGCCGCTCCACTCCCGTAACAAGCACACTCTCGTACTTCTCTATCCCGATGAAGTTAACCTCGGGATATTTCTTGCTCATCTTATCAAGAAATTTTCCTTTTCCCGTTCCGACCTCTATGTATAGGGGATGATCATTTTGAAAGACCTCCTTCCAGTGCCCTGAAGGAGGAGCTGTTAATACGTATTCCGGGTGACTGTCCAAATACTCTTTTGCCCATGGTTTATGGCGAAGTCTCATTGAACTTCCTCCTTACGACTGATGAAAAGGATCCGCTAGCAGCTGATGCAACTGTTCGAGCCATGAGCTGGCCTGCTGCGGACTCGTATTAATGTAATAAAGGACATGATAAAGCGTATGGGAAATGACGTACCAGTACATTCTTCGTTCCAAATCGGCAGTTAGAGATACTCCATAATTATGAAGCCACTGCTTCCATTCCATACGAGGAACATATTCATACAGCAGCAATCCTAAATCAAATGCAGGATCGGCTACTGCAGCACCGTCCCAATCAATCAAGTATAATTCATTAGAGGAATTAATCATCCAATTATTGTGATTAATATCCGAATGACAAACTACCATTCTGCGCGGTGCTACTTTGCTCCGATGGGAAATGAGATACTCTAGTGCCGTAGTAACGTCAGAATGGGCAGCTCCAAAGGTCAAAAATTGATTTTGGAGTTCCTCCGTGATGGTATAAGGCGTCAAAGGCTCATTTCCAATACGTTTAAACATATCAAGAAGTTCACTAGAGGTATGGATTTTACTTAATAACCTTGCTACGTCTGGGCGATTCATATCAGACGGGCTCAACTCACGACCATCAACCCATTTTTGCGCTGTTATGACGTCACCGTTTTCAAGTCGCTTTGTCCATAGCAGCTTTGGAACAATTCCTTCAGCAGATAATACAGCTAAAAAAGGAGATGAATTTCGCTTCAAAAATAACTTCTGTGTGGCAGAACAAGCAATGTACGCCTCTCCTGTCGATCCTCCTGCCGGTTTCACTTTCCATCCATCTTCCAATAACGCTTCCAACACTTTCACCCTTGTTTCTGTAAGTTGATCAAAATAGTTCATGGCGTGATCCTTTTCTGAAATATTACCGCAAACTGATAAAGTGAATCTTCATGAGATAGGTTTACTCCCCGTCCACTGACCATTTATGCGGGAAAAAACGTAGAAGTAAGCAGAGCCTCTTCAGGAGAACTCTGCTTAACGAAAGCCAGAACATTACAATGTATTAGTGTTAAACATGTATATATATTTTTTTGGGAATCGCTTTTTATACTACCAAAGAAACTTATTTTCCGTCAATAAAGAACTTTAGAAAGACAGCTTTCGCGAACACTTTTTTTTCATTATAGGGAGTGGTAAAGTATAATAAAACTTATTTTCATAAAGTGGGGGAAACTGACCAATGATTGATCAATCAACATCTAACAAAGCGCGACTTTTGATTTCTTGTTCGGATCAACCAGGAATTGTAGCTTCTATCTCAGAATATTTATTTAATCACGGAGCTAATATTATTCAATCTGACCAATATAGCACAGACCCTGAAGGCGGGATGTTCTTTATGAGAATAGAGTTTGCCCTTCCTGAGTTTGAAGAACGTTTTCACTCGGTTCGAGAAGACTTTTCAGCTATTGCAGAGCGTTTTCACATAGATTGGCGCTTAGAAAGTGAGCGGAGAACGAAAAAGATGGCTATATTTGTCTCGAAAGAAGACCACTGTTTACTTGAGCTGCTATGGCGATGGCGTTCTGGAGAGTTACAAGTTGACATACCTCTCGTCATCAGCAATCATCCTGATTTAAGAGAGATCGTTGAGAGTTATCACATTCCTTTTTATCACATTCCTGTTACGAAAGAGACGAAAGCAGAGGCAGAAGCTCAAGCAGAAAAATTAATCAAAGAGCATAAGGCTGATTTTATTGTCCTCGCTCGTTATATGCAAATTCTGTCTTCTGATTTCGTTGATACTTTCGAACATAGGATTATAAATATTCATCACTCTTTCTTACCTGCCTTTATAGGTGCAAACCCTTATAAAAAGGCATTTGATAGAGGTGTGAAGTTAATTGGAGCTACCGCACACTACGTGACGGATGACTTAGATGAAGGTCCCATTATCGAACAGGAAGTGTTACGTGTGAACCATCGATACTCTACCGAAGAACTAAGAGTGGCGGGTAGAAATGTGGAAAAAATCGCTTTAGCCCGTGCGGTTAATTGGCATGTGAACGATGAAGTGCTCGTACATAAAAACAAGACTATTGTTTTTAATTAATTATTGTAAAATACAAATCGTTCTCTCCTATCAATAAAGAAGAGAACGATTTGTATCATTCATCCCTGGGTGTATCACTCTCTTCTTCCACAACGTCCTGGCGAGGGGCCGCTGAGGTCAAAGAGTGATTTAACAACCTTTCTGAAATATCTAATTGTGTTTTCTTGATCGGTGAAGGATGACGCTTTCTTTTTTCTATCCATTTCTTTATATTCCTCTTATCAACCACCTCTATAAATAAAGATGACGGATAATCAATCATTGCCTCAGGAGCATAAAGAATCCCTTTAATTGTCGTAGATCCTGTTATTGACGAAAGAGACGTCTCTATTATTTGCCTCATTCGATGTAAAGACGAAAGGGGGCTAACTACTTTCCTTCTCTCTTGGTTAATATACTCCGTCCAATACCTCCCCGTTCCAGGGGTGTAGATGCTAGTAGACTTTCCAGGCAACTCAACTAGAGTGAACACTTCAGTCGGGCTAATAATAACAATATCCATTTCCACATTTGCTCGCCCGGTTTTCATAATAGGGTAATACATGACCATATAATTATCCGGTAGTTCTCTGAGTAAATATCGCAAACGGCGATCATACTTGTATTTAATATCTAAAGAAGATTCTTCTATTAGGGAGGAACTGGCCCACTTTAATTGGGCTTGAAACAATTCTTCATAAAAGACCTCTTTTAAGTCTTCTAAAGATTTACTACGATAATAATTAGTTAGGCTTTCTGCTGGAGGTGTATTCTCTTCTGTCGGTGTTTCCCGATTCGTGACTTTTTTTAGCCGAGCCACTGTGCTTGAAAATATATTTCTTTCTTTAGGTTCAAACCAATTGTGCTTTTCTGCTTCCTTTTCCCTCGACACCATACGATTCGCCCGTTCCCAATCGCTTTTCATTCTTTGCCAACGTTCTCGCTTCAGCCTAGAAAATTGACTAGGATAGCGTTGTATGTCTTGTTCATATCTTGACGTATAATCTGAGATTTTTATGAGATGTGCCATACCTTTCACCTTTTCTTTCAAGACATAAGAGGGTAAAGCAGCGGGATCAGAATAGATACAATGACAGCAGACATTGTCATAGCTATTGAACTTGCTGCTCCTTCCTCCTCACTCTTCTCAATGGCTTTTGCTGTGCCAATACCATGAGATGCATTTCCTAAACCGATGCCTCTCGCAAGTGCATGATCGATTTTACACCATTTATACACATAAGGAGATAAAACAGCTCCTCCGGTTCCTGCTACCATTACTAGTACTACTGTTAATTCGGGTATCCCATGGATAGAGAGCGAAAGATCCATCGCAATCGGCGTCGTGACCGATTTTGGTACCATGGATGCTACTAATTCTTGATCGACACCAACCCATTTTGCTAAATACCCTCCTGTGGAGATACCAATAATTCCTCCAACTGTCACACCGACGGTAACATTTAAAAAGTTTTTTCGTACCATATGTCTTTGATTATATAATGGATAAGCTAAAGCTACTACAGCCGGCCCTAATAAATGCTCAATGAAGCGGCCTCCCGTCATATATGTATCATAAGAGACATTTGTCACTAGCAAAAAAAGAATAATCGTTAACGTGCTTGTTAAAATAGGTAAAGTAAACGGAGAATGAAAACGTCGATAAACTTTCAGAGCTGCAATGTATACAGAAAGAGTCCCTATGATTGTTATTACAGACCACAACCAATTACTCATGACGAGCCCTCCTATGAGTTAGTAGTTGAACCGTCCACCCCGACAGAGCCATCACGAGAATCGTGCTCACTAAGGAAATAACAAGCAGCCATAAACCAACACCTGCAAACAAGTTTAAGTAGGAAATCACTCCTACGGTCGCCGGTAAAAACAATAAAGGCATATGTGAAATTAAAAGCTGCGACCCTCTCTCCACCCAATCGGGCCGTAACACTCTAGTGTAAAAAAATAGAAAAAGCATCAGCATTCCAATAATACTTCCTGGCAACGGTAGATTTAGCCACTGCTGCAGCCACATACCAAAATAATAAAACAAGTATAATATTCCTACATGAAGAAGTACACGTATCACTTCCACATAGGTCCCCCCTCTCCTAATTAATGATCATGAACACACTTTAAAGCATTCTGTTTAATTTAATAGAATGGATTTCTTCGTATTTAGGGGTCCGGTTTAAATGGGTTTGAAACAGAGAGAACGTATCCACCTGCCATTGATTGGATTGAATTAGAGGCAACTCAGATTTGGAGAATGGCTCTTTTCTGTCCCACTTCCTCGCTACCGTAATATGAGGACGATACGGTCTATTTTCCTGCCGAAACCCCAATGTTTCTCCATGATGAGATAAATGGTGCTGCAACTTCTGAAGTCGTTCGCTTTTCTCCACCCCAATATGCAGAATGCGTGGGGAATCAACTTTTCCGAACACTCCTGGCTCTGTCAGAGTAAGAGGAAAAGCGGCAAAATCTTCAGCCACACGGTCTGCTTCTTTTATAAATAATTGCAGCGTCTTCTCATCTGCAGCACCTAGAAACAAAAGAGTAATATGGTAATCTTGAGGGTGTACCCATTTTTTAAATAACAATTGACTTTGAGCTGTTTTTGTCCATTGGTTTATTTCGCTTCTGATTTTTGCAGGAAGAGGTACAGCAAAAAAGTAATGAGGAAGTGTCATTGATTTCCCTCCTAATTCTCGTTTTATGTGGGCATACTTCCCATTATACCGAACGTACCACAGACTTTAAATTACGATCAGTGTTATGCGATTTATTGGTTTAAATGTGTTAAAATGATGAGAGATAATACTACGCAGGAATATAGTTGGAAAGGAACGTGTCTAGTGTGGGATACACATTTAATAACATATCTGAGCTTGTTGGCGGTACACCATTAGTAAAATTAAATCGCCTTCCTGCCGCAAATGGGGCAGACGTTTATTTAAAACTTGAATTTCAAAACCCAAGTGGCAGTGTAAAAGATAGAGCTGCCAAAAACATGATTATCCAAGCAGAAAATGAGGGTCTCCTTACGGATGAATCTGTAATCATTGAACCGACATCTGGGAACACGGGTATTGGCCTAGCTATGAATGCAGCAGCGAAAGGATATAGATGCATTCTCGTCATGCCAGATACCATGTCCCAGGAGCGTATCAACTTATTAAAAGCGTATGGAGCAGAAGTCGAATTAACGCCTGGTGAGAAAAAAATGCCAGGTGCTATTGATCATGCTCATGAATTGGTAAAAAAAATTCCGCATAGCTTTATGCCGATGCAATTTGAGAATGAGGCCAACCCTGACGCCCATCGTGCCACGACTGCGGTCGAAATCAAAGAAGCAATGAATGATTTGGGAAAAGATTTGGGAGCTTTCATTGCTGCGTCTGGCACCGGTGGTACTGTGACAGGAACAGGAGAAGAATTAAAGAGATTTTATCCTGGGCTTCCTGTATATGTTGTTGAACCATTTGGATCGCCTGTTCTTTCAGGCGGAAAACCTGGTCCTCACAAATTAGTCGGAACTAGCCCTGGATTTGTCCCACCTGTTTTAAACCAAGACGTTTACAACAAGATCTATAAAGTTACGGATGAAGATGCTTATGAAGTAACTCGAGATCTTGCACGAAAAGAGGGCATTTTAGTCGGACCTTCATCGGGGGCAGCTTGTTATGCTGCCATGGAGACTGCTAAGAAATTATCACCCGACAAAGCAGTCGTTGCTATTGCTTGTGACACAGGCGAACGGTATTTATCCACTGATTTATTTGACTTTGAATCCTAATGTCCAATATATACAAGTCACGTTAAAAGCCATGGCTATCCCTTTCAAATGGGGCCATGGCTTTTTAACCTTTTCATTCTTGTTTTTATCCTCTTTATTATATTCTCTTATGCACCAATTTCGATACCGTTACTTAATTTGCGAATTGCGCGAAATTGGTATATAATATAGTATGAAACAACGCATATTCAATATATGAATTCAATACAAATAATATAGCTAACGTCGTACTATTCGTTCCAGTAACCAATCTTCTTAAGTTAAAAATTACTAGTTTGATGTATCTTTTGCCTCTCTTCGCAGATAGTAAAGATGACCAGCGTGTTTTTATATGAAGCTTAAGGAGTGGTTTTTTGAGACCTTCAACCGACCGAATGATCACCCGTGTAAAATCCATTTATTTTTACATTAAAGAGAAAGGGACGGTGACAACAAAGGAACTGGTTGACGAATTCGGAACGACTCAACGTACGATACAACGTGATTTGAACGTCTTGGAATATAATGAACTTGTCCATAGTCCAGTACGCGGAAAGTGGAGTGTCACTCGTAAGAAAGTAAAAGTATCTTAAATAGATAGTGACACACTAGAAAAGAGGTGTAGTTTTAAGGTCTTAAACTACACCTCTTTTCTCGGACAAAACCCTAACCCCGAGCTTGCATCTTACCTCTTTCACTCTTCTACATGCCCCTTCGCTTTTTCTAACTCATCTTGAGAGAGATCACGATATTCTCCTTTGCCTAATTTAGGGTCTAGTGATAGATACCCTATCTTCACTCTTTTCAAGAACAGTACTTTATTTTCTCTTGCTTCAAACATTCGTTTCACTTGGTGAAACTTACCTTCTGTTATAGTCACCTGTATATGCCTTCCTGACTGATCTAAGCTCTCCAACTGAGCAGGCTTTGTTTGATAACCGTCGTCTAACAGAATCCCTTCTTCAAAAGCCCTCATGTCGTTTTCTGTGATACTCTTAGCGAGTTCTGCTTGATATACCTTTGGAACCTTCTTATTCGGCGAAGTGAGTGAATGAGCAAATTTCCCATCATTTGTTAGCAAAAGCAATCCTTCTGTATCCTTGTCAAGTCTCCCTACAGGAAATGGCTCTCGAACAGCGTCTTCAAATTCTAATAGATCAATGACAGTGTTGTGTAAATTATCTTCGGTAGCTGATACAACACCTTGGGGTTTGTTTAACATTAAATAAATGAACTTTTGATAATGTAATGTTTCCCCTCTTACTGTAATCTCCTGTGTTTCTGGATTTACATGTGTCGCTCCATTTTTCAGTTTTTCTCCGTCCGCTTCCACCGTGCCGCTCTTCAATAATTTTTTTACTTCTTTTCTACTTCCAAATCCGGTGTTAGCCAGTAATTTATCGATTCTCATTCTTTCGCTCCTTCTCCTTTATTAAAAAGCCAACATAATATTATGTGTCCAAACTACAGCTTCCTTCTCAAAATATCGTTAACTATCTTAATCATTATCTTTGAAGTACTAGCACTTTCCTTTCAGATCCATTCTTCTATTTTCTACTCATAAGCAAAGACACTTCTAAACAGGAGAACTTCCCGTGCTCGCGCTTTGTAAGGAGTTCTTCTTTTAGAAAGTGCCTCTTCTCTGGTATATGTTCTAGTTTAATTCAAGTTAGTAGGAGTCCTCTTTAATCATGCTGCTTGTGAATCTTCACTTTTTCGTTTCTCTTTACTGTTTTCTTTAGAGATACTTGCTAGTATCCCAATAGCAGAAAATGATACGAGCAATGATGATCCTCCGTAACTAAGGAATGGGAAAGGGAGTCCTGTTATCGGCATCAAACCAGTGGCAGCCCACGCATTCACCAGCGCTTGAGAAACGATCTGAAAAACGATCCCGAAAGAGAGAAGTGTACCAAATGTAGTTTTGTTTCTCACCCCAATTAGTATACCGCGCCAAGCGATAGTTAACAAACAGACCAACACGAACAAAATCCCTAGTATTCCTAACTCTTCTGCAACCACCGCTAATATAAAGTCAGTATGAGGCTCTGGCAAAAAATGCATCTTCTGCACACTCTGTCCTAAGCCTGTGCCCGTTAACCCACCGTGGGCAATTGCAATGTATGCTTGAATCAACTGATATCCGCTTCCACTCATTGTTTCTGCCATCTCAAAGGGATCGCGAAAAGCGGTTAAACGTTGAATACGGTATGGTTCACTTATCGCAAAATAAGCGATAACTCCGGCTGATAACGTAACTAATACAGCTAGATGCCTCCATCTCGCACCGGATAAAAAAACAATGATACCCGCCGTCATCAGAATAGATGCCGCGGTACCAAGGTCCGGTTGCAGCATAATTAATGAAAAAATGAAGACCACGACAACGAGTGGCGGGATAACGCCGCTAATAAATTTATTAATATACTGTTGTTTTTTCGAGTATACTTGCGCCAAGTAAACGATCACAGCGAGCTTCACAAATTCAGCCGGTTGAACACTGAATGGGCCAATAGCAAACCAACTTGTCGCTCCATTCACTTCCCGACCAATAAATATGACAAGAAGAAGTAATAGCATAGACCCTATAATTAAAAACGGCGATAATTTTTTTAAAAAACGATACCGAAAATGCATAAAGAACATCAAAAGACAGAGGCCGACCGCTAACCAAATGAGCTGTCTCACAAAGAAGTGAGAAGGATCCCCATACAAATCAATAGCAAGCGGAAAACTGGCACTATAAATCATGATGACACCGAATATACTTAGTAGCACCGCTGCTGAAATAAGCCACCAATCATAATCTCTATACATTCTTTTTAACATTGTTCCTCCCGGCTTTCTGCTTGACGCCCTTATCATTCCGTCCCCATATCGAATATGAAACGATCAGCAAAATTGTTGTTACATTATACCATTAAGGCTCTTTCATAAAAAAGAGTCTTTTTCGCTAATATAAAGCTCTTTCGAGTTCTCACTTTTTCAGGATAGTAAATCGGTCACCTAATACTTTTCCTGCTAAGCCACTTTTCACACTAAGTATAAAGTATAGCCCAGCTCCTGTTACCACACTAAACAACTCCACAAGGAAGGCATTTCCCCATGACTGAAGAGGAAACATAGTAACTGCCCCTTCCTTAACCAGAAGGACAGCGGCTGACATGATGACAGTAAACAAAGATATGAATAAAAAGTGTTTTCCTACGTTTTTATACTCAAAATCGGTAAATTTTCCAATAGCCCACATATTGAATATTACTGCAACACCGAAGCCTAACAACGTGCTAAAACTCGCACCCGCTGGCCCTCCAATATAAATCAACGGATATGCGCTGATCACTTTAATTATCAAACCTGCTACAAGAGATACAACGGCATAACGCTGACGATTTATACCTTGTAATACTGCTCCTGTCACTGAAAATAGAGAAAATAACACAGCAACCGGTGCGTAATAACGTAAAATATACCCTCCTACTTCCATATCTTCAAATCCAAATAATACTGCGAATGTAGGGTAAGACAATACGCTTAAACCTGCTGCTGCCGGGATCGATAAAAACAAAATAACTTGATATGTCTGCGTAATCTGTTGTTGTAATAATTTTGTATTCTTATTCGTGAAGGACTCTGTAATCGTTGGAATTAACGTAACAGACATGGCCGTTGCGATAGCAACTGGTATTAATATCAATTTATGAGATGATCCAGCAAATGCTCCATATGCAGTTTCTGCCTCTCCTTGGCTAAAACCTCCCGAAGCAATTAGCGCATTGTTAAATGTGAACATATCTACTAATTGAAATAAAGGGATAGCCAGTCCGACAAAGGAAAGCGGCAGAGCGTAAGATATTAATTCTTTATACATCTTAGTCAGAGGTATGGGCTCCGTTTCAACACTGTTCTCAACTTGTTTTTGAATAAAGCCCTTTCTTTTTTTCCAATATACTGCTAAAACTACTAATGCTCCCAAACCACCAATAAAAGCCCCAAACGTTGCAAAGCCAATAGCCGTTCCTAAGTCACCATTCCATATGTATAAAACAGCATACGCTACAGAAAGAATAAAAATAATTCGTACCACTTGCTCAATTACTTGAGAGACAGCGGTAGGCCCCATTGACCGAAATCCCTGAAAGTAACCCCGTATAACGGACATTGCCGGTATAAGTATTAAAGCAACACTAACCATACGTATGGTGAAGACAACATCTCCCCGCTCATTCCCCTGAATGTCATCGGGATTCGATATCACCCAATCAGAAATAATGGGAGCTGCAAAAAACAATACGAGAAACGCTGCAAATCCAGTCAGCGTCATAAATATAATTCCCGAACGAAACAACCTCTGCCCCGTTCTGTAATCACCTAACGCATTATATTTAGATACGAACTTTGATACAGCCATCGGGACACCTAGCGTAGCTAAACTTAAAAGAATGGTATAAGGAGTATACCCATATTGATACAATGCAAGCCCTTGTTGTCCGACCATAGCTGCAAACGGAAAAATATAAATCATGCCAAGAAATTTTGACATGAACGTCGCAAGTGACAAAATCATCGTCCCACGCAAGAATTTCGAATCTGACATTATTTCATCTCCAATAAGACAAAATGTAATCTGCCAACGCAGAAAACATTCTTACATTCTTCTACTTACATCCCCAAAAATTTTACCATACCTTTCATATAAATCGTATTCCTACCCTCTAAACCGAGCCGTTGTTATTTTCATCCTGTAATCCATTTATTAATACAGAGCGTGTTCTTGGACCATCGAATTCACAAAAATAAATTCCCTGCCACTTACCAAGCTGCAATCGCCCTTGCTTTACGATCAAAGTTTGTTGGGTCCCTACTGTACTTGCTTTTAAATGAGCCGCTGAATTTCCTTCCGCATGTCTATATTGAGAATGATCCCAAGGGTATACTTCATCCAACCTCATTAGCATGTCGCGTTTCACGTCTGGATCCGCATTTTCATTTACCGTTATACCTGCCGTCGTGTGGGGACAATACACAATAACTAGACCATTATTAAAGGATGTTTCTCTTAAATATTCGTTTACTATATGTGTAATTTCTATCATCTCATCTCGTTGTCCTGTGTGAATCGTTCTTTCTTTTATCATTTTCATTCCTCCAACGTGTGAGTATTGATATGTTTAGTGTATCATTACATTATGTTTGCTTTCTCCTTTTGCGGGAAAAATAAACATCATTCTATTACATTTCAGTTAGGCAGGTAAACGGTATGAACTACGATACAATTATTATTGGCGGCGGGCCATCTGGACTGATGGCAGCAGTTGGAGCTGCCGAACATGGTTCAAAGGTTCTTTTAGTAGAAAAAGGGAAGAAGTTGGGCCGTAAACTGGCCATCTCTGGAGGAGGCCGTTGTAATGTCACCAACCGGATGGACCAGAAAGAATTGATTGAACATATACCTGGCAATGGAAAGTTCATGTATAGCCCCTTCTCTATCTTTAATAATGAAGATATTATTTCCTTCTTCGAGGGATTAGGTATTCCGCTTAAAGAAGAAGATATGGGCCGCATGTTTCCCGTAAACGATAAAGCCATTACAGTTGTCCACACTCTTTTACAAAAAATAAAAGACCTGAACGTAAAGACTCTTCTGGAGACAAGAGTGTCTCATTTACTGTATGAGAAAGATAAGGTTACTGGAATCTCGTTAGAAGACGGATCACATATACATGCTAAATCAGTTATCGTCGCAACCGGTGGTAAATCGGTTCCTCACACTGGGAGCACCGGAGATGGCTATCCTTGGGCGGAATCAGCCGGTCACACAATAACAGACTTGTACCCTACAGAGGTTCCTATTACCTCAGAAGAACCGTTCATTAAAGATAAACGCTTGCAAGGGCTTTCTCTTGGTGATGCTGAGCTTAGTGTGTATCAAAAAAAGAGGAAACAGGTCGTCAGCCATCGTGGTGGTTTAGTATTTACTCATTTTGGCGTCTCTGGACCTATCGTATTACGCTGCAGTCAATTTGTAGTAAAGCAATTGAAAAAATCAAAAGAGAAAGAAGTTCAATTAGGATTAAATACGTTCCCAGATACAAACGAAGAAGAAATGTTTCAACAACTTGTCCACATAAAGAAAAAAGACGGGGCGAAAACAAGCAAAAACGGATTCAAAAGCCTAGTAGCAGAACGTCTTCTTCTATTTTTCCTAGAGAAATCAGGGATTCCATTCAATCAACCATTACGAGATATCTCTAATGACTCTTTGCGTAGGCTGGCTCAGCACTTGACTGATTTTCGATTTATGGCGAATGGAACCCTCTCTTTAGAGAAAGCTTTTGTAACAGGAGGCGGGGTGTCCATAAAAGAAATTCATCCGAAGCGAATGGAATCTAAGTTTAAGCAAGGGTTATTTTTCTGTGGAGAAATATTAGATATCCACGCCTACACTGGTGGATTTAATATAACATGTGCCTTCTCCACAGGTTACACAGCTGGAAAAGCTGCTGCTGATTATTTAAATGATAAATAAATACCCACAACCTGTGGATAAAATGTTAGGAACTTTTCCTCAACACAAACTCCCTAAAATTCGACATTTTATTCATAGTGTGGGTAACCACTATGGTTATTAACAATGATATTCACAAAAAATAGAGTTATCCACAATTTTATGCACAAATACACATGTTCGCACGTGGACATCCTTTCGTACTGAGTAAATAAAACGCAAGCTTCCTGTTCCTGACAAATGTCTAGGAAGCGCCGAGGCAACTTTGTCGTGTATGAACGGAAACCCTTTCAAACCGATAGAGGTGACGAGGCTTCTCCAAAAAAATTAATACTATATTTATTATGCTATTTTCCAAAAAAAAAGAAATACCCTCCTCCTCCACATCAGACACGAGTATCGCTGTAGCTATTGCCTACTTGCGACTTCAATATCGACGTTTCTATAGAGATATTCCTGCGGCAGTGTGCCGCAGGAATAGTTAGGTATTTCTTAATGGATATATCTACTCTCTTCTTTGTACTTTGTTTACCTAACAGCTTAGTGTCAGGAAAACTATGACTGCATCAAGTAGCCACAATATTAACGAGCTTACCGGGAACAGCAATAACTTTACGGATCGTTTTCCCTTCTATATGTTCTTGGACTTTTTCATTTTCTTTCGCCAATACTTCCAACTGATCTTTATCTGCATCTTTTGGCACTACTGCTTTCGCTCGTACTTTTCCATTTACCTGTAAAACAATTTCAATATTATCCTCTACAAGCATGCTTTCATCATACATTGGCCATTCCTGATAAGATATAGTTTCATGATGACCGAGCATCTCCCATATCTCTTCACCAAGATGAGGAGCAATTGGTGAAAGAAGCTTAATGAATCCTTCCATAAACTTCTTTGGAAGTACTTCTTGTTTGTACGCCTCATTGACAAACACCATAAGTTGACTAATAGCAGTGTTAAAACGCAAGTTGGTATAATCATCTGTGACTTTTTGTACTGTCTGATGATACGTACGTGCAAAGCTATCACTGCCCTCTGCTTCCTGGATACCTTCGCTCAGTTTACCCTCATCATCTGTAAAAAGACGCCAAACACGATCAAGAAAACGTCGTGCACCATCTAATCCGTTCTCTGACCAAGCTACAGAGGCATCTAAAGGCCCCATGAACATTTCATATAAACGAAGAGTATCCGCTCCATGTGTGTTAATAATGTCATCTGGATTGACAACATTCCCTTTGGATTTACTCATTTTCTCATTATTTTCCCCAAGGATCATTCCTTGGTTGTACAAACGCTGAAACGGTTCCTTCGTTGGTACTACTCCAAGATCGTACAGGACTTTATGCCAAAAACGGGCGTAGAGTAAATGCAAGACCGCGTGCTCCGCTCCACCTATATAAATATCAACAGGCAGCCAGCGGTTGAGCTTTTCCTCATCTGCCAGTTTCTCCGTGTTATTCGGATCTATAAATCGTAAATAATACCAACAGCTGCCCGCCCATTGAGGCATTGTATTTGTTTCTCTGCGTCCCTTCTTGCCTGTTTTCGGATCAGTCACTTCAAGCCAATCTTGTGCGTTAGCTAATGGAGACTCTCCTGTACCAGAAGGCTTAATTTCATCCATATCAGGCAGCTCAAGAGGTAATTCTTCCTCAGACACTGTTGTCATTGTCCCATCTTCCCAGTGTATCACCGGGATTGGTTCTCCCCAATAACGCTGGCGGCTGAATAGCCAATCGCGAAGACGGTAAGTAATTTGTTTTTTGCCTTTCCCTTCGCTCTCTAGCCAATCAATCATTTTCGTTATTGCTTCTTCAGTGTGAAGACCATTGAGAAAGTCGGAGTTAACGTGCGGACCGTCTTCTGTGTAAGCTTCTTCCTGCACGTTTCCTCCTTCCACGACTTCTACGATAGGAAGCTCAAACTTTTGTGCAAATTCGTAGTCACGCTCATCATGGGCCGGAACCGCCATAATAGCCCCACTGCCATAACTAACGAGAACGTAATCAGCAATCCAGATAGGAAGCTTCTTTCCATTCACTGGGTTGACAGCATAAGCCCCTGTGAACACGCCTGTTTTTTCTTTTTGAAGCTCTGTTCGCTCCAGTTCACTTTTCGTAGCTACTTGCTTCTGGTAAGCTTCCACTTCTTCTTTTTGCTCTGGTGTTACAATCTTATCTACTAATTCATGCTCGGGAGCAAACACACAGTAGGTGGCGCCAAACAAAGTGTCTGGACGTGTGGTAAATACGGTAAATGTTTCACTGGAGCTGTCAATGGTAAAGTCGACGTCAGCCCCTTCCGAACGCCCTATCCAGTTTCGTTGCATATCCTTTACACTTTCCGGCCAATCGAGCTCTTCTAAATCTTCAAGAAGACGCTCCGCATACTCTGTTATTTTCAGCATCCATTGTTTCATAGGCCTACGTTCTACCGGATGACCGCCACGTTCACTGACTCCATCGATTACCTCTTCATTCGCTAATACGGTTCCGAGTGCCGGGCACCAATTAACCGCCACTTCGTCCATATATGCCAGTCCCTTATTATATAACTGGATAAAAATCCATTGGGTCCATTTATAGTAATCAGGGTCTGTCGTGTTAATTTCTCGATCCCAGTCATAAGAAAAACCTAGCGATTTAATTTGTTTCTTGAATGTTTCAATGTTAGACTGGGTGAATTCTCTCGGGTGCTTGCCAGTATCTAGTGCAAACTGTTCAGCAGGTAGTCCAAAAGCATCCCACCCCATTGGATGCAGCACATTCCACCCTTGCATCCTTTTCATGCGAGACAGGATATCCGTTGCTGTATATCCTTCCGGGTGTCCCACATGAAGCCCAGCACCTGAAGGGTATGGGAACATATCTAAAGCGTAAAAGTCTGGACCTTCGCTAGCTTCGTCACTCGTTTTGAATGTTTTGTTCTTTTCCCAATAGTCCTGCCACTTCTTTTCAATCTCTTTATGAGGAAATGCCATCTTAATTTGCCTCCTTCTTATTTACAAACAATGAAACAGTGTCTAAAACTTTTTTCATGTGTGAGGTCACTTCGTTATCCATTCAGAGAATAGATATGGTATGTACTCATGGAAATACTCCATGAAACGATTCATACTGTCCGCTGCTTCATCCATTCCAACGTGCTAAGTATATTTAAGAAATGAGCAAAGCGTCTGCTTTCGCTGGCAATAAGCGCTAGAAGCTGCCAATACAGCTTATCGCCGTTAGATGGATAGAAACAACTTCGAGCTGGTGACTTCTAAATAGGGAGGCCGAGAATACTTTTTCAAAGTTTTTACAAAAAACCTCCCGACCCTTATTGTATGAAATAAGGGACGAGAGGTCATAAGTTCCCGCGGTACCACCCTGGTTGGTGCGCACACAGCACACCCGCTCTTGTATCTTTAACGCAGATTAACGGCAAAAAGTACTGCTCAACCTTATTCCTCTTTGCAACTAAAAGGTGAGTTCACAGGCCGTCTTCGTCTAGCTTTCACCACCCGCTAGCTCTCTGTCTCCCCCGACTTGACCGCTACTGCTCCTTTATTATCGCTTTTTATATACGCTCAATTTTCTTGTCAATACCTGATATTTTATGAATTTTTTCGCTATCTGTCAAGTTCCTTACACTATCAGCTATACGGCGTGGCAGCTCAGCATACGTTCAATGTATGAGTGAACAACTTGACAAATGATACAGATCCATGAAATATAAACATACAGGCACGTTTACGCTACGAACGCAAGACAACTTTCTTAAGGCGGTGTAATAATGTCCATGATGGATGCTATTTTAGAGTATAACAAAACATTCGTAGAAGAAAAGAAATACGAGCAATTTCAAACTACCAAATTTCCCAACAAAAAGTTGGTCATTCTTACATGTATGGATACAAGATTAATGGAGCTTCTCCCTCGGGCATTAAACTTATCCAATGGGGACGCAAAGATCATTAAAAACGCCGGAGCTGTTATCTCACACCCATTTGGGAGTATTATGAGAAGTATTATCGTTTCCTTATACGAACTACAAGCACAAGAAGTTGCTATTATAGGACACTATGACTGCGGGATGACAGGTCTTCAATCTAAGACCATTTTAGAAAAAGCGAAAGCGCATGACCTTGATATGTCTAATATTGAAGTCGCTAAGTATACAGGCATCGATATAGATAGTTGGCTGAAAGGCTTTGACAGTGTGGAGGACAATATACGTAACAGCGTGGATATTGTGAGACGCCATCCTTTACTGCCCAAAAACACGCCGGTTCACGGGCTCGCTATCTGTCCGGAAACGGGAAGACTAACCGTTATTGATATGGAAGAATAACATAGGGGGCTGATTGTAAGCCCCACTTTACATTCTTACATGTAAAAAATTTATCATGAAACGCAAAACCTCTTCTCGTTCAGGCTCATTTAATAATTCATGATAGAGCCCTTTCCATTCTTTGATTGAACGATCTTTTGTTTCTAACCTATTGAACCAGCGATGAGTAGCGTGCTGGTCCACAATATAGTCTTCTCCAGCCTGCATGACTAATAGCGGAATATCAGGAAAGCGATCTGTCTGATGATAAGCTATCCTCATCGCCTTTACCATTTCTTGATACCAACGAGCCGTAACTGTTGTTATGTTTAGCTCATCTTCTTGATACTCTTTTCTAACATCTGGATTCCTCGTTATCCTTTCAGCATGTATACCTGTCTTGGCAGTTAACGAAGGTGTAACCCTGTGTAACATCTTTGTTGCGAGCTCAGCCATTCGATTTGGGTATTCATACAGCCCTAGACAAGGAGAGGACAAGACGAGCCCCTTTACAGGCATATATTTCTCCATTAATGCACGAATGCTAATAAGCCCTCCCATACTATGACCGAATAAAAAGATAGGTAACTCATAGGAAGAGGCTTCCTTATACCACTCATACACTGCTTCTATGTATTGATCAAAACTATCAATATGCCCTCTTTTCCCCCGCGTTCTCCCGTGGCCTGGCAAGTCTCCGCTGACAACGTGAAACCGTTGCTGGTTTAGTTGATTGAAGAGCCATTTGTAGCGCCCATGATGTTCACCAGCTCCGTGAATAACTACCACCGTCCCTCGCGCTCGTTCACTCATCCATTGTTTCATCATCACGCGATCTCCCTTTCCTTGCAAAATAATCTCAGTGGTATTCTCTGTCTATTTTACTACTATTTTTGATAAACTGGTATTAACTTCTTGTCACATTGGAGGGAATGGTATGATTTATCCTTATAAAGATGTCTGGCCTCAAATTGCAAATACAGCTTACATTGCTGATTACGTTACTATTACAGGAGATGTAACTGTTGGGGAGGA
The DNA here is from genome assembly GCF_900113025.1 of Alteribacillus iranensis. Classification (GTDB taxonomy): domain Bacteria; phylum Bacillota; class Bacilli; order Bacillales; family Marinococcaceae; genus Alteribacillus_A; species Alteribacillus_A iranensis. The sequence continues at coordinate 190,649 of NZ_FONT01000006.1, read as the reverse complement.
AACTAGCATTTGGTTTAACACAGCCATACGAGGAGACGTAGCCCCTACTTACATCGGAAACAGAGTAAGTATTCAAGATAACTCTGTCCTGCACCAAAGTCCAAATAACCCTCTTATTATTGAAGATGACGTTACAATTGGACATATGGTTATTTTACATAGCTCCATTATTCGAAAAAATGCCCTTATCGGCATGGGCAGCACCATTTTGGATAAGGCCGAGATTGGAGAAGATGCATTTATAGGTGCTGGCAGTCTTGTTCCACCGGGAAAGGTGATCCCACCACGAACACTAGCGTTAGGTCGGCCGGCTAAAGTGGTGAGAGAACTGACAGAGGAAGATTTTAAAGAAATGGAACGCATTCGCCAAACCTATGTAGAAAAAGGTCAATATTATAAAGAGATCACCCAAAAACGAGAGTAAATCTCGAACAACATACTGCCAAAAACACTTTACCACACACTGTTTTTGGCAGTATTAACAGCTAACGCATTTAATTAGAGATAGGTTTCACAAGTGTTCCTTGACCTGGTTCTCCTACAATGTCCCCTTCTCTCATCACGAATTCCCCATTAACGATGGTACTCACCGGCCAACCTTTTATGTGAAAACCGTCATACGCTGTGATTTTACTCTTACTGTGCAATTTTTCTCTTTTTATGACTCCTTCTTTATTCATATCGACTATCGTTATATCCGCATCTGCTCCAGGGGATAGAGTGCCTTTTTTTGGATACAACCCGAATAATTTAGCCGGCTGCTCAGACAGTACGCGCACCAAGTCTGAAAGCGACAGTCGCCCTTCATTTACTGCGTTTAACATCAAGGGTGGTAATGTTTCAACTCCGCACATGCCAGCCGGGATAGACCAGAGATCACCGTCTTTTTCCTCTTCAGTATGTGGGGCGTGATCGGAACAGACGTGGGAGATAGTTCCTTCCCTGATTCCTTCCCAAATCCTATCTTGATCCTCTTTATATTTCACAAGAGGATAGATCTTCATTTGTGGCCCAACTCGCTCATAATCTTCAACAGATAAAAACAGATAGTGAGGACATGTCTCTACTGTAACAGGATATCCTTCTGCCTGCGCCTCTTTTATAAGATCTACAGCTTTGCCGCTGCTCACATGAAGGACATGAAATCGCGCTCCCGTTTGTTTTGCCATTTCTATACCAGTCTGCACAGCTAAAACTTCAGCTAAAGCAGGGCGAGTTGCTACAAAATCCTCATAAGTAGAGCCCCCACGCTCTTTCATCTGAGCTGTCAATGTTTGAATAAGATCACTGTTTTCGCCATGAACGGCAAATATCTGCCCTGTCTTGGCTACTCTCTCCATCATTTCATACACTTCTCCATCATGAAATGGTGGAATAACATCCTCTTCCCCCTCTTTATAGTTATACATTAATTGATATGTTTGTTTATGTACGGCATATCCCCAGAAAAATTTAAAACCAATCACACCTTTTTGATGCATCTCTTCAATATTCTCATTATTTAAGTGACCAAGACATATCCCCCATAATCCATAGTTAACCATCGCTTTAGACTGCAGATTCTCGTGTTGGCGGTCAAAATTTTCAGCATTATTTACAGGAGGCGTCGTGTTAGGCATTTCAAATATTGTTGTTATTCCCCCTGCAGCTGCAGCACGAGTAGAGTGAAAAAAGTCTTCCTTGTAGGTAGGGCCCGGATCGCGTGAATGCACATGTGTGTCAATGAGGCCGGGGAGAACGTATTTACCTTCCGCGTCCACAACCTGAGCCGATTGTCCCGGCAAGTCATCTTTTGATACGGCTGTTATCTTCTTATTTTTTATGTAAATATTCCCCTGAACCATACCGTTAGGAGAAACGATTGTCCCGTTAGCAATTTTCATATCCCACTCCATCATAAGTGCCTCCTTAACAATATTTTGTTATTCCCTTTCTATTCTACCACTAGTTTACTCTTATCCTTTCGTTATGTTGGATAAAAAAAGAAATGCCTCCCTATTTGCTTTAGTAAAACGTGGCACTCGACAGCAAGAAATATTTATATTGCTGCCGCTGTGCCACCTTACTATAGCTTTTTGTGAGCCTCCCGATTCTTTTCAGCAGGTTCTCACTTTGCAGGTTATCCGGCATTTCCTCATTGCGTTTTTTTATTGTCTTGATTCTCTTGCCATGTCTCTTAATATTTCAGCTTTATCTGTTTTCTCCCATGGCAGGGCGACATCCGTACGTCCGAAATGTCCATATGCTGCTGTCTGTTTATAAATTGGACGGCGCAAGTCCATCATTTTTATAATACCTGCTGGTCTCAAATCAAAGTTGTGTCTCACAAGTTCAACAAGCAAACCTTCCGAGACCTTGCCCGTTCCGAAAGTTTCGATTGAAATGGAGACCGGTTGGGCTACTCCAATAGCATAAGCAAACTGCACTTCACATTTGTCAGCTAAGCCAGCTGCCACAATATTCTTGGCAACATAACGAGCAGCGTAAGAAGCAGAGCGATCTACTTTCGTAGGATCCTTACCGGAGAATGCGCCTCCTCCATGACGCGCATACCCTCCGTAAGTATCAACAATAATTTTTCTTCCTGTTAATCCGGCATCCCCTTGCGGACCACCAATAACGAATCGACCCGTTGGATTAATAAAATAATTCGTATCTACATCTAAAAGCTCTTCTGGGACGACGGGCAGAATGACATGTTCTTTTAAGTCTTGATCAATTTGTTCTAAAGTAACATCAGCATGGTGCTGCGCAGATATTACAATAGTATCTATCCGGAGCGGCTGGCCACTCTCATCATATTCAACCGTTACCTGAGTTTTCCCATCAGGTCGCAAGTAAGGAACAATACCTTCTTTACGAACTTTGGTTAAGCGTCGGGCCAGCTTATGGGAAAGTGAAATGGGCAAAGGCATTAATTCTTCAGTCTCATTTGTCGCATAACCGAACATCAGTCCTTGGTCCCCTGCACCAATCGCTTCCAATTCTTCCTCAGTCATATTACCTTCTCTAGCTTCTAGGGCTTGGTCCACTCCCTGGGCAATATCTGCGGACTGCTCATCAATAGAAGTTAAAATAGCGCATGTTTCATAATCGAACCCATATTTTGCTCTTGTATAACCGATATCCTTTAAAGTATCTCTTGCTATTTTCGGAATATCGACGTATGTAGAGGTTGTAATTTCTCCTGCTACTAATATTAGTCCTGTATTTGTTACTGTCTCACAAGCCACGCGCGCGTTTGGATCGTTTTTTAATATTTCATCCAAAATAGCATCAGAAATCTGATCACATATTTTGTCCGGGTGGCCTTCTGTGACAGATTCAGACGTAAATAACCTGCCTTCTCTATTTGACACACTATTTCCTCCTTCTTTATAAGTATTTACGGTACTCATTCCCCAATTTCACCTTACAAGACGATGTAAAAATGTGATGGGCTGCTGTCACCTATTTCACCTATATCGGTAACCGCAAAACATTATCGGTGTAAAAACAAAAGACCCTTTCCTATGAGAGGAAAAGGGTCTGTCATTACGTTCACCTTTCGCCTCTTATCTTCCAAGACGACATTCGCCTTTCCAGGTTAGCACCTTTTCCCCTAAATTGAGGTTGGTTGCCGGGCTTCGTAGGGCCTGTCCCTCCACCAGCTCAGGATAAGAGTATCCGTTCGCGATTATCATAACGTACGTACCGGCCGCTGTCAAATATAAACTCTCACATCCTGATTCTTGCACAGATTAGAGTGTGAGCAGAGGCGTTTATGACTTATCATGATTTTGTGACTGATATTTAGTAAGGTTTTTATAAGAGAACAATGAAAAACATTCCCTAACTAAATGCCTGTATTATTTTACTCTGTACGGCAAATCCTGTATACAAATACGTCTTTTTTGAAAAATACATCGGACTCTTCAATTGTATATAAGAAAAGGTGATTTCTTGTTGCCCTTCGGCATAATATCTGCAACCTCCATTCGCAACACTTTATAAGGCATAACATTCCATTTTATTCACCTTTTCTTGCAAAAGAACTTACAAATAAACAAAAAGAGTTGACAAGGTAAGACACAAAATCTTTAACAAAAATATTTAAATAGTATAGACTATATAAATAAATGTGTTATACTATTTCATAAATAATTAAGAGCACACATTAACCAAAGAAAGGGTTTTGCCGCCATGACGACGATCAATTTCTCAAATGAATTGTCTGAGCTAATTCATGGAGAAAACGTCCTAAATGATTTACCTTTATCTAAACTGATCGAAAAATCTCTTACACGAAAAGAAGGCATGCTAACTTCTCAAGGTGCTTTGAGTGTAGAGACTGGAAAATATACAGGACGCTCCCCGAAGGACAAATATATTGTAGACGAAGAGTCAGTTCGCGATGATATTAACTGGGGATCTGTTAACCAACCTATTAGCAAAGATATCTTTTCATCTTTATACAAAAAAGTAATAGATTATCTCAAGGATAAGAATGAATTATTTGTCACACGTGGCTATGCAGGAGCAGACCCTGCCTATCGTCTTCCTATTAAAGTTGTTAATGAATACGCGTGGCATAACGTTTTTGCACGACAGTTATTTATCCGTGCAACCGAAGAAGAACTAAAGGATCACAACGCTGAGTTTTCCATCGTTTATGCTCCAGACTTTAAGGCTGATCCTGAAGTTGATGGGACTAAGTCGGAAACGTTTATCATTACTTCTTTTGAAGAACGTATCGTCTTAATTGGCGGGACAGAATATGCGGGTGAAATCAAAAAGTCAGTTTTCTCTGTTATGAACTACCTTCTGCCGAAAAAAGGTGTACTATCCATGCATTGCTCTGCCAACGTTGGAGAAGAAGGAGACACCGCTCTCTTTTTCGGTCTATCAGGAACCGGTAAAACAACCCTTTCCGCTGACCCAAATAGACATCTAATTGGAGACGACGAGCATGGATGGTCTAATAATGGCGTTTTCAATATTGAAGGTGGATGCTACGCTAAATGTGTGAACCTTTCTTATGAAAAAGAACCGCAAATATGGAATGCGATCCGCTTCGGAACGGTGTTGGAAAATGTTTATGTTGATGAAAAAACCGGTAAGCCCGACTATAACAACACAGAGTTAACTGAAAATACAAGAGCCGCTTACCCAATCGAGAATATTCCTAATACCCTTAGCCCAAGCATGGCAGGTCATCCATCAACCATTATCTTTTTAACTGCTGATGCATTTGGAGTACTTCCTCCCATTAGCAAATTGACGAAAGAGCAGGCTATGTATCACTTTTTAAGTGGATACACGAGTAAACTTGCCGGAACAGAGCGTGGAATTACCGAGCCAGAAGCCACATTCTCAACTTGCTTTGGTTCTCCGTTCCTCCCTCTCGACGCTTCCGTGTATGCGGAGATGCTCGGTGAAAAGATTTTAGAACATGATGTAAATGTCTTTCTTGTAAACACAGGGTGGTCAGGCGGACCTTACGGTGTCGGTTCAAGAATGAAGCTTCCATACACGAGAGCCATGATTCAGGCAGCTCTGCTTGGAGAGCTAGATGGCGTCCAAACGACAAAAGATCCGTTCTTCGGTTTATATATTCCAACTCAATGCCCTGGGGTACCGGATGAAGTGTTACAGCCAAAGCAGACTTGGAATGACCCGAAAGCTTACGATAAAAAAGCTAAAGAGCTGGCAGCCAAATTTCAGGAGAACTTCACAAAGTTTGAGAACGTTTCTCAGGAAATCAAAAATGCCGGCCCGAAAGTGTTAGCCACGGAAAGCGCCGAATAAAGGAAAAGGGGCTGTATCAAAAGGTCATAAAAAATGACCTTTTGACAGCCCTTTTTTCAATTCTATAAGCTTCGTTGTTAAAATGAACTTCTCCCCTTTCGTATAAATGGCTCTTCAGGTTCGCTTGCACCACGGGCACAAGGGCGACATCAGTTCAAACGACGCTACGCTTGTTTTCGCTGTGTCTTCTTAGCCGCAGGGCAAGGCTTCAGCTAACCGACGGAAGACCGCCGTCGGTGGATCTTCAGCTCTTGCTTCGACGCACAGGACGTGCTAGTGTCGGCGTTGGCCACAGGACGTGGCCGCATTTAGCCGACGTCCCGCAGGCGTCTCACCTGATCGCCAACCAAAAATAAGGGATGAAAAAAACTTCAACAATCTTTTTTTTATATGACTAATTGTAATATCAAGTGCAACACCTTATGGTCATGGAGCTGTCAAGATACCGTGGAATACCGAAGTGAAGCGAGGATATGCCGCGAAAGATCTTGAACAGCTTACTCCCTTAAGATACTGTTCGCCGGCGTTCAAAGCGACGACAGTTCGTCTTTGACGCCTTAACTATCTGGTGAATACGGGGAAACACGGACCAAAAAAAGCAGCTCATGACAGCTTCGTGTACAATGTTAGTTACCACACAAACAAAAACACGGGGGTGCTGTCATGAGCTACCAACACCTTAGCACATTTGAACGCGCACGTATAGAGACCCTTCGCAGTCTCAATTATTCTATTCGATCTATCTCAAAAATGATTCATCGGAGTCCGTCTACGGTGTCTAGGGAGTGTCGTCGAAACACGGTGGGGAATAACCCCTACTGTTCAGAAACTGCACAATGCCGGTATCATAAGCGCCGGCGACACTGTCACCCTCAAGGAAAATGGACGAAAGACTTGGCTCAGAAAATTGATGAAAAATTAGATCTGACCTGGTCTCCTGAGCAGATTGCTCACCGATTATTCAAGGGATCACTAAGCTTTAAGACCATTTACAGGTGGCTCTACCAAGGTCTTCTCACGAAGAACGTGGCTGCCTTACGACACAAAGGAAAGCGTCAAAGATCAAAAGAAACCAGGGGTCGATTTAATGTAGGTACGTCTATTAAAAAGCGTCCGAAAGAGATTCGAAAACGAAAGACCTTCGGGCATTGGGAACTTGACAGTGTAGTATCTAGTCGAGGAAAAATCAAAGGATGCTTAGCGACGTTTGTCGAGCGCAAGACACGTTGGTATATCGCCTTGAAGATGCCCAATCGTACAGCAGCCTCGATGGAAAACGCTATTCGGACCCTTCATGGAGTATTACCTGAACGATCCTTTCAAACTGCCACCGTCGATCGCGGGAAAGAGTTTGCCTGTTACCCGACGATCGAGAATGATCTAAAAATAGACGTCTATTTTGCTGATCCCTATTCTTCTTGGCAACGAGGCAGTAATGAAAATGCAAATGGACTTCTGCGGGAATTCTTTCCGAAAGCAAGTGATTTGGCCAAGGTCACGGAAGAGGAATTAGAACGAGCATTAGCTCTTATCAACGGACGTCCTAGAAAATGTTTAGACTGGAAAACCGCCCACGAAGCGTTTGAGCAAGAAGTGTTGCACTTAGCTTGACAAACCGTCTTATATAAAAGAGCAGAACGCGCATATAAGACTTATCTCCCTTCACATAACTATTGCAAATAGCCTGTCTTCTCTATGTAACTAAGTGCACGTGTAAGTACATCATCTTTCATAATGAAACTGAAATCTTCGTCCTGCTGAATTCCCTCTGGGAGAGTAGATAAAAGGACTGGTCCTTTTGTTTCTAGATAGTCTTCTTTTTTCTCTAACTTATCGATAGTTGCAAAAAACAAGCTCTTTACTATTACCTCTGATCTCCCATGAACCCGATATTGTCCAATCTGATTAATATTAGCTATAACTCCTCCAGTCTCTTCCCATACTTCTCTCATTGCCGCCTCTTTTGCAGTTTCTCCCTTTTCTACTTTCCCTCCTGGAAATTCAAGGCCTCGGCGGCTGTGACGAGTGAGCAGCCATTTGTTCTCATAGCGGCAAATCACCCATACATGACCAGGATTTTTCGAAAAAGGGGAATCATCAAAAACAAGATTTACTTCATTCTCATAATAATCAATAAAGGTGTGTATTTTCATTCTTTCATCATCCTATTTCAGCGTATATAGGTTTGGAAAGATAACCGATGAGATTCAAGAATCAAATGATGCATAGATGTTCTCTGCTAACTTTCTTGACCATTCCGCTTTATCTTCTTTTCTATTCGTGAATTCTTCCAACAATGATTCCCCATTGTAGCCTGCATGAATCAATTCTTGTAAAATTAAGTTAGAAATATCCTCTTTGCCTGAAGTCATCTTTGCTACGATCATCACACTAATCTTTTCGCTCAATGTCACGGTTTTTTTAACTTCTCCTGCCATCATGGCTGGCTCATTCTTCCGATCTGTGATAAGCACTTCCATCACTAGTTTATTCTTTTCATTTTTTATTTTCTCAAAAAAATCTCGTTCTTCATGAGGGATAACTGCTTCTATCAACCAGGAGCCATCTTTTTCTTCTCTGTTTATAATGAGCCCCTCTTGTAATGGAACAACCTTCTCTTCAACTGTTCCTTGTTTCATCAGTAACAACTTCAACGATACCAATCGAAATGTTTTCATTGTTCTCTCCTTGGATAAATATGACATGGAAAGATGATTTTCTTAAGCGATAAAATTCACGTTCAGAGAGCAATCTAAAAAGCGCAAATAAGCGATTAGCCTTTATCATTTCCTAAACTACAACAAGAAAGACTGCCAACATAACTGAGACAGTCTTTTCTTATCTCTCCGCCTGCTGCCTCTTCATTTACAGCAAACCGTAGTTTCTTTGCTTTGATCTTCCCCCGCTTGTCTTTCTGCCATCCACGATAAAAAATGTTCCTCATCATTGTTTAGAGGCCGTTTTAGACCTTCTGTGAATTCCGCTAGGAGGGCTTCCTCGTAAAATTTTGATTTCATATAAACAGGACTCCTTTTGCAATGATAATGAAAAACATTTTACTGCAAATGAACTCCACACTGTCTCTTATATCTTTATTCCATTTTTTTATAAATATGATGTCACGTAGTAAAGGGTGGCCCTGATTATATTTTATCATATGCTTGCTTTAATCTTCTTACACCTTCTTCAACATTGGCACGTGGACAGGCAACATTGATACGTACATAACCAGCTCCCTCTTCTCCAAATATATGTCCATCACTCAGAGCTAATTTCCCTTCCTGTCGCAGCCATTTTTCTAATTCGGATGCTGACATGTTCAAGCCGCGCATATCAATCCATACTAAATACGTGCCTTCCGGCTCAATGACTCTCAACTCAGGCATGTTTGTCTCTATAAACTCTTTTAGGTAACGGACATTTCCGCGAAGATATTCTAATAATTGTTCAAGCCAGTCTTCTCCTTGTCGATATGCTGCTTCAGCCGCCACGATAGAGAACGGGTTATCCATTCCTACAAACTGTCGCTGTAATTGGTTTTCATATTTCGTTTTGAGACTATCTTCTTCGAAAATAACATAAGATAACTGTAAGGAAGCTAAGTTAAAAGTTTTACTAGGTGCCATACAAGTAATTGTTTGTATTTGCTTTCCTTGAGCAGCCTGAGCGAATGGAATGTGCTTTCCTTCTAAGACTAGATCTGCATGAATTTCATCTGATACTACAAGGATATTGTAAGTTTCGCATAAGTCAGTGAGTCTTTGAAGCTCTTCCTCCGTCCACACCCTGCCTATCGGGTTGTGCGGGCTGCATAATAACAGCATTTTTGCCCCATTTTTCATTTGTTCCTCTAAGTTCTTAAAATCAATGGTAAACCCTTCCCTCTCCTCTTTTAAAGGATTACGAAGCGTTTTTCTTTTGTTCATTTGAATTAGTGAATAAAAAGGATAGTACACCGGGGGCTGAATGATAATTCCATCGCCCTCTTCTGTAAAAGCCTGTATAATATGATTAATTGCAGGCACTACCCCCGGAGTAAATACAAATTGACCGGTCTCTAATGTTCTTCCAAAACGCTTTTTGTTCCAATCTACTATCGCCTGTCGCAACGATTCCGGCTTCCGGTAATAACCAAATACGCCATGATCCAAAACACTTTGCATAGCCTCGCGCACGGGCTCAGGAGCTTTGAAATCCATGTCAGCAACCCACATTGGCCATAAATCTGAAGCTCCATAGCGCTCTCCTGTAGCATCCCATTTCATTGAATTCGTATTCTTTCTATGTATTACTTTGTTAAAATCCACGATGACTCCTCCTAACACCCATTATAAAAGATAGTTATTTTGTAAGTTTGCCTCTTTTCTTATACATTTTCAAGTTCTACTCATTATTATCAAATGAATGAAAACAATATACACTTTTTATTGCATTTAGTAATAGTTTCCGTTACACTAAAAAGGAAAGCCTTAAGATATGTCATTTTATGTTATCTTCTTATATAGAAAGTTTAGCATATTTTTCATATAACAGTACACATATTGTAAAGGAGATCTCTTGTATGCAGCACATTTCAAACCGCGTCTTGAGTGAGGCATATGAAAAAGCGCTGGAACTTCGCTTGGAAGAGGACTTTATTGAACTCTTGCGCTCTGAAATGGTGCGCCGGGGAATGACACCTTCTGAGCAAACTGCCAGCTCACGTTTACAGTTGACTAAATAGAAAACATTTTTTATACGATCGAAGCGTCTCTCCTAGTCAGGAAAGACGCTTTTCCTTTTATCACCACAAAACATTCTGCAAATCTTCTCTAAATAAATTCGTATCAACATTGCAAGCTTCTGCCTGAATGCCATATTGCCACCCCCAAGCCAAAGACTCATCAGGTGCTTCAGGATTAAATGCCGGTGCCTCCTCTTTTGTAGTTACACCTACTTCAGGTGCGGAGGTCCATATATACGTTTCTTCACGAAGCGTTTCTACTTCTTCAACGGCCTCCTGAAAAGCCGTGGATATTTCTTGCTCGGAATCAAAAACACCATATATCCCTGCTTCATACTCTGAGTTACTTAACGTTTCATACCATCCTTCAATGAATGCTGCATCCACCGGATAAGTGGGTTCAATATCTGCAAATAATGCCACTCCTTCAGGAACTCCCATCTCTCTTGCCATATCAATTGCGGTCTCGGCTTCCTCTTCTCCGGTTTCATATCCTGTAGCGTCATTAAAATGGTTATAAATCAATAATATTTTAGCATTGTTCGAATGAAGACGCTCCATCTCCTCGTTTGTCAAACCTCGCGACACACCTTCTTTATCACCTAAATATCTCCCCCACACTTGGGGTTCCCCAAAGTTTTCTTCCACACAGGAAATCAGATCAGCGTCTACGGCAGAAGTCGTGTCTGTTCCCCACACGTAGTTTTGATCCCCGGTATCACCATTGGCAGTGTTACCGTTTGATGTAGTGCCGCTATTCCCTTCTTCTCCTCTATTCGACTCACTACGCTGCTCACTCATAGACTGAATATCATTGACTATATCATTATTCACTTTGACATCCACACTTACATCTATTCTATTTAAGGCTTCATTATTTATTTTTGCTTTTTCCTCTTCTCCTGTATTTGAACGATTTTCAATCGAGGTGCTAACATCGGATGCATCACCTTTTATGTGGTTGGATATTTGATTAGAGATAAGAGTATCTGCCTCCCCTGCTCGATGAAACTCTTGTGAAAAGAGAGAAGGCAATATAAAGAGAGCAAATGAGAGAAGTAGAATTAAGAAGGCAGCCGCCCATAAAAATAATTTTTGTTTTATCATATCCTCACGCCTTTCTTCAGCATCCTATGACTGCTAATGAAGACTGTGAGGGCTGTCTTTGTAAATATTCACTCAGTGACAGCAGCAAAAAACGACACTATTCCCTTTGAAAGAAACAGTGCCGTTCATTAAGTATCTAGTAATTGTAGAGTAAATTAGTGGTGGAGCATAGCGGGCTCGAACCGCTGACCTCAACACTGCCAGTGTTGCGCTCTCCCAGCTGAGCTAATGCCCCTTAACACAACAATTCTATTATAAAGAGTTATACATGCTATGTCAATGTTCACTTGTCGCAAGAATGAAAGTGAACGAACTCGTCAATAATGTTTTTATCACTCTACTCTGACTAAGAGGAGGCATCGTGTTGTTACAGTACGTCACTCGAATATATTTTAAAGCTCCTGTATTGCTGCGCCTCTTCTTTATTGTGGTACTTATCATACTAACATTTGGGTTTATCTTGTACCGCTTGGAGCCGCATACGTTTCCTGATTACTTTGATGCTGTATGGTGGGCTGTTATTACTGCTGCAACTATCGGATATGGTGACTATGTACCAAGTACGTTACCAGGAAGGGCTGCAACCATTCTATTAGTTATTTTTGGTATCGGATTCGTTACATACTTTTTTACGAATCTAGCTGCGTCTTCCATTGCAGAAAGAAAAAGCTGGCGAAAAGGAACGTTGCCTTCTCACTTTAAAAATCATTATATAGTTGTAGGCTGGAATGAGAGGTCAAAACAATTTGTTCAGCAGATGAAACGAATATATCCCGAGCGTCCTATTCTTTTGATTGACTATTCATTGAACGAAAGTCCCTTTTTCAATGAAAAAGGGACTCAGTTCATCAAAGGAAATCCGACTTTCGAGGAAACACTTTTGAAAGCAGGATTAAAAGATGCTCGTGCACTTGTTATAACCGCTGAGAAAGAAACCCCTGAACAATCCGCGGATGCTCAAACCATCTTAACTTTGTTAGCAGCAAAACATTCTTCCGCTAACATTTACACCGCCGCAGAAATATTGACACCTGAACAGATATCAAATGCAAAGCATGCAGGAGCAGACGAGATCATCGCGTCCAATTTTATTTCAAGCCTATTAATGACAGAAAGCCTGGAAAAGCAAGGAATTGCTGAAACCATGATTACATTACTAGATGCTGAGCGTTCTCCATATCTTCTTTCTGTAACCTGCCCCGATGATTGGGTAGGAAAGACGTTTGAAGACATTAGCCGTATCGCCCGGCAGGAAGAAGATCTCATTCTAGGACTCAGCGGGAATGGAAAAACATTGTTAAATCCTCCAAGAGAGACTAGGGTACAAGAGGATTACTCTCTATTTATACTGACTTCACAGAGTAAGTGGCGGGACTCAAAAAATTGATTACTTTTTGGTCCGTCGTAATAGTATCTCGGCCTCTTTTTCATAACCTGGCTTTCCAAGAAGAGCAAACATATTTTTCTTGTATGCTTCCACTCCTGGCTGATTAAATGGATTCACTCCTAGTAAGGAACCGCTCATTGCGCAGGCTTTTTCGAAAAAGTATACGAGATATCCGAAATAGTATTCATTTAACTTCGGTATACTTAATACTAAGTTAGGAACCTCTCCATCAGTATGGGCGTAGAGAGCTCCTATAAAAGCTTTTTGATTGATATCATGTAATGATTTTCCAGATAGATAGTTCAATCCATCGGAGTTATCCTCTGTCTCTCGAACCGTGATGTTTTCTGTATTGCTTTCAATATGAAGTACCGTTTCAAACATGTGCCGGTGACCCTCTTGGATGTATTGTCCGATGGAATGGAGGTCTGTCGAGAATCCTGCCGAAACAGGAAAGAGACCTTTACCATCTTTCCCTTCACTTTCTGCAAATAACTGCTTCCACCATTCTGACACGTAATGAAGCTTTGGCTCATAATTAACGAGCATCTCCATCACTTTGTGTTGTTTATATAAGAGGTAACGGCAAGCTGCGTACTGATAGGCATCATTCTTACTAATGCTTTTCTCCGACAATTGCTTTTTGGCCTCCTGTGCACCTTCCATCATGCGCTTGATATCTAGACCCGCTGCAGCGATGGGCAGTAACCCTACGGCTGTGAGGACAGAATATCTTCCTCCCACATCATCAGGAACCGTGAATGTCTCATACCCATGGAGAGAGGCCATATGTTTCAATGCCCCTTTTTCTTTATCGGTTGTGGCATAAATTCGATGTGCCGCTTCCTCTCGTCCATACTTTTTCTCTAAATAATCACGGAGTAAGCGGAATGCTATGGCCGGTTCTGTCGTCGTTCCCGATTTAGAGATAACGTTAATAGACACCTCTTTATCTTGAATAACATCAATTAAATCTTTGAGATAGCTTTGACTAAAATGATGGCCCGCAAAATATATCTCCGGTCCATTCCTTTTCTCAGGTTTAAGCTGATTACGAAATGTATGCGATAAGCTGTCAATCGCAGCTTTTGAGCCCAAATAAGAGCCGCCCACCCCTATAACAATCAATACATCTGAATCACTTCTAATTTTCTCTGCCGCTTTCTCAATTCTTTTAAACTCGGTACGGTCGTATTGTTCGGGGAGATCGACCCAACCAAGTGCATCAGAAGCGTTTTTATCCCTTTTATGTAAATGTTCATGTGCTTTGTGTATAGATGCCTCTATGTTAATCATGTCTTTTTCATTGATAAAAGGTACAGCATTACTGTAATCAAATGTTATTTTGTTTGGCACGGCAGTCTCCTCCTATTCCCTACGCCCCATGTTACATTTTTAGGCTGTTTACATAGACTTTGCTGTGTAAGTCACAGAAACCCATTTGGCTTATAAGGTTCCACCTTCATAGGGAGCCATGATGAAAGTGAGCCATCTACTAATAATATAAAGATATTTTTATGAAAAAAGAAGGGTGAACAGAAGTTTTTATCCTCTGCTTACCCTTCTCCCCTTACTTACGAATTCTTTTATTTAAGTCAGCTTGGATCTCATTCGACTGTTTCAGCCAGTCTTTTAGTTTATCTTCGAGAGTGTTAAACCCTTGAGCCTTATCATTACCGCTTCGATTTCCTCCGCTTCGTGGACGATTATTATTGCTAGGCGCACGACGCTCCGTTTTCTCCGGTGCAGGAAGGGTTTCTCGAATTGATAAAGAAATCTTACCTGATTCCTCGTCAATAGATTTAATCTTTACTTTAACCGTTTCACCTACTGACAACACTTCGTTAATATCTTTTACGTAACCATGAGCCACTTCAGAGATATGAACTAGTCCTTGTTTATTCTCATCAAGAGCAACAAATGCTCCGAATGGTTTTATTCCTGTTATTTTACCTTCTACAATACTGCCTACCTCATACTGCTGTACCGACATTCAAACAACTCCTAATTATTTTTTAACCAAGTCATTATACCATGATATTCGTATTTCAGCAATTATTAGGGACAGGAGTAGAGGTTACGTTTTGTATGATTTCACTATTTTGTCTGTGGTCCCTCTAGAGATGATGGTATCCACTGACACCTCACAAAAAACGTAGCAGCTAATAAGTGAGAAAGGTTGACATGGAAGTTCTTATTCCTATAATGTGTTAAATTGTTACTCGAAAAGTACACTTGAAAGGTGATTGTGATGAAATCTGGGGATCAATGGAAATCGAAAATAGGTTTTATTATGGCAGCAGCTGGTTCAGCCATCGGATTGGGCGCCGTATGGAAGCTACCATACGTAACCGGTACAAATGGTGGCGGAGCTTTCTTTTTCATGTTTCTAGTGTTTACTTTAATACTCGGAACCACACTTATACTTGCTGAGTTTATTATTGGTAGAAAAACACAAAAGCCCCCTATACCTGCTTATAAATCCATAGCTCCGCATACTCCTTGGTACCTTGTTGGGGTACTTGGTATTGTGACTTCCTGCTTAATATTATCTTTTTACGCCGTTGTCGGCGGCTGGATATTCACTTACTTTATCCGTAGTCTTACGGGCCGTCTAACTGAACCGGTTTCGGGAAGTTATGAAACATTATTTTCATCTATTATTTCTAATCCATGGGAAGTAGGATTAGCACATGTTACCTTTATGTTGATTACTATATTGGTAGTCCAAGGTGGGATACAAAAAGGGATTGAACGTGTAAGCAGTATCATGATGCCTGCCTTGTTTGTTATTTTTATCATTTTAGTTATCCGTTCGTTAACGCTTGAAGGCGCAGCGGAAGGCATTTCCTTTTTCTTACGGCCAGATTTCAGTGCTATCAATAGAGAGACCATTTTGTATGCTCTTGGCCAGGCATTTTTCTCTTTAAGCCTTGGAGTTTCCATTATGGTAACGTACAGCTCTTATTTAGATAAGAGGGAAAACCTTATTCGCTCCGCAACCTCAATCGTTGGTTTGAGTGTGCTCATTTCATTACTGTCAGGATTAGCGATATTTCCGGGCGTCTTCGCATTTAATCTTGAACCAAATGAAGGACCTAGTTTAATCTTCACCGTTTTGCCTGCAGTATTTAGTGAAATGGCCTTAGGTTCTGTCTTTCTATCTTTATTTTTACTGTTATTGCTTTTCGCCACATTAACTTCTGCATTTTCACTTTTAGAAATTGTGGTGTCTTCCATCGTATATCGCTTTCCCAACAAACGCAAAATAGCTGCGTGGGGGAGTGGAATTGTTATTTATGTGCTAGGAATTCCGTCAAGCCTATCTTTTGGTCTGTTAGCTGATTGGCTTCTATTCGGAAAAAACTTTTTTGATGCAACTGATTTTCTCGTGAGTAATATTTTGTTACCTCTTGGCGCCTTACTCATTGCTATCTTCGTTCCACGAAAATTATCAAACCCAGATATGAAAGAAGAATTGCTTCGCGGTTCCTCTGCCAATGAAATATTTTTCAAAGGTTGGCTGTTTATATTACGCTTTATTGTTCCTTTGGCAATCATTGCGGCATTTCTTAATGTGTTGGGAATATGGTAGAAACGTGCTTAAAATCACCTCTGTCAGGGAACAGTATAACGAATAGTAAAACGAAAACTGGAGGAGATAGGATGGCGGAAGACACGCCACATGTTGGAGAGAAAGCCAGTATTGCTTTATTAATTGTTGATATGATCTCTAGTATGGATTTTGATGGTAGCGATAAATTATTTGATCAAGCGTATGAGGCTGCTCTCCACATAAGTGACTTAAAAACAGAAGTGAAGAAATATAACATACCTGTTGTATATGTTAACGACAATTATGGCCGTTGGCAGAGTGATTTTAAGGAATTGGTCGCCAGTGTAAGAGAAGAAGGAGTCAAAGGCAAACCGATCGCCGATCTACTTTTTCCTGACAAAGATGATTATTTTGTCTTAAAACCTCAATTCTCCGCATTTTTTGCTACTCCTCTGGAGTTGCTTCTTGAACATTTAGAGGTTAAAACACTGATCATTACCGGTGTATCTGGCAATATGTGCATACAGTTCACAGCCAATGACGCATATATGAGAGATTATCAGACACTGATACCTGCTGATTGTACCGCTTCCATCACAAAAGAAGAAAATGATCAAGCCTTGGACATGATGAAAAATGTGCTGAAAGCGGACATAACCCCCTCCACAGAATATGAGATGCCCTCTGTTATCAAACAAGCAAAACGGCACCACTCCAAAAAATGAACCTGACATTTGTCAGGTTCATTTTCTTAAAAGATAGAATGTATAACATGCACGGAGTGACATCCAGCTTCAGTTCCCAGTCACTCGGATGCCCACAGGACGTGGGTCAGTTCGACGTTGTCACAGGAACTTCCGCAAGAGGCGGTGGTTTCTACGTTGCCCACACGATGTGGGCGGTTGTAGTAGAAGTTCCTTTTTCTTTAGTCGAACTTCCTTCTCCAGCGCTTGTCGCATAACGGTTCTTCTGCCAGAAACGCAAAAGCCAACGCTTCCTGCGTAAGCCAACGAAGAAGCTGGCACGTCCTGTGCAAGTGCCTTGCGCTTCTCTTGGTGGTTCACTATTCGTTTAAAAGACCTCTGCTAAAGAAGCTTTATCCTGTTCCAACCAATACCTCATTAATTTTTTAGCTCCTTCGAGATCGTGAAGTTTTGCTTGGCCGCACTGCTCTTCGTTAGCGGCCGGTACTTCGTTTAATTCTAAAGAATATTTCATAGTCTTTTCTAGTACATCGATTAACTCTTCGACTTTTGGTTCTCCGTTCATGATAAGGTAAAAGCCGGTTTGACACCCCATCGGTGATAAATCAATGACTTCAAAGTGATCATATTCTTCAGCAAAGCGACGAATGTTCAGCGCTAATAAATGTTCCATCGTATGAATAACAGACGGTTCCATATTTCCTTTATTTGGTTGACAGAATCGAATATCAAATTTATTCACTACGCCGTCTGAACCTACTTTTTGAACTCCAGCATGTCTGACGTAAGGGGCCTTTACTATCGTGTGATCTAACTCAAAGCTTTCTACTCGAGCCATATAAACACTCCTTTTAGATTCTCTGTTTTGATCATACAATGATTCTAGCATCGGATGCAAATGAATTTGTTTTTCCACTCATCAGACAATGCTTTTAAAAGATCCTGAACGCTAGAGGAACATCGTCAGTAAAAATACCATCGATTTCATAGTTTTTCACTTCTCGTAATTTCTCTTCCTTATTTACCGTCCAAACGTACATCCTGTATCCATTGCCACGGAGTCTGGACACAAAGTTACGATCTAGTAACTTATAGTATGGGCAGATGGCATCTGCATCAGTTTCTCGAAGACGTGTCTCTGGGTAATAATCTCGCCAGTATGTTTTTCCTTTTATTTTTGCTTTTCCTAACATGGACTTCCCAACTATTAGAGAAGTTTTTACGTTGCTATTTATTGATTTTATTTTCTTTATGACTTGGTCTTCAAAAGAAGAGAATAATAAATCTTGAACAGGGTACGATTCAGGGATTGCTTGAAAAACCTCGCTCTCTATATCCTTTTCTTTGATCTCTAAATTAAGCGGGATTCTTCCTTCACATAACTCGAAAGTTTCCTTTAAGCGAGCTGGCTGCCATCCTTCTTCCGTGAGGGTTAATCTCTTCCATTCCTCGTATGTCATATCAGACAGACGTTTCCCTTTCCAGTCTGGGTTATGAGCACACACTAAAGTCCCGTCTTTCATTCGTCTAACATCTGTTTCTATCATGTCTGCCTTCCATTCAATAGCCTTTCGAAAAGCCAATATGGTATTCTCTCGTATAGTAGGGGTAGTTGATCCTCTGTGAGCAATCACTTCGATAGAATTGTTCATGTTGCCTCCTCGCCAATCCTTTTACATCTCACTATCACAATTCAGTTATTATCTGTTTCTATTTTATTCTACCCCTTTCCTTCTAGATAACCAATAGGTGACGAATAGAAAATAAATGGCTCCACAACAGTTACTTTCCCATCAGCTCCCTACTAAGAGGTCTCTTCCTAGCCAGAGAGAAACACTTAAATTGGTACAACTTTTAAATTCCGATCTCAAAAAAACTGCGGGTGATTTTCTCACCCGCAGTCTAACTAATCTTTCTTACTCTCCTGTAATTTCTTCGATTTCAGAAGTTAATTTATCTAAAATTTCTCCTGCTTGTTCTCCGCCATTTTCGCGGTAATAATCACGCAGTGGTTCTTGAAGCTCACGGAAAGCATCGCGCTGCTCTTCTGTAAGTTCCACAACTTCTGTCGGATTATCCGTGTCTTCCTCAATCACCTCTATATACTCGCTATTGAGATCATCTTGAATTTGGAATCCAACATCGCGCATTTCTTCTACTGTTTCGTCAAACATAGCCTTAATGTCATCAGGAAGATCATTGTAGAAAGTAGGATTTACAGTCATCATTGCTACATAACTGTTATGATTGGAAATCATTAAATAGTCTTGTACTTCATGGTAAGAAGAATCTGCTATAAAGAATATAGGGTTTTCCTGTGCATCAACAGTACCTTGCTGAAGTGCAGAGTAAAGATCACCCGCACTCATAACCGTTGGATCCGCTCCATATGTTTCGTAAGACATCTGATTGAGCGGAGAATCTTGCGTTCTGAATTTTACTCCTTCAAAATGAGACGGCTCTGATAATTCCTTATTTGCTGTCCAATTTGTAAAGCCTTCTGTAAAGAAAGATAATGGTTTGATGTTGTTTTCTTCATACAAGGCTGCTAAATCTTCGTTAATTGCTTCACTCGTATTTAACAATTCATGAACTTGTTCTTGATCACTCGGCAATAGGTATTGCAATGAAAAAATTTGAGCTTCATCTACCATCGTACCAGTGAAACCAGGCGACACAATAGCCATTTCTACCGCACCGCTTTGTAACTGTTCTACTTGGTCAATTTCGCTTCCAAGTCCTCCAAATTCATAAACATCGATGTTAATTTGTCCGTCTGATTTTTCTTCTAATCGACTCGCAAACTCTTCGGCATAGTCAAATTGAACTTGCCCATCATATTCTTCTGTGATAAAACGCCAGTTATACGTTTCCTCGCCTGCTTCTCCTCCATCAGCAGACTCACCACCGTTATCACCACCTCCGCCACCGCAAGCGGCGAGAAGCATCGATGTCACAAGAGCAGTACTTCCTAACAACCCAAATTTTCTTTTTTTCATGCAACATTTCCCCCTTTTCGTTCAATATATCTATTCTCACTCCTGTTATAACAGGAACAGAGATAGCTGTGGAAAGAACACAAGCAGTACCCAAACTAATAGTAGCATCCCTATAAATGGCGGCGTACCCCTTATCGTATCAAGATAGGATCGGTTAAACACTGCACTCGCCGTAAATATGTCCACCCCAAACGGCGGCGTAGCAGAACCAAGCGCAGCCTGGAATGTAACAATAACCCCTAGATGGACAGGATCAATCCCCGCATCCATGGCAGCAGGAGCAAATATAGGAGTTAAGATTAAAATAACTACAATTGGATCAACGAACATACATCCTATGAAGAAAAAGATCGATATTATAATTAGCACGTAGATAGGGCCTGGATCTCCCGAGAGAAACACTTCAGACATTAGCTGAGGTATTCGTGCGTATGAAATAGCCCAGGCAAATGCCTGGCCGCCAGCAACAAGAATAAACACCGCGGACGTAACCAATCCAGTTGATAGAGCTATTTTAGGCACTTCTTTAAAGCCGAAAGATCGAAAAATGAGCAATTCCAATATTAGCGCATACAATACAGATATCCCGGCTGCTTCTGTAGGTGTAAAAAAGCCGGTATATATCCCACCTACAATGATAACGGGAAACATAAGAGGCAGTACTGCTCTCCATGTATACCGGAACCTGTCTCCCCATGTAAATTTATCCGCAAGCGGTATTTTATAAAGCCGTGCGTGTATGTAAGAATAAAGAGCAAAGAAAAGAAAAATAATGATTCCTGGAATGATACCTGCGATAAACAAATCTCCAATTGAAGTATTAGAGGCAATTCCGTAAATGATCATTCCAATACTAGGCGGTATAAGAAGCGCCACGTCACTGGAGTTAATGATTAATGCAATCGCTGTGGAGTCCTTATACCCTACTCTTAAGAGTCTCTCACGCATAGGCTTTCCGATCGCAACTACAGTAGCCTGTGTTGAACCGGAGATCGATCCGAATAACGTACAAGCAGCGGCAGTGGTGATGGCATAGCCGCCTCGCAAGTGACCGATAAAAGAACCAATGAAATCAAGTAACCGATTAGAAGTCCTCCCCATCGACATAATGTCCGCTGCAAATATGAATAAAGGAACAGCTAATAACGCATAGTTTGATATCCCTTCCATCATTTGCTGGATCATGAAAAATGGCTCTACATTTGGGAAAAATATTAATACTACAACTAATGGAGCCAAAATCAATGGGATCATCATTGGAAAACCAAGTACAAGAAATATAACCATAATTGCTAATAATGTAGTAACCATTGGCATTCCCCGCTATTCTAATTTTTTAAATAGATGGTGGGTTTTCCACATCCGTATCATCGTCATAATCTTTCCTCTCTGCAGCCAAGTAAACATCTTTGTTTCTAACGTTCACCCAGAAGTTTCTAAAAAACTGCAGAGCCCCTAAAACGAAACCGATTGGAGCCCATATAATCATTATGTAATAAGGCAGCCGCAATGCAGAGGTTACTCTCCCAGAGTCAATTACACTTTGTACGTAACCCCAAGAGAAATAGGCAAGACCTAGTAAAATAATCCCAGTAGTAAGTGGAATTAACAGAGCAAGTGCTTTCCGAAACCCAAAAGGGACGGTGTCAAACAAAGCGGACATACTAATATGTCTACCTTTTCTTGCAACGTAACTTATACCCATGAAAGTAGCCATAAATAAAGCTAATTGACTTATCTCTTCCGCAAAGGCCCAGCTGTTCCCAAAGAAGTTACGACTAACAGCGTTGCCAGCTACCATCACGGTAATTACGAGAATCGCCAGACTTAAAATTACTTCTTCTACTCTTCGAAGTATATTATCAAGCCACTTAATCACTTTCATCATTACACACATCCCATCTACGTCACTGCCGCTAATTGGTTATAATTTTCTGAATGAAAACTATTGTAACTGACATGACTTACTCTCATCAACCGGAATACAAGACGATTTTACCGAATTTTACCTAATATAACAGTAAAAGCTACGGTCAGCTCACTTCTTCTTTTTCATTCCGCCCTACAACATAGATTCTCTATTTTAAGATGAAGAGTAGTAAGTTTTTAATATTATTTTAAGAAAAGAAAAGTAAGAAATTACAAGCTTATGTTATAATTTAATGTGTAGTGTGCGCTTATTTTCGAAAATATCGGAAAAATTAAGATAGTAACATTATACCAGCAGGTGCTAGTTTATAAAAGACTTTTTTCAAATCCGCGCACATGTAAAAGTGTCTGTATTGTCAACCGAAAGTGACAGATTGCTTTTTCGATATTGGGTGGAGAGACCTGGTATACAGCCTCATCTGCAGAATATACAGATAAAAATA
Source organism: Alteribacillus iranensis (assembly GCF_900113025.1). Taxonomy (GTDB): domain Bacteria; phylum Bacillota; class Bacilli; order Bacillales; family Marinococcaceae; genus Alteribacillus_A; species Alteribacillus_A iranensis. Next base: position 168,014 of record NZ_FONT01000006.1, on the reverse strand, counting down.
CTTGAATGGAAGTTTCATTTTATAGAGGAGAGGTCGTACAAGCTTATGGATGTATTTCACAATTTTCCACTTTGGATTGCACTATTTTCAGTACTTTTTGCCCAAGGGATCAAGATCCCTCTCTCTTATATAGCTTCAAAAAAATGGGACCTTACGTTGGTCACCAGCACAGGAGGTATGCCTAGCTCTCACTCCGCTGCTGTCACTTCCGTGTCCACTGCTATTGGTATCGAACATGGCTTCGATTCAGGGCTTTTTGCTATTTGTACTGTTTTTGGAATCATTGTCATGTTTGATGCTACAGGGGTCCGCAGGCACGCTGGTTATCACGCTACCGTGATTAATCAACTCGTCGTAGATTTTAATAAATTTGTTACAGAAGCTAAATCATGGCAGCATAAAGGAGATACGGAAAAAAGAGAGGAATTAAAGGAATTGCTAGGCCATCAGCCAATTGAGGTTTTTTTTGGAGCACTTCTTGGAATATTAATAGCTATTATTGGTCAAATGATCGTTTTTAACTGACTAGAAAAACATGTTCTCCATGTACAAATGTACAACACTTATTTAATATGATCATTCTCCCTCTTAGACCCACTTATGAAGATTGATGCTTTTCTACAATATCACGGGAGACGTTAGTTTACGGTTTGAATTCTGATGTGATTGCTGGCAATGCCCCTTCTTTGTTCAGCGCCATCACTTCTGCCTCTTCTAACGTCCCGTCCCCTTTTTTTATTACTTGTACTTCTACCTTACGCTTTCCCCATTCGTTATAAACATCTTCTACCGTGTCATAATAAAGATCTATCTTCCTTCCTTTAATTGCAGAACCTGTATCAGCTACCACCCCATACCCATATCCGGGGATGTACAAAAGGGTTCCAATGGGGAATAAATTTGGATCCGCAGCGATTGTAGAAACATTGTCTCTTCTGACTTCTACTCCTGAATAAGTAACTCCATATGCTGGATGCTCCATAGTCTTTCCTGTCGATTCATAACCAGCAGTATATCCTGTAGCGGTTACAACTTCTGTAGGACCTTCAGCCTCAAACAATGGTTCAGACTCTTTTTTAATTGCTGGTTTTTCCTCCGCTTCGATAGGGGAGCGTCTCTCTATTGGACTTCCTTGTTTTTCAGGAACTTCAGAATGGTATTTCATTGTTGGTTCCTCTGTTTGAAAATACTGATAAAAATAACCAGGAAGGTCCTGAGCTTTCACATTTGTAATATAAGATAAGGTTGTCACTAAAGCCATGGTAAATAACACGATCATACTTGTACGTCTAAAAATTATAGTCATTTTCCAACAACTCCTCTCACAACAACATCCTTTCCAAAAAGAAAAATTTTATTCTCTGTGAGAGGTACAAGAATATTTGTAAAACATAATTTCGTAAATTGCCGCTCGCTTTTCCCTTCTTCTTCTTTGCATAAAAAAACACTATCGGCTCCCTGTTGAATTCTAAGAAAACAAGAAGGATAATGCCGACAGTGTTAAAACATTTGATAGCCACGGGCTCGCAGCATTTTAATTACTATTCCAGCTATCACTGATCCCGCCATTCCACAAGACAAAATAAGAATATCGACAAGCTGTAAAGCAGCAAAATGATCACCTAATGCACGAAATGAAGAGACGGGCGAAAAGATATAATCAAAAAACCCTACATTATCTATAATTAAAATGACAACGACTGGATAAACAACTGCCATAATCCAAGTCGATCGAAGAATCATATTAAGTAAAAATCCTATACCGAAGAATAATAATAGAAAAAGGAGCATGGATATAATTAACTGCGGTAGACTTCCTATTCCTGTCATAAAAACCACCTCCATCAAAAAGAAAGTGTACGCAACGCAATAACATTCATCAATTTCTTATTATACAAAAAAGATATGTCTAACATGTGAAATAATAATATCCTGCAAGACCTTTCATCCTGCAGGATACGGGACATTATATTCATCATTCTGACTGAAGCCTAGTTTAAAACGGGTTTTTCCCTTTCTTAAGAACTAAACCAGCTCCACCTAAAATCCATAATGCCCGGTTATCAATCATTTTTTTCATGAAATGAGCTGATGTGCCGAACAGTTTTTTATCGCCGACTACACCAATTGCTTCTTTTCCTCCCAAGGAAGCGACAGTACCCTTAATATCAGGCTTAAACTCTTGAAGCTCTCCGCCTTTTATAAGTGCTTTGATATTTTTAACGACTGTTTCTCCTTGCTGCATTGCAATTTGTGCAGTCGGAGGATAAGGACGTTCTGTTTCTTCATTAATAATCAGTGAGCAGTCTCCAATAATAAAGACGTTCTCGTATCCAGGCGCACGTAAATCTTTTTCCACTTTAACTCTAGCTCTCATGTTCTCAAAACCAGATTTCTCTATAATTGGGTTGCCACGGACACCAGTTGCCCATATGACTGTCTCTGCGTTTATTTCTTCGCCACCTTTTAGTGTCACACCGTTCTCCGTGACTTCACTAATTGGTGTTCCAATTTTGAATTCAACTCCGCGATTTTCCAGTAAATTCATTGCATACTCTACCAGCTCTGGATCAAACCCAGGAAGAGCGGTCGGCGCAGCCTCAACACAATATATTTTCACTTTATTAAGAGGGACGTCATATTTCTTACATAGCTCAGGTACTCGTACGCTTAATTCACCTAGATATTCAATCCCTGTGAAACCTGCTCCAGCTACTACAAACGTAAGATATTCATCTTTCGGTTCATTGTTATATTTTGCAAACATATATTCTGTATGCTCTTTTAATTCACGTGCCCCATTTACCGTCCATTGATTAAAGGAATGTTCAAAAACTCCCTCTACACCAAAAGTTTCCGGGATCGCCCCTACAGCAACTACTACGTAATCATAATCAAGCTGCTCACCATTGGATAGTGATACTTTATTTTCCTCCGGGTGCACTTGCTCCACTTCACCGAGTACAAAATCTATTTTTTTCCCACCGATGAGTTGACTGACTGGCATGCGAGTGCGGTCGGAATCAAGTGTGCCCGCTGCTGGTTCATGGAGCCAAGTAGTTTGATAATGGTAATCATGCTTGCTAACCAACGTAATATTTGCTTCATTCGGTCCAAGCTCTTTTGTAATCTTTGCCGCAGTAACCATTCCACCGTATCCTGCGCCTAAAATTAAAATGTTCGGTTTCATTGCCAACATCATCACTTCCATTTTCTTAATATTTTCAAGGGCATAAAAAAAGTTTGTGATTTTATTCACGAGTTAGGGCATAAAAAAACAAACCCGTACAGGGACACAGTGAATAATACACGCTGACACACATTGTCGAATATGTATTTTCTTTGTCGTAAATTCGTCACAACCCATACATGTACTATCTTATTTCTTTTCAATATGTTTTTCAACCTCTTTTTTAGAGACTGTGTAATCCTTTGTTGAAAAATCTTATTCCTTTGCTTATAACAAACTTCAAAGGGGAGACAGTGCCGCTGACACAAAAATTATATTTAAGAACGAAGAGAATGTTCTTAGTATCGAATTCCCACTAAATCAAAGGTTTCAGGGGGGAAGACAAGCTATTTTTACTCCAATCGTATAAACATAGATACTATTCTTCACTTCTCTTTCTTTTAAAATAAATACTCCTATGCTTATAATAAGATTGTATGAAGAAGTTAAGATGGAGGTGGACACTTTGGTCCAAGAACAAGATATTTATGATATAACGATCCTCGGGGGTGGGCCTGCAGGATTATTTACAGCTTTCTATAGCGGGATGCGCCAAGCGAAAGTAAAAATTATAGAGAGTATGCCTCAATTAGGCGGGCAATTATCAGCTTTATATCCAGAGAAGTATATATACGATGTAGCAGGTTTCCCAAAAATTCGTGCCCAAGAGTTAGTGGATAATTTAATCGAGCAAATGAACATGTTTGAGACGGAAGTCGTTCTCAATCAGTCGGTAAATGATGTGTCGAAAACCGACGAGAATATCTTTGAATTACAGACTGACCAGGAAACACACTATTCTAAAACAATCATCATTACTGCCGGTGTGGGTGCCTTTCAACCTCGCAAACTTAAAATTGAAGGTTGTGAAGCATATGAAGAAAGCAATCTTCACTATTTTGTAAATGACTTACAGCAGTTTAAAGGTCAAAAAGTAATGATACTCGGTGGCGGGGATTCAGCAGTAGACTGGGCAAATATGCTTGACCCAATCGCTGACGTTACACTTGTTCACCGACGTGATAAGTTTAGAGCTCATGAACATAGTGTTGAACAATTAGAAAAGTCAAATGTACGTATTCTAACTCCTTTTCAAGTTAAAGATCTCGCAGGTAACGGTAATCGCATTGAACAAGTAATCTTAGAAGAAGTAAAGGGAGATAAGACGGAATCAATTAGCGTGGATAGTTTAATATGTAATTACGGGTTTGTATCCTCTCTTGGCCCTATAAAAAATTGGGGATTAGAGTTCGAAAAAAATATGATTAAAGTGAATTCTAAAATGGAAACTAATATTGAAGGCATTTACGCTGCAGGTGATGTAACTACGTACGATGGCAAAGTAAAGTTAATTGCCACTGGTTTTGGTGAAGCTCCAACGGCAGTAAATAATGCCAAAGCTTATTTAGATCCAAAAGCAAGACTGCAGCCGGGGCACAGCTCCCATATGTTTTAATGTTCTTGATTAGGTAGAATAGGCGGAATAAAAAAAGCCACGGGGGATAATGTTCCCGTGGCTCTTTTTCGTATTTCAGCGAGTTCTCTCGGTGTCATATTAGCAATCTTCCGGTGTTCCCGCGTGAGTTGCGGTTTTAAAAGATGATCCACATCCGCAGGAAACAATGGCATTCGGGTTATCAATGGTAAACCCTCCGCCCATCATATTTTGTTTATAGTCAATGGTTACACCATCTAAGATAGGAGCGCTTTCCTTATCCACTACTAATTTCAGCCCGTTCATTTCTTCGATTTGATCATCTTCATTTACATTTTCATCAAATCCTAAACTGTAAGAGAGTCCAGAACAGCCACCGCCTTTTACTCCAACACGAAGCATAAGACTTGGGTTACCTTCTTCTTCTTTCATTTGCTGGACGTGACTAGCAGCCGCCTCGGTAACATTGATCATTATATGACCTCCTTCGTCATAGTTGGCATGCCTTAATGTAAGTATAACGCTTTCTTTGTTTGCTATCAATCGATCTGCAAAGCGGATAATTTTTAAGCAACCCACTCCGTAGAGAGCACCATGAGGATACTCTCTAGAACATGGGGTTGTCCTCTAAATGTTTATAAATATTGGCAAGCAACTCATCCGGATCCTCACCGTCCACTATTTCTCCATTTACTAAAGCGTACATATTCATAGCACAGTGAGCGCAATTACCAAGACAACCATACTCTATAATGTCTAAGTTTGGATCTTTTTCGAGTTCAGCTCTCACTTCCTCTGTGCCGCTTGCCAAATTACTCATACAAAATTCTATAATAGGAAGCATCCATAACACCTCTTTAATTATCTTTTCTTATCCTATCGTTCGTCAAGAAAATAGTCAATGTGTATGCTTTCGACATGGACTTTCCATACCGTGATTTGTTTTTCAATGAATTGTTGTAAAATCGCCACACAGTCGTTATAATCATAAATGACCGGGGTCATTTTTTATGTTTCATTCTTGTTTACTGATATCGATATATTTTGTTTTTCCCATTATTGGAGGATACATAATGAATAGATCACAAAAAAAGCAGCAGACCCGGGAAAAAATATTAACAGCTGCAATTACTTTGTTTCGTGAAAAAGGGTTTGAAGAAGCAACTGTACAGGAAATAACGAAAGAAGCGAAAGTTGCCAAAGGTACATTTTTCAATTATTTTCCAACGAAGGAATCGATTATGGAGACATTGGCAGAAAACCGCCTCCATCAAATCGATGAATACATGGCGGCGTATGGGCTGTACCGCCTGAATTTCCTCTCCAAATTGCGTGCTTATTTCAGCTTCTTTCTCGGAGATTATCATCTTAACCCCGCGTTAACGCGGCAAGTTTGGCAGCATATGACCGAAAAAAATTCTATGCTATCTGATATTTGGATAGAATTATTAAAAGAAGGGGAAAAACAAGGGGAAATAAAATCAGATACCGACATTACAATATGGGCCGACGTGATCAATAGTCACTTCTATTATTGTTTGGCAATGAGTACAGATGATACACGTGAACTGTTCCTGGATCGATTAATGCTGCTTCTCTACACAAGTTTAAAGGCAATTTTAACAAAAAGGGGACGTCAAACCATGAAAAAACTAGTTATTTTAGGGGGAGGATACGGTGGCTTGCGCTTATTACAGCGTCTGCTTCCAAATGATCTTCCGGAAGATGTAGAAATAGTGCTTGTTGACAAACTTCCTTACCATTGTATGAAAACAGAATACTATGCATTGGCTGCAGGGACGGAATCCGATCATGAGGTGAGAGTCCCTTTCCCTACCCATAAGCGCTTAAAACTTCATTTCGGTACCATTGAGCAAGTTGACTTGAAGAATCAGGTGGTCCGGATGAAGGGAGAAGATCCTCTCTCCTATGATTATCTTGTGGTCGGTTTAGGAAGCGAAGACAATTACCATGGCGTACCTGGTGCAGCGGAACATACGTACAGTATTCAATCCATGGAAAGTACGCGGAGAACGTATGAAGTGTTAAATAACCTTCCTGCCAATTCCATCGTTTCCATTATTGGCGCGGGACTAAGCGGAGTGGAAATAGCTAGTGAGCTCCGGGAAAGTCGGTCCGACTTACACATTAAGTTATTTGATCGTGGAGAGACAATTCTTCCTATGTTCCCAAAGAGGTTAAGTAACTATGTACAAAATTGGTTTGAAACACATGAAGTCGAAGTGATTAGCAACTCAAATATCACGGAAGTGACAGAGGAAGGCCTATACAATCACGAGGAATTCATCAAGTCGGACGCTATTATTTGGACGGCTGGTATCCAACCGAACAAAGTAGTTCGAGAAATGGATACAGAGAAAGATAAAAAAGGGCGTGTCATATTGACACCTCACCATCACTTGCCTGATAATGAAAATGTTTTCGTGGTTGGGGATTGCGCGAGTCTTCCTCACGCACCGAGTGCCCAGCTTGCAGAAGGACAAGCTGACCAAATTGCCATGGTACTCAAGAAACGCTGGAACGGAGAAGTGCTTCCTGACAAACTCCCTACTATTAAGTTAAAAGGAGTTCTTGGTTCTCTTGGAAAGAAACATGGTTTTGGAGTTATGGGAGACACTGCGTTAACTGGTCGTGTTGCCCGCTTACTTAAGAGCGGAGTACTTTGGATGTACAAACATCATTCTGGCGTGTAATCATCCAATTGATATTAGTTGTCATTTGCATGATATCCATAGTACAATAACATATAATCCCTTATAAAATATCACCCTCCATGGAAACAATAGTAAGGGAAATGAAAGGAGAGGTCTGAGCATGCCACAAACGACAGAAGATATTTTTGCACAAGTACAGGAAGTGTTAGACAAGTTACGTCCATTCTTGCTACGCGATGGCGGTGACGTTGAGTTGGTTGACGTGGAAGACGGTATTGTCAAAGTTCGCCTTATGGGAGCGTGTGGCACTTGTCCATCTTCTACCATCACATTAAAAGCCGGTATTGAGCGTGCGTTGGTTGAAGAAGTACCTGGCATTACAGAGATAGAGCAAGTTTTTTAACACATTTCGTGATTTCGATATGATGGCTGTCCTTAAAGGACAGCTTTTTTTTATAGGAATTTGGCAGGCGAGAAGGATATGCACACGGAAAGCGAATATGTTTTTTCTCTGCGTCCTATGCGTTACCCTATTGTTAATGAAAAGCCTTTTGAAGAACGAAAAAAAGCTGTACAAGTGCCATTTCATGACCACTTGTACAGCCCTTTATCTTTCTTCTCATGTAGACATACTCGTACTCCGGTTTTCATTCACAAACCGTACAACTGATCCAAATGGTGCTGGTTTGGCGGTTTGAATGGAGTACTGAGGAAAATCTCTCTGAAGAGCTTCTCTTACCTTTTCTCCTTCATCATAGGGAACAAGACACATCAAAGTAGGACCTGCTCCGCTTAATGCCGCACCATAAGCTCCGTATTTGCGAGCATTCTCTAATATCTCTGTTAATCCAGGAACTAGCTTCGCCCGGTAAGGTTGATGGAACAAGTCCTTCGCCATCATACGTCCCGCAAGGTCCCAATCTTCTTTCAAAAGAGCCGCGGTTAGTACATTACCTATTGCGCTGCCTTGGATGGCCTCCTGATACTCCAATCTATCTGGCAGCACTCCCCTTGCTTCCTTTGTCATCAATTCCGCAGATGGTATGGCAAGCACTAAATCAACATCCGGAACGCCACAACGTACAATATCTGTCGATGTTTCCGTATGTAACCCGATGATCAATCCTCCATACAAGCATGGCCCTACATTATCTGGATGGCCTTCTTCTCTACTTGCATAACGCATCTTTTCTTCCTTTGTTAGTGATGCCCCCGTGAGCCAGTTTGCTAATTCAATAGCAGCTACAATAGCAGCTGCACTGCTTCCCAGCCCTCTTGCAAGAGGGATATCACTCGTCATACGGACGTTACAAGGAGGCAGAGTCACCCCTAGATCTTCCGATACACGTAAAGCTGTTTGATACACTAAATTATCTTTCCCTGACGGCATATTCGCTAATTCGGCCGAATTTGAATGAAAAGACCATTCATCTGCCCGTTCTGCTTCTAATGTTAAGTACTTATTAACTGCTAGCCCAATAGAATCAAATCCAGGACCCAAATTAGCGGAACTGGCAGGTACAGTAATAACAATCTTCTTACCTGCCACCTGACGCGCCTCCCTTAAGCTTTTCTAAAAATGCCTCCTCATTATTAGGAATAACAGTTGGCTTCACCGTAATTGTATCGATAGCGGTATTCGGATCTTTTAATCCATTCCCTGTCAATACACAGACCACTTTTGATCCTTTCTTTATTTCGCCATTGTCCAACTGTTTTTTCAAGCCTGCAATAGAGGCACAGGAAGCCGGCTCAGCAAACACCCCTTCTTTTTGAGCAAGAGTTTGATATGCCGATAATATTTCTTCATCTGTTACCATACTAATCTTTCCGTTTGACTCATTCGCAGCTTCTACTGCTTTAGACCAGCTGGCTGGATTCCCGATGCGAATAGCAGTAGCTACTGTTTCCGGTTGTTCAATAACTTTGTTATTTACAATAGCAGCAGAACCTTCTGCCTCAAACCCTCTCATTTCAGGAAGCCCTGTATTTTTAGCCTCATTATACTCCTTGAAGCCTTTCCAATAAGCTGTTATGTTCCCTGCATTTCCAACAGGAATTGATAATACGTCAGGCGCTTCTCCCAACACATCACAAATTTCAAACGCAGATGTTTTTTGACCTTCAATACGGTATGGGTTTACTGAGTTCACGAGAGTAATATTTTCCTTTTCACTCACCGAACGGACAATATCAAGGGCATTGTCAAAGTTCCCCTTGATTTCAAACACTTCCGCCCCATACATGACAGCTTGGGCAAGTTTCCCTAGTGCAATTTTCCCTTCAGGTATAACGACAATGCAACGAAGGCCGGCTCTCGCTCCATAAGCAGCTGCTGCAGCGGACGTGTTACCAGTAGAAGCACATATAATTGCTTTGCTTCCCTCTTCTTTTGCCTTAGCCACTGCCATAACCATGCCGCGATCTTTAAATGAACCTGTTGGGTTCACTCCTTCTGTTTTTACGTAAATTTCCGCTCCCCATTCTTCAGACAAACGCTCTAAAGGAATTAACGGTGTATTTCCTTCATTCAATGTTAACAAGGGGGTATTCTCATTTACCGGTAAATGTTCCTTGTATTCGTGTAGTAAACCTCTCCAGCTGCTCATTACTGATGTCCTCCCTCAACGCGGTAACTGCTTTTTACATCTATCACAACATCCATGTTCTCTAATTCGTTATAGATCCGTTCATACACTGCGCGGTTCGTCTTATGAGTGACGATCACAACTTCTGCTGCCGGTTCTTCTGTTTCCAACGGCCACTGTAATAGTTTTTCGAAACTTACATCTTCCTGGGCAAACAATGAAGTTACTGCCTTAAAGGTTCCCGTTTCATCCTTTACATGCAACCGTAAGAAATATTTAGCTTCCACTTCTTCATCAGACTTTAATTGTTTCTCAAATAAAGGGGTAGGAATCGAGTGGCCATTCACACCGAGAACATAGTTTTTAATCACGGCAACTAAGTCTGAAACAATTGCTGTTGCGGTTGGCAGTGAACCCGCCCCTGGTCCATAAAACATGGTTTCCCCTATCGCTTCACCGTACACGTAGACGGCATTGTACTCATCATTCACAGCTGCAAGCGGATGACTGTCAGGGAGCAACATAGGCTGAACAGTTACTTCTACTCTTCCCTCTTTACGTTTCGCAAGGCCAATAAGTTTTAATGTATAGCCTAATTGGCGACAATATTCCATGTCCTCCGTGGTCACTGTTGTAATACCTCTAACAATGACATCTTCGAGAGCTATGTCTGTTGAGAACCCTAATGTGCCTAGAATCGCCATTTTTCGCGCCGCATCCAGCCCTTCAACATCTGATGTGGGGTCGCTCTCTGCGAATCCTAACGCTTGTGCTTCTTTCAATACTTCATCATAGTCTCGACCTTCCTGGTCCATTTTTGTGAGGATATAGTTTGTCGTTCCATTTACAATCCCCATCATTTCCGTAATCCGATCAGACGACAAGCCTTCCGTTAAACCGCGAATAATAGGTATTCCTCCAGCAACACTTGCTTCAAAAAATAAGTCACAGCTGTTGTCCGCTGCAACTTTGAGTAACTCTGAGCCATAGAGAGCCATCAAATCTTTGTTAGCAGTCACTACATGTTTTTTATTACCTAAAGCTTCCAAAATATATTCGCGAGCCTCTTGTACGCCACCCATTACTTCAATCACAACATCTATATTCGGATCATTCAAAATCTCGGCTGCGTCTTCTGTTAATTGGTCTTCGTTGATAGCAATATCACGAGGTTTCGTTTTATCACGTACCAGTACTTTCCCAATCTTCACAGGCCGTCCTACTTGATGTTGCAATTCTCGTTGATGATCGTTGATAATCTGGATAACTCCGCTTCCTACTGTACCTAATCCCAGCAGTCCAACGACTACGTCCTGAGCCATAATTTCTCCACCCCTTACACTAAATCCGTGCGTATATTTGATACATATCATGTCATACAAAATGCTTACATGTCAATTAGTAAAACAGCATTGTTTTTCTCCAAAAAACAAATGTCCCTCAGACACGGACATTATAAAACCTTCTGATCATTTTTACAAGCTATTTTTAAGAATCAATCTTACTCTGTACATGTCCATATCCAAGCAGGTTCATGACTTTCATTGTTAGAGACTACATTTTTAAGCAAGTAGCTCATTTGCTTCATTTGTTCTCCTTCATTATCCCATATTGTCTGAAGACATTCGTTCAGCCTTCCATTTTCTTTGGGTGCTTCCCGTAAATAAATCTGTTCTACTTGTTCTACATAATGGTACGGAAATAACAAACGGCCAAACATCATATTTCGAGTGAAAGATGTAAGGGAAAAACGTTCCTCATAACTGTTTATAAATTGAAGAATACTCTTCTGTTTATCCCTTGCCTCAAAATCATTCAATTGGTACCGAATCCATTCTGCTATATCACGAGCAGGGTGGTCGTATACCCAATCAGATGGCAATTTAACCGGCGGCGTCCGTTCTCTGATAACGACCCAGGAAGCTGATGTAAAGCAAAAATGACAAATTGTTCCTTGTTCGCTGTGTCCCGCATTCACCATACTGCTTCTTATCCATTGTATCGCATTTTCCGTACGCCCGATATAATAGGGCAGAGTTTGGACAAACCAACGGTCCATCTCAGTGAGTCGTCTTTTTTTACGTATTTCTTGGTACCAGGTTTCCAACTGTTCAATCCGTTTCACCCACCATTGGCACCATCTTTCTCCAAACGTGTTTACAGGCTGTGATTCAAACAATTGCAATGATCTATGGTGGAATTCACCAAGCTGCCTGCCTTCCTCTGAGCTATCCAAGTAAGGAAAATCTTCATGGAGCTTTGGAATATGAAACAATAGCTGCCACTCCCCATCTATTGGAGCAGAGTATTCTCTAGATAGCGTTGGTACGAAAACCGCGCTGTTTAATTCTCCCGATTGTTTCATTTGTTGTTCCCATGTTAGTTTTTCCTCCCACTCAGTTGCTCCATGGCCCTTATCAGGGACAAGAACATAATCTTTCTCCTTTACAGTAAAAGCAGTGTATGGACCAACATAAAAAAGCTCTTCTGCATATAATCCATAATGTTGATAAATGTCACGCTGTATCATTAAATATCCCCCGCCCTCTACGTTCTGTAAAGATTATATGAAAGAGAGGCAGGAGTTCATTCAAAGTTCATGGATAATGCTACAAAAGCCATTCCGATAAAGAAGAAATTTTATAAGTTGGTTGAATTTCTTTGTCACTCACTTCTTTTGTCGTTGTTACCCCAGTATTTACATGTATTGTGTCTACACCCGCCCGAATGCCCGCTAATATATCCGTGTCATAGTTATCCCCGATGAGAACAATTTCTTCTTTCTCTAAATTTATTTTCTTTTGTGCCTGCTCAATCATGATGCTTTCCGGTTTGCCGATAAAAACTGGATTCTTTCCAGTTGCAGTAGTGATGGCAGCAGATATAGCTCCATTACCAGGAGAAAGTCCCTGCTCCGTTGGTAAAACGGCATCTTGATTCGTTGATAAAAAGTGAGCACCTGCTCTTATAGCCAGGCACGCCTTTTCTAACTTTTTATAAGTCAAAGACCGATCCAGCCCTACCACTACAAAACCTGGTTCCTCCTCCTCTTCTCTAATATCGTGTTTTTCCAATATTTCTTTTAAGCCTTCTTCTCCAATTATGTAAGCACTTTGTTTCACTGATCGCTCCTTTATATACGAAGCTGCGGCTAGACTAGAGGTGAGAACTTGTGAGTTTTCACATGGTATCCCCAACTTAGTAAGCCTCGCAGCGACATTTCCAGGAGAAGTTGTTGAATTATTTGTAACAAACAAATACGGTATGGACAATTTATTCAGTGTTTGAACAAATTCGACCGCTTCTGGAAATGGTTTTCCTCCCTTATAAACGGTCCCATCTAAATCTAATAAATATCCCTTATATTTCCTCACGGATCTTCCACTCCTTTAACACGATTACTCATCCGGAAGAAAAGCTGATACAGGACCAAGCTCTTGCTCCAAGTATTTCCTTACTCTTTCAGGAAAAACGGTAATGGATCGTAAGTTGTCTTTTAAAGTTTGTTGAATGTAAGTATGATCCACTTTGGTAAAATCTTGCACGAGCATTTTACGTAAACCAATTACCTTTTTTAAGGAATCTGCTTCCGACGGTTTAATTACCTTCTCATCATCTAATATGTCAATAATATCCTCATAACTGCCTGGATCTCTCATGATGAATCCATCAATCATTTGGTTACCTACATCAATAATTGCTTCTATCCACCCTTGCGCCATGCGTTCAAGAGCTAGTTTTTTCAGTAGTGAATCAAGTGTTGTTGTCTGGGAATATGCATCATGAAGGTCTTCCATGTAAACTAATGCATTTTCTATTTTTTTCCTATCAACAAAGTACAATGTAACGTCTCCTTTCTCAAAAAGCGGTATGGTCAGAATAGCCAGTGTATGATTTCTAAAAGGGGAGGGAATTGTATAGGTTGAGGGGGGATTTTTATGGAAAGAAATTTTTTCAAGTCTCGGAAATTGCATGAACATCCGGATAACCATAGGTATACAGATGTGTCTAATGTGGAAGCTAGCAAAAACTTTCTAGTTCCTGAACAAACTCCCGAAGGTCCATACGGTTCACCTATCGATGCAACGTTTCAAAAAACAACACCTTGGGAGGAAGGTCAGCGTCCTTATAGTGCATTCAACTATGAATTCAAAGCTCACCACCAAAACATTCCGAGACAATACCCTCAATCACATCCTATTCACGATGAACCAGGAGATCAAGAAGAGTACTTGTATACAGAGAAATAAAAATCCACTTTCAAAAACTCTCCCACTGCTGACGCAAGGGAGAGTTTTATTCAGCGTCGTCGCTTTGACGTACCTTTTTAAGCACGAAATAAGAACAACCAAAACTGCAGTACTCATATATATAATCCTCTAACGTATCAATTTTAGAGTCAAAGGCGACTTTTTTACGGCTGTTCTCATAAAAACCCCGTAACCTCAACTGATTATGGGACCAGTCTCCCACAATGAAATCATACTTATTCAAAATTTCACTGTAACGGTCTTTGAAATCATCCTCGCTCCACCCGTCACGAACGTTCTCCCACAACTCAAAGGACTGTCCCTGAATTTGTATCAATTCCTTCTCCACCTCATTTCTTCCTCATTTTATTGTATCACAATGGGTATCTTACATCATTACATAGAGTTACCGAGTTTTACCTTCTTCAATTCTTTGCATTTGAGGCATACTAACTTAGACAGCGAGAAGCTTATTTGGTTGAGGGAGAGGATAACAATGAAAAAATTAATTGTATTGAGTATAGTTTTATTTATGTTACAGGGTTGTGCTCAGATCTCTAATAATACAAAAGAAAATCTCGGGGCAGAATACGGGCCTCATCACCCAATGGATTATGTATCATATACTGCTGAGGAAAAGTATAAACCCAGACCCGAAAAAGTAAATAACTTCGGTTTCAGCAGAAATTACAGCAACGAAGTAGGGTTGGATGAGGAATTAACCGTTTATGATATTATCGATCATCAAAAGACAGCAGAAGGTCTAGGAAGTCTTCTTGTCCAAACCGCTGATGTAAAAGAAGCAGCAGTGTTAATAACCAACGAATACGCTCTCGTTGCTTATACTCCTAACAGCGAGGATAGCGAACGTACTGCCCAGCAAGTGAAAATGACAACCGAAGCAGCTGTACCTTACTATTATGAGACTGTCATCACTGACAACCCAACAATGAAAGAAGACATTGAGTCATTTAAACCAATGGACGAAAGAGACCGCGGCGGACATCAAGCCCTGGAGCGTCTTGTTAGTGAGATGAAACAAACAACGGATCAGCCAGTTACAGATAAACAAAAGGTCGACTCCCAGTAGGAGCGACCTTTTATTTAAGCGTTTTTGTATTTCTCTGCCTCTTCGAGAACTTGGGCATCGTTCACTTGCTCGTCAGCATGGTAAGAAGAGCGAACAAGGGGACCTGATTCACAGTGACTGAACCCTTTCGTCATAGCAATTTCTTTTAGCTCTGCAAACTCTTCAGGTGTGTAGTACTTCTTAACTTTAAGGTGTTTCTTTGTAGGCTGTAAATACTGACCAATCGTCATGATATCAACATCATGTGCACGCAAATCATCCATCGTTTCAATAATTTCCTCTTTTGTCTCTCCCAATCCAATCATGAGACTGGATTTTGTCGGGATATCTGCATGCAATTCTTTTGATCTCTGTAAAAGTTGGAGAGATCGATCATACGTCGCGCGCGCTCTAACTTTTGGAGTTAATCTTCTAACTGTTTCAATGTTATGATTTAATATGTTAGGTCGAGCTTCCATAAGAATTTCCATATTTTCAGCAATTCCCATCATGTCTGCGGGAAGTACCTCGATTGTACAGAATGGATTACGACGTCTAACTGCACGTATCGTTTCTGCGAAAACAGCAGCCCCGCCGTCTTTCAAATCGTCTCTTGCTACTGCCGTGATAACTACATGTTTAAGCCCCATTTGTTCTACTGATTCTGCTACCCGTTCCGGTTCTTGCCAGTCCAGTTCATTCGGCAGTCCCGTTTTCACCGCACAAAAGCGGCAGCCTCGTGTACAAACATCTCCTAAAATCATAAAGGTGGCTGTTTTTCTCTCAGCCCAGCACTCATGTATGTTGGGACATCTTGCTTCTTCACATACCGTATGAAGATTTTTCTCCCTCATCATTTTTTTCAGACCTTTATAGGACTCATTTGTATTTAACTTTATTTTTAGCCAGTCGGGCTTACGAAGGTACTCCTCTGTTTTAGCCAACCATCTCACTCCAATTCATATACAGGTTTGAAGAATCCCCTGCTGCTATGTATTGCTTTTATATCTTACTTTAACATGTCTTTCCTTTAACACCAAGTCGTTTGTTTCCAATCATTGTCTTTATTAAAAGCGGAAAGGAAGTTCACACTAAGGTTAGTAAAAAGAAAGCAAAGGGCGAGTGAGAATGCAAATACGGAAAAAATCGATGATTGCAGTGATGACTATCATAACTTTATTCATCTCTAACGTGTCCGTTCAGGCGGAGGAAGATCTTTCACAACAAGAGAAATATCAAGAACGCCTACAATTATACAAAAAAATGGAAGCTGTCACTCATGTTCCTTGGTATTGGCTAGCAGGAGCGGATGCTTACGAACGCGGCATTCGGAATGCACGAAAAGATCGCGATGCGGCAGAAGGTCTTATAAGCATTTACTTTTCCCCAAAAGAATGGGCAGGACCTTTAAATCCTAATTTAACATCAGACAATCCTTCAGTTATTTCTATATTTGGGGGCGTCGGGCTTGATGGTAATGGCGACGGAAAAGCATCTATTCATAATGATGAAGATGTCTTGTTTACATTCGCCAATTACTTAGGACGATTCGGTCACGACGACGAAAACGTTAAAATTGGGTTATGGGAATACTATCATCGCGACCAAGCAGTTAATATTATCAATGGGCATGCTCGTATTTTTAAGAAATATGGCCGTATTGATTTAGAATCTGAACATGCTTTTCCAGTCCCGCTTCAATACAACTATAGTTACAACAACACTTGGGGGGACAGACGCGGATGGGGCGGACGGAGAATTCATGAAGGTACAGATATTTTTGCGGACTACCGCACTCCAGTCCGAGCTACATCTTACGGTATTGTGGAGTTAAAAGGATGGAATAAATACGGAGGGTGGCGTGTAGGCATTCGTGATTTATCCAACACGTATCATTATTATGCTCATTTAAGTAGTTTTGAAGAAGATCTTGATGTCGGTAATATCGTTGCTCCAGGTGAGGTAATCGGCTATGTCGGCAGCTCCGGTTATGGAAAACCCGGCACAGAAGGAAAATTCCCCCCTCACTTGCACTACGGTTTGTATAGAGATAACGGTTACAGCGAATGGTCATATGACCCTTATCCATCTTTAAAATCTTGGGAAAGAAAAGAAAAAGCAAAGAGCTGAGCAGGAACAGCTCAGCTCTTTGTACTATAAATTTATTGTTTATTTTTTTGTTTTGAAACTTGCCTTGCGTATACCATGCTCGAGATCATTCCACCCCAAATGATGATCATTCCAATAATCATCATGGCTATAGCGCTAGCTGTCATATTATAACGCCTCCTTGTAGTCATCGGTTCCTCGTTTATTCTTCCAGCGAATGACCGTTAGTATGACCCCTATTAGGAAAACCAGGAAGGCTACACCCCAACCGCTATACGTAATAAACACGTCAGAGTATCCTTCATAGTTACCGGTAGGTGTATCAAACTGACGCAACAAGTTTTGACGGAATAAATCGAACATCATATAACCGAGTACAAGTGGTGTGATCAAACCAAGACACACTTTCCAGAACGTACCGATCTGAATATCAGACGTACGATTCGCATGTTGACTCAAAGGCCCAAGCTTTCTCATAAACCACGCAATAGCTACTACTTCGATCAAACCGACAAGTGCCACTCCAAATTGATTGATAAAGTAGTCTATCGTATCTAGGAAGTACAAGCCGCCATTCGTAGCGTAAAGTAAAGAGATGACTGCTGCTATGCCGCCTCCAATGGCAACAGAAGCTTTACGTGAAAGCCCAAACTTTTCCGCAAAACCTTTCACGTAGGTTTCGGAAATGGAAATTAAAGACGATAATCCCGCCAACACAAGAGAAACGAAGAATAAAAACCCAAACAAACCGCTTAGTGCCGGGAATTCATTAATGATTTGCGGGAACACAACAAAGGCAAGACCAACACCGCCTGCAACTACTTCTTCAACTCCTACACCTGCTTGAGAGGCCATAAAACCTAAAGCTGCAAACACCCCTATGCCCGCAAGCAGTTCAAAGCTCGAATTACTAAACCCAGTGATAAATGCGTTGTTTGTGATATCCGCCTTCTTAGGTAAGTAACTTGAATAAGTGATCATAATGGCAAAAGCGATGGATAAACTAAAGAATATTTGTCCGTAGGCCGCAACCCATACTTCTCCTGAAAAAATGGCATTAAAATCAGGCTGGAAAAATGCCTGCAAACCATCCGCGGCGCCAGGAAGTGTAACCGCCCGTATAACAATGATCAAAAATATAATGACTAAGGTAGGAATAAATATCCGATTCGCCATTTCAATTCCTTTTTGAACTCCTCGGAACAATACTCCCAAAGCGATGGCCCACACGATAATAAGTGGAATGAGTACAGACGGAACTAGACCACCCATTTGCCCTTCTGCTTCAGCGATCTGTAAATAGTTATTAAATAAAAATCCTTCCGTGTCCTCCCCCCATGCCTGATTCAAGGAAAAGAAACTATAGGAAATAGCCCAAGCGATAATGACGGAATAATAGGTGGAGATGACGAAAGCGATAATAACTCCCCACCAGCCGATCCATTCTGATTTTTTGTTCATCCTTGAAAAGTTGAGAGGGGACGAGCCTCTGTACTTATGCCCTATCGTAAATTCCAAAATTAACAAGGGAATACCGGCGGTCAACAACGCAAACAAATATGGAATGAAAAAGGCTCCCCCGCCATTTTCATACGCTGTTGCTGGAAAACGCCAAATATTACCTAATCCAACGGCAGAACCAACGGCGGCCATAATAAAACCTGCCCGGGTCCCCCACTGCTCTTTCATGCTCATATTGTAGCTCCTTTCTTGTGAAGAATATTCAGATAATAAATGAAGAATCCAATAAACTATTATAATTATTAAATTGTATTATGTCAAAAGAATATTTTAACATATCGATTTTTATAGATATTCTCCCCAATATACGAGCGCCTAGTCTTCTTTATTTTTCTCTCTCATTTTTTCTAATTCACTTTCTGGTAAGATGGACAGCCCTGGCCCTTCTCCTCCCGAACTGTAATAGTCCGGAACTTCCCCTGATATAAACACGATTCCTAATGGAACAGTAGTTGAGACAGTGGATTTTTCCGTGGCAAACGGAATATAAATTCTTATATCCACTTCGATTTCAATTGCCACTCGTAAATACGTATTATTAATGCCTGCTTCTTCGATCGACTCATTAATTTCTGGCTTTACGTCCCCAATTGTACTAAACGTCACTGGAATTTTCGGTCCTAGTTGTGCCAGTAGGGCATTATTTGTTGCCTGGCCCAAAGGGATAAAATGGATGATTTGGTCCTTTGGTTGTTTTTCCTGTGGAGGAAGATCCGCCATGCCATCTTCTTGTACACCAGCTTCTACATTTTTTAAGTAATAATGGACTCGTTCAATAGTTTCCGCCAATACATGGTTATACAGAGTAGAATTAAAATTAACCGATGTCACATGCCCATTACTATTACGCTCAATATGAACCATATCGTCTACGTCTATTTCTTGTAATACGTCACCAGTTATTGCCTCTTGAATAGCATGCACTGCTACTTTTTGAGTTTCCATTTCTGCAATCGTCATCAGTGCTGGACGTATTCGTTGGTCAATTAGCCAAATGCCTTGAACCGTAAATAGGATAAAAAAAAGTAGAGAGATAATAAAGACATAGCGTAAAGGGAGTGGGCCTTTTTTCCGTACAAATCGCTTTGAAAAAAGACCGTATTTTTTCATAAAAAAACCCGCCCTTCTTTGCCTTATTAATAACTATGCAAAGAAAAACAGGTTCACGCCTTCTTACTTTATTTTCTCTAACGTTAAATACGTATGAGGAAATTTATTTTTCTCATCCACTTTTCCTTCGCGCTTTTCAACGATGTGCCATTCGTCCTCTTTCCAATGCGGAAAAAACGTGTCTCCCGTAAATGTTTCATGAATAATAGTTACATACAATCGTTCCGCTAGTGGGAATGCCTGTTGAAAGAGAGTTTCTCCCCCAATAACAAAGACTTCCTCCGTAACATCTTTGTAGGTAGATAATTCTTCTACCGAATGAATGACTTCACAACCTTCTGGGTGATAATCACGGTTACTCGTCACAATTATATTACGTCTGCCAGGAAGAGGTCGACCAATCGACTCAAAGGTTTTTCGTCCCATTACAATTGGGTGCCCGTTCGTTACTGATTTAAAGTGCTTTAAATCAGCAGGAAGATACCATGGGAGTTGATTGTCTTTTCCAATGACTCTATTCTCGTCCATTGCTGCGATAAAAGATATCATACGGATACTTCTCCTTTAATGTGGGGATGAGGATCATACCCAACTAACTCAAAATCATTTATTGTGAAATCAAAAATGGAAGTAATGTCTTCATTTATCTTCATCTCAGGTAAAGATCTCGGTGTTCTTTTTATTTGCTGTTTCACTTGCTCTATATGATTTAAATAGATATGGGCATCTCCAAAAGTATGTACAAACTCATGTGCCCTAAGCCCACATACTTGAGCTATCATTTTAGTAAGTAAAGCATACGAAGCAATGTTGAACGGGACACCGAGGAAAACATCAGCACTTCTTTGGTACAACTGCAAAGATAACTTCCCGTCATTCACGTAAAATTGAAACAGACAATGACAAGGGGCCAGGGCCATATCTTTTATTTCTGCAGCATTCCACGCACTAACAATAAGACGTCTGGAATCAGGGTTCGTTTTAATTTCATGTATGACATCCGAAATTTGATCAACTGTCGTGCCATCTGCACCTTCCCAAGAGCGCCACTGCTTCCCATACACAGGGCCTAAATCTCCATTTTCGTCTGCCCATTCATTCCAAATTCTTACCTTATTATCCTGTAAATACTTTATATTCGTGTCCCCCTGCAGAAACCATAACAGCTCATGGATAATCGACCGTACATGGAGTTTCTTTGTCGTTAGAAGGGGAAAGCCATCTTCTAAGTTAAACCGCATCTGCCAACCGAATGTGCTAATCGTACCTGTGCCAGTTCGGTCATTCTTTTCCGAGCCATTTTCTAAAATATGTTTACATAAATTAAGATATTGCTCCATTTTATTCGCCCCTTTCCGTTACAATCATACCTTGTATTATACAAAATCTCATCTCCTTCACGCAAAAAAGAAAGTGGTTGTTTTCCCTTATTGAGGGCATAACAACCACTCGACCAATTATGCCATCCGCAGTAAGGCTTCTCTACCGGACATACCTTTCACAACACCCAATTCTTCAGCAGCTTTTGTCACGGATTCTAGCGGTGCGTCAAGAAGCTGTTCCATTGTTCGAACTCCTAACGCTCGGGCGGCAGCGATCTTTCGTTTTGGCCATTTTGTATTTAAAACATCAATATCTAAGGCACCGCACATAATATAGCCTTTGCTTCCTGAAACAATTAATAATGTTGTTTCAGGAAGTTCTATTGTCATACATTTAAACATCTTATCTTGGAGTAATAAAGGCTCCATTCTCATCATGGATACCCCTCCTTCTTCTCCATTTTTCATTTCATTATATGATGACCGGAGAAGAATGGAAGGTTAGTTGCCCGTATGAGAAGATATCGGATAATATTTTTTTAGTATATATGTGAGAATATCACGAATCGTTTCAGGCATAAAATATTTCTTTGGTGCGCTTTGTGCCAAGCCTGGATATAGAGAGCCAAAAGTGAACATATCTGCGGTGGCGAGTTCATATGTCTCATCCAGTATAATTGGCTTCCCATGAATAAATACTTCCCTCACCGATTCCTTACTATTCCCGCCAAAAGTTGCTTCTATTCCTGAAAATGCCATTCTTCCTAACTGATGACCGCGAAATCCAAATCCTTTTAGCGGCAGGTCTATCATTTTTTCGGTAAAAGCAGCAGCAATGGTTTCCTTTAATACAGACCCTTTCACCTGAACGACACATGGATTGATAGGATGAGGACATATACGGTGAATATCTTTTTTGGTCACCCGCCCCGGGACGAGCGGTTCAAGTATCAATCCTGAATTTAACATAGCAATATCTGCTTTACACCAATGTCTCAGCCCTTCAGTTAACATATCTGCAAAAAAAGATGGTTCACTCCAAGAAATAGACAATGATTCAGGTAAAACAGCAACCGTTTCGTCTAATGCTTCTTCTGCTTCCTGTCGTAATTGTTGAACAAGAGACACTGTTTCTGCTGAAGGTCTTTCCCTGCTCACGTCCACAGCTGATCCGGTTTTTTTCATTACCTTTTTTGACTCTTTATCCACCCATATTTCCACCCGACCAACATAATAACTGCTTTTTCCACATTGAGCAATCAGTGTATCATTTACTAGTACTGAAGATTTAAGGAGGTGGTGGGTATGCGCCCCTAAAATGACATCAATTTCATTAAACTGGCGGGCAATTTCTTCGTCTTGCGGATACCCAAGATGGGATAATAAAACAACCACGTCTGCTTTTGCTCTAACTTCTCTAAGAATGCTAGGCAACACTTCATAAGGGTCTTTAATATCCCAACCTAACCCTTTATAAAATGGATAAAAAGGGATGGTTACCCCAAGCAACCCGATCTTAATTCCTTCCTTTGTCTCAACGATGTCATATGGTAATGCCCAATCTGGCATATCACCTTTGTCATCAAACAAGTTGGCGAGAAGCACTTTAAATGTTGCATTTTCATATAGCGATTGAAGCTCTTCTTTCTTTAAGGTAATTCCTTCATTGTTTCCAATCGTTGCATGCTGTACTCCCGCCTCATTCATCAGCTCTACATTCCCTTTACCCTTTGTAGCCTCAGTAATGGGGTGAACTAAATCCGCATGATCTCCTAAATCAAAATAAAAGGAGGTCTCATTTTTTCTTGTGTGGAATTCCCGTCTCTTTTTTATATAATTTACCGCTGACGGCCATTGATTTAAATCACTGTGTAGATCATTCGTATGGTATAAATTAATGGGTATGACAGAAGACAATGCCTGCACCGCCTTTGAACGTTTTGTACCACCACGTTTTCATTATACTAGGTTTCCAAATCATCATCGAATAAGGAGATTTGCCTAGGAGCCAAGCCTTCGTATGAAATACCTGCCAATTTTAAAAATTGTTTTGCATTCGGGGCAGCATGCCCACCTGAATTGTTATTAAATAGGACGTAAACATTTCGAGAATGATTTTCCAGTCCTCTTATTTTTTCAAAGCAATCTCTCAACTCTTCTGTTGAATAATCATATAAGTAACGTACTTCTCGCCATTTTTTTCCTTTTACTGGACGTTTCCATGCTTCTCTATTTCTCCCATGCAGTCGTACTAGAGTCTTGTTATCATGAGTGGGGTGTAAAACCATAGGAACAGATCCTTCTTCTATTTGCGGTTCATCACATATACTGTGAATCCATTCTTCTTCTTTCATAAACTGTAGGGTTTTATCTTTTAATTCTGGTGAAAACCATGATTGGTGCCGAAACTCTAGAGCACATGGAAACGCAGCTAACTTTTCTCGAACAAACCGTAAGTAAGCTACATTTTCTTTTGTACAATCAAACCACGGAGGGAACTGACATAAAATCATGCCTAATTTATTCGATTCTTTCACTTCTTTAACCGATTCTACGTATGCCTTAAACATCTCATGAATGGAAGAAAACGGTATTTCACCTCGTTGATGTCCGGTGATCCCTTGATACGCTTTGACAATAAATGAAAAGCGTTCCGGGGTTTGGTCGATCCACTTTTTATAATTTTTTACCGGCTGAACAGCATAAAAAGAAGCATCGACCTCTACTATTGGAAAATGACTGCTGTATACTTCTAACTTCTCCCCTGGCCGTGTTCCAGGAGGGTATATATAATCATGATCCCCCCAGCCGGTCAGACCTACCTCAATCATGAGCTTTTCCTCTCCTTACTATGTATAGGTTAGATAACAAATCGAGAGGATCCTCTTTCGGCAAACTCACATGCATGTGTAGCACAAAAAGCGAACCCAGGTTACAGGGTTCGCTTTTATGGCTTTCTGTCACTTACAGCTTAGCCGATCGATCCTTCCATTTCAAAACGAATTAAGCGGTTCATTTCTACCGCGTATTCCATTGGAAGTTCTTTCGTAAACGGTTCAATGAATCCCATAACAATCATCTCTGTTGCTTCTTCTTCCGATACACCACGGCTCATCAGGTAAAAGAGTTGTTCCTCCGATACCTTGGATACCGTAGCCTCATGCTCAAGAGTAATATTGTTATTGAAGATTTCATTGTACGGTATAGTGTCAGACGTAGACTGGTTATCCATGATCAGGGTGTCACATTCAATATTCGCTTTTGAACCATCTGCTTTACGTCCAAAATGAGCAATACCACGATACGTCACTTTCCCGCCATGCTTAGAAATCGATTTTGAAACGATAGTCGAGGAACAATTCGGTGCAAGATGCATGACTTTGGCTCCCGCATCCTGATGTTGTCCTTTTCCTGCAATAGCTATAGAAAGAATAGTTCCTTTCGCTCCAGGACCACGCATGATAACCGATGGGTATTTCATCGTAAGTTTTGAGCCAATATTTCCGTCTACCCATTCCATTGTTGCTCCTTCATCTGCAACGGCACGCTTTGTAACAAGGTTGTAGATATTAGGAGCCCAGTTTTGGATGGTAGTATAACGGCAATAGGCATTCTTCTTCACGATGATTTCCACAACCGCACTATGCAAAGAGTCTGTTGAATAAACTGGAGCCGTACAGCCTTCTACATAATGGACGGAACTGTCTTCATCCGCAATAATAAGCGTACGCTCAAACTGTCCCATATTCTCTGAGTTAATACGGAAGTACGCCTGTAGAGGTGTATCTGTCTTTACACCTTTTGGAACGTAGATAAATGAGCCGCCAGACCATACTGCGGAATTCAAAGCTGAAAACTTGTTGTCAGATGGAGGAATGACTGTTCCAAAATGTTCTCTAAACAAGTCTTCATTTTCCTTCAAAGCACTGTCCGTATCTTTAAAGACAATTCCTTGTTTTTCAAGGTCTTCTTGCATGTTGTGATATACCACTTCAGATTCATACTGTGCTGAAACACCTGCTAAATACTTCTGTTCTGCTTCTGGAATCCCTAACTTATCAAACGTATTTTTAATTTCTTCTGGAACTTCATCCCAGGATTTTTCGGAACGCTCAGAAGGCTTTACGTAATACGTGATATCGTCAAAGTGCAAGCCAGTCAAGTCACCGCCCCATTGCGGCATTGACATTTTATAGAATAATCGAAGGGACTTGAGGCGAAAATCAAGCATCCACTCCGGCTCTTCTTTGATTTTAGAAATCTCACGAACAACGTTTTCAGTCAGTCCACGTTCAGAGCGGAAAATTGATACGTCCTTGTCGTGAAAACCATATTGATATTCACCGATTTCCGGCATTTTTTTAGCCATGTGAATGACCTCCTTATAGGAT
Source organism: Alteribacillus iranensis (assembly GCF_900113025.1). GTDB lineage: Bacteria > Bacillota > Bacilli > Bacillales > Marinococcaceae > Alteribacillus_A > Alteribacillus_A iranensis. The sequence goes on along the minus strand of NZ_FONT01000006.1, from coordinate 142,315 downwards.
TAATCCTGAGCCAGCCTTCTTTCCATGCTGGATGACTCTTTCACTAAGATCCAGATATCCCTGGTTACAAAAGTGGTTGTCGACACTTCTAACTTTCTTCTTCATGAAGTCCTTTCTCCATGGCCTTCCATGCTAGTGTAGCACATTTTATACGGGCTGGAAACTTAGTTACCCCCTGAAGTGCTTCAATGTCTCCAAGGTCGAACTTCTCATCATCGTAGTCTTCCCCTTGCATCATAAGAGAAAAAATGTTTGACATTTCCAAAGCGTCATCTATTGGAAGTCCCTTTACTGCATCTGTCATCATGGAAGCTGATGACAGGCTGATGGAACATCCTTCCCCAACGAACTTCGCGTCTGCAATTTTTCCCTCTTCCACTTTTAACTGTAATTGAATTCGATCTCCACAAGTCGGGTTATTCATGTTCACATGTAACGTTTCATCCTCCAACTCACCGCGGTTACGGGGGTTTTTATAGTGATCCATAATAACCTGACGATAGAGAGTGTCTAGATTGTTGCTATGCAAAGACATCGCCGAAATACTCCTTTGTTTTTATTAAACCCTCCGTTAGTTTATCAATCTCCTCAATCGTATTATAAAGATAGAAACTTGCTCGGGCCGTCGCTGTTACATCAAGCCATTTCATAAGGGGCTGTGCACAATGATGACCGGCCCTTACAGCAATACCTTCAGAGTCTAGTACGGTCGCCACATCATGAGGGTGAACAGTATCCATATTAAATGTAATGAGTCCCGCCCTCTTTTCAGGACCATATATAGAAAGTCCTTCTACTTCTTGCATTTTTTTCATAGCATAATCAGCAAGATGTGATTCGTGCGCTTCAATCTGATCCATACCTATTTCTTCTAAGAAATCGATGGCAGCTCCCAATCCAACAGCGCCAGCAATGATTGGAGTCCCGCCTTCAAACTTCCAAGGCAGTTCTTTCCAAGTAGAGTCATAAAGATCTACAAAGTCAATCATTTCGCCACCGAATTCCACTGGTTCCATCTTTTCTAACAAGTGTTTCTTTCCATACAATACTCCCGTACCAGTCGGTCCGCTCATTTTATGGGCCGAAAAAGCAAAGAAATCGCAGTCCAGCTCCTGAACATCTACTTTCATGTGTGGAGTGCTTTGTGCACCATCAATAACAGTAACGGCTCCATGTTCATGAGCAAGCTTTGTAATTTCTTTTACCGGGTTAACAGTGCCAAGAACATTGGATACGTGTGCAATCGCTACAATCTTAGTGTTGGATGTCAAGGTATTTCTTACATCCTCTATGGAAACAGTTCCATCTTCCTGCAAAGGTATATACTTTAATTGAGCACCCGTGGCTTTTGCTGCTTGCTGCCACGGAATGATGTTACTGTGATGCTCCATTGGTGTCAGAACAATTTCATCGCCTTCCTCCAAGTTAGTATGCCCATAGCTCGCGGCAACCATATTTATCGCCGTTGTTGTTCCACGAGTGAAAATAATCTCTTGCGTGCTGGAAGCATGTAGAAAGGAGCGTACTTTTTCACGCGCCCCTTCATATGCATCTGTAGCAAGACTTCCTAATGTATGCACGCCACGATGGACATTAGAGTTGTAACGCCGGTAATAATCGTTAACGGCTTCAATAACCTGCACTGGCTTTTGTGATGTCGCTGCACTATCAAGGTAGACTAGCGGTTTTCCATTGACTTCTTGATCGAGTATCGGAAATTGTTTACGGATTTCTTTAACATCCATTAATAGACTTTCCTTTCAATGACTTCCGTCAATCGTTCTTTTACAGCTTTAATAGGTAACTGATTCACGACAGGCGCCAAAAAGCCATGGATAATCAGGCGTTGTGCTTCTGTTTCAGACAAGCCGCGGCTCATTAAATAAAACATTTGCATCGGATCGATACGACCAACAGATGCCGCGTGTCCTGCTGTCACGTCATCCTCATCAATTAAAAGAATAGGGTTAGCATCGCCACGTGCCCTTTCGCTAAGCATAAGGACTCGCTCCGTCTGCTCACCATTTGATTTGGAAGCACCTTTCTCTATCTTAGAAACACCATTAAAGATAGAGGATGCCTTGTCTTTCATGACCCCATGGGTGAGGATCTGGCCATCCGAATGCTTTCCATAGTGATTGATATGCGTGACAAAATTCTGGCTTTGCTCGCCTCGGCCGATTGTCACCGACTTCGCATCAGCGCTAGAACCGTCTCCGTACAGTACAGTAGTATTATCAGATACTGTATTTCCTTCATTCATTTGACCAAGAGCCCATTCAATTCTACCGTCTTTTTCTACATATCCCCGTCGACTTACGTAGGTTGTAATCCCTTTTTCAAAGTGATCTACCCCTCCGTAAGAAACTTTTGCTCCTTGTCCTGCATACACTTCAGAGACAATATTAGCAACGGATCCTTTTTCTTTCTCAGAAGAGATATAGTTTTCCAAGTAAGTTAATTGGCTGTTATCTTCTGCAGCAATAATAACATGGTTAAATAATGCAGCTTCCGGGTCTTCCTGTAAATAAACCGTTTGTAACGGCGCCTCTACTTGGACATTCTTCGGCACATAGACAAACACTCCACCATTCAACAGTGCTACATGCAATGCGTTTAAACGATGTTCGTCTACTTTCACAGCTTTCCCCATAAAATATTGTTTCAACAGCTCACTGTGTTCTTTTGCAGCAGTCTCAATATCAACGAAGACAACACCTTGTTGTTGTAGACGTTCATGGACAGAACGATACAAAGGTTTACCATCCCGAAACACAATAAGATTTTGTTCTCCGCCGCTGCTGTCAATCAGCCTTTGGACGTCTTCAGGAAGTTCTTCCACTTGGTTTACCATGCCGCTATTCTCTGTCTCATGTTTAAACTCTGTAAAATTCCATGTCTTAATATTGGTCTTTTCCGGCTTCGGAAGTTCTAGCTTATCCGCAAGACGAATAGCTGTCAGACGCTCCTCCATCAGCCACTCTGGTTCTCCACGACGTTTGGAAAAGTCTTTCACGTATTCTTCATCGAATGTCCACTTCGTCTCTGTTGCCATGACATATCCCCCCTTCCTTGCTTATGCTTCTTGTTCTTTTTCTCCGACTTTTTCATTCTCAATGCCTAGTTCTTCTTTTATCCAGTCGTAGCCTTCTTCTTCTAAGCGTTGAGCTAACTCTGCTCCTCCAGATTTAACGATACGTCCTTGCATCATCACATGCACTTTGTCTGGTGTAATGTAATTCAAAAGACGCTGATAGTGAGTGATAATTAAGCATCCAAAATCCGGGCTTCTCATGTCATTGACACCGTTTGAAACTACTTTTAGAGCATCAATATCAAGTCCAGAGTCAATCTCATCTAAAATCGCAAACTTTGGTTCCAGCATAAGTAACTGTAAAATTTCATTGCGTTTTTTCTCACCGCCGGAAAATCCTTCGTTAAGATAACGCTGTGAAAAAGATTGATCCATCTCCAATGCATCCATCTTTGCATCCATTTTACGAATAAATTTCATTAGGGAAATTTCATTACCCTCTTCCCGTTTCGCATTAATAGCTGATCTCATAAAGTCAGAATTAGTCACTCCGCTAATCTCACTAGGATATTGCATAGCCAAAAACAGACCAGCCTTCGCACGTTCATCTACATCCATTTCAAGAACGTTTTCTCCATCGAGCCATACATTTCCTTTTGTGATATCATAACGTGGGTGCCCCATTATCGCTGATGCAAGGGTGGATTTCCCTGTCCCATTCGGCCCCATGATAGCGTGGATTTCTCCACCCTTTATTTCCAAATTGAAATCTTTAATAATTTCTGATCCATCAATCTCCACATGAAGATTCTCAATCTTGAGAGTCGATACTGCCATACGTGAAATACCTCCAGTGTTTTATATTAAAGGAATCGAAGTACATCCTTTATTTATTCTCAATCTATTCTCATTACAATCTTAAAACAAATCCAGATAAACTTCAAGGTAAGAGCTTCTACTATATTGTTATCCCTCTCATCTATTATTAACAGAAGATTTTTTCCTATTTCTTATGTTAGTGGAAAACGACTCATAATAAAAGGGAACCGCCCCCAAAAGTAATTTTTAGAGACGATTCCCTTTCGCTATTTACTAGGCATGTTGCAGTCCAGCTGTTAAACGGCAGCACTTTTTGTATTCTGACTCTCGATTCTTTTCTACTTCCATACGCTTTTTTAAGCTCCTGTTATACTCCGCGTAACCAAATCCGTGGTTCTGTTGCATGGCCTTTTCCATCGCATCCGTATAACTGTTTTTAATGTCGTGGATAATTAATCCATCCTTTCTGTGTGTTTAACACATGTATAACTTTATCATTAATATCCCACTGCAACAAAACGGATACAGTTTGATATTTAATAATAAAGTTTTCTCAGAAAGGATATAAAACCACAGCGTCTATCTCATTTATAATTTCTTACATATGCTCCAAAATCCTCATGATGAACGGTCTGAACTTTCACTCTCAAATTCATTAACTGCATCCTGGACAAGAGTTACAGCTTGACTTACAGCGGCTCCCCCTCCAAAAGCAGCAGCGACACCAACTGCTTCCAAGATCTCCTTTTCTGAACATCCTTCATCCAAACAACCTTTTGTATGGAATATAATACAATACTCATCTTGCGAAAATATGCTTATACCTAGTGCGATCATTTGTTTTTCCTTTTTGGATAATGAGCCACTGGCAAAACACGCATCCGTAAACGCATGATATTTGCGCGCCAAGTGCGGCACTTTTTCTGAAAATCGTTTCAACCCATCTTTATAATCCTGTAACGCTTCTTGGATAAATGAATCATTACTTGGTTGTTCTGACATCAGGCTCCCCCTTTCGTTTTCATTTCTATTATGCGAAAAGAAGACCTAACCCATTCAGTATTCAATTACAAGCTTGACAACAATAAAAAGCGCAAGTATTAAGGATGTCCGACTATGTTCGAGTACTTCTGTTAACACCTCACACCTCCATGGTTGATCTTCTGCTAAGAGAGAAAACGTCCTACTCGCAGAAGTTACTCACAAGTGAATACCTCTTATAAACAACAAAAAACAGCCCAAGGAAAATCCCTGGACTGACTTATTCGTTTTATTGGTCATCAGATGTCTCTGCATCACTTGACACAGGTAAAACGGCACCCTCATATTCTTCTTCAATAAAGGTCTTTACTTCATCTGAACGCAAAACTTCTAGCAACGTTTGAATTTCTTCATTGTTCTCATCACCACTGCGTACCGCAATGATATTTACATAAGGGTTATCTTCCCCGCTTTCAAGTGTAATAGAGTCTTCCTGCGGATCCAACCCATTATCAATAGCGAAGTTAGAGTTAATCAGAACAGCATCTCCTTCACCATTTTGATAAGCTTGCAGGAGCATTGCTGGTTCGATATTAGCGGTAAATTCAAGATTTTTCGGGTTTTCTACAATATCTTCAATGGTGGCATTCACGCCATCCACTTCTTCGTCTAATGTAATAAGACCTTCTTCCTCGAGCATCATAAGAATTCGTCCGTGATCAGCAACGGAACTGCTCATTAATACTTCAGCACCGTCTGGAAGCTCATCAAGACTGCCGTATTCTTGAGAATATACACCTATTGGCTCAATATGAACACCGCCAGCATTCACAAAGTCATACCCATGCTCTTCGATTTGGCCTTCCAGGTAAGGTATATGCTGAAAGTAATTAGCATCGATCTCTTCTTCAGATAACGCTTGGTTAGGGATAACATAGTCGTTAAACGTTTCTATTTGTAAATCAATACCTTCCTCGGCTAGGAGGTCTGTTGCAAATTCTAAAATCTCTGCATGCGGTACATTAGAGGCACCTACTGTTAATGTTGTATTTTCTTCTGAAGCGCCTTCTTGGTCGGTTGTTTCTGATGTTTGCTCGGTATTGTCATTTTCCGCATTTTCCTCTGCAGAATCTTCCTGCCCGCCGCACGCTGCTAACAATAAAACGAGCGCGAACACTAATAGTAATTGAAGCCAATTTTTCATTGACTTTCCCTCCTTTATTTATCTTTTATCTGTTTTATTAGTCATCCAATCGCCAATCCATTGCATGATGAATACAATAATTAGAATGGCAACGGTTGCCACAAAAGTCACATCCGAATTGCTGCGTTGATAGCCTTCTCGGAATGCCAGATCTCCAAGTCCTCCCGCTCCGATAACACCAGCCATCGCTGTGTAACTCACTAAGGCGATGGACGTCACAGTGATACCAGAGATGAGAGCAGGCATTGATTCGGGAAGCAATACTTTAAAAATAATGTGCCATTGACTGGCTCCCATAGACTGAGCTGCTTCGATAACTCCTTTATCCACCTCACGCAAACCAATTTCCACCATTCTTGCGTAAAATGGGGCCGCACCAATGACCAGAGCTGGTATTGCAGCATTAGGTCCAAGCATGGTACCGACGAGAAATATAGTAAAAGGAACTAATAAAATAATTAATATGATAAATGGAATAGAACGAAAGATGTTAACAACAGCTGCAGTAATCGCATGAATAGGTTTATTCTGCCATAAATTTCCTTTGTCTGTTAAATAAAGCAACAAACCAAGTATAATACCTAAGACAAAAGTAAGTATCACAGCTGCAATACTCATATATAATGTCTCTAAAGTAGCTTCCCACATATTATCCCAATGGACATTCGGAAGGAGGTTATTTATCATCTTCTAAAACCTCCGCTTCCACTTGTTGGCCTTTTAAGTATTGAATGGCCTCTTTCACGCTATCATCATTGCCTTCGAGTTGCACAAACAATGTTCCATAACTGCCATCTCGTGTTTTGGAGACTTTGCCCTGAAGAATATTCACACTCACGTGGTACGAACGTATTAATTCATTAATTACTGGCTGTTCCGCATTTTCCCCCATAAACATTAATTTAACGATCGTTCCGCCGTCATCTTTACCGAGAAGTTCTCTTATCGTCTCCATCGTTTCTTCCGGTTCAATGACTTGTTTTACAAATTCTTTCGTTATCTTTTTCTCTGGTGTACGAAACACATCGAGAACAGGTCCCTGTTCCACAATCTTACCGTCCTCCATAACTGCTACACGATGACATATTTTTCGAATCACATGCATTTCATGCGTAATAAGAACTATTGTTAAACCGAGTTTTTGGTTAATGTCTGTAAGTAATTCCAAAATGGAATCTGTTGTCTTAGGATCTAAAGCAGAAGTAGCTTCATCGCAGAGCAGGACTTTAGGCTTGTTCGCTAATGCTCTAGCAATACCAACTCTTTGTTTTTGCCCGCCACTCAGTTGAGAAGGATAGGCATCTTCACGGCCTTTTAATCCAACTAGTTCAACTAACTCTTTTACTCTCTTTTGCCTATCCGCTTTGGGAACTTTGGCAATCTCCAATGGGAATTCGATATTTTCCGCAACAGTTCTTGACCACAACAAATTAAAGTGTTGGAATATCATGCTGATTTCCTGTCTCGCTTCTCGAAGTCTTTTCCCTCTTAAACTTGCCATATTATTACCAGCCAAAATGACTTCTCCGGAGGACGGACGTTCAAGCATGTTCAACATACGGATGAGGGTGCTTTTCCCCGCACCGCTATAGCCAATAATGCCAAAAATTTCTCCTTGACTTATCTCTAAATTTGCTTGGTCTACAGCTGAAATCGAAGTTGTTCTTGTTTGAAATGTTTTTGATAATTTTTTTAATGTTATCATCGCCGCTCCCTCATTACATATCAAGCGTATCAGACCTGTCAGGTATATGGGTAAACATCTAGTAGTGTAGGATAAATCTAGACAAAATAAGACACTCTACATGATACAAGAGGGAGCGGAAAAGTCAAGCAGTATGAACTCATAAAAAAAACGCCAGCGACCTCGAGCCGATGGCGCCTGAAGCTAGACATCACTCCTATGTTATACATTCCTATCTGTCTAACGAAAAAGAGCAGTCTGGTAACATGCACCAGACTGCTCTTCCTCTAGACAGATACTTATGTATCCAGGATTAGTCCTCACTAACCATTTCTTCGTATTCTGTCGCTGACATGAGCTCGTCAAACTCATCTTCGTTTGAAGGCTCTACCACTACCATCCAAGCTTTGTCATATGGTGATTCGTTGACAAACTCAGGAGAATCATCAAGTTCTTCATTCACTTCTACCACTTTTCCACTAACAGGGGCATATAGCTCGGATACTGTTTTCACCGACTCTACACTGCCAAAAGGCTCGTCAGCTTGAATTTCATCTCCCACTTCTGGCAACTCTACGAATACAATATCACCCAACTCGGATTGAGCAAAATCTGTAATTCCTATTCTAACCTTTTCTCCTTCTTTCTTTACCCACTCATGCTCTTCAGAATACTGCAAATCACTTGGTAAATTCATATAAAACCCTCCTTATTTAGAATTCACTCTTTCTTTTGCTTCATAGTCTATCGTTATTGCTTCCATGTTTCCTCAAATTGATCTTCTTTAAACCCTACTGTCACATTCCGGCCATCTGTAATAATGGGTCGTTTTACTAACATTCCATCCGATGAAAGGTAGTCCAATAACTCTTCCTCGGAAGCACTTTTTACTTTGTCTTTTAATCCAAGTTCACGATATTTTTTTCCACTTGTGTTAAAAAATTTCTTTAATTCCAAACCACTTTTTTTCCAAAGTGACTTTATCTCTTCTCTGTTTGGCGGCTCTGTAACAATGTCGTATTCATTATAAGCGATTCCTTCGTTCTCTAGCCACTGTTTTGCTTTCCTGCACGTTCCACATCGGGAATAACCGTAATATGTAAGCTCCATGAATTATCTTCTCCATTTCTGCTTAAAATCCTTCCTCATTATATCATTTTAAAAATATCAAAGTGAAATTTTTTACCAGGAACGTTAAAAAATGAGGCCGGAAGGGGCTGTATCAAAAGCCCTTAATGTTAACTCATAAAAAAATCGTCTGCTTTCGTTAATGTAGTGTTGGGTACCTTCATTATACTGAAAGCGGCGATTTTTTTGTATTTTTAATATATAAAAAGAGTGTTGAAGTTTTTTTTCATCCTTTATTTTTGGTTGGCGATCAGGTGAGACGCCTGCGGGACGTCGGCTAAATGCGGCCACGTCCTGTGGCCAACGCCGACACTAGCACGTCCTGTGCGTCGAAGCAAGAGCTGAAGATCCACCGACGGCGGTCTTCCGTCGGTTAGCTGAAGCCTTGCCCTGCGGCTAAGAAGACACAGCGAAAACAAGCGTAGCGTCGTTTGAACTGATGTCGCCCTTGTGCCCGTGGTGCAAGCGAGCCTGAAGAGCCATTTATACGAAAGCGGAGAAGTTAATTTTAACAACGAAGCTTGCAGAATTGAAAAAAGGGCTGTCAAAAGGTCATTTTTTATGACCTTTTGATACAGCCTCCTCCGGGATTGCGAACAACTTAAGAAACAATATATCGCTCATGTTTTAACAACATAGTCGCCACTTCTCTCTTCAAGCTTATTACATCTATCGGCTTGTGCCGTGTCAACTTCCGCAGCATCGATAGGAACATGAGTAAAGTATCCCCTTCTTCAATATGAATCAAAGATTCTTTCGCGGCGTTTTCTATGCGTTGAAATGCTTCCTGGCAAAAAATACTTGTTAGTAGATTTTTCATTGTGCCTTCCTTTAGTTCCTGCGTATTTTGCACTTTTTCGGTACGTAAAATGATACTTTCCATACCGTAAATGTCGCTAGCTATATTCGTAATTTTCATGAGTACTTCTTGTTCGTGTTCAAAGGAAGTTCCATACTTTTGGAACCCTGCTCCAGCTACAAGCAAGAAGATATTCTTTCCATTTTCAAGCAATATCTTTTCTCTTGCAAGGGGCTTCTCTTCTGACATCTTCAGCTCCATAGTCACAATATTCTTCTTCAATTCTTCTGCTGCTTGAAGAAATGGGAGTTTTCCTTTTCGTGATCTCTTAAATATCATATCAGGGACTAGTAAACGGTTAATTTCATTCGTTCCTTCAAAAATACGGTTGATCCTGGAATCTCTATATATGGTCTCTATTTCATATTCAGACATAAAACCATACCCGCCATGTATTTGGACAGCTTCATCAGCTACAACATCCAATGTTTCTGAACCTGCAATTTTGTTTAAAGAACATTCTATCGCATATTCAGCTATTGCATCTGCAACCTTACTGCCATCCTCCTGTTCTTCTTCCGTTAGGTTTCCAAGCCGCTTTTCGATTAAACCACCTGTTCGATAAATGGTGCTCTCTAATGCAAAGGTTTCCGCAGCCATGGTCCCTAGTTTTTCTTGAATCGCTCCAAAATGTCCAATGGGCGTGTTGAATTGCTTCCTCTCCTTCGCATAGGTTGCCGCTAGTTCTATCGCTCTCTTTGCTGCTCCTACGCACCCCGCTCCTAGTTTATAACGGCCTACATTTAGAATATTAAAAGCAATAATATGTCCTTTTCCCGGCTCCCCTAATAAATTGTCTTTAGGAACTTTCGCATTTTCTAAAAGAACGGTTCTGGTCGATGATCCCTTAATACCCATTTTCTTTTCTTCAGGCCCAGTTGAAACGCCCTCACTGTCGCTATTTACAATAAATGCAGAAAAGTCTTTTCCATCTATTTTGGCGTAAACAATGAACACATCTGCGAAACCAGAGTTCGTAATCCATTGTTTTTCACCATTTAATATATAATGGGTGCCTTCTTTATTTAACACAGCCTGCGTTTTTGCACTTAGTGCATCTGACCCGGAGCTTGGCTCGGTTAGTGCATAAGCTGCAATTTTCTTTCCTGAAGCTAAATCTGGCAAATACTTTTTCTTTTGTTCTTCGTTTCCAAAAAAAACAATAGGTAACGTACCAATCCCTACATGTGCCCCTTGACTAAGTGAGAAAGCTCCTCCACGCGAAAATTTTTCCGCTATTAAAGTGGAGCTGATTTTATCTAGTCCCAGCCCTTCGTACTTTTCCGGTACATCAGCACTTAATAAGCCTAGCTTTCCTGCTTCTTTTAGTAGCCTCTTCGATATGTCAAATTGCTGGTCTTCTATTTTTTCTTTTAAAGGCACCACTTCCCCAATCACAAAGTCTTCTGTAGTTTTGGCTATCATCTTTTGTTCATCGGTCATATCTTCTGGGGTAAACACGTCCTCTGCTTTTAGCGTATCGAATAAAAAACCTCCGCCCCTCAATCCTACTTTTAATGTATGACTCATATATTAACCTCCTGCATGTCACGCCTTAGAAAGTCTTCATTTATTTATCAACAGAAAGAACAGATGATAACCTCTCCACTTCATCACATTAATTCACATTAATTCGAACACACCAGCTGCTCCCATACCTCCTCCGACACACATTGAGACGACCCCAAATTGCTCTTTTCTCCTACGCATTTCATACATTAACGTTAACGTGAGCTTTGTTCCCGTACATCCAAGCGGGTGTCCTAAGGCAATAGCTCCTCCATTCACATTCACTTTTTTATGGTCTATCTTTAGTTCTCGAATCACTTGCAACGCTTGCGAAGCAAAAGCTTCGTTTATTTCATACAACCCGATGTCTTCCATTGATAGCCCTGCAGCTTTGACTGCTTTCGGAATAGCCTTTATCGGACCAATCCCCATTATTTCCGGAGGTACACCTGCCACTGCGAAGGAACGGAATTTAATGAGAGGCTTTAATCCCTCCTGATACGCCCTTCTTTTTTCCATTATCAACACAGAAGCCGCTCCATCACTCATTTGTGAAGAATTGCCCGCTGTTACGGTTCCGCGAGGATGAAAAACAGGCTTTAAGCGACTTAACACTTCAAATGTCGTATCCGATCGTATGCCTTCATCTTCCATTAACACGTCTTTTTTTTCTCTCCATTTCCTATCGCTCGTTAATGTTCTTGTTGTTATTTCAACCGGTACAATTTCTTCTTGAAAATAATGCTTCCTCTGTGCATTTGTCGCTCGCCGCTGACTCTCTTCAGCAAATCTATCCTGTTCCTCTCGAGAAATATGATACTTTTTTGCTACCTCCTCCGCTGTGTGACCCATGCTCATATAATATTCAGGCATCTCATCTACCAACACAGGATTCGGTACTTTTACATGCCCTCCCATGGGAACTAAACTCATAGATTCAGCTCCGCCCGCTATAATAGCCTGCGCCTGCCCTGATAGTATTCGTTCTGCCCCGTAAGCAATACTCTGAAGCCCCGAGGAACAGAAACGGTTAACGGTAATTGAGGGAACCGTATAAGGCAAACCAGCAAGCATTGACATGCTTCTCGCCATATTCATACCCTGCTCAGCTTCCGGCATGGCACAGCCAATGATGACATCTTCTATAGAAGCAGGGTCAAAGTTATTTGCCCTTTTTAAGGTTTCCTTAATTGTGATTGCTCCAAGATCATCAGGACGTGTATCGACGAGCAATCCTTTTCTTGCCTTCCCTACAGGCGTCCTAGCTCCTGAAACAATTACTGCTTCATTCTTCATTGATGCACCTCCTTTCTACCTTCTGTTAATTTCTAAGAGGTTTCCCTTTTATCAGCATGTGTTTCATCCGCTCTTGTGTTTTAGGTTCTCCTACCAAACTTAGAAAAGCTTCTCTTTCCAAATCAAGAAGATATTCTTCATCAACGAATTCACCGATTCGAACTTTGCCACCCGCTAATACAAAGGCTAATTTATCAGCCACTTTCATATCATATTCAGTGGCTCTTCCACCATATTGCATCATTTTTGCTGCCATTTTCATCGAAGCATATCCTGCTTCTCCAGAAACTGGTACTTTTCTCTTCAAAGGTGGCATATATCCTTGGTCGAACAATTCCAGCACTGTTTGCTTTCCGTAATACCACCTATCCTCTTCGTTTCTAATGATCCGATCTCTTTGAAGGAGGTAACCATTTTCTTTTGCTTCCTCCGCGGATGTAGAAACCGTCCCTAGTGCTATCCTTTCAAATACTTGATTGGAAGCTTTTAAAATATCTATTTTATCGATCTCCGTAGAAAGAGTACGTTCTAAATAACGTAAATATAATTCCTTGTTTCCTCCCCCACCAGGTATTAATCCCACTCCTGTTTCTACCAATCCCATATATGTCTCAGAGGACGCCTGTATACTAGCAGCAGGTAAACAAATCTCGGCTCCGCCCCCGAGCGTCATTCCGTGCGGCGCGACGACAACTGGACACTTTGCATATTTTATCTTTGTCATTGTCTCTTGGAATCGACGGACAATGTGTTCTATTTCATAATAATCCTCATTTTGGGCTTCCATGAGAATGAGCATTAAATTAGCACCGACAGAGAAGTTTTTGCCTTGGCTGCCAATCACCATCCCTTTAAAGTTTTTTTCCGTTTCTTCTATCGAGCGGTGAATCATTTGTAAAATATCCAACCCAATGGCGTCATTGGGAGAATGAAGTTCGAGATAAGATACATCTTCTCCCGCATGAAAAAGAGTAGCCCCTGGATTTTTGTGGATGACACGTTTGTTACGTTGAGTCACCCATTGAACATGCTTCTTATTCATCGATTTTGTCTTATATTGTCCCTCGTGATAGAAAGTGAGCGGGTCTTTATAAAAGGTGGCAATATTTTTATTGATCATTTCTTTGACCCATAAAGGGACCGTCTCACCTTCTTGTTCCATTTTGACAATGGACGGCTTCACACCGATAGAATCCCATAGTTCAAACGGCCCTAATTCCCAGCCAAATCCCCATCGTATAGCATCATCGATGGCTGTTATATCCTTTGCAATTTGGTCCTTTACTTCAGCGGTATATAAAAGAAGTGACTTTATCAAATTCCATATAAATCGTCCTGCGTCGTCATCAGAATACACAAGCATCTTTAATCTCTTTGCTAAATCTTTCTCCTGCTTTGCCTGAATAACGGCTGAAGTCGTGACTTTCTTTCTTTTTTCATATTCTAATGTGTGGGGGTTTATCTCCAAAATGTCAGTGTGATGGTCATACTTTACTTTCTTATAAAACCCTTGCTTAGACTTGCTTCCTAACCACCCTTTCTCTCTCATTTTTTCCATAAATGGAGGAGGTTGTAACACTTCTGCTTCCCTTCCTCTAATTTCGTTGGAATGGTTCTTCGTAACATACAGCAAAGTATCTAACCCTACAATATCAAGCGTGCGAAACGTAGCACTCTTCGGCCGCCCAATTAATACGCCTGTTAATGAATCTACTTCACCTATGGACCATTCGCTTTCTAACATATGATGGACCGTGGAGAGTAATCCGAACGTTCCTATTCGGTTGGCAATAAAATTAGGTGTGTCCGCTGCAACAACCGGACCTTTTCCCAGCGTATTTTCTGAAAAACTTTTTATTAGAGAAATAACATCAGGTAGTGTCTCGGTATGAGGAATAATTTCTAATAGTTTCATGTATCTCGGAGGATTAAAAAAGTGAGTCCCCAAAAAATGGGATTTAAATTCCTTCGTACGCTCTTTCACCATGCTGTGGATAGAAATGCCTGACGTATTCGTGCTGACAAGAGTGTCAGCTCCTTTGTATTTTTCCACAACCTGGAACAAATTTTTCTTTACTTCTAGATTTTCCACCACTGCTTCAATGATCCAGTCCATCTCCTGTAATTGAGCAATATCGTCTTCCATATTTCCCGTTTTTACACGCTCTACATTCCGCTTTGAAGTGAATGCAGCTGGACCTTGATGAAGGATGCGTTTGATGGCATCTTTACTGAGACGATTTCGGACTAATTTATTGCCTTTTGACACGGGGTGTTGTGTTTCGTTAGCTGGTACATCCTCCGGTACAATATCCAATAACAAAACAGATATACCGGAATTCGCCAGTAAAGCTGCTATTCCCGCCCCCATAACTCCTGAGCCGAGCACAGCTGCTTTTTGTATTGTTCGTTTAATTACTATCGCCCCCTTTAAGTCGCCTTTTCCATTTATCACTGTAAGTATATTCAACTCCTTCTCACATTAGTAAATTGAAATTCGTGATTTCATGATAGTTAAAAAAACGCTTCAGCTTCCCGCCTTCATAACAACGTCCCATAATCCTCGAAAAGACTTTCTCTCTTCAGCAGATTGAAGGACATCTTTGGCTACTAGTATGGAAACCTAAAACGACAACTTTAAAAAAAGAGCGGTAAACGTAGAATTCGGACCTTTTAAAAAGTTGAAATGCGATAATATCTACTTCTTCCTCTTTTATCGCAATTATTTGACTTTAAAAGAGTTTGCCAGTTTTTCTACGATATGTTTACCTAGTATATGTGCGGGGTATGTGGGAGAAAGACTCGCCATAAAAAATTAAATCTAGTGAGTTGGAAAAGGAGTGATGGTGTGATGGCAGTCGATTTATATCCTTCTCGTAAAGGACAGGAGTCACGTATTATTCGAAGACAAGACCCTGTGGTCCACCGCAATCCTGAATTCTCGGATGGCCCGCTCAGCGATCGAGATTTACAGCAATTTGAACAAAATGGTTATCTCATGTTCGAGAAATTATTCAATGATGATGAAGTTTCCATCATGAAGAGCGAGCTGCAACGCACCATGGACGGTAACCGAGACAGAGAAGCCGATGATGTCATCAAGGAACCAGGGAGTAATGAGATTCGTTCTGTGTTTGAAATCCATAAAGACAGTGGTTTCTTCCAAGCATTGTCAAAGAATGAAAGAATCGTAAAAGCAGCGCAGCAACTGTTAGGAAGCCAAGTCTACATTACGCAATCCCGAATAAATTTCAAACCAGGTTTTAAAGGTAAGGAGTTCTACTGGCATTCGGATTATGAGACTTGGCACGTGGAAGACGGTATGCCTAACATGCGTGCTGTCAGCTGTTCCATCATTCTAACGGATAACTACGAATACAATGGACCTCTCATGCTTATTCCTGGCTCTCACAAATGGTATGTATGCTGCCCAGGAGAAACACCTAAAGACAACTATAAGTCTTCTCTCCAGAAGCAAGAGTCTGGTGTTCCGGACAATGATAGCATGAGATGGCTTGTAGATCAGGCCGATGGCAGAATTGACCGAGCAACAGGTCCTGCCGGATCCGTATTGTTCTTCGAGTGCAATACGATGCACGGTTCCGCAGGAAACATATCTCCGTACCCTCGTAGCAATGTATTTTTTGTGTTTAACTCCATTGAAAACAAACTAACCGATCCGTTTTCTGGACAGTCTCCACGGCCAGAATTTCTTGCTAACCGTGACAATGTCCAACCTATAATACCAAATAAAGACCGTCTTCAGAATTTCACTAACCGGATCAAGCGATAATATAATAAATGAACCCACTCCCGCACAATGGGCTGTTACCAGTCCTATAAATAAACACCCTGACAGGGAATCATCCCTTCAGGGTGTTTATTTTGTCTTCACAGCCCGCGTTACTTCTTTTATCAAAAGATGTTTTGTCTCCTTGAAAGGAAGGAATCAGAGTACTAGAGGAATTGAATCGCCATAAAGGAGGCAACTGAAATGAACAAAAAATTCCTATACACAACATTGTCTGGTCTCCTTGCCATGAGTCTTACCGCGTGTGGAAATGATAGTAACCCTGACTCTAATCCCGAGGAAGATCCTGCCTCAGAAGAAGTGGAAACAGAAGAAACCAATAATAATGCGGAACCTCCTGGAAATGAAAATGAGGAACAACCGGAAGAGGGTATTTTAGATGAAGAGGGTGTGGATGATAGCAGTGACTCTGAGACCGGTGGATAACTTGAGTGAGAGAATAACATTTGAAATGGAGAAAGTGAAGAAGTAATTCAGGTGTAGATAACTTAAGAAAAAAGGGAAGACGGCAAGAGCCGTCTCTTTATTCTTTCGTGATAAAAACTCTCGTTTGAGCATGAAAAAACAGCTGCTTTCTAAACAGCTGTTTTATTCTTCTTGATTTTCTTGTTCTTTCCCGCTAGCGTGCTGAGAAAGCAGCAATCCATATAACAAGGCAAAGACCATACCGCCAAATCCTATCATCTGAAATGTAGCACTTTGCATTCCTTCAAATTGTACAGTTCCCATAAAGAACAGCAATACACAGATTGACATCGAAATAAAGGTCCATAACATAGATTGTCTCATTTGCATTCCTCCCGTTTTTTAACTAGGCATCACCTATCCTATGCGTGATTTGTTTCTAACTTGACTCGTTACTCTTCTGAATTTTTAGTTAATTATAGCATAACCTGAACAAAATTGCTATTTTATTTTTTTACTTTTTTAAATTATTTCAACTTACTATCCTGTGTGGTTCTTTGCCTATTTACGGTGAGTATAGGGAAGTGCCTTACCCAAGCTGGCTAGGCACTTCCCTAATAATGAATCATCCGGTAATCGCTGTCTCTTCTTCTTCATTACCTCTTATTTGCTTTTTGTAAACCACTTTTGATAAGAAGAGGCCAATTTCATAAAGAAGGAATAAAGGTACCAACACGATGATTTGTGAGACAAAATCTGGCGGTGTGATTAGTGCTGAAACAACCGCAAGTGTAATGTATGCATATTTTCTCGTTTTCTTTAACTGATCTGGTGTAAATAAACCTATTGCCGTCAAGAACATAAGTACAAACGGTACTTCAAACAGAAATCCTAACGGCATCGTTGACATTAAAAGAAAAGAGAAATACTCTCTTGTCGTGATCATCATTTCAAAGTTAATAGCCCCTAAATTGATTAAAAAGTTGTAAATAAAAGGAAATACAATAAAAAACCCGAAAGAAATGCCAGCCATAAAACTAAAAAACATTGCGGGGATAAAACGAAGTGCTGTGTGACTTTCCTTTTTCGTTAAAGCAGGCTTAACAAAACGCCATATTTGAAATCCAACAAAAGGAGCTGACATTCCTAAACTTATACTTCCTCCAACACCCGTATAAAATCGAACAACTTCCAATGGTCCGAGCATAACAAGCTCGTGGTCCTTTGTTAAAAACGGGATAATTTGCTGAATAGCAATGATAGATGCGATAAAGCAAAGGACAAAGAATACAATGGAAGAGAGAAGGACTTTACGGAGTTCCGTCAGATGCTCAACGGCTGTTTGGTTTTTCTCCATCGTCTGTTCTTGGTCCATAGCCTTCTCCCCCTCTCCTTACACGCTTTCATTCTTACTTTCTTTTTCTTGTTTCTTTTCTCCGTCCGTTGACTTTTCGGAAGAACTGCCATCACTCATGATTTCATTGGCAGACTTCTTAAACTCGGACAATGTTTTACCAAATGCTGCTCCAATTTCAGGGAGCTTTTTGGGACCAAATATGATCAAGGTAATGATTAAAATAATAATTAAACCAGAGACACCAATGTTTGATGGAAACATATTATACCTCCTAAAATGGTCGGGCTCGCCTTTAGACGAGCGAGCCGCCTTCTTTGCTGTACCTGATTATACCTTCTGCTGCCCTATAAGCTAACGCACCTACTGTACCAGTTGGGTTGTACCCGCTGTTATGAGCAAAAGTCGAGGCTCCCACTACAAAGAGATTCTCCGCTTCCCACATTTGTGAATAATTATTAACTGTGGAGTTATCTGGATTATCTCCCATCGGAGTTCCTCCAGTATTGTGTGTTGTTTGATACGGAACAATGTTATAGTCGCCAAGCTCCTCTGCTTCTGTCGCTACATCGGCACCCATTTCTTTCACAAATTCTGTTGCTCTCTGACTTAAATATTTATGCAAGTTTTTATCTTGGTCTGTAAAGTTGTAAGTCATCCGAAGAAGCGGTACACCATATGCATCTTTATATGTCGGGTCCAGATCTAAGTAGTTATATCGATAGGGCATCGAAGCTCCTTGGAAACCAATACCGAGGTGACGTGTGAAGTAATGAATAGATTTTTCTTTAAATTCACGCCCCCATGATGGTGTACCTGGCGGGACTGGATTTGTATTTATCGGCCGTTGTCCTGTCTGTGTTACAGACCCTACCCCGCCGTGTACGAAATCTAGGTCTGCATGGTCAAAGTTGTCACCGTTATAATCATCCACACAAATTCCGAGAGAACCAGCCCCCATGAATGTATTGAATTGTTCTTCTTCAAAAAACCCGGTAGAGCCTGCATTGATTTGATAACAATAGTTTTTCCCAACGTTTCCTCTACCTGTTTCCGGGTTGTAAGGGGTGCCGATATCAGACACAAGAAGCAGCTTTGTATTGTTCATGACATAACTTGTAAGAACGACTACTTCAGCTGGTTGAATATATTCCTTCCCTGATAAAACATCTACATAACGCACTCCCGTTGCACGCCCATCCTGGTGAAGCACTTCTACGACATTTGAATGGGTGCGCAATTCATAATTACCCGTTTCCTGTGCTGTAGGAATCACTGTGATCGTAGGATCGGTTTTAGCACCGTATTCACAACCGAAACGTTCACAAAAAGCACAGTATTGGCAGGCGTTAATTGTTTTTCCATCTGGATTCTCATATTGTTCTGATAAGTTGGCAGATGGTGTCTTAAAAGGTTTTAAGTTTAAATTTTCTGCTGCTTGTCTTGCTCGATCAGTTACTGGAGTGTCTTTCATCGGCGGTGTGGGATACGGGTTACTTCGTGGGCTGTACGGATTTTCTTCGCCGGAAATTCCACAAATTTTCTCGAAATGATCGAAATAGGGTTCTAGTTCATCATAAGTGATTCCCCAATCTTGAAGCATCATTCCATCTTTAATTTTGCCTTCCCCATACTTATCTATCGTTTGGGAACGGATTTCAAAATCATATGGCAAAAAACGATGAGTTTGTCCATTCCAATGAACTCCTGCTCCGCCTAACCCCTGTCCTAGCAGGAATGATCCCATTTGACGCATCGGAAGCGCTCTTTGGTCTGGCGCGTTTCGAAACGAAATAGTCTCCTTCGATACGTCCTGCATTAGGTCATAACGTATAGCGTAACGCAGCTCATCATGGATCATATAATAGTCATCAATGCTGCGACCTTTTCCTCTTTCAAGACCGACCACACTCATGCCTTCTTTGGCGCATTCTGCAGCAATAATACCGCCGGTCCAGCCGACTCCAACTGTCACGACATCCACTTTTTCTAGTTCTTCAGCCATACTTTCAACTCCTCACTTGTTCTCTACTGGTCCATATGAGCATTTAGACTGCTCGGTTCTTCATCATAGAATTCGCCTGAATCAATTTCATTAATATAGGACATTTTATTTCCTGGATATTCCTTCATTCTCCAACCGTCCATGTTCCGATTACCACCGTATAATGGATCAGCATATACTCCTTCAAGAGTAGCGGCTCTTATTAACGCAAAGAACTGCTCATTAGGAGCTCCATCTATTTCTACCTCCCCGTTTTCAAAGGCTGTAAGTATTTCTATTTGCTGTTCTTCTTCTAAATCCAAAAAGCTGGCGTCATAATTACTTTGACTGTATTGTTTTACTTTTTGAATTCCTTGGAATATTAGCTCATGTCTTTTCAATCTAGATTGATAACCTTGCGTCGGTTCTCCTTCATGAAAGGGACCTTGCATGTATTCACGTGCGTTATGTCCCCAAGCTCCAGATAGTTGTTTATCAATATAGAAAGCTGCTCCCAATTCGATGGCTCCTGGACCATTATCATCAGATGGATAGATAAGTTCTGTCATTTGAGAAAGGACATCAAAATCTTCTCTTCTGGAGAAGTATGTTAAGGCGCGTGAAAAGTCTTGTGTCGCTTGACCTCCTTCCTGCTGTGACTGATCTTGTGTAGGAGCTCCCGATTGAAATTGGTTCGTTACCAAACCGCCGATGATTCCGCCGCCCACAACACCACCAGCGACATAACCACTATTTTTTAAAAATTGTCTCCGTGACATTTTATTGTCGGTTGATTCTTCCGCCACTGGAAATTCCCTCCTTTTTTTGGATACTATAGTAAGCTATTGCCAACTCTCTCTATATTTAAACGCCTCTAAATGAAAATTTCGGTTAGAATGCATCCTCTATTTGATAGATCATTGTTAGCCTAGTATGATGTACAGTAGCTATACTATGTATCTCAATTTGTACTTTAATATTGCAAGAGAGGGATGAAAGGAATGGAAGAAAACAAAAAAGACCTGCGGATTCGAAGTAAAGTCATTAGCGAGGGTGCAAATAGGGCACCAAACCGAGCCATGCTCCGTGCAGTTGGTTTCACAGATGAAGATTTCAAAAAACCGCAAATAGGAGTAGCTAGCACATGGAGTGAGGTTACACCTTGTAACGTACATATTGATCAACTTGCCCGTGAAGCAAAAAATGGTGCTTCTGAAAATGGTGGAGCTCCCCTCATTTTTAATACGATTACTGTCTCTGATGGAATTGCTATGGGACACGAAGGAATGAGTTTTTCACTCCCGAGCCGTGAAGTCATTGCCGACTCTATTGAAACAGTGACAGGAGCAGAACGCATGGATGGCGTAGTAGCCATTGGCGGGTGTGACAAAACAACACCTGGCTGTATGATGGCTATTGGACGTTTAAATTTACCATCCGTATTTATTTATGGAGGGACAATCGCTCCAGGAAAGTTGAATGGCGAGGACATCGATATTGTTTCTGCTTTTGAAGCGGTCGGCAAGCATCAACAAAATGAAATAAATGATGAGGAACTCCATAAAGTAGAATGTCATGCATGTCCAGGTGCAGGTGCTTGCGGAGGTATGTACACCGCGAATACGATGGCTGCTGCTGTGGAGGCTCTTGGCATGAGCATTCCAGGCTCCTCGTCAACGCCTGCTGTGAATGACTACAAGGAAAAAGAGTGCAAGCAAGCTGGAGAAATGGTTGTAGAGCTTCTGAGAAATGATATTTATCCACGTGACATTATGACGAAAAAAGCATTTGAAAATGCGATCACTGTAGTAATGGCATTAGGTGGCTCTACAAATGCGTTTTTACATTTGCTTGCCATTGCTCACTCAGCAGATGTCGACCTTAGTTACGATGATTTTGAGAGAATTCGTCAAAACGTACCGCATATCGCTGATTTAAAACCTAGTGGTAAATATGTGATGCAAGACCTCTATGAAATCGGCGGTGTTCCGGCTGTTATGAAACTTCTCTTGGAGGAAGGACTTCTTAATGGTGATTGTTTGACAGTAACAGGCAAAACATTGGCTGAAAACTTAGTAGAAGCCCCATCTTTGAAAGAAGGACAAGATATCATTAAGCCATTAAGCGATCCGATCAAGCCGAATGGACCGCTTGTCGTTCTCCGTGGAAACCTTGCTCCGGATGGAGCCGTTGCTAAAATGTCTGGTCAAAAGATCAGCCATTTTGAAGGAACAGCGAAAGTATATGATAGTGAAGCAGAGGCCACAAAAGCCATTACGAACAATGAAATTGTAGAGGGAGATGTACTGGTTATCCGTAATGTTGGACCAAAAGGAGGTCCTGGAATGCCAGAAATGCTTTCTGTTACGGCTATGATTGTTGGTAGAGGGCTGGGAGGAAAAGTCGCTCTTATTACAGATGGACGGTTCTCAGGAGGTTCCCACGGTTTCGTTATCGGTCACGTTGCTCCCGAAGCAGCTGCTGGCGGACCAATCGGCTTACTTCAAACAGGAGATAAAGTAACGATTGATAGCGACACTCAGGAAATCAACTTCGATGCTTCAGAAGAGGAATTGGATCAACGTGCTCGTCAGTGGACAGCTCCAGAACCACGCTACAAAACCGGGGCCCTCGCAAAATACGCGAAGCTCGTTTCTTCTAGTGCGAAGGGAGCCGTTACCGATTATGAATTAACAAAAGAATAGACAAAGAAGCGTCTCAATAAAAAAGCAGAGCCGAAACGAAGGCTCTGCTTTTTTCTATCCTGCTATTCAATTACACTTTCTATTTCTTTCACCATTTCAGAAACAGACTGGATCCCGCCACTGGCCAAATACCAATACTCTGGATTTAAGTATACAATATTGTCATTTTGATACGCTTGTGTCTTCTCTGTTAAGTCGTTTTCTACTATTTGTTGAGCTGACGTTTCACCACCAACAACGGCTCCACGGTCAATGACAAATAAGTAATCGGGATCTTGCTGAGCGATATACTCAAACGAAACACTTTGACCGTGAGTAGAAGCTTCGATGTTTTCATCAGATTCTGGAAAGCCAAATTCATCATGAATGATGCCGAATCGTGAACCTGATCCATACGCACTAACTTTTCCATCATTGGCCAATGTAATTAATGCTTCCTGTTCCTGAGAGGATACCGACTGATGTAATGATTCCACACTTTCTTCAATGGATGAAACATGTTCTTCCGCTTCTTTCTCTTTCCCAAACAGGGTAGCCAGTGTGTTCACATTTTCTTTGAAAGAATCCATATAATTTTGTGTGTCTACTTCTAAATAAATGGTAGGGGCAATTTTACTAAGCTCTTCGAAAGACTCTTGCTGTCGTCCTGAAATAACGATAAGATCAGGAGCCATGGTAGCAATTTTTTCAAAGTCGGGTTCTTTTACCCCGCCAACATTTTCGTATTCTTCCCCCTCGTATGTCTCTAAGTAACTTGGTATGTTTTCCTTAGGAAGACCATCTATCTCTACGCCGAGAGTATCTAACGTGTCTAAGCTGCCAAAATCAAACACTACGACGCTTTCCGGGTTTTTCTCTACAGCCGTTTCACCTAGTTCGTGTTCCACCACAATTTCTTCTGCCGTGTCATTGTTCTCCTGTCCTGATGAAGAGTCCGACCCTTCTTCACCCGAGCCACAAGCAGCTGTTATTCCTAGAACAAATAACAAACTCGATATGAATCCAAAATTCTTCATACGTGTTCCCCTCTCGAAGCAAACTCTTTTCCTACGCAAAATACATACAAATTTTTCTTTGGTTGATATGCTGGATGGTCATATCCATATCGTAAATTTCCTTGAGGACTTCCCTATTAATAATTTCTTCCGTACTTCCTTCCCGAACAACTCTTCCGTCCTTCATTGCGACAATATAATCGGAGTAACAGGAAGCAAAATTAATATCATGAATGACAATAATTACTGTTTTTCCAAGATCGTCCACTAACTGACGAAGCACTTTCATAATCTGAACGGAATGTTTCATATCCAAATTATTTAATGGCTCATCTAATAAAATATACTCTGTATCCTGAGCAATAACCATGGC
Organism: Alteribacillus iranensis; assembly: GCF_900113025.1. Lineage (GTDB taxonomy): Bacteria > Bacillota > Bacilli > Bacillales > Marinococcaceae > Alteribacillus_A > Alteribacillus_A iranensis. The sequence continues at coordinate 118,174 of NZ_FONT01000006.1, read as the reverse complement.
AATAAATGCTCTCTGGCGCTGACCACCACTTAATTGATCTAGGAACTTATCACGCAGGTCATCTAACTCCATATAGGAAATAGCTTCATTGACATGTTTCCAGTCTAGATCATTCAGCTTTCCTTGAGAATATGGAAAACGACCGAAAGTAACCAAATCTTCCACAGTAAGACGTATATTCAAAAAGTTTGATTGCTTTAAGATCGATATTTTTTTCGCTAATTCCTGGCTGGATGCAGAACCAATTTCTTCGTTTTCAACTAATACCTCACCACTGTCTTTCGCAATAAGACGGCTCACCATAGAGAGAAGCGTACTTTTTCCTGCACCATTCGGGCCGATAAATGTAGTAATCTTTCCTTTTTCAATTTCCACTGACACGTCTTCAACTACATTTTTATTACCATATTTTTTAAAAATGTTTTTTACTTTTACCATCTTTTACTCTCCTTTAGAAGCAGGTAAATAAAATAAACCCCGCCGATAAAATTGATGATGACACTCAATGTCGTCGAAAAAGTTAAGATTCGCTCAACTACAATTTGTCCCCCGATTAAAGCAACAACGCTGATAAGGATGCCCCCTATAATCAAGGGTTTATGTCTGTGCGTTTGTAAAAACTCGTAAGCTACGTTTGCTACAAGAAGTCCTAGAAATGTAATCGGTCCTACAAGAGCTGTGGATATGGATATTAATACGACTATGATGATCAGCAGTCGTTTCACTACATAGTCATAATCGACCCCTAAGTTAATTGCATGTTCTTTTCCTAAAGACAATACATCTAGATACTTAGCGAAACGCATGAAATACAGAGCTACAAGAAGGATAATAATGATTGAAAATGTAAGAAGATCTGTTGATACATTGTTAAAGCTAGCAAACATCCGATCCTGTACTACTTGGAATTCGTTAGGATCAATAAGCATTTGCATAAAAGAAGATAAACTCTCAAAAAATGTTCCAAAAATCAATCCCACTAAGAGAAGAAAATAAATATTTCGTCCCTCTCCGCGGAATAGCAGCTGATACAAGATAAGGGCAAACCCCATCATGGCACCTACTGAAAGAGCAAAGTTAATATTTTTATTAACTATTGTAAGTGACCCGGACCCAGCAATAAAGATGATGACTGTTTGTATGAGTAAGTATAAAGAATCAAGCCCAATAATACTCGGTGTTAAGATGCGGTTGTTTGTAATTGTTTGAAAGATAATGGTAGCGAATGCAATAGCAGCACCTGTGATAACAATGGCCAGGACTTTTTTTCCTCGACTGGGCAGTATGTAATCTAAGTTTCCTCCTAAACCTTGAAACATAAATATCGCAACAGCTGCAGCAGCCAGTATCGCTAGAATGGTAAGTTTCGCCTTAAGATTCATTGGCTCTGCCCCTTAACAATAAATAGATAAAGATGCCGCTGCCTATCACGCCAACAGTTAAACCAATCGATATCTCATAAGGGAATATAATAACCCGTCCGAGAATATCGCAAAATAATACAAATACTGCCCCAAGTAGTGCTGTCTGTATGAGACTCTTCCGCAGGTTATCACCTTGAAAAATAGATACGATGTTTGGCACGATCAACCCAAGAAAAGGTATCATACCAACAGTCAATACTACCAATGCAGTGACTGCGGCTACAATCGTCAAACCAATATTCACGACATGTCGATAGTTTAACCCTAAGTTTATTGAAAATTCTTCTCCCATCCCCGCTACCGTAAAACGGTTCGCAAACAAGAAGGCCAATAAAAGAATAGGCACACTAATATAAATCAGTTCATATTGGCCGGAGATGATCATAGAGAAGTCACCATGCAACCATGACCCAATGTTTTGGATTAAATCATTCTTGTATGCAAAAAAAGTGGTAATAGAATTAATGATATTTCCAAACATTAGACCAACAAGAGGGATAAACACCGTATCTTTTAATTTAATTCTCTCGAGTATTTTCATAAAAATGAAGGTTCCTATTAGGGCAAATGCAAAAGCAATCCCAGCTTTTACGATTGGTGAAGCCCCTGTGAACAACATCAAAGAAACAAGAATACCAAATCTAGCAGAATCCATTGTACCTGCAGTAGTAGGTGAGACAAATTTGTTGCGGCTCAACTGCTGCATAATCATCCCGCAAATACTCATGCTCATCCCTGCAATCAAGATACTTGCGAGCCGCGGCAGTCTACTAACTAATAATATTTCGATTTGTTCTTCAGTTAATTGGAATAGATCAAGCGGTGATACATCTTGCACTCCAATAAATACGGAAGCGAAGGATAGTATCAGCAAAGCAATTATCAGGTATCTGTTCTTCATAAGAAACCTTACTTTCCACACGCTGCGTGTTAAAATAACATTCAACAATGAAATTCATTTTCAATGATAACTATTCTCATTTTACCATTTTAAAGTGATAAGTCAATATTTTATAAACAATTCTCTCACAATAAAAACAAAATGAGACTGTTCCAGTAAAGGAATAGCCTCATTTCATCTCCTCCTGCACGGTAGGCATACGATTGACCATTAATTTTTAAAAGCGGGTTCTATAGGTGAACGTTTTCCTGAGTCCTCTGGAGTTGGCCGGATTGCGAAAAAAGTGAGAATGACCGCTAAAATACTTCCAGCAGCTAAACTATAGTAAATCCAGCCTGGCTGCTGTTCCATCATGATTGCTATAATAGGCGGCCCTGCTGCTACCCCGACATACCTCATACTCGTGTAAAAAGAGGTGATCGATCCTCTTTCTTCTTTTTCAATTCCTTTTGTAATCAAAGCATCTAAACAGGGAAGAGCAATCCCAATTCCAATACCAGCGACAGAAAGAAAAATAATAAACATGTACAAACTCATATCTTGTTTTATAAAAAATAATCCTGTTGCTGCTACACCGTTCCCCGCAAGTATAAGCCATTTCATTCTATTTTTATCTTTCCCAGCCAATTTTCCGCCAAGGTAGGATGCGCCGCATAGAAATAAAAGTGGTATAGCCAGCAGTAATCCTTTGACATACCCATCAATATGATATTGTTCCTCTAATATCGAAGAAAAGTGAAACAAGAAACCAAATAGAATAAACATTAAGATGCCACCGATAAGGAAGACGGACAATAACCAACGTTTATTATATTGAAAGGTTTCTTTTATACCGGCCAAAAATTCCTTGAGGCCTTTTTCATTTTCATCTTTTTGGTCGCCAGGAGGAACTTTCACCAGGAACATGACAAGAGCGGCTGAAATAAAAGACAAAACAGGGATAGCTACAAAAGGCATATACCAAACAATCATAGCTAACAAAGCTCCCAATATAGGGCTTAATACTTTACCAAATGTATTGGATGTCTCTATAATACCTAAACCATGACTTGCTTCTTCTTCCTCCTTGAACATATCCCCTACTGTTGGCAGAACGACGGGAAAAGCGCCAGCTGCTCCTGCCCCTTGAAGAAATCGACCTATCATAATTACTGCATAAGGACTGTTCATCTTCCATGCAGCGATAGCTGAGACAATCCCCCCAATACCAACTAGGATAAGACTAGGAACGATCACTTTTTTTCTTCCAAATTTATCCGATATATATCCCGAGATGGGAATAAGGACAATAGCGATAATTGAATAAATGGTTATCAATAAGCTGGATTGGAAAGGCGTTATTTCAATTTCACGTTCCATGAGCGGAAGAATTGGTATTAACATTGAATTTCCTAATGTCATCATTAGTGGTATAGAAGCTAACGCTGCTAGATCCCATCTCTTTTGTCCCATGTTACCCTCCACTTGTTCCACTTATTGTCTTCTATTTTTTACACGATCGTCTGCTTTTTTTGCTCTTTTTTGGGCTTCCACATCATCCGTGTCAGCAAGCTCTTCAGAATACTCAACATAACGCCCATCTGCTTCTTTTAAAGCTTTCTCTTCAGGCCCCTCACTTTTATAAGACATTTTCTTCCCTCCTTAATTTAAAGTAAAATTAGTATTTGTCTTCCTCTCTGTCCTTATCCGTGGTTTTTACGTGGAGATTTCGTGGGATCAATAATGAAGATCAAAATCAAGCTTATACTGAAGGAGCATGTTACTATGGTACAGATTTAGACCTTGGTATCCGTATTTAAAAAACCCACGATGAAGTGTTTACCTAAAAATAAAATGGAGGCTGGGACAAAACTAGAATAGTCAACTCTAAAGACGAACGATCACATGTTGAAGGAGTCACCCGTTTCATAAACGCAGTGTATCAGCGTAGTCAAAATACGTAGACTCCAGCGGGAACAGCACGAGCTGAAGATCCCGCAAGAAAGCCGTTTTCGCTTTCCGAGGAAGCTGAAGCCGTGCCCGCGGAAAGCGAAGTATTTTGACAAAGCGACAACATAAGTTGTTCGGATTTATCTTTCATTTAAATACTTTTGTCCCAGCCTCTATCAGTGTCTTTCTCTTCATAAGCGATTAAAATGATTTCCTCATTGGAAATATCCTGAATCTCGTTCTCTAAATCTGTAAGCTTTTTCAGTAACTCAGGTCGTAGCGTCGCTGCCTTGTAGCGATTAAAATCATCCGCCTGGTTATGATGCATGTTATCCCTCCTCGTTCTGCTTATTATGTGAGGAGACAACTTTCTCTATTCTGATTCAGATTTAATTTTTCTCATTAAGAAAAGAGAAAGCGTGTAAGATGTTCGACTAAGAAAACGTCACGTCCTGTGACAACATCGAACTGACCCACGTTGTGTGGGCCTCCGAGAAGGCGTGCCGCCACAGTGCGGGTTGAAGCAACCTCGAGCCGATGGCGCCTGAAGCTAGACATCACTCCATGAATGCTTTTTCAACTTAAAAAAAGGCAGGGGGGGTTCCCTGCCCTTCTTTATGCTTTTTCAACAACGTATGCTTTCTTCTCACGGTAATACTTTTCACCGTTGTCCGCTGAATGCTCAAAAAAACCATTAAATTCGTGGGTCACTACATAATGACGATCGGGATCAGTGAAGAGATCATTATCATTTGTGGACAATACAACAGCCTCCGTTGTACTCACAAAGCTGTCGAGATCTCTTGCCGGATACTGGGTGCCCTTTTTTAACGTATTTAATCCTGGTTTGGACATCTGCATCTCCTCCCTTTGTCAAACGTTGTAGTGATCATTCCCATCCTATGATTTCTTAAAAGAAGGTTTTCATCAATTCATAATTAACAGACTGAGGGCCATCACAGCCATTCCACCAATCAGACCATAAATGGATAAGTGAGCTTCATCGTATTTTTGCGCCGCTGGCAGCAATTCATCCAACGAGATAAATACCATAATCCCCGCTACTGCGGCAAAAATAATGCCAAATACCATATCATTCAGAAACGGCATAAGAAGCAAATAAGCCAACACAGCTCCAACAGGTTCAGATAGTCCAGATAAAAAAGACAGGGTAAACGCTTTTTTCTTATCGTTTGTTGCAAAGTATACAGGTACTGACACGGCAATTCCTTCCGGGATATTATGAATGGCGATGGCAACCGCAATAGCGATACCAAGAGCGGGATCTTGCAAAGCAGATGTGAACGTGGCTATACCCTCTGGGAAGTTGTGGATGGCAATAGCTAACGCCGTAAAAGTCCCCATCTTTAATAATTCTGGATCTTTCACTTTTTTGCCAACACTTTTTACTTCCTCTACTTTTTTCACTTCATGAGGATTCCCGCTTTTGGGAATAAATTTATCAATAAGAGCGATGATAAGTATTCCACCGAAAAAACCACCAACTGTCAGCCAATTCCCTGTTCCAGGGCCTGCGTATGACACTAATGCCTCTTCGGCCTTCACGAAAATTTCGATCATAGAGACATAAATCATCACACCAGCAGAAAAGCCAAGCGCGAGTGATAAAAACTTTGTATTCGTGGATGATGTAAAGAAAGCCAATATACTCCCTATCCCTGTGGCTAGTCCAGCTATCAATGTGAGTCCAAATGCGAGTAATAAATTCTCTGTCACTTTCTATTCTCCCCTGGTTTATATCGTTTAAGCGAGAATGCTCCCTCTGTCCTTTTCATTTTATTCAAGTCACTGTCCAAAAATGAGAAGAGAGAGACCCTCTGATTACACAGTATAGTGGTTAGACAATATATTTTCTGTAATGTTGACCCTTTGAAATTAATTCTCAAGGAACGAAGAACCAAGTATTAGACAATTGCGTACATTCCATACCATTAGTACATGCTCCACCCGAGAACAGGGACAGACAGCCAGCTACCGTGTAATTACTGGAAACTGCTTAATTAATCGTTAGCTATGTTGTCTAATTCCTAAAGGTCTTCTCCTACGTTTTTTTCCTTAGGGAAATAATTTATCCTTTAGGAAAACTATACGTCTATTATACCAGTTGTTTGGTTCTCTCCGAAAGAAAAAACAGTGGAGAATCTTCCCCACTGTTTCATTTACACAGTTATAATAGCAGTATTTACATGTTAAAAATTACTATATATTCGTTCGATTCGTTGTTTCAGCTCATTTACTGGTATAAAACGTGCCCCTCGATAAACTTCTTGTCCATTCATAAAGATAAAAATTGCAGGCGCTGTGAATACTTCAAGGTATCCGGCTACTTCGGTTACATGGTTAACATTGGTTTTTCTTGCCTGTACCTTTGGAAATTCTGTTAACATTTCCTCCACCTGAGGAAGTAAACTGTGACAGACTGATCATTGTTCTGCCCCTACAAACAAGAGTGATAACGGTGTATTATTTACAAAAGACCTTAGTTCTTCCATAGATGTTATGTCTTTCACGTCCATCTTCCTTCCTTATTCGTATTGGTGGGTATGACCCGGTTGAGCTTTTTCATCTTTTATCCTAACGTCTACGATAACGGGTTTTACTTCTTTCGAAGCTTTTTCAAATACAGATGACACCTCTTTGTAATGATCTACTCGATAACCTACCCCTCCACAAGCCTCAGCGAACAAAGCAAAATCCATGTTTTCTAAGTTTGTCTCATACGAAGGATTTCCTGCTTCTTCCTGTTCAGATGTAATCATTGCGATTTGTGAGTTATTTAGAATAACTACCATGATAGGTAATTCGTATTTAAGAGCTGTTAGGAAATCATGCATGATCATACTAAAACCACCGTCTCCACATACCGCGATGGACTGGCGATCAGGGTAAGCCAATTTGCCTGCTATCGCTCCAGGTAGTCCGCACCCCATTGTAGCCATCCAACTGGATATGACAAACTTGTGATGTGTAAATGGAAAGTATCTTGCCATCCATACCGTCACATTTCCAACATCAACGGATACAGTAGCATGGTCCTCGATGACTTGTGATAACTGAGATATAACGTAAGGAGCTTTCAAAGGCTCTTTACTATTGTTTACCACTTCCTCAAGATGCCTATCCCACTTCATCTTTTCTCTCTGAGAATGATTAAGAAATTCACTATTACTATTCGTCTGTATCTCCTCTAACAACAAAGTTAACGTTTCCCCTGTGTCCCCCGCTAAACCGATATGAACGGGGTAACGTTTTCCAATCACATCAGGGTTGTTATCGATTTGGATGGCAGGCGTTGACTCCGGTAAATAATCTCGATAAGGATAGGATGTTCCAATCATAATTAATATATCCGCATCTTGAACAGCATGATATGCCGGCTTCGTTCCTAAGTCACCTAACTGGCCTAAATTGTACGGATGAGTGTCTGCTAAGACGCCTTTAGATGGCAAAGTAAAAATGATCGGAGCTTTTATTTTCTCGGCAAATTTTTCTAGTTCTTGTCTCGCCTTTTTTGTACCATTTCCAGCTAAAATGACTGGACGTGTCGCATTTTCAATAGAAGTCACTGCCCTCTTCACATCGCTATCTGCTGGACGAGACATTGGGACAGAGTAAATGGAAGAAGTTTGTTCTGTCTCTTCTTTTACCATATGAGAAGTGATATTATCAGGCAGTACTAAAACAGCTACTCCGTTATAAGTATAGGCACTTCGAATAGCTTGATTCAATAATTTCGGGAAAGAATCGGGCGTCGGGACTCTTTGGTTAAATACAGCTACGTCATCGAATAACCTTGTTAAATCTACTTCTTGGAAAGCATCCATCCCTATCTCTGTCGTCGGCACTTGACCAGCTAAAACAAGAACGGGTGCCCCATCAGCTTTTGCATCATATAGACCATTTAATAAGTGTATCGCTCCTGGGCCGCCAATAGACAAACATGCGCCAATGTTTCCTGTTAGCTTAGCATATGCCGAAGCTGCAAGCGCTCCTACTTCTTCATGCCTCACCTGTATAAAATCTATCTCATTCTTCTCTTGCCTTAAATACTCTACGAACTCATTAATTGAATCACCTGGCATTCCATAAATATGATCAACGTTCCAGTCTTTTAATATCTGAGTTGCTGCTTCACCTGCCATTACATGAGACATGCTCTCTCTCCTTTTCAACCTAATGATAGACATAGCAGGGAACGATTTTCATATCCTGCTTAATAAGCAAATACCCCTCTGTATCACATATATAAACAAAACACACGCATTTTCTTTTGAATAACCTTTTCCTACTTGTATCCGTCTATCGTATGGCTTCTCTTCTATGATTGGCTCAGTGCTCTTTCCTTCACAGAACAAATAAATTTCGTTATCATTACTATAGATTCAATGAAGGGAGAAGATAATATGTCAAAACGAATTGCTGTACTAGTGACTGATATGGTTGAAGAAATAGAATTGACAGATCCTGTAAAAGCATATGAGGATGCTGGCCACAAGGCAGAAATTATTAGTGATGAGGCAGGTAAAACCATAAAAGGAAAAAATGGAGATGAACTAACAGCAGATAAAGGAATAGACGAAGCAAAGGCAAGCGACTATGATGCATTGTTAGTTCCTGGCGGTTTCTCTCCAGACCTTCTCCGGATCAATCCAAAAAACGGCGACTTTGCGAAAGCCTTTATGGAAGCTGAAAAACCAGTTTTCGCCATTTGTCACGGTCCTCAATTCCTAGTAGAGACCGATTTATTAAAAGGAAAAGAAGTAACCAGCTTTGTTTCTGTTAGGAAAGATTTAGAGAATGCAGGGGCAACTGTAAAAGACGAAGAGGTCGTTGTCGATGGTAACCTTGTTACAAGCAGAACACCAGATGACCTTCCTGCTTTTAACCGTGAATCATTAAAGTTATTAAAATAAACGTCTAACAAAAAAGACTGTATGCAAAGGTCATAACTTGATCTTTCCATACAGTCTTTTTTGTTCCTATTCCTCCCTCTAAAATGTTTCACAAAGCACCTTGCCTCTCCCGCCTTGTATTCATAAGGGCTTTGTCACCCTTTTTGAATGGGGTTTTGCCATAAACTAAGTTCTGCAATTAATATAGAGCCAAAAACAATAAGAACGAGCTACAAAAAAAGCATAAAATTTCAAAACGAAATTTTATGCTTTCCTTCTATATAATGATGATGTCTGTACTGTAAGCTATGTATGGTGGAGACGGTGGGAATCGAACCCACGTCCAGAGATATCGGCACTTAAGCTTCTACGAGCGTAGTCACTATATTATCATTCACCGTTACCTTGGCCTAGTGACGGGCCTTGGTAAGGCTAGTCTGATTAATCTCTTCTGCCAGCCTCAGACGGCGGCTGGACAGCGTAGCCCACTCATTAGTGAGACCCCGGTCACTCCACATGGGCGATGGAGAGCGGGATCCGCTAGTAACTACTTACGCAGCTACTGCGAGGTTTTGTTCTGATTTGCCAGTTATTATTGGCGTAGGCCTTTTTCGAGACTGCCTAGCTCGGCTCGCGACTTAAGCTCGACCTATCCCTGTCGAAGCCGTGTCGTCCCCGTATTTTTAGCTGGAATGCTATTATATCACAACAATATAAAAATGCAACCCATGAATTAGCTGGAGTATTAAGCTATATGAAGAATAGTACCTCTACTCCCCACATACATTGAAAACATGGGGAGGATGCCTGTGAGAAAACGTCAATTTCGTGCTCCCGCTCCACGTCCCTTATCTTTTAAAAAAGTGTTATTGATCTCTTTGCTAATATTTGGACTCCTCACCGCGCAAGGAATCTGGTTGGTGAACCAACAGATTGCGGCAACTCTTATGCATATTGCTACAATGGAAACACAAAAAATCGCAACCTCCGCCATCAATCACGCCGTATCGAAAACCGTTGAAGACGTGGACATGAATGAATTAATCGAGATAGAAAAAGATGAAGATGGAGAGATTGTCTCCATCGGATTTGACGGGACCGTGTACAATCGCGTAGTTACCAATGCGGTTAACGAGGCACAGCACTATTTGATGAAAATGGAACGGGGCCAAGTACCAGAAGGGAGCTCAGGGATTGTTGCTCATTCCACTAGTGGTGAAGAAGGTGCTCTCTACAGTATTCCATTAGGCAGAGCAACGAATAACGCATTATTAGCTCAATTAGGACCTTTAATACCTATTCAACTAACTGCCATTGGGGATGTTGATGTAGAATTAAATGAGAGCATAAAAGAAAAAGGTATCAACAATACATGGGTCCGTGTGTCCTTAGATTTAGAAGTCGATGTAGAAGTGATCATCCCCTTTGCGACGAAAACCGATGTCGTCGTGACTACTGTGCCTGTAGGAATGTTATTCATTCCTGGAAAAGTACCTGATATTTACAGCAGCAGCAATAACGAAGGGATGAATCCGGCAGTCATCCATGATGAGAGCGATCCATAGGGTTCCTTTTGGTAAAGTCCCCTGCTTCCTGAGGCGCGGGGACTTTACCTGTCATTGGCACAACCTTGGTTACTCACCTTTCATTTGTCGCCGGATAGCACGATCCATCTCACGTTTCGCGTCTTTTTGCTTTAATGCTTCGCGTTTATCGTGTTTTTTCTTCCCTCTTGCTAGTCCTAGCAGCACTTTTGCTACCCCGTTCTTGATATAGACTTTTAAAGGGACAATGGAATAGCCTGTTTGCTGGCTTTGACCAATAAGCTTATTAATCTCTCGACGATGAAGCAAAAGCTTTCGGGTACGTAGCGGATCGTGATTGTAACGATTTCCTTGTTCATAATGGCCAATGTGTGCGTTATGGAGAAAAATCTCTCCATTCTCCACCCGTGCAAAGCTGTCTTTCAAGTTCATCCTTCCCGCTCGTATCGCTTTGATCTCCGTTCCTTTCAGAACCATCCCTGCTTCAAAAGTTTCTTCAACAAAATAATCATGACGTGCTTTTTTATTTTGTGCGATTACTCTTCCTTCATTTTTTACAGCCACTAGTTCTCTACCCTTTCTTCTCGTCATGAGAAAGACAGTTTCTCCTCTTACATTTCTCTGCTCTGTTTCTACTTCTACTTATACTAGCAAATCAGTTGAAAATACGTCAATGAAGAGTATAAAGCAGGACCTAACGTTTTTTACTTTTTTTCTTTGGAACATTTTCATAAAATGGCTTATTCCGTTTCGTTTTATTGCGTCCTTTCTGACGGCCTTTTTTAGATTTCGGTTGGTTCTGAGAAGCAGATGACTGCCGTTTTCCTCCCTCGATCACTTTTGGCCTATCTTTGCGACGCCGTGTTTTCGATCCTTTCATTCCAACCACTTCAAAGTCTATATCGGCTTCTTCTACGTTAACCTGGATCACACGGACTTCGACTTCATCCCCGATTCGAAACATATTGGCTGTACGTTCTCCAATGAGTGCATAAGCCTTTTCATCGAAATGATAGTAGTCATCTGTTAGATAACTAATGTGAACCATACCTTCAATGGTGTTTTCCAGCTCTACAAACATACCAAAGTTAGTAACTCCGCTTATAAATCCAGTAAATTCTTCGCCAACTTTATCTTCCATGTATTGTGCTTTCTTCAAATCATCGACGTCCCGTTCTGCATCAACCGCTCTTCTTTCTCTTTCTGAGGCATGTCGTGTAATATCGGGGAGTTTTTCTCTCCATGTGGACTGCGTTTTACCATCCATATTATTTTTAATAGCATATTCACGAATGAGACGATGAACGATTAAATCAGGATAACGACGAATGGGAGAGGTAAAATGGGTATAAAAATCTGAGGACAAGCCAAAGTGTCCCACGTTTTCTGGATCATATTTTGCCTGCTGCATGGATCGTAATAGCACTGTACTTATTACTGCCTCTTCCGTTTCTCCTTTTACTTCTTCTAATACTTTCTGAAGGGCACGAGGGTGGACGGTGTTCGCACTTCCTTTTACAACATAACCAAACGTCGTCACAAACTCCAGAAAACGTTCTAGCTTTTCAGGATCCGGGTCTTCGTGGATTCGATAAACAAACGGCAGCTTTAACCAATGAAAGTGCTCTGCCACTGTCTCATTAGCTGCCAGCATAAATTCCTCGATCAATCGTTCTGCAACTGATCGTTCTAATAATTTTACGTCTTCTGGCTTTCCCTCTTCATCAACGATAACCTTGGCTTCTTTAAAGTCAAAATCGATCGCTCCACGTTCAAATCGTTTCTTTCTCAGTATGAGAGCAAGCTCCTCCATTCGTTCAAATAAAGGCACTAGTTCTTTATATTTCTCCCTCGTATCTTCGTCTTTTTCTTCTAAAATTAACCGCACATCTGAATAGGTCATACGTTCGGAAGAGCGAATAACACTTTCAAAAATATCATGATTTACCACTTCACCATCAGGTGTAATTTCCATTTCACATGACATGGTCAGCCGATCCACCTTTGGATTTAAACTGCATATTCCATTGGATAGACGATGAGGTATCATCGGTATTACGCGATCAACCAGGTACACACTCGTAGCACGTTCGAAGGCTTCCTGATCAATAGGTGACCCTTCCTCTACGTAGTAACTTACGTCAGCAATGTGGACACCTAGCAAAAAGTTACCATTTTCTAACCTTTTTACTTGTACGGCATCATCGAGATCTTTTGCATCTGCTCCATCAATAGTAACAATTGTTTCCTCTCTCAAGTCACGTCTCTCAACTAAATCTTTCTCCGTTAATGTGTCTGGAATCTCATTAGCCTGATCAATCACTTCTTGAGGAAACTCTCCAGGCAAACCATGTTTATGAATAATGGATAAAATATCTACACCAGGATCATTTTTATGACCGAGAATGTTAACGACTTTTCCCTCTGCACTGAATCGTCCCTCTGGATACTTAGTAATCTCCACAACTACTTTGTGACCATCTACAGCTCCATTTTCTGCGTCCTGTGGAATAAAGATATCATTTGAGATGTGTTTATCATCCGCTTCAACTAAACCGTAAGATCGATAATCGACATACGTCCCGACAATTTTCTGTGTCCCTCTCTCAAGAATACGGACCACAACGCCTTCTGGCTTAGACCCGGAAGATTTACGTTGAACACGTACTAAAACAATATCTTTGTTCATCGCACCATTTAATTCATTGGCTGGTACAAATATATCGTCCTCTCCCTTGTTTTCTGGAAGAATAAAAGCAAAACCTCGTTGGTGGGCTTGTACTGTTCCTTTTACCAAATTCATTTTCTCAGGAACCCCGTAGCGATTGCTCCGTGTCCGGACTATCTCCCCTTGATCTTCAAGTTCGTTCAACGTTTTCATTAAATCTTTCGTTTCTTCTGCACTATGGGCATCCAATGCATCTTGAATTTCTTCCACAGACATCGGCTTTGCGGCCTCTTCACGCATATACATCATTAAACGTTCCTTCTGTGATTCTTCCATCTTTTCATCTCCTTCCTGTAACGGTCAAACATATCTACTTTTATATTATTTTTCTGTTTCCCATTCGAGTTGTTCTAGAAACTCATAGATATCTTCGTGAAGCTGGTCCTTTTCCGGTCCTATCGTAATCACGTGCGGTGAATCTTCATACCATTTCAGTTCTTTTTGTTCAGATCCAATGGATTCATAAATGATTTCAGCACTTTTTGGATCTACCATCTGGTCTTTTCCCGCTTGAACAACAAGTGCAGGTGCTTCAATATCCTCCAACAAACTTTGGACATCTTCAACCAGCTTGTTCACTGAGTCCAGTGTGTCCAGCGGAAGTTGTTCAAACTCCTCCATCTCTTTTTTTATTTGGTCTTCCTCTTTCTTTTCAAGCTGCTTCTGTTGTTTAGCATATTGGAGAACTCCCTTATGAAGACGTTGTTTATTATTATGGGTCGTCATGGGAGCACACATTGGTATGATCCCCTTTACTTCTTGCTCTTCAGCAAGTTTTAAAGTAAAGGCACCTCCAAGAGATAGTCCGGCTACAGCTATTTCCTCATACCCCTCATTCTTCAGTTTTTGCCAACCATTCTCGACGTCTTGCCACCAGTCTTTATAGCTTGTTTTCATTAATTCCTCTGGAGGTACCCCGTGCCCTTTATATATTGGAGCGTGACACGTGTAACCTCGTTTTTGAAGATAACGCCCTAATTGTCGTACGTCAGCGGAAGACCCAGTAAACGCATGTAATAATAAAACAGCTCGCTTTCCTCCCTCAAAAGTAAATGGTTTCGGTGGTATCACTTTCATTATAATGTCCCCTTTCCCTCTATCTTTTTCTAATCATTACTTTTCCATACGAGTTCCGAAGAAAGGTTCGTTGATAATAAAAAATGTTCTGTGTCCTGTATGACCTGTTCCTTATTCTCTCCATGGTACAAAAAGTGCTTGGACTGCTCGTATAGATATAATTGTTTAACAGGAGCCTCTATTTGTGAGTTTAGAAAATCCGCACTTCGCCTAGGCACAAGCCCATCTTTTACCCCCTGTCCCATAAATACAGGTATCTTTATATTTTTGACAAAAGGAGTTACTTCTTTCACTGCTTTTCTAAATTCTCCGACCGCATGTAAAGGTGTATGTATCTTTTCCTGGAATATCGGATACCAGGGGTGTTCTTTCATGTTTCCTTTTACTCCGTTTTCGATAATCACAGCCATGTCTTTCATTAATTGACCTACACCGATATACTGTGCTGCCGCACTTATTAGTACAAGTTTTTCAATTTGATACCTTGCTGCAATATAACATGCTAGCATTCCTCCCATTGAAAAACCGATAACATACACTTTCTCACACTGGGAGATCATATGCTTGGCAGCCATATCTGCCTTGTAAATCCAAGCTTGATAGGTTGTCTTTTTTAAATCCTCCCCTTGTCCATGCCCCGGTAACACGGGGGTATAAACCAGCCAATTATGATTCTGTTTCAAGCGAGTCGCAATGGGCTCTAATTCCCAAGGCGAGCCAGTAAAACCATGGAGACATAGGCACCCAATCATTTTACTTCATCCTTTACGGTTCCTTATTCTTTTTTCTTCCTCTATCAATATACCCTATTTTTCCCAAGACAAGCCAACAAATAACTTATTCAACGTATTCAAATAAGCGAAGGATAGCACATAAAGAACACAAATTAGTATGGCGTTATAAAGAATCATGCAAAAAAGCAGCGGGTCTTTATAGATCCGCTGCCTTTCTTATTTTTACGTATTATAGGAAATATGCCAGCAAAATAGCTAAGACGAAAAACAGGATAGATAAAATCACTGTCATTCGTGATAAAAACGCCTCAATACCTCGGGCTTTCTGTTTTCCCATTAGCTGTTCTGCTCCACCAGAAATAGCCCCAGACAATCCAGCGCTACGGCCAGATTGGAGTAAAACTACCGTGATTAAACCGATAGCAACTATAATCAATAAAACATAAAGCAAGGTCTCCACTCTTCCACCTCCGCGACCTATTTACATAACGTTAATTTACCATACTCCTCATAAAATGAGCAACAGGCAAAACGTTCAGTTCACATTTTCCACTCTTTTTAGACCCATCCATGTGTTTATAAAAATCTCCCTAATATAAGACACGTGCTTTATTTACGGAGGTTATAAAAAGCTGTCGCACCTGGATATACAGAGGTTGTCCCTAATTCATCTTCAATTCGAAGAAGCTGGTTGTACTTTGCTACACGATCTGTTCGCGAAGGAGCACCCGTTTTGATTTGACCCGCATTGACTGCCACCGCAATATCAGCAATGGTTGCATCTTCTGTCTC
Source organism: Alteribacillus iranensis (assembly GCF_900113025.1). Classification (GTDB taxonomy): domain Bacteria; phylum Bacillota; class Bacilli; order Bacillales; family Marinococcaceae; genus Alteribacillus_A; species Alteribacillus_A iranensis. The sequence continues at coordinate 102,132 of NZ_FONT01000006.1, read as the reverse complement.
ACCGGAACGATGTGAGATAACAGCAGTGTATCCTGCTCTTTTAGCCATTTCAATCGCATCAAATGTTTCTGTCAGAGTACCGATTTGGTTCACTTTAATAAGAATAGAATTCCCTACGCCTTTCTCAATTCCTTGGGACAATTTATTCGTATTCGTTACAAACAAATCATCGCCAACTAATTGAACTTGGTCACCTATCGAATCGGTTAATTTTTTCCATCCATCCCAGTCATTTTCGTCTAAACCGTCTTCAATGGAAACAATCGGATATTTTTCGGTTAATTGTTTATAAAACTCGATCATTTCATCTGCAGATTTGGTGACACCTTCACCTTTCAAGTGATACTTTCCGTTCTCATACATTTCGGAAGCTGCTGCATCCATAGCCAGCATTACTTCTTCGCCAGGCTTATAACCCGCTTTTTCGATAGCTTCCACTAAAGTTTGCAATGCTTCTTCGTTCGAGCCTAAGTTAGGGGCAAATCCGCCTTCATCACCAACAGCTGTGTTATACCCTTTATCCTTTAATACTTTTTTCAAGTGATGAAAAATCTCAGTTCCCATCCGAATGGCTTGCGGAAAGTTTTCAGCTCCCACTGGCATAACCATAAATTCTTGAATATCTACATTATTGTCTGCGTGTTCGCCACCGTTTAAAATATTCATCATAGGAACTGGAAGCGTTTTTGCATTAAACCCTCCTAAGTATTCGTACAAAGAAACACCGACTTCATCAGCGGCTGCATGAGCTATCGCCATCGATACACCCAATATTGCATTGGCTCCTAAATTTTCTTTGTTGTCTGTACCATCCAATTGGATAAGCATCTCATCAATACCGGTTTGATCCGTCACATCCATCCCTACTACTTCTGGGGCCACTTCTTCGTTTACATTTTCAACAGCCTGTAACACACCTTTTCCCATAAAGCGGTCTCCGCCATCTCGTAACTCAACGGCCTCGTATTCTCCTGTAGAGGCACCACTTGGAACTAACGCACGTCCAAAAGCCCCCGTTTCTGTGTATACCTCGACCTCGACAGTAGGATTGCCTCTTGAATCTAATACTTCGCGTGCATAAACATCCGTTATCATACCCATTTCATCTAGTCTCCTTTTTGTTGTTATATCTTTATTTTGCGCTATCTTCCTTAATTAAACTTGTACCTGTCATCTCTTTAGGTTTTCTTATCCTCAGCAAATCTAGAGCCGTTGGTGAAAGATCGGCCAAGATACCATGATCTCTCAATTCTATATTGTCTTTTGTCACAATAACCGGCACAGGGTTCGTTGTATGTGCTGTCATTGGTTCATCGTCAGGTGTGATCACTTCGTCTGCATTCCCATGATCGGCTGTTATAATCGCATATCCGTTTTTTTCTTTGAGAGCAGCCACTACTTTTCCCAGGCACTCATCCACCGCTTCTACCGCTTCTATCGTTGCTGATAGCTTCCCGGAGTGACCAACCATATCCGGGTTAGCAAAATTTAATACGATAAAATCGTGTGTATCTGTCGCTATTTCCTTTAATAAAGCGTCAGTCACTTCATAGGCACTCATTTCTGGTTTTAAGTCATAGGTGGCCACTTTGGGAGAATCGATCAAAACCCGCGTTTCCCCGGAAAACTCTTGCTCCTGTCCTCCACTGAAAAAATATGTGACATGGGGGTACTTTTCGGTTTCCGCAATACGAAGCTGCCGTAAGCCTGTATTTGAAACAACTTCCCCCATTGTTTCACTTAAATCCTGAGGCGGAAATGCTACATTGGCCTGTATAGAATCACTATATGAGGTCATCGTTACATAATAGAGATTTTGTGGTTTATCTCCTACATCGAACCCATCAAATTCATTTTTTGTGAATACTTCAGATAATTGTATCGCTCGGTCTGGGCGAAAATTGAAGAAAACGACAGCATCGTTGTCTTTAATTGTTGCCATAGGATTACCATTCTCATCCTTTAATACAGAAGGGATAATAAATTCATCTGAAATATCCTCTGTATAAGAATGCTCAATCATTTCTTCAGGGCTGTTAAATGCAGGACCTTCTCCAAAAACCATAGCTCGGTATGACTTTTCCACACGCTCCCACCGGCGATCTCGGTCCATGGAATAGTAACGTCCATGAAGCGTAGCAAGACTTCCAATTTGCAGCTCTTCCATTCGGTTCTGCAATGCTTCGGTATAAGTTTTAGCGGTGGTTGGACCCACATCCCTTCCATCAAGGAACCCGTGGACGTATACCCTCTCTATTCCCTGGTTCTTCGCTAACTCTAAAAGCGCGAATAAGTGATTGATATGACTATGAACTCCTCCATCAGATAATAAACCATACACATGCAAGTCGCTATTATGTTTTTTTACATGGGCACATGCTTCTACAAGAGCATCATTGTCAAAGAATGTCCCCTCTTTGATACTTTTATTAATTCGTGTCAAACTCTGATCGACGATTCTGCCCGCTCCAATATTTAAATGACCAACTTCAGAGTTTCCCATTTGTCCTTCTGGTAACCCCACTGCTTCCCCACATGCTGTTAACGTAGTATGTGGGTACTGTTCCCAATACTGATCAAAGTTAGGGGTTGCTGCCTGAGCCACTGCGTTTCCTTTAGACTCTTCACGAAGGGCAAAACCATCTAGGATAATTAATGCGATTGGTGACTTACTCATACTTTTGCCCCCTCAATAATTGCAAGAAAAGAATCTGCTTGTAGGCTGGCACCACCGACCAAAGCGCCATCAATGTGCTCTTTTTCCATTAAACTGCTAATATTTTCTGGTTTCACACTACCGCCATATTGAATGCGAACCGATTGAGCAGTTTCATTATCATAAAGCTGCTCTATCACTTGACGAATAAGTCCGCATGTTTTATTCGCATCCTCTGGGGAGGAAGTTCGTCCTGTACCAATAGCCCATATCGGCTCATACGCAACGATGGCACGCTTTGCTTGTTCTTTAGACAGCCCGTTAAATCCTTTTGTCACTTGTTCACTCACTACTTTTTCTGTGAAACCCTCTTCTTTTTGGTTCAACGTTTCTCCGCAACACATAATTGGAGTAAGATCTTCCCTAAAAGCAGCATGCATTTTCTTGTTTACTGTTTCGTCTGTTTCATTAAACATTTCTCGACGCTCCGAATGCCCTATAATGACAAATGATATCCCTATGTCTGCTAACGACTTGGGGCTGATTTCTCCTGTAAACGCTCCACTATTTTCAAAATGCATCGTTTGCGCACCCATTTGAAGCGGGGTATCTTCGGCCCTCTCCTCCATACCTTTTAGAAAAATGGCAGGTGCACAGATTACTGTATCCATAACATCTTCAGAGGGAATTTTTTGGTTCACTTCTCTTGTAAATGTCATAGCTTCCGAGTATGATTTGTTCATTTTCCAATTACCCGCGATAATTGGTTTACGCATCATTTTTCACCTCATGACTGTTCCATCCATAATTTACTTATCATCTAATACGGCAATACCAGGGAGAGTTTTCCCTTCCATAAACTCAAGAGAGGCTCCTCCTCCCGTCGAAATATGATCCATCTTATCCGCTAAGCCAAATGCCTCTACAGCTGCCGCGGAATCTCCTCCACCGATAATCGAATAAGCATCTGCCGCTTCTGCAAGTGCTTCACTTATCCCTCGCGTTCCATCAGCGAATGCTTCAAACTCAAATACACCCATAGGCCCATTCCAAATGACGAGCTTCGAATCATAAATAACCTTTTTGTATGTACTAATTGTTTTCGGGCCAATATCCAATGCCTGCCAAGTCTCTGGTATGCTGTCAATATCAGTGACCTTTTTATTAGCATCACGACTGAATTGATCAGCAAGAGCTGCGTCCTCTGGTATGTATAAATGAACGCCTCTTTTTTGCGCTTTATCCATAAATCGTTTTGCAGTAGAAATTTTATCCTTTTCTAAGAGCGAGTTCCCAATATCGTACCCTTGCGCTTTGACGAAAGTAAAAGCTAGACCTCCACCAATAATTAAATTATCCACTTTATCTAGTAGATTATCAATAACATCAATTTTGTCTTTCACTTTTGCTCCGCCTATAATTGCAGTGAAGGGGCGTTCAGGATTAGACAATGCCTTTCCTAATACGTTTAACTCACTTTCCATGAGCAAACCAGCTGCAGATGGCAGGTGATGGCCAATACCTTCTGTAGATGCATGAGCGCGGTGAGCGGTCCCAAAAGCATCGTTTACATAAAAATCCACTAAAGAAGCCATATTTTTTGCAAGAGTGACGTCATTTTTCTCTTCTCCCGGATCAAATCGGAGATTTTCTAACAGCAGTACCTCACCCTCTTTTAAGTCATTTGCCTTCCGCTTTGCTTCTTCACCATATACTTCCTGCGTTCTCTTCACCGGAATCGATAAAATTTCACTAAGTCGATCTGCGACGGGAGCTAGACGAAGTTCTTCCACTACCTTTCCTTTCGGTCGGCCTAGATGACTGCCAAGAACTACTTTCGCCCCTCGTTCCATTAAATATTTGATAGTAGGTAAAGAGGCTTTTATACGTGTGTCATCCGTTACTTTTCCCTCTTCCATAGGTACATTAAAATCAACGCGGACAAATACTCTTTTTCCATTTACATCCACGTCACGTATAGAACGCTTATTCATCCTAGTCTAGTCCTCCTTGTGCAAATACATTCTGTTTGTTTTACTCTCGATATATTCATCATACATCGAGCAGCTTCTTTGTCATTCCTTAACAGCATAAAAAGGGGGAAAGAAATATTAGTGTTTCTCCCCCTTTTTAGCATGTGATCACTTTTTTCATCCCTTGTCAGCCATGTAGGCTGCAAGTTCAGTGACACGGTTGGAGTAAGCATATTCATTATCATACCAAGCAATCACTTTTATGAGATTATCCTCCAAGACCATCGTGGAGAGCCCATCTACAATACTAGAGCGGGTATCGTCATTATAATCGCCTGACACCAAAGGCTCCTCGCTGTAACCTAAGATGCCTTGTAAGTCTTGCTCAGAAGCCTTTTGAAAAGCCGAATTCACCGCTTCTACACTTACATTTGTTTGTAACTCTGCTGTTAAATCGATTAACGAAACATTCGGTGTCGGTACGCGAACTGCCCCACCAGTTAATTTCCCTTCTAACTCGGGAAGGACAAGGGCTACTGCTTTTGCAGCTCCCGTGGAAGTCGGAATGATATTTTCGGCTGCCGCTCTGGCTCGACGATAATCTTTGTGGGGAAGATCTAAAATTTGCTGGTCGTTCGTGTAGGAATGAACCGTTGTCATCATCCCTCTTTTTAGGCCAAACTCTTCATGTAATACTTTTGCGACAGGTGCTAAACAATTTGTTGTACAGGAAGCGTTTGATACGATATGGTGATGGTCCGGTTGATACTCTTTGTGGTTCACTCCCATTACAAATGTAGCGTCTACTTCTTTCCCTGGCGCCGAAATGATTACTTTCTCGGCTCCCGAGACGAAGTGTTTTGAAGCATCATTCCTTCGTGTAAATCTTCCTGTTGCCTCCACCACAGTTTGTACTCCAGCATCCTTCCAGTTAATATCTTCCGGGTTTCTTTCCTGTGTGACTCTAATTTTTTTATCCCCGACTATGAGGCTGTTGCCTTCCACAGAGACACCTTCTTCTAGTTTACCGTGTACCGAATCGTACTTCAATAAGTGCGCAAGCATTTGAGCGTCAGTTAAATCATTTATTGCTGTTATCTCTACATCATTGCGGTGAAGAGAAGCTCTCAACACAAGTCGGCCAATTCTTCCAAAACCATTTATTCCTACGTTTACAGTCAATGAGTAACCCCCTTTTCAATACTTAATAAAAACATCCTTATAAAAGTTACTCTCTTTTACAGGTAATACCTCTTTTTTATGTTTTCTAAAATATTAGTTTAAACTTTATTGTTTCATTTATTCTGTTTGTTAATTTTTAAGGAAGAAGAAAAAGCGCAGCTATGGGAGACAATGCCTGGAAAGCTGTCGAAGAGAATGGGGGGCAGGTAAGGGGAAGCGTCCATAAACAAGCGACCGACGTCCTCTCTTTATCTCTATCATTTAGTACCACCCTGATTTATCAAAAAAACCTGATTTTCCTTCGTTACGTGGAAAATCAGGCTTATTGTTTACACTGTTTAGAAATGTATTAGTTTTTTAAGGTTAACAATATTAGCAAAGGTGCTGTACAAGACGAAACTTGGTATATTGTCATGTACTCCTATTAATTATAACGTTTCCGTTTCGATGAAGAAGGGATTTGTAATTCCCCTCTGTATTTTGCAATAGCACGCCGTGAAATCGAAATGCCGTGCTCTTTTTTTAAATGGTCCACTATCTTCTGATCAGAGAGCGGCTTTTTCTTGTCCTCATTATCCACAAGTTCTTTAATGATAGATTTAACTACGAAAGTAGAGGTTTGTTCACCTGAGTTCGTATTCATCCCTGCAGAGAAGAAGTATTTTAACTCAAATAAACCATGTGGAGTCTGCACGTACTTTTGGTTGGTTGTTCTCGACACAGTAGATTCATGAACACCCGCGGCTTCCGCTACATCCTTTAAAGTTAGCGGCTTCATTGCAGAAGGCCCCTTTTCAAAAAAGCCGTACTGAAACTCTACAATAGCTTCTGTAATACTGCGAATCGTTTGTTGACGCTGATCAATGCTCTTTAAGAGCCAAACCAATTGTTTATATTTTTGCTTTGCATACTCAGTCGCTTCTCCATCTTCATTTCTTTCAAGAAGATGACGGTATTGGCGGTTCATTCGAATTTTCGGAAGCCCATCGTCATTAAGGCGAACGATGAATTGATCACTATCTTTTTCTACATAAACATCAGGAAGAATATGTCCTGGGTGATCATTTCCAAAGTGAACTCCCGGATAAGGATCAAGGCATTGGACTTGATCATATGCATGTTGTATATCTTCCACTGAGACATCTAACTTTTTTGCTAATTCCTTCCACTTTCTAGATGCTAGTTCTTCCAAATACTCAGCGACAATGACTTCGATAAAAGGTTGCCGGGGTGACTGACGCTCTAATTGTAAGAGCAGACATTCTTGCAATGATCGGGCACCAATTCCCGCCGGCTCCAAACTTTGTATTTTACGTATACAAGATTCATAATCTTCCTCAGTTATGTCAAACAGGACAGCCATTTCCTCATATGTTCCCGTTATATAGCCGTCGTCCCCAACGTTTCCAACAATGTGCTCTAACACCCGTTTCTCCTTCTCATCGCATGGAAATAAACGGATCTGCTGGGCTAAATAATCGGTTACTCGTTCTCGGTCATCTTTAATGCGATCAAAAGGAGAAAAGCCTTCCTGCTCTTCCTGGTTATGAATCTCGTTCGAAGGTTCATCGTGCCACATAACTGGCATTTCGTACTTTGGCTCTTCTTTATGAAATAACTCTGGTTCTTCCATATCAATAAGTGGATTTTCCAATGCTTGTTCTTCTAAATACTCGGACAATTCTTGGGTGGAATATTGTAGCAAGGAAATCGCCTGGCGCAGCTCCTGAGTCATGACAAGCTTAATCGTCTGCTGTTGGTAAAGTCCCATCTCCAGATTCACGGCGTTTTCCCCCTCTCCTTGTAAGCGGTTACTCTATTCATTATACCATATGAGCAAACGCCTGTACTTTTTCATTTATTCTTTTTCTTTCCAAGATAAAATAAATGCCGTTTGATATTCCTTGCCTTGCTTTATATATTCTATTTGCAGCTGAACATTCTCAGCTGGAGTTATCGTGGTCTCTCCTTCTTGGTTTGCAACCCTACACTCTCCCTTGCTTCGAAGCATGGAAGCCAAAGTTTCTAACTTTTCGGCAGCGTCTTTTAGTCTAAGCTCTTCTTCATCCTCAAATCTCACATCTTTTCCTAAACGCTCCTGACCAAACACAATTGACGCCCCCTTTACTTAGGAACTGAACACTTGTCACTAATTTGTGATAATTTCATTATAGCCAAGTTCTCCAGTTTTGTAAAAAGTAATTTTAGAGATTTGTCCTCAATGCTTCTTTATTGCTTAAAAATCGTTAGTTTGAAATAATAAAAAAAAGGAAATGATACTTGCAGGGTTTTGCCTTTTATACAGCGAATGCTCTATTTATTGGCCGATGTAGAAAGCTTATCAATTGACCTTTTTTGACCATTGGGGTATGATAAAAAAACAGCATAGATACCGTCACCATTATTATAATAATAGGAGGAATTGAGATGAATTTAGTCCCAACAGTTATTGAACAAACAAACCGAGGTGAGCGTGCTTATGACATTTACTCACGTCTGTTAAAAGATCGAATTATTATGCTTGGCTCCGGGATTGACGATAATGTGGCAAATTCCATCGTCGCTCAATTGTTGTTCCTTGCCGCAGACGATCCGGAAAAAGATATCTCTTTATATATCAACAGTCCGGGTGGATCTATTACAGCGGGAATGGCAATTTATGATACGATGCAGCATATTAAACCTAAAGTATCAACCATTTGTATCGGTATGGCAGCATCCATGGGTGCCTTTTTACTAAATGCCGGTGAACCAGGCAAGCGGTACGCCCTTCCAAATAGTGAGGTTATGATTCACCAACCACTCGGCGGAACGCAAGGACAAGCAGCGGACATTGAGATCCATGCTCGCCGTATCATCCAAATGCGCGAGAAACTTAATAAGATTTTATCTGAGCGTACTGGTCAGCCTCTGGAAGTTATCGAAAGAGATACAGACAGAGATAACTTTATGTCAGCGGAGGACGCGAAAACATACGGTTTAATTGATGAAGTGTTATATAAGTAAGAATAAAACTCCGGTTCCAAAAATGGTGCCGGAGTCTTTATGTGTATGATCATTTAAAAATCTGTATCCACTTAAAACTTATTTATTCTTCTTTTTCCACGAACGCTGCTAATGCCTCTACTGCTTCCTCTTCATCTGAACCTTCCGCACTAATATGAATAGTCGTACCTGGACGAACAGCGAGACTCATAATTCCCATAATACTTTTGGCATTAATTTTCTTTTCCTCTCGTTCAATAAATATATCGGATTGAAAACGATTGGCTTCTTGAACGAACAGAGCTGCCGGCCTTGCCTGTAAACCTGTACTGATTCTTACTTCCACTGTTTTCTCGACCACTTCTATCTCCTCCATTGCAAGATATATTACACTGTCATCACGTTTTTTCTGACAGAACAGCTTCCCCTTTTCGGACTTTCTCAGCCAACTGGTCAATTTTACGTAATCGATGGTTGACACCTGACTTACTTACAGGCCCGCTAGGTATCATTTCACCCAGCTCCTTTAAAGTGACATCTTGATGATGCAAGCGTAGTTCCGCTATTTCTCTCACTTTTTCTGGAAGCTGTTCTAAGCCGATCTCTTGTTGGACTAATTTTATGTTTTCAATTTGCCGCATCGCTGCTCCTACCGTTTTATTTAAGTTCGCCGTTTCACAATTAACGAGGCGGTTCACTGAGTTACGCATATCTTTCATAATACGGACATCTTCAAAATAGAGAAGCGCTTGATGAGCTCCGATAACGTTTAGAAATTCAGTTATCTTTTCACTTTCTTTGATATAGAGAATAAATCCTTTTTTCCGTTCTAAAATCTTCGTAGAAAGCTGAAATTCTTCTAGTAGCTGTTGCAGCGCTTTCGTATGTTCCTCATAAAAAGAAAATACTTCTAGGTGGTAGGAAGAAGTCTCAGGGTGGTTTACCGATCCTCCCGCTAAGAAAGCACCGCGTAAGTATGCTCGCTTACAACACACCTTTTCTGTTATGGCAGAAGAAATATTCCGGTTAAACTGGTAACCCTCTTCCATAATGTGAAGGTCTTCTAAAAGTCTCTGTGCTTCCTCTGCAATGCGTACTAAGTAGACATTATTTTTCTTGAGACGCATTTTTTTTCTAACCATTAGTTCAACGTTTGTACTTTTGTACACTCGTTTAATGAGCATATATATCCGTCGTGCAATGGCTGCGTTCTCCGTCGATACCTCTAAATTTATGCGGCCTTCTCCAAATGAAATAGAACCGTTCATACGGATTAATGCTGCGAGCTCCGCTTTTGCACAACAGTCATCCACATCTAGTTGAGTTAATTCTTTTTTTGTCATTGCTGCAAAGGATGACATTGCCATCACCGCCTTTCCCCCGGCACTCTGTCCTATCGATTGGTTAATCGGTTCCGCCGTTCTTCTTTCAATTCCTCTAGTATGGCTTCTGAAACTTTTACTGCATCGTGGCGCAGTAACATGTCTCTAAAATGCATGAATGCTCCTAACTTCACATGACAACCTAGTTCCTGGAGTCTTTTCTCGTCGGCCACCACTGGTACAGCCTGCTCTCTTTCATATCGGTCAAGGACAGAATCAGGAATAGGTCCGTTATTCACTAATACAGTATCTATCACGCCAGAGCCGGCATGGGCATATATAGCTTCAACGTGATGAGAAGCAGCATAGGAATCGGTCTCCCCTTTTTGAGTCATGCCATTACAGACATATAACTTGCGGGCATTAGATTCCCGTATCGCTTCCGCAATACCGGGAACGAGCAAATTAGGAATAACACTTGTATACAAACTTCCTGGCCCTAGCACAATAAGATCGGCCTCTTGAATAGCAGTAATACTTTCCTGAAGTGGCTTTACCGTATTAGGTGATAAAAAAACTCTTCTTATACGTTTTCCCGACTCCGGTATGCTTGATTCCCCTTCAATGATAGAACCGTCCATCATCTCCGCATTCAAGATAATACTTTGGTTAGCAGCAGGTAACACCTTGCCACGTACATTCAAAACCGTACTCAGTTCACTGATCCCCCGCGCAAAATCTCCAGTAATGGAGGTCATTCCAGCAAGAAGTAAATTACCTAACGAATGGCCTGATAAGCCATTCCCATTCTCAAACCGATGCTGGAATAACTGTTCGATCATTGGCTCTACCTCAGCCAACGCAACGAGAACATTACGAACGTCACCGGGAGGAGGGATGTTTAATTCCTTTCTAAGTCTTCCTGAACTTCCACCGTCATCTGCAACGGTAACGATTGCCGTTATATTAACCGGGAATGTTTTTAACCCCTTTAAAAGTACCGATAACCCCGTTCCGCCTCCAATTGTAATGATATTTGCTTTGCTCACAGTTCTATTTCCTTTCCTTTACGTATATCCCGGTGACTTCGATGTACGGAATATTCATTAGAATAATATTCAGCGATCGTTTCTGTTAACGTAACAGAACGATGTTTCCCTCCTGTACAACCAATTGCAATGATTAACTGGCTTTTTCCTTCTCGTTTATACTGCGGTAACATATAATCAAGTAAACCATATAGCTTTTCAAGAAATTCTTTTGTCTCTATCCATTTTAACACATAGGAAGACACTTCTTCTTCTAATCCTGTTTTTGGCTGCAACGCAGCTACGTAATGTGGGTTAGGTAAAAAACGAACATCGAAGACTAAATCAGCATCAATAGGAATACCGTACTTAAAACCAAAAGACATAACATGCACGACAAACGTATCCTGAGATTTACCTGAAAAGTACTGAATAAGCGTTTCGCGTAGCTGTTTTGGTTTTAAGTCACTTGTATCTATAATTTGGCGGGCATGACCTTTTAAGTCTTCAAGCATCTCTCTTTCTTGGCGAATCCCTTCAAGCGGTGCTTCTGCACTGGCAAGTGGATGAGACCTGCGCGTTTCTTTATACCGCTGAACTAAAACGTTATCGCGTGCGTCTAAAAATAAAATATGACTGCTTAAATTAGATTTTAATCGTAAATAATCTACTGCCTCAAAGAGCTGGTCAAAAAACTCACGACCTCTTAAGTCTATGACTAAAGCTACTTTGTTCATCTTACCGCCTGAATTCTCGATCAGCTCTATAAACGTAGGAATTAATGCGGGGGGCAAGTTATCTACACAGTAATAGCCTAAATCTTCGAAGCTTTGAACGGCCACTGTTTTCCCTGCCCCAGACATACCTGTTATAATGACAACTTGAATATCTTCATGCTGATGCCCCACTATACGTCATCTCCCTCTCTCTTAGAAACGTCAGGAGTGTCGCTACTCAACTCGCATGAAATAAGCTTATATTCACTTGTGTAACGAAAAGTACCGTATAGTACACCATCCTCTTGTGAAATATGCTCAAAAATCCGACGGTCTCCCTCTGCCATGTCCAAACCCGTCACTGTACTTTCAGGCTGCCATGCCAATATTCCCTCCGGCGATTGCTCGAGAAGCGTGCCTTTCCAATTTTTTGCTAGAAACGTAAACATCATCCACTCTGATATGATCTTCTCTTGTTCCGTTATCAGAAACGTAAAAATCCCTCTAATGGAAGGGTTGATCACCGTTAGGCCTGTTTCTTCCCGGAACTCTCTTACAACTGCTTCGCGAACAGATTCTCCAGGTTCCATCTTTCCACCTGGAGCAACCCACCAGTTACGACTAGGTTTTTGGAGAAGAAGCAGGTTCCCTTTATGTTGTAATACACAATTCGTTACACGTTGCATAAACGACACCTCACAATTCATCTCCCCTTAGTATACATTTGCTGTTAAGATTGCTCAATTTTTAAAGCATATTCGCCAAACAAAATAGCAGAAATCTCAGAGAAGTTTAGATTCATCTTACACTTATTGGGAGAGTAAAGAATGACGAGACGAGAATAATAACGATATTCTTCAATTAGTAATTCTAATTGGCGCATAAAAAAAAGCACAGGTAAGGAACTACCTGTGCGAATCAGAACTATATAAAAAAGGGGGTCAATTACTTATCTTCATCATACGGCAAATTCATTTCATTTCCGTTACAATCATGTTAAAAATGGTTAAATTTTAGGCGTTTACTGCGTTTTTTAGTTCTTCTACATATTTTTGGGCGGTTTCTGCTGCTAAAGAACCGTCTCCTGTAGCTGTAACAATTTGACGTAAAGATTTATCCCTTACATCCCCCGCAGCAAAAATGCCTGGTACGCTCGTTTCCATTTCCTCATTTGTCACAATATAACCTTCATCATTTAAGATTCCAAGGTCTTTTACAGCTGCATTAAGTGGTAGCATTCCTATATAAATAAACGCACCTTCTGTTTCAAACTCATAATCTTCTCCAGCTTTTAAGTCGGTCAACGTTACGCTGCCTACTTTTCCATCCTTTTGATTTATTTCTTTAACTACGTGACTCCATTTAAATTCAATTTTGTCATTAACAAAGGCGCGCTGTTGAAGAATTTTTTGCGCTCTCAATTCATCACGACGGTGGATAATCGTCACTTTTGATGCAAAGCGCGTTAAATACACTGCTTCTTCTACGGCGGAATCTCCTCCACCTACGACAACAATCTCTTTGTCTCGGAAGAAAGCTCCGTCACAAACCGCACAGTAAGAAACGCCTTTACCGCCTAGTTCACTTTCACCAGGCACACCAAGTTTTTTATATTCGGCGCCTGTCGTAACGATAACAGCACGAGCTTTATATTCTTTTCCGCCCGCTTTCACAGTTTTATACTCTTTTCCGTCAATAATTTCTTGGACATCACCATAAGCGTATTCAGCACCAAATTTTCGAGAGTGCTCGAACATTTTGTTGGATAAATCAGGACCTAAGATATGATCAAACCCTGGATAGTTTTCGATATCTTCTGTGTTGGCCATTTGACCGCCTGGAACACCACGCTCGAGCATCAATGTGTCTAATTCAGCGCGAGACGTATATACAGCAGCTGTCATACCAGCAGGGCCGGCTCCAGCAATTATTACATCATATATTTTTTCTTCTGACATTGGTTTCACTCCTCTTTCTTAACCATAATATCCCCGAGAGTCTTTTTGTGATACATGCTTACTTTTTCTTTTCTGTCTTTATCCTAAGAAATATGAGAGGCGAAGTCCACCAATCTGCTCAGTAAGATATAAATGGTTAAGAAACAGCAGAAGAATCATCTTTCTTTATAAAACGTTGAAAGAGCCATTTCCATATCTTGTGAATCCAAACTACCGTTTTGATGTTTTAATAAGAGATCTTTGGCTTCTTGATGCATATTGTCTGCAGCAATTTCCCACCATTTCAATGCCTCTTGTAATCGTCCTGTATGATACGCTGCTGCTCCTGCGTTCACAAAGAAATCTTCATCCGGCATGGCTCTACGGGAAAGATACATCTTAAAAAATAGATAGGCTTCTTCATGTTCACCTATATGATTAAGAGCAGTGGCGACATGGTAAATATGCGATTCGTCCATCGGAACGAGTCGCTTTAGAACTTCTGCTGTTTCTGATGACTCCTTTTCCCGACCTTGTTCATAATAAAACACTGCTAATTGGCAGGCGGACGGCAAATAATGGGATTCTTTCCATAATTGCTCTGTCAGTATAATCGCTTTCTCTGTTTCTCCTTCCCAATACACCATTCGTGCTTTTTCATTTTGTGCCGGCCAATAAGAAGGATAATCAGCAATAATTTTTTCCAGTAAACTACGAGCTTCTCTATATTTTTTCCTTTTTCTCAGAAGAGTTGCTTGATCATACATCAGTATTAACTCATCTTCATATTTAGGATTTTCTGTGTCTTCGTCCTCTAAGTGTAGGATATCCAGTAATTCGTAGGTGTCAAGTGCAAACTCACCTTCTGGCTCATAATGAAGATAAAGAGTAGCCATTTCGGTGGCTTTTTCGAAAAGTCCCAGATAAGCATAGTTATTTGCAAGTAAAAAATAAGATTCATAGAGCGTGTTATCTAAATTCTTTAGAACGTGCTGCAGCAATTCATTAGAACGCTCATACTCTGCCAAGTCAGTATAAACGAGCGCAAGCTGACAATAATAAATAGCTTCCTCAGGGTTTAATTGAACAGCTTTTTCTATATATTTCGCCGCTTTGTTAAGTTCTTTCTTTTGGTAAGCATGAACTCCACGTTTGAAAAAGTGATGGTCACTCTGTGAAAACGCAATTACACCCTCGTGACTATTTTCCATTCTCATATGTTGTGATTTCCTTCCCCTCGGTGTAATCTTTTGCAGTAAGGACAGTATACCACCATAAAGAAAGGAGGAAAAGTTACTTACCATGTCGTTCTTCCAATACAGATAGAATCTCACTGAATGGAAGTTTCTGCTCTCTTAATAATACAAGGAGATGGTATAGAAGATCAGCGCTTTCCCACTTCAATTCTTCCGGGTCGCGGTTTTTTGCAGCGATAATTACTTCGCTGGCTTCTTCACCAACTTTTTTAAGGATTTTATCTACCCCTTCTTGGAACAAGTAAGTAGTATAAGCTCCCTCTGGCATTTCAGATTCCCGCTTTGCAATAATCTCTTCTAACTTATTCAGGATCGCGAACTTCTCGCTATTGGTATTCTTCTGTTCTACTGATGAATTCGAGAAGCAAGAATACGTTCCCTTATGACACGCTGGCCCGGCAGGATGTACTAGGACTAGAATTGCATCTTCGTCACAATCCAATCGTATATCAACGACTGCCTGAGTATTCCCGGATGTTTCACCTTTGTGCCACAATGTTTGGCGAGAACGGCTGTAAAACCATGTTTCTTTTGTATCTACCGTTTTTTGAAGAGATTCTCTATTCATATAAGCAAGTGTTAGAACTTCTTTACTAACAGCATCTTGTACAATGGCAGGAACTAGACCTTTTTCATCAAATTTGACTTCATCCATGTTCATCTTACGTTGACCCCCTGCTCTCTCAGATAGGATTTGACTTCTTCTACCGACGTTTCTTTGTAGTGGAAAATAGAAGCCGCCAAAGCTGCGTCAGCCCCCGCTTCTTCAAACACTTCCACAAAGTGGGATTTCTCTCCAGCCCCTCCTGAAGCTATCACTGGTACTGTAACAACTTCGTTCACTCTTTTTATGAGCGGCAAGTCGTAGCCATTTTTTGCTCCATCTTGATCCATACTCGTTAACAATATCTCGCCGGCACCTCTAGAAGTCACTTCTTTTGCCCACTCCGTCACTTCCCAATCGGTTTCCGTACGTCCACCATGAGTATACACTCTCCACGACCCAAGTGAATCATCATATTTAGCATCGATTGCAACTACGATACATTGAGAACCAAAGTAGTCTGCACCTTCCGTAATCAGTTCAGGGGATGTAACAGCAGCTGTGTTTAAAGATACCTTGTCAGCACCTGCTCTTAAAATTCGCTTCATGTCTTCGAGCGTATTAATTCCACCACCGACGGTAAATGGAATAGCCAAAGTACCTGCCACTTCATTCACTACTTCCACCATCGTTTTACGTCCCTCGTGCGAAGCCGATATATCAAGAAATACTAATTCATCAGCTCCTTGGTTATCATAAAAAGACGCAAGTTCTACAGGGTCACCAGCATCCCGTAAGTCCACAAATTGAACGCCTTTTACAACCCTGCCTTCTTTAACATCCAAACAAGGTATGATTCGTTTCGTCACCATTCGCTTAAACCTCCCGTACAGCTTGCATTAAGTCTACTTTCCCTGTATAAAGCGCTTTACCAATAATAACACCGCTGACTCCTTTGTTTTGATGCTTAGCTAATTCTTTTACATCATCCAACTTGCTCACACCACCAGAGGCTATCACGTTTTTCCCGGTAGCTTCGGCTAATTCTGAAATTGCTTTTATATTGGGACCTTCGAGCATACCGTCTTTTGCAATATCTGTGAAAATAAATGTCTCCGCACCAAAATCAGCCATTTTCTTTCCAAGTTCAACTGCGGTTACATCTGAGGTCTCTAACCACCCGTTCACAGCTACCCGTCCATCTCTTGCATCTAATCCGATAGCAATTTTTTCCTTATATTTTTCGAGCATTTCTTTTGCAAACTCCGGATGCTGAACAGCTACACTGCCTAAGATGACACGTTGAATTCCATTTTCTATGTAGTAGGCGATATCCTCTTCCGAACGGATCCCTCCCCCTACCTGAATATTTACGGAAAGCTGTTTAGCAGTTTCCACTATGACACGATCATTTATCCGTTTCTTTTCTTTTGCTCCATCAAGGTCTACCATATGTATCCAAGAGACCCCCGCCTCTTCAAACTTGGCCGCCATATCAAAGGGAGAGTCTCCGTAAACTGTTTCTTTATTATAATCACCTTGAAGAAGGCGCACACACTTTCCTCCCCGAATATCAATGGCTGGATATAACTCAAATTTGCTCACGTATTGTCCTCCTACCCGTAACTATTTTCCCGAAATTCTCTAAGACCTGTAACCCTAGCTGTCCGCTTTTCTCAGGATGGAATTGAGCCCCCATCGTAAGCCCTTGACCAACAACAGCTGGCACTTCGCCGAAATAATCACTCGAAGCTATAACAACATCTTTTTTTTCTGTCTCCACGACGTAGGAATGAACAAAATAGACATGTCCTTCCTCCGTACCCTTCAAAATTTGGTGGTTTGGTTGGTTAAAGGTGAGTTTATTCCATCCCATGTGTGGAACTTTATATCCTACTCCTTCGTCCGACACACCTTTAAACCTCTTCGCATAGCCTGAAAGCAATTTTAAGCCTTCTGTGTTTCCATTTTCCTCACTGCCTTCAAATAGAAGCTGCATTCCGAGGCAAATGCCAAGCAACGGTCGCCCATCTTTCGACCACGTTTTTATAAATCCATCTTGGCGATTATCTTTCAGTATAGTCATAGCATCCCGGAACGAGCCAACACCCGGGAGTATGAGACCTTCTGCTTTAATTAATTTTTCCGGTTCAGACGCTAAAAAATAGGGTAGTCCCAGTCGTTCTAATGCTTTACTTACGCTATGTAAGTTTCCCATTCCATAATCTATAATTCCAATCATTCCATCCCCGCCCTTCCAGCCGCTTATATCTGCCATCTATTTAACTTGATATAGAATTTGTATTTGAGTCTATTACATCATAGCATTCCTTTTGTGGAGGGTACACCTTTTACCCGATTGTCATGCTGTGTCGCTTCATCGAGAGCCCGGGCCAACGCTTTGAAAATAGCCTCAATCATATGATGCGTATTTGTTCCATAATGGACAATGACATGTAAGTTTATCCGAGCTTCAATGGCAAACTTGGAAAGAAACTCCTCTACTAACTCTGTATCAAACGTTCCTACCTTTTCTCTCGGAAACTCAGCCCTGTATTCTAAATGAGGTCGATTACTTAAATCGACAACCACTTGTGCCAACGTTTCATCCATAGGAACAAATGCATTTCCATAACGTCGTATTCCTTTTTTATCACCAATTGCCTCTTTAAAAACATGCCCTAAACATATTCCTATGTCTTCTGTAGTGTGGTGATCGTCGATTTCGGTATCGCCGTTTGCTTTTACTGTTAAATCGAACAGACCATGTTTTGTAAACAAATCCAACATGTGGTCCATAAATGGAACACCTGTTGAAATTTGGCTGTTTCCTTCTCCGTCTACATTCAACTCCAACCTTATTTCTGTTTCTTTTGTCTGCCTCTCAACTGACCCTTTACGGCTCATTTTCTTCTCTCCTCTAATATTTTATTTAAGTTATATGAACGACATATTAAGGCAACCAGTACTTCCGGTATCCCTCGTTTCAATCACTCGTCCATTTTACTCAACAAGCAGAAAAGATTACCAACATTATCAAATATGGAGGTACTATCGCTCATTCTGTTATTTTTTATTTGTCACTCTCTTTTCATTACCATCGCCAGCGGGGGGTTATTCGCAATGATAATCTTTAGAAAACCATGACTCCAAGGCGTCGTGAACCTTGCCTGTTTATTCATCGTCCGACTTTTTCTTTCGTATATCAATGGCACGTGCATGAGCTTCTAACCCTTCTAGTCTCGCAATGGCTGCCACGTCATTAGCATCTCTCATAAACGCTTCCTTACTATATGAAATAATGCTTGATTTTTTTGTGAAGTCATCCACATTTAACGGACTAGAAAAACGGGCAGTCCCATTGGTGGGTAAGACATGATTGGGTCCTGCAAAATAGTCTCCAATCGGTTCAGGACTATATGGGCCTATAAAAATAGCTCCGGCGTGGCGGATACTGCCTAGTAAAGAGTGGGGATTCTTGGTAATGATCTCTAAGTGTTCAGGTGCTAGTTTATTTACTGCTTCGACCGCGTCTTGCATCGTCTCAGCAACGTAGATCGCTCCGTAATCAGCAATCGAAGCAGATGCTATCTCTTTTCGCGGCAAACGAGATAGTTGTTTCTCTATCTCCAATTTCGTGCGTTCTGCTATCTCAGCGGAAGTAGTAACCATAACGGCAGAAGCCATCTCATCATGTTCGGCTTGCGAAAGAAGATCAGCAGCTACATATTCAGGGTTCGCTGTGTCATCCGTAAGTACGACGATCTCACTTGGACCGGCTATCATATCTATAGCTACATCCCCAAATACAGCTTGTTTTGCAAGAGCAACAAAAATATTGCCGGGACCGGTAATCTTATCTACTGCAGGCACCGTTTCTGTACCATAAGCTAATGCAGTTATCGCCTGCGCGCCCCCCACTTTCAGGATATGTTCCACACCTAGTTCGGCAGCTGTGACAAGTACAACCGGTGAAAGATTTCCTTCTTGATCTGGAGGAGACGCCATAATAATCTTTTCGACTTCCGCTACTTGGGCGGGTATCACATTCATCATAATGGTAGAAGGATAAGCTGCTTTACCACCGGGCACGTATACACCTGCTGAATCGAGAGGAGTAATTTTCTGACCGAGCATGGTACCATCATGATGAGTAGTAATCCATGATTCACGTTTTTGTTTGTAGTGAAAGGTACGTATGTTTTCAATCGCTTTTCGAAGTGCTTTTAAAGTAGTTTCATCTATGTGATCATATGCATTTTCCAACTCAGCTTCTGACACGAATAAACGGTCCAATACCGCTCCATCAAACTGCTTGGTTAAATCACGTAATGCACGGTCACCTTCTTCTCGGACCTTTCGAATAATAGTATGAACCGATTCTTTCTGGCTTTCCGTGCCTGTTTCAATATCCCGGGCTAAACTAACCTCGTTTGTCAGCTTGATGATCTTCACGCTTCTTCCTCCTCCACGACTTTAGCTAAACGTTCTATCAGGTTATCAATACGGACATCTTTCATGCGATAGCTGACAGGATTAACAATGAGCCGAGATGTAATCGGTACAATAGTTTCCAGCTCAACAAGTCCATTCTCTCGAAGCGTGCGCCCTGTTGAAACAATATCTACAATACGATCTGCTAAACCTACTAATGGGGCTAATTCAATAGAACCATTTAATTTAATGATCTCTACTTGCTCCCCTTGTTCCTTAAAATATTGGGTTGCCAGGTTCGGATATTTAGAAGCGACTTTTGGGTTAATGTCTGTTTTTTTATAGTCCGGTAATGCCGCTACAGCCAAATAACACTCACTTATTTTCAAATCTAGCACTTCATAGACATCTCTTGCTTCCTCAATCATCGTGTCTTTCCCGGCAACACCTAAGTCAGCAACGCCATGTTCAACGTATGTAGGAACATCCATTGGCTTCGCTAATATAAATCGGAGATCAGCTTCCGGTACATCTACAATTAATTTACGGGAATCGTCAAACTCCGGAGGTAAAGGAAAACCAGCTTCCCGAAGTAGATCAGCCGCTTCATCAAATATTCTTCCTTTTGGCATTGCCATGGTCAAAGGCTCACTCATCAATCTTTCCTCCTTGCTTATTTCCAATATAATATTGAACATCCGCAAATGCCTTGCTCAGTTCATCTATATTATCTACACCTTGTAAATCCTGAAGAACCACTCTCTTTCCTTCTTTTCTTAACTGACGTGCTTTTTCAATCGCTTCTAAACGCCTTTCTTTGCTAAATAAAATACAAGTCTGCTCTGGTAAAGCTTCAGTCTGGCCGAGTGCTTCTACTAATAAGTCAAGTCGGATACCAAACCCTGTAGCTTGGGCAGGACGGTTAAACCTTTGAAGTAATTCGTCATAACGGCCTCCACTGGATAGGGGCACACCAAGCCGGCTTCCATACCCTTCAAAAACAACGCCCGTATAGTAACTCATGTGCATAACTAAATTAAGATCGAGTTTAATGTGATGACTGACTCCATAGCCATCTAATACCTCCCATAGCTGTTCTAAATCTTCAAGAGCTTTCGAGGCTTCACCATTGGAAACAAGCGTTTTAGCGTCTTCTAATTTCTCTCGTCCCCCTCTTAGAGACAGCAGATCCATCAAGCGTTTTTCATCAATGGAAGAAAGAGGAAGACTTTTTACATGCTGTTTAAAACCTACGTAATTTTTCTCATATAAGTAACGCCGCAAAACATTTGCTCTTTCTTCACTTCCTACTACATCTAGTAAAAGAGCATTTACATAGCCAATATGGCCGATTGCTATTTGAAAGTCATCTAACCCGGATTCTTTTAACGTCTCTACCATTAAAGCAATAACTTCACCGTCAGCACTAGAGGTCCCGTCTCCAACTAGTTCCACACCTACTTGTTCAAATTCTGCAGGGCGACCTCCTTCACGCTGCTGGGCTCGAAATAATGAGCTGTGGTAGGAGAGACGCAGAGGAAACATTTGGTCTTTTAGACTTGAAGCCGCCACACGAGCAATGGGAGCAGTCATATCCGGCCGTAATACAAGAGTGTTTCCATTTTGATCTAACAGCTTAAATAGCTGTCTATCCAAAATAGCCGAAGCCATCCCTACGGTGTCGTAATACTCAAGAGCAGGGGTTTGAATAGGAAGGTATCCCCAGCTTTCAATCACCTTTTCCATAGTTTGTTTCACTGTATTTTTGGTCTGATAGAATGATGGCAATGTATCCCGCATACCTACTGGTTTTTCAAACATAAAGGGTGTACTCATATCCTACTGCTCTCCTTTTCATACATATATTTATGTATCTTACTAACTTTTACTTTAGTGTGCTAATGTGATAGTGTAGTAAAGAATATATCGTGTAGTCTACACCTGATTTACTTCACAGTCAACGTTTCTCTTCATAAAATAAAGCCTGCTGCAGAGAAACTCTACACCAGGAAACATTAATTTTCTTTATTGTTGTCACGAATGATCCGTAATGGATTTCCACCGACGACCGTGTTGGGTAAAACATCTTTATGAACAACGGAACCAGCTGCGACCGTTGCTTTATCCCCTATAGTAACTCCCGGTAAAATCGTTGTGTTAGCTCCTATCAATACATCATCACCTATAACGACTTCTCCAATCCGGTATTCTTTTATTAAATATTCATGAGCGAGAATCGTTGTATTATAACCGATCACACTATTGCTACCTACTTTTATCTTTTCCGGAAACATAATATCGGGCATTACCATTAAGGCAAAAGCTGTTTTATCTCCAATCTTCATATGTAGAAAACTTCGATACAAGCGGTTTTTCAATGGTAGAAAGGGGGTGTACCGAGCCACTTGAATAACGATGAAGTTTTTTACTACTTTCCAAAATGGAACTGTCTTGTACATATTCCAAAGTGAGTTAGCTGAAGAAACTTTATAACGCTCTGTTCTCCTCACGATGTCCTCACTCCGAGAAAATCAAGCAAGTCGGGCATCGTATCCAAAATAATGGTTGGTTCCAAAGAACGAAGATAATCTTCCCCTTTAATAGACCAGCCTACTCCCGCCGTCTTCACACCTGCATTTTTACCGCCTAAGATATCATATTGACTATCTCCTACCATGATCGTTTGGTCAGGAGAAGAGCCGGTTTGTTGTATTGCTTTTTCGATGGGCTCCGGGTGAGGCTTCACATTTTCTACGTCATCAAACGTGATGATGGTGGCGAAATAAGATAATAAGCCAGCTTCTTCTAATCCGGTATGAGCACTTTTCTTTCGTTTGGTAGTCACGACACCAAGCCGAAACCCACGTTCATGCAACACAGCAACTGTTTCTTTTACTCCCTCATACTCCTCCAAAAGTGTCGTATGGTTGGCAAGATTATGTTTCTGGTATAATTCGATCATTTCCTCTGCTCTGTCCGGATCGATTTTCCTGAAACTTTCATCCAATGGAGGACCGATGAACTGAATAATATCTTCTCGGTTATAAGAGCCAGGTGCATAGGTCTCCAGCACATGTTCAAAGGATGCAATAATTAATTCATTGGTGTTTATTAATGTACCGTCTAAATCAAATAGAACCGTATCAATAGTCATAGGTGGCCTCCTTGCGGACATATTGTCTCTTCTCCGCTCTTTTCCAAATGAATGCAATCAGCATGGTTAACAGCACAGCTGTTACCAAACGAATGAATAACAATGGCAAGACAGGAATACCGAGTGGGATGAAAATTAATGTGTCTTCTATAACCGCGTGACAAGCAACAAGAAATATAAATACTAGATACAGATCTTTCTTCTTAACATTATCTTCTTTCACCGCTTGAATCATAACACCTGCTCCAAAAGCAAGACCAAATACCAATCCGGAAGCTAAAGTGGTAGACGTATTTTCTCGAATGCCAAGCAATCGTGTAAACGGAGACATCCACTTAGAAAATACTTGAAGCCAGTTTAAATCTTTCATTACTTGAATAAAGACCATAATGGGGATAACAACTAAAGCAATCTGTAAGACTCCGATAAATGCACTGGAAAGTCCATCCCAAACGATGCCGCCCCAACTACTCGCTTGGGTCTCACCGCCGGATGATACGAAGCCATACTGGGCTTGCTGCTGCCCTCCTTGCCATATCCAATGTATGAATAAAGCAGATAGAAAAGCAAGGCCAAGCCGAACGGCCAAAATGACAGACATTCGAATACCAACCTTCATTGCTACTGCAGACTCCACAAATAAATTATGGGAAAAAGAGAGCATGACAGCTAGTATGAAAACCTCTTTAACGGCTAGATCCATGGAGAGAATAGCCCCTATTGCAGCATAGAGGTTTAAAACATTTCCTAAAACAAGTGGAATGGCAGCCTCTCCGGGAAGTCCAATCCATCCCATCAATGGGGAAAGAACATCAGCAACCCATTCAAGAACAGGAGTGTAACTTAATATTGTAATGATGAGAGTAATCGGAAATATTATTTTCCCCAATGTCCATGTCGTTTGCAAGCCAACAAGGAGACCTTTTTTCAGTGTTCCCATATGTTCCTCTCCTCCCGCATGACACACTTTCACTTTTTCTTAGTGTTCTTTTTCTTATGATTTGGCCGGTTTCGTTTGTCTCCCGGCAGTCCCGCCCCATCTTCATCTAAATAATGTGCGTGTGCTAAATCTGTTTTTCTTCTATATATCCACAAGACGATAGCACCGATAATTAGGACTAGCGACATTACCTGGGCAGCTCGCAGTACTTCTCCGATCATCAGACTGTCGGTACGTAATCCTTCAATAAAGAATCTTCCGAATGAGTACCAGATAACATAGCTTAAGAAAAGTTCCCCGCGGCGTAAGTTAACACGGCGCAAGAGGATCAACAATATAAACCCTGCTATGTTCCATAATGACTCATATAAGAAAGTGGGATGATAATACACACCGTCAATATACATCTGATTAATTATAAATTCAGGCAGCTGCAGGCTTTCTAAAAACTCTCTTGTAACAGGACCTCCATGAGCTTCCTGATTCATAAAATTGCCCCAACGACCGATCGCTTGACCGAGAATAATGCTTGGAGCCGCAATGTCAGCAAGCTTCCAAAACGATATCCTGCGGACCCGGCAGAAAATAATGGCAGTGATCACAGCACCGATTAATCCACCATGAATAGCCAGACCACCTTCCCAAACCGCCAGTATCTGGCTTGGGTTCTGTGAATAATACTCCCAGCGAAACAGGACATAATAGAGCCTTGCGCATAGAATAGAAATCGGGATCGCAAAAATAAGCAAATCAGCAAAAATATCTTTGGGCATCCCGCGTTTATTGGCTTCACGATTGGCTATAAGAAATCCAAGTAAGGCACCGATGCCAATTAGAACCCCATACCAATAAATGGGAATAGTACCGAGTTGAAATGCAACACGGTCTAAAGGCTGTATTGTGTAGACCATGAAAGTAATCGCTCCAATCCTTCTAAACCAGAATATTAGTATTCATCACGGTCTCCGTCTTCAATGACATTTGTTAACCGTTCTGAAAATTCTTGTGCGGCGTTAATCCCCAAGCGCTTCAAACGGAAATTCATGGCTGCTACTTCTACAAGAACAGCAAGGTTCCGACCGGGGCGAACAGGGAGAGTGTACTTTGGAATATCCGTATCTAAAATGGTGATTGTCTCTTCTTCAATACCTAATCGGTCATATGCTTTATTTTCATCCCATAATTCTAATTGAATAGACATGGAGATCTTATTATACGGACGTACGGCCCCTGCTCCGAATAACGTCATCACATCAATAATACCAAGACCTCTAATCTCCAATAAGTGTTTCAACAATTCGGGAGGGCTCCCTACTAGTGAGTCTTCCTGCTGCCTTATCTCAACCGAGTCATCTGCCACTAGCCGGTGTCCTCTTCTGACTAAGTCCAGAGCGGTTTCACTTTTACCAACCCCACTTGCTCCTGTTAAAAGTACCCCTATTCCATAAATATCTACAAGAACACCGTGAACTGCAGTGATCTTCGCTAATTTTGCCTCGAGGTACGTTGTCAGCTGACTAATGAGACGGGTCGTCGTATTTTCCGACCGGAGAATAGGAACACCGTTTCGTTCCGCGCTTTTCATTAACTCTGGGGGCGGGATAAGACCACGCGAAAGGATAATTCCAGGCGTATCATATGTACATAATTTTTCCATTCTTTCTCTCTTATCTTTATCGTTTAACTGGTGAAAAAATGAGAGTTCTGTTCTTCCTAGCAGCTGTAATCGTCTAGCCGGATAATACGTAAAAAAACCCGCCATTTCTATACCAGGCCGTGATATATCGCTCATCGTGATTGGCCGATAAATACCTTCTTCCCCTGCTAATATTTCTAAATTAAATTGCTTAATTAAATCGTTCGCTGTTACTTTTGGCATACTATTCCCTCCAACCTTTCCATCAACAGACATAACGCCCGGTTGGAATCTTCTAATTTTCACACTCCTCCATTGTAGCACGAAATGGGTAGGATGTGGATCGCACAACAAAAGCGCTCCTTTTAAGAGGAACGCTTTTCCATCCTTTTCAATTCCGTACTCAATCACTTCTTCCGCGGAGGGGATGAAGAATAAAGTTATGAAGCAGCATATTGACACCGGCAATAATAATAGATGCCAACAAGGCCATACCAAATCCTGATATCTCAAAGGCACTTCCCATTAATTCTGCCGTTAACA
This sequence comes from Alteribacillus iranensis, assembly GCF_900113025.1. GTDB lineage: Bacteria > Bacillota > Bacilli > Bacillales > Marinococcaceae > Alteribacillus_A > Alteribacillus_A iranensis. Next base: position 75,826 of record NZ_FONT01000006.1, on the reverse strand, counting down.
TAAGTAACGCGGCATTAATGATAAAAATAAATAACCCTAGTGTAAAGACAGTGATAGGAAGAGTGAATAATATGAGCAATGGCCTAATGAGTAAATTTATAACAGTAAGAATAAAACCGGCCATAATCGCTGCACCTATCCCATCTAGCTGAAAACTAGAAAAAAATCCAGCAACAACCATAAGAGCAATGGAATTGATGAGAAGGGAAGCTATACATCCCATTACTCTGTTATATCTCCCTCATTAGGCATGATGAAAGCAAGAACTATATAAGCGATTAATATCGGGAAGCCGGATGTAATAAAACCTAATAAGACCGTTACTATTCGTACCAAAGTCGGATCTACGTTAAAGTAATCCGCTATTCCTGCACAAACTCCTGCAAGCATACGGTTTGTTTGACTACGTTTCAAGAGTTTCATTCGAGCACCTTCCTTTAGTTAGGCTTGACAGTGATTGAGCCTGTTTTTGTATCTGCGTCTACTCTCAAACGCGGAGAAGCAGTTGGGTTTGAAACAAACTTTAATGATTTCTGGATAAAATCTTTCTTTTCTTCTGCAACCTCTGTCTTGTCTAGCGTACAGTTGTAATTACCAACGTTTGTCTTCAACATTCCTTCGATCCTTAGATGATCCGGCACGGTAACATAAATACTACCCGTGGCTGCAGTTAGCTCTGCGCGCCCATCTTGGTTTGCTGTAAGGGAGCATTCTATGGTTCCATTCAATGACTCAGCTTCTAAATCTCTTATTTGCGAGTGAATATCGATGGACCCGTTCATTGTTTTAATATCAGCGATATCTAGATGGCTGTATTTCATTTGGATAGGTCCATTTACAGTTTCTGCTTCAAATTTTTTGACGTCCAGCCCATTCATTGTGATACTTCCATTGACAGCCTTAACGGAAAAGCGGTCCGAAGTTACTTGATCAGCTTGCAAATGGCCGTTGAAAGTATACAAGTGAATTTTTTCATATTCTTCCCGCGGAATATATATCACCGTATTTACTTTCACTGATTTTGTTTTTGTATAAAACCGCAATTCATCTTCGCCTGCTTCAAATACAGTATTGTCCAGGAAAGTTCGGCGAGCTTCCTCTGTCGTCCTCCCTCGGTAAACTCGTGCGTCACATACTACTTTCACGTCTGATTCTTCCCAAAGCTTCATTTCTACCGAACCATTTTCCAAGGATATATCAAGAGCTTTCTGCCGCATATCTTTATGTTGAAAAGTATGGTGAACCTCTTGATAGGTACCAAAATTAAAATCTAGATCCATATCCTTTATTTTCTTGATCGCACTATCTATAAAATCCGTAAAAGTAGTAGTGAAATCTGTTTTGCCTGTTTTCTCCCGGCTCCACTCGTCATCAAACCTTTTATTGCCTTCTTCCCAATTCACTTTCGTAGAGAGACTTTTTTTATCTGAGGGTTGTGACGAATCCTCTGAACGATTTTCAGAGGGTTCGGTATCTTGATGTTCGAACTCAAGCCGACCTTTCGTCTTGTCCTCTTTCGGAGGTTTAAGCGCTTCTAATAATTTAGCGCCATCCTCCGCCGAGATCTTGCCCTCTTCGATCATTTTCAAAATCATTTTCCGCTCTTCCATCGCCGATCCCTTCCTTTTGTAAAATGACTTACATACATACTAATCACCTGACAGGTTATATTTTCCTTAGTACTTAAATATAGTATCGGAATAAGATAAGAAGATCGGTCGCACTTATGCTTGTGACTCAGCTACTTTTTCTGCTTGATTGTAGCGCTCCACTGTACGCTTGTGGTCCCGTTCAAGTATAGGCCTTAAATAGCAGCCTGTATGAGAATGTTCCACTTGTGCTACTTCCTCTGGTGTTCCGCATGCTATGATCTTCCCACCTTTGTTACCACCTTCCGGACCAAGATCGATGATGTGGTCTACGGTTTTAATGACATCTAAATTGTGTTCAATTACTACAACAGTGTCACCATTTTCTACCAGGCGTTGAAGCACTCTAAGAAGCCTGTCAATATCATCAACGTGGAGTCCTGTTGTTGGTTCATCCAAAATATAAAGTGTTTTTCCGTTCGACCGCTTATGCAACTGACTCGCCAATTTCACGCGCTGTGCTTCTCCTCCTGACAGAGTCGTGGCAGGCTGTCCCAGTTTTAGATAGCTCAAACCAACATCGTATAATGTTTGCAGCTTACGCTTGATTTTCGGAATATTTTCGAAGAATTTCAAAGACTCTTCTACATTCATCTCAAGGACGTCGGCTATATTTTTTCCTTTGTAATGTATGTCAAGGGTATCTCTGTTATACCGCTTACCTCCACACTGTTCACAAGGAACATACACGTCTGGCAGGAAGTGCATTTCAATTTTAATGATTCCGTCCCCTTTACAGGCTTCACAGCGACCTCCTTTTACATTAAAGCTGAATCGCCCCTTTTTGTAACCACGCATTTTCGCTTCATTTGTCATCGCAAAGACGTCGCGTATATCGTCAAAAACGTTTGTATACGTGGCAGGGTTGGAGCGCGGCGTTCTCCCGATTGGAGACTGATCGATATTAATCACTTTTTCTAAATGTTCAATTCCCTGAATTTCTTTGTGTTCACCTGGCTTTTCTTTCGCACGGTGCAGTTTTAGAGACAGCGACTTGCGAAGAATGTCATTTATGAGAGTACTCTTTCCTGACCCTGACACGCCCGTGACGGCAGTAAACAGCCCAAGGGGTATGTCAGCATTTGTATTTTTTAAATTATTTTCTTTCGCGCCTTTAATTTTTAACCATCTCTTATCCGGCTTGCGTCTTTCCGCTGGAAGAGGGATAAATTTTTCTCCCTTTAAATACTGACCGGTTAAGGAATGAGGGTTTTCTTTAATTTCTTCAGGGGTGCCTTCCGCTGTAATATACCCTCCATGATGGCCCGCTCCTGGTCCAATGTCTACGATATGGTCGGCCGCAAGCATCGTATCCTCATCATGCTCAACTACAATAAGAGTATTACCCAGATCCCTCATTCTTTCCAATGTTTGGATAAGAAGATTGTTATCCCTCTGGTGAAGACCAATAGAAGGCTCATCCAAGATATACAATACTCCCATTAAAGAAGAACCAATCTGAGTTGCAAGTCTTATTCTCTGCGCTTCTCCACCGGAAAGGGTCCCGGCTGACCGGCTTAACGTTAAATAATCAAGCCCCACGTTTGCTAAAAATCCAAGACGTTCTTCTATTTCACGTAAAATTAAATTTGCAATTGCTTGCTCTTTATCAGTCAATTCTAAGTGCGAAAAGAAAGTTTTTGCTTCTTTTATCGATAAATGGGTTGTTTCTCCAATGTGCACGCCTCCAACTTTTACGGAGAGGCTTTCTTTTTTCAATCGGTGGCCTTTGCAAGTAGGGCAGCTTTTGCTAACCATATATTGTTCCATTTGCTCACGTATATAGTCAGACGAGGTTTCATGATAACGTCTCGAAATATTATTTAAGACACCTTCAAAATAGATGTTGCGCTTCCTTACCATCCCGCGGTCATTTTCATAACGAAACTCTATTTTTTCTTTGTTATTACCTCTAAGGATGATGTCCATTTGTTCTTTGGGTAGATGTTTGACTGGGGTCTCCATGTCAATATGGAAGTGACGGCAGACAGAAGCAAGAAGCTGAGGGTAGTATTGAGAACTTGTCGGTTCCCAAGCTGCGATCGCATGTTCTTTTAGCGTTCTTTCCCAATCTGGAACTACTAATTCCTCGTCGACTTCAAGCCGGCTGCCCAGCCCGTCACAGGTAGGACAAGCCCCAAATGGACTGTTAAATGAAAACAGGCGGGGTTCGAGTTCGCCAATGGAAAAACCGCAGTACGGACAGGAGTGATGCTGATTAAATAACAATTCTTCCCCATCTATTACATCTAGCAACACACGGCCGCCGCTCAACTCTAGAGCCGTTTCTAGTGAATCGGTTAAGCGGGTCTCTACCCCTTCTTTTATTACCACTCTATCTACTACAACTTCAATATTATGTTTTTTATTTTTTTCTAATGTAATTTCTTCATGAAACTCTCTCATTTCTCCATCGACTCGTACTCTGACGTATCCTTTTTTCTTCAAGTCTTCAAGTACTTTGGTGTGCTCACCTTTTCTTCCTGAGATGATTGGAGAAAGAATTTGCATTTTTGTACGCTCTGGAAACTCTAACATACGGTCCACCATTTGCTGAACGGTTTGGGAAGAAATTTCTATTCCATGCACAGGGCACACTGGCTTACCTATCCTTGCGAATAATAGACGTAAATAGTCATAAATCTCTGTTACTGTTCCTACCGTAGACCGTGGATTACGGCTTGTCGTCTTTTGATCAATAGAAATAGCCGGAGAAAGTCCTTCAATGGAATCAACATCCGGCTTGTCCATCTGGCCCAAAAATTGACGTGCATACGCAGACAAAGACTCTACGTAACGCCGCTGCCCTTCGGCATAAATCGTATCAAACGCGAGAGATGATTTACCAGACCCAGAGAGTCCGGTAAATACAATGAGCTTATCGCGCGGGATTGTTACATCTACATTTTTTAAATTATGCGATCGCGCACCTTTGATTTGTAAGTTTTCTAAAGCCATCAAGGTCATCCTTCCGCTTTAATTTCCAACAGCATATCGCGAAGTTCTGCAGCACGCTCAAACTGTAAATCCCTTGCCGCTTGCTTCATTTCTGATTCTAATTCATCGATCACTTTCTGACGTTCTTTCTTGCTCATTTTATCTAGAGCCGGTTTATCAAAATCTCCTTCATCCTCCGATGAAATAGTCGCTTGAATAACTTGCGGAATTGCTTTTTGAATAGTTTTTGGAGTAATGCCATGTTTTTCATTATATGCTTCCTGAATCTCACGCCGACGATTCGTTTCGCGGATAGCTGTGTCCATAGAATCAGTAATTCGGTCTGCATACATAACGACATGACCATTCGAATGACGCGCTGCCCTTCCCATTGTCTGTATAAGAGATCGTTCTGCACGAAGAAACCCTTCTTTATCCGCATCTAAAATCGCTACAAGTGACACTTCCGGAATATCAAGACCTTCTCTCAATAAATTGATTCCGACGAGGACATCAAACTCTCCTAACCTCAATTGCCGAACAATATCTATCCGTTCTAATGTCTTAATATCCGAGTGCAAATATTTCACGCGGATCCCTACTTCTTTTAAGTAAGCCGTTAAGTCTTCCGCCATCTTTTTAGTTAATGTCGTAACAAGTACGCGTTCACTTTTCTCTTTACGTTCATTAATTTCACCGATTAGATCATCAATTTGGCCTTCAATAGGGCGCACATCAATGGTAGGATCTAACAACCCGGTTGGTCGGATGATTTGTTCAACCATATCTGGCGTATGTTCGATTTCGTAAGGTCCCGGTGTAGCCGATACAAAAATAGCTTGATTTACTCGTTCTTCAAATTCTTCAAATCTCAGCGGGCGGTTATCAAGTGCTGAAGGCAGCCGAAACCCATGATCAACGAGTACTTGTTTACGGGCCTGGTCTCCATTAAACATTCCTCTGATCTGGGGCAGCGTCACATGCGACTCATCTACAACAATTAAAAAATCATCCGGAAAATAGTCTAAAAGAGTGTAGGGAGAATCTCCAGGCTTACGAAATGTTAAATGACGGGAGTAGTTCTCGATACCTGAACAAAACCCCATCTCCTTCATCATTTCAAGGTCATAGTTTGTTCGTTGCTCTAGCCGTTGAGCCTCCAACTCTCTGCCTTTCTCACGAAAACGAGCCAGCTGTTCTTCAAGCTCTTTTTCGATGTTTTTTATCGCTCGATTTAATTTATCTTCCCTTGTAACAAAGTGAGACGCCGGAAAAATGGCGACGTGATTTCGTTGCCCTAGAATTTCTCCCGTCAAAGCATCTACTTCCGTAATTCGGTCAATTTCATCACCAAAAAACTCGACTCTAATACAATGCTCGTCTCGTGATGCCGGAAATATCTCCACGACATCTCCGCGCACTCGAAAGGTTCCGCGAACAAAATTTATATCATTCCGTTCGTATTGAATATCTACTAACTCCCTTAGGACAGTATCTCTTTCTATTTGCATTCCTGTCCGAAGAGAGAGTACTAAGTCTCTATATTCTTCAGGAGAACCTAAACCATATATACAAGAAACACTGGCAACAATAATAACGTCGTTCCGCTCAAATAAAGCACTTGTAGCAGAATGGCGGAGCTTATCAATTTCATCATTAATGCTGGCATCTTTTTCAATATACATATCAGTCTGGGGAACATAAGCCTCAGGCTGATAAAAGTCATAATAACTGACAAAATACTCTACAGCATTATTAGGAAAAAATTCCTTAAACTCGCTATAAAGCTGACCAGCTAACGTTTTATTATGCGCTATAACAAGAGTCGGCTTAGTAACTTCCTTTATTACATTGGAAACAGTGAAGGTTTTTCCGGTTCCTGTTGCGCCTAAAAGTGTTTGGTGCTTCCTGCCTTCTCTCAACCCTTCTGTGAGCGCTTCAATCGCTTTAGGTTGATCCCCCTCAGGCTTATATTTGGAGACTAAATCAAATGTTTCACTCATCAACCATCCCTCACTTTTCCATTCCATTACAGTAGGATCTTCTATATACTACTGTACTATTATACCACACATTCTTGCGAATCAAACGGTTTTACGAATGAATGTTCGTAACAGTGACATGATTAACTTATGAAAAAAACAGCGGCATATCACCGCTGTTAAGGACCTTTCTTCTTTTTTTTAGCTATATTCCAAATAACCGGTATGGATAACAGTAACGATAACATAGTGACGACGCCTGTCCAAAGACTAATATCCCAAGGCTTGGTACCAATTGTTACTATAACTGTAACTAATATTCCGCCTAAAAAGCTATGTGTTAGTCGAACTGAAATATATAACATCAGGAATGGAAGAATAGCAGCTCCAATAATCGTCACGTAAGAACTCCTTCTTTCTCCGCTTACCCTTCTCTTGACATAGTAAAGGGGTAATCTTTTTCTTTTACTAACAAGACACCTATCTCGTGATGTTCATTATCATAAACAGTTGATTGGGTGTGTCGAACTTCTCCATTCATGTCTCTCACTTCCACTTTACTATACGCCGAGTTTTTTTGAAGAGCATGATAAAATTCTCTTTCATTATTCACAGGTAAACCATTCACTTTTATAATTGTTTCTCCAGGAAGCAATCCCATTTTTTCAGCAGGCGAACTTGGGAGCACCCCCAGTATTTTTACACCTTTACGCTGAAGTGTAAAAAGAGGGGGATTCCCTCGTTCCTGTCTTTTCACAAACAGCTGTAAAAACAGCCTGCCAGCTACTGCGAAAATAGTTACATAAAGAAGAATACCAGGATAGAAATAAGCTAAAATTGTTCCTGCCCCAACTATTATGGCTAGCATACAAATATATTGTCCAATGCGAGTAAATGCTTGTTGCGGCAAAGTATGATAAATAGTAAACCGAGAACCGATGGCCACCGGGACTAGAAATAGAGACAAGCCCCCATCCTCAAATGGCACAATTGGCCACACGCTAAACCCCTCCAACGGCCCTCCAGGAATAAATAGAAAGAGAGGTACAAACCATACTCGTTGGAGCCGGTGAGCGCCAACCCATTTGCCACGTGGGCTTTTGGATATCAGAGGGGAAGTGTGACGAGGACCATCCTTCCACACTAATATCGCTTCTCCAAACAGAAGAACCGTCATAACTGTCATTACAGCAAGAATATCCCCTTGGCCCAATCCTGTAATTTGAGAAGATATCCACGGTACTTCTGCTCCTGTAACCGTGATAAAATAAACAATCAGTATGCTTACACCTAGCGTCAAAGCAGGAGAGAGTAAGTTAGCCCTGCCAGTTATAGAAAACAAGAGAGTAAGAATACCTATAAGAAACAGGAATATAACAGAAATCACAGGTGCCAATATAACGGTTATAACTGACAAAACTATCCCTGCCAATAAACCTGGTAATATAGGAGCAGTAACATCAAACACTGCTTGTTGTACTTTCATATGAAAGTCAGCGCGTTCTCTTTTCACTCGAAAGTAACCGAGCATAAACATGACAAGTGGAAGAATATATGTAAGGGGATGTGTAAAAAAACGCCCGACACTTTTCAGCAATTCCCAGCCCAGTATTTCCATGAACGCCGCTCCTTTTCCTTATATATGCTATCAGGCTGTTTCCTTATCGGATGCTTTGATAAGAAACAGCCCATATTTGTTAAGCATCACTTAAGGTTATTGAGTTGAGATTAAATCAAGTGCTGCATCTAATTGCTTGTCATTAGAAGGATCTTGAATGAGTTCTAACAGGGCTTGGTTCATTTCACCAGCTGTGTTTTCATCAATTACACCACTAGTTTCCAAACCCTCCGTACTTTGTTGAAACGCGCGAACAGCATCCTCCGTTGCTTGATCAAAATATCCATCGGTTCGGCCAGGGTTATAACCTAGTCCTTCTAACATCTTTTGGGCTATACCGACCTGTTCCCCTATGTCATCCTTCGAAAGTTCATCCTCCGGGGACAACACGGCAGAATAAAAGTAATCAGGCTGCTTCACTTCAACAGTCGGACTCACACCTTCCTCATTTATCCAGTTGCCATCGGATGTTAACCATTTAAACATGGAAAGTTTCAGCTCACTGCCATCTCCTAATTGCACAGACTGTTGAACAGTTCCCTTGCCATACGTCGTCTCTCCCACGAGTTCATAACCACCAGCCTCTTTCAAAGCTGCTGCCAGAATTTCTGAAGCCGATACGCTTCCTTGATCAATCAGCCCTACAATGGGATAAGTCTTCTTCTCATGCAAAGCGGATACAGAACGAACGATTTCACCATTCGGATCTTCAATTTGAACAACCGTTTCTTGACCAGGTATAACTAAATCACCTATTTCTTCTACACTGGTGAGAAAACCTCCCGGATTCCCTCTTACATCAATAATTAAACCATCAATTCCTTTATCTTCAAGTTCATTTAAATGTGTCTCAAACTCAGAAGCTGTTTCCTCAGCAAAAGAGGTTAGCTCCAAATAACCAATCTTCTTACCATTTTCCTGGTATATGTCGGAATAAACGGTTTCTACCGGGATTTCATCACGCTCTACCTCAACTTTAAAAGGCTGCTCTGTACCTTGTCGTCGTACCGTTAGAACTACAGTAGTACCTTTTTCACCTCTAATTTTTAGTACCGTGTCATGTAATGAATCACCTTCTGTACTCTCCCCATCGACTTCCAAGATTTGATCGTTCGGACGGAGACCTGCTTCTTCTGCAGGAGAATCCTTAAAAGGCGAAACAATCGTTACCGTATCATCCACCATACTGACTTCTGCTCCAATACCTTCAAAAGAAGACTCTAGAGACTGAGTAAATTCTTCTGTCGTCTCTCTATCCATATAGGCTGAGTGAGGGTCTTCTAATTCGTCCACCATCCCCTCCAATGCCCCTTTGATCAATTCTTGTTCATCTACATCTTCCATATATTTTTCATTGATTATTTGATAAACCTGTTCTACTTTATCTAACCCGTCTGCTTCCGGCTCACTCTCTATCTCCGATTGTGAGCCTGAAGTGCTGGCCTCTTCATTCATACCCATGCCGGCAAAAACGCCGCCTGTCCCTGCAATCAAGGCAGCACCGACTACTGCAGCTGCAGCTTTTGGTTTCCATCTCATCTATGTACCACCTTTACACTTTCACTTATCTATTTCATTCTACCATGAAATGATAATTATCTTAAACTACTCTTACTCATCTACAACAGAAGCGGGGGATTTTTTGAAGCTTATCTACTTCAGCAGAGATAAATAAAAAAATCTCAAAGCTTCTAGATTGTTTAAAAAGTTTCCTCTCATATGCTTTCACCTCCTCTTATATAATGTATAAATTATAAGAAATTTAATTATTTGAAAATTTTGTATGTTATCCAGTCGGTTTTTTGTTATAATAAACTTACGTTTAAAAAATTTAAAACGGAGGTTTGTTATGAGTAAATTAAAAGAAAAAAGGAGAAACCAAATATTGATAGCTTCATTACAAGCTATAGCTGAAAAAGGATTTCATTCACTCACCTTACAAGACATAGCTGACTACGCTGGAGTTAGTAAAGGTGTAACCAATTATCATTTTAAAAATAAAGAAGATGTATTGCGTCATTTGCTAGAATGGGTTACTGATAAAATTTATGAAAACGAATACAATGCTATTCAACAAGAACACACAGCTATAGGTAAATTGACAGCTTATGTAGAGGCTGCTTTCTCTACTCCAGCCGAGAACAAGAGATTTTTTAGAGTTTATATAGACTTTTTAGGGCAAGTTCGTCATAATAGCAATTTCAAGGAAATCAATGATAAGTTTTATGATAATTGCTGGTCTATTGGGAGAGAAATTGTATCATTAGGACAAGAAGAAGGAATATTTCCAAGCAACATGGATATTGAAAAAGCTTCCATATCTATAAGGTCATTAATTGATGGCTGCTTAATACAATGGTTAATGAGAGAACAAGAGGACCTACATGACTACTATAAAACCATCTGCCTAGAGACTCTTATTGCCTCTTTGACAAATAATAATGTAGTTAATCAATAAAAATAGGCTGCTCAACATGATTTGTCCATGTTGAGCGACCTATCAAAATAAATTTATTCGGAGTTAAATCTAAATAAGGAATGAAATTATTGAGCAGTCTTTCTTACCTTTACTTTCGCGTCTCTTTCAAAGCTTTTGAATTTGATCATAGAGACAATTCCTAATATTGGTCCTATGCTTAAGAGAACAAACACCCATTCCCATCCGACCCATCTTTGAAACATTGGAATAATATTTATAGATACTATTGTTATAAGAAATCCTATACACATTTGAAAAGTTAGTGCTGTTCCTACATATTCTACTTCTGCAAACTCTGATACTGCCACTGAAAATTGTGCAGAATCAGCAATCACTGCCATTCCCCATATCAGCGCTAATACGATGGTTAACCATAATAGATGACCAAACACCATCCCTATTCCTATGGCACAAAAAGCACTAATAGCCATCGCAATAACAGTTAGATTAGAACGCCCTATCTTATCTGCTACTATCCCTCCTAATATACATCCTATTCCTCCTGCCACACCAATCGATAAAAAAGACACGAGTGTACCCATCCATGGCTCACTACTTGATTTTGTGAAGCTGGCTGTTAGAAAGACGGGAAGCCAAGTCCACATTGCGTAAAGTTCCCACATATGTCCAAAATATCCGTAATTCGCCAACATGACTGGTTTGTTTCGAAAAACTTGTACTAGCATCCCCATTGAAAAAGGGGTCCTTTTCGAAGAGACTGGGGCATCTTTGAGAAGTATAAATATCATGGCAGCTGCGATAATGGATAGCATGGAACTAACTGCAAGCACTAGTATATTATTAGTTGTTGGGATAAGTATTGTAATAAGATGAGGTAGAGCAGTTCCTAAAGTTAGAGCTGCAATAATAATACCTGTAGCAATTCCCCTTTGTTTAGGAAACCATTGCGCTATGAGTTTAATAGCAGGTGGATAAACCCCAGCAAGTGTAATCCCGGTTAGAATCCGAAGAGCTATTCCAAAAATAGCTTGATCCGAAAAAATAATTAGAAAGTTGAAGAGTGCTCCTAGAAGAGCGCTAAGAGCAAAAAGCTTTCTGACATTAAAACGATCGGCTATACCAAAATAAGCACTAATAAATGCTCCTATTACAAATCCAGTTGGTATGGATGCAGATAACCAAGCCTCAGTCAGCGGAGTAACATTCCAAATCACTTTCAATTGAGAGGTTATTACAGAAGCGCTGAACCACAAGCTTAGTGAAAAAAATACTGAAATTCCAATTACACATAGAGCAAACCACCGATTTTGTTTCATTTCCCCAAAAATCATTCTTCCTCCCTTCGCTGATGTGTAAACGACGGAGCTGGATCAAAGGGTGTTATTCAGTTGAAAAACATCCCGCTTTCACCAGAGGCACAAGTGCGACATCAGTTCAAACTACGTGCGCTTGCTCTTTCTCTGTGTGGTGCACCTATAGAATAAGAGCAACATCTGCTTGAACTTCACTTCGTTCTCGCAGTGTTTCTTTTACCGCAGAGAGGAGTCTCCAGTTTTATCAACTAAAGGCTTATAGATGTGTCGATGCTTTTGAATACCTCCATTTTCTGGAAAGTAACCATTCGATCATGTCTATAGCATTTGAAAACACTAATCATGATGACAATTGTATTTTAGCTCCTTATAGTTTCATACAAAGGTATTAAACTTCATTTTAAAGAGATGGGGTTTTCATTAGTCAATAAACGGACTTATAGCCAATTTGTTAATTGGTACTCCATAAGGACAAGGGATAGTTGGACTATTTTTATATTCGTGCAGTCCTAATTTTTGCGCTATCTCCTTGTAATTAATGTCTAGTCGGGGGTGGTAATATATTTGCGCCAACTTCACGAAAAATAGTGGACCTGCATTTTGATATCGGTTTTCATGGGAGTATATGTCAGATGAAGAGAGACAAGCTTGACAATCAGTACACTTAACAACTGCCATATACTCATCTGATACTAGTATAGAGGCTTCACCCTCTTTAACAGTAGGTATCAACTCCAAATCTCTAATCATTTTGGTAATATAGGAGCGTTCCACAATAAGGTCTTGAACGATTGGCACATGATCCAAGGGTTCCACTAACATTTCATTCTTTGCATTTGTTACACACGCCATTTTTTCTTTTCCATTGACTTTAACAGCACACAAACCACAATCCTTAAATCTACAGCCATATCTAATACCCAAGGTAGGTTCTTGCTTTTCTTGAATCTTTTTGAGTGCTTCTAACAACGTCATTCTTTCCTCAAAGGTGTTAACTAGATATGTTACCACTTCGTTAATTTCATCGGTTTTTCTTTTCACGTTGATTCTAATAACACACATTCTAATCCCTTCCAATTATGAAATACTTTTATCATATTTTTTAGCCTGAACTTCCCCATCCTTTAAATCAACTTTTACGTTATAATCTTCTGAATTATTTTCCGAAGGATAATCAAGTCTGTAATGACTCCCTCTCGATTCTCTTCTTATTAAACTACTAACTATGATTGCTTTCGAAGTAGTGACCATCATTTTTAACTCAATTGTATTTAAAATTAATTGGCGTTGCTCCGATTTTTTCCAATTTACAAATAATTCTTTTGATAATTTTTCAATCTTCTTAATTTGTTCCATGGCCCTGAGTAAACTTTTTTCCGTTTTGATAAGTCCAACATCTTTCCACATTACCTCTGCAAGTTTTTTCTTTAATAAGAACGGTGAATTTGAGCCTTTCCCATTACTTATTGTCTTCTTATATTCGTTAATGATCAGGTCAGATTCTTTTATAGGGAATGGATTATCTTTTGTTTTATCTATTTGTTCTGCTGCAATCTTTCCTACCTTCCGACCGAATACCAACCCCTCAAACAGAGACATTGAGCCAAGACGTCCTGACCCATGAACGCCACCAGCCGCCTCACCAGCTACCAACAACCCATCGACTTCTGTACAGCCTTGTTGATCTACTAACACTCCTCCCATGATATAATGAACTGTTGGAATTACTGAAAAAGGTTCTTCCCATTTATAACTTTTAACACCATAAGCATATTTAACGGCCTCTAAGGAACCTGAGTTGTTTGTATTTACCCAAGCTTCTTTTCCATCTTGTTTATTAATGTTAGCAGTAGGGTCTAACTTCACATTGTCTTTCAATTCCGTGCTTCCTCTACTCATTGCTAAAGCTATTTTACGACTTACCTCTTCCCTCGTTAATGATGGGATATTTCCTAAAATAAGTTTGCCATCTTCAGTTATTAACTTCCCATATGGCCCTGCGGCTGCTGTGTCTCCTATCTCTAACCCTGTCATCCCTTGTGGGTACGCTACACCAAATGGAATAAATTGTATTTGTTCCATGTCTATTAAAGAAGCTCCACACTGTAACGCTAGAGAATAACTATCACCAGTGGAACTTCTCATATTATCGGTGTGGGGATCATAAAGCATGCCTCCCCCGCCCGTCGCTAGGATTATTTGTTTTGCATAAATGATATACCAAGTATCTTTTATCCAGTTATAACATATTGCGCCATATACTCGAGAGTCATGAGTTAGTATTTTACATACTATCGTTTCTTCTATTATTTTTACATTCGTCTCCTCAAGTAAGCGCATCCTTAACACATTGCCTAGTGAAATACCTTTATAGGAGGATATATACGTACGCGCCTCAGAATGACCTCCTGGCTTAATTTTAATTTTTTTGTTGCCATTTCTTCTGTAAATGTGACCCCAACTTTCAACGGTTTCATGTATGTTTTCACTGTCGTTTAGTAATGTTTCTACCAATTCACTAGAATTTAATCTTCTACCTGCGTTTAATATATCAATGTCGAGAGAAGAGTCCTGATTGCTAGCAATAACCCCTCCTGAAATACGGGTATTTCCCCAGGAAAACGGATCTTTCGATACAATACAGATGTCTTTGTGCTCTTCTGAAGCAGCTATAGATGCCATTAATCCTGAGACACCACTTCCTATACAGAGAATGTCAAATTCATAAGTTCTCACTTTAAACCCCCAAGTACCCTTGTACAACATCGTCGCTATTCATTAATTCAGAGGAGCTGCCCTCTTTTATGATTTTCCCATTACTTAACATATAAGCTCTATCGGCAATTTTTAGAGATTGCTTGACATTCTGTTCAATGAGTAACACAGTTATTCTCATTGCTCTGAATTCCTCTATAATACCAAAAATTCTTTTTACTATGAGAGGAGCTAAACCGAGAGTGGGTTCATCGAGCATAATAAGTCTGGGATTAGACATCAACCCTCTTCCTATTGCGCACATTTGTTGTTCTCCCCCTGACATAGTGCCGGCTAATTGTTTCTCTTTATTTTTCATCTCAGGAAACAACGCAAAAACCCTTTCTAAGTTTTCATTTAACTTAGATCTAGCCTCTTTGGTAAACGCGCCCATTTCTAAATTTTCTCGTACTGTTAAAAAGGGAAATAATTGTCTCCCTTCAGGTACTTGTATCAAACCCATTTCTGTTCTTTGGTTTGGTGGAATGTCATTAATTAACTCTTTATTATAATAGATTTCACCTTCCATCCTATCTATTAATCCTGAAATAGCACGAACGGTGGTTGACTTCCCTGAAGCATTCACACCCAAAAGTGCAACGATTTCACCGTGTCCTACTTCCAAGGAGACATCCCTTATAGCTTGAAGATCTCCATAATATGCATTCAGACTTTTAATTTTCAGCATCATCATCGCTCCCTAAATAAGCTTCAATCACTTCCTGATTTGAAGATATTTCATCAGTTGTTCCATCAGCTAGTTTTTTACCATAACACAAAACAACTACTCTCTCAGATAATGACATCAAAGCATGCATATTGTGTTCTATCAATAAGATTGTTAACCCCTTGTTATGCAATGTCTTTACGAGGTTCATCATCTCGGCTGTCTCATCATCATTCAAACCACCCATCACTTCATCAAGCATGATCACTTCAGGATCTGTTGCTAGAGCTCTAGCCATTTCAAGTCTTTTTCGATGTCCCAGTGGAAGGGAACTTGCAGTTGTATCCATATATTTCTCTAAACCTACCAATTTCACTTTTTCCCGAGCAATTTCTTTCGCTTTATTCACATCTCTCTCGTATCTTAATACCCCTATGGTCACGTTTTCTAATACCGATAAGTTTCCAAATGGCTTAACAATCTGGAAGGTCCTTGCTATCCCTATATTACATATATTATGAGGTTTTAAATTAGCGATGTCTTTGTCTTTAAACCTTATTATACCTTCTGTAGGCTTTAGGAAACCTGTCACCATGTTAAATAATGTCGTTTTTCCGGCCCCATTTGGTCCTATGATGCCAAGTAACTCTCCCTTTCGAACTGTAATGTCCACTCCTTTAATAGCCCAGTTTCCTCCAAAACTTTTTCCCAAGTTATTTATTTCAAGAAGCTTTGATTTGCTTACCATCTGGATCTCCTCCTGTGAGGGCTTTTTTCTTCATAAATTTCGGCATTTTAAACCCTTCTACTAATCCATTAGGCTTGTACAGAACAACCAAAATTAAAATTAGACCAAAAAACATAAGATGAAGTCCTGCTACTTGCGTAGCGTAACCTCTTAAAATTATTTCTAAAGGAGTTAATAGTATAGAACCAATGATAGGTCCAGCAGGAGAGTTCATTCCTCCTACAATTGCAATCATTGCAATGTGAATGGATATCTGTAACTCTAAGACATTTTCTGGTTCAATAAATAGTAGATAGTTAGCTAACAATGTACCACCAATTGCTGTAAAAAAAGCACTTATACATGCACTTGTTGATTTAATTTTCTTGATATTAATACCAAGTGACTGTGCAGCGTCAGGATCTTCCTTAACCGCTGTTAAGTAAAATCCCATTTTTGAACGCTTAATATATGATGATAGAAGATAAACAATAATCATGAAGATAAACATAATAATCGCGTATGTTTTAGTTTCTACGAATATCATATTTGCAAAGCCTGGCTCATACGGAATGCTCATCCCCATTGAGCCTTGTGTTACTCCTCTTAATTGGGTGGCCGAAATGAATATTAGTTCAGCAAAGGCTATTGTAGCAAGTGTGAAAAAAGGTCCTTTTAAACGCAAACATAAAATGCTTATTACATAAGCTAATGCCGCCGCAATTATTCCTCCTATTAACATTCCTACCCAAGGAGAAATCCCAAAATTTACATATAATATTGTAGACGTGTAAGCACCTAGCCCTAAAAATCCTGCGTGCCCCAGTGAGAACTGTCCTGCATAGCCACCTGTAATATTCCATGCACTGGCTATTGCCGCCCAAATAAAAGTCATCACTAACATATCAAGAAAAAATCTTTCTTGAAAAATTATAGTTAGTAAAAATAGTCCTACAAATACCCATGTGAATTTAGGGATTTTGTTTAACATCTTTATCACAGCTCCTCAGCTCCGATTTGACCAAAGAAACCTTGTGGCCGTATGAGAAGAATTAATATGAAGATTACGAAATAAAATGCTTCTTTCCAGCCCGGATCAAAGTAAAAAGCACTAACCGTTTCAATTACTCCTATGATTATTCCACCAATCATGGCTCCGGGTATACTGCCTAGTCCTCCCATAACGACTACTACAAATGTCATTAATACAAAACCAAGTCCAATAGTAGGATAAGCAGGGTAAATAGGAAGTAAGATTGCTGCACATAACCCCGTTAAACCTGTTCCTATCGCAAACGTTAAAGCATATATTTTTTTTACATCTACTCCCATAAGAGTAGCTGAGCTTCTATTCTGTGTAGTTGCTCGAATCGCCTTGCCGATAAAAGTCTTCTTAAGAAATAAATAAATAATCACACTCACCATCATTGATATGATAAAGGCAATCACCTGTGGTACACCTAAGAGCACACCAACATCCAACACTTGTGTAGTAAGTGGACTACGTACACTTAAGTAATCAGCTCCAAAAATAATCAAAGCTAAACTCATAAGCAACATACTGAGACCAACTGTTACAAAAATTTGTGTTACATGAGGAGCTCCTATTAACCTTTTAATTAACAGACCATTCAACATCCAGCCTAATAAAAACATGAACGGAGTTACTATTAATACAGAAAGATATGGATCAATTCCTAATGAAGCGTAAAGAATAAAAGTTAAATACATACCTACCATGACAAACTCTCCGTGTGCAAAATTAACAATCCTCATAACTCCAAATATGAGTGTTAAACCTACAGCCATTAATGCATAAACCCCACCGATTAATATTCCTCCTGCAATTAATTGGAGAATCACTTTTGACACCCCCAAGTATTTGTGTTGATAAGAGGAGAAATTCTCTCCTCTTATGGGTTATCTTCTATTTCGAAAAGAGTAGGCTGTTGTCGGCTTTCTCTGTTGCAAAGTCACCCGGCCATACAAGGTTTAAATCTTCATTTTGCCATTGCATCATTACTATCTCCGCCCTGCTATTTTGCCCCGGCTGGCCATCTATTTCGTTAAACTTAACACCAGACCCATTAGGCAACTCTCCAAGTGGAATATCTACTTGAGACAATGCATTTCTGATACCGTCCGCGTCTAAACTTTCAGCATTTGGTAATACTTCGGTAAACATAACTAATGCTGCGTTAATAACCCTCCACGTTTGTCCTGTTAACTCCGTACCATGTTCTTCCTTCCATCTTTCTGTAAATTGTTCCTTTAATTTGATAGCTTCTTCTGTCAAAGCTTCTTCATTAGGATTTGAAGGTGCATCGGCTACATAAATCCCATTAGAATCCTCACCTAATGCTTCACCAAAATCAGATAGGGCATAACCACCTGACGTAGTGACAATTGCTTTCGGTTTGAAATTCAACTGCTTTGATTGTTGAATAAATAAGATGGCATCGTTAATGTAAGAAGTTGCAAAAACAATGTCCGGCTTCAATTCTTTATATTTATGAATTGTTGAAGACAAGTCATTTGTTTCTGAGTTATAACTATCAATTGATAAAAGTTCAATTCCCAAATTCTCTGCCTTTTCTTCAATTGACGTTGCTACTGCTGTCCCAAAAGAAGACTCTTCATGCATAATTACTGCAGTTAACTCATCAACCTTCACACCAAAATCAGGCGCCAAATATTCATTAGTGAAACTTACAGCTGCATCACCCTGCATCGAAGCAGATTCAGTAACCCGAAAAATATTTTCAAACCCTCTCTCCGTAATTTCATCTGAAACTGCATTTGACTCTACATATATTGTTCCGTTTCTTTCTGCTACCTGTGTTGCAGCAATTGATAACCCACTTGAATATGTCCCCATGATAAGAGGAACTTTTTCTTGGGAGATAAGACGATTTGCTTCACTTTGTGCAGCAGTCGCATCAGGTGCATCGGCTTTCACTAAAGATATTTGTTTACCATTTATACCACCGTTTTCATTCACAACGTCTGCTACAAGTTTAATGCCATCGTAAGATTCATTACCAAGCAAAGCTAAGGACCCTGTGAGCGGAAATAAAGCTCCAATTCTAATTTCATCACCATCTTTTTCTCCTGCGCTAGCTTCCTCATCACTCCCTTGTTGGGAACTACATCCAATTAGAAAAGCCCAAATAAACAGAGTTAAAAATATAGCTTTACTTTTCAAATCTTTTACCCCCATTCTAAATTTAAAATATTATTGTTCTTTGGATTATAAATCCACTTTCTTCACGATTATAATGATTATTTTGTCTGGATAGTATAAAAATAGAGTAAAATGTTAAAAATCGCGACCTCTAGCATGTGCCACTAACCAATAGTAATCAAATTATATATACGCCCCTCCTTTTTGAATTATTAGAATTTTTTATATTTTATATATTATAGTACTTTGACTATCTGGTCAACATTTATTTTAAAAATTTTAAATGTTTAATAATCTAGTAAAAGACCATCCATAGAAGAATATCTGTGGATGGTCTTATTAATAAGATAATTATTTTAAATACGTTCTCGGGTTCACAGAATTAGACTTAGCACCATTCCAAGGGCCTTCGTGCACCTCAAAGTGTAAGTGAGGTCCTTTCGACGCTCCCGTATTACCCATGATTCCAATTTGGTCTCCTTTTGAGACACGTTGGCCTGCTGAAACACTTGAGGATGACATATGAGCATATAACGTAGTAATTTGTTGGCCGTTAATGTTGTGAGAAATCATTACCGTATTGCCGTACCCATTCATATAAGATGCTTTCACGACGGTACCGTTAGCTGCTGCCACTATTGGGACATTTGAACGGCCACCTTGTCCAATATCAATCCCGTGGTGCATCCTTCCCCATCTCGGACCATATCCTGATGTGATAGATCCGGTTGCAGGTTTCATAAGCGTACTCCCATTATCATGAG
The DNA here is from genome assembly GCF_900113025.1 of Alteribacillus iranensis. Lineage (GTDB taxonomy): Bacteria > Bacillota > Bacilli > Bacillales > Marinococcaceae > Alteribacillus_A > Alteribacillus_A iranensis. Next base: position 55,791 of record NZ_FONT01000006.1, on the reverse strand, counting down.
GAACACTTGCATTTGTGTTAAAATCCTTTGTTTCTGACTTGCTTCCTTGAGATTGACGTTTCTTCTCACGTTCTTTACGTAATTCTTCTTGGCGCTTTTCATAGGCTCGTAGTTCTTGTTTTGCTGCTTCTTCTTGTTGTTTCAGCAATTCTTTTTCATCTTCTAATGTTAAAAGCACATCTTGCAGTACTGTTTCCTCTTCTTCCAAATCACCAAGTATGTCTTGTTTTTTCTTTCTCTTTTTTTCTAGTTTATTCTGTAACCCTTCCAGTTCATCTAAGTTTTTTTCTAAAGACTCTCGTTCTTTTTCTACTTCTTCTTTTGCTTCTTCTAAGCTTTCTTGATCACGAATATGGGCTTCAAGTATGTCACGGTCCTGCTCAGCGATTATGTTCAAGGCAGATACCCGGTCTAAAAAATCACCAAAGCTTTTGGCTCCCATTAGAACTTCTATGTAATCGACAGAACCCCCATTTTGATACATCGCCCGCACTCTATCTTTCAAGAGTTCATCTCGCTCTTCAATCCGCTCTTCTAACTTGGTTATACGATCTTCAAGCTCCTCTATCCGCTCTTCGGTATCTTCAATTTCACTTTCCTTGTCTGAAATATTATCATTCGTTTCGGTTATCTGTTCATCCAATTCTCTCATATCGTCATGGATTTTTTTAATTTCTTTTTCCAGCTGTTTCATTTCCTTTTTTGCTTCTTTTTTCTCAGACTCATTGCTATTTTGCTTTTCTTCCAGCTGCTTTAATTTATCACGTAAATCTGTGTTAGCCTCAGCATTGCTTCCAGTATAAGCGGCTGAACCAGAAACTACGATGGTTAGTGCCATAACTGTTTGTATTAACTTTTTTTTCATTCCTCCGTCTTCCTCCTCAGTACTATGAAAACTAGCTCTCTGTAACAATTGTTTTACTTAAACTTTTAGGAATTTGCGTACGGAAGTAAGACTTCCCCACACACCTACGAATACACCGATTGCAAGCAATATTAGTGAAACTTGCAGAGATAATGGAGAGGCAGGTAATAATTCTGCAAAATCCAAGCTTAGACGACTAGCATAATTGTTATAAACGTAATAATATCCGCCCGTCACCAGTGCTAATGGGATAATCGACCCAATGACACCTAATAAAATGCCTTCGATAAAAAAAGGCCAGCGGATAAACCCGTTCGTAGCACCGACTAATTTCATGATTTGAATCTCTTTTTGCCTGGCAACGATTGTTAGTTTGATCGTGTTTGAAATAAGAAACATTGCCGTAAACATTAAACCGAGGACTAGTACGATACCCATCGTTCTCATGACGTTTGTAACCTTGAATAATTGATCGACTACTTGTTTTCCATAATCAACTCTGTCAATGTCATTTAATTCTTCTGCCTGCAAAGCTACTTGCTCAGTTAGCTGCGGGTCGGTTGCTCGTAAAATAAACGCATCATTTAATGGGTTCTCATCACGGAGAGACTCAAATACTTCTCTATTGTCCTCTCCTAAACTATCAATAAGCTGATCCAATCCTTCGTCCTTACTTAAATATGTAATGCTTTCCACGTGATCTAGTTGTTCTAAGTCGTTTCTTAATTCTTCCTGCTCTTGTTCCGTTGCTGTAAGGTCTATGTATACACGTACCTCTACGTCTTCCTCTACACTCTCTAGGAAATGATTTAAATTTAAAATGAGCAGTAGGAAAACTCCAACTACCATGAGCATTACTGTTACCGCACTAATGGAAGCAAAGCTCATCCAACCATTTCGGCCAATATTTTTGAGCCCTTCTTTCCCGTGACGGACTAGAGTTCTACCTTTCATAACTGTAGGACCCCCTTAATTCGTCACGAACGATACGGCCTGATTCAATAACAATCACACGTCTTTTAATGGTGTTTACAATTTCACGGTTATGAGTTGCCATAATAACCGTAGTTCCACTGCGATTAATTGTCTCTAACGTCTCCATTACTTCCCATGACGTATCCGGGTCGAGATTCCCTGTAGGCTCGTCTGCAATGAGGACCCGGGGATCATTTACGATAGCTCGGGCAATGGAAACTCGTTGTTGTTCACCGCCTGAAAGTTCATCTGGAAGAAAACGTGCTTTGCTTTTTAATTTCACGATGTCCAATACTTCCATGACCCGTTTTCTAATGATGTGCCGGGGTTCTTCAATTACTTCGAGAGCAAAAGCAATGTTTTCATAGACAGATAGTTTTGGCAGCAGTTTAAAATCCTGAAACACGACGCCAATTTTCCGGCGTAAGTACGGAACATGCTTGCTCTTTAATTTTGTAATATCAGAACCTTGAATATGTATGGACCCTGATGACGGCAGTTCCTCTCGATAAATCATTTTAATAAATGTCGATTTTCCGGCACCACTTGGTCCAACTACATAAACAAATTCACCTTTTTCTATCAAGATGTCTATGTTGTTTAACGCATTCACCCCATTGGAATACGTCTTGGAAACATTATTCATTTCGATAATTCTCATCACGTCCTATTACTAGTAGGAAACTTTCATCCATTTAGTTGAAAAAAATCTCTTTATGTCGTAATCCGTCATTATTATATCATCTAATAGAGGAAGAATAGAGATAAATTGTATTACGTTTCTGTTTCAACCATTTTTCATTTGAAAACTGAGAACAGGGAATTTAATTTTTATTTACAAGGGAGTTACAGAAAGGTAACAAACTAAACGAGAGGGATATTGTGTGTAGAAAAAGAAGGAGAAAGGAAAATTTATGTTTCACAAAGCCATAGGAACCTAGAGCTGTGTGGCTAATAAAAACCACACATCTCTGGTTCCTTATTCAAATTACTGTTCAGATACCCATTGCGCAACCATGTCTTTTTCTTCGCCTTCAACAAGACCAGCTGGCATTCCATTTCCGCCATTTTCGATCATTTCTGCTACTTGATCCTGAGGTGTCCCTGCAATCGCAGGTCCACTAGCACCTTCCAAGTTTTCACCGTGGCATGATGCGCAGTTTCCTTGATAAACCTCTTCTGCAGCAGCCGCATCATACGTGCCGCCGCCTTCTCCACCATTACCAGAATCTCCAGCACCTTCATCTCCGCCGCCTCCACAGGCGCCTAAGATAAGTACACCGCTTCCAGCCATAGCCATAAGAAACTTTTTCATGATGAACTCTACCTCCGATCATTGTGTTTTAATTATTATTTTGATTGCTGGTTGTACGCCCCTATTATACCCTATCTTAAATGGATTAAAACCTTACCAAAACTTACCTAAGCCGTTGAGTCTCAAGGATTATGGTACTTATCAGGAAAAATGTTTCAATTTCGTGACTTTAATAAGCTTTCACCATACCGCCTTCAACTAAAACAGTTTGACCGGTCACATAAGTGTTTGCGCCTGAGCCAAGGAATGCTACATGCTTAGCAAATTCCTCTGGATGGCCATAACGTCCCATGGGTATAGACGATGCATTATTCTTTCTGATTTCTTCAAAGGTTCTTCCCGTTTTTTCTGCTTTAATTTCATCCAGGTCTCTTGTGCGATCTGTAGCAATTCGCCCTGGCCCCACTGTATTTATCAGAATACCATCCGGTGCAAGTTCTGTTGCTAAAGTTTTAGCTAAGCCGGCAATCCCCATTCGAAAAGTATTCGAAAGAATAAGTTGTTCAAGTGGTTCTTTAACGGAGGAGGACGTGATATTCACAATTCTCCCTTGGTTCTTTCGCAGCTCTGGCAAAGCAGCCCGTATTGCCCGGATCACACTAAATAATACTAACTCAAATCCGTATTTCCAATCCTCGTCTGCCATGTGATCAAAAGTACCAGCCGGAGGACCTCCTGTATTATTTACAAGAACGTCAATCCTTTCCATCTTTTTCTTTGCCTCTTCCATTAACCCTTGAATTTCCTCGGCTTTTGTGAGATCGCATACTTCCCAAAAAACAGGCTGTCCGCTTTTTTCTGTAATGTCCTGCGCGGCTTCTTTTAGTCTTTCCCTAGACCTGCCTGAGATCATCACTTGAGCTCCTTCTTTAGCAAATTCAAGTGCGGATGCTTTTCCCAATCCTTTACTAGAAGCTAATACGACGACTCCTTTGTCTTTTAACTTGAGATCCATTTTGCGCCCCCTAAACGGATTGTCATGTGTTCATCGTACGACGTAAATACTCATCAATAAAGCGGTTAATTTCTCCGTCCATAACAGCGGAAGTGTTACCTATTTCCACGTTCGTGCGATGATCTTTCACCATGTTGTAAGGATGAAAAACATAGGAACGAATTTGACTTCCCCAGCCAATTTCCTTTTGTTCCCCTCTAAGTTCATCCACCTCTTTTTGCTGTTCTTCAATTTTAAGCTGATACAGCTTGGCACGCAGCATTTTCATCGCTCGCTCTCGATTTTTAATCTGAGAACGTTCATTTTGACAGGTTACTACTGTGTTTGTAGGAAGATGGGTAATACGCACCGCTGAATCTGTCGTATTAACATGCTGACCTCCAGCACCGCTTGAACGATACGTGTCTATCTTTAAATCTTCTGAGTTGATTTCTACTTCCACGTTATCATCAAGTTCGGGCATCACGTCACACGACACAAAAGAAGTATGACGACGTCCTGAGGAATCAAACGGTGAAATTCTTACTAAACGATGAACTCCCTTTTCTGCCTTCAAGTAACCGTAAGCATTATGACCCTTGATGAGAAGAGTAACACTTTTAACTCCTGCTTCATCACCCGCTAAAAAATCGAGCGTTTCAACTTGAAAGCCTTTATTTTCTGCCCAACGTTTATACATGCGAAGAAGCATGGATGCCCAGTCTTGTGACTCTGTTCCTCCCGCTCCAGGATGTAGTTCAAGGATAGCGTTATTTTTATCATATGGCTCGCTCAGCAGCATCTGCAGTTCGTACTCATGCAGTTTTTTATGGAGCTCTTTTATTCCATCTTCTAAGTCTTGCATTAAATCTTCATCATTCTCTTCTTTTACGAGCTCATAGGACACTTCCAAGTCTTCAAGCAGTACATTTACTTCTTTGAAACCATTTACTGTTTCTTTCAACACGTTTGATTCATCGATTACTTTTTTTGAAATGTCCTGGTCATCCCAGAAACCTGGCTCTGTCATTTTTTCTTCTAGTTCAGCGATTCTTTCCTCTTTTTCAGAGAGGTCAAAGAGACCCCCTGAAATCCGCTAATTTTGCAGCCATTCTCGAAAGTTCATTTCTAATCTCTGCCATATCCATTTATTCATCACCTCGGAGTTATTACATGAATATACTTACTGAGCTTCCTGCCTGCCATGACAGTGCTTGAATTTTTTTCCACTTCCGCACGGACAAGGTTGGTTGCGACCTACGTTTTCCGTCTTCCGAAACGGGCGCTTTTTGGCATTTTGACGCTCCGTATTGTTACCGTGTACTGCTTTTCCCTCTGCTACTTCTTTTCGTTCTAAATTACTTTGAACCTGCGCTTTCATGACATAGGTAGAGACTTCCTCTTCTATAGCGTGAACCATTTCTTCGAACATATTGAAGCCTTCAAACTTATATTCACGTAACGGATCATTTTGACCATATGCTCTCAAATGAATCCCCTGGCGAAGCTGGTCCATTTGGTCAATATGATTCATCCACTTTCGATCCACGACACGAAGCATGATGACTTTCTCAAACTCACGCATTGTGTCGGGCGTCATTTCTACCTCTTTTTCCTCATATCGTTCGTTCACTTTTTCTAGAACAAGTTCGATTATTTCTTCAGGTTCTTTTCCTTTTATATCTTTTTCTACGATATCTTCCTCTGATAGTACCGTGCCTTTCAAATAATTTACTAATCCTTCCAGGTTCCACTCCTCAGGAACAATGTTTTCGGGCGTATAGGAAGCTACAGCACGCTCTACTGTTGATTGGACCATATTCTTTACGATTTCTTTTAAGTTATCTGTTTCGAGGACTTCCATACGCTGAGCGTAAATAATATCACGTTGTTCTCTCATTACGTCGTCATATTGAAGGATTTGTTTACGGGCATCAAAATTATGGCCTTCAACACGTTTTTGAGCTTGTTCGACCGCTCTAGTAACAAGTTTACTTTCTATAGGTTCATCTTCTTCCATGCCTAACCTTTCCATCATGCCTCGCATGTTGTCAGAACCAAACCTGCGCATCAATTCATCATCCATTGAAAGGTAAAACTGAGAAGCTCCTGGGTCACCTTGACGGCCGGAACGACCTCTAAGTTGATTATCAATCCTTCTGCTCTCATGACGTTCTGTCCCTAGTACGAATAATCCTCCCAAATCTAGTACAGCATCACCAAGCTTTATATCCGTTCCACGTCCAGCCATATTTGTTGCAATCGTAACGGCTCCTCTTTGACCAGCATTTTCAATTATTTTGGCTTCGTTTTCATGATTCTTCGCATTTAAGACGTTGTGTGGAACTTTACGCTTCTTTAATAAAGTGGACACTAGTTCGGATGTCTCCACACTTGCGGTCCCTACAAGAACAGGCTGTCCTGATTGATAAAGCTCTTCAATCTTATTAACTACCGCCCGGAATTTAGCTTCATTTGATTTATAAATCAAATCAGGCTTGTCATCCCGAATAATTGGTTTATTTGTAGGTATGGCGGTAACATTCATTCCATAAATATTACGAAATTCTTCCTCTTCCGTTTTTGCCGTACCCGTCATACCTGCTAATTTTTTATACATGCGAAAATAGTTCTGAAAAGTAATCGAAGCAAGTGTCATGCTTTCTTTCTGGACTTCAAGCCCTTCCTTAGCTTCAATAGCCTGGTGAAGGCCGTCACTAAACCTTCTCCCTTTCATTAAACGTCCTGTGAATTGGTCTACGATGACTACTTGACCTTCTTCAATAACATAATCATCATCACGATGCATAGCCGCATGTGCTTTCAATGCCTGATTAATATGATGAATTAACTGAACGTGTTTTTGATCGAAAAGGTTTTCAACTTTAAAAGCATGCTCCGCTTTATTTACGCCTTCTTCCGTCAATTGAACGTTTTTTGTCTTCTCATCATACGTATAGTCTTCTTCTAATTTCAAGTGACGAACGAAAGCATCCGCAGCTCGGTACATTTTTGTAGATTGTTCTACAGATCCTGAGATAATGAGAGGCGTACGTGCTTCGTCAATTAAAATCGAGTCTACCTCGTCGACTACCGCATAGTAGAGGGGGCGCTGTACCATTTGCTCTTTATAAAGGACCATGTTGTCTCGTAAGTAGTCAAACCCAAACTCATTATTTGTACCATATGTGATATCCGCTTGGTAAGCTGCGATTTTCTCCTCTTTGCTCATTCCTTTCTCGTTCAAACCAACCGTTAAACCTAAGAAACGGTAAACTTCTCCCATCTGTTCACTGTCACGTCTAGCCAAGTAGTCGTTCACTGTGACAACATGCACGCCTTTCCCTGTTAAAGCGTTTAGATAAACTGGCATTGTTGCCACTAATGTTTTCCCTTCACCCGTTTTCATCTCTGCAATATCACCTTCATGAAGGACAATTGCTCCCATAAGTTGCACGCGAAACGGAGTGAGTCCTAACACACGAGTTGCCGCTTCCTTTACCACTGCATATGCCTCGGGAAGAAGCTGGTCTAATGTTTCATTGTTTTGGTACCGCTCTTTAAATTCTTCTGTTTTCGCACGCAGGTCGCTATCAGACAGCTTTGTCATTTCGTCTTGATAGCTCTCTATATCATCTACTTTCTTTTGAAGCTTTTTAATATTCCTTTGGTTGGTATCACCGATCACTTTTTTTAATAAGCCGATCATGTTTATATCATCGCCCTCTCTTAGCGTATCATTTAAATCCATGTTCAAATGGCCACTTCACCTTCATGTCCATTCAAGGGTGATACGTATCATGTATCCGTCAATTTTTTTGGAAATAAATATCGTATTCGTTGTTTATTTTATCAGTTTCCTTACATGCTTACAAACGAGGAAAGGCCCTTACACGTGGTAATAGAAAAGCTGCCTGCTCACGCAGACAGCTTTTCTATTACGGATTTTTTGTTTAAACGAGCAACCTTCTTACTCTGGTTCAATTAGCCCATAGCGCCCGTCTTTTCTTCTATAGACAACGTTTGTGTCCCCACTCACCGCATTAGAGAACACAAAGAATGTGTGACCTAACATATCCATTTGCAAAATAGCCTCTTCCGCGTCCATTGGTTTTAAATTAAAACGCTTCGTACGGACAATAGAATAATCATCGATCTCACTCTCAGGAAACTCAGCATTGGTGGGAGCACCGTTTACAATTTCATCATTTAGATCTTCAATATTATCTTTAAACATGTAACGGACACTGCCTTCTTGACGAAACTTGCGATTCACCTTCGTCTTATGCTTACGAATTTGTCGTTCAAGCTTTTCGACGACTAAGTCAATTGCAGCATACATGTCCGGGTGAACTTCCTCAGCTCTCAACAATAGTTGAGGCATCGGTATCGTCACCTCTATAATATGTTCCGTGTTTTGTACTTGCATCTTCACATGTACATCAGCCACGGGAGTCGTATCAAAATAACGCTCTAATTTTCCTACTTTCTTTTCCACGTAATTCTTAAGAGCCGGAGTCACCTCTAGGTTTTCGCCACGAATATTGTATTCCATATAAGTAAACTCCTCCTTTCGATGTTTATATTATTCTCTATTCTCCTTATTAATCCCTTCTAAAACCGAAATTTCGTCAAATTTTCTTCACACTCTCTCCTCTTCCTCATACTAATTTTCATTTTTCAACCAACATGAGAGTCATGTTTTTGAATTTCGATGTTATTTGACAGAAAAGGTTGAAAATTTTTATAACAATTATACAATATGAAGTATAGTCATCATACCTTCCAAGCAGCTGTTTCAGCGATTTCTTATTTCCTCACACATATTGCTTAAGCTGCTTACACTACCTCAAGTATTGTCACACAAGCATGGATCTAAGACTGACCCATGCTTTTCCTCCTCTATCCATAAGTTCCCACTTATGATACTATTTTTATGATGTCTCATCTTTCTTGAGACTGAGCATCCAATTAGTATGCTCCTAGAGGAGGAAATTTTCCATGCGCCCTATTTTAGCGGTCTTGCTGGGGTTCACTCTCACCTTCACTCTTTTAGGCTGTGAATCTGAGGCAGAAACGGAAGAAAGTGGCCAAGATTCAAATCCACCAATAAGTCAGGATAGCCAAGAAGAAGAGCAGATCAGCAGAGGTCAATTAATTAATAACTCCATTCAATCAATGAAAGCGATGGAGAATTACACGATTGAAACGAATATGAACCAATATATTCAACTAGATGAAAAACAATTTTTATACAACAAGTATCGGTCTACGACAGACGTAAATTTAGATCCTATCCACTACCATGAAAAGGCAAGCATCTACACACTCGAACGTAACCATGATACAGAGACTGCCGATGACACTACTCGTTTAGAACGTTATTTTACAGACAAGGGCATCTTTATTTTTGATTCCAATGAAGCACGCTGGATCAAATTTCCAGATGAGTTCGCATCTGATTTACAGTCCCTTGACAAGTCTTTTGAGAGTCCAGAGCGAATGTTAGAAATCATCGAAGCATACGCAGAAGATATGCATATCGAGGAAGGAAAAGACCATTACCGAATTACTGCCGGTGGCAGCACTCAACAAATGCAGGAAATCGCTATCGAAATGATGGGATTAATAAATACAGATTTTTCTTCAGGAATGGAAAATCTTATGTACATGTCTGGGATTAAGCAATTAAATTATGAAATACACATTGATAAAAAGACGTTTTATATGAAGAAAATCAAAATGAATCTTCGTTTAGATATAAATAGTGAGCAAGAAAATACTTATGCCTCTGATTACGTGTTTGTCACGCGATTCTCATCTATCAATGAAACCGAAGAGGTCACACTTCCTCCAGGTGTTCTGAAGGAAGCTGAAGAAATGGAGTTAGAAGAGTTTCAGGGCTTTGAAGACATGGAAGAGTTCGACACTATTGAAGGAATGGAAATCGAGAAGTTTCAAGAAGAGATAAAAGAAGCCGATCCTGCTTCAGAAAAAGAAGAAAACAAGTGAGACAATCTAATAGAAAGTAAATCAAAGTGTGAATAGTAGTGATCTGGCTCGCGAAATATGCGCTGACTTCCACGTTGATATGTGTATCATGAACAGAACGTCTTTATACTTGGCAAAGGAAACCTATCCTATCAAAGGGTGTCCAAGCTGCTACATGCTGACATGAGATAGTCTTCCATGAACACTGCAAAGTTGTAATCGAGTAGGAGGGGGTGACTAACCCCCGACCTCTCACACCACCGAGCGTACGGCTCCGTACTCGGCGGTTTCATCTAAGTCCAACGATGAGTTTGATATCTTTTCCATAGACTCTTTAACCCTTGACTTGCCCAGTATTGGTCATCAAGGGTTTTGTGAAGAATGGGACTTCCGGCAATTCGCCAATAGGCTTTCCGTGAGTTTGCCCATTCCCAGGCCTTAGGCCTTGGGACACCGAATCTCCGAAGCATCTTCCCTTTTGTCTTCACTTTCTTCCATTCCTTCCACCGAATCATTCGGAGCCTGCGACGAATCCAACTATCCATGTCTTTCAGAATACTCGGGGCATCAGTCAATTGATAATAACCTAGCCAGCCAACGAGGTATTTATTGAGTTTCTCCAAACGGTTTTTCATCGCGATAGATTTCCTCCGGCTTGTTAATTCCCGGACACGTGTTTTGAACCGTTTAATACTCTCCTTAGCTATTCGTATCTTTGGACTCTTTCGGTGGCTAGTGAAACTAAATCCTAGAAACTTTCGTTTCCAGGGGCGGTCCACTGCACTTTTTTTTTTTCTCATGGTTCACCTTTAGCTTGAGTTTCTTTTCAATAAAGCGGGTAATGGAATTCATCACCCGTATTCCAGCTCGTCTGGAACGCACGTAAATGTTACAATCGTCCGCATATCTTACGAAACGCAGACCTCTTCTTTCCAGTTCTTTGTCCAATTCGTCCAGCACAATATTGGAGAGAAGCGGGCTTAATGGGCCACCTTGCGGGGCACCTTCCGTATTTGGACGAACCAGTCCATCTTCCAATACTCCTGCCTGTAAATAGCGACGGATAAGACGTAGAACCTTCTTATCTTTAACGCGTTCACTAAGCGTTCTCATCAATCGATCGTGATTGACTTTATCGAAAAATTTCTCAAGATCCATGTCTATAACCCAACGGTAGCCTTCTTTCATATAAGACTTCGCTTTCCTTACCGCATCATGCCCTCGTCTGTTCGGACGGAATCCATAACTGTGGTCGGAAAAGGTGGGGTCATAGACTTTGGTGAGAACCTGTGCAATGGCTTGTTGGAGGAATCGATCCGTCACCGTTGGGATACCCAGTTTCCTTTTACCTCCGTTCGGTTTAGGTATTTCTACGCGACGGACGGGTTCAGGAGCGTAGGTACCCTTTGCGAGCTGATCCCGAAGGGACGACCAGTGGTTCATGAGGTGCTCTCGCAGGGATTTTGCGGGCATTCCATCTATTCCATGGCTCCCTTTATTTCTTTCCACTCTTTCGAGTGCTTGATGTACATTGTAGTAATCAAGGATTTCCTCCAACATGATATCTCTCCTCGTGAATGACCGATCTTCTTGTGTGGTACCATCTTTCGGCCCTTCTAACGTCCCCCGCGGGATTCACCGCATCCTCCGCTAGGAAGGTTTTCATGTTTCTGCTTCATCAAGTGGTACGTACGTAAAGTTGTCATTCTCCTTACATGATTCAGCCCTTCCCTGTTCTCTAGAATAACAGGTACTATGGCCTCGGCTGACTTCTGATCGTTCAGCGGCCTCTTTCGAAGCCGGTTACCGCAAGAGTACAGCGTGCCGATCAGACCTCCCCGGGTAGGTGCACAAACTTCCTCTCCATGTACCCGCCTCATTTACTGCCCTTCCCTTTGGTCGCTCGGACTTCGACTTGTTTTGCAGCCTCACCCAAGAAGGACAGCCTTTTATGAGATTCGTGTTCCTCGGGTCGGAGATTTGCCTCCAGCTTCCTTCAGATTCCACCTCACGGTGGACACCCTTGCCTTTGGCTAACGGCTACAGCAACCTTCACCGTTCGGGACTTGAACCCTAAAGCGTGTGCGCATGCCGGGCACACAAAAAAGACCGAACTTGAGGAATATCTCAAGTCCGGTCTTTTTAGTTTCCTGTCGACTTAGGTTCAAGTGTGTCCCCTGTAGCAACAAGCTGACACAGGGCGACCTTTTCTATTTAATTTTTCTTATCAAAAAAAACGCCATCAACGGTGGGACCTTCATATGGTAATTCATACACTCGCTTCGATTTCTTTTTCTTCTTTAATTGCTGTATATCCATCCTCATCTCATTTTTGGTACCTTGCATCCTTTGATGGATTTCCTCATTCATTTTCACCAATTCACGCCCTAATTGCATCTCCGCATCGCTATATTGAGCGCCGCTTTTCATTTTAGTCAACAGAGTAGCTCGCTCTTCAAGCAAAGCGTTCATCCGAGATAGGTAAGACTCCCTTTCTTCTAGACTGTCAGCTAGAGGAACAGATACATGTTCATGGAGAGCCTTCGTAACAAGATACAACTCTTTAAGCAAAGCCATACTACACTTGATCCTTCTGCCCGAAGCGCTGCTGACGATCCAATTTAATAATTTCCTTCCAAGTATCCCTGAAATCCAGCGTCAAATCACGTGCTTCTTGTAATGCTTTCTTATCATTGTTGATATTTGCGTCAATTAACCTTCTATGGATAAAATCATAAAGCTGATACATATTCTTCCCTGTATCTGTATCTGTCTTCAATGTGATCATTAACTCTCTAATAATATCTTGGGCCCTCATGATGAATTTATTTTTATGTTCCATATTCTTATCTGATAATGCTTTGTCCGCTTTATCGATAAATTTCAAACACCCGTTATACAGCAATAATGTCAAATCCCCACGAGATGCTGTCTGAAGTGCATTCTGCTTATAAGCATCTGTTTGAGAGATAGAGGTATGAGGGCTACCTTTTACACTCGGCTCGGGAGTCCTCTCGTAGTTGCGATAAGTTTCAGTGGCGGAAGGGGGTTTATTATGTTGTGTGTGTTTTTTATACTCTTCGGCTTTCTGCATATTTTGTTTATAGATAGTTTGCGCTTGATGTGAAGCCATTTTACTCTCTCCTCACTTTGTCTGGTGTGCTGTACCAGGAGTTAACAAAAGCCTGATTGAAAGACGCTTATTGATAATGTTAAGATCCGTTACCTAACATTTGCTGCTGAAGAAACGACGCTTGTTCATTCGCTCGCGCCATTGCCTTTTCCATAGCTGTGAATTGTCGCCAATACCTATTTTCAATGTCCGTTAAGCGTCGTTCAAAATCTGTTATTTGGTCTTCTATATTGTTCAAATTTCGTCCTAAAGTGAATTGATGGTTTTGTATTTTCCCTTTCGCACCACCTGCTCGTTCTGCAACTCCTTCTATTGCTTGGTCTAGAGAATTACGTAACCGGCGAGCAATACCCTGTTCCTCTCGGCTTTCCCCGTCTGCCGCAAACAGCTGATACATAGCATCTGGATCTGCCTCAATTGCATCTTTTAGTTTTGTTTCATCAATTTCCAGCTTCCCGCGATCCATATAATTACGAGTGGTTGTAATTCCAATGGTAGTGAGCTGTTTAAAATCCGTTTCGTAGTTATGCTGCACAGCTCCATAGAGGTCTAACCGAAAGGTGTTCATAAAGCCTGAAAGAAGTCGATCATTACGGACAAGTCCACTTTTTGCTTTTTCTTCCCATAGTTCAATTTCTCTATCACTCAGCTCTTTTTTTTGATCATCTGTAAGTGGCGGGTAGTCACGATGACGTTTCTCCCCCAACTTTTCGTTAATGGTGTCGAGCATTTCATTGTATTCATCCACGAATCCTTTGATCGTTTCATATACAGTATCCGTATCAATAGATGACCCAATGGTTACTGCTTCATCCTCATTAGCGTCAAATGTCTCTTTTAAAGTAATCGTCATTCCATCGATCGTAAACGTGTTACTATGACGTTCCGTTCTCAAGCCATTAACAGTAAAAATCGCATTTTTTCCCTCTCTTTCTTCCACGGGGTCCCCTGTACTGTTGTACATATTGATGAGCTCATTAAAAAGCGTCCCTTCAAAAACCATTTCATTTCCATTTTGGTTAAAGTCCCCTGTCTCTGAACGGGTGAATGCAATTTGACTTGTATGTTCATCGTAGAATCCACTTACTCCTACTGAAGAACGGTTTATGCTTTGTAATACGTCTTGCATTGTTTGATTTCCTTGGACAATGATTCGATCACGTACGGCGTTTCCGTCTTTGTCATAGGTAGTCACGTCACCACTCATATAATAGGAGTTTTCCTCTGCGTCCTCCGTAAAATAAGTAACTGATACCTTGTCATTTATCCCGAGCGCTTCATTAAAATGGAGAGTTATTTCATCGTCTTTTATTTCTACTTCCCCATCTTCTGGTTCATAAAGTTCTCCGTTCACTTTGATGACCATGTTATCTATATCATCGATTATCGCTGATCCTTCGCTTTGTATCTTATAAGTGTTCGTGTCTTCACCTTGTATAGTCTCTTTTTGTACTTTTCCTGTCTTCCACATCGTCGAAGATGTAACAGAATAAAGTTCTTCATTCGGTGGAAGTCCTTCTAGACTTCCGCTTGTTTGAGAAGCTGCTGTTGCTAATTGTTCTACGCTCGACACACGGTAATTTGCATTACTCGCTGTTGCTGAAGCTGTAACAGAAACTCGATCTTCGTTAGAGGAAGAACCCGTACGTGCGCCCATATTCGAACGTCTCATGACAGAATCAAATATATTGTTTCTAAAACTTTCAAATAAGCGATTCACCGAACGATATTCTTCCATTTGCCACTCAATGGTCTGTCTTTTTTGGACCATTTTATCCATTGGCATCCGTTCTGCTCTCATTAAATCGCCAACAATCTGTTCAATATCCATTCCTGACGCAAAGCCTGAAAGTCTCACTCTTCCTTTACACCCTCTCTCACACTATCGAACTGCAATATTATAAATGTATTTATTCATCAGTTGTTTTCTAGCTTAGAAATTATATCGGCATCATGCTATAAAACCTTTATACAACAAGATACAAAAAGAGGCATCTTCACCTCTGAAAATATATCTTTATATTTTTTCGTCTATAATAAGCCCTATATGTTCGAGCATAGAAGCTATCATATCTAAAAATTTTTCAGGAGGAATTTCCCTTATTACTTTTTCCGTATCTCGTTCAAGCACTTGTACATAGATTCGATCAAGATCTTCATGAATGTGAAACTTCAACTGAGTAAAAATCGACTCCATCATTTGGTTCATGCTCTCCACTTGTTCCTCAAGATTCTCTTTGTTAATTCGTATGTTGTTCTCTGTCTTATTTTCCGCAATTTTATTTAAAGGCATCGTTGTTACCATTATATCTTCACGTTGATGAAGCGCTCCTGTGTTCTGTACTGTTTGCATTCTATATATCTCTCCCACAAACATTTTTGTTATTTCTATTTATATCGGTATTTACCATGGAAGATGTAAGAACTTCTTTGCTTATTAGCAATAATCAGTACAAAAGTAGATAGAATGTTATAAATAATCTAATATAAAGGAAAATTGTAGTGGTTAATTCTACCTATTGAGGTATAATTATAGTTAAAGAAAAATTTTAAACAAAAAAAACAGAGGAAGAAGGGGTAAAACATGGAATCAGTAATGGTAGAAGATTATATGGTAAATCATCGAACAATGGCACTTATCCCTGTTTTCAAAGGGGAATCAAAAACGAAAATTTATGAAGTGGGAGGGAGTGTGCTCACTACAAATGTATCACCTATTCATATTATGAAAAAAGCGTGCCTTGAAAGAGGGTCTTCCTTACAAGGGAGATATGATGCAGTGAAGCACAAGCTCGGTTTCAGACAAAGGTTGCCGGTTCCTGTCGACCAACAGGAGGGGATTTATGCTTTCCCGATTATGTCAGCAAAAAAGCCTGAAAATATATGGTTATTTTATGATCATGTGGATCGAACCGTCTGCGATGAGAACGGATCTATCATCATTTTTTATGATGGACAGCAGCTTTCTACTAGTATAAGCTCTTACATTATTGAACAGCAGATTTTAAAAACAGGACGCTGCAAAACCATTTTTCAACAAAAGTTTCGAAACCCCATCCATTAAATATTACAATTTATGTAGAAATAAATAATTATTTAAAGATAACCCAATCCTCTTCGATCGCACGCTTGACAGTATGAGTGCGATCTTTTGCATTCATTTTTTTAGCTATATGGCTAACATGATTGTTGACCGTGGCTACTGATAAAAAATATTCTTCTGCTATTCGTCTGTTACTCTTTCCCTCTAGTATCTTTTCAAGGATGCGAGCTTCTGCCTGCGATAATACAGTTAAAGCTTTTTCAGTGTCCAGTCGTAGATCTTTTTCCTCACTTTCATGCTCAACCTCACTTTTCATCTCTCGATATTTTTCGATAAGATACGGCTGAAATAAAGGGTCGACATACACATGAAACGATTGAGCTCTTTCAAAATGCTTTCCCCACTGTTTCCGTTCACGATCTGACGCTAATATAATAGATACGGCTTCTTCTCGAAACAAACTGTCTACAACTTGAATGTCGTTCACAGAGACATTCACAGCGAGCCGAAAGGAAGACGGGACACGCCTGAGTTCGTAGGCCTTTTGTATGAGTGTGTCTTCATCACAGACACTATAATAAACACAATCTTTTTTTAATCCGAACTCTACACAGGAACACACTTGTTGTGAAGTAATTTCCTCTACTTCTTTCCCATGTTGGTTACTAAGTTTTGATAGAAATGAAGTGTTATCTTTTGTATCCAGAAACAAAATCGGTCGTTTAGCTACAGTACTCTTTGTTAAATTAGCTTGTATCACAGATAAATCCCCCCGGTCAAAATTACATTTAGTGAGAAAAGATATAAAAGTAACACTTCCCTTTCAGCCTATTGTTTGTAAAATATTACCTTTATTTAAATCGAATAACAAGGAACAAGAGTACCTATTTATGTCTTACTTCCAACTAGGTCCTTGTTATTGGTGTGAGTCGAATAGATCACTCTCTAATTTTAATACAAAAAAACCGGAGTCTGGCTCCGGGCTACGAATTGTTTATTTGATTGGTGAGCTGTTTTAAAATGTCAAGATTACCGGTTTCCGCAGCTTCACTATTCTCTTTCTGAATACCCAAATAAATTTCTTTTCTATGGATGTCTATATGCTTAGGTGCATGTATCCCCAGCTTTACTTGGTCACCTTCGATATGAAGCACTTTTACTTCAATCTCTTCGCCGATTTTAATCGATTCATTCGTCTTCCGTGTTAATACTAACATTATCTGTCCCCCTCCATTCCCGATGCTGACCTTTCCTCTTGTGGGAACAGATAATGTTTGGGACTGTATATAGAGTCATTCATCACATATTGTTTCGCAATTTTTTTTGGGGAATTTAATATAATTGGAGCTTGTAAATTGGCTGTTGTTTTTTTAAAAGGATCTTGTACCGTTAATACGGATAACACAGCCACATCCTCTTCCTTCTCGAGGGAGAGCTGCTCAATCACGTTATCAGATAATACCACCTCATAATCAGGGAAGAAAGAAAAGGGATCTGTCACAATAAAGGCTAGTGGTGAAGTATGTATGGACTGTAAAATATGAAAAGCAGTTTCTTGTCCAAAAGGCAATAAAACAAACTCTCTTTCCTCTTCAAATGCTGGAAGTCCGTACTCGAAAACAATAATGTCTTCCTCTCTTATATTCACTTCTCCAAAATGTTTTGTATGTAATTTCACAATGAACCACCTTTAAATACGTTTATTAAAAAACTCCCCACCGACATGGAATTCGATGCTCGCCCTTTGTCTTACATCATATGATACGTCCCAGCGCGGCACGTGAATCTCAGGTTCATTTTTACGCACGTGAATCGTTGGTTCCTTTCGCTCTGTTTGTAAAGTAACATCACCTTTCTGTACATGGAATGATACCTTAAAAGCATGCTCAGGAATAAATCCAAGGACCGTATCATGTTGGAATAATACACTTCCTTTACTCGCCAATCTCGTTAACCCTTTGCCGCCGCCAGCATTGTTTTCAATGGTCTTCAAAATTTCGGCTTCCTTCATTTGTTTACTTATATATTCTTGGGCCGAACGCATTCCGTTTTGATAGAAAGAA
Organism: Alteribacillus iranensis; assembly: GCF_900113025.1. Lineage (GTDB taxonomy): Bacteria > Bacillota > Bacilli > Bacillales > Marinococcaceae > Alteribacillus_A > Alteribacillus_A iranensis. The sequence goes on along the minus strand of NZ_FONT01000006.1, from coordinate 37,472 downwards.
GCTGCATTTTTTAATACCGGAACAAGACCTGCATCCTCACGTGCGTCTGTTTGGTCTATAAAAACTTTCACAGCATCGGTGGATATTTCTATTGTATCTGCGTCCTGATGTATCTGAAGGTCAGCTTGAGGCTGTTTTATTGTCAGCGAAGGAGTGCTTATCCGGAAGCCGAGTTTAGCGCTTTCTGTCATAACTGAAACTTTTGCCAACTCCACTCTACTGCTTCCTTTCTATATCCGAGTATTACTTTTACCTTAGAAAATCCAGAAGTGTTGGTTGTATAATGCGTGCCCCTGCCCCTAGGGATGATCGTAATACATTTTCTTGCGACATTAAATCCATAATTACTTTTTCCATATCTGCATCTTCATTTTCAGACATTATTCGCTCAGCCATCACTTGCTGTTCACCTAATCTAGATTCCATCATTTCCAAACGATTGACTCTTGCCCCGATCTCCGCGCGTTCATTGACAATATCATTTATTCTATCATCCATTTTCTGAATAAGCCCTGTGAATTCTTCCCCGCTAGCGCCTTCATCCTCTAATGTACTTTTCACTTCCAACAGATCAGTAAACAACGTATCACTGAAAACACGAGACGGACGAGAATTTACTGGTATCTCAATTCCTTTCATTAATTCAATAGACACATCTTCCTCATTGTTTGATGTGGTTGCACCATCATCATGTAATGTAACAGGAGGCTCTGTAGTATTTGTCCCATTGAAAATAAATTTATTGTTAACTTTTGTATTGGCTACCGATTCTACATGTTTCATTAATTGATTGACTTCTTTAGCAATATTGCTTCTTTGGCCTTCTTCATACGTATCATTGGACGCTTGTACAAGCAGCTCTCTGACTTTTTGAAGCGCTTGAGTGGCCTGATTTAACGCAGAATCCGAGGAATCCAGCCAATTGTATGCTTCTCCTAAGTTCCTTTGAAACTGCTCTACTTCTATATGTTGTGTTCGGTAACGAATACCATTCATCGCCACTACGGGATCTTGAGACGCTCTAGTAATCTTTTTCCCAGAAGAAAGTTGATTTTGAAGCTGACTTATTTTTTCATAGTTTTGGCTCATATATTGTAGAGACCTTTGTGCCAGCATAGACTGGGTTACCCGCATACTCCTTACCTGCCCTTCTCATTATCTTCCGACGATACCCATGTTATTTATAATACGATCCAACATCTCATCAACCATGGTTATATTCCGTGCTGCTGCGTTAAACGCATGCTGAAATTGAATAAGATTAGTCATTTCCTCATCGAGCGAGACGCTGCTGACTTGCTGGCGGTTAAATTCAATACTTTCTTTTAAGTTTCCCGTGTTATCTCTCATCTGTCCCGCTTCCATTGTTTTTACTGCCAAATCTCCAATGATTCCTTGATATGTACCCTGCACATCCACTTTATCCTTTACAGCCGCGAGGTTTAGTGCGTTGGAACCATCACCTGCGTATCCTTCATCACCCTCGGCAGTCTTAGAAGCTGCGGCGATGTTTTTCAAGTCTTCCATAATCTCTTCAGAAACTCTAATAGTTGCTGATGCATTCGTTGCATTGTCCGTATTAACCATATCAATTCCAGAATAAAAGTTAACTTCATCACTTCCGTCCAATCCAACTCCGGATTGGTGTACTTTATTAAATTCAACGGCGAAATCATGAACCATCTCATCAAGATCTTTCAATAATTCCGGATACACACCAGATACACCATCACCAAAATCATAGCCGTATCCTTTTACTAAAGCCTGTATTTTTCCTGGAGAACTATTTATCAGATCATCCAATTGCGTATTACCAAAAGCAACTTCACTGACAGAAGTCGCGTCTTCACCGAATGTAATACTTAGAGACTCATAACTTCCTGACTCACCATTGATAACCATGACCTCCTGTGTTTCGCCGGCACTTTCTGTTGTCAACCTGTCCCCTTCTTCATTCAAAAGAAAAATATCTACCGTACCTTCTGCAGCAGCGACAGCTTGTCCTTTACTTTCATTTCGTTCTACTTCAATATTTATCATTCCTGACAATCGGTCGATCAGTAAGTCACGCTCATCGTACAGTTTATTCGGTAAATGACCATGAGGTTCAACGCGCGCAATCTGCTTATTTAGTTCGTTAATCTGTTCAAGCATCGAATTAACTTCTTTTTGAGTAGTATCCATCTCTTTTTTCAAATCTTGTCTGTTCGCCTCAAGAGAATCCGAGATATAATTGAACGTATCAGCTAATGCAACGCCACGCTGTCTAACTACAGATCTTGCTCCTTCGTCCTCTGGATGGACAGAAAGATCTTGAAGAGATTGCCAGAAACGATCTAGAGTCCGCCCGATACTATTATCTGACGGTTCATTCATCAAATCTTCGATACGTGTGTAAATATCGTGACTCTTCTCCCAATAACCGGCCTGTGCGTTTTCTCCGCGAAATTGAATATCGAGGTAATTTTCACGGATGCGTTGTACAGAATCTGCTTTCACGCCAGTACCAATTTGCCCTGGAATACGTGGAGCATTCCGTCCAGGATTAGGGAATGGGGTTTCTTGAGTGAAATTTACCCTTTGTCGAGAGTAGCCTTCTGTGTTTGCGTTTGCAATATTGTTTCCGGTCGTATGAATAGCAGCTTGATGAGCATTCATAGCCCGTCTAGCTGTTTCTAACCCGTGGAAAGTGGAATACATAAATGTTGTCCTCCTGAGAATAAAATCCTTTTTAAGCTTTCGAATCAAAGACAGAGTATCCTTTTACGTTTTCTCCTCCCTTTGATTCCGGATGAGTATAGTGAACCGCCTCTGGATCTGGCTGAATCATATCCATCGTCATTTGAACAAAATGAAGGGAGTCCTCAAGTAACATCCGATTCATTGCTTCTCTTTCTCGCAATCTAGTCATTTCTAAAAGCAGATTCTCTTGCAGCTTCACTAGAGGATTCCGGTATCCTTCAGGGAGATATTTCACGAGTTCACTCACTGTGCCTTCAGGGCAGTTATTATCTCTTTCCTCTAAATATCGAAGTGTTGCTTTGTGCCTGGCCCTTTCTGTCTCTTCCATTTTCCGAATAAGTGTACTCTCTTCTTTTAATAGGGAGTGTAACTGGTGGATGTCATTCCTCTTAATTAGATCCGTTTTTTTTAGAGACAGTTGATGGAGTTCTTTATGCTGCTGAATCAGGAGGGCCATCGATTCAAATATTACTTTTACCGACATACATTCCGCGCTTCCTTCCCTCTAGGTATGGCTAATTCTATGACATAAAAGTCCCAATAAACATGTGAAACAGCAATAGCTCTTACGCTTTTCCATTCCAATATTCATAGAATTTACGCGCTGTTTCCTTCGTGTCCATCTTATATTCTCCGGCTTCAATTTGTTTTTTCAGCTCTTCTACTTTGTCTTTTCGCTGTGTTGAAAAATCACTCTTTTGCTGCATTTGTTGAGCTTCTTTGGATATCTCTACCTTATCTGTTTGTTTGGAAGTAGGATTGTCATTAGTACGATAATGATCCATACGTTTTTGGTACAAGTTACCTGCAGAACCGAGTGGATTAATTTTCATTTGCTTCACCTCCAAAGATCTTACCTTTTAGCGAAAACCGAACTTCACTCCTAGTTACTCATTATATCGGATGACAATTAAGTTATTTAACCCCTACATTCGACTCATTTCAGTCGATCCTGGAGAGAGTGATACGTTTTGTTTTTCTGTTTTTCCCTTTCGTTTAAGCGTCTTTTTCGTTCTTTTTCTATTTCTTCTCTTTTTAAAGTTGACTGGATCCCCTGGCTGCATGTATCGCAAATTCTTCCTTCTTGTATTTCTCGTCCGCATGATTCACATGGGTATGCCATGTTTGGAAGGTGATGAAGATGAAGTCGTCCTTCTTTAATAAATTGGATAATATCTGTTTCAGCAACTCCCGTTTCATTAGATACTTCCAACATGGTCGCCTTTCTGTTTTTCTTTTTTCTTATATACGTATATACGGTTTGAAATTTTTCTTCTCTCTCTTTGAAACATGACTGGCATATGGGGCGAATCCCCTTCACAAATAGCTTGCTACAGCGAGGACAATTGTCTAGGTCATTCATTGTTCTCTTCCCCCTCCCTACGAACCTCTAAATAGAGTAATAGCACGTACACTTCTAGCTCCATGAGATTTTAATTCAGTTGCTGCCCTTCTCAATGTAGAGCCTGTGGTATATATATCGTCCAATAACACTATGTTTTTAGCTTTAATTGTACTCGAACATTTCGTGTTCACCCGAAAAGGATTTTCTGTTGCCATCATTCGTTCATATCTTGTTTTTTTGCTTTGCTTTTTCTCATCCATTAAACGCAGAAGCATCGAGGATGCAGCAGGGGGTATTTCCTCCCTTTTCTTACCTTTCATACGGGTCAGTATCATAGAAAGTTTTTCTACAAGACTTAAAGGCTCTAATAAAAAGGAAAGGAGAAGTTCAGATTGATTAAACCCTCTTTCTAACATTCTTTTATCACTAATAGGGATAGGTATCGGCAAGTGATCCCAATACTTCTGTAAGTATAGACGCCGTAATTCAGTTCGGAAAATTAATGCCAATATTGCATCGCCACGGTATTTCCATCGACTAATTAATTCTTTAGCACTTTCATTGTACACGTAAAGAGACAGGTTATGCTCAAGAGTGTCTCCCATGTTGTCCTTTTCTCTCCACCTTCTACAATCCAAACATTCCACATGTTCTCCACCTATCGATAACGGACGAGAGCAACGAACACAACAATTTTTTGGGAGCGGCTGAAGTAAGCTTTTGCACGAAAAGCAGAGATATTGGTGAGAAGCATTAGAAATGAATGATTGCCAACTAGTTCTTGTTTCTACTTTTTTACTGCACCATAGACAATGATCGATTCTTCCATCTAGACTTGCTTCTAAGTTCATCGGCTTTTTGTATTTCACTTTCCTTCCTCTCTCCTATTCATTTTCACTATATGTTGGCAGGCTTTTTTCATCGCTTTTGTTTTACCAAAGTGGAAAAAAACTACATCTCCATGTGGTTTACTTGAGCTCCTCCCTGCTCGTCCCGCAATTTGGACCAATGCACTCTCTGTAAATATGTTATCTTCCGAACCAAGCACAGCTACATCCACTCCCGGAATCGTTATCCCGCGTTCCAAGATCGTGGTAGTTACAAGTAATGGTACGACCCCTTCCCTAAATTCCGACACTTTTTGGTGTCGCTTTATGTCTTTGCTATGGACTCCTTGGATATGAGGGTTTTTACGCTTCAGTATGCTAGTTACTTTTTCTAAAATTTCAATTGTTGGAACAAAGAGAAGAGCAGGAATACCATTTTCTATTCGGTGAGCACACCATTTTTGTAAAGATTTCGGAAGGCGCATATGGTTCAGATCTTTTTGCCAGGAACCAGACCATTGGAAGCGAGGAACAGGGAGTGGGTGACCATGGAAGCGGCGTGGAATCACAACGGAAGAGAGATCCTCATTTGCTACCCGCTGCTTTATGTCCTCAGATGGAGTGGCCGTCAGATAAATAATCGATGCTTTATTTTTCTTAGATTTATAAACAGCGTGCAAAAGAGAGTCATCAGCATGAAAGGGAAAAGCATCTACTTCATCAATAACAACCACATCAAATGTGTCAGTGAACCTCATCGTTTGATGGGTAGTGGCTATAACAAGAGAAGCAGGAGGATCTTTTTTAGTTCCCCCTCCATATAAACCATTGATCGGTATATTAGGAAATGCCTTTTGCATTCGCGGCATCAATTCAAGGACTACATCGGTCCTAGGAGAGGTTACTAACACTCTTTTCTTCTTTGAAAGAGCAAACTGTAATCCAGGAAACAAGATTTCTGTTTTCCCCGCCCCGCAAACAGCCCAGATCAATAGTTCTTGTTCTTTTTCAATTGAATCTTTTAAAGCCTGAGCCGCTTTCAGTTGTCCCTTTGTCAAAGTCCCTTCCCATTTCAGGTGGGGGTGGGGGGAATTTACTGGAGATGGACCGTTCCATCGTAACAACGGTGTGCAAGTGCTAATCTTTCCCATCATTATGCAATGACGACAATAAGTACACAGCGAGCCGCAGGAGGAACAGGGAGCTCTTCCAAACATTTTTGGATTGTCTGTATAACAACGATGGCAGCGGAATGTTTTATTTAGAGGAAGAAGTCCGGACCGGATGGAGACAATGCCAGACTCAAGCAGGGGGTGAAGGTCTTCCCATGTCACTTCTAATTCATTTAATAACAATTCTTTTCCGTAGAGCTTGTTTTGAATGGAATGGTAGAGAGGATCGTTGAATGAACCGGTAGAATGGTCACTGTCAGGGAGAGGAAGTTGCGGAAGTGAACTAATAACAGAAGGTCCTCGAATGACTTCCATTGACTCTTTGCTACATGTCTCAGGTAAACATATCGTACTGTTAAGGGAAGGTTTAAATACATGGACAAAACGTATCGATATCACTCCTTTTTATGTACCGCCAGTAGCCGTAAAGAAAACGAGCTAAAGGCTGCATCTAAGAATTTTCTTCCGTCGAACTACAGGCACGAAGAGGATCCGTTTACTCTTCAGTATGCATGCTCTTACCGTGTCCAAGAATACATCAGAATCAGCTTGTAAACGAGAAATCTTTCTGTTTTGGATACAGCTTCCCGCATAAGCTATTCTTTGTACCAAGCAATTCCAAGACTTCCTTCCCCGACATGTGTACCAATGACCGGTCCGAATTCGCCTACATCTATAGTTACATTGTCGTATTGATTTAATAGCCTTTTCTTTACATCTTCTGCTTTCTCCAACCGATTAGCATGAATTACGGCAGCTCGTATGGGGACGCCGGTACCAGCATCCTCTTCAAATAGCGATAAGATACGATTGATGGCTTTTTTCTCTGTGCGGATCTTCTCAAACGGTGCAATGGTCTTTTCTTCAATATGTAAAATGGGCTTAATTTTTAATAGACTTCCCACTAAAGCCTGAGCGCCATTTAATCGACCACCGCGTTGAAGATGGGTTAAGCTGTCTACCATAAAATAAGCTCTCATGCTCTTTTTCATTTCTGTAAGTCGTTTTAATATCTCATGAACCGTCGCTCCCTCTCTTGCCATTTTAGCAGCTTCTACTGCGTAATATCCTTGAGGAGTACAACTAATCTCGGAATCAAATCCATATACTTCCACTTCCGGTACTTCTTGTCCTGCCGTCAAAGCTGTTTGATACGTACCGCTCATACCGCTAGATAAATGGATGGTAATAATTTCACCATAAGACTCACCAAGTTGAGAAAAGACTTCTATAAATTTCCCTATCGACGGCTGAGAAGTAGTTGGCAGCTGATCCGTTGAGCCGAGTTTCTTATAAAACTCCCCTATTGATAATTCACTTCCTTCTTCATAAGCATTATCCCCGAACACTATGCTCAACGGGACAACCGTGATGCCATATTCATCAATGATTTCTTTCGGAAGATAAGCTGTACTGTCTGTAACTATCGCTATACTACCCATTCGTTCAGCCTCTTTCTATATTTAAATAATTTCTCTTTTACTTTCTCTCCTATCTTTCCTCTTATCATAATTTCTAACGCATAGAACTTCAAGAGATTTCCTCTTTGAGAAAACATTGCTGTGGGGTGCATCATAAGTGCTATTTTTAACTATTTCCCGCATTGCTGGTTAATAGCCGAAAGCAGGCGGGTAAGGAAACATATAAAAAGATGAAAGAGAGGTGCCAAGATGGCTGGCAATGATAAACCTTCCACTCCGTCAGAGAAAGGAACACTTAGAAATTATGTCATAGCAGGCAGTCTAGTCGGTGGAAGCATAGGATATTTGTCGAGTGGCGAGTCTGGAAAAAAGATCGTCCAAAAAATTAGTGAATCAAAAGCTGCTCAAGAAGCAGGAATACAACTCCGTCAGACTGTCCAAGAAATCGCAATCGAACAGCTAACAAATGGCCTGCGGACTTCTATAAATGGGTATATGAATGGCAGCTTGAATAAAAAGCTTCTTTCATCACAAGGAATAAGCCACACGAGCGAAAACGATCCCAATACAAGTGCCCAGGGGGAAGACAGTATGGAATACAAAGAAATGAAAAATAAAACAGATCAAATGGAGGACAGACTCGACCGTATTGAAGGTATGTTGTCAAAGCTCCTAGAAAATACACATTCATAAATCAGGAGGCGAAAAAACATGGCGCAGGAACAAACGAGAGATCTCTCCGAAAATCAGAAGCAAACAAGTCAAAACAATGGAAATGCAGTCACTCGGACTATTGCAGGATCGGTAATAGGAGCAGCCGCTGGATATATAACCAGTCCGGAAAACCGAAAAAAGATGAAAGAACAGTGGACGGGCTTGGATCAAGAAAAACTGAAACAAACAAGTAGGAATATTGGACAAACAGCTAAAACAAAAGTATCACAAGCGACAGGATCCATAAAAAAATCAGCTGGAAATTTATTTGAATCCCCTTCTAATGGTAGTCAATCAAACAATAAAACCGAACATGAAACAACTCGTTTAGAAGACAATGCACCTGACAACCCAGAAGATGAGGAAAATATGGATGCTTTGCTCGATACACTCCAAGAAGAAAATGATCAACTGAAAGAAAGACTCGATGCAATTGAAGGAAAGCTTACAAAATTAGTGGAGTCAGAACAAGAGAAAACAAGTAAGAGTTCCACTGCTAAAGAACGACAAAAAAATACAAACCAAACCTCAACTAAACAAAACAATCCTTCCAACGATGATAGCTCAGCCAGCAACGATAACACAAAAAAAGCGGAGACAGAGGTAGATCACACCAAATCATCTTCGAGTCAGAAGAAAAAGTCTGACAAAGAAAATAAAGACACGAAAAATGAGAAACAAGCCGCTTCAAACAAAGGGTGATTTTGAAATGACATCTGGAAACAAACTGGAAAAGGATAGCATCTTACAGTTGCTTATAGAAACGGTTAACGCTCAAGATGATTATTTTCTTGATATTACATTAAATGTAAACGGCACACACGTAAGTGGCACGATGATACCAGCTAGCGACTACTTATCAGAGCTTGCAAACGAGTTTACAGATGATGAAACGGAAAGTTCCATTCATGAACAACTTGTTCGTGCCAGTGAATCACTTGATTCTAACAGTCATACGGAGGCAAATTATATTCATTTAAAAGAGGCAAATCTATTTAGCGAATCAGGGGCTTCCTTTCCTTCGAAAGGCTCCGTTTTATGGAGGGGGCGGCTTAGTGAAGTGGATGGCTTCTTCTTAGGGAAAATAAAAGAATCCTAGCTGGAAAGGAGGATAGCTTGAATGGCCGCTGAAGAATCCCACCCCCCTGTAAAAAAAGCGGTAATAGCCGGGGGCGCAAGCCTATTAGGCAGTGCTGCCTTGATGGTGAATAAAAACGTTCGATCTACCATTAAAAATTCTGTTAACACGTTAAAACAAGAAGTGAAGAAAGAAACAGAGGATGTTGTTGAAGATCATCCGAAAGCGAAAAACGCTGCTTCTGCTGCACTTGTTGGTAAAAAATTTTATGGTACATTTGAAAAAATAAGGGAAGCCAAAAATGAAATGGAAGAAAAGTTTGCAGAAACAGGTGAACAGCTGAAGGACAAAGGAAGAGAAGCTAGAGAACGATTTAATGAAGTGAAGTCAACGTTACAAGAACAAGCAGAAAATGCAAAAGAAGAAATCAAAGACAATGAACTAACAAACCCAGGAACATCCTCGAAGGATGGAATTAAAAAAGCCAGTGATATTAAAGGTTACTCTAATATCAAGGGTGCTAGTGATATAAAAGGTGTCAGTTATATTAAGAAACCTTAAATAAAGGAGCGATTCTCAATGGGTATTCAGAAAAGTACCGATTCTTCAAGTTTAGCTGAAGTTGTAGACCGTATTTTAGATAAAGGAGTAGTCATTGATCTCTATGCCAGAGTATCACTAGTAGGTATCGAGTTAATCACTGTGGAGGCTCGAGTGGTCATTGCCAGTGTCGACACATGGCTTCGCTATGCTGATGCAGTCGGTTTATTACGAGATGAAGTGCAAGGAGAACTTACAGATGATTATATAAATGATGATCGTGAACAAATAAACTTTGCATAAAGATTGATTCAGTTTCAATCATAGGACTGCCCTTAGACATTCTTTTGTTACTTCGAAGCATGTGACGAGGCTGGGACAAAACTAGAATAGTCAACTCTAAAGACGAACGATCACATGTTGAAGGAGTCACCCGTTTCATAAACGCAGTGTATCAGCGTAGTCAAAATACGTAGACTCCAGCGGGAACAGCACGAGCTGAAGATCCCGCTGGAAAGCCGTTTTCGCTTTCCGAGGAAGCTGAAGCCGTGCCCGCGGAAAGCGAAGTATTTTGACAAAGCGACAACATAAGTTGTTCGGATTTATCTTTCATTTAAATACTTTTGTCCCAACCTCCTCTTTGTCAAAGGGGCAATCTTTCTTATTAAAAGTCAAAGCAACGAAGTTTGTGAAGACAGCCTATTAAAATGACGGTGGTGAAAATTAGTGAGCATGGAAGACATTATACAATCACTCAATGTATTTTTTGAAAAACATATATCTCCTATTCATCGAATTACTTCCATTGTAAAAAAAGAAGAGCAATGGGAGGCACGAGTAGAGGTCATTGAAGAAAAAGAATACATGAAAAAATATGGACGGGATCAAATTATAGGAGTTTATGTCGTACAACTGGACGAGAATTTGGACATTATTTCATTTGAACGGATCCACATGCGTCCGCGTACAGCAACGCGAGTGGAAGAAATAGAAAGGGGGTAATCAACCTTGAATGGCAACAGGATCAGTTCCTCTCCCACTAGTCGACAAACTGCAATCAGAGGAAATAATCATCGAAAATCCATGTCAAAAAATAGAAAAGTATCAGCCCCCACGAAACACTCGAAAAAACAGTATACAACGAAAAGTAAACATCCTTCGTTCATTCGCACAGAGGAAGGAAATGACCTGATTGCCCGTGCCAAACGTTATTTAAATGGAGGTTATCCTGTACATTTTACCGGTGCGTCCGGAACAGGCAAGACGGCTCTTGCCATGCAGGTAGCAGCAGAATTGAACCAACCAGCTACTATCATTCACGGAAATCACGAAATGAATAACGTTGATTTAATTGGCGGCACAACAGGGTGGTCCAGCTCTAAAACAATTGATAATTTCGTTCGCCAAGTATATAAACAAGATGCAAATGTGAAGGAAAACTGGACTCCCGGACGACTAACGGAAGCTGTCCAACATGGTCATGTTCTTATTTATGATGAGTTTTCACGTTCTACCCCAGAGACCAACAATTTATTTTTATCCGTTTTGGAAGAGAAGCTCTTGCCTCTTTATGGAACGAAACAAAAACAGCCTTCTGTTGCTGTCCACCCGAATTTTAAACTGATACTTACTTCTAATCCAACGGAGTATGCTGGCGTTTTTCAGACACAAGATGCTTTGGCTGATCGTCTCATCACGTTAGAAATCAATTTGTCACAACAAACAAAAGAAACCATCCTTCGAAAATCAGAGAACTTATCAGAGCAAGAATCTAACACAGTGTGGCAATTAATAGAACAAATTGAACATGAAACAGATGATGAAAGCGTCGGGCTTGGGTTGCGGGCCGCTTTTATGATTGCGAGGATTGCAAAAAACTCAAAAGCATCTTTCTCAAGCGAAGATTCTATTTTTAGGCAAACTTGTTCTGATGTCCTTTCCTCCTATTTAGTGAGGAGCGGGCGCTCAGGTACCATACAAGAGGCCCAAAATCTCATACGAGAAATACTCCAAGATTCCCATTGATTTTAATAGAAAAGGAGCAATGATTGTGCAAAAAGAAGAGGGTTTATATTTATTTGCAGTGATCCCTAAAGCAGAAGAACGGAGTTTTGGAACGACAGAACTAGATGGCAGAGTGACAGAAGTTTTCACGGTCCCTTTCCATGATATGTCTATGGTGACAGCATCCGCTCCTATTAAAATTTATGAACCTACTCGAAAAAATGCACGGAATCACCAACAAACGATTTCACGGGTTATGGAAGAATTCTCTGTTATTCCAATGAGCTTTGGTAATATTCTTGAGGACCGAGAAGATGTGCACTTATTTATGGAACAGCTTTATGAGCAGTTTCAACATATATTCCCCAAAATAGAAAATAAGATTGAAGTGGGCCTAAAGCTGATGGGCAAAAAAGAGTGGATAACAGAGCAAGCAAACAAGAACCCATCTTTGCAACGTTTAAAAAGAAATGCAGCATCCGCAAAACCTCATTATTATGAACAACTGAAATTAGGAGAAGCCGCTAAGTCATTTGTCACCTCTCTCCATTCTCAGTTTGAACAAGAGGTGTTTCAACCGCTGGCTGAGCTGTCGGAAGCAGCGAAGAGTAATGAGGTCATCAATGAGAGAATGCTTCTGAACGCCTCTTTTCTAATTAGTCTAGAAAATGAAGAGGCTTTTGATGCTCGGGTCAATGAAATATATGAGAAATGGAAAAGTTGTATTGACTTCACATATACAGGTCCATGGCCAGCCTACAATTTCATTAACCTTAAAATTAAAGCGGGTCAAACGTCATGATTCATAAATTATTTACGTGGCCGCTCGATACCGTTTTAGCGGTTGCTAATAAAGTAAAAGACGAAGCAGATAAGGAATTGTATGATATAGAACACATTCAAAAAAAATTGGCTCACCTTCAAATGGTATACGAAATGGAAGAGATATCAGAAGAGGAATTTGAATCGCAAGAAGAAGATTTACTCCGGCGTTACCGCATCGCAAAAGAACGGGAACAAGAGTATAATCAGGCTACCAAGGAATGAAAGAAGTACCAACACAGGCGAGAAGAAACAATGAAAAGATAAAGAAGAACTGGAGGCGTCGCACCTCCAGTTACCCAATCACAGTGTTTATCTTACTTTTACCCAGCCTTTTTTTATTGACTCTACCACAGCTTGGGTCCTGTCATTCACGTTCATTTTTTGCAATATATTACTTACATGGTTCTTGACTGTCTTTTCACTAATGTAAAGAGATTCTCCAATCATTCGATTGCTGTAACCATCCGTCATAAGTTGTAGAACCTCGCATTCTCTCCGTGTTAATAAATGCAGCGGTTTCCGGTACTCTACTTCTTTATAGCCTACTTCCGTTGACCCGCTTTCTCCCTCTCCTCCTGTCGCCAAGCGGCGATATTCGTTAATGAGGTTGTGGGTCACCTTTGGATGGATATAGGCTCCTCCATTCCCCACTACTTTTACTGCCTCAATTAATGCATCAGCATCCATTTCCTTTAACAAATAGCCAGAAGCTCCGGTCTTCAATACATGAGTTACATAGGATTCATCATCATGAATAGATAAGATTAGAATTTTCACTTCGGGAAACTTTTCTATTAGGTTTCTTGTTGCTTCTACGCCATTTGTTCCTGGCATATTGATGTCCATTAGAACAACATCCGGCTCATTCTCTTCCACTAGCCGTAGAGCATCTTCTCCATCGTCCCCTTCCGCTACTACTTCAAAGTTGGGTTCCATATCTAAAATACGTTTTACCCCTTCTCTGAACAGCTGGTGATCATCTATAAGAATTAATCTAATATGTTTTTCCATCTTATCTGGCATGCTTTCCATCCTTTCGCATTAAGTTCCTTTGCATAGATCGTTGCTGTATAATAAAGTTCGTTTCTAACGTTAGACATTCCTACTCTTCAGTAACTCTTTTTTTTGGGGCTGCCTCCTGTTTGGGCTTCCTTTAAAACCTTCTACAGGAACTTGGATAATAATGACGGTACCTTTATTAGGTATGGAATCAATGGTTAATTGACCTTTTAAAGCATTAATTCGTTCTCTCATGCCCAGCAGCCCGAACGTGCATTCTTCTGATTTCTCTGATTCAAAACCTTTCCCATCATCTTTTATGACGATATTAACTTGAGAAGGTTTCATCTCCAGTTTTACTTGAACTTCATTCGCTTCCGCATGCTTATAAGTGTTCTGTACAGCTTCCTGAATGAGGCGGAACAAACCAACTTCAACGTTTGCTGGAAGTCTTAAGTCTCGCCCCAGGTGAGAAAAGCGAATAATTAAACCGGTTCTCTCTTCCATGTTTTGTAAGTATTTATTGAGTGTAGGAATTAGACCTAAGTCATCAAGTGCCATTGGGCGGAGATCATAAATGATGCGCCTTACTTCTGCCAGGCTGGAGCGTATCATTGTTTTTAAGTCTTTTATTTCATCGATAGCAGCATCTACCCCCTGCTCATTGCTTACCCTCTCTACAATTTCCGAGCGAAGAAGGACATTCGCAAGCATTTGAGCTGGGCCATCATGAATGTCACGAGCCACTCTTTTTCGTTCTTCTTCTTGTGCTTCTATAATTTTAAGACCGAACTGTTGTATTTCTTTTGCGTCCTCTACCATTTCACCTACTTCTCTTAGATCACCTGCCAAAAATTGATGTACGATTGAAACCTGACTAACTAATGTTTCAGCTCGTTCAATAGTACCCTCGAGTTGGATCAGACGACGTTCAATTTGATCTCTGCGCTGGCGAAGCTGTGATTCCTCTTGTTGAAGAACTGCAAGTTTAATTTGCAGCTCATTTGCATTTTCATACACTTTTTTCACTTCATCATTACTGTAACTTCTAAAATGACGGCTGACTTCTGCTAAACGATTTCTAGCAAAACGGGCGTACATTTCCGTCTGTTCCGATTTATCAATCACTTTGGCTACATCTTCACGCACTTGCACGAGCTCAGCTTTCAATGATTCATATTCATCCCTTGATTGTTCACTTATCTCAAAAATCTGTTCTTTGCTCTGCTCTACAGTATGTACCATTTTGTTGATAATTTCATCAAGGGTCATTTTATCCGCCAACTATATCACCACGCTTTTCTCCAGTTCAGTTCATTCGTTTGACAGGAAACTACGATTCGTTATGATTATTTTAGCATATTCTAATCAAATAGGACGGATAAATAGGTTTCTATACCCTCTTTTATACAGCCGTCTTCTCTAGAATACCATGCCTCAGACTTTTGTAGTTTTACAAAATGATTATAGTATAGTTACATTAGGAAAGGAGACTTATTACATGCTCGACTCGTACTATACAGTCCATGCTCATGGGACTAGTGAAATAACAATTAACAAATCAAGGTTTATTAGCCATGTAAAACGTGTAATATCGGAAGAGGAAGCTCAAAATTTTATTCAATCCATCAAGAAAGAACATTGGAATGCTACGCACAACTGTTCAGCATATATGATCGGTGAAAAAGACGAGGTGCAAAAAGCAAACGATGATGGGGAACCAAGTGGAACAGCGGGAATTCCTATGCTTGAAGTTTTAAAGAAAAGACAATTAAAAGATACATGCGTCGTAGTCACACGTTATTTTGGCGGCATTAAGCTAGGTGCCGGCGGCTTAATTCGCGCTTATTCTTCTGCTGTCACAGAAGGAATCAAGGAAACAGGTGTAGTGGAAAGAAAACGTGTGAATGTAATGGGAGTAAAAGTAGAGTATACTTTACTTGGCAAAGTGGAAAATGAATTAAGAAATTCCTCTTATCCTTTGAAGGATATTCTCTATGAAGAGGCTGTAGTATTCTTCGTATACGTTCCTGTTAAAGAATCCTCGAGGTTCAGTGAATGGATAACCAATGTAACCAATGGACAATGCAGTATAGAAGAACTGGAAACAACTTATTTGGAGACTGATATTTCATCTTCCTGATTTCTTCATTTTTAAACATATCATTGGTTTTATTTCCATGATTTTATTTCCAAGGAAATAATTTGTCACCACCCTTCCAGGAATAATGAAGGTATTGGCGACGAAAGTTGATGGAAATCGGTGTTCCTCTAATAATTGCTTGTAACATTTTCATAAGAATATCGACTTTACTTGTTAGCAGGAGAACACAACGCAAGCTTGTTCAAGATTTACCTTATCTCCCTTTAAGTGTTAGTGTATGAGTTCGCTTCCCCCTTCACTTCTGGGGCTAGCTTTCTTATCGGCCTCCTAGTGCCTGTTGCTAGCTGACAGCCACCTTGACTTTTTAAGTATAACCTATTCACCACCCCCATTCTTAAAAATTATTTACGAATGGTCATTGTTTTTGTAAAATAAGTTGGACACCCTAAATCACTTAAACTTTGAAACAAGGAGTATGTAATCATGGCTAAACAGCAGCCTAGATCGCGGATGCGACGCCGTAAACGAAGACAACGCCGTATTTTTAGCATATTTATGTTGATTGGTCTTCTTTCTTTTGTAGTACTGGGAGGCGCTATTGGGTATTTTGCTTGGAAACTAACCGATGTAGCAGCCGACACCCAGGAAACGCTAGAACGTGGGGAAAAATCAGAATTAAGAGAGGTAGCTGTCGATCCAAAAGAAGACAACATTTCTGTTCTCTTCCTCGGTGTAGACAACCGCGATGGAGAGTTAGATGGTCTCTCTGATGCCATGCTTCTTGCTACGTTTAATAAACAAGAACACTCTGTGAAAATAACAAGTATTCCACGCGACTCTCTAGTTACCATTCCTGGGCGGGGAGAAGATAAAATCACCCATGCTCATGCATACGGAGGAACAGACTTAGCAGTTCGAACGGTAGAAGAGTTATTTGACATTCCTGTTGATTATTTTGTTAAGCTCAATTTTGAAGCTTTCATAGAAATCATTAACGCTCTCGACGGTATAGAAGTCGATGTTCCTTTTACTTTCACGGAACAGGATAGTGAAGGAAATAAAGGCGCGATAACGATAAATGAAGGTACCCAAGTATTAAACGGCGAAGAAGCTCTCGCATACGTCAGAATGAGAAAGAAAGACCCTCGAGGTGATCTAGGACGAGGAGAGCGGCAGCAGCAAGTGATAGAAGCTCTTATCCGAAAAAGTGCCTCTCTGTCATCGATTCGTAACTATGATGAGGTATTAAACAGTATTGAAGAGCATATGTCCATGAATTTAACATTTGGAAACTTGCTCTCTCTACACGGTTATGCCAGCTCACTTGAAAGCATTGAACGCCTCCAGCTTCAGGGCGAAAACACGTATATTAATAATGTATACTATTACACCCTACAGCAGGAGTCAAAAGACAGCATATCCAATGCTTTGCGTGCCCATCTCGAAGTTGGAGAAAATGATACGCGGCAGCCTGGAACTTCGACCGCAACACAAGATAGTCAGGCTTTAAATGAGACCGAATATGAATAGGAGTTAACTTTCTTGTCAGAAAGAGCTGTTCTCACTTGCAGAACAGCTCTTTTCTTCTGATCTCATTTTAAGAACTGCTGCAACATCATAAAGGAAGATAATAAACAAACGTCCTCGCGAAGGATAATGCCATCTTCGGTAAGTACCAAGAGACAGAAAAAAGCTGCCAGAGGGAATTTCCCTGTGACAGCCCTTTTTATGAGCGCTTAGGTGTATTAGAGAATTTATTCATTAATCTAAGCATGGGTCTGTAATCGTGACTCACTAAACCGATACGCTCTGCCATGAGCTCGATTCCAATGAGTAACAACATCAAAATGACTAAGGAAACCCATAGTGTTGAGATGGTAAATATAACAGCAGAAATTCCGAAGAATGCACTGACTGCATAAATAATTAGTACGGTTTGTCTGTGCGTGTATCCAAGGCGTAACAAACAATGATGCAAATGAGACTTGTCTGGAGCAGAAAGAGGCTGCTTGTTGACAAAACGTCGTATAATGGCAAAAAAAGTATCCGATATCGGTACTGCAAGTATAATGACTGGTACTACGAGAGAAAATATAGTTACATTTTTGAATCCTAATAATGCAATTACCCCAATCATAAAACCAAGGAACAGCGCTCCTGTATCCCCCATGAAGATCTTGGCAGGGTTAAAATTATGAACTAAGAAGCCTAATGTTCCACCAAGCAGTGCAATACCCATTGCCACAATAAAAATATCGTTTTGAATGATGGCTAACACTGAGATCGTTGCCAACACAATGGATGAGACTCCGGCGGCAAGACCGTCTAGACCGTCAATTAAATTGATAGCATTCGTTATTCCAATAATCCATAACAACGTAATTGGAATACTGAACCAACCTAATTCTAACCTGCCATCAAAGGGTAGGTTTATAAACTGAATTTCCACTCCACCGACCAAAACAATGATCGCTGCCAGGATTTGACCTAGTAACTTCCATTTCGCTGAGAGTTCAAATAAGTCATCTAAAAAGCCGGTAATAATAATAATTGTTCCCCCGGCTAAAATATACGGCATATATTCATTATTAGGCTGGAGGATAAGAAGGCCTGCTAAAAAGGCAACATATATAGATAGGCCACCTAGTCTTGCCATGGCGCCTTTGTGTACTTTTCGATGGTTTGGCTTATCTGTTGCTCCGATTTTAAAAGCTAATTTTTTTACGAGAGGTGTTAAAAATAGTGATAATAAAAAGCATGTAATCAATGCCAGTGCGGTTATCATTTTGGCCCTCCTCTATTACCTTGCCCATACTTTTTTATTTTATTACTTGCGATAACATACTTCTTTTTTTTAAAAATTGTATTATTCGTCTGTGTATTAACACTAGAAATCTATGAATCATTGGAATGATTATACTCCCATCGAATTATATCATAATTTGTGAAAAGGGGAACTCTTTTCGAAAAAATTACATATCTATTCATAATTCTTTTCAAAAAATCTTTAGCCAAATTTCTAGTAATCTTTCACTACTAGTAAAGGGGTGATATAATACACTTGAATAAATTTCTAGTAATCTCTCCTATTTCCTGTATTTCCACAATAAGCATGATAAAAACTAGATTTTTTTGTAAAAAGGAGGTAAAACACGTCATGAAAAAATGGTTTTTAGCAGGGATGGCATCTGCCGTACTCGCACTTGGGGTAGTAGTAAAAACACCAGCAATTGCTCAATCTGAACCTGTTCTTGCAAGTGTTGAGTGGGTTATTTCACAGATCGAGCCGTTGGACGAGCGTATTACGTCTCTTGAAAACCGCGTAGAGACTCTCGAAGCAGAAGTAGAACAAATCAAAAACGAGCAATAGCAAACTTTCTACATAGAAGGAATGATGTGTAACTATGTATAAAAAACTGACCATGTTTCTTCTTGCCCTCTGTGTTATTCTGTGGCCTGCAGCCAAGGATACGGAAGCGTCTGCGCCAGAAGACTTATATACAGAACCGATTACTGTCAAACTGGTACCTTCTTCCATTTTTAATGCTTCGATCCAAGGCTCTTATGAACTTATTGACCTGAAAGACGGCAAGAAAATAAACATAGACAGCAGTGTTCAGTTCAGATATGCAAAAGATAAAGTCGTGGTAAAGATTACTGACGATAACATGATAGAATCGACGACAGGTTATGTCCTGCAAGAGTCTCCTCGTTCTACCAATAATTATGTAAACCTGACTTCTGTATTAAGGGCAGGAAGCTCCTTTCAAGAGACCTCTTATCGCGGCTCTTTTGTCATCAAGCCTGCAGAAGAAAACAAGGAAGAGAGGCTTCAGCTTTTTAATGTACTAGACATCGAAGACTATTTAAAAGGCGTAGTTCCTCGGGAAATGTCGGCATCTTGGCCGAAGGAAGCATTAAAAGCTCAAGCGGTAGCCGCTCGTAATTATGCAAAAGTTAATATGGATTCGAATCGTTTCCTATACGACACCGTGCAGCATCAGGTTTATCATGGCCGCTCTGGAGAAGATAGCCGCTCAAATGAAGCAATTACTGAAACAAGAGGATTATATGCTACATATAACGGCTCATTGATTAACGCCTATTTCCACGCTAGCTCCGGAGGTTACACGGATAACAGCGAAAATGCTTGGTCGAGCAAAGTTCCATATATTCGAGCAGTGAAAGACCCTTACGATAACCATAGTGCCAACCCTAATACTAGCTGGACTACGACGGTTACTAGAGATGCGGCTGACGAAGCGATCTTCCCTTCAGAAGACTGGGAAATGGCCAGTTTAGAAATACTAGAGAAAAGTGAAGCTGGCCGTGTGCAACAAATGAGAGCAACTGCCATTCATACATCAACCGGTGAAGAAAAAGTAAAAGTTCTTCCCGAAGGCTCTTCTCCAGACTCGATTAGATGGGCGCTTGGAACCAACCTAAAAAGCACAATGTTTACTATAAAGGAAAACAACCCTGGGTCTGTTAAAGTGAAAATGTCGGATGGATCAGAACAATCATTTGAAAGTGTTATGGGCATGAATATGCGTCAAAAAGATGGTTCAGATCAACCAATCGCTTATGAAAACCTAGCTGTTCGCACCCCCGATGGCATTGAGTATTCCAATACAGCTCCAGCTACTTATGAGTTTAACGGTAAGGGATGGGGACAC
Organism: Alteribacillus iranensis; assembly: GCF_900113025.1. Taxonomy (GTDB): domain Bacteria; phylum Bacillota; class Bacilli; order Bacillales; family Marinococcaceae; genus Alteribacillus_A; species Alteribacillus_A iranensis. The sequence goes on along the minus strand of NZ_FONT01000006.1, from coordinate 17,025 downwards.
GGGCTGGGCTTGAGTCAATGGGGAGCTTACAAAATGGCTCAAGAAGGAAAAACATTCCGAGAAATATTAAAACACTATTATACTGGAATAGAGATAGTAAATAGGTAACGGTTACGATCGAATAAAATTTCTGTTAAACCAAATGAAAACCGGATGTGAGAGGCTGCTCTGCCTTTCACATCCGGTTTTTTATGGTCGAAAGTAGTCATGTATAGCTCGTGACATAAAGAGTGAAAACTGGGCTCTTGTCGTTGTTTCATTTGGCCGGAAAGCTTTCCCTGTTTCGGTCGTGATGCCTTGGTCTGCAATAATGTTGATCTCTTCAAAGTTTGGATAATCTTCATCTATGTCAGTAAAAGTATGTTGCTTGTCTGCTTCAGGTAGTTCATAGGCTCGTACTAACAACGCAGCCATTTGTGAACGTTTAAGACCTGCAGAAGGCATTAACCTTCCGTCATTCCCTGTCATAATACCATGGTACTCCAAAGCAGCTAATGAACGGTAAGCGTGATGATTGTCGCTAACATCAGTGGCTTTAATTTGATAATCTTCGGGGGCATCCAGGTCGAGAGCAGCCCTCAGCATCTTGGCAGTTTGTGACCTGGTTATCGTCTCACCGGGCCGGAAATGACCATCTGGGAATCCACTAATAATTCTCTGTCCGGACAAAAATTGTATTTCTTCAAAAGCAAAATAATCATCATTCACATCCGGAAAGACTGGTTCTTCACTAAATTCAGGAACACCGGACAGCACTCGAATATCTTGAGCCAAATCATCTACACGTTCACTAACGGCATCCAGATCTTCTTCTGTTTCTCCCAGCTTCTCTTCTGTCCACTCGGCACTTGCCGCTTCTTCTGATGGATCTGCAGAAGCTTGTGAACAACCGGCAACAATAACAATGAATAACATAACGCTCAGTAGGAAGCCTGCATTCTTGCTTTTCATCTATTTACCCCTCTCTCCAACTTGGTTAGAATATTACTTCCTTCCAATTCCATGGTAAATAATTCCATTTTCTTTAAAGAGATCTCGATCAAATACATTTCTTCCATCAATTACAACCGGCTGCTTAAGAAGCCTCTTAAAGTCGTCCGCAGTAATTTTCTTAAATTCATCCCATTCTGTTACTAAAAATGCGGCATCTGCGTCTTTGATTGCTTCAAGTGCATCCTCTACAATGTGTACATCTTCAGGAAGCAGTGTGCGAGCATTGTTCGCTGCTATCGGATCAACAGCTCGAACAGATGCACCTTTTTCAGTTAGTTCATGGATAATTTTAACAGATGGTGCTTCTCTCATATCATCCGTATTCGGCTTAAAAGCAAGTCCAAGAATAGCGACTGTCATCCCTTTGATGTCTCCATCAAAAATACGGTCTAGATGTTCCACCATCCGATGGCTTTGCTTCTCATTTACATCCATGACGGCCTGTAAAATATCTGGCTGATAATTTCTCTCTTCTGCCAAATGTTTTAATGCTTTTACGTCTTTGGGGAAACAGGATCCGCCATATCCAATACCGGCGTTTAAAAACTTAGGGCCAATTCGGTTGTCAAGTCCCATTCCTTCCGCCACCGCTTTGATATCGGCATCGTAAGCATCGCAAATGTTGGCTATTTCATTTATAAATGATATCTTCGTGGCCAAAAAGGCATTAGATGCGTATTTTATCATTTCAGAACTTCGCGGATCCGTAACAACAATTTGATCGGTCAAAGGTGAATGTAGTTCTAATAACATGCTTTCCGCTCTTTTATCAGACGCGCCTATAATAATCCGATCGGGATGGAATGTATCTTTTACCGCTGACCCTTCCCTCAAAAATTCAGGGACCGAACAAACATTAATGTTAGCATTCGGCTGCTGTTTTTTTATCAAGTCTTCTACTTTTTCGGCTGTGCCTACAGGTACGGTCGATTTATTAACGATGACTCTGTATTTATCGTCCTCTATTGACTCGCCTATTTCCTCCGCTACTTTATAGACGAAAGACATATCTGCAGCCCCTGATTCAGTTTCTGGCGTCCCCACCGCGATCAGTACAATATCGGCATGGTGAACAGCTGAATGAATATCCGTAGTGAACGACAATCTATCCCTTTGGTGATTCTTTCTAACAAGTTCTTCTAATCCTGGTTCATAAATAGGAATGTCATATCGATTAAGCCGTTCTACCTTATCCTCCAGCTTATCAACACATATCACTTCATTACCTAGATCTGCAAAACACGTACCAGAGACAAGGCCAACATAGCCCGTTCCTATAACGGCTAACTTCATCTTTGTTTCACAACCTTCTTTTTCACTTTTTCTATTACTTCATTGATTTCCCGAAACTGAAGCAATTTCATTAAGACAGGAAGCACAACAATTGCAAAAACCCCTGCAATCAGCAAAGTTATGTAAGGACCAACATCTGTTGCTAACCACTTCCATCCATATAATGTTAGACCGAGCAAGAATAATAGTAAAAGAATTTTCACAACGTCCAGGAACTTCTTGCCCGCCTTCCCATTCTGCTCCAATTTTAACACATAATTTATACCTGCATAGAGAAGGATGAAATTACATATTGAACTTATTGAAGTTCCCCAGGCTATGCCTGCTGCTCCGAATGGATTGACCAAAAGTACATTAAGCCCTACATTAATACCTAAAACGGAGATCAAACTCATTGTGACCGGAAAAATCGATTTCTCGTAAGCATAAAAAAAACGAGTGACATATAAGTTCGCAGCATGGAAGAACATACCGATCACAAGAATTTGAAGAAGGGGTGCCGCCATTTGAGTCGACTGCTCATCGAACGTCCCATACTGAAAGATGACGCGGATAATCTCCTCAGCATATATGATGACAAACACAGCTGTCGGTAATATCGTTAACCCCATTAACCGCAGACCTCGGCTATACAATCCACTAATTTCATTCGTATCGCCGGCTGCCACTTTTTTTGAAAGGATAGGATATATAACCGTAGTGACCGCCATCATTAATACGCTTTGCGGAAGCTGAACGATTTTAGAAGTATAGTTAAGTGCAGCGATATAACCATCTTCAAGCCATGAAGCAAACACGCGATGGATTAAAAAATACAACTGAAGAGTTGCACCGCCAAGTAAAATAGGTATAGCCATCTTCATTGTTCGCCATGTTTCAGGACTGCGGCTCAATCGCGGACGAAAATGAAAAAATCCACCACGACGTATCAAATATATGAGAAAGACACACATGAGAACAGCACTAACTATGGCTCCCCAGGCATGTGCATAAGCTCCTAACAATGGATAAAACAATACCGCAATACTTAGAAAAGAAGCATTCAAAATCAACGTGGAAACCGCTGTCCATTTAAAGCGATTATTTACATTTAATAGGCCCGTGAACCACATAGAGATAATAAGGAAAAAAGTTGCCGGTGCCATGATTTGAAATAAGTCTGCAGTAAGCAGAAACTCTTCTTCTTCCAGCCCTGGAAATAAAAGAGCAACCACTTGTTTGGAGAACAATATTAAAAACACACTAAACACGATAAGGACGAGGGACAGCCAACCAAATATTCTTTCTAGGTACTCTCTTCTCATGAGCGGGTCTTCCATTTTCGTATAAATGGAAATAAACGCTGTTGTAATCGCCCCTCCTGCTACGACGTAAAAAAAGTTTGGGAGTGTGTAAGCAGTAACCACACTGTCTGCTTCAAAGCCTGTCCCAAATTGGTAACCGATGACCACCTCTCGAAAAAAACCAATCAATCGTGACAGCAGGTTAATAACCGCTACAGCGCCAATAATTTGAAGCAGTGACTTGCCTTTCATACATTTACACTTTCCTTTCAGGGTTTGTACCCTGCCAACTGTTAAGAATGGTCAATAAAGTCTTCGATCAATTGCATAATTTGATCTCTTCCACTTTGAAATGGTACGGGACGAAACGTCTCCGCTTGTTGAAGGGCCTGGTCTAACTTTTCCGGGCTATCAATTCCGATAATATGACCGGTTTCCCGAAACTGCTCTACAATCTCCAGTTGGTGATTGTCATTGTGTTCCCCAAATTCCGCTAGTCTCGGTACAGCTATGACTGGTTTGTTCTTTTTCACGCCAGTAATAATAGAACCGGTGCCTCCGTGTGCAACAATGACTCTTGCCCGATCGTATAATTCATTCATTTTCTCAAAACTCATGAATGGAATCATCTTCATGTGCTCGGAAGCAAATTCGGTATGACCTGCTTGTACCACGACTTCCTCTGTAATAGTTTCACTCTGACGAAGTTGCTCCATTTTTGTAAGAAGTCTCTTAAATGGGAGTTCATGAGTTCCTAGCACCACAAATATCAATAGATGGACCCCCCGTATACTGCTTTTGGATAATGTTCAAGCATCGTCTCCCATTGCACAATAAACAAGTCTGCAATAGGGTACACTAAACGTCCAGACAATGTTGGAGAAGAAGTTTTCGCAAAGCTCTCAATGAAAATAACTTTTTTCCCAAACAGCTTAGCTATGTAACACATCGGCACAGCTGTATGCACTCCCGTTGTCACAACCACGTCCGGCCTCTTCCTAATAAATAAGCCGAGAGATTTTAAACAGTTGAAAGAGAACTTAAATAAATAACTAATCGGATAGTTACGGGCTCCATATACTAGAAACGCCATAGGGTGATCTTTTTTCATTGATTTCGTAACTTCTGTTTTTTCCGTTACTAAAAAATAATTGTATTTCTCGAATAGCGGCTTCAACTGCATAAGCTGCGTTAAATGGCCGCCAACGGAAGAAATAAACATTACTTTTTTTCGTTTTTGCTTCATTTGCTCTCACCTGTCTTCTCCATAGCCTCTTCATAGATAGTAATCACACGGTCAGTTATTGTAGACGAATCATTTTGTGCTGCTTTTTGTTTACCATTACTAATAAGGTGCTGACGATAATTGTCATCTTCCGTTACACGGTTGATGGCTTCCGCGATGGAAGAAGGAGATTTGGGCACCGCTAAAGAACCTGTGTCTCCTTTTAATAAATAGGAGAGTCCTCCTGTGTCTGTGCCAACAACCGGCGTCCCGCAAGCCATCGCTTCCACAGCTACGAGACCGAAGCCTTCTATGTGAGAAGGTAACACAAAAATGTCAGCGGCATTCATCCACTCAGCTACTTCTTTTTGTGTCTTCGGGCCGTGAAAAGTGACCGTTTCCTCTATTTGTAATTCCTTTATCCTCTCATGGAGAAACTGCAAATAACTCTCTTGTTTGGCCTGCCCTACTACATGGAGATGAATAGTAGGATCTTGCTTTTTTATGATAGATAGGGCTTGAATTAAGTCTTCCATTCCTTTTTCTTTAATAATGTTACCGACAAACAGGAGGTTCGTCAGGTTTTCATTCACATCTAATTTGTTGCGAATGGCAGTCTTTTCTTGTGAAAAAAAGACATTCCTGTTCACTCCCATACTCAACACTGACACTTTCGTCTTTGAGAGGCCATACTCTTCGGTAACTTGTCTTTCTAAATCGTGTCCTACTGTAATGACATGGTCTGCGTCTTTCAAGATTTTTTCCGTCTGTTTACGAAAGAACGGACCTTTTTTTGCCATTTTATTTAAGTCGCCACCATGACAGGTGACCACATAAGGAACATTTGCCCATTTTTTAAACCAACGTGCAATCATTCCAGATGGAAAAGCGTAATGAGCATGTACCACATCATATGATTTTCCTGCTGTCAGAAGGCGCCTCATGCTTCCAAGTAACCAGCTGCTATATTTTTTCAGCACATGGAACTTTCCCATCTCTGGATCTTGGATTGCCGCTACATGAACTGTATATCCATGTTCTATTAAGGAAGTCACTTGGTTTTTCACAAAAATCCCAAATGCGGGCGTTTCTTTCGTCGGAAACATGTTGCTGATTACAAGTATGCGCATGTTTACTCCTCCGTCTCTTTACGTTTATACCAATTCATCGCAATACCGAGGAACAACCAGAAAAACAGTGCAATCTGGTGATTCTCCCATGCAGTTGAGAGAAGACCCATCAATACCCACGCTACTGAAAAAGCAATAATAAACAAACCTACCCATCTATGTTCAGCCACAGAAGAAACTGTCATTTTTCCCACTACTTTCAAAACTGCCACAGCTATTAGAGCAAGGAGAACAACACCGACAACCCCGTATTCGACTAGAACATAAAGAGCATTATTATCAACGGTCGTCATGGTTGACGGAAGATCCTCATGCATGAACTGATGAAATTTCGATTGAAACACAAATGCAGCATTGCTTCCAAACATACCAGGGCCCACTCCAAAGACAGGACTGAAGGTAAATACGAGCAACCCGCTCAACACGATTAAGTAACGATAATTTTTAGACAAATCCAAGGTATATAAATTCCGCTGGGCAAACCCTTCAAAAAAGATAAGCGCTAATGCGTAACCCGCCACGAAAACGACAAATAAACCAATTGCCGTGTATAGCATGATACGAAACGCCTTGTTTTTGCGAAAGATAAGCCCGATTAATCCAAAGCATCCAATTAGGGCCAAAAAGGCTTGACGGGAAAACGTAAGACCTAAGCCCACTAATAGGATCAAGCCGATACCGCCGTAGATAAGAAGTTGTTTACGATTCAACTCCTGACGAAACACGAAAACATAAATAGCAAGCAAAAGCAGAATACCTACCAAATATCCACCTAGCGTATTACTAGAGTCCATCAAGCCAAATGCCCGTATTTCCTCGCCTATAGAAATACTTCTACGCTGCTCCGTATTTCGAAGAGGGAGCGGTATTTTTAATATAATTTGAAAAATACCAATGACGGCCTGCATGATCCCGAGACCCAAAATAAGATGAAATAAATTTTTCACCCACTTTGCCGGAATATCGAGGGTCAGCAAAATAAAAAATAAAATAAGAAACTGAAAAATAGCTCGAACCCCAAAAACCCCTTGAGCAAAAGGTACATTATTAACAAACATACTAAATAAAATAAACACCATAAAAACAAGCAAGCTTTTGTTTAATGGGTTCTTCAAGCGTTCAATCAGATGCTTCCTTCCAATCTCGGGATGAAAAATAACAATACATACCATAAGAAGCAGCAGTCCTTCTGCTGCATATCCGAGTAATGAGGGCACAATCGGAAGCCAATTGTCCCAAATTCTTGTAAATAGCAATTCAAATGAAGTCCAAATTACTAATAGGACAGTTGCCATTAGTAACAGATCATTTGTCCTCTCACGCGGCAAATACCGATTCCACATATTGATTGTCACACCATTCATTTACAAATTGAGCAGTTCTATTCCTTCCGATGCTGTTTCTTTTAACCTCTTCGAATCATCAGCAGTATCTGTTTGGAGCGCATCCCAATTTTCAGATGCTCGTTCAAATACTGCTGCTATTCCCTTAGATGGGTCTGTTATTTGATCAATCGCTACTGAATATTGCTCTTTTTTTATTACGCCCATAAAATCTTTTACTTTTTTATGGTACTCCACTCCAATGACAGGTGTCGCTGCATTCACGGCTAATATCAAAGAATGTAAACGAGTACCAATAACAAGATCCTGTGAGCCGGCAATATTTACAATTTCCTCCGGCATCAAATTATCTTCAATGATTTCTACCTGTTCTTTTGTTTCCATTAACTTAAATATATCCCTCGTAACCTGAACATCTTCGGGATATTTTGTCGAAAAGAAAGTAACACGGACTCCCTTTTCTTGTATTAATTGATCTAAAGATAAAGCCATTCCTTCAATGTAATCCTGGTATTTTCTTTTATCAGGTACAGGCCAATAGGCTTGGCTAAAGTAAGGAACGGCAGTAACACCAACTTTTTCTATTTTCTTGGAAGGTTGATGAGAGTGCGTAACTGGAACAGAGAAAGCCGGATCAAAAATGACGTGAACATCACGTTTTACTCCAATATGTTTAAGTAATTCTTTCGATTTCTCATCTCTGACCGTTACAGAAGAAGCGACAGAAATTAGTTTCTTAATGAAAAATTTCCCCAACCTGGTCTGTATAGGTCCTGCTCCAACCCCGTGAACAGCAACTCGACAGCCGCTGTAATTCCCTGTTAAGCCTAGGACACTGTATAAGGGAGCATCTCTTTTATACATATCCATTAACAACCCCCCACCTCCAACAATCAAAAGGTCGAGTTGCTTCATTATTTTTCGGCTTTTCAATACAGTGGTTAGGCCAGAAAAAATTATATTCCCTTTTTTATACAAGAGCGGATAAGCAGCTACACCATGACGTGCCGTTGTATTAGAAGGATTATTGCTAAACACAACTATGTTTTCTTTCTTTATTCCTCCTTCTGCCATCAATTGATGCAGAAGTCCAGATAATATGGCTTCATCCCCATTATTATTGTGACCGTAGTTTCCAATAATTCCTATTCTCATATGTAAATGTCCCTGACCTTTACTGTATGTATTTTTAGTATCATCTGTCTCATCGTGCCTTGTGAAAACTGCAATACCTATTATACACCCCTTCTAGGAGATCGACTAGTTTCGATTTCGTTACACTACGGAGAGAGCAATGACTGTCTTTTTTCTAAATAAAAGACGTGAGATTATGGTTTGGTTAAGGCAAGCGAAAACCGCTGGTTCCCCATTTAGGAGTCAGCGGTTCAGCTTCATTATCGAGGGGTATAAAAATTCTGTGTGTAATACGGCTGTTTTCTGATTTCATGGAAAGCAACACCAACACCAAGTCGACTGTAATCTCCAAGTAGAGCTTGGCGGTGGCTCTCAGAATTCATCCAGCTTTGATGAGCATAGAGAGGGCTCACTTGGCCATAAGCAATATTTTCAGCCGCATTATAAAACCTCACCCCATCACTTGCCATTCTATCAAACGGATCTTCCCCGTCTGGGTTCATGTGATCAAAGAAGTTAGATCCTGACATGTTTGCACTGTGGCTCCGTGCTGTTCCGGCAACCACATCATCCCACTGAAGCAGAGGCTTACTGAATCTTTTTCTTTGTGCATTAGCTAAATAAAATATTTGCCTTTCATAGCTTTCTTTTAATGCTTTCGTCGGTTCAGCATAAAATTGACGGAAGGCTCTTTCCTCTTCTTCATTCACGAGTAAAATAGCAGTAATTTTATTTCCGCGATGGACGTCATAGAAAAAAGTAGTGTAGCGACCTCCGACAAGATAAGTTCCCGCCGTGCTTGATTCTATAGAAAAATTGTCTCCACCTTTCTTAATGGAGGAAAGAGGATCCCCATATTTCTCTATAACATCCGTTTTCGTTTTATCAAGTCGTAAGCCCTTGTCGCCTATCCACGTATCTTGATTGCTGTAAATGGCTACCACTTTGTCATCTCTAAAACCATATTGTACATAGTTTGAATAATTGTCATGGTAAATATGCCATTTGAACCCATATCGACTAACTTCCACTTTTTCCGGTTCACCGAGTTTGTCTATCACACTTTCTTTCCTGTCACCCATGGTTATGCCACGAAAATGCCATGCTTTTTGTTCACTATCTACATCGGATGGAGGCGTATTTATTTCCTCTACACGAAACGATTCATTTAGACAACGAGCGAGAAAAACAGAGAAATGAGCACGAGTTGTATGGTCGCTCGGACCAAAATTCCCATTCACATAACCGCTAGTGATTCCATTGTTGACGAGTCTCTGAATAGAAGAGTGCGCCCAGTAATCATTAGAAATATCCGCAAAAGATATATCTGTTTCTCCTTTTAATCGAAACGCTCTCGATAAAACGACTGCCATTTCTGCTCTGCTCAATTCTTTATTTGGGCGAAACGATCCGTTACTGCCATTCATAATGTCATTTTTTGCAACCGCAGCGATATAAGGATAATAGGAATGATTACGGTCCACATCGTTAAATTCAACGTCAGAGTCGTCACTAGTAGAAAGACCTAGCGCCGATACAATCATTTTGGCCGTTTGTCCTCGAGTCACATTTTCTTTCGGTCTGAAGGTGCCATCCTGATAACCATTCGCGATCCCATTTTCTGTAATATATAGAATCTCTTCTTCAGCCCAATGAGAATCTCCTATATCACTAAATGTAGATTCTGCTTCTATGTGTGGCGATATAAATAGCATTAATGTAAGTAAAAACAAGGAAATAATGAATCTCTTGTTCATAGGTCCAACCCCCATCCATTTATAGTAGCATGTAAGTTATTACTCATTTATATTCCTTTTGTATCTAAATTATAAACAAGGGTGAAGGAAAAAAATAGTATTTTTCTATAAAAAACCACCTGGAAGTCATCCAGGCGGTTTATCATTTATCATTCAGAATAGTAATCTTTTATACCATTATAAACGGCACGCGCTGCTTTGTCGTAATAACCGGACTGTTTCATCCGATTCGCATCTCCTCTGTTGGTGAGAAACCCAAGTTCAATTAGCGTGCTTGGCATCGTAGTGTTTCTGATGACATAAAAACGCGCATCCGCGACGCGGCGATATTTCATCCCTGTATCTTTCACTAGACGATTCTGGATGGCTGCCGCAAGCTTTCGACTTTCTCTTGCCTGATAGTTGTTATTGTAGAAAGTTTCTGCTCCCTCCGCGGCCGGGCTTGCTGCGTTTGCATGAATACTGACAAAGGAGTCCGCATTCGCTCTCTCTGCAATCGCTACTCTTCCGCTAAGAGTGACGAAAGTATCGTTACGACGGGTCATCACTACATCTACTCCCGCATCTTTTAATAGCTTTTCTACTCTTAAGCCAACTTGTAAATTAATCGTTTTTTCAACTAACCCATTTGCTTGTGCACCAGGATCATGATCTCCATGTCCCGGGTCAATTACAATCGTTTTTCCGCTCATCCCTGCTTCTTCCAAGTGACCGCTATGTGTGTAAGCCCACTCGCCTTTATACTTCACTAACACCCAGCTTCCGTTTGTTTCTTCGTATACTTTTACAGTATCTCCTCGACTGAAGCTACCTACTTTATCATAGCTTGAGGCAGGTCCAGAGCGTACTAATAGTTTAGAGGAAGTAACTTTTCCTGTGTAAATCGGCTCAGCCTTCCCTGTGTCTGCTTGAACGTCGTCCGCCCTGACGACATAATTTGAATGGACATATCCTTTCTTTCCACCAACGCGGACTTCATACCAATTGCCTTCCGTTCCGTAAACATCCACTTTTTTTCCATTGTTGAGGGTGTTGATCACAGAATAATCCGTGCTTGGGCCTTTTCTTACATTTAACGGAGTGCTTGCTTGCACCGTCCCTTGAAATAACACGTTCTCAGAAGCAACATCTTCATTTGATGCTTCATCTGAATGTGAATCGTCCTTACCTGATACTTGTAAGCTCTCGTTCATTGCTCTAGCTATGTAAGCAGAGAGCTCCGCACGTGTAGCTGATTCATTTGGGTTAAAGCTGCCGCCATCTCTAATGATATTGTTATCTACTAAAGTCGCTATGTAGCCTTTTGCCCAGAATGAGTTCGATATGTCGCTAAAATTCACATCTCCTCTATGGTGCTCTGCGTCTTCTCCATAAAATGCTCTAGCCACGATGGCAGCCACTTGCGCTTTTGCGATATTATCTCCAGGATGGAATTTTCCATTTTTTCCTTTAAAAATGTCCATCTCAGCCGCTCTCTCAATACGAGAGTAAGCCCAATAATCTCGAGACACATCTTTAAATGTTGGAGTGGTACGATCCAATCCCGAAGTATTTAACGCATGTGTCATCATTACGGATGCTTGCGCGCGAGTTAAAGAATCATCCGGGCGAAATTTTCCAGAATCATCACCTGTCGCAATCCCTTTGTCTGCAACAAACGAAATCTCTTTCGCTGCCCAATGATTACTACTTACATCCGAAAACCTGTCCGTTGCTTCAGCTTTATCCACACCAAGCATCGGAAATACTGATAGTATTACCGTCAATGCAAGCAGTACGTATGAAATTTTCTTTGTAAAAGACAAAATTCTCTCCTCCTCTTTCTTGTTGCCCCTAGTCCCCCTGGGGAAGTCTTTTTAAAGGAAAATTTCGGTTGGTGCCCTGCAGCATTATTTATTTTTAACATGATATCTATAGTGCAAATTCTACATCCTCAGGCAAATTTACCCAGCCTTTTCCTTCTTCTGATAGAATACCACGGTGTAATTTAGTAAACTAGCTTTTTTCACCGATCGATTAAAAAATAGGTCATTCATATTATTTTAGTTTACAAGTTGGTTACGAAGATATTTCGGTTGTTACAATCTCCCTTATACAAATCGCTCTCACCTTTCCTTTCTTGATTGTTTCAAGTAAAATACAGAATGGAATGGCATCGATAGAACAGGGGTTGAATATATGGGTAAATGGAAATTTGTTTCGTTATTATTTGCTATCACTCTTATTGCTTCAGGGTGTTCCACCTATGGAATGGATCGTTATTTAGCTGAAGAAAAATCAATCGATACAGAAAAATACGCGTATCAGGATGAAAATTTCACATATAGCTTGGATGGTTTGCGGACACTCACCGAACGATTTCGTTTAGAAGAGTTATCTACGAATGATATCAATACGTTGATGGAAGAAGAAATCAAAAACGGCAGATATAATGAGATCATTATCTATCTTCGTCACCTGCAAGATGAAGACGCAGAAGAAGCTGCCTCTTATTCTGCTCGTTACCTTGAAGCCCTGGAGGCTCACGTGGAAAGAATGAATGAACCATCCGAACCTCTCGTCCGTGACGCTGTACAGCTTATGAAACAACAGTACGAACTTGATCCAGAAGACGAAGAAAGAACCATACGTTATGCCACACTACTCATACATTCGGAAGCAAATGTCGAAAAAGGGGCTGAGCTTCTGTTTGATTTAGAAACTCATATAGAGGAAATGGAAGAGGAACCGGGTTATGAGCTTCTATTAGCTTTAGCTCAGGCATATTATGCCATTGGCGACTATGAGAGCAGTTTAGCAAGGTATGAAGCTCTCACCTCCCTTGACCCAAGTGATCCTACAAACTTCTACCGCATGAGCAAAGTATACGCAGCCATGGGAGACACAGAAGGAGAGAGAAACGCTCTGACCCAAGCTTTTGAACCGACTTCAGAATTCCTTGGTCAGTATGGAGATGAAAGTTACAGTTTGTATAAAGATTACTTAGACACTTCTATTGAATAAAGGAAAAGCAGCTGCCATGTGAACGGCCGCTGCTTTCGTTTATGGACAAACTTCTCCACAAGCCTCTGTCTTCTCCCACTAAAGATTAGCTTGTTTTATAATAGGAGAAAGATGGCAGTTACCCCAGGCGCACTTTTTTTATAGAGTAATGAAAACATGCATGCAAAAATGATATACTGTACAAGTATTCGAAGACTCCCGTAATGGATAAGGAGAGAAGTAGTACATGATTGCTTCCTTAAAGAAAATAATCGGCGATGAACAACAGCGTCGAATAAAAAAATACAATAAAATAGTAGAGAAGATTAATAGACTTGAGCCACAACTAGAGAAGCTCACCGATGAAGAGCTTCAAAAAAAGACAGATGAATTCAAAAATCGACTTCAAAATGGGGAGAAGATTGAGCAATTAACGGAAGAAGCGTTTGCTGTCGTACGTGAAGCTTCACGGCGTGTCCTTGGCCTTCGCCATTATGACGTCCAGCTTCTTGGCGGCCTTTCGTTAAATGATGGTGATATCGCAGAGATGGCTACTGGTGAAGGTAAAACCTTAGTTGCTTCTCTTCCTAGCTATTTAAGGGCGTTGGAAGGGAAAGGCGTCCATGTTATCACTGTAAACGAATACTTAGCCCGGCGAGACCGAGATTTAATTGGGCAGGTCCATGAATTTCTCGGCCTCACCGTCGGTTTGAATGTGCCTCGCCTTGCTTCTGATGAGAAGCGCATTGCCTATTTAGCCGACATCACTTATGGAGTAGGAAATGAATTTGGATTTGATTACTTAAAAGACAACATGGTTTATAACACTTCGGAGAAAGTGCAGCGCCCGTATCACTATGCAATTATAGATGAAATAGATAGCGTGCTCATAGACGAAGCGAAAACACCACTAATTATCGCCGGCAAAACACAAGTTAATCCTAGTTTGTATCAAATCTGTGCGAAGATGGCACGCAGCTTTGATAATGAAAAAGATTATTTATACGACCCCATTTCAAAATCTGTTAGTCTAACAGACAATGGAATTACGAAAGTAGAACGAGCATTTGGGGTTGATAATTTATATGACTTGGAGCACCATACGCTCTATCATTTTGTCCTGCAAGCTTTACGAGCTCGAGTAATGTTTAAAAAAGATGTGGATTACATCGTTCAAGAAGGCGAAATAAAATTAGTCGACATGTTCACAGGCCGCGTAATGGATGGTCGTTCATTAAGTGATGGACTTCACCAAGCGTTAGAAGCCAAAGAAAATCTCGAGATCACAGAAGAAAACAAAACTCAAGCTCAAATAACGATTCAAAACTATTTCCGGATGTATCCACGCCTATCCGGGATGACAGGAACGGCAAAGACCGAAGAAAAAGAGTTTCAAAATTTATATGGGATGAGTGTCATTCAAATTCCAACAAACAAACCCAAAATTCGCGAAGACAGAGAAGACATTATTTTTGCTACAGCGGCCGACAAATACCGCGCCGTCGCGAAGGAAGTAGAAAAGAGATATCAAAAAGGACAACCTGTATTGATTGGTACTTCTTCTATTATCCAGTCAGAAACAATGGCTAGTTTCTTGGATGAGCAAAAAGTTCCTTATGAACTCTTGAACGCCAAAAGTGAAGAAAAGGAAGTTCAACTTATTTCATTAGCCGGTCAAAAAGGTCAGATCACCATTGCAACAAACATGGCAGGAAGAGGAACAGATATCATGCTCGGCGAGGGTGTAGCTGAAACAGGAGGATTGTTTGTCCTTGGTACCGAACGACATGAAAGCCGACGTATCGATAACCAATTAAAGGGACGTTCCGGACGACAAGGGGATCCTGGTGAAACTCAGATGTATATCTCTCTTGAGGATGAAATGCTTCTTCGTTTTGGACGTGAAGATATTGAGGAATTACAAGAGAAGCTAAATACCGATGAAGACGGAAAAGTACTAAATGAAGAGGCACTAGAAATAGTAAACAAAGCTCAACAGATGTGTGAAAACGCGAATTCTTCTTTACGAGAATATACGCTGAAACTCGATGACATATCAAACGAACAACGAAACGTGATTTATACGCTTCGCAACCGAATTCTTGAACAAGAAGACCCCCTCCAGACGTGGACGGAAATGGTAGAAGCAAGTACTAAAAAGCTTGTAGAAGCCTATTGTGGGGATGAGTATGTTCCTGAAGAGTGGAATGTGTCTGAGCTTGAAAGTCGTCTTAATCATATCGTTACATTCCCTGACATCAAAATCCCCAAGCAGGCAGAGAGCCGTGAAGATGTACTCGAAGAAGTAGAAGCCCGCACTCAACAATATCTGGAAATCATTCATTCTTTCCGGAAAAAAAGCGGCGTTCAAACACAAGCACGTAAAGTTCTGCTTACTAATATCGATCGTCACTGGTTGAGTCACTTGGAAGAAATGACAAGATTAAAGGAAGGTATTGGTCTGAGAAGCTACGGACAGGAAGATCCTATGCGCGTTTATACTCGTGAAGGATTTGAGTTATTTTCGAGAATGTATGACATGATTGAACACGATGCATCTGTACATTTATCAAAAATGTTACGACCATATACGTTAAAGTCCAAAGAAGAGGTGAAACAGTAATGCTCCCTTTTTTTAAAAGGAAAAATAACGATAAACCGAAAATGACAGGGAACGAGTCTACTGTCTCCTCAGAGGAATTATTAAATGAAACCTCTGAGCAAGAAGCAGAACAAAACCAAATTCATACAGAGCTTTCCATACATCCCGAATGGACCCTTTCAAAAGAAGACCAATATTCATTTCAGTTTTTAAACATGGAGTGCCCTCCCCTTCTCCCTAATCAAGTGTCCTTATCGGGGATAAACTTGCAAGAGGAAAAGGAAGGAACGTACCAAGTCACTGCTTTTATACGTAATAGTTTAAGTAAAGCAATCACCCTTCACGAGACTACTCTTGTGTTGTTGGATAGCGAAGATCAAGTCCTTGGACGTAAAACGTTCGACTTGTCAGATGCTGGAACAATTCCTGGACAGAGCAGCAGACCATGGAACTTTCTTTTCACGGATAAAGATTTATTTACCACTTCCCTGCCCGAAGAAGGATGGAAGCTGGCATTCCAGCTGAAACCAAGCTCACGGAAACATAGCCTGGATTTAGAAAACAGCTGGGACCAAACATTAGCGGACAAAGACAAAGAAAAATTGAAAGAAATGGTTGAAAAGCTCGACCCGCCAAAAGCAGGAGAAGTTAATTTCATGGGTCTGCAAGCTTCTAAAAAAGATGATGGGAATTTACACGTGACTATGTTGATACGGAACGGAAATGAAAAGAACATTAAGTTGGAGCAAATTCCTTTGCAAGTCGAAGATGCAGAAGGAGATATGGTGGCTAAAGGCGGCTTCACTTTAAACGATTTCGAAGTCAAAGCCAATACTAGCAAGCCATGGACATTTATTTTTCCGAAAGAATTAATCCAAAAAGAAAACGCTGATTTAAGCCATTGGAAAGCATATCCAATTCAAAAGCAAACGAAATAAAAAAATGCCTGACATTCGCCTATCGGTGACAAGCTTTTTACCGTTTTACAAAAGGGGCTGTATCAAAAGGTCATAAAAAATGACCTTTTGACAGCCCTTTTTTCAATTCTGTAAGCTTCGTTGTTAAAGTTAAAATGAAATTCTCCCCTTTCGTATAAATGGCTCTTCAGGTTCGCTTGCCGCGGGCAAGGCTTCAGCTAACCGACGGAAGACCGCCGTCGGTGGATCTTCAGCTCTTGCTTTTCCCGCAGGCGTCTCACCTGATCGCCAACCAAAAATAAGGGATGAAAAAAACTTCAACATTCTTTTTTTATATCAAAAACACAAAAAAATCGCCGCTTTCAG
>NZ_FONT01000010.1 GCF_900113025.1 Alteribacillus iranensis | reverse complement strand
CCACGACATCATTGGCATCGAGGATTTGCAGGTGTCGAACATGGTAAAAAACCGCCGCCTTTCAAAAGCCATTCATGAAGTTAGCTGGTCTCTCTTCCGTACGATGCTGGAATACAAAGCCGATTGGTATGGCAAAAAAGTCGTTGTCGTTCCAAGTAACTTTCCATCCAGTCAGCTATGCTCCGAGTGCGGATACCAGCATAAAGACGTCAAAGATCTCGCCGTGCGTGAATGGGAGTGTCCTTCGTGCAGAGCTCATCATGACAGAGACCTTAACGCCAGTAAGAATATTCGTAAAGAAGCCTTACGATTAACCGAAGGGACGTCGGGGATCGCCTAATCCATATCTGCTCCATAGAGCGGAGTTCTTAGGAATCTCCCACTTCAAGCAAAGCTAAGTGGGAGTAGTTCAAGATAATAGTTCATCCTGTCAGTTCTCAGTCTTTCTTAATATGTTAATCACCAAGCTTTTCTTTTAACGGATAAAAAGTGAGACTTTGAACAATAAGAGAAAGCATGATCATCATGAAAGCCCAGGACAGCAGACCATCATCGGAGCCGCCTGATTGGCCAGTAATACTTAATAACAGTGCAAGTGACATTGTGCCTTTGATGCCACCCCATGTTACTAGGGTGATGTCACCATTGGTGTAAGATTTCCGCCACGGTTTAACACTTTTAATCGTTGCCAGTAGAACGATTCCCCGTACAATAACTGATAGAAGAAATCCGATAATAACAAAAAGAAGACCATCCATTTGAATAAAATCAATACTCTCGATGCCAATGAAGACAAAAACGATAGATAGCAAAAATGGTTCCATAATTCCCCAAAAGTTTTTTAGGTCGCGTCTTAATTCCTTCTCCTCTTCTTCTTCTTTGTTAGTCAACTCTTTTGCCAGCAAAAGGCCGCTGACTACTGTAGCAATTACTCCAGAAACGCCGAGGGCTTCTCCGATATAAAAACTTCCATACGCAAGTAGGATTGTTAACCAGACCTGGTAGACGTGAAAAGTAATTTTGTGGATCCCTTTTGCGACAAACCAACTGATCAACAATCCAACGATTGCTCCACCAAGGGCAGTATAGAAGAAGTCCAAAATGAATGTCCCTATATGAAGAGATTGACTGCCGAAGTAATATCCGCTAAACAAGCTGAAAATAACTACACTTGTTCCGTCATTTAATAAAGATTCTCCTTCTATCGTCTCGGCAAGATGATGTTTATCGTTGCCCTGGGTTAGAATGGAAACGACCGTCACGGGATCCGTAGGTATCAATAGAGAGGAGATAAGCATAGCGCCAGCCAATGAGACACCAACCAGTAGTTGGCCGGCAGCATAAAGTGCGAATCCTAACATGACTGCAGTGATGGCAATGCAGACGGTACCTAATGTAACAATGATAGCAGCTTTTCTTTTTAGTTGGTCTTGAGGGAACTGGTACGCAGAAGTGAACAGCAGAGCGGGTAAAATCCAATGAAAAATAAATTCTTTCGTTAATTCCATGGAGGAAAAGTATGGAAATACAGCAAGGAACATACCAGCTGCTATTAAGATAATTGGGGCAGGAAATTTCTTCTGGTTTTTGTCTAGAGCGAACACAAAAAATCCAATGGCAGCAATAGTCATTAATTTATAAGCGTCCATTCCTATGTCTCCTTCTTACAGATACTTACAGATCTATTAGCCTAAAGAACAAGCCATCAAACATTGTTTCGGAATATGCTATGATTGGCAAAGAAAAGTAACTTTAGAAAGGGTTTTTTTATGAATAAATCGTTGATACTTGCAGAAAAACCTTCTGTTGGAAAAGATATAGCAAAGGTAATGAACTGCCGGAAGCAAGGAAACGGCTTTCTAGAAGGGGATAAATATATTGTGACATGGGCATTTGGTCATTTAGTTACCTTGGCAGAGCCTGAAGCTTATGAGGCTCGTTATAAAACATGGCGTCTTGAAGATCTTCCTATGCTGCCATCTCCGTTAAAGCTTTCTGTTATCAATAAGACTGGTAAACAGTTCCGCACCGTAAAAGCACAATTAAACCGGAAAGATGTTAGTGATGTGGTTATAGCGACCGACGCAGGGAGAGAAGGAGAGCTCGTGGCACGATGGATACTTGAAAAAGCGAAAGTAAAAAAGCCTATAAAACGGCTTTGGATTTCTTCGGTAACCGATCAAGCTATAAGAAAAGGATTTCAGCAGCTGCAAGAGGGGAGAAGGTTCGACTCTTTATACGAGGCGGCTCAGGCAAGGTCAGAGGCGGATTGGTATGTCGGAATGAATGCGACAAGAGCACTAACGGTAAAACATAATGCCTCCTTATCTTGTGGCAGAGTTCAAACACCAACATTGGCAATGGTGCATGAACGGGAAGAAGAGATTAAATCATTCCAGCCCGCTTCTTATAAAAAAGTTTTCGTCACATTAGGTAATGGACTACATGCATGGTATCAGGATAAACGTGGAAATAATCGTATATTCTCTGGCGTAGATGCAGATAAAATATTAGAAAATGTAAAAAGCGAAAAAGCAGTAGTTACTAAAGTGAAGAGGAAAAAGAAAGTGGAACCCACTCCTCTCTTGTATGATTTAACAGAGATCCAGAGAGAGGCTAATAATAAATTTGGTTTCTCAGCAAAGGAAACACTAAATACATTACAAAAATTATATGAAAACCATAAAGTTTTAACATACCCGCGGACGGATTCGCGTTACCTATCTTCAGATTTAATCGATACGATACCTGAACGTTTGAAATCATGCGATGTAAAGCCATTCTCAAAGAATGTCTTGAAGATAAAAAAAGAGAAGTGGTCGATGGCCAGAACGTTATTTAATGATCAAAAAGTATCGGATCATCATGCTCTTATTCCTACAGAAGTGGCACCAGTCTTTTCTAACATGTCAGACAGAGAGAAAAAGATTTACAATTTAGTGGTCCAACGATTTATTGCTTCCTTTTATCCTGCTGCCGAATATGAGATAACAGACATTGAGACCAAAGTAAAAGAATATGACTTTGTGTGCAAAGAGAAGCAATTGACAAAGTTAGGATGGAAAGAAATTTACGAAAGGTCACCAAATGAAAAACTAGGAGGCGCCTTACCTCAAGTAGAAGAAGGTGCAGCTCTCTCCATTAAGCAATCGGGGACAGAACATGGAGAGACTCAACCGCCTTCTTCTTTCACGGAGGCTTCTCTATTAGCAGCAATGGTAAACCCGGAAAGGTTTATCAAAGAGAAAAATAAAAAAGACTTAGCTAAAACTTTAAAATCCAGCGGCGGGATAGGTACAGTTGCTACAAGAGCTGATATTATTGAAAAACTTTTAAATCACTCCATGATAGAGAAAAAAGGTAAATATCTTCACACCACTTTAAAAGGCAGACAATTACTCACATTAGCACCAGAGGAACTGGTTTCGCCTGCTTTAACGGCGGAATGGGAACAAAAATTATTAGAGATAGAAAGAGGGAACATTCATAAGGCTTCTTTCTTAAAGGAGATAAAACAGTATACTCAGGATGCCGTGCAAAGTATTAAGCAAAGCAAACAGTCATTTAAGCATGATAACGTGACAGGAACTCCTTGCCCTCATTGCGGAAAATTACTCTTAGAAGTTAAAGGGAAGAATGGGAAAAGAAAAGTGTGTCAGGATAGATCATGTGGGTACATAAAGAACATTTCGAAAACAACGAATGCACGCTGTCCTCAATGTAAAAAGCGGATGGAGCTCCGAGGGGAAGGAGAAGGGCAAATTTTTGTCTGCCGATGCGGACATAAAGAAAAAGTAACAACATTCAACGAGCGACGAAAACGGGAAAAACAAAACAAAGCTTCGAAACGAGACGTAAATAAATATTTAAAGTCACAGGACAAGGAAGAAATGAAGAATCCGGCATTAGCTGAAGCTCTAGCCAAGCTTAAAGGAAAAGATTAGTATTATAACTCGCATTTACACAAAGAACGTGCTATGATAGGATCAATGGTTTGAAGGTACGTGATTTTTTAGAATGAGAAGATGCTGGTTTTGAAGCAGGCTGCATTCCGTTCCATACCGGAATGCAGTTTTTTATTGTTTTAGTAATTAATGTTTGGAGTGTGCATCAAGAATTCTTAAAAATGATGTTTTTCTTTATTAATTTTCATGAAATATATAAATAAGGAACAACCTAAACCTAAAAAGAAAAAAGGAGTCATGTATAGTGGCATTATTTACAGAGTTACAGCTGGATGAACAAATTTTAAAAGCAGTAAATGAAATGGGATTCGAGGAAGCAACTCCCATTCAATCAGAAGTGATACCGAAAGTAAAAGAAGGAAACGATATCATTGGACAAGCACAAACGGGGACAGGTAAAACAGCTGCATTTGGAATTCCTCTTATTGAACAGATGAATACCGAAGAAAAACACCCGCAAGGATTAGTGTTAGCCCCAACAAGAGAGCTAGCTATCCAAGTAGCAGAAGAAATAAATCGTCTCGGTCGGTTTAAAGGGGTAAAAGCGTTAGCTGTATATGGAGGACAGGAAATTAGCAGGCAAATTAAAGCACTAAAGAGACATCCTCAAATTATTGTGGCAACGCCTGGTCGATTTATGGATCATATGAGAAGAAGAACAATTCGTCCTGCTTATATGAATATGGTTGTTCTGGATGAGGCCGATGAAATGCTCAGTATGGGTTTCATTGAAGATATTGAGACGATACTCGCAGAAGTCCCGGAAGAAAGACAAACGTTATTGTTCTCCGCCACAATGCCTAAGCGTTTGCAATCTGTGACAGAAAGATTTATGGAGAACCCAGAATCTGTAAAAGTAAAAAGTAAAGGATTAACTGTATCTAATATTGAGCAGAGATATATCGAGGTACCAGAAAAGCAAAAGTTTGAGACGCTCTGTCATCTGTTAGATATTACTCCTCCTGAGCTTGCGATCGTATTTGGCCGTACGAAGCGAAGGGTGGATGAACTGTCTGAAGCCTTGTCTCAGCGCGGTTATGCTGCGGAAGGGATACATGGCGACTTGAAGCAGGAACAGCGTGATAAAGTACTGCGGAAATTCAAGAACAAAACCATTGATATTCTTGTCGCTACTGACGTTGCGGCTCGTGGTTTAGATGTTAGCGGGGTCACTCACGTATATAATTTTGACTTACCTCAAGATCCAGAAAGCTATGTCCACCGTATTGGCAGGACAGGGCGAGCAGGTAAGGAAGGGATTGCATTTAGTTTCGCAACTCCAAAAGAAATTTCCCATCTTAAATTTATAGAATCAACGACGAAGAAAAAAATGATCCGTCAGGACATTCCTACTTTTCGCGAAGCGATGCAAGGTAGATATCAGCAAGCTGTCGATAAGCTCCTTGAAACTGTAAAGAATGAAGATATAGAGGAACTCGAGCATACTGCTAAGACACTGTTAAGCGGGTATGACCCGGTTACTCTCGTAGCGGCTGCTTTAAAAATGAACACGAAAGAACCAGACCAAGGAACCATTAAGCTTACGGAAGAAGCATCGCTTAGACCGAAAAAGAGCCGAGGAGACCGCAACAGAGGCGGCGACCGACGCGGAAGAAATAGAGGATTTAGAGGAAACCGAGGGAATAGGAAAAAGAGAAGGTAAATGAGAACAACACCAATTATGGAATGCCTGTCACCCGAATGAAGGGATAGGCATTCTTTTTTGCGTTTTCGAATATCGTTACAGAGAATACAGGGACTGTCTCAACCGCTCAAGGTCTCGGTGGAGAAAGCGAATATGATAAAATGACAAGATAGTGATAAAGGGGGCTGGGCTATGAGCATACTACGTGCTGAAGAACTATATAAAACATACGGGGAAAAAGAATTATTCAAATATATATCTTTTGTCGTGGAGAATAGAGATCGAATAGGTGTAATCGGCGTGAATGGCACGGGGAAATCTACTCTGTTAAAAGTGATTGCTCAATTAGAGAGCGTGGAATCAGGAAAGTTGTATCATGCAAACGATCTTAAAATCGAATACTTGCCGCAAGAACCATACTTAGAAGAGGAACTTAGTGTGTTAGAACAAATATATTATGGAGATTCCCCATTAATGAGAGCGTTACGGAAGTATGAACAGGCTCTTTACGAACTGAACCAAATGCCAGAGGATCAAGGGACTCAAGAGAAATTTCTTAAAGCACAACAAAAAATGGATGAAGAAGAAGCATGGGAAGCAAATACTACGGCTAAACAAGTACTTACTCGATTAGGAATTTATGACTTCACAAAAAAAGTAAAAGACTTGTCTGGAGGACAAAAAAAACGAACAGCCATAGCAAAAGCGCTTATCCAACCAACAGACTTACTTATTTTAGACGAACCGACGAACCACTTGGATAGCGAGTCTATTGAGTGGCTGGAGGAATATTTAAGTCATTACAAAGGAGCTATTTTACTTGTCACTCATGATCGTTATTTTTTGAACCGAGTGACAAATCGAATTTTTGAACTCGATCAAGGGAATTTATACATCTATAAGGGTAACTATGAATTATTTTTAGAAAAGAAGGCAGAAAGAGAAGCGTTAGCGGAACAACAGGAAGCGAAACGTCAAAATATATTGCGTACGGAATTAGAGTGGCTGCGCCGAAGCCCGAAAGCCCGAGGAACGAAACAGAAGGCTCGGAAAGGTAGAGCGGAAGAACTTAAAGACCAAAAAGGACCAGAGAAGAAAGAGTATATTGACTTTGCTGTTGGCTCAAAACGTCTAGGAAAAAAGGTCATTGAAGCTGAAAATATATCGATATCGTTTTCTGGGTCAAACATTATATCCGCTTTCACATATACTATCTCGCCTAACGAGAGGCTGGGGATCGTCGGACCAAACGGCAGTGGGAAGACTACTCTGTTAAATATTTTAGCCACACAAATTGCACCAGACAGTGGAACCATCGATATTGGTACGACAGTACAAATTGGCTACTATACGCAAGAAAACGAGAATTTAGATGAAGGGAAAAGGGTTATTGAGTATATTAGAGACATTGCAGAAGTCGTGGAAACAATACACGGACGCGTCATCACAGCAGAACAAATGCTTGAGCGCTTTTTGTTTCCGAGGCCTGTCCAATGGAACTATATTCACCGCTTATCAGGTGGGGAAAGAAGGCGTCTCTATTTACTGAGCATACTCATGCAAGAACCTAATGTGTTATTTTTGGATGAGCCGACTAACGATTTAGATACAGAAACATTAAGTATTTTAGAGACTTATTTGGAAGATTTCCCTGGGGCTGTAGTGACAGTTTCGCATGACCGGTACTTTTTGGATCGAGTCGTAAATAAGTTACTTGTTTTTGGTAACGATGACATCAATACTTTTTACGGAAATTATTCGGAGTGGCTGGAACAGAGAAGAAGTAGTACAGATCCTGTTACGGAAAAGCACAAGGACAAGCATTTACAGTCAGAGAAACCTTTAAGCTCCACGCGATCAAGAAAAAAATTATCCTATAAAGATCAGCAAGAGTGGAATGGCTTAGAGGATAAAATTACAGAATTAGAAAATAAAAAAAAGGAAATGGAACATCACATTGCTGAGGCAGGAAGTGATTTTGAGAAAGTGGAGGAGTGGACGACAAAGCTTCAGGAAGTCGAGAAAGAGCTGGATGCAGCAATAGAACGTTGGACCGAGCTGTCTCTTCTTATAGAGGAATTAAACAACTAAATTGTTCTAGTATAAGATGCCCGGAGTGCTGGATAAAATAAACCAATCCAGCATGTAGGGGAGAAAGATAGTTATGGATGTACAATTGCTGCTAGAATATGGATGGGTATTAGTTGTCCTTGTTTTACTTGAAGGAATTCTTGCCGCCGATAATGCTTTAGTTCTTGCCATCATGGTGAAAAATTTACCAGAAGCTCAAAGAAAAAAGGCATTATTTTATGGGTTAGCTGGTGCCTTTGTTTTTCGGTTTATTTCTTTATTTATTATTTCTTTTATAGTAGACGTATGGCAAGTCCAAGCAATCGGGGCAGTATATTTGTTATTCATGTCTATTAACCACCTCGCACGGAAAGTTTGGTTGAAAAAAGAAAATTCTGCGGAAAATAAAGCTAAAAATAAGCCGAAACGGAATGCGAGCTTTTGGGGTACGGTATTTAAAGTAGAGCTTGCTGATATTGCGTTTGCTGTAGATTCAATTTTAGCTGCAGTGGCGTTGGCAGTGACTCTGCCAGATACTCCTCTTCCTTCCATAGGAGGATTGGATGGGGGGAAATTCCTTGTTATTTTAACGGGGGGATTGATAGGCGTTGTTCTGATGAGGATTGCAGCATCAGCATTCGTCAGGTTATTAAAAAAGAGGCCTGGTCTCGAAGTTGCCGCGTTTCTCATTGTGGGCTGGGTAGGGATAAAACTGTTAGTCTATACCCTGGCTCATCCTGCTTTGAGCATATTGCCTGAGGAATTTCCGGAATCCCCCATTTGGAAAGTTACATTTTACGTAGTTTTGGTTCTAATTGCTCTTGGTGGCTGGTTTCTCTCTGGTACGACAAAAGCAGCGGAGTCGCATTGAGGAAAAAAACGAAGGGGTATAGGGGTACAGAAGGCCAAAAGGGGAAGCTCTTTTGGCCTGTTTCGCTAGTTTACATTTGTTTTAATTACTCCGCAAGCAATACGTCCTCCTGCATCACCAGCTTTGAGTGTTTCTTCATCGGGACCGCCCTGCTTACTATTTTCAGAATGGTATCTCTCTGGTATGTTAGCAAAATTGTCAGGGTTTGCATGCACGATAACAGATCGATTTTCATGTGCTAGTTGTTTTGCGTCGAAGCGATCTAAGGCAGCCAACAGGTATGCCGAGCCATCTTCTAAGGCGTATAGAGGAAGCATATCTCCTGCGTGATCAGGATGGCTTGTGTCCTCTGGGTTATAATGACCGCCGGCAGAGGCAAAGGGACCTTCAGGATCATAAGGGTCACACATCCCATTTTCGTGAATATGGAAGCCATGGAAACCAGGAGTGAGACCTGATTGAAGCAAGCCCTCTACTAGGACAGATTTGTCTTTTTGGTAAAAGGCGACCGTTCCTATTACATTTCCGTCTATGTCATGCATGATAGCCTGAGCAGACTTTTTATCTGCCGGGTCTCGAACCTCAGCTACTACTTCCTGCGCTTCGTCGGATGAAAATTTACTGTTTTCCATGGTTTGACTAATTGGCGGATGATCTTTGTCATTCAGCTGACATCCCCCAATTACGAAAATAAGGGTGGAAAGGAAAAGAAACTTGTTGTATTTCATCGTGTTGACCTCCTTTCCCCCTACTTTTTCCAAAATGCTCCGGTTTCATAATTTATTACCAACTTTTTTTAAAAAAAGCTGATGGAATCGAGGAAATGAGTTATAATAAGAACGGATTAGCTAGGAACCTCTAATAAAAATGTAAGGTGATGTAATTGACGAACGTGTTAAAAGTGTTAAGTGGGATATGGTTCATCATCTTAGTAATGCAAATCGTGGCTGGATTTAGTTCCTACATAGCAAATTTGCCTGATTACTTAGTTATTGTTTTCATGCTGTTGTTTTCCGTGCCGGTAGTGTATGAGTTTAAAAAAGGAATTGAACGTGAGCTTGAAAAAGACTCACCTGAACAATAAATAGCAGGGCCTTAGATTAGGAGGCTCTGCTATTTTTTTAATGTTACTAAAAGGGTGCTCATTTTGCTTCAGCAATACAAGGGTCGGGGATCATCTTTATGTATGACAACCTGCACTTTTCATTATAATTTTATTAAAGATATTTTGTTTTTAAGAAAAAATTATCAAAATGGACAGCATAATCATTGATTGGGACAAGCAAAATAGTGTATTGTTTTAGGCCGAGATCAAGAATTTTATTCGTACGTCTATAAAAATCAACAAATAGAAAGGGCAGCCATTATGTTTGATTCTATCTTAACCCATCTTATGCTAATTGGCCTGTTAGGCATTGGTTCTCAGTGGTTTGCGTGGCGTTTTCGGATGCCAGCTATCGTAGTTATGTCGGTTGCAGGGCTATTGATCGGTCCTGTTTTAGGTATAATGAATCCACAAGAAGATTTCGGTAATTTGTTTAACCCCGTAATATCAGTAGCAGTAGCGATTATATTATTCGAAGGTAGTCTGAACTTAGATTTTAGGGAAATTAGAGGGCTTGGTAAGTCTGTCTTCAGAATTATTACGCTTGGCGCCTTTATTGCATGGATTTTAGGATCCCTTGCTGCTTATTATGTAGCTGGTTTGTCGTGGGCAGTTGCTTTCATTATTGGGGGATTGTTTATTGTAACGGGGCCAACTGTGATATTGCCTCTTCTACGTCAAGCCAAATTAAAACCCCGTCCTGCCGCTATTCTAAAGTGGGAAGGGATAGTGGTTGATCCTTTTGGCGCGTTATTAGCAGTGTTTGCCTTTGAAATTATCACTTTTATAACAATGGATTCTGTTACGGCTGAGTCATTGCTTTTATTTTTCTTGGCTTCTTTGTTTGCTGTGTTAATCGGAGTGGCTTCAGGAAAAGTCATAGGTGAAATGTTCGAACGCGGGTATGTACCTGAATTTTTAAAGTCACCACTCGTGTTTGCCGCAGTTATCGGTTGCTTTACAGTGGCAGACGAAGTGATGCATGAAACAGGTTTACTCGCCGTGACAGCGATGGGAATGACAATGGCGAACGTTCATACAGCATCATTAGCAGAGATGCGACATTTTAAAGAAAATATTTCAGTCTTGCTTATATCGGGTATATTTATTATGCTTACGGCATCTTTAGACAGGGACACGCTGATGCAGGTCTTTGATCCTAATGTCATTTTCTATGTCATTCTCATGTTAATTGTCGTTCGTCCGATATCCATATGGCTTTCTACCATAAACACAGAACTTACCTTTAAAGAAAAAGCATTAATTGGTTGGATCGCGCCGCGAGGGATTGTGGCACTAACTGTAGCGGGTTACTTTGAAAACGTGCTGACAGAGTCAGGACATTTAGATGCTCCTATTGTAACCCCCCTTACGTTTGCTCTCGTCTTTGCTACTGTCTGTGCTCATGGCTTCACCCTGGCTCCGATAGCCAAAAAGCTAGGATTATCACTTGAAGGGAAGCCAGGTGTACTCATTGTAGGAGGCAGCCGCTTCACGACGGAGTTTGCCAAAGTTTTACAGGAGTTGGATATCCCTGTCTTGCTTACTGATTCTTCTTTTGAACAGTTGTTTAGCGCTAAAAAAGCGGGGGTACCTTATTATAGAGGAGAAATTTTGTCAGAACAGACAGAGTACTATTTAGATATGACTCCATACGATAAGTTGATTGCCGCAACAGATAGGGATTCGTACAATTCGTTAGTAGCTACGACATTTGTGCCTGACTTCGGCCGTAATAATATATTTCAGTTCAGCTGGCATGTAGATGAGAAAGATCATCCTAATGATCTTGTGAAGCGAGCAGAAGCACAAATATTGTTTGAAAAAGGGGCTACGTACGAGGAATTAAATCAAAGAGTGAATGAAGGATATGTTTTTCGTAAAACAAAGTTAACAAAACAATACACCTTCGAACAGTACAGCAAAGAGAGAGAAAAAGGGAATATCATTTTGTTTGTATTAAAACAATCTGGAAAGCTAAATTTCGTTACGACTAGTTTTACTATTAAACCAGAACCAGGTGACACGATTGTTAGTCTATCACCAACAGGAAAAGAGAAAAAGAAAATCGAGGAAAAATTACTCTCGCAGCGAAAAGAACAAAGAGAACAAAAGTGAGAAAAATTACGAGTGAGGGAAACACATGTATGAAAAAGGGTTAATGCTTGTGAATGGATCTTCGAGCCAATTAGATCTTCAAAAAAATATAGAGCTTGTGACGGGTGTGTTAGTAACTAAGGTAAACGATTTAACGATAAGAAAAACTTCTTATAAAGGGGAAGCAGAAGACTTTTCACGCAATAATGGAGAAGAGTTTGATGTTATTTTTATTTTAGGAGGAGATGGTTTAGTCCATGAGACAATAAATGGGCTAGCCCTCTTATCCGATCCTCCTGTAATTGGAATTTTACCTGGAGGCACATGTAATGATTTCTCCAGAAGCTTGTCGATACCTCAGCCATTAAAACGGGCTGCAGAAACCTTAGCAGATGGCTCGGTCCGATACGTAGATATCGGGCAAATGAATCATCGCTATTTCACGAATTTTTTGGGATTAGGACTGATTGCAGATACTTCCGAGAATATAAACCCTGAATTAAAAGGGGTGCTCGGCAGATTTAGTTACTTTATAAGCGCTGTGCAAATGTTTAACAGCGCGGAGCCTTTCTCTTTTACGATGAAATTAGATAAAGAAGTAGTGAAAGATGAAGCAGTCATGGTGCTTATTGCGAATGGAAGATTTCTCGGTACGAACCTCCTTCCGTTTCCTGAAATATCACTAGACGATGGCTTGTTTAACATTTTCGTTATTAATGAAGGAGGGGTAAACTTATTACGAGAATACATAAGTGCTAAAAATCCTTTTATGTGGGATACGGCACAAAGTGATATTAAGCAATATACAAGTCAACACATTCATATAGAAACCGCCGGTACCAAAAAGGCAGATACCGACGGCGAAATATATATGCGTACTCCCGTTACATTAAAAAATTTAAACCAGAAGCTTCCTTTTATCGTTCCGGCTTCTCTTGAGGATTTTTAGAGGTTCGACCACATCCTATGAGCTGGCCAGCTGCCAAGCCAATAATGACCGGCAGAATCCATCCAAGCCCCATTGAAAATAATGGTAAATGTGAGTATACCTCCGTTATTAATGGTATCTCTATACCTAATTCTCTGATGCCATCATAAATACTAACAATCGCGGCTCCCATCACACCACCTTGATAGTGGGAGGGGCGAAGCGGGAGTTTCAATTGCAAGAAAGAAAGAAGGATAAGTACAATGGCAACAGGATAAATCGTAATAAGCACAGGAGCAGAGATAGAGATGATAGCGTCCAGCCCCAAATTTGCAACCGTAACACTCACCAACACAGTAAGCAGCACAAAGGTGCGATAGGAAAACATAGGGAGTACGTTACTGAAATATTGTCCGCAGGCTGTTACTAGTCCTACACACGTGGTAAAGCAAGCTAACGTTACGATAATTCCTAAGAGAAAAGCTCCAGGCATTCCAAAAGTTTGTGCTGCTGCATAGGAGAGGATTAAGCTGCCATTCTCAAACGTGGAGGTGGCGGCTGTTTGAACACCAATCCAACCAATGGAAATATATACAACTGCTAAACCAAGCCCCGCGATAATCCCAGCAAGACTCACTGCTCTTAAAAGTTTATTATTATCGGTAACCCCTTTTTCTTTTATGGCATTAACAATCACAAGACCGAATGCTAAAGCTGCGATCGTATCCATTGTTAAATATCCTTCCAATATACCGCCAGCAGAAGGATAATCAACATAAGGATCATTAGGAGTGCGCTCTAACGCACTGATTCCAGAAAAGACACTTCCGCCCGCTAATAAAGCGATAGCAACGAGAAGAATGGGGGAAATGACATTTCCGATCCTCTCTACTAGCTTCGTAGGATTTAAGCTCACCCAGTATACGAGAATAAAAAATATCACAGAAAAAATAAATAATGCTATTTGTGAATTTGAGCTTGAGAGAAACGGTACAATTCCCATCTCAAATGAAACATTCATGGCGCGAGGAACGCCAAAAAATGGACCAATGGACATATAAAGAAGGAGGGTAAATACGATCGCAAACCGAAAGCCGACATGTTTTGCAATTGTTTCTACACTGTTACCGCTGAGAGCAATAGCGATGACGCCTAAGACGGGAAGCCCTACTCCCGTTAAAACAAAACCCATTATAGCTGGCCAATAATGATTTCCAGCCTCTTGTCCCAGGAAGGGAGGAAATATGAGGTTCCCAGCCCCGAAAAATAAAGCAAACAGCATAAGACCTATAAAAATAATTTCCCTCTTTTTGATGTTGTTCATAGATGCCTCCTGTTTTGCCTCTCTATTCTCCAAATAACCTTACCTATCCTAACTCTCCCATGAATCTTTGTAAAGGAATAGATGCTAAAAATAAGTATAAAATCACTAGGCCTTATCGGATGTAACCGACTTGGTTTAGTAGAAATCCATCATTTCTTTTAGGATTGTTGACAAATGATGCAGTTAGAATTAAGTTATATCAAGAATCAATAACTTTAACGCTAAAAAGCGTTACATTGACAAACACTTGTAATGAGGAAGGGATAGGACAGCATGAATAAACAGAATGATCCTATAAATAATATATCGTTAGCTGGAGCCGTTATAGTGTTAAGTCTCATCTTAACTCTTATTGCTGTTAGTTTAATAGTTTTTGAAGCTCCTCCCCATATCCCTATTTTATTAGCTGTTATGTTTCTTATTGGATATGGAATGTGGCGAGAAGTAGAATGGTACCGTATTCAAACTGGAATTGTCGATGGAGTGAGGGCGGGGATTATACCGATTCTTATTTTTATATTTATCGGTGTCTTGATCAGTGTTTGGATTAGCGCAGGGACGATTCCAACAATGATTTATTATAGCTTTCATATGATATCTTTAGACTTTTTCCTTCCGAGCATATTTATCGTTACCGCCATAGTAGGGGTTTGTATCGGAAGCTCTTTGACCACTGTATCAACGATAGGAGTTTCTTTTATGGCACTAGGAGGGTTTATGGACATGAATCCGGCTGTTACAGCTGGAGCCATTGTCTCTGGGGCCATGTTGGGCGATAAAATGTCACCGCTGTCGGATACGACGAACTTAGCATCTTCTGTCGCAAAAGTAGACTTGTTTACGCACATTCGTCACATGATTTGGACCGCAATTCCAATGGCAGTTATTACATTCATCATCTATTTAGTTTTAGGTTCTGGGTCATCGACGGGGAACGGAGGATTAGACAAGATGATGAATGATCTCCATGATCATTTCTCCGTTCACCCGATTTCTCTCTTACCTGCACTAGTTATCGTTATATTGGCTGTAAAGAGAATACCGGCTATCCCAGCAATGATGGGGGGAATTGTTTCGGGGTTTGTCGTAATACTTATTACTCAACCAGGATATAGTGTGAGTGACTACATGACCTTTATGCAGGATGGGTTCACTTCTCATACTGGAAATAGTGATTTAGATGAAATGTTAACTCGCGGGGGGATACAAGAAATGATGTGGCCTATCTCCCTATTAATTCTCACTTTAAGTATGGGAGGTTTGCTTTCAACTTTAGGAGTGATCAATAAAATTCTATCAGCTGCCCAAGAACTAATGAATACCACAGGGAAGTTGGTATTATCTACGGTTCTTGCTGGTATAGGGATTAATGTAACATTGGGAGAACAATATATGTCGGTGATATTACCAGGAGAAGCCTTTGTAGATAAGTATGAAAGAATGGGTCTTGCTCGAGAAAACTTATCAAGAACTTTAGAGAATGCCGGGACATTAATGAACCCGCTTATTCCTTACGGGGTGTGTGGCGTGTTTATGGCAAGCGTGTTAGATGTAGATGTTTTCGCTTATCTTCCTTATGCTATATTTTGTTTGTTAGGCCCTGTATTTGCTCTCCTCTATGGATTCACAGGGTTTACTATGAAAAAGAACGGGGAATGAATGCTCCTCTCTGCTCGTAGTTAAATGGATGGCAACATTTCCGTAACGAAACGAATTGTTATAAGATCTGTTGACAATCATACAAGGGAAGAATGCTTCTTTATAATGACAGCCCGCCTGCTTACAACATAGTAAAGTTAGGCGGGCTTTAATGAGAAATGATTTTTTTATTCTGCTTTCTTCGAAATCGAACTTGGCTAATGAAAATACCACTCAGAATACACAATCCTCCGATAGCCATTGGAAAGGTAAATGCTTCATTTAAAAGAAGGTTGCCAAAAATAACTCCAAATACTGGAACAAGCATAGTTGATATGGTTGCTGTAACCGTATTGATGATTTTTAGCAAGGAATACCACAGAGAGAAACATAAGGCAGAGGCGACAATACCAGTAAATAATACTGCAAAAGTACTTTCCTTTGTCCAATGGATGGTCTGGTCACTTTCCAAGAAAAGAGCAGGTATGAAAAATACTACTCCTCCCAATAGCATTTGATATGCATTTACCGCTAACTGGTTTGCATGAGATAATTTCAGACGTAAATATATGGTCGCAGAGGCCCAGCATATAGCAGCCAACAACACTAAAAGGATACCTATAATGTTTTGGATGGAGGATGTTAGGAATATATCATTTCCTATAATAAAAATTAGGCCGGCAGTACCTAACAAAAGTCCGAATGCATTTTGTTTCGTCATCGTCTCTTTCAGAAACAATGGAGCTAAAATACTCGACCAAATTGGCATAGTGTACAATATGATTGAGGTTTTTCCAGCCTCTACAAACATGAGAGCGTATGTAATGAATCCAAATACAGCAAAAGTTTGCAAAAATCCTAAAACAATGAGGCTTCCCCATTCTTTCCTGCTAAAAGAGGATAGAGAAGGGCGGTATAGAAACATTAAAAAAACCAGAAGGGTTAATCCTCCTGTTACAAAACGTAAAGCTGAAAAGGTGAAGGGGCCCATATAGTCTAAACCGATTTTAATGAGAGGCCAGGAAAAACCCCAGGATACAGCAATTAAAAATATATAAGAACCGATAATTAATTTATTATCCTGCATTTTTGACCCTAATCTTGATGTAAACTACGTAATTCTTTTTTTAATGTCTTTATTTCCAATTCCATTTGCTCTAATTGATTTAACGCTGGTTTTGCATCTCCTCCAACAGACTCTAGTTTCTCTACGTCTCCTTGGATTCTAGCGTAATCCATTTTCAAAACGCGAAGTTTATCTTCGATTTCAGAACGTTTCATCATGTCACCTCATTTTTTACCATTAATAAAAAAGTAACATAACCATCAATGAATCTCAAATCATGAAATCTGTTCTATTATTAATTTTTGTTTATGATCGACTCATAGAGGGAAATGTTTTACAATATAGATACATCAAAGAATCTATACCTAGCAATATAAAAAGCGGGAGGGATTCATGATGGCGGTTGAATTAATGGCAACATTTGGTTTGGCATTTGGATTGGTTTTTTCAAGTGTAGTAATGGCGTTTTATTTTCTCAAACAGGCGGAATCTAAAGACAGATAAAGAGGATCATCAATAAGAGCAGGCCGGACACATATATGTGTCCGGCTGTCTTTTTTTAGGTTGGTTATCGTTATTAAAATACTTCAATACAGACAACGGTTCGTCCGTTGGTAAGCGAACCCTCTGCTTCAAGCAACTAAGAAAAAGCGAAAATATATCAGCACGGAGAGATAAAAGCCGAGAAGGAAAATGGAAAAAAGCATAATACCCCACATATGAGGAAGCTTTACGTACTTTGACTGCTTCTTTACGGTTAGTGCTGAAAGAGTAAAGGAAATAAATAAAGCACCTAGCAGGAGGAAAACCAACCATTCTGCTATTTGCTCCCAAGGCAGGAAGTAAACGAAAGGCATGAAAGCAAGCATAATACAAATAATAGCGAAAGAATATAAAGAAGCTCTGTACATATAACTATCTAATTTCGATTCCTTACGTTGTTGTTTTCTCTCCATTCGGCTTACTGGCTCTGTGGTATCATGTTCTTTCTCTCCGAACATCTCTTCTTTTTCTCTAAAAAACCATTTTTTTGGATGAAGAGAAGTTATTTTATATTTGAAACGCATACAGACTCTCTCCTCCATATCTTTTCCACCTATGTATCATAACATAAAGAAAGACAGTATTGAGAAAAAAAGACAGCCATTTACTCTCGGCAAGAGCTTCTGGCTGTCTCTAGAATGTGCTTAATTTAAAATTGTGACCTCGAGGTTACGGCGGCCAAATTCAAGAGCTTGTCCTTTGTTAGGCATGTGAATATCGATTCGATTGCCGTTAATAGCACCGCCAGTGTCAGCAGCAGTATAAACACCATGTCCTTCAACGCGAACTTTAGATCCAAGCGGGATGACATCAGGATCGACTGCAATTACTTTTGCATTTCGATTTGCATTTAAATCTACCCCAGTTGCAGTGATGCCAGAACACCCGGTACAGTCAGCAGTATAAGCAGTAGCGTTCACTTGTAATGTTCGACCTTCAGACTGTGTATTAGATTCATTAGAAGATTGCTCGGATGCTACTTTCTCTGTCGTTTCACTAGTCTCTTTTGATTGTTTTTTTGCTTCTTTTTCGCTAGCTTTCACTTCCTCAGAAGAAGATGTGGATTTCTTAGCAGCATCTTTCTCAATGGCAGAAAAAGTTTGTGGTCCAGCTAAACCATCAACAAGTATATTGGCGGCCTGTTGGAAGTCCCTCACAGCTTCATCAGTATGTGGACCAAACTTACCGTCTGATGCGTATTCATAGAATCCAAGATTCTTCAATTTTTCCTGTAATGTCTCAACAGGCTTCCCTTCGTCACCTTCACCAAGAATTTCTAAAGCACCTATGGTATGTGGACCAGCAATTCCATCCTTGTTGAGATTATGTTCGTCTTGATAAGACTCAATGGCTTGTGCCGTTTCTTTATCAAACTCGCCATCGACTTCATCTTTTTCAAGAAGCCCTTGATCATGCAACAGGTCTTGCAGTTCTTCTACTGTGCTGCCTTTATCGCCGGAAGCTAAGTTTTTATCTCCAAGTTCATTGGCATCCGATTCCGATGGGTTGGCAAGGATAACCAAACCAGCTGCGAAAAGAGGAACACCAATCTTTTTAATTGAAAATGTTGGTTGTAGTTTCAACATACAAACCTCCAATTCAGAATTTGTTATGATTTTCTTTTGCTGACGATTCACATCGTATCAGGGGGTGAGAGGGGAAAGCAATGAAAAAGCGGCCTTTTAAATGAAATGAAATACACTTGTAATCAGTGAAATCTTCCCATAATAGTTTTCATTATGGTGAGAAAATAGTCGGAAGTTAGGAGGAGGCGGACTTGAATAGAGATAGGATATTACTAATGAAAGAGGGGGATTCTGACTGGGGAAGTGTCCTTTGTTGCAAAAAGTGTAGAAGATGATTCGATGAAAAGTAATAGTCCTATACAAAAACAAACAAAATAGTCTGGGCTGATCCAGACTATTCGTCACGAAATCCGTATTTAATGAATGTCCACACATCACGCGTAACACCGATATCCATTAAAATAACAATGATGACAAGAAGCGCAGGTCCTAAAAATAACCCAACAGCTCCGAACAATTTTAAACCGGCAAATAGGGAGACTAACACAGCAATTGGATTTAAGTTCATACTAGACGAGAGAACTTTAGGCTCGATCGTCTGTCTTATGAGCATAGTGATTCCATATAACACTGCTAGGCTGATACTCAAACCCATTTTACCGGTAATTAACATGTAAAGAGCCCAAGGGAGTAAAATAGTGCCCGTTCCTAGGTATGGAAGAAATTCCGCAATCCCAACAATAATAGCTAAAGTGAAAGCATGATCTATCCTTAGTAGAGATAGCCCAATAAGAACGATAACTCCCGTTACACTCATAAGTATAAATTGGGCACGGACATAACCAAAAACCCTAAACCACATAGCTCGGTGAAATGCGCGAAGTTTTTCATGAATGGGAAGAGGTAGGTATTTATGCCCGAGTTCCTTAAAGCGCTCCCAATCTTTTCCTAAAAAATAAATCGCTAATAGAATAAATAAAAATGCAACCAAAAACGTCGGTACGCCGAGAACCAGCTGAGTGAGACCATCGGCAATCCGCTCTGCAAACTGGCTGAGAGTGGTGCCTATTTGGTTGGAAAACTGTGTCATTCCATCAGAAAAAGTCTCATCCGTGCTTAAATCTTTAGCAACTCCACTCACGTTTTGCCAGAATGGTAAAATGGCGTTGTTCATAAAATGCTGCAGTTCCATCAGGGCGTTTTCAATCCAACCGGGAGCTTGATCTGCGAAGCGTTGGATACTACCAATAACTAAGAATGTTATCCCTGTAATGATTCCACTTAACACTGATAGACTTAATAATAATGAAGTTAAGGCTGCCAGCCCGGCTGGAAACTTTAACTTTTTTCTAAAAAATGAGGATAGGGGAGCTAACATCCACACAAAAAAAGCGGCAATCCAAAAGGGATACGTCAATTTGAATAGAAAAATAGACGCCCATATTACGATAACTATTAATATTACTGTCATAAAAAATCTTAAAATTCTCCAAGCCGTTTCTTTTTTCACAAATTACTCCCTCTTTCTTACAAAAGGCCGGTTTGAATTCTGTTATTTTGCACACTATTCATCATTTTACCCATTTTCATAGATAAATTACCTGTTTAAGAGAAACATAATTCATAAAAGTTACACCGTTGACACGTTCTTTTATCGTCTGTTTTCGGAAATTGATCTAAAGGAAGAGGTTTGTTTAGATGTACGTCGTCTAAGTATTCATTCATCCATTCCGTACTGGTTCCAATGAG
Source organism: Alteribacillus iranensis (assembly GCF_900113025.1). Classification (GTDB taxonomy): domain Bacteria; phylum Bacillota; class Bacilli; order Bacillales; family Marinococcaceae; genus Alteribacillus_A; species Alteribacillus_A iranensis. The sequence goes on along the minus strand of NZ_FONT01000010.1, from coordinate 36,142 downwards.
TTCTTGCACTTTATCAAGTGTTACAGGGTCAAGCTGGTGTTCTGTACTAGTCCCATCAAGTAAATATTCATTACGGATTATTATATTTTTATAGGAAGGAATCGGATAAGTTTCTAGCAAATAAAGAGCATAGAGAGCAAGCTGATAAGGGTCTTCTTCCGATTGCTTACCAGTTTTCCAATCTACTATCACCCATTTATCACGTTCATAATCGCGATAAAGAAGGTCAAGGACGACATAGATTTTTAGCTTTCCGACTTGTAAAATACGAAACTTTTCAGCTTCTAAAAATTCAATTTGTTCATTATATGCCATTTCTTTTAATGTATCGCTTTCTAAAAAATGATTCATGGTCACTTCTAAGCGATATTTAATTTTATCTGTTTTGTCTGCAGGCAATACATTTGTTTGTCCATAATACAGTTCATGAAACATAGTAAATTTGCCAGGCCGGCTTAACCAATCTTTAAAGTGTCTGCTGGATTGAACGAACCCTTTGTTCATACGATTCCTGACAGCATTTGTTAATTGGTCTTCACTAGGAACGATTCCCGTGTTTAAGTAATGGTCAATAGCTTTTTCAATAATGTCGTGAACTACTTGACCGAAGAACATTTCGACATTGGTTAGTTTTTTTAACCGATAAGCTTGTTTGCTGTGTTCAGATGAATCTCGGAGCCAGCCATTATGAGCGGTATAATATTGGTAGGCATATTGCCGGGCGCATTGACTTAATGTTTTATGCCTGGATAGCGACCAGGAAAACTCAGGGTATAATTTTATATCAAACAAGGAACCACCTTCTTTATTCTTACTAAATCGAATGCCTAATCATATTTTAACAGAAATAACAGAGTAAGGAGTCATTGGCGATTAAACTGTTTCAGTAGGTTCGAGAGAAGGAAAGGATAAAACACGAAGATAGAATTCAGGAGGTGCACCATGTACAAAGAGGCAAGCGTGGAATTTGAAAGTGACTTTACCTTAAAGGGTACGTTAACCTTACCGAGACAAGAAACAAATGTGCAATTTCCGGCTGTAGTATTCATTCATGGCTCGGGACCGCTTAATAGGGATGAAAACACAAAAAAAATCCAATTAAATGTGTTTAATCGTATGGCTCATTGGCTGGCTGGTCAAGGATTAGCAAGCTTGCGGTATGACAAAAGAGGGGTCGAGGAGAGTGAAGGTAATTATTATCAAGCAGGCGTTCATGATCTCATTAAAGATGCATACCACGCTGTAGAATTTATTCGTCATCACCCCGACATTGCTCAAAGCAATATATTTCTTATCGGACACAGTGAAGGAGGCATGCTGTCCCCGCAAATTGCCCATCAAACCGCCGTGAAAGGCATGATTTTATTAGCTTCCACTGCGTCTCCGTTAAAATATATTATCGACGAACAAGGACAGCGTCTTGAACAAGAACTAGCGAATGAAAAAGGCTTGATATACAGAATGTTACGCTTTGTGGGATCACATAAAAAGGTATTAGAAAAGCAAGATAAATTAATAAGGAAAGCATTGGCATCCGAGAAAGATGTTATTCGGGCTGGAGGTATTACCAAAGTAAATGCTAAATGGTTTAGAGAGCACGATACGTATCATCCTGGTAATGCATTAAACCTCGTGTCTACACCTGTCTTAGCTATTAACGGATCAAAAGATGTTCAAGTTCGTGGTGAAGATGTAAGTGGTATATCAGAAGCAGCGGGAGGTCCGGCAGAAGTTCATGTTGTGAACAATATGAACCATATTTTACGCATTCAAGAAGAGCCTGAGAGCCTGCTAAAACTCAATAAATACTACGCCAAATATAGTCAGCAGGATATTGCTCAAGAATTATACGATGTCATATCTCCTTGGCTTAAAAAGCGTTTGACCGAATAAAAAAGTAAGAGGCTGGGACAAAAGTATTTAAGTGAAAGATAAATCCGAACAACTTATGTTGTCGCTTTGTCAAAATACTTCGCTTTCCGCGGGCACGGCTTCAGCTTCCTCGGAAAGCGAAAACGGCTTTCCTGCGGGATCTTCAGCTCGTGCTGTTCCCGCTGGAGTCTACGTATTTTGACTACGCTGATACACTGCGTTTATGAAACGGGTGACTCCTTCAACATGTGATCGTTCGTCTTTAGAGTTGACTATTCTAGTTTTGTCCCAGCCTCTTATTTGCACGGAGTATTGAAGAGTACCGTACTCTGGATATAACAAAAATATGTTGTTTATACGGAAGCTTTTTGTAGTTTGTCAATGATTTTAAGGGATTGACCAGTTCCTTCCGCTACGGCTTCTAATGGGTTAGAAGCTATATGAATAGGTACAATAATTTGTTCACTTAACCATTCTTGCATATCATTTAAAAGGGCGCCTCCTCCAGTTAGGATAATACCTTGGTCCACGATATCTCCACTTAATTCAGGCGGGCACGTCTCCAATGTACTGCGTATCGTTTCAAGTATGTGTTCCAATGATTCGGTGATTGCACCATGAATCTCTTTTGATTGTAAAGTAATAGATTTTGGGAGTCCTGTCACTAAATCACGCCCACGAACTTCCATTTGTTCTTCCTTATGGTCCGGGAGTGCATGACCAATCGTCATCTTAATATCTTCTGCAGTTCTTTCTCCAATTAATAAATTATATGTTTTGCGAACATAGTAAATAATGTCTTCATCTAAATTATCACCACCACGTCGGATGGATTGAGAAGAAACGACACCTCCGTAGGAAATGATACCTACCTCTGTTGTCCCTCCGCCAATATCTACAACCACATTGGCTCTCGGTTCAGCAACGGGAAGTCCTGCTCCGATCGCAGCAGCGACGGGTTCTTCAATCAAATGCACTGTTTTCGCCCCGCAACTTAATATAGCATCACGGATAGCTCTTCTTTCTACGGCAGTGGAACCGCATGGTGTACAGACGATAACTTTCGGCTTGCGTATGGAGAAGCCTGTCTCTTTGCTCACTTTATTCATTAATTGTCGAAGCATGGCAGCAGTCACATCAAAATCTGCGATTACCCCCTGTTTTAATGGACGCATGGCAACAATCTTCCCGGGTGTTTTTCCTACCATTTCTTTGGCTTCTTTCCCTACTGCCAGCACCTCACCAGATTCTGTATTAAGAGCAGCTACAGATGGCTCGTTTAAAACAATGCCTTTTTCTTTTGTATACACTAGTAAATTTGCTGTACCTAAATCAATTCCAATTTCTACATTTGAAATCAATACGTTCACCTTCTTCCAGGATTATTCCTCTACGCCATTTTAAAAGTAGACTACTCAAGGAGTAAGGGTCTAATTAATTAGAAAAAAGTGAGCGTTGATCTTGTTAGTTCTTTAGATTTGGTATAAAAGTACCAATAGAAAAGGTATGCAGACCAAATAGAGAAAAAAGAATCAGAAAGTACTGTGAAAAAAATTAAAAAGAAGTCGGTGTTATGATATTAGACTTAGACTAGAAAGATATGCCTTCTTTATTTAATGGAATTGTAATCCTTTGTAACCATTTAGAAATAATCAAGAAAAAATTAATAAATCAATTCGGTAATTTGGTCTGCGGTAATATCGCCGAAGTAGTCTTGCATATGAAAAGGAGTTAATGATTTGCGAATGGAAGCAGGTTCATATTTCGTTCCAGATAACGCGAGTTCCACATCTTTTATATCTTTCACACCAAAAAAGTCACCATAAATTTTACAGTGTTGGATATAACCTTTTCTTACATTGAATCGGATATCAATGAGGCCAGCGGGAAACTTTTTCGATCTTTTGGTGTCAAAAGCAGGAGACTTACCATAATTCCAATCCCAATTTTTATATCGTTTGTTAGAAATAGCGCGAATTTCGTCCCAGTCGGAATCCGTTAGTTGATAGGTAGGTATCTCGTCTACATGATGAAAAATAGACTGCAGTAACACATTTTTAAATTCATTGATGGTAAGTTTATGATCTAAATAGTCATTAATGTTACCAACTCTGCTTTTTATCGATTTAATCCCTTTTGACTTTATTTTTTCATCTTTCACTCTCAAGGAGGCGACAACGTTTTCGATCTCAGAATCAAGCATTAAAGTACCGTGGCTGAACATACGACCTTTAGTGGAAAACTGAGCATTTCCTGATATTTTTTTACCATCTGCCTCAATATCGTTTCTACCTGAGAGCTCAGCAGGCACACCTATGTCTCGGAGTGCACGGATCACTGGTTCGGTAAATTTGGCGAAGTTCTGAAAGCTATTCCCATCATCTTTTGTCAGGAAGCTGAAATTCAAATTGCCTAAGTCATGATAGACGGCGCCTCCTCCTGATAAACGACGTACTATATGGATACCGTTTTTTTCTACGTAGTCCACGTTTATTTCTTCTATCGTGTTTTGGTTTTTGCCAATGATGATGGAGGGTTCATTAATGTAAAAGAGAAGATATGTGTCTTCTTCATTCAAGTCCATCTTTTGCAAAGCAAATTCTTCGATAGCGAGGTTTATACGTGGGTCTGTAATTCCTTCGTTATCAATAAAACGCAACGAAAAACACCTCCAAATGTTAATGTGTAGCGAAAGATATTCAATGTTTTATTATTCCACACAACAACCGCCATTACCATTCACTTCATCATTTCAATCATTTCACCAGTAAATCATGTAGGACAAGAAAAGGCTACAAAATTTTTGATTGAAACATGGATAGAAGACCCTTATACTTTAGTTTGGCAAATGGCTAAACAACTAAAGGAGTTTACGTATGATTACAGTTATATCCTCAGTTTTGGTGATGATTATACTTAGTTTGTTAAGAGTTAATGTGGTTCTGGCAGTATTAGCGGCAGGGATCACTGCAGGCCTTATATCTGGACTGGGATGGCAAGAAGGATTGGACTTATTGATTTCTGGGATGGGCGGACAAGCCGAAACAGCACTAAGTTACATCCTGCTTGGTGTGTTTGCTGTGATGATTGGCAAATCGGGAATAACGGGAGTTCTCGTTTCTTTTCTGTTACGGGTTATTCAAGGGAGACGAGGTCTTTTAATAATGATAATCGCGGCAGTTGCTTCTTTATCTCAAAATGTTGTACCAGTACATATCGCTTTTATTCCTATACTCATTCCACCCTTATTAAAATTATTTAATGAGTTGAAAATAGATAGAAGAGCTGTCGCTTCTGCACTGACGTTCGGTTTAAAGGCACCCTACGTCACGCTTCCAGTCGGGTTTGGATTTATCTATCATAATACAATCGCAAGCGAGATGACTGCAAGCGGTCTAGACATTTCAGTAAATGAAATATGGAAAGCGATGGTTCTTCCAGGAGCTGGAATGGTTGTCGGTCTATTCATTGCTGTATTTATTACGTATAGAAAACCGCGAGAGTATGCATCTATTGGGGAAGAACAAGAAGACGTTCTTATTGATAAGAAATCTGAAAGCTTATCTGTCAGTCATATTTTCACGATTATAGCTATTATTGCTGCACTAGTGACACAAATTGTAATGGATTCCTTGATCTTTGGCGCGTTGGCTGGAATTGTCCTCATGTTTTTATTTAAAGTTATACCATTTAAAACGGGGGATGAAACAGTTAATGAAGGTGTAAGGTTAATGGGAATGATTGCATTTGTAATGCTTATAGCTTCTGGATTTGCTACCGTTCTTCAAGAAACTGGAGCAGTAGATGACATGGTAGAAAAGGCTGTTGAAGTGTCGGGAAGCGCTAACCTTTGGACAGCAGCAGTCATTTTACTATCTGGCTTAGTAGTCACATTGGGGATCGGCACATCCTTTGGTACTGTACCTATCTTAGCAGCCCTTTTTGTACCTTTTTGTATGAGTGTTGGATTTTCCCCACTTGCTACAGTCGCTTTAATCGGCACAGCAGGGGCAATGGGGGATGCAGGCTCTCCAGCTTCGGATAGTACGCTTGGTCCTACGGCTGGATTAAAAGTGGATGGAAAACACCACCACATTTGGGATACATGTGTCCCTACTTTTTTACATTATAATATTCCATTATTCTTATTTGGTCTGCTTGCAGCCATGGTTTTGTAATGAGAAATTTTGCTGACGCCTGAGAGAGCCGTAACAAAACTTTTGTAATCAATTTTCGTGTGAAGGACGAAAATCCCCCCGCGTTGAATGTCACCATTGACCTCTTCTCGAAAAGAAACGTTAAAAAGATAAAGATATTTGTTTAATATTAGACTGGAATGGAAAACACAATAACAGAAAGACTTTTTAACGTAACCTTTTAAGGAGGAGCACACCATGATTAAAAAATGGCTTTACATGGCAATGACAGGCATTTTTGCAGCAGGTGTCCTTACAGCATGTGGTGGAGGAGATACAGAACAGCAAGAGCAGCCGGCAGAAGGGCCTACTGTGGATCCTAACCCAGCATTAGAGGAAGAACATCCTCAGATGAACCAAACAGAAGAAGATGAAAGCGTTGAGGACGGCGAGGGAGAAAATGGTGATGAAGGCAACGACTCACCTACAGAAAATAGTGAAACGGGCACTAGCGGTGGTGCAGAAGAAGGAAGTATGCATGGACAAGAGAATGATGGCGATATCAATACAGAAGAAGAGACCGATAATCCGGAAGAGGAAGATGACTAATATAATTCATGTGAGAAGGACCTGGTTGAACGGGTCCTTCTTTTTCCTGTTAAGATAGTTAAACATAAGTAAATAAACATTCTTCGTAAAGCCGGATAAAAGCTACATTTTTTCATGAGGAGCATGTTATCATAGTTCTAACTACACATGATTAAAGGAGAGAGTCCATTGAGTGGAGTGGATATCTTTTTCATTATTGTTCTTCCTCTTATAGTGTCGTGTATTACGATAGGGGTCACGCTTTCCATGAAATGGATGTTAGAGAGAGAAGTAAATAATAAAAACCCCTATTCTGTTTTCCACTTTTGTAATATTATGTTCACGATTATGATGTGTGGTACGAGTTCTATTGTCTTTCACGGTATGGTGCTAGACGGTTTGCAAAAAGGCTGGTTGGTTGTTACGTTGTATGCATACGTTTACCCATTGCCAATCCTATTGATATTGTATTCCATATGCACCTATGTTTTTGAAAACTATTTTCAACCTTATCGCATAAAAAAAGGGAGCAACGTCGTGTATCTCAGAAGAAAGAGAACATAAGAACAGGAGAAATAGCATGGCAAAGAAAAAGAAATGGTATGTCGTTTGGAAAGGGAGAAAGCCGGGAGTTTACAATAATTGGGTCGAATGTGAAAAACAGGTAAAAGGTTATGCTGGAGCGTCTTTTCGGTCGTTTCCCTCTGAAAAAGAGGCAAGAGACGCATTTGAAAATAACAAATCCCATTCTTTAGGAGAGCAGACCCATTATATGGAAGATAGTATATCAGTAGACGTTGGTTCCCACGGAAATCCTGGGTTTGTGGAATATAAAGGTGTTTATACAAAAACTGGAGAAGTTGTTTTTTTCCATCCCGGTATTGAGATGGGAACAAACAACATGGGAGAGTTTTTAGCCATTGTTCACGCCCTTGCCTACTTAAAAAAGAAAAGCAGCAGTATACCAGTATACTCTGACTCTGCAACTGCCATGAAGTGGGTGAGACAAAAAAAAGCGAACTCCAGTTTAAAACGTACGCCAGAGACTGAACAAATATGGCAGCTCATAGAGAAAGCAGAGAATTGGCTGCACGATAACACTTGGGAAAACCCCCTCTTAAAATGGGATACAAAAGCCTGGGGAGAAATTAAGGCTGATTATGGAAGAAAGGGATAACCTATTAATGGCGTACAAATAACAGAGAAATGTTTACCCGAAGATTATATACGGGTATAACAACTAACGTCACACTAATAAAAGGAGTGAGACGTTATGAGCAAGAAAATAGCGGTGTTAATGACAGACATGGTGGAGGACGTAGAATTTACTCAACCAAGAGATGCAATTGAAAAAGAAGGTCATACTCTTACACTAATAGAAAAAGAAAAAGGAAAAACAATAGAAGGGAAAAACGGCGAAGCAAAAGTGACTGTCGACGCATCAATCGATGATGTCAAACCAGAGGACTTCGACGCTTTATTTATCCCAGGTGGTTTCTCTCCTGACATGCTGCGAGCCGATGAACGTTTCGTAACCTTTGCGAAAAAGTTTATGGATGAAGATAAACCGGTATTCGCCATATGTCATGGACCCCAGCTGTTGATAACAGCGAAAGCCTTAGAAGGACGAAATGTGACAGGATTTACTTCTATCCTTGTCGATCTTGAATACGCGAAAGCGAAAGTACACGATGAAGAAGTAGTCGTATGTCATAACCTTGTATCCAGCAGGAATCCAGACGACATTCCAGCATTTAACCGGGAAGTATTAAAGCAATTAGCATAAGAATAAAAAAGCAGCCATTGAAGGCTGCTTTTTTATTAGTTATATTCATAAATTACTTTTCAGCTATAAAGCTGTTTCAAATTTCCCGGCGGCAGAAAGTTCAGCGGCGGTTCTACAGCGCATCGTAACAATAGGCCCGAGACCTCTTATAGCTGTGAGCTAACTAGTAGTAAGTTGAGTCTTATTAATGGGCCTTGAATCTAAAGATACTATAAGCACATCGTTCATTGTTACCGCTGGAAAGTGTTATACTATAGAAAAATTGGTGTAGGAAAGGAGTGGATGCTATGCATACAAAGTTAGCAACGTTTGCAGGCGGATGCTTCTGGTGTATGGTGGGTCCGTTTGAACAACTCGCCGGAGTGCAATCGGTGATTTCTGGTTACACGGGAGGGCACAAAGAAAATCCCACTTATGAGGAAGTTTGTTCTGATACCACCGGTCATGTGGAAGCTGTGCAAATAGAATATGACCCAGATAAAACATCATATAAAGAATTGCTTAATGTATTTTGGAAACAAATTGATCCTACCGATCAGGGCGGTCAATTTAATGACCGCGGGGAATCTTATCAAACAGCTATATTTTACCATGATGAAGAACAAAGAACACTGGCGGAAACATCTAAAGACGAACTAGATAAAGAAGGTCCCTTTCAACAGCCGATAGTGACTCCAATTTTGCCGGCAAAAACTTTTTATAAGGCAGAGGAACATCATCAGGACTATCACAAAAAAAATCAGTTTCACTATTTGCTTTATCGAAAAGGGTCCGGCCGAGAAGCTTTTATTCAAGAACATTGGGAGGGAAGAGAACAATGAGTGAGAAAAAAGACTTAGAGAAAAGGCTCACACCGATCCAGCTTGATGTTACTCAAAATAATGGTACAGAGCCTCCATTTCAAAATGAATATTGGGATTTGATGGACGATGGTATCTATGTAGATATAGTATCTGGTGTTCCTCTTTTCAGCTCAATAAATAAATTTGAATCGAATTGTGGGTGGCCCAGCTTTACAAAACCGCTTCAGGAGTCTGAAATCGTAGAAAGATTTGATACCTCATTTGGAATGAGACGTACTGAAGTAAGAAGCAAAACAGCAGATTCACACTTGGGACATGTGTTTCCAGATGGTCCTCCTCCTGAAGGGCTTCGTTATTGTATTAATTCCGCAGCACTGCGGTTTATTCCAAGAGAGAAACTGGAAGAAGAGGGCTACGGTGAGTATGAAAAGTTATTTGATGAAGAGGCTTAATGAATGATTGTTTACCCTGGGAGAAAGAGGGGTATTACTATTTATGGATGAATCACCATTACACGTATCAAACATTCACGACGAATCCAACTAAAACATTTCGATTTTATTGAAGGAGGTATCCGTAAATGGATCAGAAAACGAAAGAACTAATTGACGGTTTAAATGAAGATTTGGCCAATGAATATGCATCTGTGATCATGTACACGAATTACGCAGCGGTAGTTAGTGGGATGTACCGCCAAGTACTAAAACCGTTTTTTGAAGAAGAAACGTCAGATGAATTAGGCCATGCCCTTTATTTATCAGAAAAAATAAAAGTGCTCGGTGGAACACCGACTACGACTCCAGCTGAAGTAAAAGAAACTACTGATGTGAAAGAGATGCTTGAAAATGCACGACAAGCTGAAAAAGAAACAATTGAACGCTATAAAAAACGAGTACAGCAAGCGGAAGAACTAGGTTTAATTGAGCTGCAGGTGAAAATTGAGGACTTAATTGCCGATGAAACGGGTCATATGGAAGAGATGGATCGTTTATTAGCTGATCCACGTATGCAATAATTAATAAGGCCGCCTTCATATAAAATAGAAGGCGGCTTTTTTTATTAAAAATATTTTTGGCTTCGTTTAAGAGAATATTGACTTGAAGTGGTTTAAACTGTAATTGTGAGGCCAAGTTTCCCTAGGTAAGTTGTGAAAAATTATTCCGAAGGATTGGGTTTGGGCCTCTTATAATAACGTGTAAATTAGCCAATATTATAATTAGCAATAAGAAATATAGGCAAGGGGCTATGTAAGTGATAACGGAACAATATATGAGAAAATACGCAGAATCATATGGCATGCCGACAGAGGACACCGTTCATGACTGGTTCGAGGTGTCTTACAATCATAAAAAGCTGATGGTACAAATGTTCACACCACATTCATGGAAAAATAACGTATTGTTCATACATGGGTTTTTTGATCATTCAGGAACTCATGCAGAAACAATTCAATTTCTCGTTAAAAAAGGTTTCCGGGTGACCGTATTTGACTTACCTGGTCACGGGCTTTCCGGAGGAGCTCGATTCCAGATTGATCACTTCAAGCATTATCAAGGAAGTCTGTTAGCCGTACTAGATTGGCTACAAGACAACGGTGTGACATCTACCCACGCGGTGGGACATAGTACCGGAGGCGCCATCCTTGCAGAAAATTTGTTAACTCGTAAAAGAGAGAAGCATTTTTTTGATGAAGTCTGTTTAATTGCCCCTTTACTTCGCTCGAATCAATGGTGGGTTAGTAAAATATTCACTTCTCTTCTATCCCCCTTTTTCGATAAAATTCCGAGGAAATTTCCAAGGGAACCCTCTGCAAAGTTATTTATAAAGGAAGTGAGAAAAGATCCGTTACAAGGTCAGTTTTTACATCTTACATGGGTAGAAGCTATGTTCCAATGGGAAGAAGAGTTGTCTAATCAAATTCCAGTTGAAGATAATATTCTAATTTTACAAGGAGTTAACGATAGTACAGTCGATTGGAAGCACAATATGGAGGAGTATGGGAGACTTTTTCCAAAAGCGAGGAGAATCATGATAGATAATGGGACACATTACTTGTTGAATGGAAACCTTGCCAGAAAAAAGATTGTTTATTACTTATTACTCAAACAGTTTAGTAAGCACAACGAAAGCATGAAATAAAAATACGGAGCTTATGTAGCTCCGTTGTAATGTTAAAAGATAGGAAAGTATAACTTTCATGGATTGATGTCGAGCTCCAGCGCCCAGACGCTCTGGAGGCCCACAGATGAATGTTCTTTTGCTAAAAGCGCAAACGGTCCTGTTTGCAACGCAAAAGTCAGCACATCCTGTGCAAGTCAGCGCGCTTGCGATTTTCTTATTAATTAACTATTTTTTTATTTTCTAAACTTTCCATGTAGACTTCTCTTGCTTTACGATTTTCAAGTTTCTCTTCAATCTCACTAATTGCCTTAGGATCTTCCATTAATTCTTTCTTGTTCGCTGCAATGAGTTCTTCCATGGTAGTACGTCTCGTTTTTCTCATTGTTTATCCCTTCCTTATTGTTTATATTATAAAAATGAAGTATTTATTTGTTTATAACTATTATAAATTAAAATGTACCAAAAATGTGCATATAAATGTTACTAAATTTTGAATACTTGCGAAAACCTTCGAATTATAGCATGATGTAAGTAAAATACCCACATTCTATATTTATAAACCTATTTAATAAAGATACGCAGAAATTAATTTATATAAACAAAGAAATCATCTAAAAAATTTTAGAAAAAGGTGGTCTTTTATATGGATAAGAATGAAAAACAGAGTAATAACAAGGGTATAATAATGGGAGCAGCGATTGGAGGAGCGTCTGTGTTAGCGCTTGCTCTTAATAAAAAAGCTCGTGCAACAGTCATAAAGGGAGCGAAACAAGCGATAACCCAGATTAACCATACGACTTCATTTATTGCAGATAATCGTGAAGAGATTCTTACTCAGATCAAAAATGCATCAAATGAGTTCTCACATTTATTAAAAACGGCAAATCAAGATATACAAGTGATCTCTGAAAAAGCTGGCCATTTGCGTGATGTAACGAAGTCGGTGAAGGATACGACTCAGCAAACAGCCTCAGAATTGAGGGACATGAAGAAACAAACCAATTCTTCAGAAGAACCTTCTGTCTCTCATGAGGAATAAATATTGATTATGTACGAATGCTGTAAGGGCCTCTCCTTTCAATGAGAGGTACTTACAGCTTTTTCATTTTAGGAAAAGGTATGATTTACTCTCGTTTTTTTGCCGAATACTAAGGATTCTTTCATGTACAGAGTATATGTTTATATAGGAATTCATTGAGGAAATATACAATTAGAAGTTAGCTTCATGACATGCAGAAGATAGAAGAGGAGGACTTGAATGATGGCATTGCCAAATGAGCTAAAAAGTTATAAATCTCAGCAGGATGACATGGGAATTCTCACGATATATTTAAACACGGATTTTGGAGACGGTGATCAACACAGTGGTGAATGGAAAATTCGCTTGAAAAATGGGTTGAAAAAAATAGAAGAATATGTGGAGCAAGACGGAACAAAGGACGAACGCAAGGCCCTTAAAAATTTAGCAGAGGTGGCAAATCGATCCATTTACGATCAGCAATCCAATATGAAAAAAAGCTTTGTATTTATGGCCTCCGCCGATGAGTCATTTCATGAAGAAAAAATACTTCAAGTCCCTGTAGAAACTTCTTTTCATTGGGAAAAGCAACCAGTGATTGATCAATTAGAACAGCTTCACACGAAGTTTCCGGCAGCAGGAATGCTTTTAGTACAAAAAAATGAAGTAGTCCTCTTAGACACTGCTCTTGGAGAAGTACGCGAGGAAAAGGTCTTTCACTGGGATGTTGATTCTGAGGATTGGAGACGTTATGAAGGGAATGCAGATATGAATGTCACAGCTTCCGGCTCCACTCAAGTAGACGAAGTCCAAAGACGATTTGATGAAAACCGCCAGCGTTGGTATAAAAAATTAGCTCCTCAACTTGATAAGGAAATAAAAAATAGAAGTTTAGAAGGAATTTATTTAATTGGTGACAAAGAGTATACTCAAGATATCGAGCAACACTTAGGAGCAAAAATTCTGGGTCATATTCCGAAGAATTTAATATCAAAGCAAGCACATGAAATTTTAAATGAGGTATATAAAGAAGAAATCAGATAGTGGGATAACAATAAAAAATACTACGGAAAGAAATGCCAAATGAATCCTCCGTTCAGGCAGGAGAGGGACATCTCCTAGGGAAAGCTTTTAAGAAGGAATAGCTGGAGAAGTCCCTTGACATGTTTGATGGAGGGGGGGCATTTCTTTTTTTAGAAAGGGTCATATTTGTTAAGTACCAAGGTCAGCTTTACATAGGAAAGTGACTTTTCTCTCATTCAAGGTATTTATCAGGCAATAACGAGGTAAAAGTTGGCTTATTTTGTTATCATTAATAAAGGTTCAAAGTACAATGATAAAGAAGTGCAAAATGCCTGATATTTTCAAACAAGTCAGGAGTCTTACACAAAAGATTGAATTGTTGCGTGACTTGCGTCTATGGGAAAAGCAGAGTACGTCTCCGCTGATAACACCTTTTTTAGACATCTTCAGAAATTCTCAAAATAGATAGCTTATAAATTGAAAGGGGAAGATAGGTATGGAATTTTCAATGAAAGAACAAGCTTTTACGACAGAAACAGATTTTGGAGAATTACAAGTGTCGAGTAACGATGAATATGGATTCCGACCTTATCAGCTGTTGGTCTCCTCCTTGGCTGTTTGCAGCGGGTCTACTTTGCGTAAAATCATGGAAAAGAGAAGACAAAACGTTCAAGACATCCATATTAAGACAGATGTTACAAGAAGTGAAGAAGGGGCTCGTCAAATAGAAAAAGTCCATATGCATTTTATTGTGGAAGCAGAAGGTGTATCTGAAACTCAAATGAAGAAGAACTTAGAATGGACGAAGAAAAATTGTTCTATGGTCCAGTCCGTGATGAACAGTATTGAAATTACCGAGACATTTGAAATGAAATAATTATTTTGGCGTGTGTACATACACCATGGAACAGGGGAGTAGGCTGAATGGGAGTCAATAAACAACAACTTGATTTTACAGAAGGAAGCATCATGAACAAAATGATTCTTTTTTCTGCGCCAATCTTCCTTGGTAACCTGCTTCAAAGTTCTTACCAAATAATTGACAGTCTCTGGGTAGGTAATTTGCTAGGTGCTGAGGCCTTGGGAGCGGTTTCCATCTCATCAACGGTAATATTTACCATTCTATCGTTTATCATTGGTATTAACAGTTCTACACTCACTGTTTTATCTCAGCGACGTGGTGCGAATGACGAAGAAGGTTTAAAAGTTTCATTAAATGCCTTTGTTTTTGTGCTGGGTGTTCTTTCTATATTTTTAGGCATTGTCGGATTTATTTTAGCACCGTATATTTTAAGTTGGATGGGGACTCCGTCCAGCATTTTACCGATGGCCGCCAGTTATCTTCGAATTAACTTTTTAGGGATTGTTTTTTTATTTGGTTATAACTTTATCGGAACTGTACTTAGGGCCGTAGGTGACAGTAGGACACCGCTTCGCTTTATTTCATTAGCAGTAATATTGAACACTGTGCTCGATCCCTTGTTCATTAGTGTTTGGGATTTAGGTATGGAAGGGGCAGCGATTGCCACGGTTATATCACAAGGGACAGCTTTTTTATATGGTGTGATATATTCTATTTTGAAAAAAGGGTTACCTTTCACGATTCCTTCTCCACCCCCGTGGACTGAATTCATGAGAATATTTAAATTGGGACTGCCCTCAGGGTTTTCCATGATGGCGATCTCCGGTGGAATTTTAGCTATTATGACGGTAGTCACTTCATTTGGAGAAACAGTTATCGCTGGATACGGTGCAGCGCAACGAATTGACAGCCTTATTATGATGCCGGCGACGACGTTAGGGTCAGCCATCACAAGTATGTCCGGACAGAATATCGGAGCGGATAAGTGGAATCGTGTCAGCGACATTGTAAAAAGTGGTCTGATGCTGATTTTAAGCGTGTCGTTACTAATCAGTTTACTTGTGTTTCTTTCCGCAGAATTATTGATGAGCATGTTTGTCGATGATCCTGAAACGATAAGGTATGGAGCAACCTATCTTAAAATAATCGCTTTCTTTTACCCTTTCTTAGGAATTAACTTTGTTCTTAATGGAATTGTTCGTTCCTCGGGGGCTATGGTGCAAGTATTGGTGTTAAACATTGTATCTTTTTGGGTGCTTCGTTTTCCTTTAGCATGGGCTTTTTCTTCTTGGATTGGGGAAAATGGGATAGCTATCGGGATTGGCGCAAGCTTTATTGTGAGTAGTATAATTGCCGCACTTTATTATCGGTTCGGAAATTGGAGAAAGATAGACATTTTCTCTGACGAACAAAGAAATACCAATTAATCGAACTGTTCGTTCATAAGCAATGAGGGGGGAAGGGGTATGGAAATATATTTAATCCGTCACGCAGAATCCATGGGGAATATCTCTCGAACCATTCAAGGGTGTCAAGATGTGGTATTAACAGAGAAAGGGAAAAAGCAGGCGGCATTATTAGGAGAGTATTTAGCAGATGTCTCTTTTGATTACTTATATAGCAGTGATTTAATAAGGGCTAAAGATACTGTAAAAGCAGTAGAAAAGTATCAGGATACACAAGCTCAAATCATCCCTTTCGTACGAGAAATAAACTTAGGACCTCTGCAAGGAAAAGACAGACGAATGATTTATGAGATGTATCCACAGGTGAGAGAGAAAAGTATCTTGCAAAGCGGTATAGAGGGGACAGAAACAGAAGAAGAAATTACGGAGCGTTGTCGACGTTTTTATGAGCTTTTACGTGCCATAAAGAATAAAGAAACTGCAGCTGTCGTTTCACATGGGGGATTTTTAACCATTTTTCTTATGTACTTATTAGCGGGCGAAGAATGGAATAAACTACACAGACCATTTCTTATCCACAATACTGGTATTTCCAAGTTGAGCTGGCGAGATAACAGATTAACGATTCACTACATTAATCAATATCCTCACTTAATGACAAAAAAGACTGACCACGTGAACGTATGAATGACGTGAAAGTTTCCTTTCCCTCGTTTGTGTCTATATCCATAGGAGAAGCCCCCTTACAATGGCGGGGCTTCTTCTTCCTTTCCATACGCTCTTTAAGGATTCACGTCAACCAGCCTGCTGCCCATCTGATAGCAATCCGATTCTCATATAGTGTCATTCAACCTACAAAAAAGCCGAACAGACCTGTGCACATTTAAACATGAAATTATTCCAGAATATTATAAGCAAAGTAACATAACCTACCATTAAAAACACGGAGGAAAGATATGAGAGCGTGGGTCGCAGTCTTAAGTGTAATTATGTTAGTGGCAAGCCCTACTTCAGTATTCGGAGAGGAGGTCTATGATTGGAACTTCAAACCGATGCCTGACAATGAACCTTCTGACACGGAGAAAACGTATAAAGTTCTGCTTGATAAGTATGGCGGGTTATTTATAGGGAATTCGAAAAAAAAGACGCTGTACCTGACATTTGACAATGGTTATGAGAATGGGTATACAGAGAAAATTTTAGATGTCTTAAAAGAGAAAGATGTTCCGGCAACCTTTTTTGTTACGGGACATTATTTAAACTCTGCTCCTGATTTAGTCAAAAGGATGGCTACAGAAGGTCATATTGTTGGTAATCACTCGTGGCATCATCCGAGTCTTCCAGAGAAATCAAAAGAAACAATAAAAAAGGAATTAGACGCCGTTAAAAATAAATATAAGGAGTTAACGGGAAAGGAAGATATGTATTATTTACGTCCGCCACAAGGAAAGTTTAACGAAAGGTCGCTCGCTGTCACACAGGATTTAGGATATATCAACGTATTCTGGTCTTTTGCCTATATGGATTGGGATACTAGTAATCAGCTCGGGGAAAAAGCAGCATTTCACTCTATTATGAAACGTATTCATCCAGGTGCTATCATGCTGTTGCATTCTGTATCAAAGGACAATGCAAATGTGTTGGGCAAAGTAATTGATGAGTGTCGAAAGCAAGGATATACCTTTAAAAGTTTGGATGAACTGATTTATGAGGACTGGATGGAAGCGGAAGATGCCATTTAAAAAAAGGCTGGTATATATTTAGGCTAAGAACAAAATTGTTAGTATTCGTAAACAAAAAGCTTCCGGTTTCTCCATTTGGACAACCGGAAGCTTACTTCCCCTTTTTAAAGACCGTTCAATCAAAACTTTTTACAGAGATGCCCCTAATGCAGCAGCCACTTTTTCTAAGGTAGATACGTCAGTGACATCAAACACAATCCATTGCTGGCTTTTCACTACTAACGTACCGATCTCCCTGTCTTGTTTTTTAATCGGAAACGTTAGCTGACTTTGCATTTTTCTATCAGGAAGTGATGAGGCATGTGCCCGTAACACTTTTTCCTCTCCATTATGTAAATAAATTCCTGCCCAGTCGATATACTCCACTTTTTCACAAAGGGTCGCTACTGTGTCCTCACAAAACTTCGTAGGAGTGCTGTTGCTATAAATTGATGAAAGGACATGGATCGATGCTAGATCTGTTGCAATAGACAATAGTATCCTCCTCTTTCGTAAAAGTCTATTACTATTTTATCAGAGATTCTAAGGAAGCTGATCTAGTAAGTTTAGGAAATACGGGCTTAATTATTTCTAATGATAAGATAAATAATCAAGCCTAAAACGGGAAAGAATAGGGTTCCTAACAGAATGAGGAGGGCGTATTCTTTGCTGTTCCC
Source organism: Alteribacillus iranensis (assembly GCF_900113025.1). Classification (GTDB taxonomy): domain Bacteria; phylum Bacillota; class Bacilli; order Bacillales; family Marinococcaceae; genus Alteribacillus_A; species Alteribacillus_A iranensis. The sequence goes on along the minus strand of NZ_FONT01000010.1, from coordinate 18,129 downwards.
TTTGTTAATAGAATCTCTATATGCCCAAATACTTGTAATAATGTTTAGGAGGAACAAACCAACTATAAAAAATAACATAATAAAAATAACAAAGAGACCTTCCACACTATTCACCTCTCGTAACTCTATGTTAGTTTCTCACGTTTCCTAATATATTTGATCCATTTTTACACAAAAAGATCCTGGGGATGCATCCATCATATCATCCTCCAGGATCTTCCTTCATACGTTTATGAACAATCCAGTTGACATTTATTAAGAAGTCACGAGATTCTTTTCAGATACAACTTTTTCCACAGCTTTTTCAATAATAGACAGACCTTTGTCTAATCCTTCATCGTCGATAGTAATAGGAGGGAACAATTTAAAAACCTCGTCATCTGGACCGGCAGTTTCCATAATTAATCCTTGTTCAAAGCACTTTTCCGTAACTTTGTCGGAAAATCCATCGACTTCACTGGCGATCCCTTGCATGAAACCTCTTCCACGATGAGAGCCTTTCATGTTTGGATATTTTTTAATTAATCCATTCAGGAACTCTTCCATACGTTTAGACTTTTCCTGGACATTCTTTTCTAAACTATCATCTTTCCAATAGTTCAATGCCTCTGTTGCAGTTACGAAAGCCAAGTTGTTTCCGCGGAACGTTCCGTTGTGCTCTCCTGGGGCAAACTTATCAAAGTCAGGGTGGATTAACGTAAGAGCCAGAGGAGTTCCATACCCGCCAATTGATTTGGAAAGACAAACGATATCTGGTTTAATTCCAGCTGGTTCAAAGCTGAAGAAGGTACCAGTACGCCCCACTCCTGCTTGAATGTCATCAATAATGAGCAGGATGTCACGATCACGGCATATTTTTTCGATAGATTGAAGCCATTCCATACGCGCTGCATTCAATCCACCTTCGCCTTGTACTGTTTCAAGGATAAAGGCTGCAGGCTTATCCACACCGCTGCCGCTATTATCCAACATTTTTTCGATATATTTTAAGCTCTCTTCCGTATCGTCCATAAAGTTGTCATAAGGCATAGATGTAGCATTGTTGAGAGGCATCCCAGCGCCTGCGCGTTTAAATGCATTCCCAGTTACAGAAAGGGCACCAATTGTCATTCCATGAAACCCTTTTGTAAAGCTGACGATATTCGTGCGTCCTGTAACTTTGCGTGCAAGTTTTAAAGCACTTTCTACTGTATTTGCACCAGTTGGCCCAGGGAACATTACTTTGTAATCGAGGTTACGAGGTTTGAGAATAATCTCGTGGAATTTCTCCAGGAACTCGCCTTTCGCTTTCGAAGCCATGTCAAGAGAATGAGTGACTCCATCTTCCTGAATGTACTCGATCATTTTCTTTTTCATATTCTCGTCGTTATGTCCATAATTCAAGGCGCCAGCGCCTGAAAAGAAATCAATATATTCTTTGTTGTCTAAGTCCCATAATTTGTAGCCCTTGGCTTTGTGAAAAACAGTTGGAAATCCTCTTACATAACTTCGTACTTCAGATTCGTGCTTCTCAAAAATGCTCAGATTATTTTCGGTCATATTTATCTATAAATCCTCCTTTAGTATAAAAAAACGGCTCTCAAATCCCGGAAAGTATTATTTATCAAAAGGTCCAATACGGAAAGTCAGTTCAGCTTCGTGACCTTCGCCCGGAAATAGATCTTCTGCGAAACATTCGGAAACCTCACAATCGGTTTCATGTGTGCGGGCAAGCTTCTTGAATAATGCTTGAGAAGCTGCATTTGATGGTGTGACAGTAGCTTCCAAATATTTCACATCAGCGCTTTTTGTACGCTCTACCAGTGCGTTCAGCAGTCTAGAACCCATTCCTTTTCCACGTTGGGATTCATCTACACCAATTTGCCAAACAAACACAGTATCTTGTTTTTCCGGCAGAATGAAGGCTGTTACAAATCCAACAAGCTTGCCATTCTCCTTAGCAACTACGCATGTCTCTGAGAAAAATTCACACATCATAATATATTTGTAAGAAGAGTTCAAGTCTAATGTGGAATTTTTCACAAGCTCCCACATAGCTGCGCCATCTTCAGCTGTTGGCTTTTCAAATGTTAGTGTAGCTGTTGCATTTCCCGTATCGGTTTCATTCATACTCATCTTATCACCTTCGCTTTGATTAATAAGAACCTTAATGACATATTCCTCCTGACTCATTCTTAAAATAACACTTTTGCTAATTTAAATCATGTTAACTTTGGAACCATGCATTAATAATAGGATGACTTTGGGAAAAGTTCAAATGCCTTTGTTTAGAATTATTCAGTGTTAGTTAGGTTTAGTTGGGATAGGTGGCAATAATACTTACCGCGCTTTCATAATGCTGGCAAATGATACGTTATGCACCGTTTTGCGGAGAAAATGTTGAATTTGTAATACAAATTTGAATAATAATCACATAGAAACCACTTTATCATTTCACTTTGCTATAGTGTGAGTAATGCTTAGAAAATGAAAAAGAGACGTAGCTTCTCTGATCACCTTTGTTCCGACCCGGGAACGAAGGTGTATAAAGAAAAGAATTCTGCCCAGCAAAATAATGGATGATGAAAGCTACCGTCCATGAAGTAATTGTTTAAATGCCGTTTCAACAGTCGGGTACGTGAATGTATAACCATGAGATATTAAGCGGTTAGGGCTTACGTGTTGTCCTTCAAGAATAAGCGTACTCATGTCCCCTAAACCTTTTTCTACTATCTTACTGGGCACACGTAGCCAGTGAGGTCGGTTTGTTTCTTTACTAAGCTTTTTCCCGAAGTTTTCCATTCTTTCTGGATAGGGTGAAGTAATATTTACGGGGCCTTCACACTTCTCATGATGGAGTAGAAAGTATATACTTTCCACAACATCTCTTAAATGAATCCATGAATACCACTGCTCTCCATGACCCAGCGGACCTCCTGCAAACATTTGGTAAGGTAGTAGGAGTTTTGGAAATGCACCAGATTTGTTGTCGAGTATGAGCCCGAAGCGAGCGTAAATCGTTCGAATTCCCAATTTGACAGCTTCACTAGCCTCTTTTTCCCATTCTCGGCAAACAAAATGGAGAAAGCTTGCGTCAATGGGAGGGCTGTCTTCATGAAAAGTATGTTCTGTGGAAGTACCATAGTAGCCGATTGCTGAAGCATTAATAAGTACTTTCGGTACCTGGGGTAATGACTGAGTTAATCTTATAGTCTCTTTTGTTGCCTGTAAGCGACTATGGAGTATTTTTTCTTTGTATGGGCGAGTCCAACGACGATTAAGTGTCGCACCAGCTAGGTTAATGATGGCATCCAAAGAAGGTAGATGTTCTTCTGGACATGCATTTTCGTTAAGCCACTCAACAAACGTAATGCTTTCGGTATTCTGTTTGTTCCTTGAGTTTCTTGTTAGAATAAATACATGATGACCTAACGTGGTGAGATAACCAGTTAAAGCAGAACCTACGAAACCAGTTCCACCTGTAATAGCAATATTCATCATGATCACTCCTTATATTTATTTGTTTTACATACCCTGTAGTTCTGTCTCTTAACCATACGAGGTGATACGATGGAAATAGCGAAGATAACCACCCAGAAAAAACGAACAGATCGTTATAATGTATATATTTTTGTTGATGGGAAGGAAGAGTATGCTTTTAGTGTTGACGAAGATGTCCTTATTAAATGGCAGCTTAGGAAAGGCATCATACTCTCCGAAGAGGATGTTGTCCGTATATTAGAACAGGATGAGGCACGAAAAGCATGGAATGATACATTGCAATATATAACTCACTCTATGAGGACAGAATATCAAATTGAACAACACTTAAGAAAGAAGGAATACGAGGAAGAAGCAATTATACGCGCCATAGAAAAAGCAAAAAACTACCGTTACGTGGATGATCTGAACTACGCGAATTCTTATGTGCGAACTAAAATGAAAACAACAGATAAAGGACCTGCAATTATTAGGCAAGAGTTAAAAGAAAAAGGAGTACATCTTTCTTTCATTGAAACAGCCTTAGAGCAATTCACCCCCTCAAAACAATTAGAGTCAGCACTTCAATTTCTTGAAAAGAAAGCAAATATAAAACGTCATGATTCGAGTCAGGCATTTAAGAAGAGAATGCTCGAGTCGTTAGTCAGGAAAGGTTTTTCAACCGACATTGCACTCGAGTCATGGGAAGCCTCAGGGATCTCTCTTCCTAGAGAAGTGGAAAAAGCGGCGGTTCAACAGAGCGGTGAAAAAGCTGTGAAGAAGTGGAAAAAGAAATACAGTGGCTCAGAATTAGAATGGAAAGTAAAAGAGGTTTTATACCGGAAGGGGTTTTCCCTTTCGGATATCGAAGAATTTCTAAGAGAACAGGAGATGGAAGACCATGGAGAAACGTTATAGCCAAATGACTGCTATTGAACTACGGAATGAGATTGCTTCGCTAAATGAAAAGGCTAAAAAAGCTGAACAAATGGGAATGATAAGTGAGTTTGCCGTCTACGAAAGAAAGCGCGTGATGGCTGAAGCTTATTTACTAGACCCAGATGACTTTATGTCAGGTCAAACGTATAACATAAAAGGGGAAGGCGGTTCTTTTTTCGTTAAATTCATTAATGGCGTGTTTGCTTGGGGATACCGAAATGAATCGGAGGAAGAAGAAGCTCTGCCAATTTCATTGTTGGAATGAGTAAAGGAAGAAGGGGGAGACAATTTATTGAACATGTTTCGCCCCTTGTTTTAATCGCTTCTCTAAAGTTTCGTTACTATAGATCCATCCGGTAAATGACGTAAGAATATTTAAATCTTTATCCATCCTAACAACCGCAACGAAAGGATAATAACCTTTACTCCGATATCGAAGGTCAATAAACTTTACTTCCCATCCTTCCTCATTCTCATTGACAATCCAGCGGTACGTAGGAGAAAAAGAAAGAAAAGATGCTAAGTTGTGATCTTTTTTGGCCGCTTGAATGACTGGATCATTCGGAATAGGTTCAAACGGATAACTTTCCAAATAACGGATTAATCCATGTCTTGACTCGGTCACGTGTAACCGTTGTGGTGTTCGAATAACTACGTGCCACTTATGCCAACTATATGTTGGTGATATAAATACATGGGTAGCTCCAGGGTGGAATCGCGACGCATTTCGAACCACTTTATTTCTCGCTCTGCACCTCCAAACATAATAGAAAAAGAGAATGATATATAATATAGAAAAGGTCCATCCAGGAGGAGCACCATACCTCCAGAAAATAAATGCGATGATATGGGCTAGAAAGATGAGTGGATCAAATATATTAATAACACCTAGTGCTATCCAGCGTTTGGTAAAAGGAGAGAGAGCTTGTGTTCCGTATGCGTTAAATATATCGACGAAGACATGTAAAAAAACTGCTATAAACGACCATAACAATAGATGGGAAAAAGGCAGCTCAGGAGAAATAAGGTAGACTCCGCCGGCTACGAGCAACGGCCAGAGGAGTACAGCTGGAATAGAATGTGTCGGTCCACGGTGGTAACGGATATAAACGGCGTTGTTTCGCAGTTTAAGTACCGTATCGAAGTCAGGCGCTTGTGATCCTATAATAGTTGCGAACATTACAGTTTGAGCAGCAGCAGCGCTTTGGGAGACGACAGGATCCAGCATCGCCAGTCCTCCTAATCCAATTCCCATAACTACGTGGGTAGCAGTATCCATCAGCGTGTCCCCCTCTCCTTAGAAAAGTGCCATACATAATTCTACATCTAGTATAACGAAAAATACGAAAAAGTTGATGTATTTGTTGATACAGATACGAATTAATGAATAAACGATTCACCATTATTGATTCATCATTATTATGTATGAAACGAAGATGGTATAGTTATACCCGATTTTGAAGTCTATCAAAAGGACGGAAGGAAATTTCTGATTTAAGTAGTGAGTGAAAACGGAGGAGACAATAGATGACATCTCATCACGAAAACATAGATATAGCTGCATTTCAAGAAGATTTGCTCCAATGGTATGAAGAAAACAAGCGTGAGCTTCCATGGAGAGAAAATCAGGACCCTTACCGGGTTTGGGTGTCTGAAATAATGCTCCAACAAACGAAAGTAGAAACGGTCATTCCATATTTTAAGCGCTTTTTAGAGAATTTCCCAACCGTTTCTTCGTTGGCAGAAGCCGAGGAGGAACAAGTATTAAAAACTTGGGAAGGGTTAGGTTATTATTCGAGAGCTCGTAATTTACATTCGGCGGTGAAGGAAATTAAAGAAGTATATGGAGGAGAAGTCCCTTCATCAAAAGAAGATTTTTCATCTTTGAAAGGGGTAGGTCCATACACAGCAGGAGCGGTAATGAGTATAGCTTTTGATAAGCCTGAGCCCGCAGTAGATGGGAATGTAATGAGAGTGTTTTCGAGAATACTTCTGATCCGAGATGATATTGGGAAGTCAAAAACAAGAAAGAAGTTTGAACAAATATTGCCTTCTTTTCTGGAAGGGATACGTCCGTCTCAATTTAATCAAGCCCTGATGGAATTAGGAGCACTTGTCTGTACTCCAAAATCACCAGGCTGCTTACTTTGTCCCGTACAAGATTATTGTCTTGCAAGAGCAGAAGGTGTTCAAACCGAGCTACCGGTGAAAGCAAAAAAGAAGTCACCCTCTACAAAAGAAATGGCAGCTGTCATCGTGAAGAACAAGGAAGGAAAAACGTTATTTCATCAGAGAGGAGAAACAGGGCTATTAGCCCGCCTCTGGGAATACCCGAACATAGAAGTGGAAAAAGGAAAAGAACAAGAGCAAGTAGAAAAATACTTAAGAGAACAATTTGGTATCACAGCCACGATAAGTAAGACGGTTCAATATGTTCAACACGTTTTCTCTCATTTAATTTGGAATATCACTGTATATGACGCTCACTTCCATGATAAAGAAGCAGTGGATCTCAAAGCTGGTGAATGGCTGCATGTGGAGGAAGCTGAAAAGTTAACGTTCCCAGTTTCACATCAAAAAATTTTGCGCAATCAAAAGGAAAGGGAAGATGAAATTGGATCTTAATTTAAATGGAAAAAATGTATTGGTAACTGGAGGCTCAAGAGGTATTGGGAAAGGCGTAGCAGAAAAGTTTATGGAAGAAGGAGCGAACGTTACAGTTATTGGACGCACTTCAAGCAGCTTAGAAGCAATAAAAAATGAACGAAAAGATGTCAAAACGATACAGGCAAATTTAATTGATCTTCAAGAGAGGGAAAGGGCTTTCCAGCGTTTTTTAGAAGAGAACAGTTATATTGATATCCTAATTAATAATGTTGGAGGCAGTAATGGATCTACAATCGAAGACACAACCATGAGTGAGTTTGAAGAAGCGATGCAGCTGAACTATTATTCCGCTGTCCACTTTAGTAAGCTGGCTTTACCGCTTATGAAAAAGAGGCAACACGGATCCATCGTTAATATTTCTTCTATATATGGAAGGGAATCTGGGGGAAAGGCGACGTATAATAACTCGAAAGCAGCAATGATTAGTTTCACAAAAGCATTAGCTGATGAGGCGATGCCTTATGGCGTACGAGTTAATTCCGTCGCTCCTGGTGCCATTCTGCATCCAGATGGAAATTGGCAAAAAAGGTTGGATGCAGAGCCTGAAAGAATAAATGCTTTCGTAAAGCGAGAAATCCCAGGGGGAAGGTTCGGGACTATAGAAGAAGTAGCCAACGTCGTTGTGTTTTTATCCTCTGATAAGGCATACTGGGTATCTGGCGCTAGTCTCAATGTAGATGGTGGACAGTCTAAAATGAATATGTGATCATTCCTTAGTGTTTTGGGCTTCTATTTGGTGATAGGTCCATCACGCCCATTTCATCAAGCTGCCCCTTCGTTTCGGGAGTACCATATTCATAAATCTTTTCAAAAATACGATTCATGCCATACTGTACCTCTTTGGAATCAACATCAGTGGCATCTTGATTATAATGTTCAAACGTAAATAAATTATGGAGTTCGAGATCATGAGCTTGTGTTTCTTCCAAAATATATTCCATCTCCTCTAGTTCAGTAGGGGTAACTTCAATTTCATATTGGATTAAGGAGGAATCGGGAATTTTTACAGGGCTGATGTCATCCATACTGAGAGGATGTAAATTAACATAGTATTTTTGCTTGTGCATGATCTGTCCTCTCCTTTTATTAAAGGTTATTTTTAGCTTGTGTAAGGAGAGGACTTTTATTCTGGTAACATTCGGATTTCCTCTAGTTAGAGTGCATTAAGGTCTCAGTCACAGCCCAAAAATCTTTGACGGTAGTTCTTCTGTTCATTATTACTGTCGATAGACCACTTATCATCAAGTCATTTCCGTCGAATTAAAAGGTTGCCATTCCTTGTTCTTCAAGGAATTTTTTTGTTTCAGGTGTGCCAAGTTCATAAATCTTTTGGAAAAGTTGCTTTGTTTCCATATTTAGGCCAGCTTTAGCATCTTCCTCCAAATACTCATCGTGTACTCGTTCTAGCAGAAGAGAAGGACTTGCATCGTCTCTTTGCACTTCGTCCATTCGTTTTTCCAATTCAAGTTTTTCTTCAGGAGTAGCTCTTACTCCATATTGGATAGTATTATCATCGAGCTTTACATTAGTAATTCTCATCATATTAGGATGCATTTGTATATAATACGTGTTTCGTTCCATAAACCAATCTCTCCTTTTTGTTGAAGTCTTTTTAAAGTACATATACCCACGCAAAGGGTGGTTTCACACACGAAAACAGTGTAGTCGCTAATGTTTTTGCGTTATACTAAGGCTTAGAAAGATTAATATTTTGTATGATAGGAATCAAGGAGGAAAAATATTGAGTAATAAGGTAGCATTAGTCACGGGAAGCAGTAGAGGAATTGGAAAAGAGATCGCCATCGAGCTTGCGAAATTAGGTTATAATATTGTAATTAATTACGCTCGCAGCAAACAGGCCGCTTTGGAAACCGCCGATGAGATCAAAAGGTTAGGCGTTCAAACATTAGTAGTAAAAGCAAATGTAGGAAAGCAAGATAAGGTAAAGCATTTGTTTCAACAAGTTGATGATACATTTGGAAGGCTGGATATATTTGTAAATAATGCAGCTTCGGGTGTTTTGCGTCCTGTCATGGAGCTTGAAGAGAGCCATTGGGATTGGACCATGAATATTAATAGTAAGGCTTTACTCTTTTGCGCACAGGAAGCTGCCAAGATAATGGAGAGGAATAATGGAGGAAAAATTGTAAGTTTGAGCTCCATTGGAGCACAAAGGTATTTAGAAAATTACACCGCAGTAGGTGTCTCTAAAGCAGCTGTTGAAGCGTTAACTCGTTATTTGGCTGTGGAATTAGCAGAAAAAGATATTATCGTTAATGCGGTTTCTGGTGGAGCTGTTGACACCGATGCATTAAGTCATTTTCCTAATCGAGAGGAGTTACTCGAACAGGCAAAAGATCGTACTCCTGCAGGAAGAATGGTGGAAAAGGAAGATTTGGCAAATGCCGTCATGTTCTTGCTTTCTGACAAGGCTGCTATGATTAGAGGGCAAACAATTATCGTCGATGGCGGTATTTCTCTCCTAACATAACATTAATCCATACTACAAAAAAAGTTATTGTTTTTTCACTTTTGCATGGATAATTTCTCTTTAGGTGGAGAAAGTAAGCGATGTGGAGGTGAATACAATGGCTGACAAACAAAAAAACGCTTCACAAACAAACCCTCAACAAGTACGTAAGCAGAACCAAGCTGCTGTTCAGGGGCGAGAGGCTGAATTTGCGAGCGAAACAGATGCTCAAGAAGTGAGACAACAAAATCAAAAAGCAGAACAAAACAAACAAAAAAACCAACAGTAATTTAGTGAAACAAGTAGGCTCTTTGGAAGGTATTAATCTTCCAAAGAGCTGCCTGTTTTCTAAAACATAGGAAATACATATTGAACGAGAAACCATAGGAAACCAAAGAATATAATGATATAAGCAAGGTATTTGATAAATGTAGAAGCGACATGTGATTTGTCCTCTTTCTTTTCTATATGACGTTCTTCATATTCTTCATCAGGAGTTCTTCTTGGCATGACCCTTCCTCCCTTCTTGTGATCCTTATTATTCACCCTTTTCCCCTGTATGACTTTAAGATAAACAAACATAGAACATGGTGAGAATATATTGCTAATGAGTATGTCAGTTTTCTTTCCCTTGGACAAAATGTATAATGAAATGATAGGCAAGCATAGAAGAAAGACAGGAAGGAGAGGGGCATGGATTTCCCGGAAACTGGAAGAGAGATCGAAATTCAAAGTTACAAACATAACGGCACCCTTCATCGTGTCTGGGAGGAAACGGTTGTCTTACAAGGGACATCTAAGGAAATTATTTGTGGGAATGATCGGATATTAGTACATGAATCAGATGGCCGTACTTGGAGGACGAGAGAGCCGGCAATCTGCTATTTTAACAGGGATAAGTGGTTTAATGTAATAGGAATGGTACGCTCGGACGGTATCCACTATTATTGTAACTTAGGGACGCCTTTTGTTTGGGATGAAGAGGCTCTAAAATACATTGATTATGATCTTGACATTAAAGTATACCCTGACATGACATTTCATCTGTTAGATGAAGACGAATATGAGCTGCATAAAGAAGAGATGAATTACCCAGACAAGATTGACCTGCAATTGAAACAATCAGTCGATGAATTGCAAAGTTGGATTTGTCAGAGAAAAGGCCCTTTTGCGCCACAGTATGTAGAGCGGTGGTATGAACGTTTTTTATTTTTTCGTTAGGTCTCTGACCAAGGAAGCGGCTCATTCTATTAGTAGTCAATATAGAGACCGTGTTATTCCATAGAGGTGAAGCATGGACAGTATTAAAAGATATTTGTATTTTGTCAAACCATACAAAAAAATTATCATAATAACGATTATAATAGGGATCCTGAAATTTGGTATCCCTCTCTTGACACCGCTGATATTAGCGTACGCTATTGATGATATTATCCTTGCAGAGGAAATGGCGACTCAGGATAAACTTAGCACACTCGCCTGGATAGTTGGAGGAGCCATCGCCGCTTTTCTTGTGTTGAGGCCGCCAATTGAGTACTATCGTCAATACTTTGCACAATGGACAGCAAGTAAAATTCTTTACGATATTCGGGATCAGCTTTTTTCTCACATACAGAAACTCAGCCTGCGGTTTTATTCTAATCGAAAAGCCGGAGAAATTATTTCAAGGGTGATCAATGACGTTGAACAAACCAAAAACTTCGTCGTCACGGGGTTAATGAACATATGGCTCGATATGGCAACTATTTTAATCGTTATCGCTATTATGTTTACCATGAACGGTTGGTTAACATTAGTTGCGATATCTTTATTTCCCTTGTATATATTTTCAATTAAATATTTTTATTCGAGACTTCGTCATCTGACAAAAGTTAGGTCTCAAGCATTAGCGGATGTCCAAGCTCATCTCCACGAGAGAGTACAAGGAATGAACGTGATTAGAAGTTTTGCGCTTGAGGACTATGAGCAAAAGCAATTTGATGAGCGAAACAATCAATTTCTTGACAGAGCTGTTGATCACACAAAGTGGAATGCGAAAACATTTGCGGTCGTCAATACGATAACGGATATAGCACCCTTAATTGTTATTCTTACTGCCGGATATTTTGTTATTACCTCTGGTCTGGCTGTTGGTGAAATGGTTGCATTTGTTTCTTATATGGAACGTCTCTATAATCCTTTACGGCGTTTAATTAACTCTTCAACTACTTTGACTCAGTCGATTGCTTCTATGGATCGTGTGTTTGAATTTGTGGACGAAAAATATGATATCCAGGATCATGAACGCGCGGTTCCCCTTGAACATACAAGTGGAAGTATCGAGTTTGAAAATGTGAGCTTTTCTTACGAAGAAAGCGTAGATAAGGTTCTCAAGAATATTCATTTAGCCATTCAACCTGGAGAAACAATAGCGCTTGTTGGTATGAGTGGTGGTGGCAAAAGTACGTTGGTAAGTTTAATTCCTCGGTTTTACGACGTAACCGCAGGCGCTATTAAATTAGACGGAAAAGATATTAGAGACTATAAAGTTCGAACGTTAAGGGACAAAATTGGAATGGTACTTCAAGATAATATTCTATTTAGTGATTCAGTGAAGATGAATATTATGATGGGAAATCCTGATGCAACAGATGAGGAAGTCATAGATGCAGCAAAAGCAGCAAATGCTCATCACTTTATTTGTGACCTTCCTGATGGTTACGATACACCTGTTGGAGAGCGAGGAGTGAAATTATCAGGTGGTCAAAAGCAGAGAATTGCTATTGCTCGTGTGTTTTTGAAAAACCCTCCCATACTTATTTTTGATGAAGCCACTTCCGCTCTCGATTTAGAAAGTGAGCACTTGATACAAGAGGCAATGGAAGCGTTGGCTAAAAACAGAACAACGTTCATTGTGGCGCACCGACTTTCTACAATTACTCATGCGGATCGTATCGTTGTTGTAGAGGATGGTCAAATTAAAGAAACCGGCAGCCATCACGAATTAATGAGTAGAGAGGGTCCGTATAAAAAGTTATATGACGTTCAATATGTATAGGAGAATAATTGAAAAGAGGCTGGGACAAATCTAGCTAAAACTTAATTATAAAAAGGTTCCGAACATCAAAATTGTTGTTCGGAACCTTTTTTGTTGGATATTTTGTGATTTATTGTCCCATTAACTGCTCATGGGCTGAATCAAATTGTGTTACTCCGTTGAAAAACATTCCGCTTCCACCACGGGCACAAGTGCTGCATCTGTTCAAGCTGCACTATGTTTGCTTTCACTGTGTCTTCTTAGCCGCAGGGCGACGCTTTCCCGAGGGAGCTGATGCAAACGAGCGTCTTTTAGCAAAAATCAACAACAAAGTTATAGAGCGTAAAAGGAAAGAGAGACACCCATCCAAACTTTTTGGAATGAGTGCCTCTCATTTTTATTTATTGGGTTTTGTCCCAGCCTCTTTCTCGGTTGATGTTAGTCTTCTGTTCTTTCTTCAATATCTACCGTATTGTCTGATTGGTGATAGCTGAAGAAGCTTTCGAGTAAAATATCTAAGTGTTCGAGGTGCTCATTATATTCAGTGATATGAGAAATGATTGGTAACACACGTAACCACTGTTCCCTGCTTATTTCATTGTGGTCATATAAATCCATAAATAAGTCGGTTAACGATTCTCTCCCCTCATCGACTTCTTCTGCCATGTCATCCGTCAATTGAGTATTTACTTTCCCAACATATCTTAGCAGAATCCGATCATGATAATCAGTTAAATGATCTAACTGCTGTTGAATGAGTTTCTGCAAACGTTCTGGCATTAACGTCAGCTCATTTTCATATCGATCTAATGCTTTCAACAGCATGACGGCCTTTTTCAAACTAACGATCATTTGTTTAAACACTACAAGTTTTCTAGCTTTTGTCAGTTTCTCTTTTTTAAAATAACTTCTCTCTTCTTTGTATAAAAGATAGTAGTTATCTAATTTAATTAACTGTTCGTTGATCAATGGTATTTCTCTTTTAATAGAGGATTGGTTTAGTTCATGTCTGGTGATTAACCGAATCCAACGAATTGTTTCCTCTGTAATATCAGCAGTTTTATAATATAAGCGTGTTTCATGCTTCGGTGGTAAGAATAGAAGGTTCACGATAAAGGCAGCACCGACACCAAGCATAATGGTAGCGAACCGTTCGGAAGCGTATAAAAGAAATTGTTCATGTGGGTTTCCCATGATAATGATCACTGTAACGATCGCCAATGAAAGGGCCGAGGCTTCCAGTTTGAGTTTTAATATAATAGCTATAGAAAACATAACAGCTGCACCGATAACGATCGGATCATGACCAAATATGGTAACAAATAAAACAGCTATACTAGCTCCTATAAAATTGGCTTGTATTTGTTCAAGAATCGTTTTATACGTTTTAAAAATAGATGGTTGAATGGCAAAAGTAGCAGAGATAGCAGCGTAAAACGCTGGTTCCAACCCTAACCAAGCGGCCGTGTACAACGCGAGTACAATAGCTAACCCCGTTTTTAATATCCTAGCCCCTAATCTCATAGGAACTTCTGAATCCTTTCTATCCAATCGGTTTTAACCGAAGGGTATTGGTGGCATCTTCTATTATTATCATATCTCTTCTGCTAATTCTCTAAACGCATGCTCAGCAGCAATTAACGTTTCATCAATGTCTTTTTCAACATGGGCCGTCGTGATGAACCACGCTTCGTATTTTGAAGGAGCAAGATTAATACCTTGATGGAGCATTTTCTTAAAGAAAGATGCAAATAGTTGACCGTCACTACTTTCAGCTTCCTCATAGTTAGTTACCGGTTGCGTAGTGAAATATAAAGTTAATGCTCCTTTCAAACGATTAACGGTCGCAGGAATGTTATATTTCTGAATAAGTTCTACGAGACCTTCTTCGAGCTTGTTACCAAGAAAATCTAGTCGTTCATACGTTCCTTCTTCCTTTAATACTTCTAAACAAGCAATTCCCGCGCGCATGGATGCTGGATTGCCTGACATCGTACCGGCAGAATAAGCAGGTCCTAATGGGGCTACGCTTTCCATGATTTTAGTTTTACCCCCGTAAGCTCCAATTGGCAAACCTCCTCCAATGATTTTGCCCATAGCCGTCATATCAGGGGTGAGATTAAGTAGGTTTTGGGCACCGCCATAGGTGAAACGGAAAGCAGTGATCACTTCATCATAGATAATGAGAGCACCAGCCTCATGAGTGAGTGAGTGAACACGCTCTAAAAAGCCAGGTGCCGGTTCTACAATGCCAAAATTACCTACAATCGGTTCAACCAACACTGCCGCTATTTGATCTCCCCATTTATTAATAGCAGTTTCGAAAGCTTTCGGATCATTAAATGGAACGGTAATGACCTCTTCTGCAATATTTTGAGTAACTCCAGCAGAGTCAGGAGAACCTAATGTAGAGGGACCGGATCCTGCTGCCACTAAAACTAAATCAGAATGACCATGATAACATCCTGCAAATTTTATGATTTTGTTACGACCTGTATAAGCTCTGGCTACACGGATGGTTGTCATGACAGCCTCTGTTCCAGAATTAACGAAGCGAACTTTTTCCAGAGACGGAATAGCTCCTTTTAGCATTTTTGAGAATTGATTTTCGAAACGAGTAGGAGTTCCGTAAAGGGTGCCATCTTCCGCAGATCTTTTGATAGCTTCAGTAATGTGCGGATGAGCGTGACCAGTAATAATAGGTCCATAAGCTCCTAAATAATCGATATAACGATTTCCGTCCACATCATAAAAATAAGCGCCTTCCCCTCGTTCCATAAATATAGGAGCGCCTCCGCCAACACCTTGGAAAGAACGAGAAGGACTATTTACACCACCAACAATATGTTCGCATGCTTCTTTATATAACTCTTCAGATTGTTTCACATTCATTTCTTGATATCCTCCTTGTATTATACGATCTCTCGAACCATAGAATATTGTATCATGCGGGAGGAAAGCGTTGATATACTTAAGACGCTAACATTGTTCAAGTTTAAAATTAAAGGTAAGATTTATAGAGAGGAATGAATCTCTTGAAAGGATGATAAACATGAAAGCGAATGTTGGAGAAAAAGCGCCAGAATTTAGTTTACCATCAAGCAGCGGGGGAGAGGTGTCATTAGCTGATTTAAAAGGAAAGAATGTAGTATTATATTTCTATCCAAAAGATATGACTCCAGGTTGCACAACAGAAGCGTGTGATTTCCGGGATTACAATAAAGAGTTTGAGCAGCTGGAGACAGTCATTTTGGGAGTGAGTCCTGATCCATTAGATAAGCATCAAAAGTTTATAGATAAACATGATTTGCCGTTTCCTCTATTAGCAGATGAAGATAAGGAAGTCGCTGAATTATATGATGTATGGAAACTGAAAAAGAATTTTGGCAAGGAATACATGGGTATTGTTCGTTCCACATTTGTAATAGACAAAAACGGGGTATTAGTGAAAGAATGGAAAAATGTAAAAGTGAAGAATCATGTGAATGAGGTGCTGAATTATATCAAAGAAGAACTCCAACAGTAAGGTGAGCAGGTTATTTCAGGGGGTTAAAAAATGAAATTAATGGTCTGTATAGTAAATGACTTTTATACGCCTGAAATAGAGAATAGGATGGAAGAGAAAGGTTATAGAATGACGGAATTGTCTAGTACTGGTGGTTTTTTAAGGAGAGGGAACACTACCTTTTTATTCGGAATTGAAGATAACCAACTAGAAGATTTTAAGAAAGATTTAAAAGATGTGTGTGTAACTTATGAAAAGAAGAAAGGCAAAAAAGCAGAAACGTCCCACCGATTTACATCGTTTTTATTAAATACAGAAGATGCGTTATTTCTTTCTGCAAAGATGAAGTGATTAATATGTTGATTTATTGACAACGCTCCTATGTATCAGATAAAATAATTTATAAGAATTACAATGTAAGAATCGTTTTACAAGGAAAGAGAGGTGCATGACGATGGCGAACGAACAACTGCAGGAAGCGATCGATGCTTTGAAAAGCACGAAGGTTCGCATGACTCCGCAGCGTCATGCCATTTTGGAATACTTGTATAATTCAATGAGCCATCCTACGGCAGATGAAATATATAAGGCCCTCGAAGGCAAATTTCCTAATATGAGCGTTGCGACAGTATATAATAATCTTCGTGTGTTTAAAGACGTTGGTATAGTTAAAGAGCTAACTTATGGAGATTCTTCCAGCCGTTTTGATTGTGTCACTACGGAGCATTATCATGTTATTTGTTCTGATTGTGGAAAGATCGTTGACTTTCATTATCCTGGCCTTAATGAAGTTGAAACGCTCGCAGAACATGTGACAGGTTTTAAAGTAGATAATCATCGTATGGAAGTGTACGGGACGTGTCCAGATTGTAGTCAACAGACACAACACTAAAATGAAAAGAATAGAAGGACATAAAAAAAGAACCGTATCGGCAAAACCGATTGGTTCTTTTTTAACAGTTAGGAAGGTATAAAATTGAGCGATCGTTGTCCAGCTTCAGCGCCCACTCGCTCGAGGTTGGTTCAGCGGTTGATCTTCTGCTAAAAGCGCAAACGTCCTGTGCAAGCCAGGGCGTTTGCGCTTTTCTTAATGCTCCATTTTCTTTCGATTATATTTAGGGTCCAGTTCCTTTCCCTCTAAGTCAGGATCAAGGGTTAACGGCTCATCACAATGCATGCACGCGTCTACCCTCCCGAGGATCTTTGTTATTTTGTTACAGTTAGGGCAGTATACTTTAACTGTGTTGGTTGATATCATACCTATCCAAAAATACACTCCACTGCTAGCTATTATAAATAAGAAGCCGAGCAGCATAGAAATGGTCATAATTATTGGGGACGTTCTGAAAAATATACCTATATACATAATCAGAATGCCGACGAAAACAAGAGATAAAGCAAACGTGCGTATGCGATTAATTTTATTAGAAGCTTTAGGTGCCATCATATTCCCTCCTGCCAATTGATTATAGCATAATACATTTGTTGCTCGCATGGATTATCTGATAAAAAGCAGACCTTTTATGAAAACTACTTATTGAAAAAAGAGGTCATAAATGGTCCAATAATAAAAAGGGTGATTGTAACTTTTTATTATAAGGAAGAAAATGAATCATTTAAGAAGTTTCAAATTCCTCCTTTTCAAGCTATCGATTCAAGGGCTTCCATCTGTATGATAATGACAAATAACCTAGAGAATCTTCTGTGTTGGTCGCAAACAGGGGTAAGCCTTTCACTTCTCTTGTGTTCTTTGTGATATAGCTGTATCTTTCTTATAGAGTCTCATTTATAGTCTCACTTCAAAAGTTTTTATTTTTTTATCAAAAAGTGTTGACCGACCTATAAACAGGTGGTATAGTATTTATTGTCGCTGACAGGGAAGCAAAACGTCAGCACACACAAATAAAAATAAAATTAAGTATTGACTTAATCGAGCGAAACTGTTATTATTAAAAAGTCGCCAAAAAAACAAGCGACTTGGTTGTCCTTTGAAAATTGAATGAAAGTCAAGCGTCTGTTAATTTCTTTATAAAAGAAACAAAGCGAGCAATCGCTTTACAGCTTGTATCAAAT
>NZ_FONT01000001.1 GCF_900113025.1 Alteribacillus iranensis | reverse complement strand
AGCGAAAGGTCACCTTCCGTCACTACCGCCGCCGTACAGATAAATACGGATACAGGCGGGACTTTAAAATCTATGAATGTGAATCCTGCGAAGAATGCCCATTCAAAGCGGACTGCACCACCGCCAAAGGAAACCGGAAGGTCTATTATAATCCGGTCTACGAGGAACTCAAAGCGAAAGAAGCGATCAAACTGAAAAGTGAGTTCGGACGAACACTCTACGCGCGCCGAAAAACGGACGTGGAGAGTGTATTTGGTCATGTCAAACAAAATCTTGGCTTCCAGCGATTCCACCTGAGAGGGTTGGAAAAAGTTCAGGTGGAGTTTGGTTGGGTGGCTCTCGCTCACAATATACGTAAGATGGCGGTGGCAAGACGCCGCAAAATGAAGCCAGCTGCATAAGTTGGATTTTAAAAAATCCATGGTCACCATCTAGATGGATGGCGTCCATGGTATTTTAACATTAAGGGCTTTTGATACAGCCCCTTGGAAAGTCAATCAGACGTGTCATATTCATCGAGGGTGAGCCTAGTGACAGTGGTACTATCCCCTTTTTCTATTTCCTCTTTTGTAGCGTCTCGACCGTCTGACTCTTCTTCGTTCATCGTTGGCGCTACTTTTTGACGATTCACGCCATTGTTTTTCCTATCGTTCATTCACATCGACTCCCGTATTCTTGAAAAGCTTAGTTGATCGGGTTCTGAGGGGCTTTCGCAAAGCTTTGCATAAGTTGGGTCATGTCATTTTGAGCAAGCTGGGGAACCTGATAGTATCCATGCTTATTTTGATAAAGGAAAATTTCATAAGCCATTTCAATCATATTAGGAATACTATCAGCAAAAACACGACGCATCACGGGGTTCGTGGATTCCAATGCGGCCATTGTCATGTGAGATGCAAGACCTTTCGCTTGGCTCATCATAAAACTGGAAATGCATTCATCCGAAATTTCATTCATTGATTGGATTGGTTTTTTCGGTTGACCACCGGGCTTCATACCATAGATGACATCATTACTTTGGGACATGTTATATGTCTGGGTAGGCTGAGAGGGATCTTTGCCTGTTTGGAACGTATCGAGCATCGTATTGTATAGATTTGTAACAAAGTTAGAGTGTCTTTGCATCATACTTTTCAATTCAGTGTCTTGCACATGCTGTTCATACATTTTGTATTGATCGAGCATACCGATTACTCCGCCGATCACCTCGTGGGCGTCAAAAAGTTCATGTCCCCCGTGGTTCATCATACCAGGCATATTTTCAGATACCTGTTTTCCTTGCATTTGATTTTGGTTCATGTTTTGTTGATCCATCTCGTTCCCTCCATTAACATTAAAATTCTTTTTTATTATGATACAAAAGGGGAAAAACATGTACGAAAATTATAAGCTGGAAAGGAAGGGATCCTACTTAGAAATTCTTCTCGTTCCGTTTTAATCGGTCATAAAATTTTAAGTAGAGAAACGGTGAGTTCCCTAAGAATTTTTAGAAAATAGTTAAAAATCACTAGTCAGATTTCATATTATATGCAATAATTAAATTATTAAGGTTTTGATTTACATATTGATTTCATCAAAACCAAAAAGTATTTTAAAAGGGGTGTGCAATGTGAATACACAAAAAGTGTTGATTAATGGCGAACGGTTGAAAAACACATTGGAGGAATACGCTGATAATGGGCGTACAGAGAATAATGGGGTAACACGCCTTTGCTTTTCTGAAGAAGATATACAAGCCCGCAACCTATTCCGTTCTCATTGTGAAGAGCTAGGTATGACGGTAAAAATTGATGATATGGGGAATATCTATGCGACCCTTCCAGGAAAAGATAATAGCAAGCCGCCTGTAGTGATGGGTTCCCATCTCGACTCTGTAAAAAAAGGCGGACGCTTTGATGGTGTTCTTGGTGTATTAGCCGGACTTGAAGTGGTTCGTACGATCGTAGAAAATAACATCGAGCCGGAAGTGCCTGTTATGGTTGTAAATATCACAAATGAAGAAGGTGCCCGATTCGAACCATCCATGATGTCATCTGGTGTTCTTTCTGGTCGCTTTGACAAGGCGAAAATGCTTCAGTCTACAGATGCAGAAGGAATTTCATTTGAGCAGGCACTAAAAGAAAGCGGTTACGAAGGAGAAGAAGCGAACCGTATTAAAGAAGCAAAAGCATTTTTAGAGCTTCATATTGAACAAGGGCCCGTCTTGGAAAGAGAACAAATTGATATCGGTATCGTTGAAGGCGTTGTAGGAATGGTATGTTATGACATTGAAGTAACAGGTGAATCCGACCATGCTGGAACAACACCGATGCCAATGAGAAAAGATGCTTTCTTTGCAGCGAATAATCTTATCCAGGAAGCTAGAGAAAAATTAAGCAAGCTTGATGATGATCTTGTCTATACCATGGGACGGATTAATGCTTGGCCTAACATTCATACGGTCATTCCGAACAAGATTGTCTTTTCCCTTGAAGCAAGACACCAAAATCCTGAAACCATTAAACGCGTAGAAGAAATTATTCAGGAACTCACTCAGTCAGAAGGGAAAGAAAAATGTGAAGTAAAAGCCACGAAATTATGGAGCCGCGACACGATATGGTTCGATAAAGATGTGGTGAATACGTTCGAACAATCGGCTGAAGCTCTTGGATATTCTCATAAACGGATGGTAAGCGGTGCCGGACATGACGCACAATTCCTACAAGATTTCCTGCCGTCCGCAATGATATTTGCTCCTAGCGTGAATGGGAAAAGTCATGATGAAGATGAGTTAACCCATTGGGATGACTGTGAAAGAGCGGTAAACGTTGTCCTCCAGACAGCTCTCTCTCTTGCCACTGAATAAAAGGTAATATACTGGCTAGTGCATGAAAACAAACATGCGCTAGCCTTTTTTTCATTTGAATAGCCTTTTTTTCAAGCCTCTCTTTTCATAACTAGGCGACTGATTAGTTTAACTTTTATAGACGGTGGGGAATAGATCAGACAGAGAATCGTACATGGGAGGAAACATCATGACAGACGATCCAATGAAAAACAAGTGGATGCCTATGACGTCCGTTGAAACTGGAGAAGTGCATGACATTCGTTCAGATGTGCATGGATTGACTCTTCAAATAGTGAACGTTTGTTTTGTTGGCAAACCGGCTGATCCAAAAGGATGGGTACTAGTGGACGCTGGAATGCCGAAATCCGCTGATGCTATCAAAAAAGTGGCGAAAGAGCGTTATGGTAAAAATAGCCGCCCGCAAGCAATCATACTCACACACGGGCACTTTGACCATGTCGGAGCTGTCGTTCAACTGGCAGAAGAATGGGACGTCTCTGTATATGCCCATTCCTCGGAGATTCCTTACCTTACAGGTAAGAAAAAATATCCCGATCCTGATCCTGGCGTAGAAGGTGGGATGGTAGCAAAAATGTCTAGTCTGTTCCCGGATGAACCGGTGGACTTAGGACCGTATATACACGAGCTGCCTGAAGATGGATCAGTGCCCGCCATGACAGGGTGGAAATGGGTTCACACACCGGGGCACACGGAAGGTCATATCTCGTTATTTCGAGAATCTGATCGGACCCTTCTTGCTGGGGATGCTTTTGTGACAGTGAAACAGGATGAGCTCTACAAGGTCTTCAAGCAAGAAAAAGAAATTACAGGCCCGCCTCGTTATTTTACTCCCGATTGGCAGAAAGCGAAAGAATCAGTAAAAAATCTAGCGCAGCTAAACCCTGACGCTGTGTTAACAGGACACGGACGTCCTATGACAGGTACAGAATTAAAAGAAGGGCTTCACACGTTAGCCCGCCATTTTGAAGAAATAGCGGTACCTGATCACGGACGATATGTGGATTCGAAAGATGAAAATAGGGTATAATCAGGGAGCTGATAAAACAGCTCCCTGCCCTTTTTCATTAGAGTGGTAATGGAAAGGATGGGTCGAGTAGACCATGTAATATAGCAGTCATAACTAGGAGGGAGAGAATTGGGTTTTTTAAACAACTGGGGAGAATGGCTTTTGGGGCTTCCTTGGATTGATATTGGTGTTGCTGTTTTAATATTTATCCTCGTGTTTTTATTTAGGAAAATATTTACAAAATATCTTTTTCGTCTTATCCTTCGATTGACCAATAGAATTCCTCGAATCTTTAGAAATATACTTACATCCTTTGAGAAACCATTGCATTTTTTCATAGGTATATTAGGGATTTACTTAGCTCTGCTCTATTTACCGATTCCATGGGAAAATATGCAAGTTATTAATACATTGTATCGATCTATTATCATTATAGTGCTTGGTTGGGGGTTCTATAATTTTGCAGGAACCTCTTCTAGTTTGTTTTATAAGATTGCGAAGAAAATGGAAGACGGAAAAGACAGCATGCTGATACCGTTTTTATCTCGGCTTCTCCGTTTTGTGATCATTGCTCTTACGCTTACCATCGTTGCATTTGAGTTGGGGTATGATGTGAATGGGTTCATTGCAGGACTCGGATTGGGTGGTTTAGCCTTCGCTCTCGCTGCTCAAGATACGCTGAGCAATTTCATTGGAGGCATCATCATTGTTACCGAACGACCATTTAAAAAAGGTGACTGGATTTCCACTCCAACGGTTGAAGGGATTGTAGAGGATATTTCCTTTCGAAGTACAAAAGTTCGTGCCTTTGAAGATTCGCTAGTCATCATACCTAACAAAACTATTGCTCACGAACCGATTACGAACTGGTCACTAATGAACAAACGTCTCATTACATTTACGATAGGATTGGAACGAAGTGTTTCCCGCATTCAATTGGAAACAATCGTTCAACGGATTAAGCAAATGCTGAACGATCATGAAGACATTGATAAAGAATTGATCATCGTTAACTTTAATGAGTTGAAAGACTCCTCTTATGAATTGTATTTGTATTTCTTTACGAAAACAACGGCTTGGGTCGAATGGACAGAAGTCAAACAAGAAATGAACTTAGAGATTGTTAAGATATTAGAAGAAGAAGAGGTAGACATTGCATATCCTTCCCGTTCGCTCTATCTAGAAAGCGACAGTGAAGTGATGGAACAAGTAATGGACGAAGTACGGAATAAGCAGCTTCAGTATGTGAATGGAGAAAATACAGAGAAAAAGGACTAGATAGGAAGTAGGGCTGTATGAAAGGTCATAAACAATGATCTTTCACAGCCCTTTTTTAGAGGGAGTAACAGGATATTAAATGCATATTTTTGGCATGTCTGAAGGGTGTGTCGCCGATAGATAGGAACCTGGACTTTTCTTACGATTATCACTATTCTTCTGTTTGCTGTTTAAAGGATTTGGTATAATAGGGGAGTTATCTTTTGTTAGACGCCGGAGGGAAAAACATGGAAGAAGAAAATATAACGAGATTAACAATAGACGGAAAAGAATTTATATTAATTGGTACGGCACACGTTTCGAGACAGAGCGTGGATGAAGTCAAACAGGTCATAGAAAGCGAACAACCTGATGCAGTTTGTATTGAGTTAGATGAACAGCGTTTCCAAGCTATGATGGAAGGCAATAAATGGAAAGATATGAATATATTTCAAGTCATTAAAGAAAGGAAATCCTCCTTACTTTTAATGAATTTGGCTATTTCTTCGTTTCAGAAACGTATGGCAAAACAGTTTGGTATCGAAGCAGGACAAGAAATGAAACAAGGAATCGAGTCTGCGGAACACATAGGTGCCGAATTAGTACTAGCAGATCGAAATATTCAGATTACGTTTGCACGAATTTGGAGAGAAGTAGGGTTTTGGGGAAGAGCAAAGCTATTAATGGGTATTATACTCAGCATCTTCAGTAAAGACACGATCACCGAAAAAGAATTAGAAGAGATGAAATCACAAGATACGTTAAACGCAGTCCTCCATGAATTAACAGAAACGTTCCCCCGGCTGAAGAAGCCATTAGTAGATGAACGAGATCAATATCTCTCCCATAAAATCAAGGAAGCACCGGGTGAGAAAATAGTCGCTGTGTTAGGGGCTGCACATGTTCCTGGTATAAAAAAAGAAATCAAACGCGAACAGAACATAGAAGAATTAACTAAGGTTCCACCTAAATCGGTCCTTCCGAAAGTAATAGGCTGGGCGATTCCCGTTCTTATCGCGTCTATTATCATCTATACCTTTATCGCGAATCCGACAGCTGGAATCCAGCAGATGATTAGCTGGGGATTGTGGAATGGATCTTTTTCAGCTTTAGGGACAGCTATTGCAATGGCTCATCCACTAGCTATCCTGACTGCATTTGTTGCTGCCCCTATTACGTCTTTAAATCCTCTTATAGCTGCAGGCTGGTTAGCAGGTGCGGTTCAAGCGCTGATTCGAAAACCGAATGTTAGAGATTTTGAAGCACTATCAGATGATGTGTACAGCGTCAAAGGATTTTGGAGAAACCGTGTGACAAGGATTCTCTTAATTGTCGTTTTGGCCAACTTAGGGAGCACTCTAGGCACGGTGATTGGAGGAGCAGATGTGATTCGGTTGTTTTTTGAAAATATTGGATAGAACGTTAACCGGGAGGGTGGCGAGATGTCACAATGGTATGCGGTGGTTGATATCGGTGCAAAAACGACAAAGCTTGTTATATTCGAAGTCAGCTCTTCCAACTTAATAAAAGAAGTGAAAAAATGGAAAAAACCTCTTCATCTTCAATCTTATATAACGATAAAAAATGAAATGTCATTAGAAGGCCAGCACGTATTGGTGGAAGCACTTCAAACATTTAAACTTCTTTTGAACGACTTTGAAATCGAACAATATATATGCGGAGCCACTGCCGCCTTACGAGACATACAAAATCAGGAAGAAGTTCTCTCGCGCGTGAAACATACCGTCGGATGGAATATTTCGGTGTTAACAGGGGAAGAAGAGGCTTACTATGGGTATGCAGCGGTGGTGCAGACGTTAGAAGTGAATTGTGGTATAACTTGTGACATTGGCGGAGGAAGCACTGAAATAACGAGTTTCTACAACAATGACTTAGTTCATAAGGCAAGTATTCCGGTAGGCACACTTGTGCTAGCAGAACAACTTCATATGGTTGACGGGCTGCCATTAGAGGACTCCGTTAAACAAGTCTATCAACTGATCGAAGGACATATGGCGGGTTTACCGTGGGTGGAAAATCAGAAGGTTTCATTGATCGGCATTGGCGGCAGTGCTCATGCATTGGCCAAGATAGACAGGCATAGAAGAAAGCTCCCGCGCCAAAATATGCACGGGTATCGCATGGCTGTAGAGAATATTTTGCAGATGAAAACCTATTTCTCTTCTTTATCCAATACGGAGCGAAAGAGGGTAAAAGGGTTGTCTAAAGAAAAAGCAGACAATATTCTGCCTGCTTTGTATATATTGGAGACTCTCATACATCATATGAAAGCAACTCAGTTTGTCATAAGCAGAAATGGGTGGAGAGAAGGCATCTTGTATGATAAACTTATGCTCCTTTAATGGCTGTGCTCTTCCTCAGATGTAGGAAGACCATAAAAGCCTGTTTCAATCTGCATTGGTCTTCCTCATCAATCCCTCTAATCTCTATACTTAGCGAGTGGTTTCGTCCATGAGAAAGTTTAAAAACGCTTTGTTTGCCGGGGACAACGGTACATTCTTTTTGTGAGCAATCCCAAGTGTCAACACGATTGGCGGATCGAAGGGAATGGCTACAAGATCTTCTTCTTTTTCGGGAACGACCATTTTCAAAAACACAGAGACTCCAAAACCACGGGCTGTCAACGATTTAGCCATTGAAATTTGATTCGTTTCAAACGCTATTTTTGGAGATTGTCCTGCCAGCTCACCTGCTTCTTCGATCACTTTTCTTTGATAGTATCCTTCTTTAAACAATATTAAAGGTTCATGTGCTAGTTGGCTTAAGGGAACCGATCTTTTCTCAGCCAGATGATGATTGGGCGGAACGACCAGCATAAGTGGTTCTTCTAAAAAAGGATGTATCTGAAGCATGTCATTCATGCCTTCGCTCACTACGACCGTCCCCATTTCCATTTCTCCGTCAATGATTGCCTCTCCCAGATCTGTACTTCCTGCCTCATAAAGATCAATGGCAAAAGAAGGATTCTTTTTTTTAAAACGAGCCAGTTTTTCTGGAAAATAATATGAACCAACCATAGAAGGCAGGCCAAGCTGAACAGTACCAAGGATACCAGCTTTCACATCTTGTAATTCATTTTTTGCCCTCTCAAAGCCTTTTATTAACTGATCGGCGTGTTTTTTTAAAATACGGCCTTCTGCTGTCAAGTAGACATGACGCTTTTCGCGGATAAATAACATACAGTCGAGTTCGTTTTCTAGGTTTTTAATTGCTTTACTGATGGCTGGCTGGGCAATATGAAGTTTTTCAGCGGCTCGAGTAAAGCTTCCTAGTTCTGCCACTTCTTGAAAGTACATCAATTGCTTGATATCCATGTATCTATATCTCTCCCTATTATTCATTAAAGTTATGATTATGATAATTATTATATATTTTTTTTATTGTTAGAACAATGATAGGATAAAGATAGAGAAAGAAGAGAAAGAAGGCATACTCATGATTGATGTAAAGACAAAAACTTTTTGGAGAGCAACGGCAGCACTTGGAGCTGCTTCCTTGTTAATTTTTGCGAATATATATTTCCCTCAGCCACTCCTTCCATTGTTTACACAGGAGTTTGGCATATCAGAAACAACTTCAAGTTTAACTATTTCTGTTGCATTGTTTGTGTTAGGAATTAGTTTCTTTCTATATACAGCGTTGTCGGATGCATATGGCAGAAGGAATATTATTATCCTTGCCATGGTGCTTGGAACGTTGGGAACTTTAGCGATAAGTTTGGCCCCGACGTTTGAATGGCTATTAGCCGCGCGTATTTTCCAAGCGGCTGCACTTGCTGGAATCCCCGTAGCAGCCATGGCCTATATTAGTGAAGAATATAAAGTGAGAGCAATGTCGGTGGCTGTAGGTATTTATATCAGCTGTAACAGTATTGGGGGGATGAGCGGCCGTGTAATCAGCGGAGTATTAACAGACTTGTGGGATTGGCGATTTGCTTTTTTGGTTATGACCATTTTAAGTGTGTTTATCTTACTGCTAGTCTATTTTCTGTTACCAAAATCCAAACAGTTTACTTCAAGGCCGTTTCATTTGAAGGAAGTTATTCGCGATAATAAAAACCATATAACTGACCCGAAAATGCGTTATGCTTATATTATTGGCGGTTTACATTTCTTCGTATTTATTGGAGTGTTTAATTTTATTACCTATTATTTACATGGAGAACCATTTCAGGTTTCAACGGCTATTCTTGGCCTTTTGTTTCTCACGTATGGAGCAGGAACGATAAGTTCGACGCTCGCTGGTAAGGCTGCCCAAAAATGGAATCAGACAACTTGCATGTTTATTGGGATTGCTTTCATGGCCACGAGTATTGCTCTTACTTTAATACCTTCCTTTCCTGTTATTATTGTAGCCTTGATCTTCCTGAGCTTTGGATTCTTTTTTGTTCATTCCACGTCTAGTGCGTGGGTAACTACACATGCCAAAACTGCGAAAGCCAGTGCTTCCGGTTTGTATTTAACCTCTTATTATTTAGGCGGGAGCCTTGGAAGCATTTATTACGGCTGGCTGTGGCCTGCATTCGGATGGTCTGGGATAGTCGCAGGTTCGATGGTTATATTGTGTGTAACAGTTCTTTCTACGAAAATACTGTCCCGAATGGAAAAGGAAGAAAGAAAAGAAACACGAAAATATACACGCCCCGTACACGCTCAGAAGTCGTTATAATCATTGAGAGTGTTTGTTTCTCCTTGTCGTGAGTATGGTAAGATGAGGTAAAAAGGGAGCGATGCCCATGAATACTGTTACAAAACAAGAAAGTTTTGTGATCCCTATGGAACAGAACTTATATGTGAGAGGAAATGTTCACCTAAACGACACGAAAGAGAAAAAACCAGTCGTAATTTTGTGCCATGGCTTTAAAGGCCATAAAGATTGGGGGTTCTTTCCTTATGTCGCTGACTATTTGGCTGATAAAGGGTATGTGGCCATTCGCTTTAACTTCTCTTGTAATGGTGTCAAAGAAACCGACTTTGATGAGTTAGATAAATTTGCTATAAACTCATTTTCTCGTGAACTGAAAGATATAAAGACACTGTTTGCAGCAATGACAGACAGAAAACTTCCATACCATGACGTGTTTGATCTGGATAAAATTGCTCTTCTCGGTCACAGTAGAGGGGGAGGGACGAGCATTCTACATGCTGCGGATAATACAGGTATTAAAGCTGTAATAACGTGGAATGGAATTTGGAACGTCCATTATCTAGGGGACGATGTTAAAAAAGAAGCCTATGAACAAGGTACAGCGTATATAAAAAATGCACGCACAAACCAATGGATGCCTATATCTAAAAGCTTTTTTGATGATATAGAGAGTAACGGTAAAAAGTATGACATATTAAATGCACTTACGTCGATGACTACACCTTTGTTGCTTGTGCAAGGGGAGAAAGATCGAGAATGGCTCGTTGAAGGTTCTAAAAAAATGTCAGAAACAAATGAACAGCATAAGCGTGTTTTGATCTCTGGAGGGAATCATACCTTTCAAGCTGTTCATCCGTTTCAAGGTGTGACTCCTGAATTGGAGGAAGCTTTACGTCATACTACAGCTTTTTTAAAGGAAACTTTAAAATAGACAGCTTCAAGGGATATAGAAAAAATTATAGAAAAAACCGGACTTGATTATACCAACAAGTCCGGTTTTTTTGCTATTTCCTGTAACATAACAGGATTTTCAATTTGAAACAATCATAAATAAATATATGAAGTGAACCTTATGGTTATAGGGGTAGAGTCGGATATAAAGCTAATTTTATATAAAAATTTTAAAAAAATCAAAAATACCTGTTGCAAAACAGGTGTTACTGTTATAACATAATAACCAGATAAAGGAACTGTAATAAAACAGTTGTTAACCAGAAGGGAGAAGCTGGATAAGGCACGGCTGCCTCTCTTCCACACTAAAACTCGCAAAAAGGGAGATGAAAAAAATGGGGAATATTCAAGAGCAAGCAAAACAATTGCAAGAAAAGTGGGAGAAAGAGGATCGCTGGATTGGAGTTGAGCGTCCTTACAGCGCAGAAGACGTAATTAAACTACGCGGCTCTTTGCAAATTGAACATACATTAGCAAAGCGTGGTGCCGAAAAATTATGGGATTTACTACATGAGGAACCTTATGTGAATTCTCTCGGTGCTCTGACTGGAAACCAAGCGGTGCAACAGGTGAAAGCAGGACTGAAAGCAATCTATTTAAGTGGCTGGCAAGTGGCAGCAGATGCAAACCTTTCAGGGCAGATGTATCCAGACCAAAGTCTCTACCCTGCAAACAGTGTACCGCATGTGGTAAAACGAATTAATCAATCGCTTCAGCGGGCGGACCAAATTCAACACATGGAAGGCGAAGGAGATACAGATTATTTCGCTCCTATCGTGGCTGATGCGGAAGCTGGATTTGGCGGACAACTGAATGCATTTGAATTAATGAAAGCCATGATTGAATCCGGAGCTTCTGGGGTACACTTTGAAGATCAGCTCGCTTCCGAGAAAAAATGTGGTCATCTCGGCGGAAAAGTACTCGTTCCTACCCAAACCGCTGTCCGTAATTTAGTGGCTGCTCGTCTCGCTGCTGATGTTAGCGGTACAGATACCATTCTAATGGCAAGAACCGATGCCAATGCTGCTGATTTGATCACGAGCGATATTGACCCTGCTGACCATGAATTTATTACAGGAGAGCGTACGTCAGAAGGCTTCTATCGTACAAATGCCGGGCTTGACCAAGCGATTGCTCGTGGATTGGCTTACGCTCCATATGCAGATTTAATCTGGTGTGAAACTGCTAAGCCTGATTTGGAGGAAGCGAAACGATTTGCAGATGCTATCCATGCGAAATACCCTGGAAAAATGCTTGCTTATAATTGTTCTCCATCTTTCAACTGGGAAGCGAACTTAGATGAAAAAACAATCGAAGAATTCCAGGTAGAGCTCGGCAAAATGGGATATAAATTCCAATTTGTTACACTTGCCGGCTTCCATGCTTTAAATCACAGCATGTTTGAATTAGCTCGCGGCTATAAAGAGCGCGGAATGGGAGCATATTCTGAGTTACAACAGGCTGAATTTGCGAGTGAAGCGGATGGGTATACAGCTACTCGTCACCAACGTGAAGTGGGGACTGGTTACTTTGATGAAATTTCACAAGTGATCAGCGGAGGTACTTCTTCTACAACTGCAATGGCTGGATCTACAGAAACAGCTCAATTTAAGCAAACCACAAAATCCTAAATCAATAGAGTAGTAAAGAGCCAGGGAGATATTATCTTCCTGGCTTTTTTAGCAAAAGATCATTAAACGACGAGCCTCCGAGCGATTAGGAGCTGTAGCTAGACATCACTCCATGCATGTTATACTTTTCTATCTGATAAAAAAAGGAGGGGATACCTCCTTTTTAAAAACGATAGCATATAGATCGTTATAGAACAGACAAGTCTAACATATCTTCTGTAATTAAAATACCATCTTCATCAGCATACACCCAAGAACCAGGTTTCCAATCGACATTTGCAAAACGAACCGGTACATTGACCTCTCCTTCGCCTTTTTTAATGGATTTTATAGGGTTTGTCGCTACAGCGCGTATACTTACATTCATATCATTCATTTCTCCTGAATCTCTTATGCAACCGAAGACAATAACACCTTGTAGTTTTCGAGACTCTGCAATAGCTGCAAGATTATCCCCTAACAAAGCACAGCGCATAGAGCCTCCTCCGTCAACAACTAATACACTGCCTTCTGGTATGTCCTCTAGCGATTTTTTTACAAGAACATTATCTTCAAACACTTTCACCGTATGTATCGGACCGTAGAATGTCTGTTTCTTTCCGAATGATTTAAACATGGGGTCTGCTAATGTGACTTTTTCTCTGTAAATGTCGCAAATATCTGCTGTTAATCCCACGAAGATCCCTCCTAATTATGGTGTCTCCTTAATTCATTTCGACAAAAAAAAATATGATCCTCTTTTGTGTAAATAGTTGTCTTGAAAAAAAAATTAGTATACTCTTGTTTTAGCTGTTTTTGAAAGCAGTAGAAATTCGATCGGAGGGATATACATAATGTCAGAGAAAATTAGAATAGGCATAACCGGTTACGGAAACTTAGGAAAAGGGGCACAATCTGCCATTAAGCAAAATGACGACATGGAATTAGTAGCCGTTTTTACGAGAAGAGATCCATCCAGCTTGGATGTAGGAGATCCGAATGTAAAGGTTATCTCTCTTGATGATGCGGAACAATACAAAGACGAGATAGATGTCATGCTTCTCTGTGGCGGTTCTGCCCATGACCTTCCAGAACAAGGGCCAATGCTTGCCAGACACTTTAATACGGTCGATAGTTTTGATACACACGCTAAAGTTAATGAATATTTTGATGCTATTGATGCACCCGCTAAAGAAGGCGGTAATACCGGAATCATTTCGATTGGATGGGACCCAGGCTATTTTTCACTCAATCGCTTATATGGTGAAGCAACGTTGCCAGAAGGAGAAACATATACGTTCTGGGGGAAAGGACTTAGCCAAGGGCATTCAGATGCCGTTCGACGAGTAGAAGGCGTGAAAACAGGAGTCCAGTATACAATTCCTTTGGAAGACGCGGTAAATAGAGTACGTGCTGGAGAAAATCCATCTCTTGAAACGAAAGAAAAGCATTTCCGGGAATGCTATGTTGTTCCTGAAGAAGGAGCCGACAAAGACGCGATTGAACGGGAAATAAAAACAATGCCTAACTATTTTGCGGACTATGAAACAACAGTGAATTTTATCGATGAAGATGAAATGCGTAAAAATCATTCAAACATGCCACATGGTGGTTTTGTTATCCGTAGTGGAAAAACAGGTGAAAATACGAATCAAATTATGGAGTACTCTTTAAAGCTGGACAGTAACCCTGAGTTTACCTCCAGCGTGTTAGTAACTTATGCTCGTGCTTGTCATCGGTTGAACAAAGCTGGTGACGTTGGCGCTAAATCCATGTTTGATGTGGCTCCAGGGTTGTTATCCCCTAAATCCCCATCACAGCTTCGTAAAGATCTTTTATAAAAACGTGATGAACCCTTCCTAATGGGAGGGTTCTTTTACGTGCCTAAAAACCACTCCCATGAAATATTTCACGTTGATATGTGATATAATAGTAAGAGTAACAAGAAAGGGATGGATGTATGGCTTACTACAATAATAAGAAAGAAGCACCGCCGGAAGTAGAGACGTCTATCTGGTCTTGTACAAATGAAGATTGTTCAGGCTGGATGAGGGAAGATTTTACGTTTGAGAAACAACCGGATTGCCCGTTATGTCAGTCGAGCATGGAAAGAGAGACAAAAACATTACCGCAGATTATTTAATAACCGTTAGCCTAACCGAATAGGCCTCCCAACTAATAGTAACAATGGTTGGGAGGCCTATTTTTTGTTTAGGAAATGATAAAAGTTATTCGCTTGTAGGTAACTTTTGTGGAATGGTTAGCTACGTCCAGCTCCAAGCACCATCGGTTGCTAGAGCATTAAGCAGGTTAGAAACCTATATGTCCACGTTAACTACTCGTCTTATTGATATTTACTTGATGAGGATAAGGGATAACAATGTTATGGTCCTCGAGCGCTTTCTTACACGCTAAACGCAAATCGCGTTCGACTCGCCATTGCTCCATATTTTCTGTTTTACCGATAATTCGAATCACTACATCTGAATCTCCAAACGATTGGACGCCAAGTACATCCGGTCCCTCTTTAATAGCAGGGTCCTCTGCTGCCACTTCATTACAGGCATCCTGGAGAATACGAATGGCCTCGTCCACGTTGTCATCATAAGAAATGCTCATATCGACAATTGCTTGCATATTTCCGCGTGAGTGGTTATTTACGGTTGTGATTTCCCGGTTAGGTACGAAATTCAATGTACCGTCAAAGCTGCGAATTTGTGTTGTACGTAATCCTACTTCTTCGACAATGCCATCAATGCCTGCGACAGTCACGTAATCTCCGACGTCAACTTGCTTTTCTAACAGGACAAAAAAACCTGTGACCACATCACTTACAAGTCCTTGAGCACCAAAGCCTATCGCTAATCCAACCACACCGGCACCGGCAATAAGAGGAGCAATGTCAAGGCCGAAAATACCGACAATAATAGTAATAAGAATGAAAATAAGTATGTAAGAAAATACATTGACGCTTAATTTTAATAATGTTTGTACTCGTCCGGGATGCATATTCCTAGTCTTTGACATACGTTCAAAACTCTTGTTGATGAGTTTTTGTCCAATCGCTTTTGCTATAAAAAAGCCAATGAACACTAATAGTACTTGGAGAATAATCTTTACCGCTCCTCCAAGAAATGTTGCCCATAATTCATTATCTAGCAAATCCACAACAACTTTCACTCCTTCAAAGTAAATATAGTCTATTAGTTCCCTAAATGGAAGAAGGTGAAACAATATCACCTTATCACGAGGAATGATAAATAATCTACTTCTCGAAAGCAAAATATTTTACTTTTTCGGAAGTATTCGGTAATCTTAAACATAGGTTGAGAAATTACATTAATATTCTCATCTCACGGGGATAAATACCGATAAGGTTTTTTATTTTCTGTGGATGGGTAGACTATCAAAAGGTCATTTTTAAATACAGCCTTTAATTAAATTTATTACAATTTAATATTGACTTTAATTTGAGGCTCGTATTATAATGATTGATGGAAGAATAATGAAAAAATACTTAAAGGAGTGTTGTTACATGAGTGATAAGCGTATGGTTGCGAAACAAGCCCCTCGATTTGAAATGGATGCTGTAATGCCAAATAAAGAATTTGGTAAAGTTAGTCTTGAAGAAAACATGAAAGAGGACAAGTGGACGGTATTGTTCTTCTATCCAATGGACTTTACGTTCGTCTGCCCTACTGAAATTACCGCATTGAGTGATCGATATGATGAGTTTGAAGATCTTGATGCAGAAGTGATCGGTGTTTCAACTGACACTATTCATACTCACAAAGCATGGATCAACACTTCCCGTGATGACAATGGACTTGGCGACCTGAACTATCCTCTTGCAGCAGACACTAACCATAAAGTCGCTGAAGAATACGGCGTTCTTATTGAAGATGAAGGGGTTGCTCTTCGCGGACTCTTCATCATCAGCCCGGAAGGTGAATTGATGTACTCTGTTGTAAACCACAACAACATTGGTCGTGATGTAGATGAAACTCTTCGCGTACTACAGGCACTTCAAACTGGCGGACTCTGCCCAGCTAACTGGAAGCCTGGCCAAGAAACTCTAAACGTGTAATGTTTCTCTAATTAGGAGAGATAAGAAAGAGAGAGGTCTAGCAGAGATGTTAGACCTCTTTCTTGCCCTATGTGGTCAGATAACGATGAGATGTTGAAAAAGGAGGCAGTTAACATGGCTTTAAAGCTAAGATCTGAAATGCCGGAGATTGAAGGAGCAACCACGTGGTATAATGGAGAAGTGACGAAGGATGATTTATTAGGTGACAAACCGACTTTAATTCACTTCTGGTCTGTAAGCTGCGGATTGTGTAAAGAAGCAATGCCAAATGTGAATCAATTTCGGGACGATTACAAAGACGAACTGAACGTCGTGGCTGTTCATATGCCGCGTTCTGAAAAAGACTTAGACCTCGAACAGATCAAAGAAGTAGCAGACGAACACGAAATCACTCAACCGATTTTTGTTGATAATGAGCATAAGCTTACTGACGCATTTGAAAATGAGTATGTGCCTGCGTATTATGTATTTGATAAAGATGGTACGCTGCGTCACTTCCAGGCAGGCGGCGGTGGCATGAAAATGTTAACGAAACGTGTAAACCGTGTGCTCGGAAAAAATGAAAAGAAATAAAGGAAGAACTGTCCAGAACCTAACTCTGGGCAGTTTTTTTATCGTGCAATGTTCGGAAGCTCGTGGAGAAGGAACCGGGTTTACCAACTGGGCCTGCCATCACACTTTAGAGGTACTTTTCAGTGAGGAACATCCATGTGTGTTTGTCGATTACCAGAACGTTTTAATGAGTTATTCATTTTCAATTACGCTGTCTCACTCTCAATTAAAGAGTATAAAGTACAGAAAGGGAGAAGTATAAACATATCCCACATTTTATGAAGAGAACCTGTTAAAATAGTGAGAGAGTTATCATGTCAGCGGAGGAAAGAATGATGAAAAAACAATTTGCAGTGATAGGACTTGGACGTTTCGGCGGCAGTATTTGTAAATCATTGGCGGCAGAAGGAATGGAAGTCCTAGCGATTGATCAAGATGAAGAAAAAGTGAGGGAATTTTCCTCTATTGCTACCCAAGCTGTCATAGCCGACACGACGGATGTAAAGGCGTTAAAAGGGTTAGGGATTCGAAACTTTGACCATGTGATCGTAGCAATAGGTGACAACATACAAGCGAGCATCATGACAACATTGATTCTCGATGAAATGAATGTCAAACATATTACGGTGAAAGCTCAAAATGACTATCATGAGAAAGTATTGAGGCGAATCGGGGCAGATGAAGTCGTTCATCCTGAAAGGGATATAGGTGTTCGAATTGCACATAATGTAGTCTCACGTAACGTTTTAGATTATCTAGAGCTCTCCGATGAATACAGTATTGTCGAATTAGCTGCGGGAGATAAATTAGACGGTGAGAGCTTAATTGACCTAGACTTTCGTTCTAAATACGGCTGTAACATTCTTGCTGTTAAAAGAGGAGATGACATACACGTTTCCCCGCGCCCAGAAGAAACAATCAAGAGTGGAGACGTTTTAATTGTAGTGGGAGCCGATGATGATATTAACAGGGTTGAAAATCATTGGATCAATGATGAAGATTAGGAATGGCGAAATGAAGAAGAGATTTCGTTATAACAGCCGGGGAAGGAATAATTTACCGGCTGTTTTTATTGGTTTAAAGAGGTTCGAAGAGTGGTAGAACAGTAACTAGAAGTTATTTGATACGCAAGTTATTAAAGGAGTGAAATTGTATGACACAAGAAACAAACAGTAAGTTAACAGCAGGGTTATTAACAGGTGTAGCCATTGGGATTGGAATTGCTTTGTTAGACAAAAATACGCGTTCCATGATGATGGATAAGACGAAGACAACAACTGGAACGATGTCACGCTTTGCTTCTGAAGTGAAAGAGAATCCAAGAGAGTCAAAGGATCAGCTGATGGATAGAATTCAAGAAGCAGGTAATATTATGAAAGAAGCAATAAATGACTTACAATCCCTTTATAAAAACACTGGAGGAGAACTGGCTGACAAAATAAAAGACGTCCAGGAAGATTCCAAAGATGTGGTTTCTACCACGAAAGAAGTTACCCAAGACCTTCAAGATGTAGGGGAGAAAGTAAAAGAAGCAAAAGAAGAGTTAGTGAACAATGAAAATGGATCAGGAGGCACTAGTCCAAGCAATGGAGCAACTTCTGGCAGCAGTACATCTTCCTCTACTAGCAATCAAAGTTCTGTAAATAAACCTATGTAAGAAAATAATAACAAGCCCTTAATAAAACACCCTCGTTTTTCTATTTACTGAAAAACGAGGGTGTGTTTTGTATATTTCTTAGACTTCCATAATAATTGGTAAGATCATGGGGCGGCGCTTCGTACGTTCATACAAATAAGGAGCCAATTGATCAATTACTTCGTTTTTAATTTCTGCCCATTGTGTTTTTTTCTGTTCCATAATCGTGTCTAAATGCTTAGCAAGCATGGCTTGGGCATCGTTAATTAAGTCACTGGATTCTCTCATATAGACAAAACCGCGTGAAATGATATCTGGCCCGGCGGCTACTTTTATATTTTTCATATCAATGCTGACAACGACAACAACAAGTCCTTCTTCTGATAATATGCGCCGGTCTCTCAGCACAATATTTCCAATATCTCCAATGCCATGTCCGTCTACATAGACAGAACCAGAAGGAACTTTTCCTGCGATAGCCGCACTATTTTTTGATAAAGCCAACACTTCTCCATTATCCATAATAAACGAGTGATCTTCTGGTACACCGCAGTCTTTTGCGAGACTCGTATGCTTTTTCAGCATTCGGTATTCCCCGTGAATCGGCATGAAGAATTTTGGTTTCATTAAACGGAGCATTAGTTTTTGTTCTTCTTGACCACCGTGGCCGGAAGTATGAATATTACTTAAGGATCCATGAATAACATTCGCTCCTACGCGGAAGAGCTGGTTAATAATTTTATTGACGGACAGTGTATTCCCAGGGATTGGTGAACTGGAAAATACAACAGTGTCTCCAGGGATGATTTGGATTTGTCTATGCGTTCCGTGAGCGATGCGAGACAATGCTGCCATCGGTTCGCCTTGACTTCCTGTACATAAAATGGCTACTTGATCATCCGGAATCCGGTTTAACTGGGATGGCTCTACAAAAGTACCTTTAGGTGCCTTAATATACCCAAGTTCTTGGCCAATGGTAATGGCTGATTCCATACTTCTTCCGAAGACTGCAATTTTGCGGCCAAACCGAACAGCTGCCTCCACGGCTTGTTGTAGCCGATATATATTCGAAGCAAATGTTGCGAATATTAAACGCCCCTCCGCTTGACGGAAAATAGAATCAATACTCTTTCCAACCGTCCGTTCTGACATAGTAAATCCGGGGATTTCACTGTTTGTGCTATCAGACAATAAGCAGAGGACTCCTTCTTCTCCTATCTGGGCCATTTTTGCCAAATTAGCCGGCTCCCCAACTGGCGTAAAATCAAACTTAAAATCACCGGTGTGAACAATGTTTCCTTCAGGTGTGTGAACTACTACACCTAATGAGTCAGGAATACTGTGAGTTGTTCGGAAAAAAGAAACCTTGGTCTTTTTAAATTTGATGTCTTGTTCTTCTTTAATAATATTTAATTTCGCGCGGCGGAGTAAACCATGTTCCTCTAATTTCCCCTTTAAGAGACCGATGGCGAGCGGACCGCCGTAAATAGGAACATTCACTTCACGTAGAAGATAAGGAACTCCTCCAATGTGGTCTTCGTGTCCGTGAGTAATAAATAAACCTTTGATCTTCTCTTTGTTGCGGGCAAGGTACGTGTAATCAGGTATGACATAATCGATTCCAAGTAATTCATCTTCTGGGAACATAATTCCGGCATCAATAAGAATAATCTCATCTTGATACTGTACGGCATACGTATTTTTTCCGATTTCGCCTAAACCTCCAAGGGCGAAAACAGCTACTTGATTCTTTTTTATTTGCTTCATATCCTATACATTCTCCACTTTAAAATCTTCTTTAGATTGTTCGAATTTAAGGAGGTCTTCTGAAACCGGTTGAATGTACTCAATGTTGTATTTTTTGTCCGCCAGTTTTTGCCGCACTTCTCTTTCCGATTCTGCTTCTACGAATAGAGAGCGTGTATTTTCTCTTACAGGTACTTCTGAGAAGTTTTCTTGATAAAAAACTTTGTAAATCATAACTCTTATCTCTCCTCTTTCTGTTCTTCTTTGTATATCGCTGTATTGGAAAGGGACGGCGCTTACTTTCGCAAGCAGCACATCCCAACAATCACTACATTCGATTCTTCTTATTTTTCATTATAAGCTACTACTATTATTAATTCGATGAATTAGTATGAAACGACAAGATAATGAAATATTTGGGTCCGGCAAGTATTCAATTAACAAATTGTAATCGATTTACAAGTTTTTTTCAACAGAACAGAAGGAGAGAGCTGTTTAGGCAGGCAAGTACCGGTTTCTTGGAAGCAGGTCACGACAGCGTCTTAATAGGCGTCTTCGCCATTTTCTAGACATAACCAAACTCCTTTCTCATTCACGACGTCTTCAAATAGACGCTTCGCTTTTTTAGTGTGCCTCCTCTCGATTCGTTCCTATCAAGTAATTACTGGAAAGCATAATGAATAATAAAATTCAAAGTTATGTTAAAATAACAGTAGAAACAAAAATGATTAGACATGGGGGATAACATGAAGAAACCATCGATTGTATTTTTTGATATTGATGGAACGTTGTATACGGAAGAAATGACACTTCCGCCATCTGCGAAACAGGCAATACGGGAGCTGAAAGAAAAAGGGGTTTACGTCGCAATAGCAACAGGGAGAGCACCGTTTATGTTTGAATCATTAAGAAGAGAGCTTGAGATTGATACCTTTGTAAGTTTTAACGGTTCCTATGTTGTGGTGAATGGAGACGTCATAATGAAGCAGCCATTAGACCGTAAAACAATCTCAGAATTACAAAAGGCTGCCTACCAAAAACAGCATCCAATGGTATTTTTAGATCATCAACAAGCAGCAGCTGATATAGAAGGACATGAACATGTAGCAGAAAGTTTACACTTTTTAAAAATGCCCTATCCGCCAGTCAAAAAGGATTTTTATTTAAATAATGATATTTATCAAGCATTATTATTTTGTGACGAGCGAGAGGAAAAAACATATAAAGGACTTTTTGAATCGCTTCATTTCATAAGATGGCATCGCCGATCTCTTGATATACTTCCTGCTGGAGGGTCAAAAGCAAACGGCCTCCGTGCTGTCGCGAATCATTTAGGGTATACGATGGATGAGACTGTGGCTTTTGGGGACGCCTTAAATGATATAGAAATGTTACAAGAAGCTGGAATAGGGGTAGCAATGGGAAACGCATTAGAAGAAGTGAAAAAAACAGCGGATATGGTAACGGCACCTGTCCATGAAAATGGAGTGCGCACAGGGTTAGAACGTCTGGGACTGTTGTGATTAAAAAAGATGCCTCCGTAATTGGGGACATCTTTTTTAGATTGCTTGTACTATTCTATAGCTTTGGAAGTTCTTTCTTAAACTTGCCTTTATAATCGTCAATGCGATCATAAAACATAATGCCGTTTAAATGGTCCAATTCGTGTTGGAAGACAATAGCTGGTAAACCACGCAATCGCAACGTTACTTTTTCATTTTCCAACGTTGTCCCTTCCACTTTTATGCGCTTGTAACGAGGTACAATGCCGGGTACTTCCCGGTCCACTGAAAGACAGCCTTCTCCTCCTTCAATATGCGTTTCCTCAACAGAATGACTGATAATTCGTGGGTTAAAAAAACTATAGCTATATAAATTATCTTTATCATCCGTTACATGCATAGCAAATATCCGTTTCGTTATCCCGAGCTGAGGAGCTGCTAATCCTACTCCTGAACGTAAATTATATTTTTCTGCTATCTCTGGATCTTGACTATTTTTTAGAAACTCAAGCATTTTTTCGGCTGTTTCCCGATCTTCTTCAGAGGGCGGGAGACTTACTTCTTCTGCCATTTTACGCAAGGCCGGGTGCCCTTCCCGGACAATGTCTTTCATAGTGATCATCGATTCTTTCCTCCTATATGTCGCGCTGAAAAAACACGGTGTTTTTATCTAAAATTATAGTATAGCAGAAATTAAAATTACGCAAAAAAAAAGCGCCCCGCAAAAGGGACGCTGTTTTTATTATTTACAATCTTTATCGTGAAATTTTGAAGCTCCTACAATAATAAGCAGGATAAACAAGACAACGATCAAAGCAAAACCACCTGTGCGTGGGTGACCGCCGTATCCTCCAACAGGGCCTCCGCCGAAACCACCGACATCACCTTTGCTATAACCGCCGACAGGACCTCCGCCGTAACCGTTCGGTCCAAAATTATTGTTGTTATTGTTGCCCCACATACGTAAAAACCTCCTTTAAAAGTAACAAAGCACCTTCTTCAGGCATTTCCCTACATTTGTATGCAAGAACAATAGAAGAGACTGGGCGAATAACGAGGAGAAATGAAATAAACAGTTATGGTATGAATTGAATTACCGAATACGTTGTTTTAAAATGAAAAAGGTATAATTAGTAAAATTTCACAATAGATGGTGCGGAGTGACTGGGGAGGAGTCGGTTTTGTTTTTACTAAACAAGAAAAAATGGCAATCGGTAGGAATAGCTGGTTTATTATTAATTACTGGGGCCTGTGGCAGCCCAGAAGAAAAAGCCTACAATCAATTAGAAGAGGCGGCATCACAAGAAGCGTCCTTTCAAGAACAACAAGAACCTCTTATGAAGCATGAAAAAGAAGAACAAGAGCTTTACGAAGAAATGCTTTCATTAGACTTGGAGGATCATGAGCAGTTAGAAGAACTAGCAAACGAAGCTGTGTCACATGCTGAGGAACGTAAACAATTGACTGAAAAAGAGAAAGAGAGTATTGAAGCAGCGTATGAGGAGTTCCAAAAGGCTGAAGAGAACATGACAGAAGTCGAAGGGGCAAAAAAGGAAGCAGAAGCTGTGAGTGAAGCAATGAATCAACGGTACGACGCTTATCAATCGTTGTATGAAACATACACGTCTGCGCTTGAAGAAGATATAAAATTATATCAAAGCTTGACACAAGAAGATCTAACCTTAGATGAGCTTCAAAAACAAATAGATCAGACGAATGAAAAGTATGCTGAAGTTCAGGAACATAGAAAAACATTTAACACTCATACAGAAAAGTACAACGAAGCAAAAAAGTTGTTTTATGAAGCTGCAGGGTTCGAAGTGAGTGCAAAACCAGAAACGGATGAATCAAAAGAAGAGGAAAAATAATCGATAGACTGTTTTAAAGAGGGGATGGTTCTCTTTAGAGCAGTCTTTTTTATTTAAAAAATAGGAAATGGCCCGATTTCGAATAGTCGAACCGGCAATTGTGTTAACTGCCGAAGAAGGCGCTTTCATACCTATTAACTGTTTACGTTATTCACCTCATGATATATAACAGTTTTCTAAATGTGAATTTTATGTTGCAACAATTGACATAATAAAAAGGTTAAGATTAAAAGGTTGACGAGGGATTTGCTTATGATATATTCTAATTATTGTAAGAGGTTGTTACACTAAGTTTATGTATTTATTTGAAACAGTAAGCACTAAAAAAGAATGAGAAGAAAAGATTATCAAGTGGTGATGAAGGGTAATTAATCAGTAGTAGCATGAAGAAAAGTGTTGTTTTTAACAGAGATGGTTACCCTAGAAAGCAAGAAATGAATTCACGTAATCACCACTGGCTGCATCCATAGACGATGACATTATGTGTACAGAAAGGAAGAGGTGAGCACTTGTGGCTACCAAAACATTGGAGCAGATTGAGAATCAATTTGAAACATTTCAGATTTTGAATGAAAAAGGAGAAGTTGTGAACGAAGAAGCGCTGCCAGACCTCTCAGATGAGGAACTAGTAGAGCTGATGGAGAGAATGGTGTACACCCGCATTTGGGATCAGCGCGCCATCTCTTTGAATCGACAAGGGCGACTAGGATTTTATGCACCGGTTGCGGGTCAGGAAGCATCCATGCTTGGATCACAGTATGCCCTGGATAAAGAAGATTGGATATTACCTGGTTATCGCGACGTTCCTCAAATTGTATGGCATGGGTTGCCATTATACCAGGCATTTTTATATTCCAGAGGTCACTTCCATGGCGGTCAAATCCCTGAAGATGTCAATGTGTTGATGCCACAGATTATTATCGGAGCACAAATTGTACAAACCGCTGGAGTAGCTCTTGGGTTAAAGAGAAAAGGGAAAGAAAATGTAGCTATTACGTACACCGGAGATGGTGGTGCATCGCAAGGTGACTTTTATGAAGGCATGAACTTTGCGGGAGCTTACAACGCACCGGCTATTTTCGTCGTCCAAAATAACCAATTTGCAATTTCCGTCCCGGTAGAGCAGCAATCTGCCGCAAAGACTATTGCACAAAAAGCAGTGGCTGCGGGAATTCGCGGGCTGCGCGTTGACGGCATGGATGTGTTGGCGGTGTATGCGGCGACAAAAGAAGCACGTGAAAATGCCTTAAACGGCAACGGACCAACACTCTTAGAAAATGATTGTTACCGCTATGGTCCTCATACTATGGCTGGAGATGATCCGACAAGGTATCGTACCTCTGAACTTGATGATGAGTGGGAGAAAAAAGATCCAATTGTACGGTTCCGTAAATACTTAGAAGACAAAGGTTTATGGTCCGAAGATAAAGAGAACGAAGTAGTAGACAAGGCGAAAGAAGATGTAAAAGCTGCGATTAAGAAGGCGGATGAAACGCCGAAGCAGAAAGTGACAGATCTAATTGATATTATGCATGAAAAACTGCCTGCTAATTTA
The DNA here is from genome assembly GCF_900113025.1 of Alteribacillus iranensis. Classification (GTDB taxonomy): domain Bacteria; phylum Bacillota; class Bacilli; order Bacillales; family Marinococcaceae; genus Alteribacillus_A; species Alteribacillus_A iranensis. Next base: position 811,154 of record NZ_FONT01000001.1, on the reverse strand, counting down.
CAGAAGCAGTTAGAAGAATATAGAGAGAAGGAGTCGGAGTAAGCTATGGCGCAAATGACAATGATTCAAGCAATCACTGATGCGATGCGTACGGAGCTAAAAAACGATGAGGATGTACTCGTTTTCGGGGAAGACGTTGGTTTAAACGGCGGTGTGTTCCGTGCAACGGAAGGATTGCAGGAAGAATTTGGGGAAGAGAGAGTGTTTGATACGCCGCTTGCAGAATCTGGAATCAGTGGGCTGGCTATTGGATTAGGGTTAACAGGATTCCGTCCTGTTATGGAAATCCAATTCTTTGGATTCGTATTTGAAACAATGGACGGTGTGGCAGGTCAAATGGCGCGTATGCGTTACCGTTCTGGAGGAAACTATCACTCTCCTATCACGGTTCGCTCTCCATTTGGAGGCGGTGTAAAAACACCGGAACTACATGCCGACAACTTAGAAGGTTTAATGGCTCAATCACCGGGTTTGAAAGTTGTTATCCCATCTACCCCTTATGATGCAAAAGGGTTATTGATATCATCTATCCGTGATAACGATCCTGTTGTATTTCTTGAGCATATGAAGCTTTATCGCTCGTTCCGTGAAGAAGTGCCAGAGGAAGAGTATACGATTGAATTAGGAAAAGCAGATATAAAAAGAGAAGGAAAAGATGTCACCATTGTTACGTATGGTGCAATGGTTCACACTTCTTTAAGAGCAGCAGATGAATTAGCAGAAGATGGCATTGAAGCAGAAGTAATTGATTTACGGACAGTTAGCCCTGTAGATATGGAGACCATCATAGAATCTGTTAAGAAAACAAACCGGGCTATTGTAGTACAGGAAGCACAAAGACAAGCAGGAATCGCAGCTAACGTCGCAGCTGACATTAGTGAAGAAGCTATCCTCCACTTAGAAGCTCCTGTATTGCGTGTGACAGCACCAGATACTGTTTACCCGTTTTCAGCTGCAGAAGACGTATGGCTTCCAGGTACGAAAGATGTTATTGAAAAAGCAAAAGCTGTTATCGACTTTTAATGAAATCCTTGAAGAACGCCGTACACATCACGGCGTTTTCCTTGGGAAATAGGGAAGTGTAAGACTGTAAGGGCACTGTCTCGTTCCAAACCGAGAGGACTCCTGTGACTAAATTCGAGGTTATGAACGGTGTTGTCTCAGGACGAACTTTCGAGGAGTGGGTGTGTGTTGTGTTGGTCAGGGCAATTCACTTTTCTAGTAGAATACAATTGCGGTACGGAGAGAGATGAGATAATAAAGGAGGCAAAATGAGTGGCTTTCGAATTTAAACTTCCAGAACTAGGTGAAGGTATCGTTGAAGGCGAGATTGTGAAATGGGCCATCAAAGAAGGCGACGAAATCAAAGAAGACGACACCCTCGTTGAAGTACAGAATGATAAATCAGTTGTAGAAATCCCATCGCCTGTAGAAGGTACCATAAAGGAAATTAAAGCAGAAGAGGGCAAAACAGTCGTCGTCGACGAAGTAATCGTCGTGATAGATGATGGCAGTGAAGACACTTCCTCTGAAGACAAGAAGGAAGAAGACAAGAAGGAAGAAGACAAGAAGGAAGAAGACAAAAAAGAAAAACAAGAAAGCAAACAAGAAGAACAAACGGAGACAACAGCAAACGAAGAGCCAAAAGAAGAGCAAGCGACGAAAGAAGAGAAACAAACAGATAATAAACGTGTAATCGCCATGCCATCTGTTCGAAAATTCGCCCGTGAAAAAGGCGTAAATATTCAAGAAGTAAAAGGCACGGGTAAAAACGGACGGATTTTAAAAGAAGACATTGAAGCATTCTTAGATGGTGGACAGGACGCGGAAACATCAGCAGATGGAAAAGACGAATCACAGGAAGAAGCACCAGCTGCAACTGCAACAAGTCAAGACACTGCTTCACTTGAAGAACGTGTTCCAATGAAAGGGATACGTAAGGCAATTGCCAAAGCAATGGTAAATTCTAAACACACTGCCCCTCATGTTACTCACATGGATGAAGTCGATGTAACAAATCTTGTAGCAAATAGAAAGAAATTCAAGCCAATCGCTGCTGAAAAAGACATTAAGCTTACGTATCTTCCATATGTTGTAAAGGCTCTAACGTCTGCGTTAAGAGAATATCCTGCATTAAATGCCTCCATCGATGATGAAAAGGAAGAAATTGTTTACAAAAAGTATTATAATATAGGTATTGCCGCTGATACAGAACAAGGACTTGTCGTTCCGGTCGTGAAAGAAGCCGATCGTAAATCTATTTTTATGATTGCTGATGAGATCAACCAACTCGCAGTCAAAGCGCGCGACGGTAAATTAACTTCAGAAGAAATGAAAAATGGATCTTGCACAATCTCTAATTTAGGATCCGCGAGTGGCCAATGGTTCACACCGGTCATTAATCATCCGGAAGTGGCAATCTTAGGTATCGGCCGCATAGAAGAAAAAGCAGTGGTACGTGACGGAGAAGTTGTCATAGCCCCTATGCTTGCTTTATCCTTAAGTTATGACCATCGTTTGATCGATGGGATGACAGCACAGCACGCGCTAAACCATGTGAAGCGCTTGTTGAACGATCCTGAATTATTAGTGATGGAGGGGTAGTAGAAATGGTTGTAGGAGATTTTCCAGAAGAAGTAGATACGCTTATTATAGGATCCGGACCAGGAGGATACGTAGCTGCTATTCGAGCAGCGCAACTTGGGCAAAAAGTGACCATCGTAGAAAAAGAAAGCGTTGGCGGCGTTTGTTTGAACGTTGGTTGTATTCCTTCTAAGGCTCTCATTCAAGCGGGACATCGTTTTGATGAAGTGAAGTCCGGAGGAGACGATCTGGGAATCACAGCTGAAAACGTAAGTATTGATTTTTCTAAAGTACAAGACTGGAAAGCAGGAATCGTTAAGAAATTAACTGGCGGTGTGGAATCTTTATTAAAAGGAAACAATGTGAATATAGTTAAAGGGGAAGCATATTTTTCAGATGAGAATTCTGTAAAAGTTTCCACGGATGAATACAATTCCCAAACGTATAAATTTAAAAATTGTATTGTAGCGACTGGCACACATCCTACAGAAATTCCTAATTTCAAATTTAGTGACCGCGTCATTCATTCGACGGGAGCACTCCAATTAAAAGAAATTCCTGAGAAACTGGTTGTAGTTGGCGGCGGATATATCGGAATTGAATTAGCCGGGGCATATGCAAATTTAGGTTCGGAAGTAGTTGTTCTTGAAGGCGAAAAACGCATTCTGACTGGATTTGAAAAACAGATGGCTCAGTTGGTTCAGCGTCGTTTGAAGAAAAAAGGCGTGAAATTCCATACGCAAGCCACCGCAAAAAATGTTGAGGAAACAGAGAACGGTGTGACAGTTACTGCCGAAGTAAAAGGAAATGAAAAGACTTTTGACGCGGACTATGTGCTTGTTTCGGTAGGACGTAAACCAAATACAGAAGAGCTCGGATTAGAGCAAATCGGAGTTGAAATGGATGATAAAGGTCTCATTAAAGTAGACAAGCAACTCCGTAGTTCAAAAAGTAACATTTATGCGATTGGTGATATCGTAGAAGGTCCACAGCTTGCACACAAAGCTTCTTATGAAGGAAAGATTGCAGCAGAAGCCATTTCAGGCCAAGCATCAGAAGTAGACTATATCGGTATACCTATGGTCGTGTTTGCTGAACCAGAGCTTGCGAGCGTCGGATATACTGAAAAGGAAGCGAAAGATGCGGGATATGAAGTTGAGGCAGCTAAGTTTCCTTTCCAAGCGAATGGACGTGCTTTAACATTAAATGACGCCGATGGGTTTATGAAGCTTATCACGCGAAAAGAAGATGGTTTGGTTATTGGCGCTCAAATCGCTGGACCAAACGCTTCAGACATGATCGCTGAGGCAGGACTTGCGATTGAAGCCGGTATGACAGCTGAAGATATTGCCATGACCATTCATGCTCATCCAACACTTGGGGAAATTACAATGGAAACAGCAGAAGTGGCACTAGGTACGCCTATTCACATTACGAAATAATAATTGATGACTAACAGCCGATGAAGAGAGTTAATCTCTTCATCGGCTGTTTTTGTTTCATTGAGTGAAAGGAAACGAAAGAAAGAACCAAACGTGCCCATGGATATCGTAAAGTAAACAATTCAAGGATGTTATCATGGGCTCAAGTTATTGGTCGAGTGAAAAGAAAATGTACGGGAAGTGAGAATTTTTTCTCTGCGTCCGTCTTTAACAGAGAACAAAGCGAGTTACTTCAAAGAAAACGTATATTTATCTATGGGTTATACGTTCTATTGGTAGTAGGAAGTTTGAAAAAGAGACAAGCCCCACAAAGGCAGGAGGGTAAAAGTTGTGTGGGGGAGCAAAAAGTCCAGCTCTAATTGGCTGGACTTAAATGGTGTATTATCTTTTAGGTGTGCCGACTTGTTCTTTTAATTTTTTGTTCTCTTTTTTTAGTTCATCTTTTTCTTTGCGAAGTTTGTTACGTTCTGCTTGGATCGAAGATTGATCAGCTAGCAATGCGCTTCTTTCCGCTTTAAAGGCTTTTAAGATAGAGATAACCATTAGCAGCATAATAATCGTAAATGGCAGAGCTGCAATAATCATGGCTGTTTCTAAACCAGCAAGACCACCAAAATACAGTAAAACAGCAGCGGCAGAGGATTGAATAATACCCCAAGCCATTTTTACAGAAGTAGGCGGGTTCAAACTTCCATTCGTCGTCTGCATACCTAATACAAAGGTAGCGGAGTCAGCGGATGTAACGAAGAAAGAGACGATAAGCAGTATGGCTAATGTCATCATTATTCCTGATAATGGAAACTGATCCAATAGGGTAAACAATGCAATCTCATCACCAAAATTGTTCATGACTTGATACAATTGTCCACTTAACGCATTATCAACAGAAATTCCGGTACCGCCAAAAACCGAGAACCAAAAAGCACCAAATATAGTCGGTACCGCTAACACTCCAACTACGAATTCTCTTATTGTACGTCCGCGAGAGACACGAGCAATAAATGTACCAACGAATGGTGACCAAGCTATCCACCATGCCCAATAGAAAATGGTCCAGCTTTCTAACCAACCTCTATCCCCGGCAAATGTGGCTGTACTGAAACTCATACTTGGCAGGTTTTGCAAGTAATGGCCGATGGTAGTCGTGAAGACGTCAAATATATAAACGGTTGGTCCTACAATAAGTAAGAATATCATTAGACCGATAGCTAAATAAACATTGGTCATACTTAATATACGAATACCGCGGTTAATACCCGTCCCAGCAGAAATCAGATAGAGCACGGTTATAATGGCAATGATGATCAGCTGGGTTCCAATGTTATTTTCAATAAAGCCTAATGTGTAACTTAAACCGCCAGTTACTTGGGCCGCACCTAAACCTAGTGAAGTTGCTACACCAAAGATGGTGGCAAAAACAACAATCACATTAATTAATGTACCAAGTGGGCCATCGACACGATCACCAAGAAGGGGGCGTAATACTGCACTGAGAACACCTGGTGCATCATGACGGAATTTAAAATAAGCTAATGATAAAGCGACAATAGAGTATATGGCCCAGGGGTGAACTCCCCAGTGGAAGAAAGAATACTGTAACGCTGCAGCCGCAGCAGCACTAGATTCAGGCTCTGAAACGGGAGGTCCGTAATAGTGATACAAAGGTTCAGCCACACCCCAGAATACAAGACCGATTCCCATTCCAGCCGTAAATAAAAAGGCGAACCATGTAAAATAATTGTACTCAGGTCTTTCATCAGGCTTTCCGAGGCGGATCTTTCCATAAGGACTCACGATTAAATAGAGAGCAAATATGACGAAGGCTGTGGCAGACAGCAAATAAAACCAGCCTAAATTTTTAGAGATGGCACCTTGAATGCTGCCGAGTACGGTTTCCGTATTATCCGGTGCCACGGTCCCCCAAATAATAAATATGAGGGCAATGAAAAATGAGATATAAAAAACAGGAGTTAATTTTTTCATCCCAGGCAATACCACCTTTCTCATCCTTATACTTTCCATGTTTCGATTAATTATCATGTAATTCCCGACCAATTATTCACGTAAGCATTTTTTCTTCTTCGATAGAGCCCTTAGCCTGATACCCTCTAAAAAACACAATGAACATTGTAACATCCCCCCCACCCGTGAAATCAAGGGAAAAACATAGGCATTGATATATACCCTATGTACGAAGAAACTAATCGATAATATAGATTATATTTAAACAATTAAAGCAACTTTTCCAATTTCTTTCCTATCGATTACCACTTTTCTCCACCAAACTTTGATAAAATTGGAAAGGAAATAAGAGTGGGGGGAGTAATGAAATGAAGATTTTTTATTCAATGGTTATCATACTATTATTGCTAGGAGCCTGCCAAACAACGGAAAAGACAGCAATGAATGAAGAGGAAACGGACAGAGAGAGTAACCGGGAAGTAACAGAAGTTGAGGAAAAAGATACGACAAAGGAGGAAGAACCAGAGAAAGAAAAAAGTAAAGAAGAGAATAATGAAGAAAAATACGAAATTAATAAGGCAAATTGGACGTTGGAACCAATAAAAGAGCAAACGGGGGAAAACACGTCCAAGGTGTTATTAACAATAGATGATGCACCGGATCAACATAGCGTGGCTATGGCAAAAATGTTAGCAGAAGAGGAAGTTCCTGCCATTTTTTTTGTGAATGGTCATTTTTTAAAGGATGAAGAAGGTAAAAAGCAATTAAAAGAAATAGCTGAACTTGGTTTTGAGATCGGAAATCATACTATGAATCATTCAAATTTGAATGAATTAACCGAGAAAGAAACAGAACAGGAAATCATTACATTGAATGACACGATTGAGGGCATTACTGGAGTTCGTCCCGTCTTTTTCCGTGCTCCATTTGGAGTGAATACCGATGTCTCCAAACAAATATTGAAAGAAGAAGATATGGTATGGATGAATTGGACATATGGGTACGATTGGGAAGACCAATATATGGACGCCGAAGCGTTAGCTGACATAATGGTCAATACTGAGCTTCTTCAAAATGGTGCAAACCTGCTCATGCATGACAGGGAGTGGACAAAAAATGCCCTTCCCTCCATAATAGAAGGTTTTCGAGAAAAGGATTATGAATTTATAGATCCGGATCAGATAGAAAGAAAAGAAGATGAAGATTAGTGGTATTGTGTCATACTATTTCCTATTGACTTCTTCAATATGTCATCATATTATAAACAATATAAATACGGATGCGTCAAGGGAGGAGTAAACAGGTGGGAACGATAGTATGTCAAGATTGTAACCGAACCATCGAACATTATGATGATCATAAAGTAACCATTCTTTACGCTTCAACATGTGAATCCTGTGAAAAAGAGAACAAATAGTTAATGATATAAACGATCAATCCCCTGTGTAATATGGCAGGGGTTTTTTTGTGTAAGGCATTAATACTGGGTATAATGAAAAGAGAAGCAGTAGCGAGAGGAGGAAAAACAGTGAGTGAATTACATATGCCTATTTCTATGGAATGGAGTAAAGAGGAAGTGATTGATGCAGTAAACTTTTTTCAAACGGTTGAAAGAGCTCACCATAAAGCTGTACCGCGGGAAGATATATTAGCCCTTTACAATCGTTTCAAAGAAATCGTTCCCTCAAAAAGTGAGGAAAAGCAATTGTTTCGAACATTTGACGAGCGCGCTGAAGTTTCGTGTTGGCAGGCTGTCCAAGCGGCCAAAAAAGCAGAACCTGGCGAAAAAGTAAAATTGTAGGCTCAACAGTTGTCCGTCTTTGTATGTCCGAATACGGAACTTTCACGAATGACATGCTTCGCTCGCCTTCCACAAGGAGCTGTATCAAAAGATATTTTTCAGTTGCCAAGCACTCCATCTCTGCCACAGGTATAAGTGCGACATCCATTTGCGAACAGAGAAGAAGTTCATGTAATTGTTCGACCGAACCACAAGATTAAGAGCTTTAATAAGAGATACAGTCCTTTGTAAATAGGCGAGCATGTTACTTTTTTTAGCGAGTAATTGCACGCTGGGCTTCAGTATAAAATGGAACTAACGTTTCGAACGTACGTTTAGCCTCTTCTAAAAAGGCTTCTCCATCTTTTAATAGAGGGTGACCTTTCTCAAAGTGCTTCCCTAGTAAAAATTCTCCTTTTTTTACATCTCTAAATCTTTCTAAGCCTGCGATTAGTTCCTGTTCTTCGATATGCTTCAGAACTAAGGACTCTTTTTTAGTATGGTCAAGAGAGATGCGGTAATCCTCAGGTAATGCCATCATATCATTTGATGTATGGAGTAATGCTTCTGCCGCTTTCTCTTTATCAGGCATTTCGTAGATGAAAGCGAGCCATATAAAGACATGATCATCAAATAAACCGACTTGGAAATGAGGGTGCTTTTTATACCCTCGTTTATCATCTGCAACCGCTAACCAAGTGTCATTAGGTGGGTTCTTTGTACGTCTCGCGTGCTTGGCAATGTGGAGAAACATTTCTTTCCCAAGCATAAGAGACAATTCTTCTCTTAAATAAGCTCCGATTTCTTGAAATTTCGGCTGGATTCTCTCCTGGATAGCGCTCATTCTAGTTTCTAATCCATCGAGATGAAAAGTATCAAAATCCGTTTTTTGGAATCCCTGAAACGTCATGAGTTGGTCTCCTTTCCATATGCTCACCTTTGATATTATCATAAGTGATCAATATGTCGAAAAGCAAATGGTCCTTGCGCTGAAAGTTATCGCATATTTTTCTTTTTTTAATAAGTACCAAAAATTTATAGTTTGTAATTAAAAAATTTTATGGTATAATATTCAAACAAACTATCAGAAAATTTAGTTTGTTCAAACGTGATGAAGGGGTCAATGAAAAACCGTTTTTGTTTTAGGAGTATCACTATTACACATCCACCGTTTCTCTTCCAGCAAAAGATACTTCCCAAACAAAAGCAATAATCAAAGAAGGGGTGCATGGCCATGGAACAAGTAATCCAGACATTTAAACAGAAAAATGCGGGAGAAAGACTTCCAGTAGTGCGGCTGGAAATTGACTATGAACTTGTCAGTTTACATGATGCAATGCAGGCCGGAGACCTCGAGGAAATGAAACATAGTAAAGAGAGATTGCAATTATTGCGAGAAGAATGGCTTAGGCTGACGAAGCCTGTACCTTTGTAGAACTTGGCATTATTTATAGGTATTCCTTTATAAGCGATGTATTTGACTGGCTGGGACAACCAGCCAGTTTTTTTGTTTGTTAGAGTAGAAGCCTATTCTTAAAGTTAACTGGAGTGTTTCTTATTGTCTAGCTTCAGGCGCCATTGGCTCGAGATCGCTTCAATCCGCACTGCGGCAGCAAAGCCTCCTCGGCGGGCCTCCAGCGCTTGTCCCCGATAGGTGGGCGCCTTGCGCTTTTCTTTATGCAAGTGAAACTCTTACTCATAAAGTCATATGATATGTTAATTTTCAACAACGTATGCCATAATAGGTTCAGGAAGGAAAATCACACAGATGTTAGTAAATGGAGTGGTTAAATGACAGCAGATTGGAATGAACTGAAAAATCAAGCAGTAAAATGGATGGATGAAGCGGGAAAAATGCTGAAAGAATCTTTGTCTCATCATCTGCAAGTGGATAAGAAATCTGATCCTAATGATTTAGTGACAGAGATGGATTATAAAGTAGAACGATTTTTGAATGAAAAAATAAACGACACGTATCCTGGCCACCTTGTACTGGGAGAAGAAGAAACTGGGACGAATATAGAGTCTACCGATGGTGTGTTATGGATTATAGATCCGATTGATGGAACAACTAACTTTGTTCATCAGAAATTCAACTTTGCTATATCTGTGGCCGTGGTAGAAAATGGAGTTGGCAAGGTAGGAGTCATTTATAATGTCATGCATGATGAATGGTACACCGCGGTAGAAGGAGAAGGTGCCTATCTTAATGAAAGTCAATTACCAGAAGTAACACCAGTGGATTTACCAGAGGCTGTCATCGGCTTGAATGGCAGATGGCTTGCGAGAGAGAAAAGAAGAGATGAACGCTCTCTTCATCGAATGGTTCGAAAATCGAGAAGTGTACGCTCTTACGGCTCAGCAGCTATTGAACTAGCATATGTAGCTTCAGGAAGATTAGATAGTTATATGAGTTTTAGTCTTTCTCCTTGGGACTACGCAGCAGGATTAGTGCTTTTAAAAGAAGTTGGAGTGACGGCAACTGATTTCAAAGGTGAGCCGCCTTCTTATTTACAATCAAGTACCGTTCTTGTGGCACGCCCTGGATTGCATAACCAGCTTCTTCATTATGTACATGATCACGAAGGTTTTCAGGAGTAATTCATCTCCAACGAACATGTTTGTTAACTAACATGTATAAAAGACTCTTCATTAAAAAAATACACAAACAGCCACAGAGTAATTTATATTCTGTGGCTGTTTTTGTTTATATGGTGGAGATTCGAAACTCTGCTTAGCTGACAGGGCCAACATGATCACGAAGCTTCCGAGCTAGCGTGAAAGATAGATACACTCCGGCAATACAAACAATTGCAAGTATAATAGAACGTTCTGCAATGGCAACTCCAATAAATGCAATGCTTAAAACAGCAAATATAGCTAATAATAAAAAGTAAATCTTTATCCGGCTCATCTTTTCACCTTCCAAATTTATTGCGTTAGTCAAGTCACTCACTAATAAATAGTGTACAACGAACTTCTTTCATTGAAAAGAGAAGCTTCTCTTAAAGTAAGGAAACGGATAACTTTCCAAAAGAGAGCGAGAATATGTTGTCTCAATATCTCAACGTCACTTAAGAAGCAGTGGTTTTATTATAGCGTAAATTATGATACAATTGTTTGGTTAATGAACCGACCGAGAATAGGAGAGATATAACTTAATGAAAGTACGGAATGATTTACGAAACATCGCGATAATTGCCCATGTTGATCATGGTAAAACAACCTTGGTTGACGAGTTGTTAAAGCAAGCAGGAACCTTTCAGGATCATGAGAAAATTGACGAAAGGGCCATGGACAACAACGACATTGAAAAAGAAAGAGGAATTACGATTCTAGCGAAAAACACAGCTGTTAATTACGGAGATACTCGCATTAACATAATGGATACTCCGGGACACGCTGATTTTGGCGGAGAAGTAGAGCGTATCATGAAAATGGTAGACGGTGTTCTTCTAGTAGTTGATGCATATGAAGGTTGTATGCCGCAAACACGTTTTGTGTTGAAAAAAGCATTGGAACAAAAGCTGAAGCCGCTTGTTGTATTAAATAAAATTGATCGTGATATGGCAAGGCCGGAAGAAGTTGTTGATGAAGTGCTTGACTTGTTTATAGAACTTGGAGCTGATGATGAGCAACTTGAGTTTCCAGTCGTTTACGCTTCAGCCATAAACGGAACTGCGAGTGAAGATCCAAATAAGCAAGATGATAATATGGAAGTGTTGTTCAATATGATTATCGATAATGTTCCAGCTCCTATTGATAATCGTGAGGAACCGTTCCAATTCCAAGTAACCATGCTTGACTATAACGAGTATGTCGGGCGTATTGGTGTGGGAAGAGTATTCCGAGGCACAATAAAGACTGGTGATCAGGCTGCGCTTATAAAAAGCGACGGCACAGTCAAAAACTTTCGGGTAACAAAATTGTTTGGTTTTATGGGCCTTAAACGTATGGAAATTGACCAGGCGGAAGCAGGAGATTTAATTGCGATAGCAGGTGTCGAGGATATCATGGTAGGAGACACGATCTGCCCTGTTGAACATCAAGAGTCCCTTCCTCTTCTTCGAATTGATGAGCCGACACTTCAAATGACGTTTCTAGTTAATAATAGTCCATTTGCAGGTCGTGAAGGGAAATATGTAACGAGCAGAAAAATAGAAGAACGTTTACTCACTCAATTGGAAACAGACGTTAGTTTACGAGTGGACCATACTGATTCTCCTGACGTGTGGACAGTTTCTGGACGTGGAGAGCTTCATTTGTCTATACTCATTGAAAACATGAGACGGGAAGGTTATGAACTTCAAGTATCGAAGCCTGAAGTAATTATTAAAGAGATAGACGGAGTGAAATCAGAGCCTGTAGAACGTGTCCAAATTGACGTTCCTGAAGATTACACCGGAAATATTATGGAATCTCTTGGCGAACGAAAAGGCGAGCTCATTGACATGGTAAACAAAGGAGAAGGCCAAGTCCGCATGGAATTCCTCATTCCGGCACGAGGATTAATTGGATATTCCACAGAGTTCATGGCACAAACAAAAGGCTATGGCATCATCAATCATTCATTCGACAGTTATAAACCTGCTCATGCTGGACAAGTAGGCGGACGTCGTCAAGGTGTTCTTGTTTCTATGGAAACAGGAAAAACGACACCATATGGTATGATGCAGCTAGAAGATCGCGGAACATTATTTGTTGAACCAGGTACGGATATTTATGCAGGAATGATTGTAGGGGAACACAACCGCGATAACGATTTAACGGTTAATATCACAAAAGCAAAGCAACAAACAAACGTCCGTTCCGCTACAAAAGACCAGACGGTAACGATGAAACGTCCTCGTCTTTTAACGCTTGAAGAAGCTCTAGAGTATTTAAATGAAGATGAATATTGTGAAATTACGCCTGAATCGATCCGTCTCCGTAAAAAAATATTAGACAAGAGCACGAGAGAAAGAGAAGAGAAACGAAAAAAATTGGCGAAAAAAGCATAACTTCGCTAAAAAACTGGACACTGCTCGTAAATTATAATACATTCTAATAGTATGGATAATGTATGATGAATTTGATAGAGTACTGTCTAGCTATAGTGCCAAGCCATCAACAGGGATAACTGCCTGCGTTCATCCTTACCCGTGAATACGTAGGCAGTAGCATCTTCTGTACAAGGCTTTATGGTGCTAGCGCTTTTCTTACAGAAAGGCATCGAGGTGAAATGTAATGAATATAGCAGCGGTAAATCCTAACAGTGTAGAAGTAACAAGAGAACAGCTAAGTTGGATGGCGGGTGTATTAAACGTGCATGAAAGTCCAATTCTCGGCTTTTGGCTGTTGTATGCTGCCATCATCATCACAAGCGTGATTGTCTATAACTTAGGATTTGCAAAGAAGTTATCGGTTTTAAAAAATGTTGTTATTTATATTTTGTTGTTAATAGGTGCCCTTCCTCTCACCATTTTTGCGATTGGTATGCCTGTAGTCGAATCCCTTCTTATCGCTGCAGCTGTGTTGGGCGGATATCGAATCCGACATCGTCACACTAGGAAAGAACAAGGAGATAATAATACGGCGGTTCAAAAATCGTAATAGTGGAGAGCTTATAACGTGTAAAAACGCCTCCGATTATCAGTAATGATAGTCGGAGGCGTTTTATACAGAGGGAGCATCCACCTTTTTACGGTCTTAGCCTGGCTTAACTGGGAGTTAGTCCCAATCATCTTGATTTTTAGGATCACGGTATAGATGGAAATGCCCCGAGGCCCAACGTTCATTTGTTCGCTTTTCTATCCGAGAGTAGCACTCATCACATAAATACGTATGAATGGGCCGGTTTCTAAGTTTCTTGGCTAAAGGATCCTTATCATCGAGATCATTGATCGAATCACATATGGCACATTTAACTTTCATCTTATTCACTCTCCATGGGAGGTAGACTTCTATTTTTATTACATACATGAGTCATTATCTTACATGCTTACCTATGATGATTGCACTGTATATGCTATCCACTAATTTACACCACAACATTATTAAGAGCGATCATTGAAATATAAGATTGACTCTCATGAAAAACAAGCAATTTATATTATAACATGTTTAAAGAAGGGAATTATATGTAAGAATGATATAAATAACAAAATATACAGGAATCTTTGAATCAAGTGTCGTATTTCATTAATAAAGGTGTCTAAGATTTAAATTGGATGAATGAGGGTAGGAGCATACTAAGTGGAGGGATGACAATGTCAGCAAACAATCAACAGCAATTAACAGATGAATTACTTCAGCAACTGCGCGAGGAGACGTTCGTATCTTTGATTACGGTTGATCATGAAACAGGCAATCCGTATGTCAGTGCTATCTCATGGGTATACGCTCCAGATCGACAAACGATACGTTTCTCGATAGACAATGGCTCTAAAAACATTATGAATGTGAAAAAGCATGCTGGGATTGTATTGACGATTATCGATAACGGAACAACGTATGCTATTTCCGGCAATGCTTCCATTATAGAGGAAAACATGGATAATATTCCCATTGACTTAGCATTAATGGAGTGCCGGATCGAAGAAATAAGGGACATTATGTTTTATGGCGGAAAATTAGTGAACGAGCCGGACGTAGAAAAAACCTATGATGAGGAAGCGGCAGAAAAATTGGATAATCAGGTAATGAATGCATTAAAGGAGGCATAGTCCGGTCTTTTTCCGGTCTAGCCTTTTTTTTAGATTGGAAAGGAATCATGGCATTCTGTCCAGCTTCAGACTGTTCTGGGGGATTGAAACAGGTCTTTTGCTAAGACTTACACATACACTGTACCACGCAAAATTCAGAAAGTAATTCATATTGAAAGTGGCGTTGCTTGCACATTCCTCACGTCGTAATTTGCCACATCTGATCAAAGAGCTAACGCTGTTCTGCTAAAACATTAACATTAATTAATGAATATTTAACATGAATCCGTATGTTGGTAAATATCGTAAGGAGTACAGTAAGAATTAAGGATACAAACAAATCATGAAATAGCCGTCAATTTTGGCCAAGTTGTCGCATAAATTATAGTAATTACCGATGAATATTGAGTCTCCCAACAGTAAGGTATTGAATAGTGGGGAGGAAATCCATGAGGAAAATTTATGTTATTGATACAAATGTACTGTTACAAGACCCGCGAGCGATGTTTCAATTTGAAGAAAATGAAGTGGTTATCCCAGCTGTGGTTTTGGAAGAAATTGATTCGAAAAAAAGATATATGGATGAAATTGGACGAAATGCAAGACATGTTTCAAAAATCCTGGACGGTTTACGAAACGAAGGTATGCTTCATGAAGGGGTGCCTCTAGTGTCAGGCGGAGTGATTAGAGTCGAATTAAATCACCGTTCTTTTCAGTATTTAAAAGACACGTTTATGGAAGTTACAAATGATAATCGCATACTAGCAGTAGCGATGAACTTACAAGTCGAACAAGAAACACTCGAGCGCCCTAAAAAAGTTTGTATCGTAAGTAAAGATGCTTTGGTACGTGTGAAAGCTGACGCCCTGGGAATCAAAGCAGAAGATTTCTTAAGCGACCGTGTGACCGAGTACGATAATGTGTACAAAGGAAAAATATATGCTAACGTTCCAGCACAGTTACTAGACTTATTTTATGAAAAACAATCCTTGCCCGTTTCCGTCTTAGAGAAGGAACGTCTCGCGCCTCATCAATTTGTCGTATTAAAAGATGCACTGGGCACCCCCGCCTCTGCGGTAGGGAAAGTAGACGAAACAGGGAAAATGGTCAAGCCATTCGCCATTGAGATGGATCAAGTATGGGGTATCCGACCACGTAATGTAGAACAAAAAATGGCACTCGAGCTCTTACTTCGAGATGAAATTCAACTCGTTACGTTAACAGGGAAAGCTGGAACAGGAAAAACATTGCTTTCCTTAGCAGCGGGATTGTTACAGACTGAAGATATGGGGAACTACAATAAATTATTAGTAGCACGACCGGTGGTACCGATGGGGAAAGATATTGGCTTCCTGCCAGGTGAAAAAGAAGAAAAGTTACGACCGTGGATGCAACCTGTTTTCGATAACTTGGAATTTCTTTTTAATACTAAAAAACCAGGGGAAATTGATCAAATACTCGCAGGTATGGGGTCGATTCAAGTAGAAGCTCTCACGTATATCAGAGGGCGAAGCATCCCTGATCAATTCATTATTATAGATGAAGCACAGAATTTAACAAAACATGAAGTGAAAACGATTCTGACTAGGGTAGGAGAGGGAAGTAAAATAGTATTTATGGGGGATCCGGCGCAAATTGACCATCCGTACCTTGATGAGTTAAACAACGGTTTAGCTTATGTAGTGGAGATGTTTAAAAATGAATCCATCAGCGGGCATGTTACGTTAGAAAAAGGAGAAAGATCTGGGCTTGCACAATTGGCAGCTGATTTATTGTAACGGTTGCTTTAAACGGGTTCCATGCTAATAAAGAAAGCAAAGCAGGGTAGCGACGATACCTTGCTTTGCTGTCGGCTAGTGAACACGAAATCCTTTTACGTGTGTAATGGGATCATGCTTGTTACTCGCATCTCCGTAGTAAACATGGACAGGCCCCGTTTCTTTTAGTGGACTGCCATCTTTTGAAAATCCAATTACGAGATGGTAAGCATCTTCTAAAGAGATAATATGTTCTTTCCCATTTGTTGTCTCAATTACAACGCGGGAAGCACTGTCTTCAGGTTCAGCATTTTGAAGAAAGGAACCAAAAGGGATACCAAATGTACCGTTGATTAGCGCTTCTTTTTTGTTTCTAATTTGGTTCGTTTGCGTTCTCTTAGGTATTTGTGCACCTTCAATCATTTCCTTGTCCCATTGCTTTGATATGGATTTAGTATATTCTTCTAAGTCCTGAGCTTTCCGCTTTTCTTCCCCTTCCCACGTTCTTAAATCAATTTTTCGGTCATCAAAGATCCAAACTGTGGGGTCGATAGTGATCTGGTGTTTTATATTACCATGGATTGTTACGATAAATTCCAAAAGATTTCCTCCTTCTATACAAGTTCCTCATTTATCCTAACATATCTTTATAGATATGAAATAAAAAAAACCATTCCATATACGCATTAATATTGTTTTACACGCACGGTAAGATTATCCAGAAACAAGTATAAAGTATATAGTAGAAAAATAGTGATTAAGCAACAAACTGAAGAAATATTGACGCCTTCCCTTAAAAAGGTTTCTTGCAATTTATCATGTGAACAGATAAGATAGAAGCAAGGAGTTAACGAGTAGGAGGGATCACCTTGAGCGTGAAGGCGATGACTGAACATAGTGAAAAGGCGTATGCACTACTTAAAGCCGACGCAGAAAAGATCCGGAAATTAATTGAAGTTCAAATGGATAATTTAACAATGCCTCAATGTCCATTATATGAAGATGTACTGGATACTCAAATGTTTGGCTTGTCTCGCGAGATAGACTTCGCTGTACGCTTAAATCTGATCGACGAGGACACAGGCAAGCAAATACTAAATGAATTAGAACGGAAACTTGCAGCTTTTCATGAAGCAACTGTAGGTAAATAAAAAGAAGCCAGGCGCTGAACAATGTCAGCCTGGTTTTTATTTTTTTTATTGGACGGAAATAACGTTTTTTAAAATGCTGCTTAGAGAAAACTTGGCACAGACAGTCTTGTAAAAATTTTGACAGAAAACAAATACATGATATGATAAATTATATTTAAAATAATCAGTCAACATAGAGTTTTTTAAATAATTAGTAGATAGTTGCCAAGGAGGAGTTGGATGAGCGGATTAGGAAACATCAACAAAGTATTAGTCGCGAACAGAGGTGAAATTGCAATCCGGATATTCCGGGCATGTACCGAATTACATATTCGTACAGTAGCAGTGTATTCAAAAGAAGATACTGGTGCTTTTCATCGTTATAAGGCTGATGAGGCTTACTTAGTAGGAGAGGGTAAAAAGCCGATTGATGCTTATCTTGATATTGAAAGCATCATAGAAGTGGCAAAAGCAAATGACGTAGATGCCATTCATCCAGGTTATGGCTTCTTGTCAGAAAACCTAGAATTTGCAAAAAGATGTGAAGAAGAAGGGATCATTTTCATCGGGCCAGAAACAGAGCATTTACATATGTTCGGGGATAAAGTTCGAGCTCGGGAAACCGCCATCAAAGCTGGAATTCCTGTTATCCCTGGTAGCGACGGACCAGTTGAAAGCATGGATGAGGTTAGAGAATTTGCTGATAAACATGGTTTTCCATTTATCATTAAAGCCTCCCTTGGCGGTGGAGGACGCGGGATGAGGATTGTGCGAAGCCGTGAAGCGTTAGAAGAGGCGTATGATCGAGCCAAATCAGAAGCTAAATCTTCATTTGGTAATGACGAAGTGTATGTGGAGAAATTCATTGAAAATCCAAAACATATCGAAGTTCAGATTCTTGGTGACCAGGAAGGCAACATCGTTCATTTGTATGACCGAGATTGTTCCGTACAACGCAGACACCAAAAAGTTGTAGAAATTGCCCCTACTGTTGCTTTGAGTGATGAATTACGAGAGAAAATCTGTGCCTCAGCGTTAAAACTCGCGAAAAACATTCAATATGTGAATGCCGGAACAGTGGAATTTCTCGTTAATCCTAACGGGGATTTTTATTTTATTGAAGTAAATCCTCGGATACAAGTAGAGCATACTATCACGGAAATGGTTACAGGGGTTGATATTGTTCAAAGCCAGCTTTATGTGGCGGCAGGCTACCCTTTACATGGTGCGGAAATTGGTATTCCACAACAGGAGAATATTACAACACTTGGGTACGCGATACAATCTCGAATAACCACAGAAGACCCTGCCAATAAATTCCTCCCGGATACTGGCAAAATAATGGCTTATCGCTCAAGTGGCGGATTTGGAGTCCGACTCGATGCTGGAAATGGTTTTCAAGGTGCTGTCATCACACCGCACTATGACTCATTATTAGTGAAAGTATCGACATGGTCTCTTTCTTTTGAAGGAGCGGCGGCAAAAATGCTCCGTAACTTGAAAGAATTTCGGATCCGCGGTATTAAAACGAACATTGCATTTTTGGAAAACGTTGTCCAACATGAAGAGTTTTTGAATGGAGAATATAATACATCCTTTATTGACTCTACACCTGAGTTGTTCGTTTTTCCAAAAAGAAAAGACCGTGGAACGAAAATGCTTACGTTTATTGGAGAAACCATTGTAAACGGATACCCAGGGCTTGAAAATGTAAAAAAACCAGTATTTGAGCAAGTGGAATTACCTAAAGTAAAATATAGTGAACCAATACCAAATGGCACGAAGCAAATATTGGATGAACAGGGGCCAGAAGGGCTTGCAGAATGGGTGAAAAACCAAAAAGAAGTGCTATTGACAGACACTACTTTCCGTGATGCTCACCAGTCTCTTTTAGCCACAAGAGTGAGAACTCATGACTTAAAGCGAATTGCTGAGCCAACTGCCAGATTACTCCCTCATTTGTTCTCCTCCGAAATGTGGGGAGGGGCAACCTTTGATGTATCTATGCGCTTTCTGCACGAGGATCCGTGGGAAAGACTTATCCAGCTTCGGAAAAAAATGCCAAATGTTCTGTTGCAAATGCTTTTGCGCGCTTCCAATGCAGTAGGGTATAAAAACTATCCAGACAACGTCATAAAAGAATTTGTAGCGACATCTGCTGAAGCCGGTATCGACGTTTTCCGGATTTTTGATTCCTTAAATTGGTTAGAGGGAATGAAGCTTGCCATCAATGAAGTACGCCAGCACAATAAGATTGCGGAAGCATCGATGTGTTATACCGGCGACATATTGGATCCTTCTCGGGACAAGTATGACTTATCCTACTATAAAAATCTTGCAAAAGATTTAGAGCGTTCTGGTGCTCATATATTAGGAATTAAAGATATGGCGGGACTATTAAAACCAGAAGCGGCATACCAGTTAATTTCTGAACTAAAAGAAACAGTCGATATTCCTATTCATTTGCATACACATGACACAAGTGGAAACGGCTTAGTAACGTATACACGGGCTGTGGAGGCTGGAGTCGATATTGTGGACGTTGCGGCAAGCTCCATGGCTGGTCTAACCTCCCAACCAAGCGCCAACAGTCTTTACTATGCATTAAAAGGTACAGAGCGAATGCCTAACATCGATATAAAAGCGTTGGAAGAACTAAGTGAATATTGGGAGTACACCAGAAAATATTATCAAGGATTCGAAAGTGGGATGAATGCCCCGCATACGGAAGTCTATGAGCACGAGATGCCCGGAGGTCAGTATAGTAATCTGCAGCAGCAAGCGAAAGCAGTCGGGTTAAAAGGACGCTGGAATGAAGTGAAGAAAACGTACCGGCGAGTCAATGACATGTTTGGAGACATTGTGAAAGTAACCCCATCTTCCAAAGTGGTTGGAGACATGGCTCTATACATGGTACAAAACGACTTAACAGAAGATGATATTTATGAAAAAGGAGAAAACCTCGATTTCCCAGATTCAGTGGTAGAATTCTTCCAAGGGCAATTAGGACAACCTTATCAAGGTTTTCCAAAGGAACTTCAAAACATTATCCTGAAAGGAAGAGAAGCAATTACCAATCGGCCGGGGGAACAGATGGAACCGGTACGCTTCCAAGGTTTGAAGGAAGACTTATATCATTCCCTTGACCGGCAAGTATCGGAGCATGATCTTATCTCTTATGCTTTGTACCCGAAAGTATTTCTTGAATTTGAGAAGTTCCGGCAGCAATTTGGGGATGTTGCCGTACTGGACACACCTACCTTCTTTTATGGTCTTCGCCTGGGGGAAGAGATTGAAATAGAGATTGAACAAGGAAAAACTTTGATAGTGAAGCTAGTATCTGTCTCTAAACCACAGGATAATGGGAATCGCATTGTTTACTTTGAGTTGAACGGTCAATCTCGAGAAGTAATGATTAAAGACCAAAATGTAAAAACGATAGCATCTGATCGTCCGAAAGCTGATAAAACAAACCCAGAACATATTGGCGCCTCCATGCCGGGGACGGTAATAAAGAAGCTGGTTGAAAAAGGAGAACGAGTCAAAAAAGGTGATCATTTAATGATCACAGAAGCCATGAAAATGGAAACAACGGTCCAAGCACCATTTGACGGAGAAGTGAAGAATTTACATGTAAAAGACGGTGACTCTATTGAAACAGGGGACTTACTAATAGAGATAACAAAATAAAAAGGAATTTGTATAATTCCCTTCGATATTTAAAGGAATAAAAGAGAAAAAAGACTGCTGTCTGATAAGTGACAGCAGTCTTTCTTTATCTGGTTTAAGAAGCTGGTTTTCTGGTTATAATCATTGTAATATATGCCAATATAGTGAACAATAATGTGATCGTTAATGCGTGGAAGAGTGCAGGTGTTAAATAAGTGTCTGCGTAAAGGATGGACACTCCTGCCACAATTTGTACGATGATCAACAAGACCGCAGCAATGCTTGTCCAAACCAAACTAAGGTAATGAGTGTACTTACGAAGGGTCCAGATGGTCAAAATGAGTATCATCAGTGTGAGCAAGTAGGCAGATACTCGGTGCGAGAAGTGAACTGCAGTTTGAAAACCTAAGCTTCCTGTCATAGTTGGAATTATTTCCCCGTTACATAGAGGAAAACCTGTACAAGCATAAGTAGCTTCGGTGTGTTTTACGTAAGCTCCCGTATATATAACGAGATAACTATATATAAAGACAATAAACGTGTACAATCTGTATCCTTTGGAAATGACGGGAGCGGGGATGCCGCGTTTGCCGTCTTCAAAGGCTAATACATTTAACAGAACAACGGATGCAAATGATATGGTCGAAATTCCAAAGTGTAAAGCTAAGACAATATCTGAATTACCCCAAATTACAGCCCCTGCCCCCATCAGACCTTGAAACATAATAAATAAAACAGCCATCAATGCTAAAAATTTTGTCTCTCGTAAGTGAGAAAGTTTTTTCCAAGACCAGATCGCTAGAATGATGATAACAATTCCCATAAGTCCGGACCAGAGTCGGTGGCTATATTCTATGATCGTTTCTACCGCAGGATTTTCAGGCATAAATTCACCGAAGCAAAGAGGCCATGTTGCGCCGCAGCCATCTGCAGAGCCTGTTTTAGTTACTAACGCTCCTTGTAATAAGACAATCAACATGCCGAATGAGGCAAATAGCCCAAAAATCTTTAACCCTTTATTCATTTTCTTGTCACCTCCTCTTTGCCATAGCTTCGACAAAGATTGGAATGTATATAACATATTCATAGTAATGAAGAACAGCCTAAAAAGTCAATTTCGAAAGAGTGAACAATCGGCTTCACTCTCATACAAATGTGAAGATCCTGTGAAACTTGCGAAAATGATGAAACTCGTACACTTTTAAGCTATAATGTCAGGTAGATGTCAAGAGAGAGAGAATAATTACGTGCTCTTTCTCTTTTTATGCGGTTATATGATACAATCTGTATGGTAATACAAATAGGAAGACAACATAGTATAAGTATGTTATTCTATTTTCTCTATTTGAAGGTGTCATAAATATAACCGCAAGTGTGAGAAGGGGGGGAAAGGTTTGGAAAAAAGCAACACAGCAGTAGATACTGCTAAAGTCGTGGATGCTCATCCTGAGAGAACCCAAGCCCATTCCGGTAACAAAACCTGGAAAGAATATGTAACTCTGGCTAAAATGGGAATCGTTTCATCGAACTTAATTACAGTGTTTGCCGGCATCTTTCTAGCATCTGTATATACTGATTTCCAGCTGTTACAGAACTTGCATATTTTAATATTGACAATGGTTGGCTCCGGCCTTGTAATGGCAGGTGGATGTACACTCAATAATTATATTGACCGTGATATTGATCCTGTTATGGAACGTACAAAAGAAAGACCGACCGTTATAGGCAGTGTGAAAGCAACGAATGTACTGCTTGCAGGTTTAATTGAATCGGCGCTCGGTATTATGTTGCTGGCAGCTGTCGAACCAATTGCTGCTGTCATCGGAATTGTTGGGCTTGTTACGTATGTAGTAATTTATACGATGTGGTTGAAACGAGTTTCTACATTAAACACAGTAGCAGGTTCTATTTCTGGCGCTGTCCCCCCCCTTATCGGTTGGGCAGCGGTAGATCCGGGATTGCATCTTTATGCATGGTTGTTATTTGCAATTATGTTTATTTGGCAGCCGCCTCATTTCTTAGCATTAGCTATGAGACGTGCTGATGAATACAAAGCTGCAAACGTGCCGATGCTTCCAGTAGTAGCAGGTTTCGCAATGACGAAAAGACAGATTGTTTTATATGTAGCTGTCTTGCTTCCTATTTCATTGTTTCTTTATGAATTCGGGACAATATATACCGTAGTTGCGGCATTGCTTGGGATTGGATGGTTGGCTTTAGGTATTGCTGGCTTTAAGATGAAGGATGATATCAAATGGGCTACGATGATGTTCATCTATTCGCTTAATTATCTCACCATTTTGTTTGTGCTTATGGTCATTGTCCACTTTTAACAACAAGAGTGGAAGGTTATCTTCCACTCTCTGTTGTTCACTTTCCTAAAAGGGAGAATGACTGTAAAAGCATATAAATTTTGCAATTATTTTTATGTGAAAGAGAGGTTTGATGATTTTATGAAAGGACGCAAAGGGTTACTGCGTTTCCTTCCTCTATCCGCAATGCTTCTTTTCCTTGCGGGGTGCGGGGAGGAAAGGTTATCAGCGTTAGATCCAAAAGGCCCGCAGGCACAATGGATCTACGACAACATGATACTCAGCTTATATGTAATGGCCTTAGTAGTCATCGTCGTATTTACGCTATTCTTTATTGCTGTTTTTAAATTCCGTAAAAAACCAGGCGATGATGAACTTCCGAAACAGGTGGAAGGCAGTAAAGCGTTGGAGATTACTTGGACTGTTGTACCTATTATTCTCCTTATTATCCTTGCTGTACCTACCATTCAAGGTACATATTATTTCGCGGAAAGTCCGCCTGATGTAGAAGGCTCCAGCCAGGCTGGCGAGAGCGGTGAAGAAGCACCAGCTCCAGATGAGTCTGAAGCATTGATTATTGATGTAGTTGGACACCAATACTGGTGGCAGTTTGATTATCCACAAGGTTTCACTGCGGGGAATGAAGTCCATATCCCGGTCGGAGAAAAAGTTTGGTTTAATCTAACTGCAAGCGACGTCATGCACTCATTCTGGGTGCCGGCACTAGGTGGTAAAATTGATACTGTTCCTGGTGTGGACAACATGATGTGGCTTGAAGCGGACGAGCCTGGTGTGTATAAAGGCAAGTGTGCTGAATTGTGCGGACCGTCTCACGCGTTGATGGACTTTAAAGTGATTGTACAAGAGCCTGAGGAATATGAAGCTTGGGTGGAAGAAATGTCTCAGGAAGAAGAATTACCTGAAGAGAATTCTGTTGAAGCAGATGGCCGTCAAGTGTTTGAAGATCAAGGCTGTATCGGCTGTCACGCAGTTGCTGGACAAGGAACAGGCCAAGGACCGGCACTGAGTAACTTTGCTGACCGTGAATTCATTGCAAATGTTGTCGAATTCTCAGATGAAAACTTAGAAGGTTGGATCCGTAATCCAGAAGATTACAAACAAGGTAATAACATGCCTGGGTTCCAAAATATTAGCGATGAAGATATGGAAGCACTTATTGCATACTTGAAATCTTTAAGTGTAGAAGAGTAATTATTGAATAATTAGAAGGAGGTAAACCACTTGGCTACTGCTACTGCTACAGCGAATAAAAAGAAAAGCGTTGTATGGGATTGGCTAACTACAGTCGACCATAAAAAGCTTGCGATATTGTATCTAGTGGCGGGTACGCTGTTTTTCGTAAAAGCTGGTTTAATGGCGCTGTTTATTAGAATTCAGCTCATGGTGCCAGAAAACGATTTTATGACAGGCCAGGTTTTTAATGAATTGATTACCATGCATGGTACAATTATGTTATTCTTGGCAGTTACCCCGCTGATTTTCGGGTTTATGAACTTTGTTATTCCTTTACAAATCGGGGCGCGTGACGTTGCGTTTCCATTTATTAATGCTCTCGGTTTTTGGATTTTCTTCTTTGGAGGATTGCTCTTAAGCATGAGCTGGTTCTTCGGAGGAGCCCCAGATGCAGGGTGGACAGCATATGTACCACTTTCTACGAGAGAGTATGCCGGTTCAGGGATGGACTTTTATGCTCTAGGATTACAAGTTAGTGGTTTTGGTACGTTGATCTCTGCCATTAACTTTATAGTTACGATCATAAACATGCGTGCTCCAGGTATGACCATGATGAGAATGCCATTGTTCTGCTGGACAGGACTGGTTGCTTCCATTTTGATCGTATTCGCCTTTACACCACTCGCAGCAGGTCTTGCGTTATTAATGTTAGATCGTCTGTTTATGGGTCAATTTTTCACTCCTGACATGGGTGGTAACTCTATTTTGTGGGCACATATTTTCTGGATCTTTGGACATCCGGAAGTGTATATATTAGTATTACCTGCTTTTGGTATTATTTCAGAAGTGGTTCCTGCGTTTTCACATAAGCGGTTGTTTGGTTATACTGCTATGGTATTTGCGACAATTGTTATCGCGTTCCTATCTTTCATGGTGTGGGTGCACCACATGTTCACGATTGGTATTGGACCGATTACGAACTCAGTGTTTGCACTAGCAACGATGACGATTGCCGTGCCGACAGGTATTAAAATATTTAACTGGCTGTTTACAATGTGGGGCGGTAAGCTCGTATTCAACACAGCTATGCTTTGTGCAGCTTCCTTCGTCCCTACGTTTGTTTTAGGTGGTATTACAGGTGTAATGCTTTCGATGGCACCTGTTGATTATTTATACCATGATACGTACTTTGTAGTAGCTCACTTCCACTATATTATTATTGGTGGTATTGTATTTGGTCTTTTAGCAGGCCTCTACTACTGGTATCCAAAAATGTTTGGCCACAAGCTGAATGAAACACTAGGTAAAATCATGTTCTGGTTACTTTATATTGGATTCCATTTAACATTCTTTATCCAGCATATCCTTGGTTTAATTGGAATGCCTCGCCGTGTATACACATATCTTGGCGGTCAAGGTTGGGATACGATGAACTTAGTTTCTAGTGTCGGTGCTTTCGTAATGGGAGCTGCCATTGTAGTGCTCGTGCTAAACATTGTTTATTCAGCATTTAAGTCAGAACGTATTACAGTGAGTGATCCTTGGAATGCTCGTACATTAGAGTGGGCAACACATACTCCAATTCCAGAGTATAACTTCGCTCAAACACCACAAGTACGTTCTCTCGATCCGTGGTTTTATGAAAAAGTACACGGGGAAGGTAAAATGCAACCAGCTGAACCATTACAGGACATCCACATGCCAAATGGATCGATCCTTCCGTTCCTCATGTCGCTTGGTTTATTTATTTGGGGATTTGGTATGATAATGATTAACATGGATAACCCTATCGTGCCACCAGGAGTTGTGATTGCTATCGGATTTATTATGACTTTCGGTACAATGGTACTGCATTCAAAAGAAGATCATGGCTACCACATTCCTCTCGAGGAAGTAAAGAAAATCGAGAAGGAGGTTGGATAAAATGTCAGATCACGTAGATGTATCGAATGGTCTTCCGGCTAATCCGGAAAAATCAACGATAGAAGGTAAAAATAAGTTTCTCGGTATGTGGGTATTTCTCGGCGGGGAAACCATCATGTTTGCTACCTTTTTTGGTACATTCCTTGGGTTAAGAGAAGGAACAGCAGGCGGTCCAACGCCAGATGAGCTGTTCTCTCTCCCGCTCGTCTTTTTAATGACCATGTTCTTGTTAACTAGTTCCTTAACAAGTGTATTGGGTATTATATCGATGAAGAAAAATAATTTTAAAGCGATGAGAATGTATTTTCTCGTTACCGTCCTGCTGGGACTTGGATTCTTTGGATGTGAGGTATATGAGTTCTGGCACTACAACCATGTTGGGCTAGGGTACTCGGTAAGTGCATTTGCATCTTCCTTCTACACTCTCGTAGGGCTTCACGGAGCTCACGTACTGTTTGGTCTCGGGTGGATTACTACATTGCTTGTACGTTATTGGGGGAAAGGGATTACGTTGGCAAATGCTCCTAAATTCTACTCCGCCAGTCTGTATTGGCACTTTATTGACGTGGTGTGGGTATTCATATTTACAGTAGTGTATTTATTGACACTAGGGGGTGCGTAAAACATGTCTGATGAACTTTCAAAGCCTTTTCCGAAAAGCGCAATGACTGAGAATGAAAGATATGAACTTGGAAGAGAAACTCGCATCCAAGTGGTGTCTTTTGCTTTTATGATTATGCTTACGATCATTTCGTTTATTTCCGTAGCTACGGAAACGATTCCGTCTGGATTTGTAGTACCTTTCATTTTGTTGTTGGGAACCGTACAATTTGCCTTACAGCTATTTTATTTTATGCACTTAAAGGACAAAGACCACGGTTGGCCTAATGCTTTTTTCGCAACAGGGATTGTGGTTACCATCCCAGCACTGATTGCATTGATTTTATTGCTGGGAGAAACAAAGTGGTAATAGAATAATAAAAAACTGCTTCGAGGCCTAGCCTGAAGCAGTTTTTTTATCCAATAGGTCATCATTTACGTAATGCTGTTTCGGTGTCTGGCAACTTATGGGGTTGGATATCACACTTATGCTCTTTTGCAAATCAGAGCAGTTATGGCTATCGTAGAGAAATTGTCCTCCAACGTTCACGTGATTGTTAGGATTACACTCGCTTTGACTCGCATAACTTCGGTACAATAAAAGAGAATAGCTGAAAATGAGGAGGTTACCACGTTGGCAGAACGTCATTCGACAGCTTCGTCTTCTAGCGATAGACAGAATATATGGGTGGCTGTACTCGTAACGATTATCGTCAATGGGCTTGTCACATTTCTAATTTTTGCGGATGGCATCAATAAAGATATTGGTTTTGATTTAACGATTCTTCCAATGATGAATGCCATTTTTAATAGCTTTACTACTGTTTTCTTACTCATGGCTTTGTTTTTCATTTTGCGTAAAAATATAAAAATGCATCGCCGTTTTATTTATGCCGCCTTTTCATCCACTTCGTTATTTTTAGTGACGTATTTAACATACCATTCCTTGGCTGAATCGACGTCATACGGAGGAAGTGGATTCTTAGCTGGCGTTTATTACTTTATATTAATTACTCATATTATTCTAGCTGCTGTTATCGTACCGCTAGCGATATTATCATTTTTACGCGGTATTAAATACCAAGTGGAAAAACATCGAAAAATTGCACGCTGGACAATGCCATTATGGCTTTACGTCAGCATCACAGGCGTGCTTGTTTATCTAATGATTTCTCCGTATTATTAAATGCCGAGTAATTTGAGTGAGAGTAAGACAGGTGTTTAGGAAAGGCTGTTTGGTAGTTGTTCCAAACGTGAAACCTAAGAAAAAGATAATAAAAAGAAGAAGGAGACATGTGATGGTCACATGTCTCCTTCTTGTTTCGGCTGACTTAGACTTTAAAATTCAATTTGATGATCCCAGCTTCTTTGGCAGAAGTAAACGCAATGACAGCTAACGGTCCGATAATAAATCCGATTACTCCGAGCAGAGTCAAACCAAGGTATAAAGAAATTAAAGTCGCAAGGGGGGACAAACCAATGTGATGTCCCATTACTTTTGGTTCCACTGTTCTCCGGATAATCAGTAGGATAGCTGCTAAAATGATAAGCTGCGTTCCGAGTAATGTTTCACCAGCTACAAAATAGTAGAGGGACCACGGAGCTAAGATAGCGATAGAACCAATGATTGGAATAAAATCGATCAACCATATAATAACAGCCATCATGAGTGCCACTTCTGGTGTAAATATGTACAGGCCTATCAGTGTCACTATAAAAATAATAATGCTCACGAGGAACTGTGCTTTAAAGAAACCAAGAATGACGTAAGAAAGACGGGACGTCATAAATTTAAACTTTTCTGCAGTATCTTCTTTCATGAACGTATACATTTGTTTACGAAGCCTCGGTAGTTCTAACATGAATAAGAACAAAGCAATTAAGTACACGAGAAACGACACTAAGTACCTAGGAATCGAGGCGACTAAACTTGCGATGTTGTTAATTAAATCACCACTCGCATATTGATCACGCATGTTATTGAACATGT
Source organism: Alteribacillus iranensis (assembly GCF_900113025.1). Classification (GTDB taxonomy): domain Bacteria; phylum Bacillota; class Bacilli; order Bacillales; family Marinococcaceae; genus Alteribacillus_A; species Alteribacillus_A iranensis. The sequence continues at coordinate 782,129 of NZ_FONT01000001.1, read as the reverse complement.
CTGTGATTTGATTATTAATTTCCTGAATGACGACAGGGGGTAGATCCAGTTCTTCATAAGCTTTTTCAATTTTTGTCTGTAAGTTCAACCAAGAATGATTAATATCATTGATATAACCAGGTAAATTTTCGATGAAATCCAACACTTGTGTAACGACTTGTGTAATTAAAAAATAACCACTTAACCCTAACACACACAGAAAACCGGTAAAAACAAGGGTAACGGCAATACTTCGCTTAATTTTTGTTTTTTCCATAATAAACTTAATAGAAGGGCTTAAAAAAAGAGCCGTTAACAATGCAAGAAGGATAGGGCCTGATACGGGTAAGATGTAGTAGGCACCAATTAATAATAAAACAATTACTACAATACGAAAAATTATTTTTTTGTTAAGTACGAACGGCACAGTGAGTCTCCTTTCAACCCTCTCGACACTATGTAAGGGGATTACATCCATCAGCATTAAGTTACTATATTATAGAATAAAATTTTTGGAATGGACACGTGGGATGATATGTTTCGAGAAATGAATGTCACACTCTTTTATTATAATATGAGAATGAAGCTTTGAACAGGTAAACGAATGGTTATTATACGTGGAGTAGTGAAAAAATAAAAAAACAGGTGAATCATAAGGATTCACCGTTTTTTAAAAGAAATATAAGCTTGTGTCTGCTTATGAAGCAGCTTCTTCTGCATCAAATAATTCCTTATGGACGCCTTCTATGATGCTTGTAGATTTTCTAGCAATTTTGTCCGGAAATTCTTCGTCATATTCGATACCATGAGGGTAATAATGACGTCCTAACATTGGAGTCAACAACTGAACTTTCGCGTTTTTCTGTGGAATTTCCCCTTCTATTGCAAATGCTTGTACACGTAAATAATAAGTGGCGTCATCGCTTTCGTCCAACATTTTATAATCATACGTTACTCTTTCATAGTCCCATTGTTCGGCATGAATGAAACCATGTTTTTCCATGATTCGAGTTAAATTCCCAAAACTATATTCTCTTCCCTCAAAATCAAAACCCTTAATATCCATTGATGTCCCTCCCATATTTACATACAATTGCTTTATTTTAATCATAGTATGAATAGACACGTTATGCAATGATGTCTGTTTAATACTTTGTGAATTATAGAATGGTATTTAATGGCGTACGAAGTAAAAGGTAGCCGTTGCATGGGCGATTTGCGTGCCATCCTCCCGATACACGCTTCCTGACGTAACCGCTGTTTTACGACTGTGAGAAAGGATGCTCGCTTCACAGCGAAGTTCATTGCCTTTTCCGGGTTTCATGAAATTTATTTTCATTTCCAGTGTGACAGCAGCATACCCTTCTGGAGCTATGGTATCAGCAGCAATTCCCATAGAATTGTCAAGGAGAGTAGCTGTGACACCTCCGTGAGTAATTTCTAAAATATTTTCAAGTCCTTTATGATTAGGAATGGTTACGACCAGGGTATTTTCTTCCCAATGACTTCGAGGCTGAAGCCAACTCCCAATAAACGAGTCGTATTCTCCATCTCTCTTTTTTTCCCATCCTGATAACATACGCTCCATGACATCAATCTCACTGTCAGATGCAGTATTAATAAATGACTCATACCTCTCTTGTAGTGATTTTTTCGTAAGCGGCATAATAAATGTTCCTTTCTTATCAATGTAGCAGCGACCGTATATTATTGTAACGCACTCCTAACAAGTTTGAAAGCGTCTTTCATAAAGGAACATGTCTGGGTATCTATGCATAGGATGAGAAAAAAGAATGGAGGTGGAGATAATGAGTGAAGAATCGTTACCTTCATCGTTACAGGAATTTAGAAGGTTCATTTATGATCATCCGCTCCTCATAAGAGAAGTGAGGGAAGGACGAAGGACATGGAATGATCTATACCAAGACTGGATCGTTTTAGGTGAAGAGCATGACGATTGGAAAAACTATAAAGATACGAAGGAAGATAAAAGCAGCCCTGTAACAGAACAAGGAGATTCCCTCGGTACTGTCATGAAGATGCTCAGTCAAGTGAACATCCAAGAATTGCAACAGCAGATGTCTCAATTCAGTGGGATGATCGGAAATGTTCAACGTCTGCTTCAACAGTTTCAAAAGCCTCCCGGACCTCCAAAACCACCACAGGATCCTTTTTCGTTCCGCGGGTTTTAAGGGGGGATTAGAACATGCAGCCTGACATGTATCAATTTATTACATCGAAACCGGAATATAAAGAATTTATTCGTTTCCATCCACACTGGTATCGACGTTTGAATGCAAATCCAGAAACCGTTTATGAGTTCATTGAAGAAGCTCGGCGCTATCATGGGCAGACGCTTCCCCAAAAGCTTGAACGGTGGAAAAGCAACATGGACTTAGCTTTAATGCTGTTTAATCTGATTAGTAACAAGTAAAGTGGTTTAAAAAGACTTCTCTGCCACATAATAAGTGAAGTACGTCTCAAGATAAGAGAATCGTGCAACTTTTAGGCAGAGGAGGATTTTTATGTGGAAATATATCATGTTAGCGTTGAGTATAGGAAGTCTGACAGGGATGTTTTTGTTTCATGGTGAAGAATCACAAGCAATGGAGATATTAGAAATTCGCAGCGACGTTTCCGTCCAAGCTGCCAATATGAAAGGGATAAAACAAGAAAATTGGTCACTTCAGTATAAATTGAAAAACCAAGATTTATACGTAGAATGCATCATTCCTGATTTCTCTTTAACTAAAGAAATGAAAGAAAATGGAGGGTACTTGCTTATTAAGATGAATGGTCAAAAAACTGCAGAAATGCATCAAGCAGCTTTCATGTTGAAAAATATGCCTCCCGGAGAACATACGATGGAAATCATACCAGTGGAACACAATGGTAAGCAATTTGCAGAACCTATTTCGTTTGAGATAAAAGTAAATCAGTCGTAGTGATTATACTTTTCATCCATCGTTGATAGAATGTATAATAAGAAGATGGAGGTGTTTTCATGTCTGCAGTAGTTTCTGCTTCGACAGACGTATTAGAAGAGGCTCAAATAATGGGGGAAGCTATTCTACAGTCTGATGTATTTATAGATTATCAACAAGCAAAACAGCGGTTAACAAATGATGAGGAAGCTCAAAGACTCATTAGTGAATTTAATAAGTGGAAAGATCAGTATGAGGAAGTTCAGCGTTTCGGAAAATATCATCCAGATTATAAAACCATTTCCCGTCATATACGGTCAGCGAAACGGGAAATGGATATGCATGAATCCGTGGCATCTTTCAAAAAAGCGGAAAAAGCACTAGAAACGTTATTAAATGAAATTTGTGCTGAGGTAGCCGGAGCTGTTTCTCCTACGATTAAAGTTCCTACAGGAAATCCTCATTTTGATAATGCCTCTTGCAGTGGTGGTTGTGGATCAGGGCAAGCCTGTGGTTGTTCGTAAAGTGGCTAAAAAATTGTGTCCATAACTATTAAAAAACTCCGAGCTGGGCAGCTCGGAGTTTTGTGGTGTATAAAGGGCCATCTTTCTTTTAAAGACAGGTAGAATGCAGGATTTATGGGTAAGAAAACGTTATGTTATTTTCCAAGATGGCGGTGAATGAGAGCAAGAATAGAACGGCGTGTCATAATACCGATAAAAGATTGCTCATCATCTTCGATACATACAAAAGGATGGTTAATAGAGAGCATAAGAGCCTTCCCGAATGTTTCATTTTGATTCATTCGCGGTACTTTATTAGACATCACTTCATCAACTTTATAATCATGAAGCCTCTCCATTTCAATACGCTCAATACCCAAGATGGAATCTAAAATTTGAGCTTTGCTTATTTGGCCCTGTACTTTATAATCCGTATCGAGTACAGGGATAGCTGTGTAGCCTGATTTAATCAATACAAGCAATGCGTGATCCAGTGGATTATTTGATTGTACATGAGCTACTTTTTCATGAGGGATCATTAATTTTTTAATTTCATTATCCATAATTTGACTATCTTTTAATGCCTGAAGCAACATACTTATCACTTTCTTTCGTTTAAATTTACAGGTCGAAAAAGAAAGTGGCCCAATTGCCGAAAATCTTTAGTATCCAATTTAATAGTAGGGTGTTAGAAATAGGATGTCAAGATAAAGATGTAAGCGTTTTCCTATGTAGGGAAACCCTAACGACAAGGAAAAGACAAAACTCGACATAATTCTCTAATACCCGTTTCATCAATCCGTAAACATCTTATCCGCCAGAATAGGATTCTTTCTGTTTATCCTATGACTTAGGAGTAATTTTTTGACATAGTTTGCGTGGAAAATTCGTTGATTTTTCAAGTGGATAACTGGGAGCATACTTAAAAAAACGGTATAATAAGAGTTGGATAGAAAAAGAAGAGGAGAGGTAACTATGGAATTAAGAGAAGGGCTATTAACAAGAAGAACTATCAGCACATTTTCAAAGCAGCCTGTAGACCGTGACATCGTTAAGCGAGCCACGGAATGTGCTATGCTCGCCCCTAATCATAAAAATACGGAACCATGGCATTTCTATATATTAGAAGGGGAATCAAAAGAGAAATTAGCAAAACGCCGAGGATATTTTAAAGCGTCTAAATTTGAGGAAGGTGACGAAAGAGCAAAGACAGCGCAAGAAAAGGGATATCAATCTATGGTAGATCTTCCGTGGGTTGTCGTAGTTACTGCGCGAAGAACACCCGAGGATCCTGTGCGTGATCGAGAAGATTATGCAGCAGTCTCTGCAGCTATTCAAAACTTCATGCTGTCTGTATGGTCAGAAGGCGTAGGTACAAAATGGTCTACTGGAGCCCTCGTTCAGGATGAAGAAGTGGCCCGTATTATTAGTGCAGAAGAAAATGAAGAAGTCGTAGGGATACTCTTTGTTGGCTATCCAGAAGGTACGCAGCCTAAACCAAAAAAACGTCATGAAGCAGAAAGCATTACATGGTTGGATTGAGGAGATAATGTGAAGAAATTAATCAATGGAGCGATCATCTTATTTGTTATTTTAATTGTTTCGGGATTTTTGATACCGGTCCAACTGACAGCTCCCCCTGATGTCCGTACTATTGTAGATCATACGAACCAAGTGTACGTCACCCCTCCGTGTTTCAATGAAGCGGAATTAACTAATTATTTACAGGAAACGACGTATCAGGAGGCAACTGAATTAGGATACAAACCTGAGTCTTCATGTACCGCAGACAGCGTAGTAGAAGAGGAGGTCCCTATCAACATCGCTCTCTTTAAAATGATGGGACTCCGGGAGACAAAATGGGATGATGAAGCGGTTTGGCAGTAGAGAGTAAACATTGAGCAGCTAGGAAAAGTCAGGAGATCTTCATTCGGGTAAGGATACGCGAAAGATTTAAAGCGTAAGCAGGTTGACTTTTCCTGAGGTGCTCATAAGTATAAGAACTGTACTTAACGGAATGACAGCGACTTTGTAGACGAGAGGTTGTTGTGATAGTCTAAGATTTGTGCAATTTCAGAAACGTCGAAAGACAAAAGTGGGAGTTGTGGAGAATTGTTAAAAGTAGCTAAATTCGGAGGGACATCCCTCGCTAATGCAGAACAAATGAAAAAAGTAACAGGTATCGTTACGTCAGACACGGACAGAAAGGTCATTGTCGTATCTGCACCGGGGAAGCGCAGCGGTGAAGATACGAAAGTGACTGATCTTCTTATTGAATTAGGTGAAGCAGCGTTAAGTAAAAAGGATACGGAGACAGCCCTGCAACATGTGGTCAGCCGTTACCGTGAAATCGCGGAAGAGTTAGGATTAGGTGAAGAGATAACAAACACGATTGAAGATGATCTGCGCAGCCGACTTGCCTTCGATACCTCACACTCTGCCCAGTTTATGGACCAACTTAAGGCGAGTGGAGAAGATAATAACGCAAAATTATTTGCACGATACTTACAGAGTATGGGCTATGATGCTGAGTATGTGAACCCAGAAGAAGCAGGTTTATTTGTAAGTGATACACCGGGAAATGCTCAAGTTTTACCGGAGTCTTACGAAAATCTGTATCAATTAAGAAACAGAAGAGGAATTTTAGTATTTCCTGGGTTTTTTGGCTATTCGAAAGAGGGACGTCTTGTCACGTTTCCTAGAGGAGGCTCTGATATAACAGGTTCTATTCTTGCGGCGGGAATTAAGGCAGATTTATATGAAAACTTTACGGATGTAGACTCCGTATTTGCTGCTAACCCGACAGTTGTGAGTGATCCAGTGGCAATTAAGCGCATGACATATCGTGAGATGAGAGAGCTATCTTACGCTGGCTTTGGCGTGTTTCATGATGAAGCGCTTATCCCTGCCTTCCAGAGTAACATTCCGGTTTGCGTAAAAAATACAAATAACCCGGAATCAAATGGTACAATGATCATCAATGAGCGAGAGTACGCTTTAAACCCAGTCATTGGGATTGCAGCAAAGAAAGGGTTTAGCACTATTTATGTTCGTAAATATTTGATGAACCGAGAGATTGGCTTTGGTCGCCGGCTATTAGAAATTATTGAGGATGAAGGGATATCTTACGAGCACATGCCTTCAGGAATTGATGACACTTCCGTCATATTAGAAGAAGATCAATTAACTCCGGAAAAAGAGGAAAATATTTTGAGGCGCGTACGTGACGAATTACAAGTGGATGATGCTTATATTGAAAAGGACCATGCCATGATCATGCTCGTCGGTGAAGGCATGCATGAGACAGTAGGAATTGCGGCGCGTGCAACGAAAGCAATGTCCGATCAAGGAATTAATATTGATATGATCAACCAAGGGTCATCAGAAGTCTCCTTATCTTTTGGAATTCATGAAGATGATGTAGAAGTAGCCATTCGAGGCTTATATGAAGAATTTTTCAGTTCCAAGGAAGTATTACAATAGCTGTAGTTTTATTTTTACGTATCGAAGCAAAAGTCAGGCTTATAGGCCTGGCTTTTTTTGTTATAAGTTGGATAGGGAGTTAGCGAATTAAGGGTGAGGGAGTCTTTAGTAGAGATATCCCAACCAGTAAATGAAAGGATGTCCTGGAGATTACAAGCGTAAAAGCAACATTGTGACCGGTGCCACAATAGGTGTAGGCGTTTCATTACATCATTTTAACGGATGAAATATATATCGTAATATTTTATTGCTCCAAAGCGTTAACACTTATAAGTGTTAACGCTTTAAATCACATTATATTAATAAAATAAAAGCCGAAACATAATATAGTAATAAAAGAAAACGAGTTCATTTTTTTTCGAGAAGTTATTTGATGAAAATACGCATGAACAATCAAAAATTATATGTTATCGTTCGCCATTTCGATTTTGAGGTATGATGGTAGGTACAGGAATGATGAGCACTGCAACACAATTAAAAAACGCTATGATTTCACTTTGTATAACATTCGGATATTAGAAAAAACAGTGAATTGGCGAATTGAATGGAAAATAGAGTGCTTGAACAAACTGCACTAATTTTTGAAAGATTTATAACAAAATCATTGACTTTATATATTCAGTTATAGTAAATTCAAGTCAAATATAAGCATTACAGATTAAAAGAAAGCGTATGAATTTCGTCACTATTTTTGAAAGCGCTTTATTAAGTGAGAAGGAGGGATAACATTCTATGAATTTTCCACTTGTTCGTTGTATAAAAGAAGATGGAAACATGGTAGATCCTTCTTTAAAGGAAAAAATATCTGAGGAATTGGTGAAGAAATTTTACTTTCATATGAAACGAATTAGAGCTTTTGACAGAAGTGCCAAAAATTTACAAAGGCAAGGGCGACTCGGAACATATGCCATGTATGAGGGGCAGGAAGCCGCTCAAGTAGGAAGTGCATTAGCGTTAGATACGATGGATTGGATGTTGCCAACATATCGGGACCACGGTGCGCTATTAACGCATGGCGCTGAAATGATGAGAGTGCTTTTGTATTGGAACGGTCGAATGGAAGGGAGTTTTCATCCTGGTAAGCGAATTTTTCCACCAGCGGTACCGATAGCGACACAACTTCCGCATGCGGTTGGTACAGCTTGGGCAGAGGTTCGAAAAGGCACAAATAATGCGTGTTTAGTATATTTTGGAGACGGTGCGACATCTGAAGGCGATTTTCACGAGGGTCTTAACTTCGCCAGTGTTCTAAAAAGCCCGGTTGTCTTCTTTAATCAAAACAATGGATATGCTATTTCCGTTCCTGTCTATAAACAAATGAATTCAGAATCAATCGTGCAAAAAAGTGTAGCCTACGGCATACCTGGTATTCGAGTAGATGGAAATGATATTGTTGCTGTTTATTTTGAAACACAGAAAGCCTTAGAACGGGCCAAGAAAGGCGAAGGTCCAACTTTGATTGAAGCAGTTACACAAAGATTTGGAGCCCATACTACCGCGGATGACCCTTCAAAATATAGAGATCAGGAGGAAGTAGAGCGGCAACGAGAACACGTAGACCCGATAAGAAGATTGGAAAGATTTATGCATAAACATGGGTTTGAGAATGAAACGTGGATAAAAGAGACAGAGAAAGCAATTGAAACAGAGATACAAGAGGCAATTATGGAAATGGAAAACTTCCCAAAAGCAGAAATAGAAGACATCTTTGATCATGTGTTTGAAATAATGCCACGGTCTATTGTTGAACAAAAAAATGAGTACATGGAATGGATAAGGGGGGAAAAAGTTTGAGTCTCATATCCGCTAATAAGAAAAATAAAACGAATGATTTTGCGCTGGGACAAAAGAATATAACAATGGTGCAAGCAATAACAGACGCACTTGATGTAATGCTTGAAAGAGACGAAAGAGTAATGCTTTTAGGAGAAGATATTGGTAAAAACGGAGGTGTATTTCGAGCAACGGATGGACTTCAAAAAAAATATGGCGAGGATCGGGTCGTTGATACTCCGTTAAGTGAAGCAGGTATCATTGGTACAGGGGTGGGACTGGCAGTCAATGGGATGAGACCGGTTCTTGAAATACAATTTTTAGGGTTTATTTATCCAGCGTTTGAACAAATCGCTACCCATGTCACAAGAATGCGAATGAGAACGCGAGGAGAACTAACAGTACCAATGGTCATTCGCGCTCCCTATGGGGCAGGTGTAAGAGCGCCGGAAATACATTCAGATAGCACAGAAGCCTATTTCACCCATATGCCAGGTATTAAAGTTATTTGTCCATCAAGTCCCTATGATGCAAAGGGGCTGCTCATTTCTGCAATGGAAGATCCTGACCCTGTATTATTTATGGAATCCATGCGATTATACCGGTCTGGTAAAGAAGAGGTTCCGGAAGGTTATTATAAAGAGGAAATCGGAAAAGGAAAGAAAGTAAAAGAAGGAAAAGACGTAACCGTTATTACGTGGGGAGCTATGGTGAAAACAGCTAAAGAAGCGGCAGATTCAATGGAAAACAGAGACATAGAATGTGATGTTATTGATGTACGAACATTATATCCTCTGGACCAAGACATCATCGCTGACTCCGTGCAGAAGACAGGAAGAGTAGTTATCGTGCACGAAGCTCATGAAACAGGTGGAGTGGGAAATGATATTCTTTCTGTGATTAACAAGCAAGCATTTATGTATTTGAAAGCTCCCATCGAAAAGGTAACAGGTTTTGATGTGCCAGTGCCCATGTTTTCACTTGAAGACCATTATTTGCCTTCTGCGGCTAGAATTCAAACCGCCATTCATAAAGTGTATTCATTCTAAGAGGGAGGGGAGGGCGTGAAAGAAGTTAAATTACACGATATAGGAGAAGGGTTGACAGAAGCAGAAGTGATTAAATGTTGGGTTGTCTCTGGACAGTTCGTGGAAGCAGACGAACCACTGCTCGAAATTCAGACTGATAAGATGACGGCTGAACTGCCTTCTCCTTCTGCTGGAGTAGTCAAAGAAGTACGAGTAGAAGAAGGAGACACCATTACCGTAGGGACGACTGTAATAGTATTAGAAAACGAAACAAGTGACCGGGATAGGGAAGTTGAAAAACCGCCACCTTCTTTTCAAAAGAAGAAGAAAGTTCCTGATAAGGACAATAAATACAATCGAGTAAGAGCAGCTCCATATACCAGAAAAATAGCGAGAGACTATGGTATTCAGGTAGAAGAAATAGCAAAAGTACATTCAAGTGACATAGTGACCGAAGAAGATGTTCATCAATACGTAAGCATAAATAAAAAAAGAGAGCCGGAGAACGAAAGTAAATTCACACCTTCAACAAACTTGATGAAATCATCCAAACAGAAAGATAGTGACAGAAAGGGAGCGGGATCAGCGGAAATACTTCCATTTAAAGGGGTACGAAAACAGATTGCCAAAAGAATGACGCACTCTTTATTTACAATTCCCCATGTCACTCATTTTGAAGAAGTGGATATGTCACGTTTATATGAACTGAAAGAGGAGCTAAAAAGAGTAGATAGTTCCATTTCAGCAACGGCGTTTTTCGTAAAAGCACTTGTTATCGCACTAAAAGACTTTCCTATATTTAATGCAGAATTAGATGATGAAAAAGAAGTCATCTATTTAAAAAAAGAGTATCATATCGGTCTTGCCGCTGATTCGAAACAAGGTTTGCTAGTACCGGTATTGAGAGAAGCAGACAAGAAAACAATAAGAGAATTACATGAGGAAATAAAGAATCTAAATGAACGAGTACGAGGAGGGACATTGTCGCCGTCTGAAATGAAAGGGAGTACAATCACGATTAGCAATGTGGGCCCTATGGGAAGTATAGGGGCTACTCCCATCATTAATTACCCTGAGACGGGTCTCGTCTCCTTCCATAAGACAAAAAAGAGAGCTGTTGTCACAGAAAAAGACGAGATCGTCGTGCGTCCAATGATGAACATATCGATGTCTTTCGATCATCGGGTAGCAGATGGAGGGACAGCAGTGTCTTTTACTAACCGTCTAGCTGAAATATTAGAAAACCCGAAAGAATTGCTATTGCACTTAAGGTAATCCCACCTTGCCTTATTGCTTCCTTATCATCAATTCTTTCAGCTCTTGGATTTCTTTACGTAGTTCCTGTAAGTCTTTAGGAGAAACATTTGGATTCGCAGGTTCGTTGGCTTCTTCTTGTTTATTTTTTTTGAGCTCTTGTGTTTCCATTTCATTTGCTTTTTCGACGTTGTTAACAATCACGCCCACAAACAAGTTAAAAATCACAAAGGTTCCTACAAGAACAAAACTCACAAAATAAATCCATGACCAAGGGGAATGCTCAAAGATTGGCCACATTACTCCCGTGGCCCATGATTCTAATGTCACCACTTGGAAGAGTGTGAGCAGGGATAAGAAGATATTTCCAAATTGATGAGGAGCTATGTTTTGAAATAACAGTGTACCCATCACGGCATATATATAAAATATGATACTCATTAATAAAAGTATATTTCCAAGGGCTGGTATTGTTAGTAACAATGCATCAACCAATCTACGGAGGGCAGGCATAACAGTGATTGTTCGTAATACACGTAATACTCTTAATACCCGGAGAACGGTTACAAAGTGAGCTCCAACAAAAACATGACCTGCGAACACGATGAGAAAATCAAACCAGTTCCATGGACTGGTGAAGAAAGAGTAAAATGGCCGAGCCCCTATTATACGAAGAAGTATTTCTACAGTGAAAATCCATAATAATAACCGATCGGCTGTATAAAACCAAGAAGAGTAAGACTGGTAAAGCTCTGGAAAAGTTTCTAACCCTACAATAATTGCATTGATAAAAATGCTCACCATGACAATGGTGATAAATAACCGGTGTTCTGTTAACTGATGAATCTTATCTCTCCAATGCGAATGAACTACTCGTTCCATAAAATATGAATCCTCTCCTTAAATAACATGAGGTGAATACTAACTGGCGATAAGTAATGGAAAACGAAGGATACAAAAACTTGACTGACCAAGAAAAATTGATGTCTATGCAGAGACGTCACCTATAAAAAGCGGCGAAAAGATATGGCATAAAAAAACTGTCCCGCTGTGGTGAATAAGTCGGGACAGTCGTTTCGTTTAGGATTCAGGAGAAGAACCTAATTCGGCTGCACGTTTCATAGAAGCTTTCATGGCATCCTTAAAATGTGCTGCTACATTATTTTCTTCCAGAACACGAAATGCGGCTTCTGTTGTGCCGTTTGGACTCATTACCTCTTGATACAATTCTTTCGGTGTTTTTTCTGAAGAACGCAGTCGTTTCGCTGCACCTGCCAATGTCTGGATGATGAGTTCTTTTGACTCTTCTTCAGGAAGGCCAGCTTCTGCAGCAGCTTCTTCCATCGCTTCTACAAAGTAATACATATAAGCAGGGCCACTTCCTGATATGCCAGTAATCCGATCAATCTCAGATTCATGAAGAATGCTAACCGCACCTACGGCAGAGAAAAGAGCACGAGCCATTTGAATGTGGTCTTCCGTTGCATACTGTCCAGCACATATTACGGTTGCTGAGGCCCCGACTTTCGCTGATGTGTTGGGCATCGTTCGGATAATAGCAGGATTTCCGCCAAAGAGTTGTTCCATATAGGAAGTGGACACACCGGCTAACACGGAAATAAGCAAGTGTTGATCATGAAGATGCTCCTTCAATGTATGTGCTGATTCTTCAATGTGTTTTGGTTTCATAGCCAGGACAATAACCTCAGCTTTTTCCATTGCTTCTTTGTGTGAAGTGGTTATCGATACACCATACTGGCTATGAAGTCGTTGCAATTTTTCATGATTGGATTTATTGGTAACGATAATGTTTTCTGCGTCTAATAGTTGTTCAGAAATTAAACCGGCAAATATGGATTCCGCCATCGAACCGGCCCCTATAAACGCAACTTTTTTTCCTTCTAGCATGACACGGCCTCCTATTCCTGTTCTTATATCATCTATTGGAATGCAATAACAAGAGAACTGAATCGTTATTGTCTAGAACAGTAAGCTGATACATTTACTTAATTTGTCCATTTCCATGGACTACATATTTTGATGAGGTAAGTGCCTCTAATCCCATCGGACCTCTTGCATGTAATTTTTGAGTACTTATCCCGATTTCTGCGCCAAAACCAAATTCAAACCCATCAGTAAAACGAGTGGACGCATTATGGTAAAGAGCCGCAGCATCAAGCTGTTGTAAAAAAGCTTGTTTATTTTGTTCATTTTCTGTAACAATTGCTTCAGAGTGCCCCGTTCCGTATTGCTTAATATGAGTGATTGCTTCGTCAGTATCTTGTACTGTTTTCATCGCAACGGTTAAATCTAAATATTCTTCCGACCAATCTTTTTCCGTTGCTTCTTTCACATTATCATGTAGTTTTTGGATGTTTTTATCGCCACGAATTTCCACATCTTTATCGATAAGGGCCTGAATTAATTCATACCCATGCTCAGAAGCCCACTTTTCATGCAGTACAATCGTTTCTGCAGCATTACAGACAGAAGGACGCTGAGTTTTAGCGTTAATAGCAATTTCAATGGCCATCTCACGTGCAGCCGATTCATCAATATACACATGACAATTGCCTACTCCTGTCTCAAGTACAGGGATGGAAGAATTTTTAACAACAGCTTGGATTAATCCGGCTCCGCCTCTAGGAATTAATACATCCAGATATTCATTCATCGTAAACATTTCAGAAGCGGCCTCTCTCGACGTGTCTTCTGCAAGTTGAACGGCATCCGTTGGGATTCCTTGTCTGATCATGGCATCATGGATGGAAGAAACGATCGCTTTGTTAGAATGGTAGGCAGATGAACTACCTCGTAAAAACACAGCATTGCCTGTCTTAAGGCACAACGCAGCAGCGTCAGCCGTTACATTAGGTCGTGCTTCATATATAATGCCAGCGACCCCAAGTGGTACGCGGATTTTTTGTATTTGCAACCCATTTGGTCGTTCCCAGCTATCTATCATTTGACCGATAGGGTCTTCTAATGACGCAATTTGTTCGAACCCTTGTGCCATCCCTTCAATTCTTTCTTCAGATAAGCGCAAACGATCTATTAATGCAGTGGAAAGACCGTTGTCCATTCCAGCTTGTATGTCTTTTTCATTTTCCCGAAGGAGGGTCCCTGTATCTTTGAGTAGTTGCTCGCGCATAGCTAGTAGGAGGTCATTCTTGTCTTTTGTTGTTAGTTGTCCAATTTGATCAGAGCTTTGCTTAACTTTTTTTCCTTGTTCTCTCATTGTCGATAATGCATTGCTCATTCTTATACTCTCTCCTTTTCAATATAGACCCAGTCATCTCGGTGGATGACTTCAGGGCGTTTGGTTTTTGTATATTGCGCGGCTTCTGCAGTAGACTTGCCTTTTATATCATTTAATTCGTCCGCTGACATATTCACTTGTCCTTTGCCAAGCAAACGACCATGAATATCCTTCACCTCTACTACTGCTCCCGATTCAAAACGGCCATGTACGGTTGTAATTCCAGCGGGGAGAAGGCTTTTTCCTTTAAATAACAAGGCTTTCTTTGCACCGTTGTCAATGTACAGTTCACCGGCTGGCAATGAATGAAGAGCAAGCCACTGTTTCTTATTATTCAATACTTCATTACCGCTGAACCCGATATACGTCCCGTTTCCTTTTCCGGAAATAATATCGACTAGGCAATTTTCCTGTTCTCCTAGGCCGATAAAAACACGCAATCCTAGTGACATAGCTGTCTTTGCTGCATCTAACTTCGAACGCATACCACCTGTCCCAACGTTACTGCCAGCTTCTCCTGCCTGTAGATACAGCTCGTCTGGGATTTCACTCAAAAACTGGTATCGTTTGGCATCGGGGTGGCCTTTTGGATTGGCGTCATAGATGCCATCAATGTCTGTTAATATAAGCAGACAATCAGCGTGAATTAATCCACCTACGAGAGCTGATAACATATCGTTGTCTCCAAAAGTAAGCTCATCAACGGCAATTGTGTCATTTTCATTAATGATTGGGATCACGCCGCGACGCAATAGTTCACTTAAGGTGGCATAGGCATTTTGGTACTGCAGTTTATTTGAGAAATTGCTTCTCGTTAATAAAATTTGGCCAGTCTCATATCCGTATTCGCTAAATGCTTCGGTATAAGCTTGCATGAGCAACCCTTGTCCTACTGCTGCTGCAGCTTGTTTTCCAGCTAATGTAACTGGACGTGACGGGTATTTAAGTCCAGAGAAACCAGCTGCTACAGCACCGGAAGATATAAGAATGACTTGGTGACCTGCAGTACGTAACTGCGCAATTGCAGAAGCATACATATTTAATTTTGTACGGCTTAATTCGCCGCCTGGTTTTGTTAAGGAGCTGCTCCCTATTTTCACTACGATTCGTTCTTTTTTCATTATTTCACCTAGTTTCGTTACTCTTCCCACACAGCAATAATAATTAAATCATAACACGGAAGGGGAGAAGAGTTAATAAACTTGTTATCACAATCCACGCAACCATAAAAAAGCTCTTCTGTCCCTAGTAAAGGACGGAAGAGCCTGGTTTCCGCGGTACCACCTTTCATTGGATAACACTGTTTTGAAACATGTTATCCCGCTTGGCTCCTGTAACGAAGGAAAGACGGTCAGACATGGCTAAGAATCTATCCCTGACAGCTCAAGGGCAGGTTCGAAAGAAGGCGGTCTTATACAGTCTTTCAGCCAAGGACTATACTCTCTGCAAGTGCCATCCCTATCTACTATTCCCTATCCGTGCTTTTACGTGTCATCTCACAATTCTTTCTGTTACATATTATTATGAAATGGTACATATCCATTGTCAAGCATGTTACACACAGTACGTGAAACATAATTTTATTATGTAAACATAACTTTATTTTACCAAATGGGAAAAAGCATGCTACACTATAAGAAATGGGAAAAGGAGAATATCCTATGTATCAAGAAAGAATCGGTCTTGCTGTTTGGCTCCACTCTCCAAAGCAGGCACGACATTTGCGTAAATTTGGTATCGTTCACTATGTCTCAAATCATATGAATTATGCTATCTTATATTGTAGTTATCAAGAATCAGATTCCATCGTAGAAAAACTTGAAGCGTTACCTTTTGTGAATAAGGTAGAGAAGTCGCAAAAACCTTCATTAGAAACAACATACAGTGGTCCTCTCCACCCGAGAGAATCACAAGAGCGTAAAGCAATACAGGCACAAGCAGGTATTTAAAGCATGCCGTTTAAAAAAGGATCAGCAAACAGTGAGAGAAAAGTAAGCTTCTGATTGAATAATCGGAAGCTTTTTATTGTACTTGAAAGGATATCAGGCTAGCGGGTAGTCGAATACAGCGAATCGATGCTTTGCATGTTTCAAGAATGTTATTTGTTTGCCAGTTTTACTGCTCTATAATATAATAGCGGACAATTGTAGCGAAGAAAGAAGGGCCTTTTTCGTGGAAGACTGGAAAAAAAACTTATATATATTAACGGCATCCGTTTTTATAGTCATGTCTGGTATGACCATGATTATTCCTTTTTTACCATTATACCTTCAGGAACTTGGAGTTACAGGGCATCGGGAAGTTACTATTTGGGCCGGTCTCATTACGGGGATAAATTTTTTCAGTGCTTTTCTTGTTTCTCCTTTGTGGGGGCGGTTAGCGGACAAACATGGTCGGCGCCTCATGGTGTTGCGATCTGGTTTTGGAATGGCTATCGTCATGGTGTTAATGGGATTTGCCACAGGACCATGGAGCCTTTTCTTTTTCCGGTTATTAAATGGGACGATATCAGGTTTTAACCCTGCATCCATTGCCTTAGTTTCAACAAATACACCGAAGCAGCATGTCGGTTATGCGTTAGGTATTTTACAGGCAGGATCTGTTGCAGGGACAATCTCGGGACCGCTGTTTGGTGGATTGATGGCGGAGGTATTCGGTTTTCGAACGATCTTTAATATTACTGGACTGTTCGTAGCAATCGCTGCGGTTACAGTTCTTTTATTTGTTAAAGAAGATTTTACCCGGCCGGAAACTGAAGAAAAAACAAGTACTTGGCAGGATTTTAAAAAAGTTGCAGCGATACAGCCAATTCCATTTATATTTGTCCTCGTATTTATCATCCAGTTTTCATTGATTGGTTTAAACCCAATGGTCTCTCTTTTAGTGGATGAGTTAAGCGGTGGTACGAATAGTGCCTTTTTTGCAGGTCTTGCTGTATCAGTAATGGGGTTTGCTAATATGACAGCTTCCCCTAAGTTAGGGAAACTAACGGATAGAAAAGGAGCACAGTATGTTCTTTTTGGTTCTCTCATAGGGGCGGCTGTCTTTTCTATTCCACAAGCCTTTGTCACTGAATTATGGCAGCTTATTGTTATGCGTTTTCTAGTAGGTTTATGTTTGGGAGGTTTGTTACCAGCTGCCAATACGTTAATACGTAAGCTGTCACCTAACGGGATGGAAAGCAGAACATATGGGTTTTCCAATAGCTTTCTTTTCCTCGGTTCAATGTTTGGATCCATGGCTGGAGGATTGATTGCTTCAGCAGTTGGCATTCGAGGTTTATTTTTAATCGCTGCCTTGTTGCAAGTCATCGGAGTGTTTATTATTTACTACCGTGTAATACCTAAATTGCGAGAAAAAAGAGGCTGTTCCTCAGGGTAAAGGAACAGCCTGCCCGATTTTTCGGGCTATGGGAGAGGAGAAACCGGAGGAAGAACTTATGGGGAAAGTAAGTCTTCTCCGCGGTTAACAGCAGCATGGCTTCATGCTGCTGTTTTTCATTATTACCGCAAAGGATGGTAATTATACTTATTTTTCCTAAAATCCTCAGTGAAATTGCCAGTTTTTAAACAATTGTGGTAGGATAAAGTGAAACTTCAGTAATTAAAGGCCGTGAAAAATATGAGAATAATTTCGGGAGACTACAAAGGAAGAACAATAAAAGCGGTTCCTGGAATGAAGACAAGACCCACCTCGGATAAAGTAAAGGAATCTTTGTTTAACCGAATTGGACCCTATTTCGATGGAGGAGCTGTCCTTGATCTCTACGCTGGCACAGGAAACTTAGGCATCGAAGCGTTAAGTAGAGGCTGTGACACTTGTGTATTTATCGACCAATCTTCTCAGGCTGTTCGTGTTGTGAAACATAATATAAAAAATTTAGGCATCATGAAAAACACAGAAGTGTATCGTAATGACGCAAAACGTGCGTTATACATAATGGGGAATAGAAAGAGATCGTTTGACCTCATTTTTTTAGACCCGCCATACGCCAAAGAACAACTGAGCAATATAGTGGAAATTATTGAGGAGCAGAATTTACTTACGGAAGAGGGACAAATTGTCTGTGAACATCATTCAGAAACAGTTTTACCTGAAGATATTCAATCATTCCGCAAGTCGCAAGCGGTTACATATGGAGATACGGGAATTACTATATATACATACTGAACTGGAGAGAGAAGGAGGGCCTGTTTATGGCAGCCATCGCAGTGTATCCCGGGAGTTTTGACCCGGTGACAAACGGTCATTTGGATATCATTGAAAGAAGTGCAAATGTTTTTGATAAAGTAATAGTTGCGGTCTTGCACAACCGTAACAAAGTACCATTGTTCTCCGTGGAAGAGCGTGTCGATATGTTAGAGAAATCAATCAATATTAATAATGTTGAAATTGACTCATTTAATGGGTTATTAATAGACTACGTGAGAAAGAAAAAAGCTTATACTATTGTTCGGGGACTTCGTGCTGTCTCTGATTTTGAATATGAAATGCAGGCGGCATCGATTAATCGTAAGTTAGACCCGGGGATTGAAACTTTTTTTATGATGACAAATAACCAGTACTCATACTTAAGCTCAAGCATTGTGAAAGAAGTAGCTAAGTATGAAGCTGATGTCAGTACACTAGTTCCTCATGTAGTACAAAAAGCTCTGTATGACAAATTTAAATGAATGGACTAGCCTCTTTATGGAGGCTTTTTTTGTGGAATTGGTATCACAAATCAAACTTACCTTCATATAATATTCAGGTCAACGAAGAAGAGGGTGAGTAAACATGTGTGGGATAACTGGATGGGTAAATTTCCGAAAAAATATAAGTCAAGACACAAAGGTCGTTGAAAAAATGGCCGCTACGTTAAAGAGAAGAGGCCCTGATGACTCAGGAACATGGTCTTCCTCCCATTGTCTTCTCGGTCACACAAGATTGGCAGTGGTAGACGTGACTGGCGGGAAACAACCGATGACTAGAAAATATCATTCGCGTCTATATACCATTTGTTATAACGGAGAATTATACAACACAGAAGAGATACGCACAGAGTTAAAACGCCAAGGCTATACTTTTCAATCCTATTCCGATACGGAAGTACTACTTGCGGCTTACTCGCAATGGAAAGAGAACTGTCTTCGCCATTTGAATGGAATTTTTGCTTTTGCTATTTGGGATGATGAATTGCAGCAATTATTTGCGGCTAGGGATCGATTAGGAGTAAAGCCATTCTTTTTTTCTCAAGGTTCCGAAGGATTTCTTTTCGGCTCTGAGCAAAAAGCAATTTTGGCTCACCCCGGTGTAAAAGCAGAAGTAAATACAGAAGGGTTACAAGAGATATTCGGGCTTGGACCTTCTCGTACTCCCGGGCATGGTGTTTTTCGGGGAATTGATTCTCTCCGTCCAGCGCACGCCTTCATTTATTCGAAAAACGGCTTGAAAACATGGAGATATTGGAACGTGAAAAGTAAAACTCATGAAGATTCATTAGAAGAAACCGCATCAAAAGTAGGAAATATATTTACAGATGCAGTCACACGTCAGTTGGTGTCTGATGTTCCAATATCAACTTTTTTATCCGGCGGTCTTGACTCAAGTGCTATCACAGCTATTGCAGCAAAACATGTAGAAAAAGAAAAAAATGAAAAACTGCATACTTTTTCCGTCGATTACGCAGAAAACGAGAATTATTTTGTGAAAAGTGATTTCCAGCCAGATATGGATCAAAATTGGATTGACAAGATGGTGAAATACGCTGGGACTCAACATCATAATGAAATCATATCCACGGAACAGCTGGTTGAACGATTGAGTGAAGCTGTGAAAGCCCGTGATCTTCCAGGGATGGCGGATGTTGATTCTTCCTTATTATGGTTTTGTCAGAGGATTAAAGAGAGAACGACCGTGTCTTTATCTGGGGAATGTGCGGATGAAATTTTCGGAGGTTATCCTTGGTTTCATAAGCCGGAATTGCTGCACCACGAAGGTTTCCCGTGGATGCCCTTCCATAGCGAACGAGAAACATTATTAAGTGACTACTGGAAAAACAAATTATCGCTGTCTGCTTATGTGAAAGAGCGTTATCAAGAGACGACAAATGAAACGCCTTATTTAGACGGAGAATCAAAAATAGAAGCGCGTCGTCGTGAGTTATTTTATATGAATCTCCAATGGTTTATGACCACGCTTCTTGATCGTAAAGACAGAATGAGCATGGCAGCCAGTTTAGAAGTTCGTGTTCCATTTGCAGACCATCGTTTAGTGGAATACGTATGGAATGTACCATGGCATATGAAACAAACAGAAGGACGAGAAAAAGGTATACTCAGAAATTCGCTTAAAAATTGTCTTCCTGAAAACATTTTATATCGTAAAAAAAGCCCGTACCCCAAAACGCACCACCCCCGCTACACTAAACAAGTAAAAGAGTGGCTGCTTCAAATATTGGAAAATCCTTCTTCTCCTATTTTATACTTTATCGATAAACAGACAGTAAAAGATATCGCACATTCAGGGGGAGCCGCGTATACTACTCCTTGGTTTGGTCAGCTCATGACAGGACCTCAATTATTAGCCTACCTTATTCAAGTGGACGTCTGGATGCGAGAGTATAATATTAATATAATAGAATCTTAATCGATTGGATTTACTCTTAATATAGAGGGAGTACCGTTCGAAAACGATAAAAGATTCTTTTGTTGACACTATACCCCCACCCATATATAATTTGCCAGTGAATAAAAAAGGAGGACATTATGTATTTATTCCTAGCATTGATTATTTTTTCACTGGCAGTAAGTATGGCGAAGAGATTAATTCCTGTGCCAGGAGTTCATCCCGTTGATATAAAGCATATCGAGAAAGACACTATTTTCGTGGATGCAAGGGACTATCAAACGGCTGAGCGCGAAGGCTGGGTACCTGAGGCATGCCGTATTCCTTTGCCTTATGTAAATCGTCAATATAATAGCTTACCAGATAAGCAAATAATATTACTCGTTTCTGATCGAGTAGAAAAAAATTTATATGCGCGTTTGTTATTAAAAAAAGGCTATCGAGTGGTGGGATATAACATTCCTCACGCTAAACAAACATTTAGCAAACAAAGACAGGTTTGCTCGCAAACGGATTAAAATAATAAATTTTCATCTTTTATGAGGCTGTATCAACATGTTTACAGTTGAAAGACTTATAAAATAAGTATATCCAACTTCCTGCTACAGCCTCTGCTATTTTAGGGAGGGTCACGTGAAAAACTGTTCAATGACCTGAATGCGTCATATTATTAATTATTATGATCTTCATATTCTTTTTCGGTGTTGTTTGGGAAATCGATTTCTAACTCAAAATCCGTGTAATCGTTATTTAGTTCAAAACCGTCTACGACCTCATTAATGACTTCTGTTTCAGATGACTCTTCGTTAAACGAAAATGAATCAAATACAGGTTTTATTTTCTCCATTGCTTCCACATCAGTTAAAGATTCATTATTCCTCTCATCTTCCCAGTCTGCTTCTATTTCCCCGTTGTTTTTCTCTTCATAGTCGACTTCAAACGACTGTCCATCGCCATATTCCACATCTAAATCAAAATTCTCGAACGAGAAACGATCATCTGTTTGTTGGGAGTTATCCCCGTTTGTGTTTTCCGTAGAATCTGACGTGTTTTCTTCGTGAATGTCAGGTGTTGGCTCATTCGTAGTAGTGGAAGGGGTATCGTCACTATTATCCGTTCCTGCTCCACAGGCACTCATTATTGTTAATCCTGCCGTTACCATGAATGGTGTGATCCACTTTTTCATCAGAATAGCGCCTCCTTTCCTTAGCAAATATTCCCGATAGATTAGTTGTTTAACCATCAAATATTAAACGTTATTTATACAGACGAGAATCTTGTAATAAAATGTTTTAGGTTCCAAAGGCGCGAGCATAGAGAGCTAAGTTATATTTACAGAAATGGTACAATATAGGGAGGATTTTAAGCTTCGTTTTGTTAGGGGTCATGGATAGCCAGTTCGACGTGATAAGGAAAAGGAAACACATGTATCTAAAATACGTGATATAAGGAGGGTGCAACTTGGCACACGACATATATTTAAACAATACAAAAATAAAAGTGAGTCAGTTTAACGTAGAATTAAAGGAAGGTAAAAGATTAGTGTCTATTGTTTTTCCAGTTACTAGTGAGAAATACCATGATATTACCACGCTTTTATATCAAGAGACATTTCAGTTAATCGTACCTCAAAAAGAGATTAATACCCACGTGAAAATAATGAAGTATTACACGTCCATTACTAACTTATACGAAGAAAATCAGGTTGGCGAATTCACTCTCCAATTAATAGAAGACTAAATAGGTTTAAATTAATTTGGATCATCTTTTACACGTTGTTGTCACAGCACAAACGTTACCTATAAATCGAAATGGATAGAGAAAACATTTATTTCGCATATTACGCTTTTCTATCCCACACACCTTGTGGCGCTTCTAATGTGTACGGTATCCTCTGTTTTGTGAGCGTGGCCTAATTTTGTTTTGACGAAAGGATAGGTCGAACCATCCCAAAAAAGTATACATGACATGCTAAAATAAAGAAAACAGAAGTAAGAGTGGAGAGAGTGTATAAAGAGCAGGGAGAAGAGGTATGGACAGAGACGATCATATACGGTCGAAGCGAGAAAAACATTACAAAAGAGATATTTCCCTATTGGTATTGGTCCTGCTTATATTCATAGGTTCAGCAATTTATGCAGCTTACGAACAAGGGATGCAGCGAGGAACTTCAATAGTAGAAACGTCTCAAGAGTCGTTACATGAGATGGAACAAGCCTTAAAGGCTGCGAATAGAGAGTATAAGCAAACTGATCAACGTTTAAAGAAAATAAAGGGA
Organism: Alteribacillus iranensis; assembly: GCF_900113025.1. Lineage (GTDB taxonomy): Bacteria > Bacillota > Bacilli > Bacillales > Marinococcaceae > Alteribacillus_A > Alteribacillus_A iranensis. The sequence continues at coordinate 759,042 of NZ_FONT01000001.1, read as the reverse complement.
GATTATGAAGAAGCATTAAAAATTGCCGAAGAAAAACAGCAGCTACAACAAGAAATAAAAAAATTAAAAGAAGAAGAAAAAGCTTTGAAACATAGAATATCTACTTTGAATGAGGAAAAGAAATCACAAGAAGAACAGTTAAAATTACTACAACAAAAAATAGAGCTTAATAAGGAAAATACGATATATCTTCCTGCGGGAGGATTCACCGTAGGCAGCGATATTCCTCCTGGTAAATATATTGTTAAGCCCCATGGAGGAAACGGAAATTTTCTGGTGAATAATGGGTCGAAAGCAAATATTATGTTAGGGGAGCGGTCAGAGAGTATTTATTTAGAAGAATACATGCTTGAATTTGAAAAAGGTGACACGATTGGTACTTCTTTACCTACTAAATATATTCCAGTAATAAGTGAAGACGAATAAATGCAGTAGAGAACGCTGGGTGAATTTAAACAAAGAAGCAAGGAGGAAGGATACATTGATCACTTTATCCGATATTAAAAAAGCACGTGAAACTTTAAGAAACACTGGTATCAAACAGACACCGGTGCTCACATCTCAATTGATCTCTGAAAGATATCAAAATAGAATTTTATTTAAAGGAGAGCATTTACAAAAGACGGGAGCGTTTAAAGTGCGTGGGGCTGCTGTGAAAGTAGGACAAGAAGTAGCAAAAGGGGCAGACCATGTTATTGCCGCCTCTTCAGGAAATCATGGACAGGCAGTGGCCTATCACGCGCAAAGGCTAGGGGTTCGCTCTACTATCATTGCCCCTGTTGATGCAGCAGCTTGTAAAAAAGATGCGATAGAAACTTATAAAGGTAACATCGAATTGTGCGGGACAACCTCGGAAGAAAGAATCACCAGAGCTAAGCAATTGGCAGAAGAATCAGACGGAAGTTTTATCCCTCCTTATGATGATCCAGCTATCATGTCTGGGCAAGGTACTGTCGGTTTAGAAATTTGTGAACAGGTTGATCAACTAGACGCTGTTTATGTACCAGTAGGCGGGGGAGGTCTCATTTCTGGTACAGCTACTGCGATTAAAGAACAATTTCCTCATGTACGAGTAATTGGTGTTGAACCTAGTTTAGCTAATGATACGTATTTGTCTTACCACAATGGAAGACGAACATCTATACAGAAAGCTCCCACCATCGCAGACGGTTTAAGAGCTTCCATTCCAGGAGAGTTAACGTTTCCAGTTCTACAAAAATATGTAGATGACATAGTGCTCGTAAGTGAAGAGGAAATAAAGGAAGCATTTACTCAAATATTTACTTACATGAAACAAGTTATTGAACCCTCCTCCGCGGCAGCAGCAGCAGGAGCATTTAAACATCGTAATCAGAATGAAAATGTCGTCGTTGTTGTCTCAGGAGGAAACGTGGACCCTGCAGTAATACCGGATTTATTAGTACAGTAAGACGAGCAGCTTGTTCTTTCTTTGTATTTATCCGTGTATAGATGTCCAACAACCATATAGGAGATAGAAAAAAGACAACAAGTGAGTAAATGAAAAGAAATCCAGCGTCTATTGCATGGATTTCTTTTTTTATGTAAGGACTTTTAAGGGATGTAACAATAGTCCTCGGCTGCCCTCCATTGATCCTCCCTTTTGATTATCTCATTAGGCAGACCTTGTGCATGTAACTGAAGTTATCCGTTGTTCGGGACATCAGAATCAATATGTAAAGAAACTAAACTTTACCAGTTTACCCGTATATAGAAATGGGAAAGGGCTTTATAAGTAACTGAAAATACTTGTTTTTTTAATGAACGATGAACAATGGATGGGGGAATAACATGCAAGCAGAAACAAATACAGAAGAACTGACGTATCTCTATGCTTTTATACCAACCGATGAATATGAGAAAAATCCATTTCCAGAAAGAAAAGGAATGGATCCAGAATATACGATAAAATGTTTGCCGTTCGACACTATTACGGCCGTGACCTGTCCAGTGTCCCACCAAGAATTTTCTGAAGAAGTGCTGCAGAAAAAGGTAGATAATATGCAGTGGCTTCAAGAAAAAGCTTTTCATCATCATGAAATGATGAATACTCTTCATGCGGAATACACAGTCATACCCCTGAAGTTTGCCACTATTTATGAAAAAACAGATAGCTTAGAACAAGTGATTGAAGAAAAAAAAGAACACATACACTCCATTTTTCATGAGATTAGTAACCAAGAAGAGTGGAACATAAAAATATACACAGTCAAAGATGAATTTACACAGCGAATAGAAACATATCATCCGGATATTGAACAAAAGAAACAAGAGATAGAAGGCTTGTCTAGAGGGAAACAATTTTTCGAAAAAAAGAAACTGAAAGAGCTCATCCTAATGAAAGCCGAAGAAGAAATTGATGAATACTGCGAAAGGATTCATGAGCAATTAATGAAGTGGAGTACAGACCATGAAATCAAAAAGAATTGGGAAAGAAAGTTAACAGGCCGTACCGATGATATGTGTTGGAATGGAGCTTATTTGTTACCAAAAGAGAAAGTGAAGAGCACATTGTCTTACATTGAAGAAGAAAGAGAGAGAGCGAGAAAGAAAGTTTTTCCTTTTACATTCGAAGTCACGGGACCTTGGCCAGCATATCATTTTTCTAACTTTATAAACCGAGGTGAGCAAAGTGGCGGGTGAATCATTACAGACCAAAGATGTATCTCTTCTTGATGTACTTGATGCTGTTTTAGAGAAAGGAGTCGTACTAAAAGGCGATTTGACGATTTCTGTAGCCGGTGTTGACTTGGTTTATTTAGATTTAAGAGTGCTTCTTTCTTCAGTGGAAACGTTAGTACAAGCCCAAGAACAGGAATCGCAAGAAGTTGTTAGAGAGGAATACATCGATTTCACGTAAAGGAGGACGCACAATGAGTGAACCGAAAGTACTCCATGAGCATCAACCGACGGGGAAAATTGCTCTAGATCCAGAGAAAGCGGAAGAAGGATTATCTCAACTTGTTATGACGGTAGTAGAACTACTACGTCAACTGGTGGAACGACAAGCTATGCGAAGAGTAGAAAATGGTAGTTTAACGGAAGAAGAGATCGAAAGAGTGGGAGAGGCTCTATTGAATTTAGAAGAAAAAATGGAAGAGCTGAAAGAGATTTTTCAATTAGACGACGATGACTTAAATATTGACTTAGGTCCGCTAGGAAACCTCATGTAATAAAGAAAGGAAATGTGATGGTATGAGCGATCTACAGCAAAGTGGAAACCATCCTGCTCAATTAACAAGTAGTCTAGTAGATGTATTAGAAACAGTTTTGGATAAGGGTGTCGTTATTGCAGGAGATATAAAGGTGAATTTAGCAGAAGTAGAACTGTTAACTATTAAAATAAGACTCCTTGTAGCTTCTGTAGATAAAGCAAAAGAAATGGGTATTGATTGGTGGGAAAATGACCCGCATTATTCTTCCAAAGCGATAAAAATGGAACAAGAAAACAAACAATTACAAGAAAGAATCAAACATCTTGAAGAAAGAATAGAAGGTCCCTCCTTGGAGTCAAATCAAGAAAAACGAATATAAATTGAACGCTGTCCTAATAGGAAATGATTCCTGAGGACAGCTTTTTCTGTATTTCAGACTCTGGCAGGTTTTCTCCAGTTGTCGACGTTCGAATGAAAATGCTGACGACAACTCTATAGCTTGGCTATATGCATAATTTTGTCATGATATGATAGGATAGTAGAGATTCCTATTCAAACATATAGAAAAGGGGAGATTGTATGGTTAGCAATCCAGCAGGTTTTTGGATTAGGTTGCTTGCAAATATTCTCGATGGGATTATTATTGGGCTGCCACTAGGAATTATTAGTTATTTTATCGCTGGCGATATGGAAGGTGATATATTTACAAATGTGTTAAGTCTGTTATACGCAGTCGTTTTACCTGTTATTTGGATGGGGTATACCATTGGTAAGAAAATAACAGGAGTTCGCATAGTGAAAATAAATGGTAAGAAATTAGGAATAGGCAGTATGCTGTTACGCACAGTAGTAAGCGGAATTGTATATATGGTAACGTTTGGCATTGGATTACTAATAAGCGCGTTCATGGTAGGTTTGAGATCTGATAAACGTAGTATCCATGACATGATAGCAGGGACATATGTAACAAAAGATAATCCCTGAAATTTTATTAGTTAGGTGGGAGCAATGAAAGCAAAAATCAATGGTAACACGTTGGAGTTGATCACCGGAGATATTACACAATTCAGCACAGATGTAATGGTAAATGCAGCAAACGGTACGCTTATGGGGGGCGGTGGAGTAGATGGTGCAATTCATAGAGCTGCCGGAGAAGAGTTGCTTGAAGAATGTAAAGCAGTAAGAAACAACCAATTACACGGGGATTTGCTTCCAACAGGAGAAGCTATCATGACCAGAGGATATAATTTGCCTGCAAAGTATGTCATTCATACTGTTGGTCCTGTATGGGGAGAGCATAGCGGCGAGGAAGCTGCTCTTTTAGCAAAGTGTTACAGTCATTCGCTCTTGTTATCGTTTGAAAAAAATATGAAGAGAATATCTTTCCCGTCTATTTCTACGGGTGTGTATGGATATCCTGTAGAGAAAGCTTCTATCGTAGCTATTCAAACGATTGGTGAATTTTTAAAAAGTAACGAGTTTGGAAAAGTAACGATGGTATTATTTTCCCGGGAAGATTATGAAACGTATGTCGCTGCTCTCGAAGAGTACTTAAGTGAATGGAATAAATGAAATGAGGTAAGCTCTGTCCTTTTTAGAAGGTTCCAGAGCTTATTGTTGTTTATGGGAGTCTCATAACGTTCTATTTATATTTTTTGAAAAGGAGTAGGACGATAATTTACCGGGTTTTATGGAAAGGAGGGGCGTGGATTTTTGTTTTTCCATATAAGTGAATAGTTATAATGTAAAAGAGTAAAGCTGAGATAGTTATTATATGACCAAATGTCGCAATCGTTGTTTCGGTCCATTCCCACCATGCAGATATCCAATTTTCTGTACTGCCTTGACTGAAAGTTGGTATACCAGCACGACGTATATATAAAGGTTCCCAGATTACATACGTGATGAAAGAAGCCAAAACACCGTGTAACCAACGCGCAACAAAAAATGGTTTATAGCGGATATCGGATTCAGCAAGTAAACTAGCGACTTGAGCGTGAACGGAAAATCCGCTAAACCCTAATATGAAACTGACAATCATTGCTTTTTGTAATAAACTAATGTCCGACAGGTCACTTGTTAATTTGCTCCCTACGGTGATTTCAAAAAAACCAGAGAGCCATGGAAATGCTAATTCTTGAGAAAAGTGCAGCCATTGAAGGACCATGGAGGGGAAAACGGCTAAATAATGAATGGACCCCGTCACGTGCAAAAGGCGGTAAATGACAGAAAATAAGACAACAAACCCACCGATCATGAATAAGGTATGGATCGACGAGTTTAAAGCATCACCAAGTTTTTTTCCTAATGGACGCTTGTCATTTTCCTGTTCTTCTTGTAAAGCCTTCCAAGCTTCCTTTATAGAAAAAGAAGAAGATTGTGAGTGTGAGGCGGGTGCGGTTCGTTTGTAAAATCGCATGATGATACCAACAACTGTGTTTGATATATAATGGGCAGCAGCTAACAGAACACCAAGCGCTGGGTTATGAAAGAAACCAACAGCAACTGCTCCAAAAATAAATAAAGGGCTGGAAGAATTCGTGAAGCTTACTAGACGCTCTGCTTCTTCTCTTGATAATTTATTCTCTTGGCGCAGACGTACTGTAAATTTAGCTCCCGAGGGAAAACCGGAGGCAAATCCCATTGCCCAAACAAACCCACCAGAACCGGGTATCCGAAATAACGGGCGCATAAATGGCTCTAATAAAACACCTAAAAAGTTAACAACCCCAAATGCAATCATTAATTCAGCAGCAATGAAAAAAGGTAATAGAGCGGGAACGACGGATGTACTCCATATCTCCAAACCACTTCTGGAAGCTTCCAATGCGTCTTGAGGATAAATAATAAGACACACAGCAAATAGTACAGAGGCAAAAGCAAGCAATAGCATCTTGATTGAGCTGGATCTTAGCGCCACGTATTCCTCCTCCTCTTTCTACGTTCAGTTCATTTGGGCAATGATTAGGGTCATGTTACTATAATAAACGAACAGATTTTTGGGTTCTGTCATAGTTGGAGTAGGTTTGTCCTTACACATGAATATGATCTTCCTCTCATAAGATATACCAATTTAATAATAACTGGGTAAATCAGATGGGAGGAGATGTGGTGACCCGGAATCGACCACGTATTGGGGTTGCCTTAGGAGCTGGTGGAGTAAAAGGGTTTGCCCATATTGGTGTTCTTGAAGTACTTCTTAAAAATAATATACCGATTGATATGATGACAGGAAGCAGTATGGGAGGCTTGATTGCGGCCTTATATGGGGCGGGTCAAACTCCGGGAAACATGAGTATGTTTGCAAAATTATTCAAAAGAAAATTCTTTTTAGATTTTACTGTACCGCGTCTAGGCTTGATACAAGGGGAACGCGTGAGAGAATTAGTTGCTATGCTTTCGAAGAACAAGCAGTTAGAAGAAATGAACCTTCCCATTGGAATTGTTGCTACAGATTTAGAATCAGGGGAGGCTTTTTTGTTTAAAAGTGGACCAGCGTCAGAGGCGGTTCGAGCAAGTATTTCTATCCCTGGTATATTTGTTCCTGTCCGTTCCCATGGAACCGTATTCGTGGATGGAGGAGTAGCGGACTTAGTTCCAGTTAGACAGGTCAAGGAACTTGGAGCAGACCTTACGATTGCAATAGATGTGTCTTTTTATAATACGCAACCCTCTTTTTTCACGATTTATGATGTCATTGTAAGGACAATGGATATTATGGGAAAACAGTTAAAAACTTATAAAGAAATGGAAGCGGACATACTTATTAAGCCTATTACAAAATACCAACCTACTTTAGCTTTTGAAAATACAGAGGAGTTAATTGAGTCTGGAAGAATTGCAGCTGAAAAAATGCTACCAGACATCAAAAAAATGATAAAACAGTGGAAGGAGACAGACAATGACAAAGGAAAATAAAATAGGCAAGAGACGTTGGACTGCAATCATACTTCTGCTGGCCCTTCTCATTCTCACACAAATACCGCTGCCCTATTATTATTCACAGCCAGGGGATGCGACTTCTCTTAGGAACATGGTTACTGTTGAAAATGGGTATGAAGAACAAGGAGAATTTTACCTAACGACCATCAGGCAAAGAAGAGCTAATATTCCTTTGTTTATTTGGGCCCAATTTTCTCCGTATCGGAATATAACTCCGAGTGAACAGTTTTTGAGGGAAGGCGAAACAGATGAAGAATATTTTCATCGACAAGAAATGTTGATGACGAGCGCACAGGAAGATGCAAAACTTACTGCATACAAAGCAGCTGGGTTTCCTTATGAAGTCGACGTTCTTGGTGTACGTGTAACACAAATTATCGATGAAATGGACGCTGCCAACCACTTGGAAGAAGGAGACCTCATAAAGGAAATTAATGGACAGTCTTTCGAATCGTTAGAAGAAATGAATGAATTGCTAGAATCGAAAAAAGCAGGGGATGAAGTGGAAGTAACCCTGATCAGAAATGATAATACTGAAGCCGTGACGGTAGAGATGGATACCTTTCCAGAAGAGCTCGGGGCAGATGGACGGGCAGGGCTTGGTTTATTATATCCATTCACGCAAAGGAATGTGCAATTTGATCCAAACGTTTCAATAGAAGCAGGTGCTATAGGTGGCCCTTCCGCAGGCTTAATGTTTTCTCTAGAGATATATAATCAACTCACGGAAGAGGACTTAACGGATGGTTTTCATATCGCAGGTACCGGCACAATTGATGAAGAAGGAAAAGTAGGACGCATCGGTGGGATCAATCAAAAAATTGTAGCGGCAGATAACGAAAACGTCGATATCTTTTTTGCTCCTGACGATGATATGGCTTCTCCTTCTAATTATGAAATGGCGGTAAAGACAGCCAAGGACATCGGAAGTGATATGGAAATCGTACCTGTTAAACAATTTGAAGATGCACTAAAGTATCTGGAAAATAGGCAGGAAGAGAAGAAGGTACACGAAGGAAAAGCCAGCTAAGCATATTATTAAATGATAGGTCGTGAAAAGGAGAAAAGAAATTTTTGGATCTAGGTATAAAAAAATCACCAGAAGAAACGATCCAAGATAGAAGTTTGAATAACATGGAGTCTCCTGCACCACGACCTGTCCATCGAACAACAAAAGAAATTCTACGAAGCCACATAAGTACGTATAGAATGTTACTAAGTTTTGTCGCACGATGCCTGAGGAAAGTGGAGAGTTTGCAACTGAAAAACCTATTTTTGTCTCTTCCTTCTAATATATTGGATACTCTCCCTCTCACTCCTCACGGATAATGACAGGGGGGAATTGAAACTCCTCTTGCCATTTTTGAATGCGTTCTCTAGGGGGAAGAGGAATATAATAAGCTTTTGCTGCTCTCTCATCAAGAATTTGTTGAGCAGTTTTCTTTTTGGTTAATTTATAGGTGAGGGGGATCTCCAAGTGTTTTTTTATGTTGTTTAAATATGCTTGTCCTTTTTTGTTCATGCCTAAAAGCCGAATGTGATCGGCTTGACCGGTACGAAGTGCATATTCTACTTCTTTACGTTCAGTTCCTGTGAGGAAATGAACAGCTAATCGTTGAAGCCGTGTCCATGTATAACGTTTTGTTTTTAATTCTTTTAAGAAAGCATGAAATGAGTCGTGAGATTGGATACACGATAAAAATCGGTGGTGTAATCCTTCGTTTGCTTCGTAAAGGGAGGCCGCTTGTGTTACAGACATAGTAAGTGCTTTTGCTTGTAAAAAAGGGAAATAACGTTCCCAGTCATATAATTCATTCCCGGCTGCTACAAAAGATTCCAATTGTTTGAGCGTAGTCTTCGGGACGGTATGAGCAACGTCATCAAGCTTTTTACTACCGGCTGTCAAAGAGCGGCGAATACTTGTTGCACTGGCAATATGATGATCCGACATGTGTTCCTCATGATAGCCCGCCTGTTTCCGTTGTATGGTTTCTGGTTGAATAGAACTTTTTAGGTCATAAATGGCTTGAATGTAATGATATCCGAGGATATTGTTTGGCTGCGTAAGATCAGGCCAGTCATGATCCGGCTCTAATGCTGAAAAAGCAAGAGATGCTGCTTTTGGGTAACTATTACCTTGAGAGCTATAATATTTAATGTACCTATTGTATTGTTCCTTATTGTCTCGTAAAAAAGACTGCAATTCTAAAAAAGGTTGAATATCCCCGTGCTCACTCCCAAAACATAAAGAGTCTACCCCTAAATGATGAAGGATCGAGACAGCCCCACGCGCAAACCAGCTGGCATGTTGGCTTGAAAAGATGTAAGGAAGTTCGACCACTACATCTGCTCCACCTTCGAGTGCCATCTTTGTTCTTTCACGCCTAGGTAGTAGTGCAGGCTCTCCACGTTGGAGAAAATAACCACTCATCACACAAACAACAACGTCTGCTTTCGTTTTTTCCTTAGAAGAATGGATATGATAATAGTGACCATTGTGAAAAGGATTATATTCAACGATAAGACCGACGGCTTTCATAGAGACCTCCTATAAATAAAACAACTGCCTTTTCTTTGTGAAATAGGCGTGATATGATAGGGAGACTGTTGGGAAATAAAAGCATGCAAGGAACCGTTTAATGTACAATGTGAAACTTTGCTTCTATTCAAGCAGTAGAAGACCGGATGATCTACCTGAAAGACGCAGACTGGTTGAGTCAAGGTGAGAGCACCTTCCGCCGACGAAGTAGCACATCCTTTATCTTCGAAGGGTCTCCGCTTTTCTTATTATAATGTAAAGAAAAAATATTGACAAATAAATTTACGATAGATATAATTATTTTTGTTGCCTAGAGGTGATATCCCATGAGATGGAGCATTAATCAACTGCTTGCCAAAAAGCACGCAGGTTTAACTGTAGATGAACAGGCGGATGTCAGCGAATTGAAAGAAAGAGACCGGGAAATTCGCGAAATTTCACCGGTAGATGTAACAGGAACGGCAGCATATTCTGGAGAAACCGTCACTTTCCATTTAAGAATAAAAGGGACGATGGTGTTACCATGTTCTCGAACATTGGTCGATGTCCATTATCCGTTTGATATTCATACTGCTGAAAGTTTCCGTTTAGATGGCATGCCAGTGGATGAAGAGGATATTTACATGCATGAACCTGAAGATGGCTATGTGGATCTTCTCCCTTATGTGAAAGAGAATATTTTACTGGAGCTTCCTATTCAAGTGTTCGCAGAGAATGTGGATGAAGCGGAGGCACCTGCTCCACAGGACGGGGAAGATTGGAAAGTGATCACGGAAGAGTCGAATGAGTCCCGTGAAACTGAAAAAAGTGACGTCGATCCAAGGATGGCTGATCTAGCCAAGTTTTTTGATAAAAAACAATAAAGAATGAACAGCATCCTCAGAAGGAGGTGGGAATCATGGCAGTACCAAAAAGACGAACTTCAAAAGCTCGCAAAAGACAGCGCCGTACACATTTTAAGCTGCAAGTACCTGGTATGACAGAATGCCCAGATTGCGGCGAAATGAAATTATCTCACCGTGTATGTAAAAATTGCGGTTCTTACAAAGGTGAAACCGTAAAAGAGAATAATTAAACGTGCGACGAAAGAAGCTGGTCATTTATTGTGACTTCAGCTTCTTTTTTGCATGTAATAAGAACTTTTATTTGGTGTGATAAGTGAAACTATAACTATCGTTTTATAAATAGAACCGGGTAGGATGAAAGGTCCTTTCTCGGTTTTTTTTTATTTCTGGAATAAAATTTTGATAGAAGGCAATAATCTTTTGATAGAGTCATTCTATCTTTTATTTTTACCTCATAGATATAAAGTAAAAAGACGGAGGGATTAACATGACAGTTTCTCGCCAAGATGCTTGGTCAGCTGATGATGACATTTTGCTAGCTGAAATTGTACTTAGGCATGTTCGTGAAGGCAGCACACAACTCGCTGCTTTTGAAGAGGCAGGTAAAAAGTTGTCTCGAACTGCAGCAGCCTGTGGATTTCGCTGGAATGCTTGCATCCGGAAGAAATACGATGCAGCTATTGAACTTGCTCGCAAACAAAGAGAACATAAATCAAAACAGACTCCAGTTGAAATAACACGATCAGAGATCTTCCTTGAACAAGAAGATATAAGCGACAATACGGTTTCTGTTCCCTCAGAAAGTAGTACAATGGGCAGCAAACGTCCGGACTCTCTCTCTCAGCAATTGAAAGAAACCATACAATTTTTAAAGCAAGTCTCGCAACATGTGGAGAAAAACAACCAGTTAGAAATCACACCGCTGCTGGAGAAGAAACAAACATTAGAAAATGAAAAAGAACAATTAAAACGAGAACTTGAAAAAGTAAAAAAAGATTTTAACAGATTGCGAGAAGATTATCGTGCTCTTTTAGAAGTAATGGATAAGGCAAGAGCTTTGTCTGAAGGAGCTCTGCCTTATCTTAAAGAAGAAGAAAGCATAAAAGAAAGCGGCTGATTGCGTATTTTGCATCAGCTGTTTTTTTGTTCTGTATTTTCCGAAAATAAAATCAGGTAAGTTCGTCCTGGCTCTTGCGTCGGAAGCTTGAGTCGTATATGCTAAATTTTGGAGGTAGTGGAAGAGGAGGTGTTTCCCCGGTTGAGTAGTTTTTTCGTATTTATCTTAGCAACGATGATAAGTATACCTTTTCTTGCATGGTATGGTGTGTATATTGTAACGGTCAAATGGACAAAACAAAAAGGAAAAGCTGTCCGTTTAGCAGCAGATACCTCTACTTTGTTGTTCATTTTATCTGTTCATTTTCTCATACTTGCTATATGGGGTAAATCGATGTTTTGGTTTTTAATTCTCATTGTTCTTGCCATAGCCATTGTTTTCACTATTCTTCATTATCGGTCACATGAAGAAGTGGAGTTTCTCAAATTGATGAAAGGAATTTGGCGGTTTACTTTTTTTCTATTTTGCAGTGCCTATGTTGTTCTTTTTATCTATGGAATGATCAGTTATTTGCTTTCTGCTTTTCTTGCCTAAGGCTTCATGATAATCTGAATGACAGATGAGGTTAAGGGATTGATGCAGAAAGGTTGGAAGCATAATGGAAGTATTACATAAAAATCGGCTTCACGTTGATTCGTTCGTAAGAGATTATCTCAATAGAGAAAAAGAATCGGCTTCGTTTTTTGATTATGGTTTTACGCCGGAAGAGATAAATAGGCGTTTTTTGGAGATTGATAAGAAAAAAGATATGTACCAGAAGGCTGCTCTAAAAAAGCACCTCTCTACATATAATCAGTCCTTTTTATATCATAAGGATGCTTTGGTAGAGTTGGATAAATTAGACGACGACCGAGCAGTAATGGTAGTAGGAGGACAACAAGCTGGTTTGTTAACTGGACCGTTCTATACCATTTCCAAAGCTATCACCATAATTAAAGAAGCGAAAAAGCAAGAGGAATGGCTCCAAGTACCAGTAATACCTGTATTTTGGATTGCTGGCGAAGACCATGATTGGGAAGAAATTAATCATATTTATCTACCTGGAAATGAAACGGTCAATAAGTATACATACGAAGGGGTATGGAAACCAGGAGCTTCGGTTTCTGAGCAGGATATAGATGAGGAAACATTCGAGCACTGGTGGGAGACTATATTACATGCTTGTGGGGAGACGGAGTATACGTCTGATATTTATAAGATAGTTCGTCATTTAGCTGACCGTTCACGTACTTTTTCAGATTTCTTCGGAGAAACTATGCGCTGGCTTTTCAGAGGGACTGGTCTTGTTATGTTAGACGCTCACTCACCTGAGCTCCGTAAGTTAGAGAGTCATACATTCTCTGAGTTGTTTTCCCGACAGTTTGAAGTGCAAGAGGCTGTTAATAAAGGAATAACAAGACGTAAGCAATCTACTTATCATGTACCTCAAGGTCTGCCTGAACAAGACAGTATACATTTATTTTATCATAAAAGTATGGAGAGAACCTTGCTCTACTCGTATGATGACGGTCACGTTGCTGATAAAAATCACAAACATCTATTTAATAAAGGTGATGTATTAAACGAAATTCACACTTCGCCTGAGCGATTTAGCACCAATGTTTTCACAAGACCTATCGTCCAAGAGAAATTGCTTCCTGTATTAAGTTTTGTAGCGGGCCCTGGGGAAATCAATTATTGGTCCTTGCTTCAGCCCCTATTTCATATGACCAGCAGTAAAGTTCCACCTGTCCTTCCACGTTTCGAATTCACGTGTCTATCAAGGGACGTTCAGTCGATTATGGAACGTGAAAAACTTAGTATCGATGAATGTTTAGAAGGAAATATCCTAAATAAAGTGGAGGCCATTCTTCAACATGCAAAGAAAGTGAATGGTCATCAAATGTATGAAAATGTACTAGACTCGATGGAAAATGGACACATGGCAATGAGAGAGGCATGGAAGTCCCTAGCTCCTTCGGAAGAAAGTTACGGAGAAACAAATTGGCATATTGTGAAAAGCGAACTAAAAAAGTTTGCTAATAAAATAGATACGTTTCAAGAAAAACAAGAGCAAGAGAGAGTCAAGAGACTGATGAAAGTCCATCATTTTATTCGACCGAAAGAAAAACCACAGGAACGGGTGCTCAATGTTATTTGGTTTATTAATCGGTATGGCAGTGATTTCGTTTGGGAGCTGCTAGATCAAGATGTCGAACGAAACCGGCCGCATATCGTAGTCAAATTGTAAAATAAATGAAAAATAGACGAACGCCATTGTATTTTGCCGGCTCTTCTCCCTAGGAGAAGAGCTTTTTTGTCGTGAAAAATTGTATAAAAAAAGTGGTGTAAAGTGGGGGAATGTGGTAACGTAAAGATAGAAAGTGGAGGAGGCAGGAAACCCAATGTTTATGGGTGAACACCATCATAATGTGGATGACAAAGGCAGGTTAATTATTCCATCCCGTTTTAGAGAGGGACTTGGCAAGTCTTTTGTGATTACACGTGGGATGGATCACTGCTTATTTATATATCCCATGGACGAATGGGGCCGATTGGAAGAAAAATTAAAATCGCTTCCCTTCACTAAAAAAGATGCTCGGGCGTTTACACGCTTTTTTTTCTCAGGAGCAGCAGAATGTGAACTTGATAAGCAAGGAAGAATAAGCATCCCCTCCACTTTGCGCCACTATGCAGAACTAAAAAAAGAGACCGTAGTAATTGGTGTGTCATCGCGCGTAGAGGTATGGAGTAAGGAGCGGTGGGAAACATATTTTGAAGAATCACAGGAATCTTTCTCCGATATTGCGGAGAATATTGCTGACTTAGATTTTTAATGGGTTAAAAACCGAAGGATGTAATTAGTCATTATAATCCTATAAACAATCACAAAGACTATAGGTGAAGGAACCACAAGCATTTTTTCTTGGAAGGAGGTAGATTTCTTCATTGGAAAATTTCCACCATGATACCGTATTGTTGAAAGAGGCAGTGGAGGGGCTGCGGATCACCCCAGATGGTACATATGTTGACTGCACTTTAGGTGGAGGCGGTCATAGCGAGCTCATTTTAAAACAATTAGGGCAAGAAGGGCACTTGTATGCCTTTGATCAAGATTACACAGCGATTCAATATGCTGAACGTCGTCTCGCTGCATTCTCAAGTTCCTATACGTTGATTCACTCTAATTTTGCCAACTTGGCTGAAGAACTTGCAGAAAGAAATGTAAGTGGGGTAGATGGGATTTTGTTTGACTTGGGAGTATCCTCTCCCCAGTTTGATGAGGCAGAAAGGGGTTTTAGTTATCGGTATGATGCCCCTTTGGATATGAGAATGAATCAAAGTCAAGCACTTACTGCTAAAGAAATAGTTAATGAATGGAGATTTGAAGATTTAGCTTATATTATTTCTCGATATGGAGAAGAAAAGTTTGCTAAACAAATTGCTCGGAAGATAGAAGCAGCCCGCAAGAAGCAACGTATCGAAACGACGTTTGAATTAACTGAAATTATTAAAGAAGCTATTCCTGCACCGGCCAGAAGAAAAGGCGGTCACCCGTCAAAACGTACATTCCAAGCCATTCGTATGGCAGTGAATGATGAGTTAGAGGTTTTAAGGAAAGCACTTGATGATGCAATATCTTTATTGAATAAGAACGGCAGGGTTTGTGTCATTTCGTTTCACTCGTTAGAAGATCGGATATGTAAAAAGGTTTTAAAAGAAAAAAGTAGTGTCCCTTCTTTGCCAAAGGGGCTTCCCGTCATACCGCCAGAGGCAGAACCAGAATTACGCTTGGTTACAAAAAAACCAATCGTTGCGGAGAATATAGAACTAGAAACGAATCATCGTGCACATTCGGCTAAGTTACGAATAGCTGAAAAACGTTAGGGGGAGTGGATATGAATAATCTAGCCCAACAGCTGCAACGCCAGAGAGAAGAACAACAAGTCGTACAGAAAAACGTTCAGCATCGGATCAAGGGAAAAGTAACAAAAGGAGAAAAGGTTATTGTTGCCGCAATGATGGTTGCTATTCTTATAGCATCTGTACTGGTGGTTACAAATTATGCAAAAGTTTATGCTCAGGATAGAGAAATTACAAGTTTACAGTACTCGGTTCAAGAACAGACAGAATATAATAGCAGTCTACAGCTTGAAGTTTCGGAGTTAAGTGCTCCTGAGCGGATTATGCACTATGCGAAAGAAGAGCTTGGCATGTCTTTAGATGACAACAAAGTGAAAGTGATTCCAGGCCAAGAGGAACAAAACAGATAGAAGAACAGGATAATAAGGAAGGGGCCGGTTGTCATACGTCGCGGGCTCCTTTTTTGTGATCTTATAATAAATTGTAATGAGGGAAATCGAAAACACAGATAATTACTTTCAAGTGATAAGGCAGCTAATATACGTGTTGATGCTCGAGGAATGAACAGGCATGTGAGAAAGGAGAATTTCATAGAAGCTTAGAAAAAAGTGCTTCGTTCAACAGCAAGACGCACCATCGAGAGAATGTGATAGAGAGGCGGTAATCCGGACATGACCCGGCCCAAAAAAACAATATTAAAACGAGCACTTCTGTTAATGACTGTTGTTACTTTGTTTTTTTTGGTTTTTACTGGAAGAGTTATTTATATTCAAGTGGGTAAGGAAGTGGGAAATCAGGATTTGCATGCGATGGCAGAGTCACGCTGGACGACTTCTCAGACGATACCAGGTGAACGCGGTACGATATTTGGGAGAGATGGAGATGAGCTCGCGGAAGAAGTGCAGTCTTATACGGCATTTGCGATATTAGATGAAAACTATGAAGGTCACGTGGAAAATCCAGAGGAAACAGCGAAAAAGCTTGCTTCCTATATTAATATGGAGGTTGGTGATCTCAAGGAACTTCTTACAAGAGATCAATTTCAAGTAGAATTAGGTTCTGGTTCCAAATACTTAACGTTGTCTCAAAAGGAAGAAATTGAAAAGCTTGAACTCCCAGGTATATATTTCCGAGGAGAAAAGAAACGTTATTATCCAAAACAGGTTTTTGCTTCCCATGTTTTAGGGTACACATCCCGTGACATGTCTGAAGCGCAAATGGGACTCGAAGCTTCTTTGAATGACCGTCTTTCAGCAAAAGATGGATCTCTGTCCTATCAAAGAAATGTGAAAGGCATTCCTCTCTTACATAAAAATGAAATATTAACAGAGCCAAAAGATGGGGAAGATGTGTATTTAACGCTTGATACTCAAGTACAGACGGTACTGGAACAAGCAATGACCGAAGTTGAAGAAGAGTATTCTCCGAATAAAATGACAGCTATAGTGGCAAGCGCTGAAACGGGTGAAATCCTTGCTCTTAGTAATCGACCTAGCTTTAATCCTAATGAATATCAATCTATTACCAACTATACAAACTATGCGGTGTCTGATCGATTTGAACCCGGTTCTACCATGAAAATTTTCACACTTGCTGGGGCTATGCAAGATAAAGTGTATAACGGGAATGAAACATTTCAATCAGGTACCTATGAAGTGAATGGCACAACGGTCGGTGACCATAATCAGAATCGCGGCTGGGGAGAAATCAGTTATGACGAGGGGTTGCAACGTTCATCTAACGTGGCATTTGCAAAATTGGCAGTAGATAAATTAAAACCTTCACGATTTTATGAGTATCTAGATGCCTTCGGTTTCCGAGAAAAAACCGGAGTTGATTTACCAGGAGAGTCAAGTAGTTTAATTGCTGAGTCTAGTGCATTAGATGCGGCTACGACCGCTTTTGGTCAAGGCACAGCAGTAACACCTATTCAATTAGTACAAGCGACAACCGCTGTGGCAAATGATGGGGAAATGATGAAACCTTACGTCATTCAAAAGATATACAATTCAAACTCAAAAGAGTACACGTACGAGGCGGAACCAGAAGTGGTTGGAAATCCTATCAGCAAAGAAACGGCAGAGAAAGTAAGAGAAAAATTAAAGACGGTAGTATCTGGAGAACATGGTACAGGGCATGCATATGATATTGAAGGTATTGAAGTTGCCGGGAAAACGGGAACAGCTCAAATTAGCAAACCGGATGGCCCAGGTTATATCTCGGGCCACAACCAAAATATCTTTTCCTTTTTAGGTATGGCGCCTGCCGATGATCCTAAAATTATTGTATATGTAGCAGTCGACCGGCCTAATTTAGAAGGACACGAATCAGGGTCAGCACCAGTTTCTAAAATTTTTAACCCCGTTATGAAGCAAAGCCTTTCATATTTAAACCTCTCGTACGGGGAAGTGGACGAGCAAGAGGTTTATGAAGAAGACGGGATCGAAATGAAGTCTTATTCAGATATACCAATTCAAGAAGCAGTAAAAGATATTCAGGACCTTGGACTGCGTCCTGTGATTATCGGAAATGGCGACACGGTGAAAGGTCAGTTCCCAGAAGAAAAAGAAAAAGTAATCATCGGTGAGAAAGTGTTCTTGCTAAGTAATGGACAATTGGCCATGCCTGATATGAATGGTTGGTCTCTTAGAGATGCAAAACGATTTAGCGAGATGCTTGGCCTTAAGCTTCACCATATCGGTTCCGGCTATGTAAGCGATCAAAGTATTGAAAAAGGAGTAGCGCTGAACGAAGGTGACTTTTTAACAATTGAGTTAAAAGATCCTGAACAAATAAGAGAAGAAAACGAAGCATCTAAAAAAGAAGAGGAAAAGGAAGAAGAGGAGGAAGAGCCTCAAGAATAGGTCCATGTAGTCGAGTAAATGATGCGTTCTTATCTAATATCCTCATGCATAGGGTGTAAAAGAGACAACCTGGTGTACATGTATCTCATTTTATAACCCTATGGTGGTGGTTAATTCGTGCGTGTATCTGCAGCAACAGTAAGGAAAAGGCTTTTCATCGTACTATGCGCTGGGGCTCTGGCAATAGCAATATTACTAATCCGTCTTGGTTTTGTTCAATTTGCCATGGGTGACTGGCTCACTGGGTTAGCGGAAGATTCTTGGAGTCGGGACGTACCTTTTGAAGCAGAACGTGGAGAAATATTAGACAGGCATGGAGATGTTCTCGCGACAAACATAAGTGCTCCTTCTATTATAGCTGTACCAAGACAGATCAAAGAACCAGAGAACACTGCAAAAGTTTTAGCTAAGACGTTGGGAGTGAGTGAGGAAAAAGCGTACGGATGGGTGACGAAAAAAGAATCAATGGTAAGTCTTAATCCCGAAGGACGGAAAATAAGCAAAGAGAAGGCAAAAGAAGTAAGAGATCTAAATATCGACGGAATTTTTATTGCAGAAGATAATAAGAGGCATTATCCGAAAGGAAAATTTCTATCTCATGTCCTTGGTTTTGCAGGTATTGATAACCAAGGGCTAACAGGAATAGAAAAATATTACGATGATCAATTAAGAGGGGAATCTGGTTATGTCTCTTACTTTTCCGATGCGAAAGGAGAGAGAATGCCAGGAATTGCCGATAGGTATAAACGCCCTGAGCAAGGAGATAACTTACGGTTAACCATCGATTCAAAAGTACAAACGATTATAGAGAGAGAATTGGATATCGCAGAAGCAACATATGATCCTGACGGAGCTCTTGCCATCGCCATGGATCCTAATACTGGTGAAATTCTTGGGATGAGCAGCAGGCCTGACTTTCATCCAGAAAATTTTCGAAATATCCCACCAGAGATTTACAATCAAAACAAACCTGTCTGGTCTCAATATGAACCAGGGTCTACCTTCAAAATTATTACGTTGGCGGCAGCGCTGGAAGAAGAAAAAGTAGATTTAAAGAATGAGACGTTTCATGATCCCGGGCATATTGAAGTAAGTGGGAGTAAGCTGCGTTGTTGGAAAAAAGGCGGGCATGGAGAGCAGACATTTTTAGAAGTAGTTCAAAATTCATGCAACCCGGGTTTTGTGACGCTAGGGGAACGATTAGGTACTGAAACTCTATTTCAATATATTGAAAGCTTCGGTTTCGGAAAGAAAACAGGCATTGATTTAGAGGGAGAAGGGAAAGGTATTCTTTTCGACCGTGAAGCGGTAGGGCCCTTGGAACTTGCAACAACAGCTTTCGGTCAAGGGGTTTCTGTTACACCTCTGCAACAAGTTACAGCAGTAGCAGCAGCAGTAAATGGTGGTTATCTTTACGAGCCCCATTTGGCGAAAGAATGGGTAGAAGCAGAAACTGATCGTGTTATTTATTCCTATCCGCCAGAAATGAAAAAGCGTGTGATTTCTAAGGACACTTCTGAGAAAGTTCGCAATGCATTAGAACACGTCGTAGCTAAAGGAACAGGTCGAGGAGCTTTTGTAGATGGTTATCGTGTTGGTGGTAAAACGGGGACTGCTCAGAAAGCTGTAGGTGGAAGATATTTAGAAAATAATCATATTGTTTCATTTATAGGCTTTGCACCTGCTGATGATCCTGAAATTGTAGTGTACGCGGCCGTGGACAACCCAAAAGACACCCAACAATTTGGTGGCATTGTAGCAGCACCTATTGTTGGTAATATTATTGGAGATAGCTTAGCTGCTATGGGTGTCGAAAAACGAAAAGATCAAATCGAAAAAGAACTAAGTTGGAATGATGAGGCATTGATTGAAGTTCCAGATCTTAAAGGCCAAACACTGAAGCAAGTTCATGAAATGTATTACCCGTTCCTAGTAGAAACACAAGGTGAGGGAAAGATCGTTCTTTCTCAGTCACCGGAAGCCGGAGAAAAATTAAAAGAAGGTGGAACAATCCGCTTGTATCTTGGTGACAAATCAGAGTCGACAGATTAAAATAGAAAAGGCGTCTTAAGGCGAAGAAAGTATAACACACTAATATGGTATTCAGGAGCGATCGGGCATGAAAAAATTAAACGATTTAACGAAACATTTATTAGTGAAAGAATTGACAAATACAGGGGATCCGGTGATCACTTCGTTAGAGATGGACTCTCGCGAGGTCGAAAAGGGGAGTTTATTCTTTTGTATAAAAGGCTATACCGTTGATGGTCATGATTTCGCCCGCCAAGCAGAAGAGCGCGGGGCTGCTGCCTTAGTTGCAGAACGCCCCGTGAATGTCAATATACCTGTTGTTCTTGTAAAAGATGTAAAAAAAGCAATGGCTGTTATGTCAAATGTGTTCTATGATTTTCCTACGAATTCTTTCCAACTTGTGGGAATCACGGGAACGAACGGAAAAACAACAACTAGTCATTTAGTGGAAGCGATGTTTCGACGTGCTTCTAAAAAAACAGGTCTTGTTGGTACGATGTACACAAAAATAGGCGATCGAGAAACGGAGGCAAAAAACACTACTCCCGAATCTTTAGTACTTCAGAAGCTGTTTATGGAAATGAGAGAAAAACAAGTAGAAGCTTGCGCCATGGAAGTTTCTTCTCACGCTTTAGATTTAGGGCGTACACACGGGTGTGATTTTAACACAGCAGTATTCACGAATTTAACGAAAGATCATTTAGATTACCACCATACTATGGAGGCATACAAACAGGCAAAGAGTCTCTTGTTTTCACAGCTTGGCAATACGTATGATGGTAATAGAAAAACAGCTGTTTTAAATGCAGATGATTCCGCTTCTAAAGATTTCATGCGCATGACAGCTGCTCAAGTTCTTACATATGGAATAGAGACGGAATGTGATATTAGAGCAAAAAACGTGGTGATCACGCCGACTGAAACAACTTTTACTTTGACGACTCCTTGGGAAGAGCGGCTGGTAACGATGTCATTAATAGGAAAGTTCAGTGTTTATAACGCGTTGGCGGCAGCTGCAGCATGCTTAGCTGAAGGGGTCTCTATTGATGTTATAGTGGAAACGCTGGAAGAAACGAAAGGAGTAGCAGGCCGTTTTGAATCAGTAGATGCTGGTCAGGACTTTGCCGTAATTGTTGATTATGCCCATACGCCGGATAGTTTAGAAAATGTGTTGGAAACAATTCAAGGAATAACTGAAGGCAGAGTGATCACCGTTGTTGGATGCGGTGGGGATCGCGATGCTACGAAACGTCCGGAAATGGCCAACATAGCTATTCAATATAGTAATCATTCCATTTTTACATCGGATAATCCAAGGACGGAAGATCCTCAAAAAATATTGGGTGATATGACAACCGGTCTCCAGGAAAAAGGTTCATATCAAGTTATCGTCGATCGACGTGAAGCTATTCGGAAGGCGGTTAAAGAAGCTGGTGATGGAGACGTCGTACTCATTGCAGGAAAAGGTCATGAGACTTACCAAGATGTTGGCGACAAAGTTCTCGATTTTGATGATCGAGAGGAAGCACGACAAGCAATTCAGATGTTGAAGGAATTGTAGAGGAGGACACAGCAACA
This sequence comes from Alteribacillus iranensis, assembly GCF_900113025.1. Classification (GTDB taxonomy): domain Bacteria; phylum Bacillota; class Bacilli; order Bacillales; family Marinococcaceae; genus Alteribacillus_A; species Alteribacillus_A iranensis. The sequence goes on along the minus strand of NZ_FONT01000001.1, from coordinate 737,110 downwards.
TGACAGCAGCCATATTTCTAGCACTTGCTGCAGCATTTTTATTAACAGTTATTATATCGCCGGCCTTTATCCCGCTATTAAAAAGGTTGAAGTTTGGCCAAAGCATTCGGGAAGAAGGGCCTAAGACACATATGAAAAAGGGCGGCACTCCGACAATGGGCGGAGTGATGATCCTGTTATCGATTTTCGTCGTCACCCTCATCATTCAAGGGATTTGGCTAAATTGGACAACGGAAGTATTCTTATTACTTTTCGTTACGATTGGTTATGGGTTGATAGGGTTTCTAGACGACTTTATTAAGATTACAAAAAAGCGTAATCTCGGATTAACTTCGAAACAAAAGCTCTTTGGACAATTACTTGTCGCTTTTGTTTTCTTTATTGTTTTAAACGCTCATGGGTTTGAAACGTCGGTGTCATTTCCAGGAACAAACTGGTCCGTTGATATAGGATGGTTATATTTTTTATTAGTCATTGTCATGCTCGTTGGTTCGTCTAACGCAGTTAATTTAACAGATGGATTGGACGGATTACTTGCTGGGACCGGAGCCGTGGCATTTGGGGCATTTGCTGTCCTCGCCTGGAATGAAGGGATGAGTGAAACAGCCGTATTCTCTGCCACTATCGTAGGTGCCGTACTCGGATTTTTAGTGTTTAATGCCCATCCGGCTAAAGTATTTATGGGTGATACTGGATCTCTTGCTCTGGGCGGAGCGATTGCTGCGATTGCTATCTTGTTAAAAATGGAATTGCTCCTCGTATTAATAGGAGGAGTATTTGTAGCAGAAACGTTATCCGTTATTTTGCAAGTAATTGCGTACAAAACAACAGGAAAAAGAATATTTAAGATGAGCCCGCTTCATCACCATTACGAATTGTCCGGCTGGTCAGAGTGGCGAGTGGTGGTAACTTTTTGGACGGCGGGGATTGTATGTGCAGTATTTGGTATTTATATTGAGGTGTGGCTATGAAAGGAATAGACTGGCTTACAGGTAAACAAGTATTAGTATTGGGGCTTGCGAAAAGCGGTTTTGCGGCAGCGAAACTTCTTAAGAAGATAGGTGCGAAGGTAATTGTTAATGATGCTAAAAATTTAGAAGGTACCAAAGTAGAAAAGGAATTGACCGAGCTTGGAATAAATCTCGTATCCGGAGATCATCCCCTCTCTTTGTTGGATCACGCCGAATATATTGTGAAAAACCCAGGCATTCCTTATAGTAATCCAATAACAAAAGAAGCTCTTTCACGCGGGATTCCAGTTGTAACGGAAATAGAACTTGCCGGGTTTATTTGTAAGGGTGAGCTGATCGCCATTTCTGGTTCAAATGGTAAAACAACAACAACTCGACTGATCCATGCTATTTTGAAGGAGAGCATGAAGGGCGAAACAGGTGCTCCCCACTTAGCTGGAAACATAGGGAATGTTGCTTGTGATATTGCTCAAGAAGTCCATGAAAATGATATTATGGTAACAGAAGTGTCCAGCTTTCAATTAAAAGGGACAGAACGTTTTCATCCTCGAACTTCTGTTTTGTTAAACATATTTGACGCCCATTTAGATTACCATGGCACCCGGGAAGATTATGAAAAATCAAAAGGGAAATTGTTTACAAATTTAACTTCAAAAGATCATGCAGTCTATAATGTGGAAGACCCAGTGGTAAAAGGTTTAGCGGAAGAATCGGATGCTGCACTGATCCCTTTCTCGGTATCAGGAATGACTCGGTCTGGAGCTTATGTATCGAATCATTCGTTTTATTTTAAGGGCGAGGAGATCATTCCTGTTCATGAAGTGATGTTACCTGGTAAACATAATCACGAAAATATATTAGCTGCGATAGCAGCCTCCATTCTTCATGGCGCGGATATAGCAGCAATTAGAAAGGTGCTGCGTGAATTTTCTGGGATTGAACATCGCCTCCAGTATATTGGCAGCAGATATGGCAGGAAAGTGTATAATGATTCAAAAGCTACCAATATCTTATCTACACAAAAAGCAATTGAAGCATTTCATGCGCCAACTGTATTAATTGCCGGCGGCCTAGACCGAGGCAACAGTTTTGATGAGTTAATCCCGTCTCTAAGTAAAGTTAAAGCTGCTGTTTTTTACGGAGAAACGAAAAACAAATTAGTCCAGGCAGCTACTCAGGCTGGTGTGTTAAATATAAAGACTGCTGATACTCTAGAGAAGGCGGTTCCTTTAGCATTTGAGGAGACAGATCCATCCGATATACTTTTGTTGTCACCCGCGTGTGCAAGTTGGGATCAGTTTAAAACCTTTGAAGAGCGCGGTGAAGCGTTTGTTGAGATAATTAATCATTTAAAGGATCCGAACGCATAAATAAAGAAAGCATGTTCACCACTTTTCAGCCATAGATTGAAAAGAAGAGATTTAATGGGTGTGAAGAGGTGAGCATTTATGGAGAGCCGCGTGAAACCGTATGATCCAATACTCTTTTCAGCAATTATTTTGCTGCTCTTAATCGGCCTATTTATGGTATATAGTGCTAGCTCTGTGTGGGCAGAATACGTTCAAGATGATCCTTATTATTTTGTGAAAAGACAATTGATATTTGCAAGTGTTGGAGTCATATCTATGGTTATCATCGCCAAAATTGACTATTGGTTTTGGCAACGTTGGTCTATTGCTATTTTAATTATTTGTTTTGTTATGCTGATACTGGTATTAATTCCCGGTGTCGGGATGGTGAGAGGCGGAGCTCGAAGCTGGATAGGGGCAGGAGCATTCTCTCTCCAGCCTTCTGAATTCATGAAACTAGGGATGATTATTTTTCTGTCTCACTATGTGGCAGTCAATCAGAAAAAAATAACTCACTTTCAAAATGGAATGCTTCCTGCTTTACTGCTCATTTTTTTAGCATTTGCTCTTATTATGCTCCAACCGGATTTAGGGACCGGAGCGGTAATGACGGGGACGTGTTTTGTGCTCTTATTTACAGCTGGTGCTCGTATTCGGCACTTTGTATTATTAGGTCTAATCGGTGTGGTCGGTTTTATAGGTCTTATTATCTCTGCTCCTTATCGATTACAGCGTATTACGTCATTCATTGACCCGTGGTCTGATCCTCTCGGGGCAGGGTTTCAAATTATTCAATCCCTATATGCAGTAGGCCCAGGAGGTTTATTTGGCTTAGGGTTTGGGGATAGCCGTCAAAAATATTACTATCTTCCAGAGCCACAAACGGATTTTATTTTTGCCATTGTTGCGGAGGAAGCAGGGTTTATAGGAGCGGCGTTCGTGCTTTTTCTTTTCGGAGTGGTATTGTGGAGAGGGGTAGCAGCTGCGCTAACAGCTCCTGACATGTTCGGTGCCTCTCTAGCTGCCGGTGTGTGTGGAATGGTATTTTTACAAGTATTGATCAATATAGGCGTAGTAATCGGGTTATTTCCTGTTACCGGTATTACGTTGCCATTTTTAAGTTATGGTGGTTCTTCGCTTACTCTCATGCTGTTAGCGATGGGAATTGTTTTAAATATTACACGGCACCGTACTTATTTTTACTAAGCATTTGGGAGGACACTATGAAAATTATCGTCACAGGAGGCGGGACAGGTGGTCATATTTACCCCGCTCTCGCTCTTATTCATGAAATTCAAAAAGCTCATCCAGAGAGTGAATTTTTATATATAGGAACAAAAAATGGTCTTGAAAGCGGCATTGTTCCAAGAGCAGGTATACCGTTTGATACGATTGAGATCAGTGGGTTTAAACGAAAAATTTCCCTGCATAATATGAAAACGGTTTGGAAATTTTTAAGAGGTGTTCAAAAAGCGAAGAAAATAATAAAACAATTTGATGCCGACGTTGTCATCGGTACCGGTGGTTATGTAGCAGGACCAGTTGTCTTTGCTGCCTCAAAACTCGGCATACCTTCATTAATTCACGAGCAAAATAGTGTTCCGGGATTAACAAATAAGTTTTTAAGCCGATACGTGAACAAAGTAGCGGTATCATTTCCGGAATCGGCTGCTTACTTTCCTGCTGACAAAGTAAAAGTGACCGGCAACCCACGAGCTTCGGAAGTGGCAGGAAAAAAGCCGTTGAATCCATTACCTGATTTGGGATTGGCTACAAGGCGAAAAACAGTTGTTATCGTAGGTGGCAGTCGAGGGGCGAAGCCAATTAATGACGCATTTTTAACCTCATTAGACGAAGTTGCCGTTAAAGATTGGCAATTTTTGTATATAACAGGATCGGTTCATTATGATAAAGTAATGAAGGAAGTAAAAAAGGCTGGTAATCCAGCTAATGTAGTGATACAACCGTTTATTCATGATATGCCTGCTGTTTTATACCATACAGATTTAATTGTCACAAGAGCAGGTGCAACGACTTTAGCGGAAATCACAGCACTGGGATTACCTGCTATTTTAATACCAAGTCCTTATGTTACTAACAATCACCAAGAAAAAAATGCACGAATGCTTAGTGACAACGGAGCAGCTATTCTACGAAAAGAAAAAGATGTAAACTCAAATTCCTTACTAAGTGATATTGATGAAATTTTAAAGGATCCAAAGAAATGGGAAGAAATGCATCAAGCATCCTTGCAGTTGGCCGCTCCGGAAGCGGCGGAAGACTTGTATCGTTTAATGAAAGGCTTGGTAAAACCGGCAAAAAGGAGGGAATAAGGGGAAGATGAGAGAAATTATACGTGAACTTGAAAATGAGAATGTAGGAAAAGTGTTGGGATCGGAACCGTTGTCCAAACATACAATGTGGAAAATTGGCGGTCCCGCAGATATATTTATAGAACCGGATGGAATTGATGGGCTTAAAAAAACAATGAACATTATTACCAGGCATCATCTGCCTTGGCGGGCGATTGGCAGAGGTTCTAATTTACTCGTAGATGACGCCGGAATTGAAGGAGCGGTCATCAAGTTAGGACCGAACGTAAGCCACCTTGAACAAGACGGAGACTTCGTACGTGTGGGAGCTGGTTATTCTTTTATAAAACTTGCCAATGTCATTAGTAAACAAGGTCTGTCTGGATTGGAATTTGCAGGCGGGATCCCTGGAACTGTAGGCGGTGCTGTGTTCATGAATGCAGGCGCTCACGGTTCAGAGATGGCAAACATCCTTAAAGAGGCACATGTACTTTTTCCAGACGGAAGGCTCGAATGGATTAATAAAGAGGATATGGACTTTTCCTATCGAACTTCCCGACTTCAAAAAGAAAAAGGGATTTGTGTGGAAGCCAAACTTCAACTAAAACCAGGTGATAAAAAAGCAATAATGGAAGAGATGCAGAAACATAAACGATACCGTCGTGAAACACAACCGTGGAACAGACCTTGCGCCGGAAGTGTGTTCCGTAATCCATTACCTGATCACGCGGGAGCGTTAATAGAAAAGGCAGGTCTGAAAGGATACCGGGTAGGCGATGCGCAAATATCCGAGATGCATAGTAATTTTATTGTGAACCTTGGAGAGGCTAAAGCTTCCGATGTGTTAGCAATAATAAATCACGTGAAGGAAACAATCAGACGATTATATAATGTTGAGATGAGAACAGAAGTAGAAATTGTGAACAGGCATGACTAGGGCCCAGCATACATGGGCCCGCAGCCTTCCTTATTAGTTATAAACATAATTGTCCTGGGGATTGGAGGGTAAAAAAGATGCCGGATGACAAAATAGTAAAAGCGGAGGATCATATACCTGCCCTGAAAGAAAAACGTCGAAAGAAAACAAACCGACGACTCATTACATATCTTTCCATCTTTTTTATTCTTATTCTTCTCGTTGTTTATTTCCAATCCCCCCTCAGCCATGTGAGAAATATTACGGTGGAAGGATCGCAATTAGTAGAAGATAAGAAGATTATCGATACCAGCATGATTCAGACAGGGACAAGCATGTGGCAGCTGGAGATCTCAGAAGCGGAGTCACATATCGCAGAACTTGATGAAATCAAAGAAGTTTCGGTCGATCGAAATCTCCCATCGACCGTAGAAATTCACGTCACGGAGCATGAACGAATTGCTTATGTGGAGGATGGAGATCGTTATGTGCCGGTTCTTCAAAACGGAACTGTATTGAATGCTATCAGTACAGGAAGCCTGTCAGCTGACGCCCCGGTATTAAAAAACTTTAACGACTCTTCCAAGCTTGAAGCGTTTACTAATGAATTGAGTAAGTTAGGCGATGGTATTCTGAATCGGATTTCCGAAGTTCATTATCTTCCTGAAAACGAAGAAGAAAATGAACTGTTCTTGTATATGAATGATGGAATTGAAGTTGTTACTTATGTGAATGATTTTGCAGAGAATATGGGGTCTTACCCTGCTATATCCAGGGAAATCAACCCGGATACCCCTGGTGTTCTTCATATGAAAATGAGTGCTTACTTTGAATCCTGGGAGGAAGAAGAAGTCGAAGAGAGGTTACCGGCAGAAGTAGAGCAAGCTCAGTAAAAGTAATAAGCTAATAATAGAGAACCTGGCTGTCATTTGTGAACGTGCACGAATTTGAAGTTATGAGTATACGAATTCTCTTTCTTGTGTGAAAACTTAAGTCACCCTATAGGAACTTTAGCTTTTCTACAATGAGAAGGTAGTGTAGACTAGATATAACTAACTACCAATTTATTTACTGACTTTAAAAGGGAAAATGAAACAAATGTGGAAGTTGTAATTGTATTGAAAAATAATCGTAATCTATGAATTGCTTTTTACTCTACTACTCCATACTTACCCATGCTAAGATGAAAGTAGATGAAGTAATAGAGTAAAAACAATAGATGCAGTAGAGACCTACAACGGGAGGTGCCACTATATGAACAGCGATGAAATATACGTCAGCCTTGATATCGGTACGTCCGGCGTTCGTGTTATAATTGGAGATATGTCCGGAGGCTCCTTAAAAGTAATGGGTGTGGGGAATGCCCCCTCTACCGGTTTAAAAAAAGGAGCGATTGTAGATATCGATGAAACAGTAAAATCCATTCGTGAAGCTGTGACTGAGGCTGAGCGGATGGTAGGCCTTGATGTGGAACAAGTGGTTGTCGGGGTGAACGGTAACCATATTGATATGCAGTTTTGCAGCGGGGTCGTTGCTGTTTCAAGTGCTGATAGAGAAATTAGAGATGAAGATATAGAGCGAGTGATGGATGCTGCTCAAGTTATGCCTATCCCGCCGGAAAGAGAAATTATTGACGTCATTCCCCACCAATTTATTGTGGATGGGCTAGATGAAATTAATGATCCGCGCGGCATGTTAGGAGTACGTCTTGAAATGGAAGGCACTATCATTACAGGTGCAAAAACTGCTTTACATAATCTGCTTAGATGTGTAGAGAAGGCTGGGTTGGCTGTGGCTGATATCTGTCTGCAGCCATTAGCAGCAGGGAGTGTTGCTGTCTCTAAAGATGAAAAGTCATTAGGGGTGGCATTAGTAGATATTGGCGGCGGCTCATCGACTGTATCTGTTTTTCAAAACGGGACGATGAAAGCGATGTCCGTGTTAACTATCGGGGGAGACCATATTACGAATGACATTTCAGTTGGCCTTCGTACTACCATGGAAGAAGCAGAACGAATTAAGAAAGAACATGGTCACGCTTTTATTGATGAAGCATCAGATGAAGTTCTTTTTGAAATTCAAACAATTGGCAGTGAAGAGCCGGAAGAATACACTCAATATGAAATTGCTCATGTTATTGAACCACGTATGGAAGAAATTTTTGAAATGGCAGCTAGTGAAGTACATAGACTGGGCTTTTCTGACTTGCCGGGCGGCTTTGTATTAACTGGTGGCTCTATAATGATTCCCGGTACATTGGAACTTGCTCGGGACGTTTTGCGTCATAACGTCCGCATGGCGGTGCCAGATTATATTGGTGTACGCGAGCCTATATATACTACAGGTATCGGGCTTATTGAATTTGCTAACCAAAATGTGAAAATTCAAAGCAGAGAGGCGGCAGCAGCTGTAGCGCCAGTGAAGAAAAATGAAAATAATGAGTCTCTCAAAGAGGACACACAACCTAAGAGAGAGAAGAAACAAGACGGACCTGGTATGAAAAAGAAAGTCAAAAACTTTTTTAAAGTCTTTTTTGAATAGGTTCTGTGCTGAATGAACGCAGGACCTTTTCATTTTCAATGTGTCAAAACGACAAATGAAGCGATAGACTTGAAGAATTAGGGAGGACCTTTAATGTTGGAATTCGAAATGGATATGGATCAGTTAGCGCAAATTAAGGTAATAGGCGTAGGAGGCGGTGGATCGAATGCTGTCAACCGCATGATCGAAAACGGCCTCCAAGGCGTTGAATTCATAGCAGTTAATACCGATGCACAAGCCTTGCAGCTATCAGATGCAGAAACAAAATTACAGCTTGGTGGTAAATTAACACGTGGACTAGGTGCAGGAGCAAATCCGGATATAGGAAAGAAAGCAGCAGAAGAGAGTAGAGAACAGTTAGAGGAAGCATTGACAGGTGCCGATATGGTCTTTATCACAGCAGGAATGGGAGGCGGAACCGGCACAGGTGCAGCACCGGTTATTGCAGAAGTTGCAAAAGAAATCGGTGCTTTGACAGTAGGTGTTGTCACTCGTCCGTTTACATTTGAAGGCCGTAAACGCTCTACACAAGCGGCATCCGGTATTACAGCGTTAAAAGACAAAGTAGATACTTTAATTGTCATACCTAATGACCGTCTTCTGGAAATTGTTGATAAAAGTACTCCTATGTTGGAGGCGTTTCGTGAGGCGGATAACGTATTGCGTCAAGGTGTGCAAGGTATTTCCGACTTAATTGCAGTCCCTGGGCTTATTAACCTCGACTTTGCGGACGTGAAAACAATCATGAGTGAAAAAGGTTCCGCTTTAATGGGGATTGGTATCGCTACAGGTGAGAACAGAGCCGCGGAAGCCGCAAAGAAAGCAATCTCTAGTCCTCTTTTAGAGACATCTGTAGACGGGGCTCAAGGTGTTCTGATGAATATTACAGGCGGCAGCAACTTAAGTTTATTTGAGGTGCATGAGGCTGCTGAAATTGTGTCTGATGCCTCTGATGAAGAGGTAAATATGATTTTTGGTTCAGTAATTAATGATAACCTTGATGACGAGATTGTAGTTACTGTTATTGCTACTGGTTTTCAGGACGCAGAGGATAAAAATGCTGGACCTGCTCCTCGTCAAGGCGGCCTTCAACAGAGAAGAACTCAACAAAACAATGCAACTGGGCGTATCAGTCAACCACAGGAGCGTCCTCAAGAAGAACCACAAGAACCAAGACGTGAGGCTCCTGTCCAAGAAGAGGCAGCTGATACACTAGACATCCCAGCTTTTCTGCGTAATCGTAGAAGAAGAAGACAATAATTGAACGAAGCATAACTATAACGATCAGAGTGAGAAACGCTCCCGCTTATCAAATGGATAGCCGGGAGCGTTTTCTTTAATGTGACTTTTTCTATGACTAGGCTCTTTATGGAAAGTTTTTAACCACACGATTTATATTCATCACCAATAAGGAAGGCACATGAGACAGCAATATTCAGAAAATCACCTCCTCTCACGGTTATGTTTTCCGATTCCTCACCAATTATAGTCTGGCAAAATCCCACGGTCATACGATTATTCCCTTTTTTCCCATTCTTTGATTTGCTCGTACATGAGAATGTTTGGTTATTCTGTCGTCAATGATTCTTGCGACAAAATCTTTGAAAAGAAGAGTGAAAAGGCTGTCATGAACTGACAGACTTTTAAATATAGTAGCTATATAATCAAAATAAGAAAAGGTAGGGGGAGGGGGCTGACATATATTATCTAGATATTTTATGGGGGATCAATCTTATTATTCATGTAACATTGTTAACCGGTACCGCTCGTCTCCTTAAAAGAAAGATAACAAAAAAAAGATTGTGGTTTGTTTCCCTTTTAGGTTCATGCACTATTTTTTTTGTATTAACGCCATGGGAAAGTTGGTTATTTCACCCTTTCGGGAAAGCATTATTAACAATTGTTCTAGTTTGGCTCGCCTTTGGTTATTCATCCTTGTACATGTTCGCTCAAAGTGTCTTTATGTTTTATATGACAAGTTTTCTAGCCGCCGGAACGATTCTTGCGCTGGAAACGTGGAGATACTCTATCCAGGAACACTATATTGCTATCTCTCATTACGTCCAATCCATGTATAGCAGCTTTTCTCTAATACTTATTGTATTATCTATCCCCGGGATATGGCTCATCTTTTATTGGACAGACTCTATTATTAAAAAAAGAAAAGTAAAAATGTCCAAGCTTGCTCATGTTGTCATCGAAGCAGAAGGAGTGAGTTTAGAAGGGAAAGCTTTAGTTGATACCGGAAACGAGTTAAAAGATCCCATTACTCGAGTGCCTGTAATGGTGATGCAGATATCTCATTTACGGAAAATTTGGCCGATGGATGAATATGAAACCTTACACGAAGTTGTCCATCATAATCGCTTAGAACAATTAAGTGAAATTACCCATTGGAAAGACAGGTGGAGATTTATCCCCTATCGCTCAGCAGGTCAGGACATGAAAATGATGGTGGCGTTTAAACCAGATCGAGTAGCTGTCGAAGATGAAGAAATTAGTACTTTTGATTCCATATTAGTGGGACTTGAAACGAGGCAACTTTCTTCAAGCAATGATTTTACGATGATATTTCCTTCCGATCCATTGGAGACAAGTAAACACGCTACAGCATAAATACAAAGTAAAGGAGGTCTTCGGTTTGCTGACATTAAAACTTAAATTATTTTGGATGAAATTATTAAAGAAGCTCGGCTTCAAACCGGACGAACTGTATTATATTGGTGGCAGTGAAGCACTCCCGCCCCCTTTATCGAAAGAAGAAGAAGCTCATCTCATCAATTTGCTACCGAAAGAGGATGAAGAAGCGAGATCGATTTTAATAGAAAGAAATTTAAGACTGGTTGTGTACATTGCTAGAAAATTCGAAAACACAGGCATTAACATCGAAGATTTAATTAGCATTGGAACGATTGGGCTTATTAAAGCAGTAAATACTTTTAATCCTGAAAAGAAAATTAAATTAGCAACTTATGCTTCTCGTTGTATCGAAAACGAAATACTGATGCATCTAAGAAGGACAAATAAGATACGCTCTGAAATCTCCTTTGATGAACCTCTGAATATTGATTGGGATGGCAATGAGCTTTTGTTGTCTGATATCCTGGGGACCGAAGAAGACATCATTACGAGAGGAATTGAAGAAAAAGTGGACCGTCATCTATTAAGAGGCGCTTTAGAAACTTTAAATCCTCGTGAAAAACAAATCATGGAAATGAGATTTGGTTTGGCCGGTAAGAAAGAGAAGACTCAGAAAGATGTCGCTGACTTATTAGGAATTTCCCAATCATATATTTCTCGTTTGGAAAAAAGAATCATTAAACGTTTACAAAAAGAATTTAATAAAATGGTGTAACTTGGAAGAAACGTTTTAGCGTTTCTCTTTTTTTATAAAGAATGGGAGAATTTACTAATGAATTTTTTTTAAGAAGCCATTCTTTGTGACACCTTGAAATAATTACATTTCATTCTTTATTTTAATAAAGTGTTCGTTTCCATAGAACTGTGCAGCCATCCCTTCCTGCATAATTTCTTTTTATAAGGACCATACTGAGCATACACGTACTTAAGAAGCGGGATGATACTTCACCAGAACCACTGAAGGAAGTCCCCATACATCTATGCTTGGGAGGGAATGGAATTGGCACGTAGCAAAGTAGAAATTTGTGGTGTGGATACATCGACACTTCCCGTCCTTAAAAACCAGGAAATGAGAGAATTGTTTAAACGCATGCACAAAGGTGATGAGTCAGCAAGAGAGGCACTAGTAAATGGAAATCTCCGCCTTGTGCTAAGTGTCATCCAGCGCTTCAATAACCGTGGAGAACATATGGATGATTTATTTCAAGTTGGTTGTATAGGGTTAATGAAGTCTATAGATAACTTTGATTTATCTCAAAATGTACGATTTTCTACGTATGCGGTACCAATGATTATAGGTGAAGTAAGAAGGTATTTACGAGATAATAATCCTATCCGTGTGTCGCGATCGTTGCGGGACACAGCATACAAAGCTCTCCAAGCGAGAGACAAGTTAATGGCCGAGCGATCGAGAGAAGAAGAACCTACTGTCCAAGAGATAGCCGCTAAACTGGATATGCCAAAAGAAGATGTTGTATTTGCTCTAGATGCCATTCAAGATCCTGTTTCCTTATTTGAACCAATTTATAACGATGGCGGCGACCCCATTTATGTTATGGATCAGATTAGCGATGATAAAGAACAGGATAGAAAATGGTTGGATCATTTAGCATTGAAAGAAGCAATGGTTCGTCTAAGCAGCAGAGAAAAGATGATATTGGATATGAGATTTTTCCAAGGAAAAACGCAAATGGAAGTTGCTGAAGAAATTGGTATATCGCAAGCCCAAGTGTCCCGTCTGGAAAAAGCGGCAATCAAACAAATGAATCGAACAGCGAGTGTTTGAGTATGGCTCCCGTTTTGTACGGGAGCTTTTTTTATGCAAAAATTCTACACTCCTACTTGTGGGAAGAACATTTTATATTAATGTTTCTACGTTAACTAACATATAAATGAAATACTGAACCAAATACAATGTCTGGGCAGGGGGCGGACACTGCTTATAACATGCGGCTACAGCCAATAGAATTCCGAATTAAAAGGAGAGGTGCTTATGCGAATATCAGAACTCCAAGCGAAAGATATAGTGAATATGCATACCGGAAAAAGGCTCGGCCATGTTGGGGATATTGATATAAATGTTGAAGCAGGGCAGGTAGAAGCACTCATAGTAGGTGGGGCTGGAAAGATGATGAACTTTTTCAATCGTGATAACGAATTTGTCATACCATGGACACAAATAGTAAAAATTGGATCAGACGTCATATTAGTGAATCTCTATGAAGAATGAAATTTAGGAACATCGTAGAAAAAAAGAAGAAGAGAGCATATTATAAATAAAACAAACGAGAACTTTCTATGGGATGATCATAAAATATGTTAAAATAAATAGACGATTTATGGCAAAATGTACGAATAAAGGAAGCGATTTGCGTGAGGAAGGATCCTTTTTTTCCACGTTCTGAAAGTTTTCTAGAAGTGAATGTTTCTCCATTCGATGATGATGAGGATTTGATAGCTGGAATGACTACTCGGCGCAACGGGAATAGTCGTCATTCTTTTCACTCATTAAATATGGCTTACTACACAGGTGATGATCCAGCCGCAGTATCAGCAAATAGGCAGGCCATTGCAGACCAAATAGGTCCTGGCTTCTCTCATTGGGTGGAGGCGGAACAAGTACATGGAGATCATATTATAGAAATGTCCAGCACTAATATATTGAATGAGACACCACTAGAAGCGGATGGAATGTATACTAGGGAGAGAGGAATCCTCTTAACTAGTTATTATGCAGATTGTGTCCCTTTATTTTTTTATTCACCTCTGACTCGTTACGTTGGGCTTGCGCATGCCGGCTGGAAAGGTACCTCTTTAGATATCGGAGGAAAATTAGTGAAAGAATGGATTTATAAAAAAGAGGTTCCTGTCGGTGACATAGTAGCTGTCATCGGTCCATCTATTTCACAAGCGCGTTATGAAGTAGATGAAAGAGTCATTCACCGAATGGATATGATATGTCCGAAAGAGAAACCGAAACCATGGTATACTTCAAAGAAAGGCCACTATCAGTTAAATTTAAAACAAATGAACGCACTCCTTCTTGAAAAAGCTGGATTACCTCTTGAGAATATATTTATAAGCAAACATTGTACATATATAGAGGATAATTTGTTCTTTTCTCATCGGAGAGATCAAGGAACAACTGGCCGAATGATGACATGTATAGGAATAAAGAATGATGGAACTAAGGAAAGTACAGGAGGAAAGCACGGTGACAATTGCAGAAAATTTAGCAGACATTCAAGAAACAATTAAGACAGCATGTGACAAATCAGGCCGAAAACACGAAGATGTTAAAATCGTGGCGGTAACAAAATATGTATCAGTGGATACTGCTAAAGCTGCAGTGGCAGCGGGGATACATCATATAGGTGAGAACAGATTGGAAGGGGCGGTGAAAAAGTGGGAAGCTTTGAATGGACAAGCTACCTTTCACTTCATAGGCACTCTTCAATCGAGAAAAGTAAAAGAAATCATTGATAAGTATGATTATTTCCATTCTCTTGATCGTAAATCACTAGCAAAAGAATTTCAGAAGCGGTGTCCTGAACAAAAGAAAGTTCGTTGTTTTGTTCAAGTGAACGTATCAGGAGAGGAATCAAAGGCAGGGTTATCACCTGATGGAACGATTGATTTCATTCAATCCCTTGAGCAATATCCATCAATTGAGGTGGTCGGACTTATGACCATGGCTCCTTATGAAGAGGATCCTGAAGCTACGAGACCTGTCTTTCGGAGGCTGAGAGAACTGCGAGATCGCGTGATCGATTTAAATCTTAAGCATGCTCCTTGCCGGGAGTTGTCAATGGGGATGTCTAATGATTTTCACATTGCTGTTGAAGAAGGCGCTACGATTGTACGGATTGGCAGTCTCTTAGTAGGGAAAAGCTAACGAACTCTGACATCACGGGTCATTCACGAGGCGGAAGGGGGGAGAATGATGAGCTTTAAATCGAAATTTAAACGTTTTTTTGAGTTAGATGACGACGTAGTTGAAGAAGAGGTGGAAGTGGCAGATACCTCCGAACAGGAGAATCATACTAAAAACGTTGTCAGTTTGCAAAGCATTCAACAATCAGCTAAGGTTATGCTGGTGGAACCTCGTGTGTATGAAGAGGCACAAGATATTGCGGACCATTTAAAAAATAGAAAATCAGTCATCATTAACCTGCAGCGCCTCCCTAACGAAGAAGCAAGAAGAGTAGTTGATTTTTTAAGTGGGACCGTTTACGCTATTGGCGGGGAAATGCAAAAAGTGGGGTATCATATATTCCTATGTACTCCGGATAATGTCGATGTTTCCGGCGCCATATCCGAAATGTTAAGCCAGTCCCATGATTGATTCGATTTTAAAGGAGATTACAACTCATGCAAACAATTGGAGTTATATTGCTTACAGGAATGCAAATATATTCGTGGATTATTATTGCTTATATATTAATGTCCTGGTTTCCAAACGCTCGAGAATCGTCTTTTGGACAAATGCTTGGAAGTTTAGTAGAACCATATTTAGAGCCTTTTCGACGCATTATACCGCCTCTAGGAATGATAGATATATCACCGATCGTGGCGATTATTGCCCTTCATTTTGCTAGGTTTGGAGTGCAAGCACTCTTTTTCTAGGTTGATTCTAGCAAAGGGTAAGGCGGTAGCTTTAGGTGATAAGCTTAGGAGACTAGGAAGAGACTTATGCACCGCGAGTGAATGGAAATAAACTCGAGCTAATTTAGTCTGAAGCTGGGTGTACGTCTTCCATGTTGGTACAGGAGTTATGAAGGACGGTTAGAGATGTCAATTTTCGAACACTTCCGCAAAGAAGAGCACGCATTTATAGAACAAGCTTTAGAATGGAAAGCTGCAGTTGAACACACATATGATCAAAAGCTGACTGATTTCTTGGACCCGCGAGAACAAGATATTCTTGCATCAGTGGTAGGAAAGGACGAAATCGTTTATTTATCTTTTTGGGGCGGCAGTGAAAACTGTGAAAGAAAAAGGGCGTTGTTATATCCATTTTATGAAAACATTCATGAAGAAGATTTTGATATGACGCTTTATGACATTCATTATCCCTCGAAATTCGTAAAAATTAGTCATCGTGATGTGTTAGGTTCCTTGATGGGACTTGGTCTGGAGAGGCGTAAATTTGGAGATATTCTAGAATACGAAGGGAACTATCAATTTGTAACTGCAAAGGAGATTGCTCCTTTTGTTGAAATGAACCTTCAACAAATCGGAAAAGGTCCTGTCACTCTATCCGAACGTTCTTTTCATAACATCCTTCCTGTCGAAGAGGAATGGGTATACGAGACTACGACTGTTACTTCTTTTCGTATTGATGCGCTGATTGCAAAAATGTATAACATATCCCGAAGCAAAGCCAATGCCTATATAGAGAAGAAACTTGTGAAAGTAAATTGGAAAACCACGGACCAAGCATCCTCTCTTCTTCAACAAGGTGATTATGTTTCTGTTCGTGGTTTGGGGCGGACGATCATTCGTGAAGTAGAGGGTCAAACCAAAAAAGGGCGTTGGCGAATTGTTTATGGAACAAAAGGAAGTCGCTAATATATCATTGTCTGCAGGAAATGTCTCTATTTTTGGCGAATAAGAGAGAAATAGCCCGATGAAGAATCCAGGGAATGAGAATCTTACATATATTTTTAACTTTACAGGAGGTGGGGAATGTGCCTTTAACACCGCTAGATATTCATAATAAAGAGTTTACGCGAGGATTTCGTGGATATGATGAAGACGAAGTGAATGAGTTTTTAGATCAAGTCATCAAAGATTATGAAACAGTAATCCGGGAAAAAAATGAATTATTTTCTAAGGTGGACGAATTAGAAGAAAGGCTTGAACATTTCTCTAATATTGAGGAGACCTTAAATAAATCTATTCTAGTTGCTCAAGAATCTGCAGAAGAAGTGCGCAGAAATGCAAGAAAAGAAGCCCAATTAATTATTAAAGAATCGGAAAAAAATGCAGATCGAATTATTAACGATGCTTTAAACAAGGCTAGGAAAATTGAAATGGAAATAGAAGAGCTAAAAAAACAGGCTTCTGTTTATCGCATGCGTTTTAAAATGCTCATTGAAGCCCAGCTCGAAATGCTACATAATGAAGATTGGGATCAAGTAACTGAAAGAGATGAAGGGACAGAAGAACTAGAAGAAGAAAATGTGCCTTCTCGTGAATAATTTGACGGACTCACGTCATTTGTTCTATAATTTCATCAATAAAAAGTCAAAAACCAACGAAGATAAGGACGTGCCTGTTTCCGACTGTTTTTGCACAGCGAACCGTGGGTGGTGAGAGCGCGGTAAAACAAGAAACAGGACATCACCTTGGAGTTCCGAAGCTGAACATTCTTTATGATTATTAGGCTTCGGCGGCTAGAGCCGTTATCGCAAGCAAAGTGGTTGTGCTTTATTCAAGTAAACAACAAGGGTGGTACCGCGAGGCTTTCTCGTCCCTTTTCAGGGATGAGGAGGCCTTTTTTCATCGTTTAAATTATAAAAGCTATTCGCTTTAAATAGGAGGAAGAATAAATGAGTTACAAAGAGACATTGTTAATGCCAAAAACAAAGTTTCCAATGAGAGGAAACCTTCCTAATAAAGAGCCGGAACGACAAAAACAGTGGGAAGAAGACAATATGTATGAACGAGTACAAGAAAGAACAAAAGGGCGTCCGCTATTTGTACTACACGATGGCCCACCTTATGCAAATGGGGATATTCATATGGGGCATGCTTTAAACAAAGTTTTGAAAGACTTTATTGTTCGCTCTCGATCCATGATGGGGTACCATGCTCCTTACGTACCAGGTTGGGATACACACGGTCTTCCTATTGAAACGGCTCTTACTAAAAATAAAAAAGTGAAGCGCAAAGAAATGACAATTGCTGAGTTCAGAAAGCTATGTGAAGAATACGCTCATGAACAAATTAATAGTCAACGCGAGCAATTTAAAAGACTTGGAGTCAGAGGAGATTGGGATAATCCTTATATAACGTTGACGCATGAATATGAAGCTCAACAAATTAAAGTATTTGGTGAGATGGCGAAAAAAGGCTATATCTATAAAGGTAAAAAACCTGTGTATTGGTCTCCTTCATCTGAATCAGCTTTAGCTGAAGCAGAAATTGAATATCATGACAAACGCTCTCCTTCTATTTATGTGGCTTTTGACGTAAAAGATGGGAAACAGGTTCTTGATGGAGATGAGAAGTTCATTATTTGGACTACTACCCCTTGGACGATCCCTGCCAACTTGGCAATCACCGTGCATCCTGAATTGACCTATGTAGTGGTACAAGAGGGAGAGCAAAAGTATGTTATTGCTGAAGGCCGTTTAGAAGAACTGAAAAAAGAATTAGAATGGGAACAAGCTGCAATAGTGAAGAAATGTAAAGGGCAAGAATTAGAACATGTCATGGCAGCGCATCCTCTTTATGGAAGAGATTCTTTAATCATATTAGGTGACCACGTAACGATTGATGCAGGTACTGGATGTGTACACACGGCGCCAGGACACGGGGAAGATGACTATGTCGTAGGGAAGCAGTATGGATTAGACGCCTTTTGTCCAGTGGATGACAAGGGTCATTTTACTAATGAAGCACCCGGTTTTGAAGGAATGTTTTACGATGAGGCTAATAAACCTATCACTCAGAAATTGGATGAGTTAGGCTCCCTTCTCAAACTTCAATTTATTACACACTCTTACCCGCATGACTGGCGGACAAAAAAGCCTGTTATTTTCAGGGCAACTGCCCAGTGGTTTGCATCGATCGAAGATTTTCGAGAGGATTTGCTAGAAGCGATTCGGTCCGTCTCCTGGATTCCAGAGTGGGGGGAGACACGGCTGTATAATATGGTTCGCGACCGCGGTGACTGGTGTATCTCCAGACAGCGCGCGTGGGGAGTACCTATTCCAATCTTTTATGGAGAAGATGGAGAAGCTATCATTACCGATCAGACAATTAATCACGTGTCTGACTTGTTTCGAAAGCATGGATCTAATATTTGGTTTGAATGGGAAACGAAGGAACTGCTTCCTGATGGCTTCACCTCAGAGCATAGTCCAAATGGTGATTTTACAAGAGAAATGGATATTATGGATGTTTGGTTTGACAGCGGTTCTTCTCACCAAGCTGTTTTGGAAGAGAGAGAGGACTTACGCTTTCCTGCGGATATGTATCTAGAAGGATCTGATCAATACCGTGGATGGTTTAATTCATCATTGTCAACAAGTGTTGCTGTCAAAGGTCAATCTCCGTATAAATCGATATTAAGTCATGGTTTTGCTCTTGATGGAGAAGGCAGAAAGATGAGTAAATCGATGGGAAACGTTGTTGTGCCGAATAAAGTAATGAAACAACTCGGTGCTGACATTCTCAGGCTTTGGGTCGCTTCCGTCGATTATCAAGCGGATGTTCGTATTTCAGATGACATCCTTAAACAAGTTGCTGAAGTGTATCGTAAGCTTCGTAACACCTTCCGTTTTATGCTTGGAAACTTGAATGATTTTGATCCTAAAACAAACCGCGTACCGGTTGATGACATGTCAGAACTTGATCAATACATGGTAGTGAAGCTGCAGGAACTCATTAACAAGGTTCAACAAGGGTATGAAAATTACCAATTTATGACGGTATACCATGCTCTCCATAATTTCTGTACGATAGAACTAAGTTCATTTTATATGGATATTGCAAAAGATACTTTATATATTGAAGCGGAAAACAATAAAAATCGCCGTGCGATTCAAACAGTCATGTTTGACACGTTACAGTCATTGATTCAGTTAGCAGCACCTATCATTCCACACACTGCAGAGGAGGTTTGGGAATTCATCCCTGGCACTGATGCAGACAGTGTTCAGTTGACCGACATGCCAAGAGAATCTATGTTGACAGAAAAAGATAAAGAGCTGCTTTCAAAGTGGGATCAGATTATGGCAGCGCGTGATGATGTATTGAAAGCATTAGAGAATGCCCGTAATGAAAAGAAGATTGGAAAATCCCTAACGGCAGAGATAAAATTATATCCGGAAGAAGAATTAAAAGCTTTGTTAGAAAAAGCAGGCGATCTGGATAAACTATTTATCGTATCTAAAGCATCGATAGCGGGTGAAAAATCGGAAGCACCATCAGAAGCTGAAATGTTTGAAAACACATCGGTTATTGTTATTCCTGCTGAAGGTGAGACGTGTGCACGCTGTTGGACAGTAACAGAGACAGTGGGGAATGATGAAAAGCATCCTGATCTCTGTGAAAAGTGTGCTGATATTGTTACCACTCATTACAGCGAAGTATAACAAATCCTTCCCAAACAGCAGAATGAAAATGCCTGTTGTTTGGGAATGCTTATATTAAACAGGGAGCTTTCGATTATGAATATCGTATATTATCTCGTTGCATTAATAATTATCGGTCTGGATCAACTAACAAAGTTTTTGGTTACAAAGAACATGGACATTGGGGAAAGTATAGAAGTGATACCTGGATTCTTTTATATTACCTCTCACCGCAATGCCGGTGCAGCTTTTGGTATCCTCCAAGGCCAAATGATGTTTTTCTACATTGTGACAGTGGTCGTTATTATCGCAGTCATCTATTACATGCAGAAGTACGCAAAAGAAAGCCGCACATACGGCATATCACTAGGGCTTATTCTTGGCGGAGCAATTGGTAATTTTATCGATCGTGTATTACTAGGTGAAGTGGTAGACTTTTTTGATGTTTACATATTCACTTACAATTATCCTATATTTAATATCGCTGATTCCGCGCTTGTATCCGGTGTGGTTTTACTGATCATCAAGATGACAGTGTCTGAAATGAAGGAAAAGAGGAATTTAAAAGAATGAAACAAGAAACATGGTTAGTTCAACAAGGGGAAGCGGGCAGTAGAATCGATAAATTTTTAGCTCAAAAAAAGGAAGAATGGTCTCGGACGGTCATACAAACTTGGATAAAAGAGAACCGTGTTCAAGTCAATGAGAAAAGAATAAAGAGTAATTACACGTTACAAGAACATGATAGAATCGATGTCTTTCCTGAAGAGAAGAAAGAAATAGAATTATTGCCCGAACCAATAGAGTTAGATGTTCGTTATGAAGATAACGATGTCATCGTCGTTAATAAGCCACGAGGAATGGTGGTCCATCCAGCACCCGGTCACCATACTGGCACTTTGGTAAACGGATTGATGCACCACTGTAGTACGCTCTCTACTTTAAATGGAGAATGGCGTCCTGGGATCGTCCATCGGCTGGATAAAGATACATCCGGGCTTCTCGTTGCAGCAAAAAATGACAAAGCACACGAAAAACTTGGCCTTCAGCTCCAAGAACGAAAGGTGAAAAGAATATACAGGGCTATCGTACATGGAGATCTGCCTCATGATTATGGAACAATTGATGCTCCCATCGGAAGAGATCTAAGAGATCGTCAAAAAATGGCTGTTACCGATAAAAACTCTAAAGATGCGGTAACATATTTTAAAGTCCTGAATCGCTGGGAAAATTACACACTTTTAGAATGTCAGCTTCTGACAGGGAGAATGCATCAAATCAGAGTGCATATGGCCTATATCGGTTATCCCGTTGCCGGTGATCCTAAATATGGTCGTGCTAAAACGTTACCGATCAATGGTCAAGCACTTCACGCGTATCAACTGGAATTCACTCATCCCTCGACAGATAAAGAGGTGCAAATAGAAGCTGAACTACCGAGAGATATGAAGGTTTTAATAGAGGATTTAGAAAAAAAGGATTGATTTCATCCTGACATTCTGTCATAATCACTATAACAGAAGAAATGATAACCTTTTAAAACATAATAAAAGACGAGTACCTTTAATTGTAGTCCCGTGAGGCTGAGAAGGATCTTATGTACAGGAATCGGCTGTAATTCTTGCAGCTGAAGTGTACGTATATGTAAAAAGACCCCTCTCATTCATCGGATGAGAGGTTTTTTTATGGGACAATATAAAGTCATTAAAAGAGGGCGGGTTGAATGATGGAAAGTAAAGAGAGAGTTCTTCTTGATGAACAAGCGATACGCAGAGCTATCATACGTATCTCCCATGAAATAATTGAGCGTAATAAAGGTATAAAAGATTGCGTGCTGATTGGTATTAAAACAAGAGGCATTCACATGGCTCGCCGCATCGCGGAAAATATTTCCAGAATAGAAGGAGAAACAATCCCTGTCGGCGAAGTAGATATTACACTGTATCGAGATGATTTAACTCCGGAAACAAGCACCGCTGATCCAGAGTTAAAAGGCACTGACATTCCAATCGATTTAAATGATAAACGGGTCGTTTTAATTGATGACGTACTTTTTACAGGGCGTACAGTACGAGCAGCAATGGATGCATTAATAGACGCAGGTGGAAGACCATCACAAATCCAGCTTGCTGTTTTGATCGACAGAGGGCATAGAGAGCTTCCGATCCGACCGGATTTTATTGGGAAGAATGTTCCTACTGCTAAAGATGAACTCATTGCTGTCGGTTTCACGGAAGAAGATGGGAAAGACCAAGTCATTATTAGGAACAGAACTTAATATATATCTCTTTAAATCAGTCCTGCGAGACTGAAAAGAGGTGAAGATCCTAGTATGGGCCACCCGGCCTTTCTGCCAGTGATTTCTGCCTCTTTGTCTCCGGGACAAAGGGGCTTTTTTTATCAGTATACGTTTTTCTTACTGGCAGAATAGACGTTCCAATATATCTCAAAAAAGGGGAGAGGTACAATGAGAAAAGAAGAAGTAAGGTTAGATGTCAAAGATGTACCGAAGTGGAACCAGTGGATCATTTTAAGTTTACAGCACTTATTTGCTATGTTTGGAGCTACCATCTTGGTACCGATTCTTACGGGTTTAAGCCCAGCGGTAGCTTTAGTATCAAGTGGGCTCGGGACGATTGCATATTTAATCATAACGAAAGGTCAAATACCAGCATATCTTGGCTCATCCTTCGCTTTTATCATGCCAGTCATCTCCGCCATGGCAATAGGAGGGCCAGAAGGTGTAATGATTGGTACATTCACTGCTGGTATTGTGTACGGGGTGGCTGCCCTGCTTATAAAAGGGAGTGGAGTGCAATGGTTGATGAATCTTCTCCCTCCGGTAGTGGTAGGCCCAGTCATCATGGTTATCGGTCTTGGACTTGCAGGAACAGCAATTGAAATGGCGATGAACTTCGACGCAGAAAGCGGACAATATATCAACCCAATGCTTCACTTCAGTGTAGCTTTGGCTACTCTTGCCATTACTATTATTGCATCTGTGTACTTTAAAGGTTTTTTCAACTTAATACCAATTCTTTTTGGAGTAGTTGGGGGATACATCATCGCTTCATTTGCAGGGTTAGTAAATTTTAGTGAAGTCTCAGCTGCCCCTTGGTTTCATGTACCAAACTTTGTTATTCCGTTTGTTACCTTCTCTCCAAGTTGGAGCTGGAGCATTGTCATCTTAATGGCTCCGATTGCTCTAGTTACTTTAGCTGAACACATAGGCGATACAATGGTGTTAAGTAAAGTGACGGGAAGGAATTTCCTGAAAAAACCGGGTCTTCACCGGACGATTATGGGAGACGGAGTAGCAACTATTGTAGCCTCCCTGATAGGCGGTCCTCCTAATACGACGTATGGAGAGAACGTTGGAGTAGTTGCAATTACGAGAGTATTTAGTGTCTTTGTGATTGGTGGAGCTGCCGTCTTTGCGATCTTCTTCGGTTTTGTTGGAAAAGTAGAAGCATTGATAGCAAGTATCCCAGGAGCTGTTATGGGAGGAGTCTCCATCCTGTTATACGGAATTATCGCTTCCTCTGGGATGAGAATGATGATTGATAACCAGATTGACTTTGGAATTAAGCGCAATCTCATTATTCCATCAGTTATACTCGTAACAGGAATCGGAGGAGCATTTATTAACCTCGGTGAAGGGGTGGAAATTACAGGAATGGCGTTAGCTACCTTCTTAGGAATTATTCTAAATCTTATCCTTCCGGGTAAAGAATACGGGTACGGGAACGGAGCCATGTTTGCTTCGATGAAAGATAAAATGGATCAAGAGAATAAAAAAGATACTGCTTGAAAGTAAATATCCCTTTAAATAGAGTACAGAGAGACTCTCAAGGGTGATACGGCTAATAGGTGAAGTGTGTGTTTACCTAATGATCGGCTGTCGCGGGGAACGACCCCCTGCCCCCTGAGTGTTTCTCAGGGGGATTTTTTATTGGCTCCAGTCGCCATCGGCTCGAGGTCGCTTCAACCCGCTCTGTGGCGGCAAGCCTCCTCGGCGGGGTCTCCAGCGCTTGTCGCTAGTGGTTCTTCTGCTAGAAACGCAAACGTCCTGTTTGCAACGCAGAAGCCAGCACATCTTGTGCAAGTACTTTTGTTCTGAAAAAAAGTATGAGCCTTTTTATAAAAAGGAGGAAGCGATACATGATCATGACTAAAGAAGAGTTCGCAAATCATTCGGATATCCAATCACCACGCCATGTCTTTCGTGCAGAGGACTGGGAGGAAAAGGAAATTCATGCTCTGTTAGACGAGGCAGAGAATATAGCACAAATACCTCGACAAACACCGTTATTTCAGCGATTATACGCAGTGAACTTGTTTTATGAACCAAGCACTAGGACAAAATTAAGCTTCGAAGCGGCAGAGAGAAATCTCGGATTGGAAATTCTACCGTTTGCCACTGATTCATCGAGTGTTCAAAAAGGAGAATCTTTATATGACACGGTAAAAACATTGGAAAGCATCGGCGCTGATGTGGTTGTCATTCGTCATAGTCAAGAAAAATTTTTTGATGATCTTCGAACAGGAATAAATATACCGATTATAAACGGAGGAGACGGTTGCGGAAATCATCCGACACAATCTCTTCTTGATCTCATGACTATTCGCCAAGAGTTCGGGTCATTCCAAAACATTAACGTAGTAATAGCGGGAGATATTTCACACAGCAGGGTAGCGCGTTCCAATATTTCACTGCTTAGAAAGCTAGGTGCGAATGTCACTGTTTCCGGACCAGAAAAATGGATTCCAGACGAATACAGAAAGATGTACCAGCCCATGGATGAAGCTATCCCCATGGCTGATGTAATGATGATGCTTCGTATTCAGCATGAGCGTCACCATGCTTCCAATCAGAATGTTTACTCCTTTCATTCTTCCTATGGATTAACAACAGATAGAGAAAGCAGGATGAAAAAAAGTAGTATCATTATGCACCCTGGTCCGGTCAACAGAGGAGTGGAAATTGCTGATGAATTAGTAGAGTGCAAACGTTCACGTATATTTAAACAAATGCAAAATGGAGTTTTCGCCAGAATGTCATTATTAAAGCATGTATTGAGACAATCATGAGGAGGTTTCTGGAAATGAATAGAAAATTAATTCTTGAAAATGGTGCTGTATTTCATGGAGAAGGGATCGGCAGTGATAAGGAGATAAAAGGGGAAGTGGTCTTTACCACAAGTATGACAGGGTATCAGGAGACTTTATCCAATCCTTCTAATTATGGGCAAATTGTTACGTGGACATATCCATTGGCAGGAGGATATGGCATCAATCGAGATGATTTCGAAGCGCTGAATCCAGCAGCAGGAGGAATGGTAGTCAAGGAATCTGCAGAGAAACCGAGCAATTTTAGAAGCATTTCTACTCTGAATGAATGGCTGAAATTAAAGAGTATTCCTGGTATATCCGGGGTGGACACAAGGCGGCTGACTTTACTTTTACGAAAAGAAGGCTCGTTAAGAGGATGTATTACAGCAGCAGATGCAGATACTCAAACAGTTGTGAACGAACTAAAAAATTTTCAGCCATCTTGTGACCAGGTTGGACAAGTATCAACGAAGAATGCGTATCACGCACCAGGGAACGGTCACCGGGTAGTATTAATGGACTTTGGTGCGAAGCATAGTTTGTCTCGTCAATTGATCGGCCAAGACTGTGACATGTTTGTCTTGCCTTATCATGCGACAGCTGACGAAATATTTTCCTATCACCCGGATGGCGTCGTCTTAAGTAACGGACCAGGAAATCCAGAAGATTTAGAACAGGCACGCCGAGTTGTACAATCGTTAATTGGTAAAGTCCCTATTTTTGGAATTGGCTTAGGCTATCAACTGTTAGCTCTTGCGTGTGGAGCTAATGTAGTAAAGATGCATACCGGTCATCGGGGAAGTAATCACCCGGTAAAAAATCTGGCAAAAAACAAAGTGGATATTACGTACCAAAACCATGGATATGTTGTAGAAACAGACTCTCTTCAAGAAACCGATTTAGAGGTAACGCACGTACATATAAACGATGGGACCCCAGAAGGAGTTTCCCATCGGGCACACCCGGCATTTGGTGTTCAATTTTATCCGGAAGGCGCACCAGGTCCGGAAGATACGGTTGAATTATTTGATGATTTTATTGAGATGATGGAAACATATAACAACCAGAACCAGCCTATTAAAGGAATGGAGAGATAAATATGCCAAAACGTACAGACATCCATAAAATTTTAGTGATTGGGTCGGGTCCGATAGTTATCGGGCAAGCTGCGGAATTTGATTACGCAGGAACGCAAGCGTGTCAAGCTTTAAAAGAGGAAGGGTATGAAGTTATCTTAATTAACTCGAATCCGGCCACCATTATGACAGATACAAATATGGCTGACAAAGTATACATGGAACCTATCACGCTCGATTTTGTCACTCGTATTATTCGCAAAGAAAAACCCGATGCATTGCTGCCTACGTTAGGTGGCCAAACAGGACTCAATATGGCAATGGAATTGCATAGAGAAGGGATATTAGAAGCTTATCAAATAGAATTATTAGGAACCGAGCTGGCTGCTATTGAACAAGCAGAAGACCGAGAAGCATTTCGAGCTCTGATGGGTGAATTGAATGTTCCGGTACCAGACAGTGAAATTGTTCAAACATTAGAGGAAGCAGAGCGCTTTGTTGAAGAAATTGGATATCCTGTGATTGTAAGACCAGCTTATACACTTGGTGGGACAGGCGGAGGCCTTGTATTTAATGAAAACGAATTAAAAGAGATTGTCAGTTCAGGATTGAAATATAGTCCGGTCACTCAATGTTTAATTGAGAAAAGTATTGCCGGTTACAAAGAAATCGAATATGAAGTGATGAGAGATTCGGCTGGGCAAAAAATTGTCGTTTGTAATATGGAAAACATCGACCCCGTTGGCATTCATACTGGGGATTCTATCGTCGCGGCTCCATGCCAAACGTTGTCTGACAGAGAAAGTGGAATGTTGCGTCGGTCTGCGTTAAACATTATTGAAGCCCTAGGGATAGAAGGAGGATGTAATGTACAATTTGCCCTATCTCCTGACAGCTTTGAATATTACATTATAGAAGTAAATCCCCGGGTCAGCCGTTCCTCGGCTTTAGCATCGAAAGCGACAGGCTATCCCATTGCAAAGCTTGCTGCCAAAATTGCAGCTGGATACCAATTGGATGAACTTAAAAATCCAATTACAGGAACGACATTCGCTTTCTTTGAACCGGCCCTTGACTATGTTGTTACGAAAATCCCGAGATGGCCATTTGATAAGTTTGAATCCGGTAATCGTACGTTAGGAACACAGATGAAAGCTACGGGAGAAGTCATGGCGATTGGCCGATCATTCGAGGAGTCTTTGATGAAAGGGATTCGCTCGTTGGAACTCGGGAAACCACATCTTGTTGACGCCTCATTCAGTAAGTTCACAGACGAACAAATCGAAGAAAAGTTAACCAATGCTGAAGACGAGCGCATTTTTGTAGTAGGAGAAGCGTTCCAACGTTCTTGGTCATTAGACAAGGTGTTCGAGTTAACAAAGATCAATCCATTTTTTCTAGAGAAAATGAAAGATATTGTGGAGACAGGAAAAAATCTGGCG
Source organism: Alteribacillus iranensis (assembly GCF_900113025.1). Classification (GTDB taxonomy): domain Bacteria; phylum Bacillota; class Bacilli; order Bacillales; family Marinococcaceae; genus Alteribacillus_A; species Alteribacillus_A iranensis. Next base: position 709,446 of record NZ_FONT01000001.1, on the reverse strand, counting down.
GCTCAACCAGGAAATATAACATTGCTGAAAAGAGCAAAGGACATGGGTATTTCCGATGAAATGGTTTCTATTGTATGGGAATGGGAGGAAAGAGACGTATATGATTTCAGGCGGGACCATAGCATTACTCCCGTGTACAAAATGGTGGACACTTGTGCAGGCGAATATGAGTCCCAGACTCCATACTACTATTCATCCTATGAAGAAGAAAATGAAAGTGTAAGGTCAGACAAAAAGTCAATCCTAGTCATCGGCTCAGGACCGATTAGAATTGGACAAGGTGTAGAATTTGATTATGCTACTGTTCATACTGTCTGGTCTTTACAGGAAGAAGGCTATGAAGCGATCATTATTAATAACAATCCTGAAACGGTTTCTACGGATTTTAGTATCTCTGATAAATTATATTTTGAGCCGCTCACCATAGAAGACGTCATGCATGTTGTTGACTGTGAGAAACCTGAAGGGGTGATCGTTCAATTTGGAGGACAGACTGCAATAAATCTGGCGGATGGTTTACATGAACGTGGAGTCCAGATATTAGGAACAACCCTTGAAGATATGGATCGAGCAGAGGACCGAGACAAGTTTGAACAAACGTTACAAGATCTTAATATTCCTCAGCCATTAGGCCAAACAGCGACTTCCGTAGAGGAAGCAACCGCGATTGCTGCAAAGATCGGCTACCCGGTTTTAGTACGTCCTTCTTATGTTCTCGGAGGGCGAGCTATGGAAATTGTCGATAATGAGGAAGAATTAATGTCTTACATGGCTCGGGCTGTAAAAGTAAATGAAAAGCATCCTGTGCTTATTGATCGATATTTGTTAGGAAAAGAAATAGAAGTGGATGCGATCGCTGATGGGGAGACTGTTTTCATACCAGGGATCATGGAACATATTGAAAGAGCTGGTGTGCACTCAGGGGATTCTATCGCTGTATACCCGACTCAAACGATTTCAGATGAATTAAAACAAAAACTTGTAGAGCGGACTATAGCCATCGGCAAAGGACTTAATATAAAAGGATTATTAAACATTCAATTCGTTATTCATGAAAATGAAGTATATGTGTTAGAAGTAAATCCGCGTGCGAGCAGAACGGTACCGTTTCTAAGCAAAATTACCGGAGTTCCTATCGCCTCGATAGCAGCTAAAATCATGATTGGTGCGAATTTAGACAGTCAAGGGTATGAACGTGGTTTGTTACCAGAAAAGGACGGCGTGTCAGTAAAAGTACCTGTATTCTCTTTTGCAAAACTACGAAGAGTAGATATTTCATTAGGGCCGGAAATGAAGTCGACTGGCGAAGTAATCGGCCGGGATGAGTCGTTGGAAAAAGCATTATATAAAGGATTAATTGCTTCCGGCATGAAAATACCTACACATGGCTCGGTGCTATTCACGGTGGCAGACAAGAATAAAGAAGAAGCATTAGAGCTTGCACGCCGTTTTTATCGAATCGGCTATCACCTGATTGCGACGGAAGGCACGGCGACATTCCTTCAACAACATAATATTCCCGCCACTGTAGTGAACAAAGTAGCGGAAGAATCACCAAACTTGCTTGATATTATCCGAGAAGGAAAAGCCCAGTTTATCGTGAACACCTTGACGAAAGGAAAGCAGCCGGCTCGGGACGGCTTCCGTATTCGCAGAGAAGCAGTAGAAAATGAAGTGGTCTGTATGACCTCGATCGATACGGCTGATGCACTTCTTAAAGTGTTAGAGATGATTACTTTTTCCGCGGAAGCTATGCCACTTATGGAATCGAGGAAGCAGCCGCTAGGGAACGGAGTGAAAGAATGATAAAAGAAGAGATGAGAATACGTTCGAACCTTCCCATAGCCCAGCATATTTTTGAGATGAAACTGGAAGGAAATATACCAGAAGAGGTCAACCAGCCGGGACAGTTCTTGCATATGAAAACAACCAATCAAGTTACACCACTTTTGCGCCGGCCGATTAGTATTTGTTCCAATGATAAAGATAAAGGACAATTAACAGTCATATACCGGTCTGGTGGTCAAGGGACGAAGTGTATATCCGAAAAAAAGATTGGTGACACAATAGACGTTCTTGGTCCGTTGGGCAATGGATTTAATATAGAGAATGTGAATAGAACAGATACAGTCGTATTGGCTGGTGGAGGAATTGGTGTGCCGCCTCTGTATGGGCTCGGATTAGAATTAAAGAAAAAAGGAATTCATGTCGTTTCTGTGCTAGGTTTTTCGACTGCTTCGGCAACATTTTATCACGATAAATTTGCTGAACTAGGGGAAGTATTTTATTGTACCATGGACGGAACAGAAGGGCATAAAGGAACTGTGACGGATGTCATGCGTCGAGAAAATATCTCATTTGACCAGTTGTTTGCGTGTGGTCCTGTTCCTATGTTGAAGTCTCTCGAAGATACTTTTCCAGACGCAAAAGGTGCCTTATCTCTTGAAGAGCGAATGGGCTGTGGTATTGGCGCATGTTTTGCCTGTGTATGCCATGTGCAAGATGATCCAACAGGGAAGGACTACAGAAAAGTTTGCAGCAACGGTCCTGTGTTTCCATGGAGAGAGGTGGCATTGAGATGATTCTTGAAACAAAACTTCCCGGTTTACCAATGAAAAATCCTATTATGCCTGCATCGGGCTGCTTTGGATTTGGAGAAGAATTTGCAAAACTATATGACCTCTCCCAGCTTGGATCGATTGCTTTAAAGGCAGCCACTGCAGAACCCCGTTATGGTAATGAAACTCCGAGAGTGGCTGAAACACCAGCTGGGATGTTAAACGCAATTGGTCTCCAAAATCCAGGGGTAAAGGATATTATTGAGAAAAAACTGACTTGGTTAGAACAATATCAAGTGCCGTTACTAGCAAATGTGGCAGGTTCTACGATGGAAGACTATGAAAATACTGCGAAACAGTTGGCAGATAGTGGATTAGTAGGAGCCATAGAACTGAACATTTCTTGCCCGAATGTGAAAGAAGGAGGGATTGCATTCGGCACGGATCCTGATTTAGCAGCGGAATTAACCTCACGTGTGAAAAAAGTATCAAGTATACCGGTTTATGTGAAGTTGTCTCCCAATGTCACAAGCATTGTAGATCTTGCTTTGGCAGTGGAAAAGGCAGGTGCCGATGGACTGTCGATGATAAACACTGTAACGGGAATGCAAATAAATGTGAACACAGGAAAACCGTTACTAGCTAACAAAGTTGGAGGTTTATCCGGACCGGCTGTAAAACCGATAGCTATCCGTATGATATATGAAGTTCGACAACAGACCGATCTTCCTATCATTGGAATGGGTGGGATACATTCAGTGGAAGATGTTGTGGAATTTTTATACGCAGGGGCAAATGCCGTTGCGATCGGTACCGCGAACTTTACTAACCCTTTTATATGTCCGGAGATTATTCAAGGACTCGAACAATGGGCAAAAGAGAAAAAAGTTGCGAACATACACGATGTAACGCGTAGCGAGGTTGTAGAACAATGAAAGAGCCTGTAATCATAGCCATGGATTTCGATAATAAGTCATTAGCTAATACGTTTTTGAAGGAATTTGGAGAACAACAACTTTTTTTAAAAGTAGGTATGGAACTTTTTTATAAAGAAGGTCCTTCAATTATTTGGGAATGGAAAGAAGCAGGGCATCACATTTTCCTCGACTTAAAACTTCATGACATCCCGAACACAGTGAGAGAAGCGGCTCGTCAAATTGCAGCTTTAGGCGTCGATATGACGACCATACACGCAGCTGGCGGTATCCGGATGATGGAAGCGGCACGTGAAGGATTGGAGGCTGGAACACCTTCCGGACACCATCCACCCGCTTGCCTGGCAGTGACTCAGCTAACAAGCACAAGTGAAGACATCATGAGAGAGGAATTATTAATAGATAGATCACTGGAAGATACTGTTATTCATTATGCGCAACACGCAATGAGAGCTGGGGCTACTGGAGTGATATGCTCAGCATTAGAGGTTCCTTCTATCAAAGAAAGGGTAGGACAAATGTGTAAAACCGTAACACCAGGGATTCGCCTAAAGCATAATAACAGAGATGACCAAAAACGAGTGGTCTCCCCCTATAAAGCACACACATTAGGAAGTGATGCCATTGTGGTAGGTCGAAGTGTAACGAAGGCAGCGAATCCTGCAGAGGCATATCAAGAAATCTTAAAACAATGGAGGAATGACTCATGAAACATTGGTTAGCAAAAGAGCTTATCAACATTCACGCTGTATCCTTGTCACCAAACGAGCCTTACATTTGGTCATCTGGAATAAAGTCGCCTATATACTGTGATAATCGATTAACATTATCGTACCCTGCTTTAAGACAGTGTATCGCGGAAGGGTTAATTGCAATCATTCATAAATATTATCCTGAAGTGGATGTGATTGCTGGTACCGCTACGGCAGGTATTCCACATGCTGCACTTGTTGCCGACCGTATGGGGCTTCCTATGATTTATGTACGTGGAAAATCAAAATCACACGGGAAAGGAAATCAAGTAGAAGGTACGTTGAAAGCGAACCAAAAGGTAGTAATTATAGAAGATTTGATTTCCACAGGCGGAAGTGTTATCACTGTCCAGAAGGCAATAGAAGAAGCAGGGGCAAATGTACTCGGAAGTGCTGCGATTTTTACGTACGGACTGCAGAAAGGAAAGGATTTGTTGCTAGAAGCGGGGTTGCGTTATGAAACATTAACAGATTATAACGCCTTACTCGAAGCGGCATTAGAAAATAAATATGTGACCTCGGAAGAAATGACTCGTTTACAACAATGGCAAAAAAACCCGGAGAATGACTCCTGGCTATCACTACCGGTGAATGAATAATAGAGGTCATTTATTCGTAAGGTTACAAACAAAGAAGAGGCTGTTCGCCGTATGATAGACATACGATGAGAACAGCCTCCTTTCTAATAACTTAAATAGTAACTATTCCCTATCATCATGAATTGTCACGCAAACGGAGGACAAGATCTTCATCTGGCGTAACAAATATGGTAGATTGTTGTTCATATGTGACAAATCCAGGCTTTGCCCCATTAGGTTTGTGAACATGCTTTACTTTCGTATAATCAACAGGAACAGATGCGGAAGATTTTGCCTTCGAAAAGAAGGCAGCAATGTTTCCAGCTTCCAATAAAGTCTCTTCATTATAGGAGTCACTACGGATAACAACATGAGACCCTGGTATATCTTTTGTATGCAACCACGTATCTTCTTTGTGAGCTACTCGATTCGTTAAAAATTCATTTTGCTTATTATTTTTTCCAACTAGAATATCGACACCTTCGCTTGATTTGTATTTCTCGAGAGAAGGTTTTCCCGGTTTTCTTTTTCTCCCGTCCTTTTGAGGTCTTTTCTTAATATATCCTTGGTCTGCCAGCTCTTCACGTATTTCTCCGATATCCTGCGTTGATGCAGATTCCAATTGTTGAATTAACTGCTCTAAATATGCCATTTCCTGCTTTGTTTCCTCAATTTGTTCTTTTCCTTTGGAGTAAGATGTTTTTAATTTATTATAGCGACGGAAAAAGTGTTGAGCGTTTTCAGAAGGTGACTTTTCAGGATCAAGAGGGATCGTAAGGGTGCCTCCTTCTTCATCATAATAATCTATTACTTCAATTTCTTTCTCACCACCCTGAATCATGTGGAGGTTAGCGGTAAGAAGTTCACCATACTTTTGAAAGTCATCTGCTTTTGTTGCTTTTTGGACAGATTGTTCCAGCTTTTTAATTTTCTTTTTGTTTTTCTCCCATTCATTTCTTAAGAACCGCTCTAGATCATGAGCTTGCTGCTTTACACGATCTCGTTCAGCTTTTCCAGTGTGAAATCTCTCGAGCATCTCACTTACCGAATCAAATTCACTTTGGCGGCCTTGAAGATGAGTTAAAGGAAGGACAGTATAATATTCCTTTCCGTTTACTTCTATGGTTTGGGGATGATACGTATGTTCTTTGATCTCTTGCATAATAGAAGTAAAGGTAGAAGCAATTTTTTCGGCGCTGCCTAGTCCGGATCGGTGAATAATTTCTCGTGCTGTTTGAGGTGAGATACCTGTGAAAGACTGGACCAGCTGGCGGTCAACCTTTCCTTGGTTCATGTCCAGCTTTTTTAATACATCTTCTTTCTCTGCCATTAATGGATCTAGCTTATCCTGAGCGGGAGGAGCAACATACTCTCTTCCTGGCAAAATTGTACGATGCCGATTTACAGAAGGTGGAAGATGCTTCATGCTATCTAAAATATGATTCGTTTTCTCATCCACTAGTATGATGTTACTGTGCTTTCCCATAATTTCAACAATGAGTAATTTTGTAGCTTTATCTCCAATTTCATCTTTTCCCTCAATAACAAATGTAACGATTCTTTCCATACCTTGTTGACGTATTTCTTTTATAAACCCGCTTTCTAAATGCTTTCTTAGTATCATACAAAACATGGGTGGCTCTGCTGGGTTTTCTAACTTCTTGTCCGTTATATGAAACCGTGAAAAGTTGGGATTAGCTGATATAAGCAGCTGATAGTTTTTACGGTTTGCTCGAACAGTAAGTAGTAAATCTGTTTTAAAAGGCTGCTTTATTTTAGTTATTCGTCCATTTGATAATGTCTCGTCACATTCATGGACAACGGCTCGTGTCATTATTCCATCAAAAGACATAAGTTCAATTCATCCTTTCTCTGCACAAGTATAGCATGAAATGAAGCTTGTCTGAATAAGATGAGGTGACACGTATATGCAGAGGTGAAGATGGATGAATTGGCATCAACAATCGAAAGAAGAATTGGAAAAGCTATTTCAGGTCTCCGTAGACGCTGGCTTATCGGAAAAAGAGGCGAAGAAACGCTACCGTGAAGTAGGACCTAACTCATTGGAAGAAAAGAAAAATACGCCGGCATGGCTGCTGTTCCTTAAACAATTTCAAGATACCATGATTATCATCTTACTAGGTGCTACAGCCATCTCTGCTTTGCTAGGAGAACTTGTTGATGCAGTCACAATCCTATGTATTGTCATTTTAAATGGGGTCCTTGGTTTTATTCAGGAAAATAAAGCAGAAAAGTCTTTAGATGCCTTGAAAGAATTGGCATCCCCTGTTATGACGGTCAAGCGTAACGGCAAATGGCTGACGATTCCATCAGTAGACGTAGTCCCTGGAGATATTGTTAGATTGAGCGGGGGAGATAAAGTCAGTGCTGATATTAGGCTGATATCCGGTGGAGAAATTACCTCAGAGGAATCGGCTTTAACAGGAGAGTCCCATCCTGTAATAAAAGGCACACATTTAATTAATGGAGATCAATTAGCGATAAGTGATATAACGAACATGGCTTTTGCCGGCACATTAATTACAAAAGGTCGTGCCGAGGGCATAGTCGTTGCGACAGGGATGAATACCGAAATGGGAAACATCGCTCATTTATTGACAGAATCAAAAGATTCGGAAACCCCTTTACAAAAACGACTTGCTCATTTAGGTACTATGTTGATCACAGCGGCTCTATTACTAACTGCTCTCGTTGTCATTCTAGGTGTTTTTCAAGGACAATCGTTTTATAAAATGATATTTGCAGGCGTATCGTTAGCAGTTGCAGCTATCCCAGAAGGGCTTCCTGCTATCGTTACAGTAGTACTTGCTCTTGGTGTTCAAAGAATGATTAAAAGAAATGCTATCGTCCGACAGCTTCCAGCAGTGGAGACATTAGGCTGCGCTTCTGTCATTTGTACGGATAAAACAGGTACTCTTACTCAAAACAAAATGAAAGTTATGGCTTTATGGAACGGAAAAGAAATGACATCAAGACCACGTACAAAAGGATTTTCTAAGAAAAACCATGAAAAGCTGTTAACCTATGGAGCTTTATGTAATCAAGCTGTGTTGGACTACCTTGAAGACCAGAAAGAAGAGTTAAGTGGAGATCCTACTGAAAAAGCACTCGCTGAAGCTGCTATTTCTGCAGGAATTAATCCCGGGGCATTGGCATCTTCATATGATATCAAGCAAGTTTTTCCATTTGATTCCGAAAGAAAATGCATGTCGGTGGTGGTTGAGGAGAGGGATGGAGACGATTTAATCGTATGTAAAGGAGCTCCAGATGTTTTACTAGAAAAATCGTCTTACACGGAAAGGAACGGAAAGCTAGAACGGTTGACTCCTACGCGAAAAAGAGAAATCAAACAAGCTATTCAGTGGATGGCTAATAAGGCGTTACGAAACATTGCTATAGCTTATCGACCAGCTACAGAAGAAAGTACGTTGACAAATGCATCAGAGGCTGAACGAAATTTAATATTTGTAGGTATTCAAGGTATGATTGATCCTCCTCGTCCCGAGGCTAGAGATGCGGTGAAAGAGTGTAGAAGTGCTGGCATTAAAACCATCATGATTACAGGTGACCATGAAGTTACGGCAGCCGCTATTGCGAAAGATATTGGCATTTTGCCACCCCATGGAAAAGTAATGACAGGAAGGGATTGGAACCATGCAAATGAAAAGGAAAAAGACCTCGTTATACAGAACACTTATGTGTTTGCTCGTGTCAGCCCCGAAGAAAAACTTAATATTGTAAATGTTTTAAAGAGGCAAGGGCACGTAGTAGCGATGACAGGTGACGGAGTAAATGACGCCCCCGCATTAAAATCGGCGGATATCGGTATCGCCATGGGAAAGACAGGAACAGATGTGGCCAAAGAAGCCTCGGCCCTCATTTTGCGTGACGATAATTATTCTACGATACGCTCTGCGATCAAAGAAGGACGTAATATTTACGAAAATATACGCAAATTTATACGGTACATGCTTGCATCCAATGTCGGTGAGATATTAGTAATGTTATTTGCTGTGATGCTTGGTCTGCCTTTACCTTTGGTGGCTATACAAATCTTATGGATAAATCTTATAACCGATGGATTGCCCGCTATGGCTTTGGGGCTCGATCAACCAGAAGGAGACGTCATGAAACGACCACCAAGGTCTGCCTCTGAAAGTATATTTGCAAGAGGGATGGGTTGGAAAATAATTAGCAGAGGTTTTCTTATTGGGTGTGTTACTCTCGTTGGTTTTATGACAGCATTATATGAACAGCCAGATAACTTAGTCAGAGCCCAAACGATAGCATTTTCTGTACTGGTTATGGCACAACTTATTCACGTATTTGATTGTCGGGCAGATAGAACAATATTTGATAGGAATCCCTTTGAAAATAAGTATTTAACTGCAGCTGTTCTGTCATCCATGGTTCTGCTGCTGGCTGTCATTCATACACCAACGCTACAACCTATTTTTAATACGACAGCATTGTCCCCAGTTGAGTGGTTGTACGTTCTCGCTTTAGCAGCCATTCCTACATTTGCGCTCGCGGGAGGGATCTTTTTTAGAAAAACGGGGGGAAGAACGTATCGAAGTATAAAAGGGAAATTAGGAGAAAAAGGGATAAATCAATAGTTTCTTCTTTTCTTTTGCTTGTAGAGGGTGTTAGAATTGTTTAGAATAGGAATTAACCGGATGTGATAGTAATGACCGTTAGTATGACTGGTTTTGGGCATGCTCAATCTCAATACAAAGATGGACGAATCATTGTCGAAATAAAATCCGTGAACCACCGTTTTTGTGACATTCAATTTCGAATGCCGAGACAGCTGATGATGCTTGAGGAGCAGTTACAGACTTTGGTTCGGAAAAAGGTGGCCAGGGGAAAAGTAGATGTATTTATTAGTTTGGAAGGCATTTCCCCTTCCACCAAACGAACAAGTGTTGATAGGGAATTGTTGCATCACTATCTAGACGAAGCGGATCAGTTAGAACAATATAACTTATTTGATCCTCGCTTGAGTCTTCAAGAATTTTTGTTCCACCCTGATATTGTGACCGTCGAGGAAGAAACGAAAATGGCCCAAGACTGTATGGATGAGATTAAGGCAGCTGTCCAGTTAGCAGTGGACCAACTGTTTGAAATGAGATTAGCGGAAGGGAAGAAGCTGTTTGAAGACATCATACAACGTATCGACATGATACGAGGTCTTACGGCTAACATAGAAAGACAAGCTCCTAAAGTGGTCGATTATTATATGAATCGTTTACATCAACGGATAGCTGAACTGCTGGATGGTCGATATGAACTAGAGCAAGAAAGAGTGTTAACAGAAACAGCTGTATTTGCAGACAAAATAAACGTAGAAGAAGAAATAACAAGAATGTATGCGCACTGCGATCAATTTATCAGTATTATGGAAGACAGAGGCGCAAAGGGAAGGAAGCTGGACTTTCTCGTACAAGAGATGAATCGAGAAGCGAACACCATAGGCGCGAAAGCAAACGATGCGACGCTTAGTCATCTTGTAGTGGAAGTGAAAAGTGAACTTGAAAAAATAAAAGAACAAGTGCAAAATATAGAATAGTCAGCGAACGCATTTTCGTATACTATAATAATAAAGCGGTAAAGATAGTAGTAGTTGTCGCTTCTGTTGAAATGAGGGGTTCATGTGAATATTAAATTGATAAACATAGGGTTTGGTAACATTGTTTCCGCCAATCGCATTATTTCGATAGTAAGTCCTGAATCTGCTCCTATCAAGCGGATTATACAAGAAGCTAGAGATCGAAATATGCTGGTGGATGCGACATATGGCAGAAGAACACGGGCTGTCATCATTGCAGACAGCGATCACGTGATATTGTCAGCCGTTCAGCCAGAAACGGTAGCACAGCGTCTAAGTAACAAAGATGACATAGCAGATGATTAACAGATAATTTGGCAAGAAAGGCGTTGGAAGTATGAAAGATGATAAAGGTCTTCTTATCGTTCTTTCCGGTCCTGCAGGGGTTGGCAAAGGGACAGTTTGCGGTGCATTACGAATGGAAGACACGAATATTGAGTACTCTGTTTCCGCAACTACACGCAAGCCGCGAGCTGGTGAAAAAGATGGAGTTAACTATTTTTTTAAATCAAAGCAAGAATTTGAAAAAATGATTGAAAATAACAAGTTACTAGAGTGGGCACAGTACCTTGATAATTATTACGGTACTCCGATAGATTATGTAACCGAAACAATCGACAAAGGAAAAGATATCATTTTGGAGATAGAGGTACAAGGTGCAAAAAAAGTAAAAGAACGGTATCCTGAGGGGATTTTTATCTTTTTAATGCCACCTAGTCTTGCAGAGCTTCGCAGCCGCATTGTCGGCCGTGGAACAGAGACTGAAGATGTGATCGATAAACGTATGATGGTTGCGAAAGACGAGCTGGAAATGATGGAAAACTATGATTATGTCGTTGAAAATGATGAAGTGGGCAAGGCAGTAGAACGAATTCAAGCAATAGTAACTGCAGAGCACTGTAAGAGAGAACGACTGATAGAAAAATATAAACAACTCGTGGAGGTCGAATAACCATGTTATATCCATCCATTGACAACTTACTAAAACATATTGATTCAAAATACACGCTGGTCACTATTTCAGCACGTCGGGCTCGCGAGTTAAAAGAGCTTGAGATGGAAGGGGCAGGCGATCAGCACGACTCTTCGAAGCTCGTAGGAATAGCATTAAATGAAATTAACGATAAGAAACTCACTTATAAAAAAGACTCGTAAGATTTTCCGTTGCCAACAGAATGAGCTGTAACTATGCTCATTGCAAACTAAGCTCAAGAAGATATCTTTCTAAAGAGGAGGATGTCAACGGAAGAAAGCGGTATAAATAACGTGGACAACAGCAACCTATCCTTATTGATAGGTTGTTGTTTTCATTCACATGCTAGGAGAGGACAGTTATGCTTCAAAATAAACGTATTATTTTGGGAGTTAGTGGAGGGATTGCAGCATATAAATCAGCGGCGCTCGCAAGTAAACTAACGCAGGCAGGGGCTCAAGTCAAAGTAGTGATGACAGAAGAAGCAAAGAAATTTATCACCCCTCTTACGTTTCAAGCGTTAACTCGTGAACGAGTGTACGATGATACATTTGAAGAAGCTGAACCGGATAAGGTATCACACATAGATGTTGCGGATTGGGCTGATATGATAATCATAGCACCAGCAACAGCTAACATTATCGGGAAGGCAGCAAACGGAATAGCTGATGATATGTTATCGACTATTTTGCTCGCTTCGCTGTGTCCTATATATATCGCCCCTGCCATGAATGTAAATATGTATCAGCACCCCGCTGTACTAGAAAATATGAACGTATTGAAAACACGTGGCTGTCAATTTATTGAACCAGGGGAAGGGTATTTAGCTTGCGGTTGGATTGGAAAAGGTAGAATGACAGAGCCGGAAGATATTATCCACTATATTGAAACATCAGTAAAGAAGAAATCTCCTTTCCAAGGAAAAAAAGTACTCGTCACTGCAGGTCCAACCTATGAGTACGTAGACCCGGTTCGAGTTTTCACAAATCCCTCCAGTGGAAAAATGGGGTTTGCTGTAGCGGCTGAAGCTTCAAAAATGGGAGCAGATGTGACACTCATTACAGGACCCGTACATCTGGAGAGTCCGAGCAATGTAAAAAGGGTTGACGTGATAAGTGCGCAAGACATGTATGATTCAGTAATGGAACAATATGAACAGTCAGATATTGTTATTAAAGCGGCTGCTGTCTCTGACTACCGTCCTATACATGTGGATAGTAGAAAAGAAAAAAAACAAGAAGGCGACGTAACGATCCCGATGGAGCGTACGATGGATATATTGGCTGAATTAGGGAAAAGAAAAGAAAACCAATTACTAGTGGGCTTTGCTGCGGAATCGCATAATTTAATCGAATATGCACTTGATAAGATGGATAAAAAAAATTTAGACATCGTAGTCGCTAATAATATTACTTCCGAAAATGCTGGTTTCCGCTCCGATACAAATCAAGTTTTGCTGATTAAGAGAGATCAGGAACCAGTAGAGTTACCATTAGCTTCTAAAAAGAGTATAGCGAAAGAGATTCTCGCTCAGTTGGAAACATTATTGTGAAGGATCGTGTAAATTATGTATGCAAGAGTAATTGTGGATGTCGCAGCAGGGCAAATTAATAAGCCATTTGATTATGCCATTCCTGATGAATTGTCTCATCTCATTCGTCCTGGAATGAGAGTTATCGTTCCATTCGGCCCCCGGAAGATACAAGGTTTTGTATGGAAAGTTGCAGAGTCCACGGACGTACCAAACGTAAAGCCAATCGCAGATGTACTTGACCCCCATCCCGTTTTAACGTCGGAGCTCTTGGAATTAGGAGAATGGCTCGCAAAAGAGACAGTATGTTTTTTAATTACTGCCTTTCAATCGATGATTCCGGCGGCAATACGAGCAAAATCGAAAAAAATATTGCAGCTTAATAGTGAAAATGATCAATTACCTCCTGTTCTCCAAGTGCTATTTCAAGGGAAACATAAGGTGGAGTGGGATAAAGTACCAAAAGAAAAAGGTACTCTTTCTCTAGTAAAACAAGCCTTAGAAAAGAATATAATGGAAGTTGTTTATGAAGTAAAAGATAAAACGAGAAAGAAGACGATACCAGCGGTAAAATTATCACGAGAAGTGAGAGATCAATCTCTATTGGATGTTCTCGACTCGCGGGCTAAAAAGCAATATGCCGTATTAGATTATATGAGGAATCATTCGGATGGGAAATCTGTTCCAATCCAACGTGTAATGGAAGATCTAGCGGTTACAAGGCAAGTCATTCGTACGCTCATTCAGAAAAACCTCTTAATAGAAGAAGAATTGGAATCGTATCGCGATCCTTATGAAAACAGAGAATTTCATACATTCCCGCGCCCAGCATTGACCGAAGGACAGACAAACGTCCTCGAGCCCATTGTTCAATCATTGGAGAAGAAAGAACATGTGCCATTTTTATTGCGAGGAGTAACGGGTAGCGGAAAAACAGAAATATATTTACGTGCCATTGAAAGAGTAATAAAAACGGGAAAAGAAGCGATTGTACTTGTACCGGAAATATCATTGACACCACAAATGGTTGAACGGTTTAAGGGACGGTTCGGTTCGAAGGTAGCTGTTCTCCATAGTGCGTTATCGTCTGGTGAAAAATATGACGAGTGGAGAAAAATTCACCGAAAAGAAGTACAAGTAGCCGTTGGTGCGAGATCTGCAGTGTTTGCCCCATTTGAGAATTTAGGTTTGCTCATTATCGATGAAGAGCATGAAGGCAGTTATAAACAGGAAGATCATCCGCGCTACCACGCGCGTCAAGTTGCGTTATGGAGAGGAAAATATCATGGATGCCCTGTCATTATGGGGAGTGCTACTCCTTCATTAGAATCTTATGCTCGAGCTAAACGAGGAGTATACAGATTACTGGAATTACCAGAACGAGTGAACAACACTGCGCTTCCGCCTGTCCATATCACAGATATGAGAACGGAGTTAAAGAAAGGGAATCGTTCTGTTTTTTCGGAGATATTACTTGAGAAATTAAAAGACCGACTTCAAAAAAATGAACAATCCGTTCTATTTTTAAACAGAAGGGGATACTCCACGTTCATCATGTGCCGGGATTGCGGCTATACAGCTGAATGTCCCCATTGCGAAATCACACTCACGTACCATCACAATGATCGAAAAATCAAATGTCATTACTGTGGTTATGAAGAAATTCTACCTTCTTTGTGCCCGGAATGTCATAGTGACCAAATTCGTTTTTTCGGAACAGGTACTCAAAAAGTAGAACAGGAATTAACGAAACTATTGCCGGAAGCTCGTGTTATACGAATGGATGTAGATACTACGTCCCGGAAAGGATCGCACGAAAAGCTCTTAACATCTTTTGGCAGGGGAGAAGCAGACATCTTACTAGGTACTCAAATGATTGCAAAAGGGCTTGATTTCCCAAAAATCACATTAGCGGGGATTTTAGCAGCGGATACGATGCTTCATCTTCCTGATTTCCGCGCTTCCGAGCGAACGTTTCAACTGCTTACCCAAGTGAGTGGAAGAGCCGGACGTGATAAGTTAGCTGGAGAAGTCGTCATCCAAACTTATACCCCAGATCATTATAGTATTCAGTACGCAAAGCACCATGATTACGAAGCGTTTATGCTAGAAGAGATGGGACAAAGAAAACAGGGAGGCTATCCTCCGTATTATTATTTAGCATTAGTTACAATCGCTCACGAAGATGTTGTCCAAGTTATGAAAACCGCTGAGAAAATAGCCTCCTATTTAAAAAATTCGCTTTCCCCTGAAACGAAAGTACTTGGTCCAACCGTCTCTCCTATTGCCCGGATTAAAGATAGATATCGATACCAATGCATGATAAAATACAGAAATGAACCGAACTTGACCGACATCTTAAATCAGATCGCTGCACGTTATCAGAAAGAAATGGCAGCGGATAAATTTTTTATTTCTATAGATATGAACCCGCAGATGTTTATGTAGCTCCCCGCTGCCAAGAATGAAGGAAGCGGGGTTCATTTCTATCGATTCTTATGAAAGAAGAGCGATAGCTTTCGTGATTAAAAGAGAGGCTGATTGATATGGATATCGTTTTTATGGGCACCCCGGACTTTTCTGTGCCGATTTTAAAAGGTTTAATAGAAAATGATTACACTGTTAGTGCTGTGGTTACACAGCCAGATCGACCAAAAGGCCGTAAAAAAAAGCTAACGCCTCCCCCTGTAAAAGTAGAAGCAGAGAGGCATGGATTAGAAGTTCTTCAACCGGAAACACTGAAAAAAGAAGAACAAATCCAAGCAATCATCGAGAAGAATCCAGATCTAATCGTGACAGCAGCTTACGGTCAGATATTGCCAGAAGAGCTCTTAAAAGCACCCAAGTTAGGGTCTATCAATGTTCATGCTTCTCTGCTTCCAAAATACCGAGGAGGCGCTCCAATTCATCAAGCTATTATAGACGGTGAAGAAAAAACTGGTGTTACTATTATGTATATGGTGAAAGAATTGGATGCAGGAGACATGTTGGCACAAAAGGAAGTAGAAATAACGTATACAGACACGGTAGGAAGTCTACATGATAAACTGAGTATCGTTGGACGTGAATTGCTGCTGGAGACCATTCCCCAGCTGCAGGCCGGCACTCTACAACCAACCCCTCAAAATGAGGCCGAGGCGACATTTGCTCCGAACATCCAACGAGGACAGGAAGAAATTAACTGGGAACGTACAGCATTAGATATTTATAATCAAGTTCGTGGGATGAACCCTTGGCCAGTTGCGTACACCACTTATAAGGAACATTCGTTTAAAATATGGAGTGTTGGTGTGGACAGCCATACACGTACAGACAAGTTTTCACCTGGGACCATCGTTGAAATATCAGCGAACAGACTGCTCGTAGCAGCTGGAGAAGGAACGGCAATAACTGTCGAAGAGTTACAGCCTGCCGGGAAGAAAAAAATGCCTATTGCAGACTTTTTAAACGGAAAACATGAACTCGATGTAGGAGAGCGATTAGGACAATGACTGTTAAAAATGTAAGGGAAGAAGCACTCCGAATTTTAGAACGAGTGGAGAAAGAAGGCGCATACAGTAACCTTCTGCTTAACCACGTATTAAATGAGGGACGTATTGCTGAAAAAGACTCTAATCTGTTGACAGAGCTCGTATACGGGACGATCAAACGAAAGAATACGCTGGATTATTATCTAGGTCATTTCATTAACAAAGGGATCAGTACATTAGATTCATGGGTATTACAATTGCTTCGACTGTCACTATATCAACTTATTTATTTGGATCGAATACCGGATCGGGCGGTCGTCCATGAAGCAGTCAACATTGCCAAAAAAAGAGGCCATAAAGGGGTCAGCAGTCTAGTAAATGGTGTGTTACGCTCTGTCCAGCGTCAAGGGGTTCCCAACATCGACTCGTCTCTTTCTACTCTAGAAAAACTTTCCATTGAGACAAGTCATCCTGTCTGGCTATTAGAAGAGTGGAGAGAGACATACGGTACTGAGCAAGCTGAAAAAATGGCTTATAAAAACCTAGAAACACCGTATGTAACCATTCGTGTCAATCGGCTGCAAACAAAGAAAGAGACAGTTAAGTATAAGCTAGAGAATCATCATGACTGTCAGCTTGATGACGGAAAGCTTGCTCCAGAAGCTCTAAGAGTCATTTCTGGTCATGTGATTGGTAGTGAAGTATATAAAACCGGGGATATTACTGTTCAGGATGAAAGTTCCATGCTCCCTTCCCGGTTGTTAGATCCAAAACCAGGAATGCTTGTTCTGGATGCTTGTGCAGCGCCAGGAGGAAAAACAACTCATATGGCTGAAATGATGGATAATGAAGGAGATATTCATGCCTTTGATATCCATAGAAAGAAAGTGGGATTGATCGATGAACAAGCAAGTCGCTTAGGTATCTCTATCATCAAAGCAGATGCTCTGGATGCGCGGAAATTGACTTCGAGATTTGAAACATTGCGTTTTGACCGTATTTTAGTGGACGCACCTTGCAGTGGGTATGGTGTCATTCGACGTAAGCCCGAATTAAAATGGCAAAAACAGAAAGAAGACCTTGAACGATTTCCGGGTATCCAGCTCAGTATATTGGAGGAGGCTTCGGAGCTTCTCAAAGAAGGAGGGCGTTTGGTATATAGCACGTGTACGGTCAGAAAAGAGGAGAATGAAGAAGTGGTCGAAATGTTTTTAAAGAATAACCGTGATTTCGTAAGAGATAGCAGTGCATCGGAAAATTTTCCATCACCTCTTCAGGAGTTTGATAAAGAAAAAGACGGACAAGTAACCATTCTCCCTCATTATTTTGACACCGATGGTTTTTTTATGGCCGCGTTAAAGAAGAAAAACAAAGGGAATAATTTTTAGAAAGAGGAGTCGTATATGCAATCTTTAAAAAAGAAAGTCGGAGTAAAAGCACCAGAGAAGCCGTCGATTTATTCATTAAGGTATGAAGAACTTGAGAATTGGCTGAAAGAGCAAGGAGAACCATCTTTTCGCGCAAAACAGATATATGAATGGCTCTATGAAAAACGAGCAGCAAATTTTGAGGACATGACCAACATTTCAAAGAGACTTCGCAGCAGGCTGGAAGACACGTACACAATGACTGTATTAAAACAAACGGCACGCCAAGAGTCCGCGGATGGTACGATTAAGTTGTTATTTGAGCTTCATGATGGATATACGATTGAAACCGTCTTAATGAAACACAATTATGGAAACAGTGTTTGTGTGACTACACAAGTAGGCTGCCGTCTTGGCTGTACATTTTGTGCGTCTACGCTTGGTGGGTTAAAACGTAATTTAGAAGCAGGAGAAATAACTGCACAAGTAGTGGAAGTTCAGCGTGTACTAGACGAAAAAAATGAACGGGTCGATTCAATTGTAGTTATGGGCATTGGCGAACCTTTTGATAACTATGACCAATTGTTACCTTTTCTTAAAATCATAAACCATGATAACGGGTTGAATATCGGAGCTCGTCATATTACTGTATCAACGAGCGGAATGGTTCCACGTATTTATGATTTCGCTGATGAAAACATGCAGATTAACTTTGCAATATCCTTGCATGCACCGAATTCAGAGGTGCGTTCAAGGTTAATGCCGATTAACCGTGCATGGTCCGTAGATAAATTAATGGAAGCTATCCGTTACTATCAAGACAAAACAAATCGCCGTGTTACTTTTGAATATGGTCTCTTTAATGGAGTAAATGACCAAGTAGAGCATGCTGACGAGCTGGCTGACTTGATAAAAGGGATTAAATGTCATGTTAATCTCATGCCGTTTAATTATGTTCCAGAAAGAGACTATGTGAGAACAAGTAGATCTGATGTTTTTGCGTTCGAAAAGAAATTAAAAGAACGCGGCGTGAATGTTACGATACGCCGAGAACAAGGACATGATATCGATGCTGCCTGTGGCCAGCTTCGCGCAAAAGAAAGAAAAGAAGAAACGAGGTGAATCTCTTCCGTGAAAACTGCGTTTGTGACGGATGTTGGAAAGCTCCGCGAACATAATGAAGATGCCGGAGGAGTATTTGTGAACAAAGCAGGAGAATATCTAGCTGTGGTCGCCGATGGGATGGGCGGCCATCAAGCTGGTGATGTTGCAAGCCAAATAGCAAAAGAGATGCTAGAAACAGCCTGGTGCTCCATTGACCAATCATTTACGCCCCAAAGTGCCGAAGAGTGGTTAACAAATAAAATTTCAGACGTAAACAAAGCTATCTTTCATCGCGCACAAGAAGAACGGTCTTTGTCTGGAATGGGAACGACAATTGTGGCTGCTTTATGCACCAATCATTTTGTTGCGTTAGCCCATGTAGGGGACAGTCGTGCGTATTTTATTACTAAAGAAGCACTTCTTCTCAAAACAGAGGACCACTCCCTCGTAAATGAATTAAAGAAAAATGGGCAAATAACAGAAGCGGAAGCCGAAAATCATCCTCGGAAGAATGTATTAATTCGTGCGTTAGGAACCGAAAGGGAAACAAAAAGCGAGAGTGTCGTTTTGGGATGGGAAGAAGGCCAAGGAATACTGTTGTGTTCTGATGGGCTTACAAACAAGTTAAATAGCGATGAATTGCATGAAGTTATGTTATTGAATCTACCCTTGCCTGATCAAGCCCAGAAAATTGTACATATGGCAAATGAGCGAGGAGGAGAGGATAATATTACCCTTGCTCTCGTCCTTCACGAACCCCAAGATGAAGAGGGGATAACGTCATGTCAGAACTGATAGGTAAAAGAATCAGTCAACGGTACGAGATCCAAGATATGATCGGCGGAGGCGGGATGGCTCATGTCTATAAAGGGATAGATCTCATACTTGAAAGACCGGTGGCGGTGAAGGTCTTGCAGCCTCAATATAATACAGATGAGGAATTTATCCGCCGTTTTCATCGGGAAGCCCAAGCAGCTACGTCACTCGCTCATCCTAATATCGTTAATATATATGATGTGGGAGAAGAAGAAAACTTATACTATATCGTCATGGAATTCGTAGATGGAGAGACGTTAAAACAAAAAATCCAACATGACGGTCCACTTCCATTAGAACAAGCGATTGCTCTGATGGAACAAATATTAAGTGCAATTGGCCATGCCCATCTCAATCACATTGTACATCGAGATATAAAACCTCATAATATTCTACTAACTACTGAGGGAGAGGTAAAAGTAACTGATTTTGGTATTGCTCGTGCCGCGTCCGCCGCAACGATTACACATACTAATTCAGTTATGGGTTCCGTACATTACCTGTCACCAGAACAAGCAAGAGGCGGTTTTGTCACAGCACAATCAGATATTTACTCTCTTGGTGTTGTGTTGTATGAAATGATTACAGGGAGTTTACCTTATACAGGGGATTCTGCCGTAACCATAGCATTGAAGCATTTACAAGAACCGCTGCCTCGTCCGTCTGAGCATAGACCAGGCCTTCCTCAAAGCTTGGAAAATATTATCCTTAAAGCGACTGTAAAGGATCCAGGTATGAGATATGGCAACATTTCAGAGATGCATGAAGATTTAAAAACCTCATTGCATCCTGAACGCAGAAACGAGCCTCCATTTGAATTGCCCGGGGATGAGGATGTTACGAAAGCAGTACCCATTATTAAAGAAGGTTATCCTACAGACAACGATGAGACAAAAATCGCTGAAAATAACAACAACATCACATCTCCAACAGATAGTAAAGGCGAGAAAGATGACAAAGCGAAAACTCCAAAAAAGAAAAGACGCTGGTTATGGGTTCTTCTCTTTCTCTTACTCTTTTTTACAGCAGCAATTATATTTGCATTTACAGCTCTTCCCAATATGTTAAGAGTGGCAGATACAGAAGTGCCAGATGTAGTGGAAATGGAAGAGTCAGAAGCAATTGAAGAAATAGAAGCAGCAGAACTGATTCCAGAGGTTGAGAGGTCATTTGATGATGATGTAGAAGTCGATCATGTTATTTCCCAAGATCCGAGTGGCGGCAAGTCTGTAAAGGTAGATAGTACAGTAACATTATATGTCAGTGATGGGATGAAAGAAGAAGAAATGCCAGAACTGATCGGGCTCAGTCGCGAGCAAGCAGAGGAAGCACTGAGCGACTACGAAAATATCGAATTTACGGCAAGTGAAACGGCTGATATCCCACCCGGCAGGATCATGGACCAGTCTCCTGAACAGGGAGAAAGCGTAATACCTTCTGAAACAACGGTTTATTTAACCTATAGTGTGGAACAGGAGTTTCAGCTTGAAAATTTGGAAGGCGCTTCTAAAGATGCAGTGGAGAACTATTTAAGAAATAATCAGTTGAATGGAAATTTTGAAGAACGCCACTCTGATGTCGTAAGAGAGGGGCGCGTCATTGAGCATTCTCCTGGTCCTTACAACAACGTCACAGCAGGAGAGACGGTAACCTTTGTCATATCCATCGGCCCAGACGAAGAACCAGAAGAAAATACCGTAGAGGAGACTGAAGAAGAAAAGAAAGTAGAACAAGTGGAAGCAGTGATTCCAGTAGAGGTCGAAGAGGAAGAAGAGGCTTCTTTTGACATTCTTATTGAGTACGAAGATGCTACGACAGAGGAACAACCAGCTGTTTTCATTGAAGAGACGATTTCAGAAACTAAGACGTACCGGATACCATTAGAGGTAACGCCAGAAAAACCAGGATCGTATACGTTGTACGTAAATGGAGAGGAAGTTCAGTCAAACCGTTATAATTACGGCGAATAATAATAAGGAGGGTATATGGAAGAAGGGATTATTGTAAAAGCACTCAGCGGCTATTACTATGTGGAAAATAGTCAAGGAACATACCAGTGCCGGGGCAGAGGTCTGTTTAGAAAGCAGAAGATAAATCCTTTAGTAGGGGACAGAGTAAAGTTTGAGATCGATCAAAATGAAGAGGGCTATGTTTATGAAATTTCAGAAAGGCGTAACGCGCTCATTCGCCCGCCAGTGGCTAATATTGATCAATCCTTTCTTGTGTTTTCGGCAGAAGAACCTGCGTTTTCTTCTCTCTTACTTGATCGCTTTCTTGTTCATATGGAAGCAATGGATATTGAATCGGTTATCATTGTGAACAAAATTGATTTAGCAGATGAATCAACGAAGCAAGAACTGAATCAGTATAAAGAGAATTACGAGAGATGCGGCTATCCGTTTTTCTTCCTTTCCGGTACGAAAGGTGAAGGGGTTCAGCAGCTAACCCCTTTATTAGAACAAAAACTAACTATAGCTGCAGGTCAATCTGGTGTTGGAAAATCTACGATACTTAATTCGCTTGTACCTTCGTTGGATTTGAAGACAGGAGAAATATCGAAACACCTTGGAAGAGGGAAGCATACCACTCGTCATGTAGAACTCGTTCGAATGTATGGAGGTCTCGTAGCTGACACTCCTGGTTTTAGTTCTCTTGATTTCCAAGACATATCAGAAAATAATTTAGACATTTGTTTTCCGGAAATGAGAGAACGGATGCCAGCATGTAAGTTTCGAGGGTGTACGCATAGGAAGGAACCAGGCTGTGCCGTAAAAGAAGCGGTGGAGGCAAAAGATATACCAAATTACAGATATGACCATTATGTTACGTTTTATGAAGAAATATTGAACCAACGGAGGTATTAAACAATGACAAAAGTAGCCCCGTCTATATTATCAGCAGATTTCTCCCGTTTGAGAGACGAAGTTACAGAAGTAGATGAAGGAGGAGCGGACTATATTCATATAGATGTCATGGATGGTCATTTTGTACCCAATATTACGATTGGTCCTTTAATCGTAGAAGCAGTGAGACCTCATACGAAGAAGCCTCTTGATGTCCATTTAATGATTGAAGAACCAGAAAAGTACATTACTGATTTTGCTAAAGCAGGAGCAGATATTATTTCTGTTCATGTGGAAGCATGTCCTCATTTGCATCGAACCATTCAGCTGATTAAGAATGAGAATGTAAAAGCGGGTGTCGTAATAAATCCAGCTACCCCCGTAGAAATAATTAAGCCTATATTACAAGATGTTGATCTCGTTTTACTAATGACAGTAAATCCAGGTTTTGGGGGACAAGCGTTCATTCCGGAAGTATTACCTAAAATCTCAGAGGTAAAAGAGCATCTGGATAAGATAGGATCAGAGGCGGAAATTGAAGTAGATGGTGGTGTAAACGCAGAGACAGCAGAAGCTTGCCGAAAAGCAGGAGCCAATGTTTTAGTGGCAGGTTCTGCGATCTATAAACAAACAGACCGAGCAGCAGCCATTGCTGCGATACGAGGTTCTTCTTACCATTAAGATACGTGGTTCACTGTCATTATAATTTGTATACCAATATGAGGGCTGTTCTAATATACTGAGCAGTCCTTTTTGTTGTAATGACTCGAGTCTTCGTCTGCGGAAAACCTCTGCGGGCCATTGCGTTACCCTAGATAAGAATAGCTTTAGAAAAAAGAGAAAGGTGACGTGAGTGACACTATCACCTTTGACAGGAAAAGCTACGTTGGATTGATTTCAGGTCTTTTTCTACGTCGGCGTGAATTTTTCTTTGCTCCTTCTGGATCAGTCACTGTTTTCTTTTCGGCACGGAATGCTTTTAAGATAGAGAACGCCATAGCTATTAAGACAATAGCTAATGGGAAAGCACTAACGATGATCGTCGTTTGTATGGCTTCTAGACCTCCCGAGGCCATAAGGACAATCGCCGAAGCCGCGAGGATGATTCCCCAGCTAAATTTCACTGCATTAGGAGGCTCGGTTCCACTCTGCGTTGTTTGTAATCCGAGAACATACGTAGCTGAATCTGCGGAAGTTATAA
This sequence comes from Alteribacillus iranensis, assembly GCF_900113025.1. Classification (GTDB taxonomy): domain Bacteria; phylum Bacillota; class Bacilli; order Bacillales; family Marinococcaceae; genus Alteribacillus_A; species Alteribacillus_A iranensis. Next base: position 685,689 of record NZ_FONT01000001.1, on the reverse strand, counting down.
AGAACGTAGTAATTAAAAATAAGGTGATAAGAGATAAAAGCCAACTGATAGGGAGCTGTTCAAATACGTAAAACAAAGCAGTTTCCAAGCTTTCTCCAGATACAGGAATCCCTAAATTAAATTCTAAAAAAATTCCTGTTCCTCCGAAAACACAAAACCATAATGTACAAACGACAGTTGGAACGAGTAATACAGCAATCATAAATTCGCGTACCGTTCTTCCTTTTGACACGCGTGCAATAAAAGTACCTACGAAAGGCGCCCATGATATCCACCAAGCCCAATAAAAGATCGTCCAGTTTTGAAACCAGGCTGCGTCTTCCGAATTAAAGGGAGCTAATCGCAACCCCATTTGCGGCAAGTTTTGTAAATAGGAACCAAACGTAGTCGTAAATAAATCTAACAAGAAAATAGTTGGGCCTAAAATCAACAAGGCCACAAATAGGATAACCGCCAATATCATATTCGTATTGCTTAAATATTTTATCCCTTTTTTCAAGCCCGTCCCTGCACTTATCATAAAAAGAATGGTAACGATTGAAATGATCATCAACTGTATCCAAAAATTATTAGGAATACCTGTTAAAAAGCTTAAGCCGCCATTAATTTGAGCTGCCCCCAGACCGAGAGATGCACATACCCCAAATACAGTAGCAAATACTGCAATTACGTCTATTACCTCACCTGTACGTCCCTTCACTCGATCTCCTAATAAGGGCCGAAGAGTGGCACTCATTAAGCCTGGATAACCTTTTCTAAATTTAAAGTAAGCTAACCCAAGAGCAATTGACGCATAAATGGCCCAGGCGTGAAAGCCCCAATGTAAGTAAGTGTATCTGAGACTTAAAATCGCCGCATCATCAGTTCCACCACTCGGTAGTAAAGGAGGGTTGGAGAAGTGAGAAATTGGTTCAGAGACACCAAAAAACAAAAGGCCGATTCCCATCCCGGCGCTAAACAACATTGCTATCCACGTAGGACGACTAAACTCGGGCTTGTCCTCTTCTTTCCCCAGTCTAATTTTTCCGTAGCGACGACTAAAAATAAGAAAGAGGGCAAAGAGAAGAAAAAAAGTGGCAGCAATTTGGTAAAACCACCCAAAGTTCTGCATAAAAAAGGATAAAGCCGCATCCATAGAAGCTTGCAAATTAGTAGGGAATATTACGCCCCAAAGAACAAATATAATCGCCAGAATAATGGAGACCCAAAATACCCTGGTTACTTTTTTCATCACAACATCCTCCTTTGTTTACCTAGTGTCTGAAAAAATAGGGAAGATTATGCTTGATGAAGGGTATGGAAAATTTTCTATGTACTATTTTTCACTTTTTGAATATACATATAAGAGAAACGGTAAGTTACGGGCAATGAAAAATTTATGGCGGAAGAAACAAGGTGATTACAAGAGGCGCGTGCCGCGTAAAATATATAAGAAATAGGGAGGAGATTCTATGAAAATTTATACGATTAAACTGCCTAAATTTCTCGGGGGGTTTGTACGCGCCGTTATTGGCACGGTGAAGAAGGAATAGTAAATGATAATTTTATTATGTAAACAAATATAGTATTAAAACCGGAACTCTCATAATGAGGTTCCGGATTTTCGTCCTAATTATACACGTTGAACTTTGCCAGATTTAAGAGCGCGAGCAGAAACATATACTCTTTTAGGTTTTCCGTCAACCATAATGCGCACTTTTTGAACGTTTGCGCCCCAGCGGCGTTTCGTTGCATTGTTAGCGTGTGAACGGTTATTGCCGGATTTAGGACCTTTTCCAGTCACATAGCATTTCCGTGCCATAACGTGCACCTCCTTTTATCTTGCCATCAATTCATGCTACACAATCAGTCATACTTGAATATTTTAGCATAGGGTAATTAGCGATGCAAGAAGGAATAGTGACTTTGCTTAGTGCACCACCGCTTTTCTTTACGTTTAGAGTATAGTAAAATAACCGTAGCTCTTGGAAGGAAACGTTATCAGGAGGAGGCTCTTTAATGTCTATAGAGATGAATTCCCAATTAGGATCAATTGATGTTTCGAAGGAAGTAGTAGCTACAATTGCCGGCGGAGCGGCGATTGATTGCTATGGTATAGTTGGTATGGCTTCGCAGAAACAAATTAAAGATGGTATAACAGAAATGCTGGGACGTGAAAACTTCTCTCGAGGAGTAGTAATAAGAGAAGTAAACGATGAAATTCATATTGATATGTATATTATAGTAAGTTACGGAACGAAGATTTCTGAGGTAGCATATAACGTTCAAAGCAAAGTGAAATACCAATTGCAGCAAATGCTTGGGTTATCTGTTGAATCGGTGAATGTTTATGTTCAAGGTGTTCGAGTGACTCAGCCTTAGGATCGTATGATGTAAGGAGGAAGTGTAAGGTGACAGAGGAAAAAGTAAATGGCAAACAGCTGTCCCATATGTTTACCGAGGGGGCAGCACTGTTAGACAAACATGCTAAAAAAGTAGATGCATTAAATGTTTTCCCTGTACCCGATGGGGATACCGGGACGAATATGAACTTGACAATCTCTTCGGGAGTGAAAGAAGTACAGGCTCATCTTTCAGATCACGCGGGAGAGGTGGCGAAACATTTTTCCAAAGGCCTTTTAATGGGGGCACGAGGGAATTCTGGGGTTATATTATCTCAGTTATTCCGTGGTTTTGCTAAAGCTGTCGAAAAAGAAAAGGAACTAAACACAAAGGTGTTGAAAAAAGCTTTAGAAGAAGGGGTGAACACTGCTTATAAAGCAGTGATGAAGCCTGTGGAGGGGACCATTCTGACCGTAGCGAAAGATGCTTCGCAATGGAGCAAGAAAATACCTGATGACACAAGCCCGGCAGATTGGCTTTCAAAAGTTGTGTCAAACGCAAAAGTATCTTTGGAAAAAACGCCTCAATTGCTTCCTGTTTTAAAAGAAGTCGGCGTCGTCGATTCAGGCGGACAAGGACTAGTATATATCTATGAAGGAATGTTACATGCGTTAGAAGGAAGAAATACACATCAAAATGAAGAATCAGCATTACCTGATTTAGAGGACCTTGTAAAGGTGGAGCATCATCAAATATCCCATGCTCCATTGGCACCAGAGGATATTACGTTTGGTTATTGCACAGAAGTGATGGTAAAATTTGACCATGAAAAGGCCAATCATCTTTTTGACGAAAATGTATTTAGAGAAGAGCTTTCTGAGCATGGGGATTCCCTTTTAGTTGTTAGTGATGACGATTTAATAAAAATACATATCCATGCAGAATATCCTGGTAATGTGCTCTCAAAAGCTCAAAAATATGGAAGTCTTATCCATGTGAAGGTAGACAATATGAGAGAACAACATGAGGCATTGCACCGTGAACAGAATGAAGCAGAAGTCTCAACAACCCCCTTACAGGAAGAGACAGACCGGAACTCTGAAAGGGAAGAGGTCAGAGCAGATTTTGGATTTGTAACAGTTTCCATGGGGAAAGGGATAGAAGAATTATTCAAAAGCCTTGGTGCAAGCGAAGTCATTGAAGGTGGACAAACAATGAATCCAAGCACCGAAGATATAATTCATTCTATTGAGAAAGTAAATGCCCGTCACATATTTGTCCTGCCAAATAACGGTAATATCATTATGGCCGCCGAGCAAGCTGCTGAGGTAAGCGGTTCACATGTGTATATTGTACCAACATCCTCCGTACCACAAGGAATAAGTGCCTTATTCGCATTCGATGAAACAGGCAGTGCAGAAGATAACCTTCAAGCGATGAAAGAAGCGAAGGAACAGGTGAAAACAGGACAGTTGACATATGCTGTGCGTGATACTTCCATTGACGGCATTGAGATAAAAGAAGGAGATTACATGGGGATTGCTGAAAAAGAAATTGTAGCATCAGGCCAGGATATAACTGACGTTGCAAAGACACTTTTACAAAAACTAATAGACGAAGAGACGGAAATTGTCACGTTAATTCGTGGGGAAGAAGGAAATGAAGAGACTGAACAATTCATGGTGACTTTCATTGAAAGCATTGATGATGAGGTGGAAGTAGAAGTCCATCAGGGGGGGCAGCCTTTATACCCGTTTATTATATCAGTTGAGTAAGTACGTCATTTGTTTTTATAGAAAGGAGAATCATGATGACCTCAAACGTAAAAATAGTAACAGACAGTACTGCAGATATACCGAGTGATCTTCTGAAAAAATATGACATATCTGTTGTACCTCTTAAAGTCATCATGGGAAATGAAACCTTTCAAGATGGAGTGACACTGACTTCAGAGGAGTTTTATGAAAAACAGGAATCCATGGATCAACTTCCAACTACCTCTCAGCCTGCTCCGTATGAGTTTGAAACAGTGTATCGCCGTATTGTTGAAAAACATAAAGAAGAAAATATTAAAATCCTATCCCTGCACATATCATCTAAATTGAGTGGGACTTTACAATCGGCGGCGTTGGCGGCTGAGCAAGTAGAAGACGAGGTTCATGTGGAAGTCGTTGATTCAAAACGTGCTTCGTATGCATTAGGAATCATTGTGGTTGAATTAGCAAAGATGGCTCAAGAAGGAGCTTCAGCAGAGGCGTGTCACGAAAGACTAACACAGCTGTTAAATGACACAACTGTTTATTTCTTAGTAGACACATTAGAGTTTCTTCAAAAAAATGGTCGTATTGGACGAGCATCTGCATTGATAGGGTCCCTGTTAAAAATGAAACCTGTTCTCGGTCTTACTGAAGAGGGAGAAGTGTGCCCTGTTCAAAAAGCAAGAGGTAAAAAGAGAGCGTTACATATTATAAAGAATGCTCTGCAAGAACAATACGGTGATGCTCCCGTTCATATTGGAGTGTCTCACGCGGGTTCATTAAATAGCGGAGAAGAGATGTTAGAAGAGGTTAGTACCTACTTAAACATTCAAACGACAACCTTGACGGATATTGGAGCAGTCATTGGTTCACATACAGGGCGAGGGACATTAGCAGTAAGTGTCACCAAAGCATAGAAATGGGATCGATAACATGAATTCGCAGCTTCAACAATCAGTCTCCGTTCTTAAGGGAGTTGGAGATGACAAAGAAACTGAATTAAACCAGCTTGGCATCCGAACGTTAAATGATCTGATTCAGCATTTTCCTTATCGTTATGATAATTTCGAAGTACAGCCGATTGAAAATCTAAAGCATGGGGAACGAGTCACCATTGAAGGCAAAGTTCAGTCAGAAGCGGTTGTCCGGTTTTACGGGAAGAAAAAATCTCGTTTGACAGTTCGTCTGGCTGTTGAGAACATCCTAGTAACTGCAGTATTTTTCAATCGACATTTTTTGAAGAAAAAGTTAAACATAGGCCACACGATAGTAGTTACCGGAAAATGGGATAAATATAAGTTAACAATCACGGGACAGGACGTGAAATTTGGCAGTTCTGACAGCTCAAGAAAAATGGAACCTGTGTACTCGGCGACAGGCAGCGTGACGGTAAAGCAGTTACGACGTTTTATGAATCAGGCATTGCAACGGTTTGGGGCTGATATCGAAGAAACATTACCAGCTGCCATCCGAAAAACTTATAAGCTTCCTGGAAAGAAAGAGGCTTATGAGTCTATCCACTTTCCTGAAACAGCAGAACAGTTGAAACATGCGAGACGAAGACTTGTCTATGAGGAACTGCTACTGTTTCAACTAAATATGCAAGCTTTTAAGAGACGAGAACGTATGTCTTCTCAAGGGGTAACCCATACATTTGAAGAATCTTCCCTTTTCTCTTTCATTGATTCATTACCTTTTTCTCTAACTGACGCACAGCATCGAGTAATAAAAGAAATTATCACTGATATGAAACAACCTTTGAAAATGAATCGGTTGTTACAGGGCGATGTAGGGTCTGGTAAAACAGTGGTAGCCTCAGTAGCAATGTTTGGGGCTCACTTGTCCGGAATGCAGTCAGCTCTCATGGTTCCAACAGAGATATTAGCAGAGCAACATTTTCAAGGATTACAAGATTTGTTTAAAGAGACGGATGTAACCATTACACTACTTACTGGTTCAACAAAAGGAAAAAAGAGACAAGAGATAAATGATTCGATTAGAGAAGGAAACGTAGATATTGTTGTAGGAACTCATGCTTTAATCCAAGAAGACGTACACTTCAATAATCTTGGTCTTGTCATTACCGATGAACAACATCGCTTCGGTGTTAATCAACGGCGAGCTCTCCGTGATAAAGGGTACGAGCCTGATGTTTTATTTATGACAGCTACACCAATACCCCGTACACTGGCTATTTCTGTTTTTGGTGACATGGATGTTTCCATTATTGATGAACTTCCTGCAGGACGTAAACAAATTCAGACTTATTGGGTAAAGCCTCCTATGCTTGAGAGAGTGCTATTTTTTATACAAAAGGAACTGAAAAAAGGAAGACAAGCATATGTCATTTGTCCACTTATTGAAGAATCGGATAAGCTTGATGTTCAAAACGCCATTGACGTACATGCACAGCTGCAGCAATTTTTCACAGAATATCAAGTTGCTTTAATGCATGGCAGGCTTCATTCGGAAGAAAAAGAAGAAGTTATGGCATCGTTTTCCAATGGCGCTACCGACATTCTCGTCTCTACTACTGTGGTGGAAGTCGGGGTGAATGTACCAAATGCAACTGTGATGCTTATATATGACGCAGATCGCTTTGGACTATCACAGCTTCATCAACTTCGCGGGCGAGTGGGTAGAGGAGAACATCAGTCATTTTGTATTTTATTAGCTGATCCGAAAGGGGAAACGGGCAAGGAACGAATGCAGATTATGGAAGAGACGCAAGATGGTTTTGCGCTGTCAGAAAAAGACTTAGAATTACGAGGCCCTGGCGACTTTTTTGGAAGTAAACAGAGCGGGTTACCTGACTTTAAGATTGCTGACGTCGTCCATGATTACCGAGCGCTGGAAACCGCTCGTAAAGATGCCATTCACTTTATAAACATGGAGCAATTTTGGGAGGACGATTCATTTTTATATTTACGAAATCATGTGAAACAAAGCGGAGCATGGAGTGGAACAAAGCTCGATTAGGAGCGGTTGAAATACAAAATGGGGGAATATATACTACTTTTAGTACCTAGTCATAGAAGTGGATGGTGGGCCAGTCGTGAAGCATAGTAAAAAAGAAAGGCAGCGACTTCTGAAAGACAAAATAGCTTCAGATCCGTTTATAACTGACGAATCATTAGCTGAATTGTTTAAGGTGAGTGTGCAAACAATCCGTCTTGATCGTTTGGAACTCTCCATTCCTGAATTAAGAGAACGAATGAAACATGCGGCTAGAGAGCACTATGATGAAGTGAAAGCACTTGCTCCTGAGGAAGTTATAGGCGAAATCATTGACTTACAGCTAGATAAAGAAGCGATATCTATATTAGATATTAAAGAAGAGCATGTATTTTATCGGAACGATATAGCGCGTGGTCATTTTTTGTTTGCGCAAGCTAATTCTTTAGCGGTAGCTATTATTAACGATGAGTTAGCATTAACGAACAAAGCTTCTGTTAACTTTATGAGACAAGTGAAAATAGGCGAAAGAGTTGTGGCAAGAGCCGTAGTTACAGAAGCGGGAAAAGCAAAAACACTAGTAGAAGTAACTAGTAAAGTAAATCGGGAAGTCGTATTTCGTGGAGAATTTACGATGTATCGGTCAAGACTTTAGTTTGTCACGAGACGGACGAAAAGGAGAACGTACATGATGAAAATAGTCATTGATGCAATGGGAGGAGATCAAGCGCCAAAGGCACACGTGGCAGGTGCTATGGCTGCTGTTCGATCTTTTGAGGATGTGGAGGTTACATTAGTAGGAAACGAGTCAGAAATACAAAAACACCTCACGAGTAATCATAAAAGGATTTCTATTTTGCATACTGAAGAAAAAATAAAAGATGATGATGTTCCTACGATTGCTGTAAGAAGAAAAAAAGAAGCTTCCATGGTACTGGCTGTGAAGGAAGTGAAAGAAGGACGTGCGGATGCTTGTATTTCTTCAGGAAACACTGGTGCGTTGATGACAGCTGGGCTACTGCACGTAGGAAGAATCAAAGGGATTGAAAGACCTGCATTGGCTCCTATGCTTCCAACCGTGGATGGGGAAGGCTTTTTGTTATTAGATGTAGGGGCTAATGTTGACGCTAAGCCGAATCACCTTCTACAAAACGCTATCATAGGAGCCACTTATTTGGAGATGGTTAAGAAAGTCGACTCTCCGAGAGTAGGTCTAGTAAACGTTGGAACAGAAGATGGAAAAGGAAATGAGCTATCAAAAGAAGCTTTTGAATTGCTGTCTCAATCGCAACTTCACTTTATTGGGAATGTAGAAGCCAGGGATTTGTTAAATGGCGTATGCGATGTGGCAGTTTGTGATGGCTTTTCTGGAAATTTAATTCTTAAATCGATTGAAGGTACGGCCGGCACGTTGTTCACCCTGCTGAAAAAAGAGCTTACATCTACATTTATGAACAAAGTGGCCGCGGGTATGTTAAAACATAGCTTTACAAAAATAAAAGAAAAAATGAGCTATTCTCATTACGGAGGGGCAGGCTTATTTGGCTTGAAGGCACCGGTGATTAAAGCGCACGGTTCTTCGGATCACACTGCCATATTCCATGCCATTCGACAAGCAAAGCAGATGATAAACGAAGACGTAACAGGGATTATTGAGCGAGAAATAGGAAACCAGGAGGAATAGGACAATGGGGAAAACAGCATTTTTATTTCCAGGCCAAGGGTCTCAGTACCCGGGAATGGGCAAAGATGTATATGATCATCACAGCGGTGCAAATCGTATCATTCAGTTAGCAGATCAAGAACTAGAATATTCTTTATCACGTTTGATGTTTGATGGACCGGAAGATATGTTGAAAAGAACAGAGAATGCCCAACCTGCTTTATTAACGACCAGCATAGCTATTCTCGAAGTATTAAAAGAAAATGGGATTACTGCGGACTTTGCAGCAGGTCACAGTCTTGGAGAATATTCTGCTCTAGTATCATCGGGTGTACTATCTTTCCCTGACGCTGTAAATGCAGTTCGTAAGAGAGGATTATTTATGGAAGAAGCCGTTCCTGCAGGGGTAGGTGCTATGTCAGCAGTAATGGGCTTGGATCGTGATTTATTACACGAAATAACTGAACTTGCAACGGAACAAGTTGGCGAAAAAGTCCAACTTGCAAATTTAAATGCGCCTGGTCAGATTGTCATTTCTGGAGAGAAAAAGGCTGTTGATCGTGCAGGAGAATTAGCAAAAGAAAAGGGAGCGAAGCGTGTTATCCCATTACCAGTAAGCGGTCCCTTCCACTCTGATTTAATGAAGCCTGCTCAAGAGAAGCTTACGCAGACATTATCAGCGATTTCTTTTAATAATGCAGATATACCTGTGGTGACCAACGTAAATGCAAAAGAAGAAACGGATGGGGCTCAGATGAAGCAGCTTCTTATAGAACAAGTAACTGCCCCCGTTTATTGGGAAGACACTGTTAGACGTCTTATCGAATTAGATGTGACGACGTTTATAGAAGTTGGTCCTGGAAATGTGCTAAGTGGTCTTGTCCGTCGAGTTCAGCGCCGCGGGCTTGAAGTGTTTGCCGTGCAGGATATGGAATCTATTGAAAAAATGATGGATAAACTAAAAAAGGAGGAGTCGTAACATGTTAAATGGAAAGTCGGCGCTTGTTACTGGTGCATCCCGTGGCATAGGACGGGCCATTGCTTTAGAGCTGGCTGACAGTGGTGCTAATGTGGCTATTAATTATGCTGGAAGTGCCCAAAAAGCAGAAGAAGTGGCTGCAGCTTGCCGGGATCGAGGCGTAAAGGCGATTACTATCAAAGCCAATGTTGCACTAGAATCTGAAGTAAAAGCTATGGTGAAAGAAGTAATAGAAGAGTTTGGCCGTATTGATATTTTGGTGAACAATGCAGGAGTTACAAAAGATAACTTAGTTATGCGTTTAAAAGAAGAAGATTGGGACTCTGTTTTAGATATTAACTTGAAAGGTGTCTTTTTCTGTGCCAAGGCCGCTGCTCGTCCTATGATGAAGCAAAGGGAAGGGAAAATAATTAATATTTCTTCAGTTGTCGGGAAAGTTGGTAATGCGGGGCAAGCTAACTATACTGCAGCTAAGGCAGGTGTATTAGGTCTAACCAAAACATTAGCGAAAGAATTTGCCTCAAGGAACATTCAAGTAAACGCTGTTGCTCCTGGTTTCATAGCTACTGACATGACAGAGGAGTTAGAGGAAGATTCAAAAAAAGCGTTATTAAATCAAATACCGCTTGGTAATTTAGGAGAGCCGGACGATGTCGCGCGTGCAGTTCGCTTTCTTGCTTCGGAGGACGCCAAGTATATTACAGGCCAAACATTGAGCGTTGACGGAGGAATGACGATGTCCTAACGAATGTTTCCAATTGGAAAAAATTCTTTAGTTGCATATAGCATTTTAAAATAACATCTTCTATAATGACAAACAGGTAGCTAGATTCAATCTATTCTATTTACCTTTAAAGGAGGTGAATATGATGGCAGATACATTAGATCGCGTAAAGAAAATCGTTGCAGATCGACTCGGAGTGGAAGAATCCGAAATTACAATGGAAGCGACATTTAAAGATGATTTGGGAGCTGATTCCCTCGATGTCGTTGAGCTTGTTATGGAATTGGAAGACGAATTTGATCTCGAAATTTCCGATGAAGAAGCGGAAAAAATCTCTACTGTAGCTGATGTTGTTAATTACATAGAAGCACAGTAATCAATTCACAATAAAAGGAAGCAGGTCGTTTTAAAACGACCTTCTCCTTTTATATTTGATGGAAAAATTGGAGGAGCTTTTATGGAGTATTCATCAAAAAAACCTTCTAGAAATCACCCTCCAGCAAAGAGACGAAAAACACGTAAGAAGTTAACCCTTACTAGAGAACAACGTGATCAGTTGATGTCAGTGCTGGAAGGTCTGGGGTTGGAATTTGAAAATGAAAGACTGCTAATTCAGGCTTTTACTCATTCATCCTATGTGAATGAGCATCGTATCCGTTCGATTCATGACAATGAAAGGCTGGAATTCTTAGGGGACGCCGTTCTGGAACTAGCTGTTTCCCAACATCTATTTAAGCGTTTTGCCACAATGAGTGAAGGGGATATGACAAAGCTGCGGGCTGCGATCGTATGTGAAGCCTCATTAGCTAACTTGGCAGAAGAATTAAGCTTTGGAAAACTAGTCTTACTTGGAAAAGGAGAAGAATTGACAGGTGGCCGACAACGTCCAGCACTTCTGGCTGATGTTTTTGAAGCCTTTGTTGGTGCCTTATACTTGGATCAAGGAATCGAAGCGGTTTATGCTTTTTTACAAAAATCAATATACCCGAAGATCGATGACGGTGCTTTTTCGCATATGATGGATTTTAAGAGCCAGCTACAAGAGCATATTCAGAGAGACCATTACGGGCTTATCCATTATGAAATATTAGAAGAGATCGGTCCTGCACATAGTAGAGAGTTTATATCTGCTGTATTTTTAAACGATAAGATGCTAGGTGAAGGGAAAGGACGCTCAAAAAAGGAAGCGGAACAACACGCGGCACAGCAGGCACTTGCAAAGCTTGGAACCTCGGAAGAAAAAAATGAATAGAAAAAGAAAAGCCGCGCAGCGTTGATAGGCACCGCGTGGCTTTATTTACTTCTTTTCGGCCGGTATTAAGTATGGTCCTTATTTTCTCAGCTTCCCTAACTCGGAAACAATTGCTTCTTTTTCATTGACACTTATATTGTCTTTATAACAAATCATGTCATATATGTCTTTAATATCGTCATACTTCTCTACATCAAAATGCTTTGGTTCCATGGCGGCAGTATTCACGACATCAAGCTTATTACTGATGGCATTTACCATAAATTCTAAATTTTCTTGAGTCGGCTCGTTCAATTTCATCGTTGTCCCCCTTATTATTAAATACTTCTCCTCGTTAGCTGTCCATCTTTCAGACATGTTTTTATTGTAGTAGCTTTCCTGAAAAAGCGCAAATAGATATAGATAGCACAGCTTCTTCCTAAGCCGCACGTATGGTAAAATGATGTAGGTCAAAGAATTATTCAACTAGATTACACAGAACACATATAGGGGAGGACATTGCCTTGTTCCTCAAAAAACTTGAAATAAAAGGATTTAAATCGTTTGCAGAGGAGTTTTCCATAGAATTCGTTCCAGGAATTAATGCAGTGGTAGGTCCGAACGGCAGTGGAAAAAGTAATATCTCTGATGCCATTCGCTGGGTGCTTGGTGAACAGTCGGCACGATCGTTGCGAGGGGCAAAAATGGAAGATATCATTTTTGCTGGCAGTGATACAAGACGAGCACTCAGCCGAGCAGAAGTAACATTAGTTTTACATAATGAAGAAGGGGAGCTTCCCCTTGAATATAGTGAAGTGAGCGTTTCCCGTAAATTATACCGAAATGGTGATAGTGAGTATTTAATTAATCGTCAACCATGTCGACGAAAAGACATCGTCGAATTGTTTATGGATTCAGGAATAGGGAAATCTGCTTTTTCTATCATTGGTCAAGGGCAAGTGGAGGAAGTACTGTCCAGTAAGCCTGAAGAACGGCGTCTCATATTTGAAGAGGCTGCTGGGGTAGTGAAGTATAAACAGAGAAAGCAACAGGCGGAAAGAAAGCTCTCTGAGACCAAAGATAATTTACAACGTGTGGAAGATATCTTATTTGAGCTGGAAGGTCAATTGGAGCCATTAAAGGTGCAGGCTTCTTTGGCAAAAGATTATCTTGATAAAAAAGAAGAACTAGAAGACATAGAAATAGCTCTTTTAGGATGGGAAATAAGAGAAAAACATCAACTGTGGTCTGCGTTGGAAAAAGAGATAAAAGAGCTCGAAGAAGAAAAGACAGTTACGGAAAAGAAAGTACAAGCAGAAGAACAAAAGAGACAAAAGGTTCAGCAGAGCGTAGAAGAGCTCGACAAGAAAATTAGCAGTTTGCAAGATGATTTAGTGTCTACAAGTGAGCAATTGGAAAAATCGGAAGGACGACGTCGTCTTCTTGAAGAAAGAGGGAAAAATGCCGATGAGAAGAAGGAAGAGTGGGCTGAAAGGTTAGAAGCTCTTCAAAAGCAATATGAAAAGACAACAGCGAAGCTTCGCTTTCAAAAGCAAAAAGAAGAGGAAAGTATGAAACATTTATCCGACTTAAAAGAAAAGCTGGATGACGTTCGTCGTCTCCATCAATTGTATGCTCAAAGCAGTCGAGAGGACATCGAACATTTAAAAAGTGAGTATATTGAACGTTTAAATGAACAAGCTGCGATTCGGAACGAAGACCGTTACTTATCAGATCAGAAAGAACAGCTTGAAAGAAAAATCAGTGTGCTTCATGAGGAGAATAATCAATTTATCCACGAAAGCACTCAAGCGGAAGAGACGTTTGCTAAGTGGAAAATTCACAAGGAAGAAGCACAGAAAGCGTATGAGGACAGCAAAAAATCTACACAGCACTGGCAGGAAAAGTGGAAGAGAATTGATCAAGAAACAAAAAACAAAGAAAATAAATTATATGAAGCGTACAGGTATGTAGACCAGACAAAGTCCCGGATTCAGCTTTTGGAAGAAATGGAAGCAACATACGCAGGATTTTATCAAGGTGTTAAGGAGGTTCTAAAAGCAAGGGGGAATCACCTCACTGGTATCGCCGGAGCCGTAGCAGAACTTATTCACGTACCGAAAGAATTCATTACAGCAGTGGAGACAGCTTTGGGTGGAGCGTTACAGCATGTAGTGGTGTCTTCAGAGGCGGATGCTAGAAAAGCAATTCAGTTTCTAAGGGTGAAACGGAAAGGAAGAGCTACATTTTTACCGGCAGATGTCATACGACCACGCTGGATTTCTGAAAATGTGAAAAGAAAGCTGCGTCAAACGGATGGATTTGTTACGTTCGGTGCAGACGCTGTATCTGTGCCGAAGGAATATCAACATATTACAGAACATTTATTAGGACAAGTTGTTTTGGCAGAGTCTTTGGAAGCCGCTAATCGTTTGGCAAAAGTGTCTAATTACTCGGTTCGTATCGTTACGCTTGAAGGAGATATCGTAAGTCCAGGCGGTTCAATGACAGGAGGGGCATCGAACCAAAAAAAAGGACAGGTTCTTGGCCGGCAGCAAGAGTTGGAGGAACTGAAAGACAAGTATGATTATATGATGCAAACCACGGAAAAACTAGAAGACACGGTCCGGCAACTAAAACAAGAGTATACGGAAGCTTCTCAAGAAATGGAGAGGTGGAGAGAAGAAGAAGAACGAACACGTGTACATCTTGAAAAAATGAAAGAAAATCTTTCAAAAAGTGAAGCGGAGCTATCTCAAAGTCAGTCGCGTTTATCTTTATTTCATCGAGAATCCTCTTCATTAGAGGAAGAGAAAAGACGCCTCCATAACAGGCAGCACGTTATCTCTGAAAACATGGAGACGATTCAACAAAAAATCGAGCAAATAGAAAGCCAAATTGCTCAATTAGAGACAAAGGAAAAAGAAAGAGCAGGGAAAGAAGAAGAGTTAAAGGAACGAGAGACCGCATTAAAAGTAGAAATAGCAGCAGCTCGGGAAGCGGCTTCTTATGACAAGACAGAAAGAGAGCGGCTGCAGAATCAAGCAAGTGCAGAGAGGAATCAAGTGACAGCCCTTCAACATGAGCTTGAGCAGTTAGAACAGGAAATGATTGCTGGGGATGAGGATCGTCTCGAAGACAAGATTTCGTCTTTGAAAGAGAAGAAAATAGATCTTACGAATACGATTAACCAGCTGAGAGAAGAGAGAGTGACAGACTTTGAAGAAGCAGAACGGCTAAAGGTGGTCCTTCAACAATTGTCTGTTACTTATCAACAACAGCAAGAATTATGTCAGGAAAAACAAGTGAGTCTTAACCGTACAGAAGTAGAGCTGGACAATAGACTTCAAGAGCTTCAAGAATCATACGAGATAAGTTATGAGCGTGCAGTGAAAGAATATCCTTTAGCAATAGATCCGAAGGAGGCAGCTAAGCAAATAAAACTTATTAAAAAAGGAATAGAGGAACTAGGCGCTGTTAATCTTGGAGCGATTGACGAATATGAACGTATTTATGAACGAGCCACATTCTTACAAAATCAAAGAAGTGATCTGTTAGAGGCGGAAAGCTCTTTATATGAAGTAATTGATGAAATGGATACGGAAATGAAACGGCGTTTCTCTGAGACGTTTCAATCTATCCGCACTCATTTTCAAGAAACGTTTACAACTCTATTTGAAGGTGGAGAAGCCGACCTGTATTTAACAGATCCGGATAACATTTTAGAGTCAGGGGTAGATATTTCTGCACGGCCTCCTGGCAAGAAAAAACAGCATTTGTCTTTACTTTCAGGCGGAGAAAAAGCCCTAACGGCCATTGCTTTATTGTTTTCTATCGTGAAAGCTAAACCAGTACCGTTTTGTGTTTTGGATGAAGTCGAGGCGGCTCTAGATGAAGCGAACCTTCTTCGTTTCTCTGCTTACTTACGCTCCTTCAGCAAAACAACTCAATTTATCGTAATCAGTCACCGAAAAACGACGATGGAAGAAGCGGATGTTTTATATGGAATCACTATGGAAGAATCAGGCGTTTCAAAAATGGTCTCAGTGAAACTCGAAGAAACAGAACAATTATTGGAACCACAGAAATAGGAATGGAAGCATAGAAAGGGGGAAGGCTGTCTCTAACGTAGTGTGTAACTATTCCATGGTTTTGCGATTAGAGACAGCTTTTATATATGAGTTTTTTTAAAAAACTAAAAGAAAAGTTCACCACACAAACAGATTCCGTCACCGAAAAATTTAAAGAAGGTCTGGCCAAAACAAGAGACTCTTTTGTAGGCCAGATGAATGAATTATTTGCACAGTATCGAAGTGTCGACGAAGAGTTTTTTGAAGAACTCGAAGAAATCTTGATTGGTGCTGATGTCGGCGTGTCGACTGTTCTGGAATTAATCGATGAATTAAAAGATGAAGTGAAATTACGTAACATTAAAGATTCAACGGAGATTGCCCCGGTTATTAGTGAAAAACTGGCTGAAAAACTAGACAAAAGCGGGGAAGATACAGAGCTGAATATACAAAAGGACGGCATGACAGTCATTCTTTTTGTTGGTGTCAATGGTGTTGGAAAAACAACAACGATAGGAAAAGTAGCTCATTTTTTTAAAGAGCAAGATAAAACAGTGGTTATGGCAGCCGGAGATACATTTCGGGCTGGAGCGATAGAGCAGCTCGAAGTATGGGGGGAGCGTGTTGGCGTCGATGTGGTTAAGCAACAGGCTGGTTCCGATCCAGCTGCAGTAATGTATGATGCCATCCAATCGGCACGTGCAAAGCAAGCAGACATCTTGTTATGTGATACAGCAGGCCGCCTGCAAAATAAAGTGAATTTGATGAAGGAATTAGAGAAAGTAAAGCGGGTCATCAGCCGTGAGCTGCCAGAGGCTCCTCATGAAGTTCTATTAGTTTTAGATGCGACAACGGGCCAGAACGCATTGAGTCAAGCCAAAACGTTCCAAGAAACAACAGATGTTTCAGGTATTGTATTAACCAAATTAGATGGAACTGCACGCGGTGGCATTGTATTAGCGATTCGAAATGAACTTGACATTCCAGTCAAATTAGTTGGATTAGGCGAAGGGATTGAAGACTTACAACAATTTGATGCCGAACAGTTCGTGTATGGATTGTTTAAAGAGCTGGTTGAAGAAGATACTGGGGCAGGGGAAGAGGATGAAGAAAGCCGTTAAGTTATTTTCTTGACACCTTGTTCTCCTTTTAGTATTATAATTAACGCAATGACTTTTCGCGTGAAGCAAGAGAGTGGATGAGCATGCTTGAAAAAACAGTTCGAATGAATGCTTTATTTGATTTCTATCAGCCTCTGTTGACGGGAAAGCAGCAACAGTATATGGAAATGTATTATCTGAATGATTTTTCGCTTGGAGAAATTGCTGAGCAGTTTGATGTAAGTCGCCAAGCGGTGTATGACAATGTGAAACGAACAGAATACATGCTTGAAGAATATGAGGAAAAGCTCGGTTTGTACCATAAGTATGTGAAGCGGACGGAACTCTACCGCCGCTTGCGAAGTCATGCGGAAGATAATGATTCTCCTTCCCCCGGTTTGATAAAGATAGTTGAGTCTCTTGAAATATTAGAGGAGGAGGGGACAAACGATGGCGTTTGAGGGTTTAGCAGAAAGGCTGCAGGCGACGTTTGATAAAATGAAAGGCCGAGGGAAAGTCTCTGAGGCCGACGTAAAAGAAATGATGAGAGAAGTACGCCTTGCCCTTTTAGAAGCTGATGTTAACTTCAAAGTAGTAAAAAAGTTTGTCAACGATGTAAAAGAGCGAGCGGTTGGTCAAGAGGTGATGAAAAGCCTAACTCCTGGTCAACAAGTAATTAAAGTTGTAAATGAAGAATTAACAAAGCTGATGGGAGAAGAACAAAGCAAAATTGCTCTTGCTCAAAAACCTCCTACAGTAGTGATGATGGTCGGTTTGCAAGGTGCAGGTAAGACAACAACCACAGGAAAGCTTGCCAACTTTCTCAGGAAAAAGAATAACCGAAAACCATTAATGGCAGCAGCCGATATATATCGTCCTGCGGCTATAGATCAGCTTGAAACACTTGGCAAACAACTCAGCATGCCTGTATTTTCACTTGGTGATCAAGTGAATCCTGTGGACATTGCAACCGGAGCAGTTAATCAGGCAAAAGAGGAGCATCACGACTACGTTCTTATTGATACGGCTGGACGGCTTCATGTCGATGAAGATTTAATGGGTGAACTTCAACGTATTAAAGAAGCGGTACAACCAGATGAAATACTGCTAGTTGTTGATGCCATGACTGGACAAGACGCTGTAAATGTAGCAGAAAGTTTTAACGAACAGCTTGATCTTACCGGAATCGTCCTTACGAAGCTTGATGGGGACACGCGTGGCGGTGCTGCTCTCTCTGTAAAAGCCGTCACGGGAACTCCTATTAAATTTGCAGGTATGGGTGAGAAAATTGACCAGCTGGAGCCGTTTCACCCGGAACGGATGGCATCTCGTATTCTCGGAATGGGAGATGTGTTATCTCTTATTGAGAAAGCACAAACCAATGTAGATGAGGAACGGGCAAAAGAACTAGAGAAAAAAATGCGGACAGCTGAGTTAACGTTCGATGACTTTTTAGAACAGTTAGAGCAGGTAAGAAATATGGGACCTCTTGATGAACTGTTAGCTATGATTCCAGGGGCGAATAAAAAAGCATTAAAAAATGTCCAAGTTGACGAAAGTCAGATTGGCCGTGTAGAAGCTATTGTTCGCTCGATGACTTCACATGAAAAACAGCAACCTTCTGTTATTAACGCAAGTAGAAAACGCCGCATTGCTAAAGGAAGCGGAACTTCTATCCAGGATGTGAACCGTCTCTTAAAGCAATTCGAAGACATGAAAAAAATGATGAAACAGATGACAAACATGCAAGGTAAAAAGAAAGGAAAAGGCGGATTTCAACTTCCTTTCATGTAGTTTAAAGGAAAAAGACTTTACAGGGGTTCGATTCCCTATTATAATGTGCTATTGTGAAATATATTTGGAGGTGTCTAATAATGGCAGTTAAAATTAGATTAAAACGTATTGGATCAAAGAAAAGACCTTATTACAGAGTGGTAGTTGCGGATTCTCGCGCGCCTCGTGACGGTCGATTTATCGAAGAAATCGGGACGTACAACCCATTGAAAGATCCGGCAGAATTGACCATTAATGATGATAAAGCATTAAAATGGATGCTTGATGGGGCGAAACCATCTGATACAGTTCGAAACCTTTTCTCTAGAGAAGGTCTTATGGAAAAGTTACATCACGCAAAAAATGAAAAGTAATTTCATCACAAAACGAGGGGGATTTTGATGAAAGAGCTGGTAGAAACGATTGCCCGCTCCCTCGTGGATTATCCTGATAACGTTGATGTGAAAGAACATCAGCAAGATAACACGCTCATCCTGACGTTGTCCGTCCATGAGAGTGATATGGGAAAAGTGATAGGAAAACAGGGAAGAATAGCAAACGCCATCCGTTCGGTTTTGTATGCTAGTGCTTCTCACCAAGAGAAGCGAGTTCGTTTGGATATTAAAGAACCGGAGTAAGAGTGTCATTTATACAAGTCACTCAACGAAGGTATAAAGCATACGGAAAGAGTTATAATGAGAATAGCTTTAGTGGAATGGGCGAGGATAGTATCCTTGCCCTTTTTGCATGATGCGATTTATAACGTATGACCTCTGTCATCTCGGCAGCTCTCTTCATCGCTTGTCATCGGGGTAGGTGGACGCTCTTGGTCTTTTCTTACGTTGCCTGACCAGTATATAATTGTTATAGAACCATAGAAGTCTTGCCTTTGCTTTTTCTGGGAAAGGAATTCAGGAAAGAATGATCAATGAGAAGGGGATTGACCTATGGTTAGGAACGGGGGCCGATATGCGGATAATAAAGAAAGTGCCGGTCAAGTACATTTTGACAGAAAAAATGAAAAGTGAGATGAAGGAAGAATTTGACCAAGAAGTAAAGCGTTTAACGAGAGAAATAGAACAACTCCGTTTTCAAATGCACAAACAAATAAAGTCTACCGATACTTCTCACCAAAAGTCGGCTGTGAAACAACGATTTACGAAAGAAATCGAAAAACGTAATGAACAAATGAATGAGGTTACATTTCAACGATCACAATTATTTCAACTGCCTTTAGGGGCAGAGATCACAACACGACACGTGGATTCGATTGAGGAAGTTGACGTTGGCAGTAAGTGGCCGCCGGAAGAAAAGGAAATCATCGTAAAAGACGGCGAAATTGTAACGATAAGAAATAGGACGGATGATAATAATGGAATGGTTTAATGTTGGAAAAATCATTAACACGCACGGCGTACGCGGGGAACTGAAAATTCTTCCTATTACCGATTTTGTAGATGACCGATTTCAAAATGGGAACGAGCTCTTCCTATTTCATGAAACCAAAAAGGACAGAGTGAAAGTTACAATAGAGAGAAGCCGTTCTCACAAACAGTTCCTTCTGCTCACGGTAACAGAAATCAATACACTTGAAGAAGCAGAAACATGGAAAGGTGGAATCCTGCAAATTCCTGAGACGGCTCTTACTCCTTTAGAAGAAGGGGAGTATTACTATCATGAAATTATTGGCTGTACTGTATACACAGAAGAAGAGAAACCACTAGGAGAAGTCGATGACATTCTCTCTCCGGGTGCAAATGACGTGTGGGTAGTAAAGCCGTTTCATGGAGAAAAGGAGATACTTATTCCGTACATTAAAGAAGTAGTGAAAGAAATCGACGTAGAAAAGAAGAGAATCTCAATCCAACTGATGGAGGGTTTACTTCCATGATGAAAATGGATTTTCTGACTTTGTTCCCCGAAATGTTTCCGGGAGTCCTTGAGTCTTCGATAATGAAGCAAGCCTCTGAAAAACAAGCTGTAACTTTTGGGGTTCACAATATCCGGGATTTTTCTTTTGACAAGCATCGAAAAACGGATGATTATCCGTATGGTGGCGGTGCGGGGATGGTGATGACGCCACAGCCTGTGTTCTCAGCTGCAGAACATCTTATGCAAGAAGCAGAGTCCACTCCCCGTGTTATTATGCTTTGTCCACAAGGCAAGCCATTTACACAAAGAGAATCGGAAAAATTGGCAAGAGAACATCATTTGATTTTTATATGCGGGCATTATGAAGGCTACGATGAGAGAATAAGGGAACATTTAGCAACGGATGAATATTCAATAGGAGATTTTATATTAACAGGGGGAGAGCTTGGAGCTATGGTGATGGCAGACAGTATTACCAGACTTCTCCCTGGCGTGTTGGGTAATGATGAATCGGCAAAAAAGGATTCTTTTTCAGAAGGAATGCTTGAACATCCCCACTATACACGCCCTGCAGATTTTAAAGGATGGAAAGTCCCTGATGTGTTGCTCTCCGGCCACCACAAAAATATTGAACGTTGGCGTCGAGAGCAATCTTTAAAACGAACAGCAGAGAGACGACCAGATTTACTCAAAAAATTGACACTCACCGACGAGGAAAAAAAATGGCTTCAATCTATAGAAAATGAAGAGTAATTATTGATTAGCAAGTATGGTTATGCTAAGATAAACTTTGTGGCGAAAGCCCATTACTACAATGTTCCGCTGTCATACTTAACAGAGACATGAGCATTTGGAGAAAGGGAGGCGAATTGCATGCAAGAACTAATTCGCGAAATTACGAAAGAACAGTTGAAAACGGACATTCCGAATTTCCGTGCCGGAGACACAGTACGTGTTCACGTGAAAGTTGTGGAAGGTTCCCGTGAGCGTATCCAGGTGTTTGAAGGCGTCGTTATCAAGCGTCGCGGCGGCGGTATCAGCGAAACATTTACCGTTCGTAAAATTTCTTATAACATCGGTGTGGAACGTACTTTTCCTGTTCACTCCCCGCGTGTAGATAAGATTGAAGTGAAGCGCCGCGGTAAAGTCCGTCGTGCGAAGCTCTACTATCTACGTAACTTGCGCGGAAAAGCAGCACGTATTAAAGAAATTCGTTAATTGTTTTACCAAAAGAACTGTGGCGGGCAAGTCCGTCGCAGTTTTTTTGTTGTTGACGGGGATATATAAGTACCGAATGAAGGATCATTTCTTGGTGCTTATAGAGAGACCTTAAAATAGAAAGTGTAACAGTGTTATAATAAAATGAAAAACGATACTTGGAAAGAGGAGACACCATGTACATAAAAGATAACAGCTGGCGTGAAGCAGCTTACTTGCTTATGTTTGCCGTGACGGTAGCTGTTATAGCGCGCGTTTTTCTCATCGCACCCATTATCGTTGAAGGAGAGTCCATGGAACCTACTTTATCGAATCAAGACCGGATGATTGTAAACAAATCTAGTTATTGGATGTCCGATCCGGAACGCTTCGATATTATTGTTTTTCATGCCTCTGAAGAAAGAGATTATATTAAAAGAGTTATTGGTCTGCCAGGGGACACGTTATATTACAGTAATGGTGTGTTGCACATTAATGGAAAAAGAGTTGCCGAGCCGTATCTAGAACCATTGGCAGAAAGGGATGAAGGACAACCTATAACGCCGGATTTCACTCTTCCTGGCACCATTGGTTCAAAGACCATTCCTGAAGGCTATGTTTTCGTATTAGGAGATAATCGCCGACATAGCCTTGATTCGCGAATAATTGGACTTGTCGCTGAAGAGGATATTGTAGGAGAAGCGTCCCTTACATTCTGGCCTCTTTCTCATTTTAATGTACGTCACAAGTAAGTTATAGAAAAATTTCACGCTTGTAAAAGGAGCACGAATGACATGACAATACAATGGTATCCCGGTCACATGGCAAAAGCAAAACGTGAAGTTGCTGAACAATTAAAACGAGTTGATATGGTGATAGAACTTGCAGACGCGCGCGTTCCACAATCTTCAAGAAACCCGATGCTCGACTCTATTATACAAGATAAACCTCGCTTACTTGTTTTAACAAAGAGTGATATGGCTGATGCAGCAGCGACGGAAGAATGGATGAAAGTGTTTGCGGAGCAGGGAACAGAAGTTATCTCTATCAATGCTTTAAAAAATCAAGGTGCGAAGCCTATTATAGAGAAAGCTAAAAAACTGACTGCCCCTTTTTTCGAAAAAAGAAAGAAGAAAGGGATTCGCCCGCGCGCTATTCGAGCTATGGTCATCGGTATACCGAATGTTGGGAAGTCTACGGTGATAAACCGTCTTGTGGGTAAAAACACGGCACGGACAGGAAATAAACCAGGGATAACGCAAAAACAGCAATGGTTAAAAGTTTCAAATACAATGGAATTACTCGACACTCCAGGAATTTTATGGCCAAAATTTGACGATCCTCTAGTAGGCTATCGTTTAGCAGTAACGGGTGCTATTAAAGATGACTTATTAGATTTTGGGGATATCGCCCTTTTTACGTTACGAATGTTAAAAGAAAGATACCGCCCTATGTTACTAGAAAGGTATCAGTTACGTATGCCACTCCCTGAAGAAGATCTAACATTATTTGAAGAAATTGGAAAACATAGAGGTTGCTTGAAACCTGGCGGCGTCATTGATTACGAAAAAGCAGCAGAGATTATTATACGTGACATTCGTTCATTGAAATTAGGAAGGATTACCTTAGAAGTCCCAGAAGATTGGAACGACAAGTAAAGGATGAAGCTCATGCCACAGGCAAAAATGACAATAGCAGAGATTAAACATCATTTAAACAATGGAACGGCACAAGAGGATTGGATAAGAAACTGGCGGGGCGATGACCGAAAAGGGGTACGCCAGTTAATAGAAAAATACGATAGACACATGGAGCAGGCTGTCCTATTACAAAAGCAATATGAAACATTACTTTCATACGAAAAAGAATGGCGGCAAAAGGGGTACAAATACATAGCCGGTGTAGACGAAGTAGGAAGAGGGCCTCTCGCTGGGCCAGTAACAGCTTGCGCAGCTGTGTTACCGGAAAATGAAATGTTCCCAGGGTTAACGGATTCAAAGAAATTATCAAGAGCAAAGCGAGAATACTTTGGCGAGGTGTTAAAAGACAAAGCACTTTCATATCATATCGTTCACGTGTTTGCACAAACCATTGATGAGGTGAATATTTATCAGGCCTCCAAAGAAGCGATGATGAAATCTGTGAATGGATTAGATATTGAGGTAGATGCTCTCTTTATCGACGCCATGACCTTACCAACCGCAGTGAAACAATTGCGGCTCATACAAGGAGATGCGAAAAGTGCATCTATTGCAGCTGCTTCTGTACTTGCAAAAACAGCAAGGGATCAGTATATGATTGAACTAGCGGAGAAATATCCGGAGTATGGGTTTGAACAGCATATGGGTTACGGAACAAAAGAACATTTAGAAGCGTTACGCAAGTATGGTCCTACTCCTGAGCACCGCTGTTCTTTTTCTCCGGTGCAAGCGGTACTGTAATTTAAATAATAATGGGAGACCTAAAATGGAATCAATGAGTAGAATTACACCTTTTGCGGAAAGCCAAGCGTCCAAAATAAAACAGAGTCTTTTACGTTTGAAACCTGGTCAGATGTTTAGTGGAAGAGTGAACAAGCTATTTCCACGTCATACTGCTTCGCTTCGGTTAGGAAACATGAATGTAATCGCTCGTTTAGAAGT
Organism: Alteribacillus iranensis; assembly: GCF_900113025.1. Lineage (GTDB taxonomy): Bacteria > Bacillota > Bacilli > Bacillales > Marinococcaceae > Alteribacillus_A > Alteribacillus_A iranensis. Next base: position 661,404 of record NZ_FONT01000001.1, on the reverse strand, counting down.
TCCCTTATCTGCAGGACAGCAATATTTATTTAAAGTGACGAAAAACGAAGGAATACCTAATTTGCAAGTGATAAGCAGTCTTTCCTCAAACAATGGGCATCATACCGATATATCTAGATTATTACACAAAGCAGGTCTAATAAATAACAACATGAATCAGCGGTTTGTGACATGGCTTCTCAAAGAACAACAACCTTTTTCGAGAGATTTAATAAATAAAGGAAGTAATTTAATGGAATCTCACCAACTGTTTAACAAAAAAGGATTACAAATTCTTCGAACGATGGAACAAAAGGGACTGTCGTTCACTCCCTCAAATTTTCAAGCAGTGGAAGCTGCGTTAAATAATAAATCGCTCTCCGCTCATATAGAGGATGTATGGAGCACGCTTAATCATTATACTAGCAAAGTACCCACCGAGTCGAAAGCACTTCATCAGCTGCAACAAGCGTTCATCCAGTCTGAAAAAGTATTCTCCTTACCAGAGTACATTTCAAACGAGAAGCAATATGAAAACAAGAACTCTCAAGAAGTGCGAGCTGCCGCCGACCACGTTGCTACAAAATCAATCATTAATGACGCAGGGATGCGGCAAAACAGCATGTTCCGTTTTTTATTAGCAGTCATTGATCAAATAGGCTATCATCACGAGTCTACCAACGCTAGAGATCAAAAAGGAGTGAACAAGGAAGGACGACATTTACAATTGAAGCAAGCCTTGTTTGAAAATTTACCCGATCTCCCCAAGTCGGTCAGAGTAAAAGCTGAGTCGCTGTTACACCGTATCACAGGTCAGCAGCTGTTGTCTCAAGAAGAACAAGGTTTATACCAACAAACTGTTATACAAATTCCAATAAAGATGGGTGAATGTTGGACAGATATGTCTCTTCAGTGGGAAGGAAAGAAAAATGAAGAGGGCGGTATCGATCCTGATCATTGCAGGATTCTCTTTTATTTAAAATTACCTTCCATCGGAGAAACGATGGTTGACGTTCAAATTCAAAATCGGATGATTGCCGTAAAAATTTTTAATGATAATGCTGAGCCTGCGTCAGTCCAGTTGTTGCAGCCGCTTTTAAAAAATCAACTAGAGTCTTTGCAATACAAATTAAGTTCGTTGCATTGGAAGAAAAATGATGAAAATAAAAAACAGTCCATGCATAAAAGGTACACTTCACCAGGAGAGAGAAGAGGGGTGGACATCCGTGTCTAAACTGGAGAGCAGTAAGAAGTTAGCTGTGGCAGTCGGATACGACAGTAATTCGGACAATGCTCCGTTATTAAAGGCAAAAGGTCAAGGTTATGTAGCGGAAAAGTTATTAAGTAAAGCGAACGAGAACGATATTCCGGTATATGAGGATCCTGCGTTAGCAGAGCTTCTATCTTCTTTGAATTTAAATGAATCCATACCGGAAGACTTATATGAAGTTGTTGCTGAAGTGTTCTCCTTTCTTTATCTCATTGACAAAAACGTTCATGAAACGACGACTCAAAGGGAAAAGTAATAAAAAAAGGAGAGATCAAGATGCCGCGTTTTCGTAGAGCTGTATTTAAAGATGGAAGGTCTTTAGATTATATGGAAGAAGCTGGTCATGAGCTAGGATTCTTCAGAAACCTCGAAGAAATTAAATCCTTGGCCGCCATAACCAATTTTTTTAAGCATAGGAAAGACAAGGACAAAGAAAAATCTCAAAACAAAAGCCAATAGAGAAAACGTAGCGAGGCTGGGACAAAAGTATTTAAATGAAAGATAAATCCGAACAACTTATGTTGTCGCTTTGTCAAAATACTTCGCTTTCCGCGGGCACGGCTTCAGCTTCCTCGGAAAGCGAAAACGGCTTTCTTGCGGGATCTTTAGCTCGTGCTGTTCCCGCTGGAGTCTACGTATTTTGACTACGCTGATACACTGCGTTTATGAAACGGGTGACTCCTTCAACATGTGATCGTTCGTCTTTAGAGTTGACTATTCTAGTTTTGTCCCAGCCTCGTTTTTAAAGGGAGCTGTATCAAATGCAGGGATATATCTACTTTAGGTGTCTTGCAGTTGAAAAACATGAAGACTCCTGCGGGACGCCGACTAAGGAATTGAACTTCTACTAAGATCGCAAACGTCTAATAATATGAATCTTTTGCTAAAAGCGCAAACGTCCTGTTTGCAACGCAAAAGTCAACGCGTCCTGCGTAAGTCAACGTAGAAGCCCCCACATCCTGTGGCAATAAGATCCCGCAGTGAGCGGGTTTTGCTCATGAGGAAGCTGAAGCGTTACCCTGCGGCTAAGAAGACACCGTGAAAGCAAACATAGTGCAGCTTGAACGGATGTCGCACTTGTGCCCGTGGTGAAACCGGAATGTTTTCAACGGAGTAACACCTTTTGATTCAGCCACACTTGACACAAAAGAACAAAATGTTTTAAAAACTTTTTTGATATAAAAAATAATTTATGACAAAATGTTGAATTTCCTCCATAAGTTTAATACGATTAAGGGTGTGTGAGAAACAATGGCCGTTGCACAGCCAGATTCCACCCGGTCCTTGCCAATGCGCATGAACGGACATTCGTAATGAATCGTTAGGAGGATGGAGAGAACATGAATATTCATGAGTATCAAGGGAAAGAGATCCTCAGAAAATACGGCGTAGCTGTACCAAATGGTAAAGTCGCTTTTTCTGTGGATGAGGCAGTAGAGGCTGCCAAAGAACTTGGCTCTGACGTGTCAGTCGTAAAAGCCCAGATCCATGCTGGGGGACGCGGTAAAGCCGGAGGCGTAAAAGTAGCGAAAAACTTAGATGAGGTAAAAGCTTACGCAGAAGAAATCCTCGGTAAGACGCTCGTCACTCATCAAACAGGACCTGAAGGGAAAGAAGTTAAGCGTTTACTTATTGAAGAAGGCTGCGATATCCAAAATGAATACTATGTCGGAGTTGTTTTAGACAGAGCCACTTCCCGCGTTGTCATGATGGCGTCGGAAGAAGGTGGAACAGAAATCGAAGAAGTAGCCGCAGAAACACCTGAGAAAATATTCAGAGAATACATCGATCCAGCTGTAGGAATGCAGGCTTATCAAGCTAGACGTCTCGCATTTAATATTAACATTCCAAAAGAACTTGTTGGACAAGCTGTCAAATTCATGTTAGGTCTTTACAAAGTATATGTAGAAAAAGACTGCTCCATAGCTGAAATCAATCCGCTTGTCACGACTGGTGACGGTAGTGTGATGGCTTTGGATGCTAAGCTGAACTTTGATTCCAACGCTATGTACCGTCAAAAAGATATTCTTGAGTACAGAGATCTGGAAGAGGAAGACCCGAAAGAAATCGAAGCTTCTAAATATGATTTAAGCTATATTGCACTCGATGGTAACATTGGCTGTATGGTGAATGGCGCGGGTCTTGCCATGGCGACGATGGATATCATCAAGCATTATAATGGAGACCCTGCAAACTTCTTAGATGTTGGCGGCGGTGCGACAGCAGAAAAAGTAACAGAAGCTTTCAAAATTATCCTCTCCGATGATCATGTACGCGGTATTTACGTGAACATTTTCGGAGGAATCATAAAATGTGACGTTATCGCAGATGGTGTAGTAGAAGCAACGAAGCAAGTAGGATTAGAGATTCCTCTCGTCGTACGGTTGGAAGGTACGAATGTGAAGGAAGGAAAAGAAATTTTAGAAAAATCCGGCTTAAACATAACAGCTGCTGATTCTATGGCAGATGGTGCACAAAAAATTGTATCTCTTGTGAAATAGAAAGGCGGGACGAAGTGAAATGAGCATCTTCATAAATAAAGACACGAAGGTGATAGTACAAGGAATCACCGGTTCAACAGGCTTGTTCCACACCAAGCAAGCAGTTGAATATGGAACACAAGTAGTCGGTGGAGTAACGCCTGGTAAAGGTGGAACAGAAGTGGAAGGAATCCCTGTATTTAATACAGTGGAAGACGCTGTAAAAGATACGGGAGCAAATGCTTCGGTCATATATGTTCCTCCTGCTTTTGCTGCTGATGCAATTATGGAAGCGGTTGATGCGGAATTAGATTTGGCTATTTGTATTACGGAAGGAATTCCGGTCCTTGATATGTTAAAAGTAAGACGGTTTATGGAAGGAAAGAAAACTAGGCTTGTTGGGCCTAACTGCCCAGGGGTCATCACTCCAGAAGAATGTAAGATTGGTATCATGCCTGGTTATATCCATAAAAAAGGTCACGTCGGCGTGGTCTCTCGCTCTGGTACCCTTACCTATGAAGCCGTGCACCAATTATCTACGAATGGTATTGGGCAATCCACTGCTGTTGGAATTGGTGGAGATCCAATCAATGGCACGAATTTCATTGATGTACTTAATGCATTTAACGAGGATGAAGACACAGAAGCTGTCATCATGATAGGTGAAATTGGGGGGACAGCTGAAGAAGAAGCTGCGGAATGGATCAAAGAGAATATGAACAAACCAGTTGTTGGGTTCATTGGCGGTCAAACGGCTCCTCCAGGAAAGCGTATGGGTCACGCTGGTGCCATTATTTCTGGTGGTAAAGGTACCGCTGATGAGAAGATTAAGACGCTAGAGGCATGCGGAGTTAGCGTTGCAGATACTCCTGCCGAAATTGGTGAAACATTAATAAGCGCCTTAAAGGAAAATAACATTTATGAGAAATGCTTAACACACCAATCATAAATACAAGATGGGAAAGGTGCGGGTCATCCGCGTCTTTCCTATCAATAAACTTTTCTGTGAAAAAGGAGTTGAAAACGTTTACTTTAGAAGAAAAGATTATCCATTTACACGAAGCCCCTTTTATGACATGGAAGAGAATGAAACGACTAATGAGGCATGATTCTACTCTCAAGTCGTTGTATGAGTGGTCTCCCCCCTTTTTTTCCCGTCTTTTACACTTATCGTCTTCTCAGGCCTTACATGTATATCGGTATTTACATGCTACGAACCCGAAACATATCCGCGATCAATACAAAACACGCAACATTGAAATAATAACCCCCCTTCACGAAGCTTATCCTAAACGACTTCTCCAAATTTACGATCCCCCGTGGGTGCTCTACGGAAAAGGGGATATTTCATTGCTTCATGCTTCCTCTCTCCTCGCAGTGGTAGGGACTCGAACTCCAACGGACTATGGAACACAAGCCTTAAAACACCTACTTCCTCCTCTGATAAAAAAGAAAGTTCCCATAGTGAGCGGACTTGCAACAGGTATTGATGGTCTCTCCCACAGTCTTGCCATCAAACATTCTGGAAAAACCGTTGCAGTGTTAGGGTCAGGGTTTGATTATATTTATCCTCGAGAACATAAAAAACTCGCTAATACCATAGCAAGTGAACATTTACTACTAAGTGAATACTCTCCTTCCACTCCCCCGAGAAAATGGCAATTCCCCGCACGAAACCGGATAATTAGCGGGTTAGCAGATCTCATATTTATTGTTGAAGCTGGAGAAAGAAGCGGTTCTCTCATCACAGCATATCAGGCCTTAGAGCAAGGAAAAGAAGTACGAGTATTGCCAGGGTCTATTTTTTCGCCTTATTCCAAAGGGACAAATACTTTAATAGAAGAAGGAGCTGCTCCTGTTTTAACCCCTGAACATTTATGGCTGGATATATGGGAGAACTGATTGGTGACACAATTGTCACAGTTATCACTAAAAAACAGTAATAAAAGAAACAATTGCAGGAATTTAAGCTAGACAGCGTACATAAACTGTGAAAAAATGATTGTGATTGTTTCCTAAAAGTGTTGAGATCCGAACCTCCTGTTTTTCACGTTGCTAGGAAAGATGTATATAATTTGACAACAAACCTAAAAATGGTTAATACTATTAGGAATTTGAGATATAAAAAAGGGGGAGGAAACAAAATATATGGCAGATTATTTAGTAATCGTTGAATCTCCCGCGAAAGCAAAAACAATCGGCAAATATCTCGGGAAAAAATACACGGTGAAAGCTTCAATGGGGCATCTGCGTGATTTGCCGAAAAGTCAAACGGGAGTTGACGTTGAAAATAATTATGAACCTAAATATATTACTGTTCGCGGGAAAGGCCCGATTTTAAAAGAGCTAAAGACGGCGGCTAAAAAGGTAAAAAAAGTATATCTCGCTGCCGACCCTGATAGAGAAGGGGAGGCAATTGCCTGGCATTTGGCAAACAGCTTAGGGATTGATACGGACTCGGATTGTCGAGTTGTCTTTAATGAGATTACGAAAAGTGCTATTAAAGAATCGTTTAAACATCCACGTCCGATTAATATGGATCTCGTAGATGCCCAGCAGGCTAGACGTATTTTAGATCGTCTCGTCGGTTACAACATAAGTCCGTTATTATGGAAAAAAGTAAAAAAAGGACTAAGTGCTGGACGGGTTCAATCCATTGCGGTTAAAATGATCATTGATAGAGAGAAAGAAATTAATGCGTTTGTTCCTGAGGAGTATTGGAGCATTGAGGGAGAGTTTAAACGTGAGAAAGACACGTTTCAAGCTAAGTTTTATGGTTTAGATGGCAAAAAGAAAGAGTTAAAGTCGAAAGAAGATGTCGATGATATTCATAAAAGAATGAAAGGAAAGTCATTCACGGTTCAGAAGGTAACACGGAAAGAAAGAAAACGTTATCCTGTTCAACCATTTACGACGTCTTCTCTTCAACAAGAGGCGGCTAGAAAGCTAAACTTTAGAGCTAAGAAAACAATGATGATTGCTCAACAACTCTATGAAGGAATTGACATAGGTAAAGAAGGAACCATTGGTCTTATTACGTATATGAGAACGGATTCTACTCGGATATCAGAAACAGCAAGAGCAGAGACGGAATCGTACATCATAGAGAATTATGGAAAAGAATATACCCGAAAAGAGCAAAGGAAGAGCAAAAAAAACACAAACGCCCAAGATGCTCATGAGGCGATTCGCCCGACTTCCGTGGTGAAAGATCCGAAAACAGTTAAATCTTATCTGAGTCGCGATCAATACAGGCTGTATAAATTAATTTGGGAACGACTCGTTGCGAGTGAAATGGCACCTGCTGTAATGGATACGATGTCTGTGGATTTAGAAAACAATGGTGTCCTCTTTCGAGCGAATGGTTCTAAATTAAAATTTGCTGGCTTCATGAAAGTGTACGTGGAAGGAAAAGATGACGAGAAAAAAGAAGAAGACCGGTTTCTTCCTGATCTTAAAGAAGATGAGAAAGTACAAAATGAAGAATTTAATGACAATCAGCACTTTACCCAGCCGCCTCCACGCTATACAGAAGCTCGGCTTGTGAAAACGATGGAGGAGCTTGGGATTGGGCGGCCATCAACTTATGCACCTACTCTAGATACGATTCAGCGGAGGAATTATGTTGCATTGGAAGATCGCAGGTTTGTTCCAACTGAACTGGGAGAAATTGTGTCAGAATTAATGGTAGAATTCTTCCCGGAGATATTAGACGTTGAATTCACAGCTAAGATGGAAAATGATCTTGACTATATTGAAGAAGGGCGTCAAAATTGGATTGAGATTATCGATAATTTTTACGAGGGCTTTGAGAAGCGCTTGAAAAAAGCGGAAGAGGAAATGGAAGAAGTAGAAATTAAAGACGAACCTGCCGGCGAGGATTGCGAGAAATGTGGTCATCCTATGGTGTTTAAAATGGGCAGGTACGGTAAATTTATGGCTTGTTCTAATTTCCCGGAATGCCGTAATACAAAAGCAATCGTCAAAGAAATAGGTGTAAAGTGTCCTAATTGTAAAGTAGGAAACGTAGTCGAACGGAAAAGCAAGAAACAGCGGAAATTTTATGGCTGTGACCGTTATCCAGAATGTGAATTCGTTTCGTGGGATAAACCTATTGCAAGGACGTGCCCGAAATGTGACTCCATGCTTGTGGAAAAGAAAACGAAAAAAGGAGTTCACGTGCAGTGTAGTCAATGTGATTATAAAGAAGAACCGAACTAGCAAACCGTAAAGATAAGATCCCCTTTTTCGAAGGGGGTTTTCCTTTGCAATGAAACGAATCGTAAAATTTTTTCTTTCAATTCTAGGAGGAATGAATATGGCATCGGAGAAAGTGACAGTAATAGGAGCAGGACTAGCTGGCAGTGAAGCAGCTTGGCAGCTGGCAAATCAAGGTGTACCTGTTCGTCTTTTTGAAATGAGACCGGAAAAACAAACGCCTGCTCATCATACGGATAAATTTGCTGAACTAGTTTGTAGTAACTCGTTAAGGGGAAACAGTTTAACAAATGCCGTTGGCGTCTTAAAAGAGGAAATGAGAAAGTTAGACTCGGTTATTATACATGCGGCGGATACAAGCTCCGTTCCAGCGGGAGGAGCCCTCGCTGTTGATCGTCATGAGTTTGCTGCCAAGGTCACAGAGTTGGTGAAAGGTCATGAAAATGTAGAAGTAGTCCATCAAGAGATTCCTGAGATTCCAGAAGGACCGGTGATTGTTGCTACGGGCCCTCTCACTTCTGAATCTTTATCGAAAGACATAAAAGCGTTAAGTGGAGAGGAATACTTATATTTTTATGATGCAGCTGCACCTATAATCGAAACTGACAGCATAGATATGGAAAAGGCCTATATTAAATCCCGGTACGACAAAGGAGAAGCTGCGTATATTAACTGCCCGATGAACGAGGAAGAATTTGATCGTTTTTATGAAGCGTTAACTTCAGCAGAAACCGTACCATTAAAAGAATTCGAAAAAGAAATCTTTTTTGAAGGGTGTATGCCTGTTGAAGTCATGGCTGGCCGCGGGAAGAAAACACTTCTTTTTGGTCCAATGAAACCTGTGGGTCTGGAGCATCCGGAAACCGGGGAAAGACCATATGCAGTCGTTCAATTGCGACAAGATAATTTAGCAGGCACGTTATATAACATTGTCGGTTTTCAGACACATTTAAAGTGGGGGCCTCAAAAAGAAGTGATTCGCTTTATTCCAGGTTTGGAAAATGCTGAAATCGTCCGCTACGGAGTCATGCATCGCAACACATTTATTAATTCTCCAAACTTACTTCACCCGACATACCAATTAAAAGAGAGAGAAGACCTTTTTTTCGCGGGTCAAATAACGGGAGTGGAAGGGTATGTAGAATCAGCTGCTGCTGGTCTAATAGCTGGAAGGAATGCAGCAAATCTGTATCATGGAAGCCCGCTTGATGTTATGCCGGAGGACACTGTTATCGGTGCACTTGCTCAATATATTACCACGGCAGATCCAAATAACTTTCAGCCTATAAATGCAAACTTTGGGCTATTACCTCCACTAGATAGAAAAATAAAAAATAAAAAAGAACGAAATGAACAGCTGGCAGAAAGAGCACTGGGGTCCATTCAGAATTTTATGAAAAAATAATTAACTGTCTTGCTAACTGGCGGGGACTATGTTAAGATTTAGTAGCTTTTTAGTACGAGGTGACCGCTTCATGGCAGAGGAAGAGTTTAACACTTTTTTGACAAATTTTTTGCGATACTTACAAATAGAAAAAAATGCTTCAGAATGGACATTAAAGGCCTACACCAAAGATATTGATGATTTCTCTTCTTTTCTACAGTCGGAAGAGATATCATCACCTGCTGAAGTAAATATGAATGTGGCTCGTCTCTATTACAGCCACTTGTATGACCGGAAACTAAAACGGGCTACAGTGGCAAGAAAGATATCATCCCTACGTTCTTTTTTTGCGTTCTTGAAACGAGAGGATCATATTACTGTGAATCCTTTTTTTAGTGCCAGTATGCCAAAAAGAGAAAAAAAACTTCCTCATTTTTTATATGATAACGAGTTAGAACAGTTATTTTCCTCTTTTGATACCAACAAATTACTCGATCAAAGAGATCTTGCTATTTTTGAAGTGTTGTATGCAACAGGGATTAGAGTAAGTGAATGCTGCCGTTTGAGGGTGGGCGACATAGATGAGGAATTAGGCACCGTCCTGGTCAAAGGGAAAGGGCGAAAAGAAAGGTTCGTTCCTGTTGGAAGCTTTGCATTAGAAGCGATTGACTATTATAAACAACATGCAAGAAAGCAATTAGCAAAGAAGCAGAAGAAAGATTCATCCGCCGCGTTATTTTTAAGCAGCAAAGGTGCCGCTCTTACAGAAAGAGGGGTATATTATATTGTCAATAAGCGAGTGAAAGCTGTATCTCAATCTTTAGAGATATCCCCTCATGATTTACGACATACTTTTGCCACGCATTTATTAAACAATGGTGCTGACTTGCGTAGTGTACAGCAATTACTCGGTCATGAGCATTTATCGACAACTCAAATATACACCCACGTTACAAAGGATCGATTGAAAAGTGTGTATGAAAAAGCCCATCCGCGTGCGGGAAAGAAGGGAGAATAAAGATGGAATCGTCCTTTCACGCTACAACTATTTTTGCAATTAAGCATGAAGGAAAGGGAGCTATGGCAGGGGATGGCCAAGTGACATTTGGAGAAGCTGTAGTGATGAAGCATACGGCAAGAAAGGTACGTAAAATTTTTAATAACCAAGTATTAGCTGGTTTCGCAGGTTCAGTCGCGGACGCCTTTACGTTATTTGATATGTTTGAAGGAAAGCTTGAGCAATGGAATGGTAATTTGCAGAGAGCAGCCGTAGAGCTGGCAAAAGAGTGGCGAAGCGACAAAATGCTGCGCCGTTTAGAAGCGATGCTTGTAGTTATGAATAACGATACATTGTTACTTGTAGCCGGTACAGGAGAAGTGATAGAACCAGATGACGGTATCATTGCTATTGGTTCTGGAGGTAACTATGCTTTAGCTGCCGGAAGGGCCTTAAAAGAGCATGCACCTCATTTAGATGCCAAGACGATAGCTGAATCTGCACTAAAGACGGCAGGAGATATTTGTGTATATACCAATGATCAAATAATAGTAGAGGAACTTTCCGAATAACACATGAGATGTATGGTAATTAGGAAAGGATGAAGAAAATGGAGACGTCACTAACGCCGAGGCAGATTGTTGATAAACTAGATCAATATATTATTGGTCAAAAAGAGGCAAAAAGATCTGTTGCGGTAGCCCTACGTAACAGATACAGGCGCAGCAAGCTTGATGAAAAACTACAAGAGGAAATCACCCCTAAAAACATTTTAATGATCGGCCCCACCGGAGTCGGGAAAACGGAGATAGCTAGGCGTTTGGCGAAATTCACGGGTGCCCCTTTCACCAAAGTGGAAGCAACTAAATTTACAGAAGTTGGTTATGTAGGCCGGGATGTTGAATCAATGGTCCGTGATTTAGTTGAAGCCTCCGTACGATTAGTCAAAGAAGAGAAAATGAAATCTGTAAGACAAGAAGCGGAAAGACAAGCGAATAAACGGCTAGTCAAACTGCTCGTACCAGAACAAAAGAAACAGCAATCTTATAAGAATCCTTTTGAAATGTTGTTTCAGCAGCAGAATCAAGAGGCAAACGCAAGTGATGAAAATGAGCGTCAGGAAGATCAACATATTTCAGAACGACGCCGTCAAATCGAACATCAGCTTTCTTTAGGCGAATTAGAGGATAGACTTGTCACGATAGAAGTGGAAGAACAAGCCTCTCAGATGATGGATATGTTTCAAGGCTCAGGTATGGAACAAATGGGTATGAATATGCAAGAAATGTTCGGAAACATGCTACCGAAAAAAAAGAAAAAAAGACGACTCACTGTGGCTGAGGCTCGCCCGATTTTAACGGAGCAAGAGGCACAAAAATTAGTCGATATTGAAGAAGTGAGCCAACTTGCAGTTTCGAGAGCGGAGCAGTTGGGTATTATCTTCATAGATGAAATAGATAAAGTTGCCGGGAAGTCACAGAACAGTGCGGACGTATCGAGAGAAGGCGTACAGAGGGATATTTTACCTATTGTAGAAGGTTCCGCTATTAATACCAAGTACGGTCCAGTTAAGACGGATCATATTTTGTTTATATCAGCAGGCGCATTTCATATGTCCAAACCATCTGATCTTATTCCGGAGCTCCAAGGAAGGTTTCCTATTCGAGTCGAGCTGGACAGTTTAGGACCGGCAGAATTTAAAAAAATCTTGATGGAAACCGACCAAGCATTAATTAAGCAATACCAAGCTTTATTACGTACTGAAGGTATAAATGTGGAATTTTCTGACGAAGCTGTTGATAAGGTCGCCGAAATCGCGGAGGACGTCAACCAACATACCGAAAATATTGGTGCGCGCAGGTTACACACATTGTTAGAACGTTTGCTCGAAGACCTTTCTTTCGAAGCTCCAGAGATAACAATGGAGACAATAACTATAACACCAGAGTATGTGGAGGAAAAACTTTCCACTATTGCAAAAAACCGAGACTTAAGTCGATATATTTTGTAGTAAATACAGGAGGAGACAAAAAAATGGATTTATTAACGAAGAGTCGTAAAATCAATGATATGTTGCAGAAAGCAGGAGGAGACAGTGTAAACTTTACCGACATGGCGGAAACACTTCGTGATGTACTTAGTTCAAATGTCTTTGTTATCAGCCGTCGCGGTAAATTACTGGGCTATGCTATTAAACAAGAAATAGAGAATGAGCGAATGGAAGAGATGATAAAAAATCGTCAGTTTCCTGAAGAATATACTTCCGGTTTGTTCGAAGTGTCAGAGACATCCTCTAATCTTACGGTAGAAAGTGAATATACTGCCTACCCAGAAGAAGACAAAGAACTATTTCGTGATGGCTTGACTACGGTGGTTCCTATTGTTGGTGGCGGACAAAGACTAGGTACACTTGTACTGGCACGTTTGAATGATGAATATGAAGATGATGATTTAGTCCTTGCCGAATACGGAGCTACGGTGGTTGGTATGGAAATCCTTCATGAAAAAGCCCAAGAAATTGAGGAAGAGGCTCGTAGTAAAGCCGTTGTTCAAATGGCAATTAGCTCCTTGTCTTATAGTGAGCTGGAGGCAGTTGAACACATTTTTGAAGAACTCGATGGTAAGGAAGGTCTTTTAGTCGCTAGTAAAATTGCAGATCGCGTAGGGATTACAAGATCTGTTATCGTAAACGCACTCCGTAAACTAGAAAGTGCAGGCGTCATTGAATCCCGTTCACTAGGAATGAAAGGAACTTATATTAAAGTATTGAATGATAAATTCCTTGTTGAGTTGGAGAAGATTAAAGAAAATAGTTAGAGTCGTTCCTGCTTAAAAACCCTACAGATAAGAAGAAGCCACGTCTATCCAAGAAAGGTCGTGGCTCCTTTTCATCTTTCGCGTACATGCCCACTACGCGCTCTTCCACTGAACTTGCCTTCAATCCTTTCATACCATTACTTCTCACTTTTTTGCACATGCTACTTACACCCCCTCTTTTTTATCTTCTTGCCTTAACCTTTCATTATTTCAGTCTATTCATATAACATTTATTTTGTGGTTACAGAGAGAGCATGAAGAAATGTTAACAGTACGTAGAACTATAGTTACGGTCCATATATTTAAATGAGTAAGCCCGTTAAAAATGGCGATTCGAATGTAAATAAAGGGAGAATATTTTATTAATATAGGAAAAAGAAAGCAAAGACGTAAAATTTAAATAGTCAAAAAGCCTAGTTTAACAAGTGGTTCTTTTATCTTGATTGTCTGTATTAGGTAAAAATGTTGTAGACATATTTACCATAATTTTATACAATGAGTTAGGATTAGGAAGGAATTCTTAAATTAAGACATAATATGACAATATTTACTGGAATTTAAAGAAATTCACATTTTTTTCATGACAAAAGTTGAGGTACTTATGCGATAGTTAAAAAGGAGGGGGATGTATGAATTTATTTAATTCCACATCACTTCAGATGTTAGAAAAAGGAATGGCGGGGGCGCAATTGGAACAACGGGCTATTTCTCAAAATATTGCGAATGTCGACACTCCTAATTATAAAGCGAAACGTGCTCAGTTTCGTCACGCTTTAGACAATGCATCACACCGTTTAGAAGCAGAACGAACCATGCCGCAGCACATAGAATTCGGCAAAGCAAACGGACAAGCCTATGTTTCTGTCGACAAATCGACTGATTATAACCATAACGGTAATAATGTCGATATCGATAAAGAAATGTCGAACCTTGCAAAAAACCAAATTTTGTATAATGCACTTGCTGATCGAATTAGCAGTAAATATGGCAGCTTAAAAACAGCTGTGAAAGGCGGACGATGATAGATGGGGTTATTTCATAGCGTGAATGCTTCTGCATCCGGACTCACAGCACAACGGCTTCGCATGGATGTGACTGCAGCAAATATGGCAAACGCGGAGTCTACTAGAGGCCGTTTGGTTGACGGGGAATGGGAGCCTTACAGAAGGAAGATGGTGTCTTTTTCACCACAAGATAATCAATTTTCGTCTTATCTTCAAAAAGCAAAGCAAGGATCGGAGAATCAGGGCGGAGGGGTGAAAGTCAACAGGATAGTCGAAGATCAGACCCCTTTCAAACAAGTATACCAACCGAGTCACCCGGAAGCTGATGACAACGGTTTTGTCCAATTGCCCAATGTAGATCCATTGAAGGAAATGACGAATATGATGAGTGCTACCAGGTCCTACGAAGCGAATGTCACTGTAATGAATGCTTCTAAAAACATGCTTCTTAAGGCACTTGAAATAGGAAGAGGTCAATAACGAATAGCCTAGAAAAGGAATGATACAGGTGGATAGCTCGCTCATTAATAATACATATATGAACCCTATTCAGCCAAAACAAGAAGCTTCCGTAAGTAAATCTCCAGCGGAAGTCCAGGCTGATTTTAAAAAAGTATTTACTGAAGCCATACATCGTGTAAACGAAGCTCAGCATGAATCAGATCAAATGACTCAAAAATTGGTTACTGGAGAAGTGGAAAATTTACACGACGTGATGATTTCTGCAGAGAAAGCTAGTGTTTTATTACAAACAACCATTGAGGTCAGAAATAAAGCATTAGAAGCATACCAAGAAATGATGCGAATGCAAGTGTAACTAGTCGAATAATTGGGAGGAACCATGAAAGAGAAGTTGATCCAAGAGAAAGATAAAATAACTGCATACTGGAACCAGCGTACGAAAAAACAAAAAAGCTTGCTTCTCGCTCTACTCATCCTCCTCATTGTTGTGCTCTTTCTTTCTGCTTTCTTCGGCTTTCGTACTTCGTATACCCCGTTATACACGGATCTCCCCCCTGAAGAGACAGGACAAATTAAAGAGAGCTTAGATGCAAGAGGGGTCAGTTCTCAACTATCGAACGACGGAACGACGATTAGCGTCCCATCCTCCGAAGTCGATGCACTCAAAGTAGAGCTGGCTGCAGAAGGTATTCCGAAGAGCGGCTCCATTGATTACAGCTTTATTGAAGGTCAAATGGGTTTTGGGATGACCGATAACGAATTCAATGTCATGGAACGTGCAGCGATGCAAACAGAACTTGAGAAACTAATTGAAAACATTGAAGGTGTAGATAAAGCAAACGTGATGATTACTTTGCCTGAAGAGTCGACGTGGGTATCAGAAGAACAAGATAGCGCTACAGCATCCGTTGTCCTTGATACTGGCGGGAGAAGTAACGTAGAACAGTCTCAAGTTCAAGCTTTGTATCATCTAGTTTCAAAAAGTGTTCCGAACCTGTCTGAAGATAATATCGTCATCATGAATGAAAGATTTGAGTATTTTGATCAAGAAAAACAAAATAATTCAGGATCCACCATGAATGCATATCAAGAACAACGAAATATTCAAGAAGACATTGAAAAAGATATACAATCACAAATTCAGCAAATGCTTGGCACTATGATGGGACCCGATAAGGTGGTTGTCGCTGTAACAACAGATCTAGATTTTACTCAAGAAAACAGAGAAGAACAGCTTGTCGAACCAGTTGATGAGGAAAACATGGAAGGTATTGAGATAAGTGCTGAGCGCATTACGGAATCGTATGAAGGGGGAGCTCCGCAGGACGGAGGCGTTCCAGGAGCAGGAGAAGAGGATATAGCCAACTATCCTGGCGCTGCAGCTGGGAGTGAAGGGGATTATGAACGAACGGAAAACCGTATAAATAACGAAGTGAACCGCATCCACAAAGAAATCGTCGAAAGCCCATACAAAATTAGGGATATGGGAATTCAAGTCATGGTAGAACCACCGAATCCAGAAGATCCTAACTCTCTAAACCCGCAGACGATAGGAGATATCGAACAAATATTAAGTACTGTTGTAAGTACTAGTATTGATGAAACATATATGGATGAGGTAACTGATGCAGAGGTTCTTGATAAAATTTTTGTCTCAGCACAGCAATTTAATGGAAAAGTCGATATGGAATCAGAACCGACGTCAAGTATACCACTATGGATGTATATAGCAGCCGGCGTCTTGGCAGCATCCGTATTACTTTTGTTATTCCTTCTCCTAAGAAAAAGAAAGACAGACAAAGAAGAGGATCTATTTCTTGGTGAAACGGAAACAGAGCAAGAAGTTCCAGAGCTGCCTGAAGAGGAGCAGACAGAGCATGCAATTCGGCGCAAACAGCTAGAGAACTTAGCAAAAGATAACCCAGAAGAATTTTCAAAGTTACTAAGGACATGGTTGTCTGAGGATTAAGAGAAGGGAGCAAGACGAATGCCGAGGACGAGAAACCAATTAAGCGGACGGCAAAAAGCAGCGGCATTACTCATCTCATTAGGCCCGACAGCTTCGGCTGAAATTTATAAATATTTAAGTGAAGAAGAAATTGAACAATTAACGTTGGAAATTGCTAATGTGCGGAGAGTTGATAATGAGACAAAAGAAGAAGTACTTGAAGAATTCCATCAAATAGCGGTTGCCCAAGAGTATATTTCACAAGGTGGTATTGGGTATGCCAAAAATGTCTTAGAAAAAGCGCTGGGAGAAGATGAGGCTATGTCTATCATTGAAAGACTCACGTCCACCTTGCAAGTGCGTCCCTTTGATTTTGCTCGCAAAGCTGATCCAGCCCAAATTCTTAACTTTATTCAACATGAACACCCACAAACCATTGCGTTAATACTCTCATATTTAGACCCTGTTCAATCCGGTCAAATTTTGTCCAGCCTTCCACAAGAAGTGCAAGCGGATGTAGCCAAACGAATAGCAACTATGGACAGTACGTCACCTGAGATCATCAATGAAGTAGAACATGTGTTAGAACAAAAATTATCCACTACCGTGACACAAGATTACACGGAAGCTGGCGGCATTGAATCTCTCGTAGAAGTTCTCAATGGAGTAGATCGCAGTACAGAGAGAACAATTCTAGAAACGTTGGAATTACAGGATGCTGACCTTGCAGAAGAAGTGAAAAAGAGAATGTTCGTGTTTGAAGATATTGTCACACTTGATAATCGATCGATCCAACGAGTTATACGAGATGTAGAAAATGAAGATCTCCAGCTGGCGTTGAAAGCTGCAAGTGAAGAAGTGAAAAAAGTAGTGTTTGGTAACATGTCACAACGTATGGCAGAAACGATAAAGGAAGAGATAGAGTTTATGGGGCCAGTCCGATTGCGTGATGTAGAGGAGGCCCAAACAACTATTGTCTCCGTTATCCGCCGACTAGAGGATGCTGGAGAGATCGTCATTGCTCGCGGTGGAGGAGATGATGTCATTGTCTAAAGTTATAAAAGCAGAACAAACAAAATCGGCAAACACGGTGACAAAGTCCATTACTTTGAAAACTGTTACGACACTAAAGGAAGCTCCTTCTCTACAGCAACAAGAGAACAAAGACTACATGAGATCACTGAGAGAAGCGAAGCAGAAAGCAATGGAAGTTGAAAAACAAGCTTATCAATTGAAAAATCAAGCCGTACATGAGTTAGAAGATGCAAGACAGAAAATCAGTGAAGAAGAAGAGAACTCTAAGCTTCTCATTCATGAAGCATACGATGAAGCTCAGAAAAAAGGCTTTGAAGAAGGATTTGAAAAAGGGCGCAAAGAGGGGCAGCAGACTTACGAAGAGGCCATAGAAGAAGCACGCCACGTAATCACAAAAGCAAAAAAAGAGTATGAGCATTATCTTTCCGAGGCAGAACCTGTCATTTTAAATCTTGCCTTAGAAGTCGCACGCCGCATTGTTGAAACATCTTTTGAATCTTCCGAAGACTTATGGAATCAGCTCGTTAAACAAGCTTTAGAAGAAGTCAAAGAAAACGAAGAAATAACGATTTACGTATCGCCATCTCACTATGAGCAAACAAGACAAATTCGAAAAGAATTAGAAAAAATTCTCGGGCATGCTCAAGAATTAATGATTTTCCCAGATTCATCCTTATCTCTTGGATCGTGTATTATCGAAACCCCTTATGGGAAAGTGGATGCCTCTCTTGACAGTCAATTTAACGAGATAAAGTCTGTTCTTATGGAACAATTGAAAGAGTGAAATGACAATGAAAGCGGCCGATCTTATTACGAAAGTGAAAGATATTAATCCATACAAAGAGTATGGAAAAGTAACACGGGTGGTTGGTCTCACTATTGAATCGCAAGGTCCGAAAACCGCAGTAGGAGATATTTGCCTTATCCATTCTACGAATACAAAAGAGACGACAAAAGCCGAAGTAGTGGGGTTTAAAGATAAGAATGTATTGTTGATGCCGTTAAAGCAAACGTCTGAAATTGGACCTGGTAGTTTAGTAGAAGCAACAAAAAAACCATTGCAAGTGAAGACAGGTACAGGGATCATCGGCAAAGTACTAGATGGGACAGGCATTCCGTTAGATCAATCACCATTACCAGAAGGCCTAATAACCATAGAAACAGAAAAGCAGCCCCCCAATCCGTTGACGAGACCTCGCATAGAGGAGCCTCTCTCCCTCGGTGTTAAAGCAATAGATGGCCTGCTCACCGTTGGAAAAGGACAAAGAGTGGGCATCTTTGCAGGAAGTGGGGTTGGAAAAAGTACATTACTCTCCATGATTACACGTTATTCTGACGCCGATGTCAATGTCATTGCTTTAATTGGGGAACGGGGCCGGGAGGTAAAAGATTTTATCGAACGTGATTTGGGAGAAGAAGGTATGAAAAAGTCTGTGGTTATTGTCGCCACATCAGATCAACCCGCCTTAATGCGGATTAAAGGAGCTTTAACTGCGACGGCTATTGCTGAGTACTTCAGAGATCAAGGCCAACATGTGAATTTAATGATGGACTCAGTAACAAGATTTGCGATGGCACAGCGGGAAATAGGACTTGCAGTAGGGGAGCCTCCAACTACAAAAGGATATACACCATCTGTGTTTGCGCTTCTTCCTCGTTTACTTGAACGCTCAGGGACAAATGACAAGGGAACGATCACAGCCTTCTATACTGTTCTAGTTGATGGGGATGATATGAACGAACCGATCGCTGATGCAGTAAGGGGTATTTTAGATGGGCATTTAGTCCTGGATCGTAAGCTCGCTGATAAAGGTCATTACCCTGCTATTAATATATTAAAAAGTGTGAGCAGGATCATGGGAGAGATAGTAACGGAACAGCACAGAAAAGCAGCGGAAGCCTTTCGTAAGTCCTTAGCTACTTACGTGGAAGCAGAAGATTTAATAAATATCGGAGCATACAAAAAAGGATCCTCACCAGAGATCGATCAAGCTATCCAGGCCTATCCTCTGGTAAATGGTTTTCTGCAGCAATCTACTGGAGAACCGCAAACTTATGATCATACTGTCGGTTTTTTAGTGGAAAATTTTTCTGCTAGAGGAGATCTATCATGACGTTCCAATACTCTTTCGAGAAAATATTAGACATGAAAAAGAAGGAAAAAGAAAAAAGAGAACAAGAATATCATCAATCTGTGACACAGTTTGAAAAGATGGCTACTTCGTTATATGAATTATTAAGGCAAAAAGAAGAAATGGAAGATCTTTACGAAAAGCAGATGACGAAGGGTGTAAAGATCTATCAGCTTCAGCATAATGAAAAGCTGCTGCTCCACCTGCAGAACAAAATCAGCAAAATCACCCAAGAAACAAATGTTGCAAGAGATCAAATGTATAGAAAAGAAGATGAATTACAAAGCGCGGCAATTGAATGTAAAAGATATGAAAAAATGAAAGAGAAAGAAAAAGAAGAGTATGACAAACTAAGAAAGCAAGAAGAGTTAAAAATGATGGATGAAATTTCTATTAGAAACTATGCTTTCGTCGAAACGAGGTGATCCAATGGCCTCAAGCGTTAAAAAAGAAAAGAAAGCCGGGAAATTCCAATGGTTTGTATTTCTTATTCTGATTCCAGTGTTGTTTGCCCTTGTTCTTGGTACCGTAATTTTGTCGATATTAGGTGTGAATGTTGCAGATTTGGGTAAAAACGCCATCCAAGATTTCCCACTTGCAGCAGCTATGTTTGAAGAAGAGAAATCGGAAGAATCGGTGGAATCGACAGATGTAATCAATGAGAAAGAAGAAGAGATTACAAGACTTCAGCAAGAGTTGGACACAAAGAATCAAGAGATTAGAACGTTAGAAGAGGAGCTCGAGGAGCTTCACATATCGATAGAAGCTGAAAGGGAAGAGGAAGAACCAGCAAGTAATAGCCATTTAAAAGAAGTGGCGCAAATTTATGAGAACATGAGCGCGGGAAAAGCGGCTGCTATATTATCTGAAATGAATAACGGAGATATTTTGTTACATATGGAAGAAATGAGCACCGAAGCAAGGGCGTCCATTCTAGGGAAAATGGAGCCTGAAAAAGCGGCAAAGATAATGAATGAATTAGACGATTAATTAAAATGTGAAAGGAGGTGACATAGGTGGAGGCACTATTCAAGGGTATATCATTGCCAATACAGCATGGGTCGAAATCATCTAATGATACGAAGCAAGAAGAAGTCGGCGGAAATAGCACGTCAAAAGAGAGTACTCCTTTTTTTCAACTGCTTGATAGGTTGATAGATAGTAAAGAAGGAAGCGAGCCAGATGCAAAGAATGAAAAATTACCAATAGAGCTGGCCTCTCTCTGGGAAGAAGGAAGCTTACTTGTATCACATTTTTCGGAGGAGATCCGTCAAACGATCGGTTCAGAACCATTTGAGTGGACTGGAGAATGGGAAGAGCTGCTTCAAAAGTTGCCGGCAGAGTATCAATTAGCTGCTGAGCAGTTAGAAGGGGTACAACCATTGCAAGTACTGAAAGACTTGATTGAGTCAGTATCTGGAATGACCGAATATTCCCCTTCATTATCCACTTTACCCAAGTTTGAAACGAATAAAACTTCCTTTCTCATAGAAAAAGAAAAAAAACCTGTGCAAGCAATGGTAAATATGTTCGCTCTTCTCCAAGTATTAAACAATAAAGAGAGCGGGATGGAGCAAACTACTCAAACTACGAAGATAGAGGATTTTACGTTTCAATTAAACGAAGTAAAACAACTCGTACAACAGCTGATATGGAAGTCGAACAATCAGGAAAAAGAGAATATATATAAGAAATCAGGGTCGGATCAGCTGCAGAATATGTCTGTGCCTTTTCTTCTGAAATCACCGAAAATGATAGGTGAGAATAAAAGAAACATGTCTACCAACGATCAGCTTTTACAACAAATCATTTCTAGGAGTGTCCTCTCACCGGTTCAAGAGCATCAACCTTTACAGACGGAAGCGATAATGAGAGAAAGCACTGGTGTTCTAAACACAGTCGAACAAGCTGTCATACATTTAGGGGATAAAAAGACAGACCATGCCCAGCAGCAACAATTTATCAAACAGCTGCAAGATCTAATTGGAAAAAGCCATCTTCAATCGTTTCGAAATGGGGTTCAGCAATTATCTATAAAACTTTACCCTGAACACCTCGGTCGTCTTGATGTGAAATTAATTCAACAAAATGGTTCCATCCATGCTCATATCATGACGACAACGAAAGCAGCAAAGGAAATAGTTGAAAGTCAAATTCATCATTTAAGACAAACCTTCCAACTACAAAATATACCGGTAGAACGAATTAACATAGAAGAGCAAGTGTCTTACACACAACAAGAGCAGAACAAAGAAGAGAGTAGAGAGCACAAGGAACAGGAAAACCATGAGCAAAAGAAAAAAGAAACAGAGGAGAAAGAAACATTTTCCAACATATTGGATGATATTACTTTTAATGAACAAGCGTAAGCAGGTGAGAGAATGTCCGATTCCATTCAAGAGACGTACGCACCGCCTTCCACTAAAGGGCCGGAAATAGTAAGTAAAAAAGAAAGCAATATTTTAGGTAAAGATGATTTCATGAAGATATTGATGGCCCAGCTATCAAACCAAGATCCGTTGAATCCCATGGAGGATAAGGAATTTGTTGCTCAGATGGCACAATTTTCTACACTGGAGCAAATGGTAAACATAAATGACGCCATTCAGCATCTTGTTCATACGAAAGAAAGCGGATCGCTCGTACAACACAGCGAGTTAATCGGGAAAGATGTAACGTGGCTCCGCGAAATTGAAAAAGAGGGTATGGTTATAGACACAGAAGAAGTGGAAGGAACGATACAGTCTGTTAAACGCGATGCCGATGGTAACATCCGTCTGTTGTTACAGGACGATCGCTGGATAAATAGTGAGCAGCTCTTACAAGTAAGTGCTCCCGTCGTAAATGACTCTGCAGAGGAAGAAGAAGCGGAATAAAGGGCAGAGAGAAACATAGGAACAGGCGTACATCCTATAGAGTGATGATGGATAGAACCAAACTAAATTATCGATTCAATAAGGAAGGTGAAGCGGATGCTTCGTTCAATGTATTCAAGCATATCAGGGTTGAAAAATTTCCAACAGAAATTAGACGTAACAAGTAACAATATCTCTAATGTAAATACTTTTGGATTTAAAAAAGGAAGAGCGACATTTAGTGACATGGTCAGTCAGCAAATTGCAGGAGCGACAGGACCAACTGACACAAGAGGTGGCTCGAATCCACGACAAGTTGGTTTAGGTGCACAGTTATCTTCCATCGATACCATTCATACGCAAGGGAGTCTCCAAAACACGAACCGTGAATTAGACTTAGGAATCTCTGGTGATGGTTTTTTTAGGGTGAATGATGGTGAGCAAGACTACTATACGCGGGCAGGTAATTTTTATCTTGATGCGGAGGGGGATATTGTTAATAGTAATGGAATGTACTTAAATGATGGCGATGGCGAAACCATTAACATTCCAACTAATGCACGTAGTTTTAGTATCGGGTCAGACGGCACGGTAAACTATGTGGATGATGGAGGAGAGCTACAAGAGGCTGGACAAATCTCCCTAATACAATTCCCTAACCCAGAAGGACTTCAAAAAGCTGGAAATAATCTATACCAGGAGACAGACAACTCAGGAGAACCTGAAGACCCTGTTGTTCCTGGCGAAGGAGGTTCAGGGCAATTAGTCGCTGGTACTTTAGAAATGTCCAATGTTGATCTCTCGGAAGAGTTTACGGAAATGATCGTGGCTCAGCGTGGCTTCCAAGCGAATACGAGAGGAATTACAACTGCTGATGAGATCCTTCAAGAATTAATGAATTTGAAGCGTTAATGAGGCAATGGCTGATGAAGGAGGGGACGGGCCTATTTAAACAGGTCTAATCATAAATGATCGAATTAACAAAACTCAACGGTCAACGATTTCTTTTGAGTGCTCCATTAATTGAACAAGTGGAAGCCTTGCCTGACACTACCATTACGTTAACAAATGGTAAAAAACTTTTTGTGAAAGAAAGTCCGAAAAAGGTAATGGAGTCCGCCAATGCATTTTATCGAAGAATTGGCTTAATGGGCGTGTCTATCAAAACGGAGGGGGATTGATCATTGCTTCAAAATAAATTGGTTAACATCATGCTTATTATATTACTGTCCCTTACCCTTATCGCAGTATTAGCACTTGGTATTATGAATTTTTACTCTACTTCTGAGGCAGGATCTGAGCCTAGCATAGATGAAATCATAGAAAATTCTTGGGAACTAGAAGGTATCACGACCAACCTTAGTAATGGTGATTTTTTGAAAGCAAGTTTTCAAATACATGCGGATACAAAGAAAGCTAGAAAAGAACTAGAAAAACGTGATTTTCAAATTAGAAACATTGTTATTCATGAATTGGCTGGCCGCACGGCAAAGGACTTACGCAGCCAAGAAGGAATGGATTCACTGGAATCCGATTTGCGCGATAGACTGAATGATAAGTTGGATTCCGGTCAAGTAATCAGAGTTTATATCACCGACCGAGTTGTCCAATAATGGATCGGAAACGTGGAATTAAGGGTGAGTTAAATGGCAGATGTTCTCTCGCAACATGAAATTGATTCGCTTCTTTCTGCATTATCTACTGGAGAGATGGATGCGGATGAGTTGAAAAAAGAAGAAGCGGAAAAGAAAATACGCACATATGACTTTAAACGAGCGCTTCGTTTTTCAAAAGACCAAGTACGAAGTTTATCAAGGATACATGAAAATTTTGCTAGGTTGTTAACGACTGCTTTTTCAGCAAAGCTGCGGACATTCGTACAAATTTCGGTAACTTCCGTTGATCAACTTCCTTATGAAGAATTTATTCGATCTATACCGAAAATGACATTACTCAATATATTTGAAGCTCCCCCTCTTGATGGAAGAATACTGATGGAAGTCAACCCTAATGTCGGGTATGCCATGCTGGACCGTCTCTTAGGAGGACAGGGAACAAGCATTAATAAAGTGGATAACTTAACTGAAATCGAAACGATTATTTTAAAACAATTATTTGAGGCAATGCTCGATGAATTTCAGTCAGCCTGGGAATCCGTAGTAGACATACAGCCTTATTTACATGACATAGAAGTCAACCCGCAGTTTCTTCAAATGGTTTCTCCAAATGAGACAGTAGTTGTTATTTCATTATCAACGACAATTGGGGAAACGAACGGGATGGTAAATATTTGTCTTCCCCATGTCGTGTTTGAAGAGACACTACCGGAACTTACCGTACATCACTGGATGCAAAATAAAAAAACGACTCCGAATGAAGTCGATAAAAATACAATTCAGCAAACAGTGCAATCAGCGCCATTGTCCGTGACAGCCATACTTGGTCGATCACAGCTGACAATTGAAGAATTTCTCCAATTGAGAGAAGGGGATGTGATTCAACTGGATCAAGGAATTTCCGATCCATTGCTGGTAAAAGCAGGGAATAAAACAAAATTTTATGCGCAGCCGGGTCAGCTGAAAAATAAAATGGCTGTTCAAATTACAGATGAAATCGAGGAGGGGGACGAATATGAATGATGACATGCTCTCCCAAGAGGAAATTAACGAGCTTCTAAAAAGTGTCGGAGAAACTGACGAAGGGGAAGACAATCAGGAACCCATCGACTCAGTTAAAGAATATGAGACAGAAGAAACAACAGAAACATCTATTGATAGTTACTTGGATGCGGTGGAAAAAGACGCACTAGGGGAAATTGGGAATATTTCCTTTGGAAGTGCAGCTACCGCTCTGTCTCAGCTTTTGAATCAAAAAGTGATAATTACAGCGCCTGTCGTCTCGATTATTGAACGCCAACATTTAGATGAAGAGTTTTCTATTCCTTATATTTCAGTCAATGTTCAATATACAGAAGGGGTGGAAGGGACAAATTTACTTGCGATTCAGACGAGAGACGCAGCAATTATAGCTGATCTTATGCTCGGCGGTGATGGTAGTAATCCTTCGGATGATTTAGGGGAGCTCCATTTGAGCGCCGTTCAAGAAGCGATGAACCAAATGATGGGGTCGGCCTCTACTTCTATGTCCACTGTATTTAACAAACGTATTGATATTTCTCCTCCAGGAATAGAACTACTGGATGTAAATGAAGATCAAGGTATTGAAAATATACCAGAGGATGATTTACTCGTAAAAAATTCTTTTCGTTTAAAAATAGGGTCTTTAGTAGATTCAAATATTATGCAAATATTTACCATTCCGTTCGCTAAACAAATGGTCTACGAGCTTATGAATCCTGTAACAGAAGAACCGGCTGCAATTCATGAAGAAATAACACAAACGGGGGTAAATATAGAAGCGACTGGAATAGAAAGAGAAAAAGAAAAGTCGCCGATTCATCGTGACGAGCCCGTCGCTGACGCACGAGAATCGTACTCGCACACACGCTCACAGCCTATTCACCAGCAGACTGAGAGTGTTCCATCAAAAAATGTACAACCAGCAGCGTTTTCTTCCTTTGATCAACCAACTTTGAATGAGGCAGAAACAAAAAACCTAAATATGTTGTTTGACATTCCACTAGAAGTAACGGTTGAACTAGGCCGAACACAGCA
The DNA here is from genome assembly GCF_900113025.1 of Alteribacillus iranensis. Lineage (GTDB taxonomy): Bacteria > Bacillota > Bacilli > Bacillales > Marinococcaceae > Alteribacillus_A > Alteribacillus_A iranensis. Next base: position 635,149 of record NZ_FONT01000001.1, on the reverse strand, counting down.
TTCGATCAAAGATATATTAGAATTCTCACCGGGATCTATCATTGAGTTGGACAAATTAGCTGGAGAACCAGTGGATATATTAATAAATCAGAAATTGACAGCACGAGGCGAAGTAGTAGTGATCGATGAAAACTTTGGTGTACGGATTACAGATATTGTGAGCCAGGCAGACCGCCTGCGTAAATTGAAATAATATGAGGAGGATTTATTATGGCACACTCCGTTCTTATTGTAGATGACGCATCATTTATGAGGATGATGATCAAAGATATATTAGAAAAAAATGGATTCGAAATTGCAGGGGAAGCAAAAGACGGACACGAGGCAGTACAACTATATAAAGATACAAACCCAGATCTCGTAACTATGGATATTACAATGCCTGAAATGGATGGTATAGCAGCTTTAAAAGAAATAAAGTCACAAGACCCTAACGCAAAAATTATCATGTGTTCAGCGATGGGACAGCAGGCTATGGTAATAGATGCGATACAGGCTGGCGCGAAAGATTTTATCGTGAAACCATTTCAAGCCGACCGAGTTCTTGAAGCCATAAATAAAACATTGAACTGATTGGCAGGGGAACCGTAGTGAATAAAACCGCTAACATTTTAACTTGCGTTTTGATTCTTTGTCTTGGAGAGCTTATCGGCTCTCCAGCGCTTATCACCGCTGCCACTCCAACGGATGGAAACAGAATGATCAGTGAAACACTGTTAAATCAAGACGCGGAAGAAGACCAAGATACAACACATCAAGTGGAAAAATCATCATCAGAAAAAGAGACAACGTCCATCGAGGAGAAAAGTATATTTTCTATACTCTTTCAGTTAGTCGCTGCCCTTGGGTTAGTTATAGGAATCATGTATGTGTTGTTGAAGTTTCTTCATAAACGAACAAGACAATTTCAACCGCATCAAACAATGCAAAATCTTGGTGGAGTGCAACTAGGACAAAACAAGTCTGTCCAAGTTGTCAAAGTTGGTGAACAACTGCTCGTAGTAGGTGTGGGAGACTCTATCCAATTACTGAAAGAGATAGAAGATGAGGAAGAAAAAAACAAATTTTTTGAACCGGAAAATAGATCCTTTTTAACGGAAGAAAAGAAACGGACGTTGACAAATATTTGGCCAAGCGCTGCTTCTAAGCTCATGAAACAAAAAGAAACAAAAACTACATCTCCATTTCAAGAAGTGTTTGAACGCCAACTTGAAGATATGAAAGAAACCAGGAAACAAGCTCGTCAAAAATTAAAGGAGTATGATTCATGATTTATGTTATACCGGCCATTGATTTTAGCAGCCTTACGAGCGATAATCCAGCTGAATTGGCGACGACATTAAAGCTGATTGCACTCATTACAGTATTGTCTCTCGCTCCTGCCATATTAATTTTAATGACGAGCTTTACAAGGATTGTTATCGTACTTTCTTTCGTCAGAATGGGTCTGGCTACCCAACAAATGCCGCCCAATCAAGTGTTAATCAGTTTAGCGCTTTTTATGACGTTTTTCATTATGGCACCTGTTTTTTCGGAGGTACATGACACAGCTTTATCTCCTCTTTTAGAGGGAGAGCTGGATCAGGAAGAAGCGTTTGAAGAAGCGTCCATTCCGATGAAAGAATTTATGGCCAATCATACAAGGGAGAAAGATTTATCCTTATTCATGGGATATGCAGGGATGGACAAACCTGAGACATTGAATGATATCCCTTTAACAGCGATGATTCCCGCGTTTGCTATCAGTGAATTAAAAACAGCGTTTCAAATTGGATTTCTTATATTTGTTCCTTTCTTAGTGATTGATATGATCGTCGCAAGCGTCTTGATGTCAATGGGGATGATGATGCTTCCGCCGGTTATGATTTCGCTTCCTTTTAAAATATTGCTCTTTGTCCTCGTTGATGGATGGTATCTCATTGTTGAATCGCTCTTAATAAGCTTTTAGAAATTAGAAGGTGATGTATGGTGACTCCTGAAATGGTAATTAACCTTGCGGAAAATGGTGTTTGGACCGTGTTTTTTGTCGCTGGTCCTCTATTAGTGATTGCGCTTGTCCTAGGTCTTGGGGTAGCGATTTTTCAAGCAACTACTCAAATTCAAGAGCAAACACTTGCCTTCATTCCGAAAATCATAGGTGTGCTAGCGGCATTAGTTCTATTTGGTCCTTGGATGTTGTCCGAGCTGACTCACTTTACATATCAAATATTAAGTAATCTTCATGAGTTTATAAGGTAGATATGTAATGAATATAGAATGGTTAAATCTATTGCCCGCATTTTTATTAGTGTTTGTGAGAGTACTTGCCTTCTTCACTAGCATGCCTCTCTTTTCATATCGGAATATACCGGCTGTTTTTAAAGTAGGTCTCGGCTTTTTTTTTGCTTTTATTATTTTATTCACGATAGAGGACCCTGTTATAGAAGTGAATAGCTCTTATTTTATTTTAATTCTTAAAGAGCTTTTAGTCGGTCTTAGTATTGGCTTATTAGCTGGCATTATCATTTATGCCTTGCAGATCGCAGGGATGTTTCTCGATATAGCTTTCGGTTTTTTGGTGGCAAACGTCATCGATCCGCAAACAGGAGCACAAAGCCCATTGATGGGAGGGTTTATTTACACTTTTGCCCTCATGTTTATGTTAGCTGTTGATGGTCATCATCTCATATTAGACGGAATTTATTACAGTTATGAATTCATTCCGCTTACACAAGTCACGTTGCCATTTGGTGATGAATCTATTATGACACTGGTCGCCTCCTCCTTTAGCAAAATGTTTATGATGGCTTTTCAAATGAGCTTTCCGATTGTAGGTTCCTTATTTCTTGTAGACCTCGCACTCGGAATGATGTCGCGAGCAGTACCTCAAATGAATGTGTTTGTTGTAGGGCTGCCGCTTAAAATTTTTGCAGGGTTGCCACTTTTAGCTATTACACTGCCTGCGTTTTTTATGGCAACTGACAAATTATTTAATGAAATGTTTCAAGCGATGAGAGCGTTAATGGGAATGTTAGGAGGAGCAGGATAATGAAACTGTCATTAGACCTTCAGTATTTTGCTCAAGAAAAGACAGAAAAAGCCACTCCTAAAAAAAGACAAGATACAAGAAAGAAAGGACAAGTTCCAAAAAGTACTGATGTAAACACGGCTCTCATATTACTCGGAGTATTTTTGTTTATGTTTTTATACGCCGGTGTATTGGGTGACTTTATTGTGAACATGATGCAGCATGTTTTCCTTGAATATATCCATTGGGAAGTCAGTGAGCAAACCATACCTTCACTCTTTAATGAAATAGCTGCCGAATCAGCTATAGTCATTTTACCGATAATGCTCATCACATTAGTGGTAGGAGTTTCGGCTTCCTTAATACAAGTCGGTTTTATGTTCACGCCTGAGGCCATTGCATTTAAATTAGAAAAAATTAACCCGTTAAAAGGAATAAAACGTATATTCTCAATTCGAGCCCTTGTTGAGCTTTTAAAGTCGCTGTTAAAAATCATATTAGTTGGAGTACTAGTGTTCTCTATCATTTGGTTCAGTTTGGACTCGCTCGTTTTTTTATCACAGCGTCCGGTGGCGGCTGGATTTGGGGAACTTGCACGTTTAACAGGCATTATTGGAGCATCTGTTGCTTTTCTGCTATTATTGCTTGCTGTTCCGGATTACATGTATCAACGTTTTGATCATGAAAAACAAATCAGGATGTCGAAACAAGACGTTAAAGATGAACATAAAAAAATGGAGGGAGATCCTCTCATCAAGTCAAAGCGCCGGAAAAAACAAATGGATATGGCCATGCAGCGAATGATGCAGGAAGTTCCGGAGGCAGATGTGGTGATCACAAATCCTACTCACTTCGCTATAGCTCTGAAATATGATGAAGATACTATGGCGGCACCAAAAGTAACTGCAAAAGGTGCTGATTATGTTGCGTTGCGGATAAAATCTTTAGCTCAAAAACATGAGATTGTTATGGTGGAAAATAAACCGCTTGCAAGGTCTCTGTACGCTCAAACAGAGATTGGCGATGAGGTGCCTGAGAATTTATTTAAAGCAGTAGCAGAAGTACTAGCGTATGTCTATCGGTTAACGAATGAATGATTTTGAAAATAAAGGGAGATTATTATGGGAGCAAGAGAATTTTCGGTGTTATTTGGTGTAATTTTAATAGTAGTAATGTTAATCATCCCACTTCCAACAGTGATTTTGGATATTTTAATCATAGTAAATATCTCTCTTGCTCTGATGATTATCTTAATCTCTATGAATACAAAAGAGCCGTTGGAATTTTCGATTTTCCCAACATTATTGCTCTTAGTTACTTTGTTTCGGTTAGGATTGAACGTCTCTACAACGAGATCGATTCTAGGGAATGCAGATGCAGGAAATGTGATAGACACGTTTGGAAGTTTTGTTATCGGAAGTAGTGTTCTTGTTGGATTTGTCGTCTTCTTGATTTTAATTATTATCCAATTTGTAGTTATCGTGAAAGGTGCAGAGCGTGTATCAGAAGTAGGTGCTCGTTTTACACTGGATGCAATGCCAGGGAAACAAATGAGTATTGATGCTGATTTAAATGCAGGGATGATCTCTGAACACGAAGCGAAAGCTCGACGAGAAAAAATAGAACAAGAAGCCGATTTTTATGGATCCATGGATGGAGCTAGTAAATTTGTGAAAGGTGATGCAATTGCAGGGATAGTGATCGTCATCATCAATATGATTTTCGGTTTAGTCATTGGAATGGTGGAACATGGTTTATCAGTAGGAGAGTCCGCTAGTACGTATACACTCTTAACTGTAGGTGATGGGTTAGTAAGTCAAATTCCAGCTCTTCTTGTATCTACAGCGACAGGAATCGTTGTTACAAGAGCTGCTTCCGAAGGTAACCTTGGTCATGATGTAACAAAACAGTTATTTGCATACCCAACGATGTTGTATGTAGCTGGCGGCGTGATCTTCTTACTTGGTGTTTTCACTCCTATTCATGTTGTTTTAACTACTCTCGTAGGGGGAGCACTTGCTATTTTGGGCTACGTTATAAGCCGTTCCCAGCACAAAATGATTGAAGAGGAAGTAGATCAGGAAGAAGAGATGGAAGAGGAAAACAATCATTCTCCTGAAAATGTAGTGAGCTTGTTAACGGTCGATCCCATTGAATTTGAATTTGGTTACGGATTAATTCCACTAGCAGACACGAATCAAGGCGGAGATTTACTTGATCGGGTAGTTATGATTCGACGTCAACTTGCTTTAGAAATGGGGATGGTAGTGCCAGTTATCCGTATAAGAGATAATATACAGCTTCAGCCTAACGAATATGTGATAAAAATTCGAGGCAATGAAGTATCACATGGAGAATTGTATTTAGATCACTACATGGCAATGAGTCCAGGAGTGGACGATGAATCAATAACCGGGATTGAGACGACAGAACCTGCATTTGGACTTCCTGCACTTTGGATAGGGGAAGAATTTAAAGAGCAAGCTGAGTTATCTGGATACACAGTAGTTGACCCACCGTCCGTTGTGTCCACGCATCTAACAGAAATAATCAAGAGTCATGCTCACGAGCTATTAGGGCGGGAAGAAACAAAACAGCTAGTGGATCATTTGAAAGAAAGTTACCCAACATTAGTGGAAGAAGTTACACCAAATCCATTAACACTAGGAGAAATCCAGAAAGTATTATCAAATTTGTTAAAAGAGAAAATATCCATTCGGAATTTACCAACTATATTCGAGACTTTGGCTGAATATGGGCAGCTGACGAAGGATATGACTTTAGTAACAGAGTACGTTCGACAATCGTTGTCGCGACAAATTACAAAGCAGTATTCTCAATCTGAGGAACCGATGTATGTGGTAACGGTAGGAGGGGCGGCTGAAAAGAAAATAGCTGATGCTGTTCAGCAAACAGAGCATGGAAACTACTTAGCTATGAATCCAGAAGACTCTCAACAATTGATAGATACGATTGGGAAAGAAGCGGAACGAGTATCTCAGATGGGATACACTCCTGTGTTACTCTGTTCTCCAGCTGTTCGAATGTATATTCGTCAGCTTGTAGAAAGGGTATTTCCTCAACTGCCTATCCTGTCGTATAACGAATTAGATCCGACGATCGAAATCCAAAGCGTTGGGGTGGTGAATGCGTAGTGAAAGTAAAAAAATTCACAGGTAGAGATATGCCGGATGCGATGAAAAAAGTAAGACAAGAATTAGGTGATCATGCCGTTATACTTACTTCTAAAACGGTGAGCACAGGTGGTTTCCTAGGACTTTTTTCTAGAAAAAGCATTCAAGTCATCGCTGCTGTTGATGAAGAACACCCGTCTACGCCTGTCACTGCCAGATCAAAAACCAGAGAGAAAGAACCCGGCACGTACAAGAACGAATCTCTGCAAGAAAGTGACTTAGAGAAAGAAGTGAGCGAGATAAAGGAAACACTTCATCATTTAAAAAAGGACTCGCTTTTATCTTCGAGTGACCATCCCTTGCCTTTAATAAAAGTGGATAACGCTCTGCAAGATCACGAAGTTGAACATTATATCAGGCAGGAAACTAGAAATACATTACTAATGGAATGGTATCGCTCAGAAGCTCCCGACACCTCTTCCATCAAAAAGAAAACGAAACACGTATTGAAAAATGCCATGAAAGGGATAGAATTTGGTCACTCTTTCCCACCGAAGAAGTTTATTCATCTAGTAGGACCGACGGGAGTAGGTAAAACGACTACACTAGCCAAAATTGCAGCCCATTATCAGTTAAATCATAAGTTGTCTATTGGATTTATAACAACCGATACTTATCGTATCGCTGCAGTTGAACAATTAAAAACGTACGCAAAGATTCTGGATGTGCCTATTGAGGTCGTTTATTCGTTAGAAGATTTTAAGCGGGCAAAGCAGAAATTTGTAGAAAAAGATGTCGTATTCATTGATTCGGCTGGGCGTAACTATCAAAACTCATTGTATGTTGATCAATTAAACGAGGTAATTGAATTTGATGATGATATGGAAACATTTCTAGTTCTTTCTCTCACCTCCAAATACAAGGATATGAAATATATTTATCAACAGTTTTCAAAGATTCCAATTGATAAATTTATATTTACGAAATATGATGAGACCTCCTCTTATGGAGCTATTCTGAATTTAGTAGTAGAAAGCAGAATCGGAGCCGCTTATGTTACGAATGGGCAAAATGTCCCGGATGATATAGAAGTATGTGATCCCGACCAAATGATAGATTGGTTGTTAGCAGGAGTAACAGAAAATGAATGATCAAGCAACAAATTTACGTCGTTTAAAAGAAGCGAGCTTAAATCATAAAAAGACGAGAGTCATAGCAGTCACTAGTGGTAAAGGCGGGGTAGGGAAAACAAATATCTCTCTTAATTTTGCTTTAGGATTAGCAGCTGAAGGAAAAAAAGTTTTGTTATTTGATTTAGATATTGGCATGGCCAATATTGATATTCTGCTCGGCATCTCCACACGTCTTCACATTACTGACCTTATAGAAGGAAATGCAACGATTTGGGAAATCATGAAAGAAGGGCCGCTAGGAACATGTATCATTACTGGCGGATCGGGTTTTAAGGATGTATTCACTTTATCTCAAGAGCACGTAGAACGATTTACAAATCAGCTTCTCCAACTTGATGGACATTTCGATTTTATTATATTTGACATGGGAGCCGGTGCCAGTAAAGAGAGCTTACAATTTATTTTGTCGGCCCATGAATACTTTTTAGTTACTACTCCTGAGCCGACATCCATTACTGATGGGTATGCAATGATTAAGTATATCTATGGGAAAAACTCGCATATACCGGCTTCTCTTATTGTGAATCGAACGGCAAATTGGAAAGAAGGAAGGTCAACCGCTTACAACATCCAACAAGCAACGGAACGCTTTTTGGGTAAAGAAATCACGTTTCTAGGATGCGTTCCACAAGATTCATTCGTTCTACAATCCGTGAAAAAGCAGGACCCATTTTACACAGCATATCCAAGGTCAGCTGCTACACAAGCTATTAGACAAATGGTTTATTGTTATCTTGGGGAACGTGAAGACAAGCAGTTCGCTTCTTTTCATCGTTTTATTAATAAACTCACTGCTTTTATGAAGGGGGACAAGGGTTGATACGAGTATTGGTAGTTGACGATTCCGCTTTTATGCGTAAATTAATCTCAGACTTTATAAATGATACCCCTGGTATGACTGCAGCGGCTACTGCTCGAAACGGAAAAGAGGCAATAGAAACACTAAAAAAGGGGAACTTTGACGTCGTCACATTAGATGTGGAAATGCCCGTAATGGATGGGATTCATGCGCTGAGAGTGATCATGAAAGAGCATCCGACCCCTGTTGTTATGGTTAGCTCTCTAACACGGGAAGGGGCCTCAAAAACAATGGAGGCTCTACATGCAGGAGCTGTTGACATTATTCTTAAACCATCGGGGGCGATCTCTCTTGATTTACATAAGGTCAAAGAGGAAATGATTTCAAAGATAAAGATGGCGGCTGGAGTTTCCATTCAAAAACAATTTCGCTCTATGTCAGGAAATGACCGTCATAGAAAAGATTTTAAATTGAAAAGATATGTGAACCCAAAAAAAGTTCTGGCCATTGGAACATCTACGGGCGGTCCAAAAGCACTGCAGCATATTATCCCTAGAATTGATGATCGTTTACAAGCTCCTATTTTTGTTGCCCAACATATGCCTCCTAATTTTACCTATTCCTTAGCGGAACGCTTAAATAAGGAAAGTCGTATTTTTGTTAAGGAGGCTGTTGATGGAGAATTAGCAATCAAAGGCACAGCTTACATTGCTCCAGGTGGAAAACAAATGGAGGTTCAAAGCGTCGGAGATGAATTATATATTAAAGTTTCATCCCCCAAGAAGCATCATGTTCATTCTCCTTCTGTCGATCTCCTGCTATCATCCTTAGCCGATATAACTGGATACGTCATGGTAGGATTGATTTTAACAGGAATGGGCAGAGACGGGGCAGATGGGTTACGCCAGCTAAAAGAGAATAAGGACAGCATTGCGGTAATTGAATCTGAAAATAGCGCTATCGTCTATGGCATGCCTAAAGCCGCGAAAGAAAAGGTTGATATTGATTACATCTATTCATTAGAAGAAATACCCCACTTTTTAAATGAAATGTTTACTTCTCCATCGGCATAGTGGAATCCTATTTAAAGGCGTGAAAGCAATGAAATTGATAGAACAAATGCAGCCTATCCATTTAGACGCATTAAAAGAAGCGGGGAATATTGGAGCAGGACATGCTGCCACCGCTTTATCACAATTACTCCATAAAAAAGTGGATATGAGTATCCCGTCAGTAAAAATAATTCCTCTTTATGAAGCAAAAACCATCATGGGGGAAGAAACACTCGTAGCAGCTCTCTATTTTGACATCTCAGGTGAAGCCCCTGGCAGTATGTTTTTAATGTTTCAAGAAAAAGAAGCTTCGGACCTCATTTATTCTCTCACAGGCCAAACGATTCATTTATTAAACGGAAGATTAGACCCATTGGCTGTGTCCGCACTTCAGGAGGCAGGAAATATACTAGCCGGTTCATATGTTTCCGCATTGGCAGATTTTACTTCCCTGCCTATGCAAGTATCTATACCTTCCTTTGCGGTTGATATGGCTGGGGCATTGCTAGATTCAGGCTTGATTGAAGCATCTGAAGTCGGTGATTATGCAATTGTAATAGACACAGTAATCGGTGAGACGAAGAATAGTGAAAATAGTACACCGTTAGGTCAGTTTTTCTTACTCCCTAATATAGAAGCTTTCGAAAAAATATTAAAATCATTAGGAGTTCGTCTGCTATGACATCAATAAGAACAGAAAAATTGATTAAAGTAGGAATGGCGGACTGGAAACTTGCTTTTTCTCCTCAAGTGCTGCGCACTTCTGGTTTAGGTTCGTGTGTAGGTATCGTGGTGTATGACAGCCAAAAAAAAGTGGGAGCTTTGTCACACATTATGCTTCCGGACTCCACGTTAGCAAAGGATGGGAAGGTGAATCGAGCAAAATTTGCGGACACCGCCCTAAATGACATCGTTTCAGAGCTTGTGAGTAAAGGATGTGCACTTCCCTCTTTAAAAGCAAAAATGGCAGGCGGAGCTCAAATGTTTCGTTTCACATCAGGAACAGATATGATGCGGATTGGACCGCGAAACGTTGACGCAGTTAAAAAGGCTTTAATGGAGAACAATATTCCTCTCCTTGCTGAAGACACGGGTGGAAACAAAGGACGAACGATCACCTTCTATCCGGAAACAGGGTGCTTGCATATCCGTACCATTCATGAAGGCGAACAGGTGATTTAGAAAGGAGGCATTTAGGTGGCAAGTTCAGCAGCCCATGCATATCAAGAATGGTGGAATCGATGGTTGCATAAAAAGGATGACGAAGCAGGGAACCATATCGTTGAGGCTTATATGCCGCTCGTAAACTATCATGTTCAGCGAATAGCATCGACGCTTCCTAAAAATATTTCGAAAGATGACCTCCTCAGTCATGGACTTACTGGTCTATATGATGCTATGAAAAAATTCGATTTTTCGAGAGACTTGAAATTTGACACATATGCATCAATCCGAATCAGAGGGGCGATTATGGATGGTTTACGTCAAGAGGACTGGCTCCCTCGCTCATTGAGAGAAAAATCAAAGAGAATTGATGATATTAGTAGTAAACTTGAGCAAAAATTAGGACGTTACGCGACGGAAGAAGAAGTAGGACAAGAATTGAATCTGAGTGTAGAAGAAGTAAGAAAAGTAGTTACAGAAACGTTTTTTGCCAACACATTGTCTATAGATGAAGAGACACCTGAAGGGGAGAGAGAAGAAACGTTCCGAACAGCTATCGAAGATAAAGAAGCCATATCACCAGAAGAATCTGTGATGACACACTCCACATTAAAAGAGATAGCACAGGAAATAGAACGTTTATCAGAGAAAGAACAAATTGTTCTTAGCCTCTTTTATGAAGAAGAAATGACACTAACAGAGATCGGTGAAATCATGAGTTTATCTGTTTCGCGCATTTCTCAAATACATTCAAAAGCCTTATTTCGCTTAAGGCAATCCCTCAAAAAACATGGGAGAAATGTGGAATGATAGTATTTGTCATATTTAGCTTTATACTTCATGTAGCCAGCATAGGAGCAATTTTTGTTCTTTATCGAACTCAACAACGGCTTCAAGAGCAGGACAAGGAAGCAGGGGCGGTGAAGGAAGAGCTAGATGAGTTATTATCTACTTATATAGAAGAAATAAAACAAGAAAATAATGAGTTGAAAAAATGGATAGCGTCTAATAAAGATGTTGCAAGGAATGACATTAAAGAGAGAGATCCCTTTGTAACGGAAAATAAGCAGAGCCATAAAGAGGAAGAACTTGTATTCGAACCGCCGCTCCCGGAAGGAAACATTAAAATAGAAAAATCATTTCAATCCCAAGTATTATCTCTTGCCGCAAACGGATATACAGCAAATGAAATTGCAAAACAATTACAGGTGGGACAAACGGAAGTAGAATTATTGCTTAAATTTCACGAGAAATGAAGAGATTTCCTTGCGTTGGGAATGTACGTATGATATATTAAACCACGGTGTTAACACACACGCCGGCTGATTTAATCAAAGGTGCCCTGTAGGTGCAGGGTCTTGATTAAAGAAGAAGCAGGCGGAGGAAAAAAACCAAAGGAGGAGTTTTACATGGCAGTTATATCTATGAAACAACTGCTCGAAGCAGGGGTTCATTTCGGACACCAAACACGCCGTTGGAACCCAAAAATGAGCCGTTACATTTTCACAGAAAGAAACGGTATTTACATTATTGATTTGCAGAAAACAGTGAAGAAGGTAGAAGAAGCGTACAATTATGTACGTGACCTTGCCGCGGATGGAGGGGAAATTCTATTCGTCGGTACAAAAAAGCAAGCGCAGGATTCCGTCCGTGAAGAAGCTATCCGTTCCGGAATGTATTATATTAATCACCGTTGGCTTGGCGGGACGTTAACAAACTTCGCTACGATCCGTAAGCGGATTGCTCGCTTGAAGGACATTGAAAAGATGCAAGAAGACGGTACGTTTGATGTGCTTCCTAAAAAAGAAGTTATGTTGTTGAAAAAAGAAATGGATCGCCTAGAAAAGTTTTTAGGCGGCATTAAAGAGATGAACGAACTTCCTGATGCTATTTTTATCATCGATCCTAGGAAAGAGCGTATCGCGGTAGCCGAAGCTCATAAGTTGAACATCCCGATTATTTCTATCGTTGATACAAACTGTGACCCTGATGAGATTGATAAAGTTATCCCTGGAAACGACGATGCTATTCGCGCGGTTCGTCTCCTGACTTCTAAGATGGCTGACGCTGTTATAGAGGGTACTCAAGGTGCGACACAGCAGGAAGCAGAAGAAACTGCACAGGAAGAGGAAAAGGAAGAAGAAGAGTCTCTCTCCTAACCTTTCCAACTACAATGAAGCTGAATGGAAATGTTTCAATCAGCGATATGTAACTATAAAAGGGTGGTAAAAGGGGAATGCCCTTTTATCACCTTTTTTAGAGGAATGAGAGCGGTAGGTGTATAGGGCACTTCTCAGATAGAGAAAAAATGATGCTGACTCTCACTTTTTCTAGAAAAGGACAAGTTAATGAAAGGATTAGATCTGCTTGTCTTTAACTATAATTTTGAAGGAGGACTTCGTCCATGGCAATTACAGCAAGTATGGTAAAAGAGCTTCGTGAAAAAACTGGTGCAGGTATGATGGACTGCAAAAAAGCGTTAACAGAAACTGATGGTGATATGGATAAAGCAATTGATTACCTTCGCGAAAAAGGTATTTCAAAAGCAGCAAAGAAAGCAGACCGTATTGCAGCAGAGGGTTTGGCTTATGTGGAAAGTGAAGGAAACCGTGCAGTTATTGTGGAAGTTAACGCTGAAACAGACTTCGTTGCAAAAAATGAGAACTTCCAAACGTTAGTTGATACTGTTGCAAGCTTTCTCCTCGAGAAAAACCCAGCAGATGTAGAAGCAGCTTTAGCAGGAGAAATGGAGAATGGAACAACGTTAGAATCCTATATAAATGATCAAATTGCTAAAATTGGAGAAAAAATTTCTCTGCGCCGTTTCCAAGTAGTAGAAAAAGAGGACAACGCGGCATTTGGTGAATATCTCCATATGGGTGGACGTATCGGTGTTCTCTCTGTATTAGAAGGCACAACAGATGCAGACCTTGCAAAAGACATCGCAATGCACGTAGCTGCTATCAATCCTAATTATATTTCCCGTGATGAAGTACCGGCAGAAGAAGCTGATCGTGAGCGCGAAGTTCTTAAACAACAAGCCCTTAATGAAGGGAAGCCAGAAAAGATTGTTGAAAAAATGGTCGAAGGTCGTTTGAACAAATACTTTGAGCAAATTTGTTTATTAGATCAAGAATTTGTCAAAGATACAGATCAAAAAGTTGGGAAGTACGTGGAAAGCAAAGGCGCTTCTGTCAAAACTTTTATCCGTTACGAAGTCGGGGAAGGTATGGAAAAAAGAGATGACGACTTTGCAGATGAAGTAATGTCCCAAGTGAAAAAGTAATTAAATTCAATCAGTTAAGGGTTCAAGCGGGAGCATGAACACCTTCTCAACACAAAAGCGGGGGTTTGACAGTCAAATCTTCCGCTTTTTTAAGAAGGTTCCCGCTCTTCCATAACCGTTTCAACAGTGTCAATGCTCGTCGTATGGGCGAGTAATGGACTGCGCTGTTCTTCTTAGCAAAAGATACCGGGGGTAAACCATGGATAAGTATAATCGAGTCGTATTAAAATTAAGTGGAGAAGCACTTGCTGGCAGTCAAGGTTACGGTATTGACCCGGATGTTATCCAATCGATCGCTTCTCAGATAAAAGAAATTGTCAATTTGGACGTCGAGGTTGCTGTTGTTGTAGGCGGAGGTAATATTTGGCGTGGAATGGCCGGCAGCGCAAAAGGGATGGACCGAGCAACTGCCGATTATATGGGTATGTTGGCTACGGTTATGAATGCACTTGCGCTTCAAGACAGCTTAGAGCATAATGAAGTGGAAACCCGCGTACAAACATCGATAGAAATGAGACAAGTCGCTGAGCCATACATACGCCGAAAAGCGATTAGGCATTTAGAGAAAAAGCGTGTAGTTATTTTTGCTGCTGGCACTGGAAATCCATATTTCTCAACGGATACGACAGCTGCATTACGTGCTGCGGAAATAGAAGCAGAAGTTATTTTAATGGCAAAAAATAAAGTGGACGGCGTTTATGACGCTGATCCTTCTGTTAACACAAATGCGAAAAAATACCAGGAGCTAACTTATCTGGATCTTTTGAATGGCGGCTTAGGAGTGATGGATTCCACTGCCTCCACCCTATGTATGGATAACAACATACCATTATTGGTGTTTTCTATCACGGAAGAAGGGAATATAAAAAAAGCGGTTCTAGGTGAAGATATCGGAACCGTCGTCAGGGGGAAAAACTAATGGCTCAAGATAAAATCAAATTAGCAAACGAAAAGATGGGTAAGTCTGTAGAATCACTGCATCGTGAATTAGCCACACTCCGTGCAGGACGCGCAAACCCGGCAATGCTTGATAAAGTCATGGTAAACTACTACGGCGCAGACACACCGCTTAACCAGTTAGCAACTATTTCGGTTCCAGAAGCTAGACTATTAATTATTACACCATTTGATAAATCATCTATCGGAGATATTGAAAAGGCTATCCAAAAAGCGGATCTGGGCTTAACACCGAATAATGACGGATCTGTTATCCGTATTCAAATTCCTTCTCTGACCGAGGAGCGTCGTAAGGATTTAAGTAAATTGGTGAAAAAATATGCGGAAGAAGCGCGAGTAGCAGTGCGTAATATCCGCCGCGATACAAATGACGACCTAAAAAAGGATCAAAAAGACGGGGAGATTACCGAGGATGAGCTACGTCGCTATCAAGATGAAGTTCAAAAGACGACAGATGCTCATATTAAACAAATAGATCAGGCTGCCGAAGACAAAGAGCAAGAAATCATGGAAGTTTAACGAAAACAACGTTACAATAGTATATGGAACAAAAACCCTCTGTTCAAAAAGAGGGTTTTTTTCAACCATTCCATTTGAAATGATATTCGGCAGTCATAAAAAGTATGCTTATATTTCGTTATATATTTACAGAACATAGAAGGTTTGTCTCCATTTTTAACATAGATGTCTGCCGCATTTTATATACATAATATAAACGAAAAGGGATACCTTTAACAAAGGCTGGTGCGCTGATGATGTTTGAACGGTTTTTTCAGCATGCAGATGAAGACAATGAAGGAAGTCATATATCAATAGATCCGAACAATATCCCGTCTCATATTGCTATTATAATGGACGGGAATGGAAGATGGGCAAAGAATAAAGGTTTGCCTCGTGTAGCAGGACATAGGGAAGGCATGAAAGTTATTAATAAGATTGTTAAAAAGGCTAATACACTTTCCGTTCAATATTTAACTTTGTATGCTTTCTCCACGGAAAATTGGAAACGCCCGAAAACGGAAGTTGATTTTTTAATGCGTCTTCCACAACAATTCCTTAGTAAAGAACTTCCTGCGTTAAAAGAAAATAATGTAAGAGTAAGAGTAATGGGGGACGAAAGTGTTCTTCCCGAATATACCCGCAGGGCTGTGGAACAAGCGGTGTTAGAAACGAAAGAGAATACAGGCTTAGTATTGAATTTTGCATTGAACTATGGAAGTAGACATGAACTTGTCCGGATGGTGAAAGACATTAGCGAAGACGTAAAAAATGAACAATTATCGGTTAACAATATTGATGAAGAATTGATCTCTAATAAACTACTAACGTGTGATCTGCCGGACCCGGACTTGTTAATTCGTACAAGCGGTGAGATGAGATTGAGTAATTTCATGCTTTGGCAATTGGCGTACAGTGAATTTTGGTTTACTAATGTACTATGGCCGGACTTTACAGACAAAGACTTAGAAGAGGCAGTTAAAACGTACCAACAAAGAAAGAGACGATACGGCGGAGTATAGACGGAGGAAATGTATGAAAGATCGAGTTATTACTGGCGTAGTTGGAGGCCTGTTGCTTTTAGGCTCTGTGATCGCTGGCGGTATGATTTTTATGCTCGTGTTTTTGATCATTGGAACGATTGCTATGTACGAGCTTCTTAAAATGAAACAAATTCGGCCTTATTCACTCCCGGGAGCGATTAGCTTTTTATTTATGTGGTTTTTATTCATCCCTTCCACTTGGGGGAATATTACTTTTTTTTCTCATGTTTCTCGGGAGGAAATTTTTTTATTCATGATTTTTTTTCTTCTTGCATTAACAGTAATTACAAAAAACACATTTACATTTGATGAAGCGGGATTTGTTATCTTATCATCTGTGTATGTTGGCTTCGGGTTTCATCACGTGTTACTCGCACGGGATTCTGAAGAAGGTCTCATTTTAGTCCTTTATATATTATTTACAATCTGGGCAACTGACTCTGGAGCCTTTCTGGTTGGTAAAAATTGGGGGAAGAGAAAACTTTGGGAAGCGATCAGCCCCAAAAAAACAGTCGAAGGCTTTTTTGGCGGAATTGGAATGGCGCTTATTGTAGGAGTAATTATGCATTTGTTCTTTCCGTTGTTCGATTCCATCGTTATTTTGATCGCATTCCTGCTAGTTGTGTCGATATTCGGGCAATTTGGTGATCTAGTTGAGTCTGCTTTGAAACGGCGGTATATAGTAAAGGATTCTGGAAATCTCCTTCCGGGTCACGGTGGGATGCTAGATCGGTTTGACAGTCTTATTTTCGTTATGCCTATTCTGTACTTTTTACAACTTTATTAATGATCATTATTGTTTTTAAAATGAAAACACCACAAAGGAGAACATAGATGAAAAATATTGCATTGATAGGGTCTACGGGCTCCATAGGTACACAAACATTAGAGGTAATACGGTCTCACCCTGACAACTTTAATCTTGTATCCTTGGGTGGCGGAAAAAATACAGATTTAATTTTAAAACAAATTGAAGAGTTTCGCCCTGCACTAGTTTCCGTAGCAGGTAAGAAAGAGGCAGATTATATTTGTCAAAATGTGGATGCGCCTATTAAAGTATATTATGGACGGGAAGGTCTGAATGAAGTTGCAACGCATTCAGACGCTGATATGTTGATAAATGCAGTTGTAGGAAGTCTTGGTTTACAACCCACACTTCATGCCATTGAGGCTGGATTAGACATCGGGATTGCGAATAAGGAAACATTAGTAACCGCTGGTCATCTTGTCACAAAAAAAGCACGTGAATACGGTGTCCATCTTTTGCCTGTAGACAGTGAACATTCAGCGATATTTCAATGTTTAGAAGGCAATCATCAGAATGAGATCAACAGACTCATTTTAACCGCCTCCGGAGGCAGTTTCCGAGATAAAACGAGAGAAGAGTTACAAAATGTGAATGTGGAAGAGGCTTTACAGCATCCAAATTGGAATATGGGAGCTAAAATTACGATTGATTCTGCTACCATGATGAATAAAGGGTTAGAAGTGATCGAGGCTCACTGGCTTTTCAATATACCTTATGAGCAGATAGAAGTAGTCATTCACAAGGAAAGCATCGTTCACTCACTCGTAGAGTATTGTGATAAAAGCGTATTGGCACAGCTCGGAACCCCTGATATGAAAGTTCCTATTCAGTATGCTATGACCTACCCTCAAAGGCTTGAATTAGAAGATACAAACAGGTTAAACTTATGGGAAACAGGTACGCTGCATTTCAAAAAGCCTGATTTTGAAAGGTACCGCTGTTTAACATTTGCCTACGAGGCCGGCAAAACAGGAGGTACGTTGACAACGGTATTAAATGCTGCAAATGAAGAAGCTGTAGATGGTTTTTTACAAGGGAAAATACCATTCCTAGCGATTGAAGATTATATCGAAAAAGCTCTAGATCACCACCAGGCCCAGATGAATCCAGATTTAGAGACAATCCTGGAAGTTGATAAAGACACGAGAGCGTTTATTCGTTCTCAATTAGGATGAAGGTGGGAAAATTGTGGATACTTTAATTGCAATCATCGTAATCTTTGGCGTTCTAGTAGCAGTGCATGAATGGGGACACCTTTACTTTGCTAAAAAAGTAGGTATCCTCTGCCGCGAATTTGCTATTGGTTTTGGCCCTAAAATATTTTCAACGAAGAAAAATGAAACAGTCTACACAATCAGACTTCTGCCACTCGGAGGGTTCGTCCGGATGGCAGGTGAGGATCCTGAACTGGTACAGATAAAGCCAGGTTATGAAATTGGTTTAGTATTTAACGACGAGAACAAAGTCAGTCAAATTATTGTTAACAACAAGTCAAAGCACCCAGAAGCAAAAGTAGTCTCAGTCGAACGAATTGACCTTGAAAGACGTTTACTCATCGAAGCCTATGCCGATGATGAAGATGGGTTGCAAACATATCATGTAGATGAACAATGCGATTTAATTGTTGATGAGAAAGCTGAACAAATTGCCCCTTATGACCGACAGTTTCAGTCCAAAAAACCTTGGCAAAAAGCGATGGCTATTTTTGCAGGTCCTTTCATGAATTTCTTGCTTGCGTTTATTATTCTCGTTGGGTTTGGATTGGTAAATGGAGTCCCTCAAAATGATGCGTTAGTTGGTGAATTAACTGAAGACAGCCCTGCTCGGGAAGCCGGTTTACAAACAGGAGACCGTGTGTTGGCAGTTGACGGGGAACGCGTAAATAATTGGGAAGAGATGACTTTAGCTATTCAAGAACATCCAAACGAGGAAATTAACATGGAAATAGCTAGAGGTGAGGAAAACTTTAACGTTCCTATAGAGACGGATGCTCGATACGATGAATTTGCTGAACAAGAAGTAGGCTTAATTGGGGTAATGCGGGCCATGGAACATTCGCCGTTACAAGCTATAGAGTACGGTGCTACCCAAGTTTACGAGGTCAGCATGCTGATTTTCGACGTACTCAGTATGATTATTACCGGTGAATTTTCGTTAGACTATCTTTCCGGCCCTGTAGGCATTTATAATTACACGGGAGAAGCCGCTGCCCTGGGGATGGCTGTATTAATACAATGGGCAGCCATGCTTAGCGTCAATCTCGGTATAGTGAATCTCTTGCCTTTACCTGCACTTGACGGCGGCCGCTTATTATTTATTTTTGCTGAAGCGATTCGTGGGAGACCGATCGATCCTCAAAAGGAAAGTATGATACATTTCATTGGGTTTGCTTTATTGTTCCTGCTTATGCTTGTTGTAACATGGAATGATATCAATAAGTTCTTCATGTAATTTCTACAGGCCTTCAGAAATAGGAAACGATTTGATTATTCACTGTATCAATAAGGAGAAAGAGGGTTTTTGCAAAAAATGAGACAGCAATTCTTTTTTAGTCCAACGATGAGAGATATACCACAAGGAGCTGACGTACCAAGTCATCAATTAATGCTTCGTGCAGGTTTAATTCGTCAAACCGCGGCAGGTATTTATTCCTACTTGCCGCTTGGCATAAAGGTATTAAAAAACATTGAAAAGATTATTCGTGAAGAAATGAATAAAGCAGGAGCCCAAGAAATGCTCATGCCAGCCATACAGCCATCAGAGTTATGGGAGGAGTCCGGTCGATTAGATGACTACGGACCTGAATTGATGCGGCTGAAAGATCGGCATGACCGGGATTTCGTGTTGGGACCAACGCATGAAGAAGTGATTACGAGTTTAGTTAGAGACCATATTACTTCTTATAAAAAGCTCCCGGTCACTTTGTATCAAATCCAAACGAAATATCGAGATGAAAGACGGCCGCGTTTTGGTGTGCTGCGTTCACGAGAGTTTCTTATGAAAGATGCGTATTCTTTTGATAAAGATAAAGAAGGCCTGGACACTAATTATGAAGCTATGTATCGAGCCTATGAAAATATTTTTAGCCGTTGTGAATTGGATTTTCGTGCAGTAGAGGCTGATGCAGGAGCGATTGGCGGTAAAGGCGGGACTCATGAATTCATGGTCCTCTCAAAGATCGGGGAAGATACGATTGCGTACTCCGATGGTTCCAACTATGCGGCAAACATTGAAATTGCTGCAGTCCCTGATGTTTATGAGAAAGCAGAAGAACCAGAAAATCAAATAGAAGACATTGACACTCCAAATATGAAAACAATTGACGAATTGACAGAAGGGTTAAAAGTTAAGAAAGAACAACTTTTGAAATCTGTCTTATTCATCGTAGACGACTCCCCTGTATTAGTCGTTTGCCGAGGGGATCATGAAGTAAATGAAATTAAAGTCGTCAATGCTTTGGATGCACGTGACGTTCGGATGGCTGAGGATACAGAAGTAAAAGAGATTATGGGAGCGGAAGCAGGTTTTATCGGCCCTGTTCGAGCACCGGAATCGATTACTATTCTTGCTGACAATGCAGTGAAAACAATAACAGCTGGAATATGCGGTGCAAATGAAAGAGACAAGCATTTGCGGTTTGTCCATCCGGATAGAGATTTTTCCATTGAGCAATATGGGGATTTTCGATTAGTTCAGGAAGGTGATCCATCACCTGATGGTAAAGGAACCATTTGCTTTGCTGAAGGCATAGAAGTCGGACATGTATTTAAGCTCGGAACAAAATATAGTGAAGCATTAGGTGCTGAATTTTTGGATGAGAACGGACGATCTCAGCCAATGATAATGGGATGTTACGGAATCGGGGTTAGCCGCATGATTGCAGCGATTATTGAACAAAATCATGACGAGAATGGACTAATATGGCCTAAATCAGTAACGCCATTTGATCTACACTTACTTGTCCTTAACCCAAAACAGGAAGATCAGCTTGAACTCGGTGAAAAACTGTACCAAGATTTACAAGACGAGGGCTTTGACGTCCTATATGATGATCGAAAAGAACGAGCGGGAGTCAAATTTAACGATTCAGACTTGATGGGCCTTCCTGTTCGAATTACTTGTGGTAAAAAAGCAAATGAAGGAATTGTTGAGGTGAAATTGAGACGTGATGGCTCGATGAAAGAGGTTCATGTGGATGAATTGTTCTCTTACCTCCATTCTTTGAACGAAAATATGTGAATGAAATGTGAAAAGTGGCCATATTAGCGGAAGTGAGGTAGAAAATGAATAACGAAGAGAATCGTGTGAGAGAAGAACGTTTCAAACTGCTTCTTGAGCAAATCGGTATGCCAGCCGAAACACTCCGCAATTTAGAAGGTGGTCGGGTAGAAAAATTATCGATATGGAAAGATGAGAAAAAATGGCATTTTCAATTTAAGCTCCCAGCTCCATTGCCTTACACTGTTTTTCTTCAACTAGAAGAGAGACTATCAGCAGCTTTTCGACACATAGCTGATGTTCGTTTCTCTATTTCGTATGAAGAAGGATCGCCTCCTCTTACGGAAGTGTCATCGTATTGGCCATCGATTATGAAGCGACTTGAAGGGCTCGTACCTTACATACGACAACGTCTCAATAGCTCAAAACCAAAAACGGATGGTAATTTTCTAATTCTAGAATGTAAAAATGAAGCCGAAGGTACGGCTCTAGAAAGACGGCTTAGCGAACCACTAAATAATGTAATAAGAGATCTAGGTTTTTCTTCTTGTCAATTAAAAATGACGGTGAAAACATCGGCGGAAGAGATAGCGCAATTTGAAGAGCAAAAAAGACAAGAAGACCATTCAAAAGTCATCGAAGCGATGATGGAGAAGAAAAAGCAAGAACAAAAAGCAGCTTCAAACAATGCTAATAAACCATTGAAAATCGGTTATCCGATAAAGGAAGAACCAGTACCGTTAGAGACGATACAAGAAGAAGAACGAAGAATTGCGGTACAGGGATATGTATTTGAAGCAGAGACAAGAGAGTTAAGAAGCGGCAGGACTCTATTGACTTTCAAAATTACCGATTACACTGACTCTATCCTTGTAAAAATGTTTTCGAGAGATAAAGAAGATGTCCCTCAATTTGAAGCCATAAAAAAAGGAATGTGGCTGAAAGTTCGAGGCGGCGTTCAAAATGATACGTTTGTCAGGGACCTTGTTATGATCGGTAACGATGTTACTGAAATAGAGCCAGAAAAGCGGCATGATGATAGTGAAGAAAAACGGGTCGAACTACATGCACATACTGTGATGAGCCAAATGGACGCAACAGCTACAGCAACTCAGTATATTGAGAAAGCGGCCGAATGGGGCCATGAAGCAGTTGCTATTACGGATCACGGGGTGGTGCAATCCTTTCCAGAAGCATACAAGGCAGCGAAAAAACATGGCATAAAAGTGTTATATGGTATGGAAGCTAACCTCGTCGATGATGGGGTTCCTATTGCATACAACGAAGCGGACCGTAATTTATATGACGATACGTATGTAGTTTTTGACGTCGAAACAACGGGTTTATCTGTCGTATACGATACTATTATTGAGTTAGCAGCAGTAAAGATTAAAGATGGAGAAATTATTGACCGGTTTGAGTCCTTTGCTAATCCTCATGAAAAATTATCTGACACTATTATCAATTTAACAGGTATTACAGATGACATGGTCGAAGACGCCCCAGAAGTGGATGAGGTATTGAAAGAATTTAAAGAGTTTAGTCAAGATACAATTTTAGTAGCACACAATGCAAGTTTTGATATGGGTTTCTTGAATGAAGGATATAAAAAAGCAGGACTGGATAAAGCTGATAATCCAGTTGTTGATACGTTGGAGTTAGGACGCTTTTTATACCCTCATTTAAAAAACCATCGTTTAAATACGTTGTGTAAAACGTTTGATATCGAACTTGTAAGTCACCACCGCGCTATTTATGACGCTGAAGCTACAGGGTATTTGCTATGGAAAATGGTGAAAGACGCGGTTGATAAAGGGATTGAGAGGCACCATCAATTGAATGACAATATGGGACAAGGGGATTTCCATCGATTAAGACCTTCCCATTGTACATTAATTGCTACGACGCAAGAAGGGCTTAAAAACTTATATAAGCTGGTTTCTCTGTCCCATATCGATTATTTTTTCCGAACGCCTCGCATCCCACGCTCCGAATTACAAAAGCATCGGGCTGGCATTCTCGTTGGTTCTGGCTGTGACAAAGGAGAAGTATTTGAAACAGCTATGCAAAAATCATTGGAGGAAGCACGGGAAGCGGCTCGATTTTATGATTTTCTAGAGGTGCAACCACCGGAAAATTACGCACATTTGCTTGAGAAAGAACTCGTAAGAAACAAAGAAGCTATTTACGATATTATTAATAAAATTATTGGTTTAGGCGCAGAGTTAGATATCCCAGTAGCTGCGACTGGAAACGCTCATTATATTGACCCGGAAGATCATATTTACAGACAGATTCTTATTGCTTCTCAAGGCGGTGCTAACCCACTTAACAAGCAAACCCTGCCCCAAGCTCACTTTAAAACGACGCAGGAGTTGCTTGAGAGTTTTGCATTTCTAGATGAGAATACCGCCTATGAACTCGTGGTGAAAAACACGAAAGCGCTGGCAGAGCGAGTAGAAGACATTCATCCGGTACCTGATGACCTGTATACTCCTTATATAGAAGGCTCTGATCAGGAGATTAGGAATATGAGCTATGACAAAGCGAGAAGCATTTATGGAAACCCTCTTCCGGAATTAGTAGAGAAGAGACTGGAAAAAGAGCTAGAAAGCATTATCGGACATGGATTCGCTGTAATTTATCTTATCTCCCAGAAATTAGTGAAGAAGTCTCTTGATGATGGTTATCTCGTAGGTTCACGAGGTTCAGTTGGTTCATCTTTTGTAGCTACAATGACAGGCATAACTGAAGTGAACCCACTACCACCGCATTATGTATGTCCGTCATGTCAGCATTCTTATTTTTTTAATGATGGATCCGTTGGGTCTGGCTATGATTTGCCGGATAAAGAATGCGAGAAGTGCGGGACACCTTACGTCAAAGACGGCCATGACATACCATTTGAGACATTTCTCGGCTTTAAAGGAGATAAGGTACCGGATATTGACTTGAACTTCTCAGGAGATTATCAAGCACGCGCCCACAATTATACGAAGGAATTGTTTGGGGAAGATTATGTTTATCGTGCCGGAACCATAGGTACGGTTGCAGATAAAACTGCTTATGGATTTGTGAAAGGCTATGAAAGTGATCATGATATCCATTTCAGAGGGGCAGAAATTGACCGATTAGTTTCAGGGTGTACCGGTGTAAAACGCACAACGGGACAGCATCCCGGCGGTATTATTGTTGTACCGGAAGAATACAATATTCATGATTTTTGTCCTATTCAATATCCAGCAGATGATAAACAGTCAGAATGGAGAACAACTCATTTTGACTTCCATTCCATAGATGATAATTTATTAAAGCTTGATATTCTCGGGCATGATGACCCTACAGTTATACGTATGCTTCAAGACTTAAGCGGAATAGACCCAAACACTATCCCTGTAGATGATGAAGAAGTAATGAAAATATTTAGCGGGCCTGAAGTGTTAGGGGTAACCCCCGAGCAAATTCTTTGTAAAACGGGGACTTACGGCATTCCTGAATTCGGTACACGCTTCGTAAGACAAATGCTTGAGGAGACAAATCCAAGTACATTCTCTGAGTTAGTACAAATTTCCGGATTGTCGCACGGGGCAGACGTGTGGCTAGGTAATGCCCAAGAACTTATTCAGAGTGGCACGTGTGAATTAAAAGATGTTATTGGCTGCCGTGATGACATTATGGTTTATTTAATTTACAAAGGTGTAGAACACTCGTTGGCTTTTAAAATCATGGAATTCGTCCGGAAAGGGAGAGGTCTGGAAGAGGATTGGGTAGAAGAAATGAAGAAACATGGCGTTCCAGACTGGTATATTCAATCGTGCTTAAAGATCAAATATATGTTCCCAAAAGCGCACGCCGCCGCCTACGTATTGATGGCAATTAGAATCGCGTATTTTAAAGTTCATCATCCAATTTTATTCTACGCAGCATATTTTACGGTCCGTGCCGATGATTTTGACATTCCTACAATGGTAAAAGGGACGGATGCTATACGTGCTCGTATTGAAGAGATTCAAGCAAAGGGCATGGATGCTTCACCAAAAGAAAAAAGTTTAGTAACTGTGCTTGAATTAGCATTGGAAATGAGTGCCCGCGGGTTTTCCTTTCAGAAGGTGGATTTATATCGTTCCAAAGCGGTTGAATTTGTCGTGGATGGAGATACATTAATCCCACCATTTAATTCACTGGACGGCGTTGGTACGAACGCTGCTCTGAATATAGTGAAAGCACGGGAAGATGGCGAATTTTTATCCAAAGAGGACTTGCAGCAGAGAAGTAGAGCCACAAAGACAGTTATTGAGCACTTAGACGCTCATGGTTGCCTCGAAGGTCTTCCGGAATCTAATCAGCTTTCTTTATTCTAAGAGGTAGTTGACGTTGGCTGCATAAACCTTTCTCAATTGCATTATGTTGGAGAGTATGGTAGGCTTTTAAAGTAGACACCTCAATAAGCACGCATGGAGAAGAGTGGGTTTTTTTACCCACTCTTTCGTTTGTACTTATAGATAAAAATGGATAATTAAGCAACCAGTTATCGAACGTCAGTAAGTTTAAATGAGTCAATCTCACTCTATACGGGGAGTGGGAAAACGCGTTTTGAAATATACTAATCTCATCAGGATTCAACGTCAAAGGAGGAACGACATGAGTAATAGTATAAAGGAAAAAGCTGCACAAATTGCTGAACCAATTATTACAGATATGGACTTTGAGTTAGTAGATGTGGAATACAAAAAGGAAGGGAAAAGCTGGTTTCTCCGCTTTTTTATAGACGGCCCAAATGGGGTTGATATTGAAGATTGCGGCAGAGTCAGTGAACAGTTAAGTGATAAATTGGACGAGGAAGATCCGATTAAGGGCGCTTATTATTTAGAAGTTTCCTCACCAGGGGCTGAACGGCCATTAAAAACGGAAAAAGACATACAACGGTCCATAGGTAAATTTGTGTATGTCACCACGTATGAACCAATTGACGGTGAAAAAGCTTTTGAAGGTAAGTTGGTAAATTTTGATGGGGCAACTTTAACTATCGAAGGAAAAGTCAAACAAAAAGCAGTCACCTACCAGGTTCCATACGAGAAGGTAGCTAAGGCCAGACTTGCCATTCAATTTTAGATAAATCCGGGATGGTGAAGAAGCCCGGTGTATAAGGGGGAAAGCAACTCCATGAATACCGATTTTATGGATGCATTAACGACATTAGAAAAAGATAAAGGAATTGAAAAAGGAATCATTATCGAGGCAATTGAAGCTGCTTTGATTTCAGCGTATAAACGTAATTTTAACCAAGCGCAAAATGTACGCGTAGATATCAACCGCGAAAATGGCAGTATTCGTGTATTTGCTCGCAAACAAATCGTAGAAGAAGTCTTTGATCCGCGATTAGAGACCTCGCTTGATGAAGCAAAACAAATTAATCCTAACTATGAACTCGATGATGTTATTGAGCTTGAGGTCACTCCAAAGAATTTTGGACGTATTGCTGCACAAACAGCAAAGCAAGTAGTGACACAGCGTGTTCGGGAAGCAGAAAGGGATATCATTTATTCGGAATTCATCGATCGTGAGGAAGATATCATTACGGGTATTGTTCAACGGCAAGATCACCGTTTTATATACGTGGATCTTGGAAAAGTGGAGGCACTTTTACCACAGGGAGAACAGATGCCTAATGAAACGTATAGACACAATGATCGAATTAAAGCCTATATTACAAAGGTAGAAAAGACAACCAAAGGGCCTCAAATCATGATTTCTCGTAGTCACCCTGGTTTATTGAAACGCCTATTTGAGTTAGAAGTTCCTGAAATTTTTGATGGAACTGTTGAGATTTTATCTGTAGCTAGAGAAGCGGGTGACCGATCTAAAATCTCCGTCTATGCAGAGGATCCGGAAGTGGATCCGGTAGGTGCGTGTGTTGGGCCCAAAGGGCAGCGGGTTCAGGCAATCGTAGATGAACTGAAAGGGGAAAAAATTGATATTGTAGAGTGGTCAGAGGATACATTTACTTACGTATCAAACGCACTCAGCCCCTCAAAGGTTATCGATGTACAAGTGAACGAAGAAGAGAAAAGCACATTAGTGATCGTTCCGGACTATCAGTTGTCGCTAGCTATTGGGAAGCGTGGCCAAAATGCCCGTCTTGCTGCGAAGCTAACAGGATGGAAAATTGACATTAAAAGTGAATCAGAAGCAGAAGAATTAGGTTTGCTAAATGATAATCACCCAACAGGATTGGCTGTCGATGAAGAATCCGAATCCGATACGGAAGAATGGTCAGATGATATGCTGTTTGATACCGATCCAGAGCCGTTAGATGACGATGTGGAATTCGTAGAGGAAGAACCAGACGAACAATGAAACGGAGGAAAGGAGCAAAACGGCGGTGAAAAGAAAGAAACCATTACGTAAATGTGTGGTAACAGGGGAAGTGAAGGAGAAGAGAGAACTAATCCGAGTAGTTAGAGATCCGGATGGATTTGTTTTTGTAGATCATACCGGAAAGAAGAATGGTCGTGGTGCCTATTTGACAGATGAGGAAGACTGCTTTCAAGAAGCGAAACGAAAAGATGTACTGTCAAGGCATTTAAATGTTAAAATTTCTTCGGATGATTACGATCGGTTAATACAAGAGAGAAAGGAAAAGTAGAATGGATAATTCTTTTCACTCTTTTCTTGGATTGGCGGCGCGTGCTGGAAAAATAAAAACCGGAGAAGAAACGGTTTTGAAACAAATGAGAAACCAATCCCTTCACTTAGTGATAGTCTCCGGGGACGCTTCCCCCAACACGCAAAAAAAATTTAGAGATAAATCCAGCTTTTATCATGTACCGTTACGGATGACGTCCGACCGCGAGAGACTCGGCCAGGCAATCGGCAAAGAAAGCCGGGTTATCATTGGTATTACAGATAAGGGTTTTGCGGATAAGCTGCTTACCATGCTGGATGAATAGAAGGTGGAGGTAATGCTTATGAAAAAAATGCGAGTTTATGAATATGCGAAATCGGTAAATAAATCAAGCAAAGACATTGTGGAGCAATTAAAAAAGATGAACATCAATGTATCGAATCATATGTCTGTCATTGATGAGCGTACGATCGCAAAATTAGAAGGTAAGAGTGATTCGAAAGGGAAAGAAGAAAGTACGGCATCCGCACCGAAAAAAGAGAAAAATAGCGGCGGTGGAAATCAAAAACGAGAGGATAATCAAAATAAAGCAATGAATAAAACAAACAAAGATAAAAAAACAAACAATCAGAACAAAAAACAGGACAAACGAGGCAAGAATCAGAAAGGCCCCAAGAAAGATCAGCGAAAAAGATCGTTTCAAGAACAAAAACCAGCCCCTACTCCGGATAAAATTACTTACTCTGGAACACTGACTGTAGGAGATCTAGCAGAGAAACTTAACAAAGACTCTTCAGAAATTATCAAAAAGCTAATGTTTTTAGGGGTAATGGCAACGAAAAACGAAGACTTGGAAAAAGAAACCATTGAATTAATTGCTGAAGATTATGGGGTAGAGGTAGAAGAAGAAGTCTTCGTCGATGAATTAGGTATAGAAACTCAAGTAGAAGAAGATGATCCAGATCAGCTAGAGGAACGCCCACCTGTAGTTACCATCATGGGACATGTTGACCATGGGAAAACTACATTACTGGATGCTATTCGTCATACAAAAGTTACGGAAGGCGAAGCAGGCGGTATTACTCAGCATATTGGTGCATACCAAGTCACTGAAAACGATAAAAAACTTACATTCTTAGATACCCCAGGGCACGCTGCTTTTACGACAATGCGAGCTCGTGGTGCACAAGTAACAGATATTACTGTATTAGTCGTGGCTGCTGATGATGGCGTCATGCCGCAAACAAAAGAAGCCATCAATCACGCAAAAGCTGCAGAAGTTCCGATTATTGTAGCGGTGAACAAAATGGATAAGGAAAGTGCAAATCCAGACCGAGTCATGCAGGAACTTACTGAGTTTGAGCTAGTTCCTGAGGCATGGGGCGGGGACACTATTTTTGTGAATGTCTCTGCATTAAATGGGGAAGGCATTGATGAGCTGCTCGAAATGCTCTTATTAGTAGCAGAAGTGGAAGAGTTAAAAGCGAATCCTAATAAGAGGGCTCGAGGAACAGTGGTTGAAGCAGAACTGGATAAAGGGCGAGGCCCGGTAGCGACACTTCTTGTCCAAGAAGGAACCATGAATGTAGGAGATCCTATAGTGGTTGGAAACATGCACGGGAAAATACGTGCAATGGTGAATGACATAGGTCGTCGTGTGAAATCTGCAGGACCATCTACACCTGTAGAAATCACAGGTTTAAATGGCGTGCCTCAGGCAGGTGATCAATTCGTCACATTCGAAGACGAAAAGAAAGCTCGCCAGTTTGGAGAGGCGCGTGCCAGCAGAGCCCGAGAAGAAGAAAGAAGTCAAACGTCTAAAGTAAGCATTGATGATCTATTCAGCCAAATTCAAGAAGGCGACGTAAAAGAAATTAATGTCATTGTCAAAGCAGACGTACAAGGTTCTGTGGAAGCTGTACGAGGGTCACTAGAGAAAATTGAGGTAGAAGGCGTCAAAATTAATATTATTCATGCTGGCGCTGGGGCAATTACTGAATCTGATGTTATTCTTGCTTCTGCTTCCAATGCTCTTATTATTGGTTTCAATGTACGTCCAGATGTAAATGCCAAGCGTACGGCAGAATCAGAGAAAGTTGATATTCGTTTACACCGTGTCATTTATGACGCCATTGAAGAAATTGAGTCTGCGATGAAAGGTATGCTTGATCCAGAATATGAAGAAAAAGTCATCGGACAAGTGGAAGTTCGTCAGCTCTTTAAAGTCTCCCGTATCGGAACGATTGCCGGAAGCTATGTGTTGGAAGGCAAAATCACAAGGGATTCCACAGCACGCCTGATTAGAGAAGGTGTTGTTGTATATGAAGGTAAAATAAATGCTCTTAAACGCTTCAAGGATGATGTTCGTGAAGTTAGTTCCGGTTATGAATGCGGTATAACGTTAGAGAATTTCAATGATATCAAGGAAGGAGATATTATTGAAGCTTATGTGATGGAGGAAATTAAAAGAGCATGATTGGGGCCGTTCACTGTGAATGTCTCATTTACCAGACTCAATCGTTAAAAGAAAAACGGGCGATCGTTAAAAGTATAATTACGAGGCTGAAACAAAAACTAAATGTAGCAGCAGCCGAAATGGATTATCAAAACTTATGGCAGCGAACATCGGTAACGATCGTCTCCGTGAATGAGAACCGGCGATTGGTAGAAAAGGAACTCCAAAAAGCTCTCGATATGATAGATCGTATGCCGGAGTTAGAACGAACCATCACTAATTATGAATGGTTTTAATAAAAGGAGGCCGCGGCTATGTCTAACCTCAGAGCAGAGCGCGTGGGAGAACAGATCAAGAAAGAACTGGCAGACATATTTACTCGCGAAATAAAAGACCCACGAGTTCAATTTGTAACAGTTACGGACGTAGAAGTTACAGGCGATTTGCAGCAGGCAAAAGTGTTTGTTACTGTTCTCGGGGAACAGGATGATGTTGAAGAAACACTTCAAGCTTTACAGAAAGCCCGCGGGTTTATTAGAAAAGAAATTGGAAATAGAATTCAATTAAGAAAAACGCCAGAGATTTTCTTTGAATTCGATCAGTCCATTGAATATGGAAATCGAATTGAACAGTTATTAAGAGAAATAAAAAATGAAGAATGAGGGCGGGGCTGTCTCTTTGCTTCGGATGCGAATGGAAGATATTTTTTTACGGGCTGTTCAGAGCCTCATTCGCAGCTGAATTTACGAGGCAGCCCTTTCATGTGAGTTAGATAATTCAGTGTTATCGTGTCTCGGTCCTGTTGGATTGAGACATTAGTATCTATCTCTTCTCTGTACAGAAAAACTATTGTCATGTTTGGAATCATTCCGGCACGCCCGTTTCCAAATTAGATATAAAAGACTCACTGGATACTATCAAACGTTAAAGTCCTATGTTTAAAGTAGAAATTAGGTGATGTTACATATGTTTGAGGGGATAATTCCATTGTATAAACCAAAAGGGATGACTTCTCATGATTGTGTGATGAAAATGAGGAAGTTGTTGAGGACGAAAAAAGTAGGTCACACAGGTACTTTGGATCCTGATGTCGAAGGGGTTCTGCCTATATGTGTAGGAAGAGCGACGAAAGTGGTAGAATATGTAACAGATATGCCAAAAGAATACGAAGCGGAAGTGACTCTTGGAGTTTCTACAACGACGGAGGATGCGAGCGGAGAAGTCATAGCAGAAAAAGACATACCTCCTACACTATCAAAAGAAAACATTGTGGTTACGTTACACAAGTTTAAAGGAAAACAATCACAAGTCCCTCCCATGTATTCAGCAGTAAAAATTAATGGGAAGAAGCTATATGAGTATGCCCGCGAAGGTATAGAAATTGAACGGCCAGCAAGAGATATTGAGGTATATCGTATAACATTCATTGAAAACTCAATTCAGCAAGTACATCACCGTATGTCTTTCCGGTTTATTGTCACTTGCAGCAAAGGGACCTATATAAGAACTTTATGTACGGACATCGGAAAAGAATTAGGTTATCCGGCACATATGTCTGATTTAACACGTACCCGCTCCGGTCCCTTTATGTTGGAACGTACGCTCACGTTTGAGGAGATAGAAAATCGGAAAAATGAAGGGCTGTTAGAACAAGTGTTAGTTCCGATTACAGAAGGATTGATACATTTACCACACATCGAAGTAAATGAAAGTATGAAAGGGAAAATCCTTCATGGGCAAGTGCTCTCTGCTAATAATGAAACTCCAAATGAACCCTTTGTTTTTTCTTATAAAGGCGAGGCATTGGCCGTCTATCAACCACATCCTTTGAAAGATGGATTAATAAAACCAAAGACGATGTTAAAAACCATTTAAATGAAGTAGAAGGTGATCCGCAATGGAAACAATTTACTTACAGCACGATAAGCCCTTTCCGAAGCGTGAATTTCCAGAGATTGTTCTTGCTCTTGGCTACTTTGATGGTATCCATAAAGGACATCAGAAAGTAATACAAACGGCAAAATCGATCGCTGTCAAAAAAGAAGCTTCACTAGGGGTAATGACTTTTCATCCTCCTCCCCTGGCCGTGTTATCACAGGAGGTTTCCGTGGAGGAATTGCGTTATATCACTCCTCTGTCTGTTAAGGAAGAACAACTGGCTGCTGAAGGAGTAGATTATTTATTTATTGTCCATTTTAATCATTCTTTTTCAAAAATAGAGCCCCAGGAGTTCATTAAGAGATTCGTGGCTGGAATAAATGCTGTTCATACGGTTGCTGGATTTGATTTTTCATATGGTCATAAAGGGAAGGGGAAGTTACAGGATGTACCAGAGTACTCAGGCGGAGTAATTGATCAGACAACCGTGGAAGAAGTAACAGAGCAAAATAAAAAAATCAGTTCAACGAGGACCCGTGACGAATTGTTAAAAGGATATGTAGATGAAGTAAAATCATTGCTCGGTCGACCTTATATAACCAGAGGAATTGTAGAGAATGGAGAGAAACGGGGACGTACCATTGGATTTCCTACGGCGAATATAGCCATTAAAGATCCTTTCATTTTACCACCTACTGGTGTATATGCGGTGCAGATTGTAATAGATGGAGAAACGTTTAATGGTGTTTGTAATGTTGGGTATAAACCGACTTTCCATAGTGAACAAGAAGGGGATCCAGTGATTGAAGTTCATATTTTTGATTTCGACAGAGACATATATGGGAAACACGTAGAAGTGGAATGGCATTTTTTTATTCGAGAAGAAATAAAGTTCTCTTCCGTCGAAGAATTAAAGAACCAAATTACGAAAGACAAAGACACGGCTGCCTCTCTCTTGCGTCACGAATAAGCTTGATAATTAGAATAATCTCTTGCATTTTATATAAAAAAAAGGTATTCTATTCACTGTAGCAAATGGAAGCCATTGCTTGGCCGGCACGATCCTCCGGCGGCTGGCTAGGGAATCGGCGTTATTTATGAAAAGGAGGTGCCGAAATGGCATTATCATTAGAAAGAAAACAGGAAATTGTAAATGAGTTTAAAACTCATGACAAAGACACAGGATCTCCAGAAGTACAAATTGCGATCCTTACTGAACAGATCAACACGTTGAATGAGCATTTGCGTGATCATAAAAAAGATCACCATTCACGTCGCGGTCTTCTGAAAATGGTTGGTAAACGTCGTAACTTGCTTACTTACCTCCGTAAGAAAGATGTTACTCGTTACCGTAACGTTATTCAGAAACTTGGCCTGCGCAGATAAAGAGGATGTACCGATGTGCGGTCGGTATATGAGGAAAAGCGGGAGGAATCCCGCTTTTTATTATATCCGCAATTAATAAGGTAAATGATAATAGGAATTTTTCACAGAGGAAATAATAAAATTAATTACGAAAAAACAGGAGGACATCCTTTGAATATGGAACAAAAAGTACAAACTTTCACATTTGATTGGGCGGGAAGAGAGCTTGTTATCGAAACAGGCCAACTTGCAAAACAAGCGAACGGGGCTGTTATGGTTAGGTATGGAGATACGGCTGTGCTCTCTACAGCTACAGCTTCAAGAGAAGCAAAGGACCTACCATTCTTTCCGCTGACAGTGAACTATGAAGAGCGTCTTTATGCGGCTGGTAAAATCCCAGGCGGATTTATAAAAAGAGAGGGACGTCCTAGTGAAGCGGCTGTGCTCACTAGTCGTTTAATTGATCGGCCGATTCGACCTTTATTTCCAGATGGATTCAGAAATGAAGTCCAAGTTATTAGTATGGTAATGAGTGTGGATCAGGACTGCTCCTCTGAAATGGCAGCAATGCTTGGGTCTTCTCTTGCTCTGTCCTTATCTGATATTCCTTTCTCAGGTCCTATTGCAGGGGTGAATGTCGGCAGAGTAGACGGTACCTTTATTATAAATCCAACTTCCGAGCAATGGGAAAGAAGTGATTTAGAGTTAACGGTAGCTGGGACAAAAGACGCTATTAACATGGTGGAAGCTGGTGCGGAAGAAGTACCAGAAGAAGTAATGTTAGAAGCCATCATGTTTGGTCATGAAGAAATAAAGCGATTAGTTGCTTTCCAGGAAAAGATTGTGGAAGAGGCAGGCACAACAGAGAAAATGGACTTTGAAGTAAGTCTGCCGAGTGAAGAACTTAGCGAACGCGTTCGCGAAATAGGAGAGACACGTTTAAAAGAGGCAGTTCAAGTACAAGAAAAACAAGCTCGAGAGGTTGCCATTGATGAAGTAAAAGCATCTGTAGTCGAGCAGTTTGAGGAAGAGGAACAAGAAGAAGTAAAGGAAATTGTCCAAAAGGTAATAAAGGAAGAGACAAGACGTTTGATTACGAAAGAAAAGCTCCGTCCAGATGGTCGTAACCCGGACGAAATTCGTGACCTTTCTTCTCAAGTTAAGCTCTTGCCTCGAACACATGGATCTGGCTTATTTACTAGAGGGCAGACTCAAGTACTAAGTGTTTGTACACTCGGTGCATTGGGTGACGTTCAAATCATCGATGGACTAGGTATGGAAGAATCAAAACGATTTATGCATCACTATAATTTCCCATCTTTTAGTGTAGGAGAAACAGGTCCTATGCGTGGTCCGGGCCGGCGTGAGATTGGTCACGGAGCATTAGGAGAACGCGCCCTTGAACCAGTGATTCCAGCAGAAAAGGATTTTCCATATACGATTCGTCTCGTATCTGAAGTGTTAGAGTCCAATGGATCTACCTCGCAGGCGAGTATTTGTGCAAGCATTCTTGCTATGATGGACGCAGGCGTTCCAATCAAGTCACCAGTAGCCGGAATTGCAATGGGCTTGGTGAAAGAAGAAGAGGACGTTACTGTATTAACTGATATTCAAGGCATGGAAGATGCACTAGGTGACATGGATTTCAAAGTTGCCGGGACTGCGAAGGGAGTCACAGCCCTTCAAATGGATATTAAAATCGCGGGAATTGATCGTGACATTTTAGAATATGCTTTAGAAAAAGCCCATGCTGCAAGGTTAAAAGTACTCGACAATATGCTTTCAGCTATTAGTGAATCAAGAGAAGAGCTTTCTGAATATGCTCCGAAAATTTTAACCATGTCTATTGACCCTGATAAGATTCGTGATGTCATTGGGCCAAGTGGTAAAATTATTAATCAAATCATTGAAGATACCGGCGTTAAAATTGATATAGAGCAAGATGGTACCATTTATATCTCTTCAACCGACGCTGAAGCTAACAAGCAAGCTAAGAAAATCATTGAAGATCTCGTTCGGGAAGTGAAAGCAGGAGAGACATATCTTGGGAAAGTAAAACGCATTGAAAAATTCGGTGCTTTTGTAGAATTGTTTAAAGGTAAAGATGGATTAGTCCATATTTCCCAACTGGCAGAGGAACGTGTCAACAAAGTCGAAGACGTAGTGAACATCGGTGATGAAATTATGGTGAAAGTCACTGAAATTGATAAACAAGGCCGCGTAAATCTATCCCGAAAAGCCTTGCTAAAAGAACAAAACAATGAAAATAAATCCGAATAACGTGTGTCGAAGGATTCTTGGCTTTCGGGCCAAGGTCTTTTTATTTATGGAGTGGATCACTGAGATAAGACGAGAAGACCTATTTCACTACAGTTCTTCCTGTCCCAATCTTTGCATATTAATGGGATAGGAGGGAATGTCATGAGAAAACAACTTTATGCGTTAGTATTGTTTGTACTCGTTTTACTATTACTATTTCAAAGTCAAACCTCATTTGATTCGTCCCAGCCGTATTTAAGCGAACATCATACTACGGTGGCGCCGGTTGTGGCAGGGAAAGAAAATAATGTATATGACAAATTAGAAGAAGCAGCTAACGCGTACAATCAACCACCTATAGATGCGGTTGTAGACAAAGTATGGAAGGCAGTCCCTGGTTATAATGGAAGAATTGTGGACATGAAAGCTTCTTATGAAGCAATGGAAGATGCTGGACAATTTAAAGAGAACTTGTTAGTTTTTAAAGAGATCCCGCCTGAAGTGCATCTTGAAGACTTGCCTCCCGCTCCTATATATAAGGGAAACCCAGAAAAGCCTATGGCCTCATTTATTGTGAATGTGTCGTGGGGCGAAGAATATTTGCCTCAAATGCTGAAGGTTTTAAGAGAAGAGAGAACAAAAGCTACGTTTTTCTTAGAAGGAAGATGGGTGCAAAAAAACCCGAAGTTAGCTAAGATGATAGTAGAAGAAGGACATGAAATAGGGAGCCATGCCTATTCGCATCCTGATTTAAATGCCACGCCAGTTAATAAAATTCATCAGGAGCTTCAACAGACAAATGAATCGATAGAAGCTGTGTTATCCATCACTCCCTCATTGTTTGCCCCTCCTTCGGGAAGTTACAATGATCAAGTGGTCGAGATAGCGGCGAAGATGGGGATGCATACGATATTATGGACAGTCGATACGATAGATTGGAAAAGTCCGGACCCTATGCAAATGGCTGAAAAAACAGCTGCAAAAACGGATAATGGTTCGATCATATTAATGCATCCTACTTCTTCCGCTGTGCAAGGACTGCAACCATTAATCCGCTCCATTAAAGAAAAAGACATTCAACTTGATACGGTAAGTGAATTGATTGATGAGTCACGGGTAGATTAAGTTTGTCGTTTCTGAAATAAAGGAGGTACTTGTTTGGTACAAAAAACAACATTAGATAATGGATTACGCATAGTGACAGAACATATGCCTGCTGTCCGCTCGCTTTCCATCGGTATTTGGGTAGGAGCAGGCTCTCGATATGAAACAGCAATAAATAATGGGATTTCTCACTTTTTGGAACACATGTTTTTTAAGGGAACGGATACTCGCTCGCCAGCAGAAATCGCTGAGAGTTTTGATCGAATTGGCGGACAAGTCAATGCGTTTACTTCAAAAGAATATACATGTTTTTATGCAAAGGTTTTGGATCAACATGCAGAAATAGCGCTTGACGTGCTGACTGATATGTTCTTTCATTCAATGTTTTTGGAAGAAGAATTAGAGAAAGAACGAGGTGTCATTAAAGAGGAAATAAAAATGGTGGATGACACTCCTGATGATATTATCCATGATATTCTAGGGGAAGCTGGTTATGGGGATCATCCGTTAGGAAGGCCGATTCTTGGGACGCATGAAACAGTAGATCGTTTAACCTCCAATGATTTACGGGATTATATGGAGAATTTCTATACTGCTGAAAATGTCGTTGTGTCACTTGCAGGGAGCGTACCAAGTGAAGTTCTTGATACGATTAAGGAAAAGTTTAGCAGGCTCCCAACAAAGAATAATAAACCCACCATCCAGAAACCAGATTTTCATACTGGAAAATTAACGAGACAAAAAGAGACAGAGCAAGCCCATTTATGTCTTGGTTTCCCTGGACTTCCGATCGGTGATAGTCAAACATATGCGCTCGTTTTATTAAATAATGTCTTAGGCGGCAGCATGAGTAGCAGACTCTTTCAAGAAATTAGAGAAGAGAGGGGTCTTGCTTATTCTATTTTCTCTTATCATTCTTCTTTTCAGGATGATGGGATGCTTACTATTTATGGTGGAACAGGTAGAGACCAGCTCGATCAATTATTTGAGCAGACAATACAATGCATAAACGCACTTACCAAAGAGGGATTGACAGAGAAAGAATTGGAAAATGGGAAAGAACAATTAAAAGGTAATTTAGTTCTTAGTCTTGAAAGCACAAACAGTCGTATGAGCCGGAACGGAAAGCATGAGTTGATGCTTGGGTATCATCGGTCCATTGATGAAGTAATGGATGAAATTGAGAAGGTACAAATGGATGATATAATGAATGTGGCTCAAAAGGTTTTTCAAGAAGATTTTGCCCTCTCACTCATTAGTAATGATGGGAAGCTTCCATCCTCACTTTTAACCTATTAATCTGTGAAGGGAGCGCGAAAACATGCGGCTTCGTGATATAAGCTCCAGAGAGGTTATTGATAGGTCCCACGGACAAAAACTTGGAACACCGGGAGCCCTGGATGTGGTCATTGATGAAACAACTGGAAGCATTAAAGAGTTTGTTTTTCCGACTTCCCCGGCTCTCCCGTTTAAAAAAAGGCAAAAAGAGTGGTCTGTACCATGGGATAACATTGAACAAATTGGAGAAGATTTTATAATTATACGTTCATAATACTGTCTCTTGCGGGAGACAGTTTTTTTATGCCCTAAAATCAACATAAAAGCGATCTAATCACAGTTAAACAGTGTGAGCAGGGAAGGCGCCGCATTGGCTAACAAATCAACTGTGTACACGTCCTCATACCATAGAGAAGAAAGTATGTCGTGTATAGCTTCACCGAAAAGCGAGTACGTTCTAAGTATTTAGGATGCTTTTGGGTGTTTCCCAGAGGGGCATAAGCTGATTTTTAAAAACCTAATCACTAACTTTATCTACCCTCATAAGTTATTAAAGGTGGATTACATGGGGGAGGGGTGAAAAGATGGCCCATAAGAAAATTGTAGTACTGATTGGGGGAGATGCCCGTCAATCTGAAATTGCTGAACAATGCCTCGCAAGAAATATGAAGGTATATATGATTGGATTCGATCAATGGGAGCGAAATACCGCTGGAATTATAAAAGCTACCGGGGAGAATGATATACCATGGCAAATTGTTGACGTGTTGCTGCTTCCTGTCAGCGGATTAAAGGAAGGAAACAAAGTGGAAGCTCAATTTTCAAGCTCAGAAACTGTGATAAAAGAGGAG
The DNA here is from genome assembly GCF_900113025.1 of Alteribacillus iranensis. Taxonomy (GTDB): domain Bacteria; phylum Bacillota; class Bacilli; order Bacillales; family Marinococcaceae; genus Alteribacillus_A; species Alteribacillus_A iranensis. Next base: position 596,175 of record NZ_FONT01000001.1, on the reverse strand, counting down.
TGGCTTAGAAAGACAAAAAACGATTGTTTGCTTGTAACTGGTATTGACACAGAACCACTCAAAAAGCTTGAGAAAAGAATAAAGCGTAAATGGATACGTCTGATAGAACGAGATGATGTTTCTATATATAATTCTATTCCATCGGCAGAAGGAACCCTGCTTATGGCTCTGCAGGAAACTGATATAACTATTCATCAATCTCATACCATTGTTTTAGGATTAGGCCGAACTGGTCAAACAATAGCAAACACCTTTTCTTCATTAGGTGCATATGTAAAAGTAGGAACAGTGAATCCAGCAGAGAAAGCTCGTGCAGAAGCTATGGGATTAGAAGTCTTTGATTTAAAGGATCTGGCATCCGTAGTCGAAAAAGTGGATATTTGTATTAACACCATACCAGCTGGTGTGATAACGAAAAAGGAATTAGTTCATTTTCCTCACCATGCTCTCATTATTGATGTAGCTTCATATCCAGGAGGAACAGATTTCACGTATGCGAAACAACGTGGAATAAAAGCCATGTTAGCTCCAGGTCTTCCAGGAGCTGTAGCACCTAGAACTGCTGGTCAAATTCTTGCAAAAGTAGTTTTTCAACTTTTGGAGGAACAAGTGACAGAAAAGGAGGATGAAAATGCCTTTTCATAATAAAAAAATAGGCTTTGGGGTCACTGGTTCACATTGTACATTAGAAGAAGCGATTCCTTACATGAGGGAGCTTAGAGAGAAAGGGGCAGATGTATACCCTTTTATTACGCCTACTGTATTAAAAACAGACACTAAATTCGGCGCCTCAGAAAAATGGTTAAAAGAAATCAAAAAAGCTTCCGGGAAAGAAGAGGTAATAGATTCCATTGTAAAAGCAGAACCGTTTGGACCTAAGAGACCTCTGGATGCCATGCTCGTTGCTCCGATGACAGGCAATTCAATCAGTCGTTTTGCGAATGCAATTACAGATTCACCGGTACTGATGGCAGCCAAAGCAACACTTCGTAATCAACGTCCTGTTGTTCTCGCGATTTCTACGAATGACGCACTCGGATTAAACGGTGCAAACATTATGAAGCTCATGAATGCTAAAAATGTATACTTTGTACCATTTGGTCAAGACCATCCATTTAAGAAACCAACCTCCTTAGTGGCAAGAATGGAAGATATCTCTGCCACATTGGAAGAAGCGTTGTCTGGACGCCAATATCAGCCTGTCATAGTGGAAAAATATAAAGATTAACCGCTCATCGCAGTTGCTTCATATCCTGCAATCTTTTATGGTAATATAGGTAGAGTTTGATTTTATTAGCTTCCTAGAAGACCGAAGGGACAAAAGTGGAAGCAATTTTTATGAAATAGTTGGAAGGAGCAATGAATGATGGCAAATGAAACAGGATATTCTGTAGCAGTGTTAGGAGCAACTGGCGCTGTAGGTCAACAAATTTTAAAAACTTTGGAAGATAAGGATTTTCCAATAAAAGAATTAAAGTTGTTATCATCAAAACGTTCGGCTGGAAAACAAATCACCTTTAAAGGAGAAAATTATACAGTCGAGGAAGCGAAGCCTGAGTCATTTGAAGGAGTAGACATCGGATTGTTTTCTGCCGGTGGATCTGTATCAAAAGAACTGGCACCCGAAGCAGTAAAAAGAGGAACCATTGTTATTGATAACACAAGTGCATATCGTATGGATGAGAACGTACCGTTAATCGTACCTGAAGTGAATCAGGAAGCTTTGAAAGACCATAACGGTATTATTGCAAATCCAAATTGTTCAACCATCCAAATGGTAGCTGCATTGGCACCTGTACGAGATAAATACGGTCTTAAAAAAGTAATCGTATCGACGTATCAAGCAGTGTCGGGTGCTGGTTTATCTGCAGTGGAGGAAATGAAGCAGCAATCACAAGATATTTTGGACGGGAAAAAAGCAAATCCAGAGATACTTCCTGTTGGCGGGGACAAAAAACACTACCAGATTGCATTTAATGCGATTCCTCAGATCGATAAATTTCAAGATAACGGTTATACCTTTGAAGAGATGAAAATGATCAATGAAACAAAAAAAATTCTAGAAGATAAAGATTTAGCCGTTGCAGCTACTTGTGTAAGACTCCCGGTAGAGACTGGTCATTCTGAATCAGTTTATATCGAAGTAGAGAATGGTTCTCCTGATGTGACAGAGCTTCAAGAAGTATTATCTGCAGGTGATGGCATCACGCTTAAAGATAACCCGGCTGAACAAGAGTATCCTATGGCGGTAGACAGCGTAGGACTTCCGGATGTATTTGTAGGAAGAATTCGACGGGATTTAGACAATGACAAAGGTTATCATATGTGGATTGTATCCGATAATCTCTTGAAAGGTGCTGCTTATAACACGGTGCAAATTGCAGAAAGTCTCGTTCGGTTGGACCTGATTAAGAAGTAAAGCTGTATCTTATAGAGGGAACTCTATTCTTCGGTTCGATCGATTGAAAAGAGGAGTCACCTATGAATATCATTGTACAGAAATTTGGAGGCACTTCTGTTCGTGATGGCCAAACAAGACGGGAGGCAGCAAAACACGTCCTGACTGAAGTAAACAATGGTAAAAAAGTAGTTGTGGTTGTGTCAGCTATGGGAAGAAAAGGAGATCCGTATGCTACGGACACACTTCTTGGACTTCTCTCCAACCAATCTGCTCTGAAGAATAGAGATCGCGATTTATTCATTTCCTGTGGAGAAGTCATTTCTGCTGCCATTTTCACCGACCTGCTTCTTTCTATGGGATTACAGGCAAAAGCAGTGACTGGGGCACAGGCAGGTATACGGACGAATGAGAACTTTGGAAACGCACGTATTATAGATTTGAAATGCCAACCGTTAGTAAATGCTCTTCATGAGCATGATGTTATCGTAGTTGCCGGCTTTCAAGGCATGACACCAGCAGGGGAAGTAGCTACTCTTGGAAGAGGAGGAAGTGATACCTCTGCTGTTGCCTTAGCTGCGGCATTACATGCAGAAAGAGCCGATATTTTTACAGACGTGGACGGAATCATGACTGCAGATCCAACAATCGTTCAAGATGCCACCACTATCCACTCTGTGACGTACGAAGAAATATGCAATTTGGCATATCAAGGAGCAAAAGTTATCCATCCACGTGCTGTGGAAATCGCGATGCAGTCAAACCTGCCAGTGAAGATACGTTCAACATTATCTCATGAGGAAGGCACGTTAATTACAGGCGGCTTTTCATTAAGAGAACGGGTAATTACAAGTATTGCTTATATGCCTGGCATTACTCAAATAACGGTACGTGCAAAAGAAAATTTAAATGTACAAACGGATGTCTTTAAAAGCATGTCTGCTGCTAACATATCAGTAGACTTTATTAATATACAGCCTGCTTCCGTTGTTTACACTGTTCCAGATGAACGAAAAGAGGAAGCGGTCCGAATTTTGAAAAACAAAGGATACGAGCCGGAATGTCTCCCGGGCTGTGCAAAAGTATCGGCGGTAGGAGCTGGTATGGCAGGGGTTCCAGGTGTCGCCTCAAAAATAGTCGAAGCATTGACTAAAGATAACATCTCCATTTATCAGTCGGCAGATTCTCATACGACGATATGGGTGCTCGTTAAGGGAGAAGATATGAAAAAAGCTGTTCTCGCTCTGCATGAAGCTTTCCAGCTTGGAAAAAGTCAGTAATGTTAGGAAAGGGGCGGGGTGTCCTTGATATTTGGTCATTTGTTAACCGCTATGGTTACTCCTTTCGATGAAGAAGGGAAAATAGACCTTCCGGCACTGGAACCATTAATAGAACATTTAATAGCGACTGGTACGGAAGGGTTAGTTGTGGCAGGGACTACAGGTGAATCACCAACTCTTCGAACAGAAGAAAAACTCACGCTGTTCAAGAGAGTGAAAGAAATCACCGGTAACAGAGTGCATGTTATTGCTGGCACGGGTACGAATGATACTTCATATTCTGCCGAGTTGACAAGAAAAGCTGCTTCGATTGGAATAGATGGTACGATGGCAGTCACGCCGTACTATAATAAGCCGAATCAAGAAGGGATGTATCATCATTTCAAAACGATTGCCGAAGCTACTTCACTTCCGTTAATGATTTACAATATTCCTGGTAGGTGTATGGTTAATTTACAGGCAGACACTTTGATCCAGCTTTCTAAAATACCAAACATTACCTCGGTAAAAGAAGCGAGCGGTAATTTAGATCAAATTTCTGAGATTATCGAGAATACGCCATTAGATTTTCAAGTATACAGTGGTGATGATTCGACGACTTTACCGATTATGTCAATCGGTGGTACAGGAGTGGTATCGGTAGCATCTCATTTAATTGGTATGGAACTAACAAAAATGGTAAAAAGCTTTTTGTCTGGAAATGTGGTCGAGGCTTCGAAACTGCATCGACAGTTGCTCCCCAAAATGAAGGCATGTTTTCGGTCTCCAAATCCTATTCCATTGAAAGCCATTCTAGGTCATCTTGGTTTGGTGAAAAATCAAACCCGTTCTCCTCTTCTTCCTCTAGAAGAAAAAGAAACAAAAGAACTTCTTCATGTATTTAACCTGGCATAAAGCCAGGTTTTCTTTATCTTTATAACCGTACTAGGCGGGTATAGATGAGCTGATAGGCACTAAAAAGAACGCATAAACATACCAATTGGCGAGAAAGTCTTTATTTCATAGAAGGAAAAAAGAACAATGATAGTGACCTCATTGGTTATTCATCCATATTCAGGCTTGTATTTCCAAATTGAATTGAGTTATACTAACGAGAAGTGATCTGTACGGGCTGGCAAAGAATCACAGAGAACAAAGCAACTTTTGAATAAGCGGAGAAACTAGAGAAATCAAACTAAAACGTACCACAAATAGGAGGAAAGCAAGTTGGCAAAAGAGGCATTAAATAATATACGTGTGTTTGCCTTGGGCGGAGTCGGAGAAATCGGCAAAAACATGTATGTAGTAGAAACTGATGAAGATATTGTAATGTTAGACGCGGGATTAATGTTCCCAGAAGATGACATGTTAGGTGTTGATATTGTCATCCCAGACATTTCGTATATTGTTCAAAACAAAGATCGTTTTCGAGCAATCATACTTACACATGGACACGAGGATCACATAGGAGCGTTACCTTACATCCTTAGAAAGGTGAATGTGCCAGTTTACGGAACCAAATTAACGTTAGGTTTGGTAGAAGACCATTTAAAAGAAAAAGGTCTTCATAAAAAGTCTGACTTACGTATGATCGATCGTAACAGCAAAATGACGGTTGGTAATCTTCCAATCAGCTTTTTTCATACTAACCATAGCATTCCAGATTCTGTAGGAGTTGTGATCGAATCTCCGCAAGGATTGATTGTTTATACAGGTGACTTCAAGTTTGACCAAAGACCAGTTGACGGACAATTTATAGATATTGACAAACTATCTCAACTTGGTAAAAAAGGCGTTCTATGTTTACTATCGGATAGCACGAATGCGGAACGGCCAGGTATTACACCTTCTGAAACAACAACTGGCCAAGGAATAAAAGAAGTTTTTCAAGAAGCAGAAGGACGTATTATTGTGACCACCTTTGCTTCGAACATCCATAGAATTCAACAAGTAATTGATGCAGCAATGAAGCAAAATAGAAAAATTGCAATTGTTGGTCATACGATGAGTAAAGTGATCGATATTGCCCGGCAGCTAGGCTATTTAGATTCACCGGATGAATTGTTCATTGATACTGAGAAAGTAAATGAGCTCCCTTCGTCGGAAGTGACCATCCTTTGTACGGGAAGCCAAGGAGAACCAATGTCTGCTCTTGCAAGAATGGCTAAAGGAGCTCACCGTCAAATCACAATCGAAAAAGGTGATACGGTTATCATCGCTGCCAATCCGATCCCTGGAAATGAAAAGTCTGTGTCAAGAATTATTGACTTTTTATACCGTATCGGGGCGGAAGTAGTTTATGGAGAGCGCAATGTTCATGCTTCAGGACACGGCAGTCAGGAAGAATTAATGCTGATGCTGAATATTTTAAAGCCTGATTATTTTATTCCTGTTCACGGAGAGTATCGCATGCAATATGCTCACGGAGAACTTGCCGAACTCGTTGGAGTCCAACGGGAGCACATTTATTTAATAGAAAAGGGAGAATGTATAGAGTTTACTGATGGAAAAGCGAGACAAAGCGGAAAGGTTCCATCTGGAAATGTACTAATTGATGGACTAGGCGTTGGTGACGTAGGAAATATCGTTCTCCGAGATAGAAGACTTCTATCCGAAGACGGCATTTTAGTTGTAGTTGTGACATTGAGTAAAAAGACAAAAGGGATCGCGTCGGGACCTGATATTATTTCAAGAGGCTTCGTCTATGTACGGGAATCAGAAGAATTGCTTCAAGAAGCAAATAAGAGAGTGTCAGCAACATTAGAAAAATGTATGCAGGAAAATATTAACGAATGGTCCACCCTCAAAAGCAGCATTCGAGACGTTTTAAGTCGTTATCTCTATGAGAAGACAAAACGCCGACCTATGATACTGCCAATCATTATGGAAGTATAGAGAAAAGGACGTCTTTCCAACAGAAACAATTGGTGTCAGTCTCCTCCTTTCACGCAAGATATGATGTCATTATCCTGCTGAAGGAGGGGATTTTTTTGCGAAAAGGGCACATGACGTTCTAAGGGAATACTCTTAGTTTTTAGAAAAAGTCAACACGTCCGTTGGCACAAATGGGAGCATTTTCATTTTTACAATGTACTCTCCAAGCAAGACAATCGAGAAAATGTCTTGTTTCCCGTATGTTATGAAAGTAGGGTGTCATACTAAACATACCACCATAAAGGAGGTATTATGGATGCCTGAAAATCAAAATCCTTCCACAACAGAGCCATCAGCCCCGACTCCGTCGCAGCCATCACAGCCGGCTCAAAACCCAAATAATGACCAAAAATCGAATCTTGTACAAAAGATACAAGAGCTTGGACAAACCAACGTAGCAGAAATGGAAAATTCAAACATTCATTGTATCACGATTGTTGGCCAAATTGAGGGTCATATGCAACTGCCCCCTCAAAACAAAACGACGAAATATGAACATATTATTCCGCAGCTGGTAGCGGCAGAGCAAAATCCAAAAATTGAAGGGTTATTATTGATATTAAATACAGTAGGTGGAGACGTTGAAGCGGGTCTTGCTATGTCTGAAATGGTAGCAAGCATGAGTAAACCGACTGTGGCTTTAGTGTTAGGGGGAGGACATTCTATTGGGGTGCCGATCGCTGTAGCCGCAGATCACTCATTTATCGCTGAGACGGCTACTATGACTATCCACCCTATTCGTCTAACAGGTCTTGTAATCGGTGTACCACAAACTTTTGAATATCTTGATAAAATGCAAGAACGAGTGATTAATTTTGTGACAAGACACTCCAATATCAAAGAAGAGCATTTTAAAGATCTTATGTTCGCTAAAGGAAATTTAACAAGGGATATAGGCACGAATGTGATTGGTAGAGATGCAGTTGAAAATGGTCTCATCAATGAAGTAGGGGGAATAGGAAACGCCCTAAAGCGATTAAATATGTTAATTGACGAGAATAAACAGAATGGAGATATGCTTCAATGATTTTATATACTCCGTTGTCCAATGAAGAGATTTTTCCAGCCGATGAGAAAGAATGGGAGCAGCGTAAAGATATACCGATCGAGTTTGGTATGGTAACAATCCGTAAAGAATCTGATAAATGGACCGTCTGCTGTTTACAAAGTTCGAACCCTCAAGATTATTTATCACCAAAATATCAGCCTGGCACAGAGTGGGTTTTATGATACGTGCAAAAAAGTTCTTATTCTGGCAAACTATGCATAATTAGCTGCTTGAAAAGGAAAGAAAGGAAATTTGTGCTATAATAATAGAATAGAGTATACGAAGGCTGTCTCTTCCCATTTCGGGAGACAGCCTGCTTTATGCTTACATACAATTAATTACTCCAGTGAGAGTGGAGGTGAGAGTGTGGCTAAAAAAAGGAAAAAACGAAGCAAACGAAAATATGAGAAAAAGTGGAAAGAGCAAGTGAAATACGAGCTTACCGGTTTAATTTTATTTACATTTGGGATTTTGGCTTTATTTCATTTAGGACGAGCAGGGGAAGTAACTTTGTCACTATTCCGTTTTATCGCAGGGGAATGGTATCCCTTGTTGAATATTGGTCTTCTTATTATAGCAGCCGCTTTGATTATTTATCGCAGAATACCAAAATTAACAGGTAAGAGGTTAAGCGGGATATACTTGGCCATTTTAACTCTGTTATTACTCAGTCATGTCCAGATGTTCGAAAATTTAGGTGCATACGGCGAGTATATGGAGTCCTCAGCCATTGTCACAACTTGGGAGTTGTTTATCCTCGATCCGTTTGATCAAGGCCGGGTTGATGATATAGGAGGAGGAATGCTTGGGGCAGTCTTATTTGTATTCATGTATTTTCTATTTGATACAGGAGGCACCCGCCTGGTAGCTATGTTATTATTTCTTCTCTCGTTCTTATTAATCACTGGTCTGTCGATCCAAGACATTGTTCAATACTTTACAAAAAAGGCTGGGCCTATGCTAAAACAATCGTTGGCTTCATTAAATAGTAAAGCGCTTGAGCAAAAAAAGAAATTGCAGAATCAAGAATGGAACAAAAGAGCTAAGAAACAAACTATTCAGGAACAAACGGATATCTCAACAAATACAGATGAACCGACAGATAATACAGAGCCTGTTATCTACAATTTTGCCGAGCAAGCTTATCCTACAGAACAGGTTAACCGAGAAAGCTCTTCAAAAGATCAAGGTGAGGGTAGAAAAGAGGAAGAAGTAGATGTACAAACAGCATTTATATCTACAGAGGAAGAAAATAAAGACTATACATTACCTCCTGTGTCATTATTAGGTGCGCCCGAATATAACAATCAAAACCATGAACGCGGATTAATCTCTTCAAACGCGCGTAAACTAGAAGAAACGTTAAATAGTTTTGGTGTGAAAGCGCGTGTGAATGAAGTACACTTAGGACCAGCTGTAACGAAATATGAAGTACAACCAGACACGGGTGTAAAGGTGAGCAAGATTGTCAATTTAGCAGATGATTTGGCGTTGGCACTTGCTGCGAAAGACATACGTATGGAAGCGCCTATTCCTGGCAAGTCTGCAATCGGCATTGAAGTGCCCAATCAAGAAATAGCAATGGTCACTTTGCGAGAAGTGCTAGAAGCTGGTTCAAAAAAAGAGGAACATGTCCTCACGGTAGGATTAGGAAGAGATATTTCTGGCGAACCAGTCCTTGCTTCTCTTCATAAAATGCCTCACCTGTTAGTTGCCGGTGCTACGGGAAGTGGTAAAAGTGTTTGTATCAACGGCATCATCACAAGTATTCTTGTGAAAGCGAAACCACATGAAGTGAAATTAATGATGATTGATCCGAAGATGGTTGAATTAAATGTGTATAATGGCATTCCTCATTTGCTTGCTCCTGTCGTGACCGAACCAAAAAAAGCAGCTCAAGCGTTAAAAAAAGTTGTTGCAGAAATGGAGAGAAGATATGATTTATTCTCTCATGCAAGTGTTAGAAACATTGAAGGATATAATGAATGGATAAAAAAACACAATAATACAGAAGAAGCAAAACAGCCTGAACTGCCATATATCGTTGTAATTGTAGACGAATTGGCTGATCTTATGATGGTAGCATCAAGTGAAGTGGAAGATGCTATTACAAGACTGGCTCAAATGGCTAGAGCGGCCGGGATCCACATGATCATCGCGACCCAGCGGCCATCTGTTGATGTTATTACAGGTGTTATTAAAGCGAACATTCCATCAAGAATAGCATTCGGTGTTTCCAGTCAAACGGATTCTAGAACAATTTTAGATGCCTCAGGAGCTGAGAAACTATTAGGAAAAGGAGACATGCTTTTCCAGCCGGTTGGCTCCAATAAAACGACGCGCGTGCAAGGTGCCTTCGTTTCTGATGAAGAAGTGGAAACAATAGTGAACGCAGTAGTTGAACAGCAGCAAGCAAGTTATCAGGAAGAAATGATTCCAGATGACAAACCAGAGGTACAGAAAGAAGTCCAAGATGAGTTATTTGATGAAGCAGTTCAGCTCATTATTCAAATGCAAAGTGCTTCTGTATCGATGCTGCAACGCAGGTTTCGGATCGGATATACACGAGCGGCAAGATTAATTGATGAAATGGAAATGCGAGGCATTGTTGGGCCATACGAAGGTAGTAAGCCACGTGAAGTGTTAGTCAGCCAATATCCAGAGCAGCCGAATCAAGAAATGAATACACAGTGAAAAAAGCATTTATATTAGAAGGAGGCAAACTAGTTATGTTAGATGAAAACGTGATGAACAATAAGGGACTTCACATCCATTTGTTATCTACGCCTAAATACAAAACAACTACAATTGCTTTACAAATAAGATCAAACTTATCAAGAGAAACAGCAACAGAACGAGCATTATTAACACAAGTCCTAAAAAGCGCGACAAAATCACTCCCTTCTCGAAAAGAAATTCGTCGGTATTTAGATGAATTATATGGAGCTTCTTTTTCCGCTGATGTTCAGAAAAAGGGTGAGCAGCATATTATATCCTTAAAAATGGAATTAGCAAACGAGAAATACTTACGCGACACCACACCCCTCTTTGAAAAAGGCCTCCACTTTTTAAGAGAGGTTGTGGAAGAGCCATCATTTGAAAGCGATCATACTTTTTCGGAGAAAGTGATTCATGAAGAGAAGCGAACTCTGAAACAACGTCTCCATTCTATTTACGATGATAAAATCCGTTATGCCAATCAACGCCTGCTAGAGATTATGTGTGAAGATGAACCATTTTCTGTACATCCTTTCGGTATTCTCGAACGGGTGGACCAGATTACGAATGAAGACCTGATAAATGAGTATAAAAGAATGTTGAATGAAGATGACTTCCGTTTGTATATTGTGGGAGATGTCTCGGAGGAAGAAGTTCAAAAAGCCTCCAATACATTTACCATTCAATCCAGAGAAAGTAGTAATTTCTCTACAAGACCTTCCCCAATAAAGAGAGAAGAAACGCAAGAAGTGAAAGAAACGGATGATATTCAACAAGGGAAGCTGCATCTTGGTTACCGGACTTCCATTACATTTGATGACGACAACTTTACTGCTATGCAAGTGCTAAATGGTTTGTTCGGTGGTTTTCCACATTCTAAACTGTTCTTAAATGTGAGAGAAAAAGAAAGTTTAGCATATTATGCTGCCTCTCGTTACGAAAGCCACAAAGGACTGGTTCTCGTTTTTGCTGGGATTGAAGCCTCCAATTATGAAAAGGCAATGAAAATTATAGATGAGCAATTAGTTGATATTCAAGAAGGACAATTTTCAGAAGAGGCCATCAAGCAAACAAAAAGCATGCTCAAAAATCAGCTGCTTGAAACAGCAGACTCTGCAAGAGGGGTTATTGAATTATATTATCAAGGTATCATTGGCAATAAGAAAAGAAACCTTGACGATTGGCTGCAAGAGATTGAAAAAGTAACAAGAGAAGATGTGATTTCATGTGCGAGAGAACTACACTTAGATACGCGTTACTTTTTACATGGGAAGGAGAGTAACTAATATGGAACAAATGTCTTTTAAACAATTAAATGAAACGATCTATAAAGAAGTGCTACCCAACGGTTTAACTGTTTTTATTCTGCCGAAGCCGGGGTATCATAAAACCTTTGCAACATTTACAACGAATTATGGTTCCATTGACAACCATTTCGTTCCTATTGGAGGAGAGGAACCTGTTTCCGTTCCTGATGGGATTGCTCACTTTTTAGAACATAAAATGTTCGAAGACGAACAGGGAGATGTTTTTCATACGTTCGGTGAGCAAGGGGCATCGGCGAATGCTTTTACGAGTTTTACGAAAACTGCTTATTTATTTTCGAGCACACAATCGATCGATGAAAACTTAGAAACATTGCTTGACTTCGTGCAACACCCGTATTTCACAGTCGACAGCGTAGAAAAAGAAAAAGGCATTATTGAACAGGAAATCCGTATGTATGAGGATAATGCTGATTGGCAGTTGTTCTTTCGACTACTCCGTAATATGTATCACAATCATCCCGTGAAAATTGACATAGCGGGAACGGTTGATTCTATTCAAGAAATTACGAAAGAAGATTTGTACACCTGTTATGAAACATTTTATCACCCATCAAATATGGTCTTATTTATTGCAGGAGAAGCGAATCCGGAACATATGATGGGATTAATTAAAGAAAATCAAAGTAGCAAAACGTTTAAAGAGCCCGAAGAAATTACGAGAAAGTTCGAGAATGAACCTGAACATGTAGCTAATGAACGAAGTGTAACACCGATGAGTGTTAATACACCAAAATGTATGGTTGGTTATAAAATTCCACCTAGCGATAAACAAGGAAATGATTTACTGCGGTATGAATTATCTATGGATTTATTACTTGAGATGTTGTTTGGCACGGGGTCGGATGCACACGAGTCCTTATATGCAGATGGTTTAATTGATGACTCCTTTTCGACGGATTTCTCTGTTGATCGTTCCTTTTCCTTTGCTGTGATTGGTGGAGATACGTCTAATCCTGATGAATTAGAGAAGCGGATTAATCAAATCATGGAGAACGCAAAGGTTTCTGGAGTGAGTAGAGAACAACTGGAAAGAGTACGAAAGAAGAGAATAGGTAACTTTTTAAAACAGTTAAATTCTCCAGAATTCATTGCAAATCAATATACCGGTTATGTTTTTTCTAATATACACTTATTTGAAATGCTCCCGGTTTTAGAAACAATTACGTATGAAGAGATCAACGAATTACTCCGCTCCCAATTTAAAAAGAACAGACAAGCAGTCTCTCAAATTGTGAAGAAGGCGAATTAAAGTGGCCGCATATACGTTAATAACCGGAGCGAGTGGTGCTATCGGTAAAGCAATTGCATTGGAGGTCGCTCGGAAAAATAAACCTCTTTTTTTACATTATCATCAATCAAAAGATGAAGTGCTAAATATTAAGGACAAATGTGAAGAGTTCCACATCCCCGTTGAGCTTATTCAAGGAGATTTATCATTACGTGGTGGGGCTGATCACGTGTATAACCAGCTGCATTCTCCTGTAGATACGCTTATATATAATTGTGGAGTGTCTAAGTATGGCCTGTACCAAGAGACGACCGATGAAGAAATTTACCGACTTGCTCATGTTCATTTACTGAATGCGATGATATTAGCTAAGAAGCTGTTGCCAGATATGATTTTTCGAAAGAAAGGCAATATGGTTTTTATATCTTCTATTTGGGGCGAGAGAGGTGCTGCACTGGAAGTAGCATACTCTGCCATGAAAGGCGGAGTGAATGCCTTTGTGAAGGCTCTTGCAAAAGAAACCGCCCGATCAGGTGTGAGAGTGAATGCTATTGCACCTGGAGTCATGGATACTCCTATGATGAATGATATTTCTGATGTAGACCTATTAGAATTAAGAGAGGAATTACCATCGGGGCGTTTTGGCAAGGCAGAAGAAGCAGCGCAAGCAGTATCATTTTTAACCGGACCGCAGTCCAGTTATGTAAATGGACATATTTTAGATGTGAATGGTGGATGGTAATTCAATTTTTCAATTGATAAAGTACTGCATAATATTCTCTCTTTTGTTCATCCTATAAAGGACGACACCTTAAAGGAGGGAACAGTTATGTCAGTATTAAATAACTGGGATCAATGGAAACAGTTTTTGGATAATAAGTTAGATCAGGCAAAACAAGGTGGGATGGCTGAAAATGTTATTTCAGACGTCGCTTATCAAGTTGGTGACTACTTAGCCAATGAAGTTGATCCAAAAAATGAACAAGAACGTGTGCTGTCAGATCTCTGGAAAGTAGCAGATGAGCGTGAACAACACGCTATTGCCAACATGATGGTTAAATTGGTCCAAACAGATAACAGATAAAACTACAGATTTAGCGTGTGTTTCTACATGTTAAAAATTATAGGAAGAGTAGGGGCTGTCCTTCATTTATTGAAGGACAGTTTCTTTTAGAATAGTTGCAAGCCTGTCCCTTCATTACCATCAATTCATTTCCAGTGTTGCCAGCACAACCGGCGTTTCTCAAACGCTACCGCCAATGGGAGGCACCTTCTTTTCTTTTTCATGACCATAACCGGAATCGCTCATATTTACAGGTAAATATAGTGTTAGGTCTGTTCAAATGTAAAAAAATAGCGTAAAATGACAGGTAACTGATGATGCTTTCTGTCTGCAGAGGAGAGAGTGGAATGGACGAAAAAAAAGAATGGTACTTAGAGTATGAAATCCACCAAAACCGCCCCGGGCTCTTAGGTGACATTTCGTCCTTATTAGGGAAACTATCCATCAACATTGTCTCTATTAATGGAGTAGAAATGAGTCGGCGCGTTATGCTGATTCGAAGTAAACATGACGATCAAATTACGAGACTTAGAGCTATTTTAGACACCATAGACAGCATAACTGTCCGCAAGATTCGTGAACCTAAGCTGCGTGATCGTTTGGCGGTGATGCACGGCCGTTACATAGAAAGAGACACGGATCAGAAAAAGACATTTCGTTTTGTTCGTGATGAGTTAGGAATATTGGTTGATTTTATGGCGGAACTGTTTAAAAAAGACCGCCATTATCTTGTTGGCTTAAGAGGAATGCCAAGAGTTGGAAAAACGGAATCTCTTGTAGCTGCGAGCGTTTGTGCAAATAAGCGCTGGTCTTTTATTTCTTCTACCTTATTGCGACAAACGGTCAGAAGTCAGCTTGCTGATGATGAATTGGAAGGCGGACATGTTTACATCATTGATGGAATTGTCTCTATGATGCGTGCATCAGAAAAACATAGAATGTTAGTAGATGAGATTATGAGACTTCCAGCCGTTAAAGTAGTGGAGCATCCGGATATTTTTGTTCGAGAATCCTCCTATACGCTTGATGATTTCGACTGCATTATTGAATTAAGAAATGATGAAGATGAGGAGATTTCTTATGAAATTGTTGAAACCGGTTTTTCTTCTTTTGATATCAGTTAGGTGGTAGGTGTTAATATTGTCAGAGCTTGGTCATTATTTAAAAACAAAAAGAGAAGAACAAGGAATTTCACTTGAAAGATTAAAGGAATTAACGAAAATACAAAAGCGATATCTTGCTGCTATCGAAGAAGGACGACATGAAGCACTTCCGGGTGCGTTTTATGCGAGGGCATTTGTGAAAAGTTACTCAGAAGCGCTTGGTTTAAATCCGGAAGAAGTGTTAGAAACATACGGTTCAGAACTTCCTCAACCGAAGCAACAGACGAATGACTTTCCATCACGGGCGGAGAGAACGAAATCTCAGAGACCTAAAAAGAAGAAAAAATCTGCTTTTGCACCTGTCGTTTTTGGTATTATCTTTTTTGTTGTGGTAGCAGCTGGTATTTATCTAGTGATACAAGGTACTGCTAATAACGGTTCAGGGGGAATAGCACCCGAAGATGATCCATCCATTGAAGTCGATTCAAATGACGATCAAACAACGGATACAGAAGATAATAATGAATCTTCTGAAGAACCTGCTTCAGAAGACGAGGAAGAATCAGTAACCGATGAACAGGAACAAGAAGAAAATGAAGAAAATGAAGCAGAAGAAAAGACAGAAGATGATCAGTCTGTTCCTGAACTCGTATCTACAAATAATCGTCGTTCTGTATATGACGCTTCCAATGTGGAGGAAATGGTGTTGGAAATTGAGCTTGACGGGAACTCTTATTTGGATGTTCAGGATGAGAGTGGTTCTGTAATAGAAGACTTTGCCGGAGTTCAGCCTGGGGATACGGTAGAGCTTGATTACAGTGATCGAGATTACGTCAACGTAAACATAGGAAATACCACAGCTGTAACTGTTCGATTTAATGGAGAAGTCATTGAATATCCTGATGATGCCGTACATCAATATCTCATTTTTGATAAAACGGTTGATTAAAACCCCGCGGGCCTGGAGACGCGCCCGGGGGATTTTTTACTGTAACTGTTGGAAATGGGGGAAATTATGAACCTGCCTAATAAGATATCTATCGCAAGGATTTGTCTGATTCCTATTTTTATGGTCTTTTTACTTGTCCCCTTACCGCTTGGGACTTGGGATATCTATGGAGAAGTGTTACCAATTTCTCATGTACTAGGATGTCTATTATTTGTCATTGCCGCTGCAACCGATTGGCTGGATGGTTACCTCGCCAGGAAATACAATTTAATTAGTAACTTCGGGAAATTTCTTGATCCATTAGCAGATAAGCTGTTAGTCACTGCTGCCTTGCTTTCGCTTATTGAACTTCAGATGCTTCCAGCTTGGATGGCTATTATTATTTTAAGCCGTGAATTTGCGGTCACGGGCATGCGACTAGTTGCCGCAGCTGATGGACACGTTATTGCTGCGAGTCCTCTCGGAAAGTGGAAAACACTGTTTCAAATGGCAGCCTTAGCGGTGTTATTGCTTCATAACTTTCCATTTTCCATCTGGAATATCCCTGTAGGTATGCTTCTTATGTGGATTGCTGTACTGCTTACAATCATTTCAGGAATTGATTACTTTTTGAAAAATAGACATGTCTTTAAACATTCTATGTAGGGTGAGGTGGGTAACATGAATGCAGAAATCATTGCAGTAGGATCAGAGCTCTTACTAGGTCAAATTGCGAATACGAATGGTCAATATTTATCTGCAGAGCTTGCAGGAATTGGGATTAACGTTTACCGGCATACTGTGGTAGGGGATAATAAAGAAAGATTGAAGACAGCTATTAAAGAAGCATGTGAGCGCGCAGATTTTGTTCTTCTTACGGGAGGACTAGGACCGACAGAAGATGATTTAACGAAGGAAACTGTTTCGGAAATAACGGGTGCGGCTTTAACATACCATACACCGACATTAGAGAAAATAAAATGTTACTTTGAACAGAGCAAGAAACGTATGTCACCGAATAACAAGAAGCAAGCTCACTATACAGAAGGCAGTGAAGTATTTTATAATAGGGCTGGTATGGCATGCGGTATGGCTCTAAAGTTAGATGGTACACGAATTATTCTTCTTCCTGGCCCCCCTCGAGAATTAAAAACGATGTATTGGAATGATGTTAAGCCTTATTTGTTAAAAGAAGTAGGCGGAGAATCTCTTGTTCTGTCTAGAGTTCTTCGGTTCTTTGGTATTGGAGAATCCAGTCTGGAAGAAGAGCTTATTGATCTGATTCAGGCGCAAACAAATCCGACCATTGCACCGCTTGCTTCGGATGGAGAAGTATCGATTCGTCTCACAGCGAAAGTGCAAGAGCATAAAGAAGGCATAAAGCTTTTAGATAATATGGAAGAAAAAATTAAAACTAGAGTTGGAAAGTACATGTATGGTCGTGAGGATGAAACGTTACCTTTTCATGTAGTGAGGCTATTGAAAGATCAACACGTAACGATTGCGGCTGCAGAAAGTATTACGGGTGGCTGGTTTTCAAAAGCTCTCGTAGATATTAGCGGAGCATCGAGCGTTTTAACTGGCTCAGCCACGACATACTCTCTAGAAGCGAAAGAACGAGTGCTAGGGATAGAGAGGTCACTCTTATCTACTCATGGTGCGGTGAGTAAAGAGTGTGCCGAAGCAATGGCTGAAAAAGCACGATTGTTATATGGCTCTGACTTAGGTATCAGTTTTACAGGTGTAGCAGGGCCGGACGCATTAGAAGGACATCAACCAGGTACAGTGTGGATTGGACTTGCTGATTCAAAACGAACAGCTTCTCATGTATTACACCTTGCTGGTGGGCGCGACCAGATTCGTCGATTGTCCGTTTATTATGGCTGCTGGCATTTATTAAGATTTATGAAAAACTAATCAGGAAAAGTTAAAAACCATGGTTTTCTAATTTTTAAGGAACTTGGTTATTGAAAGAAAAAAGGTGGTAACAAATGACGTATTTTGATGATTTTGATATAAAACCTGAAATTAAAAAAGCAATCCGAGAAATGGGATTTGAAGAACCCTCTCCGATCCAAGAAAAAGCAATCCCTGCGATTTTAAAAGGAGACGATGTCATTGGACAAGCCCAGACCGGCACTGGTAAGACGGCTGCCTTTGGAATTCCTCTCATCAATCGCATTACGAATGACAATCACGTTCAAGCTGTTATATTGACACCGACTAGAGAATTGGCCATTCAAGTTTCGGGGGAACTTCAAAAATTGTCTAGGCATGTAAATGTTCGGACCCTGCCAATTTACGGTGGACAATCGATTGGACATCAAATCAAGGCTTTAAAACAAGGAGTTCAAATAGTGATCGGTACTCCTGGACGTCTTCAAGACCATTTACGCCGTAAAACGTTGCGGCTTGACCGAGTAAACACGGTAGTTCTTGATGAAGCTGATGAAATGCTTGATATGGGTTTTGTCGATGACATTGAAGCGATATTGAAGCAAGTCAATGTCGACCGACAAACTCTATTGTTTTCAGCCACGATGCCCCAGGCGATTCGTAAGCTTTCAAAACGCTACATGGTTAAGCCTGTGACAGTATCTATTAATAAAAGTGAAGTGACAGCCCCTTCGATTGACCAGGCCTATTACAAAGTTTTAGAAAAAAATAAACAGGAATCACTTTGTCGTATTTTGGACAGCCAAAATCCTGATTTAGGGATTATTTTTTGTCGTACGAAAAAAGGGGTTGCTGAATTGACAGAAGCACTGCAGGCTAGAGGGTATCTCGTTGATGGGCTTCATGGAGACTTGACCCAGCCGCAACGGGACGCGGTCATGAAAAAGTTTAGAGAGGGCACGATAGAATTTCTCGTCGCGACAGATGTTGCGGCACGCGGGATAGACGTACAAAATATTAGTCACGTCATCAACTTTGATATTCCTCAAGATCCTGAAAGCTATGTGCATCGTATTGGCAGAACAGGCAGAGCCGGACGTACCGGTCAGGCGATTACTTTAGTCACTCCTCGGGAAATGAAGCATTTGCGTTCCATTGAGGCAGAAATAAAAATGTCGATCCCATCTAAAACGGTTCCGTCTATTGAAGAAGTTGTGGAGAAGCAGCAGGAATCATGGAAAAATTTGATTGTCGATCAACTGAATGATGACGAAGATTTGGCGTTGTTTAACGAGCTGGCTGAAGATCTTCTTCTTGAGTATGAACCGAAAGATATCGTTCGTTCCCTTATGAAACTTAATTTTTCAGCTGCAATTGGAGAAAATGACCCGGGCTACAATTTCGGAGAGACCGGAGGAGCGAAAGGTATGACAAGATTCTTCATCAACGTGGGTCGAAACGTAAATATGAGCCCTAAAGTACTTATTGATGAAATCTCGGACGCAGTCGGCATTCCAGGCAAAGCCATCGGACGGATAGATATATTTGACAAATTTACATTCGTAGAAGTACCGGAAGAAGTAGCTCCATTTGTATATGAAGCCTTGCGTTATTCCCGCATTAACGGAGCAAGAGTAAACCTAGAACCCGCTAAGCCTCGCCCGAAACGAAATCAATCAAATTCGCGCTCTACTAGATAATAGCAATTTATTCTGCATAAAACTGTTCAAAGACACAAAGTCTTTGAACAGTTTTCGTTTTTGTGTAAAAGAAATTTCACTATCAATAAATCGAATAAATGTTCGTAAAAGTGTTGGCAAAATACTTTAAAAAAGGTATGATAATAAAGGGATAACATAACGGCCTCACTAAAAGAAAAGGGTCAGGTGGCGACGAACGGGAAAGCAGCAGTTGAACTCCCGCAGGCTTAAAAAGGTCTGATTAAGGCGTTGTCTGTCGGTAAGAAGTTTCAGAAAAAGCAATTTCAAAGCCATTGTATAGATGCGCCCGACACTCTAACTTTTAAAGAAAGGTGCATAGCACTCGCCTATCGGACACGAGCGTCGCTAAGGGAATGAAACTTGTAGTACCGATAGCGTTGTAGCTGAATTGCAACGCCAAAATGGCATGCTTTCCTAACTTCAAAAAACAGCCCTTTTTTACACAGTCGGTCTCTCTTTCATAGGGGTGAAAGAGTACACAGTTGTCAAGATAGATATAACTTTCCATAAAGGAGATAGATAAGCATGAGTGAAAGAAAAGCCGCTCTGGACCAGGCTCTACGAAACATAGAAAAGCAATTCGGTAAAGGCTCTATCATGAAGTTGGGAGAGCAGGCAGAGAAGAGAGTGTCCACTATTTCTAGCGGGGCTTTAGCTGTTGACATCGCGCTGGGAGTAGGCGGTTATCCGCGAGGAAGAATTGTTGAAATATATGGTCCTGAATCTTCCGGTAAAACGACAGTTGCGCTTCATGCGATTGCCGAGGTTCAGAGAAAAGGAGGCCAGGCTGCTTTTATTGATGCTGAGCATGCCCTTGATCCTTCTTATGCAGAAAAACTAGGTGTGAACATCGATGAGCTTCTTTTATCCCAACCTGATACAGGGGAACAAGCTCTTGAAATCGCTGAAGCACTTGTACGTAGCGGAGCAGTTGATATCATTGTCGTTGACTCGGTTGCTGCCCTCGTACCTAAAGCAGAAATTGAAGGCGAAATGGGAGATAGCCACGTAGGTCTTCAAGCGCGCCTAATGTCACAAGCTCTTCGAAAGCTATCCGGGGCTATCAGTAAATCAAATTCAATAGCTGTATTTATAAACCAAATTCGTGAGAAAGTAGGCGTCATGTTTGGGAGTCCTGAAACCACAACTGGTGGTCGTGCTCTTAAATTCTATTCCTCCGTTCGCTTGGAAGTTCGCCGGGCGGAGACGTTGAAACAAGGAAACGAAATGGTTGGTAACAGAACTCGAATTAAAGTGGTGAAAAACAAAGTAGCACCTCCGTTTAAACAAGCTGAAGTCGATATTATGTATGGAGAAGGAATTTCAAGAGAAGGTTCAATACTTGATATCGGTGCGGAGTTAGATATTGTCCAAAAAAGCGGTGCGTGGTACTCCTATGAAGGAGAACGACTTGGACAAGGAAGAGAGAACTCTAAACAGTATTTAAAAGAGAATCAGGACGTGACAGCTGCCATCGAAGCAAGTATCCGCGATCATTATGGTCTAACGGCAGGAGAGGGAGATGGAACACAACAGGAAGTCAGCGCTCCGCTCATTGAAGAGGAAGAGTAAAGTTAATAGTATGTTTAATCATTCAAGCGGGGGACTCACCACTCCAAGCCATGGTTGTAAGTAGCGTTCCCGTTGAAAGACTGTTTACCTTTTTCATTTCACAGGTATGCAGTCTTTTTTTGAAAAATCACCTCAGTGGCCGGCAAAACTTCCTTGAGGAAAATTTTAGAGGATGTCTGAAGAAATGAACACTATGCACTCTTAAGATGTAGAAGGGCTCAGGTGTTCCTGTAGTCTTGACATGAATATTGGAGACGGATACAATTAAGAGGCATGATGCTTTTAAGCATGATGAAACCATTCACTGTATTAGCTGAAGAAAGTGAAGCTTCCATGAAACGTAATTAATCCCTGAACGCTGAGTTAATAAATGGCGGCAGGGTGCACAATCAGATAGCAAGAGGAGGTGAAAAGAAATGGATAATATCTTTCTCATCTCCATTTTGCTTATTGTCGTTGCAGCTGCATGTTTTTTAATTGGTTATTTTGTTCGTAAATCGTTAGCGGAAGCAAAGATAGCAAGCGCTGAACATGCTGCAAAGCAAATTGTAGAGGACGCGGAGCGCGAAGCGGAAGCGAATAAAAAAGTAGTGGTGCTAGAAGCTAAAGATCAAGCACACCAAATTCGCGCTGAAGCCGAAGAAGATTTGCGAGAGAGAAAAAACGAAGTACAAAAACAAGAGAACCGGTTAATGCAAAAAGAAGAGATTCTTGACCGGAAAAGCGAAATGTTAGACAAAAAGGAAGAATCGTTGGACAAGAGAGAAGAATCTCTCACTGAAACACAACGGCAGGTTGAAGATAAGAACAGCAAAGTGGAGGAGATCTTAGCAAAACAACAAGCTGAATTAGAAAGAATATCCGGAATGTCTCGTGATGAAGCGCGGACGATGATACGTTCCGAGGTTGAACAAGAGTTAAAGCATGATATGGCTGTTATGGTAAAAGAGCAGACAGAACGAGCGAAAGAAGAAGCGGATAAAAAGGCGCGCAATATCCTGTCTTTAGCTATCCAACGTTGTGCTGCTGACCATATTGCAGAGACGACTGTATCGGTTGTCAACCTACCGAACGATGAAATGAAAGGTCGTATTATTGGTCGGGAAGGTCGTAATATACGGGCATTAGAGACGTTAACAGGAATTGACCTTATTATCGATGATACCCCGGAAGCAGTAATTCTATCCGGGTTCGACCCAATCAGAAGAGAAATTGCCCGTACAGCATTAGAACGTCTCGTGCAAGATGGCCGAATTCATCCTGCTCGAATAGAGGAGACCGTCGAAAAAGCGCGTCGTGAAGTAGATGAATTGATTCGTGAATACGGGGAAGAAGCTACTTTTGAAATGGGTATTCATGGATTGCATCCTGATTTGATCAAAATTCTTGGCCGTTTAAAGTATCGTACAAGTTATGGTCAAAATGTTCTTAAGCACTCCATTGAAGTAGCTCATCTCACCGCATTAATGGCAGCTGAATTGGGCGAAGATGAACAGCTAGCAAAACGTGCTGGACTGCTTCACGATATCGGGAAAGCAATTGACCATGAGGTAGAAGGCAGTCACGTTGAAATAGGTGTTGAGCTAGGTCAGAAGTACAAAGAGCATCCAGTGGTTATTAATAGTATTGCTTCTCATCATGGCGATACGGAAGCCACTTCTGTGATTGCTACATTGGTTGCTGCGGCCGACGCTTTATCAGCTGCAAGACCAGGAGCGAGACGTGAAACTTTAGAAACGTATATTCGGCGTTTAGAGCGTTTAGAGGAAATTGCGGAATCGTTTGATGGGGTTGAAAAAACATACGCTATTCAAGCGGGCCGTGAAGTACGAATTATCGTTAAACCTGACATGGTAGATGATGCGTTAGCTCACCAATTAGCACGAGACATTACGAAACAAATTGAGAATGAACTGGATTATCCAGGTCATATTAGAATTACAGTGATTCGAGAAACACGTGCAGTTGAATACGCAAAATAAAGCGGCGATGATGCCGCTTTTTTGCATTTTTAGGAGCATTCCTTGTAGTGAGAGTAGAGGCTTTCTTGTCATACAATGAAGAGGATTTGTACAGTACTTAAATACTCGTCTGACGAGTAAATCGAAGTCTGTCGTAAACAAAAAACATTTTGGATTTGCCAATTTTTCTTGAATTTGATATAACGAAAGTTAAATAACGTTTAAGCACAAAGGAGAAATTCATGAGACTATTATTCATCGGTGATGTGGTAGGTTCTCCAGGCCGTGAAATGATTAGAGAGTACCTTCCAAAGTTAAAAAGAAAACATAAACCAACAGTAACCGTTGTAAATGGAGAAAATGCAGCAGGAGGGAAAGGAATCACTGAAAAAATTTATAAAGGATTTTTAGAACAAGGAGCCCAAGCGGTAACCCTTGGAAATCATACATGGGATAACAGAGAAATATTTGAGTTTATAGATGACGCCTCTTGGCTGGTGCGACCTGCGAATTATCCGAAAGAAACACCAGGAAATGAATATATTATTGTAAAGGTGAACCAAATAGAAGTAGGGATTATTAATTTAATGGGTCGCACATTTATGACTCCGAATGACTGCCCATTCAAAAAAGCAGAAGAACTCATTTATAAAATTAAAAAACGTACCCCTGTCATTTTTGTAGATTTTCATGCGGAAGCGACTAGTGAGAAGCAAGCAATGGGTTGGTTTTTGGACGGCAAAGTTACTGCCGTGGCCGGAACCCATACGCACGTTCAAACTGCGGATAATCGCATACTCCCTCAGGGAACAGCATATATTAGCGATGCAGGTATGACAGGTTCTATGGATGGGATTTTAGGCATGAAACGAGACAACATCATTACAAAATTTTTAACAAATCTTCCAGCCAGGTTTGAAGTAGATAAAGGTCGGGAACAATTAAATGGGATACTTATAGATATCCAGCCGGAAACCGGGAAAGCGAACAAAATAGAGCGCATACAAATAAGTGCTGATCATCCTTTTTATGAATAAGTGACCAAGGTTAGAAAATTTAGACATTGCCATAACGAAAGCAGGAATAAACACAGTATATCGTGAATATATTTACCGAGGGGCATTATCCCACATAAGGAGGTACTAAAAATGGAAGTATTAAAAGTATCAGCCAAATCCACACCCAACTCTGTTGCAGGCGCTTTGGCGGGAGTCATTCGTGAACGTGGTGCTGCAGAAATTCAAGCAATAGGAGCAGGTGCCCTTAATCAGTCTATTAAAGCAATAGCCATCGCACGAGGATTTGTAGCTCCAAGCGGCATTGATCTTATCTGTATTCCTGCTTTCACTGACATTCAAATTGACGGAGAAGAAAGGACAGCAATAAAGTTGATCATAGAGCCCCGGTAAAATAGTAATAAGAAAAGCGTAAGCGCCCTGCTCAGACGCGACAGCTTCTGGGGAGGGACAGCAAAGTAAGGTACTTTTCCTTTCATTATGTGCACCGAGTTGGAAGATCGGCTAAGTTGGAGAGGTACTTCTACTAAGGCCGCACACGTCATGTGTGCAACGTAGATGCCACCGCCTCCTGCGGTAGTCCGTCCTGAGACGACGCCGACCTGGCTTGCACAGGAAGTGCTGACTTTTGCGTTAGCTAGTACACGACGTACTGACTTCTGCGTTGCAAACAGGACGTTTGCGTTTTTAGCAGAAGATCCACTGTTGACGTTTGTGATTTTAGCAAAAGATCATTCAACTGTGGGCCTCCCGAGCGTCTGGGCGCTGGAGCTAGACATCACTTTATGAATGCTTTCTTATCTTTTAAAGAATTAAAGAAAGAAAAACCTGGCCCTTGTATAACATAGCCAGGTTTTTCTCTTTTTAAATGATGAAAAAAGAAAGGAGTTAATTTCCATGCATGAACTTCTTCGCAGACTTTCTAAAATAGACAGAAAAGGTTATAAAGCATATAACGATATTAAAGGGACTTTTCAATATAACGAATTTACTTTACATATTGACCATATTCAGGCTGATCCATACGCAAGCCCATCTCGAATCAGAATAAAGATAAATAGAGAATTACTGAAATTGGATGAGAGGTGCGACAAAAGCAAGCATAGAAGAATAGCTACGACTGATTTTTTTGCAAGGCAAGTCTCGAAAGTGATCCATAAGGAGAAATGGGACAGGTTCCTCCACATTGACGGTCCCGGACAAGAAATAATGGAACGTTCTGCCGTGGCATTAGACAATGAGACGCTTGACATTCGATTATCGATCCACTTACCTGCTCGGGGAAGAACCATTTTAGGAACGAAAGCCCAAGAAATGTTTTCAAAGTATGTACCGCGCATGATAGAGGAAGCGGTGATACAACATAACACAAAAGCACTCGATCAACAGCTTAAGCTCGTAGACGATCAAATAGCAATTCGAGAATATCTTTATAAACATAATTTTATTACATTTATTGCTGATGGATCTATACTACCAAGAGAAAGCGGTATAAGTCGGCGTCCTCTCGCTGCTCACAAGTCTGTTCCCTTTCGTTCACCCTCTTCGTTACGAGTGGAAATTCATGTGCCCCATGCCGGCCGACTGACGGGGATGGCATTGAAAAAAGGGGTGAATATTATTGTTGGTGGAGGATATCACGGAAAAAGTACTTTATTAGAGGCTATCCAATATGGCGTATATAACCATTGTGCAGACGATGGACGAGAGTTTGTAATTACGGATAGCTCCGCTTGTAAAGTGAGAGCGGAAGATGGTCGAAGCGTCAAAGGAGTAAATATTTCATCTTTTATTTCAAACCTTCCAAACGGCAAACACACACACCACTTTTCGACAGAAAATGCAAGCGGGAGTACTTCTCAAGCGGCCAATATTATGGAGTATCTCGAAACAGGCACTTCTTGTTTACTCATTGATGAGGACACAAGCGCGACAAATTTTATGATTCGAGATGCTAGAATGCAAGCATTGGTTGCAAAAGAAAAAGAACCAATTACGCCATTTATTGATAAAGTTCAGTCATTATATAAGGAACATGATGTTTCCACGATTCTTGTCGTAGGAGGTGCAGGGGATTATTTTGACGTGGCTGATTGTGTGGTAATGATGGAAGAGTATGTGCCGTCAGATGTTACAGAAGAGGCAAAAGATATCGCTCGTACATATGAAACAGAACGAGTATCAGAGGCAGGAAACGATTTTGGAAGCTTGCCAAAGAGACACATAGATTGGAGAAGCTTTGATGCACGAAAAGGGAAACGTGAAAAAGCAAGTGCAAAAGGAAAAAATCATATACTTTATGGAAGAGATACGATTGACGTGAGCAGTATTGAACAATTGGTTAACAGTAGTCAAACGAGTGCTATCGCTAATATTATTCGTTATATAAGCCGTGAAATTCCAGATGATGTTCCCTTGTCAAAGACATTAAGCATTGTAGAAGAAATCATTAATGAAAAAGGGTTAGATGAGGTCTCACCCTTTCGAGGGAAACATCCCGGGGATATGGCTCTGCCTAGAAAATTTGAACTAGCAGCAGCGATCAACCGGTACAGAAAACTTAAGGTGAAAAACCATTCATAATGCGGTGCTCCTTCCTGATCTATTGTTTTCCGATGGCATAGACGGTATAATTTTTAGATGGGTCTTTCCTTATTGTAGCGATCCTATGTGACATTACTTAATGTATGTATTCAAGACAAGCTATAGAACGGATATATAAAATTGATTAGGAAAGGAGTTCTTGCTGTGAACGAAGAGCAAAGAAAGCAGTTAATGGGAGAAGGGTCTACCGAGGGTCCAGCATCTGCTAACGGAAAGCCAGCCTCTCATACAAAAGATTACAGCAAATATTTCGATTTTAGTAACGCTAAAATGGAAGAAGATGAAGAAGGACGCGAATATATGAAAATAGGTGGCCGCAGCATTTTAATTAAAGAGCAGCCTAACTATAAAAAAGGAAGACGTCGCCGCCGGGAAGATGTCCAAGTTCATTACGATTTCACAATTCCTGACCACATGAAAGGAATAGGAAAAGGAAAAAACTATTTAATCCGTACGTATGGTTGTCAAATGAATTATCATGATACCGAAAATATGGCGGGTATTCTTGAAGAAATGGGTTTTACCGAGACGGATCAGACAGAAGAAGCAGACGTAATATTTCTAAATACATGTGCTATCCGTGAAAACGCTGAAAACAAAGTGTTCGGTGAAATTGGCCATTTAAAGACATTGAAACGTGAAAAGCCAGAGTTGATTCTTGGCGTCTGCGGTTGTATGTCCCAAGAAGAATCTGTTGTGAATCGTATTATGCAGAAACACCAGCATATAGACCTAATATTTGGCACCCATAATATTCACCGTGTCCCTCATCTCTTATATGATGCTATTCAAGGAAAAGAAATGGTCATTGAAGTATGGTCAAAAGAGGGCGATGTTGTTGAAAATATGCCACGTAAACGGGTAGGGAAAACGCAAGCGTGGGTGAATATTATGTACGGTTGTGATAAATTCTGTACGTACTGTATCGTTCCCTATACGCGAGGAAAAGAACGAAGCCGTCACCCAGAGGATATTATTGAAGAAGTGCGGGATATAGCCAGACAAGGATACAAAGAAATTACGCTCCTCGGTCAAAATGTTAATGCATATGGGAAAGATTTAGAAGGAGATTATGGATTAGGTCATTTAATGGACGATCTCCATAAAATTGACATACCAAGGATCCGTTTTACTACGAGCCACCCGCGTGACTTTGACGATCACTTAATTCAAGTATTGGCGAAGGGCGGCAACTTAGTAGAGCACATTCACTTACCAGTCCAATCGGGGAACAGCGATATCTTAAAGATCATGGGACGAAAGTATTCAAGAGAAGAATACGTGAAGCTTGCACATAAAATTAAAGAAGCTATTCCACATGCATCTTTCACAACGGACTTAATTGTAGGCTTTCCGAATGAGACAGAAGAGCAATTTCAGGACACCTTATCGTTAGTGAAAGAAATGGATTACGACAGCGCGTTTACGTATATCTATTCACCGCGAGAGGGGACTCCGGCTGCACGCATGGAAGATAATGTACCGATGGAAGTGAAGAAAGACAGATTAGCACGTCTTAACGAGTTAGTCAACGAAATTTCAGCACGCCGAAATAAAGAATTAGAGGGACAAACGGTTGAGGTATTAGTAGAAGGAGAAAGTAAAAAAGATCCGGATGTCTTATCAGGTAGGACCCGTACAAATAAACTGGTTAATTTCCGGGGTCCGAAATCTTGCATCGGGGAAATTGTTTACACGAAAATCATTGAAGCGAAAACATGGACGCTCGATGGAGAAATGGTAGAAATGGCTGAGGTGAATAATTAATGGAAAACGCATCGTATACAAGGAAAGAAGTACTCAATAAAGCTCGCGAGCTTGGTAAGCTCATTTCCGAGACAGAGGAAGTGGACTTTTTCAAACGCGCAGAAGAACAAATTAATAAAAACTTACGTGTTCAAGAGTTAATTGGGAAGATAAAAAATAAACAAAAAGAAGCAGTTAATTTACAGCACTATGGAAAAACGGAAGCTTTGAAAAAAGTAGAACAGGAAATTGATGAACTAAATAATGAAATCGACCAGATTCCTCTTGTGCAAGAATTTAAACAGAGCCAAACGGAAGTCAATCATTTGCTTCAGCTTGTTTCTACCACTATTTCTAATACAGTCACTGATGAAATTATTGAGTCTAGCGGTGGAGATAAGCTTAGAGGAACTACAACAAAGAATCCATTTATTCCTATTCATAAACAATAATTGTTTACCTCCTGGTAAAAACCAGGGGGTAAATTTCTTGTTTATAGAGGTACAGTAAAGAATCTTCCACTTAATCTTAAAATTTCACGTACCGTACTAATATAATATATATACATAATTACTAAAATCATTAATAGATATAATGTAAAGTCCTTTTGTACAGAAAAGTTGTCTGTTAAGTACATTTATGAGTGAGTAAACATATACGTAAAAAAATTGAATACAATTGACAACATAGTCATTTATCACGCATATGCTTATACAGGAATCTCACTGGCTATAATCAAAGTCATCATTAATGTATGTTTGAATTTATATGTTTTAAAAGGAGGGTACTACATGGCGTCGGAGAGAAATAGACCCTACTACCGGGAGATTGTGACGAAAGCTGTTTGTGGTAAAGGAAAGAAACAATGCAAAGATACTCACGTGATTAAACCGCCGCAGAAGCCAACTAGTATACTCGGTTGCTGGATTATTAATCACACCTACGAAGCTGATCGAAAAGGAGATTCTGTTGAAGTCATTGGTAGTTATGATATCAACGTCTGGTATTCATATGACGACAATACGAAAACAGATGTGCTGTCTGACAACGTTACCTATACGGAAGTAGTACCACTTGCGATGAAACAGAAAGACTTAATTAGCGACGACGTTGAAGTGATTGCAAGGTCGGTTAAGCAGCCTAGTACGGTAGATGCCGTAATTACTGAAAAAGGAAGAGAAGTAAAGGTGGATGTGGAGAAAGAATTTGCTGCTGAGATTGTGGGCGAGACGAAAGTATGTATTCAAATTCATCCTGATGCAGAAGACGAAGATTATAAAGACATTGATTGGCAAAATCAAGTATCAGATCGTGAATTAAAGGAAATTGACACTGATTTTTTAGAGGGACACAAAAAATAAAAATATTTTGCCTGGCATATCATTGCCAGGTATTTTTCATTTTACTAGGAGACTTCTTGTGTATGATATAATATTTTTTATAAGTATAATTTGCGCTGGAGGAATAAATGTGGCACAGGAAACCCCGATGATGAAACAGTATAAGAAGATAAAATCAGAATATGAAGATGCATTTCTATTTTTCCGGCTTGGTGACTTTTATGAACTTTTTTATGATGATGCGGTCCAAGCGGCACGTGAATTAGAAATCACATTAACACGCAGAGGAAGTAAAGCAGAAGAGCATATACCGATGTGCGGGGTGCCTTATCACTCTGCAGAGCATTATATCACGACGCTGATTGAGAAAGGATATAAAATTGCAATATGTGAACAGGTAGAGGACCCGAAGACAGCAAAAGGCGTTGTAAAGAGAGAAGTGGTACAGCTTATTACTCCAGGGACCATTATGGAAGGAAACGCTATTCAGGAGAAAGAAAATAACTATATTGCCGGGTTTTATCCATTTGAAGATGGAACGGCTGGTTTTATAAAAGCGGATTTAACGACTGGTGAAACTCGAGCTGCTCTCTTAGGGATTGATCAAAAAACGTGGGAGCGAGAAATGTATCGGGCGGACATTAAAGAAGTGGTAGTTCCACCTCACGTTGATGAAGAGTGGTTAGGCGAAGGTAAGCTTGTATTTTCGCGGGAAGAGTCTACTGAATTACAGGATGAATTTCATCATTTATGTCACGGACTAGACAATGATAAACTTTTACAACTTGCTGGTCTCTTAACTAATTATTTCAAACGTACTCAAAAACGATCACTTTCCCATTTACAACCTATTGCTATTTATCACCCTAGTGATCATATGCAGCTTGATCATCATTCACGGCGTAATTTAGAACTAGTGGAATCGATGAGAGAGAAGAAGAAACATGGTTCTCTACTATGGTTGATGGACCAATCCGTAACGGCAATGGGAGGCAGAATGGCCCGAAAATGGATAGAAGAACCCTTATTAGATCGGACTTCTATTCAAAAGCGCCAATCGTTGGTGCAATCGCTTATGGAGAACTTCTTTGTAAGAGAGGAATTGAGAGATCGTCTGCAACATGTATACGATTTAGAGCGATTAGCTGGTAAGACAGCGTATGGAAACATCAACCCTCGTGAACTTGTCCAGCTCCGTCGCTCACTTGACGAACTGCCAACCGTTTATGAATTACTTAATCAACTTCATAATGAATATGTCGATGAGCTTCTTCGTTCCGTTGATGATTTCGATGAGCTTTTACAACTCTTACATGAAGCTCTTCAAGAGGACCCTCCTGCCTCAATGACTGAAGGAGACATTATTAAAAATGGATATCATCAACAATTAGATGAATATAGGGAAGCGAGCAAACACGGTAAAGAATGGATATCACGTTTGGAACAGAAAGAAAGAGAAGAAACAGGGATAAAATCACTAAAAGTTGGTTTTAACAAAGTATTTGGGTATTATATAGAAGTTACAAAACCAAACATACATATGCTGCCTGACGGAAGGTATGACAGAAAACAAACGTTGACAAACGCAGAACGGTTTATTACCCCTGAACTAAAGGAAAAAGAATCACTCATATTAGGGGCAGAAGAGAATAGCACAGCGCTTGAATATGAGTTATTTATACAGTTGAGAGAAAAAGTAAAAGAATACATCGCTTCCCTTCAACACGCTGCAAAAGTCATAAGTGAAATCGATGTGTTACAAGGTTTTGCTTTAATAAGTGAACGGTACCAATTTGTATGTCCAACGTTTTCATCTGACCGGTCTTTGATCGTAAAAGATGGCCGGCATCCAGTGGTAGAGCATATGATTGGTCAAGGTGAATATGTTTCTAATGACATTGTCATGAACAAGGATCGGGAAATGCTTCTCATTACAGGGCCAAACATGGCAGGAAAAAGCACATATATGCGACAAGCTGCATTGATTGCGATCATGGCCCAAACAGGCTGTTTTGTACCGGCTGCTCATGCAATTCTTCCTATTTTCGACCAGGTGTTTACACGGATTGGTGCTGCAGACGATTTAGCATCTGGTCAAAGTACATTTATGGTGGAAATGCTTGAAACTCGATTTGCTCTGCAGCAGGCAACACCAAACAGTCTTATTTTATTAGACGAAATTGGACGAGGAACTTCTACTTATGATGGTATGGCTTTAGCTCAAGCCATTGTTGAATTTATCCATGACAATATTGGCGCGAAGACGTTTTTCTCCACTCATTACCATGAGTTAACGGCGCTTGGCGATCAACTTTCGAAACTTAAAAATATCCACGTAAAAGCTATAGAAGAAGAAGGAGAAATAGTATTTTTACATAAAGTAGAAGAGGGGAAAGCAGACCGAAGTTACGGAATTTATGTGGCCAAGCTTGCAGAACTTCCTAATCAAGTATTACAACGTGCAGAGCAATTGCTTTCTGAATTAGAGGCAGATGGAGCAGGATACCGTGCCCCATCTACTCATTCGGCTGTAGTTGAATACTCCTCTATCCAGGATCAAAATGCGGAGCAACTACCGTTGTTTCAATGGGAATCAGAGCATACACGAGAAAAGAGTAAACAAAATAAACATTTGAATGCTATTGAAAAAGATATTCAAGATATGGATGTGCTACACTTGTCTCCCATAGAGGCACTTGAAAAACTATACGAATATCAAAAGAAATTACGAAAATAAGAACGACAGGAGGATTCTATGGCTGCTATCACAAAGTTATCCACGGAATTATCTAATAAGATTGCAGCAGGGGAAGTTGTCGAGCGTCCTGCATCTGTCGTAAAAGAATTAACAGAAAATGCTATTGATGCTAAAAGTACGCGTATATCTATCTATATAAAAGAAGGCGGTCTTTCGGAAATTAAGATCGTCGATAATGGTATTGGTATGGCACGGGAGGATGCAGAGTTAGCTTTTTCCCGGCACGCTACAAGCAAAATAAAAACAGAGCATGATTTATTTCGTATTTCTACATTAGGCTTCAGGGGTGAAGCGCTCCCTAGTATAGCTTCGGTAGCTAACGTCGAGTTAGAAACAGGTAATGGAAAAGACGCGGGAACGTTAATACGGTACCAAGGTGGAAAACGTATAGCATTTTCTTCTTCGAAAAGCAGGCAGGGTACGGAAATTACGGTTCGAGATTTATTTTTTAATACTCCTGCCCGACTGAAACATATGAAAACCATCCATACAGAATTAGGAAAAATAACAGATGTCGTAAACCGCTTAGCACTTGCTAACCCGTCTATAGCTTTTCAATTGTTCCATAATGAAAGGCAGCTTTTATTTACGAATGGGAACGGAAATATTCAGGCTGTAATTGCTGCCATATATGGGAGAAGAACAGCTCAACAATTTTTTCGTATCGAAAATTCTTCTGTTGATTATCAAATAGAAGGATTCATTGCGAATCCTGAAGTAACACGAGCATCAAGACAACATATTTCTTTTTTTATTAATGGGAGATATATTCGTCACTATCCTTTAACGAAATCGGTTGAACAAGCTTATCATACATTATTGCCAATTGGCCGGCATCCTATAGTAGTTATTCACATTAAAATGGATCCTGTATTGATTGATGTAAATGTACATCCTTCCAAGTTAGAAGTGCGTCTAAGTAAGGAAAAAGAATTATGTTCGGTGCTCGAAGAAGGGATAAAAAGCCAACTTTACAATCAAACGCTTATACCAAACGTCGAAGAAAAAAGAGGAAAACAATTAAATAGTGACCAGCTTTCTTTAACGTTTTCCGAACAAGCGCTTCCTAAAAGAGAAACACGAAAAGAATCACCACCTGAGGAGAAGGTACTCCAACCAAAAAAAGATCATTCGATGGATTTCAATCATGAAGAACAATATGATTTCTCCCCTGAAAAAAAAGGTTTTGAAAAAGATCAGGATATGCTAAGACAACAATCAGTGGAACCAAAAGGATATAAAATATCAAAACCAGAATGTGATGATACATTATTTGAGAAAATGGAAGTGAATACGGAGAATAAGAAAGAGACGGACACGCGTTTTCCAAATATAGAATTTATTGGTCAAATGCATGGCACTTATATATTGGCTCAAAATGAGGATGGTCTATATATTATTGATCAACATGCGGCACAGGAAAGAATTTTTTATGAATTTTACCGTGAGAAAATTGGGGACACTAAACCTGAATTGCAAGAGCTTCTCGTCCCTCTTACATTGGAGTTCTCTTCTGAGGAAGAAATGGTGATAAAGAGACACCAACAAGATTTAGAAGACGTAGGTGTCTATTTAGAACCGTTCGGACAGAGAACGTACCGTGTCCGCTCCCATCCGGTTTGGTTTCCAACTGGTGAAGAGGAGTATGTGATAAGAGAGCTTCTTGAGCAGTTAATGCAGGACAAAAAAATCAGCCTGCATAAATTGAGGGAAGAAGCTGCAATTCTTATGTCTTGTAAAGCAGCAATAAAAGCAAACCGTCACCTTCGTGATGATGAAATTCAAGCCCTTATAAAAAAACTGGGTACATGTGAAGTCCCTTTTACTTGTCCACATGGTCGTCCAATCGTCATTCATTTCTCTGGCTATGATATGGAAAAAATGTTTAAACGAATTATGTAGAAATGTAACATGATCGTCACAAGTCAGCATTATTTTTGGACGCGCCTCATGTTACTATATGGTTAAAAAGAGAATGAAGGAGAGAGAAACTATGACTCCAGTGGATCTTGTAGCAGTTCTTGGTCTTGCCGCATTTGTTGTTATCGTAAGCCTTGGCATGGCAATATATTTTTTGGCACAATCGCAATCTGATAACTAATCAGTAAATGGGCCTCCGAGTGACTAGGAGCCGGAGCTCACTCTATGCCTGTTATACTTTCCTATCTTTAAAAAGACACCTTACTAAGGTGTCTTTTTGCATATAACGAAATACCGGTGTTCGAATAGCTACATAGATCAATTCAATGGTCAACAAATAAACAGGAATTACGAAAGAATAAGGTTATGGATTGTTTTCAACTAACAGATAAACATTGGTATACTAAACAGGGTAAGATAGAGACAAGGAGATAGCCAAATGATTATTTCAACGCGTCAGAGACCGACCAAAGATGAAGTAGAGGAGGCTCAATATTTAGCCAAGGCGTGGGATGCGGTATATTTAGAACGAGATAAAAAGTCATTTAGAAAGTGGTTGAATGAAACGAGACAATGCATATATGTCGTGCACGATAAGGCTGATAAATTATACCATCCAAGCTGTGAAGAGCCGTTTTATTTTCATCCAAGTATGTCTTTCCTCCGAATCAAGCGTATGATGAAAGGAGAGCCCGATCCACTTATTGAAACGATAAGAGGGAAAGCAGGTATGAAAGTGTTCGATGCTACCTTAGGTTTTGGGTCTGACAGTATTGTCCTTAGTTATGTGGCGGGAGAAGAAGGACAAGTTATAGGAATGGAAAAAAATCCTTATATCTCTCGAATCGTGCAAAAAGGGCTTCAACAATGGGTAGAGGACCTGTCAGCATTTAATCAAGCTATGAGAAGAGTGAAAGTATTAACAGGAGAGAGTTACAAATTTTTACGCGAACAAGCGGATCAATCATTTGACTATGTATATTTTGACCCAATGTTTGAACATACATCAGATCGTTCTCCTCATTTTCGAGCTATTCGGCCCCATGCACACTATGGCAGGCTTCAAGAGAACGATGTGAAAGAAGCTTTACGGGTTGCAAAAAAGTGTGTCGTAGTGAAAAGCTCCTATCCTAATCAGAGTATAGAAAAACTAGGTTTTTCTTTTCATAACCGTCGGAGCCGTTCCTCTTTTCGTTATGGAATTATAGAAAAGAAAGGGCGTATCACATGAAGAAAAAGAACAAAGTGGTAGTGATTGCGGGACCTACAGCAGTCGGGAAATCTGAAGCGGGTATCAAACTTGCTCAGTGGTACGGAGGAGAGATAATAAGCGGGGATTCCATGCAAATATATAAAGGGTTAGATATCGGTACAGCAAAGGTATCTCCTTCTGAGCAGCAACTAATCCCTCATCACTTAATTGATAAAAAATCACCCTCTGAATCTTATTCAGCAGCTGAGTTTCAGGAAGATGCTGATCGACTGATTGATCATTTGAACGACAAAAATAAACTTCCGATCGTAGTTGGCGGGACGGGTTTTTATTTGCGAGGTCTTACGAGAAAACTTGATTTTCACAATGCTAATGTAGATGAATTATACCGAAGGAATTTGGAAACGTTTGCGGCCGAACACGGTTCAGAAGCTCTTCATGAAAAACTAAAACAAGTTGATCCGGAAAGCGCTGAAAGCATTCACTACAATAACGTAAAAAAAATAATTAGAGCCTTGGAAATATACCATGTGACTGGTAAAAAGAAAAAAGATTTTTCGTTTCAGGAAGACAATGATTCCCCGTACCATCTTGTATTAATCGGTATGACGATGGAGAGAGATTTACTTTACGAACGTATCAATAAGCGTGTAGATCAAATGGTAGAAGAAGGGGTTATAGAGGAAGCAAGGTGGCTATACCAAAATTTCCCGAAAGACTGTCAAGCAGCACAAGCGATTGGATACAAGGAATTTTTCCCTTATTTTAAAGGGGAATATAATAAAGAAGCTGCTATCGAAATCTTGAAACGTAACTCTCGTCGTTATGCAAAGAGACAACTAACATGGTTTCGAAATAAAGAAAATATGACGTGGTTCCATATAACAGAGAAGAATAAAAATGAAAAAATTCAGGAAATGATCCGGTTTACGGCAGGAGAATTACAGTAGTTGTCGAATCACACTTATGAGAGCTCGATGAGGGGGACGATAACATGAAACAGCCAATCAATATTCAAGATCACTTTTTAAATACGTTGCGTAAAGAGAAAACACCAGTAACTGTCTTTTTATTAAATGGTTTTCAATTACGAGGCCAGGTTAAGGCTTTCGATAATTTTACCGTAGTATTAGATAGCGACGGTAAGCAACAGCTTGTGTATAAGCATGCCATTTCCACTTTCGCACCGCAGCGCAATATTTCACTTCACCCAGAAGCAGAAACGGAAAGTACTCCTACCAATGTGTAACTTCATTTTAAATAAAACTTCCGGTGAGATACCGGGAGTTTTATTTATTTAGTTGTATTTGTTATGAATTGTTCTTTCCCTTATAAGAGGGAAGAGCAACTGAAAAATCAGAACTAACTATCCCGAGAAAGACGAAACGTATATTCGTTTCTTTCTACATATTCAATATATTTATTTAATGTTAAAATAGTTTGCAGACCTAACTTGTCCTTTAGCTCCTCAGGCGAGGTTCCCTGCACTAATTCTCGAATGATAAAAGTATTACGAAAATGACGAGCAGAAATAGCCCTTGTGATATCGGCACGCTTTCTCTCTTCTCTGATCATTTTTTGAATGGCAACTTCTGTTAAATTTTTCGGAGAATCAGTTTCATAGCTCCATCGATAGGTTTTTCTTTGGAAGTCAAACGCAACTAAGAGCGGATCGGTATCTTTGTACGGTCTTACTGGTGCTGGAATTGCTTTTACATAATAATGGAGTAGTTTTTTTTCAGTAGTGTTCAGCTGGATAACACGCGGATTTCCAGTTATTTCAGGGATGGAAATAGTACCTATGCCTTGGTTGATGTGTTTCATTTGCAAATGTGATAGTTCTTGTAACCTTAGGCCATAATAAAGAAATAGAGAGACAATAAATAAATTTCTCGGTGCTAAGAGAGGTCGTGCCGCTGCTTGTTTAATAGACAAACCGGCATCTGACTTCAATGAAGAGAGTAAACGGTGTTCCTCAGTGGCGGTTAACAATTCTTCGTCTGAAAGTGTATTCCAGACAGACTCGTCTAAGTCGAGTGAAGCTAGAGGATTAATATGTAATTTGCCGTTCTTTCTTAAAAAAGAAACATATTTTTTCAAGACAGTCTGAATTCTTTTCAAAGTACGAAGCTGATATCCTCTCTCTGATTCTAATAAATGGAAGTACGTTTCAAATAGTTGTGGCGTTAAGTCTCTTGGGGATGATGCTTTGTTCTCCCCTTTTACTACTTCTACATATCGAAAAAAATCAGCTAGATCATAGCTGTACCTTTTAATAGTACTTTTCTTTCTTTGGTTGGCAGCAAGATAATCTAAAAACCTTTCTGCTTCTTTTGGCAACTGATGCATAATTCATCACTCCTCTCTCCCTGTCTCCCGCGGTTACACAGATATTATAACAAACCTATGACTCACATATCTCTCCTTTCTACGTATAGTATAGGTAAACGCCTGTTTTATTTCTAAAGGAAAGAGAGGGGATTTGTTGTGATGGTTAATACAGAGGGTCGTGAGAGGATTCAAGTAACAATACAACCTTCAAAAAAGGAGCCACCCCTCAGAAACACGGAATACTATTTATTTGCTGAGGAGCATTACGCCCTTCAAAAGGCAGAGAAAAGTTTGAGTAAAATGATCGGAGTCACTCAAGTGAAAGAATTTATCAGAGAAATGTATGCTCTTGTTTATGTTAATCAATGCAGGGGGAAACTGAACCTTGAAGCTGCTCAGCAAAATCTGCATATGATGTTTATTGGAAATCCAGGGACAGGGAAAACAACGGTTGCTCGAATCCTTGCTCAAATGTTAAAGGACATGAATATTTTAGAAAAAGGACATTTTATCGAGGCGGAACGGGCTGATTTAGTCGGTGAATATATAGGTCAAACTGCACAGAAAACGAGAGATTTGATAAAAAAAGCATCAGGAGGTGTATTATTTATTGATGAGGCTTATTCTTTAGCCAGAGGAGGCGAAAAGGACTTCGGGAGAGAAGCTGTGGATGCTTTAGTAAAGGCTATGGAAGATCACCAGCATACATTTATTCTTATTCTAGCAGGCTATCCTGCTGAAATGAAGAAATTCTTACGTTTAAATCCGGGACTTCCTTCAAGGTTTCCGAATATCTTACACTTTCAAGACTTCACAAATGAACAGTTGCTTGATCTATTTAAACGTATGGTGAAAGAAAGAGATTATGAATGTACCGATCAGTTAACTAAAAAAGTAGCTGCTCATTTTCAAGTACGAACTTTGGAAAACACAAAAAGCTTTAATGGGCGTTACGTTCGAAACATGATCGAAAAAATTATCCGTCGCCAGGCTCTGCGACTACTGAAAGAAGGAAAAATAGATAAACAATCCCTCGTTACGTTAGAAGCAGGGGATTTTGTCGAAGAGGAACAAAGAGAGAATCATAAAGGAGGCTCTTTATGACAGAACGAGTAATTGTTGTTGGCTGTCAATTTCCAGACACGGGTGAACAAAAATTTCAAATGCTCATGGATGAATTAAAAGAGCTCGTACACACGGCCGGTGGAGAAGTGGTAGGACATATTATACAGAACAGACAAAAACCAGATCCTGCAACTT
Organism: Alteribacillus iranensis; assembly: GCF_900113025.1. Lineage (GTDB taxonomy): Bacteria > Bacillota > Bacilli > Bacillales > Marinococcaceae > Alteribacillus_A > Alteribacillus_A iranensis. The sequence continues at coordinate 556,830 of NZ_FONT01000001.1, read as the reverse complement.
ATATAGGGAGCGGCAAACTAGAGGAATTAATGAATGCGGCGGAGACCCTTGAGAGTGATTTAATCGTTTTCAATGATGAATTATCCGCTGGCCAAGTTAGAAATTTGGATGCCAATCTTAATGTGAAGATAATTGACCGTACCCAGATTATTCTCGATATCTTTGCTAACAGGGCTCATACCAAAGAAGGGAAAATTCAAGTGGAATTGGCCCAGCTAATGTATTTACTTCCGCGCTTATCTGGCCAAGGACAAATGTTATCCCGTCTTGGCGGTGGGATCGGAACCAGGGGACCGGGTGAGACAAAATTGGAGACAGACCGGCGGCATATCCAAAAAAGGATGGATGACTTAAAGAAGCAGCTTGAAGCTGTTAGAGCTCACAGAGAAAGTTATCGGAAGCAACGAAGAAAAAATAATGCTGTGCAGTTTGCTTTAGTTGGTTATACGAACGCAGGAAAATCGACGTTATTGCAAAAATTGTCGGGAGCGGAGACATTTCAAGAAGACCTTTTATTCGCAACACTGGACCCTTTGACGAGGCAGGCAGAGCTTCCGTCCGGTTATAAAGTACTCCTTACAGATACTGTTGGGTTTATACAAGATTTACCTACTACACTAATAGCAGCTTTCCGATCGACATTGGAGGAGGTAAAGGAAGCGGATATTCTATTGCATGTTGTAGATGTTTCTCATCCTGAAGCCCATACACAAATGCAGACAGTGGACAAGCTGTTGGATGAATTAGGAGCAAATTCTATCCCCGTTATTACTGTATACAACAAACGTGATAAGCTAGAAGGGTACTACAATGAAGACACAAGCGGAAAATCCACTATTACTATTTCTTCATTCAGTGATGACGATATCATGAAATTAAAACAAGTCATGGAAAAGACTTTGATAGAACATATGAGGTACTATCGCTTATTTATTCCAGTTTCGCAAGGAAAAGACTTAGCAACCATTCAACAATTTACGCTAATTCAACAGGAAGAGTTGTCGGAAGAAGGAGATGGCTATAGTATCGAAGGATACGTGCTTGTAGATCATCCAGTAAATGGAACGATTCGGAAATATGAAAGATAAGAAAAAGGGTGGGGGAGAATGACACCAGAAGAACAATTAATAGAAAAGCTATCAGAAAGAGCAGAGAAAAAAACACGTGAGCAACGGGAACATGTGGAGGCTGTTGCTGAACGAAACCAACAGCGCTTACTGAATATATTTCATGAAGAAAAAGTGTCTGCCTATCATTTTCAATCTTCTACGGGGTATGGATATGATGATATTGGCAGGGAGACACTTGATCAAGTATACGCTAAAATCTTTGGTACAGAAAAAGCTATAGTACGTCATCAATTTATTTCAGGAACCCATGCTATTACGACGGCATTATTTGGTAACTTACGACCAGGAGATCACTTGGTCTATGCAGGAATGCCATATGACACGTTACAAACAGTCATTGGAATTTCTGGCAATGAGCCTGGTTCATTGTCGGAATATGATATTTCATGTACTGTAGCTCCTTTAGCAGACGATGGGTACCCGAGTGTTGAAGTATTATTAACACATGTAAAGCCGGAAACAAAAATAGTGGCATTTCAGCGTTCGAAGGGCTATGCAATGCGCCCGTCTATTTCTATCGAAACATTACGTACGTTAATCCATGATATCAAAAAAGCGAGGCCGGACTTGATCGTTTTCGTAGATAATTGTTATGGAGAGTTTGTAGAGGAATTAGAGCCGGGACATGTAGGCGCTGATTTACTTGCAGGATCACTTATTAAAAATCCGGGAGGAGGAATTGCGAAATCCGGAGGTTACATTGCGGGCAATGCCACACTTGTCGATCGGGCTGCTTCACGATTTGCAGCACCTGGAATTGGGCTGGAGGGCGGTGCAACATCTGATATGCTTCTAGATATGTTTCAAGGCCTTTTTTTAGCACCTCATACTGTATCCCAAGCTGTGGCGGGAGCATTATACACTTCAGCAATATGTGAAGAGTGTGGATTAAACACTTTGCCTCATTATAAAGAAACACGTACGGATCTGATACAAGCGGTCGTTTTAGAAGACAGAGAAAGAATGATACGCTTTTGTCAAGCGATTCAGGAAGCGTCTCCTGTAGACTCAAACGTTTCGCCTTATCCCTCTTCCATGCCTGGGTACGAGGACGAAGTCATTATGGCTGGTGGGACTTTTATTCAAGGGTCTAGTATTGAATTTTCGGCTGATGGTCCAATGCGTGAGCCTTACATCACTTATGTACAGGGGGGATTAACCACCTCCCATGTAAAAATTGCTGTAAAACATGCACTAGTCACATTGATAAAAGAAGGTTTATTACGTTTGCCAGCCTCTCATCATGGGAAAATAAATTGACAACAAATATAACTTTATGTAAGATAAGCCCATAAATTAACTAATTAGTGTAAACTATTACTTGTTCGTGTAAAACATATTTTCACATCACAATCTTGCTTAAAGAAAGAGAGGAATCTCGTTTGAAAGCCCATCATTACACAAGAGAAGACATTACAAGAATGGCTGAAGAAGAAAATGTAAAATTTATCAGACTTCAGTTTACGGATTTACAAGGGATTATTAAAAATGTAGAAATTCCAGTCGACCAGCTACAGAAAGCATTAGATAACAAAATGATGTTTGATGGCTCGTCTATCCAAGGTTTTGTCAGAGTAGAAGAGTCTGACATGTATTTATACCCTGATTTGAACACATGGGTTGTATTCCCGTGGACTCCTGAGAAAGGGAAAGTCGCCAGGCTCATATGCGACATTTATGAACCAGGTGGTACAAGAGGAGAGCCTCGGCCATTCAGCGGGGACCCACGCGGTATTTTAAAGCGAGTATTGAAAGAAGCAGAAGAGATGGGTTACACTGCTTTTAATATTGGTCCAGAACCTGAGTTTTTCCTTTTCAAAAATGACGAAAAAGGGGAACCAACACTTGAATTGAATGACAAAGGTGGTTACTTTGACCTCGCCCCAACCGACTTAGGTGAAAACTGTCGTCGGGATATTGTCCTCGAACTTGAAGATATGGGATTTGAAATTGAGGCATCCCACCATGAAGTCGCTCCGGGCCAACATGAAATTGATTTCGAGTATGCTGATGCGATTACGGCTTGTGATAACATCCAAACTTTTAAGTTGGTTGTAAAAACCATTGCGAGAAAGCATGGGCTGCACGCCACATTTATGCCGAAACCATTGTACGGTGTCGCTGGTTCAGGAATGCATTGTAATATGTCCTTGTTCCGGGGGAATGAAAATGCGTTTTTTGATGATGCTACAGAGACGCAGTTGAGCGAAACAGCTATGCAATTCTTAGCAGGTATACTTGATCATTCACCAGGATTTACGGCTCTAACTAATCCTATTGTTAACTCTTACAAACGGTTAGTTCCAGGATATGAAGCTCCCGTATACATTGCCTGGTCTATGCAAAATAGAAGCCCTCTTGTTCGTATTCCTTCATCAAGAGGACTAAGCACACGTGTAGAAGTAAGAAGTCCTGACCCTGCTGCTAACCCTTACTTAGCGATGGCATCTATGCTGGCTGCAGGATTAGACGGAATTAAACGAAAAATGAAAGCTCCCGAAGCAATGGATCGTAACATTTATGACATGGGAGTAAAAGAGAGAAAAGAAGAAAACATCCATCAATTGCCTTCTAACTTAAGAGAAGCCATTGATGCTCTCTTGGATGATCAAGTTTTAGTGGAGAAAATCGGAGAACATGCTATTAATCATTTTGTAGAGGCAAAAGAAATAGAATGGGATATGTTTAGAATGCAAGTTCACCCATGGGAGCGAGAGCAATATCTCTCCCAATATTAAAAAAGCATGAAGCTATTAAAAAGGGGCTGTATCAAAAGGTCATAACCATGATCTTTTGACAGCCCCTTTTATATTCAAACGATTTGTTGTGCACTTAATTTTCTGTTGAAACAACCGGTGCCAGTGCGATTTCCGTCCAAGCGCAAACGGCATTTATGTGTTTGTGCTGTAATTTTTACAGGGCGGGAAAAGATTCAGCTAATCCGTCAGAATGTCACTTTTCGTAGATCACCGGGTTTAATGACAATTATTAATGAATGGTGCGGAACACACCTATCACTTTTCCGAGAATCGTACAATTGTCTAATATAATAGGCTCCATGGCGGAATTTTCAGGCTGGAGTCTTATATACCCGTCCTCTTTAAAAAAGCGTTTTACCGTAGCTTCCAATTCTTCGGTCATCGCTACTACGATATCTCCATTGTCTGCTGACTGTTGCTGGCGAACGATAACAAGATCTCCGTCATATATTCCAGTTTCAATCATACTTTCCCCTTGAATGGTTAATATGAATACTTTCTCATCTGTGACCATACTCTCTGGTAATGGGATATACTCTTCTATGTTTTCCACAGCTGTAATAGGGTCTCCAGCAGTAACTTTACCTAGAACAGGGACATAAACAGCTGAATGCTCTGAAATCTGTGTCTCTTCTTCGAGATGAAGGACTTCAATAGCTCTAGGCTTCGTAGGATCACGGCGAATATAGCCTTTACTTTCAAGTCGGGATAAATGGCCGTGCACGGTAGAACTTGAGGCAAGCCCTACTGCTTTACCTATTTCACGAACAGAAGGGGGATAACCCTTTTTCTTTACTTCGTCTTTTATATATTCAAGAATTTGCTCTTGACGTTTTGACAATTTTGTCAACCACTGCACCTCCTTTGGACATCTTATATTTTCTTTTATTGTAGCATGGAAAACATATGTCCGCAAACATTAGTTCTGGATATCTTGACGAGAACATAAGTTCTTTATATACTAAGATTAGAAAAAAGGGAACGTATATTCTTATATACGTGAGGAGGGGTTTTTATGTTTTCAAAACTGAAAAAGTTAAACAGCCAAGAGTGGGGAATTTTATTGTTATTCATTATATCTATATTGTGTCTCGTCTTAACGGTCAAGATGACTGGGCACAGTGAGGGAGAAAGTACTCTTCCCGTTTTTGCGGAAGGAAATAATTATGAGGTAGAGAGTCCTTTAACTGTATACAATAATAAAGTGGAGGAATAATCAAATGAAACGCTGTGTTATATACTGCCGGGTTAGTACAGATAAAGAATCACAGCAGACCTCTTTGATGAGGCAGCAGCAAGAATTAATTAACTTGTCGCAACACTGTGGTTTTAAAATAGAGAAGATAATCACAGAAGAAGCAAGTGGTTATTCACTGGAGAGAGAAGGTTTGCTTGAAGCATTGGATTTGCTCGGTTCTTCAGCTGCACAAGTTCTATGTATACAAGATGAAACAAGACTGGGGCGAGGAAATGCGAAAGTCGCTCTTTTGCATCAGTTATTTAAAATGGATGTGCCTATTTATACGGTAAAAGATGAAGGGACGCTCGAAGTATCTGAATCTGATCATATGTTGATGGAGATTGTATCGATGGTGGAAGAGTATCAGCGGAAACTTCATAATCTGAAAATAAAACGAGGAATAAAAAATGCAATGGAAAAAGGGTATAATCCAGGAGAGAATTTATCTCGCACTACCGAAGGCGGTCGAAGAAAAAAAGAAGTACCAATAGAAGAAATTATACGGCTGCGCGAGAGGAAACTCACCTTTCATGATATTGCAGCCACGTTACGAGGTTTTGGGTACGAGGTGTCCAAAGCTACCGTTCATCGGAGGTATAAAGACTACATAAACTCTATAGACTAGGAATTAAAAATAAATTTCAGCTTATTCAATGAAATGGAAGGTGAGGAGTATGCAACGCCTCTCACCTCTATGAATGAAACTTGCCTTATACGTTTTTTTACCCTATTATATCATTATATAAACAAGTTCGGGTTCATTTCTTTATTATGTATTTAGGGAGGTTTAAATTTAACTCATGCTCTCTCAAGAGAAAATAGACCGTATTAATGAATTAGCAAAACGTTCGAAAACGACGGGTCTTACCAATGATGAAAAGGAAGAACAGCAAACACTTCGAAAAGAGTATTTAAGTAAATTTCGCTCTTCCTTTAAAAGTCAGTTGCAATCAGTAAAGGTGATGGATCCAAATGGAGACGATGTAACACCGAATAAACTGGTCCAGATGAAAAAACGGAATTAAGAAACTTCCAGTAATGTATCTTCATTATCATCACATATAACCTCAGCCTGATGGCCTGCCATCAGGTTTTTTTATGTGGATGCAATTATACAGTTCGTGTCGGTAAGGTGTCTAGCTGTAATAAATACTCTGAAATATTATAAAAGTACGGGTAGTGACTGTGAGATATGAAGAAGAGGACTGTTAACGGATCCTCCTCGTAAATAATTTAAGAGACATGTTTTGGAAGGGAATCTTGTGCTATCGTTCAAGAACGTTTATGATGTAAGACAGTGAAGCCTTTATACATAATTGTGAAATGGAAAGGAAGGAATACATGATGGAAGAGCATCAAAGAGATGAATTGGCAATTAGTACTATTCGTACATTATCCATAGACAGCATTGAACAAGCCAATTCGGGACACCCAGGTTTACCAATGGGTGCGGCACCAATGGCTTACGTTCTATGGACAAAATTTATGAAACATAACCCAGGAAATCCTGAATGGTTTAATCGTGACAGATTTGTGTTGTCAGCAGGTCACGGATCTATGCTTTTATATAGTCTTTTACACCTCAGTGGTTATGATTTGTCTTTGGATGAACTAAAGAATTTTAGACAGTGGGGAAGCAAAACCCCAGGACATCCCGAGTACGGTCACACACCAGGTGTGGAGGCAACCACCGGTCCTCTCGGTCAAGGGATGGCGATGGCTGTAGGCATGGCGATGGCTGAAAGGCATTTGGCCGCGGTGTATAATAAAGATAACTTTAACATTGTTGATCATTACACCTATGCTTTATGCGGTGATGGTGATTTAATGGAAGGTATCTCTGGCGAAGCGGCATCATTAGCAGGACATCTTAAATTAAATCGCCTCATTGTCCTCTATGATTCAAATGACATTTCTTTAGATGGAGATCTTCATCAATCATTTTCTGAAAATGTTAGAGGGCGGTATGAAGCATACGGTTGGCATACGATATTAGTAGAAGACGGGAATGATCTGACATCAATTGAAAAAGCGATTGAAGAAGCACGACAATCAGACCGACCTACATTAATTGAAGTGAAAACGGAAATTGGTTTTGGGTCCCCCAATAAAGGTGGTACGAATGCAGCGCACGGGGCGCCTCTTGGGAAAGAGGAAGCGTCTATCGTAAAAGAGAATTACAAATGGGAGTTTGAAGAGGATTTTCATGTACCAGCTGAAGTAACCGAATATTTTGCGGAAGGTAAAGCGGAAGGTGCACGGAAAGAACAGGATTGGAATAGTCTTTTCTCCCAATATAAGGAGCAATATCCTGAGCTTGCAAATCAATTTACATTAGCTGTAAAAGGTGATCTTCCTCAAGGCTGGGATAAAGACCTTCCTGTTTATTCTGACGAAAAACTTGCAACTCGTGCAGTATCCGGAGAAGCTTTACAAGTATTGGCAAATTCTATCCCGTCCCTGTTTGGTGGATCAGCTGACTTGGCTTCGTCTAATAAAACTTTAATCAAAGAGGAAACAGATTTCAGCAGAGACAATTATAAAGGCCGGAATATTTGGTTTGGTGTCAGAGAGTTTGCGATGGCGGCAGCAGCAAATGGTCTGAAACTCCACGGTGGAGTGCATCCATATGTTGCAACATTTCTTGTCTTCTCTGATTATTTGCGCCCTGCACTTAGACTGAGTGCTCTGATGGAGTTGCCAATAACCTACGTATTTACTCATGACAGTATAGCTGTCGGTGAAGATGGTCCAACTCATGAACCGATCGAACATGTAAGTTCTCTGCGTGCCATTCCTAACGTGAATGTTATTCGGCCTGCTGACAGTAATGAAACAATTGAGGCTTGGAAAGTATCCCTAGAAAGTGAGAAGACACCAACAGCTTTAGTACTCACGCGTCAAGGATTACCGACATTGGAAGGTACGGCAGACAAAGCGAAGGAAGGACTTAGAAAAGGAGCTTATCTCCTTCTTGAGGCTGATCCACAACCTGATGTGTTATTGTTAGCAACAGGATCAGAAGTCTCGTTAGCTGTAGAAGCGAGTAATGAATTGGGAAGAGAAGGTATCAAAGCAAATGTAGTTAGCATGCCAAATTGGGCAGCGTTTGACCAACAGGACCTTTCTTATCAAGAACAGGTACTTCCTGAAGAGGTGCCAGCACTTGCCATAGAAATGGGGGCCAGTCACGGCTGGCATAAATATGTTGGGAGAAAAGGTGCTGTTTTAGGCATAGACCGGTTTGGTGCTTCGGCTCCAGGTGATAAAGTTGTTCATGAATATGGCTTTCACGTAGAAAATGTAGTTGCCAAAGTAAAATCATTGTTAGATTCTTAAATAAATAAGATAATAACCCCAAATGAGGTTTTACAACTTTTCATTTGGGGTAAATTACATCTATCATTTCTTTGTATCAGTTTATTCTTCTTCGACAAAATAAGTTTTTTTTATTTTCAGAAATTGACAGTCCTTTTACTAAAATTCCTGTATTCTTACAGTAAAGGAGTGAAAGGAGCGAATAAACCATGAACCGGTATCAATTAGTTATTATACAAAAAGAAGTCGCCCTGCATTATTATCAATCGGAGGAAAAACTATTTCGACTCTTTTTAGATTATCATAAAGCGTATGATTGGGCTCAACCCGTTCTTGAAAAACAAATTCATTATATTACAGAAGACATTAAACGGAGAGATTGGAAAAGATATATTCACGAGCCACTCAAAAACATAGGGTATAATAGCACATCCATGGGGGAAGGGTTATTCTATCAATCGCTGAAAACGGAGAGCAGTTTAAAAGTAACTAATCAATCGATCTGGTTTCATCATGAAGGGGATGTAAAAGAAGAGTGGAAAGTTTTTGATTGTTTAAAAAGCTTATCCCCTTGTATGTTTGCCGTAAATATTGATCGAAATACCTACGGATGGTTAAAGCCAATGAAAGTTTTCTCTGTGTTGTAAATAATTACTGTCCTCCTCTTTTAATGAACTATGGGATGCGTTATAATGATATAGGCTATTGGGATCAGATATGTAGAAAGCAAGGCAGCAATGGTGTTAGAAGGAGGAAGACGTAATGGACTGGCTTTGGTTTGTGCTCGTCGGCGTGCTCTGTTTGTTAGCAGGTGCACTTATTGGTTTTTTCATTGCCCGAAAAACAATGGTTAATTATTTGAAGAAAAATCCGCCGATTAACGAGCAGATGCTTCGGGTTATGATGATGCAAATGGGGCAAAACCCGTCGCAGAAAAAAATAAATCAGATGATGAAAGCAATGCAGAAACAATATGATAAAAAGTAATGAAAAAGGCTGTTCTGATACTCATCAGGACAGCCTTCTTTAATTAAATAAATGTTCATAAGTAGAAAAATCAATATTTTTTTCTATCAGTTTCTTCCTTAAGAACTTATGGTCGCGTTTTGGTGTTGCAATAATATAGCCTCTTATCAATAAGTCTTCGTCTATTTCCTGAGCTTTCTCCTTTAAGGCCAATTCTCCTACCTTACCGGCGATCTTTTCTCTGGCAGTGTCGCGAAAAATTTCGGGAACAGGAGAAACAAGTTCTTCAAGCAAATCTTTTTTATCTTGGGGCCATAAGTGTATTGTTTTGTCGATGTAGTAATCTTGCCAATCTAGTGTTGATTTGCCATCTTCTTTAGGCATACTTTTTAAAAATTTACGGAACATAAAATATCCGCCAATAAATAAGAAGCCTGTAATCAAAACGGACCAAAATACTATAAACCACATAAACATATCGGAAGGCATTTATATCACCTCATTAGCCGTTCTTTATCACCAAACATTCTAACACAACAAACAGAAAATAAAAGCATTTTTTCATAGACTTTCATGAAAGGTTCTTTTTTGTTGCAACGCCTCTGTTCGAATAGTGAAGTCACTCGTTCTTTGATATAATTCGAGAGGGAGGGAAATGAAATGTGGATGTATCTTATCAATTTCGGTATTCATTGGTTATTGGCTTTAGCATTTTTTTTGCTGATTCCTTTTCCGTTTTTCATTAAGGGGATGGAAGAGGAAAGTGCCCTTTTTATAAAAAGGATATACAAGTGGATTATTCATTTTGCTCATGTTGCTATTGTAGGAACGTTGATAACAGGAATTATTATTATGGATACCTGGTTGTCTTGGTGGACATTAATAATTATTCTGTTATGGCTCATTATCGGAGCTTTTTTAGGTTTTACGGCAAAATCTTTAAAAGCATCGCTTACCTCACATGAAAAACAGCCGCTTTTAAAGCATAGCACGATCTTATCCGTCGCAATCACTGTTATGTTCGTCATTAAGTTTTCAGGATGGTTTTAACGGGTAAGGTGAAGATGTACGAAACAGGGAGAAAAGGAAAATAAAAACGCACTGCTTTCTAGGTAACAGTGCGTAGTTACATGTATAAATTACAAAACATATCCCATGAAAATACCGATGGCTAATAATAATCCATAAAATGTATTTGTTTGAGCAGCCGCTTTCATGGCGGGCATCATTGATATAGGGGTCGTTTTTCCGATAAACCCATTCACAGCTTGGATGGCTTTCGGTATGCTCAAACAGGCTAGTAATACCCATGGAGTTAACGAGGTACTGGCTGCAATGTAGATTAACCATAAGTAAGAAAATCCATACATAATACCTAAAAATATGATGGCGTTTTTAGGACCTAAAACAATAGGAAGCGTTTTACGGCCGTTAGCTTTGTCTCCATCATGATCTCTGAGATTATTACCAAGATTGATGAGACCGACTAAAACGCCAATTGGTATGGCTGTGAGAATAGCTGTTTGGGAGACAAATCCTGTTTGGATAAAAAAAGTAATTAATATAATTAAAAATCCCATAAACAGTCCAGAAAATAATTCACCGAATGGAGTGGAAGAAATCGGTATTGGTCCGCCGGTGTATAAATACCCGACAGCCATGCAGACAAGCCCTACCACAGCTATCCACCAAGAGGACATGATGCAGATGTAAATACCGAGCAAAAGCGCTATGAAGTACATGCTTAGTGCTAAATTCATAATTAATTTTGGCGTCATCCCATATCGTACAATACCACCGCCAATACCGACTGATTCTTTTGTATCTAAACCTCTAACGAAATCGTAATACTCGTTAAATAAGTTCGTTGCCGCTTGAATGAATAAACTGGCTAGTAGCATAGCTGCAAACAAAAAGAGGTTGATCTCTCCTTCTAATAATGCCAAAACGGTACCTAACAGAACAGGGACAAAAGACGCGGTTAATGTATGGGGCCGGATTAATTCCCACCATATTTTCCAGCCGCGTTTCGAAGGTAATGAATTCGTCGACTGTGATTGTTCGTGAATGTCCATCTTTTTCTCCTCTTTCTTTATAAATGATTACAAGGAAGCCTAACGCAAGGGTATACTATATATGATCTACCGAATTAAGTGTAGGGAAGAAAGCAAAAAGTGTCAATTGTGTTAGCGCTAATATGACCCTTTGTTTGACAGTTATTAAAACGTAAGTGTATCTTTAAATAGGTTAAATCTCGCCTTTAATACAGATATATAGGGTGATCGAATTGGTAATAACAAAAGATGCGTACTGTTTGGACGGGCTACGGTTTGCTATTAAAAAGGCTAAAGACCAACAAACCACCGTGTTATTCAGCTACGTTCAAAAAATAGATAATCATGATCCGATTGCATTTTATCATGCCGGACGAGAAAACTATAAAGGTCAATGTTTTTTCTGGCAAGACCCCAAAAAAGAAATCATACTTGCCGGGACAGGTCAAGTTACTCCATTATCATCCACAGGTTCCTATGACCGCTATATTCATGTAGAAAAAAACTGGGATAAGCTGCTGCGTCAAGCGGTCTCTTCCGGTGAGTCTGGAGTAATCGGGACCGGTCCTCTTCTGTTTGGAGGGTTTTCTTTTGATCCAGAAGAAGAGAAAAAGACGCTATGGAATGATTTCGAAGATGAGACATTCGCTATCCCATGTTATATGTTGTCTCTTATTGAGGGGCAGTCATATTTAACGATTAATCGCATTTGTTCGCCGGATGATAACGAATGGCATCTTTATAAACAAGTAGAGAACGAGGTAGAAGAGTTAACAGATCAAAGAAAATTCTCTGTTTCTCCTTCGATTAATCCATTAATTAAACAGGAAGAGATTCATGCCGACGCATGGAAAACGACAGTAGCTTCTGCGATAACAAACATGAAACATAGTTCTTTAGATAAGGTCGTCCTAGCAAGAGAGTTAAGACTTACTTTTGAAAACGATATATCGCCTGAGAACGTGCTTCTCCAATTAATGAAAGAACAACCAGACAGTTATATTTTCAGTCTGGAGTCTGGAGACTCTGTTTTTATCGGTGCCACTCCTGAAAAATTAATCAAAAAGAGAAAGGAACAAGTGTTTTCTGATTGTTTAGCAGGGTCGATTGGCAGAGGAGAGGAGGAAGAAGATCGAAGGCTGGGAGAAGAATTGTTACAGGATCGAAAAAATTTATTAGAACATCAATATGTTGTCTCTATGATTAAGGATGCCTTTGATTCACTTTGCAGCTCTGTCAAAATCCCTGATGATGGCCCCGTGCTCATGAAAAACAGACATATCCAGCATTTGTACACGCCTATTTCGGGCGTTTGTGAAGAAGAAACTCCAGTGTTAGAGTTTGTGAGACGATTGCATCCTACTCCAGCGATGGGCGGGATGCCAAAAGACATGGCGGTTACTAAAATTAGGGAATGGGAAACCTTAGAAAGAGGAATGTATGCTGGTCCATTAGGTTGGATGGATGCCTATGGAAATAGCGAGTTTGCTGTTGGCATTCGATCGGCGCTGCTGAAAGGCCGTGAAGCATCTTTATTTGCTGGAGGCGGTGTGCTTGAAGATTCTACTCCAGAAAAAGAGTACAAGGAAACGGCGATAAAATTTAATCCGATGCTTAGTGCGCTTGGAGGGACGATGAATGAATGACCGTAGAGAGATAACATCTTATTTAAGTTCCTTCGTGAAGGGACTCTATCAGGGAGGAATTAAACATGCTGTCGTCAGCCCAGGGTCACGGTCTACCCCGCTTGCCATGATGTTATCCGCTTATCCTGAAATAGAAGTTCAAGTCAATATGGATGAAAGATCAGCTGGTTTTTACGCATTAGGACTCGCCAAAGCATTAAATGAGCCTGTAGCGGTGGTTTGTACTTCTGGTACTGCTGCCGCTAATTTCTATCCTGCTGTTGTAGAGGCTTTTTATGCGAGAGTACCACTCGTTGTATTAACGGCCGACCGACCGCATGAATTAAGAGATACAGGAGCACCTCAAACGATTGATCAGATACATATGTATGGCAAACACGTGAAATGGTTCATGGATGTCTCGTTACCCGAGAGCTCTCAACATATGCAAAATTATGTAAAAACAATAGCTGTCCGCGCTGGGACAACATCTGTAAACAATCCAATTGGCCCCGTTCACTTAAATTTGCCATTTAGAGACCCTCTTGTACCCGATATGCAGTTGGCTAAGCAGCTGCTGAAGGAAAAACATGACGATCAAGAAAGACTGGTAAGGCAAGGTTCTTTAACACTGTCAAAAGAACAAATTCACCAATGTCTTTCCCTCTTAACTTCATCTAGTCGTGGTATTATTATTTGCGGAGAACTACAACATAAGAAGGCACAGAAACATATTTTGGAGCTAGCGGAACAACTTCAATTTCCTGTCCTGGCTGACCCTTTATCTCATATACGAAGCAATAGGGATAGTGAAGCAATCATTGATACGTATGACACTTTTTTAAGAAATGAAAAAGCAGTAGAATGCATGAAACCAGATGTAGTCTTAAGGTTTGGTGCTATGCCCGTATCGAAGCCACTTTTATTATTTCTTAAAAAGTGGAAAGATGCCGAACACCTGATTGTTGATGAAGGAAGCGGGTGGAGAGAGCCGGTCGGAGTTCCTGCACATATGTTTTTTAGCGATGAGGAAACGTTTTGTTCGAGTGTATTAAAAGAATTGGCGAACGATCATGGAAAAGATAGCGATTGGTTGTCCTTATGGAAAACGATGAACGATCAGACTAAGTCCGCTTTACAACACGTTTATGAGGATAAGGAATTAAATGAGGGAAAGTTATTTGCTTTATTACAAAAGCAAATGCCTGAGGATTCAACTCTGTTTGTAGGCAATAGCATGCCAATCCGGGACGTGGATACATTTTTTCATACAAATAATAAAGGCATTCAGATACTAGCTAATCGTGGAGCAAACGGCATAGACGGTGTGGTCTCGACTGCAATTGGTGTAAGTCAGGTAAGAGAGAACACAATATTGGCGATTGGTGATATTAGTTTTTACCATGACATGAATGGGTTGCTCGCTGCAAAACAATTAAAATGTGATCTTACGATTATTGTTGTAAATAACGATGGAGGCGGGATATTTTCGTTTCTTCCTCAATCTCAGGAAGAAGAATATTTCGAGAAATTATTTGGAACTCCTCATGGATTGGATTTTTCGCATGCCGCCGCTCTTTATGATGCTTCTTTCTACCGAATTCATAATTGGGATGAGTGGGACCGGGCGTTTCAGAATTCTATGGAGAAGAAAGGTTTAAAGATCATCGAAGTTCAAACAGAAAGAACAACAAACGCTACAAATCACCGAAAATTATGGGAGCATGTGTCTCATCAAATTTCCAATTTATTGGAAGGTGAGAAGGGAAAATGAATGTCGATTGTGGAGATGTTACTTATCATATACAAGTAGCAGGAGAAGGGGAAGCACTGTTACTATTACATGGATTTACAGGCAGCGGTCAAACATGGGAATACCTGATAGATGACTTAAAGGAAGATTATTTTGTAATAATGGTAGATATCATTGGGCATGGGCAGTCTGATCATCCTCGTGATGTAAGGAAATATGATATCAAGCGTGTGGCGGGGGATATAAAAGCGATTTTACATGATCTAAACTTCTCTTCCGCCCATGTTCTCGGCTATTCTATGGGAGGACGACTCGCCTTAACGTTAGCATGTCTCTATCCCGAAATCGTCCGCAGTCTGATCCTAGAAAGTGCCTCACCTGGCTTAAAGACAAGAGAAGAAAGAGAAAAACGAAGACACCATGATAAAAAACTAGCTAATGAAATTTCAGATAAAGGAATAAGTGCATTCATAAAGAAGTGGGAGAATATTCCGTTGTTTGCGAGTCAGAACAAACTTCCTGTTGAACAGAAACAAGCCATTCGATCTCAAAGATTGAAAAATACAGAAGTAGGCCTTGCCAACAGCTTACTTGGTATGGGGACGGGTGCTCAACCTTCTTGGTGGGATTTCCTCCCAAGACTAAACATGCAAGTATTGTTGATCACAGGTGAATTGGATGTTAAGTTTTGTGAAATTGCTCGTGCAATGGCAAGAGAGATCAATAGTGTGAAATGGGTAACGGTTAACGATACAGGACATACAATTCATGTCGAATCCCCTCAGAAATTTGGTACAATAGTAAAAGAGTTCTTACTATCCAATCATACAAATAATACATAGGGAGGCAGTAACAATGACGATTCAGTGGGAAGCAATCAGGGAATACGATGACATTCTGTATGAAAAATATAATCACATCGCAAAAATATCTATTAACCGGCCGGAAGTACGGAATGCTTTCCGTCCTAAAACAACAGCTGAATTGATTGATGCATTTTCGAGAGCGCGTGATGATTCATCCATAGGCGCTATTATACTTACTGGAGTAGGAGAAAAAGCCTTTTGTTCCGGAGGCGACCAAAAAGTGCGAGGCCATGGTGGATATGTTGGTGACGATGAAATCCCTCGTCTTAATGTACTAGATTTACAGCGGATGATTCGGGTGATTCCAAAACCAGTCGTTGCAATGGTTGCCGGATATGCAATTGGAGGAGGCCACGTGTTACATGTTGTTTGTGACTTAACAATCGCTGCAGAAAATGCGATATTTGGCCAAACAGGTCCGAAGGTTGGAAGCTTTGATGGCGGTTATGGCGCAGGTTACTTGGCTGAGATTGTTGGTCAGAAGAAAGCACGTGAAATTTGGTATTTATGCCGCCAATACAATGCCCAGGAAGCTCTAGATATGGGCCTTGTAAATACGGTAGTTCCTGTTGATAAGCTGGAAGAAGAAACAGTTCAATGGTGTGAAGAAATGCTTGAAAAAAGCCCGACTGCACTACGTATGTTAAAAGCAGCATTTAATGCGTCTACAGACGGTCTTGCCGGGTTGCAGCAATTTGCTGGTGACGCAACTCTCTTATATTACACGACTGATGAAGCAAAAGAAGGAAGAGACGCTTTTAAAGAAAAACGCAAGCCTGATTTTGACCAGTTTCCACGTTTTCCTTAAACGAAGTGAATCTTTTTAACAAAGAAGGAGAACAGCTTGGCGATAGCCAGGCTGTTTTCTCTATGCGATACGAAGAAAGGTGGTAGAGAGTACATGACAAAAGTACTGCCAAATTGGCTGAAAAAAAGAGCTTTTGTAACGCCTGACCGTACAGCGATCGAGTACAAAGATCAACAATATACGTTTAAACAACTACATCAATTGACAGGGGAAAAAGCGGGCCAATTAGCTGCAGCTGGAGTTAAAAAAGGAGATGTAGGAGCCATTCTTTTAAAAAACCATCCAGATACTGTCATTATGATCCATGCGCTTTTTTATATTGGTGTACAAGTAGTTATGTTAAATAATAAGCTCTCCAAAGATGAATTGACCTGGCAACTAGAAGATAGTCAAGCTTCGTTCGTCATCACCGAAACCACTTTTTTAAACAAAGTAGAGACGCAGCATCAATGGTCTGTGTGGACAATGGATGAAATGTCTGAATGGCCAAGCATAACTGCGGCAGTGAAAGAAGAACATGACTTAGATGATATAGCGACTGTTATGTATACTTCTGGTACAACAGGGTATCCAAAAGGAGTCATACAGACTTATGGGAATCATTGGTGGAGTGCAGTTGGCTCAGCTTTAAATCTTGGATTAAGTGAAAATGATAGTTGGTACTGTTCCGTGCCTGTTTTCCATATTAGCGGTCTATCTATTTTAATGAGAAGTGTGATTTATGGGATGACTGTTATTTTGGCAGAAAAATTTTCTGCGAAAGAAGCCAATTGGCACATACATGAGAACGGAGTCACGATTATGTCTGTCGTACCAACCATGTTAAACAGAATGGTTCATGAATTAGGAGAGTCTATTTACCCATCTTCTTTCAGGTGCATGCTTTTAGGCGGAGGACCTGCTCCCGAATCCTTATTAAAAAAATGTAAAACAAAAAAGATACCAGTCTTTCAATCCTATGGAATGACAGAAACCTCTTCACAGATTGTTACGTTATCTCCTGATGACAGTTTAAGAAAATTAGGCTCTGCGGGAAAAGCGCTCATGCCTTCTCAAGTTCGTATTAACACAGAGGATAAGGAGGCAAAACCCGGAGAAGAAGGGGAAATTTTAGTTAAAGGACCCAACGTGACGAGAGGTTATTTAAATAACCTAGCAGCTACGGAAAAGGCGATTCATGAAGGGTGGTTCTATACAGGTGATATTGGTTACTTAGATAAAGAAGGGTTTTTATATGTCCTTGATCGTCGTTCCGACCTCATCATCTCAGGAGGGGAAAATATTTACCCTGCAGAGATCGAGTCTGTATTATCTTCTTTTCCTGCGGTTCAGGAAGCTGGAGTGATTGGGAAAAAAGATGAGGAATGGGGGGAAGTCCCTGTTGCTTTTGTCGTAGTGAATGCACAATCAGCTGAGACTATAATAAGGGAAATAAAAACATATTGTGAAGAAAGATTGGCATCCTATAAAGTTCCAAGAAAAATCATACCGTGCAATAAGCTGCCTCGGAATGCTGCTGGTAAATTGCTGAGAAGAGAACTAAGAAAAACTTTGGGTGATCAAGATGAAGCTTAGTAGTATACATTTGCGGATAGTTAAAGCATCATTGAAAAAGCCATTTGTCAGTCCATTGTACACGGTGAAAGAGAGAGAAGCTATCATTGTGGAGGCAAGAGACACGGAGGGACGGGTTGGATATGGGGAAGCAGTTCCATTTGCGTCACCATGGTATACAGAGGAAACGTTACATACATGCTGGCATATGTTAGAAGATTTTTTAATTCCGTTAACGTTTCGAGCTGAATGGGGACATCCTAGCGAGCTTCCTTCTATATGGAGCAGTGTGAAAAGAAACAATATGGCAAAATCTGCGCTGGAACAGTCCTTATGGGATCTACATGCGAAGAAGAAAGAGACGTATATTGGACGTCTGTTTGGAGGGGAAAGAACGAGAGTCTCCGCTGGTACGGTAGTGACTTCAGACAGCCCTGAAGGCATGGTTACCCAAATATCGGAACGAATGAAAGAAGGATACAGTCGTTACAAAGTGAAAATCTCACCTGAAAATGACATTGCTATTCTTCAATCGATCAGAGAAGCGTATCCGCATCTTCCATTAATGGCGGACGCTAACAGTACGTATAGCTTAAAAACAAAAGACCTTATAAAAAGATTGGACCCATTTCATTTATTAATGATAGAACAGCCATTGTCTCATGACGATATCGTAGAGCATGCTGAACTGCAAAAGTACATAGATACACCAATATGCCTCGATGAAAGTATACATTCTGTACATGACGTAAAAAGTGCTCTTATGCTCGGCAGCTGTCAAATATTTACGGTTAAAATGGCTAAGCTTGGTGGTTGGAATGCAGCCGCTCATGTTCATCATTTGTGTTCCAAACAGGACATCTCTTTGTGGGTCGGGGGGATGATTGAATTTGGAGTGTCTCGTGCTCATAATCTAGCGTTAGCTACCTTACCTGGGTTTACAATTCCTGGAGACATTTCCTCGTCTTCTACCTACTGGGAAGAGGACATTATTGATCCAGAAATCGTAGTGAATAACGGAAAAATCAAGGTCCCCGACTCACCAGGCATCGGTTTTGCTATCAATAATAAACGCTTGAACGAAATTACAATGTATTCTGAAGTATTTTCTGCAATATAACGTGCAGAATGAATAGCATCACTAATATAAAAGCTCAAATATGGTAAGGCCATATTTGAGCTTGACATATTTACATAAGCAAACTTCGAGATAACATGATGCACTTTGTATGTTGGGACCGTCTGGGAATTAGGCAATATAGTCTTCTTTTTCAATATCGCTGGATTCTGTTTTTATATAATATTTCCCTTGTGTGGAAACGGCTAGAATTACAGTGAGTATAGCAGCCAGTGCCGCTGCAAAGAATGCAGCCGTACTTTGCAGGAACGTACCCATGTATCCTAAGGCAGCAATCGTGCCTAAGCCACTAGCTACCAACAATGATACAACGCCAACCGGATTCCATTTATGCAGATTATGTTGTCTGGCCTCATAATAAGCTGGACCAATCTTAAGTACTCTTTTAACGACAATCGCATCGGTTACTAAAATGGCCGCCCAAGTCATCAAGAAGACCCCTTGGAATGTCATCACACTTTCCAGATGATTAACGATACCTCCAAGCATTAAAATCATCGCAGAAACACCTGTAACTACTACCCAAAAACGTCTGCCCGGGGTGAATTTAAAGATATTTTCAAAGAAGGTAGACAGTGATAAGGATCCGCTGTAGATGTTAGTAATGTTAATTCTTACTTGAGTTAACATGGTAAATAAAGCACCCCAAACACCAAGGAGTAGAACGATGTATACACCAGGATTCGGTTCTCCCAGACGAACGCCAAACCAAATTCCAAGACCGCCCATAACTCCAAAACAAAAAATTTGTGGGATAAATCCTATGGCAAAGATTCCTATCTTCGTATCTTTCGGTTTAAGAAAACGAGCATAATCGGAAGCTAGCAATGGAGTTAGTCCCATGATTCCGTGCTGCATCCCGATACAAAGTAATAAAGCCGTTCCACCAGCTTGAACCCCTTCTGGCATATAGGACCAAAAGCTTCCTTCATAAACAGAAGGAGTGAATGCAGTCATCACAATAGCCGCAACCAAAAAAACGCCAAAAAGTGGAAGGGACCATTTTTGCAGTTTATCTAATTGCTTGATACCAAACCAATTTAAAGGGATCACAATAGAACCAAAGAAAATAATTAATATCCATTCTGGAATAGCAGGTAAAAACTCATGAACAGCAGCAACTAATATTAAGCCTTCAAGCGCACAATACATAATAAAATTAGTAGCATAAATAAATGACGTCAAAGACGCACCAATATAGCCAAATCCACCGCCGCGGGACAGCAGGTTCACGTTCATCCCTGACTTTGCTGATAGAAAAGCAATGAATGTTCCTAATATACCAGCAACGATGATTGCATAAACAGCAGAGATAATAGCATTTATCGCACCAAATTGAAGCGCCATGACACTTCCCATTTGAAAGTAAAAAATGGCTGTGGCAATTCCAAAAGTAATATTGGTAATACTTAGCCACCCCATGTTTCTTTTGTTACGAGGTACCCTATCTAATGAATAGTCATCACTCATTTCCTCCTTAGCGTCGTGATCTGTAGAATAAACAGATCCCATCATTATCAACTCCTTTTACATGTGCAGAATTTCACAAGATGCTTCGTTGTTTATTTTGATGATATTTCACGACTAACGTTCCGTGTATCATCGTTAATGCTTCTTCATTACAATTAATCGGTTGCAATGGTATTGCCTATCCGGGAATGGATGGATGTAATGTCCACAATAACCCTGAAAAACGGAAGATGGAGGATGATGGTGGCGAACGGTGTTATTCATTCAGCAGCACCGGTGCCGACAGAAGAAACGAACAAGCCGTAGCGAAATGCCGGAATAGAGATTTAAAGGGATTGTCCAGCCAGGAGATTGGAAGCAGCGCAACCTCGAGGAGAAACGGGCGAAACACAGGTATAGCGATACATAAGCGAAGTCAGCCGACTCATCAATAAACCGGAAGATGCATATGCCTGATCTACAACGTGTAAAAACGACCATTGGATACTCAATGATCGTTCGGTAAAACAGGTAATGAAGGGAGAATTAGCATCATTCTCTCTTAAAAAACGGGAAAAGATTCTCCGTCAATCCTCGGACCATCTTCCCATCCGTTTTAGGGCTTTAAGCATCAACATGAACAATATATCAATTTTGTTAGGATAACCCTAATGTGACTATGATGCATGAATTGTTATAAGCGTGTAAAAAATCCAACCTATCTGCCAAATACTTGTTCTATCTCAGTAATAGTATACGTTCTATTTATGAAGCGCTTTCTTTTATTGATTTGTTTGGGGGAAGGTGATTCATCTTCATTCCTCTCACACCACCCGTATACGGACGTTCCATGTCATGTCATAGTAGAAACTCCTATCTTACAGAAAGGCTCTGGATCTCCAGTTTTACCCAATAAAGATCGATTCATCATTTGTCCGCTATGATGACCGTTTTATTCCTTGTTTTATTTTTAGGGCCTCATCAGACGTTCATGGTGACCGGGTGCGGGCTTCAGAATCGATTACGGTCTCCATCAAGCATCTAAGCGGGTAGACGTACATACCGAAAATTCATAATCCCTTTTAGTCTCTTAAAAATGTTCTTTACAGCTTTTTCTGTTAACCGCTCATTCTCTCTATTTGTGAATATATTATGATAGTCACGCAACGTTATTGCTACTGTGTCTTTAAACAGCGATAAAATTACTAAACATAGTAGTTAACGAAAAGTCTTCAAATTATAAAATTTTAAATTGAGTCCAAGCTTTAGATTTTCTACCTTACTTTCTTGTGGTTTTTCTTTTTTGACATAAAAAAACCTCCTATATGAATATAGAAGGCTGCGGTGGTGGGTATATTTATAAACCTTAACCCAAATGGTCACCCATTAAAGGTTTCTAAAAGATTCGCTTATATTGTTAATAGACCTCGTGATAGATAGAGCTTTAATAATTACTTTATTTTCATAATGGCGGGACCGTCTGGGAATCGAACCCAGCGGAGACGGCACGCGCCTCCCTGAAGGTTTTGAAGACCTCGGTGTGCACCAGCTTCACAACCGGCCCCATGTTTTTTCATATGTCATTGTACGACTATACAGAAATGAAAGCAAGCGCTTCGATTTATTTTTCATCTATTCATCGGTATAGTAAGATAAATAGAGAATAATCACAGAAACTTAGTATAGGAGTACATCAATGGAGAAACGGACATTTACAATAGGAATGGCTGGTCATATTGATCACGGAAAAACGACATTAACAAAAGCATTAACAAACATTGATACTGATCGACTGCAAGAGGAAAAAGCGCGTTCTATTTCGATAGAGCCAGGTTTTGCCCCTCTATCTTTAACGGAAGAGCTTGAAGTTTCCATTATAGACGTTCCAGGGCATGAGCGCTTTATCCGTCAGATGATCGCAGGGGTTGCTGGCATAGACGCCGTGGTTCTTACCGTTGCTGCTGACGAAGGCGTGATGCCACAAACGAAAGAACACCTTGAAATTTTATCTTTGCTTGAAGTGAGAGGGGGTTTAATTGCCGTTACTAAGTCAGACACCGTGGATAGTGACTTGCTAAAGCTTGCCGGAGAAGATATAAGAGAAGAAGTGAAAGGGACTCCTTTTGAAAAAGCGGAAATGGTGTTTGTCGATTCTCTTACAGGAAAAGGGCTGGAGGAACTGAAAGAAAAGTTAATCACCGTGTTGTCTTCGATACCGGTAAGGAACAGTCAAGGGGCATTTAGGCTTCCAATTGACCAAGTATTTTCAGTGCACGGTCAAGGTACTGTAGTAAGGGGTACTGTTTATGAAGGAAGTGTACAAGAGGGAGAACATCTTCAACTTCTCCCGATGAATCAAAGTATTCGCGTGAAACAGCTTCAAGTCCATGGAACGCGTGTGACTAAAGGGAATGCCGGTCAACGTCTAGCTTTGAACATCACCGGTGTTCCGAAAGAGGACATATCAAGAGGAGACGTTATTGTAGCTACGGAGGATTATATCACGACTAACGTGCTTAATATCTTTTTAATCGTGTCCGAATCGATGCGGTTTAAAGTCAAACAAAGAGGAGAAATAAAACTCCACCTCGGGACAGCGGAAGTGTACGGTACCATTGTATTCTTTGACCGAAACATCATGGAATCAGGAGACGGCCGGGTGTTGTGCCAGCTTCGTTTAGATGAGCCCGTAGTTACAAAAAGAAATGACCGGTTCATTTTACGCAGGCCTTCGCCTGTTGAAACGATAGGTGGAGGATGGGTTATAAACCCCCAGAGTGAACATCTTCGTTTTGGGAAAGAGACCATTCAACACCTCGAAGAAGAGTTAGAGGGATCGCCGAAAGATCATGTGATGAAATCATTGAATGAACATAAATGGCTAACGAGAGAAGAACTCGCGAAATTTGCAGGTATTTCATTAGAAGAAATTTATACATTGGCAGAGAGATTAATCAAAGAAGGTGAAATAAAAGAATTTACAAATGGAAAACTGTATACAACAAGAGAGTCTAACCTTTTTCTTAAAAGTATACGCTCGGAGCTTCAAACTTACCATGAAAAGTATCCGTTGCGGTTAGGGAAGAACAAAGAAGAATTATATTCGAAGAAATCATATCCTAAAGAGCTAGGTGACCGCTTGTTAGAAGTTTTTGTGAACGAGGATAATATTTCTCGAGAACAACAATATTTATCTCACCCAGCGTTTACTCCTCATTATCCAAAAGGGTGGGAAAAAAGAATGGAAAAGACCATAATAAATTGGGAAAAAGATGGTGTGCAAGTCTCGCCGTGGCAAGATTATACAGAGGAACAGAGCCTGCCAGCATCATTGTCCATTGATTTGAGGCAGTATTTACTGCAAATCGGTAAAGCGGCGGCTATGGACGACAAACACATTTGGCCCGTTGAAGCAATAAAAAAAGCAGCACACATCCTTTATGAGGAATGTCCGGAAACATTCAGTTTACAAGACGCAAAAAACGTACTAGGTCTTACAAGAAAATATTTAGTTCCTCTGCTGGAATGGATGGATGATGCGAAATGGACAAAACGGTCTGAAAATATTAGAATTTGGCGGCGACAACTATGATGAAAAGTCCGTTACGTGTTTTATATTTAACTCCTTACTATTTATCAAAACGAGGGAATGCTACCACTGCTCGGCGGATGGAGCAAATACTTAGTGATCAGGGTGTGGACATTTCCGTATTTGCGTATGAGGAAGAAAAAGGGGTACCACATGAGATGCTTGCAAATGCGGATATCATTCATGCTCTTCACATAAACAGAACAGCAGACTGGATTGCGAAAGAAAACATTTCTTTTAATAAGCCGCTCATTTTAACTTCGGGTGGAACGGATATTAACATTGATATGAATCAACCGGTCAAAAAAAGAATAATGGAAACGCTCCTTCAACAAGCGGATGCTTTGACTGTTTTCACAGAAGACGCAATGAAAATGGTTGGCAGGCAATTTCCCTTTTTTAAAAGTAAAGTTCACGTTATTCCTCAATCTGTTAGACCGCATATAAAAAGTAAAGGATGTATGGACTTGCCTAAAGCGCAACCACGAGTGTTACTGCCGGCAGGACTAAGGCCGGTAAAAAATGTCTTTTACTCCTATGATGAAATGAAAAAAATGACTGATCTATTCCCGCTGCTGCATTTTATCATCATTGGAGAAGTATTGGATGTTACAGTAGCAAAAGAGGTAAAGAAGGTATCAGACCAAAATGACTGGTACTCGTATCATCCGCCTGTAGCACCTCATAGAATGAGTGATTACTATGATTGGGCAGATATCATTATCAATACATCCGAATCTGAAGGACAGCCGATTAGTTTATTAGAAGGAATGGCTGCCGGGCTCCCCGCATTAGCAAGAGATATACCGGGAAACCGCAGCCTTGTTTCACATGGCTACAATGGGTATTTATTTTCGAGCCCAAGGGAATTCGGGGAACAATTGAAAGATTTAGTGATGGATCAAACATTGTACAACAGACTGTCCATACAAGCAAAAGACTATGTTGAGACTTATCACCATCCAGCGGTAGAAGCAAAAGCGTATGTAGAACTATATCAAGAAATATTATAAAAGGGGCTGTTCAAAAGGTCATAAAAATGACCCTTTGTCCGCCCCTTTTTCGATTTACTAGGCACTCTGAGTGTTTTAGCTGTTTATACAGTCATCGCCTGTTATTTAAGAAACAACTCATGAGAGCCTCTTTCGGTGACATATCCAATTATGGAAGTGTTAGTCGCGCCTTTTTCATGCATATCTTGAACGTATTGTTCTGCTTCTTCTTTTTCTAAGGAAACAAGCAGACCTCCTGATGTAATGGCATCACATAATATTTGTTGCATGATTTCCGGCACTTCCCTATCTCTTTCAATGCGACTGTTTAAGTAAGATGCATTCGCTTTTGAACCTCCAGGAATGATTCCTTTTTCTGCGAGTTCTCGAGCGCCATCCAAGATAGGAACACGAGACGTTTGAAAGACCATACTTACATGACTGGCATCCGCCATCTCAAATGAATGACCTAGCAGCCCAAAACCAGTTACATCGGTCACTGCATGAGGATGGTACTTAGAAAGTGTCTCGGCGGCTGTTTTGTTCAGTTGAGCCATAACTTCCGTAACTGCTTGTTCTTGTTGAGAAGAAACTGCTTCTCTTTTTATCCCGGTTGTTAGAATACCGACCCCTAAAGGTTTCGTTAAAACAAGCAAATCCCCCGGTTTGGCTCCTTTATTGGCCCAGACCTTACCAGGGTGTACGATACCAGTAGCAGCTAATCCGAACTTAGGCTCCTGGTCATCGATTGAATGCCCTCCTACAATAGTAGCTCCCGCTTCGTATACTTTGTCGGAAGAACCTTTCATCATGCCAGCGAGCAACTCGTCCGGTAATTCTTTTATTGGGAACGCTACGATGTTTAAAACAGTGGTTGGTTTCCCACCCATGGCGTATATATCGCTTAACGCGTTTGCTGCAGCAATTTGTCCAAACATATATGGGTCGTCTACAATGGGTGTGAAATAGTCTACTGACTGTACGAGTGCTAAGTCATCAGTTAATTGATAAACCCCGCCATCATCAGAAGTGTCCATACCAACTAACAAATTCGGATCTTGTTCTCTTTCAGGTAAATGACGCAATACTTGCGCCAGGTCCTCTGGACCGATTTTACATCCTCAGCCAGCTTTCGATGATAAGCTGGTAAGCTTTATAATTTCATCTTTGTCTTTCATCGTCTGTTACCCCCTTTTTTCTCCTTCTAGTATAATCGCTAACATTGCAACAACTCAAACGATAACTTACAATGTAGGGGAATAAGGCATGTTTTATCGAACGCTGTTTTCCTGCTGAACAGCCATATAAAGAAGGTGCAAAAGTTGAACGAGAAACTACGATATTTGCCAGCTGTTCATAAAGTGCAGCAAAATAACCAATTTAAAAATATAGCACATCAAGTGGGCAATGAAAGAACTGTAACAAGCTGGCTGAGAGAAGAAATGGATGCTTTGAGACAGATCCTTTTAACAAACGAAGAAAGCCAGTTAGAAACGACTCAGCAAATGGAGCAGTTTGTGCTCGACCAACTCCAAAAGAAACTGGAGAAATTCCGTAATGGAAATATGAGACGTATCATTAATGCAACAGGTACTATACTTCATACAAACTTCGGTCGCGCTACAATGAGCGAATCAGCGATTGAAAAAATTATTATGGCAGCGCGTCATTATACAAATTTGGAGTACAACATAGAAAGTGGTGAGCGTGGGTCCAGGCATTCACTCGTAGAAGATTTCATCATCCAATCGACAGGGGCCGAAGCAGCAATGGTGGTAAACAACAATGCTGCAGCTGTTTTTTTTGTATTAAAAGCCTTTGCGGAAGGAAAAGAAGTCATTGTTTCAAGAGGCCAATTAGTTGAAATTGGAGGTTCTTTTCGAATTTCTAAAATTATGGAGGAAAGTGGAGCTAAACTTGTCGAAGTAGGGACTACTAATAAAACACACAAGTATGATTACGAAGACGCTATTTCAGAAAAAACGGCAATGGTCATGAAGGTCCATACAAGTAATTTTAAAACGATTGGCTTCACTGCAGAGGTTTCTTTAAAAGAATTGTCCGATGTTGCGAAAAATAATAAATCTGATATCCTCGTATATGAAGATTTGGGCAGTGGGGCAATTTATGATTTCAAACAGCACGGTGTTGGCGAGGAACCAACCGTGAAAGAAGTCTTAAAGAATGGGGCAGATATCGTTTCCTTCTCCGGAGACAAGTTGCTTGGGGGCCCGCAGGCGGGAATTATTGCAGGCAAAAAATCATTGATTGACCATCTCAAGAAACATCAGTTAGCAAGAGTGCTTAGAGTAGATAAAATGACCTTAGCAGCTTTAGAAGAAACCTTCTCCACCTATGTGAAAGGTGAGCATTTAATAAAGCAAATCCCTACAGTACAAGTGATTCTCGAATCAAAAGAGTCCATTACTGAAAGAGTGAGACAGTTTATTGTAGATCTTCCACTCAGAAAATGGGAGGCAACGGAAATGGATGATGTCTCGATGATTGGAGGCGGCACAATGCCGGAAGTCTCGTTGCCAACTACTGTGTTGTCTGTTAACACCGGGCCTGCTCCAGCCCAGCTTGTGTTAAATAAGCTTCGTACAACATCCAATCCTGCGATTGCTGCACGGTTAAAAGACGGAAAGATTTTATTTGATTTCCGGACCGTATCAGATTCGGAAAGTACTTATATTAAACATGAATTACTTAAATTAGAAAATGAATTCAATACGGACGAAACTGTGTAAACACAGAGAAGGTTCTGGAGAAAATTCATAAAACCCATTTCTATTTGTAGAAAGTTTTGCTATTCTAGTGGAGTGGGAAACGGCTGTTCCATGACGTTGGAAAGTCAGGCATAATCATCGACTTTTTTCTCAGCCTGTTATATCATAGTTTATGAGGAGGGACTACATATGAGTGAAAAGCAAGATGTGTTCAATGCTCGCCAATCGTTTACTTCGAATGGTAAAACGTACTATTATTATAACCTGAAAGCATTGGATCAAGCGGGAGTAGGAAATACAGATAAGCTCCCATTCTCAATCAAAGTTTTACTTGAATCTGTACTAAGACAGTTGGACGGAAAAGTAATTAAAAAAGAGCACGTAGAAAGTCTCGCAAATTGGGGATCGGACAAGGGTGGTAACGAGGATGTACCATTTAAACCATCCCGAGTAATATTGCAAGACTTCACAGGTGTGCCTGCAGTTGTCGATTTAGCATCTTTACGTAAAGCGATGGCTGATATCGGTGGAGATGCAAAACAAATCAACCCTGCGATTCCTGTTGATCTCGTAGTGGATCACTCTGTGCAAGTTGATACATTTGGAACAAATGATTCCTTGCGCAGAAATATGGAATTAGAATTTGAAAGAAATGAAGAAAGATATAAGCTGTTAAGCTGGGCAACAAAAGCGTTTGATAATTATAGCGCTGTTCCACCTGCTACGGGGATCGTTCACCAGGTTAACTTGGAATATCTTGCTTCCGTCGTACACGCGAATGAGACAGACAATGGTGAAGTGGAGACCTACCCTGATACACTCGTCGGTACGGACTCCCACACAACAATGATTAATGGCCTTGGCGTATTGGGCTGGGGTGTTGGTGGTATTGAAGCAGAGGCAGGAATGCTGCAACAGCCATCCTATTTCCCTGCTCCAGAGGTGATTGGAGTACGCTTAAATGGTACTTTGCCTGAAGGAGCAACAGCAACAGATATTGCCCTAAAGGTAACTCAAGTACTCCGTGAGACGAATGTTGTAGGTAAATTCGTTGAGTACTTCGGACCCGGACTTCAAGAGCTGCCATTAGCTGATCGCGCCACTATTTCAAATATGGCTCCTGAATACGGTGCAACCTGTGGTTTCTTCCCTGTAGACGAAGAAGCTCTTAACTACTTACGTCTTACAGGCCGCTCAGAAGAACACATTCAATTAGTAGAAGATTACTGCAAAGCAAACGGGCTATTCTACCAAGCAGGACAAGATGACCCAGAGTTTACGAAAGTAGTGGAAGTAGACCTTGGAGCTATTGAACCAAGTCTGTCTGGTCCAAAGCGTCCACAAGACTTAATTCCAATGTCTGCAATGAAAAACAAGTTCAATGAAGCGCTTACTGCACCGGCAGGTAACCAAGGATTTGGTCTAGCTCCAGAAGAAGTAGAGAAAAAAGTTTCTGTCACGCATCCGAGCGGAAAAACTTCCGAAATGGAAACTGGGGCAGTAGCAATTGCTGCAATTACAAGTTGTACCAATACATCCAACCCTTATGTCATGATAGGTGCAGGATTATTGGCAAAGAAAGCAGTTGAAAAAGGCTTGGAAGTACCAGAGTATGTGAAAACTTCTCTTGCTCCTGGTTCCAAGGTTGTTACGGGCTACTTGGAAGATTCCGGTTTAATGCCATATTTAAATGAACTCGGATTTAACCTTGTTGGGTATGGTTGTACTACCTGTATCGGAAACAGTGGACCGCTTCCGGAAGAAATTGAAAAATCAATAGCGGATAGTGATTTGCTGGTATCTTCCGTTCTAAGTGGTAACCGAAACTTTGAAGGCCGTATTCATCCGCTAGTAAAGGCTAACTATTTGGCTTCTCCGCCACTAGTTGTAGCATACGCGCTTGCTGGTAATGTTAATTTTGATATGTACAATGATTCCTTCGGTAAGGATAAGGATGGAAATGACGTCTACTTTAAAGATATTTGGCCATCTGCCTCTGAAGTGAAGGATTTTGTTAATAAAAACGTTTCACCTCAGTTATTTAAAAAAGAGTACGAAAACGTATTTGAAAATAATGATCGTTGGA
Organism: Alteribacillus iranensis; assembly: GCF_900113025.1. Taxonomy (GTDB): domain Bacteria; phylum Bacillota; class Bacilli; order Bacillales; family Marinococcaceae; genus Alteribacillus_A; species Alteribacillus_A iranensis. The sequence continues at coordinate 526,774 of NZ_FONT01000001.1, read as the reverse complement.
ATGACCTTCAACCTGAAGAGAGTCCCGAGTTATATGATTGGGATGAGGATTCCACATACATTCAGAATCCGCCATTTTTCGAAGAAATGTCTGAGGAACCAGAAGATATTCACGCCCTCAATGATCTGCGCGTGATCGGTAAGTTCGGAGACTCTGTAACAACGGACCACATTTCACCAGCGGGCTCCATTGCAAAAGACAGCCCGGCAGGTAAATATTTAATGGAAAAAGGGTTAAAGCCATCTCAGTTTAACTCTTATGGATCCCGCAGGGGGAACCACGAAGTTATGATGCGGGGTACGTTTGCTAACATTCGAATTAAAAACCAATTGGCACCAGGAACCGAAGGCGGGTACACGACATACTGGCCAAACGGTGAAGTGATGGCTATTTATGATGCCGCAATGAAGTATAAGGAAGATAATACTGGATTAATGGTTATCGCAGGCGAAGACTACGGTATGGGAAGTTCCCGCGACTGGGCTGCGAAAGGAACTAATCTCCTAGGCATCAAAACAGTGATTGCACAAAGCTTTGAAAGAATTCACCGCAGTAACCTGGTTTTGATGGGCGTACTGCCGCTTCAATTTAAAGAAGGGGATAGTGCTGAATCACTAGGCCTTACAGGCAAAGAATCGTTCAATGTAAAAGTTGATAACAATGTGAAGCCTCGTGACCTTGTAACGATTGAAGCAACAGATGAAGATGGGAACAAGAAGACGTTTGAAGCAATTGTCCGCTTCGACAGTGACGTAGAAATTGATTATTATCGTCATGGCGGCATTCTCCAAATGGTACTTCGTAATAAACTTGCAGAAGAAAGAAGCAAGAAATAGAGATTGTTTTAGCCGGATCTATGACAGATCCGGCTTTTTTTGTGGTTAGCTGAACGAGGTGCAAAAAAGGAGCACAGAAACATAAAACAGATATCGTAACTAAGCATTCATAAAATTTCACGTACTGTAATTTAACAAGTATAATAAAATTAAAATTTGTCAAAAATTATAAAACAAGCAAGTTAGAACTAAAAGCAAATGTTATTACTAGGAACATTTCACTAGACATCACTCAAAAAGATCGTTTTTAGCAGCATGAGTTTCAGAACTAAAGCCACTTTTTTGAAAATATCTTCAGAAAGGAGACCTAAAATGTTTCAGAAGAAAAGAGTTTCAATGAAGAATTTATTAGAGGAAAACAAGAAGGAAATTATGAATAACCCAACTGAACTAGAGAAAATTGAAGAGAAATGGGAAAAGAAAAGAACGGTACGACGAGTATCTAATTAAAATCAATATAAGTTCATCAGAGCAGACCAATATTTATATCCGATTTCTAGTTTCCCTGATTGGGTCTTCTTTTGTCGAAGTGTGATTTCTACTTTCTCTTGATTATTAATAAAAGAAAAACGATAATAAGATAGTAGAAGATCACAAAGGCAGGAGACATAGATGAGCAATCTCTCAATGGATAAGAATAAGAATAAGACTCCGATCGTTCATTTTTCTTGGAACAAAGTGATCTTTACATTACTGGTTATTTACTTAATCTTAGTATTCTATGTCACTTTGTTTGCCTGGAATTATGGATCTTCTTACGGACCGGTCGGCCCCGGTGGCAGAAATTACAATCTAACGTTATTTGAAAGTATTTATCGTATTGCCGTTTACAGTCCAGACATGTATGATCCGATACTCATTTTGGGTGGAAACTTTCTCATGTTCATTCCTTTTGGAATATTAATTTCTTTATGGTTTCGTGGCTCTTTATCTAGTGTGTGGTACGTCCTTCTTTTATCTGTTTTGTTATCCTCTTTTATCGAGGTTAACCAATTCATATTTACGTATCGGGTTGCTAATATTGATGACGTCCTTTTAAATACGATGGGAGGGGTCATGGGAGCCTGGTTTATTGTTTCAAGCCGATGGTTTATTAAAAAAATTGTTTGGTGAGCGCTGTTTCTTAATAAAGAGGCAGCTTTTTCATTTTTATATAAATACGTTAAACTATTACTAAGGCAACCTTTTGTCATAAAAGCAGCACTATTCATTTTCGTATCTGATTAATAATACTATTTAATACGAAGAAAAGGGGAAAATCTAATGCTAATAACTGAAACCGACATCGAAGTCAGGTATGCCGAAACTGATCAAATGGGAGTAGTGCACCATTCTAACTATATCATTTGGTGTGAGTTAGGGCGGACAAACCTCATAAAAAAACTTGGTTTTGATTATAGTGATCTTGAAAAAGAAGGCATTCTTTCGCCGGTAATTAACATTAATCTGGATTACAAAGCCCCCGCTCATTATGGAGAAACAGTCAGACTATTAACATGGATTGATCATTACGATGGGCTGCGAGTAGTTTATGGATATGAAATAAGAAATGAAGATAATAAGTTATGTGCTACAGGTAAAAGCAGTCACGTGTGTGTAAGAAAAGACTCATTCCGGCCTATATCAATAAAGAAGCACCTTCCCATATGGCACGATGAATACGAAAAACATAAGAAAAAAGATTGAACACATACAAGAAAAGCGCAAGCGCCCTGACTTGCACAGGATGTGCTGACTTCTGCGTTGCAAACAGGACGTTTGCGTTTTTAGCAGAAGTTCAACTGCTGATAAGTGAAAGATCGATTTCAATCGACTTTTATGCAGACGTCGTTATATTATTGTGGTATAAAGAAGAGAAGGAAGGGAAATACATGGCGTTTGGTATTAAACGTTCCGAGCTAGAATCATGGAAAAAACTCGCTAGTAAAGGAGAAGTAGCGTTCATTACTCATTACTGGTATGACGAACGCTTTCCCGATTGTACTACCGTTACGAAAGCTGCGTGTAGTGACCTATCGACCCTTATAAAATGGGGTCAGAAATACGGCTTGAAGAAAGAATGGATCCATTACCGCGAATGGTTTCCACATTTTGACCTACTGGGTGAAAAACAGTTGTACATTTTAAAAGAAGAAAATAAAACGGACCAAATTGCCCGATTTCAACTGGAATCAAGAGTTTAAACTTGAACAGCACAGGTAAAAGATAACCATGACTTGCTAACCCGTATCAGAGTGGAGGGGAATAATCATGAGAGTAACTCAAGAAAAAATTATTGATGTATTAAAAGCGAAATCTACTATTGATCCACAGCAAGAAATCGAAGACCGAAAAAATTTCCTGAAAGAATATGCCAAGAAAGTAGGCGCAAAAGGCTATGTTTTAGGCATTTCCGGAGGACAAGATTCAACACTTGCGGGAAAAATTGCTCAAATGGCTGTAGATGAGTTGAATAATGAGGAAGAAGACACATATACATTTATAGCACTGCGTCTTCCATACGGAAAGCAGTTTGATGAAGATGATGCTGTTGCTGCTTTAAACTATATAGAACCCACTGAAACGTATACTATCAATATTCAAGAAGCTGTAGATGGAGCTCAGCGGGCTTTTGAAGAGGCCACTGGCAAAAAAATGAGTGACTTTAATAAAGGAAATACAAAAGCTAGAGAAAGAATGAAGGTTCATTATGATGTAGCCGCAGAATTCAACTGTTTAGTACTCGGTACTGACCATGCTGCTGAAGCTATTACAGGTTTTTTCACTAAGCATGGGGATGGTGCATGTGATGTCGCACCGTTAGTGGGATTAAATAAAAGACAAGGTAAGACTCTTTTAAGTGAATTGCAAGCTCCTCCCAGTACGTATGAGAAAGTTCCGACAGCTGACCTCGAAAGTGATAAGCCTGGCTTACCTGATGAAGAAGCGCTCGGCATTACGTACAATGAAATTGATGATTTCCTAGAAGGAAAAAATGTTAGTACGGAAGTGAAAGAAAAGTTAATAAACATGTACACCTTAACAGAACACAAAAGACAAATGCCTGCAAATATCTACGATGATTGGTGGAAATAGTATAGCATCATTCCGAAATCGCTCGTATCTGTGAACGATTTCATTTGAATGGGAGAGGACAGACAATGGACAAGAGATTTTATCTTCTGCTTGGACTCATACTAATCTTAGGTATTTTTTGTGGAATGTATATACAATCCCAGCAAGCTATTGTACCAGAAGACCAATTTTCTCAAATGGTTTCGGCAGATTCAGAACACTTGCTTGAAGTCGGGGAAACAGATAATGTTCATCATTTTGATATAACTGTTCATGAAGCTTATACTACAAAAGAAGAAGATCAACTGTATGTCGTAGTAGATGTTTCATTCTTCAATCGTTCAGATCAATCGAAAGAAATTCCTTTATTTAACACGTTAGTTGTTAACGAAAAGGGATATGCCTCTGAAAATGAATCTAATTATGACGATCAACGGCTCATTGGCGGTCAATTACGCCCTGAGGGATTAAGAAGAGGTACGTTAGCTTTTCCAGTTGAACCATCCTCCCACTATGAATTCACCTACACGAACCACTCGGGAGTTGGATTAGCAACTTGGGATTTAAATGTGGATGTAAATGACAACGAATAAAGGAGAAGATAATATGTCGAAAGCAGACTTACATATGCATTCGACAGCATCAGACGGGGGATATTCCCCGTCTGATTTAATGCATAAATGCAAAAAAGCTGGACTATCCATCGTGTCCCTTACCGATCACGATTCAACGGAAGGTATAGCAGAAGCAAAAGAAACAGCATCATCTCTCCAAATAACCATAATTAATGGAATTGAACTTTCCACTAAAGCACAGAACAAAAATGTACATATGCTTGGATATGGAATAGACATAAACCATCAAGAACTACAAGATGTATTAGCCGAACAGCGAATTCTTCGTGAGAAACGTCTTCACTCTATTCTTCAAAAACTGAAAGACGTCGATATTTCGTTAAAGCCAGAAGACGTTACGAAGCATACAGATGGAGGCAGTATCGGAAGGCCACATATTGCCAAAGCGTTAATAGAAAAAGGGTTTGTCCATAACATGGACGAGGCGTTTGCATACTATCTTGCTGAAGGTAAACCTTGTTATGTAGAAAAAGCAGAGGAAATGACACCACTAGAAGCAATCCAATTGATTCATCGTGCTAACGGTTTGGCTGTCGTAGCTCATCCTGTTTATTACAACTTAGATAACGAAATAGAACAGTGGATACACCACTATCATCTTGATGGAGTTGAAATTTACCATCGAGATCACAATGAAGAAACCGTTCTTTACTATGAAGAAAAGATGAAAATTTGGGAAGTACAATCTGGAAGAAAGTTATTACGTACTGGAGGATCCGATTTCCATCATGAGGAATATGGACGTCACCCAGAACCACTAGGCGTAAGTACAATATCTGAAAGGTTAGCTTTAGAATTGTTGGAGGCCATTCCAAGCAGGGACAAGTCATAATGTTATTGCTAATTTGTATTTTTCATGATAACTTTAAGTATTAAAGATCACTAAATTAACGAAACAGAGTATAGCGAAGGAGCAATAGATTCGTATGCCTATAAAAGTACCTGATCATTTGCCTGCTAAAGACATATTAGAAAAAGAAAATATATTTATCATGAATGAAAGTCGTGCCTACACACAGGATATACGCCCACTCAAGATACTAATATTAAATTTAATGCCATTAAAAGAACAGACGGAGACTCAAATTCTAAGAATGCTTGGTAATACTCCTTTACAATTAGACGTCTCCTTTATCCATCCCAATACTCATCAATCAAAAAATACTCCGGTTGAACATCTCGCAGCATTTTATAAGACAATTGATGAAGTCAGCAATCGGAAATTTGACGGGATGATTATTACAGGGGCTCCTGTGGAAACACTCCCTTTTGAGGAAGTAGATTACTGGGATGAGCTGACTCACATTCTCGATTGGAGTAAAACCAACGTTACTTCTACTCTCCATATCTGTTGGGGAGCACAGGCTGGTTTATATTATCATTATGGCGTCCCAAAATACCGTTTAGACAAGAAACAATTTGGTGTTTTTGAGCACCGTGTTCAAAACCAGCATTATAACCTACTTAGAGGATTTGATGATGTCTTTATAGCTCCTCATTCTAGATACACGGAAACTAGAAAAGAAGATGTAGAAAAAGTAGAAGCGTTAGATATTCTAGCAGAATCGGATGAAGCGGGATTGTACCTTATTGCAGAGAAAAGTGGGAAACAGATTTTTGTTACGGGTCATGGCGAGTATGATCGTGAAACATTAGGAGATGAGTTTGTACGTGATCGAGAAAGAGGATTGAATACAGAACTTCCAGAAAATTATTTTCCTGATAACAATCCTGAGAAAAAGCCTCCGCTTCGATGGAGAGCACATTCCAATTTGCTATTTACTAATTGGCTAAACTACTATGTGTATCAAGAAACTCCTTACGATTTCGCATAAGAAAAGCGCAAGCGCCCTGCTCAGACGCGACAGGCTCTGGAGGAGCAGCAAAGAAAGGTGCTCTTTCTTTCATTGCCTGTACCGAGTTGGAAGATCGGCTAAAGAAAAAGGAACTTCTACTAAAACCGCACACCTCGTGTGTGCAGCGTAGAAGCCACCGCCTCCTGCGGAGGTTCCTGAGACAACACCGACCTGGCTTGCACAGGATGTGCTGACTTTTGCGTTGCAAACAGGACCGTTTGCGCTTTTAGCAAAAGAACATTCATCTGTGGGCCTCCAGAGCGTCTGGGCGCTGGGGCTAGACATCATCCATGAATGTTATACTTTCCTATCTTTTAAGAATATAAAAGGTCTGGGATAAGATGAAGATCTTACCCAGACCTTTTTCCAATTTTACCGCTCATGATATAATTGTTATATTGTCTAGAAAAGGTGATGCGAATGGATGCCTTAGATATTGTAATGAACAAAGATAAAGCTGTTCCTTATTATCAGCCGATCATAAGTGCAGATAAACAAGAAATTGAAGGTTACAGGGTTAGTGGTAAAGTAAAAGGCGAGGGAGAAAAATGGATAGATCTTCATCCTTTCTTTGCAGATAATTCGATTCCTGATGATTACCGTCAAGAGATAGATGATCATATTAAGCAAGTAGCTGTATCAAAATATTTGCACGAAAACCGTTCAGAGTTACTTTTTTTTAGTCTCAACCCGAATTTAGTCGTGCCCGAGAATATAGAACAATTTATTGATCGTTTATCAGTATTCAAATCTCAAGGTTTACCTTTTGAGAAGATGGTGATCGAGTTAAAAGAACATCAATTTGAAGGGGATGTATCTAATTTAAAACACTTCGTTCAGTATATTCAAAGTTTGCAAGTAAAAGTAGCATTGGATGATGTTGGTACAAGCTCCACGCAATTGGATGAGATCGCCTTACTACAGCCTGATATTATCAAAGTCGATTTACACGCTATAGGGAATTCTCCGTTTCCAAGTGTACTAACCGAAGTGTTGCATTCACTTTCGAGTCTTTCAAGAAAAATTGGTGCTTCTCTTCTTTTTCAAAATATACAAGAGTTTACCCATCTTAATTATGCTTGGAGGCACGGAGCGAGATATTACCAAGGCAGTTACCTATCAAAAGAGTCTTTAACGTTTTTAGATAAAAAATCCTTTACACAAGCGTTAAACAAAGACTTCCACCGATTCCTCAGCTTTGAGAAAAAGAAAATCAAGTCACAAATTGCTTTAACCGATACATTGACAAAAAGGCTAAAGAATTACTTGAATAATAACAAAGATTTTTCAGATATTGATCAAGTTACAAAAGAAATTGCTTCTGTGTTAAGTGATTATAGCTTCCGTGTGTACATTTGTAATGAGGAAGGTATTCAACAGTCAGGGAACGCGCTCAAAGATGAAAAGGGTGTATGGCAATACAGAGTGGAAGAGCGTTACCGAAATTGGAGCTGGCGGCCTTACTTTTTAGAAAATATCGTACGATTGCAGTATGAACAAAAAGGAATGCTTTCTGATTTGTATACTGATATACATAGAGAAGAAAGAATCCGAACATACTCCTATCCCTTAAATGATCAGTTGTACGTCTTTGCAGATATACCGTATTCTTATCTTTACGAAAAAGACTTCCTATTATAGGGGGTGTAAGTTTATCTATAACATTACATCTGAATTTCTCACCCTTGAACAACGAAATGACTTATTCAATAATTACAGTTTTGATAAAGATGAGTTGTTAAATATAGTGAATGATGTAAAAAGGGAAAGTGAAATATATGATACTCCTGACACGTCAGCCCGTTTGGACAGCTTATTACATAAGATTCAAAAAGAGCGGCGTACCGCCGTTTTTTGCGGTCACTTTTCAGCTGGGAAATCAACTATATTAAATCAAATTATTGGAAGAGACCTTCTCCCTTCACACCCCATCCCTACGAGTGCGAATGTGGTTCATATCAGTAAGGGAGATGTTTTTTCTGCAACTTATAAAGCTTCTAACAGTGAAAGATATCAAACGCTCTCTCTTCATGATCTCTCTGATGAATGGTTTACAAATTCAGAAAACATTGAGGAAATATTTATGGAGCTTCCCGTCGAACATTTTCCTGCTAATTTAGAGGTAATCGATACACCAGGAATTGATTCGACTGATCATGCTCATTACTTAGCCGCCCAATCACGTCTTACAGAAGCAGATAGTATTTATTATATTGTGGACTATCAACAAGTGGAATCGAGCGAAAATTTTTCGTTTCTTCAACAATTAAATGATAAATATATATATCCCACATTAATAATCAATCAAATTGATAAACATAATAATTCAGAACTGTCCTTTTCTGAATACAAACAGAAAATACTTGACAGCATTGCAAAGCACAATATATCACTGAGAAATATTTTATATTTATCGGCTACAAACCCAGCTATATCGAAAGACGACTGGAACCAATTAATGCATGAATTATTTTCCCAAGATCAGCCAAGTGAACAGGTACGGCAAACAACTGCATTAGGAATATACAGGGAGATAGAAACATTAGCTCTTCATATCGATCATTCTATACGGCCGGCTAAAGAGGAGCAGAATCAAATATTAGCTTATTCAAATTTCACTACATTAATAGAAGAAATATATCACATACAACGTACTTTAGAGGAAGTACCTCATTGGTCTAACTTTATTGAAAAAGATCTCATCGAAGCTTTCAATCTTATATTTGCGAATGCTAAACTCACTCCGTATCATACACGGAATTTCATACGAGACTATTTAGAATCGAGACAAGCAACGTTTCGTATAAAAGGATTATTTAAAAACAAAAAAACAACTAAAGAAAAGCATCGTCGTCAGTCCGTTCTTTTACATAGCTTAAATGAAAACATTCGAAACTATATTGACATACATTTACGACAATCGATAGAAGATATACTGAGAAAATACGGAATTAATGCGCATGTTTTTCAAGAGGAGATTATGTCACTGCAGCATAAAGCAGACACAACATTACTTCAGCAAGCTGAAAGAAGAGGAGCTTTATTTTCCCAGGAATACGTATTAACTTACAGTAAAACAGTAGTTGACGAGATACGGCAAAAATACAAAGCAAGTCTTATTCAGTTGTTTCCGTTACTGAAAAAGCATTTACATCAAGTCATTGAAACGGAAAATTCAACATTACGCACGAAGCTGGGACGGCTTCAACAATTACGGACAACGTGGGAAGAATGGAACCAAAACTATAAACAGCTTACCTCTTTTGTTAAAGAATTCATCCAAAGACTAGAAGCCTGTAAAAAGATTCTTCCCTCATCCACTTTTTCTCAATCTCCTGCTTCTCTTCCTATGCCAGAACCGCTGTATCATCAATCTGAGATCGATATTAGGTCCTATTACACAGACAGTGACAGCAGGGAAAATACAAATGAATTCAATAGTAACAGTTTCTCCCAAGCTATAGAAGATCATTCTAACCGGATAGAACATGCATTATATCTATTAAATGAAGCGCCAGGTCTAACGAACATTAAACATTCACTGAATCGACGACTGGAGAGACTGCAGAGGAAGCAATATAAGATTGCTTTGTTTGGAGCTTTTAGTGCTGGTAAATCTTCAATAGCCAACGCTTTATTAGGGGAAAAAATTCTTCCAGTCGCAGCTAATCCGACAACGGCTTCCATCCAATATATAAAAGCACCAGATGTATGTTATGAGCATAAAACAGTAAAAATTATTTATAAAACGAGTCAAGACATCCTTCAGGATATGAATGATATTATTAGACCTGCGAGTGTTACCTTATCTTCTATTGAAGATTGGAACGCACTTCTCGAGGAGAAAATGGAACAGGATGAGAATAACGAGCAAAAAGACGAGAGAAATGAAGAAAAGGAATCGACAGGGGAAAAAGAAGAACAACAACCAGATCCATTTCGCATCCTTACCGAAGAGGAGATTCATTTATTAAATCAGTACTATGACAATTACCACTATTCTTATTCACGTTTAGGAAACGAAACCATCACCGATATTCATCACTATGCTACTTTAGCGTCCACAGAGGAAGAAGCTATGTTGATGAAAGAAGTTACAATTTATTTTGATTCTCCATTTACTCGCGAAGGATATTTATTAACAGATACACCAGGCGCCGGTTCGATTTACCGGCGACACAGCGAAGTAGCTTTTAAAGAAATGAAGGAAGCCGATTCTATTTTATTTGTAAGTTATTATAACCATTCTTTCTCAAAAGCCGATAGAGAGTTTTTATTACAATTAGGGAGGACAAAGGAATATTTTTCTTATGATAAAATGTTGTTCCTGGTCAATGCTTCTGACCTCGCTAAAAGTCATACGGAATTAAACGAGGTCCTTGATTATGTAAAAACAGAACTTATTCAATTCGGTATTCGGAACCCGCAGGTGTATCCTGTATCAGGGAAGATGGCTATAAACAGTGATACAAACTTTGCAACAAAAGACAGCTTAGAAACCTCTGGGATGAACGGGTTCTTGCGTAATTTTCGCTACTTTATTATAAAAACTTTAGATGAATTGATTATAAGAGAAGCAGATCAAGAGATTCGTCAAGCAGTTCACTTATTAGAAGATAAAATTCATACCGCTCATCTAGATAGAAAAGAAAGACATCATCTTCAACAACAAAGAAAAGAAGAACTGATTCAATTTCACGATTACTTGGAAACTTATCCTTTTGAGTTAGATATGGAACGAATCATGCAAGAGCTGGAAGAACTGTTATTTTACGTAAAGCAACGGGTGTTTTACAGGTATTATGATGAATATAAAGAAATATTTAATATTGCTCGCATAGAAGAGGCAGACTTTCAACATCAAATTTATCGATACACCAATGAATTAATCAATTTTATTTTCCATGAGCTCACACAAGAAATAAGAGCTACGATCATTAGGATGGAATATTTTATTCAGAAGCACTGGTCACATATTCAAAGCACCATGACTTCTCATTTACCGCATCCATTAAAAGAAGAGTTTGTTACATTGAAGGTAGAGGAATTTCCCGAATTTGATATCCACAGTGAAGCTCCAATAAATAGTGGTGATTTACCTTTCTTAAACCAGTTTAAATCCTACAAAGAGTTTTTCGCAGGAGAACAAACCAAATTGTTTAAAGAACAGCTCGAAGAAGCGCTTAGACCCTATGGGAGTGAATTTGTAGAGGGATATCATAAGATTATGGCAGAGCACTATAAATTGTTTTTGCTTCGAGAGTGGGAGCACCTTCGCAGTGAATATCTAAACACAGCACAGTATGTGATGACGGCGAATGAACAAGATCTCCCCCCGCAACAGGAAGAACAGATGAAACATGTGTTAAAAAGACTAAAAATGGAAATATAGTGGTAATTATTGTCTTTCTGTGATATACTTAATCAAAATAAATAGCGATGAGACAAGAATTACATCGCAAAAGGGGTTATCATGGACAGGCGCAATATATTTCTTGATGATATGCGACCGGGCCCTCCTGATCATATTGTTGTGAAAACGGCAGAAGAATGCATACTATTACTGCAAGAGGAGGAACCAGTCTCACATTTGTCTCTGGACCATGACTTAGGAAGCCATCAAAAAAATGGCTATGAAGTCGTTTTATTCCTGCTTCAGTTGAAACGCTTTCCGGAACGAATTACCATACATTCCGCTAACGCAACAGCAGGGAAGAAAATGTACAGACATTTACTAACAGCAAAGACGGAAGGGATTATACCAGAAGACGTTAAAATCGTATATCGCCCATTGCCGTTTCTCGTATAATATAAATGTTTCACTAAATCACCGATAGGAATGCCTACCAGTTTCACACTTACAAGTTTTTGTATTTGTGATAAGGGTAGGCATTTCTTTTTCTGTCTTTATCCATGTACGCCTCTATACTTAATGTGGTGATGTGATGATAGATAGACCATGAAAAAGAGAAAACATGCGAACCGTCGAAACGCTCTATGTAAGGAGGCGGGTCGTTCGTTGGCGAAAAGCGAGTACTTTTCTCTGTGGCTTATACGCGCTCTCATGTAAATGAAGAGCCTTTGAAAATTGGTGTATGTACTCAAAATCCTCTTCTTACATATGCTTACAAGTAAGCATGTAAAAGGGGGAAAATGATATGTTCACCGCAGATATTCATTGTGATGCTTTGTGGAAAATGAGTGAGACTGGAAATCACTCCTTTACTGAAAATGCACATACGCTAGTAAATAAATATTCTTTAGAGCGAGGAAACATCAATGTACAAAATTTCGCGTTGTTTACTCCACCACGCCAATCCATACAAAAACAAAGACAGCAAATTCAGGAAGAAGTACACTTATTTGAAAATAAAATTATTGTAGAAGATACCATAGAATGGAAGCCATATCAACGGATCTCACTAACTTCACCGGCAAATACTCATGCCATTTTATCATTGGAAGGAGCCGGAATGTTTGCAAACGACTGGAAATCATGGGAGTGGTTAAAATCCAAAGGAGTAGAGATAATAAGCTTGACCTGGAATGAAAAAAATGATCTTGCTGCCGGTAGTTCACAGCCAAACCAATATGGTTTAACTGAAGCCGGGAAAGAAATGATTCAGTGGATGAATGCAAATGATATTATCGTGGACGCCTCTCATTTAAACGAAAAAAGCTTTTGGGATGTACTAGACTGGGCCGATCAAGTCCTCGTCACTCATTCCAATGTAAAATCAATTTGTAATCACCCTAGAAATTTATCTGATGACCAAATTAAAGCTCTCGCCCACAAAAAAGGATTCCTTGGGTTGACACTTTATCCCCTTTTCCTCAATGGAACAGAATCAGCAACTTATGCGGATATTGCACGCCATCTAGAACGGTTGGACCAATTGGGAGCTTTAAGAATTACTGGGTTTGGCTCTGATTTTGACGGGATAGACACGTATGTAGATGGCTTAAGTGGTCCAGAGCACTTGCCGCACCTCATTAGCTGGCTCACCCATTTCTTTGACAGGCATATAATTAAAGGCATCAGCGGTCACCATTTTAAAGAATATTGGAACGCAAGCCGCCCTAATAAGTAACGTACTCCATGTGCTGAATCCTTTCCAAATATAAAAGGATGATCTACAATAAGTATAGAGCTTAGAAAGAGGTGAGAAACATGCAAATTACTGATAAAGCTAAAGAGTATATTGAAGATGTAATGAAAGAACAAAATGTTAGTACTCTCCGGGTAGTATTCTCTGGCTATGGCTGAGGAGGCCCTAAACTGGGACTGGCTCTGGATGAGCCGGAAGAATCCGATGTTAAAAAAGAGATTAATGGTATTGACGTGGCTATTGAAGAACAAATTGTGCCACATGTAGAAAATGTCACTTTAGATACAGGCCTGACGGAGAACGGTAAAGTAGGGCTTGTGATGAATGATACACCTAGCAATTGTTAATGTATTGAAAGAGGTACCATCCTAATAGGTACCTCTTTTCTATTTCATCTAATACGTACATACATAGTCATACACGTATCTCGAGTATGTTACACTACATAACAATAAAAGGATAATTAGAGAGGGGTTTCATTTTTGAAAAAAAACTGGATAATGGGACTCGCCACTGCCATATCTGTCTCTTTGATTACAGGGTGTGGTGGGGAAGAAACAGCAGATAAAGAAGAGAATATGAGTGAAGAAGCAAGTGAAAACGAAGAAGAAACAATGGACCAACAACCGGAAATGCCAGATCCAGATTTAGAAGGTATCCCTGATGTTGTCGCTGAGGTAAATGGGAGTGAAATTACAAAAGATCAATTTGAACCCATCTACGTATCAACGTTAAATAATTACGCGATGCAGGGGATGTATGATGAAGAACAAGATGAAAATGGAGAAATGGCCAAACAAATTCAACAGCAAATCGTTGATCAAATGATCGGTCAGGAGCTTCTCATCCAAGAAGCAAGTCAGCGAGAATTACAAGCATCCGACGAAGAATTAAACGAAAAGCTGGCATCACTAAAAGAACAGTTTGAATCAGATGAACAGTATGAAGAAGCACTCGAATCAAGCAATGTCTCAGAAGAAGATCTCATCGAAGACATCCAAACTCAGATAAAAGTTGAAAAACTAGTTGCAGAAGAAACAGGCGAGATAGAAATACCTGAAGAGGACATTAAAGAGAGCTATGATCAAATGACTGAAATGCAAGGGGAAGGGGAAAACATACCAGAATTTCCTTCCTATGAGGAAATGAAGCCTCAGCTGGAGAATCGGCTTCGAGCCCAAAAAGAAAATGAAGAAATAGAAAAGATCATCGATGATCTTCGCAAGAAAGCCGACGTCGAGGTTCATATGTAATTCTGATTTATTACAGGCCCAACAGAAATAAAACTGTTGGGCTTTTTGTTATAATTTTTCTCAAAAAAACTATTGACTGTTTTATAACACAGGGATATAATAAAAACAACATAAAACAGCAATGAGGAGTGGTTGGAATGAAACGCCCAGAAAAAAAATCAAACGAACGCCGATTTACCCCTGTTAAAGAAGAAAAAAGCGTTTTGCAAATGATTAATGACTATTACACAGTAAGATAACGGTGCGAAAATCATTAAATGGTAAAACAGGATAGGCTCTGTATTATTACAATAACGGGATACCGTTATTGTTTTTTTGTATACACACTTTTACATATAACAGTTCACCTATTGCTTTCTTATTATCTAGTTTCTTAAACATATTGGAAATCAAACGTATATTCGCTAAAATGATACGTACAGAGGTGAACAGACATGCATAAAAGAAATATGGCTCAACTGATCGATTGGATGCGGTCGGATGAGGATCTGAGTGGAAATATTGCCCATTGGCACACCATTCCGGAGGAACCTGCTAAAGAAGTGCCGTTCCCAGATTATCTCGATGACCGTATTATACGATCTTTAAAGAACAAAGGAATCGATTCTTTATATACGCACCAAAAAAGTGCTTTGGAGCTTAGCGGGCTATATCAAAAACATACTGTATCAGTCACTCCAACTGCTTCTGGTAAAACGCTTTCTTATAATCTCCCTGTGCTTCAATCTATACTAAAAGACGAAAGCAGCCGAGCATTATATTTATTCCCGACGAAAGCACTTGCTCAAGATCAAAAAAGCGAGATAAATGAACTTATAGATGACATGGGCGTTCCTGTAAAAAGCTTCACTTATGATGGAGACACAGCGCCTAACATTAGACAAGTGATTCGAAAAGCCGGTCATATTGTTATCACGAATCCAGATATGTTACATGCTGCTATATTACCTCATCATACAAAATGGGTTTCTCTCTTCGAGAATTTAAAATACATTGTAATCGATGAATTGCATACGTACCGAGGTGTATTTGGCAGCCACGTAGCAAATGTGATTCGACGATTAAAGCGCATTGCTCGCTATTATGGCAGTGATCCTGTCTTCATTTGTACATCGGCGACCATTGCTAATCCAAGTGAGCTCGCTGAATCCGTAACAGGGGAATCATTTGAATTAATTAATAACAATGGCGCTCCCCGCGGGAAAAAACATTTTGTTTTTTATAACCCGCCCATCGTAAATGAAGCATTAAATATCCGAAAAGGTGCCACGTCCGAAGTGAATAAGCTCGCTTCCCTATTCTTAAAAGAAAAAATTCAAACGATTGTGTTCGCTAAAAGCCGTGTCCGTGTTGAAGTTATATTGAGTCATCTACAGGAATTAATCAAAAAAGAACTCGGTCCTAGCACAATACGTGGGTATAGAGGCGGTTATTTACCAAAACAACGACGTGATATCGAAAAAGGACTCCGTAATGGCGACATAATGGGGGTTGTGAGTACCAATGCTTTAGAACTCGGGGTGGATATAGGGCAACTACAAGTTTGTATTATGACAGGTTATCCGGGATCTATCGCAAGCACGTGGCAGCAAGCAGGCAGGGCAGGAAGAAGGCAGGAAGAATCGTTAACGATTCTCGTTGCCAGCTCAGCGCCTATTGATCAATATATGATTCAACATCCTGACTTCTTTTTAAGCCAAAATCCAGAAACAGCTAGAATTGATCCTAATAATCTAATTATATTATCTGACCACTTGAAGTGCGCCGCATTTGAACTCCCTTTCCGAGAAGGGGAGACATTTGACGGAGTAGAAGTAGAAGAGATATTAGAATTTCTTACAGAAGAACAAGTTCTTCATCACCGCGGTCGTAAATGGTACTGGATGAATGACACGTTTCCCGCTCATGGAATAAGTTTACGTTCTGCCTCTCAAGAAAACGTAGTGATCATAGACCAGACTACTAAGTCTGATGTGAAAGTGATTGGGGAAATGGACCGCTTCAGCGCCATGACCTTACTCCATGAGAAAGCAATATATTTACATCAGGGAATTCAATATCAAGTAGAAGAGTTAGATTGGGAAGAACGAAAAGCATACGTAGAAGAAGTTCGAGTGGAATACTTTACAGATGCTAATTTAGCAGTGGAATTAAAGGTATTAGATGAAGACGACAGCTGCAATCATTCCGGCCTTGAAACCGCATTTGGCGATGTTATGGTTAATGCTAAAGCGACTATATTCAAAAAAATAAGGTTATCTACTTTTGAAAATATCGGCTCAGGCTCGATTCATCTACCAGAAGAAGAACTTCATACTAATGCCTGTTGGCTGAGTCTTTCAGACGAAATTACACAGCATTTTGACAGAGAATCATTAGAACAGGCATTGATGGGACTCGCTCATTTGATCCGTCAAGTAGCTCCTGTTCATGTCATGTGTGATCAAAGTGACTTACATGTCGTTCCTCAAATGAAAGCGACTCATTCCGAGAAACCGACGATCTTTATGTATGACCGTTATCCCGGAGGCATCGGCTTATCCAAAACATTATTTCAATCACTGTCTTCTCTTTTGAGACAGGCTAAAGAATTACTCCGCTCTTGCCCTTGTACGTCGGGATGTCCCTCTTGTACAGGGTCTGATGTGAATTTGGACGAAGAAGTGAAGTGGACAACTAATCGTCTTCTTCGACAATTAGAGGAGAGATTTCCTGTTGAAACTAAAAAATAAATTAAAACGTATGAAGCATCACATGGGGACTCCTGTTGAAACAAAAAAAACACCTGAACTGATAGACAAAGAAATGAATCGTGATATCACGAGGCATGAAGAGCTCCCTTACGCAAAGGAATGGGAAAAATTAAATGCCTATCCTTTATTTTTAGATGGGGAATATACTATGAAACGAGAGGTCACTTATCCTATTGATCATTTACACGGAAATTATTCATTTCGTGAAATATTTGACGTCTGTCACTTATGGGAGAAAGAGTTATCTCATCATCCGCTCCACCCAGAAAAAAGAAGACCCGAAGATTTCCTCTTCTTTGATACGGAAACGACAGGTCTAAACAGTGGGGCAGGTAATTTAATATTTCTATTAGGAAGCGCTGCATATGATGATAATCAAATTAAAGTGAACCAATATTTTTTGCCTGGACCAGAAGCCGAAGCTGCTTTTTACTATTATTTTCTATCCGAAACCCGTTCTACGCATCACCTCGTGACGTACAACGGAAAGGCATTTGATTGGCCTCAAGTAAAGACACGACACACCTTCGTAAGAAATGAAGTACCTAAACTGCCTCCTTTTGGTCACTTTGACCTTTTGCATGCTGCTCGTCGACTCCTGCGCCACCGCTTACCCTCTTGTAAGTTATCGATAGTAGAGAAAGAAATATTAGGAGTCGAACGAGTAGAAGATACTCCCGGTTACTTAGCACCTATGCTGTATTTTGATTATTTGCATGAACAGCATCCGGAGTATATAGAAGGGGTCCTTGAACATAACGAATGGGATGTACTTTCTTTGATCACACTATACATCGATTTATCAAAACGAGTGCTGGCGAAGGGGACGAGTAGCAGAGAACGAATGGAAATCGGTAAATGGTATGAGCAATTGAACGAATGGGAGAAAGCAGAGTGGTGTCATCGAAAAGTGTTTGAAGCAAGTGATAATCAGGAAATAAAACAAGAAAGCAGTCTTAGAGTCGGAAGGGCTTTAAAGAAGCAGAAACAAGAAAGAGAGGCAATGTATTACTTCGAATGGGCGTTTCGTCATCCAGGGATGCATCAATATGAAGCAGCGATTGAGCTCGCTAAATACTATGAACACCGGGTGAAAGATCCTGAAAAAGCTCTCCATTTCATTAAATACATTCAGCCTGATAAATCGAATGTAAGAGATGATATAACAAAGCGGAGGCTTCGATTACAAAAGAAAATTGAACGGGAAATACCACCTTCGTGATATTTCTTTTATTTCCCGGGCAAGCGCAAAATCTTTCTTTATCTCCCTCATTAGGGAAACTTCCGACAAAAAATTCTGTTGAGATGGAGTGCTTTGTCGTATTTTACATGGAAGAAATCCTATGTACCATCCACCTAACGCCCGGAACGGTGTATCCACTGATACTACGGCCTGAGAGAGGAGTCGGTCCTCGAACAACTCATTTTAGGCAAAAAGGGTATTCTCAAGCGTAAGTAAATGAATAATAATGAGACAAGGGTCGTTACAGCCGGTATTTATGTGCCGGCTGTTCTTTAAAATATGAAACGTCATGTTTAGCGAAAGAGGGATCGTGTGAAAGTATTAGCAATAACAGGATACAAACCTAATGAATTGGGGATATACAGAAGAGACGCTCCCGAAATAGAGTACATTAAACATACAATCAAGAAGCGTTTGATTGCCTTTCTGGACGAAGGTCTCGAATGGGTAGTGTTATCCGGACAGCCTGGCGTAGAACAATGGACAGCTGAAACAGTGATCCAATTAAAAGAGGAATGGCCTCATTTAAAATTAGCTGTGCTTCCTCCCTTTCTGAACCAAGAGAAAATTTGGCCGGAAGATGCTCAAGAACGTTATCATGCCCTGTTGCAGCAAGCAGATTTTACAGAAGCCATATCGAAACGAGAGTATGAAAACCCGGGCCAGCTGCGTGCTAAAAATGACTTTATCATTATGAAAACAGATGCTTTACTCTTGATGTATAATGAGGAACAACCCGGTACACCTAAGTACTATCTCGAAGCCGCCGAGCGCCGCTCTCAAAGAGACAACTATCCCATTTATTGGATAACGCCAGATGAATTACAAGAAGCTGTAGAGGAAGCGAATTCCCATCATGATTTCTTAGAGTAAAGACAACAAAATTGACTTTTCTGCAATATTTTGAAAAAATGAAGGAAAAATAACTTTTTCTTAAATTTTGGGGTGAGCCGAAGAATGGAAAACATTCGTTTAACTGCCAAAGAAATATTAGATAAAGATTTTAAAACAAGCATGAAAGGTTACAATAAAGACGAAGTCGATCAATTTCTTGATCTTATTATACAAGACTATGAAGCTTTTAATGAGAGAATTAGAGATCTTGAAACCGAACTAGAACAAACAAAGCAACATAAAGGACCTGTTGCAACAAACAGCCCCAAAAGTGAGACAACTGTTACCGATCATTATCAAACGCAAACTAGCGCCGGAACCAATTATGATATTTTGAAACGCTTGTCCAACCTTGAGAAAGAGGTATTTGGAAAGAAGTTGTATGAATAAGAGAAAATATAAAGTGGGGATCGCCCAAATTCCCTCTTCCGCCGGGGATATTGATGAAAATGAGTCCCGCTGTCTCCATGCCTGTTTAGAAGCTAAGAAAAAAGAAGTCAGTCTATTAGTATTTCCTGAGCTTGTTTGGAGTGGATATTTTTTAAGCAAGGCTGCTTTCTACTCCCTTGCCGCACCAGCGACGAGAGATTCACGTCCCGTCCGCTTCTTTAGAGAGTTGAGTCGTAAATTGGAAGGCGGCATTGTTTTTTCTTTCCCTGAACGTGATAGAAATCATCTATTTATTACTTGCGGATTCGTAGATGAAAAGAATCATACCCTGCATTTTTACCGCAAGTCTAAGCTCTGGGGGAAGGAGAAATACATATTTACCCCTGGAGAAAAAAATTATGAACCCCTTCCTACACAATTTGGGCAAATCGGTCTTCTTGTCTGCTATGATATAGAATTCCCTGAACCGGCACGTACTTTGGCAAAAAAAGAGACTGATATTATTATTTGCCCTTCTGTCTGGAGCAATCAAGCGGAAACCCGCTGGAACGTACAACTTCCTTGCCGCGCATTAGATAACCAATGTTTTGTAGTCGGGGCGAATACGATACATTCGACTGCATGTGGACAAAGTCAAGTGTGTGATCCATATGGAAACGTAGTTACTAAAGCCTCTTCTCATGAGAAGCAGATTCTGACCACGTTTATTGATCGTGACACCATCAAACAAGCGAGGCAGGACATTCCATACTTAGAGGAGTTAGACTTTTGAACAGGAGGACAGTAGCTTGGTAAGAATATTTGTAGACGGAGCGAGCGCCGGAAACCCGGGTTATGCTGGTGCTGGGATTTTCGTGCAGCCAGACGAGGGAGAAAATGAATTTATTTCTATACCTTTAGGTACAATGACGAACCATGAAGCAGAGTTTGCTGCTGTTCTCGAAGCTCTAAAACTGTGCGAAACGAGAGATTGGAACATTATTTCCATTAATACAGATTCAAAACTAGTGGACGAAGCAGTGGAGAAACGCCATACGAAAAAGTCAATGTTCCGTCCGTATTTACTGGAAATTCTCAACCGGATGGATTCTTCTGAACTTTGCTTCTTAAAATGGATCCCTTCGAAGCAAAATCGAGCTGCTGATAAGTTAGCAAAACAAGCCATTCAAGAGTACACCAAAAGAAACGAAATGGAATCAGAAGGGAAAAGAGGAAACAATTCTTTTTAAAGGGTGCTTGTCAAAAGCATACAAACAAGCTATAATAGCACTTGGCTTAAAAAAGAAGCTGGAAACATTCTGGCAGTCGCTGCGTTTTAACGCAGAGGAAAGTCCATGCTCGCACAGTCTGAGATGACTGTAGTGTTCGTGCCTGACGAAACAATAAGTCAGGGCAGTCCGGCTGTACCGCTGGACTGACGGCGGGGAATAGACCTGTGTCCTTAGGATATGGTCTTATTACCCTGAAAAGTGCCACAGTGACGGAGCCCGTTTGGAAACAAGCGGGGTGGAACGAGGTAAACCCCTCGAGCGAGAAACCCAAATATTGGTAGGGGCGCCTTTCTGAAGGAATAAAACGGAAAGAAAGGGCAGAGCATAATGCTTTGCAGATAGATGACTGCCACCGGAGTGCGAGGTGAATAACCGTAACAGCACAAAGGGACAGAACATGGCTTACTAGAATGTTTTCGGCCTCTGGACAACCCCTTAATAGGGGTTTTTTTTATTTCAGCAACATTTCATTAGGAGAAATTCACAAGCAAAGTAAAAGAATGATACGCTTTATACATACTAGAGAGAAAGACCAAGAAAAGAGCAAGGCGCCCGCCTATCGGCGACAAGCGCTGGAGAAGGAAGTTCGACTAAAGAAAAAGGAACTTCTACTAAGATCGCCCACATCGTGTGGGCAACGTAGAAGCCACCGCCTCCTGCGGAAGTTCCTGTGACAACATCGAACTGCCTTGCACAGGATGTGCTGACTTTTGCGTTGGCTTACGCAGGATGCGTTGACTTTTGCGTTGCAAACAGGACGTTTGCGAAGTTAGCAAAAGATCCATACCTGACGTTTGCGCTTTTAGCAAAAGAACATTCAACTGTGAGCCTGAGGAGGCTTGCCGCCACAGTGCGGGTTGAAGCGACCTCGAGCCGATGGCGCCTGAAGCTAGACATCACTCCATGAATGTTTTCTTATCTTTTAAAAAAAGGAGCAAAGCCATGAATAAACAGGTGACTCTTATCGCAACTGCCACTATGGGTCTTGAATCCCTTGTCGCACAAGAAGTAAAACAATTAGGTTACGGAGAGAACATGAAGGTTGAAAATGGAAAAGTAGAGTTTGAAGCACCGCTAGAAGCTATCGCGCGTGCAAATTTATGGCTTCGAACTTCTGACCGTGTGAAGATAAAAATGGCAGAGTTCCCCGCCTATTCTTTTGAAGAGTTATTCGAACAAACAAAAGCCGTGGCTTGGGAAGAATTTTTACCAAGCGATGCGGAATTTCCGGTAACCGGTCGTTCCGTGAAATCGAAGTTATATAGTGTACCAGACTGCCAAGCCATTGTAAAAAAAGCAATTGTCGAACGCTTAAAACAAACGTATCATACGGATTGGTTTCAAGAAGATGGACCTCTCTATAAAATTGAAATAGCCATTCATAAAGATAAGGCACAACTCACTATCGACACCACAGGACCTGGGCTGCATAAACGTGGTTATCGTCCGCTTCATAGCCAAGCCCCTCTAAAAGAGACATTAGCAGCCGGACTAGTTATGCTTACCAATTGGCATCCAGACCGACCATTTGCAGACTTATTTTGCGGTTCAGGAACCATTCCTATCGAAGCAGCTCTAATGGGACAGAATATTGCCCCTGGGTTCAATCGTGAATTTGTGGCTGAAAAATGGAATTGGCTCGGAAGCGACATTTGGGAAAAGGCACATGAAGAGGCGGAAGACGTAGCAAAATACGATCAACCACTCGAAATTATAGGTACGGATATAGACCACAAGATGATTGAGCTTTCAAAAGAAAATGCCAAAGAAGCAGGACTATATGGAGTGTTATCATTTAAGCAAATGCAAGCATCCGATTTTACAACAACAAAAGAAAGTGGATGCATCGTATCTAACCCTCCGTATGGTGAAAGAATCGGCGAAAAGGAAAAAGTAGAACAACTATACAAACAGCTGGGGCAAACGTTGCGCCCATTAGATACATGGTCGGTGTATATTATTACATCAAATGAAAAATTTGAGTCCTTATATGGCAAAAAAGCGACGAAAAAACGAAAGCTCTATAACGGAAATATAAAAACGGACTATTATCAATTTTGGGGTAAAAGAATACGTAAAAAATAGGCATAATCCCCTTCTTGAATGGATACGCTTTAAAAGTAGTATTTTCGAGGAGGGAATGGGTTTGGAGAAAATACAAAATCAACATCAGCTTGAATGTCTGCGTAAAATAGAAAAAGCGTTAGACAATGCAGAAAAACGATATAACATGTCACAGGCAGGTCTATACCCCGATCAGGCACTTACCCAAGTGAAGACAGACTTAAATAAAGCTTGGGAGTTTTACTTGAAACCACGTTCCTGACATAAAAAGCAAGTCAATACGTAGTACGTTAGAAAACCTTTCGTTCCAAAAACACGGATCGAAAGGTTATTTTTTCGCACCGTCATATATAGGAGCGATATTATTGAATTTTTTATGAAACGAAGAACTCCGAGACAGTTTGTGATTGATAATTTACAGAACAGTCATTCAATCCGTCCTTATTCTATACACCAGGGTATGGTAAAATGTAATGGATGATGTTAATTTACTAAATAATGGAGAAGCCTATCTAATCGAAAAGGAATGTCAGTCATTCATACGGGGGAAACAATAAGTAGTCGAACTGGATTACCGATGGTCACCTTGTATAGAAACGAAGGAGGATGATGTACCATGGATAGCTTTCCGTATCCATCCCGTAACGAAATTGGTGAAATATTAAAAGATAATAAAACCATTGCAGTGGTAGGATTATCAGATAACCCGGAACGTACTTCTTATCAAGTCAGCAGTGCTATGCAAGAAGCGGGATATAAGATTATCCCGGTTAACCCAAAAGCGAAAGAAGTCCTTGGAGAACGAGCCTACGCTTCTTTAAAAGACGTCAACGAACCGTTTGATATCGTAAACGTATTCCGAAGAAGCGAACACCTCCCGGCAGTGGCGAAAGAGGCTGTAGAAACAGATGCTAACATCTTTTGGGCCCAGCTTGGTTTAGAAAATGAAGAAGCATACAATATAGCAAAAGAAGCTGGAATGACTGTCATCATGAACCGGTGTATTAAAGTAGAACATGCGTTGACAAAATAGAAGAGACAGCGCTCATTTTAAGATGAGCGCTTCTTTTACGCTTCGAATACTTATTATTCTCTCCGTTTTCCCGCCCTGTGAACAAGTGTTCTCTTTTGTGTTATGATAAGAAATATAGTACAACTAATAAAAGGTAAACTCCATAGTTTGTGCGTACATAGGAGAAAGGAGACCTACGAATGAAGCAAACAGTGAACTACAATGATGATACAATACAGGTTCTTGAAGGTCTTGAAGCTGTGCGCAAGCGTCCAGGTATGTATATCGGCAGCACAGATGCGAGAGGATTGCATCACCTTGTTTTCGAAATATTAGACAATGCTGTCGATGAAGCATTAGCAGGTTTCGGTGACGTTATTGAAGTCACTCTCCATAAAGATAATAGCGTGTCCGTAAGAGACGAAGGAAGAGGTATTCCGACAGGGACCCATCGGACAGGTAAACCTACCCCAGAAGTTATTTTTACGGTACTCCATGCCGGCGGGAAGTTCGGTCAAGGCGGGTATGCTACGAGCGGGGGATTACATGGCGTCGGCGCCTCTGTAGTTAACGCTCTATCTGAATGGCTGACAGTGACTATTTGTAGAGACGGACAAATGTACCAACAAAAATTTTCACATGGTGGAAAGCCAATTACTTCCTTAAAAAAAGAGGGAAAAACAAAACAGACAGGAACAATGATACGTTTTAAGCCCGATCCTTCTGTGTTCAGTTCAACGACTTTTCAATACGATACGCTTGCAGAAAGATTACGAGAAGCATCTTTTCTTCTAAATGGTGTTACTATCCGCCTTCATGATGAAAGGCCGAAGAACAAAGAAGATTATAGAACGGACACATTTACATATGAAACTGGAATCCAGGCTTTTGTTGAATATTTGAATGAAGATAAAGAGATGCTTCATCCAGTCGTCTTTTTTGAAGGAAAGAGTCAAGATATTGAAGTAGAATTTGCTTTTCAATTCAACGATGCTTATACAGAAAATATTCTTTCTTTCGTTAACAATGTAAGAACGAGAGACGGAGGCACGCACGAATCAGGAGCGAAAACAGCAATAACAAGAGCCGTAAATGATTATGCTCGCAAGATGAATTTTCTTAAGGAAAAAGATAAAAACTTAGATGGTTCAGATATTAGAGAAGGCTTTACTGCTGTCATTTCTATTCGGATACCAGAAGACTTATTGCAATTTGAAGGTCAAACAAAAGGAAAACTTGGTACTCCGGAAGCGCGTTCAGCGGTAGACCAAGTCATTTCAGAAAAGCTGAGTTATTTCCTTGAAGAAAACGCATCTATTAGCTCCATGCTGGTGAAGAAAGCGATCAAAGCAGCTCAAGCTCGTGAAGCGGCACGAAAAGCTAGAGAAGAGGCAAGGCAAGGAAAGAAAAACAGGAAAAAAGATGTGTTGTTAAGCGGAAAACTCACACCCGCTCAATCTAAAAATCCGGAAAAAAATGAACTGTACCTCGTGGAGGGAGATTCCGCCGGCGGTTCAGCGAAACAAGGGAGAGACCGAAAATTCCAAGCCGTATTACCATTACGGGGAAAAGTCATTAATACAGAAAAGGCAAAGCTCGATGACATAATGAAAAATGAAGAAATTCGTACGATTATTTATGCCCTCGGTGCCGGAGTTGGAACAGACTTTTCTATGGAAGACCGCAATTACGATAAAGTGGTCGTTATGACAGATGCTGACACTGATGGTGCTCATATCCAAGTCTTATTACTTACTTTTTTCTATCGCTATATGCGTCCCTTGGTGGAAGCAGGAAAAGTATATATTGCCCTGCCTCCTTTGTATAAAGTCAGCAAAGGAAGCGGCAAGAAGGAAAAGATAGAATACGCTTGGGATGAGAGAGGATTAGAAGACGCCATTAAAAAAGTTGGGAAAGGATACACCATCCAACGATACAAAGGTCTAGGTGAAATGGATGCCACGCAGCTCTGGGAAACCACAATGAATCCAGAAACAAGAACGCTCATCCGCGTTACGATCGATGACCTTGCTCGTGCGGATAAAAGAGTAACAACATTAATGGGAGACAAAGTAGAGCCACGTAGAAAATGGATTGAATCCCATGTAGCATTTGGTCTCGAAGAAGAAACAAATATTTTAGAAAATGAAAATCTACATGTTACAAAGGAGGATTAAAGAGTGGCAGAGGCGGAAAAATTCTTAGATTTACCTCTAGAAGACGTACTTGGCGACAGATTTGGACGCTACAGTAAATATATTATCCAGGAACGTGCCTTGCCTGACGCAAGAGACGGCTTAAAACCTGTACAACGGCGCATCCTATACGCCATGCTTCAAGATGGGAATACGGCAGACAAACCTTTCCGTAAGGCTGCCAAGACGGTAGGGAATGTGATTGGTAATTATCATCCGCATGGAGATAGCTCGGTGTATGAGGCAATGGTACGGATGAGCCAAGAGTGGAAGAGCAGACTTCCTCTAATAGAAATGCACGGAAATAACGGCTCTATTGACGGGGATCCTCCTGCGGCTATGAGGTATACAGAAGCTCGCTTATCCTCTATAGCAGCAGAGCTGTTAAAAGATATAGAAAAAGATACAGTTGAACATATTCCTAATTTTGATGATTCCTTACAAGAGCCCGTCGTCTTACCCGCTTTATATCCCAATTTACTCGTAAATGGTTCGACCGGCATTTCATCGGGATATGCGACAGATATACCTCCTCATCATTTAGGGGAAGTGATCGATGCAACTTTGCTAGTCATGCAGAAACCTGCGTGTACGGTCGATGAGCTTATGACCGTTTTAAAAGGCCCCGATTTTCCAACAGGGGGGATTATACAAGGCGTAGATGGTATCAAAAAAGCGTATGAAACAGGTCGCGGTAAGATAGTTGTAAGAGCAAAAGCTGAAATCACTGAAGTGCGCGGAGGCCGGAAACAAATTGTCATCTCGGAAATCCCATATGACGTGGTGAAAGCAAATTTAGTCAAGAAAATGGACGAAATCCGATTTGATAAAAAAATAGAGGGCATTGCAGAAGTACGAGACGACACCGATCGAACTGGTTTGCGAATCGTTGTCGAGCTAAAAAGAGAAGCGGATCCTCATGGGATTTTAAATTATTTATACAAGACAACAGATTTACAAGTATCATATAACTTTAATATGGTCGCAATTCAAAACAAAACTCCAAAACTACTAGGGTTAAAAGAGATACTGAACGCATACATTGACCACCAGAAAGAAGTAGTGACAAACAAAAGCCGGTTTGAATTAGAAAAAGCCGAAAAAAGACAGCATATTGTAGAAGGTCTCATAAAAGCTGTTTCAGTCTTAGATGAAGTAATAGCTATTATTAGGTCTTCACGAGATAAAAAAGACGCAAAACATAACTTAATGGAACAATACCATTTTACGGAAGTCCAAGCGGAAGCTATTGTCACACTCCAATTATATCGTTTAACGAATACAGATGTTCAAACACTAGAAAACGAATCAGAAGAACTTGCAAAAGAAATAGAAAAATTAAAGGGCATCCTTTCTAGTGAAAAGAAACTATTAAATGTAATAAAAAGGCAATTACAACGTGTGAAAAAAGCATACGCGGACGATCGGAAAACGGTGATTGAAGACGAAATCGAAGAATTAAAAATTGATTTAGAAGTCATGGTACCTTCTGAAGACGTGATTGTTAGTATTACGAGAGAAGGGTATGTTAAAAGAACCAGTCTCCGGTCTTATAGCGCTTCTAATGAAGAGCCGCCCGGTATGAAAGAAACAGATGACTTGTTATTTGCACAACAGCTAAATACTACCGATACCTTGCTAATATTTACACAAAATGGACGATATATCTATATGCCCGTTCACCAACTGCCGGATATTCGTTGGAAAGACAATGCACAGCATATCGGTAATATTGTACAAGTTGAACCAGACGATATATTAATTCAAGCGATACCTGTGTCTGAGTTTAATGAGGATAGATTCCTCGTATTCTTTACAAAACAAGGAATGGTAAAACGTACTGCTTTATCTGCTTATCAAGCTCAACGTTATACTCGAGCTCTTGTTGCGGTTAAATTAAAAGATAATGACGAAGTGAGAAACATACAGCTGACAAATGGAGAAACTGATATATTTATCGGGACACACAATGGTTTCGGTCTGCGATTTCCAGAGTCTGAAGTATCTCCAGTCGGTCAACGAGCAGCCGGGGTAAAAGGAATAAACCTGAAGAAAAATGACACCGTAGTAAATGGTTTTTGTGTTCCAGCAAATAATGATTCGTCGTGGCTGATTGCAATGACCCAGCGAGGGGCAATGAAAAAAATGTCTCTAAAAGAATTCGAGTCAGGGTCTCGGGCAAATAGAGGGGTAGTTATGCTCCGTGAGCTAAAGACAAAACCCCATTTCATCGTCGGCTTAGAATTAATAAACCAAGATGTCGATGTACAAATTCGTACGGAAGAGGATCAAGTATCGACGCAGTCCACCAGCAGCTTACGCCCCGTTGATCGTTACAATAACGGCTCTTTTGTCATTGATGTAGAAGAGAGTGGTAACATCCGGGAGATATGGATAAAAACAGATCATTTAAATATAACTACAGAAGCAGATAAAACTTAACAATACAATTATTATGTAAACTATTAGAAAGGTAATATGTATGAATGCAGGTACACATGCTATTGGAGCTATTGCAACAGGAACTTTTTATTTAACTATCTCATCGTTACCAATTACAACGATTTACAGCCCAGAAGGAATAGTTTTCACCGCTAGTGCGTTAGCGGGTGGGCTGCTGCCTGACATTTGCCAGCCTTTTTCATGGATTGGAAGACGAACGGGAATTCTTTCAAAATTGATTGGTAAGATATTTGGGCATCGAACAATCACACACAGTATACTTTTTGTCTTTTTTATGTATCTCGTAGTAGAGGGAATACCTGGAGTATACGGAACAGCCATTCAAGCAGGTTTATTAAGCGGGATAATTAGCCACATTTTATTGGACATGCTCACGACACGTGGTGTGGCTATATTATATCCCATTAAATACAATGTAAGTTTTCCTGTCACCACAAAAACAGGTTCTATTTTTGGCGAAGGACTCATTTCATTGTTAATGCTTGGATGGATCATTTACTACGCAATGGGTCTTGCTTAGTGAAATGCCTGTTCATTATGTAACGAGTTACATAGTGGAGTTTGGATTAATTTTTCTTCCGTCTCATTATCTTAAGTTTACTTAGTATATGAGACGGTTTTTTCATCTTTTCTTTTACTTCTTATAATATATATTATGTAAACTTAAAACAAAAGAAAGCCGTTGGATTCATTCTTCCCATGTTCATATCCCCCTTCTCCTCCACAGAATAAAAATGCGAGTTACAGGAAAGGATAAACATATGTCTTCTTCATTAGGTGAACATTTATGCAAGAATCACTGGTTGTGATTGTGAGAGCATTTATTACGTTCTTTGTAATCCTTATTTATGCTCGTCTTATAGGCAAACAGCAAATCGGTAACTTTACCATGTTTGATTATATAAACGGGATTACAATTGGCTCTATAGCTGCAGCAATGGCTACAGATTTAACTACGAAAGCCATGGTGCATTGGCTTGCTCTATCCGTATTTTTAATATTGACGTTTGCTTTACAATGGATCGGGATTAAAAGCTCTTTTTGGTCCAAAGTTCAAGATTCTGAACCGGTTGTGTTAATGCAAAACGGTAAAATATTAGAACATAATTTAAAAAAAGTCCGCATTACTAAGAATGAATTAATGGCACAGCTTCGGCAAAAAAATATCTTCTCTCCCTTAGAAGTTGGACTTGCCTTATTAGAACCAGATGGCTCTGTATCGGTTCTCCCAGAATCCCCTTATTTGCCGGTCCAAAAAAAAGACTTACATATCCCTTATCATATCGCGCGACTAACGACGGAAGTGATCAATGATGGAAAAATAATTGAACAAAACCTTAAACAGCGAAATAAAAATAAGGAATGGTTACTCGACAACATTCAAAAAGCTGAAGTTGACATTAGCCAAATAGCATTTGCTGCTATATTGCCAAATGACACACTCTACATTGATACATTTGCTGACGATGTTGGAGATGAAAACAATGTTAGTGACTTTCAAGGACCTTATTAAAGGAAATGATTACATTGAATAAAATGCTTCTATACTGTATTCCTACGCTGTTCATGCTATTATCTGCTGCATTATTGGCGGGTGGAACGTGGATAAAGGAACCGCTAGGAGAAAAACATGATATCATGGCCCAAATGGAGTACATGCATTCCCTTATTGATAAAAAAGAATGGGAGAAAGCTTCAGATGAATATGACAATGTGGAAGCTTCTTGGGAAACCATCTCAAAAAGAGTTCAATTCAGCGTTGAGCGCGACGATTTGGAAGCCATCAATGAAACATTAGCAAAAATCAAAGGTGGCATGAAACAAAAAGATACAAGTATCGTTTACCCCGAGCTTTATTACTTCTACGAACTATGGGAACAATTAGGTTAAAAGTACAGGAAGACCAGTTAGGCCTTCCCTCCATTGGACACTATCCGTTTATATAGTTATCGTTTATATTGTGATTTTCTTTCGGTGAAAACGCATCTTGCTGTAAGCTTATATCTTCTTGGTCAGGATGCTCTGTCGTATGATCAATCTCACGTATCGTTTCTCTTTCAATTTCCTTAGCTTTCTTGTCACGTTTTCTTTCTTTATCTCCAGCCATGTTAGAAATAGCCCCTCCCCGTTTATATTTCGTAAGAACATTTCTAGTGTATGAGGGTCTTTCTATGATTAAACGAGGAAAATAATGTTGCGCCATTGACCCTGTTACTACTTTTTCGTACGACTTTGCATACTTCTAGTAAATTTGTCAGAATATTAATACAAACATAATATGTGGTGGCCCGTTACCTTACTTAGAAGAAGAAACAGAAATGGAGTAGCTAGCCTCTATCATTTTAATTAAATCGGTTATCATCTCGTTATAAGGAGTAGAGATCGAGTGTTTTTTTCCCAATGAGACAACAGCACCGTTAATATAATCGATTTCTGTTTTTCTTTTTTCTATAATATCAGTCAGCATAGAAGACTTATTTTCACCTATGTCTTCATAACCAATACGTATACATTTCCTTAAGATCTCCTCATCGTGGAACGATATGCCTTCAGCTTGTGCTACCATTGCTGCTTCCCGGACTACTTTTTCGATAATACGTTTCCCCTGACTTGAGCGAACAGCATCTCCATTTCTTAAACGTGTAATAGCTGTTAAGCCATTGTAAGCTATATTTATCATTAACTTATTCCATATCACTCGTTGTATATCGGGAACCACATAGGATTCTAATCCACTGGCTGATAAAAGTTGGACGAAGTGCGTTAATTTTTCATTGTTTGTATTGGTTTCTCCAATATATGTTTTACCAAATGCCCTTTGCGCAATGACTCCGTTCTCTATAACACCTGCTCCCGTCTCGGTCCCTCCAACACTAACGATATGCTTCGGGGCAATCTTTTTTATCGTTTCTGCATTGCCAAGTCCATTTTGAAGAGACAAAATAATCGAGTTTCTGTTCAAATGAGGGAGTAACGAAAGTAGTACTTTTTCTGTCGCAAAAGCCTTAACTAATACAATGACAATATCATAATAGTCATCGATCATTTCTGGTGAGTGAAAGACAGTCATAGAAACCGTTTGATTTACTCCACCGTCGACCAATACCGTTAACCCTTCCATGTTAATTTTATCTGTATGGTTATTTTTACGATTATACATATGTACTGTTGCTCCTTGGCTCGCTAGCTTTGCTGCAAAAAGCGAACCCATGGCACCAGCACCTACTATCAATATTTTCAACCGTTCTCTCCTCCACTATTTATTTCTATTCTTCATCAATTTTTGCTTCTCCATAAGGTCATGAGCTTTTTCAATAAGGTCTGTTAATACTTCCCCTTTGTACACTTTCCCATACTTCGTGTTTTCTTGATAATATTCAACGATTTGATCTAATAATTGTGCCGTCTCATTTTTTACTCTTACGTTGAGTTGCACCTTTTGTTCCTTTTCCAAGAGCGGTTCCTCCTTGCATACTGGAACTATGCTAGCTATCTAATAGTGACTGCTATCAATTTGATAGCACCCGCTATATTTATCAATTATACAAGAAATTCCTAAGGTTTTGTAATGTTATCTGTATTTCACTTCTGAACGAAGTTACTATGTTTGAGTAAAAAATAGTTCTCATCCCTCTTACGTAATTGTGCCAATTTTAAACTGAGAACTAGAAGCTTCCCTTGTTACACCACAGTCCTTTTACCCTGCTTTATTTGATTCTCAAGAGAAACATTTTAGACACAAAAATATCGCCTGCTTTCGTTCATGCAATGTTGAAGTCCTCAACATGTCGAAAGCGGCGATTATTTAAGTTTAGTGTAATCATTTCGTACGTACCTTTAAGGAACGAGAGCAAAGCAGCCACGTTGTATCGTCTGGCTGACACTGCCACTATTCTTGGCTGGAAGACGCGGTTTTTTCTTTATTCCCCCATGTATTATGAAAAATGAGAGGTTCCATTTCTTGTCTTTGCTCCCAGTTTACAGTCTCTAAGATAGGTTTTTCCGGGTAAGTGTCGGTATAACCTAGAGAAATTAAAGCGGTAGGGTCTATGTGTGGCGGGATGTCTAAAATGTCACGTATGTCATTTTTTTTGTAAAAACTAACCCACCCCATTGCTATCCCCTCTGCACATGACGCGAGCCACATATTTTGGATAGCACAAGCTGTTGACATCATATCTGTCTCAGGTATGGAATTCCTGCCGAGCACGTGAGATCCCCCTTTGGTGGGGTCACAAGTTACACAAATAGTTAACGGCGCTTCTTTTAAACCTTCTACTTTAAGTTCAAGAAACTTCGTCTCTCTTTCACCTTCATAATGAATAGCTAAAGCCTTTCTCTCTTTTTCCGCGGCCCACGCTAACTTATCTTTTACGTCTTTATGGTTAATTAGGATGAAATTCCACGGTTGCATAAAACCAACAGATGGTGCGTGGTGAGCAGCATTTAAAATTCTGAACACAGCTTCATCAGGGAGAGGTTTATCCAAAAAACTCCGTACGTCTCTTCGTGTATATATAGCTTTATAAACTGCTTCTCTCTCTGCATCTGTAAATTTATTCATTTTGTCACTCCCATGTCTTAAAAGTTACATTCTCCTTATTATTTCATTGTACTTCTATAACTCTGTATGAAAACCCCCTTTTTTGAATGTTGATACTTATTTAAAAGTACATCCAACTCCTGACTGCAGATAACCGTTTTTTCATCTGTCAGCCCGTAACGCGCCGCAGTAATATGCATCTTCCGTCGCTTCCAAGCGATTCTGATTTTTAACAAAACATATCTTAAAATAGTAGCCAACTCCTATTGCTTATGTAATGTCAATAAAACATTCTATATCAGCCTACAACAAACAATTTTAAATTGTTGTTGAAATTTGTCTATAACTATAAGCATTTATTTAAATCTTTTTACGCCTTATAGAACGAACGTACTGTCAGGGAATAAAAACCCATATTCGTATATAAACGGTTCAACCGTGTACTGAAAGAGAGATAAATCGTAGACATTCTCCTTTTAACATATACATACAGAGTTCTCTATTCTTTCGTGATATGATTGTTACGTGAAATAAACGGATAACTCTTGAAGTTTCTCTTCGGGGATGGCTTTTTCAATGACAGGGAAAATGATACGTTCTTCTTTTCGTACATGTTCTTCTAACATCTGCCCTAGTTCATGCATGCGTGGAAGTAATTCTTCTGGTGTAGAATCAGGGGAGTCCTGAATGAGAGAGTAAAAAGCCGAGCGAATTTTCACATGTTCTATTAGCATCTCTTGTATTTCCGGGGTTTCAATGGGACCGTATTCATAATAGGCAGGCAACAAAATTTCCTCTTCCTCACGAAAATGGTTTTGCCCATCAGGTTCCCAAAATTCTTTCAGATCATGCCATACCTTTTCGACGGAATCCCTTGCCTCTTCTGTGCCGGCTCTTTTTAACTTTAGCGCTAAAAAGAGCGCACTATGATGATGGTGCGATAACGGATATAATGATTCATGCCTCTTTATTCCTTTCCCTTTTCCCATAACCTCACCGCCTTAAACTTGTACATTCTTGTATATATCATACCATGTAAAATAAAGAATAAAACGCTGGATTTTTTCATGTTGATAAATGATTTCTTAGGGTTTCAGGTAAGAATTTTAAAAAGGAGTGCATGCTGATTTTCATTTATTGATCAGCATCGAAACGCATGAGATGGAAACACCTCATGCGTTTCTTCAAAAATTCTTGAATGAAAGAAGATGTTACTCAGTCGATTTGTCTTCGCTGTTCATCACATCCGGCAATAGTTCTTCAGCAAAAGCAGCTTGTGTGCGTGATCCGCCACGTTGCGCATTAGCAAACATTTCTTGAATCGGTTGCTGTTTATTATTATTTCGATTTTGACTCAAGCCAAACCATGCAGCCGCTCCTGCTCCAAGACCTAATAAAGTCATCAGCATACCTTTCCAATTCCCATTTCGATTGTTATTAAAGTTAAAAGCCTTTCTACGTCTTCTATTGAAAAATGGGTTGTTCCTGCGGAAATTGTTCATACTCAGTTCCCCTCTTTCCCTGGTTATTCAGTATGGGGGAGAGGAAGCATCCCCACGGTTTTATCATTAGCGAAGAACGCGACTTTTATAAATTATATTTTTTCCATTATGTAAGGAACCAGATCACACCAACTAGTAGAAGGATAGCAGGTAAAATTATAATATAAATTACCGTTAAATTAGTTAAACTTTTTTTACTATCATAGTTTTTATCTTCAATTTGAGTAAGCGCGATTGTTACAACGAGAGCGATCAAACAAATAATGATTGCTATTATTAACGAAATATTCAACCCTTTTGTCTCCTTTCCCAAATAGGTGCAACCACTATTTTACCATATCGCCCTGTACTTCATAAGCGTAAGGTAACAATAGAAAAGAGATCTGCCAGGTAAGCAGACCTCTTATATTCTCTAATTATTATGGAATGACACTGACTTTCCAATAACAAGGTTATTGTTGTTGCAGCTTTTCTTCTACTTGTGTCGTGATTTCGTTTGCACTAAATCCATGGGCATTAATAACTGAACCTTGAGTAGCACTATCTTGTATATTCATCATGTTTTGATCCTGGCCTGTAATCACACAGCAGTCACAGCCTTGCGCATCTTTTTCTTGTTGAAGAGTAACCACTTGATGTCCCTTTTCTACGAGGGCCTGTTGTACATCTGTTAAAGATTCTTCCACTCCTATTTTAGCCATCTTCATCCTCCTTGCAGTTAAGTAATCTCCGTCTTATATTGTTCACTATCTAAATAATAATACTGTTTGTATTTACGTCTAAGACAGGGTGATATTAAATAGTTAAATGCAAGGCACACTATGCACGATGGCTTATTTCGCTTTAGACTAAACAGGCACATCTTGCTGAATCTCCAAGATGCCTTTTGTATTGGCTGTACTGGAACTTATAACTCATGAAAATCCAAACCTGACTGTACAGATTTCACGTATCCTGCACGAATCGTAAAATCACCAAAATGTTCTCCCTCTTGCCGATTTGCTGCATAATCGTGAAAAATCGGCGTTAGTGCAGATATAATTTCTTCCTCGCCGATATTTTCTCGATATAATTTATTTAATCTCTCCCCAGTAAATCCACCGCCAAGATATAAGTTATACTTTCCAGGTGCTTTTCCAATAAAGGCAATTTCAGCAAGAGGGGCACGAGAGCACCCATTTGGACAGCCAGACATTCTGATTACAATGTCTTCTTCTCTTAAACCAGCTTCATTCAGTATTTCTTCAATGGTATCAAGTAAAGAAGGAAGGTAACGCTCGGATTCCGCCATTGCCAGACCACAAGTAGGTAATGCCACGCACGCTATAGAATTTCGTCTTAGGGCAGAGGCATAACTTCCGTCCGATAAACCGTATTGATCGATTAAGGACTCAATTTCTTTCCTCTTCTCCTCCGATACATTACTAATGATCAAGTTCTGATTAGGGGTGAGTCGAAATTCACCATGGTGCACTTTTGCGATTTCTCTTAAACCGGTTTTCAAGAGTGCGTTTCCATCATCCCGTACGCGTCCGTTTTGAATAAATAACGTGAAATGCCAGTGGTCATTTGCACCTTTTACCCAACCAAAACGGTCACCGTTATGTTCGAATTGATAGGACTCACCAGGTTCGAGCTCCCATCCTAACCTCTCATGAAGTTCATCAAGAATTACAGATAATCCAAGTCGGTCAATCGTATATTTAAAACGAGCATTTTTACGAACAGAACGGTTTCCATAGTCTCTTTGGATGGAGATCACATTTTCCGCTACTTCAAGTATTTGTTCAGGCTTGCAAAAACCTGCCAAACGCGCAACTTGAGGGTATGTTTTTGTGTCTCCATGTGACATTCCCATGCCTCCGCCGATCAGCACATTGAACCCTTTTAATTTATTTTCCTCCAATATAGCAATGAACCCAAGATCTTGAGAGAAAACATCGACATCATTAGAAGGCGGGACAGCCATACCAATTTTAAATTTTCTTGGTAAATATGTTTTTCCGTATAATGGTTCTGTTTCCATTTCTTTTTCTGTTCCTGCTACTTTCTCGTCCCCTACCCATATTTCATGGTAAGCTCTCGTTTTCGGAGAGAGATGTTCACTTAATTTCTTTGACCATTCATATACTTCGGAATGAATATCCGATTGATATGGGTTTGGATTACACATGACATTTCTATTGACGTCGCCGCAGGCAGCAAGCGTATCTAACAAGGATTCATTGATCTCTTTCATCGTGTTTTTCATATTCCATTTTACGATCCCGTGCATTTGGAACGCTTGCCTTGTTGTCAGTTTTAAACTCCCATCGGCATATTCACCGGCTATTCGATCCATTGTCAGCCATTGGTCTGGAGTAGCCACACCGCCGGGGGCCCGTACTCTCACCATAAATTGGTAAGCAGGCTCCAGTTTTTGCAGACGCCGTTCATTTCTAACATCTCTATCATCTTGCAAGTAACTTCCATGAAATTTCATTAAACGGTTGTCATCATCTGGTATACCGGCACTTAGCGGGTCCGTAAGTGTGTCCTGCAAGGTACCTCGTAAATAATTACTCTTTTCTTTGATGTGCTCGACATCACTTGGAGGTCCTAATTGGGAAGCCTCCTGTTTTATTTTACTCATTCTTTATCTCCCTTTCTTCCCTTTTTTCTTAATAAACGTCCCTTTGATAACGTTTTTGACGTTGCATCTCTTGAAGATATGTTATAGATTCTTCTTCTTTCATGCCGCCTTCCTCCTGTAAAATCGTTAGCAGCGTCTGATGAACATCCCCAGCCATCTTTTTCTCATCTCCACATACATAAATCACTGCTCCGTCATTTATCCAGCGGTACAATTCGTTACTATTTTCCATCATTCGATCCTGAACATAAATTTTTTCGTTCGTATCACGTGAAAACGCTAGATCTATTTTTGTTAAGATCCCGTCTTTATGATATTGCTGCCACTCGGTTTGATATAAAAAATCAGTGTGGAAATGTTGATCACCGAAGAACAGCCAATTTTTACCGTTTGCTCCGACTTCTTCTCTTTCTTCTAAAAAAGCGCGAAAAGGAGCAACTCCTGTTCCAGGTCCTACCATGATAATAGGCGTATCTGGATCGTCAGGAAGTTTAAAGTTCGGATTAGGCTGTACGAACACAGGTAATGTATCTCCCGGCTGTGAACGCTCTGCACATTGAATTGAGCACACACCGGTGCGGTCTCTACCGTTAGCATGATATCTAACGGCTCCAATCGTTAAATGGACTTCATCTGGATTAGCCTCGTGACTACTAGCAATGGAATATAACCGCGGAGGCATTTTTCGTAAAATAGAGACAAATTGACTTGGCGGTACATTCCATGGACCAAAGTCTTTCCCAACATCTATAAGGTCTCTGCCCGACATGTATTCTTTTAACGCTTTCTCGTTTTCGATGAGTTGATGTAAATCTTCGTTATCTGTAAATTTTGCTGCTTTTTCCAAAAGCGGTTTTGTTAAAACTGTAATTTCATAATGAGAACGCAGTGCTTCTTGAAGAGAAAGCTGCTTTCCTTTTTTATTTACTACAATCGGTTCATCAGGGTCCCAACTCATCTCATCAATAAGACGATGTACAATAAAAGGATCATTCTCTGGGAAAATACCGATACTATCTCCAGGAGCAAATTTAAACCCTGAGCCTTCAAGAGATAACTCCAAGTGACG
Organism: Alteribacillus iranensis; assembly: GCF_900113025.1. Lineage (GTDB taxonomy): Bacteria > Bacillota > Bacilli > Bacillales > Marinococcaceae > Alteribacillus_A > Alteribacillus_A iranensis. Next base: position 488,000 of record NZ_FONT01000001.1, on the reverse strand, counting down.
AGTCTCTTTATTGGATCCGCGTCCATTTAAATTAATATTTTCAAGGATCTCTGCCATAAAAGGATTTGTTCTTCCGTATGAAGTCTGGACTTTTTCAGCGGTTTTCCCAAGTGTTGCAGTCTGAGGTGTCGGTTCAGAAACGGCTGTGCTATCTTGCAAGGCATCAATCACACCGCTCATCCAAGCTTCAACCTCTTCCTCAAAGTCAACATCACAATCGATACGTTCATACAACCGTTTTCCACCCAGTTGTTCCAGACGCTTATCAAAGTCTTTTCCCGTTTGACAGAAAAACTCATAGGAGGTATCTCCCAATGCCAACACAGAAAAGTGGGTGTCTGTTAAATCAGGAGCTTTTCGGCTGTGTAAAAATTCATAAAAGCTGAGCGCATTATCTGGAGGATCTCCCTCTCCATGGGTACTTGAAATCACGAATAAATGATTTACTTTCTTAAGTTCTTTTGGCTTATAATTTTCCATGGAAAAAAGTTCAGCCTCAAAACCCGCATTCTGCAACTTTTCTTGAAAACTATCCGCTATCATCTGGCCATTCCCAGTCTGAGATGCAAATAAAATAGTTGCTTTTTGAGACACACTCTGAGAGCTCACCTCTTTATTGGGCTTTTCTGCGACCTCTACCGCAGCTGCATGTTCTCCTGCATGTAATACCGTCTCCGTGCTGGCTGTCAGAAAACCACTCAGCCATATTTTTTGCTCCTCTGTTAAAGTCGGCAAAATCATATTGAGGAGCTCCGTCTGTTTATCATTAAAGGGGCTGTTGTAAGTCTGAAGCTGCAACAGTGCACACCTCCGTTTTTATTTGTTTTTCTTCTTTTTCTTTTCTTCCTTCAAGATCATCTGTTTCCAATCTCTTCTACTATGATCAAGAGTATTTAAATGTTCTTGGTATCCGTCTTCATACAATTTTACTAATTCATCGTATATTCTTTTTACAAGCAATGAACTCACTCCGATACTAACCTGCCTTAGTCAAAAGGAGGGACATGTGCCTTGAACACTCATTTTGTTTGCTGCTTCATCGACTCTCTCCACTAACACATCACGTATGAAAGGGTGATACCCTAAAGTCTCACACAAAACAAATGCTTGTGCAGGGCTTGTGAATTCCTCAACCTTCTTTTTTAACGTATCGAGAAGTACTCCTGAAAACAGAAGATACGGAAGGACCAATACCCGGTCATATTCCGATTGTTTTGCTTTAAGGAAGCCTTGCCATATATCTGGCTGAACACCGTACATAAATGCCAGTTCCACATGTTGATATTGGTAGATGTCAAGAAGGCGTCTTTTTATTTCTTCCATATCGTGCTTTACCGAAGGGTTTTTACTTCCTCTTCCGATAAGGAGCACCATATCATTTCCTAAACTGTCTGTGTTTTTTTCCTGAATGCGGTCATGAACGCTCTCCGCCATTTTGTCATGCACTCCGAGTGTATTACCGTAGGAAAATTCAATTGCAGGATAACGCTCCTTAGCTTTTTCTATTTTTGATGGAATATCGTAGAGTGCATGGCCTGCTGTCAATAGAAGCACAGGCATGATCACAATTCTAGTTGCGCCTTGCACAGCACACTTCTCAATTCCCTCTTCTATCGAAGGAGAGGCGAATTCTAAAAAACAAGTTTCTTGAATGGGTTTGTTAATTCTGCGTTTCACATGGTCTATAAACAGTGCAGCCTCTTCCACCCCAGCTTTTACGCGACTTCCGTGTCCAACATATAGAATAGCCGTAGACATGACTAACTCCTTTTCTCTTCCATATAAATTCATTCCAATACACTCTAAGCGTTGGTGAAACAGTAAAGTCTCGGAACTCAATCTTTTTCGTCATAATTACAAAGCCACAAAAATCTTAAACTTGAGCTTTTTGGTAACCACGTCCAACTGAATCGGCAGCTGAGAGTTGTTCAAACCATTTTATTTTTTCACGGAGAGTAACGACTTCCCCAATGATGATCACACTGGGATTTTTAACATTTGCGGCTGTTGCTTTGTCTGCTAATGTCTCCAACGTTGCTGTTACTGTTTGCTGATTACCAGTCGTTCCCATATAAATAACAGCAGCAGGTGTCGTGCCTGGTCTCCCGTGATCCATTAATTTTTCCGAAATGAGAGGCAAATGACTGACCCCCATATATATGGCAATGGTGTCCACACCTTTCGCAAGATGTTCCCATTGGATATCTTTATCTGAACCTTTTTGTTGATGTCCGGTAACGAGCGCAAACGACGAACTCAGTTTTCGATGTGTAACTGGAATACCAGCGTAGAGAGGGGCCGCTATGCCAGATGTGATTCCCGGTACAACTTCAAATGAAATTCCATTCTCAACGAGTGCCTCCGCTTCCTCTGCTCCCCTTCCGAAAACAAAAGGATCCCCGCCTTTTAATCGAACAACCGTTTTTCCTTGCAGCGCATGTTTGATTAAAAAATGATTGATTGTTTCTTGCTTCATTGCATGATATTTCGGGAGCTTGCCGCAAAATATTAAGTCTGCCCGTTCGTTGGCGTATTCCAATAGCTCCGGATTCACCAGTCGATCATAAAGAATAACCTCTGCTTTTTGAATACACTTTAATCCTTTTACGGTGATCAGATCAGCTGCTCCCGGGCCTGCACCGACTAAATAGACTTTCCCCATGGTCATCCCTCTCTTAGATAGAATCATTACTATTTCAGACTTGTAATTAAAGCAATCCTTTCTCTTTCAAATGTGTTTTTATCAATGTGATGGATTGCTCGATAGAATGGTTATCCGTTTCAATGGTTATTTCGGGATCACTCGGCTCTTCATATGGCGAGTCGACCCCCGTAAAATTCGTTATGTGACCGTCACGTGCTTTTTTATACAGTCCTTTCGGATCCCTCTTTTCACACGTTTCTAAGCGACATTTCACATAAACTTCAATAAATTCATCTTCTTCTAACAGATTACGTACATTCTCCCGATCTTCCTGATAAGGAGAAATAAAAGCTGCCGCTGTGATTACCCCCGCATCCACAAATAATTTTGCAGTTTCTCCAATCCTGCGGATATTTTCTTTCCGGTCTGCAGCTCCAAATCCCAGGTCTTTATTTAGACCATGCCGAATGTTATCTCCATCGAGTACATATACCGCTTTTCCGTCTTCAAACAACTCTCTTGTTAAGGCGTTAGCCAGCGTTGATTTTCCTGACCCGGACAACCCTGTAAACCATAAAACAAAACTTTTATGGCCGTTTTTATTTTGCCGCTCCTTTTTGCTAACCGATGAACCATGCCAAACAATATTAGAACTCATTGTTAATCTCTCCTATAAATTTAGTTGGTTTTATTTATATGCCACTTCCTTCATCATGGAATTGGCTTTTCTCTTTTTTAATTAATCGAGACAAATGAATAGATCCTAACGTAGCAATAAAAACGCTCATCAAAACGATGCATGTGTATAGGTCTTCATGAATAAAAATCATCATTAAAGCATATGAGACGACGAGTGACACAACAGGAGATAAGAGCCATACATTCACAATTTGTCTTAATATCGATTTCTGCCAGAGTCTCATCCCGTATTGGGAAGCTCCTATCCCTGCAATAGCGGTAGTTGTGACTTGAGTGAGCGGGACAGGAATCCCCGCGAGTGAAGCTGCAATAACAAGTGAACCACCGGTCGTTGAAACAGCGATTCCTTGTGAGACAGATAGCGGGATAATCCTTTTCCCATTTGTTTCAAGCACCTTTCCTCCTAATAACATGCATCCTAAACCAAGAAAAATCCCTCCATAAAACAGTGCGGAAGGAACCGATATCACTCCCGCTCCAACCAAAGGCCCTACCGCATTCCCTACATTATTCATTCCGGCCGCAAACGCTTCTGTCAGTCCGGCTGCGATTAACAGATATGGCAACAATGACTTCCATTTTTTCTTTTTTAATAATAGAGGATATCTTTGCTTCGTTATTTGGATCACTTTCCCAAAAAAGAAAGATATTAAAAAGGAGACACAAGGAATAATGAACCAAAAGATTAAAATGATCACAAGATTATAGATATATATATCTTTATAGGCGAGACCTACACCAACCAGTGAACCGATGACAACTTCACTTGTTGAAAGAGGAATTCCCAGTATGTTGGCGATAAATAAAGTAAAGCAGGCGCCACATAAAATAATTACCACTGTGCCAGGTTCGATTACCGAATGAGGAATAATCCCTTCTCCAATCGTTTTTACAACTTCACCGCCTGCCAGTGCTCCTGCAAATGCACTTATACCAGCAAGAAACACTGCAAGCGAACGTTTTTTAATGGCGCCACTTCCATAAGCAGGACCCATGGAAGCCGCAGTACCACTAGCTCCTATGTTCATTGCAAAGAAGAAAGCTATTATATATGCTGCAATGATCCAGTCCATACACTCGCCTACCTATACTGTTTCTTTCATTCCTGAGATCAACACTTTGACCACTTCTGGACGACTGAATTCTTCAGGCGGCATTTCTCCGTTTTTTAACATTTCTCTGACTTTCGTACCAGAGAGAATCACATGGTCTTCTTTGTCGTGAGGACAAGTTTTCGCTGATGCCATATTTTTGCACTTTTTGCAATAAAAACTGTGTTCAAAGAAAAGAGGTGTGATACCAAGCTCATCGGCCTCAAACTCGCGGAATATTTTTTGAGCATCATACGTTCCATAATAATCACCAACGCCGGCATGATCCCGGCCGACAATAAAATGCGTGCAACCATAGTTTTTTCTAACAATAGCATGAAAAACAGCTTCTCGCGGTCCTGCATATCGCATTGCAGCTGGAAAAACAGCCAAGAAAGTCCGGTCCTGAGGATAATAATGTTTTAAAATTGTTTCATAACTGTTGAGTCGAACGTCTGCAGGAATGTCGTCGGCTTTTGTAGCCCCAACGAGCGGGTTTAAGAAGAGACCATCCACTGTTTCTAACGCCGATTTTTGAATATATTCATGCGCGCGATGTACCGGATTCCGAGTTTGAAAACCTACGACTTTTTCCCATTCTCTCTTCTTAAATTCAGCTCTCGTTTCTTCAGGGTCTAGATAATATTTGCTGAATTGATCGTGTTCTATCGTTTTTGTTACCGTTACCGGCCCCCCTACATACGTATCAGGTCGACTGTACACTTTTTCTACCCCCGGATGATTGTTATCCGTTGTTTGATACACACATTCAGCTTCTTTTTCTTTATCAGGAATGTAGATAGATTCTACAACAATGTATCCTACATCTTCCCCTTTATAATGAAGAATAGCTTTGTCCCCAATTTGGAGCTCGGCAGCTTCCTCATCATGGACAGGAAGAGTAATGGGAATGGACCAAACGAGACCGTTCGCAAGACGCATATGTTTCGTCACAGAATCATAGTCTGATTCATTTAAGAAGCCAGTTAACGGACTGAAAGCCCCATTGGCAATAAGTTCTATATCTGAAATTGCAATCTCATCTACTTCGATACGGGTCTGAATGTCTGTTAATTGTTCTTGTGTATTCTTTCGGTTAATCAGTGTTCCTCCGTGTGGTATACTTGTTGTCAATTAAATCACTCCTTACATCGTTTATCGGTGAAGTCCGCACTCTGTTTTCCCCATGCCTTTCCACCGTCCATTTCTTCCGTCTTCTCCATCCGTTACTGCTGTCGTACAATGAAAACAGCCAATGCTCGGATAGTTTTGATCATGAAGCGTGTTATACGGCAGGTCATGTGTGGTGATATAGGCCCAAACATCGTCCCACGTCCAGTGAATGAGTGGACAGACTTTTATGGATTTAAATCTAGCGTCTGGGTTAATGAACTGTGTGTTCTTTCGGGACGGTGATTGCTCCCGTCGCAAACCTGAAATCCATGCATCGTAATGGGCAAGCTCTTTTTCTAATGGCATCATTTTACGAAGAGAACAGCACGTATCAGGGTCCTTTTTCCATAATTCATCCCCGTATTGTTTACTCTGTTCATCTTGGCTGATGCGAGGCTTTACAACATGAATAGAAAGCTGTGAAAAGCGTTTCTGTACTTTTTCAAGCAGCTGATAGGTTTCCTGAAAATGAAATTCGGTGTCTAAAAATATCACATTTGCTCCAGGTTGTACTTTACTGATTAAATCAAGAAGCACCATCCCTTCTGCTCCGAGACTGCAAGCATAGACAATATTATCGTCATACATGCCATAAGCCCAACGCAGTATATCTATGGCTGTTTTTTCTTGTAATTCCGTCTCGTTTATTTGGTCACACTCTTTGTATACCGAATCACTATAAACAATACTCATCTTACGCCCCCTCTTCTTTTTAACAACAATAGCGCCAGGCGCCCGCCTATCGGCGACAAGCGCCGCAGGGCGGGTTGAAGCGACCTCGAGCCGATGGCGCCTGAAGCTAGACGCAGCTAACCCTTTCACAAAAGTTAACGCATCCTGCGCAACCACCAGTAAATAGCTATTATAATTTCCTAAAAAATAAAAAAGCGACGCTCTTCCTCACCTCTCGTTAGGTAAAGAAGATACGCCGCCTCCAGTGTGTCTGGTCAGCAACCCTGATTATAATCTCATCTTTTCTTTCTTCTCTAATTGAACGACTTTCCCATCTTGCACAACCAAAATGACAGATCCAAATTTCAAATCTTTAAGGAGATGTTTTAACTTAGCGAAGACATCATCTAGTTCTTCTGAATGCTTCATATTTCTCCCTCTTTTCAAAACCAAGTATTTTTATATACATTATATAATTAATTTGTTAAATTGTATTTTAACCAACACTAATGGAAAAGTCAAACACATTTCAAGAAAAAGTCAGTTGTTTGATCCACACTTAATATGGATATAGTGCCTAATAAGAGATTTTCACGAAGAATCGGAGGGGTACAAGTGAAAAATGAAGATGTAACTGCTATGACGTTTCGCAATAACGGTGCGATACCAAATAACGAAGAACTCCCCGTGTTACTTTATTCCGGGGTATTCAAAGACAACCCTGAAGTTTGCCGGGACGTATTTACAGAGAATAATTGGACAAACAGCTGGTTAGGAAGCATCCACGAGTATGATCACTACCATAGTAATACGCATGAAGTGTTAGGGATTGTTAATGGTTCTGCTCAAATTCGTATAGGCGGAAAGAAAGGAACCAATTTCGACATGCGAGAAGGGGATGTAATTGTTCTCCCCGCAGGAACAGGCCATAGACTGATGAGTGCTAGTTTTGATTTTAGAGTGGTAGGTGCTTATCCAGAAGGAAAGAGCTATAATGAAAAAACCGGAAAGCCAGAAGAGCGAGACTCTTCCATAGAAGAAATGAAACAAGTACCTTTACCTGAGAAAGATCCTGTGTACGGGGAGAATGGACCTTTAATTAAAATGTGGGCAGAGGAAGAATAAAAAGAATAGAAACTGAGAAACGCCGGGCGTTCATCGCTCCGGCGTTTTCATTGGTTCATTATACTTTTTGATCAGGCATTCTTTCTTTGCTTTTCATTTCATCGTCAGTATCTTGTCCCATCCCTTTCAGAAATGTCATCATTAATGTCAAGGCCCGATTGATTTCAGGATCTTTCAGAGCCCGAACGAGGTCAAGGTATCCTGTTTTCTGCCCAGAGCCACTGTTTTCAGATACATGTTCAATTCCGTTATTTACTTTAAGCAGTATTGGCTCTAATTCCTTGATATTTAATTTCCCTGCCACTCCCAGGATCAACAGTAAATTACGAATAGCATTCGTTGATTCTGGCTTGTTAATCGCATCCATCAGAACTTTAAGCACTTGTTCCCCTTCACTTAATAATCCATTAACTAATGATAACAGTCCGTTATTGTTCGCATGATTAAGGATATCTACTGTCTGTAAGATGGCTTCTTTGTTGTCGATCAGTGCATCTTCAATTTCTCGTAAATCCTTCTGACGTTTTTCTTCCTCTGTTAGTTCCCATTTTTTAATCGATTCAATTTTTCTGGCCATGGGCTGCCGCTCCTTTTTTCACAAGGTTTCCAGGGAAATCATAATCCTCCCGCTTCCACTTCCTCTTCACTTGAACACCAATTTGCGGTTGTGGATTTCCGTAACGATGATTGATTCGAGGCAATGGAGACTCCCCAGTTTTTTCTAACACTTCCATTCGTACCGACACTTCTTTGTAAGCAGGTGTATCTGTATCCTTGTCGGCATAGCTGCTCGTTAACAAATTAACCGCTCCCGCATTATTATCATTCATAGGGATATAGACTTCTTTTCCGCGCACGCGATCGGTGACTAAGCACTTCATTCTTACAGCACCATAAGGGGACTCAAGGCGCACAAGTGTACCGTCCGTTACCCCTCTTTCCTTCGCTAGTTCTGGTGATACTTCCACAAATACTCTAGGTGTTTTGCTTGTGATCCCTTTTGATTTATACGTCATATTACCTTCATGGAAATGCTCAAGCAGGCGACCATTATTTACGTGAATATCATATTCTTTTTCATACTCAAGAGGCTTTGTCCAATCAACAGGGAACAATTTTGCTTTCCCATCGTCAAATGGAAACTCTTCTGTGAACAGTAATGGGGTATCTGTGCCATCAGGTTCAACCGGCCATTGCAAGCTGTCATATCCTTCTAAACGCTCGTACGATACCCCGGCAAATAGGTCAGCTAAACCGGCAGCTTCTGCCATAATGTCACTCGGATGTTCGTAATTCCAATTTGCCCCTAATGTATTAGCCACCTCCTGGATGATTCGCCAATCCGGCTTTGAACCACCCAACGGCTCTAGTACTTGGTAAAGACGTTGAATTCTACGTTCTGTATTAGTAAATGTTCCTTCTTTTTCTAAACTAGGGCTGGCTGGAAGAACTACATCTGCGAATTTTGCGGTTTCTGTTAAAAATAGATCTTGGACTACGAAAAACTCTAATTTTTCAAATGCTGCGCGAACGTAGTTTATATTAGAGTCTACGATCCCCATATCTTCACCTTTTAAATACATGGCTTTTAGCTTACCTTCGTGGACCGCATCCACCATCTCATGGTTGTTCCATCCTTTTTCGCTTGGTAAGTCAACTCCCCAGCCATTTTTATATTTTTCACGCACCTCCTCGTCAGCGACTAATTCATAGCCTGGCATACGATCTGGCATGCTGCCAAAATCACTGGCTCCTTGTACATTATTATGCCCTCTCAACGGGTATGCTCCTGCTCCCGGCTTTCCATAATTCCCAGTCATTAATAGTAAATTTGAAATAGCCGTACTTGTGTCGCTTCCTCCTGAGTGCTGTGTTACACCCATCGCCCATAATACACAAGTGGTCTTAGCATCCCGTATCATTTCTGCCGTCTTAATTAATTCTGCTTTGGATACACCGGTAATTCGCTCTGCTTCTTCCAATGTATATTTTTCGAGAGATTCTCTATATTCTTCAAGACCGTTGACACGATTTCTCAAAAACTCCTCATCTATCCAACCATTGTCAGCTAAGTATTTTGTCACTGCAGACAACCATACGAGGTCAGTCCCTGGTTTCGGACGAATAAATAAATCGGAACGCTCAGCCATCTCATGTTTGCGTAAGTCTGATACTATCAGCTTTTGACCGCGTAGTTTATGAGAGCTTTTTACTCTCGTCGCGAGAACTGGGTGTGATTCAGCGGTGTTGGATCCGATAACGATCACTAATTCGGACATTTCAATATCCTTAATAGAACCAGCGTCTCCTCCATGTCCTACAGTGCGGAAAAGTCCCATCGTTGCAGGAGTTTGACAATAACGCGAGCAATTATCAACATTGTTCGTGCCTACTACAGCCCGAGCTAATTTCTGCATTAAGTAGGATTCTTCATTGGTACACTTCGAAGAACTAATAAAACTTAATGCATTGGCTCCGTCTCTTTCTTTTATCTCCATGAACTTCTCTTTTATTAATTGAAGCGCTTCTTCCCAGCTGGCTTCGTGAAACTCTTCGCCTTTACGGATCAACGGTTTCGTTAACCGTTCCTCACTGTTTACATAATCCCAGCCGAATTTCCCTTTCACACAAGTTGAGATTCCATTAGCAGGCGCTTCCACTTGGGGTTCAACTTTTAATATATCTCTCCCCTTCGTCCATACGTCAAAACTGCATCCGACTCCGCAATACGTGCATACTGTTTTCGTTTTGTTGATACGATTATCACGCATCGCCGCTTCCATTTCAGAGACGGTCAAAATAGAACCGTATCCTGTCTCCACATCTTTGGTTACTTCTATCATAGGGCGCAATGTTTCTTCAGAGAGACCAGTCATGTAACCTGCTTCACCGAGCATCGATTTCTCCATCATAGCGTTGCAGGGACAAACCGTGGAACAATGGCCGCAAGAAACACAAGACGATTCATTAATAGGAACATCATCATCCCATATAACTCGCGGGCGTTCCCGTTCCCAATCAATGGTTAATGTTTCTGTCACTTGTACATCCTGGCACGCTTCGACACAGCGCCCACAAAGTATGCACTGGTCGGGATCGTACCGATAGAAGGGGTGAGACATATCTTTCTCATAAGGTTTTGTTTCAAACGGAATGCTTTGATGGTTGATTTTCATATCTCTCACTGTATTGTGTACTTCACATGCGCCATTATTGTAATCGCAAACCGTGCAATATAACTCGTGGTTATATAAAATGCGATCCATCGCAATGACTTGTGCTTCTTTCACGTGAGGAGACAATGTATTAATACGATCCCCATCTTTCATTTCAGTGGAACAGGCCCTGACCATTTCTCCATTCACTTCCACGATACACGTATCACAAGTCTCAATAGGCCCAAGGCTAGGATGATAACAAACGTTAGGAACTTCATTTCCATGATCATCTAGTAATTCCAGGATCTTTTGATTACTTTTCGCTGTAACTTTCTCTCCATTTACGATAGCTGATAACTGGTCGCTCATAACAATCACCCTTTCTGCTTTTATTCCGGGCAACGGTCATTGAAAAACAAAAGCCACCGCACTCTGCTATAAAAAGGCGAAGCAAAAAGCGGTGGCTGAGCCTTTCACAGGAACGCTGCTAAGTACTTAACCATGTTGATGTTTAAATTTTTTTTCGATATCTTCGTCGAATACGAAGATAGACATCCCAAAATCCCTTTCAATATCAATGTCTACGAACAAATCAATAAAATGACATTGAAGAAGCTCTTCCATTTCCACCGGGTGGTTTTTTCTGTACATTTCTTTTACCATTTCTGTTCTGGCCTCGCGCAGAAACTGTTTGCCTTCTTCGGCGTTAGCAATAAATTTCTCTACTGGTGAAAGATTCCCTTCCATTTCACATATCGCCCAGCATTTACAAAACGTAGTGCTTATTTTACTAGGCCCTTTCCCCATATGACGTTTTCGGAAAGCTCGAACTAGATTGCTAAATTCTGCTTCGTATTTTCCCATGATGTCTGCCGTCTGTCCTTTCACCGCGTACTGTTTTGAATACTCTTTCTTTTTCCTTAATTTCAGTATAAAGAGAACTTCTTAGGAGGTCAACTTGCGAGCGTGTCCTTGCTTTCTTTTAGTTGTTTGATGTCCAAACGAACTAACAATGATATAACAAGTGCGATGAAAATTAATACTCCAAATATATACAGTGTAGCGGTATAACTCTCTGTGGCTTCACGTACCCAAGCGGCAATGTTTGGCCCGGCTAATCCAGCTGCAGCCCATGCCGTTAAAATATAGCCGTGAATCGCTCCTAATTGTTTCGTGCCGAATAAGTCACCAATATAAGCAGGTATGGAAGCAAAACCACCTCCGTAGCAGCTAATAATCAGGAACAGTAAAATCTGGAACAAGATAGCTGAAGTAACACTCGGGAGAACAAAATAAGTTACCACCTGGATAATGAAAAAAGTAGTATATACATTAGGACGCCCTATATAGTCTGAAATGGTAGCCCATCCTAGACGGCCTGCACCATTGAAAAAGCCCATAATCCCTACCATTGTAGCTGCCGCTGCCGCCGATAAACCTGCGATTTCCTGTCCCATGGGAGAGGCTACTGCTAAAATAGCTATACCGCATGTCACGTTAATAAATAACATCAACCATAAAAACCAAAAACGGCGTGTCTTAATTGCTTCATTGGCAGTGAGTTGGGAGAGATCCATGTTTCTTTTGCTCCCTTCCCCTTGGCCTGCTCCTTCCATGTAACCGTGAGGAGGCTTTTCCAAATACAGCGCGGAGGCAATCATGACGATCAAGAAAATGGCACCGAGTATATAAAAAGTATTTGCAATACCGACAGATTGAATGAGAGCTCCTTTTACAAGGCTGTAAATGACAGCCGAAAAACCGAAGCCCATGATAGCCAATCCAGTGGCCAGCCCTCTTCGGTCAGGAAACCATTTTACGAGAGTAGATACGGGAGTAATATAACCAACACCTAGTCCAATTCCTCCTAACACACCATATGTTACATAAAGAAGGCCCAATGACTCGATAGAGACTGCCAATCCAGAACCTAAAATACCTAAACTGAAAAAAGAAGCCGATACCAGACCCGATACTCGAGGTCCATATTTCTCTACAAAATGTCCTAAAAATGCAGCGGACAACCCTAAAAATAGAATCGCTAAACTGAAAGTGAACGAGACTGCGCTTAAATCCCATCCATACTCCTCCATCAATGGGTTTGTGAAAACACTCCAAGCATACACAGATCCAATCGATAAGTGAATCCCTACTGCGGACAATGCAATAAGCCAACGGTTCTTCGTCCTTTTCACCACTCTCACCTCACTGCATGATTTTTTCATCTTGTTTTCTCAAACAAAAACCAAACACTAGTGCGGCCTTAAAAAAAGCGTCGAGTTTACTCAGGAGTGTATGATCCTAAATAAACACGACGCTTAGTATAAAGCAGGTACGCTGCTTTCAAACTATAGAAATCGCTTACATCAATGTCCTCATTAAAACCCAACAACAGGAGCGCTGCCTTGAGCCTTAATGACATTCCATTGTAACCTATGTAAGATAATACCTTTTTTTGAACATTTTGGCAATATGATTTTGACAATTCTAAGTTGTTTAAACAAGAAGGGTTGTCACACAGCAAAAGTTATGGTTATATTTGAATTATGTAACTTTTTCTATGTGGGGTCACTGAAAAAAGGGGGGAACCGTGAGTGAGATGGAAAGCAAAATAGAACCTGTAATTACATATAGGAATGGACACTTTACCAGAATAGAAGATGAAATCGCTGTTGAAAAGCCGCTGACCATTATCATTAATGAGATAGAGTTTGCAACAATCGTATGCTCCCCGACTGATTTAAGAGAATTGGTCATTGGTTTCTTAGTCTCTGAAGGAGTTATTTTCCTTCTAGAAGATGTACATTCTTTAGACATAGACGAGGAGCGAGGCTTCGTTTACGTGAATTTAAACAAGCCAGTGCCAGATCCATCTCATTACACGAAACGATTGATTGGTTCATGTTGCGGAAAGAGCCGGCAATTTTACTTTCATAATGATTTGAAAACAGCAAAAACGGCGACTTCATCTTCCTCACTCTCTCCGCAGCAGTGTTTGGTATTAATGGAAAAATTGCAATCTCAGAGCGCTTTATTTGACCGCACGGGCGGCGTTCATAATGCGGCTCTTTGCACGAGCGAAGATATTCTGCTCACCCGCTCAGATATCGGGCGTCACAATGCTCTCGACAAGTTATATGGGTACTGCCTGGTGAACAAGATAAATGTCCGTAATAAGGTCCTGGTTTTCAGCGGCCGATTGTCATCAGAAATACTCACAAAAGCTGCTAAAATTGGTGTTGGTATTGTGTTGTCCAAATCTGCCCCTACGGACTTGACTATTCGACTTGCTCAAGATTTGAACATTACAGCCGTAGGTTTTTTGAGAAACGAAAGTTTTAATGTGTATTCCCACCCGGAACGAATTGTAAAGAATAGCAAAGGAGGAGTTTCCATGGGAAAATGTAATATTGACCACAGCCTCGACTCTGTACGCGAAAAGTTAGAGAGCCAGCGATCCTACCTGCCTGATGATGTGTATCAGCACAGCCAGACTATTTTAGGTGAAAATCCAGATCAAACAACTCTCAACGAACTGTTTCATCTTCTAAAAAAATATGATTTAGCAGACATAAAAGAAAAACAAGAACGTGATGAAAAAATAATCGCGCTCACCATGTGAGTGTTCCCTCTCTGCTATAAGCTGAGAGGTTTTTTCATTTCCCGTATGTTTCCCCTTGCTTGATGCAAGGATGTCTAACGAAACTCTCTGTGAAACTCGTAACAGAAAGGCCATGAAACATGAAAATGATATTAACCATTCCCTGGTTGGTAATGATTCTCTTTCTCCATGCATGTTCTTTCTCAGGGACGAATCAACAAACAACCATTTTAGTCTCCTCGGCAAGCAGTCTTCAAGGGTTGCTTGCTGATGTAGAAGAACAATTTGAAGAAAAATACCCTGACATTGATGTCGTTTTCAATTTTGGCTCATCCGGGTCTTTGAAACAACAAATACTGTATGGAGCGCCTGTTGACGTCTATTTATCTGCCTCTAAAGACGCGTTTGTAGAATTAATAAGAGAGAAGAAAATGGACAAGGAACATTCTACTATCTTATTAAGAAACAGCCTTGTATTGGTAACTAAAGACGGAATAACTATTCGAGATACAAAAGATTTAACTTCCTCTGTTATTGAGCGGGTTGCTATTGGTACTCCAGAAAGTGTCCCTGCTGGTAAATACGCAAAGGAAGCTTTAACCGCTTTACAATTATGGGAGGATCTCCATCCTAAGTTAGTTCAAGCAAAAAATGTACGTCAAGTGCTAACCTATGTAGAAAGCGGGGATGCGGACGCCGGGATGGTGTATAAGACAGATGCTGTCTCCGCGTCAGACATTCACATTACAACAGAGATTCCTGAAAATCTTCATACCCCTATTTTATATCCAGTCGGCGTAACGAATTTTGGAAAAGAAAAAAAGGAAGCGATGCTGTTGTATGAATTCTTACAGAGCCAGGAAATTCAACACTCCATAGAAAAACACGGCTTTCAAAAAGTAACAGGAGGAGACCTTCCATGATAGAGCTTTCAGCATTATGGGAACCTATCCGTCTCTCTCTACAAACAGCAGTAGCTGCTTTGCTTATCGTATTCGTGGCAGGAACAGCAGCAGGTTGGTGTATGTCCCGCTACACATTCAGAGGAAAACTCATCATCGAAACGATATTTTTATTACCGACGGTTCTCCCGCCAACGGTTGTTGGATTCCTATTAATTACTATATTTGGGACTTATGGTGTCGTTGGAAATTTTCTCTATTCTCTCTTCGATCTTTCTCTGATGTTTACGTGGACAGCAGCCGTGATTACTGCCGTCATTGTTGCTTTTCCTTTTATGTACCAATCCGTAAAAGTCGGCCTTGATTCAGTGGACCGCGATATCGAAAACGCAGCGCGTGTCGATGGCGCCTCAGAATGGGAAGTGTTTCTTTTTATCTCTCTCCCTTTATCCTTAAAGTCTATTATTTCTGGACTAGTGCTTAGCTTTTCGCGAGCGCTTGGTGAATTCGGGGCTACTTTTATGTTTGCCGGAAACATTCCAGGTCGTACACAAACGGCCCCTATTGCTATCTTTACTGCAATGGAAGCGGGGAATATGACACTTGCTTGGACACTTGTTATTATCTTGGTCGTCCTATCATTTGCTATGTTATTATCTATACGAACGTTTGCCCGCTAAGGAGGGATATTCATGAATTTGGCCGGGGTAGTATTAGCCGGCGGAAAATCATCCCGCTATGGCTCTCAGAAAATCTTTGAAACGTATCAAGGTCTCCCGCTTTATAAGCACAGTCTCCATGCTTTGTTGCAAGGCGGAATCTCCGACACATACATATCTACAAATAAAGAACTCGCTTCGTCGTTTTACCAAAAAGAAACTGACCTCCTCGTGGAAGACAGTTTTCATGAAGGACCGTTATATGCGTTTGCTCATGTGGCGCGCTCTCTCTCACAACGGTACGATTGGCTGTTTCTACTCCCTTCTGACAGTCCCTTCGTGTCAGAGGATTTCATTCCATATATGGTATCTCAGCTACAAGAAACGGGAAATGACTTTGATTGTCACCTCCCTGTTTCCGGCGATACATGGCAGCCACTTCACGCCATGTATCACACTCGAATTTTATCCGCGGCAGAGAAATGTCTCGCCCAAGGCAAAAGGAGTATGCTTCCCCTTCTACACTCTATACGTGTAAACACCATCCCGTTTCCAGAAGACGAGCCGAGTTTCGTAAACATTAATCGACCACAAGATTGGCGCCGAATCTAAGAAATATGACTATATCTTTATTCAGAGGATGGGTGCTTAATAAAGAATGATAACAACAAAGCGATGAACCCAAAAATGAGAGCTGCCCAGAATGCCATATTCACGCCGTGTATCAACGCCTCGGCGTCCACCCCTGTTCCTAACGCGCTGGTTGTCATAATCGTGACGAGCAGTGCGGTTCCTATCGAAGCAGCGACTTGTCTTAATGTATTGTTCACAGCGGTACCATGCGGAATCAAACGAGTGGGAAGTGCGTTTAAACCCGCTGTTGTTACTGGCATCATTACCATAGCCGTGCCAACCATCCGAATGAGATACATGGTTGTTAAATAAGCAAAAGATGTCGTCGATGTTAAATCTGTGTACATGAAGTTAGAAAAAGTCACTAAAGTAAGACCAATGAGTGCTAACCATTTCGCTCCTACCGCGTCAAAAATTCTCCCGGTTATTGGAGACATAATCCCCATAAGGATCGCCCCCGGCAACATGACAAGTCCAGACTCCAGTGCAGAGAAATTCCTCATATCTTGCATGTAAATCGGCATAATCGTTGCTCCACCGATCATCGTAATAAATACGAGCATACCAATAATCGTTGATAAGGTGAAAGGCCAGTTTTTTAACACTCTCAACTCTAATATTGGCTGTTTCAAGCGCAGCTGTCGGATAGAGAAAAAGAAGAGACTTATTAATCCGATAGTCATGGTAATTACTACCGGAAGGCTGCCCCATCCTAAATTGCCCGCACTACTAAATGCATACAATATTCCTCCGAATCCTAAAGTGGACAATATAATAGATAAAACATCTACCTTCGGAAAATGCTGTTCTGTCACATTCTTCAATACGAAATAGGCGAATATAATGTCGATCACTGAGATAGGGAAAACAATATAAAAGAGCGTTCTCCAATGAAAATGATCTACCATAAAGCCGGATAACGTCGGACCTATTGCGGGAGCAAATGAAATCACAAGCCCCATAAATCCCATCGCCTGTCCTCTCTTTTCTTTTGGAAAAACAAACAGGACAATAGTCTGCATAAGAGGCATCATAATACCAGCACCGGCCGCTTGAACAATTCTCCCGACCATTAAAATAGAAAAGCCTGGAGCTACGGCACAAATAAGCGTACCTGTTGCAAACAGACCAATCGCTGTCAAGAACAGCTTTCTAGTGGTGAATGTCTCTATTAAAAAGGCGGTAATCGGGATCATGATCCCGTTCACCAGCATAAAAATAGTTGTCAACCACTGAGCTGTGTTGGCGGTTATTTGCAAATCTTCCATGATAGGAGGAAGAGCGGTAGCTAACAGTGTTTGGTTTAATATAGCTACAAAAGCCCCCACCAATAAAACAGCCATGAGAGGGACTTTTTTAATTTCAGTTCGTTCCTGAGTTTGAGTGTTCGCCATCGTATACGCCTTCTTCTTTAATAGTTATACTCATTTTTTTCTAATACATCTTCAAGCCATGAGAGACTATGAACTAGTTTTGTCTCCGTTTTAATAAACCTTATGAGAGATTTAATGAGTATTTTTTGCGGGTCTCCCCGTGTTATCTCCCGTTTCAACAGGTGAAGAGCTTCCATTATCTCCGTTTCATTTTGAAACTCTAACTGTCGGACTTCCTCTTTAAAGAGAAGGAACCAATTCTGTAACTCATCTTCCTTCTCGTTCCCCTCTTCCCCTTCTTGCTTCTCATGTTTTTCCATCATATCTGAGGTTAATATCGGTTCCATTGTTTTCATATGTTGTACCGCCATGTCTAATCGATCCACTAGCTTTTCTGCAGCCTCTTCTTTATCAAGTATACGAATCGACTCTCCTAATAGAATAATTAACTCTTTGATGGCTCCCTGCCACATAAGAACGACATCCCATAGGACAGTCTGAACCTCACTTCCATATACATATAAGAGCCATTTTTTATGAATCCGTATCATCGATGCTTTTGTCTTTTTTACGATGGGCTGAAACTTCTGATTCTCGTGAGACGGCACCACTTTATGCAAGAGCAGGAATAAGTCTCGATTTTTGTAAAGCACTTCCATTTCAAACGCAATCAACTTGACTAATTTTTCCCTCTTGGACAAGTCTTCACGCCGCTCGATTTTCTCAGAATGAAGAACAACTTGATGGTGATTATAACGAAAAACTTCCATTAAAAGATCTTCTTTGGAGCTAAAGTATTTATAAAAACTACCTTTCGAAATACCGCAATACGTCGCTATGTCCTGAACCGAGGTAGAGCTATACCCTCTCTCGGAAATCAATTGCAGAGCTGCCAGTATGATTTGTTCTTTTTTATTATTCATGAACTAGGGCGCAGATTATCGTCACTTCAGTCATGAGAGGAAGCGCCCTTTCACTTCCTTCCTAGGTCCTTCCAAAAGTTTAGACTCACCGGTCACGAAAAAACCAATGAGTTCACACACTTTACCTATTGTATATACCCCTCTCTTCCTTGTCAAAAGTTATGATTTAGTACCATTCTGGCTCTAAAGAGAGGGGGGGCTGTATGTTTCTCGTAAGTAAATAGTTAATACGGAGAGCAGAATATGTTATGATGTCGATAGTTTAAAGAAAAGGATGTATGTGAATGATTACTTGCCAAAATGTTGGTTTGCGATTTGGTGACAAAAAACTATTTGAAGATGTAAACATTAAGTTTACACCGGGAAATTGTTATGGATTAATCGGAGCAAACGGTGCTGGAAAATCCACGTTCCTTAAAATATTATCCGGAGAACTAGATTCTCAAACCGGACATGTTCATTTAGAAAAAAATCAAAGAATGGCCGTGTTAAAACAGGATCACTTTGAGTATGAGGAAGAAAAAGTGATCGACGTTGTCATGATGGGATATCCTCGTCTCTTCGAAGTAAAAGAAGAAAAAGATGCCATTTACATGAAACCAGATTTTTCAGATGAAGATGGGATGAGAGCGGCAGAATTAGAAGCTGAATTCGCAGAGATGGACGGCTATGAAGCGGAAACAGAAGCTTCTCAACTCTTACAAGGTCTCGGTGTACCCGAGTCTACGCATGATAAGAAAATGTCCGAGTTGACTGGTTCCGAGAAAGTCAAAGTTCTCTTAGCTCAAGCTCTATTTGGTTCGCCGGATATTTTACTAATGGACGAGCCGACAAACCACCTTGATATTGAAGCTGTACAATGGCTTGAAGAATTTCTGATAAACTTTGAGAATACGGTCATCGTCGTTTCACATGATCGTCATTTCTTAAATCAAGTTTGTACTCATATCGCCGATTTGGATTACGGAAAAATTGAGCTGTATGTAGGAAATTATGATTTTTGGTATGAATCCAGCCAGCTTGCCCAGAAGATGGCAAAAGAACAGAACCGTAAAAAAGAAGAAAAGGTAAAAGAACTAAAGGAATTTATCGCTCGTTTCAGTGCAAATGCATCGAAATCAAAACAAGCGACATCTAGAAAAAAGACGTTAGAAAAAATTTCTTTAGATGATATTAAACCATCTTCCCGCCGCTATCCATACGTACATTTCCAACCTGAACGTGAACTAGGAAAAGATTTACTAACGGTGGAAGGACTAACAAAAACAGTGGATGGCGTCAAAGTGTTAGACAATGTCAGTTTCACACTAAACAGCGGGGACAAGGTAGCATTTGTGGGTGACCACGAGATCGCGAAGACGACGTTATTTCAGATATTGAGCGGGGAATTAGAGCCTGATGAAGGCACTTATAAGTGGGGGTTAACGACATCCCAATCTTACTTCCCAAAAGACAATTCCAAGTACTTTGAAGGGGTAGACCTCAACTTAGTGGAATGGCTGCGACAGTATTCCCCCGAAGACCAAACAGAGACATTTATCCGTGGTTTCCTAGGTCGTATGTTATTTTCTGGCGACAGCGTCTTTAAAAAAGCAAGTGTCCTATCCGGAGGAGAAAAAGTACGCTGTATGCTCTCTAAAATGATGTTAAGCAATGCCAACGTCTTAATACTTGATGAGCCTACGAACCATCTGGATTTGGAATCCATCACGGCAGTAAACAAAGGTCTAATTAATTTCAAAGGCTCTATTTTATTCTCATCCCACGACCATGAATTTATCGAGACCATTTCGAACCGAATTATTGAGTTTACCGACAACGGCATGATCGACAAGCAGATGTCCTATGATGACTATATCCGCGAATTCAAGCTGCAAAAGCAATCCTAAGAAGTTGGTTCACAAATCTATTTCTGATAGGCTGGCAGAGCGACAAACAGCTCTTTGCCAGCCTTTTTATGTCTTCTCGATTTATCCTACCCGTCATCACGCTGCCCCTAAGATTATTCCTTTCTTTCAGGTAAATGTTCATGTAAAAATGTGTGAACATCTTCGATAGGTACAGCTAATCCTATAGATTCTTGATTGCTTTCTTGAATCGTCTTTTTAGCATATACGACTCCCGTCACTTCCCCACTTTCTGTAATTACAGGGCTTCCACTATTACCTCGGTAAATAGGCGCTGAAATACCTAATGCTTTTTCATTTGTCCTTTCTTCTCCCAGGATGTGACCCTCATTTGCAATCTTAGTAAAAGATAATGGGTTGCCAATGACAAAAATATGGGCGGATTCATCAGCTCTCTTTTCTTGTAATTGTAAAAATGGATGATTCTCTCCATTAATATTCAACAAAGCTAAATCTTTCTCCTCATCGCTGCCGATGAGTTCCCCGTTATAAATCTCTCCATCTTCCGTACTTACTCCTACCGTCTTTTGATTTTCAATCACATGATGATTCGTTAGCAACAATCCATCAGACGAAATAATAAAACCTGTACCTTTTGAACGACCGAAAGGACCTTCTCCTTGAATTACAACCACACTTTGCTTCCATTCCTGGACTGTTTCGTCTTTTGACAATTCATAGGACGTTTTTAAAAAATCTATCGCATCGATTCGAAAAGTATCAAACAATACGGCGATTCCCTGAAATATCAAAACAAACGTCAACAGAACAGCTATTAATCGAATGCCATTTCGTTTTTTCTTTTTTATATTTTTATCTTTGTCTGTTCGTTGCCCCTCTTTTGTATCTCGGTCTTCCTCGATAGCCTCCCGAAATTCTTCATAGGACATGTTTTCAAAACGCTCGTCATATAATTCATTTTTATAGGAACCTTTGCTTTTATCCGACATAACTGGATCTCCTTTTTACGAAAGAGTAGCTACCTTCTCTCTTAATACTACACGTTTTCTTTTCACGGAGAAAATAAACAGCAGCAGATGCATAATTATACGCAAGTGAATAAAAATACACCTATGTATATTTATACAATAGGTCCGGCATTTGCATATCCTCCGTCTATTACACACCCCAAAACAAATCTATTGATTTATGTACACTGCATGCGCACAGTTATTTATCTGTTACATTTTTGTTGACTGGTACAGTGTTTCTTGCTATGATGATTTGCCAATATCGTTCATTACATGAACCTGCTTTTTTTAAAAAAAAGCGCTTGGCCCCTAACTAGGCACCAAGCGCTGATATCATATAATATCCCTCTCTATTAAAAATTAAAACAATCTCCTTACTCCCAATAACAAAACAGAAGTGCCCTTCCATACTTCTTGGGCACTTCTACATCAAACGATCAAAGAGTAAATCAATTCGCCTCTCACGTTTTCGGCTCTCCACCAAAGGGCAGTTATATAAACATTCCAGCTATAGCAGCACTTAGCAGTGATGCTAGTGCTCCACCCGCGATAGCTCGCAATCCTAATTGGGCCAGTTCTTTTCTTCGTGACGGAATAAGAGAACCCAATCCTCCTAAAATGACAGCCATGGATCCTAAATTTGCAAATCCGCATAAAGAAAATGTAATAATTACTTGAGCTCGTTCACTGAACTGTTCCATTTGAGGGGCAAAGGAAGCATAAGCAACAAATTCGTTTAAAACAAGCTTCTGACCTATAAAACTGCCAGCTTGTAAGGCTTCCCCCCAGGGAACCCCAACCATAAACGCAATTGGCGCAAAAAGAAAACCTAAAATTAATTCTAACGTTAAATTTTCAAAACCAATCCAACCGCCGACCCATGTTAATAATGAGTTGATCACTGCAATCAAAGCTATAAAGGCCAGGAGCATGGCTCCGACATTTAAGGCAAGCTGAAGACCTGTAGAGGCACCTCTGGCGGCAGCATCAATGACATTTTGAGATTCCGTATCCTTTTCAATTTTAATGTCGTCCGTTGTGACAGACTCCTCTGTTTCAGGCATCATTACTTTTGCCATGACCAAACCGGCTGGAGCCGCCATAAAACTAGCCGCCAGCAAATAATTGAGCGGTATCCCTAAAGACGCATAACCAAATAAAACAGATCCAGCTACCGAAGCGAGCCCTCCCGTCATAACGGTAAAGAGTTCCGATTTTGTCATCTTCCCTAAGTAGGGTCTCACAACCAAAGGAGCTTCTGTTTGCCCTACAAAAATATTAGCTGCAGCTGACACAGACTCCGCTTTACTCGTCCCTAAAATAAAGGAAAGAATCCCACCAATAATTTTGACAAACCATTGCATAATGCCCAGATAATAAAGCACACCAATTAGTGAAGAAAAGAAAATAATAATAGGCAAAACTTGAAAGGCAAATACATTGCCAACTCCTTCAAGCAACAACAAATCACCAAATAAAAATGCGATCCCTTCATTGGCATTATCAATCACGCTTTGTACGCCTGCTGTCAAACCTGCCAAGGCCGCTCGTCCCGTTTCTGATTTCAATACGATAAAAGCAAACAAAATTTGAAAAGCCAATCCACCTGCAATCACTCTGAGGTTAATAAATTTTTTTCGTTGAGACAGTAAAAATCCAAGAAAAAGAACAAATAAGATACCCATTATTCCCCACAGAATATTCATCTATTGCCCTCCCCTAACATAGGTTAATGTTTATATTTTTCCTCTCTTACCAAGAAGTTAAAACATGTTTACAAATAAAAAAAATAAACCCCGATAAAAATCGGAGTTTGGTCATTGGTTGAGTGATAATAAATAAACTTACTCAATGCTGAGTCGCAAATCTGGAAGATGATTTAAAATAAATTGAGATTTATCTACATCCGAGTGTACATTAAATTGACGATTATATTTTAATGCTGTTTCGAAGTGAGCAGGCATGCTTTGATAAGCATCGAGCACTTTATCAAATGCATTGTAGGCGTGCATCAATGCAGACACCAACTCGGTCAGCGGAAGAATATAAGAAGGTGAATCATACTGTGGGGATGTACAAAGCGTCATTTGTTCAATTTGTTCATCAAAAAAGACAGACGCTTCTTCAATATAAGGACGATAAAGCGGATGCATGTTTCTTGCTTCATTTTCAAAAAACGTACGCCACTCTCGACAAAAACTAATGAAATAAGGCAAGTCCTCTTTTACAATCACGATATCAAACCCAGCTTGTCTGATACGATCCATACTCATCGGTTCCATCCTGCGATGATTTGCACCTAAATAATAAAATTTACGACGATACGCTTTCATACCGCACCCCGTCTTTCCACATATCTAGTTTTCTTTTGAACATTGTATCACATGTCGTCCGTAACGAAAATCAAAAAATTAATTTTCATGCAGCTGTCTTGTCTCCATCCTTCCTAAGAATTGATAGGCCGCTTCAGGAGCTGACTGGAGATTCTGTGCTGTAATTATATTATGGTGGACTTCTACATTATGATGAAAAGGTGGTGCAGAAACGAAAGTAGCTCCTCGCTCTCTTAATTTTGATTCAATGTAAAAAGGGATATTTGTTCTCTCCTTGCTGTATCTTTCCTCCTCTTCATTCGTAAAGGCAGTTACACGCTTCCCCTCTACCAGAGGAGTTCCGTCCGGTAAGTATAATTCAGTAAACACAGCTGCCGCATGAGCAACAGTCGCTATACTTTTTCCCATTTCAAGCATGCGGAAGATAAGTTCCAGCAAACATCTGTTTTCCGAAAAGTCCAGCAAAGACTGGTGTTTTCCGATCAAGAAGATCCCATCTGTCTTAGTGGGTTCTATTTGATGAATTGGAACTGTTTGGTGGAAAGAAGACGATTGTTCACCTTCTCCCTCATTCCTTCTACCATCACCAACCGGACCTCCAGACGGACTTGAAACTGTTACAGAAAAACCTGCTTGAGTAAATATTTGATACACATTGGTGCACGTAGTTATATATTGGAAAGAATCCATTATTTTTTTACTTCTATCAACAACTGAGTTGGGAAGCACCATGGTGATATGAGCCATCTTTGCCCCTCCATTGCAGTGTACATTTAGGAACATATACCCTAAAAAATCATATGTAAACGACTTTTCTTGTTCAGAAGAAAATTAACCGGAAAGGTAATAGAAAAAATAAAGCGCACCCGTAAAGGGTGACGCCATGGTGGTTGTTCATATTCGACTTAAAGGCAGGATATACGTCTGACCTCTCCAACGAATTCCAATACTTCACTGTCGCGGAAGGAAATTTCCTTTAATTGATCCGTGTGCAAGTACAGCACAATGGTATCACGGTCTCGGTTATCAATTAATTCTACGCCACTTTTTCCTTGATCACCTTCAACGATTGGTAAATCGAATCGTTCACTTATATCCTCAATGGATATTTTTCCATTCGGGACATCTAGAATTAGTTTTAAATGGTCATCCATGTCATCACAGATCATACCCCACCGTTTACCGAACCACGCACGACATCCTGTCATACTCATTAGTGTAAATCCGTAAGGTGGTGTTGGTACAAATTTAGTACTTGCCCAACCTCTGAGCTCCATTGCGCTGCAGAGTTCACGCGCTTTCGTACGAACCAAAGTCTCTTTGTTTTCAGTAACAGGCAATGAAATCCCCTCCTTAAATTTTACCTCAGCACCGAGTCATGAATCATCTCCTTCAAGATCTTAGTAATGTAGAGATGAATACTACATCACCATTTTACTTTAACACAAACGTTAATAATTGTCGATAAAACGAATGAAAATTCAAACTTTTATCACAAATGATTGGATTTACGACTCTGCTGTATTATACATATTACTGGAAGCGAATAGAACAGTCAATGAACAAATAGTGACAGTATCACACGCTGGATAAAAGGACAACCGTCGTTTATATTTACCCTTGTGTCTGATTAATAAAACATATTTTACTACATTTTTTAGGGATTATACACGAAAAGGCAGCACTCTGTAATTACTAGCTTATGCGATAAAGTGGTAAAAAAACTAAAATTTTAAGCAGTCTTATCCTCCCTTATGATAGCACTTGGCTAATGATGAGGCATGCATGCATTAGCCAAGTTTTGTTTACATAATAAAATTACGTGTTGCTTTAGTTTTGAACTCCATGAACCGTAATCCGGCTCCCTTCCCCTCCAGGCTGAGCTGGAATCACTTCAATTTTCCTGGCGATCCTTTCTTGCAGTTCAGGAACGTGACTTATGATACCGACAGATAAAGAATGAGTCTGTAATTTTTCTAACGAGCTTATTACGGTTTCTAACAAGTCTTGATCTAATGTACCGAACCCTTCATCTAAAAAGAAAAATTCCAAAGGATATTCTCCCTTTAATTGTATAGATGCAGATAATGATAATGCCAGGGCTAAACTCGTTAAAAACGTTTCGCCGCCGGACAGACTGCTTACCGGCCTTCTTATCCCTCCATTGGTGTCGTCTCGAATAACAAACCCGCTATTCGAGTCAACTTCTAAGGCATATCTTCCTCTGGTGAGATCTCTTAATCGCTCAGAGGCAAGTTGGCTTATTTGGATTAACTGTTCCTCGGCCAAAAACTCTATGAAATTTTTCCCTCTGAATACCTGATATAGTTTTTGGTATTTTTCCGCTGTGTCTGCCCATTTTTCTCTTTGCTTCTCTAACTCTTGGTAGCGGTCTCGTTTATTATTTAGATCATTCAACTGCTCTAAAGCAGCGCCTCTCTTCTCTCTTATATTGTCAATCTCTTCATTAATTTCTTTTTTCTTTACCTCACACGCCTGCCAGTCCTTTTCTTCCACGCGACGTCCGTTCAACTTAATACTTACATTTTCAAGAAGGTTCCTCCATTTTTCTTTCTCCTTCTCATGGTCATCTATTTGTTGCCTATAATCGATATACTCGTTTTCGGTTAAAATATAGGCATGAACTTCCTCTGGATTTGTAAAAAAATGGTTTTCTTTCTTCTTGCTTTCTAGCCACTTCGATAAAGAGAGCTCGTAACGTGATTTGGCATCCTGACACGTATGTGTAGCTATATTTTTCTCATTTTCCCATTTTTTTGTTGCTTCTTCTGCTCGTTCTGCACGCTTCGCTATTTCTTTTTCCTTATTCTGCCACTTCGAACGTTCCGTATGCATCCAATCTATTAAAACTTGAATATCTTTCTGTCCTAGTAATCGTTCCAGCTCTCCTTCTTTTTCTTTTACTAATGTCGAAAACTGTTTATATTTCGTATGGCATTCGGCATGCTGAACGGTTTTTGTTTGCAAGACTGTCTTCGTTTCTTCGCATTGTTGCTCTAGTTGATAAATGTGACGTTGACCTTCTTCCGCTCTTCGTTTGAAAGTCTCACATTGTTGTTCTCTGTCCCTTACTTTGTCATATTCAGCGTCTAGCGTATCGTACGTAAAGGAAGGAAACTGCATCTTCCAGTTTTCTAACTCACGTTGAAAGTTGGCTTCTTCCTCGGCAGTCTCCTGTCGCAGCCTCTCATAGTGGACGGTTAAATCTTCTACTTGATAGTTATATCTTTGTTTTTGTTCGTCTGCTTTTCTATAAGCGTCTATATCATCATTCACCAATTGGCTCAGTTTACTAATTGTCTCTTCTTCTTTTTTCCATTTGTTTAACGTATGATTTAATGTTTCCTGCCATGAATCTTCTGTGATGTCCACTTCCCTTTCTGGGGAGGTACGGTCTATGTTATCGTTTGTTATTACTTTGTCTGTTTTGTCTAAGTAACTGGTTATATGTTGAGACATTTGTTCAAGCTCTAACATTTTTTCTTTCGTTGAAAACTGTGTTTTTTGTAAAACAGTTAACCAATACTCCAGTGTCTTTTGATGGGTTTGATTATCTTCACTAGCTGCAGCCGCTTCTGAAAAATGTTCTGCCGGATATGGGTGGGAGGGGGATCCGCATACCGGGCAAGACGTCCCCTCTTTAAGTGATTTTGATAATACAGCTGCCATTTCATCGAGCTGTCGTTTCTTCTCTCTCTCTCTTTCCGCTTCGAGAGTCTTCTCAACATGTGAATACAAACCTTCTAACCATCTATTTAATTCTGCTGCTTCCTCGTACCAGTTAAAGACTTGATTAAAACGATTCTGCACGTTTTTTTCCGTTTTCTTGCACTTTTCCTCTGCCTCTCGGAGTTTTGTTTTCTCCGCTTCCAGCTCTGACTGTCGTTTTTTACACTCTTCCTTCCGTTTATCAATATTTGTTTCTAAATAACGTAAGTGTTGTTTCTCTTCTTTTGCTTTGATCAACCTATGTTTTTCTTCGGAGGAAACGTACATATGGTTGTATTGGGCGTGAAATTGCTCTACAGCATGTTTATATTTCTTTACATTGCTCTCTTCTTTCTCCAGGGAGGCATTCCACTTGTCTATTTCTTGCTCGATCTTATTCAAGTCATCTCTTGCTACATCTCGTTGTTGCCGATACTCTTGTTTTTCCCTCTTTACTTTTTGGGCCTGTTCCACAGATTTTTCCGTCTCGTGAAGGACATTCATTGCTTGTTCTTTTTCTTCTTTCAATTGTTCCATCTCTTGAGAGAGACTGTTATACTCCTGAACGGATTGCTCATAATTAGTTTGAGCGGCCACTAATGTTTTTTCCCATTTTTCAAGCTCATCCCGGTTGGTTATAAGTGAGTCCGCTAACGGCTTTACTTTCGCTGCCATGTCTGATTGTGCCAAGAATGTTTTATACTCTTCTATTTGATCATCTTTTTTCAAGTGATAATTTAAATGGTTTTCTGCATCGATTTTCTCTTGCTGCCACGTCCACAGTTGTCTCGTTTGCTCCCACTCTTCTTCAATCTTTTTTTTCTTATGCTGGTATTCCTTCAATCGTTCAGCCCAGTAATTACACGCTTCTTTCACTCGTTTATACGCATTCTCCGACGTGTCACCCATTCCATGCTGTTCGGCGGCAAGCCGATCTTTCTCATGATCGGCTTCTCGAAGCTTTAATTTTATATTGTTTAATAGTTGATCTCCATATTTTTCTAAGCGAAACAAACGCTGCAGCATTTTTTTCCTTTCATTTCCCCGGAGATGCAGGAATTCGGAAAATTTACCTTGAGGCAAAACGACAGCTCTCGTAAAATCATCAATGGAAAGACCTAGAAGAGATTCGATATATTTATCTACTTCTTGCTTCTTGTCTGCTATCACAACAGGGTCTCCTGTAGAATCCAGTAACCGGCAAACGGAGGTTTGAACATTATGTTCACTCGAGCGTTTAAACGTCCGCTCCACCGTATAACGTGCTGCATTTTTTTGTGGTCCCAATTCAAACGTTAAAGAAACAGATAACGTATTTTCGGAATGGTTCATTATTCCCTGTGTATTATTCAGAGCTCTTTCTACTTTTCCATAGAGGGCGAGGGTCATGGCATCTAACAGGGAAGATTTCCCACTTCCGGTCGGACCAAATATCCCAAAAACACCGCCTGAGCATATCATAGAAAAATCTACCGTCTGTTTTTCTCGAAAGCTATGTAACCCTTTTACTGTTAGACGAATTGGACGCATCAGTCTTCCTCACTTTCTTCTTCCTCTATTAATTCTAAGAAGAGACGGGTGAGCTCATCCGTTGGCTGGGCTCCCCCCGTTTGACGCTCATAAAACCGCTGGAATAAATCTTCCATTGATAATTCTTCTCTCTCTCTTGTAGATGAGCTTTGTTCCATTCCTAGAAACACAGGATGTATGTGAATAATACCTTCGTGGGCTTTTCTAATATGATGGATTTGTTCTAGAGAAGGAGTATCATGTAAATGAATTTCTACATCGACCCACGCCTGTTTATCTTTTTCTTCAGCTAACCATTGATACACTTCTTCTAATCCATGAACAGCTTTCCAGCGAACCAATGGTTTTCCAGAGGACAGAGGGATTTCCTCGATATGCGGCGTACTCCCGGGTTTTACATCCACAACTGTAACAGATTTAGCATATCCGCTCTCAGAGAAGCTAAAAGCTAAAGGAGAACCTGAATATCTTGCTATTCCTTTTGATCCTTTAAGTGTTTGTGGTCGATGTAAATGCCCTAACGCAGTGTATTGTACATTGTCTGGAAGGGCATCCACTGTGACAGTATACGCTCCCCCTACTTCAATAGGTCTTTCCGAATCACTGGCAGCCCCTCCCGCTACGAACAAATGACTCATTGCCATCCCTACATGATTTTTTTGGAATGATCGGGTCAACTCATGAAACATATAACGAATTTTTTCATTATATGCTTCCCTAAGCCCTTCTTCTTCTGGTTCTTTGCTAAATAAATCTCCCATTCTTGATTCTGATGGATACGGAAGAGCTCCTATTTCAAGTACTTCTTCACCTACCGGTATGCGAACAGGTGTCATGGTTGGATAACCTAAAATATAAATTCCTTGATTTTTAGCTATTGATCGAACTGCAGATATTCTTGCCGGGTGGTCGTGATTTCCGGCAATAATTACAACGGAGACATTGTACACTCTATTCAATCGAGCAATTGTTTCGTAAAACATCTCTTCTGCGGCTGCAGGAGGATTTACCGAATCAAACACGTCTCCTGCCATTAATAAAACATCGATAGCTTCACTTTTAATAATCTGTTCTAACTCTTGGAAAAAAGCAATATACTCTGGAATTCTGCTCCTTCCTTCTAACGTACGGCCTAAATGCCAATCTGCCGTGTGAAGCACTCGCATGATTATCTCTCCTATTTTTGCATGTTGATGGTATAGCCACCATCAAATGCGTATATATATGATTCATGAACTTTTTCTCCCCAAATGGTAGAGATCGCTTCTGTATATAGGTCTATTTGGGGTTGGTAGCGGGATTTTATCATTTTTTCGCCATACTCCCGATTACCAGGAAACCTGCTTTTTACAGCGTCTGTCTTATAATCCAGGAGAACGAGATTTCCAGCTCGGTCACGAAAGATACAATCCACAGTACCTTGTATGAACATCGTGTCCTTCCCGTTTTCTGAGGGTCGGTTTAAACTAAACGGTAATTCTCTATATACTTCTACCGCATGAAGCAGTCTATCTCCCAAAGAAGTACGGAAGAAATTAGAAATGTCCTCCCCTTCTATTAACTGCGCTTGTGGTTCTGTCAATAATTCCTTTTGGACCAACTCCTCCAAAAAGTCATCTAAAGCCTCAAAAACATACTTCGCTTCTAAAGGAATATGTTCTAAGACGGTATGCATCGCTGTTCCTTTTTCGACCGGACTCACGTTTTCTTTCTGTAAAAAGAGGGGGCGTTCTGCATAACTAGACGAAAATGAAAACCGTTGAGAGGGTTCACTGTATTCATCAGGGAGCTGGCGCTTAAACTCACTCACTGTTTGTTTCGAGCGTTGCGTCAGTGAGCTTGGGTAAGGATATTCCCATTCCAATTGCTTCTCTACGTCTGCATAATATGGACTTTCCTCTTGCACGGGAACCAGTTGAGTAAGAGCAAGCTTCTTACCTTCATCCAATACTTTTTCTTCCTCTTGTTTCTCTTGTAATTCCTCGGAATCAATGAAAGAGAAAGCCCACTTGGCGGGGTGAAAGTATATCTCTTTATTTCCATACGTCCCTTCTTCATTTCCCCACTCCTTTACGGAATGATGACGAAAAACGCTTGGACCGAGCCAGTCAGCAAACGATTTCGCTTTTAATCGGTCCATAACAGGCAGCTCGGTTTCTTCTAACTTATTAAAGCGCTGCCAGTTCTGAAATGTTTTCTCAGGTTTGGTTATTGTTCCAACCAAAATTATTTTCTCTTTCGCTCTCGTCATCGCAACATAGAGAGCTCGCATTTCTTCAGCAATCTGTTCTCGATATAAGCGATTTTTTACTGCTAAATAGGGAAGGGAATCTTTTATCACACGCAGGTCGGGTTGAATTGTTTTCACACCGATTCCTAAATCTTTATGGAAAATCATACGTTGTTTTAAATCCCTCATATTAAACTGTTTATTCATCCCAGCAATAAAAACGACAGGGAACTCTAAACCTTTGCTTTTATGAATAGTCATTAATCGGACAACATCTTCTTGCTCACCAAGTGCTCTCGCTGTCCCTAAGTCATCTCCGCGTTCTTGCATTCTCTCAATAAAACGAAGAAAACGAAACAACCCTCGAAACGATGTTTTTTCATAAGATCGTGCACGGTCATACAAAGCTAGTAGATTTGCTTGTCTTTGTTTTCCTCCGGGAAGCCCTCCTGCAAAATCATAATAACCCGTTTCTTGCATGACATCCCAAATGAAATCCGACAATGATTCGTGGCGGACTTTTTCTCTCCATTTACATAACCTCTGATAAAAAGTCTGAGCTTTATCCTGCCACGAAGACACAGGTCCTTCTTCAACTGCTAATTTTAGTGCGGAATAAAACGATCCATACTTGTCCATTAACCGAAGTTGAGCTAATTCTTCCTCATTCATTCCTGTAATAGGAGAACGGAGAACCGCTGCGAGAGGGAGATCCTGATATGGATTGTCGATCGTTTTGAGTAAAGATAACATGACATTAATTTCCACGGTTTCAAAATACCCTTCGGTTAAGTCTGCATATACAGGAAGACCTTCTTTATGAAATTCCTCAAGAAATGTGTTAGCCCATGGCATAGATCTCATGAGAATGACGATATCTCGATACGTTAAGAGTCGCATTTGCTTTAAATGTTTGTCATACACCTGATGCTTAGAGTCGATTAAGTCTTTAATTCTTCGGGCTATATAACGTGCCTCTAATTGGGCTGTATCACTGTCCTCTTCTTCTGTCTCCCTTGTTTCATCAGTGGTGTCTAACTTTTTACCTTTGTTAACGAAAACTGTTTCTAAGGCAGGCTCAGATATTTCTTCATAATCTTTATTTCCCGCTTTTAATTCTGCGTTTTCGTCATATTGAATTTCGCCCGCCGGCTCATCCATCAGCTGTTTAAAAATGAAGTTAACACCGTCCAAAACCTCTTTACGGCTACGAAAGTTTTGATCTAAATCTATTCTCCATCCCGGTGTACCATCATTTCGGTTATACGTTTTATATTTATTTAAAAAGATCCCCGGCTCTGCGAGACGAAAGCGATAGATACTCTGTTTAACATCACCTACAAAAAAGGATTGGCCTTTTTGAGTTACGAATTGGAGGATAGTTTCTTGAATATGATTAATATCTTGAAATTCATCGACAAGTACTTCCTTAAATCGTGATTGATAGTGAGACGCTGCTTCCCTTTGAGGGTCTGACAGGATTTGAAGACAAACATGCTCTAAATCAGAAAAGTCCATAAGAGCTAGTTCTTTCTTCTTCTCTTGATAGCGTAAAGAGAAAGTTTTTACCGTTTCTATCAATATTCGAACTGGCTTCCTCATCTGTTGCATATCCTTTAGAAAATCAGAAGGAGGCTGAAAAAAGACATCCGATTGTAACGCATTCATATCCTCTTTTACTGCTTTTCGAAGTTCCTTCACTCTTTCTTTTAGATCGTCACGCACCTCTTCACTTTTTTTAATTGATTTTAATCGTCCAAAAGAAAGAGATTGAAAGGTTTCATACATCGTTTCCCAGTCGGTACTATTCAATATGTTCCTTAGTTCCCATTCATCCGCTTCGATGGTTTCGTAATATGCTTGAGGTCCATGTTCTGATAGGCAAGTTTCTTTTGCTTCTTGAAGCAAGTCGAGAGCTGCATTCAGTCGTTCTGTAATATCTGCCATCACTTCCTGACCCCACGTCAATTGTTCAATAGATGTGTCTTCGTTGATTTCATATGCCCTTGCCATCTTTTCCAACCAAGCTTCTGGGTCCGGGTGGGATCTAGAAAACCGATGTACATCCAATACTGCCTTTCGAAATCCTTCGTCATTCCGATCATTCGTAAAACAATCGGCTGCTAACAGGAAATCATCGTTTCCTTCCTGACTGTATAACTCTTCTAGTAATGCTTCGAGTATTTCCTCTCTCATCAATTCGCCCTCTATGTCGTCTACTAAGCGAAACTGAGGATCTATATTCACCTTATAATAATATTTCTTAATAACAGCCATACAGAAAGCGTGAATAGTAGATATTTGAGCCTTGTTTAATAAAGCAAGCTGTCTTCTAACATGCAGGGAGCCAGGGCGTTTATTAATCTCTCTTTCTAATGCCTCTCCAATCCGATTTTTCATTTCAGCTGCTGCAGCATTCGTAAAAGTAACAATGAGTAATCTATCTACATCTAGAGGATCATCGCCTTCTGTGATGCGATGAATGATCCTTTCCACTAAGACAGCTGTTTTTCCACTCCCAGCTGCAGCCGAAACTAAAAAGTTCGTGCCCGTACTAGAAATTGCCTCCCATTGACCATCCGTCCACATCGCCCCTTCAGGCTTTGGGAGTTTTTTCACCGAAGTCATCTATCTTCCTCCTTTTCCTGCCCTTTAAATATCTGTTGCTCAGCTTCTTTCTCGTCCGCATGCAACACCCGGTACTGATTGGCTGCAAAAGAAGTATCAAATTGACAAACAGAGCGGAACGAACAAAAACTACATGGCACATTTTGTTTATACTTGTAGGGTTCAATACGAGTGGTTCCTTTCATAATTTCCCACCCTGTGTCTTGCAGCTTTTGACGAATATAGTTACGTAATTCATCAAATCGATCTGCTTCTAGGACAGACGATGATGAATAAAAGGATCCATCTTTCTTCCTGGCAACCGGAACAACTTGAGAATAACCGGTCTTTAATTGTTGATCCATGAAATGAACAGACTCTTCATCTGCAGAAAGTAACCCTTTCATTTTAAAACGTTTTAATAGTTCTTTTTCCATATTCCACTCATTGATCTGTTTCGCCTGAATGTATGGATTATGAACGTGAAAATAAAGAACACCCGCCGGCTTTGTCATGGCCCCCAGCCAACTCTCTGAATAGGTCAATACGACGTCTAGGTACACTAGCATTTGTAATGCTAAGCCATAATATATGTCCGCTAAGCTGACATTTTTTTCACTTGATTTATAGTCAATGACACGAACGTATACTCCATTTGTGCCTTCTGCTTTATCCACTCTGTCAATCCGGCCAGCGACTTCCATCATCGTTCCATCCGGCAGCGTAAATTGAAGAGGAGGTAATTCAGCTTCCGATCCAAATCCAAGTTCTATCCCTGCCGGTGAAAAGCCTGAGACTCTCGCTTGTTTACTTAAAATTTCAGAAGCCTTAATCACTGTATCTTCCAGTTTTTTATGGAGATACTTATACTTACTGGAACTCAAAAGAATTTCCCTTTGGATTTTGGGAGCGAGATGACTCACACATTCTTTCGCGAGGCTTGCACATTCTTCTGATGTAAGCGACCCCCAATTTTTTCCATGTCCCATCAGGTGAGCAGTCATTTCTTTTAATGCGGCGTGGAATAACTGGCCAATATCTGGTGCTTCTAACTTGTAAATATCTCTTTCTTTTAGTCGCAACCCATAGGAAGCGAACTGAGAAAACGCACATGATTCAAATTGTTCAATTCTCGATACACTTGCGTTGAGTTTTTCTCCGTACAACCGCTTGCTCGTATCTGGCTGAAGTGATACCGGTTCGTTTTTATAAAACAGACTGCTCATAGCGATAGGAAACGATGCTTTCTCACCTTTTTCCGCGTGCCAATTATATACATCCCACCAAACGGAAGAAATCGGATACCCTTTTTTCCATAGCTGAAGTTGATAGGTGAGAAAAGAAATCGTTTTCCGAAAGGGACCGATAAATTTAAGCTGAGATCTCTCATCGTACTCATTCGGTTCATTAAAAAGCAGTGATTCTTTTATATCCGGAAACACTTCTTTCATTTGATTAATAACAAGAGAAGGTTGTAAGGTTTTTCCTTCTTCATCAGCTAAAGGGTAATGGATATACAATTTATCATTTGCTAAACTCAACGCCCGATAAAGAAGGAATTGTTCATTTAAGAGCCTTCGACTTGAATTTTCTGCGAGTTCCATCCCTTCCTTCTCAAACCAGTCTCGATCGTCGTCGCCAAGAATACCGTCTTCCTCAAAGGTAGCGGGCAGAATTCCTTCATTCACGCCTAATAAAAATAAGACCTGTACATTAGCTAGACGTGAGCGTTCCAAGTCCGCAAATGTTACTTGATCAATCGCTGGAGGGACCAATTTAAATGACATAGACTCCAGTCCCGTCTCCATCACTTTCTGGAACATTTGCAAGGTCATCTTCTCTGTCCCGGCAACTTCAACAATTTGCTCAAGCAGCTCAACGATTGCTCCCCATACTTGCTCGTGCTCACTCACTTGTACAACATTATCATTCTCCGCTGCCTCATCTCTCATCTTTTCTATCTTTTGGGGAATCCTTTGTTCTTCTAGAAATTCAAATAAGATTCTAGCAAAGCCCTCGACCGTTTTTTGCTTTTTCAACCGTTTCTCAAACCTTAAAATAGGAGAAGCGAATTTATTACGCAAATGATTAATGATACGTTTCATGTCAGAATTATCAACGTAGCTAGCTTCGTCGTCTACAAGCGTTCGCTGGTTGTTATAGTCCCATGGTTCTTCTTGTTTCCAATGCTTTTCTTTTATTCCGTAGGCCAAAATGTAATTTTCTAATATATCCACTTCTTCTCTGCCCTCTTCCCAGTCATCCTCAATGGAAAAAAGCATATCTGTTTTCAAGGTACGAAACAGAGGTTCATACCTCCATCTTTCTGTTACCGTTTCTAACAGCGAACGAATAAATTCTATGACTGGATGGTGAATCATCGGTCTCTGTTGGTCTGTGAATACAGGGATATCGTAATCACGAAAAGAAGATTGAATCAGCTCTATGTAGTCACTCATATTTCGTGAAACTACAGCAATGTCTTTATAACGGTAGCCCTGTTCGCGAACAAGGCTCTTAATTTCACGCGCCACTGCTTCTATTTCTGTACGCCTATTTACTGCCGGCTGAATGGTAACCGCCCCCTGTGATTCCAAGGGTACCACTGGTCGTTGTTCAAACGTTTCTTCCAAATAACGAATAGAAGCGTGCTTCCTGTCATTTTGTCCCGCTTGAAACATGATGGTTTCTTCAATCTCACATTCCGTTTCTTCACACAGGTGAGTTAATTTATTATAAGTCTGACCGGTTTGGAAAAAAAGATCGAGAGGATTTAATTCCTCTTCCTTTGGTTTATCTAATGTTAAAGCAATGGTTGTGTGTCTCCCTTTTTTCATTAACGCTTGTAAAACGTTTAATTCCTGAGGTGTGAAAGAATGGAAGCCGTCAACAAAGATTTCAGCCTCTTCTAAGAAGGATGATTCACTTATTTTATTTGCCGAAACCATTAAATAATCTTCAATTCCCGCATAACGTCCGTCTAACGTGTGCTCTATTTGCTTCCAAACTGTTACAATATCGTGTAATTTATCGAAAAGTACATGGTTGCGAGTTTCCTCTTCATCAAGGAAAGCTAACTTATTGGACAGCGCATCAATCGTTATATCTTGCCTTTTTAATTCGGTAAGCAGTTTTTCAAACTGCTCCACAAAACCAAACTTGTCTGCAGATTTTTTATATACACGTAAATGATCCTTTTCTTCTTCTAGCACCTTTCGGATAAGCATGTTTATGGCATTTTTCTGCAGTTGTGTTCTAGTGATTCCGCCTGTCTCTTTTAGAGTTCGCCAGGCGAGTCTAGAGAAACTTAATACGTGGACACGCGTTAACCCAGTTTTAACTTTCGAGATGAGATCTAATTCTGCTTGAAAAGTCATCTGATCGGGAACTAAGTAAATAATAGATTTATGACTAGACGGGTTTTCCTTTTGCAGTTCTACCATTTTTTCTCTCATTGTCCGCGTCTTCCCTGTCCCTGTTCTACCTATATAAAATGTTACTCCCACAGTAAATACATCCTTTCAGAGAGACAAATAACAAACCATACGTTCGGTTTCTTTTCTTATATTGTATATAAACTAGACAAAAAGAAAAAGACTTGACTCTTATGTGATTCTTCTTGGTCTGACTGTGCATAGCATAAGCGTCCTGACTTGTCCGCTGGTGTCGTATAAGAAACGGAGACGATTTTTAGAGAAAAGATGAGTCTGTGAGTTCCGTGTGTGGCTGGGCGCTACACGATTTATAAGCGTTATATGTCTCTATCTTCTATACAAAAGAAGGTTCTGTAAAATTTGCTGGGGTTATTAAACATTTTGCTCTACGGGTTGGCTGACTCTACAGGCTCGCTTGCACCACAGGCACAAGGGCGACATCAGTTCAAGCTACGCTGCGCTTGCTTTCACTGTGTCTTCTTAGCCGCGGGCAACGCTTCAACTTCCTCGGCAGCGCACCGCTGCCTGCGGGATTTTCAGCTGTTGCTTCGACGCACACGACGTGCTAGTGTCGGCGTTGGCCACAGGACGTGGCCGTGTTTAGCCGACGTCCCGCAGGCGTCTCACCTGTTCGCCATCAACCTTATTTAAGAAATGGTAGAATTTAATCCTATTCACCCCAATATTTGTTTTAGAACCCAAAAGAAAAAGACTTTCCCCGATAATGTAATCAGGGAAAGCCGTATCTTTTTTATCCTTCGAGTAAGAGGGACTCTGGATCTTCGAGTAATTCTTTCATTTTTACTAAGAAGCTGACAGCCTCTTTGCCGTCTACAATTCTATGGTCATAAGATAGAGCCACATACATCATTGGACGGTTTTCCATTTTTTCTTGGTCGATAGCGACAGGGCGCCATTGTATTTTATGCATCCCAAGAATACCTACTTGAGGGCCGTTAAGAATTGGAGTAGATAATAAAGAACCAAACACACCACCGTTTGTAATAGTAAACGACCCACCTTGCAAGTCGTTCAACGTCAACTTGTTATCGCGAGCTTTTTTGGAAAGATTTACTACTTCCTGTTCCAGCTCTGCAAATGATTTTCTATCTGCATCGCGCACAACGGGCACGACAAGGCCATCATCTGTTGATACTGCCATACCAATGTCATAGAAGTTTTTCTGAATGATTTCGTTACCTTGAATCTCAGCATTGAGATAAGGAAAATGTTTTAACGCTGCAATGACTGCTTTCGTGAAGAAAGACATGAATCCTAGTCGAACATCATGCATTTCTTGGAAAGACTCTTTTCTTCTCTTCCTTACATCCATGACTGCTGTCATGTCAATTTCGTTGAAAGTAGTGAGCATGGCAGACGTTTGTTGTACATCCACTAATTTGTTTGCAATGGTTTGACGACGGCGGGACATACGAATACGTTCCACTGGTTTTCCAGCGAATTCATCCTTAGCTGGTGCAGTGTTTTCTTTTTTCTTTTCCGTCGTTTCGTTACTTTTTGCGGCTGCTTTATTGCTCTCATAATTTTCTACGTCTTCTTTTCTGACACGGCCTAACGGATCTCTAACCGGTACTTCTGTAAGGTCGATGCCTTTTTCTCTTGCCAGCTTTCTCGCAGCAGGGGAAGCTACCGGACGTTGAGCGGTGGATTCTTCCTCGTCCTTCTCTGCTGGCTCTGCTTTTTCTTCAGGTTCTGACTCTTGTTTTTGCTCTTTTTGTTCGGGCTTTTCTTTTTCTTCAGCCGGAGCTTCTGTGGATCCGCCACCTTCACCACTTTCATCAACTACAGCAATAACCTCTCCAACTTCAACTGTGTCTCCCGGCTCTTTCAACAATTCTTTGATCGTTCCAGATTCCTCTGAGGCAATTTCTACGTTAACTTTATCTGTTTCAAGTTCAGCTATATTTTCCCCTTTTTCGACCTGTTCACCTGGTTGCTTCAGCCACTCTGCAATAGTTCCCTCGGTAATCGATTCTGCAAGTTCTGGTACTTTTATCTCTGCCATGGAATAAATCCTCCTTATTCTTTCCCTGTAAGTGCTTCGTTAACAATGCGGCTTTGCTCAGCTCTGTGTGTTTTCGGATCCCCTTCTGAAGGACTGGAACGTCTCCGTCTTCCGATATATCTCGTTTTCACACCATCAGGCGCTACTTCGCGAAGCAAAGGCTGGATGTAATGCCACGCTCCCATATTTTGTGGTTCTTCTTGTACCCATTTAAATTCTTTTACATTCTTATATCTGCTGAGAATTTTCTTGATTTCCTTTTCAGGGAATGGATACAGTTCTTCAATCCGTACAATATGGAGCCATTCTGGCGTATTTTCCTCATCTAATGCTTCATGCATATCTATTGCCACTTTACCTGAAGCAAAAATAAGACGCGTTACTTTATCTGCCTCTTTTCCCGTTTTTGGTTCTTCTAACACCGCTTGAAAACGGTTACTAGAAAACTCTTCTGCATGGGATGCTACGTTTTGATTACGCAGTAAGCTCTTCGGCGTCATTAATACGAGAGGTCTGACTTCCTCCGTACCGAGAATTGCTGCTTGACGACGAAGTAAGTGGAAATATTGAGCAGAACTTGTCAAGTTAGCAACATTCCAATTGTTTTCCGCTGCTAGTGATAAGAAGCGTTCCAATCGAGCACTGGAATGTTCCGGACCCTGTCCTTCATAGCCGTGCGGCAGAAGCATAACCATACCAGATTTTTGCCCCCATTTCGCACGCCCGGCAGAGATAAATTGGTCAAATATCACTTGTGCTGCGTTTGCGAAGTCACCGAATTGCGCTTCCCACAATACAAGAGTGTCTTCTGCATGGACATTATACCCGTATTCAAACCCTACAATAGATGCTTCTGACAGTGGACTGTTATGGACTGCGAACGAAGCCTTTGCAGAGGAGAGCATATGGAGTGGAGAATAAATGTCCCCATTATTGTGGTCATGCAGTACGATATGTCGCTGGGCAAACGTTCCTCTTTGAGAATCCTGACCGGTCAGGCGTACCGGAGTACCATCCGAGACAATAGTAGCGAAAGCAAGTGTTTCTGCATGTGCCCAGTCAACTTTCCCATTGTCTTGAAACACATCCGCTCTACGCTCCAAGATCTTTTTCAACTTCGGAAAAACTGTAAACCCATCTGGCCAAGTAATCAATTCTTTGTTTATCTTCTTTAATTCCTCAGCCTCATAGCCTGTCTCCACCTCTGGAAGTCTTTTTTCGACTTCTTCAGGGATTTCTATTTTCTCCGGGCTTTCCGATTTATTCTTGGATACTTTCTCGTACTGCTCTCTAAGCTTTTTGTTTGCTTCTTCTTTCAGTTGTTCTGCTTCTTCGTTCGTTAAGACATTGTCTCCCGCTAACGCTTCTGCATAAATCTTACGAACGGTAGGGTGTTTTCTGATTATCTCATAAAGTTGAGGCTGGGTCGCAGCTGGTTCATCCATTTCATTATGCCCAAACCTTCTATAACCAATTAGATCAATAACAAAATCCTTACTAAAGCGCTTCCTGTACTCGTAAGCTAATTGAATCGCAGCCATACAGGATTCAGGATCATCCGCATTAACGTGGACAATTGGAATTTCATATCCCTTCGCAGGATCACTGGCATAAGTTGTTGACCGGGAATCATGTGTATCTGTCGTAAAGCCAAGTTGGTTATTTGCAATCACATGAAGCGTTCCGCCTGTTTGATATCCTTTAATACGGCTCATGTTCAACGTTTCAGTCACGATGCCCTCGCCAGGAAAAGCTGCATCCCCGTGTATAAGTACAGCAACCGACTTTGAGGTATCCTGTTGAGGAAAACCTGCTTGCGAACGATCCTCTTGTGCCGCACGTGAATAACCTTCAACCACAGGATTAACGAACTCAAGGTGACTTGGGTTGTTTGCAAGCGTAATCCTAGCATCGAAAGACTCTTGTTCTATTTTTTTGTCTGCACCTAGGTGATACTTCACGTCGCCTGTCCAGCCATAATTTATACCGATAGATCCTTCGGAAGGGACAAGTTTTTTATTAGGCGCATGTTGAAACTCAGAAAATATGAGGTCATACGGTTTTCCGAGAACGTGTGCCAGTACACTTAGGCGGCCTCTGTGAGCCATTCCGATCATCACATTTCGCGCCCCATCTTGAATCGATTCTTGCGCGAATTCGTCAAGCATTGGCACTAAGGAATCCAGACCTTCAATCGAAAATCTTTTTTGCCCCACAAATGTTTTGTGTAAAAATTGTTCGAACGTCTCAACGTCTGTCAAACTCTTAAGGAGCTTTCGGCGCTTCTCTTCTGATAAAGAGTTATATAAATTTCCGGATTCCACTTGCCGGTTCAACCAACGATGTTCGTCTACATCATGGACATGATCAAATTCAAAAGCTATCGATTTTGTATACATCTCTTTCAAATGATTGATAGCTTCAAGACCATTCTCAATATGACTTGGCGCATCCGGGCAAATAATATCGACAGGAAGTTGTTTTAAGTCCTCTTCCGTCAATCCATATTCGCTTATTTTTAAAAACGAACTAACATCACTTGGCTCCTGCAGCGGATTCATGTCTGCAGATAAATGTCCGTGAATACGTATATTTTCAGCAAGTTTTACTGCTGCTGCAATTTTATTAACAATAGTGGCATCTGGCTTTGCATCAGTTACCGTTGGGGCAGCTCCATTTATAGGCCTTTCCCTTTCACTCGGCGGACCATATTGATCAAACCACTCTCTAGTTTCTTGGTCTACCGACTCGGGATCTTCTTTATATTGTTCATACAGGTCCATTAAATAACCTAGGTTTGGACCATAAAATTCCTGCCATGGCTCTTCGTGCTTGGCTGAATTACTGCTCATCTGGTTTATACCTCCACCTGCATTGATATTGTCCTGGTTGAAATGTTATGTAACACTTTTCATTTAATCATAATGCTAACCCCTATGCGATGTGATCTACCAATCACTCCCCTCAGCCCTATATGTTAATTGAAATTAATGGAATGTATAAATTCACATTCTATCTTAACACGTTGGAAACGTGTTCTCAAAAAGGGTACTCAAAAAAATGTCGAGTGAAGTCATAGAAGTAATTTCCGGAAATAAATGACGATATTTTTTAGAGTACAAGTGTAAATGTGACAATTATGTGCCTTCTACTGTTATTGTACAACAATTTTAGCATAATTAAAGGGCTTCCATACATTTTCTTTAATGCTTTCCTTATCTTACAGCGTTATAATGTAACTGTTAAATATGAAAGGAGTTGGCGAAATTGAAAGCACTTTTCTTTGATTTAGATGATACTTTACTATGGGATAAAAAAAGTATAAAGGAATCATTGCGCGCAACTTGTTTAGAAGCCGAAGAACAAACAGGCATCCACCACAAAGAGTTAGAAAAAACAGTCCGCGAGGAAGCAGCGTCCTTGTATGCTTCCTATGATACATATGAATTTACTAAATCAATCGGTATTAATCCTTTTGAAGGGTTGTGGGGGGACTTTACGGACGATATAAATATCGGCTTTCGAAAAATGAATGAGATCATTTATGATTACCAAGAGAAAGCGTGGACTCATTCTCTATCAAAACACGGAGTATCTGACTCCCCACTCGGATCAACATTAGCCGAACGTTTTCGTTTTCATAGAAGAAAGCTTCCATTTATCTATGCGGACACGTTTGAAGTTTTGGCAGAACTAAAAGAAAACTACCGCCTCCTGTTATTGACTAATGGAGCTCCATCCCTCCAACAGGAGAAATTGAATATGACTCCCCAACTTGTTCCATTCTTCGAATATATCGTGGTCTCCGGAGCATACGGGATAGGGAAACCAGCACCTTCTATATTTGAACATTGTTTAGACTTAATGCAATTATCTTCAGATGATGCACTGATGATCGGGGATAATTTACATACTGATATTTTGGGCTCTAATCGTGCTGGCATGAAAAACATTTGGATAAACAGAGAAAAGAAGGAACCAAACAAAGACATTCCATTTACTTGGGAAGTACAATCCCTTTCTGAAATTCCTGGCTTATTGTAAACAGAGTTATCTTTACGGGGCTGTTGTCAA
The DNA here is from genome assembly GCF_900113025.1 of Alteribacillus iranensis. Lineage (GTDB taxonomy): Bacteria > Bacillota > Bacilli > Bacillales > Marinococcaceae > Alteribacillus_A > Alteribacillus_A iranensis. Next base: position 444,506 of record NZ_FONT01000001.1, on the reverse strand, counting down.
ACTATATAGATTTTGACACAGCTTCCTTGCTTTCCTATCGCTTTCTTATTTCCATCACAAAGACATAGGTTACATTCTCATACGATTATTACCCTTAAGAAATTTAACAGGAACTCACGATTACTTTCATTTCATTACAACCCCATTTCATCCAAGTATTAACTTCGCCACGCTATTTTTCGTAACCAACCTTACTACCACTATGTCCAACTTCTCCGTCTGCTTTTTTCAATTAATTGCTAAAAGAAGTTCTTAGAAATACAGGGTTAATGTGCCCGGACGATCTTCTAACTTCTGTTATAACTATTTTTTGATTATTATTTATTTAATAATTACGGTACGTGAAATTTCAGTCTCTCTTTTTTCGTGTTTTTCTATTAAAAAGCTTTTATTTTTATTTAAAAGATGTTATTTTTATTCAGTCGAGATTTTATAAAAACCAGTTTTTTATGTACTGTCCATATTAATCACATACATTACTTATTCATTATGAGGTGACAACATGAGTTTTAAAATGTCTACGGAAGGAAGCGTCTTTCGCTTTATTATTCCTTCATTAGTCGGTGTCTTTCTGTTCATGATTCCTCTGTCCATAAATGACGAGATTACGATACCTGTTGCTTGGCTGGCCGGTTGGGTTCAAGGAGCAGCAGGACCTTACTTGCCAGCGATAGCCGTTTTATTTATGTTTATTTCTGCCATAGGTTCCTTCATCGTTAAAATAACAGGATCCTCCTCAAAGTTGGCAATGACTCTTTTCGATGTTTCTTGGTTTTGGGTTATTATACGTTTTGTCGGTTTTGTGATGTCCGCACTCGTTATATTCCAAATCGGTCCGGCAGCTGTTACGTCTGAAGCTACGGGAGGAATGTTGTTATTTGACTTGATTCCTCTTCTTATTACTGTATTTCTATTCGCAGGATTTTTACTGCCTCTCTTATTGAATTTTGGTTTGCTGGAATTTTGCGGGGCGCTATTAACACCTATTATGAGACCTTTATTTACGCTGCCTGGACGCGCGGCCATTGATAGTGCAGCTTCCTGGCTCGGGGATGGAACAATCGGTGTTTTATTAACAAATCAACAATATGAGGAAGGTCATTATTCAAAGCGTGAAGCTGCAGTGATAGGAACGACTTTTTCTGTTGTTTCTATTACTTTCAGCATTGTCATTTTAGCAGAAATGGACTTGATGTCTTATATCCTTCCTTACTATTTTGCCATTGTGGCTGCCGGTTTTGTAGCTGCGATTATAATGCCGCGTATTCCTCCTTTATCAAGGAAAAAAGACGATTACTATACAGGCGACCGCCAATCGGGAGAACAACGTCCTTCTCATATTAATGCCTTTTTATGGGGTGTGAGGCAAGCAACTATGCGAGCTGCAACTACTAGTTTCTCTACACTGGGCAAGGGAGGCCTTAAAAACGTCTTAGACATGTGGATCGGAGTGCTTCCGATTGTTATGGCTTTTGGTACAGGAGCCGTTATCGTTGCGGAAACAACTCCATTCTTTTCTATTATTGGGGCTCCGTTCGTTCCTATTTTAGAGTTGATGCAAGTACCTGAAGCGGTTTCTGCTTCGGAAACGATGCTTATTGGTTTTGCTGACATGTTTCTTCCAGCTATCTTAGGCTCTGGCATCGAAAGTGAGATGACCCGCTTTATTATCGCCGCTTTATCCGTAACCCAGCTAATTTATATGTCTGAAGTGGGTGGTTTACTATTAGCATCAAAAGTACCTGTTCATCTTTTGGATCTTATTTTGATTTTCCTAGAACGCACGGTTATTACGCTTCCTATTATTACTCTCATTGCTCATTTCGTATTTTAAAAAAGCTCTTAAGAACAAAAAAACTGGATGCCGCGCTTGGGCATCCAGTTTTTTTATGCTTCTGTACGCTTCTTCCCGTACCATTCATCCAGCACTTTCGCGTCCATTACTTTGTTTGTAATGAAATTTTGCTGTTGTTCCTTAAAATTCTCCTGCCACGGAACATCCAATTCCTCAGCTAATTTAACGATCGTTAACAGTTCCTGCCAGGCTACATAACGCTTATACCAGAAAAACTGTGGCTGTTCGTTCATATAAGGATATAAATCATCAAACTCGGTGTGCTTACAGTCTATCGTACGTTCGAATTGAGTTTTTGCGTCCTTCAGCTTCTCCTGAAAGAAATCAGGGATGTTCTTTTCCACCTTTATCTCCCTCCCAAAACCGCTTAAAGTCTATCAACTTTATTTATAATTCTATTTTGACACAAATTTCACGAAACGAAAAGTACTTTGCTTTCAATCACAGAAACTTCTAACACATTTATTATGTAAAAAATCCCATAGCGTGAAACTTGTGTTTTGTGTTTACTTACTTCTTGCATGCTTTGTTAAGACGGCATCCAAATGGCAGCGGAAGTGGAAAGGTTCTCACTAAGAAATTACATCCTCTCCATCGACACCCTGATATGACCGTAATGGAGAGGCTTCACACATCCCAATATTTATTTTCAGAATCTAGCCCGAACCTCTGATTTAATCAACCAATACCTTGCATTCTTTTTTCGAGTCGTACCAGTTTATAATCATCCTCGTGCAGTTTCCCAACTGTTTTAACGAGCTTTTTAAGTTTTTTATTCGTATAATCGGAAGCCAGCAATCCTTTGTTGATCAAATATTTATTTAAAAAATCGATACGGCCGCTTTCAAACTTATTATGGTCTTCTACGACTTCCAAATATTTAAGCAATGCCTCTTCGAGCGATTGACCTTCCATAGCAAAGTCTCCGTATCGATCCATATAACGACGATAATTGTTTTCAGACAATTTATTTAAAAGTGCAGATAAAAATTTATTTTCATTACCTCTCCATTTAAATCCTTTCTTTTCAAGCAAACGAATAAAAATAGACAAGTCTGAGTGATAAAAATCTAACGCCAGTCTCATTTCACTGGTCAAACTGAGAGAGATTGGTGTTCTGCCCTGCGAGCGTGCCAAAAGTCTTTGGTAAAGGGAACGCGACACATCAGGATTTAACAAAAATGAAGGATGAATGGTATCTAAATATTTGTCGATTTCATGATGAAGCATCGTGTTCATTTCTTCCTCTTCCTGCATTTTTTTCAATGTTTGAGCACGCGTTTGTTCGGCATATTCCTCTATACGCTGCTGGGTCTCCACCGCCCACTCCGCTCTTTTTTGATTGAATCTTTCTCTCATTGCCTTCAACATTTGAAAGCCTCCCTCCATATCTATATTCTTATATCCTTCTGCCAAGGATATTTTCTTTTTATCTCTAACTCCAAAAAAGAGTTTATCACATCATTATCAAAAAGAAAATAGAGTATTTTAAAGTTTTTCGTACAAATATAGACTTATATTGCTCTTATCTATAATCATTAAGTGTTAGAACGTTAAATAGCTCCTAAGGGTAAATAATCAGTGAATTTCACAGTGTATTTTTTGCTATTAGAATCATTCATTTTCTTATCTAAATAAAGGAGAACCACTGGAAAAGTGTAGTGTCACAAAAAAGAAATGCCCCTCCCTCGCCTGCATTGTTCAACAATTTCTATTGAACCCTGCAAGAGGAAAAGGCATTTCTCTTATCACCGTTTTCCACGTAACCAATTTTCCTTACTACATATCGCCCACGTAATGAAAGGTGCTTTTTCCGACCAAGAAAGCTGCAATCACAAAAGCTTCAGCTTCTTCTTTTACACGGTCCCACCCCGAAGGCGCATGTTTTACTGTAAGCTCATACTCTTCTTGAACAGATACCTTATTGTGCTCCGTCTCTTTTAAAAAGCGAACAGAATCTTGCAACGCAGAATCTCCGCTTTTCATAATTTGATATAATGATATAAATCCATGCATGACTCCGTTATAACGAACGGTTTGAACAGGTACTCCCGCTTCGTGCAATTTTTCTCCGTACAATTCCCCTTCGTCTCGAAGTGGGTCAAATTGAGCAGTAATGATGAGAGCTGGCGGTAGGTCATCCAAGCTTTCCGCTTCCAACGGAGAGGTATAAGGATGCTTCCACATGCTTGCTTCAGGTGTATATGTTTCTCTCGCCTCCATCATGACTTGCCTGGACAAGAAATAATAGCCGCTGTCAAAGGTTGCACGTGATTCAAACGGAGTATCTTGAAATGTTGTTAATGGATAGTATAAAATTTGTGCAAATAATTCCGGGCCGTTCTCATTTCTCGATTTCAATGCGGTCACAGTAGCCAAGTTACCACCTGCACTATCTCCGGCTATCGCTATTTTATCTGGATCTCCTCCGAACTTTTCCGCATTTTCGAAAGCCCAGACTAATGTTTGATAACTGTCATTAACGGCTGAAGGGAAGATATGATCCGGCGCTAAACGATACGATGGACTAATAACGACCGCACCTGTTCTAGCGGCCAGCGTTCGTATAATATTATCGTGTGTATCTACATTTCCGTAACCTTCCATGAAAGCCCCGCCGTGCAAATAGATAAGGACCGGCGCATTTTCCGTATTAGAATAGTGATATATCCGCACTGGTAACTTATTGTTATTAGCGCTTGAGGAAATGAACATATCCTTCTTAACCATTTCGACCCCTGTATTCCCTTTACTAGTCGGTGTTAAAAATTCAGGTATCGCTACGTCTATATCTACCGGTACTAAATTATTATTAACGGCATGTAAAATAACTGCTGTTTTTGAAGGCAGCTTACCGTGAGCGGTTCGCGACCAATCATCCACAGACAAAGCCACTGCAAGACTGAGGATTAACATGACAAGGATACTTATTTTAAATCCTTTTTTCCACACAGCTGTCTCCTCCTGATTGTCTATCTTTCTATGTATATTATATCAAACAAACCAATAGTTTTTGACACTCATTTGACATTTTCACATAATCATAGTCTCTGTCATGCAACAATAGGTACAGAGAAACTTAATGGATGGTTGTAGAAAATATTTCTATTCCCTAAAGGTGCCACTTCAGCAAGTGTAGAGCCATAAGAAAAGCGCAAGCGCTCTGGCTTGCACAGGACGTGCTGACTCTACATTGGCTGGTAACAACGTACTGACTTCTGCGTTGCAACCCCAGCAAATTTTACAGAACCACTATATAAAAAAAGAGACGACCAACATGGCCGTCTCTTTTTTACGTGTGAATATGTATGCAATGATTCATGAAGTTTTTCTACTACATGTTACACTTCTTTTAAGCCGAGACTGATTTCCAGTCCTTCTTTCACTCGTTCCATTGTTTCTTCGTCCAAATGGGTAATCTTGTCTGTAAGTCTCTGCTTGTCAATTGTACGTACTTGCTCAAGCAGTATCACGCTGTCCCGGTCAAATCGGTGCTTCGCCGCATCAATTTCCACATGGGTGGGCAGTTTTGCTTTTTTAATCTGCGCTGTGATAGCAGCTACAATAACGGTAGGGCTGAACCTGTTCCCGATATCATTTTGTATTACAAGAACAGGTCTCACACCGCCTTGCTCTGAACCGACTACCGGTGAAAGATCCGCAAAAAATACATCGCCGCGCTTTACAACTTTTTTGGATTGGTGATGATTGTGATTCGTATCACTCAACTCATCCATTCACCTCCTTCACCGGTTCCGTTAACAGGATATGCCGAAAAGGAGAATTATATTCCTATTCTGCAGCCAAGATTGCTCGTTCCCCTGTCTGCAGAGCTTCTTCTTCCGCTGCAGCAAACTCATTGCTAATCTCTGCATTAATTTGAGCCATCTCCAAATATCCTTGTTTCATCTCATTTCTTAACTCTGCTGATTTTTTTTGTTGAATTTGCTCTTGGAGTGCCTCACGGAATAACATATCCTTTTCTTCTTCTGTAAGGTTCTCGATTTCAGAATAAAGTTCTTCTGGAAGTTCTAATTCGATCTGCTGTACTTGAGACATACCTGGACGGCCCCCCATGCATGGTTAATATCCATCACTCATTATAAATGATTTCCTGACCGAAATAAATCATAAATTAAAATAAATTGTTTTTCCTTCTGTTGATTTTTGTCAATTTGTTTCTCAACCTCTCGAACGTCATCACTTTTTTTCAATCCCACTATCATTAAAAAGTTGAATGCGCTTCCTGATTCTGAACCAAGCAGTACCTCCCCAAACTCAAAAGATGTGCTGTTAACAGGCTTCTAGAAATCGGAGGGCATCTCTCTACTTGGAATATCTTCGACACAAAGCCAGTTTAACCTGCAAAAAATAAACTTTTTTATGGATAATTGAAAGAAAAACTATCTACTAAAATATTTTTCGACACAAAAAGAGACAATGAACATAATGCCATATTGCTATGGTGGTTTTCGATTATACTAAAATGTAGACATGTGTCGTTATTTCGTTAGGTCTGTATCAAAAGATCATACAAAATGACCTTTTGACTGCCTATTTTCAGTTCTATAAGCTTACTTAGTCCCTTTCGTATAAATGGCTCTTCAGGTATGCTTGCACCACGGGCACAAGGGCGACATCAGTTCAAACGACGCTACGCTTGTTTGTTTTTTATTAATGAAATGTTTATCAACCCTTGTTATGTGGAACACCTTTTGTACATCACAAAAAAAATTATTTCGTTTTTCAATTGCATTCTATACTTTTAAGTGATATGGTTAACATTAACAAGAAAAAATATTATCCTACTTCTTAAATAGAAGTGAGGTTAGAGGCGCGAAGACCATGAGTAAGTAATAGGAGGATGAATGAGGTCCGTTGAATATTACTGAAAGGGGAATTTGCCGAAGCATGCAGCTACTCATTAGTTGTAGGCTGGTTCCGTATTGAAGAAATGCGGAACTGTCATATAGCATGTGATGCTATATGGAGGGCTATCTCACGCATAACGGTTCTGCGTATAATCCAGAGCGTTCATGCAGCAATGAGGTCCCTCTCATTGCTGCGTTTTTGCGTTGAGGACTATGCAAAAGGAGAACCGGCCCTCATCCTTTTGAAAAAATATCAGAGAGAGATCTCTTAGCAGAGGGTGATGTAAAATGAATTTCGGAAGAATTAGTACAGCAATGGTAACTCCATTCAATGAGCAGGAAGAAATCGATTATAGTCAAGTGACAAAGCTAGTTAATCATCTCATCGCAAATGGGACTGAGAGTCTCGTGGTTGCTGGTACTACAGGTGAGTCCCCGACTCTATCGAATGAAGAAAAGCTGACGTTATTTGAACATGTTGTAAATATCGTTAACGGTCGTGTTCCTGTTATTGCCGGCACTGGCTGTAACAATACAAGAGCTTCTCTTGAGCTCACAAAACAAGTGGAGAAAATTGGCGTAGATGCTGTAATGCTAGTAACACCTTATTACAACAAACCTTCTCAAGAAGGCATGTTCATGCATTTTAAAACTGTAGCAGAAGCTACCCATCTCCCAGTTATGCTTTATAATATACCAGGACGCAGTGCCGCTGGCCTTACTCCTGAAACAGTTGTTCGTCTCGCTGAAATTGAAAACATTATCGCTGTTAAAGAAGCGAGCGGAGATTTAGAGGCTATGTCATATATTATTGAAAATACGGATGATAACTTCCTCTTATATAGCGGAGACGATAGTCTCACTCTCCCTATTTTATCGATTGGCGGAACAGGAATCGTGTCCGTTGCATCCCATGTAATAGGAAACCGTATGCAAGACATGGTCCAAAGCTTTTTCAACGGCTATCCAGAATATGCAGCTAAGCGACATAGAGAGCTGCTTCCCGTCATGAAAGCAATGTTTATGGCTCCGAACCCTGTTCCTGTAAAAGCAGCTCTTGAAATGGAAGGTATTATCTCTGGTGATGTAAGGCTGCCAATGATCCGTCTGTCCGAGGAAGAAACGAACAGTCTTAGAAGCACACTGAGACCAAAGAAAACTATTTTTGTCAGCTAAATATAAAAGACTTTCTTTTGTGAACGCCCCCACCTCCTTTCTTTCAAGGACGGGGGGCCTTTTCTTCTTACAATAAGGTCCTGAGGAGTATTCGTGAGCTGGTGGACAGCCGTCACGTTGGCTTGTTCTCTTCATGAAAAGTGAAGAATGATACTTTGTGATGGATCTCTAAACCGCTAAAACACTTCTAACAAAAAAGGACTGTTTCTTCTCGATTGGATGAAGAAGCCAGTCCTTTTCTTATGGAGGAATCCCTAAATGAAAAAAATAATTCTAGGGCATATTACATTTTACCGTAAATGGATCTCCCCTCTCACCCCGCCAAGCTGTCGCTTCTATCCTACATGTTCTCAATACGGGTTAGAAGCTGTGGAGAAATTCGGGGTATGGAAAGGAGGGTGGTTGACCATCAAACGAATTTGTAAATGCCATCCCTTCCATCCGGGAGGCGTAGATCCTGTTCCGGAAAAAGATGGGAAAGACCGCCCTTAACTTGCAATCTTTCTATGATGGAACCATTTCTGCTCGACGTACCCTGTTCCTAACAATACGCCGATCACAATGATAATAAACCCAATCCACTGGGCCGCTCCCACATTTTCGTTTAAAAGCACAGCTGAGCTGATTAGCCCAAAAAAAGGGACGAGATTGTTAAATACTGCTGTTTCTCCTGCTCCTATTTTTTGAATGGAGCGATTAAATAATTGATGGCCTAACGCTGTAGCAAAGACAGAAGAACCTAGAAACACGAGCCAAACATATAGAGGCGCTTCAAATACCCTTAAGAATCCCCCAGGTTCCGCCCATACGCTGTACATCCCTATCCCTAGAGCCCCTGCAATAAACATACATCCTGTTAACAATCGGGGCTGCACTGTGTTTGTCGCTTTCTTAATATAAATAAAACTTGCGGCCTGTACGAACATTGCCAGAAATACGATGATATCACCAATAGATAAAGCACCTATGCTGCTTCCAGTCCCTGCTGCATTAATAAAAAATACACCGATAAAACCAAGCAGCACTCCAAACAATCGCCATTTTGTCAATCGATCACCAAGGAACAGTACAGCAAGAATGGAAGTGGTTAAAGGAACTAACGCTAATATTAACGACGTATTCACCGCGGATGTCAGTGTCAGTCCATAAGCAAGCAGCAAGTGATGCGCCGTTACTCCCAGTCCAGCAGCAATAAGCATGTATTTCCATTCTGTGGCCTTGAGCTTTTTCCATTCTCTGTTCCACGTGATAATCACGACGATGACAAGCCCCGCCGCTAGTACGCGCAAAGCTTGCATACTTGCAGGAGGCATATGATCAACAAGCACTTTTAGTGCCACTACATTTAACCCCCATAAGATCATAACCGCTACAACGAAGAAATAATTTAACCACACACTGTCACGATTTATCATCTATATCCCTACTCTTCCTCTTCTACATGAAGGTGTTCATTACGGTGAGAACTCCTGTAAAAATAATTAATAAAACGAGAATAAAAGGTGCGTTATACTTCATGACTTGAAATGGTTTTTCGTTCATTAAGTGGGAAGCCATAAGAACAGACCCGGAAAAAGGAGTAACTTGGGTAGCCAATGTCCACGCGCACAACAGCAATACCCCCATAAAAGCAGATGATACTCCAAACGCTTCAGGTGTTAAAGAACTTCCAATCCCTAATATGATAATGACAGGGTGAATGCCTAAGAGAGCTAACAAAATCACACTGCCAATTAAAAAAAGGATAAATAAGGGGATCATGCCTTGAGACATCGTCCAAATCATGTGCGAGAGCCAATCTCCCGCTTTACTTCTCGACAAGGCCTCTCCGAAAAAACCAGCTGTAATAAATATTCCTATCTCATTATATATACGTGGAAACGAAGTGCGTACATATTCGGATGCCTCTTGTATATAAGAACGGAACTGTCTAATACACAGCGACCATACTAGCGGATAAACCACTGCGAGAATAGATACGACAGTAAGCATATTGACAGGAAGGATTGCTTCGAAAACGAACGAAAATAATAACAAAAGCACAATATATAATACGAATTTATGTAGTGATGATGATGTGGAATCGCTCATAGAATCTGCTGCAACCTGATTTGTGATCACTTCCTCCTCCTTAAAACGTGTCACAGGAAAGAAGCAAAGGACCACTAGTATGTATATCAGTGATATCGCAATCCCATACCCTCCTACTTGACTCCAAGTTAAATCGTAGAGAATTAAAATTAATCCTACATTCACGAAATAAGGAGACCAAAGCATACAAAATCCAAACCCTCTTAAAATCGTCATTCCTAATTTCTTGTTTTCAAAGGATGAAAAACTCTCCGCTCCAATCTTGTAGACGAGCGGCATCGATCCAAGATTTAAAAGCCACCCCATGGACGCTGTTAATAGAAATCCGAGTCGATAGGGGTGTGATTTTTTTCCCCTCTCTCGTTGAAGGAGTGTACGTTGTAAATCCTGTAAATAACCGGCTTCCGACATAAACGTTCCAAATAAAGGAATGAGAACAAACAATGCGATTAAGTTAAGATTTTCTCCGAAACTGAACAAAATTTCTCGTAAGGGGGGCCGATAAAATAAAAAAAGCACACTCCCTACCAACAATAGAAGCGTAACGACTATTTTATTTCCACTTTTCATCCGACGCCACGCAAAAAGAAGCAGTACGACTGCCAAACTACTATATAAAATAGCTAGAAAGTGAGCAGATACAAATACGTTCACCATATATAAAAGGACAGCAACAAATGAAGTTATTCCTAGGTATGTGTCTTTCATTTACTGGTCTTCCCTTCTGTCATTCTCTTCCATCATATCAAATGTGAAAGAAACTGAACAGGTAGAAACACGGATAGCACCACCGTCTGCCTATGACAAGCAAAGGTTGCCGAGTACAGTATGCTGACCGTCACCGCAGGAGGTAAAATGATTGGGAGAGGAAGTGTTCAAAATAAAGATAGAAACATTTTTCTTAAAAAAACCTTCCCTGCAGCGATATGCCGCAGAAAAGGTCACTAAGAGCCAGTTTGTTCGTGTTCCGTATTGATAACAGAAGAGATTTTCGAAGGTTTCTTGATATATAACTCTCTTGGAACGTTGGCAAAAGTTTCGCAGCCATTTTCCGTAATTCGAATGGATTCTGTAATTTCTACCCCATAATTATCAAGCCAAATTCCCGGCATGAGGTGGAATGTCATATTGGGCTGCATTATTGTCCGATCTCCTTTTCGAAAACTAACGGTGTGTTCTCCCCAATCAGGCGGAAAACTTAAACCGATAGAATATCCCAGCCGCGACTCTTTATAATAGCCTCGTTTTGCAATGGTTTTGCTCCAAACGGACTCCACTTCTTCCGCAGTTATTCCTGGTTTTATCGCATCTAATGTCGTTTCAATTCCTTCTTGCACGACATCTGCCAACTCTTTTACTTTAGACGGTGCCTCTCCAATCGCCATCGTCCGAGCAAGTGGTGTATGATACCGTCTATAACAACCCGCAATTTCTATCGTTAAATAATCTCCTTTTTTGTAACGCCTATCCGTCCATGTTAAATGAGGGCTTGCTGTGTTTTCACTAGTAGGAATCATCGGGACGATAGACGTATAATCTCCTCCAAATTCGGAGGTTCCACTTATTTGAGCTTGGTATATAGCGGCCGCGACATCGTTTTCACGAATACCTACATCTGCTGTGTAATAAGCAGCATGCGTGGCATTTTCGACGATACGGGCTGCTTTTTTCATACATTCAATTTCTTGATCAGATTTTATTAATCTCACCCAGTTGACGAGAGTGCTGAAGTTTCTAAATTCCGCATTAGGAAGTCCTTGAACGATTCGTTCGTAACACATAGCAGTAAAGTAAAATGAATCCATTTCAAGTCCAATTTTCCGATTGCCTTGCCCGATTTCATTCAAAATATTCGCGACAAAGTCCATCGGGTGTTTAATTGTGGATTGGACGAATTCATCCGGGTAAGGAATGATATGGCTTTCATCAAGCCATGTTGTCACTCTGGCGCTGTGAGCATCCATCTGTCTGCCAATCCAAATAGGCTGCTCCTCATCAATCATCACCACTAATATTTGATGAACGTAAAAGGACCAAGCATTATATCCGGTTAAATAATACATGTTTGATGGATTCGATATCAGAAGGACCTCGACACCATATTCCATCATCTTCTGCTTTGTGTGATTCATTCTCGTTAAATATTCTTCCTTAGTGAACATTCATTCCACCCCTTTCTTTGGTGTTCCACATACAAGGACTTAGTTATTCTTTTTGGGAATGTCGAGGCTGTATCAAAAGGTATGTTCCCGTTACCATACAGTATTTTTCCTGAAAGGGTGATCTTATCGTTTTGGTTTCAACCTTTGATACAGCCCCCGCTAATTATTCTTCCGTTATTTTAAAACAAACTAACCTTTCTTCTGACATTTCTCGGATGGCAAATTCGACTCCCTCTCTTCCTAATCCGGAGCCTTTCACCCCGCCGAATGGCATGGCGTCTATTCTGAAATCACTACTGTCATTTATCATAACGCCGCCCACATGGAGTTTTTTCGCGGCTTGTAATGCGGAGTTCACGTTATTCGTGAAAATCCCTGCTTGTAAGCCATAATTCACATCATTTGAGCGCTCAATCGCTTCTTCCAAGTCTTTCACTTTAAACAGAAGGACTACAGGGCCAAAGATTTCTTCTTTCACAAGAAGCGCATTTTCAGGTGCTTCCTCTACTACCGTAGGTTCATAGAAAGCACCGCGGCGAACGCCCCCTGTAAGAATGGAAGCACCTTGCTCCTTTGCTTCTTGCACCCAGCTTTCGATTCTGCGGGCTTCTTTTTCATTGATTAACGGTCCCATATCAGAACTGTCTGAGAGCTTATCTCCCATTTTCACATCCCTGACATGCTTTAAAAATTCTTCTCTCAATGAATCATAAACTTCTTCTTCCACATACATCCGTTGCACACTCAAACAGTTCTGGCCAGCTGCTGCAAATGCTCCGGAGGCGGCCGCTGCTGCTGCTAATTTTAAATCCGCATCTTTGCGCACGATAAAAGGCGAGTTCGATCCGAGTTCCATTGATATCTTTTTTAAGCCAGCTTTTTTCGAAATCATTTCACCCGTTTCATAACCGCCTGTGAAACTAATCATATTCACGTCTTTGCTTTCAATTAATGAATCTCCTATATCCCTGCTTCGACCCGTAATCACTGTCAATACTTTTTTCGGGAGTCCCGCTTTCATAAATGCATCTGCCATTTTTAATGCGCTTAAAGGCGTTTCTGTCGCCGGCTTTATAATGATCGCATTGCCGGCTGCAACGGCAGGCCCTAATTTATGAGCAACTAAGTTAAGGGGGTCATTAAAAGGAGTAATGGCCGCCACTACTCCAACAGGGAATCTAAAATAGTAGCCCATCCGATCCTTATTACCAGGCATTTGATCGAAGTTGACAGATTCTCCTGTCAGTCTTCTCGCTTCTTCTGCACTGAGGCGCAGCGTCTCCGCAGCTCTTGTCGTCTCCCCGCGTGCTTCATTAATTGTTTTTACTCCTTCTAGAGCTATGGTGCGGGCAAAGTCTTCATGGTGCTCTTCAATATAAGAAGCAGCTTTATTCAAAATGTCCATTCGTTCACGTACTGACATGTTAGCAGCAATGTCGGAGCCTTCTTTTGCTAATGTAATCGCTTTCTCAATATCTTTTTTAGAGGCAGCTGGGACGGAATCAATCCATTCATTGTTCTCGGGATTTAAGACGTCTATCTTATCTTCTCTTTCAACCCATTCTCCTGCCAGAAGCATCTTTTTTCCCGCTAGTTTCATTGCCATTCGTTCCGCCACCTTTCTGTAAAATAATCTATCCATGAAATGTTCAAGCGACTGTAACACTGTGTCCGCGTCTTTTGTACGAATTAGAAACTGTGGTGTGCTCCTTCCCTTTTACTCATTCTGTTAATCTCATCATTTCACAACTTTCAAGGCTGCGTTTGCCATAAGAGTGACACCGACTGGTAATATATCTTCCTGTATATCGAAACGTGGCATATGAAGCCCTCGATCCTCCTTCTGATCGAAACCCGCTCCTAAAAACAACATTGCTGACGGTACTTTTTCAGCCATATAACCGAAATCTTCTCCACCTAGTCCGTATGGTTCATTTCTAATCTCAAAGTCGGGAAAAGCGTCGGTAATGGCGTCATGAAAAATGCGCACCGCGTGCTTATCATTATTTAAGGCTGGTTCTCCTTTCTCGATTTCCAGCTCATAGGAACCACCCATTGACTCCACTAATGAAAAGGCATCTTCTAATTGTTTTCCCAGTTTATCTCTTGTTTCTTTTCCATAACTTCTTATGGTTCCTTGAATATAGACTTTGTCTGGGATAACATTCGTGGATGATCCCGCTTTTATTTCTCCCATGCTGATCACAGCCGGAGATAAAGGAGATGTCTGGCGGGAGACAATGCCTTGTACGGCTTGAATGACAAAAGAGAGCATCCAAATTGGATCTGTACCAATATGAGGATAAGCTCCATGCCCACCGCTCCCATGAATCGTTCCTTCAAATGTATCCACGTTTGCCATACTAGGACCTTCATGCAATTTCACTATCCCTGGTTTTTCTTCCGGATCCATGTGCAGCGCAAACGCTGTTTTCACATCATCCAGTAAACCTGATTCTATAAAATAAGGAGCTCCTGACTTCCCATGATCATCTGTATCTTCCTCGGCGGGTTGGAAAAGAAATTTAACAGTGCCGGAAAAGTCGGTTTGAGACAAAAGGTGAGCTGTCCCAAGAAGTATTGCCGTGTGGGCATCATGTCCGCAAGCATGCATCACACCGTTACAGGAAGAGGAGAACGCGTGCTCATTTTCTTCTTGTATAGGAAGAGCATCAATATCAGCTCGAAGCGCCACCACTGGACCTTCTCCTTTTTTCATTACTGCACAAACACCAGTGGTGAGCCCTACTTCTTCTCTTCCTGAATATAGTTGCAAACCTTCTATTTTTTGAAGTTCATTTATAATAAATGCCGTTGTGTGTTGTTCTTGAAAACTTAATTCTGGGTGGTGGTGTAAATGACGCCGCCATTGTTGTAATTGGTCGTATAATTGATTAGCCTTTTGATAAAGTGGATGTATTGAATACATTCTCATCTCCCTCCTTTTACAGAGATGTGAGGCCTTTTCATTCTTTTCCTCTACTTGTTATCTTATTAAACTGCAGATTTTTTTCCATTCATCATTTTGTATGAAACTAAACCTTCATTACCAGACAACATGAATAATGATTATCTCTTCAAAATAGTTGTTTGTGATAGAATATTAAGAAAAGCAGAAGGCGCCTGCATATCGGCGACAAGCGCTGGAGAAGGTGTTGTCATTCGGAATCCAGCGCCGCTAGACAATACGTCTTTTTAACGTTTGGGGTAATACATATAAGATATAGGGAAGGAGGATCACCATGTTTACCGTCTCTGATATGCTGAAGCTCCCAATTATGCAGCAATCCTTTCTCCACACAGAAGCACGAACTGGTTTACAAACACCCATTGAATGGGTTTCTATCATAGAGCTTCCCGTAGAGAATTTCGTAAGAAAAAACGAAGTTGTCTTAACGATGGGGTTAGGTTGCGAAGAAGACAGCACAAAGCTGTTAACGTTTGTGAAAGAAGTGATTGAGGCAGAAGCGGCTGCTCTCATCATAGCTACAGGGCGATATTTGCAGAAGCCGCCAGAACAAGTCATCGCTTTTTGTGAAGAACAAGGATTCCCATTGATTGAGCTCCCATGGGAAGTAAGGTTTGCTGACGTAAGCCATGCGATATCCAGCGCTCTTCATCAGCATGAAAAGAGCCTGGTCCACTACTCAGATAAAGTTCGCAAGGAAATGCTCGAATTCATTTTGAACGGGCAAGGTATGAAACAAATTACACTTTACCTAGAAAAGATGCTTCATATGCCAGTTCTCGTTACAGATCGGAGAGGAAACATCAAAACGAAAGGAAAACACGCAAAAGCACTTGAAGAAAAATGGCATTCCCATTTGCTTCAATATGGTGATCCACTTTATTTTGAACGGACTGATCAAAACGAAGAAATTGTATCTTTCCCTCATAACATGAACTGGATAGAAAGCGAGGACAACTGTGCCATTCTGCAATTGACTGTCCAAAGTGCTCGTGAAATCCAAGGTTTTATTCTGATCGAATGGCCGGCTCACTTAGCCGAGAATGACGTCTTTCAAGAAAAAATACTCATTCTGTTAGAACATGCTGTGACCTCCTCTGCTTTATGCTTCCTTCATGATCAGGCCGCTTTAGAAACAGAAATGAGGCTGAGGGATGATTTTGTTTGGAGCTTGGCGAAAGGAAAATTCGACTCAGACGATACTGCACTGTCACGAGCAAAATCACTTGGCTATAATTTAAACGTTCCTTATTTGTGTTTGATTGCGAAACCTGAGAACTTGCAAGCCCTTCATTCGCAAGAACCAGCCACGAACCTTTCCTATGAAAATTGGGTATCACAAATAGGGAACACGATGGAAGAAGAGGTGTATCACACAGGAAGGACCATGCATGTAGAAACCATGTCAACCTTCCAAAAAGAAGAGCTCGTTATTTACGTGGAAACCTTATCCGAAAAAACGATCGAAGCGGCCTATCCTTTTATTGAATTGCTTCAATACCGTTTAAATCAAAGGCTTCCTAAGCTCGTGATATCGTGGGGAGTCGCGAAAACCTACGGAAAGCATTTATTCCACACAGGTTTTCAGGAGGCTTCTTCCGCCTTAGATATAGGTCGGAGACAAAAAGGGAAAGGATATATTACAACGTTTGCTGATACCCGGTTTGACCGTGCGTTACTTGCACTCACCGAAAATGAAGAATTGAGAACGATTACCGATGTGATTATAGCTCCGCTTCTCCATTATTCAAGGAGTCGCGGAATTGATTTAGTTCACACTTTCACTGTATATAACCGGCACAAAGGGAACGTGAGTAAAACAGCGCGAGATTTAAGTTTGCATCGCCAGTCTTTGCTATATCGCCTTCGGAAAATCGAATCGTTGACAGGCTGTCGTTTGGATGACGCCGATGATTTGTTTCTCATTGATTTGTCGGTCAGACTTCACACTGTGACGAATGGAAATGTAATTGAAAACCATTCCTTTTGAGAATTTAGTTTCTCGTTGAAATCGCCTTTTTCACAAGAAACTTTTACTGTGTTTGCAAGGCAGAAGCTAATATATCCTGTACAAATTAATACCCGATGTCTTGTAGGAGAAACAGCCGAGACACACATAAAAACGGAAGCCGTCCCTCTACTCATAAGGGAGCACCGTTCAAAGAGGAACAGCGGAAAGTCCATACTCATGTTCCTCTTGTTCGGTGGTAAGCACGTTAGGTTTTTCTAATAAGACACGCCATGTATAGGCTGCCTTCCATTCTATAAGTGGTAGTCTTGCTTTAGTGTTTCGATGTTTTTCAATGCTTTTTCTCCGTACTCATTCTGTTCATTCTTTAATTTCTCCTCTAACCGATCGAGAGCCTCCCGTAAAGACGCTTTGTAATCAGGTACTTCCCCTTCGTACTCTTGTGCCAATGCTGTAGGCACCCACACCTTTTCGTTTTCAGCTAACGCTTTACGTTCATGAAACAAAGGGACATCCGTGCTTTTTGGATGGTGCAAATCCCCCTGATTCGGATGTTTAGAAACAGCAAGAACTTTTATTAGTGTTTTGTCGCCTTTTTCCTCCATTGGTTCTCCTATGTAGATCCCTGATTTATATGGAGCTTGTACTTTCTTCATTTTGGACCTCCTTGTTGATTAGATTTAGTATGTTACGCTTACTTGTCTCTTCTCTACCTTAACAAAAAATAGCTAATACTTTTATCATATTAAATACGGTACGTGAAATTTATAATACCACTGTGAGGAAAGATGTCATTCCTCACTAGTTTTTTCTCTTGTATTCCAAGTCAGTCTGTTTTTGAACAAAAACTCCCCGTTTTCCCCAAATGTTCTTTCTTCCATTAACGCAAACCCGTCATTTCTCACAGCGAACACCGTTTGTGCTCTTGTACCATACCCACTCATATTAATAAAAATAGGAGATAAGCTATGTTCCAACTCTTCCCCTACTCCTGTATCAGGAAGCTCATTTTTCGGGGCATTCTCTCTGTCAGAGAGCATATCAAATAATTCATTGACTTTTAACTCATGGCTTGAATGCTCGATAATCTCAGAAAAGCGTTTCTTTGCTTTGTTTACTTTTGGCCATGGGGTGTTGAGCGCTGCATTACTCACTCCGTAAATTCCAGGGGACACCGATGTCATTTCTTTTTGCTGATTGGTAGCATAAGATAACTCCTCGCTTCCCCCTGCAATAAAATTAAAGCCGGCATACCTGTCACCCCCAAGCTGGACGGATGTTAAATAATTGGCAGGCTCCTCTGCTTCTAAAAAACCTGTCACTAGTTCTCCTCGCGATCGTGAGAAGAATGCTTCTTCTCTTTTTCGTATATTTGTTACAGCCGCAAACCTTCCTTCTTTTGTTACTCCCATCCATGTGCCGCCTTTTTCTTCGTCTCTGCCCGCGATGATATTGCCTCCCTTCCATTGATGAAGAGGAGAAGCAGGGCGCTGATAAAATTCATCTCGATTCGCCGCAACGACGAGCGGGAATGTTTCTGAAGCTTGAAAGCTAAATACAATCAAACACATGCTTATTCCCCCAATTGATCATCATCTGTTGCAAATATTTTCTTTCTGTTTTCATAAGAGGTAGAAATTTCATGGTAATGCGTAACATATTCTTCTCCTTGCTTCCAACATAAAAATACTTCTTTCCCTTCCACAATAGCAGGAAAATCTACGAGTCCATGAGACACGCTTTTAATATAAATATTTTCATGTTCAAGCTGACGAATCAAGCTATCTGCTTCGATTTGCAGAAATTCAATGGATGATTCAAGGATAAAAATATCATCTTTTATTTTTCGGCTCTCTTCTAACTTTGATTTTTTTAACGTTTGCAGATGATTATAAGTAGATCGTAACTGACGCTGCAACAGTTGAAGATGAGCGAGTTCTTCTCTCACAGCTGGAAGCTGTTCATTCGCCTCTTCAATAGAAAAATACTTTTTAAACACAGCCACCTCTCCCCTTCTCATATCGTTTCACTCGTTACTTTTCTATCATCTAAAAATTTGCTTTATTCTTCTTTCTTTTCTAATAAGTTTTATTATTATATGATATCGCATTCTTTCATAAGAGGAAAGAAAAGACGAACGTCGTCAATAAATGCTATAATAAGGCTAACACTTGCTATTAATAGATTCATTTAATATAAATGAAGTTTCGAGACGAAAGGAGAGCTAGTTGTGGAAGAATACAACTATCCTCAAGAAGAAAATAAGGAGCAAACGAAACAAGCTGAAGAAAAAGCTAAACAATTTTTGGAAAGATTTAAATCCGCTTCTGATGCTGATGAATTGCTGTCAGCGTTAGGAGGTCTTGGTGAAACAGAGCAAAAACAGGCCGGTGATTCTCTCGAAGCTTTAAAAAAACCAGTCCGTGAAATGATGAACCAAAAAGATAATCAGCTTCCTGATAAACTGCATGAATTAAAAGAAATTGTCAGTGAACTGGAACCTGATGAATATTTGCGGAAAACGAAATGGAAAGAGACCTGGAATAAATTATTACGCCGTAACCCACTAGAACAGTATGCCAGGAAGTATGAAACGGTGGAAGCTCAAGTAGAGAATATTATTGAAGGATTGCTTGCAGGACGCGATCGAATCCAAGAAGATAATGTGATGCTTGAACAATTAAAAGATACGGCAAAAACACGAATAGCGGACTTAGAGCAACAAATTCAAACAGGAAAAACGTTAAATGATATGCTCGAGAGCGAAATGACGAAAGAAGAGTGGCGGGACAATCCCGTTTCTTTACAAAAAGGGCAACAAAAAGTTATTTCACGAATAAAAAATATGACGCAAGCTGTCATGGTTCTGCAGCAATCCCTTGCTTCTGTTGATCTCATCTTAGAAAACAATGAGAAACTAGAAGAAGCTATATTTAATGCCATTACTATGACTAAAAATATAATTACCGTAACAGCCTCCATTCAACTGGCGCTGGGTAATCAACGCAAGGTCATTCAGGCTGTTCAGAGTGTGAATGAGGCTACAGAAAATATGATATTGAACAACGCAGAAATGCTCAGAAGAAATACAGAAGACACACTTAAAACACTTGAAGAGCCTGCTGTTGCCATTGAGACATTCAGAAAAGCTTATGAAGATGTGTATTCAGCCATTCAAATGACAGAAGAATCGAATGAACGAATTGTTTCTTCGGGGAAACGATTCATTTCTGAGTTAGATGAACTGAATAAACAAATGCAAACAAAGCTGCTTGAATAATACGTGTTTAAATCGGTACCTTGCGAAAAAGAAGGTGTTCAGTATGGATAAAAGTTGGCTTAGTCATCCATGGATTGAACGATTTCTCCCTGATCATCTGCGTCCCGTGGATGATCATATTTTTTCAGATGCCCATGGAACGGAGATAATAACAGAAACAGAAGCTGCGCTAAATCGTTTAATCCAATACGGGGAGCAAGTAAAGGGCGCTCAAACCTTTAAGAAAAATGGAAAAACCTTTCAGTTTCGTCTGAAGATTAATCAAAAACGAATGAGATTGCTCTCTTATGAAACGCCAAAGTCGGAAGCGGCAATAAAAAAACGTATTATCATTGAGTATACTCGTAAGGCTTACGCTCCGAAAAACAGTCAAAAAAGATTTAAAGAAGCGACGGTACAATACATTAAAAATGGCCAAACCTATGTAAGAAGCATCCAGAAATCACATTTATTTCAAAACGTGTTTCATAAATTGGAAGAGCTCGATGATGCTTTACTAGGTAAATTAATGAAGCGAGATGACGCGCCGCTCTCCCCTCCTCCCGTCCGGTCTGAGGAAAAACCAGTGATCAATACAACCGAAGAACCTAAACAACTCTTACGCGCTATTGAAACGTTGTATCACGAAGAATGGAGAGGGCTGGACAGTATTCTGCTTAATCGCCTGGATCACCTCCTTCAAGAAAGTCGGCAAATAATAGAAATGTTTGATGAGCTTGATATTGAAGAGAGATATATGCTTAAGCGCATGCTTCAAAAGGATATTCCTTCTTTAATAGATACGTATCATTCCTTAACAAACGAACAAAAGCAAGTGAAAAAAGAACAATTATACGAAGCGCTGATTAAAATGGAATTAAAACTAAAAGCCATAAGAGAAAAGACAGAACAACAAAACGCAGAAAAGATGGAACAACTATTAAAATTAAACGATAAAAGGTATTCTAGCCGGAGTAAGCATCACTAAGAGAAGAGTGAAAGACACATGATTACCAGAAGCACGCAGTGAAGATCAGATGATGACTGATCAGGCGTGAGCGATCTCGATTCTTAAATCGAAAGGAGGATCTGAATGAGCCAGCACAAACCAACCGAGTTGATAGATGATATTTGGATATCAGATGGCTTCGATTTACACATGCCGGGACGGACAGGCACTTATATTATAAACGAAGAAGAATTAGCCATTATTGATACAGGACCAAGTCTATCAGTTCCCTACATTAAAGAATCTATTGAATTTCTAGGAAGAGATTTGACGGATGTTCGATATATTATCGTAACTCATGTTCACTTAGACCACGCGGGCGGAGCGGGGTTGCTCATAAAAGATTGCCCAAACGCCAAAGTAGTCGTCCATCCACGAGGAGCAAAACATCTTGCTCACCCTGAACGGCTCATTCAAGGTGCGAAGGCCGTTTACGGAAGTCAGTTTGATTCTTTTTTCGCTCCCGTCTATCCTGTAGATGAAGATAAAATAATGACCGCCTCTCATGAAGAGACAATTTCATTATCTAAAGAAAGAACCTTAACATTTTTAAATACACCGGGTCATGCTAATCATCACTTTAGTATGGTTGATTCGAAATCAAAAGGAATTTTCACGGGAGACACCATCGGTATTCAATATTATGAAGGAAAACGGCTAGGAAAGGAAATGTATGTTCCTACTACTTCCCCTAACCATTTTGATCCAGACAAAATGCTTGAATCTCTCTCCCTCCTTCTCTCTTATAAGCCGACTCGAATATTTTTCGGTCATTATGGAATGACAACTCATATTTCAGAGGTAAAGCGGCAAATAGAGAGCTGGATCCCTATCTTTATGGAGCTGGGATATGAGGCATACGAAAAAGGAGAAGATCATACATTTTTAGCAACCCGCATCCACCGTGCTGTGAGTAATCACTACGGTATTGATCATTTAACAGATGATCATTTGTTACATCAAATCATACAATTAGATGCACATATATCCGCTATGGGTATTATTGATTATATTAGGAAATAGAGTCCTATTGCCGGCTCGTATTGTTTTACGTATAATGTAATGAAATAGCGCAACAACCTATGTAAAAGTGAGGGTTTCCATGAATCGTACAGAAGCGTTAAAACACATTGGAAGTACTATACTTATTGATAAAGGAAAAGAAGGTACTTATTTTGGCCGTTTAGAAGAAGTATTTACTCCTCCCAAAAAGACATGGTCAGGAAAAGTCACTATATTGGGAGTCTCCGAACCTCCTGATTTAGAACATGCCCATTCCCTTCAGGAATTAAAAAATGCTACCGTAACCGTTCCTGGCTCCAAAATAAAAAAGTCAGAAATGGAATGGGATCTCTCTTATGAAGCATCGGCGTGTCAGGCTGTACAACAAGTGATTGATGATATACATAAACAGGTAGAAACGTATAACCAATCAGCAGCACAATGGAGAGAAATAGGTTCTCAATTTGGGGCTATGGACGTGGAAAAGACACCAACGGAAGAAAATACCCCACTTCCTGATGAGCCTTATGTATACTACCGTGTCCGTCAAAGTAAAGAGAGTGTGTATCTCGAAGAAGAAATTAATCGAGAAACATTAGAATTAGAAGGATGCCCGTTTGAATTTGAAATTCAATATAAAGGGAAGTGGATTGCAGCTTCTTATGCTTATGCTCTTACATTTGAAGACAAAAAAGGGAAGAAACATCAAGTGAAAGAATATGATTGGGTGCGTATTCATACGAATCAATTCGATCCTTTTACTATTCTGCTTAATGAATTAGAACAACCCGCTCGAGAAAGCTTTATGCGCGACTTACAAGCATTCGGCTTCACTACAAAACATATGGTCGACTGCCATAATCGGTTATTATATGAACTGTTGCAGGCAGAAGGGATGGCCTCATTCAAAGGCGTTAATTTCATCACTTTCAAAAAAACAGGGAAGACATTGTTTGTTCAGCATCACTATGAAAGAACATTATACGAAGATCAACCTGATTTTGTTTACGATCGGTTTGAATGTACGACAGACGAAGGGAAAAGAAGGATCGCCACCTATACGAACGCTTATACAAAAGGCCATTAAGAAAAGCGCAAGCGCCTGCTCAGACGCGACAGGTTCTGGAGGGGCAGCAAAGAAAGGTGCTTTTCCTTTCATTGTCTGCACCGAAGAAACCCAGAGCGTCTGGGCGCTGGAGCTAGACATTAAGAAAAGCGCAAGGCCCCGTCTAACGGTGACGAAGCGAGAGATGGGCCGAGTAAAAGTGTCGCCTCGGAGCGAGTTAAAACCGATCGCAAGAAAAAACAAGTACTTGAAAAGTAATGGGATCGGTTTCGGAGTACAAAACACCAAACAACAGCGAAATCACCACTCTTATTGTTTATAAAATAACACTGCAAGGTAAAGTGGAAATATCACAGTAAAAAGGAGCTTGAAAAACAAGCTCCTTTTGTTATTAATTACATGACCCTTCTTCCTTGTTAAAGAACAGCACCCTGTTGATTTAAAAATAAGAACCATTAGGAAAAAGAGTATTTACTATAATTAAGGCTATGACAAAGAAGGTGTATAACCAAGCAATTCGCTTATTACTCTTTGGCACCTTTTTGTTTTTAAAGACTATAGTAAATTTAGCATACCCAGTGGGTGACATAACACAGTACAGTATACAGAAAATACCATTTTACTTCGCCGTGGCCGTGTAAACACCACCACAATCATGGAATTTATTAGGCTTTACCTCATCCGATTATTTCAGAGAATTCATATGTACAATGAATTTATTCAACAAACTGGCCCATACATGGCAAATTTGGACTTGTCATTCATTCCGCAAGTGTGCCCGAATCTTTAGCATTATTTTAGAGTCTATTTCACAAAAAAGCACGGCGCCCGTTTCCTGAAGGTTCATGCTATTTTACTGAATCCACGATTTCCTTTGCATCTATCAAGGACAAACCGTACCTTTTTCTCAATGATTTAACGGTTTTGACTTCTGTTGAACTTTTTAATATTTCCTTTGCTTCATTTTTCATATCATCATATTCTCCAGTCTTCTCTAAAAGCCGAACGTTTTCTCTTTTCAGTACCCTATTTTGACGCATTAAACTGATACACCAACCTAAAAGTAAAAGCATAATTAGTATTGAGCTTACCTCTGACGAAAGCATTTAAAATACCTCCTTATAACATAATTCTAACAAATTCTTGTTCAACACATATTCCTTATTACGAAAAAGCGCCCGATTGCGGTATAATTTTTCTAACCTCTTTTGTTGTTTTTAAATCCAAACACCTCATTAAGAAGGATACAAAAAAGAGCAGTTACTCCTAAAATTATAAAGTTACTAGCTTTAGGTAAATCTAAGATAAATATCAGAAGTATGAGATTGGGTGCTTAACCTCATCCAAATATGCGTCCGTTAATTTAATAAGGACCATTAGGAAAATAGGATATTTACTATGACTAAGGCTATTACAGAGAAGCCGTATAATGACCAAGCGATTCTCCTATTACTCTTAGGTGCCTCTTTGTTTTTAAGGACCCTAGTAAGGTTATAGGTTAAAAATATAATTGCTATCATGGAGACCAAAACCAATCCACTCATTTTATTATCACCTCCAATTTGTTTGCCTTGTTATTAAACAATCCTGCCCGTTTACTTAATATCATCCGACCCAATTCCAGGTGTGTGCGTTAATTAATAAACGAAATAGACGCTTTTCTCCTTGAAAAACGCCGAAATAAAACATTTCGCATAAAAGAGTAAATTTCTTCCTCGTTTAGAGACTGCAAGATTTTATCTGTATTTAATTCCATGAATTGAACTCCCCTCTTTTTATCCCTTTTATAAACCTTGCTCCATAATCTGGCCCAACAATAGCGAATCGTGCGCCGCCTTTTCGGGAATGGCACCAGTTTTAGTTATTAGTTTTGGTAGCAAGTCTCATAATCGTCTTTCATTAGCAAACTTTTACAAGCCAAACCATTTCCGTAATAAATTTCTTTACCGATTTCTAATTCGATGCTTCTATTTGAAGTTGGATAATCAGGGGAATCATTTAGAGTGTACAGTGTATACTCATCCAGCCATTCCATTGAGAACTCTTTCTTTATCGGTCATACATGGTTAATCTTCTTTTCTGGCGCTGATGGGCTAAACACACTGGTTTACAAATCATGTCAAAAAGACTTAGATAGCCTCTCGAGAACGAATTGTACATGAAAGAATATGAAGGACGCGACAGCCCCTAGCAAGGTACCAAACCATATCCCCTCCATCACATGTGTGGAAGACATGGTATTAGGAAAAACAAACATACACAAAATTCCTGTAACGATGCCCGCTCCTTCTCTACAAACTACAAATACTGCAGTCATACCCGCTATTACAACAGGTAATAAAGTAAGCGCAATATCCAAAGCTAAACCCATATTAGAATCTCCTCCTTTCATTTTTTAATTGATTCAATTTCAACAATTTATTCCACAAAAAGGACCTTAAAAGCAGTGTTGACGCTAATACTCATTTCTGATTAGCACCAGTTAACCGATTAAATCAATAAGGAATACGTGTTATTCTTTATTCTCTAAATCATTAATTCTCATTTCAAGTTCTTTTACTTTTTTAGTGTTAGTCACTGCTGTAGTAAAGGCAATTACACCGAAAGTGAATCCAATAATTCCGAAAGTCTCCATACAATTCCCCTCCATTAAACAAAAGAAATAGCGCAATTCTCACTCTAGTAAAGCGCCCTTTTTGCTGGAAATAGAACTTATTTAGAACCAAAAATCCCAATTGATTATTTCTCCTATCAGTTCACAAAATAACATGGCATTTCTATTCTCTTTTTTCACGCTTTAATGCGTCCACGTACTCTTTACCCTCCGCTAGTGATAGACCTAAAGTGTCTCTTGCCTCTTTGACTGCTCGAACTTCCCGTCCTTTATGTATAAGTTTCCGCAGATTATCATTTATTGGATTCTCCTCCCCCACCATCTGGCGAGCCAGCTGATCTAAGGTAGATTTCATCCCTTTCATGCGTCCTTCCAGTCTTTGGACAGTTATATGTAAGTATAAGATGAGGAGTGATAACACTGCATTTAAAAAAGAGACAAGTTTTCCAATAAGAGTATCTTGCCGTTCGCTGCGTGCACACCGTAAGCACAGTCGATTTTTCCGCACAATATATACTGGCGTGTCTCAAAATCATAGACATACACCGGGGTAATCGTCACTTTCTGCTTCAGCGTCTCGTAAGCTACTTCTTCACTAATTGTTATTTTTTCAGGTTCCTCATAATCCTTATATAAGTCCATGAAGAACTCATTATCGATATAATTCACAGCGCACAGCCTATCTGAGTCGAGGATGACTTTCACCTTTCGCTCAAAAACCCGGTTGTCTGGATTGACAAGTTTTAGCGTGGCAAGAACATATCCTTGATCCCGATGTAGTGTCTTAAGAATCCATTTTCCACTTTCCTGTGGGAATTCTTGACTCATTAAGGTAATAACAGCATGAACAGCTCGTTCTTGTTCCTTGTCGGTAATTGGAAACGTATCAGGGTGTGGTTCACCGGAGAAGGCTTGTTCTTTGCTCACTTCTTCCTGTACACAAATGGTGGTACATTCAAAGGCCTCCTTTAATGGAGATTCCCATGCCAACAATTGATCTACCACCAAATAAGATCTCCTTTCAACAATAAACTCAAAAGGGATCGTCGTTTGAGCCTCATTCGTCACATAAAGTTCCTCTATGCCATACACGGGGATAACTCTCTCTTGCTCGGCTGAAGGAAACTCTATGAGTTGCAGCTGCTGTTTAGCAAACGACTCAACTTCCTCCCATTTTAATGAGAACGTTTCCTTCTGTATCTTTTCTTCTGATGGAAAATGACCGTCCACCGAAAATAGAGTCAGTTTCCCCTCCTCGTCAAAGCGGACCTCTATCGAACCGGAAGGAGAAACTTTTATTTCATCGATACATTCCTCAAATCGATACTCGTTTTCTTCTTCTTTGACAAGCTGAAACTGCCTCTTATATACCAAGCCTGTTTTTTGTTCCAGGCCCTTGATGATGGCCTGCCTATTTATATCTTTAAACTTAGCTCCATTCGCATAAGACTTACCGCCGACAAAAATAACACTTTTCAATTGATGTGTATGTATGTTGATATCAACGACAGCCGTTCCCTCCGGATTGAGTCCGTCTTCTTCGCGTTCTTTCACATAAGGTGGAAGCCACTCCATCCCTAATAGATAAATCGTTTCATTGAAAATATTTACCGATCGGCGAATGTCATAGGTAAGCAGGTTGTAATGATGTAAGCCAAGGGTTGTTTTCGTATATTCGATTAACTCTGCTATTCTTTCATCCAAAAAAAAGCCCTCCTATGTAATCAAGTCATATGTTGAAAACTTGTAGAATCTCAGTCAAACTTTTGAAGTACAACATAAATGATTGTAACATGCTTGGGGTTGATTCGATGATTGCCGCGATGTATGAGCGCAGAATGAAAGTAGCGGGGATTTTTGCAGCTGTCATCTTTTTTATCGGTTTGGTTGTGCTTTCGATCGATTGGCCCGATTCGTCGGAAATTGGTTCAATATGACTTCCATCGGTATAGTCGGCTTATTTATGGCGGGTATTGCAGTCTCCAGCTGGCAAAAATTCATGGAGATAAAAGATATTCACGTTTCTGAATCAAACAAGACCGTCATAGTATTAGACCACCTTGTTCTTAAAAAGGACGTTCACTTCTTTCCTCGTCTTCTTCTGTTTGAAAAGCAAGGATATTTCGTCGGTACCGTAAAGCCATTACCGATTCCTTTTCTTCTTTATCCTGTCAGCCTGTTGCTGCGTGACTCCCTTATGATGATGCTACCACTTACCTATGGAGTATTTTCTAATGAGGACAACTTGCTGTTAACCTTTAAGAGGAAAGGAATGAAGCAATCGAGAGTTACTATACATGCGCAAGAGGAAAGGCTCGGGAAATACAAAAAATTGAAGAGTCTGATCAAAGTGAAGGGGACTCTCAAAGATGCAATTGGAAAAGTCATTTTACCCACAGAAATTAAAGGGTTCTCCGGTGATTTTACCCTGCAAGACGAAGAAGGACAACGGGGGGGCCATTTTTACAATGGATATTTCCCGCACGAATACACGAAACTTTTTCGCGATGTAGACAACGATATCATGGATCTGAAAGACAATCTATCCCGTAATCATAAGATACTTTTAATAGCGATGATCTGTTTTATTTTCCTCGAGCGCAGCAGGTAATATTAACCCTTGTTGTCATACTTAGACAACACAATTTGTGTCAAGGGAATACACACCGTCTGAACGTTGCGGCCATGAATGGAAGAGGAAGCTAGCCCCAATGTTTAAACAGGCCAAAAATACCTCGAAACACGAGGCGAATGGGAATGATAATAAGCTCAGGGATAAACAAGAGGACATCAACCACCCAATCCCATTTTCCTTCTTTTCTTACCTTTTTGCTGTTTGTCATTTTCTTTTACCTCTCCCTTCTATCACTTTAAGGGCTTATTAACACGAGTAAAATTCCCAATACTTCCCATCCTACCGACACACAAGAATTTAAAAACCTTCATTGTAACCATAAATATGGCCCTTTACATTTACTACATCATTGCGCCCGTTTGCGGAATATTTATAATGCTTCAGTTTCAGAAATTAATTCTTTTAAGTTGTTTACAGCTTGGTTTGTTTTATCTTTATCCGTTGAAAGAAAGGAAACAATTTCATCAATACGTTTTTTATAGTTTATAGGTTTTATTGAAAAATCTTGAATCATGGCTACAGCTTTCTTTTCGTTGATGCAATACACCTTGTTTTTTGAAAAGATAACTTGATTCAAGCAAGAAATACTCCGAAAACAATGCCCCATCACGTATGAAATGTCGTCTTTATTCGCATTGGCTTCCATAAACATCAGGGAAAAAGAAGCTTCAAAGGAAAAATATTGAATCATCGCTTCTTGAAATTTCTCGGGATAAGGTTCTGTTTTCTTTTTTAATTCACTTAACGTACCTTCAGGGTCAGATAAAACATTACAAACAGCTAATTCCCCCATATACATGGCATTCAAATAACCGTGAGGATGTCCTGTTTGATAATGAATGGATACTAGACCTGATAAACAATCGTCAATAACTTTACTGACTCGTTTAATATCACGAAAGATAAGATCTACATGATAACCCTGTATAACTAACCAGCCACCTCCATTTATCCATTCGCCCCATTCACCTAAAGAAGTAATTAAATGCTCTTTTTTATCGTCATTAAGATTAAACGCTGCTTTTTCTATATCATTGGTATTAAACCCTTTTGATTCATCATAGTAAATTCCAATATCTATATCAGAATCTGGACTATGAGTTCCTCTTGCCCTAGACCCACCTAATACAACTCCTACTACACCTGGCAGTCCATCTAGTTCCTGTTTTATGTCTTGAATTATATTATCGACAGTTGCCATTATATTTCACTCCAATTTAAATTCAATAATCTGGCCCGTTTCTTGAATTATTTTATTCGTTTTCGTTTAGAACGAGATGGCAAAATGTTAATGACATCAATATCTTCTTCATTTTCGTTAACCGCATAAAAAACCACATAATTTAACATTCGATGCCGTCCCTTTCCATATGTAAGACAACGCAAACCTTTAAATGATCCCTGCTCAACCATCTTTCCGGCATATGGAAAAGAAGATAACAGACGTTCAATTTCGTCAATTATGTTATCTTCTTTGGAAAACCACCATTCAAGCACATCTTCGCCTTGCTCTGCAAAGAAGGCTTGAATTTGATCTAAACACCTATTAAATTCATCTGTAAAATAAACCGAAAATTTATGATTATTGTCTTTGGTCATACCGCCGCTCCTTTAATTCGTTTGCGGTATACCTTTTCATGTCTGGATTATCAAGATATCGTTGGAGCGATTCTTTTAATTCTGGATAGGATTCAATTTCCTTCTCCAAATTGCCGATATCTTCATCTGCCAAATCAGTATCATGAACTTCAAGCGAGAACAGTTTTCCATTAGCCACAAACATAGCCTCATCTTTATCATCTAATGCATTTGCAAGTTCCTTTTGTACATTTTTGCTTAATGCACCCATTTTTATCACCCCAAAAGATTCTTTTTTTAATTATAACATACGTAATGGTTGTCTCGGATATCATCAATAAATTTACTTTTCAGTTTCCATTTAAAAATACTTGTTATAGAAATCATATCTTAATTTTCCACTGAGATGGGCGTAAATTCTTGTCGTTTCACTCTTTTCATGACCAAGCAGGCTTTGGATCACTTCTAAAGGCGCACCATTGTCAATCATGTGTGTAGCATAACTATGACGTAATTGGTGCGGATGAATTGTTTTGTTTATTCCAGCACGTTTTGATATACGTTTAACAATATATCTCAAGGAATCTACACTCATACGTCTTTTCGGTTTACGCACTGTAACGAAAAGACAAGGCTCATCATCGTCCCGTTCATCCAGATATCTCTTCAGCCAAATTGCACAGCGTACATTAAAATATACTTCTCTTTCCTTATCGCCTTTACCATGCACAATTACTGAGTTCCCTATGAAATTAATATCATCTTGATTTAATTTCGCAACTTCTCCAATTCGGCATCCAGTAGAATAAAAAAATTCAAATAAGGCTTTCTCCATTGATGTATGGCATCCTTCACGGAGATGCTCAATTTCATGTTCTGAGAGAAACTTGGGAATCCGTTTGCCCAACTTGGGTTCTTTTAATTTTGCTGCAGGATTTTTTAAGATAAAGCCCTCTTCATGGGTCCATTTAAATAATGACTTAATGAACCGTACACGATGACCCAAACTAGATGGCTTTAAGTATTCTGCAGCTTCTCCCAAGTATAGTTTCAAATCTTCCGTTGTAATATCGTCCATCCTGCTATCATCAAAATATTGCTTCAAAAGATTACATTGAAAGCCATACATCTTAAGAGTAAGGGAAGAATAGCCTTCAATTCGTTTATCAGACTGATAATTTTCCCATGCTTCGGACAACAACATATTAACCACACTCCCATACTATGAATCAACCAATTTGATTTCCAGTATGTTCATTGGATCCAGCCTTTATTCAACAATCGATCTATAATGTGAAATTTGATCTCTTCCCTTTCCAGTCTATTACAGGGAAAAGAAATTTAGTGACAAAAAACCTAATCCTAAAAGTCGTTTTAGAAGGATTAGGCTGTGCAGTTATTCAAGAATTGCGCCCGTTTGTGGAACAGTGAGAATCGCCAAACAAAATTATTTAAGATGTTTATCCAAGGATTCAATTGCCAGTTTGAGTGCTATTAAACGTCGCTCATTTAATGTTTTTTGAGAGCTACCCTCTTTTGCCTTTGCTATCTGCTTTTCGATAGATGGAATGAGACCTTGTAGAACTTCTTTGGAGGTCAATGTAGTGTCTTCGTCATAGGAAAAGTCTTTCCCATACCAAGTACCATTAAGGCTATCCAATCCAACTTTTACAGCATTTTTTCTCTTTCTGACAAGGGTTGTATTTGACCCTTTCTCTGTCATACTTTTATAAGCGTTTGAAAGTTTATTAAAAGTTGATTCCAAGGATTTAATCGAAAAATCTTTGGTTTCTTGATTAACAATCTTCATCTCGAACCTCACTTTCGTTTTAAAGTAATTCAATAGTTAATATTAGACAATCTGGCCCGATTGTTGAACAACTTCATTCCTTAATTTTAACATATATATCCAGAAACCATTCTCAACAACATGAAAATCAACAATGCAATTGACCCTCTGTTTAACATACTAATCCGATAAGAGACAATAGGTTATTTCATCTTGCTCAATAGGGTGTTCTTCCTATGCTAACTATCGTTTATTTTAGAAGCGAATCGCTTTTTGGCAATAAAAATAAGCAGCCCCATTATTTCTAATTGGACTGCTTATTTGTGTATTATTCACCATGTGATAGCAAGTCTCACCTGCTCAACATCCCGAATAGTGATGAGAAAAAGGCAACCTGTATGAACAACATGATAAATAAATGTTATTCATTTTTAGACGAACGCAAGTTGCCGATATACCAGTCTACTGCATCGTCCCTCTGCCTCTCGTCAATATCCTTGATCAGGAATGTTTTTCCGCCACTTGTAGCTAGGATTTGAGCGGAAAGGGAATATAACTTCTTCGGTTCTTGAAAAAGGGACTGACTATTTGTTAACGATTGGATCCTTCGCTTCGGGAGGACATTGCAGGACAGGTTAACATGTCGAGTTTGCAAGATACAATGCGCGTCGTTAAACAAACAACCGCTGTCTTTATAACGTTGCCAGCCAAAATAAGTAAAAAAGATAGGTACAAGCAAGTATAGCCAGCCATTTGGCACCCAGAAGAGGAAAGGAACGGCTAGCACCCACCATAAAATCGAAGTGCGAAATATATATCGTCTAGCTGCCACTTTTGGCAGCTTATTTATGTGATCTGGAAATTGGGCTTCAGGCAGTAAGTGCTCCATTACGTAGGAAATATCTTTCTTTGTTCCCAAGGGTAACAAAATCGTTGAAAGGTTTTCCTCCTTCGAACCTCCGCCTGCGCTATCTACATAGATTGCCCACATCCCAAACAATTGACGAATGGGATTTGTGACATAACGTACACTCGTAATTCTTTCGAGTTGTAAGGTCAATTGACGCCTTTCTAATATGCCGCGCTCAATGGTTAATTCTTGTTCTGTTTTGCTGATTTCAAAATTACCATATTGGAAAAATGTGATAATAACAGAAATTCCCCAAGCGACAACTGCAATGGTTAGAAAAATAATAATAAGAGCTGCTGTGCTAAATGCCACCAGTGTGCCAACTGTCTTTTCATAGAATTGCTGAGGAATAAATTGGTCAACCTGACTTAACAAAGCTGCCGCCGCTGAGAAGACAAGACCAACTTTTCCAGAGGTCAGTCCAGAAGCGACAATCAATCTGCCCGGAACACGGTATCGAAAAGTAGATGTGAAGGGCTCTTCCTCTTGTTCCTCTTTGCTATCGTCTGTTCTTTCACCATTTCCGAGTCTTCTTTTAAGACTTTCTGCCTCCGTTAAAGAAATAGAAACAAGCTCTACTTCGGGTTCTGTTCCCCCTCCTGCTGTTTCTATTTTCACCTTACACACACCAAATAATCGATGAACGATTCCGGTGGTGATATCAACGGACTGCACCCGATCTTTTCTAATAAAACGGTTTTTCTTAACCAAAATGCCTTGCTTTATTCGCAATTCGTCATCTTCCATACGGTAACGGAAACTTAACCAATACACCACACTGTATATAAAGAGAGAGAGTAAAATGGCTGGGAATAACCACCGCGAGAACGAGAAAGAAGATCCTGCCCCACCTGCAAAAAAAGATAAAAATAAAGGAATAATAAACTCTTTGACTCTCGTAATAAATGTGATGGGTATAGAAGTAGCGTGAAGTTTTTTCCAATTACTCATGGTTGTTTTCATCCATTCCGGCCAATTCTGCAATTTGGTCACGAAGACTGCTCCCCAGTTCTTCTGTCAGCGCAGGGATCTCGTGGACACCAGCAGCCGTCGATATGGTGACAGCCGTCAACTGATACCTTTTGTAAATAGGCCCTTGTTCTGTGTCTACATGCTGGACACGTGTCATCGGAATGAGAGTGTGTTTCACGATAAAAATACCACGTAAGAGTTCTATTTCCTTTTCAAACACTTCGTACCTCCACGATTTCCACCGGAGTTGAGGCCAAATGATAACCCGGGCCACTCCATACAGCAAAACGACGGTTACGGCTCCCCACATCACCATATTTGCAAGAGGATGATCGTTCATAAAAAAATAGGCGATGACGAGTATAAAAAGTAAGAGGGATGTCTCTATCATCCCTTTTATACGCCATACGGAAAGCGCTTTTCGTGAAATTCGGTTTGCTGGCTTTCGTCTCACAGTACCTTTATCCTTTCCTTTTCCATCGCAATAACGTAAGGAGTTTAATTATTTTTCTTTGCCTTCTTCTTCTCTTCCAGCATATCAGTCATTTGTTTCCAAACGGATCCCTTGGCTTCTTCTCCACCTTCTATTCTCTCTAATGCCATTTTTGCCTGCATCGCCACTTCAAATTCAGGATCATCTGCTGCTTCCCTTAGCGCATCTACTGCTGTTTCATCTCCTACTTCATAAAGAAACATAGCGGCCCGCCAACGGACGAGCTTGCTCGAATCTTTTAAAGCTTCCACCATGGCCGGAACCCCTGCTTTATCCCCCAGGTCTGAAAAGCAGTCTCCTGCCGTCCGGCGTACGGTAACCGATTTATCTTGGAGGGCTTGGCGAAGTAATGGAAGAATAAGCGGTTTTTCAACCATTCCAATACAGACTACTGCTTGCCTTCTCACAGAAGCTTTTTCATCATGCAAGGCCTTTTCAAGAACAGGCAAGTCATCTTCACTAGGGTCCATTTGCTCCAAAGCTGCATACCGATTTCTCCAGTCCGGATCGTCCAGCATCTCAGCAGTTACTTTAATATATCGTGGTTGGTCTTGGGTTTCTTCATTCTTACCATGTTGTGCTTTATTTACAAGCCGATCCAGACGTTCATTGGAGTATGCAGCATCTACTTCTTCAGCTACCTCTTTTCCGATTGCGTCCAGGTCATTTCCATATCGAACACCGTGATCCACCCACTGCCGCTCCATGACAATGTTGTCGTCGTCTTTCTGTGCTTTAAACGCCGCGTCTTGAAAACGGGTGGGCAGCCCTTCTCTCTTCTCTTCTTCTCCAGCAACCAATTTCAACTGCATCGGGATTCCTTTAAACGTTTGCAGCTGAATTTGCACTTCACCAAAGGCTTCTTCTTTTTCGGTCGCTGCGCTAGAGGAATCAGTGTTTTCTTCACCAAATGCCGCTCTCACTTGAGGCAGAATAACTTTCCAGTCTACTTTGGAATGTCTTTCTACCGCCATAAAGTCAGCTACATGATATACCCCTTTTATTCCTTCAATGTCGAATAATGTTTGAATCATTTCTGGTGCTTCATCTTTATTTTTCAGTGAGTAATTGTTACTCGTTCCCGAAGGAAGTGTTGTATTTAACGTAAGCTTCATTGTATTTGGACTCGGGGTCGGTTCTATGGAGATAATTTTCATGAATAAGACTCCTTTCCATAAACTAGCTGAAGATATTGTAACACACCCCTTGTCGTTTACTAAACGAAACAGCACATGGGTTATATTGTGTCGAATGTATGTTGTATAATAGAATGATGGAATGTTCCAAACATACATACAATGAGGAGGGATTCTTGTGCAAATTGCTTTATTATCTGATATACACGGAAACGCCAGAGCATTAAAAGCGGTTTTAAAAGAGCTAAAAATGCAAAAAATTGATCAATTATATGTGTTAGGAGATCTGTGTTACCGGGGACCTGAGCCTAAAAATTCGTTGGAAACCGTCCGTTCTTATCCTGCAAAAGTTTTAAAAGGAAATGCAGATGAGTGGATCGTCCGCGGGGTAAAGAAAGGAGAAGTTCCTGACAAGGCTTTGGCTCTTATGAATCAAGAGAGAGAATGGGCATTGGAACGATTAACTTCTGATGATTTACATTATCTCGAGCAATTGCCGGAATTTTTTGTGGACGAGTTAAGTGACGAGGTTACAATGCATGCTTTTCATGCCACCCCGGACAGTTTATTTGATGTTGTTCCTGCAGATGCTTCGGATGACACCTTAGAAAACCAATTAAACACGCGCGAAGAAGCAAATTTAATCGTCTATAGTCATGTTCATACCCCGTTCATACGTAAGATTGGAGACAAGACGTATATTAATACAGGAAGCGTAGGCCTTCCTTTTGACGGCGACCCGCGGCCATCCTATGTTCTTGTAAACATTCATGAAGGGGACATTTCTGCTTCGATTGAAAGGGTAGAGTATGATAATGAAAAAGTCATGAGGCAGTATGATGCAAACGACTATCCGAATAGCGAACAAATGAAACATGTTATTCAAACAGGACAGAAACCAGGCTAGAATAGAGGATCCTGAAAAAAAGGGGAATTCTTTTAGAACCTACTAAAAGGTTCTGCCGGAATCCCCTTGTCATTTGTTTTGAAACAATGGGTAAATTCGTTCTATTAAAGAGGGCAGGGAATGAAAAGCATAAATCGTTTTAATATTTTCTCCATCTTGAAAAACCTTTAAACAAGGGACACTCGTTACTTTCTCCCGCTGCATAAATTCCGGAATGATATTCGCATTCACCTTCACCATCTGGACATCCCGCAGCACTTCTTCTAACGGGATCAGCATTTGCTCTGCTCTCTTGCATGTCCCACATAACGGCGTATATAAAAATAATAGGAGTGACTCTTCGTTTCGTATCAAGTCCATGAGTGATGATTCTTCTGTGATCTCTTTCATTAGTTAAACTTCCTTTACTTTCTTATAATGGTATGCTTACTACTGAGTGCAACACTGTTGTGTTTCCTACATTTCCTCAACAGAATGTTAGAACTCTCTCGCAGCTCTCAGCATTGGCAAAAGCAATCTCCAATCCATCTCGTTCTATCGTTCTTTTCCTTACTTTCTTTCCTTGTATGCTGACAGTGACTCGACGTTTGAGTGGGAACGGTTGTAACGTGATTTCCTGGTTCGTTCGGTATAATGGATAAATGACATCTTCATTCAAAAACGGAAAAGTATGACGGAAACCATGCTTGAACCAGTTTATTTCTTCCTCTTTCGCTGCCCCTGGTTTATTCATACAGGCGTACAATGATAAGTCATCACAAAACTGTAAGAGGGAGAGATGCCATTCCTCCTTTCTTCCTTCCATTTCTTCTTCTATTAATTCTTTTCGCAGCCATTTTTGTCGTTTTTCTTCAGATCGCAAAAATATCTGTCCTTCCTTCGACGAGCTTTCTCCGAAAAACGAAGAATAGTGCAAGCTGACAAGCAATCCACTGTACTTGTGCATCGCAGTCACTTCTTCTATCCCTTTTTGATAAGCGGCCAGTTTTTTTGTTTCAGGATAGTCCGTGAAGGAGTGAGGGGCCCCTTTTTCCATATTTATGGTTGGAGATTGATCTAATGGGATCCAGGCACGATCATGGTGACGTATCGCTTGTAACACTTCTTCATAAAGCGGTTCTTTTTCTAATGCAGCATCGCCCCATTCTTTAGCAAGACACCAGGATACACGTGCATGTTCGTGTTGATCTATCAATTCATAATAATCCCCAAAATCATTAACAATCACGAGCGATCCCTCCTCATCAAATCCATTGACTCCATTTTAACCACTCTCTTCTGATTTCTAAAAGAAAAACCCTCCGTATGGAAGGTTAAATTAAGAAATTGAATAGACTTTCTTCTTTATTGATCTCATGATAACGAAAACCTTTGCTTCTCATCCTGTCAATAAGCGGCCGATAATCTTTGCTATCTGCCAGTTCAATTCCAACTAAGGCAGGTCCCTTTGTTTTGTTATTCTTTTTATTATACTCAAACCGAGTGATGTCATCATTCGGTCCCAGCACTTCATGAAGAAACTCGCGAAGCGCCCCTGCACGCTGCGGGAAATCGACGATAAAATAGTGCTGCAGCCCTTCATATCTCAGTGATTTTTCTCTCATTTCTTCCATCCGTCCGATATCGTTATTGCCGCCGCTCACTACACATACGATGGTTTTTCCTTTGATCTCATCTTTGAAGAAATCTAACGCTGAAATTGGCATAGCCCCTGCCGGTTCTGCAACGAGCGCGTTTTCATTATATAATTGAAGAATGGTGGTACAAATTTTTCCTTCCGGCACGAGTGAAATATCGTCTACGACAGTTTGACAAACTTCAAAAGGAATATCTCCCACTCGTTTCACGGCAGCTCCATCGACAAATTTGTCAATATCCCCGAGTTCCACCACTTCATTTTTATCCAACGAAGCTTTCATACTAGCTGCTCCGGCAGGCTCTGTTCCAATGATTTTCGTATCAGGTGAGATAGACTTAATATATGTTCCGACTCCAGAGATTAATCCTCCCCCACCGATGGAACAGAAAACATAATCAA
The DNA here is from genome assembly GCF_900113025.1 of Alteribacillus iranensis. Classification (GTDB taxonomy): domain Bacteria; phylum Bacillota; class Bacilli; order Bacillales; family Marinococcaceae; genus Alteribacillus_A; species Alteribacillus_A iranensis. Next base: position 406,006 of record NZ_FONT01000001.1, on the reverse strand, counting down.
TATGTTCTTCAATGTCATTCATGATTTCCATGCCGACTGTTCCTTGTCCAGCAATGATTTTTTCGTTATTAAAAGGATGAATAAAAGCCATTTCATTTTCTTCACAAAACGTAATTGCTTCTTGGTAGGAGTCATCAAATGTATCGCCCGTTAAAATAACATCGACATACTCTTTGCCAAATAGTTTCACCTGACTTACTTTTTGACGAGGTGTCGTCGTTGGCATAAATATTTTTCCTTTTACTTTTAAGGCCTTACAGGAATAAGCCACTCCTTGAGCATGGTTTCCTGCGCTTGCGCATACGACACCATTTTCCATTCGTTCTTCCGGGAGACTATGCATTAAATGGTAAGCCCCTCGTAACTTAAAGGAACGAACCACTTGTAGGTCTTCTCTTTTTAAATATACATTTGCACCGTATCGCTCAGATAACACTTGGTTTTTCTGTAGCGGTGTGTGTGTAACCACATCTTTTAATGTTTGATTGGCAATGATAATATCTTCGATGTGAATTTTACTCATATTTCATTTTCCTTTCCAATGATAAACTAACTAACGCCTACTCTGTGTTTCAAACGAAACGAGAAGATTTCTTTTCCAATTTAACCGATACCTAAGTAGTGGTACTTCAACAGTTAACAGTGTAACATACCCATTAACACTTCTACCTCTATTAGGATAACAAAAATTGAAGAACAATTGATAATTTATAGGTCAAACTATATAATAAATGGGGATAACATATTTGTTTGTATATTTATTGGTGTACATACTATTATAAAAGAAGAGGTGGTTAATGATGAATAAATGGTTGACTGCATTGTTTGCAGCTCTAGCTGTTGCACTAATCCCTTCCCAAGCGTTTGCCGCAGAAGCCAGCTGGGAAGACGCTGAACCATTGTTTCTTACGATTTTAATTGTACTTTCTATTGCTTCCCTTCTCTATTTCATCTATTCGATGATCCGGAATGTGTAATAGTAAGTAAAGTACAAGCATCCTGAAGAAGACCTTAACAGAACGGTTCACTATCTGTTAAGGTCTTTTTTCTAATATCAGAATTTATAAAATCACAAACGTCAACAGTGTCTGCTAAGTACGCGAACGTCCTGTTTGCAACGCAGAAGTCAGCCCTTCCCAGGGCGCTTGCGCTTTTCTCGTTTGCTCCTCTTAATGTTTAATCCCATACTATTTGGTAAAATAAAGTAAGGAAACATAGTATAGTAGAAACTTCTTAAAGGAGGAGTCTTCATGAATGACATGTTAAAAAAAGGATTTTTTCTTGGCCTTGGGGTAGCGGCGTATGGCCGGGAAAAAATACAAACCTATGTAGATGAGCTCGTATCAAAAGGTAAGCTAACTCCGAGAGAAGCAGAAGAATGGAAAGAAGAACTGATTCAAAAAGGACAGGATACAGAAAAAGAGTGGTCTCAGCAAACGAAAACGAAAATGCAGAAATCCTTTAAAGAAATGGGACTGGCTACAGAAGATGATATCAATCGATTAGAAGCGAAATTGATGGCAATAGAGAAGAAACTCGAAGAAGGAGAAAATTAAAGATTTCTTACATTCGAAAGCCGTCATAGGGAAAGGAATCCATTATGTCTCTTACACAAAGTTTAAAGCATGCCAACAGATACCGTAAAATAGCTGCAACTTTGGCTCGCCATGGTTTCGGTTATATCCTTCAAGAAGTAGGTCTATTTCATGTGTTATCCTTGCCGAAACGTCTTACCGCTGACCCTGGCGACACGAACCTGCATTCCATTGGGAGACGACTCCGACGTGTTTTGGAGGAATTGGGCCCCACCTTTATTAAACTCGGCCAGCTTATCAGCACAAGAAAAGATATATTTCCTCCTTCTATTATTGAAGAGTTAGAAAAACTCCAAGATGATGTCTCTTCTTTTCCTTTTGAACAAGTAAAACAAATTATTGAAAGTGATTTAGGCTATTCATTGGAGGACATATTTGCGGACTTTCAAGAAGTACCGTTAGCAGCGGCTTCGATCGGGCAAGTGCATGTGGCGACTCTTCACGACGGACGTAAGACAGCGGTCAAAGTCTCGAGACCTCATATTAAAGATACTATTGAAACAGATATCGATATTTTACGTGATCTTGCCAAGTTGTTTACACAGCGTTTTCACTGGGCACGGTTTTATCGGCTGCAAGATTTAGTGGAGGAATATGTGGACGCCATTCGCGATGAAACAGATTACTACGTAGAAGCGCGCAATACAGAAAAAATGAAAACGATTATGAAAGACTGTCCCCATATCGTTATTCCCGAAGTCATGAATGAATATTGCAGCCGACGTGTTTTAACGATGACATTTATCGATGGGATAAAATTGTCGCACATGGATGAGGAGCATACAGATATCAATAAACCGTTATTAGCCCGCTCTTTAATAAATGCCTTTTTGCATCAAGTCCTTATTCATGGGTTTTTTCACAGTGATCCTCACCCGGGAAACATCATATTTGTCGATCGAGAAACGGCATCTTTCATTGATTTCGGCCAAATTAGCCGTCTGAATAAGACGATGAGAGCCCAATTTATTGATTTCGTCATTGCTATGACTAGAAAGCAACCTTCCAAAGTCGCAAACTCTATTTTTGAAATGGCAGACGTGCCAAATGAGTTGGATAGCGATCAGTTAGAAGAAGATGTGGAATACCTACTAGAGAAATATTATGACAGACCCCTTCAAGACGTTCGCTTCGGCGAAGCAGTCAACGACATTTTTTTCACAGCTCAGCGTTATGAGCTGCAAATTTACAAAGAGTACACGATGCTTGCGAAAGCCCTTATTACACTTGAAAGTGTCATCGAATATCTTGATCCCGACTTAAGTATTGTGGAAGTAGCTGAGCCTTACGGAAAAATGCTAGCGAAAGAAAAATTAAACCCAAAAGATACTTTGCAAAAATGGTGGGAAGAGAGTCAAAAACAAAAAGAATATTTATTCGATCTTCCGCGAGAGCTGCGTGACACGCTAGCGAAGCTAAATAAAGGCCACGTCGGCGTAGAAATGCAGATTCCAAAAATTAATATATTTTTAAATAAATTGGATCGGATCAGCAACAGGCTTTCCTTCAGCATTATCTTGTTAGCTTTCAGCATTATCATGGTCGGTCTTATTATTGGATCCACCTTTGGAGATTCTTCATCCCCGCTTGTGCGCCTTCCCGTTATTGAAGTTGGCTTTATCGTCTCTTTCCTGCTGTTTTTATGGCTCCTTTATGCTATCTTCAAATCAGGAAGATTTTAGCCTTAACTGCTCGCGCAGCGGAAGGGGAATACACGTATGACATGGGATGTATTGAACATCATTGGTACCATTGCTTTTGCTCTAAGTGGAGTTTTTGTCGCCATGGAAGAAGAATATGATTTAATGGGAGTTTATATATTGGGGTTCGTCACGGCTTTCGGAGGCGGAGCCGTTCGTAACTTATTGATCGGAGTTCCGATTACGACGCTTTGGGACCAAGGTCTTTTATTTATTATCGCTTTTCTTATTATGACCATCGCCTTTCTTCTTCCTTCCTATCTCCTCGAAACATGGTCACGTTGGGGCGTCTTTTTTGACGCGATTGGTTTAGGGGCTTTCGCCGTCCAAGGCGCTATGTATGCGGCAGAAATGAACTTACCGTTAAGTGCTTCTATCGCGGCTGCCGCCTTAACTGGCACAGGTGGCGGAATGATACGTGATTTATTAGCCGGAAGGAGGCCATTAGTTTTAAAGAAAGAGGTTTATATCGCTTGGACGACACTAGCTGGAATTTTTGTAGGTGCCGGCTGGATACACTCCATGCCGGGGTACTTAATCATTTTAGCGTTAATTGTTATGTTCCGAATGTTATCTGTTCGCTATCATTGGAGTCTTCCCCGTCGGCGTATTAATATGTAAAAACAAGTTTTAGAAACAGACAACGGATAAATAACATAAACCCTCACATAAAAGACCCTTAAGACGAAGCATTCCTCGTCCAAGGGTCTTACCTTTCCCGCCGTTTTTGTTAAACGGAGCGATCCATACATTCCATTAAACGGTCTTCTATATCCTTTGCAAATTCTTTAAGAGAGTCATCGTTGACCATTTCAATTAATGATGTAGGCCTGGGCATGCCAATTTTTGTCGTCTCTTTATCTTGATACACAACGATTTTGCATGGAAGGAAATAACCTACCATTTGATTTTCGGATAATACACGCTGCGCTTCTTTCGGGTTGCAAACTTCCAGGACATGATAAGGTTGATCGAATTCAAACCCTTTGCTCTGTAATGTCTCCCTAATATCAAAATGCCAAAGCACCCCGAAGCTTTCTTCTTTTAAGCTTTTTTCTAAAGATGAGATCGTGTCTTCGATGGACTGATTGGTTTCCACTGTATAATGAAACATATCTTCACCTCCTGTTTCATTTCCATTCTATTTGTTCCCTGATCGCTATCCTTTCAATCCCCCTAATTTTCCCTGTTTTCCTTTTTTTGTTCCTCCCAAAGCCGGAGTCGCTCTTCCTGACTCACTTCTTTATGTATTTGATGCAGCATCCACATGTAACCGAAAGGGTCCAAGAAGATGGCATTCGACACACCATAGTCAGGCAGTTCTGTTACAGGCTGTATTTCTGTAGCACCTGCATCCATTGCCTTTCTAAATGTGTCTTTTATGTCTGGCACCATCACATTCACCCAACTTGTTTTTGGATCATCCGGTGTAGGTGCGATTAAATGAAACGCGGGGTTCTCATCTAATAGATGAAAGCGAACATCATATAAGGTAAAAATCACTTCACTTTCGCCGCGGGAGACATCGGAAACCTCTATTCGCTCGATATCAAATATACGTTCGTATAATTCCAATGCTTTCACACTATCTTTGACAACCATATCTATTTCTACTCCAACCATTACAAGTACACTCCTCTTCTAAGTACCATTTTGAACAGCGGTGCCTTTTACATTCTCGACAGCTTCATTTCCCACTTATCATTGTACAACAGGTCATCTTAACACAAGCCCATAAATTTCGAGAAAGAGGTACACAATAAACGTATACTTTTACTGCCAGTCATTTATATAAGGGGAGATACGATGAGTACCACAACTTATAAAGGCACCAATCAATTAATTATTGGAATCGTATTTGGAGTCATTACGTTCTGGCTCTTTGCCCAAGCGATGGTCAACATTGTTCCCGCTGTCCAAAATGATTTGGGAATTAATATGGGTACGTTAAATATTGCCATCAGTCTCACGTCTTTGTTTTCTGGTCTGTTTATCGTCGTAGCTGGTGGGTTAGCTGATCGATTAGGACGGAAGAAAATCACTTATATCGGCTTGATTTTAAGTGTAATTGGTTCTTTATTGCTCGTGTTGGCTCAAGGGGCCTTTCTTTTAATCATCGGACGTGTATTACAAGGGTTGTCGGCGGCATGTATCATGCCAGCAACCATTGCTTTAATGAAAGCTTTCTTTGAAGGCGAAGAACGTCAACGTGCACTAAGTTACTGGTCCATCGGGTCTTGGGGAGGGTCTGGTATCACTTCATTCGCCGGTGGTGCCATTGCCACCTATATGGGCTGGAGATGGATTTTCGTTTTTTCCATTATATTTTCTTTACTCGCTATGTGGTTGATTAGAGAAGTTCCAGAAAGTAAGGCAGAAACAAATCATGCCTTTAAATTTGACTTTGGCGGCTTAACCATATTTATTATCGCTGTCTTAGCATTGAACATTGTTATTACACAAGGTGAAAACTTGGGATGGACTAATCCCATTACTCTTTTATTAGCAGCTGTTGTCATTGTTGGCACTTTTATTTTCGTTCGTTATGAAAAAAATCGAGAATTGACGCCTCTTATTGATTTTAAGTTATTTAAAAACAAACCTTACACAGGTGCAACCATTTCAAACTTCTTTTTGAATGCGGTCGCAGGGACACTCATCGTTGCCAATACGTATGTCCAAGTCGGTCGAGGATTTACAGAGTTTCAATCAGGTATGCTGTCAATCGGGTATTTAGTAACCGTCCTCGCATTGATTCGTGTCGGGGAAAAAGTCATGCAGCGAGTGGGGGCAAGAAATCCGATGATTTTGGGGACGATTTTCACTTTAATTGGTGTCGCAATTATGGGACTCACTTTTCTACCCGATCTGTGGTACACCATTGTCGTGTTTCTTGGATTTATCCTATTCGGGTTAGGCCTTGGTTTATATGCCACACCTTCTACAGATACAGCTGTCGCATCGTCACCAGATAATAAAGTTGGGGAGGCCTCTGGTATTTATAAAATGGCCAGCTCCTTGGGGAATGCCTTTGGGATCGCGATTTCTGGCACCATTTATGGTGCGGTAGCTGCCTTCAGTTCCGTGGAAGTTGCGGCCACCGCAGGTATTATTACGAATGTTATTTTTGCTGTCGTGTCTTTGATCTCCATTATTGCTCTTGTTCCGAAAGAAACGGGCGGCCCCGAAACGACATCTCCACGGCAAAGTACAGCCCATTCTACTGATCCTGCGTTGGAGTAAGAAATCCTTTTGTTTATGCTCACCACAGGACTTAGTTACAGATAGAAAGGAATGAGACAATGAGAGAAAAGTTAATGGAAATGCTGGAAACCCGTAAAGACGAAATGGTGGAAATTCGTCGTTATTTACACGAAAATCCAGAGCTGTCATTTAAAGAGGAAAAGACAGCTCAATATATTGAGGATTTTTATAAAGATAAGGAAGTAGACATCGAAACGAATGTAGGGAATGGACATGGTATCATTGTTACCATTAAAGGCGGATCGGACGGTAAAACAATAGGAATTCGTGCTGATTTTGATGCATTGCCTATTAAAGAAGAAGCCGACGTACCATTTAAATCTAAACATGATGGTGTCATGCATGCCTGTGGACATGATGCCCATACCGCCTATTTGCTCATATTGGCTGATTCCCTTATCAAGTGTAAAGACGAAATAAAAGGCACAATAAAGATCATACACCAGCACGCTGAGGAAGTTCCTCCTGGTGGCGCAAAAAGCATCGTAGAAAGTGGGAAACTAGAAGACTTAGACGCCATATTTGGTATTCACGTTTTACCTTTGGATCAAGCAGGAACAGTCGGGTATCACAGTGGTTATTCATTTAATGGCCGGACGTATTTTAAATTAGTAATCAAAGGGAGAGGCGGGCATGGCTCTTCTCCCGACAAGGCCAATGATGCAATCGTTGCAGGCAGCCATTTTGTGACAGCGATCCAAACGATTATCAGCCGTAGAATAAATCCGATGACAGCTGGAGTCATCACGGTCGGTTCTTTTGATGGGAAAGGAAGCTTCAATGTTATCAAAGATACGATTGAAATAGAAGGAGATATTCGCTATTCCAATAATGAGGTACAACAGGTGATAAAAAAAGAATTTCATCGAATGGTACATGGGTTAGAAGAAATGTTTGATGTGTCTTGTGAACTAACCTATACGCCAGATTATCCGCCTTTATATAACGATCCTGAGTTAACAGAGTTTGTCGCAGAAGTGCTAAAACAAACAGAGGATAAAGACATTAAAGACGTAAAAGAATTTCCAAAAATGGCCCCCTCCGATGACTTTGCATATTACTTGGAGAACACACCTGGCTCTTATTTTTATATTGGCTGCACCCCAAAAGGTGTCGAGGAACCATACTTTAATCACCATCCAAAATTTGATATAGACGAAGACGCAATACTTGTAGCAGCAAAAGCTGTCGGCCATGTAACATGCAGCTATTTCGAGAGAAGCTAGGTTTTGTAGATGAAAGGGCTGTATTAAAAGGTCACAAAAATGACCTTTTGCGTCCTTTTTTCAATGATGTAAGAAAGAAGATTAGAGATGAGCGGCAGGCGGCCTCTCCAGCGGGAAAAGCAACAGCTGAAGATCCCACAGGAGCGGTCTTTGCTCATGAGGAAGCTGAAGCGTTGCCCGCGGAAAGCGTCCGCCGATAGCGAATCTCTTTTTCCATTAAAACGCCAAAACTTTTGAAGAAAACCTATACGAAGATGGTGGCGGCAAACCGCTGCAAAAAAGCCAACTGCCTAAGCTGTTTTAAAAAATGAGGCTGGGACAAAACTAGAATAGTCAACTCTAAAGACGAACGATCACATGTTGAAGGAGTCACCCGTTTCATAAACGCAGTGTATGAGCGTAGTCAAAATACGTAGACTCCAGCGGGAACAGCACGAGCTGAAGATCCCGCAGGAAAGCCGTTTTCGCTTTCCGAGGAAGCTGAAGCCGTGCCCGCGGAAAGCGAAGTATTTTGACAAAGCGACAACATAAGTTGTTCGGATTTATCTTTCATTTAAATACTTTTGTCCCAGCCTCTGTAACATGTAGAGCTTCTGACAGCCCCTCTTTTATTTACCATCTTCTACTGGTAAGTCATCATACGTAACCCAATCACTCCAGCTTCCTACGTACACGCGAGCATTGTCGTACCCCGCTTCTTTAAGAGCCAGCACGTTAACACAAGCTGTGACGCCGGAACCGCAATAGGAGATAATCTCTTTTTTGTCTAAAATATCTTGGAAATAATCTTTTAACATTTCATCTTTTTTCCAAACACCGTTTTCATCCAGAATATTTTTCCAAAAATAATGCTTTGCACCGGGAATATGTCCTGGTTTGCCATCCACTTCATCCTTCTTCCCGCTAAATCTCTCCTCATCCCGAGCATCAATAATCGCAACATCCTCGTCATGAAGCGCTAGTTTCACTTCTTCTAATGGTGCTTCTTGGTTTGCCTCAATATGTGGCTGGAACGTTTTCTTTGGTGGCGTTTTCATTTCTTGTTCTACTGGTTTTCCTTCGTTTTTCCACTTTGTAAAAGGCCGATCCAACACAAACACTTTCTCATGTCCTACGTATTGCAGCATCCACCAAAACCGGGCTGCCATCATTCCTCCTTGATCATCATAAGCAATGACGATTGTCTCATTATCAATACCCGCTTCAGACAATTTGTCCGTGAATGTTTCCATATCAGGGAGAGGATGTCTGCCGCCATGCGCTTCTTTTTTCCCTGACAAATCTTGCTCTAAGTCAAAATAAACAGCATTTGGAATATGACTCTCTTTGTACTCTTTGTACCCTCTCTCGCTGTTATCCAGGTAAAAACGACAATCTACGATACGGACATTGTTATCGTCTATCCGTCCTTCAAGCCAATCTGAAGACACAATATAACCCATCTCTATCTTCCCCTCTGTATGTCTTTTAGTATTTTTTGCGAATGTCATTTTGAATGCCGGACATGATGTATTCGATCGATTGTATCATTTCCCGAAAGCGCTTTTTCTTCGTGTCACTTTGAAAAGCCAAAACGGAGGAAATTAGCAAATTTTCATGCGTATCATCAATTTGTTTGATATAGAAGTAATCTGGCTTTTCCTCGACAATCCATTGTTCTGCAAGCGGCTTCCATTCATCGGCGCTTTCTTTAACTTTATCGGCAAACGGTTTTACTTCTGCAAAAAAATCAGGGGAGTAGTCTGGGTTTTCTGACACTTCCATATGGGTCTTCAGTGCTTGTTGATTATATTCCTGGAGCTCTTCCGTTATCTTCATTAATTTATTAATATCCATGTTGTGTCCCCCCTGTCTGTTATATTAACAGTGGGACGTGAACCAATCAAACGGAAAAGATTCCAGCCAGGAAATGCTTATCTTTCTTAGAGCTTTCCTTTTGTTTCTTTTTCCTGTCCCCTCCCTCTTCACGTTCGCTCTCCAGGTCGTCAAGCCGCGCTTCTATTTTCTCCAATTTTTTGTTTAACTCTCTGACTTCCCGTCGTTGCTCCATTAATTGAAAACCGATAATTTCATCTGCCTTGTTTGCTATCAATTTCTCCAGTATTTCTATTTTTTCTTCTACCTCATCCAATCGATTTATCGCTATGTGAGATGCCACGTTCGTCGTTTTTTTGTTATTTTCCATATTCTCTTGCATGTGTTGTTTGATTTCAGAAAATTGCTTTAACTGATCTTCTTGAAAATAGTAATGCCCATTGGCGTTCACAGAGTATGGCACTTCAAATTTGCGCACCCAATTCAATACAGTACCAGGAGAAACATTAAAATACTGAGCCACATCTTTCGTTTTGTACCACACTTTATCCATCCCTATTCCCCCTTACTGGATAAAGAATCATTGTTCCTAGAATACTGTTTCGACGGGCGTTTCGGAAAGCCTTTCCTCCTGACAGAACTAGTGGTTATTCGATGAAGTCAGTGCATCTACTATATATACTTACAAAAAAAGACCCCGGCTCAAGCTGCCGAGGTTTAATTGGAACTTTCTTCTATGTTTTCATGAAGCCGTTGTGCGACCGTTTCCGGTTGAATAGCAGATAAAAGAACATGGTCACTATCCGCTAAAATAATGCTTCTTGTTTTTCTTCCATTTGTAACATCAATCAGCATTTTTCTCTCACGGGCTTCTTGAATCAATCGTTTTGTTGGAGCTGAATCTGAACTGACAATCGATACAATTCGATCTGGAGGCATCATATTGCCAAATCCAAGATTAACTGGTTTTTGAGACATATTTATTCCTCCTTCCCCTCTATATCTAATCGTAACACGTTTATCCCTAGGATTGTCCAATAATTCGGTAGCATAGTTCTTTTTTCTGTTCTTTCCTAAATAAAATTATGCTAATATATAGTGATGGCATTTTGGAGAAAAGTACCGGAAGGACGGTGTTCATATGACGATACGCTATCCAGGCGGAAAAAAATACTCTCCCCGTTCTGATAAGTTAAACTCGAGGTTAGCTCAAAAAAAATCACTGCAATATGCCAATCGAGGAATGACACTTGAGGAAGATTTAAATGAAACTAACCTTTATTATAGACAGATAGGCCGTGCCGTTATTCATAAAAAACCTACGCCTGTTCAAGTTGTCCAAGTAGATTATCCGAAAAGAAGCGCTGCTAAAATTACCGAAGCTTATTTTAAACAGCCTTCTACGACTGATTTCAACGGTGTGTATAGAGGCAAATATATTGATTTCGAAGCAAAAGAAACAAAGAATAAAACATCATTTCCTTTTGGGAACATTCACGCACACCAAGCTGAGCACATGAAGAACGTACAAGAACATGGTGGGTTGTCGTTTTTGATTATACGATTTTCACAATTTGAAGAGACGTACTTATATGATGCTTCTCATTTTTTACAATGGTATTTCGAGCAATCCGAGCGTAAATCCATCCCGAAACGAGAGATTGAAAAGGCAGGTCATTTCATACCGACAACCTTCCGGCCTCGCCTGGACTATCTTTCTATCTTGGATCAATTTTATTTATCAATGTAACGTTTGCTTGAAATATGTCGACCAAAACATTGAAAGGCAGAAGTGCGGAAAGGAAGAAAGAGCATGAGCGACAATTATCGTTCACGAACTGAACGACGCAAGGCACAAGAAACTACTAAACGTAAAAATAAACCAAAAAAGACAAAATCAAATAAACCAATATGGAAGAAAATTGTTATTTCATTATTGATCGCCCTCGTTTTACTGATGGGAGCGGGTATCGCAGGAGCGGCTATTATTATAAGTGGAGCGCCTCCTCTCGACCCCGATGAACTCGTGTTTTCGCAGGCAGCTGAGATATACGACCAAAATGACGAAGAAGTAACAAGACTCCAATCAAGTGAAAATCGGGATTTAGTAGATATAGACAATGTACCGGAGCACGCGAAAGCTGCTTTTGTGGCGGTGGAGGATGTTCGATTTTACGATCATTTTGGAATCGATATAAAACGCTTATTCGGTGCCGTTGCAGCTAACTTTACAGAAGGTTTCGGCGCGGAAGGTGCAAGTACGATTACCCAACAGGTAGTAAAAAATGCGTTTCTATCACAAGAAAAAACAATTACCCGTAAAGTGCAAGAACAGTATCTTGCTGTCCGTCTGGAACAACAATACAGCAAAAATCAAATTCTGGAAATGTATTTGAACTTAATTTATTTCAACAAAGGTGCTCACGGAATCGGTGAAGCTGCCAGCGTTTATTTTAATAAATCCGACGTCTCTGAACTGACGATTGAAGATGCAGCGCTGCTCGCAGCCATTCCGAGACGCCCAAGCTATTATGACCCGACGATAAACCCACAAGAAGCTAAAGATCGCCGTGATATGATTATTAACCTCATGGTAGAGCATGGTTTTATATCAGAGCAAGACGGTGAGACAGCGAAACAGGTTACGATAGAACAACAAATAGATTTCAATCCTCCACAGAATGATCCTGTTTACGACTCCTTCATCAGTCAAGTACAAAGCGAGTTAGAACAAATAGATGGAATTACCACGAATGACTTGTATACAGCGGGTCTTAAAGTTTATACGACGTTGGATACGGATGCGCAGAAATATGCTGAGCAAGTGATCCAAACGAATGAATATATCAGCCATTATCCAGATAGTGAAGAGTTCCAAGTAGGTTTTACTTTGCTTGATACAGAGTCAGGGGCAATTAAAGCGATGGTCGGAAACAGGCAAAGCCAAGATGTTTCAAGAGGCTTTAATTACGCAGCCAGATCTTCCGCCCAGCCAGGCTCCACGATAAAGCCTATCCTTGACTATGGACCGGCCATCGAGTATAACAAGTGGTCGACGTACCACCAAATTGAAGATAGCCCCCATCAATATTCCAACGGGGGAGACATTCGAAACTATTCCGGTACTTACTCTGGAAATGTCAGTATGAGAGAAGCTTTAGTCCGTTCCCTAAATATACCTGCTGTAAAAGCTCTTCAGCAAACGGGACTTGAGCGTGCAGGTGATTTTGCAAGAAATCTGGGGATACCAGTTGAACAAGTGTATGAATCTTACGCTCTCGGCGGCTTCTCAAATGGCGTATCCAGTCTTGACATGGCTGGAGCTTATGCTGCATTTGGAAATGGCGGAATGTACACAGAGCCATACACCGTCCGCAAAATTGAATTTCCTGACGGCAGAGTGATGGAACTGGAGCCGTCTTCCGAACGAGTAATGCAAGATTACACCGCGTACATGATTACGGACGTCTTAAAAGACGTTGTAACGGACCCAAGAGGTACCGGACGCGCAGCCAACATTCCAGGCTTGCCACTCGCCGGTAAAACAGGAACGACTAATTTTACGAATGAAGAACATCAGAAATTTAACATTCCAGCTGGCGGCGATCCTGACGTTTGGTTTACAGGCTATACTACGCAATATACCGCTGCTGTCTGGACTGGTTTTAGCGGCAATCGCGGTGAAAACTATTTAATTAATAATGAAAGCAATATTGCTAAAGAGGTTTTTAGACTTATTATGAGTCATGTCTCTGAAAATGTGGAGACCCCGGACTTCACCAAGCCGGAATCGGTGGAAGAAATAGCGATTGACGTCAATACCGGAAGACGCGCTAGTGCGTTTACTCCTTCTAGTCAGACGGTTACTGAACTCTTTGTAAAAGGAACCGGACCAGAAGCCATTCCTCAACCAGAGGAGGAGGAAGAGGATCCTGAATCGGAACCAAATGAGATTACAGGGTTAAACGCTGTTTACGAGGAAGAGTCGGATACCATCCAAGTCACTTGGAACTACAATCAAGAGGAGTTAGAGGAACTTGCATTCCAAGTCGAGCATCAAGTAGACAATAGCGGCTATGAAACGATAAGTACGCAAAATGAAATGTCCTTTTCTTTAACAGGTCCAGAACAAGGTACGACTCACCGCTTCCGGGTTACCGTCATTGACGGGGAAGGACCAAATGCCAGTACCTCTGCTGAAGTACAAGTAAATGTACCTGACCCTGATGCTGAGGAAGAAACCGAGGAAGATGAAGAAGAAGGAAATGACGAAGAGGAAAATCTTGAAGATGAGAATCCGTCAAATGGGAACAATGAAGGAGACGACCCAGAAAACGGTCAAAACGAAAATGGGAATGATTCTCCTAATAACGGAATTAACAACCCCGGAAATTCTCCAGATGGTAATTCAGACAACGAGAACGATGATAATGATAATAACGGGGAGACGAATAATGGAAACAACGGACCATCCTCAGGAAATGGAAACAATGGAAATAACTCCAATCAAGAGGAAGAGGACGATACTAATATGAATTCAAATTCAGACTCCGAAGACGATGATGTTTCCACCAATGCGTTCCCCTCTCGTTCAGAATAAACAACAGCAAGAACCGGATCTATATCAAATAGCCTAACAGAAAAAGCCATGGCGCCATCCGTTGAGATGGTACCATGGCTTTTTCGATGTTGTGCATGATGCGTGTGTCTTTCCGTCTTGGTTGGTTGCTTGGTAACCGGTTTAGACGAGATCTCTCTCGTCCGGATTCTTTAACGTTGGCTTAAATACGAATACTCTTCTTCCAAATCAGAAGCCCGAGACGGATCAAGCATCCATTGCGCTTTTTCTAATTCTTTGTCTGCTTCTTTTGTCAATAACGTACGCCCTAACTCTGATATTTCTTTCACACTTGTTTCGATGGAAGCTTGCGCCTCTTGTTCGAACGTACTGACGAGTTGATGAGTCTTTCCCTGCACAAGTTCTGTAAGCTTTTCCTTAAAATCGAGGACTTTCCTGTTTTCAAAGAAATCTTTATTTGATTTAAACATGGACATCAAGGTGTCTTTATCGATCGATAAATCATCTTGGACCGTCCATGTTCCACTCAAATCCACAGGAAGGTCAGGAGCAAAAATGGATAATTCCTCGCTTCGATGGTTGGAAAGGAATGTTTCCATATATTTTGCCGTTTCCCGTTTTATGAGCTCTTCGAGACGAATGAAAATGGTTTCTTGTTCTTGTGAAATATATTGTCTCGTAAATCCTTCTATTTCTTGCAAGGCTCCTTCCAATTGTAACTTCTGCTGTTTTTTCGTCGTTCCCGAGAGAACAGCCGGATTGACCGCATGTGAAAAGTAATCTTGCATGATAAAGCCCGTGCGCTCCTTCAAGAATGAGCTCTGTTGCTCTATTTCTTCACGGAGAGAGGACAGCACAGACGACGTATCAAATGCAGCAATGCGTACTTTGAAAGCAGCAACTTCTTCTTCTTTGTTTTTCAAGATGCGCTCTACGTTCGCTTTATCACTTCGTAAGGCGGTGAGCATCTCTTTCATTTGTTTAGTTAAGCTATCCCAACGTGCCTGGATTTTCTGGAGATGATGAAGCTTTAATTCATCCCACGTTGTCATTCTGAAATATTCTTCAAAATCTAAAAAGGCCTGACCGGTTACGGATGCCTCTTCATCCTGTTGTTTCGCTCTTAATCCTTCTTTACTAGATAACGTGAATAGGCGCGGATCTTCTATTCCGTTTCTTACTAGTTGGTCGCGAACGTGTTGTTTCACGCCATTTCTTTCTTGAGCACTATTAGCTAAGTCTGCTGCATTAATGACGAAATAAAGTTTGTCCGATTCAAAGTTTTCATTAGCTCGCCCAAGTTGTTGTAAAAACACTTGATCGGCTTTCGAAAAAGCATGGTTGTAGTAAGTCAAGTAAATGATGGCATCTGATTTCCTTAAATGCTCAAATGCTACATTGGTGTGTCTTCCGTGAATGGAGTTCACACCTGGGGTATCAATAAGCTCTAACCCTTTTTTCGTCCATTCACAGTCATAAAACACCGTTACTTCCTGAATCATACAAGCTTTTTCTTCTTGTGCGACCCACTCTTTTAACTCTGTAAGAGACACTTTAATTTCTTTTCCTAGCTCAGCGACTCTTCGACGAATGCTTTGTTGCAACGTAAATAAATAATCGGTATACGTCTTTTGATAACTGTTCAATTGATTACCATTCGGTTTTTTCCAGTCTTCAATGGATGAGAGTGTTAATGAGCTACCCAATTCACGCGCAACGGCTTGAATTTCCTCATCTAAAAAGCTCTCACTTTTTGTTTGGATAATGACCGTACCGTCCGGATTCTCTTTGGTTCCTTTTTTAATACGATTCACGGCCGCTGTAGTAGGGTGCGGGGAAACGGGCAAAGTCATATCACCCAGCATAGCGTTAATAAAACTTGACTTCCCTGCACTAAACGCACCAAACAATGAAATGACAGCATGATTGTTGTCATACTGATCCAACAGACGCGAAAGCTCCTTTTTCTCTTCCATAAAAACAGGGCGATCTTGAAATTCTTTTATATACTTCCGAATGGATGATAAAAAAGAATCGTCGGTTTGGATCTCTTTTTCAGGCAGCACTACCGCATCCTCTTCTACTGCGATAACACTTTCCTCTTCTTGAGACACATAAATTTGTACAGACGAGTCTTCGGGATAACCATTGGTTGCTGCCTCTTCTAATGATTTTATAAAATCCTTCGTCCGCCCATGTGTTTTCAGCCATTCCTCACTGACTCGCTTTTTGTCCTCTAGTTTATCTTCTATCCGTTTCCATTCATCAAGGTAAGACTGATAAATAGAAGAATCTTCTAACTTATCTTCAAGCTCTTGTTTTCTTTCTTGAAATTTCTCAGTTATCGTATTTTCATATTCTTGAAACAGCTCCTCGGTCTGCTGTTTCACATTTTTAATTATTTCAGCACTTACATTCTCTGTAAACGTAAATACAAAATTTCTATCTATTTCTGACTCAGATGAAAAACGTTGTAATAATGCTTCATCTGCAGTGAAATCTATTTGCTGCGCTTGTTCTTCATATTTCTCTTTATCGGTTAGATAGGAGGGATCTGCCTCCATAAGCATAGAGCGTACATGGAACAATAATTGAGTTTTGATTTTTTCATTTAATTCTTCAAGCAGAGCCTCTGTTCTTCTTTGTTTTTCAGCTTCTGTTTTTCCTTTTGTAAAAAAAGTACCTACTTTGAATTTTTTCTGCTGGCTCTCCAACCATAAACGTGCTTTTTCTGTTGTTGTATATGGGAACAACTGAGCGTTTTGAAATAGTTGGTTTCTCTCTTTGTATATCTTTTGCACGGCTTCTTGTTTTTCTGATTCCACATTTTCAAGTGAGTGAGCCCACGTTTCACTTTGCTTTACATCGGCAGGATCAATTCCTTTTTGTTCGAGAGATGCTTCCCACTCCTCGTATGCCTCTAATCTTTCCTCTTCTATTTTATCGAGAAGATGAAGAACAGCTCCTTCTTCAAGCCGGTGTAAACTATCCGTACGCAACGTATCGCTATGATATATTAATGATTTCAAATAATACTCTAATTCTTCATACTGGTTAAATGGATGATCTTCATGCTTCATGGACGTAAAAAATATTTCAAGAGGCTTTATTCCATATTGAACGAGCATATTACGTACTGCATTTTCAAAGGACTGAAGTGTTAGTTCTTTGTCATCGTGCTTATCTATTTGATTAATCACTAGAAGGATCGGCTTGTTTTCGGTAGAAAGTTGTTGTAAAAATTGAATATTGGTTTCCGATTGGACATGGTTATAATCAGTGACATACACAATCATGTCAGTCGTTAACAATTGATCCATCGTGACACGTTGGTGATTGTCATCGGTTGAATCTACACCAGGTGTGTCTAAAATCTTGCCATGACTGGATAAAAAAGGAAGCGGAGCAGAAATAGTAATCCCATGTACTGCTTCTCCATCCATCCCCCAGCGTTTTGCTTGGTCCCAAGGGATTTCTTCTGACCAAGCCTGTGTTTCTCCATCGGCTTTTGTGATTTCTAGTCGCACTTCACCGTTAACAATAGAAATGATATTGGCACTGGTAGGTATTGGGCTTGTCGGCAGCAGTTCATTACCTAACAATCCATTTAACAATGTCGATTTCCCTGCTGAAAAGTGTCCGCAAAAAGCGACTTCGAAAAATGGATGCTCCGCTTTTTTATCGAGCATGTGCAATCGTTTCTCATCCTCTTCATAAAACGGTAACCTAGACAGAGAAGATGTCATTAATTCCGTTTTTTCCATCTTATTCCCTCTCCCTATTCGCTGCTTGCAAATGGAAAAACGCATGGTACCAGACTATTGCTCCGAAAAGCAATCATTCCATAGCAGCTTGTCTCTTTTTCATTCTTTTTTTCCCTTCCCGGCACATATCTAAAAGTGGACATACCGGGCATTGTGGTGACTGAGCTTTACAATGATAGCGTCCGAAAAAAATCAGGCGATGATGTGTGACCGACCATTCTTCTTTCGGAACCTTTTTCATTAAAGTGTTTTCTACCTCACGAACATTATCTTTCCAACGACATATTCCTAACCTTTTCGACACCCGTTCTACATGCGTATCTACAGCAATAGCTGGCACGCCAAAAGCAACCGATGCCACCACATTAGCTGTTTTCCTGCCGACACCGGCAAGTTCCATCAATTCTTCTTTTGATTCGGGTACTTCCCCATTATATTGCTCAATCAGTGATTTTGAAAGTTTTTTAATATTTTTTGCTTTATTCCGATATAAACCAATGGATCGAATGTCCTGTTCTAATTCCTCTTGAGACACCTCTACATAATCTTCAGGTGTTTTATATTTGTTGAATAAATCAGGTGTCACTTTATTAACAAGTGCGTCTGTACATTGGGCTGATAATACAACAGCAATTAATAACTCAAACGGATTGGAGTGATGAAGTTCACACTCTGCGTCAGGAAACATTTCTCCAATCATGGTAACAGCTTCAGAGACCTGTTTATTTGTGAGCATCTTTCTTCTCCTTCGTCACGTTTCATCTAACCAATTAATATTAGGATATTTTGGTATGGCTTCCTTTTTTTCACGGCGGCTAGCTTGCTGATGACGCCGAAATTTCTCACTATACTCTCTAGCATCGTGTGTCGTCCGGACTCCATTTTTATGCCACTCATGTAATATTCTATCCATATAGCGTAAGTTCAACTTGCCAGATAGAACGGTTTCCCGCAATGCTGCTTGAATGATATCAGGGTCATATTTGTCTTGGTCAAGCCATACTTTAATCGTTTCGCACTCCATCGGAGACAGCGGTCTTGAGAATTCCTGTTCAAATATTTCGTATAGCTCTCCGTCTCTCCTGACAGCTGCTTCTTCTTGTTCTGAGCCGATATACAACTGCAACACTCTTTCATACAGAGGGGACAGCGAATATGTCTCAAACATGACAGCATCGTCATCTTGGTTTTCATCCATTTTAAGAAAGTTTCTTTTGATGAGACTCATCAGTACTTCAGAACATTTACTTTCTGAAATAGACATACGATCCGCTAATTCCGCGGGAGTTGGAAAAGGATGGTTGTCTTCAATGAAACGATGGATGTGTAATAGAAGCATCATTTCACTGTCTTTTAAACCAATTTTGGCATAATGATCTAAAAGAAGTTTCGGTACCGTCGTGTGGCCATATTGTAACAGAGGAATAATGTTCGTGCTCTCCATTCCGTCGTTCTCCTTTCCAACCCTTTTCACAAATCATCATTTCTTATATAACACGAAGGAACTTCTGCTGCAGCAGAAGCCCCTTCTCCGTTCTAATCATTCTTCTCTATACACGAAGTAAAACCGAGTAATGTTTATTTAATTATTTCGCATGGGTTTTCACGAAGTTCGCTATTCTATCCAATGCTTTTTCCAGTAAATCTAACGAAGTTGCGTAAGATAAACGAATATTGTCTGGAGCTCCAAACCCGCTTCCAGGTACGACAGCTACTTTTTCTTCCTCTAACAGTGCTTTTACCCAGTCATCTACGGAGTTGAAGCCACAACGATCCGCTGCCTCTTTTACATTCGGGAATAAATAGAAGGCACCTTTCGGCTTCACACAAGCAACGCCAGGAATTTGAATGAGCTTTTCATATACCCGGTTTAAACGTTCTTCAAAGGACTCTCTCATTTTCTCCACTGAGCCATCGTCTTCTGTATAAGCTGCGATGGCACCATACTGAGAGCTTGTAGTTGGGTTTGATGTGGAGTGGCTCGCCAGACTAGTCATCGATTTGATTAGTTTTTGACTGCCTGCTGCGTACCCAATTCTCCACCCCGTCATGGAATGAGATTTAGATACACCGTTAATGACAACCGTGTTCTCTTTCAGATCTTCTGAAATCTCTGCAATGGTATAATGTTGTGCCCCGTCATAGACAAGCTTTTCGTATATTTCATCGGACACGATTACTAAATTATGTTTGAGCGCAGCTTCTCCAATCGCTTTCAATTCTTCTTTTTCATACATACTTCCAGTTGGATTGCTTGGAGAGTTAATAATAATAGCTTTGGTTCGGCTTGTGACTGCTTTTTCAAGTTGGTCCGGAGTAATTTTAAAATCATTTTCTTCCAATCCATTAATATATACAGGTTCTCCGCCAGCAAGCTTCACTTGTTCCGGGTAGCTGACCCAATATGGAGTTGGAATAATGACTTCATCCCCTTCGTCTAACAGGGCTTGGAACAACGTATATAATACGTGTTTCGCTCCTGTACCGACCATAATTTCTTCTCGACTATATTCGAGACCTTGATCTTCCTTAAATTTAGCGATGATGGCATCTTTTAATCCAGGGAGACCGCCGGAAGGAGTGTATTTTGTTAATCCGTCACGCATCGAAGCTACTGCGGCATCAATAATATAATCAGGTGTGTTAAAGTCAGGTTCACCTGCCCCCAAACCAATAATATCATGCCCTTCTTCTTTCAATGCTTTCGCTTTTGCTGTAATAGCAAGTGTTGGAGACGGGCTTAAAGTTGAGACTCTTTTTGATAATTGCATATGTTTGTTCCTCCTTGTATTTGAACGCTGGTGCTCCACTGCTCGTTAGTCAATATGCTAAGTGTAGTAAAACGATGAACTGAATTCAAGGTTGGTCTCCTTCTATATTTTATCATGGCGGGCGATTCTTATCGGTGACCACGTTGAACCAATGACTTCTTTACGTTTCCTTTATGCTATAGCGCTTTATAAAGGATCCATCTTTCATTTTAATATAGTAGAAATGTAAACGCTCGTCTTTCTCGAATGTCATTTCATAAATGGCTTCACCGTTTTCTATACCAGGCTTTACACTTCTGACTTGCTGTAGTGAAAATTGTTCTTTCACTTGTTGTACCGCATTCTCTACACTGATACCTTCCTCTTTATTCATGATGCGGACAACGTTGTCTTCTATGACAAATACCCAGGCCTCATTTCCCTCTGTCGTCACCGAAGACCCTGTGTATACCGCTTGATCACCGTAATAATAATATACTTGATGAACAGTGCTGATTTCATCGTTTTGCAGCATGATGTTTTCTGCTGTTTTCATTTCTTCAGCAATTACTGACCGGGCTGATATATAGAGAACGGTGACCAAACAAATCACCAAAACGATAGCAATCCCACCGCTCCACCATACCCACTTTTTCATAAAGGTCTTCCTTTCATATTAAGTCAAGTAAAAGTCCGCTAATTCATTTAATATAGTATCTGTCTGTTCGTAGCTAATTGGTAGTTGTGGAATCGAAGCCAAAAACTCTTTTCCGTAATTGGACTCCATTATCCGCTTATCTAAGACAATCACAGTGCCTTTATCTTGTTCATGCCTGATTAATCTTCCGAATCCTTGTTTAAAGCGAAGGATCGCATGAGGAAGCGACACATCCTGAAATGGTGAACCTCCTCGTTTTTTCACATTCTCCATCTTTGCTTCTATGAGTGGATCATCAGGCGGGGAAAATGGCAGCCGGACGACAATAATGCACCGTAAATCTTCACCGGGAATGTCTATTCCTTCCCAAAATGCATTGGTACCTAGTAAAATTGCATTTTCATTCTGTTTAAACGTTTTGATTAACTTAGAGCGGCTGCCAGACTTTACACCTTGCCCAATAATCGAAAACTCGCCAGTGTCATCCCAATGTTTTAGTTGGTAATACGTCTTTTTCAACATCTGAAAAGATGTAAAAAGCACTAACATTTTTCCTTGAGTAATAGAAGCAGCATGATAAATGAACTCTGCAGTTTCTTGAATAAACTCTTTTTCACCATCTTTAATGGCTGCGATATCTTGTGGGATGAGTAACTTAGCATTTTTTTCATAGTGGTACGGCGATGGAATTCGAAGCGTCATCGGAGCAAAATCGTTCAACCCCCACTCCTCTATCATATAACGGAATGAATTGTTTACTGTTAACGAGGCAGATGTTAACACGACACTATTTTTCTTTGCAAAAAAACGATCCGCTAACACTTCCGACACATCAAGCGGTCGAGCTAAAAGATAAGCAGCATTCGCCGCCCCTTTATAGTCACTTTCTATCCAGTATACTTCATTCGGGCGCTCTTCCAACAATAATGACTCAAGGGTCTCACACGCGCTCCATGCTGCTTCATAAGCGGTGTGGAATTCTGATAGAATTTCTTTCACGTTTTGATGGATATCTTCCTTGTTAGAAAGATAGTCGTGAAAGTGTTCCCACTCCATTCGTTCCTCATGTAAAAGGGCTGTGTATCGCTCCATAGATTCCCTAATATATACCCATTCCCTACTGTTCATTTTCGATGGGTAATACCGTAGAGAAAAACGCCCGACATCCGTTCGGCTCTTTTCTGTATTGTTTTTACAAGACTGGGCCACCAACCGGAACAACTCGTCTATTTCATATTTCATCAAGAGGAAATGATCTTGTCTTCTTTGATACCAGGATGTTGAAAAATGATGGTAATCGGTCTGTTCATACACCATTAAACGATGAAATAAACCTGATTCTTTTTGGACACCTATTTTATTTAGTATTTGGTTCATACTAAAATAGTCCATCCCTCTTCCAAGATAGACAGACGCTAACTCACCAAGATGATGAGCTTCATCTATAATCACATATTTGCTTCGAGGAAGCACCCCATTGTTGTTGGAGAGATCACTAAATAACAAGGCGTGATTTGTTATAATAACATCCGCATGTCTCGCTTTCTCTTTCGCGCGATGATAAAAGTTTTTTTCCAGCCAGGGACGGGAGGACTCCATATATATCGTTTCATCGCTTTTTACTTTTTCCCAAAAGGTGCTGCTTACCCCGCCGGCAATGTTAATTTCCTCGACATCGCCTGTGTCCGTCTCTAAAATCCAAACGAGCGATTGTGCAAGCCCTAACGCTTCCTCATACGTAGAGGGGGAGACGGTTAAGAGCTCTTTTAACTTTCTCAAACAAAGATAATGATGCCTCCCTTTCAGCAGTACGCTTCTGAATGGGAAAGGAAGCGTTTTTTGTAAGAGAGGAATCTCTTTGTACATGAGCTGATCTTGAAGAGTAATCGTATGAGTGGAGATGACAACTTTTTCTCCTGTTGATTTGGCAAAGTAAAGGGCCGGCACTAAATAAGACAATGTTTTTCCGGTACCTGTCCCCGCTTCTATCAGAGCATGTTCTTGATCATAAAAAGCAGTCTTTACCGCTTCCGCCATTTTTACTTGTCCATCTCTTTTTTCGTAATCTTCCCAGACGGAGGAAAGGAGACCTCCCTCCACAAAAAAAGAACTTTCTCCTTTTAACTCATAATGAGCCGGTGTCTCCCTCTCTTCCTGCCTTTTTATGGCCAATCCGCGAAATAGGTCATGTTCTCTTATCGCATAAGCTTGTTTTTGTTCATAAGAGGTGGATAGCAAAGGACCGATATCACTGTCCAACACATGGGCAATAGAATGTAACTGCTTCCGCGTCGTTTTTGGCAGCGACATGATTTTATGCTTCAATCTGAGCCAAAGCTCCGCTGTCACGAAAGCATCGCTGTCAGCCTGGTGAGGGTTATGGTGCTGAATGTCTAACCAATCAGCTAATTGAGAAAGCTGATATCCAGGAGCGGAAGGATATAAAATGCGTGCCCATTCTACGGTATCTATCACTGGACCGTGAAAAGCGGGAAACCCTGCTTGCTTAAACTCTTCATTTAAAAAATTTAAGTCAAACGACACATTATGTGCTACAAATACAGCATCTTTCAAAATGGAGAGGAGCTGAGGTGCAACCTCCGAAAAGACTGGCGCGTCTTCTACATCCTGTTGAGAAATACCAGTTAATTGCTGAATAAACACAGGTATATGTTGAAACGGTTGTATGTAAGTCGAAAAAGTATCGGTAATCTCATCTCCTTCGATGATGACTGCTCCGATCTGGATTATTTTGTCTCCTTTTTGTGGAGCATTTCCTGTTGTCTCTGTATCAATGATGACATATTTATTCAGCATGATTTCACCCCAGCTATTCCATAACTATTTGTACGTTTCCTCCTTAGAGGAAGGCAAACGACGTTGCTTCTTGCTAACATTAGGAAGATATGCTTTCTTACTACCAAAGAAGGATGCGTCTCTCGTGAGAAATGATACGGATCAAGGAATGAAGAGACACGTAACTTATGAGACATCCCTCTATATATCTATAATGATATTATCAATGAGGCGTGCTTTTGAAAACTGCAAAGCGGCCGCTATTATGACTTGCTTATCTTTCAGCTCTTTCGTTAAGGAGGGAAAAGATAATATCTCCAAATAATCGACTGTTCCTGAAGTAGCGTTATGTAAAGACCTCTTCATTTCTGCTTCCAATTCCGTAATATTCGTTTCACCGGAACGTAAACGGTCTTCTGCTATTTTTAGATGAGAGAATAACGTCGTTGCATCCTCTCTTTCCTCCGAAGTTAAATTTTTATTTCTAGAGCTCATGGCCAACCCGTCTTTTTCACGGATAGTGGGAGATGCTATTACTTCCACTGGTAAATGAAAATCGTTCACCATATTTTTTACGACAGCCACTTGCTGTGCATCTTTTTGACCAAAATAAGCCCGATTCGGTCGCGTTAACAAAAATAACTTCAGTACAACTGTAGCTACTCCATCAAAATGTCCTGGTCTTGATTTACCACATAACACATCTGTTCCTTTTATGACGCTGACCTTATTATAGGGTGGCTGAGGATACATTTCAGCTACTGGCGGTACAAAAAGGACATCGGTCCCTTCTTTTTCAGCCAGTGCTTTGTCCATGTCGATGGTACGAGGATACGCATCATAATCTTCGTCTGGGCCAAACTGCAGAGGATTTACAAATATACTCACAATGACCATGTCATTTTCCGTTCTCGCTTTCCTGATTAAGGAAAGGTGCCCTTCATGGAGGGCACCCATTGTCGGGACGAAACCAACTGTTTTGCCGTCTTTTTCCCAGTTCAGTCGTTCCGCCTCCAACTCTGCTTTCGTCGTTACATATTTCATTTTGCTGGTGTTCCTCCATAGAGCTTGACTGCAGTTTCCTCATCCATAGTAAATGCATGGCTCTCCTCTGGAAATGAACCACTTTTGACATCCTCTACATAGCCTTCTAATGCCTTTTTTATCACACTTTGAACATTTGCATACTGTTTTACAAATTTCGGTACAAATCCATCGGTGTAACCTACGACATCGTGGTAAACAAGCACTTGGCCGTCCGTCTTATGGCCGGCCCCGATCCCAATCACAGGAATGGTTAATATATTCGAAATATGATCAGCAAGCTGCCAAGGTACACATTCCAATACAAGAGCAAAAGCCCCGCTCTTCTCAGCTTCTATCGCTTCATCAATTAACTGGTTAGCGGCTTGCTCTGTTTTTCCTTGTACTTTATAGCCTCCTAGGACACCTACAGATTGAGGGGTGAGTCCTAAATGAGCCATAACCGGCACACCCGCTGCTGTTAAACGTTCTATGACCGTAAAGGTCTCCCCGCTTCCTTCTATTTTTACCGCCTGTACGCCCGCGTCTTGCAATAACTTCTTCACGGCAGCCAGCGTCTCAGAAAAATCACCGGCATACGTG
Source organism: Alteribacillus iranensis (assembly GCF_900113025.1). GTDB lineage: Bacteria > Bacillota > Bacilli > Bacillales > Marinococcaceae > Alteribacillus_A > Alteribacillus_A iranensis. The sequence goes on along the minus strand of NZ_FONT01000001.1, from coordinate 380,233 downwards.
AGAAAAGGCAGGTCGGTTACGATAAAAGTATCCGGAGCCCCTCGTCTGGCAGCACGCGAATGGAGTAACATATCCTCCAATGTCACAGGGATTGTCGAATCATACCCTTGAACGACCATGCCAGCGGAATCTCCTACGAGAATTAAGTCTACCCCTGCTTCTGCCGCCGCTTTTGCAGCAGGTGCATCATAAGCGGTCATCATAGCAATAGGGTCACTGTCCTGTTTCATTTTCAAAAATGAACCTACGTTTTTCATCCGTTTCCTCCTCCTCTCGGAGAAGCAGAAGATCATGCAGCAGATAGCTGTTTTCTCTTCCGTCTCCGTCCCTGTCCTTTCGGATCAAGGCGTTTTATCATTTATGTTTTTTCGTCAGTGCCATTCAAATGTGATATGGCCTGACTTCTTAAGTATAACAAAATTTTACTGTCCGCGTGAAACAGGTATCGTCTTTGTATGTGTCACGTTTTTCATGAAGTTCTTTTGCTTCCCCAACCAGCGATATGAATTTGACAATTCATCGGCTTCAGAACCGAAAAAATCATGAGTCCTTCAGCAAAGACTCATGTTTGATGTAGAAGAAGGAAGTCAAAGTTTCCTCATCCTATATGTTTCATGGAGAGATCATGAAAACATTTACTCTATAATGAAATGTCAGCGCTATAGATGTGTTCAATCTCTCCGTCCTCTTTTTTTAACAGAAGAACCCCATCATCGGTAATTCCTACAGCCGTGCCAATGAGGGTTTTCGTTACGGTGGTCGCTTTGATTTTTTTACCGATCGTAAATGTTAGAGCTTCCCATCTCTTTTTTACATCTAGAAATCCATGCTTTAGATAATGATGATACCAGTATTCATAACGGGATAATAGTATCGCGATGAAGTCAGCTCTTGAATACGTCGTACCTTCAGATTCTTGCTTTAAGGAAGTCGCAATGTCAGATAGCTCTTCTGGGAATTCCATTTGATTAATATTGATCCCAATTCCCACAATCACCGCTTGAATTCTATCAGGATCTGACTGCATCTCAGTAAGGATACCAGCCACTTTTTTCCCATTCAGCAAAATATCATTCGGCCATTTTATTTGCGGTTGCAAGCCTGTTGCTTCGGTTACCGCTTCTGTGACAGCCACGGCTGTTAGTAATGTTAGTTGAGGAGCTTCCTGTGGCGGAATAGGAGGGCGTAAAATCAAGCTAAACCAAAGCCCGCTTCCAGGGGGTGATTCCCATTTTCTTCCCAGTCTTCCTTTCCCCTTCAACTGACGGTCCGCTACAATGATCGTTCCTTCGGCTGCTCCTTTTCTTGCGGCTTCGTGTGCTTCCTCTTGGGTAGAGGTGACTTCATTTTTATAAATAATTTCTTGTCCTAATGTTTGCGTTTGTAACTTTGCTTTTATTTCATCTTCCCCCGCCCGGTTTGGGTCATTCAACAGCCGATAGCCTTTCCGTGGTACTGCTTCAAGCTCGTATCCATTTTTTCTCAATTCCTCCATATGCTTCCATACAGCTGTTCGGGATATACCGAGCTGTTTACTAATTTCTTGACCGGAGATATAACCATTTGTTTGTCTTAGCAACTGTAATAATTTACTTCTCATGTTCGCAGTTCTCCTTTAAATATTTCAGTAAAGCCGTCTTTTCATTCTTTACGATACCATGTACGACAGCTTTCTCGGCACAGTCCAGCAAGTGACCGATTTTTTCTTTTTTTATGAAATCAAAATGGTTGATAATATCTCTTCCATCCACAGCCATATCCCTTTTACTCCTGATAGGTAACTGCGAAAGAGCATGTGTCACATCTGTTATTCTATTTGTGTTTTCCTTGTTATGAAGCCACTGATGTACAGCTTCAGCATCCAAAGCGGCTTCCCCCATTTTGTAAATCATATACTGGCCCCAAGGAATCTCTTCCGAATATGTGAGAACCGTTTTCAAAATGGATTGCACGTTGCGTTTTTGATCATTGGAAAATCGCCATGCCGAAGTTTTGGCAACTGCCTCGTTTCCATACATACGAAGAAGGAATGCTGCCCATCTGGTATTTTCCGATCGTAAGCGAATCAAGTACCAAGTTGTCGATATGGTAGAAGGGGAAGAGGTCTTCATCGTTTCAGGTAAAAACGAAGCTACCTTTGCCTCTTCAAAATGAGTTAGGGCGGTTTTATGAAATTCTCCTAATAAAAGCTTCCCTACTTCCGCATGAATCCGTTCTTTGGCCACTTCCTGCAATTTTGTTAATCGCTGAATCATCGCCTTCCATGTCTTCTTTTCAATCGTATAACCGAACTCAGATTGAAACCGGAAGGCTCTTAATATACGCAGCGGATCATCTGTAAAAACCTTTTCCGGATCGTGAGCGTTGATCCGTTGACGTTCTAAATCCTGTAAACCATGAAGAGGATCAATGACTTCCCCATTTTTATCCATTGCCAATGAATTCATCGTAAAATCCCGCTTCGATAAATCCTCTATAAGAGTGACAGCCCCTTTCCGGAACGGCGTCACTTCAAACAGGCAATCATCCCAGCGGACAATGTAAATGGGGAAACGACGAGATGCCCGGATAGCTTTTGGAAAAAGTGCTTCAATCTCACATTCGGATGCTTTGGTCACCACATCAAAATCTTTCACTTCCCGCTCGAGGAGCAGGTCGCGGACAGCTCCTCCTACAATGTAAGAAGCAAACCCTTTCTCATCAAAATAGGAAATGAATTGCTGCGCGATTTTCCAGGCCTCTCTGTCCATATCCTAGACCACCTTATCGGTTATAGATGGATTCATACTGCTCCACGATCCGTTCTGAAGAAAACACTGTCTTTGCCCGTTTTACCGCGTTCGTGGAGAAGTATTTATACGTCTCTTCTTCATTTAACAGAGCAGCTCCCAGCTGTCCCGCTTGTTCTGCAGCACCTACAGGTACAATGTAACCATCTTCTTCATGGGTAATCACTTCAGGAATCCCACCAGCGTTCGAACCTATCACAGGCACCCCGCACGCCATCGCTTCGAGGGCCGCTAACCCGAAGCTTTCTTTTTCTGATAGGAGGAACATCAAATCGGAAATATGTAAATAATCCTCTATGTTCTTTTGATTGCCTAGAAAAAGGACTTGATCACTTATGCCTAATTCTTCAGCTTTTTGACAGGCTCTTAGCCGGTCCGGCCCATCCCCAACCATCAAAAGCACAGCCGGGCAATCTTTTTTCAAGACGGCAAAAGCTTCAATGACATCGAGCACTTTTTTGACAGGCCGAAAGTTAGAAATGTGAATGACTACTTTCTCTTGGTCGGTAATCCCATACGCTTTCTTTAAATCGGAGCCAACCGCTCGCGGGTAGTATATTCTATCGTCTATAAAGTTATATATCGTTTCGATAGGCTTCGTCGTTTGAAGCATGTCTTGTGTTTCTTGAACGAGTGCTTTCGACACTGCCGTTACTTCATCAGAACGATCGATCGCATAACGAATAATTTCCTGTAAAGACGGATCGTGTCCTAAAACAGTGATGTCTGTGCCATGCAAGGTTGTCACTACTTTCACTTCATCGTCCACCATATCTTTCGCAAGCAAAGCACAAACAGCATGAGGGACGGCATAATGGACATGCAAAACATCCAGCTTTTCCCGTTTAATCACTTCAGCCATTTTACTGGCAAGTGTTAGAGAGTATGGTGGATATTGAAAAATCTCATATTGATTTACTTCTACTTCATGATAATAGATATTAGGATAAGGTTTATTCAGCCGAAAAGGCAACGCTGTCGAAATAAAATGAATGTCGTGCCCTTTTTCTGCCAATAATTTTCCCAACTCAGTGGCTACTATACCTGAGCCGCCGACAGTTGGATAGCAAGTTATTCCTATTTTCATGATCAGCTTCTCCTTTGCGGAATCGACGAAAAAACAAATGGAGCATCAACTTTAAATCCTTCAGCAGCCTGCACTCCAGCTTCTCTGCCAAACAACATATCTCTTGATCTGACACGTTCTATATATCCATTCGTTAATGGCGTCTCTACACTGTTTTTATCTTTTACAAATTGACTTTGGTAACAGAGAAGAGCTTTTTCTTTATCGGTCTGCCACCTCGAGATATCTACATAAAAATCTGGCTGGTGAAATCCGTTCACAAAATAATAGTAAAACGATGGAGTTTTATGAGCAGGAACTTCTATATCAGGATACCTGCGAATGCCTGCGTCAAACAGCGCCTCTCTGACAAGCTGACCGCATTGTCCATGGTCTGGATGCCGATCTATTTCATAGGGAGCAAAAATAACGTCTGGTTTTAATTCCCTGATTAATTGGATCAAAGCGCGATAATCAGTATGATCTTTTGATAATCCACGGTCAGGAAAGGACAACTGGTATCTTTTAGCCACCTGTAAAATGGCAGCGGCATCTGAGGCCTCATTTTGTCTTTTTTCGACTGTGCCATTCGAGGAAAGCTCTGCTTTTGTTAAGTTACAAATATACACAGTATCCCTAGCTGCTGTGTGGGACGCGATGGTCCCTCCCATTCCTATTTCTACATCATCCGGATGGGCCCCGATAGCAAGTATCGTTCGCTTTGTCATGTCACATCTCCCTCGCTGCCATACAAATCTCTGAAGTCCATTAACCCTTGTTCCAAACCATTTACGAGTACTTCAGCTGTCGCCATATTGGTTGCCGCGGGTACATTATGTACATCACAAATACGCAATAGAGCTGTAATATCCGGTTCATGCGGCTGCGCTTCCAATGGATCTCTGAAAAAAATCAATAAATCTAGTTTCCCGCTAGCTGCAAGAGAACCGATTTGTTGATCGCCACCGAGAGGTCCTGACAAATGCTTATTTATCGAAAGACCTGTTTCTGTTTCCAGGCGCATACCTGTCGTTCCCGTCGCATGGAGAACGTGGTTTGAGAGAAGAGGTTTATAAGCTTGGACAAAACGGATCATGTCTTCTTTTTTTTTGTCATGTGCAATGAGTGCAATATTCAAAAGCCTCTCCCCTATTCCATAATGTTTTCTAAACCGTATACTAATGTTTTTAACCGCACCACATTATCCACGGCAAGCCTGACTCCAGGCATGAAAGATTGCCTGTTTATTGAATCATGACGGATGGTTAGCGTTTGACCGGCTCCCCCAAACAATACTTCCTGATGGGCTACTAAACCAGGTAAGCGGACACTGTGGATATGAAGGCCGTTCACTTCAGCACCTCTTGCTCCTTCCATGTCTTCTTTTTCATCCGGATGACCTTGTTGTTTCGGTGTTCTCACTTCATTAATCAAAGCGGCTGTTTTTGCGGCTGTACCGGATGGTGCATCTAGTTTGTTATCATGGTGCATTTCCAAGATTTCAACGTCTGGAAAGTATTTAGCCGCCATTTGTGAAAATTTCATCATTAACACAGCTCCGACAGCAAAGTTAGGAGCAATAATAGCACCTATTCCTTTTTCTTCTGCCTTTTTACGGGATTGTTCAATTTCTTCTTCGTTGAAGCCCGTAGTTCCGATAACAGGGCGGACACCATGATCAAGAGCGATACCGAGGTGTTTTTTTCCAGCTTCTGGTGTCGTTAAGTCTACGAGCACATCCGCCTCTACCTGATCTAAACATTTTTCCAAATCATCGAAAACAGGCGCTTTATCATCAGGCATTCCTTCCAAGTCTTTTATTTGGATACCATCGTTTTTAGAGTCTACTGCTGCTGCTAATTCAAAGTGGTCGGTTTCATTCACTAACTTGACCGCTTCCATTCCCATTTTCCCACGTGGTCCTGCCACCACGACTCGAATTATATTCTCTGCCATTACTCTTCATCTCCTTCTGTTTCTATCTTTGTCCAACGGTCTTTATCTCTCGTTCGAAATTTATCCATCACTAAGTCAAACGCTTCATCCAGGTCGATATGTAGAGAATTTGCAAAACAAATCAATACGAACAGGATGTCTCCCATCTCCTGTTCTAAGGATTTCTCTGATTCTGTTGATTTCTTTGGCTTTTCGCCATAATAATGATTAATTTCTCTAGCCAGTTCTCCTGTTTCTTCAGACAGTCTTGCAAGCATGGCAAGCGGGCTGAAATACCCTTCTTTAAACTGTCCAATATAATGATCTACTTCTTTTTGCATCTCTTGCATGGACTTTGAATTCATCTTATCCCCGCCTTCTTTCTTATCGTATCGAATTCTATTTCGTTTGACAATTGAAAGGAACAGTTGTTACGTCTTCTTCTTTTTTCTATAATAGCTCTACATAGATGGAAAAAAGGAGGATCCTGTATGTTGCTCTGGAAACATGCCAAAAACATAGCTTTTATCATCCTCGGTTCCGCCATTATGTCTTTTGGTCTCGTTTATTTTAACATGGAGAATAATTTGGCTGATGGCGGTTTTACAGGCATTACATTAATTTTATATTTTATATTCACTATAAATCCTGCCATATCTAACTTAGTATTAAACATCCCGCTGTTTTTCATCGGTTGGAAGCTACTTGGAAAAACGGTTTTCGTTTATACGGTAATCGGTACATTAAGCATTTCATTATTTTTATGGTTGTTCCAGGACTACCCGTTACTAAACCTTCCTTTGCATGAAGATATGACGCTGGCAGCACTATTTGCCGGTGCCTTTCTCGGTACAGGGTTAGGAATAGTATTCAGATACGGAGGAACGACCGGGGGTGTCGACATTATCGCTAAGCTTGGTTTTCATTACTTTGGCTGGAGCATGGGGCGTACCATGTTTGTCTTTGACTCCCTTGTCATCATAAGTTCTCTTATATATTTGGATTATCGAGAAATGATGTATACCATATTGGCGGTGTTTATCGCCTCTAAAGTGATCGATGTCATTCAGCAAGGTGCTTATTCTGCAAAAGCTGCCTTTATCATTTCAGAGAATACGGAAGAAATTTCGGAAGCGATCTTAAAAAAAATGGAACGAGGGGCTACTCTCTTGCAAGGAAAAGGGACGTTTACTGGGTCAGAAAAAGAAGTGCTGTACTGTGTCGTGGGCAGAAATGAATTAATTCGCCTGAAAAATGTAGTCGAACAGCTGGATCCTCATGCTTTCGTCACTGTCAATGATGTCCAAGACGTTATGGGAGAAGGGTTTACGATGGACGAAAACAAAAAGCCTTTGCGAGTTACGTAGATAATCATTCCAGAACCAAACAATAAAAAAACTGCTCGTCCTTTTATAGACCGAGCAGTTATTCCGGAAAGATAAGAAAGCATTCATGGAGTGATGTCTAGCTTCAGCGCCTACTCGCTCGAGGTCACTTCAGGCCTTTGCAGAAGCCGAAAAGCGACTTCTGTCAAAGTCCTTCCAGTGCTTGTCGCTCGTGAGCTAGGCGCTTTCGCTTTTCTTTTTTTATTCTTCGTTCATCAAGAAATACATATAAACAAACCGTACAAGCTCTAAGACAGCAACTAATGCGGCAGCTACATAAGTGAGTGCGGCAGCATCTAATACTTTTCGGGTTTCTCTCTCTTCTTCGTTACGGATGATACCGGTAGAGACGATTTGTTCCATCGCCCGATTTGAGGCATTGAATTCAACAGGTAAGGTAACAAGTTGAAACAGAACGGCTGCCGCCATGAATACGATACCAGCCAACAGCATACCGCTTGCCTGGAACAAAATCCCTCCTAAAATGAGGAAAAAGGAGAAGTTCGACCCTAAATTCGCGACTGGCACTAAAGCATGTCGGAAACGAAGAAAAGCATAATCCTCTGCGTCTTGAATAGCATGTCCAACTTCGTGGGCAGCCACTGCCTGCCCTGCTACACTATGACCATAATAGTTATCTTCAGACAGACGAACCACCTTAGCTCTAGGATCATAGTGGTCACTTAATTGACCTTTCACAGGTTCTACTGAAACATCAAAAATTCCATTATCTTGTAAAATTTTTCGTGCGACTTCCGCTCCTGTCATGCCGGAAGAATTCGTGACTTTCGAATATTTATTGTACGCTTTTTTTACTTTTACTTGTGCCCAAATGGGGATGATCAATAATGCGGCTATATACAAGATCCAAATTCCCATTTCCTGCCTCCTTGGAAATCTTTTTATTATCCTCTTCTATTATTTTATTTAGTACGTCAAAGAAAGTCAACGATGATGCCTCAACGATTTATGATCAAATATTGAAAATTTCAGTCTCTTAATTGCTGCCTGCTTTTCTCCCCTTTGTATTTTTTCCAACCCGTGTAAGTTAATGAAGAGACAATCACACTACCAATCGTAATAATAACCAGCCATAAAGATGGATCTACATTCGACTTCTCATAGTCCCCGTTAATTAATTGGGTTACCTTTTTTCTTAATTCTTTAATGTCTTGAGGGTCCTCTTTTTCTATCCATTTGGAGTGATTATCTAAATAGCTCAGGTACGATGCAAATGGAGCATATCCTTCTTCCTCACCAATGTACACAGCTGAACGGATCACTTCGAATTGACGGCGCCACTCCTGATAGGCTTGTAAAGCGGCTTCTTTCTGACCTTGCATGAGATGATCCTCTACTTTATCAAGTATCGTTAATGAGTGCTCGGCATATTTCTTCCATAATGGATGGTGTTCACTGATAGCAGCGTCTAAAGCTAAACGAAACGAAGTCGCATAACGGAGACGAATATGCTGGGCTGCATCCACACTAGTCACAGACTCACTCGTCCGTTCAAATGCCCTCAATAGCTCAGCCATTTGATGAACATTCAATTGATGGGCTTCAAAATTCACCGTTGGCCACTGTTCTTTCATCCAATTGTAAATCTGTTTCGCTTCTTCATATTCCCCGTCTTTTATTAGTTGCTCTAATACTTTCGCCTTTTCAGCAACCGTATTTAATTTCGTCGTTTCACTCGTCTCTTCAGCTATAGTTTGTCCTAATCCAAGCATAAATACTAGCCCGCCACAGACTAGGACACGACAAACGAATTTACAACTTTTCAACACACTGCAGCCGGTGTCATTCATAAAAAAACCCCTCCTATCTCCTTGTCCTATTCTATGATTTAGCGGACAAGAGTAGACCGGAAGGATGAGAGGGAAATTCTATTTATTGTGTCATTGTCTGTATAACGATGATGCCAAGCTATTCTCAAGTATCGTGTTCTGCTATGATAGCTTTCCTGGCTGATGAGGCAGAGAATACATCGTACGCTCTTTTTTAGCTCCAAGAAACCAAGTGACAGCGACGGAGAAAACACTCAGCCAAAACGTAAAATAACCGATGTGGGCAATAGAATCGACGATAGCAGAAGACACCCATGGATACATACCGTACACATAATCAATGATGTCATTATGAACAGTCCAAAGCGCCACAACGATCAGCTGCCAATTTTTAATTCTGTAATAAGGAGCGAAAAGTACTGCCTGTAAGGCCATACCAAAATGAGAAGCGATCAACATATAGTTTTGCCAACTCAGCTCCGCACCGGCTATCCCGGCAGAAATATTCATCGCAACAGCCCACAGACCATACTTTATGAGTGTAACAGAAGCCAATGCTTCGATCAGGCCATTGTTTTTTTTCAATAAAAATAAAAACAATACAATACAAAAAAACAGGCTTGCCGTTGGACTATCAGGAACGAAGATGAGAAACACAGGAGGAGTTATTTCTAGTTGCGCTTTATACCACCAATATCCGTAGATGGTACCAAGTACATTAACGATCAACAATGCCGCAATCATCGTTGGCATTCCTAAAAAGCGAATCATAAGGCCCAATTTTACTCACACCCATCTACATATTCATTCGTAAAAAAACAGCTGTCCCAATAAATGGAACAGCTACTTTTGAATGATTATTCTTCCGTTTCTTCTTCAGCTTCCCCGTCTTCGGCAGTCTCTTCACCTTCAGCGTCATCGCCTCCGGTTTCGTCTCCACCGTCAGGGCTGCCGCCGTTCGCAATATACTGTGCAAGAGTCTCCAGATCTTCTTCACTTCCATCATACTGACCTGGAGGCATCTCACCGATACCGTCAACAGCAATTTCTTTAATCGTTTCTACGTCATACTGAGTGTCAAATAGAGGTGGTCCTGCAGAGCCTGCTCCTTGAAGCTGATCCCCGTGACAAGCAATACAGCCTTGGTCCGAATAAATTTGATAACCATCTGCTTCTGTATCGACTTGATCTGCTAATTCAGCCTCTTCTTCATCAAGCATTTGACCCTGTTCTGCTGCTGCTTCCCAGTCATGGTTCTCCACTGATTCCCATGTCAAGTAAACAGTAGCCAGAACACCGATAAACATCAATGCAGAGGCAATAGGGCGGCGTGATGCCCGTCTTTCCGGGCCATTATCAAGCCATGGCGCTAATAATAAAGCACCAAAAGCAAGCCCTGGAATAACTACCGTCCCAATTACGTTAAAATCACCGGATGCATATTCATACTTCAACAATTGATACAAGAATAAAAAATACCAGTCCGGCAGTGGAATATAACCGGAGTCTGTTGGATCCGCCATCCGCTCAAGCGGTGATGGATGTGCAACAGTCAAGCATAAATAACCGACCAAAAATACGGCCCCGACCATCCATTCTTTCAGAAGAAAGTTTGGAAAAAAGGCTTCCGTTTTCCCGGGGTATTCCGAATAGTCTTTTGGTATGTTTGGTTTTCTTCCTTCAGCAGGAACACGGGAATCCCCGACAAATTTCATACCTTTTCCACGCTGCATCGGTTTCCCTCCTTATTTGTGTGCTAATCCGAATATGTTTACGTGCTGCTTCTATTATAGTGGTCCTGCGATACCTTGTCGGCGGATCATTATAAAGTGAACAGCCAACAATCCAAGCAAAGCTCCCGGAAGGAAGAATACGTGGATCGCAAAGAAGCGTGTGAGAGTTTGTGCACCAATGATTTCCGGATCCCCGGCTAGCAGAGTTTTTGCTAGGTCACCAATGACTGGCACACTTTCCGCAATCTGTAGTCCTACTACGGTTGCAAAGTAAGCTTTCATATCCCAAGGTAATAAATACCCTGTAAATCCTAGACCTAGTAATAAGAAAAACATAAGTACACCGACAACCCAGTTTAATTCCCTAGGCTTCTTATAAGCACCAGTGAAGAATACCCGTAATGTATGTAAAAATACCATTACTATGACCAAACTTGCCCCCCAATGGTGCATCCCGCGCACGATCATGCCAAATGCCACTTCACCTTGTAAGTATTTGACTGATTCGTAGGCGTTAACGATATCGGGTACGTAATACATTGTCAAAAACATCCCGGACAAAAACTGAATGACGATAATAAAGAAAGTCAATCCTCCAAAGCAGTAAACAAACGCTGAGAAATGATGTGCCGGATTGACGTGTTCCGGAACTTCATGATCAGCGATGTCACGCCACAAGGGAGTGATGTCCAGGCGTTCATCTACCCAATCATACAAACGTTGCAACATAAATGACGCCCCTCCTAAATTTGTGGATTCGCTTTTCCTAGGTAAACCGTTCCGTCACGCACTTCTATTTCGTATTTATGAAGCGGTTCTGTCGGCGGCGTTCCCGGTACGTTCGTTCCATTTTTTTCAAATCGGCCGCCGTGACAAGGACAGAAAAATTGATTCTGGTAACTTTCATTTGAATTCCAGTTCACCGTACAGCCTAAATGAGTGCATGTTGGTGATAGAGCTGTAATATTATCACCTTCTTGATAAATCCAAGCCGTTTCAGTTACTTCAGAAGTATACCAACCGTCTACTTGTTCATAAGAAAAGTCAAAACGCTGTGGTTCTTCTGTTAATTCTGAGACGTCAGCAACTGCGTTCATATCCCCTGCACCGGCTGACTGTAGTACGGGATCAATTGCAAATCTTGCCATCGGCAAAATCATTCCTGCTGCCATAAAACCGCCAACTCCTGTAAGCGTATATGTCAGAAATTGACGACGCGATACATTGTGATTTTTCTCACTCACCACGTTTCCCCCCCTGCTATATAAATTCAGTCCTCCCGGACAGCATTACACACACTTAACAAAACTAGGACATACTCATGATAGCCTAGCAAACGACAAACTGTCAATCTTTTGTAGAGGCATTTTATGAGCCAATTCGACTTTTAAGGATTTTCTTTCCATTTGTTTACGACCAAAGGCAACAGCTGTTTTATTTGCTCAGAAATAATTTGTTTTTTATACTCGCTGTCCATATTTTCAAAAGGAACGAGCGGCATCCAAATTAACATTTCGTCCAATTCATTTTCGACTTTTTTCCACTCTGAGTCCGCTGTTAAAAAAATGATATGTTTTATCTCTGCTCCTTTCATCTGCTGCTGCCAATGTTCTAACCGTTCCTTACTGGCTTGAACTCCTTCTTCCGAAAGATATGTGAATGGCGGAGTAAGCAGCATACGGCCGTGAAACTGCCTTTCAATTTCTGCAGCCATGACGGTAATAAATTCAGCCATCGCCGCGCTTTGCTTAATGCTGTTGTCAAAATTGATAGGTAATAGTGGAACAAGTGCCGTGTCGATGTATTGTTTCTCTGCCACAAATGAAGGTATATCTTCTGTTGTCCATTTCATAGTTTTACCGTCCCTCCCTATTTTATAACCGAGTCTTTCTTTAATTTTATAACTCTTCTTCAAGGTCAGCTATTAACATCGCCAAGTCTTCGTCCGGCGTTTCTAATCGGGCGGCTGCTTGTAAATAAGTCAGTGCCTTCTTTCGGTCACCAAGTTCAAGCAAAAGACGTCCATACTCTTCTAGAAAGTCTCTATCTTCGTTGTAGACACTGCTTGCACTATCAAAGGCTTCTTTCGCTTCTTCAAGCTCATCCTCTTCCCACAATGCCTTCCCGTAGAACCAATCGAATCTGGCATCCACCTCTCCGATTTCTCGAAGGTATGTAATCAAATCAATCATGGAATTATAGTCTTCTTGAGTATCCCACAGTTTTAAGAGTGTCAAGGAGGCTTCGATATTCCCAGGGTTTAATGATAAGGCCTCACGCAAACGATGTTCTCCTGTCTGTTCGTCTCCAGCGGTAATGTACAGCTTTCCTGATTCCGTATACAGGACATCGTTATACTCATCGACTGCTAGTCCATCCTCCGCGACCTTTAACGCTTGTTCGGTATTACCAATTTTTTCAAGGGACTGTATTAAGTAGGGATACAAGGAGACAAATTCGGGATCAAGATCTTTTAATTCTTCAAGTTTTCGAGCTGCTAATTCATAATCTTGTAGTTGGAGAGCAGTGAAGCCGTATCCAAATAACGCCTGTACATCCGTATGTTCTTTTAATCCTTTCTCGTAATAGCGCAACGCACTTTCAAATTCCCCTGTCGCGCTGTAAGCTTCCGCAAGACGCAGCTCCAAACTTCCTTCTGGGTATTCAAACCCGTCATGCTCGGCACGTTTTAAATAAGGAATGCTTTTTGAGAAGTCACCGCGTTCTAAGTAATACTCTCCTAATCCCGCAAGTAAAACAGGTTCGTCAGGAGCCGCTTCTAATGCTATTTTTAATCGGTTTTCGGCTGCTTCATCTAACCCTTGCAGTTGATACAAATCCGCTAGCAGCATCTGGGCTCTGACAAAGGAATCATCGTCTTCTTTTATTTCTAACAGCCATTCCATTGCTTCATCTTCACGATCCATATCAATTAAGTTTTCAGCAGCCAACGTATAAAGTTCCCCTTCATCGGGGTAATGACTTATTAATTCCTCAATCAGCGGCTGTGCTTTATCCGCACGGCCCAATTCATTATAAATCATAGCCAGATCATACATCTCCTGATGATCTGCATGTTTCTCTCGTTCTTGAAGCAAACGTAAGCCTTCTTCTGTGTTACCTTCTTGCAACATTGCTACGATTTGTTCTAAATTTCGTTCCATTTATTTTCCCTCCAATAGAGGTATACTCATACATTCCTTCATACTACAACGAACAGATTACGGGAGGCAAGCAAATACAAAAAATAAGAGCAAGGCGCTACTTGCACAGGACGTGCTGACTTCTGCGTTGGCTTACGCAGGAGGCGTTGACTTTTGCGTTGCAAACAGGTCGATTGCTAACTTAGCAAAAGATTTATACCTGACGTTTGCGTTTTTAGCAGAAGATCAACTGCTGGCGTTCGTGAACTTAGCAGTTGAACACTTAGCTGGACATTTCTTGAATGTTATACTACCTAATCTCACACAAAAAAAGACCCGGTAAAGTAAACGCTTACATACCGGGTTAGCAAATAGCTATTTGATTAAATTAAGAGTATGGATAGGAGTGGAGAGAAACCATACGCTACTTTTAGTATAGTCTACTTGTTTAAAATGTCAATATCTTTTTTGAATTTTAAAATTTTACGGGGCTGAATCAAAATCAAAAGGTGTTGCTCAGTTGAAAAACATTCCGCTTTCACCACGGGCACAAGTGCGACATCCGTTCAAGCTGCACTATGTTTGCTTTCACTGTGTCTTCTTAGCCGCAGGGTAACACTTCAACTTCTTCGGCAGCGCACCGCTGCCTGTGGGATTTTACTGCCACAGGATGTGGTGGCTTCTGCGCTGGCTTACGCAGGATGCGTTGACTTTTGCGTTAGCTAGTACACGATGTACTGACTTCTGCGTTGCAAACAGGACGTTTGCGTTTTTAGCAGAAGTTCAACTGCTGACGTTCGTGTACTTAGCAAAAGTTCCCTACCTGACGTGTGCGATTTTAGTAGAAGTTCCTCTGTTGCTTTTCCCGCAGGAGTCTTCATGTTTTTCAACTGCAAGGCACCTAAAGTAGATGTATACCTGCTTTTGATATAGCTCCACAAATCCTTTGATTAATCCATGATATATGTTTCATAGAGAGAATTCTCTAAATGACGGCGTCCTTCTTCCCTGTCTTCATGAGAACGGAAAGTAAGTCGCAGAACTCCCATAATATCAGCTCTTGTCTCAATAATACGTATGTTTGTGATGCTTATTCCTGCCTGTCCTAGTATTCCCGTAACATCGGAGATCACGCCGGGGTGGTCAGGAATATCTACAAATAGATCATAAAATGCAGGAAGTGCTCCTTTTTCTCTAGATGGCAAGCCATCTCTAAAGGCTTTCGCATCGGAAAAATACTGTAATATTTTTTCTTCATCATCTTCTTCAAGCATGGTTTCCATGCGGGTAACTTCCTCTTTAAAATGCTTAATTAATTCTAAAATGGTATCTTTGTTATGAAGGAGAATATCTCTCCACATTACCGGGTTTGAGGAAGCGATCCGTGTTATATCCCGAAAACCACCAGCTGCCAGCCGCGATACTAATTCATCTTCTTTTTCTACATGTCTTACCTGCTGGACAAGACTTGCCGCTACGACGTGAGGCAGGTGACTAATTAATCCTGCTAATTTATCATGCTGGCCAGGACTTAATTCAATAAAGCGAGCTTTCGTTCCTTTTAACCAATTTTGAAGTTGGATAATTTTATTGGCT
The DNA here is from genome assembly GCF_900113025.1 of Alteribacillus iranensis. Classification (GTDB taxonomy): domain Bacteria; phylum Bacillota; class Bacilli; order Bacillales; family Marinococcaceae; genus Alteribacillus_A; species Alteribacillus_A iranensis. The sequence goes on along the minus strand of NZ_FONT01000001.1, from coordinate 364,796 downwards.
TCTACTGATTTATCAGGTGTCAACACATAAAATGCATTCTCAAATAAATGAGACCGAGCCGCCTGTACGCCACTCTTATGGGAGCCTGCCATAGGGTGGCCGCCAATAAAGGAAATCCCTTTATGAGAAAGTTGGGCTGCTTTCTTTAAAATGCGGGTTTTCGTGCTACCTACGTCGGTTACTATGGTTCCTTCTTTCAGGGGGAGGTCTTTTAATTGATCTATGAGCTGCTCTGTCTTTGTTACCGGCGCGGCCAACACAATTAAATCCGCATCTTCTACGCCTTCCGAAAGATCTTCCGTCATACGATCAATGACACCTAATTTCAGGCCCAACTTTAATTGATTTTGATCAATATCTACCCCTGTAATAAAAGCATCATGTTCTTTTTTTATAGACAAGGCTATGGAACCTCCTATAAGTCCCATACCAATTACACAAACGTTTCGTGTCATCCCTCACGCCTCTCTTTCTCTTTTTTAGAGGCACATACCGAAAATATATTATTTTCCAATGGACTGGCGCTGTTCTTGTAATGACTCTTTCAACGCTTCTAGAAAGAGTTCATTTTGCCTTTCTGTGCCTACGGTAACCCGAATAGCTTGTGGAAAACCAAGGGCTTCTCCTGAACGTACAATAAAGCCTTTTTTCAACAAAGATTGAAACATGGCATTTCCAGGTATTCCGGTTTCAATCAGCATAAAATTCGTTTGAGAAGGTAAGTAGGATAATCCTTGTTCCTCACAAAATGCCGCAAACTTACTTAGACCCTTTTTGTTTTCACGTCTGCAACGTTCGATATATTCCTGGTCTTCCAATGCGGCCATCGCTGCAGAGTGGGCGATCGTACTCGTGTTGAAAGGCGGGCGCACAGGATCCAAAATGCTTATTAACTCCTCTGACCCTACCCCATAACCAATTCGGAACGCTGCCAATCCATAGGCCTTTGAAAAAGTACGCAAAACAAGAAGGTTTGGATACTCATCAAGATAAGAAATGGTATCCGGATAATCCTCTGCCGTAACATATTCTACATACGCTTCATCCGATACAACAAGCACATCATCTGGGATTTTCTTCAGGAACGTTTCAAAGTCTGCTTTTGTGGTGTACGTTCCGGATGGATTATTTGGATTACACACCCAGACGATTCGCGTATTATCGTCTATTTGTTCAGCCATACTATCCAAATCATGCACACCATTTTTCAATGGGACTTCTCTTATCTCTGCCCCTTCAATGAATGCGTTATGCTTATATTGAGAAAAGGAAGGTGTGGCCATTACCGTGTTCGTTTCAGGAGAAAGCATGGCACGGCAAAGCATAAGTATTACTTCATCAGAACCCGCTCCAAATAAAAGCTGGCTTCCTTTCACTCCTAAGTGGTCCGCCACAGCGTCACGCACTTCAGCTGCATAGCCGTCCGGGTAAATCTGAGGCTGGGACGCTCCTTGTTTCACTGCTTCAAAAACCTTTGGAGAAGCACCAAATGGGTTTTCATTCGATGCTAATTTATGAACTTCTGATAATCCCAGCTCTTTCTTCACTTCTTCGATAGGTTTACCTGGCTGATACGGTTCCATTCCTAATAATTGTTTCTTTACTTTCATTATTCGTGCACCTCTCATGATATATAATCAATCTCTATCTTTCCATGTTACGATGAAATGAGAGAAGACACAAACCCTTTTATTTGATCTAACGCATTTTGACGTGTGCTGCTATTAGCCAAATCATCTACATGAGCTTGAACTTGTTTCATAATTGCACTTCCTACAATCACGCCGTCACTTACATCTTTTAAACTTTCCACGTGCTCTCTTCTAGATATGCCAAATCCGACAGCAACAGGGACATGACTATGTTGTTTCACTTGATTTACAAAAGAATATACTTCTGGAGAAAAAGTATCTCTCGTCCCTGTGACGCCAACACTGGAGACGCAGTACAAAAATCCTTCTGCTTCTTTGGCGATCGTTTCGACACGCGTTGCCGATGTGGGAGCGACAAGAGAGATATTCGCCAACCCTCGTTCTTTTGCAGCTGCGCTTATATTTCTGCTCTCTTCATACGGGAGATCAGGAATTAAAATCCCATCCGCCCCAGCCTCTTTAGTAGCATGTAGAAATGTTTCTTCTTCCATTTGCAAAACAGGGTTATAATACGTGAATATAATAACAGGAATGGTTAAACCTCTTTGTCTCATAACCGGTACGAGGTCTATTGCTTTCTTTAAGTTCATTCCCCCAAGAAGAGCACGCTTTGCAGATTCCTGAAGTACTGGCCCATCAGCTAGCGGGTCAGAGTACGGTATGCCAAGTTCAAGAATATGAGCACCCGCATCTTCGAGTGACAAAGCCAGCTCAATCGTCGCTTCTTCATTAGGATCTCCGGCCATTATAAATGGAATAAACAAAGGGTATGTTGCAGATGAAGCTGCTTCCAATACGCGATTTTTACTCATTCGTGAGACTCCTTTTCCATAGCTGCTTTTATAGAATTTACATCTTTGTCTCCGCGGCCTGATAAACACACAACTAATATCTCATCAGAAGTCATTTGTTTCGCTTTTTCAAATGCCAAGTGGAGAGCATGGGCCGATTCGATAGCCGGAAGTATTCCTTCTGCCTTAGACAACAGAGTGAGTGCTTCCAATGCTTCTGCATCTGTCACTCCTTCATAACTAACACGTCCACTTTCGGCTAAGTGCGCATGTTCCGGTCCGATTCCAGGATAATCCAAGCCTGCAGAGATAGAATACGGTTCAATAATTTGACCATGCTCGTCTTGAATTAAATAAGTAAGAGAACCATGAATGACACCTTTTGTTCCTTTTGTGATCGTCGCCGCATGTTTTTCCGTCGAAAGCCCTTTACCTGCGGCTTCTGCGCCAAACAGCTTGACGTCATCTTCAAGAAAAGGATAGAACATCCCGATTGCATTACTACCGCCGCCGACACAAGCGGTAATTACATCCGGTAAAGATGATTCTATTTCCCTTAATTGCTCTTTTGTTTCATCACCGATAATTCGCTGGAAATCTCGAACCATGCGTGGATATGGGTGAGGGCCGACTACAGAACCGATTAAGTAAAACGTATCTTCAACGTTCGCCACCCAATAACGTATCGCTTCATTTGTGGCGTCTTTCAATGTTCTGCTTCCTGACGTAGCAGGTATGACTTCCGCTCCTAACAGTTCCATTCGAAAGACATTCAGTTCCTGACGGCGCATATCTTCTTCGCCCATGAAGACTTTGCATTCAAGACCGAGACGTGCGCAAACTGTTGCTGTTGCGACACCATGCTGGCCGGCACCCGTTTCGGCTACAATTTTCTTTTTTCCCATTCTTTGTGCAAGCAAGGCTTGTCCGACTGCATTGTTTAGTTTATGAGCGCCTGTATGAAGAAGATCTTCTCTTTTTAAGTATATTTTCGCACCGCCTAATTGCTCTGAAAGTCTGCTGGCATATGTCAACGGCGTGGGGCGACCTGCATATTCCATTAAAGTATGTTTGTACTCATTAATAAAACTGTCGTCGGCTAAAGCATCTTCTAACGATAATTCTAATTCATCAATAGCATACATCAGTGTTTCCGGAACGAATTTACCGCCAAATGAACCAAACCGTCCGTTTTCATCAGGATAAAAATTAGACATTTTTCATTAGCTCCTCTTCTAAATCTCTCAGTCGTTGTTTGTCTTTCCGTCCATCTTTTTCAGCTCCGCTCGAGAGATCGACTCCCCACGGCTCGTAAACGAGAAGTTTCTTTATATTCGTTGGGTTGATTCCGCCAGCAATAAGTACAGGGATGCCTGATTCCTTTCCAAATGTCACGTAGTCAGGAACATGCGACCAGTCGAACTGCTGTCCTGTTCCTCCCCAGGCCCCTTTTACTTTTGCATCAATCACAAAACCATCAACAATAGATGCATAATCTTTCATCTTTTCAAGAGTATAATCATTGTGGGGTAATGCTTTCCAGACATCTTCCGCCATGGCGTCTTTTATTTGCTGCACTTGTTCAGGAGATTCCGCTCCATGAAGCTGGATAATATCCGGGCGTAACACAGACGATGTCTGCTTTATTTCCTGCGGGCTGGCATTAACAAAAAGAGCTGCCACCTTCTTACCAGGCAGCTCGTGCCTTTCAAGCCAGGAAGCAGCATCTTCAGGTTTGACTTGTCTTTTACTTTCCGCAAAAACAAAACCGACGTAGTCAGCTTGTGAACTGCTTGCTGTTATAACATCTTGCTCTGACTGCAATCCACAGAGTTTAAAGCGTGGACGATTCATGACTTTCTTCACCCTTCAGCAATCGCACAGCCTGTTCTACATTTTCTTGCCGCATTAACGACTCTCCTACTAGTACTGCATTTGCTCCTTGTTTTTGAACATACTGAATATCCTGGTAAGAATAAATGCCGCTTTCACTGACAAACACACTGCCGGAAGGAATGTGTTTCTTTAGCTGTTCTGTCGTTTGGAGAGTCGTATGGAATGTGCGAAGGTCGCGATTGTTTACTCCAATTATATCAGGTTTAAACGCATGAAGCACACGTTCAAGTTCTTCTTCTGAATGAAATTCCACCAACACTTCCAACCCTTTTTCATAAGCCTCTTCGTAAAGCTCGTGTAGTTGATTCGTTTCTAAGGCGGCAGCGATTAATAATATAGCGTCAGCACCGATACGGACACTTTCTTCAACTTGCACCGAATCAATGATGAAGTCTTTTCTCAATACAGGAAGACCTACCTCCTGCTTCACCGAAGTTAAATAGTCTTTGCTGCCTTGAAAATACTCTACATCTGTCAACACAGACAAAGCAGCAGCACCGCCTCTTTCGTAAGATTTAGCAATCGTTACAGGATCAAAATCAGAACGAATTAACCCTTTCGATGGAGAGGCTTTTTTCACTTCGGCAATTACCTGTACTTCGTTCTCTTTCACTAACGCATCTCTTAACGAATACGTTGTAGTCGAAACTTGTTCAGGTAGTTTTATATTGTTAATTTCTGAGATTTTTGTTTGGAGTATTTTATCAAGCATGCTGTCTTTCCACCTTTGCTTTCTTTAAATCTGAGAGCTGTTGAAAAGGAATTCCTTTTTCTATAGCCGATTTCGCTTTATGAACACCTTCTTGAAGAGAAGAAACAGCATTGGCTACGTATAATCCCGCCGCCATATTTAACACGAGGATATCTTTTGCTGCGCCATCCCTCTTTCCAGCAAACATTTCTTCTATTAAGTTTGCACTTTCCGTAGACGTCTCCACTTGGACGTCGCGTAATGGAGCTCTTTCCAGCCCGAAATCTTCTGGCATAATCGTATATTGTTGGATTTCTCCATCTGTTAGTTCTGTAACATACGTCTTGCCGGATATCGTGATTTCATCTAAGCCATCTTCCCCAGTTACGAACATAGCTCTTTCAGTGCCGAGCCGCTGTAACGTTTGAGCCATTTTTAAACCGTAGTCTTTGTTAAACACACCAACGAGTTGTGCGTTAGCGTTTGCCGGGTTCGTTAATGGGCCGAGAATGTTAAAAATTGTTCGGAACCCAATTTCTTTACGTGGAGACACAGCATGCTTCATCGCCACATGGTAGAGCGGCGCATATAAAAACGCCATGTTCGTATCTTCTAAAGACAAAGCTGCATCTTCAGGGTTGGTTTGCACCGGGAGTCCTAGTTGTTCCAGTACATCCGCACTTCCGCTTTTCGAAGAAACCGAACGATTTCCATGCTTAGCTACTTTCACACCGAGAGAAGACAAACCAATCGCTGATGCTGTGGATATGTTATAGGTTGAACTTAAATCTCCACCTGTGCCGCACGTATCCACGACGAAATCTTCGCGATGGGGAATACTCACCGCATGCTCCCGCATTGAACGTGTAAAGCCGGTCATTTCATCTACGGTCTCTCCTCTGAACCGAAGAACAGTTAGCAGGCTTGCAATTTGGCTTTGCGTAGCATTTCCTCCCATGATCTCATCCATCACTTGTTTTGCTTCTTCTTCCGTTAGCGTTTTCCCTTCAATACACTCGTTCAACAGCTCTTTTATCATCTCTGCTCTCCTCCTCTAAGCTACCAAACATATTCTCAGCCGCTTCTATTGCTTTTAACAATGCAGCTGCTTTGTTTTGGGTCTCTTCATACTCTTTCTCCGGTACCGAGTCTGCTACAATTCCAGCTCCCGCCTGCACGCGGGCTTTATTTCCTTTCACAATCATCGTACGAATCGCAATGCATGAATCAATATTTCCGTCAAACCCAAGGTAACACACAGCCCCCGCATATATACCGCGCGGCTCTGGCTCTAGCTCTTTCAAGATTTCCATTGCCCGAAACTTAGGAGCCCCCGAAACAGTCCCTGCCGGAAATGAGGCTTGTAATGCTTCAATCGGTTGGATGCCTTTTGCCAGCCTGCCTGTAACCTTAGATATAATATGAATCACATGTGAAAACTTACCGATCTCTAATAATACAGGGGTTTCTACTGATCCATATTCTGCGGCCCGCCCCACGTCATTTCGTGCTAAGTCTACTAACATGTAATGTTCAGCAATTTCTTTTTCATCGTTTAATAAGTCAGCGCTTAATTCGTCATCTTCCTCTGCTGTCTCTCCGCGCTTTCTCGTTCCTGCAATTGGATGAATTTCCAAATGTTTATCCTGTACTTGGATTAAGCGTTCAGGTGAACTTCCTACCACTTCCGTATCCCCTAACTTTAAGTAAAACATATACGGGGAAGGATTAATCATACGGAGAGCTCTATAAATATCAAACGCGTCTACCGTAATCTCTTTTTCAAAACGCTGCGATAAAACAGCTTGGAAAACATCTCCTGCTTTAATGTACTCTTTAATTTTTTCTACGTCATTAATAAATTTATCTTTCGGATAATTTGAAGCAACTTTTTCATAATCATAGCCATGTGACAAAACCATCGGTGGTATAAAAGCTGAATCGGAATGTTTCGTTTTAGCCAATTGATTCATCAATCGGGCAACATGAATCTGTGCATGATCGTACCGAATGGAAGCGTCTGCCTCCCGATTCGATTCATAATAAATAAAAGTAAGTTCCTTTGTTTCATGGTCTAATGCAATCAAGGTTTGGCAAAACATCAAATGAACGCTTTCTTCTTTTGTAGATGCTCCGTCCTCTTTCAGTCCTGTCTCGAAATCTTCTACACTATCGTAAGGAATAACTCCAACTGCCCCGCCTTTAAAAGGAATGCTTACTTCTGGAGGCGCTGGGTGCAGATGGCGAATGGCCTTATCAAAGCTGATGGCAAGATCTTCACTTTCTATCAAGACCGTTCCGTCTTTATCTTGAAACTGGTATAAACCGTCTGTATCTGTAATCTGGTACTGTGGAGACAGCCCCAAAAAAGAATAGCGGGACCACGGCGATGCTTCATCTTTACTTTCTAAAAGAAACACTGCTTCCTCTTTAAAACATTGATACATCTCTATCGGCGTGATCGTATCCGTAAAAAAACGCCTCACGTAAGGGACCATATTGTAATGGGAAGATTGATATTGAAAGGATGCAAATGATGTCTCGGACATAGGCTCACCTCTTATCGAGAGAGCAGGGGGAAAGAGAGAGGTTTATTCGTTCAAACATTCAAAACTAAGCGTATATAATATATTAAAGCCTGAAACGACCAGTTTCAGGCTCAACGGACAAATGTAATGAAACTCCGCTCAGCTATTCTCTGCTCTCCTCAACTCACTGCGCTCTGCTCTATTTTCTCATTTTATTACTTCACTCAACTAATCTACTTTCATAGTACATCGTCTACTTCTTATTTGTCAATCCTAAATCAGGACGAAGGCGCACCGCTTCATTTAAATACACATGCTGAACGTCTTTTTGTGATTTATCCAGCTCCGCACTCAACATGATACGTACACACAGGGGTAAACTTCCCGGCACCGGGATTTCCTGAGCGCACATAACAGGAACAAACTGCCAGCCAGCAATTAAACGCGCTGCTTTTGCTGGAAATGCTGACTGAATGTCTGACGTCACGGTAAACCAAATATGCGACACTTTTTCTGGATCCAAATCATTGGCCGAAATCATTTCATCAAGCAATTCTTTCGTCGCCTGAACAACTTCTTCCTCTTGATCCTTCTTGATCGTTGTTGCTCCACGTACACCCCGAATCATATAACCCCTCCTTCTTTCGTTTCCTCCAATATATGAGCTAACGTGCGTTCATCTACCGTTTCTAAAAAAGGACTACCCGGCTTTTCTAACAGGACAAATGTGATGTTCCCTTTACTAGCCTTCTTGTCATTTTTCATTACCTCAATTAATTGATGAGAGGAATATTGCGAGGGGGCTTCAATTGGGTAGCCAAGCGCTTTTAGCCATTCTGCTTCTTGGGTTACGTCCCACTTTGAATAACCTAATCTATTGCTAACTTTCATAGCAAATATCATTCCAGCCGCCACTGCTTCCCCATGTGTCATGCCCCCGTACCCTGATTCTTTTTCGACTGCATGACCAAGAGTATGACCGAAATTAAGAAACGCTCTAACACCGCTTTCTTTTTCATCTTCCTTCACAATCTCTGCCTTAATCGCAATAGATCGTTTCAAAAAACGGAGAAGTTGGCTATCTTTTATATCCTCCAACGAATGAACATTTTCTTTCAGCCATGTTAGGAATTCAGGATCTTTGATATAAGCATGTTTGATCATTTCTGCAAAACCTGACCGCCACTCTTTATCAGGAAGAGTGTGTAAGGTCTCCGTGTCATATAAAACAGCTGCCGGCTGATGAAACGCGCCGATCAGGTTCTTGCCGAGCTCGTGATTAATACCTGTTTTCCCTCCGACACTGCTATCTTGTGCCAAAAGAGTGGTCGGCATCTGAATAAAAGGGATGCCTCTCATATACGTAGCGGCAGCAAAACCTGCTAAATCGCCAATCACTCCGCCACCTAAAGCTATAATTATTGATTGACGGTCCAAGCCTTCTTGAATACATGCTGTCATTACTTTATGATACACATCCATTGATTTGGATGTTTCTCCAGACGGCACTTTACATACCCCGGCTGAAAGGGCGTTAGACACACTTCTTACGACGTCATCGGCATAGAGTTCTGCTACTGTTTCATCTGTGATGATCAATACTTTGCTTCTCTCTTTCAATATATCGTATAAGAGAGATGAGCATTGGTGTCTTATTCCTTCTCCAATAAAAACAGGGTACGATGTATGATCTGTCGTCACCACCAGCTCTTCCATATTAAAACTCACGCGCCCAGCGGTTATGTTCTTCCAAATTCTTTGCTATCGCCTCTACCCGATCTGCCCCAAACGTTTCGAGTAATGCGGAAGCGACCTCAAAAGCGATGACATTTTCCATGACGACAGAAGCCGCTGGTACGGCACAGCTGTCGGAGCGTTCAATACTTGCAGCAAACGGTTCTTTCGTTTCGATATCTACACTTTGTAAAGGTTTATAAAGCGTCGGAATTGGTTTCATCACACCTTGCACAACGATGGGCATTCCATTTGTCATTCCGCCCTCAAATCCGCCAAGATTATTTGTTTTACGGGCGTATCCTGATTCCTTATCCCACGTAATTTCATCGTGTACTTGACTGCCCGGCATGCTCGCCGCATCAAATCCTATTCCGATTTCTACTCCTTTAAATGCATTGATACTGACGACAGAACGAGCTATTCTAGCGTCTAATTTCCGGTCGTATTGAACGTGACTGCCAAGTCCAATCGGCACGCCGGTGATTACCGTCTGCACAACACCGCCGATTGAATCTCCTTCTTTTTTCGCGTCGTCAATAGCTTTCATCATCTGTTCTGCTGCTTCCTCATCCAAACAACGTACTGGAGAGTTTTCGGAACGCTCTTGTAAATCATGAATATCGTTGTAAGTTACATTGTCAGCTTTTATGCCGCCAATTTCTAAAACCTGACCGCCTACTTCAATCCCGAATGTTTTGAGGACTTTTTTTGCAACGGCGCCAGCACATACTCTTGCTGTCGTTTCTCGGGCGGAAGAACGCTCTAATACGTTTCTCATATCACGATGCCCGTATTTTATCGCTCCGTTTAAATCAGCATGTCCAGGACGCGGTCGGCTTATTTTCCGTTTCACTTCTTTTTCTTCCTCTTCAGAAAGTGGCTCTGCTCCCATGATTTTCGTCCAATGTTTAAAATCATCGTTTTCCACTACAAGGGCGACAGGAGCTCCCGTAGTTTTTCCGTGACGAACACCACTAACAATTTGAACTTGGTCTTTTTCAATTTGCATTCTGCGGCCGCGGCCATACCCGCCTTGACGACGCTTCAATTCCTTATTTATATCTTCTTTCACCAATTCCATATTGGCAGGAAGGCCTTCAATAATCGTTGTTTGCTGAGGGCCATGTGACTCGCCTGCTGTTAAATACCTCATCATTTCCACTCCTCTGTTTCTATATCTTCATCTCTTTAACGCTTTTATGCATTAAATGATAACATACTTACACGGCTTTTGGGATAATAAAAAGAAAAGCGCAAGGCGCCCGCCTATCGGCGACAAGCGCTGGAGATCCGCCGAGGAGGCTTGCCGCCACAGTGCGGGTTGAAGCGACCTCGAGCCGATGGCGCCTGAAGCTAGACATCACTCCATGAATGCTTTCTTATTATTTTTGGTTCAAAAACAAATGTTGGGGTGAATAGAATTTAATTCTACCATTTCTTAAATAAGCTTGATGGCGAACAGGTGAGACGCCTGCGGGACGTCGGCTAAACACGGCCACGTCCTGTGGCCAACGCCGACACTAGCACGTCGTGTGCGTCGAAGCAACAGCTGAAAATCCCGCAGGCAGCGGTGCGCTGCCGAGGAAGTTGAAGCGTTGCCCGCGGCAAGCGAGCCTGTAGAGTCAGCCAACCCGTAGAGCAAAATGTTTAATAACCCCAGCAAATTTTACAGAACCTAATTTGTAAAAAAAGAAATGCCCTCTTTTTCCGCAGGACGAGATACGAGCTCCTTTGGGCGCCGCCCTTTAGGGACTCGCCTGGCTCGCTATTCCCGCAGGAGTGTCAGGCATTTCTTTATCATCATATTTATTTTTCTTGATCAGTTGATATCTGATGTTTGAAGGGTATCACGGTTAATAGTCCCGCAACCTACACCCACTCAGAAATTGTTTTTTTGTATTCTACTAAATCACCTTCGTTAAAGAAAAGGCCAATTTCACGCTCCGCACTTTCTGGAGAATCCGAACCATGAATGACGTTCATGCCAACTTGGACTGCATAGTCTCCACGAATTGTTCCCGGGTCAGCATCTGCAGGATTCGTTGCTCCCATCATTTTTCTTGCTGTGCTAATGACACCTTCACCTTCCCAAACCATAGCAAATACTGGTCCGGATGTAATGAAAGAAACGAGCTCACCAAAAAACGGCTTATCACTATGCTCTCCATAGTGCTCTTCCGCTAATTCTTTAGGAATTGTCATTAATTTACCAGCGCAGAGGGTAAATCCTTTTTGTTCGAAACGTTGGACAATTTCTCCGACAAGATTTCTTTGTACGCCGTCTGGCTTTACCATGATAAAAGTCTTTTCCATGTTTTCATCCCTCTTTCTTTATTATGTATGACACTATTTTTCCACCTACATGTAAACCTTCACGATTATACCAAAATAGGATAACGTTAGCAATATCAGTAGTTTCGGCCGCCAATATATTTTGCAATTTGGTGCAATGACTTCTTTGCCGGGATATCAGGAAGCATCTCTAATGCATCATATGCCTTTTGCAAATACCTCTTGCTTAACGAATGAGCATACTCAATCCCGCCTGATGACTTCACCCGGTCCAGAACGCTTGTAATATCTTGTTGCTCCCGTTCATTCGTCGATAAGAATTGATGGATTTCATGCTTCAGTGATTCATCTTCACACATAGCATACAAAACAGGAAGCGTAACATTTCCTTGCAGCAGATCACCGCCTGCCGGCTTTCCCAACTCTTCTTCTGTGCCGGTGAAGTCTAAAATGTCATCAATAATTTGATAAGACATGCCAACATTATAGCCGTAACGAAAGAGTCTTAATTGGTCTTGTCGCGAAGCATCGGCTGCAAGGGCACCAAGTTGACAGCTAATCGCTATTAAAGACGCTGTTTTCCGTTTAATCCTTCTTAAATACGTCTTTAAATGCTGATCCCAGTTATATTGGTCTCTGATTTGTTCGATCTCACCCACACAAATCTCTGCCATTGATTTGGACAATACGGTATGTATATCTTTGTCTTTGAAAAAGGAAGCCTGTTCGACCGCCTTGGCAAAAATATAATCCCCCGTAAACATAGCTGTACGGTTATCCCATTTTGCTTTAATCGTTTTCTTTCCTCTTCTCAATTCCGCGTCATCAATGACATCGTCGTGAACGAGAGAAGCCATATGTATTAGCTCTAAAGCTGCAGCAATGTGTTTCAGTCTATCAATATTATAATCGCCAAATTTCCCACTTAGCATAACAAAGATGGGGCGGATTCGTTTACCTCCTGCTTGCAACAGGTGAAGGGAAGCTTCTTTTAAAATAGGGTGATCTGCCTTTACAGACCTTTCAATTTCTTTTTCAATTTTTATCATATCTGTCTTCATGAGCATATAAACATCCGCCAACTTCATGATATCCACCTTCGAAATAATAATCGCATCTCTGCCGTCTTCATCCATCGGCTGTTTTTCTTCATCCATTGTATCATTTCTACCCTGTCCCCATTTGACTGCCTATGTCCATTTCTTTTTTCCGCCCTTCCTTTAAAAGGGTGCTATTTAAGCGCGAAATGACTCGCTGCAGCACCAAGTGAATATGGTTTCACACGTACTTTACGAAAACCGGCTTCCACGAACATAAAGGAAAGTAAATTTTTATTTGGAAACTGCATCGTTGATTGCTGAAGCCAGGAATACTCCTTATAACTTCCAGCCAAATATTTACCAAGTAATGGCATGACCCTCCCAAAATAGAAAGAGTACAATGTTTTGAATGATTTTCGCTCCGGTTGCGATGTCTCTAAACATACGGCCATCCCACCCGGCTTTAATACACGATACATCTCTTTCAAAACAGTGGCATAGTCAGGAACATTTCGGAGTCCAAAACCAATCGTCACATAGTCAAAAGATTCATTATCGAATGGAAGCTCCATCGCATTTCCTTCGATGAGCTCTACATCCGTCAACCCTTCTTGAAGTACTTTTTCTTTTCCTACCTTCAACATATTACGACTGAAGTCCAACCCTTTGACTACACCATTAGGTCCAGCTGCTTTCGCTAACTGAATAGTCCAGTCCGCTGTTCCACAGCATACGTCTAATGCCTTTGAACCGGGCGCAACATCCATGACTTTCATTGTGTGATTCCGCCAATTCTGATGAAGCTGGAAGCTGATCACTGAATTCATGTAGTCATACTTGTCATAAATGTTTTCAAATACATCATGAACCATTTCTTCCTTTTTCTTCTCCACCGCCCGTTTCCCCCTTTATTGTATTACTTCGTCCATAATCTATTATCTTCCAATGACCACTTCATCACACGGGGATAGAGCGCGGTACTTTTCATATAGGAAGATGACAGCTGAGTAGTTAATGTTTGCCGCAGTTCCATTATCTTTCTGTCCAAAAAGTTAGCAACATTTTCAGGAGGCCAGTTTTTTACGTCGTCTGCCTGCTCACCTTCTGTACATGTATATATCGCTGTGTGAATAGTCGATAACGCTGCATCCGTTGTCTCGTGTCGTACATTTACAAGCTTTTTTAAAAGAAAGAACGTTTCCGCTAATGTGCCCAGATGTGATTCGTTATAAAAGTCTGCAATGTTACGTAACAACGTGCCTTCTTCGGAGTATAAACGTTCCATTAATTCTCTCTCAGAGTCGCCTTCATAAAAATGGAGAGCCATTTTAGCTTCATTAATCTTTTGAATCGAATGACTGAATACAGGCAGGATCTCTACATGCCCATTATCTACCAGCATGGAATAATATAAGCTGCTAAAAAAATCACCCGCTAGTACTGTTAGTTGTCGAGGTTTTCTTTCACCCGTTTCAAGCATATCGTTGCATACTCTCTCATGAGTAAAAAAAGCAGCATTAATAAAAAGCGCCGCCAAAATTTGTTCTCGTCTTTCTTTTCCTGTGACCTGGTGAGAATGAATTATTTCCAGAAGAAATAAAATAACGTCGTAGTCGATACGGGGCTTTTCTATATATACATCCAAGTATGGGTGGGCCGTCTTCTCAGCAAAAATCTCCTCTATCACTTTCAACTCATCTGTATGATGTTTTACATTTATCATGTTTGACGTCCCCCATTACCTTTAAGCTCCTTATGTAGTGTAATCACGTGTAGAAATTTGACGATGTTATTATAGCATAGAAAACCAAACTGCAATACCACTTCGAACACGGAAATGGTTCATTGACATGAGAAGGGCTGACAATGAACAGCCACCCCTTTTACCAATGCCTTTATCGTTTAGGAGAAAAAAGATCTCTCTTCCACTTTGTACAGGACGTAACATAACCATAAAAAGGGATGACAAAGCAAATCATTCCTGCTATCCCAACCCGTCGGTTTCTTCTGAAAACAACGTGTTTCCGTCAATCCATCACTTCAAGTTTACATGTGGTCGTTTCAATCCTCTGTTCGTATTTCCCCGTGACCAGTCTGGATTGTAGCCTTTCCTCTCACTTTCACGGCAGAGGTATGTTCCGTAAACTGAGCAATCATGACTTCTCCTTTATCCAGCTTCTCTGAATGATGGAACCTGGTGTTTGTGCCACGTGTTAAACCAATGACGTTAACCCCGTCTTCTTCCGCACGTATAATAAAAAAATCATCTTTCTGACTCACAGAAATCACCTTCTCCCTCAAATGATTAAGAACGATTAATTAATGAAAGGACCTCCGCCCGAGCTGCTGCATCCTCTTCAAAAACTCCCCTAACAGCTGAAGTGACCGTTTCAGAACCTGGCTTTTTAATTCCTCTCATCGTCATGCACATATGCTCCGCTTCTACAACGACAATCACACCATGAGGTTCTAAAGTATCTAAAATCGTATTGGCGATCGTAGAGGTGATTCTCTCTTGTAATTGAGGTTTTCTAGCAACAGTCTCTACTGTACGCGCCAGCTTGCTGAGACCTGTTACTTTTCCTCCTTTTGGAATATATCCGACATGGGCCTTCCCATAAAAAGGAACGAGATGATGTTCACACATGGAATAAAAAGGAATATCTCTCACTAATACGAGTTCCTCGTGATCTTCTCCAAAAACAGTTTGCAAGTGTATGGCGGGATCTTCGTGAATTCCTGAAAATACTTCTTCATACATCCTCGCTACCCGTTTTGGAGTATCTAATAACCCTTCTCTATCTGGATCTTCTCCGATCGCTTCTAATATAAGTCGAACGGCGCTTTCTATTTTATCATGATCAAAGGTCGGCACACTGTTCTCCTCCAATCGACAAATTTAATGACCTTTGAAAAATTTTAGCACAAGGGTATTTATAAAGCAAAAAGGATTGCTTTTGTTGTTAACATAATAATATTATAGAGAAAATACCTGCTTTCTAAAATAACTTTAGAAACAGATATAGGACGCCGTGAGACACGACGTCCTGAAGGGTTTCTCTATTTTTTCGGAAAGGTTGTTGAATCGGTTAAGAAAAGCCAAGGCGCCTTCATATTAACCGGATAGCAGTGCTGAAGAGTCACCGAAGAGGCTTTCGTACATCGTTCTGGCTGCATGAAACACAAGTCGCTCGCGCCTGAAGCGGTACCTTAAAACGACATCAAACAACCTGGATCTGTATACATGCTGTTCTCTTCTTCCTTGTTTGACAGGTCGACGAACACACCGATTATGTCTCTGAGCTAACGAAGAAGTCGAAAACAGCTAAAATATAGAAATGCCTATTCTCTCATTGTTTTGCTCGTTTGGAGATCTAGGCATTTCTCTTTTACATCGCTAAAATGCGTACTCCTCGCACTTAGCTATATTTTCCGATACGTATAATTAAAGAATAATCGCAATCAATCCGCCTGATCCTTCATTAATAATACGTTCCAACGTTTCTTTTAGCTTATATCTAGCGTTCTCAGGCATGAGAGAGAGCTTCGCTTGAATTCCCTCACGCACAATTGAATTTAATGACCGGCCAAATATATCAGAGTTCCAAATCGATAATGGGTTTTCCTCAAAATCTTGCATCAAGTAACGCACTAATTCTTCACTCTGTTTTTCTGTGCCGATAATGGGAGCGAATTCTGATTCAACATCCACTTTTATCATGTGGATCGAAGGTGCGACCGCCCGCAGCCTGACTCCGAAACGAGAGCCTTGCTTAATAATTTCAGGTTCGTCAAGACTCATGTCTGTCAATGCAGGAGCAGCTATGCCGTAACCTGTTTGTTTGACCATTTTTAACGCATCGCTCACTTGATCGTACTCACTTTTAGCATGGGAAAAATCTTGCATCAGCTGTAACAGATGATCTTTCCCTCTTATTTCAACACCGACTACTTCTTTCAATATTTGATCATACAGCTGATCAGGTGCGTATAAGTCAATTTCCGCCACACCTTGCCCCATTTCAATGCCAGCTAACCCAGCTTCGTCAATAAACTCAAAATCGCGGGCGAACTGTTGAACGACGCGATCGACATCCCGAAGTCTCTTTATATCTTTTACGGTGTTTCGAACAGACTGTTCATATTCTTGACGAAGCCAATGGTCTTCCCGTAACACCATCACCCAGCTTGGCAAGTTGACATTGACTTCATGTACTGGGAACTCATATAACACTTCACGGAGAACATTATGAATATCGTGCTCTGTCATGCTTTCGACACTTAAAGCTAACACTGGAATATCATGTTGTTCTGAGAGCTCTTGACGCAAAGCTTCTGTATCAGGATGATGCGGCCTGACTGTGTTAACAATCATGATAAACGGTTTTCCTACTTCTTTTAACTCATCAACGACTCGATCTTCTGCTTCTACATAATCCATACGCGGTATGTCGCCAATGGTGCCATCGGAGGTAACCACCACTCCAAGTGTGGAATGTTCTTGTATTACTTTGCGAGTCCCAATTTCTGCAGCATCTTGAAACGGTATGGGCTCTTCATACCATGGTGTATTAATCATTCTCGGTCCGTTTTCATCTTCATAACCTTTTGCTCCTTCGACCGCATAACCTACGCAATCGACTAACCGGACATTGACTTCGAGCCCTTCTTCCACTTTTAAAGAAACCGCATTATTTGGGACAAATTTCGGTTCAGTTGTCATGATGGTCTTCCCGGCAGCACTTTGCGGTAATTCATCTTGAGCTCTCGCTTTATCAGTGTCACTTTCCATATTTGGAAGGACAACAAGCTCCATGAACTTCTTAATAAAAGTAGATTTACCGGTACGGACAGCACCGACGACTCCTAGATATATATCTCCCCCGGTCCGCTCTGCGATATCTTTAAAGATATCAACCTTTTCCACTGGATCCCCTCCTGTACATATATGAATTCCGATACCGGTCTTCTCATGCATGACATTATATATTTATGATGCTGTCCGATGGATATGACTTTCTCTCTAAAGAAATGCCTCATCCATGACGCAAGTTTTTGCAATTCATGTTTCGAATCCGTACAAATTTTGAGTGACCAAGATGGTTCTTTCTGTAAATATATGAATAGGCGCCGCAAGTTTTCGTAAAAGAAGAACTTAGATGATATCTATTCCGGCTTTCAACATTCTATAATGATTATATGGTCCTTTATTAAAAAAACAGGACTCTACTATCCATCTCTGGACAACAGAATCCTGTTTCGTTAATTACTGTATGTTGATAGAGGAATTCCTTTTCTGATTCCTTTGCTTCTTTCCCAATTTCGCTGACGTACCTTGAAAAGCCTATTCTCATTCCTTTATCACTGGTTCGCCTGATTCGTCGATCGTATAAGGGACAGAAAATGCTGGAGCAATCGGATAATGATCTGTTAATATAGACCGAATGTCTTCCCCTTCTTTGAAGGAATGATCAAATTCCTCTAATGCTATATTCAAATCGATAGAATAATCCACCAACACTTGTCCATTAGCATTCATAATGAGAGGCAAGTATGTATCATGGTGGTAAGGACTCGGCACTTTTAATTCACTGTTGCCATTTAATCGTTCTTGGTCTATTCTAAACAATCCTTTGCCAATTGGCTCTTTCACTGGAGAATACCCATTTTTTTGGATATATCGGTTAATTTCCATTTGAGCTTGTTGAATTTCATTCATCATTCTCAAATCAATCACTTTAATATGAGCGGTTGTTTCAGGATCAATAATAACATATTGATAGGCGCCTCCGTTTTCAAATGAATTACTAGGTGGTTCCTGGAGGTACCTCGGTATTAATTCTCTGAAATCAACGACGTACTTTTGATAAATTGGTGTGTCTTCCTCTTTTGTTTGAATCGGCAGCACCCCTGTATCTTCTCTATATTGATCAACAGCTTGTTGGACAACAGCTAGTTGTTCGTTATTCGATACTTGCTTCTCCGCCCGCTTTTCCTGCGGATACATGCAGCCGGACAACATGAATACAACAAGGAGTCCAACTATCATTTTCCCTATACTTTTCTTATTATTGATCATGCTCCGCCTCCCTATCGGTCCTTTCCCCATAAGTATCTATTCAGCGGTAGGTCCTCTAAATACGACAACAAATACGATTAAACCGGCTATGATAAGAAATATAAAAGCAACAAGAAGAAGCAATCCTCTCCAGAAAGATGGCAGCTTTTGAGCCAATACCGTCAGACCGGCTGAGGCAAACATTAAAAATATCCCAAAAAAAGAAAACCACATATTTTGCAGTGGAGTCATCATCACCCCTCCTAATCAGACCATATTATAACACAGCTTCCCAGCCTAAAAAGACCTGTCCTTCATGTTTTCAATGATTCTTCACCATTCTACATATGGCTGTCACTCGAAAAGTGCGTATAGCCTGTTGAAAGCCAGCATGGACAGGGGCCGGTCCAGCTGGCTTTTCTAACCATATTCTTTCCATCACAGCCTTAGTGTGGATTCTCTTTACTGTATTCACTAAGGGGTCTTTTAGAATGAGCAAGTGCCTGTTCTAAAGGCTATATATTTTTGGTTATTTAAACCACTTGCTAATGGAAGATAAATCCATAGGAATATTGCCACTTGTAATAGCGTCTACCAATTCATCCTCTTGTCTTTTGGATACATTTCGTCCTGCAAGTCTCGACACTTCATGAATCACTCGACGAACGGAATGTTCATTCTGCCAATCGACTCCATCTAACGATTGAACAAGTTTGAACAAGTCTTCTTTACTGACGTTCGTCTTTTTCTCGATCGAATCAAATAATGGATCCTGTTCATGCCGCATGGATAAGCCTCCCTTTCTCACTGTTCAACTTATCCTATGCATCATGGAAGAAAGGCGTTCCGTTCAGAACTTAACTTCTATCCGAGTCTCCTGTTCCTAAAAACAAAGAAGCGAGCTCCTCTTCATTCTTTCTGACGCGTCCCATCAGCTGTTTCGCTGCTTCGGGAGGCTTCTTCCCGTTAAACAACACATCGTATAAAGCCTCTGTTATTGGCATATCAACTTGAAGGCGCTTTGCCAATTCGTGGACCGCCTTTGTCGTGCGCACTCCTTCCACCACCATGCCCATCTCCTCTAGGACATCCTCTAGCTCGTAACCTGTTCCAAGCTTAAACCCCGCTCTCCAATTACGGCTGTGCTGACTGGTACAAGTGACGATTAAGTCTCCGAG
Organism: Alteribacillus iranensis; assembly: GCF_900113025.1. Classification (GTDB taxonomy): domain Bacteria; phylum Bacillota; class Bacilli; order Bacillales; family Marinococcaceae; genus Alteribacillus_A; species Alteribacillus_A iranensis. The sequence continues at coordinate 344,933 of NZ_FONT01000001.1, read as the reverse complement.
TCCTGACAACCCTTTAAATGTCAAAGGGTTCGCTCCCAATTTCACTCCTAATCTAGCTATTTCAGCTAATCCTCTCGTCATTAAAGCAGCTTTTGCATTATCCCCATATCCCAATCCATCGTTCATCCCTATACCTAGAGCGATAATATTCTTTAAGGCTCCCCCGATCTCCACCCCAATGAGATCATGGTTCGTGTACACTCGAAATTGTTCATTCATAAACAATTCCTGCACCCGCTCTGCTGCTTCTTCTGTTTCAGAAGATACCGTTACCGTTGTCGGTTTTCGCTTGCACACTTCTTCTGCGTGACTTGGACCGGATAAGACAACGATAGATTGTACCTTTTTATCCCCGAGCTCCTCTTCTATCATCTCTGAAATACGTTTTGATGTTCCTGGCTCTATTCCCTTTGAAGCATGAATCAGCGTTGTATCTTCTCCAATGAATGGAAGTAGTCGCTGTACTGTTTCACGAATAGCTTTCGTAGGTACCACGAGAAGAATGACGTGTGTATTTTCCACGCATTCCGCAAAAGAATCCGTTGCTCGTATCGATTCAGGTACGGTGAAGCCAGGAAGATATTTATAATTCGAGCGCTCCTCATTTATCTCTCTAGCCTGTTCCTCACGACGTGTCCAAAGAACAACGTCATGATTGTTATCAGCAAGAACAGTGGAAAGGGCGGTTCCCCAACTCCCTGCTCCAATCACTGCAATTTTCATTAGGCGTTCCCTTCTTTCCGTACAGACTTCTCACCAATTTTACTTTCGTCCCCTTTTATTAATCGTTTGATATTCGTTCGGTGCTTCCAAAGCGACATGATACCAAGTAAGGCAGTTAAGTAAAAGTAAGGGTCAGGATGGCCGTAATAATCTTTCGTAAACCAAAGAATAACTGGAGTTCCTACTCCAAATATTAAGGAACCTAGGGAGACGTACCTTGTAATAACAATAGAAAGAATGGCGGTTATCCCAACATATACCGCTGGAAAAAAAACAAGACTTCCTATCACCCCTATTGCAGTGGCTACCCCTTTTCCGCCTTTAAATCCATAATAAATCGGCCAATTGTGGCCTAAGATGGCGGCCAATCCGGCTAGCGCCGGCGCCAGCCCCTCCACCTCTCCAAGTGGACTAAAGTGAGGTAACATGTTTGACCATTCCAACAGTTTTGCCAGCCAAACGGCAACGATTCCTTTTAAAATATCGAGTGCTAGAACGGTAATTGCAGGACCTTTTCCAAGCACTCTCAATATGTTTGTAGCGCCAGCATTTCCACTGCCATGCTGGCGTATATCAATTTTCTTAATATTCCATGCAACTACATAACTGAAGCTGATGGAACCAAGCAAATATGCTGCTACAACAGAAACGATGAGTTCCATTTTCTCCCCTCTTCTTTCCCACAGCCGCTAGTCGTTTTTCTTTCGTGCTATTATTTTTATCGGTGTACCTTCAAAATGAAAGGCTTCCCTTAATTTATTTTCCAAGTATCGTCTATAGGAGAAATGCATAAGTTCAGGCTCATTGACAAATAAAACAATGGTGGGCGGTGCGACCGCTACTTGAGTGGCGTAATTGATACGCAGCCTTTTGTTATTCTCCGTCGGTGTCGGATTCATTATGACGGCATCCATGATCACATCATTTAACACGTTCGTCGGAACACGTAAGTTATGATTGTCCGCTGCTTCTTTCACCGCTGGAAGCAAGTGTTGCAAACGCTGCTTTGTTTTAGCCGATAAAAATAAAACCGGTGCATAGGAAAGGAATTGAAATTCCTCTCTCACTTTCTCCGTAAATTGGGACATCGTTTTATCATCTTTTTCTACAGCGTCCCACTTGTTCACTACGATGAGAATGGCTCTTCCTGCATCATGAGCATATCCTGCGATCCGTTTATCCTGTTCACGAATACCCTCTTCCCCATTAATCACGACAAGTACCACATCGGACCGTTCGAGAGCACGCAGCGCTCGAAGAACACTGTATTTTTCTGTTGCTTCGTACACTTTTCCTCTTTTCCTCATACCGGCCGTATCAATCAGAACATATTCCTGACCTTCTTTTTCAAAAACAGTATCTACAGCATCCCGCGTCGTTCCTGCGATGTCACTAACAATGACTCTTTCTTCTCCGAGAACCGCATTGACAAGCGAAGATTTTCCGACATTCGGTCTGCCGATCACGGACATCCGAATGGTATCTTCCTCATATTCGGGCTCCCTCTCATCAGGAAGCAGGCTGACTACTTCATCCAATAAATCTCCAAGCCCCAGTCCATGCTCTCCAGAAACTCCAAAGACACTACCAAAGCCAAGCGAATAAAATTCATACACTTTTTCTTGCATTTCATAACTATCTATTTTATTAACACCAAGGACGACCGGCTTTTTAGAACGTCTGAGAATTGAAGCAACTTCTTCATCTGCTCCTGTCACACCATCTCTGCCATTCGTCAAAAAGAAAATAACATCTGCTTCGTCAATGGCCATCTGCGCTTGCTCTCTAATCTGTGTGAGAAGCGGTTCGTCCCCTATTTCAATCCCACCCGTATCGATAAGGTGAAATTCGCGATTCAACCATTCTGCCCTACTGTATAAACGATCGCGAGTGACTCCAGGGGTATCTTCAACGATAGCCAATCGCTCCCCGGTGATACGATTGAATATCGTCGATTTTCCAACATTTGGTCTGCCAACAATGGCAACTACCGGTTTAGACATATAACATTCTTTCCTTTCTCTTTAAGAAAAAACAACTAGACACTGTTTCATAAATGTGGATCATTTATTTTTTAGTATATCCGTTGAAACACATGGAGACTTCTCTAGGACGCCGGTGAAGACCAGCACATCCTGTCGTTAACGTGATATGTGCTTAGTCCTTGTGTTAGAACGGACGCGGCACTTTACCGCTGTGTTGAAGTCCGAATCTGTTTCAACGGACACCTTTTTTGATAACGCTCCTACTATAACGAATTTCATTTTAGCAGACAGTTCACGAACCGGGCAAGTGCAGGTGTGAGAAGGAGGTAGCGGGTTTTCGTGAAAATATAAGACTGGATATGATGTTGGTAACAAGCCCTACTGCTGCTATGCATACGACATAATTCAAGAAAAATGTCTCTCCTGCTACGTAGACAGAAGTGAAAGAAAAAATATGAGATTGATAAAGCAGTTCTCCCCCGCATCCAGAGAGTAAAGCACATGCCAGCCTTTCCCTGTTACTTCTGAAAAAAATAATAAAAACCAAACTAAAACTGACTACATATGTTGGTACCCGTCCGAACAAAAATATAACTGGTTCATACCATTCAGCTAGTCGAAACGAGGCAAACAAAAACGCAAAACTACAAGCCAATATATAGGTTCGTATACGAATTATACTGGACAACCTGCTTGTCACACCTATTCCTGCCAAAAAAAACAGAAACATCACTGGCCTAATGAGGATCTGACTGCCACTCCACTCAAGTGGAAGCAAGCAAATGACAAGGAGAATAAAAGCAGCCCCCGGCAATCGCCATGTATTTTGTTTCGAAGCAAAGAACGTGACACATATCCACATCATCCAACAGATAATGAAAGTAATTGATAAGTCCATTTTTTTCCTTTTTTATTTCCATGATTGCCAACTCAGCCATGTATTATTCGGCTCACTGTCAATGCCATGGTCTGTTTTCAAGCCTACTTCTCTATTTCAAAGGGTTTTTTAAACCAGAGGATGACTGAGAAGGCGCAGGAAAACATACTTCGTTCGCTCTCTTTTCCAAAACGTCTATATGCTTGTCTTTAATACTCACAACTCTCAGCTAAAACTCGTCCTGTTCCTTCTCCTCGTAAACGCAAAAAACTGATTTATCATAAGTGACAAATCAGTTTCACCGCAGATTCTTATTCCACATAGGAAAACGGCGAACTTCCCAGCTCACCGCATTCCAGGATACTATAATTACTGTTTATATTTCTTTAATTGGTCTCCAATCATGTCTCCGAGTGAAAAGCCGGAATGGTCTTCTTCCGGAGCTTCATACTCCTGTTGTACTTTTTTATCAGGAGTCTCCTCTTTTTCCAATTCGCGGATACTTAAAGAAATACGCTGTTCCGAAGGATTAATGTCGAGAACTTTAGCTTTTACCGCTTGGCCTTCTTCGAGTACTTCACCTGGAGTGCCAATATGACGGTTCGCTATTTGAGAGATATGAACAAGCCCTTCTACACCAGGCGCTACTTCAACAAACGCACCAAATGAAACAAGGCGCTTCACTTCACCTTCAATGATGTCACCTGGTTCGATTTGACCTTCAATCGTTGTCCAAGGTCCTGGCAGGGTTTCTTTAATGGAAAGAGAAACTCTTTCACTCTCTGAATCCACTGCTAAAATCTTAACATCAATCTCGTCTCCTTCATTGACAATTTCTCCTGGGCTCTCTACGCGGTGGTGCGCCATTTGAGAAATATGAACGAGACCGTCTACTCCGCCGATATCAACGAAAGCACCGAAGTCAGTCAGACGCTGAACGGTTCCTTTCACCGTATCGCCTACTTGTAAGTTTTCAAGTAATTCTTTTTTCTTGGAATCCGCTTCTTCGTCTAACACGGCACGCTGAGACAAAATTAATTTATTATCGTCAGAATCAATCTCTACTACTTTTAGTCTTAATGTTTTACCTTTATAGTCACTAAAGTCTTCTACAAAGTGACGTTCTACGAGAGATGCAGGGATAAAGCCGCGTACGCCTAAGTCAACGACAAGTCCGCCTTTGACGACTTCTGCAACCTCAGCTTCGATTACTTCGCCTGCTTCAAATTTCCCTTGAAGCTCATCCCAAGCTTTGTCCGCAAGCGCAGCACGTTTGGATAACACGAGCTCATCATCTTCAAGCTTAATCACTTTACATTCAATTTGATCGCCTTCCTGCAACACATCACTAACTTTTTCTACATGAAGACTGGATAGTTCACTGATAGGGATAACGGCATCTACTTTGTAGCCAGCATCCGCATAAGCGTGTTTATCCTCTACTTTTGTGATCGTAGCCGTCACTACATCACCTACCTGTAAATCTTTCATTCCTTCTAATTCATTATTCATTTCATCAACCATTGACAAATGCCTCCTTCACTGTGCTTAACATTTGACTAAATTATTATAAATTCTCTATAGGAAAAGAATTTATTTCATCATAACATGAAATACAAAGGATCCATATTTTCCCGATTTCCCCAACCTGCTCATCGGTACTGTTCTTCGTGATGATCTTTCAAGCGCTGAATCGTCTTCATTATGATGTCAGTTGCTTCCGCCGCGCTTTTCTTCTCCTCACGCAATTGTTGAAAATCAATCGGTTCTCCGTAAATAAGCGTTATTTTTCGAAATAGCTTATATTCACCGGTGATTAATGTAGGGATGACTACCGCATCGGACCGAAGTGCAAAAAAACCAGAACCTGACAGACCTTTTCTAATTTCGCCGGTCTTACTTCTTGTTCCTTCTGGGAATAAGCACATCACTTCTCCTTGATTCAATAAACCGAGCCCTTTGCGAAGAGCTTGTCTATCCCCGGCACCTCTTTTTACAGGAAATGCCCCTAAGTGTGGAAGTAACCGGCCTAGCAGAGCCACGTTAAATAGTTCTTCCTTTGCCATGAAGTTTAGTTTCCTCTTGATGAATGATCCTACGAGAGGGGGATCAAGATTGCTCATATGATTGGAGCAAATAAGTACTGAACCGTCTTCTGGAATGTTTTCTTTTCCCTTTATCTCTACCCGAAAAAAGACAGTAAAAAAAATACGGCATAACAATCTTCCAATTTTATAAAGTGTCATGACATGCTGATCCTCTCTCTGGCAAGCGCGCAGATTTTATCAGCAACTTCTTCTATGGTCAAACGGGTAGAGTCAATTTCAACAGCATCTGTTGCTTTGACTAAAGGAGATATTTCCCGGTTCATGTCTTTCTCATCTCTTACTTGAATGTCTTTTAAAATAGTTTGCAGTTCAGATGGCCTTCCATTATCAACATTCTCTCGGTGTCTGCGTTGTGCGCGCTCTTCGACAGAAGCAATGAGGAATATTTTCAATTCAGCATCTGGAAGAACTACGGTGCCAATATCCCGGCCGTCTAGTACTGCCCCTTTCTTCATTGCTAGACGTTGCTGCGTCGTTACCATTTGTTCTCTTACTCCGTAGTGAGCGGAAACGGCAGAAACAGAGGCCGTCACTTCGCTTGACCTTATCTCCTCTGTTACGTCTTGTGTATCAACAAACACCTTATTTCCCTCGTCACCTGGGTAAATCTCAATCGATGTATTTTCTAGTAATGATATGAGGGATGCTTCGTGTTCGATATCTGTATCTGTGTGTAGAGCTTTCCACGCTAACGCCCGGTACATCGCACCTGTGTCAATATATGTGTAATGCAGTTCTGATGCGACAATTTTTGCTACCGTACTTTTCCCTGCGCCAGCTGGGCCATCAATTGCAATGTTAATCTTATCCATAACGCACCCCATTGGCTTATATGTAATATCGTGGTGAAAAAAGGGCCAATATTTCACCCCATTTTAATTATTTCTCAGAATATCATACCATAAAACTTTCAACAAATCTAACGATTATGACAATGACAGTCCATCCCGGAAGGCCTTAAATGAATAGCAGCACCTACTCTTCACTGTACCACGTTTTTCGCCATTCAAAACAAGTAAGAAGAGTAGTACTTGTTTGTATTACTGTGCTGGAAGGCCACTGGCAGCAGCCGCTTTTGGGCTTCTGCCAGTTGCCTGAAGCAACCTCGAGCGAGTGGGCGCTGAAGCTAGACGACGATCGCTCAATTTTTTACCTTCCTAACAAAAAGAAGAAGCGGCTGCTTCCTCTTTTACATCGTATCATATACAGGTTCTGCATTATCAAGCTTCCCTACGTATTCTTCATCCCCATTCTCTGCATTAATATAGATCTGATACGTATCATTCTCGATGGTTCCATAGAATTCATAACACAGGACTTCTTCATCATCGTTGTTCTTGATAAGCGCAAGATGCTCTTCCATAACCTCTACTTCCGGATTTACTTTATCCATTGCTTCTTCGCTTCGAAGCTTTGGTTTAAATTCTTGCCGCTTTTTATGGTTTGTAATATATTCAGCCCCTTTGTAATTGACTATTTCTCCGTCGTCAAGGGCTACGTCAATATAGACTGTATCCGGGTATATGCGGACACCATTCTCGACAGGAACGAATTGAAACGATCCAATGGTATCGTACTGTTTCCCATTTACAACTTCCATGTTCTCAAAACCATTTCTCTCTAAAAATTCTTTCGCTTGATTGGTAGCTTCATTTAAGCTGATATTTGCTTCGTCTATAGGACGTGCTTGCATGAACCATAAAGGATGACCACCTTTTTTCGTCATATCCATGTGAATGGAAGCTTCTCCTTCTGGCTCTTGAATCGTTAACGTATATCCTTTAAATTTCAGACCCTTATCTAACTCTTCTACTTGCACTTCCATAGAATCAGGTACTCCTAAGAATTCCTTCGCAATCTTCGCAGCTTCTTCACGGCTTACTTCTTCCCCTTTAACTTTTTTAGCGATTTGTTCATCCAAATCTGCGGCAAATTCATTTTCAGGACCAAATTCTGTTTCTGTATATCCTTTTACTTTTTCATCAATCATCTGAAAGCCATTAACGATAGAATTATCCATTGGTTCCTCATTGGCATTCATCGCTTCTTCGGCGTCCATCCATTTCTGATGATCTTTCAACGCAGATGCTTGCAGTTTTCTCAGCTCGTGTTTAATTTCTCCTGATTCCTTATAGAACTGCTTCAATTTTTCATATTCTTCATCCGTTAAAGGCTTGTCACTAAGATCTCTTATGGTTGTTTTATAACTGAAATCTCCAATTTTATGAAGAAAAGCCTCCGTTTTATGAAGTGCCATCATGCCTAATGGCAGCTGGCCCAGCTCACTTTGTGCGAGAGACGTTACACGCCAAACATCTGCCATAGAGCTCGATAATTGTTCTTTTGAATTCATCGCAAGCGTAGATCCTACTTCATCTTCTAATTGATCCAAGTGAAAAGATAGGTCATGAAACGCTCGTTGATAGTTGTTTTCGTTTTGAACTAATAAAGCTTCCTTTTGGTTCGACTGGTTCATTCCCCACATTCCTGTACCTATTAGCCCTGCAACTAAGAGTCCGATAATACCCCATCGTAGCATTTATATTTCACCTCCATTATGATCATCATTTTGCAAATACATGTTTTCCAATCGTTTTAATAGTTGGTCGGGAATAAATCCAATTGGATGTTGTCTTTGCTGGATTATAGTAATACAAGGCCCCGTTTGAAGGATCTTGTCCGTTGATCGCATCTAAAACTGCTTTTCGGGCTTGTTCATTAGGTGTCAGGTAGATTTGACCGTCAGCTACCGCTGTAAAAGCACGAGGTTCAAAAATGACACCGCTTGCTGTATTTGGGAATTCAGGACTGCTGATCCGGTTAAGAATAACAGCTGCTACAGCAACCTGACCGACGAAGGGCTCTCCTCTTGCTTCCCCGTAGACAGCATTTGCCATAATTTGTATGTCATTTTCTGAGTATCCATCCGGAACGTTCATTGCCTTTTGGATATTCGCATCATTGGACTGGTTATCATCGACTTGACCTTCTTCTCCTTGGTTTGTGTCTGGTTGTTCCGTTCCTTGTCCTTGTTGACCTTGTCCTTGCTGATCTTGTCCTTGTTCATTTTGTTCTTGTTGATCCTGTCCTTGTTGTCCAGGCTGTGCTTGTTGACCACCCGGCTCTGCTTCTTTTTGTTGATCTGCCGTTCCTTGCTGTCTGTTCCCCTTCTGCTTATCAGCACTTCCTTTTGGACCTTTTTGTATTTCTTTGGGAGTATCCCCATAATGAGTGAATTCTCTTCCATTTTCGAGGGCATTTTTTACAAATGCTTCATCATATTCTGTGGAAGCTTCGAGCTTTCTTTTCATTTCCTCCCCCACAAGCCCGTCCACTTCTTCCAACCCAAACTCCTCTTGGAAATTTTTCACAGACCAGTATGTCCCCCAGCCAAACACCCCATCTATCGGTCCATTATAAAAACCGTTATACTGCAATCTGGCCTGCAGCTCAACGACGTCATCTCCTGTCGCTCCTTTCTGTATTACTTGATCAGAAAAAGCTTCTGTTACCGTAGCCGGTACGAAAACACTGGCGATAACAAAACTAATCAAAATTATCGTAAGCCTGTAAACGCTCATCTTAATGACCCTCCTTTTTTACCTGGCCGGATGTGGATTGAGGTTATGGTTATTTTCTTCCTGAATGTCTTTTTTATTCATAAAAATGAATGTACAACCATAAAAAAAGCTTTTTCCAGTTAAAAATACTGGAAAAAGCTGTGATTAGAACGTTAAAGTTTTAAGGATTGATTTTACAGAACACTAAAATATCTGCCTTCGGGATGAGCGAACACCATTGCCGTTACGGATGCTTCAGGCTCCATCATATACCCTTCTGTTAAGTGAATACCGATTTTCTCTGGTTCTAAAAGATTAAATAATTTCTCTTGGTCGGTTAAGTCCGGGCAAGCGGGATAACCAAAGGATACTCTTACTCCGCGATATTTTGCTGAGAATCTATCCTGCATGGTCATATCGGGTGAATCAGGGATTCCCCATTCGTCTCTCATCATTTGGTGGACTCTTTCGGCGAATCCTTCCGCGAGTTCAAGCGCGGTAGCTTGAATTAAATGACTGAACAGGTAATCTCCTTTTTCTTTCGCACGTTCTGCAAGCTCTCTTACTCCTTGGCCGGCTGTGACCGCAAGAAAACCGACATAATCCATTTCACCGCTGTCCACCGGTCGCAAAAAGTCTGCGAGACATAAGTGAGGCTCTCGCGGTTGACGAGGGAAAGAAAAGCGTGCTGCTTCTTCTTTACTTTCCGCATCTTTGTACACGATAATTTCATTCCCCTCCGACTGGGCTGGGAAGAATTGATACATGCCATGCGCTTCTAAGAGGCCTTCGTGCTTCGCTTGTTGTAACAATTGGTCCACTTGTTCTTTCAGCTTGACAGCCTTTTCTTGGTTTTCTTCTAAAAGACGACTGACTTTCCCTTGAAGACCTAAATGTTTCCCCATTAGCATCTGTAAATTAATATAAGGCTCAAGGTGTTTCACGCTGTAATGTTTTAGTATGCGTTTCTTAAAGTCTGGAGGTGTTTGAACCGGAACTTCAGTTGAAACAGAAGAACGAACTTCTTTCTTTGCTTCTTTCACAGGCGCAGCTTCCTTTTCACTTTGCTGACGTGATAAACGCATTTCTCTTTTTGCCGCTAATTCATCTTCGAGTTTTTTACGTTCTTCCGATACAATCAGCTTGTTAGCGATATCTAATCCGTTCATTGCGTCTTTTGCATAGAGAACCATTCCATCGTATTCTGCGCTAATTTTTTCATCCGTAAACTTTCTCGTTAAAGCGGCTCCACCAACAAGCATAGGAATAGAAATATCCTGATTTCTTAAATCTTGAGCAGTCAATACCATCTGCTGGGCGGACTTCACTAACAGCCCACTTAATCCAATAGCATGAGGTCTCTCTTTCTTTACGGCTTCAATCAATTCATTTGGGGTAACTTTAATTCCTAAATTAACAATCTTAAATCCATTGTTCGACAAGATAATATCCACTAAATTTTTCCCGATATCATGGACGTCCCCTTTTACAGTCGCTAAAAGGATTTTTCCTTTCCCGTCATCATCTTCTTTCTTTTCCATGTACGGTTCGAGGAAGGAAACAGATGCTTTCATCACTTCCGCACTTTGCAGCACTTCCGCCACGATCAATTCATTATTGTTAAATAATTTCCCTACTGTATCCATTCCATTCATTAAAGGTCCATTAATGATATCAAGAGGGTCATCAAATTTTTGAAGAGCCTCATCCAAATCTTTGTAGAGACCCTCTTTTGTTCCCTCCACAATATATTCCGCCAATCTTTCTTCTAACGAAAGATTTTTTTGTACTTTTTTCTTCTCTGGTTTCTTTCCACGATAATGAGCCGTAAACTCTGCTAACGTATCATCTGAAGTCTCAAACAATAACTTACGGCACAGCTCTTTTTCTTCTTCCGGGATACTCGCATATCTTTCAAGTTTTTCCGTATTAACGATGGCATAGTCTAACCCTGCATTCGTGCAATAATACATGTAGGCGGAGTTCAACACTTCCCGTCCCACAGGTGGCAATCCGAAAGACACATTACTCACACCAAGTATGGTTAGACACTCAGGGAGTGACTCCTTGATGAGTCGAATACCTTCAACGGTGGCTTCTGCGGAACCTATATACTGCTCATCTCCTGTTCCTACCGGAAAAACGAGCGGATCGAAAATAATATCTTTCGGTTCCATCCCATATTTGTTCACTAACAAATCATACGACCGTTTCGCCACTTCCAGTTTTCGTTCAGCTGTGACTGCCATTCCTGTTTCATCGATGGTCCCAACGACGACAGCAGCCCCAAATTGTTGGACAAGCGGTATAATTTGTTCGAACCGCTCTTCTCCGTCTTCTAAATTTATGGAGTTAATAATAGCTTTTCCTTGGCTGTATGTTAAAGCTTTATGGATAACATCCGCATCGGTGGAATCAATCATTAAAGGAACTTTTACTTTATTCACGACATAGCTGAGAAATTTAGTCATGTCTTCTTTTTCATCACTGTCAGGATCAGCCAGACAGACATCAATAATGTGTGCGCCTTTTTTCACTTGGGCTCTCGCTATTTCTGAAGCTTCTTCAAACGCCCCTTCTTTAATTAACCGTTTAAATTTCCTCGAACCAATGACGTTTGTTCGTTCCCCCACAAAAAGTGGTCTCATATCTTCACTGTAGATAAGCGGTTCGATTCCAGAAACAGTATGAGGATGAGAGTCAGCCGGTACTCTAGGTTTGTATTCTTCTAGCGTCTTTCTCATTACTCTTATGTGTTCGGGAGTAGTGCCGCAGCATCCGCCTACGACGTTCAACCATCCTTTTTCTCCAAATGACTTTAATTTTTCAGCCAGCGACTGAGGGGATTCATGATAATGGCCTTCTTCGTCAGGCAGACCGGCGTTCGGATAACAATGAACATATGTCGTAGCCAAATCGGATAACGACCGCAAATGATCTCTCATAAACTCTGGTCCCGTCGCACAGTTTAAACCAACAACAGTCGGTTTCATATGCTCTATCGAAATATAAAAGGATTCAATCGTTTGGCCGGCAAGTGTGGTCCCCATTGGTTCAATGGTTCCGGAGATCATTAACGGCAGTTCTTTCCCGCACTCTTTTTCCGCACGCTTTATTCCAATATATCCTGCTTTTACGTTACGCATATCCTGACTTGTTTCAAGCAGAAAGATGTCGACGCCGCCCTTTATCAATCCTCGTGCTTGTTCCTCATAAGCATCCGTTAATTCTTCAAATGTTGTGCCTCCTGTGACGGACAATGACTTTGTGGTAGGGCCCATCGCACCTGCAACATAGCGCGGCCATTCATCGGTCGAATATTCGTCCGCGGCTTCTCGAGCCAACTGAGCGGCTTTCACGTTTAATTCCTCAGCATGGTCTTCGAGGTCATAATCAGCCAGCACGATACTAGTGGCCCCAAATGTGTTGGTTTCAATAATATCTGCCCCTGCTTCTAAATAGTCGCGATGAATTTTCTCTAATACGTGAGGGGCTGTCACATTTAAATATTCATTACAGCCATCATAATGCTCTCCGCCGAAATCTTCTGGCGTTAAATCAGCATTTTGGAGCATCGTTCCCATGGCACCGTCAAGTATAAGAATTTTCTGCTTCAATCTTTCTTCTAATGAAACGTTTGTCATGCTACCACTTCCTTGTTAGTTACTGATTAATCGTATTCGTGGCTTGTCGTATGTAGGAGGTTAGCTCAGCTGTCGTGTCATAGTGTAGAAAAGGGGTAATTAAATAAATTCCTTTAAAGTATTTTATTGCTTCATCAATGAGTGATTTAGCGATTGCTATCCCTTCTTGCTTCGCTCTGTCCCGGTCTTCCCCACATTCTGCCATTCGTCTTCTTACTTCGTCTGTCAATGTAATTCCAGGTACTTCATTGTGTAAAAATTCGGCATTACGCCCACTCACAAGCGGCATAATCCCAATATAGACAGGCACTGATAAATGTTTTACAGATTCATAGATTTCCTTGAATTGCTCTTTGCCATAAACCGGCTGCGTAATAAAATAATCAGCCCCATATGCGATTTTCTTTTCTAATCTTTTCACGGCCCGGTCTAAGTTTCTCACATTCGGGTTGAATGCTGCTGCGACAGTAAAAGATGTTTTTTCACCAAGCGACTTTCCGGAAAATGACCTGCCTTCATTCATTTCTTTCAGAAGGGAGATAAGATGGAACGAATTCACGTCATACACAGACGCTGCTCCAGGAAAATCCCCTACTTTGGTGGGGTCACCGGTGATAGCTAAGATGTCTTGAATGCCGAGAGCATGAATACCTAACAAGTGAGACTGTAAGCCGATTAAATTTCGGTCCCTGCAGTTCACATGCAAGAGCGGCCTGGCTTGCGTTTTTGTTTTCATCAAGGCTCCCATTGCTACGTTATCAACTCTCGGGGAAGCTAATGAATTGTCTGCCATTGTAACAGCAGCGGCACCACTCTCGTGCAGCTTTTTTGCCCCTTCCAGAAATCTATCCGTTCCCAGTTTTTTTGGAGGGTCCAATTCAACTATTACTGTTGGCTCTTGTTTCACCAGGTCATCTAGCCTTGTGAGTGAAGAGCCGTTTGTGGCTTCCTTTTCTGGAGGGTGCTCTGTTACAACGGCCTTTTTCTTCAAAGGAGAAGACCCTTTCACTGCTCGAGAGATAGCATGAATATGTTCCGGTGTCGTGCCGCAACAGCCACCGATTAAGCGAACGCCTTGCTCTCGTAACTCCTTTGCTTTCTCGTAAAAGTAATCCGGATTCGATTGGAAAATAACGCGCCCGTCATCAAAAGCAGGCATACTCGCATTCGGATAGGCAGATAACACTCTTTGTTCGTTTAAAGAGACACCCTCCAATGATCGGATGATATGATAAGGCCCCATTCTGCAATTAACTCCGACGACATCAGCGCCAGCTTTTTCTAATGTATCGAAGGCCTCTGTTACAGGAGTCCCGCCGTGCATCACGCCTATTTCACCGAGTGCAAGCTGAGCTATGATTGGCAAGGTAGTCAAGCTCCTCACCATTTCAACCGTTGCTTCTGCTTCTTTTACATCATAAAATGTTTCAAGCATGATGCCGTCAGGGTTTTCTTCAAGGAGTGCTGTTGCTTGTTCTTCCAATGCCTCACGTATATCGCTCTCCGTCATGTCCAACCGCTGGACTCCCCGGACTCCTCCGATCGTCGCTAACACAAACGTACCTGGCCGAGCAGCCTGTTTCGCTATTTTAACTCCTTCTCTGTTAATAAGAGATACTTTATCTTCTAATCCGTATTTTTCAAGTTTTATTCGGTTCGCGGCATACGTGTTAGACTGAATGATATCAGCCCCCGCCTGTACATATTGTTCATGCACCGACTGAATAATATCAGGGGACGTAAGGTTCATCGCTTCAAAAGATTCTTTGTAGCCTTGTTCATACAAGAACGTACCGATAGCCCCGTCTCCAACTAGTATGCGCTCGTTTAATTCAGATAAGATATTCACCCTGGCCATCCTTTCATTTTTGGAAATGTTACTTACAAACGTTGTAACGCACCGTCAAGATCCGCTATTAAATCATCTGCATGCTCAATGCCTACGGAAAAACGAAGCAGATTGTTCGAAACGCCATTTGCTATCCGTACCTCTTCAGGGACATCAGCGTGGGTTTGAGTAGCGGGATAAGTGATAAAGCTTTCCACGCCCCCTAAGCTTTCCGCAAAAGTGATCAACTGAAGCCCTTTTAAGAAAGGATTGACCCATGTTTCATCCTTCACTAGGAAAGAAAGCATTCCACCTTTTCCAGGGTACAACACATCCGTTACTTTTTCATGGTTGGTCAGAAACTCTGCCACTTTTCGGGCGTTCTCTGTATGCTTTTCCATGCGGAGAGCCAATGTCTTCATTCCTCTCATCAATAGCCAGGAATCATGAGGCGAGAGAATGGCTCCCATTCCATTTTGATGGCTTTCTATCCTTTTCCCAAGCTCGTCATCGTTCACGACGATTAATCCTGCTATTATATCATTGTGACCTCCGAGATATTTAGAAGCACTATGCACGACAATATCTGCTCCTTCCCGTAAAGGCTGTTGCAGATACGGCGTGTAGAAAGTATTATCAACAACAAACAAGAGGCCTTCTTCCTTTGCAAATTGAGAAAGTTCTTCTATGTTCACTTCCTGCATTAATGGATTTGTTGGTGTCTCAATAAACAAAGCTTTGGTGCGTGAGCTTTTACAAGCCTTTAACTTTTCCATGTCTCTAGGATCACAGTATTGTATCGACAATCCCCACTGTTTCCAATTTTGTTCAAACAATCGGTACGTACCGCCATACAAGTCTAAAGAAGCAATGATTTCATCTCCTGGTTGAAACAAAGAAAAAAGTGTTTGGATCGCCGCCATGCCAGAACTGAAAGCAAATCCTTGTGTTCCGCCTTCTAATCGGGCAATGGCATTTTCGAGTACATCGCGTGTAGGGTTTTTTGTACGAGAATAATCATACCCTGTGGTTTCTCCAATACCTCCATGACGATAAGCAGTGGACATATAGATGGGAGCATTGACAGCTCCTGTTTTATCGTCTTGTCTGTTGCCAATCTGTGCTAAGTTCGTTTCCATATGAGACTCATGACTCATCTTAAACACCTCTTTCTAACGACATCTAAGCTGTTTCTATTTCTTACTCCGAGATTTCTTCGTATGAATCGGTTAAACACCCTGGCTTACACAGGGCATGCTGATTGCTGCGTTGGGTTACGCAGAAGGTGTTGAGGCTCACTGGTATACGACGAATACTTCTCTAATAAAAAAAACAGGCCCCCCTGATAAGAAGAAGGCCTGTTTATAAAAGAACGCTTCCTCTTATCTCCCAGACAGCATACTGCCTGACGGAATTAGCACCGGGCCTGATAAGGCTGGTTGCTGAGACTTCATCGGGCCTGTCCCTCCATCTCTCTTGATAAGAAGATCCTACGTATTCAGTTCTGAATATTAGATTACACCATGTGATGAATATTTGCAAACCCCTTATTCCGGAGTGGAATCAATGTTGAGGGTCGACTCATTTCCACATACACATCGTTTAAAACCTGTTTCCAGCTCGCCTTTTTCATTCGTACGGCCGCGAAGAATGTATTTTTCCCCGCATTTCGGACAGCGGACAATCACGCGGTAGCGCGTAGTTTCAGCAGCCATGGATGTCATCCTTTCTTTTCCAAACTACAATAGATGTTATTACATATAAATATTTCATCATTTTAAAGACTTTTGGGATGGATGGTTATAATACCAAATGATACGCTATGTGTAAAACAATGTACATACACCGGCTTATCCCTGCACAAGAAAAGCGCAAGGCGCCCGCCTATCGGCGACAAGCGCTGGAGACCCGCCGAGGAGGCTTGCCGCCAAGAGTAGGGTTGAAGCGACCCCGAGCGACTAGGAGCTGGAGCTAGACATCACTCCATGAATGCTTTTTACCTTTTAAAAAATAGTATTACCTAAAAGAGAGGATGCAAAACGATGAAAACAATCTTAGTCATTCATACAGGTGGTACAATCGCCATGCAAAAAAACCAACAAACAGGCGGTGTGTCTCTCAGTGCTGCCAATCCGCTTTCTGCCTGGGATCATTCTTTGCCTGAAGGGATTGACGTCATTACAGAACATTTTCTCGGTATCCCTTCACCTCATATGACTCCTGCTCACATGGTTGAGCTCTATCATTTCTTATCAAAGCGAATGAAGGAAACAAATGCGTATGGGGCAGTTATTACTCACGGCACGGATACGTTAGAAGAGACAGCATTCGTACTGGACTTATTACATGCTGACCGAGATACCCCTATTGTTATCACGGGCGCCATGAGATCGAGCAATGAGCTGATCTCTGACGGTCCTCATAATTTTATATCAGCCCTCCGAACAGCCCTATCTGATGCTTCAAGAGGTCGAGGGGTCCTTGCTGTGATGAATGATGAAATTCATGAAGCCCGTGAAGTGACGAAGACGCACACTACCAATCTGGCCGCTTTTTCGAGTCCCAATTCTGGTCCGGTGGGCGCGATTCGGAACAATTCTGTGATCTTTCACCATCCGCCTCATCAAACGAAGTCATTATTTACCGTTACACGTTTGAATAAAACGGTTCCATTACTTAAAACGTATAGCGGAATGGACCCTGCTATTCTTCAATATTTCCTTTCCCAGCCGATCGACGGCTTAGTGCTGGAAGCCATGGGAGCGGGAAACGTTCCCCCTGCGTTAACAAATGACATTCGAGCGTTCATCGAGCGAGACATACCGGTCACGTTAGCATCCCGTTGTCCGAGCGGAGCGGTACAACCGATTTATAGTTACGAAGGAGGAGGAAAATATTTAGAAGATCTCGGTGTCATACTATGTGGCAGCTTGAATGGAGTGAAAGCACGGTTAATAATAATGGCTGCCCTAGAAAGCGGGGCAGCCACAGACGAGATTCAATATATCATGCGAGATTTCTAATTAATTTTTTATTCTAGCGGCTATTGTCTTAGCAATACGACCACCATGAAAGCGACCGTTTTCTATAAATATCTCATTCGCTTCATTTCCTGCCGCTATCACGCCAGCTATAAATAAATCATCAATATTAGATTCCATTGTTTTTTTGTCATGAATGGGACGTCCGCTATCTTTTTCGATGGCGACCCCCATTTTCTTCAGAAGCGTATGGTCGGGATGATATCCTGTCATAGCAAATACAAAATCTGCTTCCACCGAGTGTTCTACTCCCTCTTTCACATAATGGACGTGAGAGGGGGTTATTTTTTGTACTTCGGCTTCATAATGCATGTCGACAATCCCTTGGCGTACTAACGAGTAAAAATCGGGGAGAATCCATGGTTTCACCGCTTTCGAAAACTCACTCCCTCGATACAGCACTGTCACTTCCGCACCGGCTTGTTCTAGAGCGAGTGCAGCGTCAACGGCTGAGTTTTTGCCTCCAATTACCGTGACTTTTTTACGGAAGAAGGGATGACTTTCCTTGAAATAATGGAAGACATGTCCTAGTTCTTCCCCTTCAATGTTCATGTAATTAGGGTTATCATAATAACCGGTAGCAACCACAATATAGTCTGCTATGTATTCTTTCTTTTGCCCATCATAAGTCGAGGAAACTACGTGAAACCCTTCCTTCGATTTTTCTACCGTATGAACTTCCTCATAAGATTGTATGCGAAGCTGGCTTCTTTCCGCCACTCGACGGTAATAAACAAGTGCCTCGTGTCTTTTCGGTTTTCTTTCTATTGTCGGAAAAGGATACTCCCCAATCTCTAGTTTCTCGCTAGAACTGAAAAACGTTTGATGAGGAGGATACCGGAAAATAGTATGAACGACATTTCCTTTTTCAATGAGCAGCGGATGTATGCCTTCCTTCTGAAGGGCAAGTCCTGCTGCTAATCCGCACGGACCTGCCCCGATGATGATAACAGATTCTTTAACCATCTCAGTCTGACTCCTTTATTTCCGTGATGAACGATGTTCTTTCTTTTCTGAATGTGGGATTACACCCAGCCACGATAGCGGGAAGCTTCAGCCATCTTTCGGACACCCGCCACATAAGCGGCTAAGCGCATATCTATTTTCCGCATAGAAGAAAGCCTATAAACATTCTCAAAGGCTTCCGAAATGACTTGTTCCAGCTTCTGTTCCACTTCTTCCTCCGTCCAATAGTAGCCTTGATTGTTTTGCACCCACTCAAAGTAAGAGACAGTGACTCCTCCTGTACTGGCTAATACATCTGGGACGAGAAGGATATCATTGTTAAAAAGCACTTCTGTCGCAGCTAAAGTAATTGAACCGCTCGCCGCTTCGACAACAATGCTAGCTTGGATATCCGACACATTTTTCTCCGTAATTTGGTTTTCTATCGCAGCCGGTACTAAAATATCACAATCTATTTCTAACACTTCTTGATTTGTCATTCGGTTTTTAAACAAGTTCGTGACTGATCCAAATGAATCTCTTCTATCTAATAAATAGTCGATATCTAGTCCGTCTGGATCGTGAAGAGCACCGTGAGCGTCCGCCACTCCTACTATTTTCGCTCCTTTGTCAAACAAATATTTCGCTAAATAACTCCCTGCGTTACCAAACCCTTGAATCGCTATTTTTGTTTCATCCATGCGAAGACCCTTTTTTCGCGCCGCTTGTTCTATACAAATGGCCACACCTTTTGCAGTGGCAAATTCACGCCCGTGTGAGCCACCAAGTGGCAAAGGCTTTCCTGTAATAAAACGCGGAGAGTCAAATTCCCGAATTTTACTATACTCATCCAGCATCCAGGCCATTACTTGTGAATTCGTAAAAATTTCTGGTGCCGGAATATCTTTCGTAGGTCCAATGATCTGGCTGACAGCACGGATGTATCCTCTACTCAGCCGCTCTAGTTCCTGATGGGACATCTTCCGTGGATCACACACAATTCCACCCTTACTGCCACCATAAGGAAGATCAATAATACCTGTCTTTAACGACATCCAAATAGAGAGTGCCTTCATTTCTTTCTCGGTAACATTCGGATGAAAACGGACTCCCCCTTTAGTCGGGCCGACTGCGTCATTGTGCTGCGCACGATAGCCGGTGAAGACCCGCGTAGATCCGTCATCCATTTTCACTGGAATACGTACCGTCAACATACGTAACGGCTCTTTTAATAGTTCATAAAGCTCATCCGGATATCCGAGTTGAGCTAGTGCATTTTTAATAACAGTTTGTGTTGATTCTAATATATCCATTTTGTCAGTTTCCTCTGACTTAGGCTTTTTTTCTTCTTCCGTCATCCCCAATTTCACCTCAGCAATAAAACGAGTAACTATCTTTGTGTGTTTGCGTGTAGTCCATATC
This sequence comes from Alteribacillus iranensis, assembly GCF_900113025.1. Taxonomy (GTDB): domain Bacteria; phylum Bacillota; class Bacilli; order Bacillales; family Marinococcaceae; genus Alteribacillus_A; species Alteribacillus_A iranensis. The sequence continues at coordinate 324,800 of NZ_FONT01000001.1, read as the reverse complement.
TATCATAAAGAATAACTACTCGTATTTCCACTAGTGTGTTTAAATTTGCCGGGTGGCTAGTGTTTCAATCGCAGCTTCCGCTTTCAAAAGCTTGCCTCGTTTCGCAACTGTTTTCGGGTCCACACAAGCTTCTTCCCCGTACTCTCCAAGAAGCGCCGGAAGTTGTTGACTCCCATCATGCCTCATGAGCAAATAAAAAAAAGTGTCCCACTCCCACAGGGTTCCTCCGGTGAAAGCATTATTTTCCAATAGATCAGCCAGAGCCAACAAATCTTCCTTTTTCGAAAAACGGAATAATAATCCGTTGTGGGACCGTGGAGTTGACTGACAAATTCTTTTTTTCTCTCCCTTGTCATCTATAAACTGGATAGTTAACAAGAGCCCGCCATCGTCTCTCTCCGCCACTTCTGCATCAAGATACAACGTAGGCTTCATGCCATAATGAATTGCTACTTTCCTCAGCAGTGAAGCGAAAAATTTTTCGGCTTGATCTCCGTGTAATCCTTGAATCAGATCAACATTATGTTCACTCAGCTCTTCTTCACTGAGAATGACTTTTACAATTTCTCCTCCCAACGAATACATTTCCATCTTCCCCATCCTCCTGCTTCTGCACTCTCAGCTATCGCTGGAGCAGCTCTCGATACTACATCCTATTCAGGAGAAAGGAAGTGGTGAGAAGTTCATCAGGACTCTTCCGATGCTGATAAAGTGAGTAAATGGACTTGAGAAGGAGCGCCAAGACGTAAAGGCACAGCAGTAGTACCATACCCGTTACTAATGAGTACAGGCATGTTCCCTACTTTCTTCCAACCGCCCTTTTCCCCAATGCCAAAGGAGCCGATCCGAATCTGCCCTCCATGAGTATGTCCCGCTAAACCAAACGATATATTTCCTTTTTCTTTTATGCTACGGAATGCTGCCGGGTCATGAACGACTGCGATTCTACAACATTCATCTCCTTGTATACCAGCTACGCGCGAGTCCAGACGGCCATATTTATTTCCTAACCCAACAATGCCAACACTGTCTCCTTTTATCTTCCACTGATAGCTGTCATTTTCAAGTGAAATAATGTCCTCCTCTTCTAAAAGACGAGTGATCATTGTTCTTTCTTCCATATCGTTATTTCCCCACACGAAAAGGACCTCTCCCGCTTGTTTGAGGAGACGCAGGTTCTTTCTGACTCTTTCTTCAGGCACTCCTTTTTCCGCCAAATCGCCTCCTACAATAATGAGAGAAACGTCATTCTTCCATTCATTCACAAAACGTTGAGGTAATTGTCGCTTGTGGATATCCGAAATAAATAAGAGATTCTTTCCCTCAAAAGTTGGAGGGAGATCTTTTATAGTTACTTTTTCTTTTATTAATCGATTGCGCCTCGCTTCCCAAAACATATAAAGCGGCGCCATGAAAAACAACAGTCCGAATTTCACTAACATTTTCATAACATCAACCTACTTCACCTATTTATTGTCCTTATCTATTATATTCGAAAGTCCCTCCCACTCGCCAAACTTTTTGTCATTGTCTTTCTTTATGCGTCTTTCTCTCGGGGGGACTCCGCCTTCCGTGAAGCAGGAAAACACAAAAAAAGCTCAAAAAAAAAAGAACGGATAGCCCGTTCTAGCGTAAATGACGTATTTTTATAATTCTGTTTGTCTCAAACATTTGTCACATTGGTTCATATACGATTCATGCTGCTCTTCTATAACCTCTCCGCAATCTGTACATTGTTTAGGAGGCAAGTTCCGGAAAAATTCAGTTATTTTTTTCATTATGAAAACCCCTTTCGCTTTCTTTTCTACATTGTATTATAACAGTTATGTTTTCGTCAACTTGTTTTAGAACATTTTTTCAAAAAAAGATGCCTATTTTTTTATGATTGGTTCATAAACTTAGTTATGGTAGATATATTGGCAGGTTTTCTGTAACAGAAAGTCTATCTGTTATACGATAGTGAAATGAAGAGGTTATGAACTTTTCTGTTTTTCTAGAAAATATTTCACAAACTCCTCTATAATAGAGTCAATATGAATGATTCACTACTGGAGGAAAATGAAAAGATGGATTTAACAGTTTTCTTAATAGGGGCTGCTTTCTTTACAGGAGGGTTTTTCTTACTTCTTCTTTATTTATGGAGAAAGAAGAATATGGTCTTACCTTTTACACTCATGGGTATAGGAGTTATCGTATGTTTTATTGGACTGATTATGTCTTCTCCTTTAACAGAGGAAGAAAGGAGTGCGGAGAGGATCGAAGCGGAGAATGCCGTTTCTCCCCGCGAGTTATAGCCATTGAAAATAATACACGGCACCTGTCAGGACTGCCAATACAATCAGCAAAAACAGACCTAACAACAGATGGGGCAGAGAGAAATAAAAACGATAATTTCTCTTTTGCTCTTTCTTTCTGTGGGTTTCTTTCCGAGGAGGAAGAGAAGTAGCGTCGATGGGCTCCTCTTCCTTTTTGTTTATTTTGTCACCGTTGTTCGCTCGTCTGCGCAATGTGGCAGCCTGATCATTTGGAAAATCTTCTTTCATGAAACTACCGCCCTTTCCGATATACAGTTAATCGTGATCCAGGAAAAACAGTTTATGGAGTCTTGCTTTCCAATCCAATGATTCTTGTTTCTTCCTTTCCATCCTTTGTCCGGCCGGCAGCTCAGCGGTCCCGCAAATATCACAACAACGTTCCGGCCTCTTAGTTAACGTCTCTTCAAAACAATGAAGCAGCTTCTCTCTTCTACAAACTGTTGCATTGTGTAACCATTCTTCCATCTGCTTTAGCTTCCCGCGTTTCCATTGCTTCCTCTTCTCGGCAATAGAAGCAATGTACTCCGAAGCCTTAAGATCGCTATTTTCGAGGAGCCTCCACTCTTTCCAATAATAAACGAAAAACCGCGCATGCTGCTCTTCCCATCCACATTCGTCGATGAGCCTCTTTTCAAGTGTGTAGTCGCTCTCTTTGTCATCCATGCGAGTAATGGCAGCTTCTATATGTGGTGTATCAGGGAACTCCAACTCAATCACTTGACGCGGGAGAATGCCATCCCCTTCTGTATAAAGTAAAATAGCACTGCTCGGTAGACCGTCCCTTCCTGCCCTGCCAATTTCCTGAACATAAGACTCGATATCTTTCGGGTAATGGTAATGAATAATAAAGCGAATATTGGATTTATTAATCCCCATTCCAAACGCGTTTGTGCAACACATGACATCAATGTCTCCAGAAATGAATTGCTGTTGAATTAACTGACGATCTTCCGCACTCATACCGCCGTGATAGGAATAAGCGTGTGACTCTGTTTTCTCATTGATTAAGCGTGCGAGTTCTTCTGTTTTTCTCCGGCTGGATGCATAGATGATTCCTGGTTTTGGCAACTGTTTGATGTAGTGAACAACCGTTTCTTTTTTATTCCTTTCTGAATCGGTATCCACCACCTCTAATGAAATGTTCGTTCGGTCTATCGATTCATAAAAAAGGACGGGTTCCTGTAATTGTAACTTATTATTTATATCGGTTTGAATGGTTGGGGCGGCGGTCGCCGTTAACGCTAGACAAGGTGGGTTGCCTAGTAATTCACGCACGCGGCCTAATTTCAAGTAGTCGGTTCGAAACTCGTGCCCCCATTGAGAAATACAGTGAGCTTCATCCACAGCGAATAAATCGATTTGCTGTTTCCTCAATTCTTCCAAAACCACATCTTGTTGTATACTTTCCGGTGAAATGAATAATAATTTATACTTTTTCATGTTTCTTAAAATATATCTTTTTTCCTGATAGGAAAGAAAACTGTTATAGGCTGCGACTTTCTTAAATCCGGCCCACTTTAACTCTTGTACTTGATTATCCATCAAAGACAGCAGCGGCGAGATGACAACCGACAAACCGGAACAAATCAAAGCAGGCAATTGATAGCAAAGAGACTTGCCCGTACCGGTAGGAAGCATAGCCAGTACGTCTTTCCCGTCCAACACAGAGGTTATAATCTCTCGCTGGTATGTTCGAAAGGAAGGGTAGCCAAAATACTCGTAAAGATAAGACTCAAGTGTTTTGTTCATGATGACCTCCGTGCCAAGCCAACGTCAACCGGATAGAAAAGTAATCAATCGGTTGAGTCATTTGTTCTTTTATTATTTTCAGCCGGTATGTACCTGTCTGTTTTGCGACACGCAAGATTTCCGTTTGCACCTCTTGCGGTACATAGTGATGAATAGGAAAATCGGTATCTTCGGAGGCAATTTCAACGACATGGTCTTCAATGGTACTGTTTTTAAGCTGGCGGACGGATGCTATGTCCTGAAGAGTACGTCCTTGCTTTAAGTGAGCATATGTTTTAGCAGCCGTTGACGTTAGTGTTACGTCTTTCACTAACCCCTCTGAAAAAATGCTGAGAATGGGGGAACGGGACCTGTGATCCAGTAAATAGTGCAGCACCGATTGAAAACGGTAAAACACTTCATCGGCATCCATCGCGTGGATATGTTCAGCAATCTGTTGAAAGGTATAGCCATTTAGCTCGTACCCAGACAGACGACTCACAAAAATATGAGCATCCTCCTCGGGCAGTTCATGAAGGAGATGAAACAGTTCATTATGTATGGACGATGCCATGTCTATCTTGCTCGCTTTCGTTTTTGGCCAAAACTGTTTTACCCACATTTGTGTAGCTAAATCATGACTCACCGGTAAAAAAGTCTTATGTTCATACAAAGCGTGAGATAAGCTTTGGCTAAACAATGCCAGCCTTCTCCAAAATGGAATGGACGCATCCGCATATTTCCAACCATTAAAAAAAGAAGATCCATGAACTGGGATAAGGAATTGTTCAGCTTGTTCTTTCCCTTTTTCGGTCAGTAGAGCCCTGCCATCCTCTTCTTTATATAACCCGCACTCCCGTAAAAGAGACATGTCTTTATGAAAATGCTTCCCTTTCCAATCAGGGAACGCTTGAAAATAGGAATGTAACTTATACCATTTCGTATCTTGAATCGTTTGAGATGATTTTTTTCCAGTTAAAATATGAAACATGGAATTTGTCGTTCTTTCCCCGTGAAGGCGCCGAAGTAAGTTCAGGAGAACAAAGTGGCGAAAGGAGAGGTCGTGCATATCATCAGCCTCCATTATGAAGGTGCCGAATATACGTCCGTAACACGTTCTTATTGAAAATTTTATCATGAAAGCATAAAATGAGAAATAGACATTTGTCAAATACACACGACTTCCAACGAGTGAATGTCATTCGCTGAACAAGTTTCTTTGGGGGTACAAACATGGCTCAATACACCATAGTCGATAAGGATACATGCATCGCCTGCGGAGCATGCGGCGCTGCTGCTCCCGATATATTTGATTACGATGACGAAGGACTGGCCCATGTCATACTGGATGAAAATACAGGAAATGGCGTCATTCCAGAAGAGTTAGAAGAAGACGCATTAGATGCGTATGAGGGATGTCCTACCGATTCCATTAAAGTGGATGAACAACCATTTGAAGGAAATCCTTATAAGTATGTATCATCATGATACCGTCGAGCATGTCCTCGATGGTATTTTTTTAACCAAAACAAAGTTCGTTTGAATCTTTCCTTATTCCTGCTATAATTCAAATTGGATTTCTTATACATATACAAGGAGGCGAAACAAATGGCTGAAAATAAAGTAGTAGAAGCCTTGATTGAGATTCCAACGGGAAGCCAAAACAAATACGAATACGACAAAGAAAAAGGTGTTTTCAAATTAGACCGTGTTCTTTTTTCTCCTATGTTTTACCCGGCAGAATATGGATACATCGATGAAACTCTTGCGCTAGACGGAGATCCTCTCGATATTCTCGTTCTCGTCACTAACCCGACATTTCCTGGCTGTGTGATTGACTCCCGAGTTATTGGGTATTTGGAAATGATTGACGACGGCGATGAAGACCAAAAGCTGCTGGCTGTCCCTGTCGAAGATCCGCGTTTCAAAGATGTACATTCGATTAACGATATTCCTTCTCACAAATTGGACGAAATTGCCCACTTTTTCAAAACATACAAAGATCTGCAAAACAAAAAAACAGAGATCGGTGCATGGAAAGGTGCAGAAGAAGCTGCTCAATTAGTGGAAGAATGCATTGATCGCTACCAAAAGTAATCCTAAATGAGAAACTGGGACCTTTCTCCCGGTGAACAAAGAAGGGGCTGGGGCAAAACCCAGTTCATGAAGAAAGTCCTCACAATAAGTGGGGGCTTTCTGCGTCTAAGAATAGATTGTACAAAAATACATTCGCTTGCACCACAGGCACAAGGGCGACATCAGTTCAAGCGGCACTACGCTTGCTCTCACTGTGTCTTCTTAGCCGCGGGCAAGGCTTCAGCTAACCGACGGAAAATCACCGTCGGTGGATCTTCAGCTCTTGCTTTTCCCGCAGGCGTCTCATGATTTTTGACAATCCATGCGCTCATAGATAGGAAGTCTTCATTTTTTCACAAAAAAAGGATGATAACATGCATCAGGTAGTTTGCCGTTGGAATATCACATACATTACAGGAAAATGATATCGCTTTTTCGGCAAACAACCTACGTGTTCGTTTCGGTATCGACCACACGTCTCATAAGGATTGTCTATGCCAAACTGGTGGTAAATTATCGTTTTTTCCTTTATAGAATAGCTTTTTGTGACTCTCGCTATCCCCATGTTAACGTTTCTAGCAATAAAGGAACGGTTGTGATCCAGATGCGGGCAGCTGAGGTGATGGATAGTGGGTTTTGTCCGACCCCTGTTTCTATCGTGAAACCCGGTCTTCTAAACTCTTTAATGAACCAATCTTTATATCCCGCGCTGCTATCAGCCGTTTGAACAGCTCGAAAGGAACTGGCTTTCGCAAGCTTCTCCGCCATTGCACGGCTTTCTGGCGGCTCGAGATGTTGATAACCCCAGTAAATTTCCTCACCTTGCGAATGAAAGGCAAGGACAATATCAAATTCTTCTTCCATCGTTAACTGGTAAACCGCTCTTGTTTCCGGCTCCGTTAACGGGGCTTCTCCCCCGTAATGTCGTGGAAACGGTCTTTGTGGGCTTGTGTCACTTTCTCGCTTCCAGCCTGCTGGCCATTGATGATTTAAGTCGACTCCTGCTGCATTGGCAGACCAGTGCTTATAACAATGGAATCCTTCATTGATTGTATGAATCTCGTCAAAAAAAGAATGGGTACGCTGTAATCCTTCTTGTACTAATTCCGCCCCATCTGGATTCACTAAGGGGAGAAAATACAGCGTGACTTCTTCATCGAGTACAGCCCGAATGTTAACGTGATGCCACGATTCATGATTGCGATATTTCCTCTCTATCTCCATCAAAAATTTCATCAAAAGCCATGTGTTTAACCACTCATTTCCGTGCCACGTTCCTGAGTAACATATACGTTTCTTCCCTTTCCCAACCCGAAACAACCATATCGGCTTTCCGAGCCTGGACCAGCCTATTTTTTTCTGATATATGGAAACACCGAGCCGCTCTCGGTCGTCTTCTAATTCCCGCCATCCGTACTCGTTATGACATGCGATGTGATTCTCTTTTGAATGAATCTGTTTTGTCGTATGCGGTTCAGGGATGGAGAGGAAATCTCCTATGCTGAGATAGGAATCTTTAGACGGCAAATGATGATTGTTTCTAACAATGTCATCGATTCTAACGTTGTTCCGATAAGCTATTTTGGATAATGTATCTCCAGGTTGTATCACATACTTCCTCATCGTGTCCCCCTGCATCATCTCATCCTCCCTCACCCCTATTCCTATGCTAAAATTACGTTGCTAGAATTGACATTTTTGTCGAGATATGATAAATTTCTACCAATAAAGACCCTGTGATGCGTTATTGTTCGTGACATTTTCAACATGCATTGATTTCTCATGAAAAGTACAATCTATACATATGAGAATTGTATTGCGGGAACTTCCGCCTCTGACGAAACAATTCGATTGAGGCTGAAGTTTTTTTATTACATAGAGAGAGAAAGACACCGCAAGCGCCTAAATTCTTGGGCTTCATTGCAAAATTCTTATTCTTTAAAAAGGAGTGGAGTGCTGAATGATTCAACATCCGGCAACAGAAGAGACTGAAAAAGAGAACGAACAACAAGAAAACAAGCTGTATCGTATCCTCGTTTCTGATTCTATGAGTAATGAAGGTCTAGCACCACTGCTAGAGAGCAACACAACGGAATGTGTATTGAAAAACGTGAAAGAAGCAGATGATCTAGATTCCTACGATGCTCTTCTTGTCCGTAGTGGCACTACCGTTACGGAAGAAGTAATGGACCAAATGCCTCAATTAAAAATTATTGCGCGTGCAGGCGTAGGAGTAGACAATATCGATATTGATGCGGCAACGAAACGAGGAATTGTCGTTATTAATGCTCCTGACGGTAACACAATTTCTACTGCTGAGCATACGTTCGCGATGATGATTTCACTTGCTCGTAAAATTCCTCAAGCCAACGCATCGATTAAAGGTGGAGAATGGAACAGAAAAGCATTCCAAGGAACAGAATTACGCGGGAAGACACTTGGAATTATCGGTTTCGGGCGCATCGGTTCCGAACTCTCGAAACGCGCTCGCGGGTTCGAGATGTCACTGATCGTATTTGATCCCTTCCTTACCAAAGAAAGAGCGGAAGAACTCGGTGTACAAACAGGCGATTTGGATGAAGTGTTAAGCCAAGCTGATATCATTACCGTTCATACCCCGCTAACTAAAGACACAAAAGGGATGCTCGGTATGGAAAACATCAAGAAAACGAAAAAAGGTGTCTTCTTAATCAACTGTGCCCGCGGTGGAATTGTAGATGAGGAAGCATTGAAGCATTATCTCGAGAATGGACATGTTGGCGGGGCAGCCCTTGACGTGTACGAAGAAGAACCAGCTAATGAGAATGAATTGTTAGCTTTCGATAATGTGGTGGCTACTCCTCACATTGCGGCATCAACCAAAGAGGCGCAGTTAAATGTAGCTTCTCAAGTTTCAGAAGAAGTACTTCAGTTCCTTCAAGGCATGCCTGCATTGAATTCCATTAATTTGCCTGCCATTTCGAAAGAAGTATTTGAGACACTACAGCCTTATTACGAGCTGTCCCGTAAGATGGGGAATATCTTGTCTCAAAGTGTGAAAAGCCCAGTGCAGAGCATCGATGTTCATTACAGCGGAGAAGTTACAGACCTTGAGACATCTGTTCTCACTCGATCTCTGATTGCCGGTTTCTTACAGAGCCGTATTGATGCACCGGTGAATGATGTCAATGCCTCTCTCATCGCAAAAGAGCGCGGCATCTCAAGCGGCGAGAAACATGGTACCAACACACTCGGCTACTCCAATTTAATTCAAGCAGTGGTAGAAGCTGAAAGTTACACATTCACGATTCACGGAACGTACGTAAAAGAATACGGTCCTCGTATTGTTCGAATTAACGACTTTAATGTCGATTTCTACCCTACGGGCCATTTGATTTACATTCAGCACTCTGACAAGCCTGGCGTTATCGGTAAAATGGGACAGCTGCTTGGCAAACACGACGTCAATATTGCAACGATGCAAGTCGGACGGAAAGCAGAAGGCGGCGATGCGATTATGATGGTAGCCGTCGATAAAGAACCGTACGAAGATGTTCTCGAAGATTTGACATCGATTGAAGAAATTAAGCGCGCTGATAAAATCGAACTGTAAAAAGAACCGTTTCCAGTAATAACGTGGTATTTTAGCCGCACCTCCCATGAAGAAAACGCATGGGAGGTGTTTTTTTATCGGTTTTATGCGAGTATTTTAACCGACTAGAATTATTTTTTCGAACAAACAACCTTGGTGTTATTTCACCATACGTCTTCCTCTCCACATCCCTCACACATAAACCGACGAAGCACGTTCTCCTCGCAAAAAACTTCTTGCATGTTGTGCGAAAATAGCGTCCCAATTTCTTTCATTTTTCTTCCCTCCCTGGGTATTGGTGTGATGGAATGTGTCTGTCTGCCGAACCGTCGTGCAGCCACTTTTTCGCCAATTTTCAAGAATTCCTGTCACATAGCGCCAATGACGTTTCCCGCGACGAACCGCAATATTCATCGCATGCAAAAGCATCGATTCTGGTTCAGTGAAACTTGTTTCGTTTTGCCACTTGGTGATTTCTTTGGCGATGTAAGTCGACATTTTTCCAAACCCGCGTTCGACATACAGATCCATCGGACTGCTTGTCTTTTTCTGGTCGCTGCCTGTATTAGACTCATTACCTGATATATGCTTAACGCCTTTAAGGCTTTTAAAGCTTTTAGGTTTTTTAGGTTTTAAGATTTTATGTTTTTTAAGATCTTTAAAGCCTTTAAGATCTTTAGTGCTTATATTATTATTTATACTCATACCTGGAAAAGACTGTTCTGCAGCGTTTCCTGCAAACTCTTCTGCAACATTTGCAGTGTCATATCCCCATGGCTGTTCGACACGTTCTTCTGCAATACTTGCCACATCGTTTTCTGCAGACTTCTCTGCAATCATTGCAGAGCCATACCCCCATTGTTCTTCTGGGCATTCTTCTGTACGATTTCCAGCATAGTACTCTGCATCATTCTCCGCATTTATTGCGGTGTAATCTCCCCATGGTTGCGTGTGTTCATCTGCAATAGTTGCACTATCGTACCCCCATTGCTCTTCTGCAGACTTTCCTGCATGTATTGCAGTTTTTCTGTTTTCGTGTTCTGGTTGGGTCTCCTTGTTGTCCGTTACTAAAGAAAGAATCGTGTATTTGCCCTCCGAGTATTTGATAAATCCTCTTTTCATGAGCTTGCGACGTGCATAATAAAAGGTTCGTTCGCTTCCTCCTGTTCGCAACGTGAGACTCTTTACAGACATAGGGAACGATTGAGGAAACCCTGCTTTCTCATATGCATCCATCAGAGCATACCAAAGAGCCACAGCAGGACTGTTAAGGGGTTCTCTCTCTTGCCTCTCATAAAAGGCAGTTCTTTCTTGTTGAATATTCATGTTACAAACCTCCGATAAAATTTTGTAAGATGGGACCTAAACAAATGTAGGGGAAAACTGAAATAGGAAGGAATGTTCATTTCTGTTACGGTGGAGAATACTGGAACATCCAGGAAGGATATCAAGTGGAAATGAGTGGGAGAATGTTGTTGGTTTTCTATGTGGATTTGGTTACGTCCTCCACTCCATTCTCTCGATCTTATGTACTACTTTTTACATAAATTTGCTTTCATCTTACAATCTAATGTTAAAAAACTCAATCTTTTTACCTAAAATTAAAAAAGTTATTACTATTAGTAATATTCGTTGTGAAAAAAGAGGAAAATGAGAAAAGAATGTCGAATTATTTTCAGTTCGCTGCTTCTATTTTATATGAGATTCATCTGTCAAAGAGGTTCCTATTGAAAACAAGCAAAAACTGCCATGCTCCCTTCTTATCTAGGAGCATAGCAGTTTTTTAGATTCCGTTATAACGCTTTTAAGTAAAGACTGTTTTCTAAAAGATTGTTGTTTTAGAAAAGAAGATTATTGATAAGCGATAGGCGGCGTCTCCTGCGGGAACAGCACGAGCTGAAAATCAACCGAAACGAGCCCGATGAGTTTCGGGGAGTTGAAGCCGTGCCCGCGGAAAGTGTCCGCCGATAACGAATCTCTTTCTTCCTCCAAAGCAACAAAGTTTGCGAAGATAGCCTAAGTAAAAGAAGCTGATAATCCAATGAACAAAAAGATGGCCAGTAATACGGCTGAGAACAAAGTAACCACAAGGAAACGTCTGATGTAATCCACTCACTTTCGCCGCCTCTCTTTGCAATCCACTAGCCAGCTTATGCGTTCATTTTCGGTTCCATGCTTATGGTTTTTTGGTTCTGTAAAATTTGCTGGGGTTATTAAACATTTTGCTCTACGGGTTGACTGACTCTACAGGCTCGCTTGCCGCGGGCAACGCTTCAACTTCCTCGGCAGCGCACCGCTGCCTGCGGGATTTTCAGCTGTTGCTTTTCCCGCAGGCGTCTCACCTGTTCGCCATCAACCTTATTTAAGAAATGGTAGAATTTAATCCTATTCACCCCAACATTTGTTTTAGAACCGTTTTTTTGGAGAGCGAAATACGATGGCGCTTCGTTCGTATTCCACATCCTTCACTTGCTGACGGGCATTCGCCACTCTCGCTACCGCAAAGAAATAATCAGACAATCGGTTCAAATATTTAAATACGTGTTGATTGATTTCTTCTTCTTGCATGAGGGCTGCACAGACGCGTTCTGCACGTCGGGCTATCGTTCGGCATACATGCAGCTCTGCCGCAACCGTCGCTCCTCCAGGTAAGATGAATCGTTCCAATTCGGGAGCTTCTTCGATGTACTCATCCATTCGTTCTTCGAGAAACGTGATCATCGATTCCTTCACTTTGTATGTTGGATCTTTTCTGATCGTTGCTAAATCGCTGCCACAATCAAATAATTCATGTTGAATGTTAATGAGCTCCGGTTTAATGTCAGGAAATGTTTCATCCTCCATCAAGGAAACGGCCCGCCCTACAAATGCATTGAGTTCATCACACGTTCCATAGGCTTCCACGCGAATGTTATCTTTCGAGCGACGCCCTCCGATTAAGCTTGTTTTTCCTGTATCACCTGTTTTTGTATACAATCTCATCTTTATTTCCTCCCTCATATGTTGATGAAATACCGAACCAAATAAAATGAATGAATGTCGCCTCGTTCGTCAGCTTTTGATACAAGCGTCCTGTTTCGTCCCTCCAGTTTCTCATTTCTCTCTCTGTCGGAACAATTCCTTTGCTTATGTCAGAACCGATGAGGATTAATTCACGCTCCTCTTCTTGTTGTTCCCAATCCAGCCAAGGTGTGAGGTAATTTTCAATAAATGCATCTGCTTCTGTCTGTTGCTTGAGAAAACTGCGAAGTCCCTGTTCTACTCCTTCTATTACGACGAACTTTGAATCATCTTCTACTTTGGCAGGCAGCTTTTTAATATCCTGTTTATAACAGGAGAACCATAAATGCTCTTTTTGCAATTGGTCTGAAAATGCCTGGCTTACCCATTTCTTTTTTCCGTTATACGCACCTCCTGTAACGAATTGCACGTCCAGTCCCCCTTTCTTCGTGTAAATGTGCCTATCCAACCACCGCCAAAAGGTATGTTCCATAATGTCTGTTCTGGCACTATGCCAGGTGCATACAAATGACACCACTCTCGAATCCAGCCGCTATGAGTGACAACGGCCATGATACGGGAAGATTGTTGTTTCATCATGTCCCACCCTTTACTGACCCGCATTCGAAATTCATCAAACGATTCTCCTTCGGGGGGACCGCTCTCCGTCCAATGGTTCAGCCATTGACAATACGACCGATTGTTTTTTAATTCTTCATAGGTTTTCCCTTCAAATACCCCGAAATGAAACTCCCTTAAATAGCGGGATTCTACGATATCTACTGCGGGAAAATATAACGCAGCCGTCTGCCTTGCGCGGAGAAGGTCGCTCGAAAACACAGCATCCGGTTGATACGGCGTCGTATATTGCAGCAATCGTTCTTTCTCTTCTTCAAGCAATTCGGGATCTGACCAACCTGTATATTTCTTACTTTTATTTGGAGCTGTTATCCCATGCCGAATGAATAATACAGTACGCTGCTCATCCATAATACCGTTTCCATCCCTTCCGTCGTTGCCCCTGCCATGTCTCCATTCACTCCTCCAAAAATACGTGTATATATCGTTCGAAGGCATACGTACGTCACAGCACTTATAAGAAAAAGATATAGAGCGAAAGCATAAAATTCTCGTATCACCATAAGAGTCCCGAATAGGATGCCTACACTAATCAATAACACATAGATGGCGTCTCTTCTATACGTATGTTTTTGAAACCAGGCAGCCAAGCCTTCCGATTTCGCGAGTGGAGCGGCTATAATTAAATAACTCATCCACGTCCGCGAGACGACAGGTATGAAAAGGAGTAAAAAGAAGAGGGCCTCAGGTACGGCTTCTACCACATACATCATTCCGAGAAAACGTCCGCTTAACAGTAGGAAAGTGGACCACACCGCCGTCGAACCAACATGGCTGTCTTTCATGATCTCCAATTTCTTCTCCCGGCTGCGCCACGATCCGACCGCATCACTCACATCCATCCACCCATCCAAATGCAGTCCGCCGTATAAAAGCAAAGAAATAACAAAAATAATAAATGCTGTTATGTAAGCCGGCAGAGTAGACCAATGAGTGATCCCAAAGGAAAGGATCACAACCACCGTTCCCATAAGGAGGCCGCATACCGGGAAAAAGTATACAGACTTTCTCGTCGTTTGCCCGTCCCAGTTCACATGACGTGTTGGTAAAATGGTGAGAAAAGACAGCGCTAAATAGAAACCATATACGTAAGATTGGACGATTCTCATCATGATAATCCCTTCTCTATCATCTTCATGATGTGTGACATATCCACGTGCTTCTCAAACGCGTCCGCCAGTTTGTCTAAATTTTCATCTTTCCTTGCTTGAAACGCGGTGGAATCTTTTACAGGCAGATCTTTTTCTGTTCGCACTTTATTTAACCAGCTCGTTCTCCATTCGTCATTATGTAACAGGTGATGAATATGGGTGCCTATTAGGCGGTAATCTTTTGACTTGATTCCCTCGGGCTTGCCTTCTGTGTCATATACTAGCGGAAGCCACGTATCATCGTATGTTGCTTCTGTGATTCCATGATGGATTTCAAATCCGGATAACGATACATGCTGATCAGCTGCCAACTTGCCATATCCTGACCATTGGCTTGTCGTTTTTTCCTTATGAAAAGTGGTCATGACCGGAAGAAGACCAGCGCCTTCCATGACTACTCCCGGTTCCCCGGTATCGATACCCCACCGGTCTGTTAGCGTGCTGCCAAGCATTTGATAACCACCGCAAATCCCAATGACATGCCCGCCTTCGTTCGCATACTCCTTTATTTTATGAAGCAAACCATTCCTCTTTATCGACTGATAGGCATGAATCGTACTTTTCGTTCCGGGTAGAAGTACGACATCAGGGTGACCGAACTGGTCGGAGCGGTGTACTACTCGCAAGTTGATATCGTCTTCCGCTGTGAGAGGATCCATATCCGTATAATTCGAGACATAAGGAAGGGCGATGACAGCCACATCTATGACCCTCTCCTTTCCTTCTTGTCGTCGCTCCATCCCTGCAAAAGAGAGCGAATCTTCTTCCTCCATCGGAATATCGAGAGTTGGCATCACCCCAGTGACAGGAATGCCCGTTTTTTCATGCAGCCATGTTTCCCCGCTTTCAAATAAAGAAGGATCTCCACGGAATTTGTTGATGATTAGTCCTTTCACCCGTTTTTGATGGTGTAGCGGAAGGAGGTTTAAAGTCCCTGTAATACTGGCGAACACCCCTCCTCTTTCAATATCCGAAGTAAGAACTGCCGGCACGTTTGCGATCTCTGCGGTGGCAAGATTAGCCAAATCCTTATCCATTAAAATAATTTCTGCCGGACTTCCTGCTCCTTCCATTACAATGACATCGTAGTCTTTTTGTAAGTGCTCTAGTGATGTCTTCACAGCTTCTTTCGCTTTGTTATAGAAGTTCTGCCGATAGTCACTGGCTTCAGGCGAGCCAACAGATTGTCCCAAAATAAGTACTTCGGATGTCCGTTCTTTTTGCGGCTTTAATAAAACGGGGTTCATATATACAGTTGGAGTGGTACGTGCCGCCAACGCCTGCAATCCTTGTGACCTGCCAATTTCATGTCCTGACATCGTAACGTACGAATTGTTAGACATATTCTGACCTTTAAAAGGTGCTACTTTCCATCCTCGATTAGAAAGGGCTCGGCACAACCCTGTTACAATATAGCTTTTTCCAGAATTAGAGGACGTCCCCCATACGATGAGCCCTTTCACTTACTACCTCTCCTTTTTTTATGATTGGTAAGCCATGTTCCATACTGATTGCTGCGTTCGCTTGTGAGACAACATACTGGTGCAAGGCCCCTAATGTTTTTATATAATGTTTCGTCAACCTTTCCTGAGGAACTGGTTCATGAAACACGTCATTACTAATAATGATGACGTGTGAAGAAGCATCTCTCAGGTAGTCTATTGTTTTTATTATCTGATCGAACACATGATGCATTTGGTGTTCGACATTCTCCGTGAACATTTCATTGCTGAGCCAAGTCGTTAAGCAGTCGAGAAAAACAGTATCTTGCTTGTTCAAATGCTTGACGCACTCACTAAGATTTCGCTGCCTCTCGAGCGTCACCCATCCTTCTTGTTTTCGCTCACGGTCGTTTTGATGCTTAATAATACGTTTCTCCATCTCCGTGTCTGTTCGTTGCGCTGTTGCGATGTATACGAGTCGTCCCTTTTCCTTTCTCATGTCAGCAGCGAGGGTTTCCCCGACGGCATTTTTTCCGCTTCTTACACCGCCGCACACGAAAATTAACTTAGCACGCTCTGAGTAAGCCATGTTACCCCTCCAAACATCCATAAAAAGACGATAAAATGTACCAGGGTTACCCGCCAAACAAGTAAACCATCCTGCAAACAGGGAATATCAAGCTTCCGTTCTCCTCTTCCAAAGAAAGGTCGATCTATCATTTCCCCTCTATACTTGGTCGGCCCTCCTAAGCGCACATTCAAAATACCAGCCATTGCCGCTTCCCCGTATCCGGCGTTCGGACTTTCATGGAGCTTTGCATGTTCCCAAGTCACCTTGAAAGCTTGCAGCCATTTTGTCTGGTTCACATACCAGACAGCTGTCGTCATACATAGCGCCGTTATCCGAGAAGGGATAAGATTCAACACATCATCTATCCGCGCGGCCCCCCAGCCATATTGTTCATAGCGGGACGTCCGATAACCGATCATTGCGTCAGACGTGTTCATAAACCTGTAAAAAACCGCTAATGGCGCTCCTCCAATCAAGGCATATAACATCGGTGCAGTCACACTGTCGGATATGTTTTCCCCAATGCTTTCCAAAGAAGCCCGTACCATTTCTTCTTCTGATAGCTGAGTCGTATCCCGGGATACGATCATTGCAGTCTCCTGCCGAGCAGCCTTGATTTGTCTGTTTTCAAGGTGTTCATAAATATTCTCGATATGGCTTATCATGCTTTTTCCGCCGATACATCCCCAGAGAATACAGGCTTCCAGTAATACTCCTATAGCAAGGTGAACATGATATGCCACTGCCATGAAGAGAAATACAATCATAGCTATCGCTAATCCTGGTATGAGAGTGGCAATCAGTCCTTTCCATTTCCGGGCACGCCCTTTATTAAAAAGACGTTCGAATGTCGAGATCATGTTCCCCATCAGAACGACGGGATGATATTTCGTACGAGGATCTCCAAACAGTAAGTCCAGCAAATAAGCCAGTGTTAATGCAGTAACATGAGCTATAACCATCATGACTCATAATTCTCCTATTTACGACATATGTAATTATCAAGGGTTTGACAGACAGCATCGTAGACTGCTTTCGCGGTTTTTTTTCCTAAAACAGAGATCGTACCGCCGTAATCATACTTGCTTCCTTGTTGTGATGCTGCAATGAGGACACTATCTGTCGACGTTCCCGTTGCTGTCGTCTCTGTATCGGGATCTTTGATATTCTTATCGAATAGCGCTTTTACTTTCGCTTCCGTAGCTGTCATCATCAGTTGCGCGTATGCAGCTTCCGTTAATGTCCCGTGTATAAAAATCCAAATATTTATCGTTCCGACAGAGACCGGACTTGAACTTTTTTTGTACGCTCTCGATGCATCGACCGCGTTCGCCACACCAGCGGTAGCATAAACGAAAACATCGCCTTCTGCATCTGTCAGCCTCGCCGCTGCCCCGTCTTCGAGTCTCGCAGCTGTCATCATTCCTGCTGTGTCAGCAACATCCAGTTGTTGCGTCTGTAAGTAATGAGAGAATTCTTCTTCCGGATGTTCCGCATAATAGCTTTTATCGACGTGACGATTAATAAATAGACGGTGCCATCCAAACCCAGCCCCAATTACGGCTGAAGACAATGTTTTCCAGTAATCGGGAGACGAAATGAGAGTATGATCCTTATTCTCATGAATAGATAATTGATCAATGGCATCAGACGTAAAAGAATGATCGTTCTCTGAAGGGACCAATGAAATCAAAGGGCTTGGAACCGATGGATGTTCTCTTCGATACAGTTGCGTATGATACACATCTTCCAGCTTCTCTTTTTCCATGACGTACGCTGGTTTATCGATGGCTTGCTCGGTTCCGTCTTTTAATAGTAAAACGCGGTCGCTGTACATCGCTGCCATATTTAAATCATGTAAAACAGCTACAACTGTCAGTTTCTTGTCCAATGTCCATTTTTTCAACGTGTCTAATAAACTGATTTGAAAGGAAATGTCCAAATGATTGGTAGGTTCATCAAGCAGTAATATGTCTGCTTCTTGTGCCAGCGCTCTCGCAAGAAGGACACGTTGTTTTTCGCCTCCACTTAACATGTCCATCGGTAAGTGAGCAAAAGCTTCCACACCCGTGTCTTTCATTGCGTGTTGCACCATATCCTCATCATTTTTCGTATTGGTCGAAAACCACCCTTTTTGATGAGGATATCGCCCTAATTCCACCACTTCCCGAACTGTGAATGAAAAAGCCGTCTCTGTGTGCTGCGGGAGAACTGCTATTTTTCGGGCTAATTCCTTTTGAGAATAGGAGGAAAGAGAACGTTGGTCAATGTTCACTTCTCCCGTCATAGGCTCTAATGCACCGTATATGAATTTTAATAATGTAGATTTGCCGCTTCCATTAGGACCAACGATACTAAAAATCTCTCCTGCGTTCACATGAAAGCTAATATCTTTCACAATCGGTTCTTTTCCATATCCTCCTGAAATGCGCTGAATGTGAATCAAACTCTTCCCCTCCTTTCTATGTAACTTTTATCCGTCTGCGC
The DNA here is from genome assembly GCF_900113025.1 of Alteribacillus iranensis. Classification (GTDB taxonomy): domain Bacteria; phylum Bacillota; class Bacilli; order Bacillales; family Marinococcaceae; genus Alteribacillus_A; species Alteribacillus_A iranensis. The sequence goes on along the minus strand of NZ_FONT01000001.1, from coordinate 305,820 downwards.
CGCTCATGGAATAAAAGCAGCCCGAATACCGGAGCTCCCACGATAGCTGTTATCACTCCAATCGGAAGTTCTGTTGGTGCGATGAGCGTGCGAGCCGTTACGTCTGTGATTACGAGAAACCCTGCTCCAAAAATGGCTGAGAGCGGCACTAGAGATTGATGATCCGGTCCGAACAACAATCTCATTAGATGAGGAACCACGAGCCCGACGAAACCGATTGTTCCCGAAACTGCAACAGCAGACCCTGTTAAAAGGGAAGCTCCTGCCAAAATCATGACTCGTTTCCGCTCTGTATTCACTCCTAATGTTTTTGCGGTGTCCTCTCCGAATACGAGAGCATTTAATTCTTTTCGGCTTGCCATTAACAACAGAGCTCCGACGATAAAGAAGGGAAGCATGAGCCACACATAGTCCCAGCCCCGCATCGCTACACTTCCCATCAACCAAGAAATGATCTGCCGTAACTCTTCTCCTGTCAAAGCGATAAGGAGGGATATAACCGAGCCTAAAAAAGAGCTAATGATGATCCCTGCCAAAATGATAGTTTCTGTTGTTAGCTTTCTCTCGATAAATCGTACGAATCCCAATAGTACAAACAACGTCAGAAAGCCGGTAATAATGCTGACAACCGGTAAAGTAAAATCTCCAATGACGGGAAGAGTCCAACCTAGAAACAAAACGAGCACTGCTCCTAAAGCGGCACCTGAGGAAACTCCCAATGTGTAAGGATCAGCCAGCGGGTTTCGAAGCAATCCTTGGAAAGCAGCCCCCGCCATCGCTAAAGCTGCTCCTACCAAGGCAGCAAGCATCGCCCGCGGCAGTCTTATTTGTAACACAATGGTCTGGTATGTTTCGTCTATGTGTGTAGGAATGCCCCATATTGCATTCCACAATATTTGTGCACTTGCCCCCATAGGGATGGAGACACTGCCTAGGGACACTCCAACGATTATCGTTCCTAGTAAAAAAAGGAAGCCTGCTGTAAAAATAAGAAACTTTTTACTCTTCTTCAAAAACATCTGGATACACCGAAGCTGCTAACTCTTCTAATCCATCTACTAAACGAGGTCCAGGCCGGCTTACTATATCGTTATTGATGTCATAGACATTGTTATTTTTTACAGCAGGAATGCTTTCCCAGCCAGAGCGTTCAGCAATCATCTCACCGGCCCCATCTACGGACTCGCCATATGTAGTAATAATGATCTCAGGCTGCAACGAAACAACCTCTTCTTCACTAAATGGAACCCATCCTTCTTCTGTTTCTGCCACATTCTCTGCATGGATGATTTCTAACATTTCATGCATAAACGTACCTTTTCCTGTCGTATACAGATCAGGTGCTGGCTGTATTTCCACCCATACTTTTTTTCGTACTTCTTCCGGTATGTTTTCTGCCGTATCTTTGATTTCTGCCACACCAGCTTCCATATCATTTACGAGTTGTGTTGCAGCATCTTCTTCTCCTACCGCTTCCCCAATTAATTCAATCGAATCATATGTTTCCTCAAAAGATTCTGCGCTGTTAACGATGAACACATCTATTCCTGCGTCTTCCAATTGACTAAATGCTTCATTCGAGCCTCCAGGAGAAGATGACTCCCTGGCCAGTACGAGATCTGGCTGTAACGATAAAACAGTCTCCATATCGAAATCAAGACCGCCCACGGAAGTTTTTTCTGCCGCCTCTTCTGGATAATTGTCGAAATCCGTCACTCCTACGATTTCTTCTTCTAGGCCTAACGCAAAAGCGATCTCCGTGTTGCTTGGCACCACACTTACAATTCGGTCGGGCTTTTCTTCAATCGTTATTTCATTTCCCGCGGCATCTGTCACTTCCAACGGAAAGGCGTTTTCCTCCTGCTGACCTTCTTCCTGTTGTTGCTCCGTTTGATTCGCCTGCTCTTCAGAAGATGGCTCTTCCTCCACTCCTCCACAAGCGGAGATGATAAATAAACTCACTCCTGCCACTATACTTGTCATTTTTTTCATGATGATTTCTCCTTTCTGACCTTCAGTGCCTGCTCCTCGTTCTAGGTATAGAACTCCTCCTTGTAGTCCGGAAAAATAAAAAAGCTCTCCCTTCACAAAGGAGAGCAGGATTAACTATTTTGATAGGGACACACTTCGCCATACAAACAGATAATCCGGCTATACCCCTCCTCGAAGGCTCGCACCGTGCTAGAAGGCAGGTCTCCTGACTTACGCTTATGTTGTTCGCCTTCCCGTCTATGCGACAGTGGCATTTGAACAACAGTAAAATTCATCAACGAATTTTCGCGAATACAGTGGCGGGACCGTGCCGGATTCACACCGGCTTCCCTTTTAACATGCATAATTCCTTGCATGACCTTCTGCAAATTGTATTTTTCTCTTCTACATTTTATATCATACTTCTATTAAAAAAGAAATAGATGCACTTCTTTTAAACTTCTTTTTGGCAAATAAAAATTTGACGCGGAGAGTGCTCCCGGTGGAAAGGACTCGCGTTATAATTACCAAACAGATGACGAACGTACAGATGATTTCGTTCCAACATCTGAATGAGCGTGTCTTGTGTATATAACTTCACTCGCTCCACGTACTCTCTTTTTGAATCGTTTTCTTCCAACGTTATATGTTTATACACGTAGTCATCTTTTATTTGCCTTTCCTGGACAATGGTTAAGCCATTCTTTTCGGTCACATCTTTCGGAACAAGGTTTTGCTTGACGTAATCCGGATTCAAGTAGTCAAACAGAAACCAGCCGTTGTGTTTTAATCCTTCCGATGCCCGGGTGAATACTAGTTCATTTTCCGAATCTGATGAGAAATAACCGAAGCTCGTAAATAAGTTAAATGCCGCTTCATATTCTTGCAATAAAGGAACATCACGAATATCGGCCCGCATGTATTGGACAGGCAGTCCTGCTGTCAATTCAATAGCTTTTTTTAATAGAGCCGGCGACAAATCTACCCCTGTCACATGCAGTCCTCTTCTCGCGAGCCAGCGGGCGTGACGGCCGTTCCCGCAGCATAGATCCACAGCTTTCATGCCTGGCTCGAGCGGCATATATTTCATAATCTCCGTTAGTTCGTTGGCTGCTTTTTCCTCATCCCGATGATCATACACCCGTAAATAATCATCTTGAAAGTGTTCCTCAAACCATGCCTTCATCCAATCTCCCCCTCCGAATACCAATCGTCTCTCTTTCTATGAGACTGTGACAAAGAGCGTAACGGGAGCTATCTATTCTGACCTCATGCTCTCCCTATCCGCTCCCGATTTATGAACGTTCTTCTGGTGTCGGCAATGTAAATCGGAAGGTAGTCCCTTCATCGAGTATACTTTGCACTGATATTTCTCCACCGTGAGCATCAACGATGTTTTTGGCTATAGCAAGTCCTAACCCTGTGCCGCCTTTGCTTCTCGTACGCGCTTTATCTGCTTTATAAAACCGTTCAAATACGTACGGTAGATCTTCTTCAGGAATTCCTGAACCGTTATCCACAATTTCTACTGTAACATCCCGTTTGTTCATCATCACTCGTAAGGAGACTTCCCCTTTTGTATCCGTATGCCGTATCGCGTTATGAACTAAATTAGTGATCACTTGTTCAACTCGATCGGCATCGACGAATGCATCCTCATATTCACCCGATTGCGTGAGTGTTAACTGGACATCTGCTTCTTTTGCCAAACCTTGAAATTTTTTATAAATTCTCTTGCTTAATTCATTAATATTCGTCCATTGCCTGTCAAGCTGGATGTGCCCCGCTTCCATTCTTGCCAGGTCTAACAATTCATTGACAAGCCGGCCCATTCTCATCGATTCGTCATAAATAATTTGAGCAATTTCTTTTTTCTCTTCTTCGCTGGCTGCGATGTCATCAATGATAGCTTCACTATACCCTTGCAACATCGATATAGGTGTTCGCAATTCATGAGAGACGTTGGCGATAAAATCTTTTCTAAGCTTATCGTGCTGTCTCTCTTCTGTCATGTCACGAATCACCGCCACCACTCCTCTTACAAATTCACTGTCATAGAGAGGTGTCATCAGCACGGCAAAGCTGCGACCTTGTAAATCTATTTCTTGCATCTGCTCTTCTTCTAAGGCCACAACTTGTTGAAATAATTTTTTCATTTCTTTAGGAAGCCTGTTAGTATCATCTTGGATGTCATTTTGGAAACGATATAATTCTAGAAATCGTTCCGCTGGCGGATTCGTTACGACAATTTCTCCTTTACGATTGATGGTAACCACACCATCGGCCATACTGCTCAAAATTCTGCTAAACTGCTCTTTTTCGCGATTAAGGGCGGTAATATTCTGATTAAGTGCCCGCCTCATTTTATTGAACGCAATCCCTAACTGGCCGATTTCATCATGGCTCACAATAGGAAGTTTCGTCTCAAAGTCCCCTTTCGCTACATCTAACGCGAGCTGCCTCATTTTACGAAGAGGCGCAGTAATTCGCGAAGATAGGAAAAAGGCGAAGATCGTAGTTAGAATGACGCCAATCCCGGCGGATAATAATATAATTTTCTTCGTTTCTCCGGTGGTATCTTCAATAATGTTAAGAGATTGATAAAGATAAAGAGAGCCACGTTCGTTATCTTGTGTTTCAAATGGCATCCCGACTACAAAGATTTCGTTCTCAATTTCTTCTCCCTCTTCATACAAAGGGAAGTTACCATGCATAATTACTTCTTCTCCATTGCTCTGTACCTTTTCTAGTCGGTCATCCTCTTCGAACACAGTGAGCGGGAGATGGACTTCTTCCTGTTGATTGCTATTCGATTCCCAATAATCTTCGCCATTAAAAATAACTACGTTGGTGTTATAAGACCCTGCAATTTTATCGATGGTGTCAAGTCCGATGGCGGTATCCCGATGTTCTTCCAACACAGAGACAATCACATTCGCATGATTGGTGAGTTGTTCCTCTGCTTCTGAAATATGAAACTGCTCAAAAAATTGAAGAAGAAGAAATGTTAAACATAAAAGTACTGCAATAACAAGGAGAAGAATCGTCCCCCATAGTTTACCTACAACACTTCTCCATAACATTAATCGTCCACTGCCTCAAATTTGTATCCGACTCCCCACACCGTTGAAATCATTTCTGCGGCATCTTGAGATACTTTGCTTAGCTTTTCTCGCAGCCTTTTAATATGGGTGTCCACGGTACGTAAATCTCCGAAGAAATCATAATTCCACACATCTTTAAGGAGCTGCTCTCTCGTAAATACTTTATCCGGAGCTTGCGCTAAATAAAGAAGCAATTCGTATTCTTTTGGAGTTAAATTGATGACCTCCTCATTTACTGTGACACGATGAGCGTCATTGTCTATGGTTAAATGCGGGAAGACATATACGTCTTTCGCTTGCGTCTCGGTTTGGAGAAATTTCGTACTAGAGGCTCTGCGTAAAATAGCCTTCACACGTAAAACCACTTCTCTCGGGCTGAATGGCTTCACAATATAATCGTCTGCTCCAGCTTCAAACCCTTGGACGCGGTTGGACTCTTCTCCTTTTGCTGTTAGCATGATGATTGGAGTAGCTTTTACTTTGCGTAGTTCTTCGCACACTTCCATTCCATCCATTCCAGGCATCATGAGATCCAGCAAAATGACATCAAAATCTTTATTAACGGCTAAGTCTAACGCTTCTTCTCCATTCTCTGCCTCTGTAACTTGGTACTTTTCTCTTTCTAAATACATTTTTAACAACCTGCGGATTCTTTCCTCATCGTCGACGATTAAAACTTTTGTATCTTCATTCATTTTCATACCTCCATACGTATGGTTGTTCTCATGTTACATACAAGAAAAGCGCAAGGCGCCCGAACTTGCACAGGATGTGCTGACTTTTGCGTTGGCTTACGCAGGATGCGTTGACTTTTGCGTTGCAAACAGGACGTTTGCGAAGTTAGCAAAAGATCCATACCTGACGTTTGCGCTTTTAGCAAAAGAACATCCATCTGTGGGCCTGAGGAGGCTTGCCGCCAAGAGTAGGGTTGAAGCGACCTCGAGCCGATGGCGCCTGAAGCTAGACATCACTTAATGAATGCTTCTAAACTTGTAAGAAAACGAGCTGTCCCCGCAGGAACAGCTCCTTTTCATCAGGCATAGGAATGAAGCCCTGCTATAACTAAATTGACAAACACTAAGTTGAACATAATAATAGCAAAGCCTATGACACACAGCCATGCTGACTTTTCTCCGTGCCATCCTCGCGATAAACGTAAGTGTAAATAGGCGGCGTAAAAGAGGAAAGTAATTAAAGCCCATACTTCCTTCGGATCCCATCCCCAGAACCTCGTCCAGGCGATCTGAGCCCAAATCATGGCGAAAATCAATCCGCCCAATGTAAACACCGGGAACCCTATCGCAATAGCTCGATAGCTTACTTCATCGATTGTCTCAGGGTTAATGCCCTTTAAGACTGGCTGCAGTGATCCGCCAATAGGCTTTCTCAAAATGAGACGCAGCAGCACATAAAGAACAACACCTGTAAGCAGTGACCAGACTACCGTGTTCGCGTCATCGCTTCGTAACCAGGATGGTAAATGAATCAAAGGTTCCATCACACCGGATGTTAACAACTGTCCTTCATTCGGACCTAGGATAGCCGGCAAGTGATACACTAATTCAGCTTCATTACCCGTTTCATCCACGTATTGAAACACTGCTTCATAATTTAACAATTGGAACAAGTACCGTACGACGATAAATCCAGCTAAACTCACAAGGGAGTACATAATGAACTCCAGCCAAAACACTTTTTTGTCTCTCTTCGTAAAATCCAACGTACGAATTAAGTAAATAAGCCCTGCTGCAAACCCAATGGATAATATCCCTTGACCGATCGCTGTTGTCGTAACGTGTATTTTGAGCCAATTACTTTGAAGCGATGGTATCAATGGTTCAATTTCCGATGGAAAAATAGAAGCGTAAGCGATAATGAGCATAACCACCGGCATGGTGAACATACCCAACACGTTTGTTTTATAAATGGCGTATATAATGAGGAATGCAAAGCTAAGAGCAATCCCCAGGAACGTCATATATTCAAACATATTACTTACCGGAGCACGTCCCGCTTCCACCCATCTCGTAATAAAGTAACCGAGCGCAAATACGAAACCGGCAATCGCTGTAATGAAGCCTAACGTGCCCCACCTGTTTCCTGTCATATCGCCTTCTTTATCACGCCACTTTCTCCCCGTCACGGAGACAGAAAATAAGATAGTAGACAGTAAATATAAAAAGAAGGCAATCAATAAAAAGGTTTCATTTATGGTATCCATATCGTCACCCCTTCCGTATTCCTATTCCTTTTGTTGGTTTGTGACCAATGCTTCGTTTTCTTTTGCCTCAAACTCTGTCTTTTCAGCTAGTACTTTAAAGTCTTGCTTTATCGAATGGAGATGTTTATTGGTATGTCCAGCGATCCAAAGCTTCTTTCCTGATTTCTGGATCCAAATTCTGCGGTGGGACCAGTATGACCCTTGTATTAAGCCAATCATAAAGATTGAACCGCCTGTAATGAGGAAAGGAAGCGTTAAGTCTTTTCGAACCGTCAAACCGGTGACGTGATTCATCTCTACATCCGCAAAGCTCATTTCATAATCGTTTTCTTTAAAAATATCTTCATTCGTTCGAATTCCTACAAAGCTATACTCCCCTTCATCTGGATGCTCGGGAGAAATAATTTGGAAGATAAAAGCAGGGTTATCCGGCACACTTGAAATGGTGGTTGGTTCCCCTTCTTCATTGAATTCAAAATTAGGGAAATAGGAATGAACGATAACTTTATAGCCATCCCCTAAATCATATTCACTTTTCGGGTCATGTAAATCAATCTCAAGGTTTCCAATGCTTTCTCCTGTTTCTCGGCTGTCGAGAGTAAACGCCATTTTACTTAACTCATTTAATTTATAATCACTTTGATAAAGACCGAAATTATTAAATCGCAGTGGATGGTTCACACGGATCTCGTCTTCTTTCCATACTTCAAGTTCTGGCTCCGTTCCAACCGTCCCTGCATCTTTTCTCTGATATAGCACTGCATCCGTTTGGAAGTTCTCCACGACGGGTTCCCCCGTGCGTTCCATTGCTTCTCCGTATTTTTCATCATTCTCATCATACAATTCCATGAGGAAGCGTTCATTTTTGATAAAATATTCGCCATCTGTTCCGGGGACCACTTTTGTTTCTCCTTCTCGTACCCAAACAGAATCATCGACGTACATTCCCGGGAAAAAGCGAAGTAACGCTCCTGTAAGAAAAATAATAAGTCCTAAATGGTTTACATATGGACCCCATCTTGAAAAACGACCTTTTTCCGCAAGGATGTTTCCATCTTCTTCTCTCACTTTGTACTTTCTTTGTTGCAGCACTTCTTTTGCTTCGGCGATCGCTCTTTCCTGATCGTCCGTCTCTACCTGTCCAACAAACCGTTGACGTTTTAAGAACGCTTCATTTTTCTTAACACGCTGGTTTTTTAACGAACGATAAAGAGGAACTACCCGGTCGATACTTGCAATCACTAAAGAAATACCAAGTGACGCGACTAATGCCATATACCACCACGAACCATAGAGATTGTGAAACCCGAGTTCGTAATAAATTTGTCCAGCAATGCCGTATTCTTCTCTGTAATAGTCGGATGGGGTCACTCCCCCTGGAATGTACATTTCCTGAGGAAATAATGTCCCTAGTGCAGAAGCAGACAGCACTAAAATAATAATCCACACACCGACTTTCACGGAGGAGAAGAAGTTCCATATCTTGTCAATGATCGTCTTGTTATAGGTTTGTGACCTTCTCGCGGTTCCTTCATAACGCATGTCCAAAACGGTAGCTTTTTTATCCTTTTCATCAAGCGGATTCCCGCATGATTGACATAGGCGGGTACCGTAAGGATTGAGATGACCGCACTGTTCGCACTTTTCCTTCTCCATAAAAACACCTCTATTGTGTCTAAACCATCCACCTAGTAGTTATTCCAACCCTAATTATAACGCTAATAGCAAAAGGTTTACATCGTGTTCTTTATGACACTTATGTGACAGCACTGTCGATCAATCTTTTGACTTCAATAGGTTTCAATGGCCGTTTGTCACCTGGTTTTAAATTTTCTAGCGTGAGAAAACTATACTTTTCTCGTTTCAGTTTCATCACGGGGTGGCCAATGGCGTCGAACATCTTTCTTACCTGTTGGTTTCTTCCTTCATGGATCACTAGTTCGACGATGGACGAGTTCGTTTTAATATTAGCTGACTTGATTCTAGCTTTCGCAGGCGCTGTTTTTTTTCCTTCTATCGGGAGGCCTCTCTGTAATGCTTTCAGTTCGTCTTTTCCAGGCTTACCTTTCACTTTTGCGATATACGTTTTATTAATTTTATTTTTAGGATGCATCATTAAATTGGCAAATTCACCATCGTTGGTCAAGAGCAACAGACCGGAAGTTTCGTAATCCAGCCGGCCTACAGGAAATATTCGCTGCTCGACTTCCTTAAAATAATCGGTTACAACCTTGCGGCCACGATCATCTTGAACGGCCGAAATTACTTGCTTTGGCTTATAGAATAAAAAATAAACAGGTTCTTCTTTATCGAGCGGAATACCGTCTACTTCCACGGTGTCTTTCTGAGGGGATACCTTTACACCAAGTTCACGAATTACTTTACCGTTAACTTTTACTCGGCCTTCTTCTATTAATTTCTCTGCTTTACGCCTTGATGTAACCCCTGCATTTGCGATTACTTTTTGTACTCGTTCCATCATGTTCACCTCATGTTCCATCATAACCATCCCAACACCTTTTCACAACCTTAAACTAAGAAAAGCGCAAGCGCCCTGGCTTGCACAGGACGTGCTGACTTCTGCGTTGCGAACAGGACGTTCGCGTACTTAGCAGAAGAACACTAATACGACAAGCGCTGGAGACCCGCCGAGGAGGCTCTGCCGCCGCAGAGCGGGTTGAAGCGACCTCGAGCCGATGGCGCCTGAAGCTAGACAATAAGAAAAGCGCAATCATGTAAGGATGTTCGACTAAGAGCGTCACGTCCTGTGGGGCTAGGAGGCTTGTCGCCACTGTAATCAGGTTTTGAGAGAATAATACTATGTAATTGCTCACAATCGAATAGCTTTTGTCATTTCACAAACAAAAAAAAGAGCTGCCCACCGCAGCTCACCCAAAAACGAGGGTAACAATGAAAATAGAAGCTATAATACCTACTAAATCAGCGAGAAGTCCTACTTTTAAAGCTCCTCCCATATACCTGATACCTGCAGCCCCAAAATAAACCGTTAATACATAAAGCGTCGTATCAGTGCTCCCTTGCATGGTCGACGCTAAACGTCCTATAAAAGAATCAGGGCCATATTCTGCAATTAAGTTGCTGGCCATTCCTAAAGCCCCGCTTCCCGAGATGGGACGCAATATCGCCAGCGGTACAATCTCTGCCGGGATGCCTAAGAACACTAACAATGGCTTTAGAGTCTCAAGCAATAAGTCCATCGCCCCTGATGCCCTAAATACAGAAATCGCTGTCATCATACCGACTAAATAGGGAATGAGTGTGACAGCCAACTGAAAACCGTCTTTTCCTCCTTCCACAAAGCAATCATAAGCAGGCACTTTTTTCACAACAGCATGTAAGAGAATAATCAGGAGTAACAGAGGGATCGTCCATAATGACACAGTTTCAAGCCAATTCATCATATTCTGCCCTTTTTCAGTTTTCGGTGATAGAAGTAGCGATCAATACATAAGGCAGCGATTGTCGAACAGCCTGTTGCAAATATGGTGGTTCCTACAATTTCTGCGGGTGACGCGGAACCATAATTCATACGAATCGCGATGATAGTAGTAGGAATCAACGTGAGACTGGCAGTGTTTAATGCCATTAAAGTAATCATCGAACGGCTCGCTTCTTCTTTATCCCCGTTTAACCTCCTTAATTCTTTGACAGCTTTTATCCCCATAGGAGTAGCAGCATTGCCTAGTCCCATGATGTTAGCAGAGATGTTTGATAAAATATATCCCATGGCGGGATGATTGGCAGGTACATCTGGAAATAACTTTACTGCAATCGGCCGCAGCATATTCGTGAAAGACTTTAACAGACCGCTTGATTTCATAATATTCATAATTCCAAGCCAAAAAACCATCACACTAATTAAACCAAAGCATAAAACGACTGCTTCTTCCGCCCCGGTGAATATCGCTTCCGTGACTTCTTCCATGCGTCCGGTGAACATGGCTGTCACGATCCCTGCGATTAGCATGAACATCCAGATAAGATGTATCAATCTAATCCCCTCCAGTCCATGAACGAAAGAGGTTACCAATTTTCCGAATGATGCCTTCGTTTGTGTTACTGTCTCTCTCAAAAATGACAGACATTTCGTGCGCTACCTCATCTTCCAGCAACCACGTTATTTTCCCTGCTATCGTTTTCTCATCGTGACCATCTATTAATGATCGCTTGATCGATAGTTTCCTCGTTAGTTTCTCATCACTGCTTAATGGGTAACGGAAATCTTCTGGTAAATAAAATGTTCCTTGTTCTACCTCGTTCATCGTAATTTCTTCCTCTTCTTCCGCTATTTGTTTCATGTGAAAGGAAGAAAACGCCCACTCATACATGGAAATGTGATCATCCCAATCCGAGGGAGCATCTAATGTAACAGCAATTAGAGTCATATCTCCCTTTTCTGCTGCACTTACTAATGTCCGACCGGCACTTTTCGTATAGCCTGTCTTTCCTCCGATACAGTATTCGTAAAGAGATGTTAACAGTTTATTTTTGTTACTCCATATACGATCCCAGTCCTCTCCTTCTTGAGGGGCCCTGTATCGTTCTGTTTTGCTAACTTCATTAAATGTGTCATTTGACATCGCGTATTGCATGAGAAGAGCCATATCATAAGCTGTAGAGTAATGATTATCTCCGTCATCTAATCCATGAGGATTCGTAAATTGCGAATTTTTCATCCCAATTTCTTTAGCTTTCTCATTCATTAAATACGTGAATCCTTCCACACTTCCTCCCACATGTTCCGCTATTGCGACTGCCGCATCGTTGCCTGACCTCATCATTAAACCATACGTTAGATTTTCGAGTGAGATGTGCTCTCCTGGCCTTAAGTATAATGAAGAACCTTCCACACCGGCGGCTCGTGTGCTTACCTCTACAGTCTCTCTCCATTTCCCTGATTCAATCGCAAGAATAGCCGTCATGATTTTAGTAATGCTTGCAATTTTTCTTTGCTCATGTTCCTCTTTGCCGTATAAAACGCGTCCACTCTCCTGCTCTATCAAAACTCCCGATCTTCCCGAAATGTGGACGGTATCATCTTGATGGTTAGCATAGACTTCAATGACTGGCAGTACAACCAAAACAGCGCTTAAATAAATGATCATACAAGTTATTTTCTTCATCGGGCACCCCGGCTCCCTTTATCAAATCTCGTCCAACTTGTTAAATTGTATGTACTTGTCCGTTGTTTATGCCCCCTTCGCATAAGTTGGAAAAGCGGTGGGTACAAGTCTGTACTAACAATCGCTCAAAGAAGCCTCTATAAGGGCGATAACAAAAAAATCTGCAAGAACGGACAAAAGTGCGCTCTTGCAGATGTTGTTAAATTAACCTTTTGGTTTAAATACAAGTGCGGCTAAGAAAGAGAATATAATAGCTGCAGAAATACCTGCACTTGTCACTTCAAATATTCCCGTAATTACTCCTATTATTCCTCTTTGCTCTGCCTCGGCCATGGCCCCGTGGACTAATGAATTACCAAAGCTGGTAATCGGGACAGTTGCTCCGGCACCTGCAAAATCAATGAGGGGTTCGTAAAGGCCGAGACCATCTAAAATAGCTCCTGAGACCACAAGCGTTGTCATCGTATGTCCTGGCGTCAACTTTGCTTTATCCATCAATAGTTGTCCGATGGTACAAATGATTCCTCCCACTACAAAGGCCCAGAAATATATCACAGGTTTCCTACCCCTTTCATCTCAATGGACACAGCATGCGCAATACATGGAATTGTCTCATCTTGCTGAACGGATAAAGGACTATGCAATGCACCGGTTGCTACGACAAGCATTCGTGTGAATTCTTGATTTTTTAAGCGATTCAATAGATGTCCGTACACTACAACGGCAGAACAACCTGTCCCACTCCCGCCAGCTTGTACTTCCTCTTGTTCACTTTTGTAAATGAGCAGACCGCAATCAAGACATTGAGCATCCGTGACCATGATGCCCCGCTGCTGAAGAAGATCTTTCATTAATGGTAAGCCGATTTCTCCTAAATCCCCTGTAACGATGTAATCGTAATAAGAAGGATCCAGATCAAAATCAGTAAAGTGGGCTTCAATTGTATCGGCTGCCGCCGGAGCCATCGCTGCCCCCATATTAAATGGATCCGTGACACCTAAATCCATAATTTTTCCGATGGTCGCAGATGTAACGACAGGGCCGGCACCGCTTTTTCCGATAACTGCTGTACCAGAGCCAGTAACTGTCCATTGAGCCGTCGGCGGCTTTTGTGCCCCGTATTCGTTAGGATATCTAAATTGCTTTTCAGTAGCAGCGTTATGGCTTGCTGTGCCGGTTAAAATGTAATCAGCTCCCCCTTTATCCACGATGAAGCTGCTTAAAGCGAGACCTTCCATAGAAGTAGAACATGCCCCAAATAAACCAAAATAGGGAATCGACAATGTACGGCATGCAAAGCTTGTAGCTGTTATTTGGTTAATCAGATCACCTGCAAATAAAAATTGCATATCTTGAGGTTTTTTATTGATCTTGGACAAAGCTGTATAAGAAGCCTCTTCAAATAATCGAGTTTGGGCTTTTTCAAAGGTTGTCTCTGCCATCCAAACATCAGAAAAGAGGTGATCAAAATCTTTTGTTACATTTCCTTTTGCTTCAAACGGCCCGCCTACAACCCCAGTGGACAGGATGACAGGTTCATTTACGAACTTCCAAGATTGACTGCCCTGAAGCATACTATCCCCCCCATTGCATCCATAGTGTTTTTATAAGTGCGATTAAAAAAGCGGAGGTGGTACCGTACACAATGACTGGCCCCGCGAGCTTAAACATATTACCACCTACACCTAGTACATATCCTTCCGTCCGGTATTCAATCGCAGCACTAGACATCGAGTTCGCAAAACCGGTAACAGGCACTGCTACTCCGGCACCTGCAAATTGAGCCAATTTGTCATATACACCAAAACCCGTTAATAACACGGAAATTAAGATTAATACGGCAATCGTAGGATCTCCTGCCGTTTGTTCGTTAAAATCGAAATTATACAGAAAAAAATCTTGTATCAGCTGCCCAAACGTACATACAAGACCACCTATAATAAACGCTTTGAGGCAGTTTAATAAAATGGGAGGTTTCGGTTCTTTTTTGGCTGCGTAATCTTGATATATTTTTTGTTCATTGGTTTGTTGCTGATTTTTTTTCATCCCCTTTCTCACCCTTTCATATGCTCTTCAATCTTCGTTAATCTTTTTTTCAATTCTTCTTCTCCCATCTTCTTGGCTGCCAAATCTTTATTTAATTTACGAAGCTCAATCAGCGCTTTTTTATCCGTTGAAAAATGAACCGTTTCGTTAGGCCATTCCTCTGACAATTTTTTATGTGCCTCTTTTCTAATTTTATCTAAGCGGAGTCTGTCCATGTGCCTCACTTCCGCAGCAGCATATATCTCTTTTTCTTTATCGTCATAGATGGCTACAGATGACGTTATCGGTTCCATTTCCTCCATGATCGACTCGGACTTCGTCATCGCTTCATTCAAATGTTCTGTCTCTGAAGAAGTGTTTTGGTCCTGACAGCCGCCTAAAACAGAGAAAAGTAAACAAAGAATACATATTTGCTTACATAATATTTTTGTCTTCTGCGCTTTCATTTAGCTCCTTCCTTCCTGAGGTTTCTATACCTTTCCTTCCCGTCTGTATGGATTGAGGTCTCGCACGTTTAGTATGAAATAAGGATGAATGTTTTATGTACCGTTAGGAAAAGTGACATTAGAAGAAAACGGTGGGATAAAATACGGAAAAATGTTCACCATACTGTAATGAAAGATAGACGAACTCTGTATGAATGTCTGCAAGCACACATAACGGAGAAGGACTAGAAGGGGGATGGAGTCTAGTGCCGTTCAATTTTTTACACTTAACGTTAGAACTAATTGTCGGTTTCGTCGCTTTATTATTTATAACGAAAGCACTGGGCAAAACACAGATCAGCCAAATTACTCCCTTTGACTTCATTTCAGCACTCATTTTAGGTGAATTAGTCGGAAATGCGATTTATGATAAGGAAATAGGCATCCACTACGTGTTATACGCCGTCATTTTATGGGCGCTGCTAATCATTATTATTGAAAAAATTACGCAAAAGAAAAAAGCCTCCCGAAGCTTTTTAGAAGGCAGGCCGACTATTGTCATACGTGAAGGAAAAATTGACTATGAGGCGTTAAGACATAATAAGCTGGACTTAAACCAGCTCCAGCATCTATTGAGAGATAAGGATGTATTTTCCTTCCAAGACGTTCATTATGCAATTCTTGAAGCGAATGGTACGGTGAATGTGATGAAGACGCCCTCTTCCTCACCAACAACAAATAAAGATTGGATGGCCGCTGTTCCTGCACCTTCTCCCATGCCGCTCTCTGTTATTCTAGATGGAGAATGGATAGAGGATAATATAAACGAAGCGAATTTAAACAAAGGAGACATTTTAGCGGATATTCATGATCAGAATATTCCCGCTCTCGAAAAAGTGCTGTATGCAGAATGGAATGGTTCTTATCCACTTTATATTCAAACGTATGAAACAAAATGAACAAGAAAAAGTGAGGCTGGGACAAAACTAGAATAGTCAACTCTAAAGACGAACGATCACATGTTGAAGGAGTCACCCGTTTCATAAACGCAGTGTATCAGCGTAGTCAAAATACGTAGACTCCAGCGGGAACAGCACGAGCTGAAGATCCCGCAGGAAAGCCGTTTTCGCTTTCCGAGGAAGCTGAAGCCGTGCCCGCGGAAAGCGAAGTATTTTGACAAAGCGACAACATAAGTTGTTCGGATTTATCTTTCATTTAAATACTTTTGTCCCAGCCTCTGCCAAGAGAAGAGTTGAGTGACCTCGAGCCGATAACGTCTGAAGCAGAGATCACTCCATTAAAAAAACAGCGCGCGCCAGAGAAGAGCCCCCATATAGAGGGGAGGCTGACTCCCGAGCATGGGCCATCCTTATATATGACAGATCAGAGCTGATTGTTGATCGATTGAAAGAACAATTCAGCCTCTTCTCCATGTGACCCGTCTTCCTCTTCAGAAGTGACATCTTCTAAATCGGGAAGGTCTTCGAGAGAGGATAAGTGAAAATGCTCTAAAAAACGTTCCGTTGTTTTATATAAAATGGGGCGGCCTATGCTTGCTGCCCTTCCTGCTTCCTGAATGAATTCTTTATTCACTAATGTAGACAGCGCGGCCTCTGACTTCACTCCTCGAATTTCTTCAATCTCCGTCCGGCTTACCGGCTGGTTGTAAGCAACAATAGCTAACGTTTCTAACGCGGCTTGTGAGAGTTTTCCCTTTGAAGCTGGCCGCATTAGCTTTTGAATATAAGGTGCAATCTCATCCTTTGTCACTAAACGGTATGTATCTTCAATGCGTATGATTTGTAAGCCCGGAACGTATAGATCGGTATATTCTTTACATGTCTCAAGCTGATGTTCTGCCTCCTCTACTGTTATATCAAGCAATTCAGCTGTTTCTTTAAGAAGCAGTCCTTCTTGCCCGCGTACATATAACATGCCAAGAATAATGGCGTGTATGTTTTGGCTCATCCCTCTTCCTCCTCACGCAGGTGTAATAGGATATCCCCAAAGTTATCTGATTGTTTACAGACTATTTTTCGCTCTTTCATTAATTCTAAAACAGCTAAAAACGTGACTACTTTCTTTGGCTTATCCATCGACGTAAATAATTCTTGAAACGTGACATCACCTTTTTGAGACGAGAGCTTCGTTACTATGTTGTCCATGCTCTCTTCCATCGAAAAATCCTCAGATGGTATAGAATGAATGGTTTCGTCCACCTTCTCAGTCGTATTACTTTTCAATGAAAGGTAAGCCTCCAGCATATCAAATAACGTGACATCCGGTGAAACCTCTTTCCCTCTCTCGACTTCTTCCAACTCATCCGGCTCTTTGCTGTAGCGAGTCACTTCCTGGGTATCACGACTTTTTAATTCTTCGGCTGCACTTTTATATTTTTTGTATTCGACTAACTTCGTTAAAAGTTCGTCTCTTATCTCTTCTTCCGTTTCGCTGTCTTCTTCCATATCTAAACTAGTGTCACGGGGCAGCAGCATCGTACTCTTTATTTCCAATAAGGTTGCTGCCATGACTAAATATTCGCTAGCTATATTTAATTCGAGTTCTTGCATCGTACGGACATATTTTAAGTACTGATTTGTTATTTCTGCAAGGGGGATGTGATAGATATCCATCTCTGATTGTTGTACTAAATGGAGAAGTAAATCTAATGGCCCTTCAAAGCTGTCTATCTTGACACTGTACCGTTTCATTCATTTCCACCCCAGCCATTATAGTTGTTAAAGCAAAGTAAATTATATCATACCTTGCCCATTCCAGTGTTAGATGGGAGGGTAAGGTATGCGTCAAGTTTTCCTCGAGAAGGTTATTGCACTAACATTTCCAGCACTCGATTTTTGTACACCGTTTATCTCTTAAGGGGAGGGTTGACTTCCACTCGCTCTGGGCGAATGCTTTCCGCGGGCATGGCTTGAGCCTCCTCGACCCGCTAAAGCGTGTCTGCGGGGTCTCAAGACTCATGCTTCTCCCGCTGGAGTCATCGCCCAACGCTCCTTCCAGTCAATAAACACACTAGAAAATTATAAATAGCTATAGGATATATAAACATCAATAAAACACAGATATTGCCTACTTTGTCACCTTCACCCTTTTCCCCTGGGTGGTTCTTCCTGGATGAAGATCCTTTCAAGGGTTTGACGTTGTCCTCACTACATTCGCTCTTGACGAAACCTTCCTCCATAAGATGTTTTTTGCGATAATTAGCTCAAATAATCTTGAGAAATATTTTACACATACGAGAGGAAGGTAAGACCGTTCTATCATCTATGTTACACTGAGCATTACCGATACTACTGGAAAGGAAGAAAATCATGGATAAGTATCCAGAGGCTTACATTCAATTTCTCATTCACTTTCACGGCAGCCGTGATTTCTTTGAATGCCATGAAATCCTGGAGGAGCATTGGAAAAGAAAAAAAAGAGGAAACAGAGACGCCTATTGGACGGGGCTCATTCAACTGGCTGTCGCCTTATATCATCACAGAAGAGCGAATCACACCGGCGCTCTCAAATTGTTTCGTAACAGTGAGAAGATTATCCAAGCACATGCTGAAAAGGTCGAACGTTTAGCGATCGATACAGGTTCATTACTTCATTTGATCGATGAGAAGATAAGTGACGTTCTCGAAGAAAAACCATACGCGGATATGAACCTTCCTTTAACAGATGAATCGCTGATAGAAGCTTGTAAAAAGCGCTGCCGTGCCCAACAGATCGAATGGCAAAGAAAAAGTGATCTAGACAACCCTTATCTCGTACACAAACATATGTTGCGTGATGACTCGACGTTTAAAATAGAAAAGTGAAACAAAGGAAAGCTGTCCCGGCAACGACTTGCACGGTACAGCTTTCTTCAGAAATATATCAATGGGTTGTTTTCAAGCGTTCGCTTCCATAAAAGAAGACCTGTTTCGGGGCAAAGATCACTTGCCCTCCATCAGTTAACTTCCTGTAGAAATAGCCCTCATTTAACCGCTCACTTTGCTCGGCTGTTCCGGCGAAGGCTGTTCTTTATCACGCTGACACGTGCCTAAAAAAGCAGCCGTTTCCTCACAAGGAATCAGTTCAGCATCGAGTCTTTCTTTAATAGTGTGGACCATTTCTTTCCCTATTCCTTCTTCTCGATAGGACGGGTTCACACATATATGCTTTAATTCCACCACGTCAGGGCCACGATGATACAGCCCTAATACGCCAATAATATCCTCGTTCTCTTTCCACAAATAAAGCTGCCAATCGTTATTCTCTTCGTAACAGGCAATTGTGTCTTGAAGATCCTTTACGTCTTTCTGTTCCGGCATGTAAGAAAGGAGCCCCATCGCTATTTTTTTATAAGCAGGTTTATACTTAATAAACATGTGAATCATCCCTTATTTCTCTCGAAATTTCAAACGAACGTGCACCCTGATCAGAATAAAATTAAACATTCCAGTACCAGAACTGCGTAACAGATCATCGAGATAACATGCAGCACTGACTATATACATTCTATACAAAGAGGTTATCATATTTCGCCCAAATCTTCACTCACGAATTTTTTATTCGCAAAGTGAAACATGACGGTCATCCGTCATGTTTTTATGATCGCGTATAGTAGTTTACCCTTTTTTGAACTTTTTATCAAGGTTAGCCATTTCAATAGCGGTTATAGCAGCATCTGCCCCTTTATTGCCTGCTTTCGTTCCTGCTCTTTCAATTGCTTGTTCAATTGTATTCGTGGTGAGGACACCAAAAATAACAGGCAATCCTTTATCAAGAGACAGACGCCCTATCCCTTTCGCCGCTTCCCCGCATACATAGTCAAAATGAGGGGTAGACCCTTTAATCACCGCTCCCAGCGTAATGATCGCGTCGTACCTTCCACTATCGGCCATTAACTTTGCAGCATAAGGAAGTTCGAAAGCACCAGGCACCCACGTTATATCTATGTCTTCCTCTGCTACGCCATGACGCTTTAACGTATTTTCTGCTCCTTCCAAAAGCTTGGAAGTAATAAAGTCATTAAAACGACCAGCTGCAATTCCTATTTTTAAACCTGTTCCCACTAATTCGCCTTCATATACGTTAGACATTACAACGACTCCTTTTTCTCTCATTGGCTTTCCTCGCTCTAAAAGTGAAGCATATGACCGAGTTTTGAATGTTTGGTTCGTAAATATTTCTCATTATCTTTGTTATACGGAAGCTGTAAAGGTACTCTCTCTACTACTTCTAGCCCGTACCCCTTTAAACCTGTGATTTTACGAGGGTTATTTGTTAACAGCTTCATTTTCGTGATGCCCACATCTCTCAACACTTGCGCTCCAATACCATAATCTCGTAAATCAGGTTTAAAACCTAATTTCTCATTGGCTTCCACGGTATCATAGCCTTCTTCTTGCAGTTGGTAAGCCCGCAGCTTATTAATTAAACCAATGCCGCGCCCTTCTTGTCTCATATATAATAAAACGCCTTTTCCTTCTTCTTCAATCTGCTCAAGGGCTGCTTGAAGCTGAGGTCCGCAATCACAGCGATGAGAACCAAACACATCACCTGTCAAACATTCGGAGTGTACACGCACGAGTGTCGGTTCCTCTGGATCAATGTCGCCTTTCACAAGGGCGATGATTTCTTTGTCGTCAACGATAGAAGTATAACCATACGCTTTAAACTCGCCAAAGTCTGTTGGAAGTTTAATTTCAGCTTCTCTCTTCACTAGCTTGTCTTTTTTATGACGGTAATGGATGAGATCTTTAATGGTGATCATTTTTAGACCATGTTCATCTGCGATTTTTCTTAAATCGGGTACCCGAGCCATTTCCCCGTTATCTTTAATAATTTCACAAATGACTCCGGCAGGCTCAGAACCTGACAGTCTCGCTAAGTCAATTGCCGCTTCTGTGTGGCCTGCACGCCGCAGGACGCCTCCGTTTTTAGCTACGAGCGGGAACACGTGACCGGGACGTTTGAATTCATGACTTGTAGCATTTGGGCGAAGAAGCGCTCGTATCGTGTCCGCTCGTTCGCTGGCCGATATTCCAGTAGTGGTGGACTCATGATCGATGCTCACAGTAAAAGCTGTTCCATGTGGATCTGTATTGTTTTCTACCATAGGAACAAGCCCAAGATTCCGGGCACGGTCTTCTAAAATAGGAGTACAAACTAACCCGCGTCCGTACGTAATCATGAAATTAATCGTTTCTGGCGTCACTTGATCTGCTAAAGCAACAAAGTCACCTTCATTTTCTCTATCCTCATCATCACATACAATAACCACTTTACCCTGCATTAACTCATATATAGCCTCTTCAATTGGGTCAAAAACTTGTTTTTCGTTCATTGTTGATCACTTCTTTCCCCTATATTCAGTTCATTACATATAGCCATTTTCCGACAACGTTTCTCTCGTTATCCCCGCTGAATGATTTTTCTGGGAGTTCATTAATCGTTCTGTATATTTCATTAACATATCCGTCTCAATATTAACAGGGTCCCCGACTTTTTTACTGCTTAAAATAGTTTCTTCCCATGTATGGGGGATAATGGAGATCGTAAGCGTATTTTTCTCATCATCTACACCAAAAATGGTTAAGCTGATACCATCGATCGCCACGGAACCTTTTAACACCACATAAGGCATGAATGTCTCTGGTATAGAAATGTCAATGTAATAAGCATTTTCGTAGGGAGTGATCGATTGAATACGACCAGCGGCATCTACGTGTCCGGATACAAAGTGACCTCCGAATCTCCCATTAGCAGACATGGCCCGCTCCACGTTCACTTCTGATCCTGGCTTTATCATTCTCAAACTCGTTGCTTTCACTGTTTCAGGCATGACGTCTACTTTAAACGATAAGTCGTGGATGGATGTTACGGTTAAACATACTCCGTTCACAGAAATACTGTCACCTAGTTGGATATCTTCCATAATTTTATTTGCTTGAATAGTAAGCACCATTGCTTCTGATGTTTCGTCGATATTTTGAATAACCGCTTTTTCCTCAATTATTCCTGTAAACATGTATATCTCTCCTTCTTACGGGGCAAAGCAGTTATTTTTAGATCTTTTCCTACATGCTCCGTTGAAACAATTTCTAGATCTACTGTGTCCTCCATGTGGGCGAAACCTTCTCCTCCTATCACCGGGGGAGCATTCACACCGCCAATTAGTTTAGGTGCCACGTAGCAAACGATTTCCTGAAATGCTTTTTCTTCTAAAAAGCTGCCATGGACGGAGGATCCGCCTTCCACGTATAAAGAAGTTATCCCTTTTTCTCCTAATATTGAGAGAACTTCATGAATATCGATGTGAGTGCGTGACGTCGGCAGAATAACAGCACCTTTATATCTTAATGCTTCCCGCTTTTCTTGATCCGCATCCTTTCCACATATAATCCATACCGGGGCTTGATGGTCCTCCAGCATTTTCGCTTCCGGTGATGTCTTCAAATGGGTATCTAATATCACTCTGCAAGGAGATAACCCGCCATTTGGGAGGCGAACCGTGAGAGAAGGATCATCGGATAAAACGGTTCCGCTGCCAACTAAGATAGCATCGTTCTGGTGGCGCAGGCGGTGGCCGTCTTCTCTCGCGTCCGGCCCTGTTATCCATTGGCTTTCCTTAAGTGTGGTAGCTGTCTTGCCATCCAGGGAAGAAGCTGTTTTTAACGTGACATACGGAAGACCCGTGTTTATATAATGAAAGAAGTGACGATTTAACCAATCTGCTTCGTCTTTCAGAACACCAAATGTTACTTCAATGCCTGCCTCTTCTAATTTTTTTATTCCATTTCCCGCCACTTCCGGGTTAGGATCTTTTGTAGCAACAACCGCCCTCTTAATTTGTTTCTCTATAATTAAATCCGCACAAGGGGGCGTCTTTCCATAATGACTGCACGGTTCAAGCGTTACATAAATCGTTGCCCCTTTTGCTTCCTCACCAGCCATGGTCAGGGCATTCACTTCCGCATGGGCTTCCCCCGCTTTAAGATGAGCAGCGACCCCTAACAATCTGCCATTTTTTACAACAGCAGCGCCCACGACTGGATTAGGCGAGGTTTGACCTTTGGTGGCCTGTGCAACTTGTAATGCAAGCTCCATATATTCTTCGTCTGTCATATAGCATCCTCTTTTCCAAGGCAATGAAATTAAGAAAAGCGCAAGGCGCCTGCCTATCGGCGATAAGCGCTGGAGACCCGCCGAGGAGGCCACGCCGCCGCAGTGCGGGTTGAAGCGACCTCGAGCCGATGGCGCCTGGAGCTAGACAATAGAAAAGCGCAAGGCGCCCTCTTGCACAGGATGTGCTGGCTTCTGCGTTAGCTCGTACACGATGTACTGACTTCTGTGTTGCAAACAGGACGTTTGCGGTCTTAGCAGAAGATCTACTGTTGACGTTCGTGAATTTAGCAGAAAAAACCCTGAAGAAACGTATCTTCAGGGTTTAAAAATCGTGCTCAAATAGACCTTATTCCGAGTTAGGATATAAGATGAATGCCGATAGGCTATCCAGTTTGAGATATACTGGTCCTATGGTTTGATATCATGATGAACACGGTTGTTCCTTCTCCCATCCAGACTGTACTGTCGGTTCCGGAATTTCACCGGATCCACCGTAAGGATTACCCCCTACGGGTCACGGACTAAAAAACAAATGTTTTATCACCGCCGGTTGGGAATTTCACCCTACCCCGAAGGTACCGTTTATTGAAATTATTCTATTATAAATAGTTTATCTTGTTGATATCAAACCGTCAACTAATTTGTCGGTTGATCTGCGCATTCGAAACAAAATAGGTTTTTTTCTTCATCCAACACGCCATTCAAAAAGCCATCAAGACAAAAAACTTCTTTTCCGCAGCGTGAGCAATGACCTACTTTTTCCTTCATTTACTCCTCCCAGACACGAACTTCTTTCATCACATCGCCAGGTTGAATCCGATCGACGGACTCCATTCCACTTGTTACTTTACCAAATACCGTATGAACGCCA
Organism: Alteribacillus iranensis; assembly: GCF_900113025.1. Taxonomy (GTDB): domain Bacteria; phylum Bacillota; class Bacilli; order Bacillales; family Marinococcaceae; genus Alteribacillus_A; species Alteribacillus_A iranensis. Next base: position 281,920 of record NZ_FONT01000001.1, on the reverse strand, counting down.
TCCAAATGTGGCTGCGGTTCAAAAACGATAAAAAATTGACTGCCACCCGTGTCTTTTCCTGCGTGTGCCATAGATAAAGATCCACGCTCGTGCTTATGAGGATTCCCTTCTGTTTCACATTTAATGGTATAACCAGGGCCACCTGTACCTGTCCCGTTCGGACAACCGCCTTGTGCTACAAAGCCAGGTATAACCCGATGAAATGTAAGCCCATCATAAAAACCTTTATTGGCGAGAGACTCAAAATTTTCTACTGTTCCTGGAGCTTCTTCCGGATAAAATTCCAATTCTACTTTTTCTCCATTTTCAAATGCGATGCTTCCTTTTTTCATGACTATTTCACCTTCTTATATTTGATTAAATTCTTTCCTTCGAACGAAGAGGTAAATCATTTCTTAAGAGATCCTCAAAAGATTCTCGTTTTACTACTAAATTCGCTTCGCCGTCTTCGACAAAGACAACAGGTGGCTTGGTAATCCGGTTATAGTTATTGGCCATGGCGTATCCGTAAGCACCTGTACAAGATACAGCCAATATATCGCCCGCTTTCACTTCAGGAAGCGGCAAATCCCAAATTAGCATATCTCCGCTTTCGCAACATTTTCCTGCAATCGAAAACGTATCGTTTGTAGGTTCATTTGCACGGTTTGCGAGCATGCCCTCATACTTTGACTGATATAATGCCGGTCGAATATTATCCGTCATTCCGCCGTCAACCGCTACATAGCGTCGTACCCCATCAATATCTTTTGCCGACCCAATGGTGTAAAGCGTAGTTCCCGCATCACCAGTTATTGACCGTCCCGGTTCTATCCAGACTTCCGGTACGTCCATTCCCGCAGCTTCCGATTGCTTTTTAACCGTATCCGCGATGTCATTCACATATTCGGCTGGCTCTAAAGGTTCATCTCCTTCTGCATATCGAATACCAAATCCGCCTCCTACATTTAAAACAGTAGGTTCAAAGCTGTATTCTTTTTTCCAGCGGGCAAATTCAGAAAATAACTTCTCAATGGCCATGACAAAGCCACTTGTCTCAAATATTTGTGACCCGATATGGCTATGAACCCCAAGAAGTTGGATATGAGAATCATCTATTAACATGTTGATCGCTTTATCTACTTGGCCGCTTTGAAGATCGAAACCAAACTTGGAATCTTCTTGACCTGTAGAAATATACTCATGCGTGTGCGCTTCTACTCCTGGAGTCGTACGGAGAAGAACCTTGACTTTCTGTTTTCTTTTTTCCGTTTCTGATTGCAGCAGCTTTATTTCATGAAAATTATCTACAACAAAACAGCCGACCCCTAAATCGAGTGCAAGGGCTATTTCTTCAAGACTTTTATTGTTACCATGGAAATGTACGCGATCCATCGGAAAACCTGCTTGTTTCGCAGTCATCATTTCCCCGCCGGATACAACATCTAAGCTTAATCCTAACTCATCAGCCAATTGAATCATAGCAACACAACTAAATGCTTTGCTTGCATAAGCTACTTGGTAAGACAGTCCTGCGTCTTCAAAAGCTTTCTGATACCCCTTTCCTCTCTCTTTCATCAAAGCGACATCATAAACATATACGGGCGTGCCATAATCTTTCACAATCTCTACAGTATCTACTCCTCCGATCTCTAAACGACCGGCTTCGTTTATCTTGCTCGTGCCATGTAAATACATTCGTTGTCTCCCCTCAGCTCACAATAATCTCTCAAAAATGAATGGTTACATTTTATCATTTATTGTCGTAGATAAAAAGTATTTTCACCTGTCATCTCACAGCTCCATAAGCAACAAAAAAGAGAGAGGACTATTTATGAGTCCCCTCACTCTGATGATTGTCGCAGAGAATCTTGCGGGTGTACAATTCTTGGACGATAGCGCATGCTTGGTACTGTAGCTCTTATGAATATTTGCCAAAGCGCTTGCCCATCGAATGGAAGAAACGGCCATAGATAAGGTTTGTTCAATGCTCGAACCTTAGCTATCATTAAAAAGAAAATAGTAGTAGCAACAACAAAACCTATGCTTCCGAAGCTCACTACCGAAATTAAGAGAGCTAATCTTAATATCTTTAAGGCCACTCCTAATTCATAGCTTGGTGTGGCAAAGATGCCAATCGCAGCTAACGAGACATACAATATCACTTCTGCTGTAAAAAGACCGACTTCAATAGCAATTTCTCCAATTAACAGAGCTGCTACTAAACCGAGCGCGGTAGCCAGTGGAGACGGAGTATGGATCGCTGCCATCCTTAATAATTCTATCCCTATTTCCGCCATTAAAATCTGCATGAATTCTGATACGTTCGAGTCCTCCGTCGGCCCTATATATTGAAGCTGTTCCGGAAGTAAATTAGGTTCTAACACAACAAGCAGCCATAGCGGCAAAATAAACAAGGAAGCTATAATCCCAAAAAAACGCACCCATCGTAAAAACGTTCCTACAAACGGAGACTGCCGATACTCTTCCGCATGTTGAACGTGATGAAACAGAGTGGTTGGTGTAATGATGACACTTGGAGACGCGTCCACCGTCACAATGACATGCCCTTCAAATAAATGTATAGCAGCCACATCCGGTCTTTCTGTATACCTGACTAGCGGGAAAGGATTTAATCCTTGATCTACCATGTATTCTTCTATAGCTTTATCCGCCATAGGCAATCCATCGATGTTAATTGACTTTAACTCTTTTTTTACAATTTCAACCATTTTTGGATCAGCGATTCCGTCTATATATGAAATACTAATATCTGTTTTCGATCGAACCCCAACTCGTAAAATTTCATTACGCAGCCTTTCATCTCTGATCCTTCTTCTTGTCAAGGCCGTATTTTCAATAATATTCTCTGTATAGCCATCACGGGCTCCCCGCACTACTTTTTCATTATCAGGCTCTTCTGGTGAACGTCCCGGATAATTTCTGACATCAATGACAAAAGCCTGGTCTTCCCCCTCGACTAATATAAAGACAAGACCAGATAACATTTCCGTGATGCAATCCTCAAGGTTATCTTTATATTCGACTTGTAAATGAGCTAAATGATCATAAATAGCTTCACGGACATGAGGCTTTTCTTCATCGTCTTCATCCAATTCAAAAAGGACATGTAAAATCTCAATGATGTTATCCATGTTGCAAAGGCCATTCACATAGTAAATCTGAATCTCTTTTCCTAAAATGTGAAGCTTCCTGACCCCTACATCAAAACTGACTCCAATTCCGAGACGTTCTTTTAATTCTTTCTCATTCTCAGTTATCTTTTTAGAGATGGGCGTTTTCTCAGGATTGTCAGCTTTTTTTCCTAACGCTTCCTCTCGATGTTTCAGCCTTTTTCGACGAATCAAAGTAACACCTCCGGCTTAATGAGCCTACTAATAACCTTCAAAGATTAACCATTGAAAGAGAGACCCTGTAATTTTTCCTAACACGATCGCCATGATCAATAACTTGAGGTGATGCTCTTGCCCAATTCGTTTCGTAAGAATTGGAAACACATTTAACACTTCCGTTAAAGCAGCTGCAAGCATTCCGACAAATATACCAGCAGCCAGACCAATGGGAACGGTTACGACTCCAGGCAAGGAGCTCGTAAACATATGCAGGGTCCCTACGGAGCCTGCAATAGCTCCTGTAATGACTGACATTTCATAGGCTTGAACCGCCTTATATGTTTTTGTTAATTGGACTAGTCTTGGTATGATTCCCAGGACAGTAATAAATGCTACAAACCCGCCCCCTACTGCAATACCTCCACTTAATCCTATGAGGATGGAGACGATGTGTTTGAATTCCATGTCTTTGAACTCCGGTCTGATTCTGTTTCAGCTAAATACCGGTTAATTTCCTGGTTGTATTGATGCATTTCTAACTCGAGCGGGCTTGGTTCTTCATTCAGACGCTTTTTGAAAATGTGATTAAAAAATAAAATCATGCCAATTCCTAAGCCAAAGGAATAGGGGATTTGGATGAATAACGGCTGCTTATTCTCCGTACCGGTGATGAGAAAATGAAGTTTTTGATGAACTTCAAGCATGCTGACATCCTCGTGAAAATTCATGATTGTTAAGCCAGCCCCTACAAAAAGGAGGATCCATACGAATACTAGCAATACAGATGTTTTTGAACTCCTGGGTGTCTCAATTTCCGTTACTGTTTGTGTAGGGCCTACGACATCAATTTCTATGTCCGGAAACCAATGATGAATCGATTGCAACACCGTTAATATATCAATCACAACGTGACTTTTATCCCCAGGGCCTATCGTATAAATTGGAATTTCGGCCAATTCTGTGACCAGCGTATCTTTTCCTTCTAGTCTCGCAACATCCGATAATAGCAATGTCTGCCCCATTTCAGCCTTTTGGACAGGGAAAAGCTGCAAATAAATACGGTGATTCATAGCTAGCCGTCCCTCCTTTTTTGTAGTATGAGCGAAATTGAATTTTACATACTAAAATTATTTAGATGACAGAAGTTTTGGAGGAAGAAAACGAGAAGCGTTGCCCGCGGCTAAGAAGACACAGTGAAAGCAAGCGCAGCGTAGCTTGAACTGATGTCGCCCTTGTGCCTATGGTGCAAGCGAGCCTGTCAGCCAACCCGTAGAGCAAAATGATTAATAATCCCCACATGTTTTACAGAACCGAAATTCATAACCTACTGATTTAGCCCCCCAAAAAAACCAGCTGTCTTATTCAGACAACTGGTTTCTCATTTTATCGAGTATTCTTTTTTCCAACCGTGACACTTGGACTTGGGAAATACCTAGTCGGGAGGCTACGTCAGATTGTGTTTTATCCTTATAGTATCTTAAGTATACAATTAGTCGTTCTCGGTCCTCGAGTTGTTCAACAATGTCTTTCAAAACGATTTGCTCAAACCACTTAGAGTCCCCTTTATCAGCAATTTGGTCCATTAACGTAATAGGATCTCCGTCGTTTTCATAGACGGTTTCATGTAAGGAAGAAAGACTTTTGGCAGCTTCTGTGGCAAACACTACTTCTTCCATTGGTAACTCGAGTGTCTCCGCTATTTCTTGAAGAGAAGGTACTCTGTTTAACTCGTTTGTCAACTGCTCTTTTACTCGTCTAATTTTATTGTTCAATTCTTTTAATGAACGACTCACTTTAACGGTCCCGTCGTCACGTATAAACCGCTGAATTTCTCCGATAATCATTGGAACAGCATAGGTAGAAAATTTCACGTCATAGGAGAGATCGAACTTATCCACTGATTTGATTAGCCCTATTACTCCGATTTGAAACAAATCTTCCGCTTCGTAACCACGGTTTATAAAACGCTGAACTACCGACCAGACCAATCTCGTATTTCTACTGACGATTTCGTCACGAGCTTGTTTATCGCCTTTTTGGCTCTTATTAATTAAATCTCTTACGACGTCATCCTGTAAAGGTTGTTCCTTTTTCAATTTTACGTCCATACAGAGTCTCCTTAATTACAAAGTGATCTGCTTCTGGCCAGCCGCTTTTTCAAATAAACAGTGGTTCCTGTTTTCGGCTCAGAGGTTACCTCAACTTCATCCATAAAATTCTCCATGATCGTAAAGCCCATACCAGAGCGTTCTAGTTCAGGCTTTGTCGTATACAATGGTTCACGTGCTTTGTTAATATTATCAATGCCTTCGCCGTGATCCTTTACTGTTAATTCAACCGTATCTGTATCAATTTTCACCATAATAACGATCGAACCAGCAGGGTTTTCATGATATCCGTGAATAATAGCGTTCGTCACTGCTTCAGAAACGACGGTTTTTATCTCAGTTAGTTCATCCATGTTCGGGTCAAGCTGTGCAACGAAGGCACCTACACTTACACGAGCAAAAGCTTCATTTTCACTAACCGCGGAAAATTCCAGTTTCATTTCGTTTTTCATTTAAGCCACCCCCAACTTTCGTAATGCATCGGCTTCCCGGCTTTCTAAACGTAAAATTTTAAAGAGACCCGATAACTCAAAAATCCTTTTCACGGGAGAAGAAATGGAACAAACTACCATCTCTCCCCCTTGTTTGCTGATCTGCTGATATCTTCCTAAAATCACCCCTATCCCCGAACTGTCCATAAAAGTCAGCTCTTCTAAATTTAGGACGATATGTTTGATTCCTTTTTCTTGCAGCACATTGTCCACTTGCTGGCGAAGCTTCCCTGCGGCGTGATGGTCTAGTTCACCTTCTAAACGAATACAAAGAACGTTCCCCTTTGTTTCTAAGTTTACGGATAAACTCATCTATTTTCTCCCCTTCTTCTGTAGTTAATTTCATTCATGATTATACGGTTCGTTCTCCGTGTTGAACTTCCTTTCGACTAGACAAAACTAGTGGCCTTTCGTTAAAAAAAGAGGCTCTTTTTTTCTATCTTTATTTTTCTGACATTCCTCCAGTCATGGCAGCCATGACTCGCTTAAATAAACCAAACCAACTCGCTGAGTCAATGTCTTCTGTGAGGACAAGAGATTGTTCCGCAATTTTTTTCTCGCCATCATAATATTCAATTTTCCCTGCAGGTGTATGTTGTTCTGCTGGCGCTTGTATTTTCTCCGATAAGATGATTTTCTCTTTTACTTCTTCCATATTCTTTCCTTTAGGCAGCACGACCGCTGCGTTCTCCTCTAGCATGACCCCTGCTTTTTTCTGCTTCCCTTTTTCCACAGCGATCTCATCTATTTCTGTTCCTTTTTCACCAAGTAAATGATATTCAAAGTTCTGGAAGGAGTAGTCTAACAGTTCTGCAGTCTGCTTATTTCTTTCTTTCGGTGTTTCTGCCCCCATGAGGACAGTGATGACACGCATGTCATTTTTCTTCGCTGTTGCCGTTAAATTATACTTTGCCTCTTTAGTGAATCCTGTCTTAATCCCGTCGACTCCGTCATAATGCTTGACGAGACGGTTCGTATTCACGAGCCAGAATTCTTTGTCGGTTCCTTTACGAAGGTAATCCTCGTATACGCTTGTGTATTCTAAAATTTTTTCATGCTTGAGTAATGACTGGCTCATAACAGCAAGGTCTTTCGCGGTAGTATAATGATCTTCCGCTGGGAGGCCGGTAGTGTTTTGAAACTTCGTATGTTCTAATCCTAATTCTTTTGCTTTTTCATTCATTTGTTTGACAAATTTTTCTTCAGAACCTGCGATATGTTCTGCGAGCGCCACAGAAGCATCGTTACCCGAAGCGATGGCAACACCTTTCAACAATTCGTCTACTGTCATTTGTTCGCCTTCTTCGAGAAAGATTTGCGATCCTCCCATGGAAGCCGCTTTTTCACTTGCCGTCACTTCCTCTTGAAGGCTTATAGCGTCTTCTTCAATCGCTTCCATCACTAACAGCATGGTCATAATTTTAGTCATGCTGGCTGGGGGAAGAACTTCATTTTCATTCTTTTTATACAGAACGTCACCTGTATCTGCTTCCATGATATAAGCAGAAACCGAACCTTCGGCCGGAACCTCTTCGTCCGTCGCTGTCGTTATTTTTGCGCCAATTGTTAATGAAATAACTACTGCCAGGATAGTTATAATTATTTTTACGTTGAGACCTATTTTTTCCATCAATGTTAGACACCTCCCACTATGATACATTTATTTTTTCCAGTATTTACATCGTTTATACGGGGTCTTGAAAAAGCATAGTAAAAAGAGGTATATGTTTTGAACGATCTCATTCATCGCTTTCGAGTGGCATCCCTCAATAGAGAGACAGCACTTTTGTATAATCGCAAGGCGTCCGCGACAAGCGCTGGATACCCGCCAAAGAGGCTTTGCCGCCGCAGAGCGTGTTGAAGCGAGCTCGACCCGAAGGCGCCTGAAGCTAGACGCAGCTAATCCTTTCACAGAAATTATCCACAAGTGAATTGCTTTTAAAATTTCCTGAACAACAAAAAAACACTTGAACAGCGGAGGAACTGTTCAAGTGTTCATTCGTCATATTTAGTAAATGGTGCCGTGTACTAATTCTGGTTTTTCTACTGGTTGTCCAGTAAGAGAATAGGCTTCTTCTACTAACTTTTTCGCCTCCGTTGGTTGTAGGGTATTACTGTGAAGTACCGCCAACGGCTCTCCCATTTCTACCTTTTCGCCGACTTTTTTCTTAAGTTCAATCCCTACACTATGGTCTATAGTATCTGTTTTCGTAGACCTTCCTGCTCCCAGCCACATGGCTGCGCGTCCAATTAACTCTGTTTCCATTTTTCTCACATAACCGGTAGAGGTCGCTTTTACTTCTATTTTATATTCCGCTTCTTTGAGCAGATCTGGACGGTCCACCATCGTTGGATCTCCGCCCTGATTCCCTATAAACTCTCTCATCTTTTCTAGAGCTGCGCCGCTGCGAATCGCATCTTCAATGAGACGTCTTCCTTCTTCGGGCTCTGTCACTTTTCCACCTAACACTGCCATATGTGCGGCTAAGAGAACACTTAATTCGTAGATATCTTCAGGTCCTTCTCCACGTAAAACGTCCAGCGATTCTTTCACTTCCAATGTGTTTCCAATCATCCGTCCTAACGGTTGATCCATATTTGTGATTAAGGCCATAGTACGTCTGTTTAATGATTTTCCGATTCCTACCATAGATTCTGCCAACTCAGCTGCCTCTTCTACCGTTGACATAAATGCCCCTGATCCTGCTTTCACATCCAGGACGATAGCATCAGCCCCTGCAGCTATTTTTTTACTCATGACTGAACTGGCAATAAGCGGAGTAGAATTAACGGTAGCTGTAACATCTCTAAGGGAATATAACTTTTTATCAGCTGGTGTCAAATTACCACTTTGACCCGCTAACGCCAGCTTGTGTGTGTTCACGAGTTCTATAAACTTCTTTTGAGAAATCTCGGTTTGAAAACCAGTAAAAGCTTCAAGTTTGTCTATCGTTCCACCCGTATGTCCTAATCCGCGTCCAGACATCTTAGCTACCGGGATACCTAACGCAGCTACAAGAGGAGCTAATATTAATGTTGTTTTATCGCCCACTCCGCCTGTGGAGTGCTTATCTACTTTTATTCCTTCAATGGACGATAAATCCAACTGTTCCCCGGATTCGGCCATTGCTCTCGTAAGTACAGAGGCTTCTTCTTGAGTCATTCCTTGAAAATAGATAGCCATTAAAAGGGCTGATACTTGATAATCAGGAATACTGTCTTTTGTATATCCATCGATGAACCAGCGAATTTCTGATTCTGACAGTCGTTCTCCATCTCTTTTTTTTGCAATGATATCTGGCATTCTCATGAACCGCACACTCCTTCATGGAACCTAATCGTAACGTTATATGTCAGCTAATATTTCCTTCACTAAAGAAATAAACCGGGGCTTTGTCTTTGCTGCCGTGGCCATCACTTCCTCGTGTGAAATACCTTCCATTTCTTCACCGACGGCCATGTCCGTAATACATGATATACCAAGCACGCGTAGTCCGGTGTGGCGTGCAACAATCACTTCTGGCACCGTGGACATACCGACCACGTCTCCTCCTAGTTTTCGTAACATAATAAGCTCTGCTGATGACATAAAGTTCGGCCCCGTGATCCCGGTATATATGCCATTTTTTAAATCAATGCCCAGCTCTTTCCCTGCCCGGAAAGCCGTCTCTTTTAGTTCAGCGTCATAAGCTTGACTCATATCAGGAAACCGTGGTCCTAATGATTCGTCATTTCTGCCAATTAACGGATTGGTTCCTGTCATGTTTAAATGGTCATCAATCACCATCAGATCTCCAGGACGGAAGGAAGAATTCATAGCCCCGCATGCATTTGTCACTATCAATACCTCTACACCCAGCTCTTTCATAACCCTGATTGGAAAAGTTACTTCCTTCATACTATAGCCTTCATAATAGTGAAAACGCCCCTGCATCGCGATCACGTTTTGATTTTGAAGTTTTCCTGTCACTAACCGACCAGCATGCCCTTCTACGGTTGAAACAGGAAAATGAGGAATGGACGAATAATCTGCTGTAACACTCTCCTCCACTTCTTCCGCTAAATCCCCAAGTCCGGACCCTAAAATAAGACCAATCTTCGGCTCAGCTTTCATCCCTTTTTTCAAGTATTCCGCCGCTTCCTTTGCTTTTTGAGCCATTTGCTCCATTTCGTTATCTCCCTTCTCCCATTTTCTTGATTATCTCCTTCATCAACTGAAGAAAATCGGACTGCACTCTTTTCGTTGTTTCGATAACTTCTTGGTGACTTAATGGCTGATCTAAAATTCCGGCTGCCATGTTAGACAGGCAAGAAATTCCCAACACATCCATTCCGCTATGAACCGCTGTAATGACTTCCGGCACCGTCGACATTCCAACCGCATCAGCGCCTAACGTCCTTATCATTTTAATTTCGGCAGGCGTTTCATAACTAGGACCGGTGGCAGCGGCATACACTCCTTCTTGAAGTGAGATAGAAAGTTGCCTTGCCGCTTCTTTTGCAATGTTCATCAGTTGCGCAGAATATGCGGACGACATATCAGGAAAACGCGGCCCCCATGTTTCTTCATTTTTACCAATCAACGGATTATCCCCTAACAGATTGATGTGATCGTTTATCACCATTAACTCTCCAGGTTGAAACGACTCATTCACACTTCCCGCCGCATTCGTTACTACTACATTTTTTACCCCTAACGCCCGCATAACTCTAACCGGAAAGGTCACTTCCTGCATTGTATAACCTTCATAAAAATGAAAGCGGCCTTGCATCGCAACAACGGGCACGTTGTGTAAACTTCCGAACACTAACTGGCCTGCATGCCCTTCCACGGTTGATACCGGAAAACCTGGAATATCCTCATAATGAATTTTCACTTTATCTTCGAGATCTTCTGCTAACACTCCGAGACCGGACCCTAATATTAACCCTGTTTGCGGAGTTGTTGGAATCTTGGATTTCAGAAATTTACAAGCATCTTCAAGCAATCGTTTGGTTGTCATTCACGTCACCTGCCATTTATTATTTCTTTCATAAAACTTTTACCGTTTTCAGGAGAAGGCACATCAAAGTTATCCGCAATCGTAGCACCGATATCAGCAAACGTGTTGCGATGGCCGAGCTGACTGCCGGGTGTATGGGAAGGGCTGTAAGCTAACAGCGGGACCAGCTCTCTCGTATGATCCGTGCCTTCGTGTACCGGGTCATTTCCGTGATCCGCCGTGATCATTAACAAATCATCTTCTTTTAGTTTTCTAAGCAATCTCGGCAATGCTGTATCAAACTCTTCCAATGCTTTCCCATAGCCGATAGGATCCCGACGATGTCCAAATTTCGCGTCAAAATCTACTAAATTTAAAAAACTGAGACCAATAAAATCCCGTTCAGCTGTTTGGACTATTTTATCCATACCGTCTGCGTTAGATGACGTTCTTAACGACTCTGTAATACCTTCTCCGTCATAAATATCGCTAATTTTTCCGATCGCCAGACTGTCCAAACCAGCATCTTTCAACTCATTCATCACGGTACGTCCAAACGGCTTTAACGCATAATCATGGCGGTTAGCTGTTCTCTCGAAAGCTCCAGGCTGGCCGACAAATGGCCGCGCAATGACACGTCCAATCATATAGGGAGCTTCGTACGTCAATTTTCGAGCTTCCTCGCATATGTGATAAAGTTCTTTCAATGGGACAGTGTCTTCGTGGGCCGCAATTTGCAATACCGAGTCTGCAGAAGTATAGACGATCAGATCTCCTGTTTCCATGTGGCTCGGACCTAACTCTTTAATAATTTCTGTCCCCGACGCGACTTTATTGCCAATCACTTTTCTCCCGCTGATTGCTTCTAATTTTTGAATGAGATCGTCCGGAAAACCATCAGGAAACGTACGGAATGGTTCTTTAATATGAAGACCCATAATCTCCCAGTGACCTGTCATCGTGTCTTTACTATGAGAGGCTTCCTGCATGATCCCATGATGAGCCTGCGGATCTGCTACCGAACGCAGGCCTTTTGTGCTTTTTATATTGCCGAGGCCAAGCCGCTCCATATGAGGCATGTCCAGTCCGTTCATTTTCTCTGCTATGTGACCTAACGTATCAGCTCCTGTATCTCCATATAACTCTGCATCAGGTGCCTCACCGATACCAACCGAGTCCATCACAATAAGGAAAACCCGGCGAAATGGATAACGTGACATTATGTGTTCCTCCTCATTTTCTACTTCTTATACAACAAATGTGCCTAGAACTCCTAAGCCCGCGGGTGGTAATTTACGTATACATCCTTTAACTTATGATTGGAAACGTGCGTATAAATTTGGGTAGTTGAGATATCAGAATGACCGAGCATTTCCTGTACGGCTCTTAAATCTGCTCCGTTCTCTAATAAATGCGTGGCAAAAGAGTGTCGCAACGTATGGGGGGTTAGCTTCTTATCTATGGATGCTTTCTGGGCAGCAGATTTTAGTATTTTCCAAAACCCCTGTCTTGACAACTGATTCCCTAAATGATTGACAAACAAAACATCATGTCTTTTGTTTTTCATCAATAGAAGACGCCCCTTGTTGATATAGCGTTCGAGGGCATCGGAGGCTTCTTTGCCCAGCGGTATGATCCTTTCTTTATTTCCTTTCCCCACACAATGAATAAAGCCCATGTGAAGGTGAATATCCCGTGTCGTCAGGGAGCACAATTCACTCACGCGCAGGCCCGTAGCATACATCAGTTCCAGCATCGCTTTATTCCGAAGAGCGAATGGCGTCGTTCCATCACTTGCCTCTAATAACCTCTCTACTTCCGTAACGGATAATACCTCTGGCAGCCTCTTTTCTCCTCTGGGGATTTCTAACAATTCAGAAGGATCTTTTTTTGACCGCTGCTCCCTAAGTAGAAATTGGTGAAACGCCCGTATGGAAGATATGCTTCGAGCTATCGTCGAGACAGACCTGCCTTGCTCCTTCAAAAAATATAAATATTGAATAATATGAGACCGCTCAATTTGAGATGTTTCCGTTATGTTTTCATTTTCTAGATGGTGAACATACTTGTTCAAATCACGTTGATAAGAGTGGACCGTGTTATCTGAGAGTCCTTTCTCCACTTGGCAGTAATGTATAAAGTCTAATACATCTGTTTCCAAACTAGTCCTCTCCCTTATTGTCTATCTTATAAATCTTTCGTAGTTATATGTAATTCGTCCATTGGTACTTGAACGTTAACTTGATGATAATTCTTTTCCGGTGGCTGCAATCGCTCATCCCCTCTGTAACTATCACTTAACCATAGAATACCATAATAAAAAATAATCAAACATATGCTAAATGTGATCATTACCTTGACAGCCTCTAAACAAAATGTCACCCATTTGATCATTTTTCCTTCCTCCTATTTGGTTACTAGGAGTTATCTATGACAATTTCTGCGTGTAATATACGTTCCCGCCTTTCTTCGTTCTATATAACTAGTGGGACCGCTCCTCCTTCTTCTTTTGAACTCTCAACTCCTTCTAAACAACAAAAAAACCTCTTCATAACAGATGAAAAGGTTTTATTTCACTTTATTCATTTCTTTTTCTTCTGGCTCCGTTTTATTATGTTTATCTTCTTTGTTCTGGCATCGGTGACAAATACCGTGGAAAGTTAAGCGGTGGTCCTTAATTTTAAAGTTCCAGTCTTTTTCTACCACTCTTTCAACGTCACCTAATAAGTCCTCTTGTATTTCATCAACAGATCCGCATTCAATACAAACTAAATGATGATGAAAGTGATCGGCTCCTTCTTTCCTAAGATCGTACCGTGATACCCCATCTCCAAAGTTTATTTTATCAACAACTTCGAGTTCATTAAGTAATTCCAGCGTTCGATATACAGTAGCCAAACCTATTTCCGGAGCTTTTTCTTTTACTAACAAATAAACATCCTCTGCGCTTAAGTGATCTTCTTCATGTTCTAGAAGCACCTTCACGGTTGCTTCCCTTTGGGGTGTAAGCTTATAGCTTTGAGAATGAAGTTGTTTTTTAATCCGATCAATTCTTTGCTCCATTAATACTCCCCCCATCTTTAACCGCTGTTTTAATTATAAACACGGATGGGGCGAGTGTCAAATGATAATTATAACTATGATCAAATTAGAATAATTATAATTAACTAAATGTCCAACTAATAATCCCTCTCATCATCACAGGCGATAAGTAACCTTCAATAGCCGCAGCCCCCGTCAAAAAAACAAGAACGGTACCAGCAATAAGGAGCGATCGTAATATAACGGCGGGCACCGGCGTGTACCGACTTTGTTTAAAAAGGTGTTTAATAATGCTTAATGAAATACTAATTGAGATCACAGCCATAATAATGTAAGCCGGCACAATAATAAGATTTTGCGGAAGGACGGATGTAAACGCCAAAAAGAAACCTTTGCTTCCCATCTGCTGAACGAGAAAACCAATCGTGAAGCCGGAAATAACTCCTTTTAAAAACAATAAAATAAGGATAAACGGCACTCCCGCTACGGAAAGTCCAAGCACCCACATTAATCCGATATACGTCGTATGATGAGAAATGCTCTGCAAAAATATCTCCCTGGAAGTAATATCGGTACCTGTCTCGAAATGGACAAGAAACTGCTCCACATAGCCATACAAATCATTTTTCAAAGGGAGCGACAAACTATTAACAAGTACAGCTCCGAAAATAACCCCCATAAACAAAAGAATGAGAGTAAAACAATAAAGCGATCGATATTCGTTCCAATGTTTATGTCCTAGTGTGGCGATGGATTCTATCATTTTTTGCTGCCCCCTTGCTAATAGAATGTGTATAACACTCTATGAAAAAAAAGGGCTTTCTATTACTGTTAACTGTTTTGAATTCTTTTTAATTTCACGTGCTGAATGGCAAACATCGTTTTTGCATCATGAATGTCACCTGATTCTATTAATTTATCGGCTTCGTCTAACGTTACTTCGATTAATTCAACAAACTCATCATCATCTGTAGCGACAGTCCCTGCATAAAGCGTGTGAGCTTCATAGACATGTACAATTTCATCTGAAAAGCCAGGAGACGTATAAAATGAGCCGATTTTAGTTAACTGATCTGTTTTATACCCAGTTTCCTCTTCTAACTCCCGTTTCGCTGTCTCTTCAGGTTGTTCCCCTGTTTCAAGTTTCCCGGCAGGAATTTCGATAATTTCTTTTTCCAATGCTTTTCGGAACTGCCGCACCATGATTATTTTATCATCAGCAGTGTAAGCAATAATGGCAACCGCACCTGGATGATTCACGATCTCTCGTTTGCTCACTTCTCCATTCGGCAGCCGCACATCATGAAGATTCAAATCTACAATTTTGCCTTCGTACAACGTTTCTTTATCAATGGTTTCTTCCTTGAATTTCACGTCTGTCTCTCTCCTCTCTTTCCCCCGTTAGTTTATCATGTATTATTCCCTGACAAAACATGTTTCACCGCAGCTAAAACTCCTAACACGTAGCTCTCATCTGTTTTCGTATTTCTTCCCATGGTAGTCACAGATAAAGGATAAGTGACAGCCCACTTTTTCCAATCTTCTAACAAGCTTTTACTATGTTCATATATGATGACATGTTGCTTTGACATCGATACAGACTTCAGCTGTGCTCTAAGATACTTTTCTTTCTCCGAATCCAAATGAGGTAAAATAAGTAAAGAGGGTGCATAAGTAAATGTACACAAAGCTGTAGTCGTATGGTGGCTGATTCCGTAATGACGTGTTCTGCCCTCCCGAAAAGAAATTCTCGTCACCCAGCACGGTTTCCCTTCTAAGGCTCCGACAATATTTGCCCATTCCGCAAGTGCAATTCCGCTAAAACCATATGGGGTAGAGGTGCCTACCGTGCCCGGCCCCATAGAAATCACAAGGACATCCACTTCTTTCTTCATCGTTAACCATTGAAGGGCATTGGGTATGGTTACTGCTTCTTCATTTCCGCCAAAAGCCTGACCGGTTGTCACGACAAAAACATTCGGATCTGTTTTCCATATTCGCATATGATCACTCCATCCAGCTGGCAATGAAGCTTGATCCGACAAAATAACTCCTATTTTTTTGTTCTTATCCCTCATTCTTACGGCCCCTAATATAATTGGCAGCATGCTATGAAGTTCTGCCAATAAAACGTTCCTGTCTTTCAGTGAGAAAGGTTGCTCAAAGAGAGTATAATCAGGGTGTTCCGGATCATCGACAGACATAACACTATGTTGACTGGAAGTATAGCGCGCTTTCATGATATGGCCGTTTGTTTTGTTTCCTGTCTGTTTGGCACAGGCAGCCACTACAATATCCCATCCGCCTGTCCCAAGACCAAGCCTTCCCGCAGTTACATTCACTCTTATTCTGTCTCCTACACTCACACGAGAACAGGTGAGTTTGTATAAGATGGCCTGCCCGATACCACCGTTCGTTTTTAATTTTTGGATCGAATGATCTTCTTCCAAAATTTCTTCCACTACTACATCTTCTTCTGCATACATCCCACTCACCTCATTTCAGCTTACGTCCTGTCCAGGAAGAACATGCTCATTCTCGGGAGGAGATTACCATTGTCCTACTCCATGAATGCTTTCTTAACTTTTATAAAAAAAGACAGCTGTCTTCAGGAAACAGCTGCCTTACCGATTATTGAATCAAAGGTTGAATTTTTTCTTCTAATTGTTCATAGCTCGTCTCGCCTGATATTTTCTCAACAATTCTTCGATTTTCATCGAAAATATATGTTGTTGGGAGTAGTTGTAAATTGTACATATCAGCTACTTCCCCATCTACGTCTATCATCGCGGGAGTAGACATCATCCCAAACTCTTCTACGAATTTTTCAGCCTCTTCCTGGTTCTTTTCGTAAGAGTTCATATTAACGGTAACCACATTGACTCCACTATCTTCATAATCCTCATGCAACCTTATGAGATCAGGCATTTCTCTTGTACAAGGTTCGCACCAGGATGCCCACATATTCATAATGACGATGCTATCTTCATAGGAAGATAAAGAACGTTCTTCCCCATTGTACATAGGCAGCGTATAGTCGGGAGCGAGATCCCCTTCATTCGTTCCCACTTTCGGTACGGCAATATTAGTAATAATCACATAACCGAGAGCGATAAACGTAAGTCCTAATACTATCGCAGTTGTTACTTTCCGATTCACACTGCATCTCCCTCTCATACATTTTATACTACAAACATACTATCACAAATATGTGAACAACCTTTGAATGTTTCCATCATTTATGTAAGGCCAGGAAACTTGTATCTATCCGGCAGAAATGCAGGTTTGACTTAGAGTTAGTAAAGAGATTGGCAGGAGGAGTGGGGCTAATGAGCGTTATTGAGGCTTTTATATTTGGTGTTGTTCAGGGAATTGCTGAATTTCTTCCCATTTCAAGTACCGCCCATATTATCATTGTGCAGCTGGTATTTGGCTATTCTTTCCCTGGGTTGACCTTTGAAGTGATTCTTCATCTAGGATCCATTTTAGCCGTCATATTATATTTCCGGCAAGATATTATCCAATTAATCCAAGCTTTTTTTCGCTACCTTTCCCAAAGAAACGCAGAAGATCGTTTGGAATTTATGTTTGCTATTTATATCGCAGCCGCAACCCTCATTACAGGGGTACTAGGGATGGTACTCGAAGATATCTTGGCGGATTCTATAAAAACCCCTGTCTTTATTGCTTCTGCCCTTGTGTTAACAGGTTTCTTCCTCATCTTGATTGAAAGATTCCATAAAATTGGTCATCGTACTGAAGAAAACATGACATTTTTCGATTCCGTTGTAGTCGGGTTAGCTCAAACGCTGGCCGTCCTTCCAGGGGTTTCACGTTCAGGCAGTACATTGATTGCGGCATTGTACGCAGGCCTCAACCGCGAAACAGCTGTACGCTATTCCTTTTTATTATCGATTCCTGTCATATTAGGCTCTTCTGTCTTGGCGTTCGGTGATATTAGCGGGGGGGCGCTTGAGGCGATGGGAACGTCAGCTTTGATTACTGCATTCATTGCTTCCTTCTTCACTTCCTGGATTGGGATTGTATGGCTCATTCATTTTCTAAACAAAGGACGTCTTATTTATTTTGCTCTGTACTGCTTCGTATTAGCTATTGTCGTCGTCACCTTCCTTGAGAACACTCAACCGGTGGCCGCCTTATAACATTCCTTGCATGCTCAAAACATAGCTGATCACCCCGTGTGTTAATCATCTCGATTTCGTTTCCGGCAATATGAATCTTCAGAACTTAAACTGAGAGAAATCCAGAAAGAACAGTTGGATCATGGTAAGAGATTCGCTATCGGCGGACGCTTTCCCCGGGTGCAAGCGATTTCACTTCAAATCTTATAGAATTGAAAAAAAGGCTGTCAAAAGGTCATTTTTTATGACCTTTTGAAGCAGCCTTTCCTCGTTTAGGATGATTTCTTTTCAAGCAGTCTTTTTACTTCTGCTACGTCTTTGTCTCCTCTGCCTGATAAGTTTATGATAATAATTTTATCTTTGCTCATTTCCGGAGCCAGTTTCATTGCTAAGGCTACCGCATGGGCGCTTTCCAATGCAGGGATGATTCCTTCTGTGCGGGAAAGCTCTTCAAATGCTTCTAACACTTCTTCTTTCGACACAGCCATGTATTCTCCACGTCCCGATGTTTTTAAATGGCTGTGTTCCGGACCAACGCTAGGGTAGTCCAATCCTGCTGCAATAGAATAAGTAGGCAGAGGTGTTCCTTCCTCATCTTGTAAACAAAGGCTTTTAAATCCGTGCAGGACAGCAGCTGTTCCTTCTTTCATCGTAGCTGCTTCTAGTGGCTCGGCGCCGATGAGCCGTACGCCCTCTTCCTCTATGTAATGAGAAAACGAGCCAATGGCATTGCTTCCTCCGCCGACACAAGCGATAACAGCATCTGGAAGCCTGCCTTCTATCTCCTGAATTTGTCGTTTGGACTCTTTACTTATGATCGACTGGAAATAATGGACGATCGTTGGATAAGGATGTGGCCCGACTGCCGAACCAATTAAGTAAAAAGTTGTTTCATAGTTTTCAATGAGATCCTCTAGCGCAACGTCAACCGCATCTTTTAATCTTCCTTCTCCCTTTTCCACAGGAACGACTGTCGCACCTAACAGCTCCATACGGAAAACATTAAGCTCTTGTCTTCTCGTATCTTCTTTTCCCATGTAAATGGTGCAATCGATATTCATCATCGCACAAGTGGTTGCTGTCGCTACTCCATGTTGACCGGCCCCTGTCTCTGCAATGACTCGTTTCGCTCCCATTTTCTTTGCCAATAATATTTGGCCGACTACATTATTTATTTTATGAGCACCTGTATGGTTCAAATCTTCGCGTTTTAAGTAAATTTTTGCGCCACCCAATTTATTGGTTAATCTCTCTGCGTAGGTTAAAGGGTTTTCACGCCCAACATACTCTTTTAGAATCGCATGATATTCTTGGATAAACGCTTCGTCGTTTTTGTATTCTTGAAAAGCGTCATCCAGTCTTTCGAGAACCGATTGCAACTGCTCCGGTACGAAACATCCGCCAAATTCTCCAAAAAAACCTTTTCCTTCTGTCTGTACGTATTCTTGGCTCATCTCTACTCATCCTCCATGATGTAATTAATGGTTTTTGACGCTCGCTTCTGGCATTGCAGCCACTGGCTCTACAGCTGTAAGGCGATCGGAATGCTTCATAAAGTAGTAACGGATACTATCAACTAATGCATGCCAACTTGCCTCAATGACATTCGGGGAAACACCAATGGTACTCCATGTTTCTTGACCATCTGATGATTCGATTAAAACTCTTACTGTAGATGCTGTAGCTTCTGCTTCATCCAGTACGCGTACTTTGTAATCAGACAAGTACATTTCATGAACAAGTGGATAATACTCGCCTATCGCTTTTCGTAATGCATAGTCTAAGGCGTTAACCGGACCATTTCCTTCTGCTGCCGTCATGACGGTTTGGCCTTGTATTTTCATTTTTACGACCGCTTCTGATTTGAAGCCGTTTTCTCTCTCTTTATGAGTGATAATATTAAAATGCTCGAACTCAAAGTAATCATGGCTCTCACCAAGACCATTGCGGATTAATAGTTCAAAAGAAGCTTCTGCCGCTTCGTATTGATATCCTTTATGCTCCATCTCTTTGATGGTTTCGATCGTTTCCTTGATGGCCGGACTCCCTTT
This sequence comes from Alteribacillus iranensis, assembly GCF_900113025.1. Taxonomy (GTDB): domain Bacteria; phylum Bacillota; class Bacilli; order Bacillales; family Marinococcaceae; genus Alteribacillus_A; species Alteribacillus_A iranensis. The sequence continues at coordinate 261,772 of NZ_FONT01000001.1, read as the reverse complement.
ATCAAGTGAAATACCAAGCTCTTCCGCTTTGAATAATAAATTGCTTTGACCAGAAAGCTCAGATACTAGTACTCTTCTTTCATTGCCAATTTTCTCGGGAGGAATGTGCTCGTACGTTTCTGGGTGCTTCAAAACAGCACTCACATGCATTCCGCCTTTATGAGCAAACGCACTTTTCCCGGTAAAGGGCTGGCCATTCGGTGGTGTTTGATTAGCCAGTTCGTGAATATACTTCGAAACTTCTGTTAATTGTTGTAATTGTTCGTTCGCTACACACGGAATCCCCATTTTCAACTGCAGATTGGGAATAATAGAAATGAGATTCGCGTTCCCGCATCTCTCTCCGTAACCGTTCGTTGTCCCTTGAATATGTACAGCCCCGGCTTTCACAGCTTCAAGAGTGTTAGCTACTGCCAGTTCGCCATCATTATGGCAATGAATGCCTACATCGATCGTGACCTGCTTTTTCACCTCTGTAATGATATCAGCAATTTCTGTAGGAAGAGAACCCCCATTTGTATCACACAAGGCAACGCAATCTGCCCCTGCATTCTCTGCAGCAACAATTGTCTTTATGGCATACTCCGGGTTGTGTTTATACCCATCAAAGAAATGCTCTGCGTCAAAGATGACTTCTAAGCCTTTTTCTTTAAGAAAACGAACGGAGTCATAAATCATGGAAACATTTTCCTCTAATGTCGTTTGCAATGCCTCCGTCACATGAAAGTCCCATGTTTTCCCGAATATAGCAGCAGCTTCAGCTCCACTTTCAATGATACGGTTCAGATTTGGATCCTTTTCCGCTGTCACTCCCGGTCGGCGTGTACTGCCAAATGCCGTTACAACGGAATGTTTTAATTTCAAATCTTTAACACGCTCAAAAAAATTCATATCTTTCGGATTACTTCCAGGCCATCCGCCTTCAATATAATGTATACCTAACTGATCCAGTTTTGCTGCAATTTTCAGTTTATCATCCACAGATAAGCTGATTCCTTCTCCTTGCGTCCCATCACGCAAAGTTGTATCAAACAATTTTACTTGTGACACCACAGCAATTCCCCCACTTTTATATGCTTATTTCTCCCATTAATACGCAAAAAAAATAGTTAAATATTGTCCTTTAGTATAGCATAAGGTTGCGGTTTTTGTCAGTGTTCTTCTAACAACACAAAGGGAAGACACCATCACATTTTTTGTGCCTTCCCGATCATTTGCTTATTCCTTTCGTACAAGCGGAGAAGAATGTGCATAAGCCCGAGCCAAGCCCCTCCACATAAAAAACCAGCCGTCACGTCACTAGGATAGTGCACGCCTAAAAATATACGGCTAATGCCAATAGCTACAATCAGGAAAACGCTAATGAGGACAACGGCTACTTGCAGAAGCGTATTTGCAGAGGAAAAATGTAAGAACAATATCATCAAAACACCATAGAGTAACATGGCATTCATTGCATGACCGCTCGGAAAACTGTATCCCGAAACTTCAATGACCCGGGAGATATCCGGACGTTCTCTCTCATAAATAGACTTGACTATATAATTGAGAAGCCCTCCTCCTCCTACGGTTGCTATCACCAATAGTCCTTGCTTCACTTTGCCAAAGAGTAGAAGAAGCGCACTTACAAAAGCGGTCATAAAACTCGTAAAGTTCACAGAAGCAAGAGATGTAATGAAAGAGAAGAAAGCAATGCCCCATTCATATTGATAAGACGGAATATAGGATGCAATAAAATAATCGATTTGGGTAACAAATGGAGTGTCTGCCACCACTAACATGACAAAAAATAAAGTGCTGCATCCCAATGTCCATAGGATGAGTATCCACGGGATGTTCTCATTCTCCTTGTCCATATGAAACCACCCTCCATTGCAAGCTGTTTACCACATCCTCTCTCTCATGAAACATTGCGAGTAAGAAATACGCAGCTGCTCTGTTGGCTCACCATATGCTAACTTTTGCATTTCTTACCAAGATACATTTCTACGGGATAATGAAAAGCTTCCTTGGCCTGGAAGCGGGAAGGAAGCTTGTCTTTTATATATCATTAAACGTAGATCAAAAAACTAGGCGTATATATTAACGAGCATCCCTTTTATTTCACCTACGAGATCCAGGACTGCAAGTCCTTTGCTTTCTTTCGAGAGAACAGCGTTCGTTAAATCTAACAGTTTACGGTCGACTTCCTCTACAATCTTATAGAGTTTCGTGCGTCCTCTCCGGTTAAATCCTCGTCTTTCTTCAAGATTCAACCCTTGTTTAACCGCATCTTCCATAAATTCTTTCACAAGCTGCTTATACTTTCTCAAGTCTTCGACCGTGCGGGACTCAGCTAGTATTTTTCCTTGATCTTCAATATTATCGATCATTTTGGTAAATCGTTCGTACGCCTTTTCTTCTCGGCGTTGTTTGATTATCTCTGTAAATGACACACTAGGCTCGGTTCCTGTTGACTTTGGTTTAGCAGATGGGGGTTGAATCCCTGTCTGCATCACTTTTTGAATATCCAATGATCTCACATTCCTTTACAGCTCACTCTCAAGCCCCAAACTAATAATTTTTATCATAGCATACATCGTGTTGTAAATAAATTTACCATCTATCTATTATTGCAGGAGTTGCAATACCCCTTGAGGAAGCTGATTGGCTTGGGCCAGCATCGCCGTAGCGGATTGGTTAATAATATTGTTACGTGTAAACTCCGTCATTTCTAAAGCCATGTCTGCATCACGTATTCTAGACTCTGCAGAGGTTAAATTTTCATGAGTAACTTGTAAATTAGTGATCGTATGTTCTAAGCGGTTTTGTACTGCTCCAAGATTAGCACGTGCATCTGAAGCTTTATGAATGGCTTCATCTATTTTTGAGATAGCTTCTTTAGCCTTTTGGTGAGTTCGCACCTCTATATTTTCGAGTCCAAGTTCCTTTGCATCCATTTTTGGGATCGCAATTTGTATTTGTTGCTCACTATTTGGTCCAATTTGGAAGGCTTGTTCATTATTTGCGATTTCGAATGTAGAAGTGTCTCCTGCCTTTGCGTTGTTATCTATATGAAATTCCATATGACTGGCGGAAAACTTACCTTCATCGAAAATAAAGGAACCATCTTTATAAATAAACCCACCATCAGAGATCGACGTAGTAACCGATTCCGTTGTCTCTTCTTTTGACAACAACACTTCTACTTCCGCACTTAATGTAACTTTCAAATTTACTTCTTCATTTATATCATCAATATCCCGGACGACAAATCCAGTTTCTCTCGCTTCACCGTGATAAGCGCCGTTTTGTGAAGAAACTTCTTCCCCATCTGGATCATATACCGTGATTGTTTTTTCATTAGTCTCTTCATTCACTTGAATATTAATTGTATATTCTCCAAGTTTATGAATGTTGTTTTCTTGAATTTTAGCAGAATCTAATTCGATAATCTCTTTCTCGTTGCTATCTCCATTACTTATCTCTATTTCAGTTGGAGCACTGACAACCTCTAATTCATACTTTCCTGATTCAGCAAGATAATTCTCAGGAACAGGTGCAGTTAATAGGTTAGCCTCGTTTTGATCATCAATTAGCCGAGAATAATAAGAACTTGAACCATCAAGTAACTTTTTTGTATTAAACTCGGTTTTTTCTGATATGCTATCAATTTCATCACGAAGAGCTGACATTTCTTTTTGAATTTGATCTCTATCTTCAGGTGTATTCGTATCATTAGAGGCCTGCACTGCCAGCTCTCTCATACGTTGGAGCATGGAATGGATCTCCTGCATAGCTCCTTCCGCAGTTTGGATTAAAGAAATACCATCCATAGCGTTGCGTTCTGCCTGTTTTAAACCACGGATCTGTGAACGCATTTTTTCAGAAATGGCAAGACCTGCTGCATCATCTGCCGCTCGGTTAATCCGTAAACCGGATGATAGTTTCTCCAAATTTTTAGAAACAGCGTTTTGATTATTGTTTAAATTTCGATATGCATTCAATGCTTGTATATTATTGTTAATTTTCATGGTAAAAGCTCCTTTTTCTAGTCACCATATGCGGTATTTTTTTCATAGGCATTTAAGTAAGATGCTTTACGAGTGGACATACTATCTTTTTGTGAGCGTATCGCTTCGTTCCAAGCCGAGGAAAGTTCTTTGAGAATCGTCAGTGCTTCCTTAGCAAGTGATGCGTCCTTTTCAAAGTTAGCTTTAAACAAGATATCGTTAATATAGTTATAGAGACTATCCAGTTCGTCCGCAATAATCCCTGCTTCATAATTTAAGCCAACTCCCAATCGCTCAACGATATCAATAGCCTTCTGAAACTTTTCATTCGCTTCTCCAAAATCCTTATGATGAATAGCGCTTATCGCTTCCTCAATATTACGCTCTCCCGCTTCATACAAAAGCAACGTTAATTCCTGAGAAGATTTTTGATAAATTAACTCTTTCGTTAAAAAAGACATCGACATCTTCCTTCCTTTATAACTCCTCTTCCATTTCTTCAATGAGTAATAAAACCTCAGCGATAACAGAGTACAGCTGGGGCGGCACACTTTCTCCCAGATCCATATCAAGAAGACTAGCTGCAAGAGAAGCATCCTTTTGCATATGAATTCCATTTTCCTCTGCAAGAGAAATAATGTTCTGGGCCACTTCACCTGTCCCTTGCGCCGTTACTGTCGGTGTTTCTCCATCTTCATATTTCACTGCTGCCGCTCTTGGACCATTCTTTTCCCGGCGTTGTTTTTGATTATAATGATGGGTAATTCTCATATTTTATAATCAAATCCTTCCTCTGTAAAAATAGCTCGTTTTTGTTCCGCTTTCTCTTCTACTTCCTTATCGCTAGTCTTGATGGGAGAAAAAGGTCGGAAGCGGATATCCTGTATGTGATAGCCGAGCTCACTAATAGAATGAACTGCTTTTTCGACAAGAGGTTTCATTCGACTATCGAACCCTTGTTGATCATTATTCAAAGTGATCGATAACTGTCTGTTTTGCACTTGTATCGCAATTCCTGTCTCGCCTAAGGACGGTGTATCTATTAAAAAATAAAGACTGCAATTTTCCCAGTCTACTCTCTCCCCGGATTGCCGCGACTGCACATATACTTGTAATGAAGCAGATTCATTGTCTTTTAGGGGAACTGGTAAATTGAACAATAATTGAGGCTGAGAGGTCGGATGATCTGCTTTGCTTAACAGCTGCTGCCCGCTTAAATTGGAGAGAGCCTGGTTTGCCTGCTGTATCCGACTGTTTCCCTCTTCTACCTTCACTGCTTGTAAAAGCGCCTCTTTCAAATTGTGCTGCTGCATCGCTTGGCTCTCCCCATCTGCGCTCTTCCTTCCAGCTAAAAGCATAGAGCCAAGTTCACCTTCTCGATTTAAACCAAGACTGCGAATCAATTCAAAGACTGGCCGGGCTCCTGGCTCGTGTTGAATAAGCTGAGCTTGCTGCATCACTTGCTTTGCTGCTGTTGGGACAGTGATTTCTGAGGCCTTGGTTACTTGTCCCGCCACTATATGTCGCACCTTTCGTTCGGACATTTGTACGCTCCAAGTATCTACTTGCTGTTTTACTTTTTGAAGGATGGATCGTGCTGCTTCGATATTTCCTTTCTGAAGAAGATTGTGTGCTTCTCTCAGCTGAGAACTGGCAGCCAACATACTTTTTTCTGTTTTCATATCTGCATAGAGCATCATTTCGCTTTTTAAAATCGTTCGGTCTAGCTGTTTGATAGCCCCTTCTAGTATCTGTTTCGCTTGTGGAGCGGATGGCTTTTGCTCTAATAATCGAACCGATTGGTCTAATATTTTTGCTGTATCTTTTTTGACTGACTGAAATTCATTCGTTATTTCAATGAGTTTATTCGTCACACGAGTCTCAAGTATAAGTTTGGATTTCGCCTGCCCTGTATTCACCGGTCCGGTATAAACCTCCGCAGGCACGCGATCCGCTGCAAGGTTAGGTTCCGAGTGACTCATTCGCTTCTCCATATCTACTAATACGTGGTGCAGCTGTTGCCTGGATGCTAATTCTTTTCCATCCCGTAGTAATTTCGCCGCTTCTTCCGTTCCTTTTAAGAGTTCTTCACGCATTGGTTGGGAGAGACCTTGCATCATTTCTTTGCGAGTATCTTGGTAAGGCGAAGATGTTTCCGTGTTCGTCTGTTTTCCCGCTGACAGAGAGGATTGAAGGTCTTTTTCAAGTTGATCTATAAAGGATTGTAAATTTGGCTCTGACTTGACTGTTTGAAGTAATGTCCGAAGCAACTCCACTCGTCTGTCTGTGGTCTTTGCGTTACTCTCTTCCGTCTCTGCTCCGCGTTTATCTATCGAGGCTGCTGCTTGCTGGACAGCTTGTTGAATCATCTTTTCCATTTGGCCGGCATTGATATTCTCTTTATTTTCTCCCGCATACGTAGCAATAACATCTTTCAATCCGCTGCCATGTAAACTTTCGTTGACGAATCGTAAATTCTGTTCTGTGATAGGTATTTTTTTCGCTGCAGCTGCCTGGACAGACACCATTTTTTCATTATTAACCCTGCCATCGGCACTACTCAAGAAAGCCTTCAATTCTTGAACCGTTTCTTTCGTTAAGGGGATATGGTGATGGCGAAGCGTTTTCACCGCTTTTATAAAATCAGGGCTTGGTTTCTCGACGCCGGCTTGCTTTAAAGCTTGTGTGATCGATTCGTTTTGTGGTGAGGGTTTAGTTGCCTCCCGTGAAGCTGATTCAACGGCTCGCACGCGAACCGTATCCCCGTCTTTTCCAGTAATTTGAAGAGTTACTTTATCTTCCTTAGGAATACCCTCCTCAAATTGGACATTAACCTGCTTGCCGTTCACACGTACTACCGCTTCTTGGTTTTCGCCTCTTTTTACAATCTGACCTCGGAGCACGTCTCCTTTTTTTATTGTGTCTTGAGGATGTTGTGGCTGTTGTTTCATCCAAGTATTTGCAATTTGTTCCATCGCTTTCAACCCCGTTCTTCCGCTCTCTTCTTTATATCGGTAATTTTACTCTCTTTTTTACGAGACCGTAGTCCTGAAATTAATGTTTTTTTGGTAGGAAGGACCTATCCATTCATCGTTGGGAGGATGATGTCTTTTGATACATCTGGCAGTGTATCCACAAGCGAGTAGCTTGTAATTTCCTAAACAACAAAAAAAGCCTTTCTCCACGGTGAGAGAAAGACTAATCCTAATGGAAAGCTGTGATTGGAACAAGAAGAACAGTTACTCATATTCATGGGAGAACAAGCTAAGCTGCTGATACGCCTCATGGATAGGAGTGACGTGAAGAGCAGTGATTCCAAGCAATCGGACTGGTTCTCCATTCCAATACCTCTCAAGAAGCTGCTTTGCCTGTTGTTCGATATCATCAGCAGAAAACATTGGATTCAATACTTGTTTGCTGCGAGTAATCGTTTTCCGGTCTCTATAGCGGATCATAAGTTGAATCGTTTTCGAGCAGACGTCTTTTCGCTTCAACCGGCCCTCTACTTTATGAGACAGGAATTCAATGACTTGAAGCAGTTCTGCTCTGTTTGTCGTATCCGTTGATAACGTGGTAGAGCTTCCAACACTCTTTACCTCTTTCGCCGATTCAGGGTCTACCGGTCGATAATCAATTCCATTTGCACGCTGATAGAGCTTTTTTCCTTTAATTCCAAAACGAGCCGATAACTCGGCTTCGGAAAACGCAGCAAGATCTCCAATAGTATGGATGTCCAACAGTTTTAATTTATCCGCTGTTTTTTGGCCGATCCCATGCATTTCTCTTATAGGGAGCGGCCATAACATCGTATCCAGTTGACGTTTCCTAAGGATGGTGATTCCCATCGGTTTTTTCATGTCACTGGCCATTTTAGCAAGAAATTTATTTGGCGCGACTCCAATACTACAAGACAGGCCAAGCTCATGTTTTATACGTGATTGTATTTCTTCGGCCAGCTTCGCAGGGTTTTTCTTTGGATAGTATGCTGTCACATCCATATAGCCCTCATCGATGGAAACCGGTTCAACCAATGATGTATATTCTTCGAGCAATTGAAACATCTCTCCTGAAGCTGCGCGATACTTATCAAAATCAGGAGGCCGGATAATAAGGGAAGGGCATTTTTTTCTCGCTTCCCAGACCGGCATCGTTGTCTTTACTCCATACGCGCGCGCTTCATAACTTGCAGTGACCACAATCCCACGTCTTTCTTTTGGGTTACCTGCGATTGCCACGGGTTTTCCTTCTAACGATGGATCGTGCACTCTTTCGACGGAAGCATAAAAACTATTCATATCAACATGAAAAATAACTTTCCCCCGCCAGTTGTTATTGGTCACTGTTCTTATCCTTTCCTTATTTTGCTATGGTTTCAGCAATAATTGCCTGAACGAGCTTGGTTAAATCAACCATCTTATCAATAGCAATCCGTTCTTTTGTGGTGTGGATATTTTCGTAGCCCACAGCTAAATTAACAGTTGGAATGCCATACCCGCTAATGATATTGGCATCACTGCCACCGCCGCTTTCTAAGAGACGCGGTTTCTTTCCTATTGCTTCGCTTGCTTTCATTGCAGTTTTCACTACGAGATCGTCTTCATTTAATTTGTATCCAGGATATACAACGTCAATATCCACTTCAGCAGAAGCACCCATACTTTCTGCTGTCTCCACAAAAGCTTTTCTCATTTTTTCCGTTTGTTCTTCCATTTTGTGGGCAACTAATGACCGGGCTTCCGCTTGAATGCGCACTTCATCACATACGATATTCGTTTGGGATCCACCTTCAAAGCGTCCGATATTGGCTGTTGTTTCTTTATCAATGCGACCAAGCGGCATCTTTGCGATAGCTTTTGCCGCAACCGTAATAGCGGAAACCCCTTTTTCCGGTTCCACTCCTGCGTGCGCTGTTTTCCCATACACCGTCACTGCGATTTGAGATTGAGTCGGCGCCGCAACAATAATATTACCGATGTCCCCGTCACTGTCGAGCGCATAGCCATAGTCAGCCTCTAACAGACTCTCATCTAATGCCTTCGCTCCGACAAGACCTGACTCTTCGCCTACGGTGATAACGAACTGGATCTGACCGTGAGGAAGTTCCTGCTCTTGAATGCTGCGAATGGTTTCAAGCATGACTGCCAGACCTGCTTTATCATCCGCTCCTAAAATGGTCGTACCGTCCGATTGTATATAACCATCTTGAATAGATGGTTTCACGCCCGCTCCGGGTACTACCGTATCCATGTGAGAAGTAAAATAAATAGAGTCTGCATTCTCCTCTGTAGCTTCCCACGTGCAAATTAAATTCCCAGCTTCATGATCCGTAATTTGAGCAGCATTGTCTTCCTTAACATCTAAGCCAAGGTCTTCAAACTTTTGTTTCAACACCCCGGCAATCTTTTTCTCTTTTGTCGTCTCTGAATCAATTTGAACCAATTCCATAAATTCTTGAACGAGTCTGTCCTGGTTCACCATAGGATTTTTCTCCCTTCCTTATTTCTTCTCACAAAATTCATAAAGAACTCGACCAGTAGAACGAGGGTGTAGAAATGCTACATCTGCTCCTCCCGCTCCTTTATATGGTTTTTCACTTAATGTTTCGATGCCGTCTTCACGAATTTCCTGGAGGCGATCCTCGATGTCTTTCACACCTAGAGCGATATGGTGGATTCCTTCTCCTTTTTTTTCAATAAAGGAAGCGATCGGGCTTGTATCTGCGAGTGGCTCTAATAATTCCAGTTTAGAAGAACCTATTTCAATAAACGCCACTTTCACTTTTTGAGACTCTACCACTTCGGTCTTAAGTAAAGTTAGTCCTAATACATTTTCGTAAAAAGGTAGGTGGTCCTCAATCGATTTCACAGCAATTCCAATGTGGTCAATTTTTTTAGGGGCTTCTTTCATGTTTCCTCATCCTCACTTATGTAAATTTTAAAGGAACGAAATAGCGCACTCTCTGATCCCGGGAGGAAATAACAGTTGAGAGTTACGTTCATACCACGTAAAATAGATGGTAAAGTAACAATCTTGGAGGGAAGAGCGTGCCTAAAAAGTTCCAAAAAACAATCATTTATATTATGATCATAACATTAGTTGTAGGAAGTTTGCTTACAGGAGCAGCAACTTTTTTCTAATTTACACAGTAAAAACTCGCCAGTCGGCGAGTTTTTTTCAGAGTAATTTTCCTAAATCTTCCTCTATATATACCGGTTTACGATCAAATAGAAGATTTCTGGATCTAGCTATTTGGTGTAAAGATTTTGGAGAACTTTCAATCCACACTTTCGTTCCCATCTCCACTTCCTCAAACAATTGATTTACTTCTTCATTAAACATGCGCACGCATCCATTCGAGACATAGGAACCAATAGAGCTTGGCCGGTTTGTTCCATGAATACCGTAAACACGTCCATTTGTGTTTTCAGCGTCGAATCCAATCCAGCGACTTCCTAACGGATTTTTCGGATCGCCGCCTTTTATGTCTGATTTGCGATAATACGGACGAATAGCTTTAACTATTACTGTAAATTCACCTTCTGGAGTTAACGTTTCCTTTTTGCCAGTCGCTACTTTATACTTTCTTTTAAGTTCTCCGTCTTCCACATACCCCAGCTCATTTGATTGTTTGTTAATAATCACATAGGGATCTCCAGGCTCAGGGGATGGGTTTAACGGCCAAATGACGTTGGACACCGTAATGGATAACATAACAGCCAGTAACGTTTTCATATCGTAACGCCCTTTTCAGGTTAGTGATAATTGTTTTTATTATCTCCTTTCTCTTGATCTCTATACAACCGTTTTCCCGACACCGTATGGGTTCGCTTTGGGTCCGGCTTAAACATTTTCTTTATGATTAAATACTGCTCTAGTTCATGCAATATATAAAAAAGAGACGAACGAATTTCAAACTCTTCTCTTGTTTTCGGAAGGTCCATCGCTTTTATTTCATGGTACAGCTCATCTAAACGGACAAGAAAATAACCAGCTGTGTATCCCGGTGACACTGCATCACTCAGCTCCTCCATAAAGACAGCTATTTTTTTCCCTTGAATGACTGTGTCATCCAATGTAGAAATAAATGGAAGCATTCGTTCAATCACATTTAATTGTTTGTCACGCATCGTAAAGTAATGATAAAAGTAATCATCATTTCTTGAAAACTGGTTTTCCATGTTGATGAGCGCCAGTCCTTTTGCCTCTTCAATTGTAGAGGCAGCTCGAGATATTTCCCGCCCATCCCAAGAGATGTTGGCATCTCTTAAGTAAGAGGCAAATTCCTTCCATATTTTTCTAATATCGTCCTCAAGCTCTACTTGTTTCCACGTTAATTCTCGTTCTGAGTTGGGCATATATGAATTCATCAAAAGAGCAACGCCAACACCAATCGTTATCAGTATTAATTCATTGAACAATAGCTGCAGGGTGATGTCTTGACTTAAATACAAATGAAAAATAATGACGATGCTTGTCACAATTCCTTTTTTCAAACCTAATGTTACGGCGGTAGGAATAAATAATAAAATAATGATAGCTATCGATAACGGATGATATCCGAGAAAGGTAAATAATACACTTCCTATTGCTATGCCGATCATACAAGCCGCAATTCTCTCCCATGAAACTCGTATGGATTCTTTTCTAGTAACAGATATACAAAGGACAGTAATAATTCCTGCTGAAATATAAAAATCTAGTTGGAAAAGCTGTGCAATAAATACAGCAAGCGCTGCACCTAAGGCTGTTTTTACTGTTCTATATCCTAAGCGCCATTTAGCCATTGAATGCTCCTTATCTACGTTCTATCCATACGATGGAAATCATTTCATTCCACCGTTTTAAGCTACATATTTTTATCAGACGATCGTTTCTAACATAATCTTTTCGAAGCGTCGACTCATGCGTACTCCTTCTCTTTTACAACTGCGTTCAGGCGCCCCTCCATTCGGTGAGAGCCATAGACATCCGCCAATTCTTCTCATAAAAAAACTGCACATGTATGTATGCGCAGTCGTTTGTTTCATCTTATGTTGGCGCGCCTACCAGGATTCGAACCTGGAATACGAGAACCGGAATCTCGCGTGATATCCCTTTCACCATAGGCGCTTATTGTGTTTTGCTAGCAAGCATTGCTGCGTTGACAAGACATATTCTATCTTATCTAAACTGGGACGTAGTGTCAATATATTTTTCAACAAGGGCGACAGATCGTTTTTCATAGAAAGCAGTTGAAATACACATGTGTGTTTATTTCTTGAGTCATGCATGCCCATTTCAACTGCTGGGAGGAATGCGGGTTTTTAAGATTATTTTTCTTCTGGTCCTTCTTCAAGCATTTCCTCGAACTTGGAACCGATTTGTTCTTCATCGTACCCCAAATCAGAAAGACGCTTTGTGAAGTTTTGGGCATATAATTTAGTACGTGTAGCCATTTTATTATATTTCTTTGCCTCTGCTTTTTTCGCTGTCTTCGCTCTATTTTCTGCGTTAGACATAATGCTTTCAACGACAAACAAAGCTTTCCATAGATCATCTTCGTGGAGATCGGAGCTGTATTCATCGAGATATTTGAGTACTTGTTGATAATAAGCTTGAAATTCTTTAAAGTCTATCTCTTCATCCATATTTAAATATATCTGTACTTGATTGTATAATTTATCCATTACTAGCTTCCGTCCTTTTTTATGTAGATTTTACCTTCCCATTATAACATATTTTTATTTCGTTGATGCGGGTTAAGGTATTTTGATAAATACTCTATCGTCTCGTCTATCCTACTCCTCAAAAACCGGAACACTTTCCTACGAGCGGTTCCTCACGTTTCATATCTCAGTTTGAGCTATTTTCACCACTTTATCCCTTCCATGTTCGCTTCTTTCCCACCTGTTTACACGGCTCCTCATCATTTACCTATTTCACAAAAAAGAAATGCCCTCTCCTCCAACGTGATCAGCGAGCGCTTAGCATTCTCTATTACAAGAGAATCTTGTCGCTTTTCCCGTGAAAGTATCCGGCATTTCTTTTTATTTCATGTATTTATGGCATTCTTTTTCTTTGAGAGAGACTCGCTCTTACAAAGAGTCGAGTGCCTCCTCTAACTTCTGAACAACTTCGATCGGTTCATGTCCTTCAATCTCGTGTCTTTCTACCATCCGATGCAGTTTGCCATCTTTCAAAACTGCAAACGATGGGGAGGATGGTGGATATCCTGTGAAATATGAACGAGCTTGTTCGGTTGCTTCTTTATCTTGACCAGCAAACACGGTGACATAACGATCTGGCTTCGTCTCATAATTTCTCATATAAGCCGCAGCTGGGCGTGCAATTCCTCCTGCACATCCACAGACTGAATTGACCATTACAAGCACGGAACCTTCCCCGTTTAAAGCCTCATCTACTTCTTCTGGAGACGTTAAAGACGTGTATCCAGCTTCTTCCATCTCTTTTCTTGATTCTTGCACTACGTCATTGACGTAAAAGCTGAAATCCATTCCCTTCATTCCTTTCCTTGTGTGATGATGGGTTCATTTCCATTGTACCGAAAATGGAGGAGACCATACAAGTATGGTGACTTGTGATTACTTTGCTTTTAAAGCGATCGATAAGCTTTCTAGGTTTTGCTCCATTAAACTAAAATAATCCTCCTCTGCTTGAACCTCTTCCTCCGTTCTCGATTCTAAATTGTGAAGTCTTAATGATTCCGCTCCTAGCTCTTCTATAATGACGTCTGCTGATTTGGATGAAATGTTTTGTTCAATTAATACATGTTCCATTCCACGTTCTTTTGCTGTCTTGATTAACGCTTGCAACTCTTTTTGAGAAGGCTCGACAGCAGTTGATACACCTGCAATGCTCATTTGTTGTAAATCATATCTTTGCTCCCAATATCCGTAACCGGCATGAGAAACTAAAAATTGATTCATTTTAGCAGAAGCAGCTATGTCTTCAAATTGTTCGTGCAAAGCTTGCAATCGGCTTTCAAGTTCACTGAAGTTCTCCTCGAATATCTCCTCTTTTTCAGGACGGATATCAACGAGTGCATTTTTAATTTTCTCAGCACCTGTTACTGCTCGTAATGGATCAAGCCATACGTGAGGATCCACATCCCCGTGGTGGTGCTCACTCTCGTTTCCTTGGCTATCATGGTCGTGCCCTTCATGATGGCCTGCTTCAAGAGATGTTAGCTCCATCCCCTCTGTAACATTCACTAATTTTACGTCCTCATCACTTAATGAATCTTTTACAGCGTCGGCAAATCCTTCCATTCCCGAACCATTATATAAAAATATATCACCTTCTGCGATGTCGATCATCGTTCTTGCCGAAGGTTCAAATGTATGAGCATCACTTCCGGCTGGAATAACATTTTCCACGTGTACATGTTCGCCGCCGATAAGCTTAGCAAATTCCTCCCACGCGTATACAGTCGTAAAAACCGTTACTTGATTTTCGTTTTGCCCTTCTCCGTTCTTTTCAGGATTAGCTTCAGAACCATTTCCACAAGCGGTTAATATTACCATTACGCTTATCATGAATAAAAAAAGCTGTCCTTTTCTCTTCATACTCGCCACCCCGTCCATCTCTCATAGTCACCTGCAAAAACTCTTGTTAAATCATATCGTAATCATTACGATTTGTAAATAAGAAGAGTTCTGATTTATTTCCATCACCGTCACTTTTACATCAGAAAGAAAAGCCACGATAAGCACAATTGGCGTACCGTGGCTTCTTGGAAAAAACCCAAGTCTTGAATGAGGCTCGTTGATTCCTATCATGGGGGCGGCACTATTATTAGATAAATAAAATGCGCACATGTAGCATGTTGAAAGAAGCGTTAGATATCTTAATCAATAAATATGTCCTTTGAAATGTTGGACATCTTCCAGCTTTTCTTTAATTCTCGCTAAAAACCTGCCGACTGTTAATCCATCAAGCATCCGATGATCAAGAGATAAACAGAGATACACCATGCTTCGGATAGCAATCATATCCCCTTCCATCACAACGGGTTTTTTAATGATCGATTCAAGCGACATGATTGCTGCTTGCGGATGATTGATAATCGGGACAGATTGGACAGAGCCAAAAGATCCCGTATTATTTACTGTAAAAGTTCCGCCTTGCATATCTTCAATAGTAAGTTGACCGTTTCTTCCTTTTTTGGCGAGTTCACTCACTGCTTTCGCTATTCCTTTAATGCTTTTCTCATCGGCATCACGTATCACCGGGACATACAGTCCGTCGTCTGCCGCTACGGCAATCGATATATGGACGCTGTTTTTTCTAATAATATGATCACCGCCCCATACTGCGTTCACATCCGGAAACTCTTTTAACGCTTCTGCCGCTGCCTTAATCACGAACGCCAGTATGGTTATAGAAAAACCTTCTTTTTTCTTGAAGTCTTCTTTTATGCTGTTTCTATAATTAACAAGATCCGTGACATCCGCTTCTACCATCGTCCATGCGTGCGGGATCTCTTGTTTACTCTTGACCATGTTAGCGGCTGTTGCTTTTCTAACCCCTCTCACCGGGATTTTTTCATCGTTTGTCCCCACAGATATATTGTGACTGTGTTGGGTATTCACATGCTGCGGCGGCGATGGGGCGACGCTCTCTGTTCGCTCATCCTCTACCTTTTTAGGAATCTCTTTGTTTTGCTGAATAATATTTTCTACATCTTTCCGGGTAATTCTACCACTGCGCCCGGTGCCTTGCACAGATTTCAGGTCAATGTCATGCTCCTGCGCAAGCCTGACAACAGCTGGAGAGTATCGGTTCTTCATGGAAGGTTCATGTTTCGCTTGTTCTGACACTTCCTTTTCCTGTGTTGGTGCTTTATGTTGCGAGTCCGAAGAATAGTTCTCTTCTGTATCCCCTACATCAATGTAGCAAATTAATTCTCCGACCTCGATCGTTTCATCTTCTTTAGCAATCAATTCAGTAATGGTTCCTGTATAGGATGAAGGTATTTCTGCATTGACTTTATCTGATGTTACATCGGCAATCGGGTCGTATTTTTTTACTTTGTCTCCTGGCTGAACAAGCCATTTTGATATAGTTCCCTCTGTCACGCTTTCCCCAAGTTGGGGCATCGTTATTGCTTTGGCCATCGTTCTCTCTCCTCCTAAAATTCTGCTAAATCACGAATGGCGCTCTCAATTGTATCAAGATCGATCATAAATTCTTTTTCAAGCGGCGGTGCATAAGGCATTGCCGGTACATCCGGACCTGCAAGTCGTTGCACCGGGGCGTCAAGATCAAATAAACACCTCTCTGCGATAATAGCCGCAACTTCCCCCATCACACTTCCTTCTTTATTATCCTCTGTGATCAGCAGTACCTTTCCTGTTTTAGAAGCGGCTTCTTCAATCGCTTCCTTATCCAATGGATAGACTGTTCGTAAATCAAGCACATGAACAGAGAAGCCTTCCTTTTCTAATTTCTCTGCTGCTTGCAGAGCTAGATGCAAACATAGACCATAACTGATAACGGTAACATCATTGCCTTCTTTTTTTACATCTGCTTTTCCAATAGGAAGTGTGTATTCTTCGTCAGGTACCTCTCCTTTGACGAGGCGATACGCTTTTTTGTGCTCCAAAAATAACACTGGATCCTCATCACGTATAGAAGCTTTCAGCAAGCCTTTCACATCGTAAGGTGTTGATGGCATGACAATTTTTAATCCTGGAACATTAGCAAACATCGCTTCAATGGATTGAGAGTGATACAACGCTCCGTGTACTCCCCCTCCATAAGGCGCCCGTATCGTAATGGGGCAGTTCCAGTCATTATTCGATCGATACCTAGTCTTCGCTGCTTCAGAAATAATTTGATTAACAGCCGGCATAATAAAATCGGCGAATTGCATCTCAGCCACAGGACGCATGCCATACATCGCAGCCCCAATACCTACACCAGCAATGGCTGATTCAGCTAACGGGGTGTCTAACACTCTTTCCTCACCGAATTCTTCGTATAATCCATCGGTCGCCCGAAAGACACCGCCTTTTGGTCCGACATCTTCACCTAAAATAAAGACTTTATCGTCACGCTTCATTTCTTCTTTTAAAGCCTCGGTTACCGCTTGAATATAGGACAACACCGCCATTAGTTGTCACCGTCCTTTTCTGCGTACACATACTTATAAATAGAGGATGGATCTGCATAAGGTGCTTGTTCAGCTGCATCTGTAGCCTCATCAATTACTTCTGTAATTTTCTTATTCATTGCATTCTCATTTTCTTCCGTAAGAATTTGAGCATCTTTTAAATACGACGCAAAGGTACGGAGAGGATCATTCTTTTTGGCTTCTTCGACTTCCTCTTTGGACCGGTACGTGCTATCATCATCGTCACTCGAATGAGGGGTAAAACGATAAAAAGTAGTTTCTATGAGAGATGGCCCTTCCCCGTCTCGTGCTCGGTCTGCTGCTTGTTTCACAGCTTCATATACTGCAAGCGGGTCATTGCCATCGACCGTTATCCCTGGCATACCATAACCTGCTGCACGATCTGAAACTCGTTCACAAGCTAACTGTTTATCTAATGGAACGGAAATGGCGTATTGGTTGTTTTCACACAGGAAAATAACAGGTAAGTTATGCACACCTGCAAAATTCAATCCTTCGTGAAAATCCCCTTGATTCGAAGAGCCTTCCCCAAAAGTGACTAAAGTTACAAAGTCTTTTTTCTCCATTTTTGCGGCTAGAGCTATTCCTACAGCATGAGGAACTTGAGTTGTAACCGGCGAGGAACTAGTTACAATTCTGTTTTTCTTTTGACCAAAATGACCTGGCATCTGGCGCCCTCCAGAGTTTGGGTCCCCTGCTCTTGCGAAGCTGAATAGCATTAACTCTTCACAAGTCATCCCAAAGGAAAGAACAATTCCTACATCCCGGTAATAAGGCAAAACATAATCGATTTCCGTATCAAGAGCCATAGCTGCACCTACTTGAGCTGCTTCCTGTCCCTGACAAGAGACTACAAACGGAATCTTTCCCGCTCTGTTCAACAACCATAATCGTTCATCTATCTTTCTTGCTAACAGCATTTTCTCGTACATCAACAATACATCTTCGTCTGACAACCCTAATTGTTCATGTTTTACGGCCATCCTCGCGCCTCCTTTTCTCACACTACCGTTATTAAGAATGAATGGCTTTTCCTTCTACTGCTAAAGCTCCCTCTCCTAACACTTCTGACAAGGCTGGATGCGGGTGTATGATTTCACTCATTTCAAAATTAGAAGCATCTACTAACTTGGCAAGCGCTGCTTCAGAAATAAGCTCTGTTACTTGAGGTCCTATCATATGTATGCCTAATAAATCATCATTTTCTTCATTAGCAATGAACTTAACAAAGCCACTTCCATCCCCATGCACTAACGCCTTTCCGTTCGCTCGAAAAGAAAAGCTTCCTGTTTTGATTGTATAACCTTGTTCCTTTGCTTCCGCTTCTGTTAGTCCGATACTTGCTACTTCCGGCCTGCTGTACGTACATTTAGGGACGGATGTGTAGGAAAGAGGAGCCGGGTCTAATCCGCACATATGTTCAACAGCAATTATGCCTTCTTTTGCGGCTACGTGTGCAAGCTGCATCCCCCCAATAACGTCCCCTACCGCATAAATATGGGATTCCTGCGTTTGGTACACATCGTTCACTGCTATAGCTCCATTGGTCAACGTGATATTCGTATTGTCTAATCCAATATCGTCCACGATGGCTTCACGACCGACGGATAATAAAACTTTTTCCGCTTGAATTGTTTTTTCTTCACCTTTTTGGTTGATTGCAAGTGACAAACTATCTGATCTACCAGTTTTTTCTGGCATCACTTTCGCATCCGTTAAGACTTGAACTCCTCGCTCTTTCAATCTCTTCGTTAATTCCCGTGCAATCTCTGCTTCCTCATGAGGAAGGAGTTGAGAGGCAGATTCCACGACCGTGACGTCCACACCAAAGTCGGATAAGAGAGAGGCCCACTCTACTCCAATCACACCCCCGCCAATAATAATCATGGAAGAGGGTAATTCCTCCATATTCAACGCTTCATCCGAAGTTAATACCGTTTTGCCGTCCGGCTCTAGGCCTTGTAATATGCGAGGACGAGAACCGGTAGCAATAATAACGTTCTTTGGAACGAGAAGTTCATTTTCTGAGCCATCATTATTCTCTACGGAAATCGTTCCGGCACTCGGAGAAAAAATGGATGGACCCAAAATTCTGCCAAGGCCCTGGTATACATCAATTTTTCTCTTATTCATAAGGTGTTGGACACCGGTATATAGATCGTTAACAATCGCTTCCTTGCGATCCTGAACCGCTCCGAAATCAATGGAAGGGTCTTTTACCGAGATCCCGTATTTACTGCTGTCTTTCACCTCTGAGAATACTTCTGCACTACGTAGGAGCGACTTGCTTGGAATACACCCTTTATGCAAGCAAGTGCCACCAAGTTTATCTTTTTCTACAATAGCGGTTGTAAGCCCTTCTTGTGCTGCACGAATAGCAGCAGTATAACCGCCTATTCCGCCTCCTAGTATGACCAGGTCATAATCGTTAGCCATAATGTCCCCTCTCTTTCCTTCATGCTGACTGTCGTCAGCGGGAAATCTTGCGTAGAATGTGCTGTTCTTCTCGTAAAAACTGCCGCCGGGAGTTTTTTAATTTCTCCAGTCTTTCTTCCGCCAATGTATCGGCAGCTTTATACGTAGGGATCTTGTCTCGTTTCGAAATCGCAAAAACGTTTTGAACCGTATTATAAATATTTTTTACTTTTTCTTGTACCTTCTCTTTGTTACCGCCTGTTAATTCAACTTCTATCTGAATCACTCCACCGGCATTAATAATATAATCCGGAGCGTAGATGATGCCTTTCTGAAATAAAAGGTCTCCATCTTCATTCGTGTGAAGTTGATTATTCGCAGACCCGGCAATTACTTTCGCTTTCAATTTCTTTATTGTATCATTTTTTATAATTCCACCGAGCGCACAAGGACAAAAAATATCGCAATCCACTTCATATATTTCATCAGGAGCAACTTTTACGGCGTTAAAATCTCTGACTGCTCTCTGAACCGCGTCCTCATGAATATCTGTTACTACTAAGGAAGCCCCTTCTTCGTATAAATGTTGACATAAAGGATAGGATACACTACCTACTCCTTGAACAGCAACCGTTTTGCCTAATAAATCACTTGTCCCAAAAGCCTCGTTAGCAGCTGCTTTCATACCATGATACACACCGAGCGCTGTCATGGGAGACGGATCCCCACTTTTTCCGCTCTCATCTGTTATCCCCGTTACGTAATTTGTTTCTTCAAAAATTACATCCATGTCTTTGGAGCTCGTGCCGACATCTTCTGCTGTAATATACCTGCCGTTCAACCCTTCAATGAAACGTCCAAAAGCACGGAACAGTTCTTCCTTTTTATCGTGTCTCGGATCGCCGATAATGACGGCTTTTCCTCCGCCAAGGCTTAACCCTGCAGCCGCATTTTTATATGTCATCCCTTTCGCCAAACGAAGAACATCTGTAAATGCCTCTTCTTCGCTGTGGTAGTTCCACATCCTCGTGCCGCCTAGAGCCGGTCCGAGAGTGGTGTCATGAATAGCAATAATGCCTTTTAATCCTGAAGCTTTATCTTGGCAAACAACTACTTGTTCATAGTCATCCGTTACCATTCTATCAAAAATTTGCATAAATCAATAATCCTCCTTTGCACCAAAAATGAAGTTAGGAAAAACTTTTTTACGAACGATGAAGCCATTTGGACATCCCGTGGAAAATAAAGTACAATAATGATCGAGCTGATAATACAGTTTATGCGTAAAAATCGTTTTTAGAAATACAAACAAAGCCGCTGGACAATAGAAAAGCGCAAGGCGCTCGAACTTGCACAATAAGTGCTGGCTTCTGCGTTACGAACAGAGGACACTTGATTTTGCAAAGTCTGTCCATCACAAACTTGGTTGCTTCCGCCTAAAGCTCGTTCTTAAGAACGCCAGCGTTATAGATGTATGTCTTCTTAGATAGGGGTGTTTACGGTTATGCGTTTAATCGCTTTATCCATTCTCGTCATTCCAGGGATCTTATCGATGGTCGGGATTAAGTTAATAAGAGACGTTATGTTTCAAGAGTTACTCCAGCCATTTCCTTTTTTATGGATGCAATTCCTTGCCGGCGCGGGACTGTTAGTTTTTGGCATTTGGTTCATCGCAGGCTTTATTCGATATAGGGATAAAAAAAATAGAAAAGTCGTCATTCAAGTACCAGAACAATCCAACGAGCCTCCTTCCAATAAAGGCTAGACTCCGTTGGGAAGAGGCTGGGACAAAACTAGAATAGTCAACTCTAAAGACGAACGATCACATGTTGAAGGAGTCACCCGTTTCATAAACGCAGTGTATCAGCGTAGTCAGAATACGTAGACTCCAGCGGGAACAGCACGAGCTGAAGATCCCGCAGGAAAGCCGTTTTCGCTTTCCGAGGAAGCTGAAGCCGTGCCCGCGGAAAGCGAAGTATTTTGACAAAGCGACAACATAAGTTGTTCGGATTTATCTTTCATTTAAATACTTTTGTCCCAGCCTCTTCTTTATTTCCCCACTCCCCCAAGACAACCACTTTTCTTAGCTTCTCAAAAATGGTATTTAATGATACCTTTTCAGCCGTCCCCGTCAACAATACATAGAAGAAAATCATAACGAACTGGAAGACTGTGGAGGTTGTATGAACCAAGATCCACGCTAATATACCTCCAGCTGCTGCGGCACCATTGTCCCCAAGCATCGCTCTTTTATTCCCTTCAATATATCCCCATAGCATATGAATAATTATGATAGCCAATACCAAGGAAAGAGGAGCCTTATAATAGCCAACAACAGCTATAATAGAGAGATGAAGCAGTCCCCACGACCAAACACGTAAAGGGCGGGTATCTAATAAGTTACACACATGAGGAGATAACACCATGACGGAAAATGCTGCTATGGCGGCAAGTCCCCCATTTACTTCACTAAACAGTAACCCTAGGAGGGCTGCTGCGGAAATGAGAATGATCTTTGTTAAACCTGTTGTCCATTTTCCATAGGTGAGGAAATAAGTGAAATGCCCTTTCAGTCCTTTCGGAAATGGTGTTCCATATCGGTCGTCTAACCAGCCGGCAAACCAAGTGAAAATTAAATAGAACATCAACCCGGCAGATGGTGTAGATATCCAAAGAGAGTCCATCAATATGATGAGGAACAGTAATAAGATCCCGAATGTGTAGGGAATCGATTTATTTTCATAGTTGTATACCATCCATCCTTTATTTTTCGAGGCATGTTTTAGGAGGTACCATCCTAACAGAGCACAGACGGTTAGGAATACGATTTTCCATATTTCCACAAGCACCTTTCCACCTCCAGCCATTGCCGGCCTCTGTGACAAATACCTTCGATTCCCCATCCTTTTCCTATATGCTTGAAAGGTGCCTCTACTTCAGTAATACGCAGTCCTTGATTGATAGCTTGAAGAGTCATCATTGTTTCTAAACCGTAACCGTCCGCTTGTAAATTTTCATAATAGGAAATATGGTTTCTCGGAAAAGCGCGCTGTCCGGAAAGTGGAGTCCGCAATAGCAATCCACTCTTTTTTTCAATGAGCCGTTGTACTCTTCGTTTTACGAGACCGAATCCGTTTTGACCAATCCCTTCCACTGACCCAATAACGAGATCTGCTTTTTTCTGAAATAAAGGGGAAAGCAAATAATGGCCAAACGCCGCACTCTCTTTTAAATCCGCGTCCAATATAACAATGTATTCTCCTTTGCTGGCTAACCATCCTGCTTTAGCTGCTGCTGTCTTTCCGTGATTTTTTATAAATGAGATAGACGTATCACAATATTTTTCCATAATCCTTCCAGTTGAATCGGAGCTTCCGTCATTTACTCCGACTATTTCACTGACCCAATCCGTTTGTCGCAAGGCGTGTAACGTCGTTTTAATATGCTTTTCTTCATTGTACGCTGGGATAACAACACTTACTTTCATGCTTTAAGCTCCCTCATTTCTTTATTAGGTTTTTCATGTGTAAAAGGGAATCTTATGTGAAGTTTTCCTATCCAATCTTTTATTTTTTGGTTATGCTTTTTGTTTTCTAAGGAATGAATTCCTTTAAGGTCAATGATTTGACCTCCTGCAAACATTCTCATGATTAAAGAAGATCCCATTCCTGACCTTCCCTTGCTCCTGTACTCTGTCATATCTCGGTGGCCGCCTAGTAAATAAATATTGTTTGCTCCCTCTTTTAACGCGAATGCCAAAGCTGCATCTTCACTCATTCCTACAAAAGTGATGGTATCAGCCTTCAAATTTAGCTCTTTCATTCTCAAGAGACCAGGGGCTTCCCCATTCACATTTTGATGGACCATTAATTGAGCCCCACATCGAAGAGAGCGATAACTGCATGAATCCATGTCCCCGATGATAAAATCGGGCAAAATACCGTGCTCGAGCATACTATCAGCAGCTCCGTCTACTGCAATGGTAGACACATCGCTCGGAAGATGACGCTTCACCCATTTCAAGTCTTTCTCAAACTGAGAACCGCGTACGACTATAAGAATATCCCGCTGACGTAACGCGTCTCCTGATTTCCAATTATGCCAGCACTGAATCATTTCACTTAGATCTTTTTCTGCATGAAGAAGGCTATTACGGCAAAATTGCTCAAATGCTGGTATGTTATTTTCTCTCGCTTTGTTTTCCAACGCTTGAATGGTTTCTAACGTGTAAGGAACAACTTTTACTACTCGTTTTTTTTCCAAGGATCGTGTATGAATCGTCAGTGTTGTTTCTGATAGAGACACATGGCAGCTATTCACTTCACTTCCTATCCGATCTCTCACTACGTCGTATACAGAAATACCGTGACGTAACAGCTTTTTCACACCGTCATGTAAAAACTGTCCCGTCATCGAGCATTTATTGTTCACCACAGCTTTCACTTGCTTTTTAATCAAACTCTCAGCTGCCGTGTCATCAATGTCTTCATGGGATATAACAGCAACGTCTCGAGAAGAAATATAGTGAGCAAGTACTTTCGTTTTATCGTGAAAAAAGGCTTGACCATAAATATCCATGTGCGCGGTTCTCCCTTCTTCTGTCCTTTCCTTAGTATGGTCAAGACTCACTCCATTACATTCATTGGAATGGGAAAACATCATATCCCATCTCTAGATTTTCACCATTTCTCTCCCGCTAAACATATTTCAGGCCACTAGCACAAAAAACGATTCATGAGAATCCTTGTCCGTCGTCCCATCTTTATCGTGTCCTCATCACGCGGTGAGAGTTTTACCGCAAAAAAAAACACTCACTTCTGTTATTTACAGAATGTAAGCGCTTGTCATGAAAGACATGTAGGAACTTTGTTCGATAGTTACTAAATATCCAGATAAGTCTTCTTACCATGAAGAATCATTAATAGTGTAACCTAAAAGACAAATACTAAAAAAGCATTCACCGACTTAATAATTGAGCGTTGTTGTAAAGTTGTGGGTAAATTTAAATGACTATTTTATTTAATGTAAAATCTGAATCTCTTTTAGCCTAGTTTCTTTTTTAATTCTTTAATAGATATTGAAGGACTTCTGTGTACCATGCGGTGGCAGTTCGAACATAACAGAGTTATATCTTCTATTTTGGTCTTCTCTCCTTCTTTCATTTCAGACACAGGTTTTGTATGATGTGCCTCTATAAAATCCTTCCCCCGTCCTCCATATATTTTTTCAAAGTTAAAACCACATGCTTCACAGAAGAGCTCTCCATATTTGTCTTTAAATGCTTTCTTTGCTTCAGTCGTTACTTTACTGTTACGCTCCCTAAACCTATGTATGCGGTAAGCTTCTTTCCCTTCAGGGTATTCCTCACTTTCTTTACCGCCCTCTTCATACCTTTGAACATAAGCTAGTTCAATAGAATATGACAATGTTTTCACAATGTATTGAATGTTTCTATCCTTGTTGGGTAATAAGATATTTATAGCTTCCTCAATACTGATCCCATTAAATATTCCCCTGTGAGTGTCTCGCAAGCCTATGTAATGCAAGATCCCCATGGATTGAAAGCCTCTACTGTATTCTGGAGAAATATTAATCACATTTTCGTCAAGCCATCTATGACTACGTTTGTTAAATAAGTATTCAAAGACCACTTTTGAGTGTATGTCCATATCATAAAGCTCAAATTCTCTTTTTCTTTTGCCAGGGATAAGCGCTGGGAAGTTGATTGTTTCTTCGTTTAAGTAAGTATTGATGTATCCCTGTAATTCATTACGATCATCTTTATGCCATGGTTTTCCGCTAGGTCTGTCCTCTTTATAATGAACCATACAGACTTTATTTACATTTAGAGCTGTTGAATCATGCTTGTATAACTTGCCCAAGGCAGCGTATTTAGCTACAGTTAGTCCATGTTGATGACTTTCGTCAATTACTAAGCCATCTTGTAAGATAATCAGCTTGTAATTATTTTTCTCCAATTTTACAGTTAAGATATAGTACTCTGTTTTTTTTTCCAAAAACGTATTCTTTCCTTGCAAAACTTTCATTGTATTTATTCATACCAATACTCAAACTCTAACCCCCCTTTTCCTCCTACAGCTTACCGCCTCTACGTGTCTCATAAATAGTCTGGATGGAGTAGCTATCTTATTTGTCACGCGATTTTATAAACAAAAAATAGATTAAGAAAATAAAGATAGTCCCAATCATCAAGGTACATAAAGCTACAATTAGAATAACATTGTATTGATGTGTTGCTTGTCGTTGTTCTTTGGATACAAGCTCTCTTTCATTTCTTAAATCACCCTCTAAGTTATTTATTTCATCATTAATACCAGCCATTTGTCCAAGTACAAAGGCGCAGTTCTCATTCTTTTCTTCCCATGAGAGATTATCACAGTTGTTTTTGTACCACATGGTTTTTTCTCTGTGTGCATCTTCTAATTGAGTTATTTGCTGTTCTAGTTCATTAACTTGACTAGCAATGGTATTTCCATCTACATACAATAATGAAAAAATTAGAACGGAAAAAATAATAAAATAACAATTCCTCATACTTATCTCATCTTTCTCTCTATTTGTTAAATTGCACTAAGTAAGGATCGTTCGATCAATTTTAGATCATCTTTTATGGGAAGGTGTATTCCCTCCGTCTGGACAACTTACAAAATAAACTATCCTGTAAATGTCCCCCGCCGTTATTTTAAAATCTAATAATATTATAATGTGTAAATTATGTAAAACATAGATCACAAACCATGAGGTTACTGTCTCTGTCTAGAAAAAACCTCCTTACCCCTTCATCTGTAAATCCAGCTCTCTAGACAAAAGAATCCCTCCTACACATGATTTGGACCAATGAATAGGAGGTGAAAAATTTGTTGACTTATTTGTCCATTATTTGTTGGTTCAGCTTTGATATTTGTTGGTAACTAGCATTAGCAATGATTCATGCTAAAAACCTTCTAACTCATGATATACCAACTTTAACTTACTTTATGCTCGAGTCTCAGCTTATCTGCAACCATAGCTATAAACTCACTGTTCGTAGGCTTTGCTTTGGAAACATTAATAGTGTAACCAAACATTCTTGAAATCGATTCATAATTTCCTCTGCTCCATGCCACTTCAATTGCGTGACGAATCGCTCGTTCCACCCGACTGGACGTTGTGTTAAATTTTTTGGCAATATCCGGGTACAAAATTTTTGTAATCGAACCTAATAATTCAATGTCATGGTAGACCATCGTTATCGCTTCTCTCAAATACATATAACCTTTAATATGGGCAGGCACCCCGATCTCATGAATAATGTTTGTGATACTTTGACTAAGATTAATTTCAGGTTCTTTTTTCAATTCCGTTCTCTCCGACAAGGTTGATTGCTGCTGATTTTGAATTAAAGTTGGTTCTTCTCCACTTACTTCTCGTATGTTTGCAATTAATGTCTCCATATCAAATGGCTTTAACACATAATACGAAGCACCCAAATTCACTGCTTTTTTTGTTACGTCTTCTTGACCAAAAGCTGTTAGCATAATCACTTTTGGACGCGGTCTCAATTCACTTGCATTTAATTTCTGAAGGACGGCTAGCCCGTCTAGATGAGGCATAATAATATCAAGGACAACGACATCTGGTTTCGTATCTTTCACTATATTTAAACATTCTTGTCCGTTATAAGCTTGACCAGTGACCTCCATGTCTTCTTGCGCACCAATATATTCACTCAACAGGCCTACCAATTCCCTATTATCATCTGCTATGCATACTTTGATTTTCCCCACAATGTAAACCTCCTTCGAAAACTGATTCGTCTATTTACGTTTTCGACAAGACGAGCTAATACCCTTTATTTTGTTCAAATTTATCCAAAAATTATAAACAAGCCCCATATGATCTTCCTATCTAAACATAACGACCTTTTTCGACTGATTTCGCGAAAATTAGCAAAAAAGCGCAAGGCGCCCGAACTTGCACAGGACGTTTGCGTTCTTAGCGGAAGTTCGACTAAGTACAGGCCATCCTGATGGCTGCAGTACATATATGTCAACAAAAGCAAAGCACTATTGATCGATAACAATTTCAAGAAGTCAGGTTGACGGACAATGGAAAGAGATTAGACGATTGTACCGACAATTGGTCTTACAAGCCAATAAAAAAGAAACTGCTATGCAGCAGCTTCTTTCCTTTCTTTTTGTAACGTATCAATGCCCGCTTCATCAAGCATCCATTCAATATGACATCCATACCCTGACGTAGAATCATTGACAAATACATGAGTGACAGCACCGACTAATTTCCCGTTTTGGATAATGGGGCTTCCGCTCATGCCTTGAATAATCCCATTTGTTTTTTCAAGAAGCCTTTCATCCGTAACTTTGATGACCATCCCTTTCGAAGCTGCTTGAATTTGTGGAATGGTCTGTACAATTTCAATATCAAATGTTTCTATTTCTTCTCCTTCTAACACAGTTAATATTTCTGCCGGTCCTTTTTCTACTTCATCGGCAAAAGCAATCGGTAAAGGTTCCACTTCTCCATGACTCTTCAATTTTCCAGGTTGTAGCTTACCAAATACTCCAAATGGAGTGTTTTTCGTAACTTCACCTAATGATTGCTTTTCTGTAGACAGGCTCGCTTGCTTTTCCCCAGGAGTTCCGTTTGCTCCTCTATCGATAGAGGTGACAGAAGATCTGACAATTTCCCCATTCTCTACCACTACCGGTTTCTTTGTTGTTGCATCAGCGATGACATGACCGAGAGCACCAAACTTTCCAGTATTCGGTTCATAAAAAGTAAGAGTTCCAACGCCGGATGCGGCACTTCTAATGTAGGCTCCCATCACATTTTTGTCTCTATTGTTATAGAGCTTAACATTTGTCTTCTTTTCTTCATTCTCCCTTTTGTATTTCATTTCAATCGTGTCTTTGCTTTGATCTAAAACATCAATCACATCAGCCGGCTTTTCGACTTTCTGTCCATTTATCTCTATGATGCGATCTCCTGCTTTCAGTCCAGCTTTCTTAGCAGGAGAATACCTTTCCTTCTCTCCATTTACTTCGTGAAATCCAACGATCATAACCCCATTTGATTGCAGCTTCACACCGATGGAATCACCACCCGGTATCACTTTTATATCAGGCAGTGTCTGTATGGAAGTCTTTTTTTTCGGAAGGGCAGCTACTTTTACTACCGCTGAACTATCTTCTGCATCCACTTGAATGTGATTGTTCTCCTCTAATTGCAGCTTGTTTTTTATGACGGATTCTTTATCGTCTGAAGACCACTCGGATTCAAACACAGTTAACGTGTCAGGAATATTTATATATGAATAAAAGGATTGATTAGTTAAAAGAAAAATACACACTATAAACAAAATGAATCCTGTTACTTTTCTCCCCCATTCCATTCACTCACTCCTCCTCGTCCCCAATTAATCAACTTTCTTTCGTATTCATAATGTTGCCTCCTCAAGCCCCATTTATAAGCGGACAAAACTAAAAAAGCTGACCTGTTTTGGTCAGCTTTTCATGAATTGGATTTAATTTTTTCCGCCATCTGTAATAATTCACGGGCATTTTGTTTTGTTAACTCTGTCACTTCTACTCCTGAAATCATTCGTGCAATTTCTTCCGTTTTGCGTTCGTGTTCTAATGGGACCACATTTGTGATAACGCGGTCGCTTTTTTCCTTTTTTTCAATATATAAATGTTGATCGGCCATCGCAGCTACTTGTGGTAAATGAGTGATACAAAGAACTTGTGACCCTTCTGAGACTTTATAGATTTTTTCTCCTATAGACTGGGCAACACGTCCACTCACTCCTGTATCCACTTCATCGAATATCAAAGAGGTTACATCTTGAAAACCAGAAAGAATGGTTTTCATGGCTAACATGATTCTTGAAATTTCACCACCGGATGCGATTTTTGCCAGCGGTTTTAACGGTTCTCCTGCATTAGGGGATAAAAGAAATTCAATTTTATCCTGTCCGTTTTCATTAAACGTTATGGTTTTTTGTCCGATTTGAACACTTATCCCTCTGCTGATTTGATGAACATCTGCTTTCATTACAGCTTTTTTCATATGAAGTTCTTTTAGCTCTTTTTCAACGGAGTCTGTTAATTTGTCAGCCGCCTGTTTTCGCAAGTCAGTCAGCGTATCAGCTTCCGTTTGTAAGTCTAAAGCTAAGCTCTCGAGTTCTCTTTCCAATTGTTCAATTTTTTCGTCTTTGTTTGTCAGAGATTCCATTTCCTCTTCAAGCTGTGCCGCAAATTCAAGGATTTCCGTTACAGATTGTCCGTATTTCCTTTTTAATTTCTTGATTTCGTCCAAACGAGTCTCTACCTCATTTAACCGTTCCGGGTCAAATGTAAGGGAATCCACTTTTTCTCTTAAAGCAAACGTCACTTCTTCGAGCGTATAGTAAGCGCCTTGGAGCGATTCTGTGATTTTCGATAGCTCCTCATCGATCCCGGCCGCTTCTTCGCCATGAGCCATCGCTTGTCCCGCCCAGTCTAATGCTTTTCTCTCTCCATATAAGCTGTCATACGCTCGAGTTAATTCAGTGAACAACTTTTCACTATTTGCTAACAAAAAACTTTCTTTTTCTAATTCTTCATCCTCGCCAGGAGTGAGACGCGCCTGCTCAATTTCACGTAATTGAAATTGAATGAAATCTAAGCGACTGGCAGCTTCTTTGTCATTCTCTTTATACTTCTCTAATTCATTTTTCCGTTTGGTAAAGGTCTCGTATCGTTTCCTGTAATCCTGTAACGTGTCTTTTAATGAGGGACCGGCAAAACGATCAAGCATAGAAAGGTGCTTTTCTGTCTGCATTAAGTCCTGGTGCTCATGCTGTCCATGTATATCGACCAAGGAGCGACCAGTTTCCCTCAAAATAGCAAGAGTGACCAACTTACCGTTAATTCGACAAATACTTTTTCCGTGGTTTGTAATGTCACGTCGTAACACAACCATTTCATCTTCAACTTCTATCCCCGTTTCCTCCAATTTTTTCCTGACCGGATGATGGGGAGTGACATGAAATAATCCTTCTATTTCCGCACGTTTCTTTCCATGACGGACAAATTCCACGGAGCCACGTCCGCCAATTAAGAGACCAATCGCATCAATGATAATGGATTTCCCTGCACCCGTTTCTCCGGTTAACACAGTTAATCCCATATTAAACGAAATGGTTAGTTCATCGATGATAGCAAAATTTTTAATTGACAGTTCTTCTAGCATAGAAGCACCCCTGTTACAACATTTCAAGAAAACGATTGACTAATGTATCCGTTTGGTCTTTTTCCCTGCAAATAATTAAAATCGTGTCATCTCCGCAAATCGTACCCATAATTTCATCCCAATTTAGATTATCAATGAGAGCACCTACTGCGTTAGCATTACCTGGCAATGTTTTCATCACAATAAGGTGATCCGTTTGATCAATTCCGACAAAGCTGTCAATCAAAGATCTTTTCAGCTTTTGCAATGGATTGAAACGCTGGTCTGCTGGTAAGCTGTATTTATAACGCCCGTCCACTGTTGGTACCTTTATCAAATGAAGTTCCTTAATATCCCTTGAAATCGTCGCTTGTGTCACGTTGTATCCGGCTTTCTTCAACCGATCCACTAATTCGTCTTGTGTTTCTATATCATGATCAGAAATGAACTCCCTGATTTTAATATGTCTCTGTCCTTTATTCATTCTTTTTCCTTTCCTCCTGTCACTTCTACACGTAACCCTGCAAATAAAGATACTTGTATCATACATGATTTTTTATATTTATACAATTATATGATTAAAAATTAGATGTGAAAAGGTGGAAGGAAAAGAATTCATCAGCAGTGAACTCCTGCTGATGAAAAGAAGGGAAAAGCGTGGGTAGCGTTAAAAGTGGGCATGAGCAGTTTGAATGACCGAATCGATCCGTGCATCCGTGATGTCGGATCGTTTTTCAACGGGCTCCCAAAGAAGATGTAGTAAAAACTCTATATTTCCATCTCCTCCTGTAATCGGGGAATAATCGATATCAACAGGGTGAAATCCTTGAGATGCAGAGAACGAAATAATATCTTCAATGACTTCGCGGTGAACGTTTGGGTCCCGTACAATCCCTTTTTTTCCCACTTTTTCCCGCCCCGCTTCGAATTGTGGTTTGATAAGTAGGCAGATGTCACTATTTTCCGCTAAGATGTTGGTAAGAGGTGGCAGCAACAATTTTAAGGAAATAAAAGATACATCTGCCACAGCCACCTCGGGCTTTTCATTGAAATCCTCCGGAGAAGCGTGGCGAAAATTATAACGCTCCATCACTTCTACTTGACTATGGTTGCGAAGCTTCCATGCGAGTTGGTTATATCCTACGTCGACAGCAAAAACTCGTCTCGCTCCGTGCTGGAGAGAGCAGTCCGTAAATCCACCGGTAGAGGAACCAATATCAAGCACGATTTTTCCTTCTACATGAAAGTGAAACACGCGTAACGCTTTTTCTAATTTTAAACCGCCTCGGCTAACGTAAGGCATTTTTTTCCCTTTCACCTGCAAAGATGCAGTACGGTCGATCTTCGTGCCAGGTTTATCTACTCGTTCCTCTTCCATGTAGACTTGTCCAGCCATAATAGAACGCTTCGCTTGTTCTCTCGTTTCAAAAAATCCTTGTTCTACTAATAAAATATCTACTCGTTCTTTTTTCATGCTTCAAGCCCTTTGTCTTTTTCTTGGAAACAATGAGCGGAGCTTAGTCACCACTTCCTCTGACGTTAACCCGATTTCTTCATACAGCTCAGGCACACTGCCATGTTCGATATAACGATCAGGAATGCCCATCCGTTCAACAACAACGTTATGATGACCATGATCATGGAAATGTTCAAGCACCGCACTGCCAAAGCTGCCTTGTAACGCTGCTTCTTCTAATGTCAACACAGGACGGTTCTCTTTTGCTAATTCTTCAAGAAGATTGTCATCTAAAGGTTTTGCAGAATTAGCATTTACAATACGGATGTCAATGTTTTGTTCCGCTAATTGATGGGCGGCTTCTTCGGCGACTGGAAGCATCGTGCCGAATGACAAAATCGTTGCATCACTGCCTTCTCGTAATACTTCCCACTTCCCGATTTCTAGCTCGCGAAGTTCTTCATCCATCGTCACACCGTAGCCAGTTCCTCGCGGATATCTAACAGCAATAGGGCCTCCGTCATATTGGATTGCTGTGTATATCATATGTTGTAACTGGTTTTCGTCTTTCGGCATCAAAATTTTCATATTTGGTAAATGGCGTAAATAAGCAATATCAAACACACCTTGGTGCGTTTCACCATCTGCTCCAACTAGTCCAGCGCGGTCAATCGCAAAAAACACGTTTAAGTTTTGACGGCAAACATCGTGTACCAACTGATCATAGCCTCTTTGAAGGAAAGTGGAGTACACGGCAAATACTGGTTTCATCCCTTGATCTGCCAGACCGCCAGCCATAGTCGTTGCGTGCTGTTCCGCTATCCCTACATCAAACATTCGATTCGGAAACTCGGCAGCAAACTGATCAAGCTTCGTTCCTCCTGGCATAGCAGCCGTAATGGCTACGACTCGATCATCTTCACGAGCTATTTTTTGTAAAGTGGAGCTGAATATCCCGCTATAAGAAGGAGGTCCAGGTTTTTTCACCACTTCTCCTGATTCTATTTTATACGGACCGAGTCCGTGCCAAGTGCCTTTTGCATCGTTTTCAGCCGGAGCGTAGCCCTTGCCTTTCTTAGTAATGACATGGACTAAAACCGGGCCTTTTGTATCGCGTGCATATTGAATATTGGATTTTAAATCTTCCAGATCATGTCCGTCTACCGGGCCAAGGTAAGTGAAGCCTAATTCTTCAAAAAACATGCCGGAGACGAATAAATATTTAAGGCTGTCTTTCACACGCTCTGCCGTCGCGGCTAAACGTCCGCCAAAAGCTGGTATTTTCTTAATGAGGTATTCTACATCATCTTTTGCCTTTTGATACTTGCCGGCAGTACGCAATCTTCCAAGAACACTGTGCAAAGCACCAACATTGGGAGCGATTGACATTTCATTGTCATTCAAAATGATGGTCAAGTCTGTCTGTTCATGTCCGATATGGTTTAAAGCCTCCAGCGCCATACCACCCGTCAAAGCACCGTCACCAATAATAGCTGCTACTTTTTCGTCCGTTTTTTTCAAATCACGGGCGGTTGCCATCCCCATTGCAGCTGACAAAGAAGTCGAACTGTGGCCCGTCTCCCATACGTCATGGTCACTTTCATTTCTCTTAGGAAAACCGCACAATCCTTGATATTTACGAAGCGTATCAAATTGGCCTGCACGCCCGGTCAATATTTTGTGAACATACGCTTGATGGCCCACGTCCCAAATGAGTTTATCCTTCGGTGTTTGATATAAACTATGCAGGACAAGTGTCAATTCAACTACTCCTAAGTTAGGTCCTAAATGACCGCCTGTCACTGATAACCTTTGAATTAAAAAGTCCCTAATATCTGCAGCTAAGTCCTCTAATTCCTTCTGACTGCAATTTTTAAGAAAATCAGGGCTGTTAATTAATTTTAAATCCATGAAGCGGAGCCTCACTTTCAGTCTATTTACGCTTTAGTTTTCTTCGTCGCTCGTTTGTTCAGCAAAGTAATTTTTAATTTCTTTTCTAAAAGATGTAAAAAACGGCCCACTTGATAAATAATCGCTGTGGCCTTCGCAATAGCAATTGTTTTACCTAACGCTTTGCCACCGACCGTAAGCGCAGCCACGACAGCTGTGAAAATTACACTTATCACAAAATGAAACGCGGAACCGTCTTGTGCACCAGCGGCAAAAGCAAGATGCAAGACTACTGTCGAAGCCGCGGTTCCACTTACAACACCGGAAATGTCACCGATCACATCAGCACAGAAATTAGCTACCTTGTCTGCATTCTTACTAATGAGCATAGCTTCGTATGCACCGTTCACTTTCTTAGCAGCCATCGCATGAAACGGTTGTTCCGGTGCAGCAGTAGCTGCCACTCCAATAATATCAAAAATCACACCGATACACACAATAAAAAAGACCACGAACATACCAAATGCCCATCCGGCTCCTGAAAGTATCGCCGTTGAAATAATTGTAAAAATAGCCGCTAACACCAAGGTGATAACGGCAATTAAAACACTCCAGCGTATTGAGTTTTTCCAAAGATTATTCATTACGTTTATTCGCACCTTATATAATGGAGAACTTCCGTCCATAATATTAATATGTACAATACGGATGGCCGATAATAGCGTAAACATTGTGCCTTAGGTCCAGTAGGTTTTCCCAACTGTCTGCCGAAGTGTCGCCACCCTGGCGGTTTCCCTTTAAAGACAGCTTGATGTCGTCACCGAACACCAGACTGGATTGCCACTTAGTACACACTGCAATCCGCTATTATCGTCGCACCGAACAGTCTAGGAGCTTTCCTCAGCAATTCCGTGCCACTCTCTTAGCCTCTTTTGCAGAGCAGGTTTCAGGGTCGAAGGAGGTATCCGTTGGCCGACGAACAACCCCTTTACACTCAGCCCTTCCCCTCTGCTCCACTCAAGGCAGGCTACGCTGCAGCCAGACCTCCCATTGGCCTGCCTAGCAGGTCTTACCTCTCACTCTGCGCAGTCAATTGCAAAATAGCCTTGCAATTAAAAGGAGCAAAAGGCCTCCGCGGCGAAAGGGTTCACGCCCACATGCCTTTGTGGATCGCCCTTAACGCCTTTACTCCCAACATCGACCCAAGGCTGGGCGCCTCGAGCCAACACCAGGAACTTCATCGATGTGCCCTTTAGCGGATTTTTAGGCCCGCCCTCGAGAATGGAGAATTGACTAGAATACTGCACCATCCGTTTGTTTGTAACATAATTATAACACGCATTCCCCTTAAAACACAAACGTATGATCAGCTTGGTATGCGTCAAGTTTTCCACGAGAAGGTTATTGCACTAATATTTCCAGCACGCGATTTTTGTACACCGTTTATCTCTTAAGGGGCGGTTTGACTTCCATGCTTCTCGGTTCTGAACTTACACTTATCCATTAGTTTGTACGATTCATGATATAATCCACGAAACCGTGCAGCAGAGTCGTGTCCATTCGGATAGAATTCAGAGAAGCTATCGCCATATCCGCGTGATGGTGCAGTTTACGTTTTGCTCCATCCATTTCCAGAAGCCGAGGATAGGTGCTTTTATTTTTCCCTTCATCGCTTCCTGCCGCTTTTCCCATTTCCTCTGAATCACCTTCCACGTCTAGTATGTCATCTTTAATCTGGAATAAGAGACCTAGATGTTGAGAAAAAGTGCGGAGCTGTGCTTTTTCATCTTCCGTAACGTTTCCTAAATGAGCTCCTGCCATGACTGCAAAACTCATAAGAGCTCCCGTTTTATGCTGATGAATATATTCTAACTCTTCTAGGGATACTGACTTTCCTTCCGCTTGTAAATCGGCAACCTGACCGCCAACCATTCCCTCGGCACCGCTCGCCTGAGACAATTCACGGATTAACTGAATTTTAGTCTCTGAAGACACATCTTCCATTAAGCTAATCAACTCAAAAGATCTAGTTAACAGCCCGTCTCCTGCAAGTATCGCAACAGCCTCGCCAAATACTTTATGATTGGTAGGCTTTCCACGCCGGTAATCATCATTATCCATCGCTGGCAAATCGTCATGGATGAGAGAATATGTGTGGATCATTTCCAGTGCACATGCTGCTTTAAAGTCGCTCTCCTTAATATCCCGGTTAGAATCGATCACTGAGAGCAATAAAAGCGGTCGCACTCGCTTCCCGCCAGCATGTAAAGAGTAAATCATAGCCTCTTTTAATGCATCCGGACAGTTCAAATTATCTATGAATAAAGGCAGTCGTTCGTCTACTTTCTTTCTGTACTCATCAATAAACTGTTCAAATGATTGTCGGGTCACTCTTCTTCCTCCTCTGGGAAGAGAGGTTTCATTTCGCCATCCTCATCCATAATTTGGTCCATTTGTTTTTCAACTTTTTGTAGCTTATCATGACATACTTGTGATAGTGACATGCCCTCTTGGTACATCGTGATAGCTTTCTCAAGAGGGACTTCACCTTCCTCAAGCTTTTCCACGATTTGTTCAAGTTTCTCCATCGCCTCTTCAAACGAGACTTCATTCGTCTTCTCTTCTTCCATCAATCCCGACTCCCTCCTCTTTCCACACGCTCACGAAATGTGTTTTCTGATGTCTCTTTTACGGTCGCGTGTATCGTTCCGTCTTGAACAAAGACGGTCAAATCTTCATCTTTCTCAATTTCTTGTATGGACTTTACTAATCCTTTTTCCTCATTGTACACGACGGAATATCCTCTTTGAATTACTTCAAGAGGGTTTAGCAATTGCAGCTTCTGCAGGACATGTGAAAAATTATTTTTACGATCACCAACTAAACGTTCCATCGTCTTCTCGGCCTTCTCTATTACGTGTTCTAAATTGCGCTTTTCCGCTTCTACTCTCTGCGCCGGGTGGAATTGCAATAGACGCTTGTACATATAGTTTAATTGTTCTTCGCGCTTTTCTCTGCTACGCTTCACAGACTGAGAAAGTCTTTCTATCATACGGTCTAGTTCTTGCTCTTTCTGCTCAAGAAGATGAGTAGGATACCGAAAAGCATAGGAACGCTTCATGCGTGCAAGTTTCTCTTGTTCTTTGGCCACTTTCTCTTTCATCGCTCGATATAACCTATTTTTTAACTGCCCCTGACGCGTTACAATCTCCTCAAGAACAGGAACAGCTAACTCAGCAGCAGCCGTCGGTGTAGCCGCCCGTAAATCAGCAGTAAAGTCCGCTATCGTGAAGTCCGTTTCATGTCCAACTGCTGAAATGATTGGAATCGGCAAAGACGCAATTTTTCGTGCGACCGGCTCTTCATTAAAAGCCCATAACTCTTCGATGGAACCGCCGCCACGTCCACAAATAACGACATCAAAGCTTCCCATGCTTTCTACTTTGTCTAATGCCGAAACAATAGAGTAAGGGGCATCTCTGCCTTGGACTAAGACTGGAAATAAAGTAATTCTACCTATGGGGAAACGCCGTTTTAAAGTAGTTACAATATCCCGGATTGCCGCTCCCGTTGGTGATGTAATGACAGCTATTTCCTTTGGAAAAAAAGGGATGGCCTGTTTTCTGCGTTCATCAAACAGACCTTCTTGTTCTAATTTTTTCTTTAATTGCTCATATTGGATATATAATTGGCCTATACCATCCGGCTCCATATCATTCACGTAGAGCTGGTACTGTCCGAATGGTTCGTAAACGGAAACATAGCCTCTTATTAATACTTTCATGCCGTTTTCAGGTTCAAAGTTAAGGAAACGGTTTTTTCCAGCAAACATCACAGCTGAAATTCTTGATCGCTCATCCTTTAATGTGAAATACATATGACCGCGGCTGTGCCTTTTAAAGTTAGAGATTTCAGCTCGCAGCCATACATTTTGCAGACCTCTATCCAGCTCAAGTGTTTTCTTGATTTGGGTAGTTAGCTGGGAGACCGTTGTCCATCTCTCCTGCCCTATCGACATCGTTATGCACGTTCTCTTTCTAGATGTTTTTTAGCGGACTGCAATGTATTATATAAAAGCATGGTAATCGTCATAGGACCGACACCGCCGGGTACTGGGGTTATGTATGAAGCTTTTTCTTTCACTCGCTCAAAATCTACGTCTCCGCACAGTTTTCCGTTTTCCTTACGATTCATGCCCACATCGATAACGACTGCGCCCTCTTTGACATGGTCCGGTTGAATAAATTCCGCACGCCCAATGGCCGCTATTAATATATCTGCTTGCGAAGTCATATGTTTTAAATCAGTTGTGCGTGAATGACAGTATGTAACCGTTGCATTTTCATTTAATAATAACTGACCGGCAGGCTTTCCGACGATATTGCTTCTTCCTACAATAACAGCATGTTTGCCTTCCATGGATATGTTTTTATACCGAAGCATTTGTATAATTCCATAAGGCGTGCATGGGAGAAATGCATCTTGCCCTGTCATCATTCTGCCTATATTAATGGGATGAAAACCATCTACGTCTTTTTCCGGGGAAATACTTTCGATAACTTTTTTTTCAGAGATATGATCCGGCAGAGGCAGCTGGACAAGGATTCCATGGATGGAAGGGTTATCGTTATAATTTCTAACGATATCCAACAATTCTTCTTCGGATACACTTTCAGGCAGCTCTTTTAGCTCAGAGTATATTCCTGCTTCTCCGGATGCTTTTTCTTTTCCTTTTACATAAGATCTTGAAGCTGGGTTATCACCAACAAGAATGACAGCCAGCCCCGGTGTGATTTGGCTTTTCAATTCGAGGACTTCCGATTTGATCTGTTCCCGTAAACTTGCTGCTACTTCTTTTCCGCTAATTAACTCTGCTGTCACTTCGACCTCTCCTTTTTTATGCTTCGTGCTTTTTTAAAATACTAGACAGTACCCCATTTACGAATTTCCCAGACTCGTCTCCACCAAAAGCTTTCGCTAATTCAATAGCTTCGTTCACACTGACATGAAGAGGCACGTCTTCCATATACATCATTTCATGAACCGCTTTTCTCAGAACGGCCCGGTCTACGTTGCCGACCCGATCTAATGACCAATTCTCTAAGTGTTCTTTTATTTGTTCATCAATTGTTTCCACATCATGAAGCGTCCCTCGAACCGATTCGATCAAGAAGTCATCAGCTTCTTCCTCTTTTTCTAATGTGTTTTGGAGCGCTTCTTCCCAATCAATGCCTGTTAAATCCACCTGAAATAAGGTTTGGACGGCTCTTAATCTTGCTAAGCGTCGATTCATACATTTGTCTCCTTTATTTTGAATCGAAAAAGCCTGCACAAGACAGCTGCTCATGCCGCCATCTTGTCAGGTTCGGTTTTTCCCGTAATTTGTTCTGAATCTATCATTATTCCGTAGCTTCTTCTGTATGTTCAAATTGAATCCCGAGTACGTGGACATTAATTGCTTCTATGGAAATAGAAGTCATATTTTGGAGGGCTTGTTGAATGCCGGTTTGAATGCTGCGAGCAACTTCAGGAACCGACACACCATAGTTCAGAGTGACAGAGATCTCAATTTTCACTCCGTCTTCTCCCATTTCCACTTTTACGCCTTTTCCGTGGTTTTTTTTGCCAAGACGTTCTACAACATCTGTGGCAAAGTTTCCGCGAAGGGCATATACTCCTTCCACCTCTGTCGCTGCAAGGCCGGCTATCACTTCTATCACTTCTGGAGAAATTTCTATTTTGCCTAATTCATTTTTTTCTTCCTCTAGATCAACCGCACGATACTCGCTCATTCTCCCACCTCCACAGCCAGGATTTATAATTATTCATCACTTTCTGATTGATAGGATTCAGCCTCTTCAGCTGCTTCTTGCTCCGCTTTTTTAGCTTCCTCCTGCTTCTGGACATATTCAAATTTGTACTGACGGAACACCGGAAATTCGGAAAGATTATCTGGTATTTTGCCGTTCTCTAACAGGATAATCTTAACGACATTTTTATTTCTTGCCATGTGATACTTCTCACCGTATTCATTTTCCTTAGTAAATTGTTTTAAATTTTGATAGTCTTCCTCTTGGATGGAAACAGTGTAAGCTTTATCACCTTCACCGTACTCGTGTTTAAAACCTACTTCAAATTCAACAATTTGAATTTGGTCGTTTTTCATGTTTCGTGTTTGTTCTAATACGGCTTTTGCGCCTTCCGTTAAGTCATTCCATTCCACAATAATCGCTCCTCATTACCTGTTGGCTCAAGTTACATGGTTAAATTATAGCACGCCAGCCTCTATTTTTCATTATGTCCTTTGACAGCCGTGTCTATGTGATAACTAAACGGGAAGAAGGATGTCCTTATATCTAGGACACCCCTTCTTTGTAGGCCGTATATATGAAATGGTTCTTTCAGCCGCTGTCTCTATTTATCATATAGGGCGCTTTCGCTTTTCTTATTGTCTAGCTCCAGCGCCCAGCCGCTCGGGAGGCCCACACGATGTGGGTCAGGTCGGCGTTGTCTCAGGACGAGACGGTTTTAGCCGATCTTCCATCGGACGGTGCAGACAATGAAAGGAAGAGCACCTTTCTTTGCTGCCCCTCCAGAACCTGTCGCGGGCCCACAGGACGTGGGTCAGTTCGACGTTGTCACAAGAACTTCCGCAGGAGGCGGTGGCTTCTACGTTGCCCACACGATGTGGGCGGTTTTAGTAGAAGTTCCTTTTTCTTTAGTCGAACTTCCTTATACGCTTACGCTTTTCTTATTTACTTCCTGCCGACTGATGGCCAATCACAACATCCGTAGTTCCGAGCTGCTCCTTGGCCAATCTATTTAGATTCACTGCCTCGTCAGGGTCAAGCTGTTCCGCTTCCACTATAATGCGCGTTGTACCTTCATCGCTCAGTACAACAGCATCTGAATATCCTTCCGATTGAATAAGATTTTCAAGTAAACTTTCTTTTTGCTGCATGGACTCCAACTCTTCTCGCTTATCAAACGCTTCACTCTTTTCAGCTGCCGTGAAATCCTCTGAAGCGATGGCCTCCGTATACTCCTCCCGTAACCTGCTTCTTGTTTCTTCACGCTCTAAACGCAGTTCACTGAACAAGTTGCTGCTTCCTTCACTTACTGTAGCAGCTTGTTCTTCTCCTTCAGTCGGTTCTGTTTCTTCGATGGTCGCTTCCATTTCTTCATCGGACAACCATTCCACCCACTCTTCTTCACTCGCCGCGGTTGGAGCACCTTCCTCTGTCGCTTGGTCTTCAGCCATCTCATTAGGTGACGTAATGTAATACACCGCTAGAACCAATGTCAAACTTAACATCGTCATCAACCAAACCGTTTGTTTTTTTAATAACATTCTTATTCTCCTTCCTCCCTTTCTCGAGGCAATACGGATACTTTATGCGGGGGCACATCAAGAGATCTGGTTACTGCTTCTACCACCCACTCTTTTACTTTCAAATCACTTACTCCTTCCGCCACAACGAGTACCCCTCTTGCCTCTGGCTTTTTCGTATGCAAAAGAATTGGTTTTTCTTGATCTCCCTGCCTGACAATGACAATTTGCTCTTCCTTTGTCCCATCTTCTACTTCTCTGCTCCCTCCCTGGTGCTCTTCTTCTCTCGTTGTCTGTTGACGAAAAATTGTGTTTTTTTCATAGACTTTCTCCTCGCTTCCTTGCAAATTTACCATCACTTCGACCCGTGATACACCAGATATATTTTCAAGCATAATGGCTAGTCTATCTTGAATGGCTTTTTCTTTGTCAGGTATTTTTTCTAATTCGGTTGGAGTCGCTTTTGTTTCCACAATCTCTTGCTGGTTTTTATTATCACGAAGCCACTCTTTCTCCGTTTCATCTTTTTCTTTACCTATCGTCCCTGCAATCATCAAAAAAATTCCAAACAAGAGGATGACAATCAAATAAACAGGAACCGTCTTTTGTGCAGAGCCCTTATTTTTTTTCGATAACAAACCTTTTAAAAAGTTTTTATTATTGTTTTCCGTCACCAGCCTCCCTCCTCATCCACTTCCAATTGTATTTGTTCAGAGGGAATTCCCCATGTTTGCTCTAAGAAAATAAGTATTTCCTTTGTCGTATGATTGGAAGTCTCTTTCTTTTCAATATTTTCTTCAATTTGGATGTTCACGGGCTCAATGGGACCTTCTTTCTCCACTTCTTCCGATCGTGCCAATTGAACAGAAACAGAGACATCCTCGAGTTGTTTGACATTCTTATCCCGGTTTTCCTCCCACTGGAGTGCTACCTCCTTCACTTCCCACCCCCAACGCTTTTTCACAGTATCTTCGGCTTGTTCTTTCAACTGATCAGTTACTTGTTCAGAAATATATGCATCTTGTCCCATTTCTATTTCGTTTTTCTTCATTTTTATTTTTTCTTCCATATTCTCCGATGAGTAAGACGCTGCAAATATTTGATTCATTTGCCGCTCCCACTCCGCTTCATAATTCTCGTTCGTAAGCTGAACAAGCGGCTCAATGATGATGAGCATTAAAATAAAGGAAAGGACAACTCGTGTATATTTTTGAAATACAGAGGAGGGCAATAACAGTTCTAATAAAAACGCAGCCAGCAAAAAAATAACCAGGTTGCTTACCCAGCCGCCTAATACTTCCAACACTCCTCACCTCACCATAAGAGACAAATTTCCCGAAACAATAATAATCGTAAGGGCTAAAAAAAACATAAATGATACCGCTGCAAGGGCTGCGAACATGGAAAACACATTTCTCCCGAGAGTTGACAAGGCATCAATAAGCTCCTCTTCTGCCAGTGGCTGAACCACCGCCGCTGTTGCTTGAAATATAAAACCAATAGCTAACACTTTGAGAGCGGGAAAAGCACAAATAATGACGAGAATCCCAACACCGGCAATACCTACCGTATTTTTTAACAGGATAGAAGCTCCTAATGCAGTATCTGCTGCATCTGTAAACATTCTCCCTATAACTGGAATGAAATTTCCTGCTAAAAATTTAGCCGTCCGTATTGTAAGACCATCCGCTACAGCAGCGGCTGTACCTTGCACTGATATGATGCCTAAAAAAACTGTCAGAAAAGCGGCCAGTGAGCCCATGGCTACATGGCGAAGTAACTCGGCTAACTTCGTGACACGTATATGTTCATTTAACTGGCTGGCAATGCTGAGCACAGCAGAAAAAAACAACAAAGGAAGCACAATATTCTGAACAAAAATACCACTTACTTGTACAAGCATAATCACAAGTGGATGAAATATCCCAGCAGATGCAATGGAACCACTGGCAGCTAAAAGTCCTAAAAGCAGAGGCAACAACGCAATAATGAAATGAGACATTAAAGAGACAGCTTCTCGTACGTAATCCATTGCTACGTAAAAACTGTTTAAGGCGATAACAATTAAAATGATAAAAATAACGGCATATGCTACCTTACCGACCGCCTCTTTTTCAAAAGCATTTTGAATTGCTTTTAATATGGCACTAAATACTGTTAAGAGAAGCAGGGTTCCCATTAACTGTCCATTAGCAATAACTTCATGAAGCAAATAACGGAGTAAAGCTTTCCCCCATTCTCCGGGCGCGAACTTCTTCTCTCCTTTTATAAAATCAGTCAGTGAGCCTTTTTGCGATTCTGGCAGGAATGTACCGTATTCTCTTACAACGTTTTCCCAATAAGCAGTAATGCTTTCTATATCCAACTGTTTTAACTGTTCTTCCTTTAATGACTCTACCGACATTCCTTCTGTATCACTCGTCTCTTCTGCTTGGATAGATCCATGATGTATAAAAAAAACACAAGCTGCTGATAAAACAAGTAATAGTAGCAACCATTTCTTTTCGTACATATACCGCACACCTTTTAGGCAGCTCCCGGGATGAGAGAGAGTACCGTTTCTATTAATACTTGAAAGATAGGAATAGCCAGCATAATGATAATCATTTTCCCTGCTAATTCCACTTTTGCTGCGATTGCTTCTTGATCAGCGTCCCGTGCGATATGAGCCCCAAACTCCGCGAGATATGCAATCCCTATGATTTTCAGTAACGTTTCCATATACATATTGTTAATCCCGGCTTGTCCCGACAAAGTCCGGATCAACTCGAGCGCAGATTCCACAGGTGTAAGGATAAATAAAAATATGATGGCCCCGGCACCTAACGTGAGAGAGAGGGAAATGACCGGCTTTTGTTCTTTCAAGAGAATGATTAAAAAAGTGGCGATGAGAGCGAAACCGACTAATTGTACGATTTCAATGGACACCGCCTCCTAACCTTGGAATAAAAATACACTTTTAATTTTTTGAAACAGGTCATCAATGATAGTCGCGATCATATAAAGGACGA
Organism: Alteribacillus iranensis; assembly: GCF_900113025.1. Classification (GTDB taxonomy): domain Bacteria; phylum Bacillota; class Bacilli; order Bacillales; family Marinococcaceae; genus Alteribacillus_A; species Alteribacillus_A iranensis. The sequence goes on along the minus strand of NZ_FONT01000001.1, from coordinate 217,311 downwards.
CAACAAAACCAATTAATGTGACCCAGTGCGCCCAATCTTCTTTTCCCATTTGTTTTAATACGGTATGGATCATTGCTACGATGATACCGATACCAGCTATTTGAAAAATTGTATTAACATCATAGGCCACCTCATCACCCCTTCAGTCACTTTTCATTTATCAGCGTGGCATTAAATCAATATAATGATCAACAATAAACCTGTTAAAAAGCCCATTGTTTTCGCTATTTTTTCGTATTTCATTTTTTTCTCTTTTGCTTCTTGTTCTTCTTTTTCTAAATGAACCAGGGCCAGTCTAATATGCTTTTGTTGTTGCATTTTCTCGTGTTTCCCCATTGTCATGCCAAATTGTTTTAATACTTCTTTTTCTTGCGGCCCCATTGCTGTACGAGGCCATGTTTTGTCGAGGCTTTGATTCCATGCTTCTGAGGCCTCGCATTCTCCTTTTTTTAATTGACTGGAAAAATATCGAAACAAGTGAGCCACTGGATCAGGAAGCTGCTTGCTTATTTTTTCACTGACTTCAGCAAGAGGACTCATGCCATACATGATTTCTGCCTCAAAACTTTGCAGTGCCACTTTTAACTGTCGCAGCTGCCTCGGTCTCTCGGTTAGTTTTTTTGCTACTTCAAACCCTGTCCATGTACAAGCCGTTAAAATAAATATCGCGCCGAACCAACTCATTTCGAAAATTCCATTCCCTGCGTAGACTCTTCCCATTGAATCTGAAATACGCCATTTATTCTTTGTAAGGTGACAATATGACGAAATACTGAATCAATTACTAAGTGCTGAAAGGCCGGACGTTGTTTTACCGTGGCAACGGAGTGACCATGTGCGGTACAAATAACAGTAACCCCAGCGTGTATCGCTTCCATGATTGCTTCAGCATCCTCTCTTCTGCCAATTTCGTCTACGATGATTACTTCAGGGCTCATTGCTCGTATCATCATCATCATTCCTTCCGCTTTCGGACAACGATCTAACACATCGGTACGCTGCCCTATTTGAAAAGAAGGAGCTCCATGATAACAAGCTGCAATTTCTGAGCGTTCATCTACAATCGCTACTTTTTTACCCGCAATGTCTTTTTCGGGAATGCCGCTACTAATCGTTCGGGCAATATCACGTAAAAATGTCGTTTTTCCCGTTTGAGGTGCCCCAATAATTAACGTGTTATCATAATTACCCTTGTATAACCTTTCCACATATGCACGAGCCGTGCCAATGTGATCAGATGCCACTCTTATGTTCATAAACCGAATATGCTTTACCGTCTGGATACCGCCATTTTCATATACGACTTGTCCTCCAATACCTACGCGATGTCCCCCTCGTGTTGTGATGTAACCTTGCTTTAGTTCTTCTTGAAAGGCATACATCGAAAATTCACTTAGCTGATTAAATATATATTCGATATCCCTTTCTGTAATGACATAGAAGCGGTCGTCCGGGGTTGTCATATAGAAGAAGGTACGAGTTGTTATAATTTCAACCGGTGAGTGAATTCGTATTCTAATTTCCTCAATATCTCTGTCATCTACGGCTCGCAGTATCTTCTGAATGTGAGGAGGAAACATATTATAGATGATTTCCATCTTCCATCATCCTCCCTTTTATCTGTTTGTACACTTTATTCAACTTTTCAAAAGATAGAACACCACCATGGCCGAACCCCCCTAAAAACAAAGTGTCCGACTGCCGGCAACGAACACTAAAAAAGCCACAGAAAATACCTGTGGCCACGAAACGAATAGCTATGTCATTCAATCCTACTTTTCAGAAAACAATTTAAAAGCATAAAAAAGGGTTCAAATGTTTGGGTGAATAGGATTAGATTCTTCCATTTCTTAAATAAGGTTGGTGGCGAACAGGGGAGACGCCTGCGGGACGTCGGCTAAGATAAATGAACTTCTACTAAGACCGCAAACGTCCTGTTTACAACGCAAAAGTCAACGCGTCCTGCGTAAGTCAACGTAGAAGTCACCGCATCCTGCGGAAGTCCGTCCTGTGGCCAATGCCGACACTAGCACGTCGTGTGCGTTGAAGCAACAGCTGAAGATCCATCGGGGCGAATTGCCCCGATTAGCTGAAGCGTTGCCCGCGGCTAAGAAGACACAGTGAAAGCAAGCGTAGTAGCGTAGCTTGAACTGATGTCGCCCTTGTGCCTGTGGTGCAAGCGAGCCTAGAGAGCCATCCAACCCGTACAGCAAAATGATTAATAACCCCAACAAATTTCACAGAACATAAAAAAAAGAAAAGGGCTTTACTTTGCCCTTTTCCACGTTATCGATTATGCTCTTGACACATATTCACCTTTTCTCGTATCAATTACTAGCTTGTCGCCTTCATTCACGAAAAATGGCACCTGTACCGTAAAACCTGTTTGCAGAGTAGCCGGCTTCGTACCTCCAGAAGCCGTATCCCCTTTAATACCCGGTTCTGTTTCTGTGACTTCCAGTTCTACTGTGTTAGGCAAGTCTACTCCTAACGTTTCTGAACCATAGGAAATAATGTGCACTTCCATGTTTTCTATTAAGTAATTTAATTCATTTTCTATTTGTTTGCTTGTTAATTCCAGTTGATCAAACGTCTCATTATCCATAAATGTATGAGTATCCCCGCTTGAATACAAATACTGCATTTTTCTTCTTTCAATGTGGGCTCTGTTTACTTTTTCACCTGCTCGGAATGTCTTTTCTTGAATTGCACCAGAGCGCAGGCTTCTCAATTTAGAGCGTACGAAAGCTGCTCCCTTCCCCGGTTTAACATGTTGGAAGTCAACCACCTGCCAAATGTCGTTGTCTACTTCAATAGTCAGTCCCGTTTTAAATTCATTTACTGATACCATTTAACCGCCTCCATTTCTCTCATTTTGTACTGTTTCACTATAACATAGCTGGGCGTACGATTTAGGTGTTATTCGCCAACTATTGTTAATTCTTTTGGGGAATGAGTCAGCCGTTCGTTCCCGTTCTCGGTGAGGACAATATCATCTTCAATACGGGTTCCCCCTACCCCAGACACATAGATACCAGGTTCAACGGTGACTACCATACCTTTCTCCAAGGTGTTTTTTCCTTTTGGAGACAGTCTCGGCCCTTCATGTACTTCCATACCGAGTCCGTGACCGAGGCCATGACCAAAATGATCACCATATCCTTCTTGTTCGATGTACTCTCTAGCAATACGATCTGCTTCCACACCGCTCATTCCGGGTTTAATCGCATCCACGGCTCTGATTTGAGCCTCATAGACACACTGATAAATTTTCTTTAATTCATTTGTTGGCTCTCCCACCGCCACCGTTCTCGTGATATCTGAACAATATCCTTTATAATAGGCGCCATAATCCATCGTGACTAGCTCTCCACTCTCAATCACTTTATCTGACGCAACGCCGTGCGGCAGAGCACCTCTCCAGCCGGAAGCTACTATGATGTCAAAGGAAGATGATACGGCACCTTTGTTCCTCATAAAAAATTCAAGTTCATTACTAATTTCCATTTCAGTTACGCCCGGCTTTAACTTTTTGATGATGTGTTCAAAGGCATTATCAGCAATTTGTGCTGCTTCTTTCAATACCTCGATTTCGTTTGCTTCTTTATACAGTCTGATATTTTCGACTAATCCGGCGCTTGGGATCAGTTCCGCCTGTATATATTTTTGTAACAATTCATACACTGCGTACGTCGTATGCTCTTTTTCGAACAATAAACGACTGACTCCTGATTTTTTTACAAGAATGCCCACTTCATTATAAATAGACGAAGTCTGCTCAATGATGTGAAATCCATCACATTGGTCTTGCGCTTGTTCCACATAGCGAAAGTCAGTAATAAAATAGGCTTCTTCTTCTGTTATCAGCATTGCTCCTGAGGTTCCTGTAAACCCTGATACATATCTTCTATTGGTAGGACTTTCAATAAATATTCCATCTGCACGTTTTGTATGTAATGTCTCTCGCAGCTTTTGTATACGCTTATTCATTATTATCCTCTCCCGCTATAGCCTCTAATGCCAGAATGTAGCCTTTCGACCCGAATCCGGATATTTGACCAGCAACTACTGGCGCGATAACCGACTCATGCCTGAATGTTTCGCGTTTATAAATATTAGAGAGATGGACTTCAATAATTGTCTTGTTAATAGAAGCAGCCGCATCCCGTATCGCGTAACTGTAATGAGTGAACGCCCCAGGATTAATAATAATGGCGTCTGCTTCTTCCTCCGCTCGATGAATCCACTCGATGATCTCTCCCTCATAGTTTGACTGTCTGCACTCTAACTGCACGTTTCGCTGGTCCGCTGCTTTATACAGCTTCTCATTCAAGTCAGTAAGTGTTTCACCTCCGTATACCTCCGGTTCTCTTTTACCAAGCATATTCAAATTCGGTCCATGGATCACTAACACTCGTTTCATATCGCTTCCCCACCTGTTCTCCGTCACGGATAACCTTAGAGTAACATTTTACCATATGAAAAATAAAGCTGAACAGCGTTACGATGCCTTATGTGTCATCTCATTATATTCGTAGGATATCGAATAACCGACGAACACTCCGTACAGGAGATAAATACATATAGTAGTAGTGAGTGTTTTGTTATCCATTGCTGTAATTTGATCCAATCCCGGAAATATAGGGTGCAAGATAAAAAAGACGAGAAACCATAACCCTATTCCGAATAACGCTCCAATCCACATCGACTCCCAGCGAGACAATAAGATACTATAAAGAAATGCAATAGCTAATGAAAGGATCGAAATGGCTACGATACCAGTTAAATGACCTATATATGTGTTCTTCCATTCAGGTAGTGCCCAAGGTAACATCACGAGAGCTGGTCCCACTTTCGTTAAGTTAATTAAATATAACAAATAATTGATACTCGACCAAAAAAAACCTGCAAATAAGCCAATGCTTGCCACTCGTTGAAAGTACGTCCACTCTTTCTGCATATTATCCCTCCTAGTTGTAGTATGAAAAAAAGCGTACAGAATATACTTCTTAGAAATTCTATTTATGTTTAAGGTGTATTTTTTATCCAAATGGGGAATGGTTTATTACTAGAAAGGGACGTATGACTTTTTACTATTTTTGTTAATTCGGAGCCTTTACTATAGAGAATATCAACGAATTCATGTAGAATAGAAGTAAACTTTAATTTCGCAACAATTTTTTGAAGAATATCTTCTACGATCTAATCACATACAAAATAATCATTGTGTTACTACTTGCAGCCACTTTCGTTTCACAGTCTCTTTTTCGAGCCTTTTGATTGGTTATTAATTCGGAGGTGAAACCTATGGCCGGTCGTTCAATGAATCTGTTTTTGATTGTCATTCTTGGTTTAGCTGCATTAGGAGTAGGTTATCAGCTTGTGACTGATCCACTTGGTCTTCTCACCTACCTGCTCGTTGGTGCCGCAATAGCCATCGGAATTTACTTTTTATTTACCCGCGTCATCATGAAACGGATGACGATGAGTCAATACCAAGGTGCGTCCCGTTCCTCTATGCAAAAGAAAAAAATAAATTCCGCGCAGTCCAAATACCAACAAGCAGCCAAACAACAAGCGAAAAGCAAACCTTTAAAAAAACGCCCCTCTCGAGCTATAAACAAACGTCGAGAAGACCATAATCTAACAGTGATTGAGGGGAAAAAGAACCGGAAAAAGAACCGGGCTCTTTTCTAACCTGAGCCCGGTTCTTTTTTTTCTATGGAAAAGGGGGAGGAAGAGATGCTAACCCAATTGGCGGGGGATACTTTAGCTTTGCTAGCTAACAACTGGTTTTTATTAGCCATATTAGCTCTCATTTTTTGGGTTGTCGATAAACATATCGGTTTTCGAATGCTCGTTGTGTTCGCACTCACCCTTTATGTCCATGGGTTGATAGCTTTCACGCTGGCTCCTGACACCTCTTCCCTTTCCCAACAAGGATTTAATTTTCCAGCTGGAAGTGTACAGATCACTACAGCAGTGTGGGGATACTTAGTCCCTGAAATACGAGACCGCCGTTTTACCCTTATCGCGATTGGAGTCATTCTTCTTACCTCATTTTTGTCCTATTATTATACAGGACACTCTCTTCAAGACATTGCCGCTGCTCTATTCATCGGTTTGTTTATCTTGTATGTCGTTTACCGGTCGTTGGATTGGATAGGAAGTGTCCCTGAGCCTATTATATTCTCCTTTTCTCTCGTACTTCCGTCGGCGATGCTTTTAATTTATCCTGAAGGAGCACCTCATGCCGGACTCCTTCTAGGAGTAGGAGCCGGACATAGTATGGAGCAGCTAAAAGTCCGTATGATAACGGCAGAGAAGGAAATAAAACGCGCCTTTTCAGGACTTTTAGGTGTAGTTGGTTTACTTTTTATTATTTATATAGGCGGACTGCTTCCCGAAACATTAGTCATACATTTTCTGTATACAGGGTTTTTAGGATTGTGGATTACTATCCTGCAACCTTTGTTAGCCAGTAAGATGGGGCTTTGTGAGCAAGAAGGGCATTCGCGTGTGTAAGCGGCGGCTAGCACCATTTCTTTAAAAATGTTTCTGTTGCTTTCCTACCTTTGCAGATCAACTCTTGCCTTTGCTCGTCGCTCACATCAAATTGAGTGCTTTTAATGTGATCTGCTGGTAAAAACACGACATTCTTAGCCTCGTTCTTGTCAATGTATCGTAAATCATGGGCTTTTCTCATTGTTTCAAATAACGATTGGTATAATTGAATGCCATTATGAATATCTTTACTGCCTTGTTCTTCGGTAAGTTTCGGGGATAATTGGAAACCGATAACAGGTCGTTTATATTTAGAAACGTTCCCCTCTTTAAATAACCAAATGGGGAAATTGCTTAAGATACCGCCATCTACGATAAGGCTGCTTTTCTTTTTTCCCGTCTTCAGCTTATCGGGCTGAAAAACGTAAGGTAACATGCAACTCATTTTCACGGCTCTAGCAATCGAAAATGACTCCGGATGTCGCCCATACTTTGGGAGATCATCCGGCAATATGAAAATCCTCCCCCCTGTCACGTCAGAAGCAACTATTTTCAATGTGCCTTCAGGAAGATCTCCAAAACGATAAATTTTCTTTCTTGCCAGCAGCTCTCGAAGCCAATATTCTAGTTTGTCTCCTTTATATAAACCAAGCTTCCAATAAATCGAAAACCAGGAGAGCCAAGGAAAGTACGTAGTCATCCGGTTTTTCTCCAGCAATGTATCCAGTTGAAGGGGCATAAATATGGAGTACAACTCCTCTGCCGTGTATCCCGCTTTAATGAGAGCGGCCATGATAGAGCCAGCACTCGTTCCTGCCACTCGTTCAAAAGAGTAGCCTTTCTTTTCGATCACCTGCAATGCACCAATAAAAGCAAATGCCTTGACCCCGCCACCTGCAAAAACTCCGTCCAATCTCATGGGCTTCGCCTCTCTTATTTCCCATTTATCATTATTATATAGCCCATGTTTATACATGTGACTAACGACCACAAATGTATTTTTATCTGTGAGAACAAAAAACCGGACTTAAAAGGGCTTAAGTCCGGCAAAACATTTTTATCTGTCATATTCGTTTAGTAAGTTCATTTTTTGTTAACATAATTTTTATTATGTTGACTGTTTGGGCATTTGCATTTGAAAAGAAGGCTGTTACCCGTTATGTCTGTTCAAGCTCATTTTTCTTTTGAATGTCACGAAGAGTGTGCACCCTCTCTTCCTTCTCTTCAAAATATTGGACAACATCCCCGATCCGGTCGATCGCATCCCAACTCAGGTGATGCTCAATTCCTTCGACATCATTATAAATATACTCCTGTTCCACTCCAATTAATTTCAAAAAGTCTTCTAGCAACTCGTGACGATACACTAAACGCTTGCCGACTTTTTTTCCTTTAGCCGTTAAAACGAATCCCCGGTATTTTTCGTATACAAGGTATTCCTTTTGGTCGAGCTTTTGCACCATTTTCGTCACCGACGAGGGGTGAACCCCTAAAGCTTCCGCGATATCTGAAACTCTTGCATATCCTTTATCCTCAATTAATGTATAAATTCGTTCTAAATAATCTTCCATGCTGGGAGTTGGCATACGTGATCCTCCAATGCTGTTGATATATGACAAGTTATTTGCTGTAGCTTAGAGTAATAAAGAGCACTCAAAAAAATTGCATTAGTTCTAGTGTATCGTATTTCAAGGTGTACGACAAACAGGGATTCCCTTTTCCAAACAGCTTTATGATAACTTTCCCTTAGGAAAAAGAGTTCACATAATCATTCATCCTTCTTTACTCTTCATGTATTTTTGGTTCTCTCTCAAATGTGGCGGTGTGACCTCCCCCCCTGCAAAAAGAAGCGAGCTGCATAAGCTGGCTTTAAAAAATACCATGGTCACCATCTAGATGGATGGCGTCCATGGTATTTTAACATTCAGGGCTTTTATACAGCCTCTACTTCTTCATCAGGGCTATAAAGAATATCAGCTTGTTACAATCCACATTTAAGCTGAGCTCCGCAATTTGTGCAAGTATTACATCCTCCAGCTTCTTCGACGGTCCCTTCCCGGCAAACAGGACATGTATCTCCAATTTCATTCCCAAAGTTTACAGTCGTTGACCGGATGTCTCTGATCGTATCCACAAGCATGACTTTATTCTTTTCTTTTGGTTCATTCATCTCTGTTCCCGCTTCTTCTGTACCAAAAGTGTTTTCTTCCGCTTCTAAAGAAAGAACTTGGGCGTCTCTGCTTCCATCTACGTACACCGTTCCTCCTTTTGCTCCTCCACGGTACAATCTTTCATACACTTTTTGTACCTGCTCCACTGTATAACCACGTGGGGCATTCACCGTTTTTGATAAAGAACTATCTACCCAGCGTTGTATAATACATTGGACATCCGCGTGAGCTTCCGGAGATAGATCCATGGATGAAACAAAGAACTCTGGCAAGTGATCAGGGTCTGCTTCTGGATGGGAATCCAAATACTCTTGGACGATATCTGCATTTACTTCAATAAATTTCCCCAGTCTTCCACTTCTGTAATACTTAAAGGAGAAGTACGGTTCAAGCCCTGTGCTCACTCCGACCATAGTTCCTGTACTGCCTGTTGGTGCCACCGTTAAAAGATGGGAATTACGGATACCATACTTCAACACACCTTCTCGAATATCTGCCGGCATTTTTCTCATGTACCCTGTTTCGATAAATGCCTGACGCTTTTCTTGGGTTTCTTCTTCCGTTTCCCCTCTGAGAAACGGGAAGCTTCCCTTTTCCTTTGCTAATTCTATGCTTGTTCTGTATGCTGTCGTGGCAATTGTTTCAAAGATCTTATCGATCAGTTCGTTCCCTTCTTCGGAGCCATACGTCGTTTCAGCATAGATGAGCAAGTCATGAAGACCCATTACACCGAGACCTATTCGTCTCTCGCCCTTGGCCTGTTCTGTATTTTCTTCTAAGAAGTAAGGGGTAGCATCGATCACATTATCCTGCATACGAACGCCGGTTTCTACTGTTTTACGAAGCTTGTCAAAATCGACTTGATTGGACTTTTTATCAGCCATTTCTGCTAAGTTAACAGCTGCCAGATTACATACAGAAAACGGAGCCAGCGGCTGCTCCCCACATGGATTCGTCGCTACCACTTTTTGTCCGTAACTTTGTGCGTTCGTTTGTTCATTGGCATTATCGATAAAAAAGATACCTGGTTCTGCAGAATAAGTGGCACATATATTTATCAAATTCCATAGTTCTTTTGCTTTAATGGTTCGATACGTTCGAACAGCAAACCCTTTGGCTTCCCATTCCCTCACATCTCCGCATTCTTGCCATTCTTCATTGTACATTTTCATTTCTTCTTCGGAATAATTTTCTACATCCGGGAACCGCAGTTCGTAATTTGCATCATTTTCGACGGCTTCCATGAAGTCATTTGTCAAACATACAGAAATATTAGCACCCGTTAAGAATTCAGGTGAGTTCACCGCATACGTTCCGCCCGTTTGTAATTTTTCCTCTGCTTCACGGATGACTTTATGATCGAAACCACCTTGTCCCGGTATGTCTTTGTAATTTACAATCCCTTGATACATGGCTTCTTCCGTTGCTGTTAAAGGAGTAAACTTCAGTTTCTCTTTTACCAGACTTTTTATTTGTTCATCCTCTGAGTTTTCATACAAGTAACGGAGAATACGGGGGTTCTGCATCTTAGAAATAATGAACTCTAAAATATCGGGATGCCAATCAGCGAGCATAATCATTTGCGCGCCTCTTCTCGACCCTCCCTGTTCTACAAGATGAGTCAGCTTCGCAATATCATCAAGCCAGGAAACAGATCCAGAAGACTTACCGTTTACTCCTTTTGCTAACGTGTTACGTGGACGAAGCGTCGAACCATTCGTGCCGACACCGCCCCCTCGGCTCATAATCTCCATCACTTGCTTGCGGTGTTCTGAAATACCTTCGCGGGAATCCTCTACAAATGGCATGACATAACAATTAAAATATGTCACATCCGTTTCAGCACCAGCTCCATACAAAACGCGGCCGGCTGGAATAAAATTCATGCTGGACAATTCTTTATAAAAACGCTCAAATGATTCTTTGCGTCTTTCTTCAGTTGTCTCTACAGATGCCAAGCCTGCAGCATTTCGTTTAGCAATCTGTTCATAATAAATTTCAAGAGGTTTCTCGATAACGTCTAACGAACGAGTCACTATCCCTTCTTCCGCTTCTTCCGGGTCCAGCACAGACAAAAAATCACTGTCCACTTGTACCGTGGCTTTGTTGTTTTCCATATCTAGTGCCGTGATAAAACCGTAACCACGAGCTGGAAATTTCGGGTCATCTTTTACAGTTAAAACTACAAAGTCTCCGATTTTTAATGTTTTTTTCTCCGTATCTTTAAATGTATAGCGATCAAGCATTACCAGACGAGAAACACCCTGTTGTGTTATATGCATATCATCTGTCACTGGAAATACTTGGGGAAATTGTTTAATATCTTGGTTTAATCTTTCCTTATCGATCGTTCTCAACTGTTGCATAGTAATTCCCATCATTCATCCTCCCCATCAATAACTGTTAAAGTTCAAGTTACCACATGCTCGTTTGTAAATCAATATATAGTGTTTAATTATTTATACCTCATACAACATATTGTAAAACTAGATATTTTATAGAAATTTGTCAACTTCAGAATCGTGAGTTTACAGCCGTACGATGAAGCATACTAGTTTTATGATGCGCTCTTCTTTTCTTTTACATGAAATTACTTCTTGCGTTTCGTAAAGGTTTGCTAATACAAATATGTAACCTATTGGATTCGATCTACAGCCTGTTGTATGTGCTGTATGCCCTTCCGATTGACAGCCTTTATGATGTGATTGCCCTTTTTATTTTCCTCTTATGTGCTAAAATTTTCATAGAAATAACATACTTCACCATTCTAAAGGAGAGATAACAGTGGAATACGTATGGCTAGATGACAAAATGATAAAACGCCGAGATGCCAAAATTTCCTTTGATGACCGAGGATATTATTTTGGGGACGGCATATATGAAGTGATTCGCATATACGAAAGTAAACCGTTTTTATGGAAAGAACACATGGAGCGTTTTTCACGCAGTGCAAAAGAAATGGACCTCTCTCTTCCTTACTCCCCAGAAGAAACAGAAACCATTGTCACGGATTTGATTCACCGAAATAATCTCCAAGACGGATTTGTGTATTTTCAAGTAACCCGGGGGATACAGCCACGTGATCATTTATACACCCGTGATTTAAAGCCAGTTCTCACTGCTTTCACGCGGGAAGCTGAAGTTCCTGTCCAAAACCAGAAGAACGGAATTCACTTATGGGTGCTTGAGGATATACGCTGGCTTCGTTGCGATATAAAAACAATTAACTTGCTCGGAAATATTATGGCAAAAAGAAAAGCCGAAGATAACAGCTGTCAAGAAGCTCTTCAACATCGAGAGGGCGTGATAACAGAAGGTTCATCAAGCAATATCTTTTTTGTAAAAGATGGGACGCTCTATACACACCCGGCTAATCATTATATTTTAAACGGAATTACAAGACAACATGTTGTTCATCTAGCAAATGCAAGACATATCCCTGTGGAAGAAAAAGCATTTACTCTTCAAGAAGCTTCTGAAGCAGACGAAATCTTTATCACAAGTACAGTACAAGAAATTATACCGGTCACTGAGCTGAAAGGAGAGATGGAAGCTTCTTTTTCACCTGGCCCCATTACGAGGGAACTGCAAGATGACTTCCGCCAATCAGTTCAAAAATAAGAAAAGCGAAAGCTCCTTGTTTAGTCGCGACAGGTTCATCTGTCATCGCCGCAGGCCATCCTGATGGCCGCAGGTGATGACGATGAAACCCCGAGCGACTAGGAGCTGGAGCTAGACATCACTCCGTGAATGTTATACTCTCCTATCTTTTAAGAAAAGCGAGTCAAACATGATACGCTAACCAGACAGCCATAAACATCGGTAGCTAGAAACCCAATAACGAACCAGCTATGTTATCTGCACACAGCTGGTTCGTCCCTATCACTTTATACACCGTCCGTTATTTCTACTACTATCTACGAAAATTCCACTCATCCGATTCATATTTCGACTTAGCCAAGTCCCATACTTCCTTCTCTTGTTCTTCATCCAGCTCAAATGACTCAGCTGTTACGTTTAACCCTGTTGCAAACCCTTTATGAAATGCTTCAGAAACGTCTGCGAGCGTCACAGATTGGTCCATTAGTTCATTGATGGCCACAGCTTTATTTTTAAAACGATCTTGCATCCGTTTTCGTACACGTTCACTCGGATAACGGAATAAATCAAACAATGCATCCTCATCGATATCCAAAATAATGGAGCCATGCTGGAGGATTACTCCCTTTTGACGGGTTTGTGCACTCCCGGCTATCTTTCTACCTTCTACTACCAATTCATACCAAGAAGGTGCATCAAAACAAACAGCAGAACGCGGGCTTTTTAATGCCTGTTCTTCTTCTTTCGTCCTAGGTATCGAAAAGTCTGCTTGTAACCCTAAGTAACGAAATCCTTGTAATATCCCTTCCGAAATGACCCGGTATGCTTCTGTTACTGTAGCCGGCATATTGGGGTGGTCCTCGGAAACAATGACACTGTATGTTAACTCTTTATCATGAAGAACGCCACGTCCTCCTGTTGGCCTTCTCACGAATCCGAAGCCATGCTTTTTTACGGCATCCATATCAATTTCTTTATGTACTTTTTGAAAATAGCCGATGGATAATGTAGCAGGGTCCCAGCCATAGAATCTAACAACAGGTGGGATTTTCCCTTTACTGTGCCACTCCAATAACTTTTCATCGAGCGCCATATTGTATGAAGGGGCTTTATTTCCTGAGTCTATAAAATACCATGATTCCTTTCCCATGCATTTCACCTGACTCTCCATATTTTATTCACTGCAAAAAATAGTCTATCAAACCTTTAAGAAAAACAAAAGTTTCTTGTTTACGACAATAACGACCATTATAATATGTTCTAGAGGCATCCCTCGCCATTGCATAACAAAATAGGACAAAGCTTTCATACTGCTTCGTTCCATATAAGAAATAGACAGAGAGAAAAGGAGAGAACAAGCATGCTTACGTGGATTTTGTGGGGTATCGTTCTGGCCATTATCGTGTTTATGATTGTACGCCGCTTTGTTAGCCCTAAGTTTTTAACAGAATTGGACCAAGAAGAATTTAAGAAAGGATATCGAAAAGCTCAACTTATTGATGTGAGAGAGCCGCGCGAATTTAATGGAGGCCACATTTTAGGAGCGAGAAATATTCCCTTAACTCAATTAAAACAGAGATCCAATGAAATTAGAAACGACCAGCCCGTTTATTTATACTGCCAGTCGGGAGCTAGAAGCCGTCAAGCTGCGCGCCTTATAAAAAAACACCGTAACACGGAAGACATTTATCATCTAAAAAAAGGCTTTCGAAAATGGTCGGGAAAAATAAAAAAATAAAAATGTTACGAAGGAAGAGAGGCTGTATCAAAAAGTCATAAAAATGGCTTTTTGACAGCCTTTTTTTACTTTTAGTAGCAACGAAATTGTATGAAAGGGAACAGACACTAAAGTCCTGTTCATGAATAACGTCCATTTGGGACAAACTACTATCACCTATATTTCTGTATGTGAGGGTGAATAAAATACCATGAACATCACAAGGACGAGCTACTTTTTTCAACGAAAGCTATTTTATATGATACCTCTCTTTATTTGTTTTACGTTGATCTCTCCATTCTTGACAAACGCACAGGAATCTCAGCCAGAGGAAGCTCCTATTTATGTTGATAACAAACCGATTGATACCACCTACCTTATTCAAGACGGCCATTTACTTGTACCTGCTGTATTCTTCAAAAACGCCGGAGTGAAAGTGGACCGAAGTGAAAAATATCACTCCATTTTTATTAGAAACAAAACACATGCCTTATCTTTACCCATCGGAAAAAATTACTCTGATGAATTCATCTCCAAGAAAAACAATTGGGAACGTTTCGCGCTTTCTACCAAGACAGTAGAAGCCTTTGACCAGATTTTCGTTCCATTTCTGGATGTTGCTAAAAAATTCGAAATGGACGTCCGTTATGACCAGAAACGTCTACGCACTTATGTAACTACCCATTCACAAGACGCACCTAATATTGTGAATAAAGGTTCCGATAAAAAGAAACTAGTCGCTTTAACGTTCGACGACGGACCGAGCGAAAGCAACACATCCAAAATCCTTGATATTTTGGAAGAAAAAAATGCAAAAGCTACATTTTTTGTGATGGGTGACCACGTGGAATCGCATCCTCAATTGTTGAAGCGAATCGTAAAGGAAGGACACGGCATCGGCAATCATACGAAAACCCACCCTTCCTTACCTGATAAAATGACTGCGGATGTCATCAAGGAAGTGTCTTCTACGCAAGATATTATAGAAAAAACTACAGGCCGCAAGCCTGATATTTTCCGGCCTCCTTATGGAGCAATTACAAAGTCGGATGCATGGCTTCTTCATAATATGGGCCTTCGAATAGTAACTTGGTCGGTAGATACAAAAGATTGGTCAGGAAAAACAGCTGAAGAAATTATTACTACGGTTGAAAATAATATTTCACCTGGAGGCATTGTCTTACAGCATGATTTCCCATCCACGGATGAAAACACGCTAGAAGGTTCCTTAGAGGCTTTACCTGAGATGATCGATCAGCTGCGTAGAGAAGAATATACATTTGTCACCGTTCAAACCATGCTTGATGAAAATAATAACCTTTGAAGGTAGACAAGCGAAAGCTTATGTATGAAAAGAGTATTCTGTCATACATAAGCTTTTTTTATGGAAATTTCACGAGTTCTTCCATATCACTATATTGTTTTTCATACTTTCTGTTTACCAGTTCCCACATGTACAAGGTGGCGATAGTACAATATGGTGACCATTTTTTATAGATGAATTCGAAATCGATGTTCTCTGCTTTTTGTTGATATAACCAGCGGATTCCTCGTTGCAGCCCGATATCAGCAGCTGGCAGTATGTTTAACCGGCCTAGCGAAAAAATCAAAAACATCTGGGCTGTCCATACTCCAATTCCTTTCACTTGCATTAATTCTCTCATCACTTCTTCATCGCTTTGGTGTGGCAACCTTTCTAAACAAAGATTGCCATTGTTCACTTTGTCAATAAAATCCCTTATATAACTAATTTTAGATGTCGATAACCCAGCTGCCCGCAAATCACGATCCTGTGTGAGTGATAACGAAGCCGGAGTCATATCAGGACAAAGGTCTCGTACTCTTTTTCTAATAGCATCGGCGGCTTGCACAGATAAAAGCTGACCGATCATTTTTTCAATGATCGTCTCAAAATAATTCTCTTGAAGCTCGATGGAATAGTCACCAATGACATGAATCAATGAACAGAGCTTCTCGTCATTTTGACATAAGACCTGGACCCTATCATCGTCTGCCGTTAGTCGTAATTTTCTCATAAACTCTCCCTCGTTTTTATGTAATGGTGGAAATGTACGTACCGCCTCTCCCTACTTTTGTGTCAAACCTCCCCTTTAGCCGTGCACACCTTGCTCCCAGCTTTCATATGACTAATAGGAAACAAGTTCACGTTCAGAAGGGAGGGGTATCATGGACAAAGATGTATACGAAAAAATTCTCTCTCTCCATGAAAACAACCAAAAGATAAAAGATTTATTGGAAAAGGAGGCGAACGAATTAAAAGAATTCTACAGCAAAGTATCCCCCTTTTCAAGAACAGCTTTCCTGGGTGCTAACAAAGCAATACCCAGAAAAACGAAAAGATATAATCGATCTTCTTTCTGAAGTAAGTACAAATACTAGTAAATATTTAAATTATTATATTTCAGGCTTAGGCAGTCTCACGATCGACTTTATCATGGATCCCCATGGAAAGATTTATTTGTTTTACGTAAAAGGCTGGGAAAATAAAACCTTCTTAAGAAAAGTGCATCGACAATCATGGAATAGGTATGTCACGAATAGTATTCATTACTTATATTATTTGTATCACCGTGCTTTAGAGGCGAAGGAGGAAATCAATGGTATGGATTAAAATAAAAACTTCCCAACAAGACGGCCATGCGCTCTACATTCCTTCTATGCTGATTGATGTTATTCCTTCCACGATTCACCTCACCTTTGGCAAACGAACGGCCGAAATCACTGTAAAAACAATGGAGGATTTCAGTCAGAAGACCCATTCGTTCAACCACCCTACGATTGTTTATATGACCCAATCATTGCTAAATCAACTGCTCATTATTAAAGATATTCCTTATCAGCTACGTTTCAAAAAAGAACAATGGATCATTGGCCCGGTAATAGGTCTATTACTAGGAGAGCAACAAGATTTTCTACATCCCCAACTCATGAATCGCTTTACAAATCGACTTACAGCATACAGTCAAATTGGCGGATTGATTATCGCGTTTAAAGATCAGCCCCTCCACTTAGAAAAGGAATGTATATATGGGCTATATTATTCACCGAACGAAAAGACATGGCTCCCTGGAAAATTCCCTCTCCCATCTGCCGTTTATCGTAGAACTTTTCGAAAAAACCACTTCTTTGTAAACCAACTTCATACAATAGTGGATGGAAATATTTTTAATTCTGTCAGGCTTACAAAATGGGAAACATACCAGTTGCTGCGGAAAGAGCCAATGTTTGAAAAATACTTGCCAGAAACGGTGAAAATCACAAGCATGACAAATATCAAAAAGTTTGTTTCGAAACATAGGGACGTCATTCTGAAACCTGCAAATTCATCACAAGCACGCGGGATCCTTATCATAAAGCGCATTTCCAAAGACTCTTTTTATTTACTAGACTACAGGAGAAAAAAAGACTCAGAAGCCATGCGTGTGACAGATCTCCAATTATGGGAACTTCTAAGGAGAGAACATATTATTCACAACACGTATATTGCACAGCCTTATATCAAGTTAGCCAACATTCACGGTACGCCGTGGGATATTCGTGTGGTGATGCAAAGGAACCGGAAAAAACAGTGGGAATGCCATGGTATTGAATGCAGACTTGCGAAGAAAAACCAGTTCATTACCAATATTTCACGAGGGGGAACGGGTCTAACTATAAAAGAAGCAGTAACTTTCTCTTTCGGCGAACCTTTTTACCCTATAATTAAAGAAAATGTTAAAAAAGCAGCTTATGCCTTTTGCCAAGTTTTAGACAAAACAAATGAGCACTTTGCAGAAATTGGACTTGATTTTGCTTGTGACACCGACAAAAATGTATGGTTTATAGAAGTGAATACAAAACCTTCTTTCCAAGGCTTTCAATCCATCAGCGAAAAAAACTACTCATATTTATCAACGGCGCCGCTTCACTATGCCGCATCGTTAGCCGGTTTTTAGCTCCACTTTATGTAACCAGCAAAAACGGACTGCTGGTTTCTCATATTTACCATTTAGGTTCTATTATCGGCAGCTTTCTGTTCATCAGTCGGGGATCCAGGCATTGGATCGCGCAGAAACACGAAAGGTCTACTTCAAGACAGAAAGAAGTTTTTTCTAAACGAAATAATTCTTTTAGGTCCGTCGTTTCATACCCGTCTATATCCAACGGACGAAGCAAAATGACCGTTGCACAATGGCTTTCTTTTCTTATCTCTTTCACGGCTAAAAAAGGTGTCGTGAACCAGTCTCGTTTTTCCATGGCGACAAATTCGGAGACTTCTTGGTTACCTTTCTTCTGATACAGAATGAAAGGAACCAACCCTTCACCGGTGTGGTCAAGAAGCATATGGCGGTAATATTTGCTGTGGAGAAAGTTTTTAAATTCTTTTTGAGATGCAACCAAATCTTCCAGCACTTCTTGAACACACGATTCCTCTTCACTCTTCAGAATAATTGCTTTTTTCATTTACCTCCCCTCCCCGTCTCCTCTTGCTTATTGTATTATATTACCGATAAGCGGAGGGCGTTATGACACATACCTAATTTCATGAAAAATACCTCACTTTTTTTCATAAAACCTACACATTTGAACCGTGCTTCATGGAATCTCAACAGGATCCCGCCTCCACTGTCATATCCATTCTTCACGCCACATCCCAAACTTCTTTAGTTGGTTACAGGGGGACGATATGAAACTTAATTTTTTTTGCTGCTACTATTGCATTCTCTTTCGCTTGCTCGATGTTATTTCCCGCTGCCATCACGTAAGCATAACGATGTCCCATAGAGGAAGGATAGCGAATGGTCATTCCTTTCCTCGGTTTAATATATACCTCTCTCACCCCCTCACTTTCTAATGCCGCTTCCTTCCCTGTCACTTTTAATACAGATCCTGCTGTTTGAACCGTTACGTAATAAGTGTGGATGAATGATTCGCGTTTCTTTGCCACATCTATGTCTTGGCCCAAATAAAGTTTTAATGTTTCGAGAGCAGGATTCACGCCAGAATAATGATAAATTATACGATTCATGGCCCCGCCAGATATCCTCGGATTCACTTCTATCAGCTTCCATTCGTTGTTAACATGTCTCATTTCAATGTGAAACGTTCCATTTTCCATTTGAAACATATTCACTACAGACCATACTACTTCCTTAATGGCTGGGTCCTTATGTCTCTCAGGAAGGGTCGTATAGCCAGTTACAATAAATGGGTCGTTATCACGTATCTCTTGATGAATAACGGCTAAAATGTATGGCTGCTTTTTCTTAACGATGACCTCTACTACATATTGTACTCCCTCTAAATAAGGCTCTACTATTACCGGAAGACGAGGTTCTTTCTTTTGTAAATATGTTATCTTCTTTTTCAAATCTGTTTTGTTGTCCACCCGGAAAACACCTTTTGATCCTGTCGACCGGGATGGTTTCACTATAACCGGGAAAGATTGGTTTATTTTGTCAACCAGGGAACTCACCTTTGTGTTTCCTGAAATGACGTCGTAGGGTGAAATTATAGAAGAATACTTCAACCTCTCTTTTGTTTGAATTTTATCTTCCATTTCTTCTATCGCTTTCGTTGAAAAAGCAGAGATCCCATATTCTTCTGAAAGCTTCGCTGCTGTGGATACATAGGGATCAATGAAACTAAGTATCCCTTTTATTTTGTAATTATCTTTTTTTAACTCGTTTATATACTTTTTCATTTCATCTAGCCGACTCAGATCCATCCATTTTATTTCATCTATTTCAGCAAATTCCTCTCTTTGAGCTGCAAGCTTTTCTTTATCAGTTACTACGATAGTGCGAAATTGTAACTCTTTTGCTGCTTTTATTGCTTCCCAACTCGCTCCTGACTTGTTCGTGCCAATGAAAAGTATCGAGTCCACCCGTATCCCTCTTCCAACATTCCATTATTGTCACAAGGTAAGCCGCACATGCGTTAGCTCCCCCGCTTTCATACTATAGTATGAATCCAGAATAAGGGGGTGATCAAAGTGGCAAAAAAGAAAAATAGAAAAAAACGTAACACTTGTGATCATTATCATCGTCATTGTCACTGCCGTTCTTTCTGTCATCCTTTCAGATGCAGGCCTATTCGTGGATTGTGCCACAACCACTGCCATTGCTCCCGTCATAGCAAATGTCATTCTCGTTGTTTTCACCACCGCAAAGTCCAATCATGGGAGCCATAGACCCCATCATTATTCCTTTCATGAATCCGGTAAGGAAAGTCTTTGTTCGTTCCCTATGTCTTATCTATATGCTAATCCCTTCGTATCCGTCTATTTTCTACATTTTGAATGATGTCGTTTATCAAGCGCTCTCTACCTTTCATGAAACTTGATTCATACAGTCTGGAAAAAAGCGGTGAGGAGAGGTATGATAATACATAAAAAAGCAGCGGACGATCCGATCATTCGGAAATCCGCTGCTTGATATTGGTTTTGGAATGAAGAAAGGATGAGATTCTTCATTCTAATCCTGATTGCTGTCCCCATATTTCAGAACTGGCTTTCTAGCTGCCAGTGCCTCATCTAACCTTTTTACTACGGTGTGGTGTGGGGCTTCTTGAACAATCTCTGGGTTTTCTTCCACTTCTTGCGCAATTTGAATCATAGCATCTGCAAATTCGTCCAATGTTTCTTTTGTTTCTGTTTCCGTTGGTTCCATCATCATACATTCTTCTATATTAATTGGAAAATAAATAGTCGGTGGATGATAGCCATAATCCAGGAGACGTTTCGCCATATCCAGCGTTTTTACCCCTAGCTTTTTCTGACGCTTACCAGATAAAACAAATTCATGTTTGCAATGTCGGTTGTACGGAAGATCAAAATAAGGCTCGAGACGTCTCATCAAATAGTTAGCATTCAACACGGCATATTCGGATACTTTTCTTAACCCTTCTGCACCCATTGTTCGTATATACGTATACGCCCGTAAGTTGATCCCGAAATTTCCATAATACGGTTTTACCCTTCCAATGGATTGTGGACGTTCACTATCCCAAGTGAATCCTTTTTCTGTTTTTTGCAGCACAGGCTTTGGCAAGAATGGAATAAGCTCTTTTTTAACACCGACCGGTCCGCTTCCTGGACCACCACCGCCATGAGGGCCGGTAAAAGTTTTATGCAGGTTTAAATGAACAACATCAAAGCCCATATCTCCTGGCCTGCTAATGCCTAAAATCGCATTTGAGTTGGCTCCATCATAATATAATCTCCCGCCCGCTTCATGAATAATGGCTGCCATTTCAACAATATCTTCTTCAAAAAGTCCCAACGTATTAGGGTTTGTCAACATTAATGCTGCTGTATCACTACCTGCTAATTCTCGCAAATGATCGAGATCGACAAGTCCTCTCTCATCTGTTTTTACAGTGACCGGTGTAAAGCCGGCAACTGCCGCAGAGGCAGGGTTTGTTCCGTGGGCGGAATCGGGCACAATAACTTTATCACGCCCTTTTTCTCCGTTCGCTTCGTGAAAAGCGCGTATCATCATCAAACCCGTCCATTCCCCTTGCGCTCCTGCTGCCGGTTGCAGCGTGACTTCATCCATCCCTGTAATTTCTGCAAGTGACTGCTGCAGATGATACATCACTTCTAAAGCACCTTGCACTTGCTCTTCAGGCTGGTAAGGATGGACATGAGCGAAACCGGGCATGCGTGCAACATCTTCATTCATCTTAGGGTTATATTTCATCGTACAAGAACCAAGAGGATAAAAGCCGGAGTCTACCCCGTAATTTCTCGTAGAAAGAGAGGTATAGTGTCTAATTAACTGTAACTCTGAAACTTCAGGAAGCTCTGGTTCTTCTTCTCGTATATAATCGGCAGGTAGTATATCCTCTACCTTTTCATTGGTATGATCGATATCTCCAAGACCATGACCGACACGGCCAGGACGACTCCTTTCGAATATGAGCGGCTGTTCTTTGTTTTGTATCATACGAGTCCCTCCAATGTCTTCACGAAGTGATCCATTTCCTCTTCTGTGCGCAGTTCGGTTACGCAAACTAGCATGTGACCCTCTTTTGTATGGTCTGACATCGCCAAGTCATAGCCACCAATAATCCCTTGTTGATATAACTTTTGATTCACTTCTCTGACAGGTTGTTTCATGTCAATGACAAATTCATTGAAAACCGGCTGCTCATGGACAATAGTAAGTCCAGCCTTTTTGCATTTCTCTTTCAAGAGGTGTGCTTTTTTTACATTGGCAGATGCCATGGTGCGGATGCCTTTTTTGCCAAGCGCACTCATTGTAACTGAAGCAGCAAGTGCATTGAGCGCCTGATTGGAACATATATTCGATGTCGCTTTATCACGGCGAATATGCTGTTCTCTCGTCTGCAATGTTAATACAAAACCACGAGTGCCTTCTTTATCTCTTGTCTGGCCAACGAGACGGCCAGGTATTTTTCTCATTAATTTTTTGGAGACAGCAAAATAGCCACAGTGCGGACCTCCCATTTGTGCCGGGATACCAAATACTTGGCAATCTCCAACGACAATGTCAGCACCGAAGTTTCCTGGCGGGGCTAAAATGCCCAATGCGAGTGGATTGCTCGATACGATAAACAAAGCTTTATGTTCATGAATAATAGCTTCGGCTTCTTTTAAGTCTTCAATGGAGCCGACAAAGTTCGGATACTGCAAAATTACAGCCGCCGTGTCATCATCAATCTCTTGTTTTAAATGCTCAAGATCTGTTTTTCCTTCTTGAAGCGGTATTCGTTCGACTACTAAGCCGAGACCGTCCGTATATGTCTCTAACACTTCAAATCCTTCGGGATGAAGCCCTTCTGAAACGAGGATTTTTTTCTTTTTCATTCTGCTTTCGCTGGCGGCAAGGACAGCCGCTTCCGCCAAGGCGGTGAGACCATCATACATAGAAGAATTAGCTACTTCCATATTCGTCAATTCACAAATCATAGACTGAAATTCAAAGATTGCTTGCAGCTCACCTTGCGATATTTCCGCTTGATAGGGAGTGTATGCTGTATAAAATTCAGAACGACGCAGCACATGGTCAACGACAGACGGAATGTAATGATCGTACACTCCTGCTCCTAAAAAGGAAGGATAATCTTTGACATTCATGTTCCGGCTGCTTAATGTTTGCAGCTCTTTCATAAGATCGTGTTCCGAGGCAGGAGGGGCTATGTTCATTTCCCCCTTAAATTGGATACTTTCAGGTATATCTGAAAATAATTCCTCTATTTCTTGGATGCCGATGGATTCCATCATTTCTTTTTTGTCTTCCGGTGTCATTGGTAAATAGCGAAAATCCATAACTTCATCCCTCTCTATCCTTTTTTGTAAAATGGTGTAGGTACAACGACCGCATGTAACGTCTTTTTGCGAACTTTCACATAAAGATCAGTGTCCTGCTCTGCATAAGGAGTTTTTACTAGTGCTAATCCTACGTTTTTCCGCAACGTAGGTGACTGGGTACCTGAAGTTATCACTCCAATGACTTCCCCTTCTTTGTTCAGAACGTCATAGCCTGTTCGCGGTATTCCTTTATCTATCATTTCAATCCCGCATAATTTCCGTTTAGGACCTGCTTCCTTTTCTTTCGTTAACGCCTGCTTACCAATAAAGTCACAATCTTTCTTTACTTTCACAGCGAAACCTAATCCGGCTTCTAACGGACTAATTGTTTCGTCAATTTCCTGACCGTACAATGGAAGTCTCGCTTCAAAACGCAACGTATCCCGTGCACCGAGTCCACAAGGGATCAGTCCGTCTTTTTCTCCTTCTTCTAACAACCGCTTCCATAGAGAAGGTGCCTCTTTCATATCGCAATAGATTTCAAAACCGTCTTCTCCAGTATATCCTGTACGGGAAACAAGGGCCGACGCGCCATCAATCGACACATTGTTTTCAAACCGAAAGAATCCGATACTGGATAAATCGGTGTTCGTCAGCCGAGACAAGATTCGTTCAGCGGACGGTCCTTGCAATGCAAGAAGCCCGTACTGAGACGATTTATCAGTGATGGTGACCTGTGAGAATGCGTGCTCTTTCAACCACTGAATGTCTTTTTCTGTATTGGACGCGTTCAAAATTAACAAGTAATGATTGTCCTTCAATTGATAAATGAGCAAATCATCGATGACACCACCTTGCTCATTACACATCATGGTATACATCGCTTTACCGGGCTCAAGCCTGGTTAAATCATTCGTGACAATGTATTGAAGAAAGGAAAATGCTTCATCTCCTGTAACTTCAGCCTCTCCCATATGAGATACATCAAAAAGCCCTGCCTTCTCGCGGACAGCTTGGTGCTCTTTTTTTATCCCCTCAAACTGGACAGGCATTTCCCATCCTCCAAATTCGACAAGTTTCCCGCCATACTCTTCATAAAGAGGATAAATAGACGTTCGTTTCAAACTACTCAAAGAATTTCAACTCCTTTTTTTGCATTACTGAAAAGCGTAAGGTGCCCGACTTGCACAGGACGTGTTGCCTTCTGCGAAATTTTATACTTTCCTTACAATACAAAAAAACAGAGAAACCCCTTCTTACCGAAAAGGTTTCTCTGTCCTGCAACCAGAAAGTTTCTTCTCCTGCTCAAGAAATGATACTGCCAGGAAGAATGTCTTCGTGGGTGGCTCTCAATAAGAGCTCTCTCCAGAGGTGCGTCCGACAAAAGTCTTTTTGCCTGAGAGATTCACTGCGAGTACAGCTTGCTCCTTCGGCGTCGTTCGTAAACGATCTCTCCCTTTGTCATCTTCCGCCCATATTCAATTATTCTATGTTATGTATGCCATATTACTTTTTGAACCATACTAATAAGAAACTAACACATTATTATATTAGCATGCTCTGGCGTGAAAGACAATCGTTTGGAGGGACACCAGATGACATTGAACATAACATTTGAGCAAGAGTGGGATACGATATGCGATGACTTGAATACCACTGCCTCTTGGGATCAATTTTTTCTTGCCTATGATGCAGAACACTGGATGTCTTCTCCTTCTTTTGAAGGATTGATGTGCGAAAAACATCTCCCTCATTTAGAATTATTTCCCCATCAAGAAAAAACAGCAAAAAGAGTAATCGAAGAAATGGATGGAAAAGCCATTTTAGCAGATGAAGTAGGGCTAGGAAAAACAATCGAAGCCGGTTTAATATTAAAAGAATACATGGTTCGCGGGCTAGTAAAATCAGCATTAATTCTTGTCCCCGCTTCTCTTACTGGACAATGGGCGAAAGAACTGAATGAAAAGTTTTACATTCCTGCAGTTGCACAGAAAAAAACATATGTCTGGAAGCAATCCGACATTGTCGTGGCATCAATTGATACAGCAAAACGTCCACCCCATCGAGATCTCGTTTTCGACCGGGAATATGACATGATTATATTCGATGAAGCGCATAAATTAAAAAACTCCAAAACAAAGAACTATGAGTTTGCAAGATCACTCAAAAAAAAGTTTTGTCTTATGCTTACAGCGACTCCTGTTCAAAACCATCCATCCGAACTTTATCATCTTATCAACTTGTTAAAGCCGGGCCTTTTAGGGAGTATGAAAGAGTTTCAGTCACTGTTTAAAGATAAAGGAGAAGAAGCAGTAAAGCATGTCATTCAGCAAATTATGGTACGTAACAAAAGAGAGGAAACGGGTCTCACATGGACGAACAGGAATGTTCACTCCACGTATGTCCGATTTACTGATGAGGAGCAAGCGTTCTATAATCAGCTCGAGGAGTTAAAAGCTTCGAAAGCCTCTGGAATTCATGGATTTACCGGTCTCACTCTATTAAGAGAAGCATGCAGCAGCAAAGAAGCTGCCTACTTAACGTTAAAAAACTTATACAATAAAAAAGAAATAGCGAAAGAAGAATATGAGAAGCTCTTGCAGACGCTTCAACATATTCAGACAAACAGTAAAGCACAAAAAGCATTAGAGATTATCCAAAATACAGAAGATAAAGTAGTGTTATTTACTGAGTACCGCGCTACTCAATTATACTTACAATGGTATTTCCAACAGCATGGCATCATTTCTGTCCCCTTCCGAGGGGGTTTTAAACGCAGTAAAAAAGAGTGGATGCAAGATCTATTTAAAAGCAGGGCGAAGGTGATGATCGCGACGGAAGCTGCCGGTGAAGGTATTAACTTACAATTTAGCAGTACTATTATCAATTATGATTTGCCGTGGAATCCAATGAGACTTGAGCAACGGATTGGTCGCTTACACCGACTCGGGCAAACGAAAGACGTGGAAGTATATAACTTTGGGGTGGCAGGCACTGTCGATGAACATATCCTCGCGCTCTTATATGAAAAAATTACTTTATTTGAAAATGTGATTGGAGAGCTCGATACCATTCTTGCTTCCACCGCTTACTCATCGATTGAAGGGTATATTGCAGATGCTTTGGATACTTCGGATTCTAGAAGAGAAGTGGAAGTAAAACTCCATCACCTTTCTGAACTAATCCAATAAGCACGGGAGGTGCATGATGGAACAAAAGGCAATCCATTCCTTTGTTAAAGATTATTTTCGAATATACGGAGCCGATATATTATTTGAGGATAATCGAAAACTCCAAATTCAACTGACAGAAGAATTGGACCAAGAGCTGATGAATCGACCTTTCTACTGGCAATATATTAAAAAGCTGAATCAACAACCTCAACCATTACAGCTAACTTTGTACACGGACGGAATGAAAGGGCCGAAAGAACAAGGAGAACCCCTTCATTTTGGATCTCCCCGCCTCCATCAGTTGTTCCAATCGGCAAAATCAAAGGGCAAAACAGCTTGGCTGTACGAACAACCAGAACTGGGCAAGACGCATCAGCCAGTCCCTTTATACCCCTGGCTCGTAGTAAATATCAAAGTGTCCTATTTATCTCATCAACAAAAAGACGTACTGCTTTCGTTTGGGCTTCAATTAATTCATGGACAAATCGTCGAGGACATGATGGAACATCTTCGTTCCAAAACGCTCCATCCTGTCATATCAGAAAGAACGTTTCCTATGAAGTCATTAATTCAATTAAAAAGCGGCCTATTGCGAATCAAAAAGCATGTAGAGGGTCATATCGCAAAAGAACCGTCAGAGTGGGCAGACCTGGCTTATCAACGGATGGCAGAAGAGTTACACGTCCTCGAGGTGTATTATGAGAATTCCAGCCAAAGTGAAGAGGAATATGAGCAGGAGAAAGCAGCAATAGAAGCAAGGTACAAGCCTAACATAGGCGTACAGATTATTAATTGTGGGCTATTTTATTTAAAAGACACGGCGTTATAACGGCATACAAAAACGAGGTTTCTCTCAAGGAAGAAAAACCTCGTTGTCTTTTGCCCAACAGTATTTACACTTCTGGAGCTCCACTGATAAAAATCGTCATAATGGAGAAAAAACCAAAAACGATAACAGAAATTCCCGCAAAGCCTACTGCGAAGAAGTTTCTCCGTTTTACTTCACGTACTACGGCAAACGCGCACAGGATAGTAGCTACGAGAAACATTATACCAATAGCCATGGAATGCTTCCCTCCTTTTTATGTAATCTCACTTTTTTTCATATGTTATTTAACAAAATAAATTTATTTCGTTTATATTATACCCTTTTTCGTCTGTTTATGCACTATCAATTTTAACTCATCCTGCTCCCCTGTTATAATAGAAGCGCCCCATGAATTTAATTATAATTATAAATAGGAGGACTTCTTTCATGAATTGGGAACAGATACCTTTAGGTCCGTTGCAAACAAATTGTTACGTTTTATACAACCACCAACGTGAGGCCGTCATCTTTGATCCAGGCGGGGATGCAGGTGTATTGGAACGTTGGCTGCAAGACAATGAGATCACACCTGTCGCCATTCTTCTCACCCATGCCCACTTTGATCATATAGGGGCTGTAGATGATATAAAACGTACATACAATGTCGATGTGTATCTCCATAAGAATGAAGAAGACTGGCTCGGAGATCCTGAGAAAAACGGTTCCGCGCGCTTTCTTGGCGGATCATCCATTACAATCGATAAAGCGAATCATTTGTTGAGCGGGGAGACCGTACTATCCGTCGGTTCTTTTCAATTTACTATGTATGAGACACCAGGACACTCTCCAGGAAGTATTTCCTTTTACCACCAAGAAAGCAGCACTGTGTTCTCCGGTGACGCTTTATTCTTTGGCGGCATCGGCCGGACCGACTTGCCCGGTGGAGACCATCAGTTACTATTAAACTCCATTCACGAGAAGCTCCTTCAACTTCCAGAGGATACTGTAGTCGCTTGTGGTCATGGTCCAACGACTACCATCGGAAATGAGATGGACAGCAACCCGTTTCTTCACGGCTTCTAGTGGCTAAGGGAGTCTTGTCGTCACCGCGCAGGTTATGGCAGATTCCAACCGAAGGCTTTGCAGGGACAATCCGTCATCCTATACTTTCTTGCCTTATGAAAAAAAGAGCGGCTGCCGCTCTTTTTTTATACATGCATATGTAAATAAATGCATTAAGAAAATGTAGGGTTCATAAAGAATGTAGTATAATAGCTGAAACCAACAAAGAATACTGCTAAATATGCACCGAAGATATAAAGATACATACGCTCTGTCAGCTTCATAAACCCAAGCCCTACAAATAAAGCAGTTTGGGCAAAAAACAGTACGGCCATGCTGAACATGTCACCCACAAAGAATAAAACCGCGAACACCGCTGTCCAGAATCCAATCATACGAAACATGCGATCCATATCATTTCCCTCCTCTTCACTCTAAAATATACACGCAAATGCCAGGAAAAACAAGGGGAGCCATTAGGGGAAACGGCGCCTTGTCTTATTCCTGAAAACGTTGCTTTTTTTGCTCTAAATTCATTATAAGAAATCTATTCTAAACGTCAACCCTTGCTACTAAACCATCACAATGTGGCCTAACTATTTTTTTAGCATCCGTCTTCTTTGTTTCCAGCTCATTTTGACAGAATAAGGAACCATCCCAAACCATTTTGACCAAAACCCTTCTTTCGTTGTGGTTGACTTGGTTTTTTTTGATCTGTCATTTTTTTGGTCAATGGCTCCTACAATCTCCTCTGTTATAAACTTAACAAATGGATGAGGTTTCATGATACCACTCTTCCTCATTAACTTTTGTTTCTACTTTTCCCTCTTTTCCTCTGTTTCATTCTCTATTTCTTCAATATTCCCCGCATACACTCGATGTTTCCTCACCTTGCCTTCTTTGTTAACCGCTTTAAATTCGATTTGATACGATTCGTTTTGGTGGAGCAGCGTCACTTTTACATCAACCTTTCCATCAGGAAAAGAAAACGAGTGATCCCTGAATCCATGTTTCGTGGACTCCAACCACTTCGTCTCTCCATTACGCAATAACCATTCCAGTGCTAAGACATTTTCTTCCTGCCGCACATTTTGCTTACTATTCAAGTACACATGAAGTTGAAAAAGGAGAATACTCGTTATTAAAAAACAGATCATTAGAATGACAGGCATTATGGCTCCCCTCTGACCCATATGTTCTCCCTCCCTGTCATAGATGGCCGATATCCAAGGGATGTTTTCCAAATAACTCCATGCAAATCAGTTACTTGAATATCCGCGCCATAATCGGTAGAGGAAACGTTAAAATGGTTGATATTCTGAAGTGTTATTTCGTATCCTCTTCCGTCCTTTGTTCTAATAATATTTTCTCCGGAACGACGGTATTGTATTTCGGTTGTTTCTGTCTGTATCGTTAGTCGATTATTGTTATCATTTAACCGCCGAGCGTAGTCCATATCATCTTTGATTTGTTGAAAAAACATGTGGATGTCTTGCCGTACGGGGTCAGAGGGAGGAGTGAAAAGGGGAATAAAAAAAATGACGACAGATACACAAATGGTAAAAATACTGAAAGCAACGAGCGTCTCAATGAGAGTCATTCCCTTCTGTTTTCGGAATAACATATAAACATTTTTCATATTCTCTTTCATTCGTTCCCTCCCAGACGATACATGTTTCGAATCCCTCTCCTTTCTTCTTGGAAGTTGATGTGTAACCTTTTAATTCTTTGGCAGGCAAGGACGTATTTTTTCCCTTTTTCCAAATGTGGAGAGCTGTCTTTTCTACTAAATATAACGCTTTTCTCTCTTGTGTAATGGATTGCTTTTCTTGAACTACTTTCTGAAAAATAGGCAGGAGCAGGGAAAAAATAATCAGTAAAATACTTAGTGCCGTCACAACCTCTATTAACGTCATTCCTTTTTCAAGTTTCCTCCACATAAAATCTCCCCCTGCCAACAAGGAAAACAAAACGATACCTTCCTGCTGGAGTGATCATATAGAATGTTCCAGGCTTTCTAATATTCCCTCTCGTGTTAAAGAAGATCTCACTTAAATGGACCGTTGAGCGCTCAATTGACAAATTGGCAGGGATTTTCCGTGTTATCAAGGGATCCTCTCCTATCCCTTCAGGCTTCACATAATAATGATCCCCTGCAACTTGAATCAACACTCCTTTGCTGTTCGCGTAAGCATATTGTTGAGCAAAGCGAAGATCTTCCGAAACCAACTCAATGAAATGACGGTATACCTGTTTTGTGTGAATGGAATGATAAGATAAAATGGGGATTCCAAGCGTCACAGTGATCACCATTAATACAACGACCATTTCACTTAAGGTATGACCGCTCTCCGCTTTCACTATCTGTTTCACTCTTCCTCCTTCTTCACCTTACCATCGACGAGTTCTAATGGTGTATTATCCGGACATTCAATTCGATCCACATAGTTTTCAGTCACTAAATCATCAAGCGACGCCGGCCATTCATTAAATTCAACTTGATAAGCTGCTGCTTGCGCCTCGAGCAATTGAATCGTTGCGTCACACCCCTTCGTTTGGGCTACATTGTTATTCGTTACCATGTTAGGGATAGCAATTAACAAAAGGACAGTAATAATAAGTAAAACTATCATCATTTCAATCATCGTGAATGCTTTCTCGTTATAAATAAACTTCATTTTCGTTCTCCTTTTCTTTTACTAGCGTGTACTTTCAACAAGTGTATAACGTCTAATTCTTTGCTTTCTTCAAGCCTGGTAAGTCGATTATCTATTTCCTGTAAACACTCGAGTATCGTTAGGACCTCTTTCGTTTTTTCCACATCTCTGTCTCCTTCCATTAAAGAGAAGTCATTAGCTGAAACATAGGCAAGAAAATAGACAAAAACATTGCTAAAATAACGATACCTATGAGGCAAAAAAGGATCGGTTGAATCGTCATTACTGCTTTTTTAATTTTACGATCGAGGACTTGCATGATGCGTTCACTATAATAGTACAGGTCTTCTTCCAACTTTCCCGTGGACTGTCCGTGCTGTACGACGAATTTTAATTCTTGTCGATACCACCCTGCTGCCTCGAGCGCTGTCGACAAGGAAGATCCTTCTCTTAATTGCTCCTTTAAAAACGTTCCTTCACTTTGAAAAAACATGAAATGTTGCTGCTTCTCGAGTACGGTACATGCTTCATAAATGGAGAGACCTCCTCGAAGCATGGCACTTAATTGTAATGAAAAATAATAAGTAATAAATAGTTGTAAAAAGTAGGATAGGAGCGGGACTTTACAGAGTAGTTTCCATTGCTTGGCGGAGGAATAGTGGCGAAATTTCATATAGTAGTACAGGCCAAGAACAAGAATGATAGGGATGAGGAGAAAACCAAGGAAAGGGGAGTAACGAAACACTTGAATCATGAAGACGGTAAAGAAAGGAAATTCCATATTTAGAGAGGAAAACAGCTGGCTAAATTGAGGAAATAAAACGTGCAGCATAATGACAGAGACAACAATCAATAGCCATAATAATAAAAGAGGATAACGCAGAAAACGCCGTATACTTAAAACAGCTTCGATTCTTTTTAAATATAATTTCCCCGCACCTTGTAACCCGGCAGGAAGATCGCCGCACGCTTCTGCAAAGAAAACATAGGCAGCAATATCAGCAGGAAAATCATGACTAGCTAGTACATCGTGAACGGGGATTCCTTTTCTTAAATCTTCCTGGATACGGATCACTTTTTCTTTTACGTCGCCTGATTGTTCCCATGTTAATATTTCCAGTGCGTGATCGAGTGAATATCCTTGTTCCAACAACTCCCCTATTTTCACTAGAAATCCGGCTGCTTCTTGCTTTTTCCATACGTTACCCATAGGCATATCTCATTTCTTCCGAGAAAAGTCCCAGTGCCAACCCTTTCCACCACTGATTTTGACGGGAAAATGTCAATGGGTGATCGTTGGATGTATGTTCGGATAACGCCTCTTGCAGTTCCTTTTTTGCAAGAATATCAAATAATGCTATACGGGACATTCGCTTGTATATTTGACAATACGGTGAGCATCCAGATCGTTGACAAAATGGACAATACCGAGGAAAAAGACCTTGAGAGGATATGCACAGTAATGTTTCTTCTAAGTCTAACAAAGACAAGTTGTAGTCTAATAACCGTCTAATTGCTCCAAATGGGGAGTTAGCGTGCATCGTTGTTAATACAAGATGTCCGGTCAGGGCAGCTCGGATGGCAAGCTGAGCGGTATCCTCATCTCTAATCTCTCCAATCATTAAAACATCTGGATCATGACGTAGAGAGGACCTCAACATTTCTGTATAAGACAATCCTGCCTTTTCATTTATTTCCGTTTGGATAAACTGATCGTTTTGTATTTCGATGGGATCTTCTATGCTGACAATTCGATTGTTTCGGTAAGAAATTTCATTCATAAACGTATACAAGGTGGAGGTTTTCCCAGAGCCCGTTGGACCGGTTAAAATAACCAACCCTTGACGTTCTGTTAGTAAGTAACGAAAAAAGGAGGCGAGGTTTGTATCAAATGTAATCCTTGAAAGAGTGAAGGCTTCATACTGGGGAAGAAGACGAATGGATAAACTTTCTCGCAGTTGTGAAGGCATTGTAGAAAAACGGAGGTTTACTGGAAGAAATGATCTTTTTTCAAAGACGGAGGCATTTTGGGGTCGACGCTTTTCACCGATATCCATGCCGGATCGAAATTTAAAGTGGGCAATCAATCGTTCTGAATCTCTTTTGTTCATCACTCCCATCTTATGCAATCTTCCGTGAATTCGATAAAACAGTATGGTTCTTGTCTCTAGCGGGTGAAAGTGGATGTCTGTTGCCTGCAGGCGCAGCGCCTGATCAATCAACTGTCTACTTTCCCAATCTGTCGTTCTCAATGAATCACCATCCTTTCTTTGACTCTATTACTTATTCTCTGTTCATTCATAAAATCCTCCCCTATATTTAATTATTTTTTGGAGACCGAGAATCGATGTTTTTCATTGGAATATTAAATGTGAAGCAATGGGAATTGCAAAAGATGTGTAAAAACCTGAGGAGGTTCAGGAGCATTATTTATTTATTTTTTGATGAATAGATAAGCGCACTATAGGTAAGAATGAAAAAGGACATTGGGCTATAGCCAAGCGGTAAGGCAACGGACTTTGACTCCGTGATGCGCTGGTTCGAATCCAGCTAGCCCAGCCACACATACATACAACCCGGAAGATCACATCACACACCATACTTCTTACCTTAAGAAGCCCCGGCGTGTTAGATGTATAGATCTAACACGCGGGGGCGTTTCACAGAGAGAATGGGGAATATCTCGACCTGGTACTCCATGTCTTCGTTATATTTTATTTTTTACAGAAGACACTTTTTCATCCATTCCTCCTTTATCCGAATCCCGGCGGTCATCAATACGGATGTTGGTTGACACTCGCTTAGCCCCTCGGTTGAATGGTATTTCATGGAGCTCTTGAACAATGGGGAAAAGATCTTTTAATTCGCCCTCGATGATCGTACTCATGGAAGTAAGCTGATAATCAATGTGCTCGGAATGCTTGTCCAGCACTTTCTGAATCTCTGCTACATCTTCACTCATGCTAGTAGATTCTGTTCCAATAGGGACAACTGTTAAATCAATAATAGCCATACGATGTTCCTCCTTTTTACGTCCGTGCGCTTTACTATCGTGAAGAAGATGAGGATTTTCTCTCTTAGCTAACGTTCGATAGGCTTCAAGTGCGGTAAGCAGATGAATTCTTTCCGGTGGAGAACACGTAACACGTCGCTGTAAAAGATAGGAAACTTGTAGCATGAGCTTTCTGATTGGTGTCATGGGTTTCATTTGTAAGATGCGATGCAAAATAGGAGCTGCTGCCACAGCGCTATAGGATACAACCATCGCTGCTTGAGAGAATGAAAGCCATATTGTCATGATGGGGATAAAAAGGACTACTAGTAAAAAGTACAATACTACCGTGTTTGTCGAACAATAACGATTCGTTATCTTTGCTCTTGTAATACGCGGCAAATTACGTCTGTTTTTTACCCCTTTAAAGCTGAAAATCTTATGCTCCGCGCCATGAAATTTTCTTAATTCTGCCGGAAAAATGAAGTGAGTGCCTAATAGTAAATAAAAGAATGTAAACACCGGCAAAAGGTGCGGCCAGCCAAATAGTATGCTTCCCAATAGAGAACTCAAAGAGCCTATTCCCCAACTAAAGACTAACAGTTTATACCAAAATGGCATGGAAAAAAATACGTCTTTTCCTATTCTTAGCAGGGAAGATGCTTCTAATGGCAGTGCCATACTACTCGTTCTGTTCCCCTCTGCGTAGGCCCAGCCTATATTTTCTTCACCGATAAATATTACACCTTTTTGATAGGAGAGTCCCTTCATGAACTATACAAGCTTCCTTTTTTAAGGTCTACAAATCGTTCAGCCACCCAGAAGAAAGATTCATCTTTATGTTCTTTACCCTTAAATTCCCGTTCAAAAAACCTGGCATCATAAGTTTTTAAACCATCATGCTCTTCCCATGTATGTAAATAACTAATAATCGCACGCTCCGGCTGGGTGTCTCCTTGTGTGACCACTTTAAATTCGCCTTTGCTGCCGATTACGTCATTTTCCTTCATCTCTGTGGTGAAAGGAAAAACGACACCATTATCTACCACTTCACCATCTATGCTTATTTTTTCAGATCGTGTTTCTAAATGAAGCGAATAAGAATCTATCATTTCAGGAGACACCGTTTTATCGTTCTCATCCAGGAAGGTGATCCCTAAATAATCTACACCTTCTACTCCGTCTTCAGGAGACGCTTCCCACGTCCAAGTACCATGTAACACAGAACCGTCCTCCGACGGATTAAATACCGAGTCCCAGCTTATTTCCTGATTCAATGTCTCATTTGTCACTACTTCGGACTGCCCTATATAATACATACCGCTTCCAAATAAAAATAACATCAATATAACAGGTAAAACCAATACTAATTTATTCCCCGAAAACATTCTCTCTCTTCCTTTCAACAGGCCTGCCGTCCGCTCGAGGTGGTTGTCGCCTTGCGTTCTAATGTATGGCATTGACTCACTCAAGTTCTCCGTACACGTCGAAAAACAAATGAAACGGTCTTTATGAGTGAAGAGAGCCTGATTCCTTTTTATGGAATCAGGCATATCTTATTCCAGATTCATAAAACGGGCACCAGCAATCCCGGGTCTGGTCATTTCCTTCGCATCGAGTATTTCATCTAATTCTTCTTCGGATAATATACCGCGTTCTAAGCAAATTTCTCTAACACTTCGTCCTGTTTCAATTGCCTCTTTTGCAATACGTGACGCTGTTTCATAACCTACATGAGGATTGATGGCTGTTATGATACCAACACTTTTCTCGACTAATTCTTTGCAACGCTCCACATTTGCAGTTATTCCGTTGACTGCATGCTCTCTGAACACGTTAAGTCCGTTTTGAAGGACAGACAAAGATTGAAGCAGATTAAACACAAGAACCGGTTCCATAACATTTAACTCCAGCTGTCCTGCTTCCGAAGCGAGGCTGATTGTATGGTCATTTCCGATCACTTGGAAAGATATTTGGTTCATTACTTCTGCCATAACAGGGTTAACTTTCCCTGGCATAATAGATGACCCCGGCTGTCTTGCTGGTAAGTTTATTTCATTTAATCCTGTACGTGGACCAGAACTCATTAATCGAAGGTCATTGGCCATCTTCGATAAATTAATGGCATGAACTTTGAGGGCTGCGGATAATTCTGTATAAGCATCGGTATTTTGGGTAGCATCCACTAAATTTTCAGCACTGTGGAATGGCATTTCTGTAAGATCTGCTAAATACTGAGCTACTTTTTCAATGTATTCCGGCTTTGCATTTAAGCCTGTCCCCACGGCTGTAGCTCCCATATTTATCTCATGAAGAGATTCAACTGACCTGCTGATTCTCGAAAAATCACGCTTTAATACACGTTTATAGGCTCCAAACTCTTGTCCAAGTCGAATAGGCACCGCATCCTGCAAATGAGTGCGTCCCATTTTGATGACTGTATCAAACTCTTTTTCTTTATCTTCAAGAGATACAATTAGCTCATCTAATACTTTTGTTAATCCTTGAGCGAGATGCAGGGATGCGATGTGAATCGCAGTTGGAAATGAATCATTTGTTGATTGTGCCATATTGACGTGAGTGTTCGGACTCACAACCATATAATTCCCTTTTTTATCTCCAAGAATTTCAATAGCCCGATTTGCGATGACCTCATTTGCATTCATATTAAACGAGGTACCGGCTCCTCCTTGTATCGCATCAACGATAAATTGATCATTGAATTTACCTTCAATGACTTCGTCAGACGCTTGGATGACTGCTTCAGCTATACGTTGATTTAATACTCCAACGTCTCGATTCGCCATCGCAGCTGCCTTCTTTACATATCCAAAAGCTTTTATTAATTCAGGGTGTGGAGGGTAACCGGTGATTGGAAAGTTTTCTTTTGCTCGTATCGTCTGAATACCATAATATGCCTCTGCCGGCACTTGTTTTTCCCCTAGAAAGTCACGTTCTGTTCTATATTCAGCCATGTTGCCATTCTCTCCTTCGTTACCATATTTCCTACTATAGTTACTACATAAAGTAGTATTTATCGTACTGTAACTTCATCTATTCTTTATCATAACCCAAAGTATTTATTCTTTCCACGGAATCTTCTTTTTCTTGCCCTCCATTTAATTATGCTTTCCGTACTGTTTCAGAGCTAGCCAAGCCCCTCCTGTGACACCAGCATCATTTCCTAATTCAGCCAATTTAACTTTTGCCACTTGTTTTATTCTCTGTAGAGCATGGAAGTTGAAATGTTTTTCCAAAGGCCTTATTAAACTGTTGCCAGCTGCCGCTAAGCCACCGCCAATAATTAAATATTGAGGTTGTAATACGTTAGCAGTGTTCGCTAGAGCTATTCCAAGATACTTCATTGCTTTTTCAACGACGACACGAGCCTCGTTATCTCCTTCATCCATGCTCCTGAAAACATCTTCTGCAGTTAGCTCCCGTTGTCTCATTAAGTCGTATAGCTTCGAGTTTTTGTTTAATAGAGCGTTTTCCTTTGCCAGTCTGGCAATCCCGGTAGCAGATGATATCGTTTCTAAGCAACCATATTTTCCGCATTTACATGGAGATCCTCCTTGTGGAAGCACTGTGACATGACCTATCTCACCTGCAGCATGGCCTGCTCCTCGAAAAATTTCTCCATTCAACAAAATACCGCTGCCCACGCCTGTCCCTAATGTAATAAATATTAAATCAGAGACATGGCGTCCGGCTCCTTTCCACTTCTCTCCTGCAGCCGCCAGATTAGCATCATTATCCACACAAACAGGAAAACCTAGTTCTTTCTCTAACAGAGGAGCGATAAGGTAATTTTCCAACCCTAAATTCACTGAAGAAATAACCATCCCTTGATCGGCAAGAACAAAGCCGGGTATTCCCACCCCGGCAGCTAACATTTGACTATTTTTTATGGCGTACTCTTCTAATGTCTTCTTAACAGATATACTAATATCCACTGGGAGATTCAAGCTCGTATTTGTCCTATTTGTCGAAATAGCCCATTTCGCTACCATTTCACCGGCCAATGAAAAAATAGCCATTTTTGTTGATGTACCTCCAACATCTATTCCTAAAACATATTGTTTATCCATATGTACAGCTCCTCTATGATGAAACCCTACATTCGTGCCAGCTATAATTCCCGTCTTTCCTTCTGAATGGTAAGGAGAGCTTTCATATACATTTCCTTTTCTAAAAGCCCGACTTCAAACGCCTGTCTTATTTCTTCTTCCATAATATCCAAGTCCAACTGTCTATCTTTCGTATAGATCACTGTACGAAATTGCATGAGCCATTTGCGTATCCCTGCTATAGTATCCATATTATCCATGACCCTATTATAGCAATAGGAGAATAGAAAATAAAAGAAGAGCGCCATATGGGGCGTGTGGTGTGTAAGAACGTTGCTTCCAGTTCGTTGCAATAGCTGTCCAAGCGATACGCCCTGCCACTAAAAATAGGATAAACAAGCAAAAGGACGTTAGAAGAGCCGGCATACTCTTAAGCCAGTGCCCCGCATGCCAGCCAATAAAAAATGAAAAAAAAGACGTCGCCATCCAGATATATCTGCTTCTTTGGTGATAAAATCCATGGAGAGGCATGAAACATACCCATCCAGACAATACAAGACCAAGCGCTGCAATAACTCTCAGTGAATCAATGAACCAATAATGGGTCTCTACATACACCCACCCATTCGAAGAAAGGAGATACCCCACATAGGAACAAAAGAGAAAGAGAAGTACAACAATAAAAGAGAGGGTTGATTGATTTCTTGAATAAGAGATGCTAGCACCTAGAATCGTTCCAGCAACGAGAAGATCAGCTAAACTTTCAATCACGTGACGTCCTCCTCTATCCGCAATTGCTACAGTTTATGCGAATGAGAGTAGAGACATACGAAACGTTATTCAGATTTTTCACGAAGTAACGTTTCCAACCGCTCCATATCCAGCTGCTCAGCTGTTCGAGGATCACTTGTTTGTTTCACTTTCCTGAATGATTCTTGGGCTTCTTCTACTCGCCCTAGCTCTAAATATAGAATGGTTAAATTATAATAAGCCTCGGGAAATTCTTCATCTAACGTTACCGCTTTCTGAAATTGGACGAGAGCTTCTTCCGTATTTCCTTTCTGAATCAAAGCATTCCCAAGCAAAAAACGGGCTTGAGCATGTTCTTGATTCTCTAATATACCTAGAAGAATGTCTTCAGCTTCTTCTGTTTCATTTTCTTGCAGCAACTCTTGGGCAATTTGCAGGTCTAACAAGGGAGAGTCACTTTTATTATCATTCGTTATTCCTAACCCAAACATCCCAGCGGCTAGGACAAAGGTGAAAGGTAAGATGAACGCTTGCCTTCTATTCAGTTTGTGGCGAGGTAAATGCACGATAGCAGAAGCTAAAAAACCACCTACAAGCCCGCCAATATGTGCCCCGTTGTCTACGGCCGGAACCGCAAAACCAAAAGCTAAATTGATCGCCAGAATGAATATGACATTGAAACCCATCGTACGGAAAAATAACTGGCGGTGGATCAAACCGAAATACAACAATGCCCCAAAACAGCCAAAAATAGCCCCAGAGGCACCAGCTGAAACTTGTTCATTAAATGCGAAGCTCGCAAGCGATCCAAACAATCCAGCTATAAAGTAAATGAAAATAAAACGTAAGCTGCCGTACATTCTTTCAACAGCTGTCCCTAAATAAAAAAGCGCCAGAGAATTCATGAATAAATGGAAAAAGCCAATATGGAGGAACATCGACGTAAAAAACCGCCACCATTCACCATCTAAAATGGCTGGATTGTATTTAGCTCCATATTCGATAAGAGTTAAAATATCTGTACTTCCGCCCGCCTGTTCTATTAAAAAAAACATGAGTGCAATGAACATTAATAAAAGATAAGTGATACGGGTTTTTCCATACAAAAGCAAAGAACGGTCTCGGTCCTCTAAACTTTCTTGTTTTCGTTTTGTCTCTCTCCTGTAGAAGGACTCATATTGTTCATGTCCATCATCCGTTATATTCTCTTCTATTTCCTCCCAAGACCACTTGGTACCAAGCTGCTTTAGAACCTCTTCAGGAAGATCGGTCACGTCTCGGACGGGGTCTTCCGCTACAAAGAAATGTTGGATAGGAGTATTTTCCTTATTCTCCATTAAAGACATCCGGTCATACAGATCCACTGGAGGAAAAGTCGATACATAAATATTGTAAAAGACAAGATTTCTCGAAGGGATCATTCTCTTTATTCGCTTCATTGACTGTATCGCCTTTGATTGATCCTCTTCTATTTCTCTCATCCAGTCGTGTTCCACGCGCGCTACTCGAATCGCTTGTTTTTGCCCGTTGTTTTCATGTTCGAGCCAGATTCTTTTTTTATCCGGACTCGCATCAATTATACGTGCATTTTCTTTTATGACTAAATGATAGACGAATTTCCAAAAAAGGTGGTTTGCCTTCACTCTTTCACCCCTTCAGCCGGCGAGAACTCCTCCCCATTATAGCAAGGAGAAATTTTATGTTCGACTATTAAGCATCATGATCGCTTGTAGAAACAAAGCGACTAGGTGCTGGAGCTAGACCTCACTCCATGAATGTAATACTTTCATATCTATCACGAAAAACCGCCAGTCCCACAGGACGGCGGTTGCGTTTATAGAGCTGCTCGGAAAGAAGAAAGTAAGTTATCTCGCAAATAAGGGATTCTTAACGCAAATGTGATAGCTGCTCTTCTTAACATTCTGTTCCCCATAATATAACGGACAACATTCCCTCTCATGGTTAACCAAATCATTAAAAACATAACAGTAAACAAAAGCCATCTCCAACTGATCAAGGTGCTCACCTTCTTTTTACCTTATTGTTTGCTGAACGTTTAACAGATATACAGATAAGAAAAGCGAAAGCGCCTTGCTCACGAGCGACTAGCACTGGAAGGTCTTTGACTGATGCCGCTTTTTGGCTTCGGCAAAGGCCTGAAGTGATCTCGAGCGAGTAGGCGCTGATGCTAGACAATAAAGAAAAGCGGAGGCGTGAAAGATGTTCGACTTAAGAAAAAGGAACTTCTACTAAAACCGCCCACATCGTGTGGGCCTGAGGAGGCTTGCCGCCAAGAGAAGGGTTGAAGCGACCTCGAGCCGATGGCGCCTGGAGTTAGACATTACTCCGTACATGTAATACATTCCTATCTTTTAAAAATATGGCTAGATGATACCATTTTCGGTGACGATAGCATCTAAAGGTATGTCATGCGCTTCCCTTGGGACTTCGTCAAATAACTGGAAATCAAGGGACAAACCACAAGTTAACACGGATAAACGGCTTAATAAGCGGTCATAGTATCCCCCGCCGAACCCTAACCGATATTTATCTTTGTCGAAGGCAAGCCCTGGTACGATGATCAGCTCGAGTGCGGAATGATCGAGTAACTCCGTACGGGCTGGATCCGGCTCCCTAATGCCTGCAAACTCTTTTTTTGTATCTTCTACTGCTGTGATCTTATAAAAATGAAGCTTTCTATTTATAGGATCTACCCTTGGAACCGCCATATTTTTTCGCTCTTGCCATCCCTTTTCTATAATTGGCAAAGTATCTATTTCATTATCTGTTGACATAGTGATGGCTATGTTTGTTGCATTTTCCCAACCATACCAGTCGAATAAATGATGGTAAATCTTTTGGGATGCTGAAGAAAGTTGCAGCTGTGACTTATTTTTAAACTGGTCTCTAATATGTATGCGCATGTCATGTTTATTCATCACTCATTATCCTTTCTTGTCAGGAAACCAATTGTCCGCTTGTTAGCGGCAAGTGCTGAAGAACTACTGGAGGTTCAGGTTGGCGTCATGATAACGATAGCAATAAACGATCACGTCTCTTCAAAGAAGACTCTAATTATGACTATTTTTCGTACAAAAAAAGCAGAGGAGCTGAGTCCCTCTGCTTATTTCGTCTCCCGGTGAAGCGTGTGTCTTTTCAGACGCGGGCAATATTTTTTTAATTCAATACGCTCTGGATTCGTACGTTTGTTTTTGGTCGTAATATAATTACGGTCTCCCGTTTCAGTACAGGCAAGTGTCACTTGTACGCGCATCGTTATCCCTCCCATGTTTCAGCATCATTCATACTTTTCAATGATAGCAAATCCCATCCTTTGTCGCAAGATTTATTTAACACACGTATGCGTCAAGTTCTCTTTCATTCGTTTATAACATAACGGTAGAAGTTCTTTTTTCAACATCCTCCAAGAGTTTCTGACTATTTTTTTACCTCGTCACTTCAAAAACACGGAGGCAAACATTCCTCTCTTTCTAATGAACATGTATAATTATGGTACATACAGAGATAGGGAGGGCCAAAAAAGCATGGAATGGGTACTAGTTTCACTTACAGGTTTCGGAGTATTATTACTCCTTGTTTCTTTTTTCGTTAACGACGAGGGGAAAGAAACAAAAGAAGAAATCGATGAGTTATCCCTGCAAATGATGGGGGATGTTTACGAAATGAAAAAACGACTCAGCTTCCTAGAAGAGGAACTTCTCACCGTTCAAACAACTCATACATCCACACCACGGCAGAGCGGCAGTACTAAACTTCGTCAAGAAGCTTATCAGTTATTCGAGCAAGGTCTTGAGTTAGAGACCATTGCAAAAAAAATGAACCTCACCACAAATGAAGTCAAGTCCCTTTTAGGGGGATTGTCATCCGATCGATAGGCTTGAAGACATCATTATAGCCTTTGCCCTGTTTTCAAAAACGGGATAAACATATTCATCTTGATAAAACCTAGGAGGAAAAAGTGTTGTGAGTAGACAATCCATTCGATTATTTGCAGCGGGCTGGTTTCTTTCAGCTTGCCTTTCGACTGCAGCTTACTATATCATCCCCTCAGAACCGTCCTCCGAGAATACACAAGTGCCGGAGAGAATACCACCTGAGACGGAGAGCACTCCCGACATAGAGACTGCTGTCCATTTCTTAGAGGATGAAGGATATAAAGTGGTAGAAGCCGAGGAATTTGATGAAATAAAAAATACAGAAGGAAACAAAGTAAGGAGTATTTTACATATTGAAGAGGGAATGAGCAGTGATGACGTTGCGGACTTGTTACAAGAATTGGAAATTATCGAAGATGCCGGTGACTTCGCTAATAAATTGGAAAATAGCGGAAAAACAACAGCTATAAAAACAGGCACTTATAAACTACATAATCAAATGAATCACCAAGAGGTCATTGCTCAGATTACCAATTAAGTAGGTGCTGCAGTGCCACTCTTCCGTCTTCAAATGACTGAGCCGATAACGATAGTATCCATACCGACCACACAGCCCCTGGCAATGATGAACGAGGCTGGGACAAAAGTATTTAAATGAAAGATAAATCCGAACAACTTATGTTGTCGCTTTGTCAAAATACTTCGCTTTCCGCGGGCACGGCTTCAGCTTCCTCGGAAAGCGAAAACGGCTTTCCTGCGGGATCTTCAGCTCGTGCTGTTCCCGCTGGAGTCTACGTATTTTGACTACGCTGATACACTGCGTTTATGAAACGGGTGACTCCTTCAACATGTGATCGTTCGTCTTTAGAGTTGACTATTCTAGTTTTGTCCCAGCCTCGTTTCTTCTTCTTTCCCCGGTCGTTTTTCTTTCAAATCAAAATATGCATCCAGTGCTCTTTTCGCTATTGTGTTAGCCATTCCGCTCTGACCGCTTTTATATACACCAGGAACAATAACAGCCACTGCGACTTCTGGGTTTTCATATGGTGCATATCCAACAAAAGCTTGGTTGTTCCCATCGATGAGATGATTCGTGCTTTCTTGGCGAATTTTTATTTGAGCCGTCCCCGTCTTACCCGCAGAAGTGTACTCTGTGTCAGCAAAATAAGACCTGGCTGTTCCCCGGCTACCGTTCGTTACGCGCCACAATCCTTGTTGAACCATGTCAATATACTGTGGATCAATTTCAATTCTGTTTAATACGTTTGGCATGAATTGTTTTTTCACAGGACCCATCGCATCTTTATTCGTATTCGGTTCATGAATCTCTTTTACTAGGCGAGGCTGCATCCGGTAGCCATCATTGGCAATAGTCGCGATATACTGAGCAAGTTGCATCGGAGTGTACGTATCAAACTGACCAAAGCTTAGATATAACAAGTTACCCGGATTCGCTTTACCTCCATTTATTCCCGTTGACTC
This sequence comes from Alteribacillus iranensis, assembly GCF_900113025.1. Classification (GTDB taxonomy): domain Bacteria; phylum Bacillota; class Bacilli; order Bacillales; family Marinococcaceae; genus Alteribacillus_A; species Alteribacillus_A iranensis. Next base: position 173,152 of record NZ_FONT01000001.1, on the reverse strand, counting down.
TGATGGTAAATCAACACCTGTTTTTACACCTAGCCCAAATTGGCTGTAGTAGTATCTCATTATTTCATAAGCTTCGTGATACTTTTCCGTGTTCCACGTTTGACTGCTTCCGTAATGATAACCAGCCAATCTCATCGCAATGTGTGCCATATATACGTTAGAAGAGCGTTCAAGCGCTGTTAAGTAATTCACGTTTCCTAAATTCACAACCGAACTGATTTCCGGAGTGTACGGCAAATTAATGGGAGCATCGTATATATAAGTACCCGGTGTGACTACTCCTGTTTCAAGTCCGACCAAAACAGTTGCGGCCTTGACAGTGGATCCCATCTCGAAAGAGCTAGAAACCGTACCAAGATGGTCTGAATATCCCGACACTGCTAAAATATCCCCGGTATCTGGTTCGATCACTACAGCATAAGCTTCCGGATCGTTTATAAAACTTCCCGTATTGCCTCCAACCACTTGATCAATAATGCTCTCTACGTCCTGTTGAAGGTCTATATCAATAGTCAGTACTAAGTCATTCCCCCTGCTTCCGTTCGTTTCTTCCCCTGTATTTTCCTCTTCTGAAGAAATCTCCGCCTTCTTTCCTCGAAGGGTGCTCTCATAATACTCTTCTAAAAAGCTCGTCCCAACTTCATCGGAACGATTGTATCCTTTTGCAAGGTACTCCTGTAAGTTTTCACGAGGGATAGCTCCCGTCTGGCCAAAAAACCTTGGAAAAGCATCTTCGTACAAATATTGCCTATCTGCATCACGAAGTATATCGACACCCGGCATCTTGTCTAACCGTTCGCTTATCGTGTGAGCCTCTTCTCTCGTGAGACCTTTCTTAATTCGTTGGGGTGCATTGTAATAGCCGCTTATCATTTCTCCCCATATGTACACCGTTTTTAATTCATCATTAAGGTCACGTAAATGTTCGTCTGTAATCCGTGCTAGTTGCAAGTCGTAAAGCTCATCTTCATCCTCCGCCTGTTCTTCATCCGCTTCTGTGATTAGTTCTTTTGCTTCCTCGGGATGAGTTGTTAGCCAAAAATCCTTCTTATTCCTCTCCGGTATTTTCTCTAGTTCATCCTTATCCACTTCTATAATAGTCGCCAATTTCGACGCTATGTCCACTCTTTCTTCCTCACTTACATCCCGTTTATTCGTATAAGTGAGGGACAGAGTCAGCTTATTATCAACAAGAAGCTCTCCATTACGGTCATACATGAGACCGCGAGGAGCATCGACCCTTGTTACTTCGCTCGCCGTCTGTTCCAAATCCCTCTCGAAGTCGTCCCCTTGGACGATCTGGATGTACCCCAGCCGGAGAATGAGAGTAGAGAACAGAAGAAAAATCGCGAAGAATAATACATTTAGACGGAAAGGAATATGGTTCTTTCCATTTTTTGATTGTGACATTCCCTTTCCTCTCCCTTTCCCATACAAATTACTACTTTATTCTATCATAAAATGGTAAGCAGCAGATATGAACATTTATTCACTCTAAAAAGGAGAAAATCCTCAACTAAGAGAATCTCCTCCTTCCTGTTCTGGTATGCTGCTTTTTGCTTCTCGTTTATTTAATAGCAAGGTTAAATCGATATCTCTTATAAACCAATACATGACAAAAGACCCGGCACCTAATATAACCATTAGTACTGGTACGATCTGTTCTTCTTTAAATAAAGAAATCCCAACTAATAGCAGCAGAATAGATACAATCCGTCCGCCATTCAAAAACCATTCTTTCGTGATCAAATACTCTATTCTCATCATTCCAGCGTTCGACGCCTTTCCCAATACATCGTAAGTGAGCGATACATACGGTACGAGCAGTAACGGATAAGCAGCTGAAATAATAATTCCATACGTGATAAGAAGAGGATACGTGGGATGGAAGATAATGAGAAACACAGCTCCGAACAGTAAGGCTCCTCCTATTAGGATGGCCCGCTTTCTTTGTAAAGGTTTTAAAAAACGGCTTACCATAAAATAACCCAAAAAGGACACAGCCGATGTGATGAACCCATAGCCTCCCAATGCGAGTTCACTTTGAGTAGCAGTATAAACCCAGACAATGATAATAAAAACAAAGATACCTTCCCGCGATCCTTGAAGAAAATGAGAAAAAAGCACTTTTCTCCAATCGGTATTCCTCTTTATTTCCATCGTAGCTTTTGCAACTCTCAACGGTCCTTCTGCATGTCGGTGGTTCATTCGAAAACTGAGAATAACCGCTAAAATAAACATAAAAAAAGAGACGAAAAAGATAATGTGATAACCTGTGGTTTCTGGCATCCAAGTGATGACAGCACCTGCTGTTAAAGGACCGATCATACCTGCAAAGGAGGTCAACAACCCTGCAAATCCATTAAAAAAATCACGTGTGTCCGGTTCTGTGATTTCAAATGTTAATACATTGTAACCGAGCCAGTAAAAACCGAATCCCATACCAAGTAAAATACCTAAGACGATTAATATTTCACCTGCAGATTCACCTGAAAACAATACCGTTAAATAAAATGATGTCAAAACAAATACACCTAATCGCAATGCAATGATCCGATCAAATCGTTTTGCGATATATCCCGCAACTAAAAAAGCAACAGGCTGAGACACAACCGAAGCGAGCTGATACAAAGCAATATCTCTTATTTCTCCCGATTGCTTCCATAAATATATATTCACAAACGTATTCGACAACGCTACAGAGATAGCGTACAGCCCTCCAATAATTAACAGCAGAACGAGGTTTCTCGTGATACGCACGTTACCGAGAATGATTTGTACGAATGATTTTGCCATTTGCTCCACCGCCTTGCACTATATTGTGCCGCAATAGCAATTCAGCTATGCACCGTGCAAAGCTACGTATTCTAACTAACAAACAATGGATCAAATGGCCCTCTGAATGAGAAATGAAGCTTATTGGATAATTTTGGTAGGTCTCTGTCATATGAGGCGGGCTAATTTCATGCTCCGTTTTTCCGCCGGAGTCTTTGCATTTTTTCTAAGCTCTTATCAAAAGACGAGAGGAATGAGTGTATTTGGCTTCTTCCACGGTGTCATTTACAACACGAAAAAAGACTGGATTAGAAAGGTTAAGCCTTCCTATCCAGTCTTGTATTTAACATATTTACTTTGCGTTTTTGTAGCGCTTTTCTACTTCGTCCCAATTTACAACATTCCAAAACGCATCAATATACTCTGGACGACGGTTTTGGTATTTAAGGTAATAAGCATGCTCCCAAACATCGAGTCCAAGAATTGGTGTCTTCCCTTCCATGAGTGGGGAGTCTTGGTTAAGAGTATCTTGAATTTCCAACTCGCCATTGTTTACAACAAGCCATGCCCAACCAGAACCAAAACGTCCAGTAGCTGTGTTCTTAAATTCTTCTTTAAACCTGTCAAAGCTTCCCCATTTACTAGAGATAGCGTCACCAATTTCTCCGCTTGGTTCGCCGCCGCCATTCGGGCTTAGGATCTGCCAGAAAAGAGAATGGTTGGAATGTCCGCCGCCGTTGTTTCTCACTGCATTACGGATATCTTCAGGGAGAGCGTTCAAGTCTTTAATCAATTCATCCACGTCTTTGCTTGCAAGGTCGTCGTGACCTTCAAGTGCTGCATTTAACTTTGTCACATAAGTATTGTGGTGTTTCCCGTGGTGAATTTTCATTGTTTCTTCATCGATGTGCGGTTCTAATGCGTTTGGTGCATAAGGTAATTCTGGTAGTTGATGATTTGCCATAATTAATCTCCTCCTAAAATAAGTATTCTCTTTGTCCAGCAGTCTAATTTAGACCTCCAGACTAAAAGGAATTTCCTGTATACAATCTCACATTACCAAAACGTTTCAAGTATTTCAACAAATATGAAAGACAGGAGATTTTGGTCTAATTTATAATGTACCCCTCCTGTATTTATTTTAAACTTATTATAGAAAAGCGAAAGCTCCCTGGCTTGCACAGGACGTGCTGACTTCTGCGTGGCGAACAGGACCGTTCGCGTATTTAGCAGAAGAACCACTACCGTGACAGGTTCATCTGTCATCGCCGCAGACCATTCTGATGGCCGCAGGTGAGGACGATGAAACCCCGAACGACTAGGAGCTGTAGCTAGACAATAAGAAAAGCGAAAGCTCCCTGACTTGCACAGGACGTGCGGACTTCTGCGTTGGCTTACGCTTCTTATCTTATTAGAAAGACAATTGAAGTCTTTTGTTATCCTTATTCAAGCCTTTTTTACTTATCGCCTGTTTTAACATGTGTATGGCCAAACAGGGGGACTCCTCATAGATAGTGTCTTTTTGTTCTTATGTATGGCGGAGGAAGAGGGATTCGAACCCCCGCGAGCCCGTAAAGACTCCTGGCGGTTTTCGAGACCGCTCCCTTCAGCCAGACTTGGGTATTCCTCCAAAATAATTTTTTGCAACAAAAAAAGCACGTCTAGAGCACATGCTTAATTAAATGGTGGACCCTGTAGGACTCGAACCTACGACCGGACGGTTATGAGCCGTCAGCTCTGACCAACTGAGCTAAGGGTCCATTCATGTAGTTTTAAAATGGGGCGATTGGTGGGAATCGAACCCACGAATGCCGGAGCCACAATCCGGTGCGTTAACCACTTCGCCACAACCGCCATAACATATAAAATTGGTAGCGGCGGAGGGGATCGAACCCCCGACCTCACGGGTATGAACCGTACGCTCTAGCCAGCTGAGCTACACCGCCACATGGCTCCACAGGCAGGATTCGAACCTGCGACCGATCGGTTAACAGCCGATAGCTCTACCACTGAGCTACTGTGGAATATGTATGTGATATATCATTACGTTTCGTAACGACAATAATTATAATAACACTACCACATGGAGTAGTCAACAACCAATCCGAAGTTTTTAGTAGAAAAATTGATATCTATAGAGAAGAGAAGACTCATGGAGAGTCCTCTCCTCCCTGTTACATTAAATATATTCATCCAATACAGCTTGAGCAATGTTAACAGAATGATCACCAATTCTTTCTAAGTTGCTTACGATATCCACAAACACAATTCCAGCGGAACCTGAACATTTCCCTTCATTTAAACGGAGAATATGTTTCTTTCGTAACTTCCGCTCCATCTTATCGATTTCATTCTCTTGACTTAACACTTCATGAGCTTCTTCTGTATCGTCATTGTCAAGCGCACTAATGGCTTTCTGAAGCGTCCCTACAGTTAAATCAAACATTTCATTCAAATCATCATATGCTTCATCTGATAATGATACTTTATTAGTAAGCTTATAGTCCACTAATTCAACCACGTTTTCCATATGATCTCCCACTCGTTCTATATCTCTGACAGTATCCATAAGAACAGAATGCGTCCGTGAATTTTCATCCGATAGGGACCTTTCTGATATAAGTACTAAGTAATCCGTGATTTTACGGTCTAAATTATTTATCGCCTCTTCATACTGCGTAGACAGTTCAGCATGTCTTTTGTGATTTGTTTTTAAATACAAGTGAGATTCCGTCAACGCTTTCTCGGCAAATTCCGCCATTCGTAATGTTTCACTTTTTGCCTGTCCTAAAGCTATGGCAGGTGAACGACGGATAAATGTAGGGTCTAAATGCTTCGGCTTAAATTCAATTTCCGTATCTTTACCCGGAATGAGTTTTGTTACTATTATCGCCAGCAACGCTATAAAAGGAAGTTGAATCAACGTATTAGAAACATTAAAAATCCCGTGAGCAAAAGCCACTGTCATGGGCCTATTTAAGTTAAGTACACCTTGTAAATATTCGATTAAATTTGTATAAGGAATAAGTAATATTAAAACGACCGTAGTCCCTAACAAGTTAAATATAACGTGTGTTAGTGCTGCCCGTTTAGCAGCTATAGAAGCTCCAATCGAAGCGAGCACAGCTGTAATCGTTGTTCCAATATTGTCGCCAAACAGTACCGGCAAAACAGCATCAAGCATCATGGCACCCTGGTCATAGAGTTCTTGCAACAAACCAATGGATGCACTAGAGCTTTGAACAGCAACTGTAAACACCATTCCTATGATAACGCCAAGAATCGGGTTATCACTCATGCTGATCGTCAAACTCCGAAAAGCCTCTAATCCTTCGAGAGGTTCCACTCCATCCCCCATTAATGCTAACCCGAAAAACAGAGCGCCGAATCCAAAGAAAACTTGTCCAATGTTGTTTACTTTCTTGTTCTTAAAGAAGAAAATTAGTACGGTACCGATAAACAAAATGGGAAGGGCATACTCCTCGAGCTTAATACCAATTATAAAAGCCGTTACAGTAGTACCAATATTAGCCCCCATGATTACCCCGATAGCCTGGTGCAGTGTCATAAATCCAGCATTCACGAGACCGACAGTCAACACGGTAGTCCCTGAACTAGACTGAATGAGTACCGTTACAATGATACCTGCAATAACCCCCATTACGGGGTTACTCGTGAACTTGTCCAGAATATCCCGCAACCGATCTCCTGCAACCTTCTGAAGGCCGTCTCCCATAAACTTGATCCCGAATAGAAAGATACCGAGACCGCCTAAAAATGTGAATAAGATAGATTGAAGATCCACACTCTGTCATCCCTTCGAATAAAAATAATAAGTCCTCGTCGACAAACCTCTTACATCATACTTGTATAATATTGAGCAATTATTATCTTTTTGTAAAGATTTTATTAAGTTTTTAATGAAATCGTTAAATAATTGTTTAGTTTATGTTCTATTCCCACTCCAGCATCTAAACATACTTCCGTTTTTAAAGTGTGATCAATATTTTATGTTCGTTTGAATGTTATCTTTCCTAAGACCCCTCTGAACACAGAAAGAGGAACTGGCAGTTCCAGATCCTCTGTATTTCTATTTAGAGTTATCTAACCGGCGTACTAATATACGCGTGCCATCTACCGCTGTGACGATCACTTCTTCTCCGGCTTCTAACCATTGATTTTCACTTGTGGCGCTATATTGATTCCCATCGATAACTACTGTACCAATCGGGCGGAAGGCAGTCATCGTTTTTCCTATCTTTCCTTCAAGCTCTTTGTATGTTTCATTCATGGAATTATAACCCAAGTCTCCGCTCATCCTGTCTCGTAACGTAATTTTCGACCATAAGTTTCGGCGCGGAAACACTTTTAAAAATAAAGCAGACCCAAATAAACCAAGTAAAAAACCGAATATCACTAAGATGCCATAAACAATCGACGGAGTTGGAACTGCTAGTCCTAATCCCATTAAAAAAGCACCTAGTAATGCGATCGTTCCGTCACTTATTACTTTTCCATCCAGCACAATTAAGCCCACACCTGCTGCATACAACACAATCACCCAAATGCTGGACGTCGAGTCAATATGAAAAGAGAAAAAGATACTCATGAAGGCGATTCCCAGTATAGCAAAAATGCCTTTTGCTTTCACTAACATTTCTCCTAGTAAAAATACCGTTCCTAAGAAAACAACGACAAAGCCGACACTAGCTAATTGAAGCCATTCCATCTAAAATCTCTCCTTCCTCCTCTTATATATTCTAACTATTTCTGCTTCTGTTTCACAGAAAAAGCTGCCCATAAGAAATTTTTTCTTAGGCAGCTTCTCTATCATACTCCCCTTTACGAAGTTTCCCCTTCGTTACCAAACCATCCTCGTAAGGAGTCAATCAATTGGTTAATAAAATCTAAAAAGCTTTGTATAAAAGACTGTGTATCCTCACGATTCAAAAACTCATCCAGATTATCCCTGAATTTAGTAATTTGATTTTGGACTTGGTCCCAGTCAATATTTAAATTTTTCATGCGGTTAAAAAGAGACACAAGTCCATCTAATTCCTCTTCTGTTAATTCAATTCCCAAATCATTCGCAATCCGCTGGATTAAATCTCGTAAATCTTCTTCTGTTTCGATTTGTTCTTCCCCTAGTTGCTCTTTAATACGGGTAATTAATTCAGTAGCTTCCTCCGTACCGATGCGCTCTCCTAACTCGGAAGTTTTTACCATTTCTTCGTTTGCTACTTTCTTTTGTTCCTCTGGTATGTTTATATCATTTTGTACTTCGTAGGCCTTGATGATGCCGGTTAACGCTGCAGTACCAGACACTGCGAATGGTGCTGTAATATATACTTCTGCATCTTCCACTCCTGCCGTAACCAATGTATTGGCATACATTCCTTCTGTCACTTTATTTATATTGTTTGTCTCTACGGCAATGCCCTCACCTTGTTCTCTTAAGGTGATCTTTGCCGAGGAAAGAGCATTACTTCCAATGTCGGCGGCACTCATATAATCTCCTAAGTACTCATGTTCCTCTTCATTTGTGACTGTAACAATTTGTTCCTCTTCCGTTACTTCCATTTCATTTAATAAGTTTTGCCGTTGGTCATTGTTTAGATCTTCCCCTAAAGTTACAATAACATCCCCTGGTGCCGCATCAGCCGCCACATAAAGAGGCATTGTTAAAAAAACGGCAGCAGCAGTACATCCTGCTAGTACTTTTTTCAATGATTTCATATGATACTCTCCTTCTTTCGCTCTTTGTTTGAGTGGACGAGAATATTATAGCTTTTCCATACGTATACATTATAACGTGAATGTCTACGTATGGAGGAATGTAAAATGAAAAGATTGTTATTATTTATTGTGATAGTTGTAATTGGTATTGCTGTTTATTATGATTTTTCTGAAGGGACCCTCTCCCAGCAATCTTCGGGAGTTCAAACCAACTCCTCTCCTTCTGAGGATAACACAAACATAGATAATCATATCTCAGAATTAAATGGCAATTCCTCGGTATTAGACGGCCAAAAGACGGCAGAGGTTACAGTCGAGCGCGGACAAACTGTATTAACGATTGTGGAAAAATTACATAGCGGACCTGTCCCTGCATCTATTCAACAAATTAGCGACGACTTTCAAAAATTAAATGATGGCTTATCTCCTAATGAAATTAAAGCTGATGCAACTTATATTTTCCCTCTATATACCACATCTCCTTAATATTCGTGACCTTTTATTCAGCGTGTTACTCATGATTACTGCTCCTATTCAAACCGTTATCCTCCTTGCCAGTATGCGTCAAGCTTTCCTAGAGCAGGTTATTGCACTAATATTTCCAGCACCCGATTTTTGACACCGTTTATTACCTAAGGGGGGGTTTGACTTCCACTCGCTCTGGGCGAATGCTTTCACCACAGGCACAAGTGCGACATCCGTTCAAGCTGCACTACGTTTGCTTTCACTGTGTCTTCTTTGCCGCGGGCATGGCTTGAGCCTCCTCGACCCTCTAAAGCGGGTCTGCGGAGTCTCAAGACTCATGCATTTCCCGCAGGAGTCATCGCCCGACGCTCCTTCCAGTCAATAAATACGCTAGAAAATTATATAGCTAAAAGGTATAACATAGGTATTACACATTACTCTGGCCACTTTCTCCCTCGTTCTTCATGGGTGAAGAACCTTTCAAGGGTTTGACGTAGTCCTCGCTACGTTCACTCATGACGAAACCACCCTCCATAAGATGTTTTTCGCGATAATTAGCTCCAATAATCTCGAGGATTATTTTTACACATACACGTTGCCACAGTTGAATGCGATCAATGACTTCTCATGAATAAGTCCCGTGCTTGCCAAACTAATTAAGACACTGATACAATGTTCTCGTGAGAATTTTTTGCTGATATCGCATTGTATTGTGATAAGCAAGGAAAAACTACTAGGATCGCCGCACATTTAAACGGCGTAAGTTTTTTCGAACCCACACAGTTATCAACTTACAAAAGGGGCGAATGGATATATGACCCAAATCACCCACCGCAAAGATACTAGACCTGTCAAAGTCGGGGATGTTGTTATTGGTGGCAATAATGAAGTTGTTGTACAAAGCATGACAACAACAAAAACACACGATATAGAAGCAACCGTAGCGGAGATTGGACGCTTAGAAGAGGCTGGATGTCAAATTGTCCGTGTAGCTTGTCCTAATATGGAGGCAGCCGAGGCCATCCCTGAAATCAAAAAGCGTATTAACATCCCGCTAGTAGTAGACATTCACTTTGATTATCGTCTTGCTTTAAAAGCGATTGAAGGCGGGGCGGATAAGATTCGAATAAATCCCGGTAATATCGGAAAGAGAGACAAAGTAGAAGCCGTCGTTCAAGCGGCAAAAGATAAAAATATCCCCATCCGTATCGGGGTAAATGCAGGTTCATTAGAGAAGAGAATCTTAGATAAATACGGCTATCCTACTGCAGATGGTATGGTGGAGAGCGCTCTCCATCATATAAAGATATTGGAAGACCTGGATTTCTATGACATCGTTGTTTCCATGAAAGCTTCGGATGTTAACCTGGCGATTGAGGCGTACGAAAAAGCAGCAAAGGCTTTTTCTTATCCTCTACATCTTGGTATCACAGAATCAGGAACTCAATTTGCCGGTACCGTAAAAAGTGCAGCAGGTCTTGGGGCCATATTAAGCAAAGGAATTGGAAATACCCTACGTATTTCATTGAGTGCGGATTCAATCGAAGAAGTGAAAGTAGGACGCGAACTTCTAAAAACATTTGGTCTTGCCTCCAATGCAGCCACACTCATCTCATGTCCTACATGCGGCCGCATCGAAATAGACCTCATCAGTATTGCAAATGAAGTAGAGGAATATATTTCCACGATTAAAGCACCTATTAAAGTAGCGGTTTTGGGCTGTGCTGTTAATGGACCAGGCGAGGCAAGGGAAGCGGATATCGGGATAGCAGGTGCTCGTGGGGAAGGTCTTCTCTTCCGTCACGGGGAGATTATTCGAAAAGTACCGGAAGAAACAATGGTGGAAGAACTGAAAAAAGAAGTCGATGCTATTGCTGAAGAATATTTTCAGGAAGAAAAAGAGAAGTCCCAATCAACACCTCTATAAATGAATGAATGAAAAGCTGTTCCGAATCAGCTCGGAACAGCTTTTTCTCATGCCGTCACATAAATGGATTAAAGAATAGTGTCATCATAATGGATATAGCACCAATAACAATCGCACTGTATCCCATTCCTCTCGTTTCACGTCTGATCGCGAGAATACCGAGAATAATTCCCGCGGCCCCCGTAATAATCGGCAGAAAGAATAGCGAACATATACTCAGTACGATAGCCGCTATCCCTATTCCTCTACCCATTGATTCGTCCCCAGTATCCGTTTCTATTTCATTTCGTTCCTCATCTCTTGTATGGCGTTCTCCTACTCCTGGTGTTGCGATTTCAGAGGCAGCCTCTACATCATATGCATCAGCCAAAGTCTCTTCAGCTCTAGGCTCATCCGTCAAACGCGACTCATTTTCTTCTCTTGATCGCTTCTCGAATTCGTCCATGCTGCTTCCCCCCTCCCTGCTCTTCTTCCTCTCTGAAAGAGCATTTTTATTATCACCGGTACCTATTCGTTTCAATCTGGTAATTAGGAGAAAGGGAACCAAGATTAACTACTTACTTAGAGAGAAGCTTGGCAGTCTGCACAGCATCCATAAATTTCAAATTTATGACCAGTTACTGTAAAATCATCATTCTTTACGTTTTCTGTCATCCAGTCCATCGGGCAAACCGAAATTTGCTTTGTTTTCCCGCACTCCATACAAATGACGTGATGATGATGATGGGTGAATGAACAGTTAAACCGGAAGCGTTTTTCCCCTTCTAATTCAGTTACTTCCACAATATTTAACTCTTCAAATAGAGAAAGATTCCGATACACAGTGTCAAAGCTGATCCCCGGGTAAGAACCCTTCATCGAAGCCAGGATCTCTTTTGCAGACATGTATCTCTTTTCAGTGGCAAATAGCTCTAATAAGGTTTTACGTTTTCCAGTATATTTATATCCAGCCTTTTTTAATTTTTCTAGTGCTTCTTGTACATTCATTATAACCCTCCTAACAAAATAATACACACAACGTACAAGAGGGAGAAATTACGATCATCTATTTAATAAACGGTATAGCATGCTGTTTTTTCGCAATACAACTGCTGCTAACATGATAACAGCTAAGATCACGACAATCATGCCACCAGTGGCTATGTTAAAATGATAGGAGGTATACACCCCAATCAAAACAGCAAATTCTCCAAACAAAACACTCCAACCTAACAGTTGCTTGAAACTTTTTGCGAATTGCATGGCACTTGCTACAGGCAGGGAAATAAGGGCCCCCACTAGTAAGACACCAACGACTTTCATCGACATGGAAATAACAAGAGCGACCAACAAGGAAAAAATAAAATTAATGTGTGAAGTCGAGATTCCTGAAACTCGTGCAAATTCTTGATCAAACGAAACCGATTTAATCTCTTTCGAATAAAGAGAAAATATAAGTAATATCACGCCTGCCGTCACACTGATAAATATAAGATCCTCTTTGGTAACAGATACAATACTTCCAAAGAGATAATCATACCATTCACCGTAACCCGATGGCGATATGCTCATGAGTACGGCACTAACTCCTACTCCTGCTGATAAAATAATCGGAGATGCCAATTCCTGAAAATGAGAATAGGTTTGTCTTAATTTCTCAATGATCAGTGAGCCTGCTAATGCAAAAACAAAACCTGTATATAAAGGGTTAATGGAGACCATGTTTACCGTTTGGCTGAGTAACACACCGGCAGATATGCCAGTTAGTGTAACATGTGACAATGATTCAGAAATTATGGAAGAACGTCGCACGGCTAATACAGCACCAACAAGAGGGGCAATCAAGCCAATAATTAATGCAGCCGTGAAGCCTCTTTCTATAAATGTCCATTCCATTAATGGTCCCTCCCTTCTATCTTAGCCGCCGTATTTTATCATATTTCTTTCCTGAAAGAACAAGCAGGAGAAGAATGAGAGCAAAAATAGCAATCATTCCGCCAGGTGCCACATCTAAGTAAAAAGCAGTAATCAAACCGGCGATCACTGAAATTTCCCCGAATAACACAGCATACAAAAACGTCTGTTTAAAACTTTTTGCTACTTGCATAGCTGCCGCTACAGGAAGAATACTTAAGGAAGAAACGAGTAAAATCCCTAAAATTCTCATAGACGACGCAATGACCAAAGCGGCCATTACAGAAAATAAAAGGTTTACGGAACGAACAGGAATGCTGCTGATCTTCGCTTGTTCCTCATCAAATGACATAAAAAACAACTCTTTATAAAAAAAGAAAAGCAGCAAAACCACTACCAGGGCAACCACACTAATTAACCACACATCACCTTGTGATACGGCAATAATACTTCCAAATAAATATTGGAATAAATCATTATTGAAGCCATCGGCTAATGATAAAAACACAACCCCAAGTCCAATACCAATAGACAAAATAATAGGAACTGCTAATTCTTTGTAAGCAGAATACACATTTCTAAGCCTTTCCATAATAATGGAGCCAGCAACAGCAAATCCCATCCCCATATATAAGGGATGAACAGTTTGCAGAAATGTCGCAGATTGAGCCAAATAAAGATGAAAAGCAATTCCAGTCAAGGTGATATGCGATAAGGCATCTGCTATCATTGCCTGCCTTCTTACCACAATAAAAACCCCAAGAACAGGGGCAAGGAAACCGATAACAATACCTACAAAAAAGGCATACTGTAGAAAATCATACTTCCACATCACTTCTAGCATTTGCTATGCCCCTCCGTGGTCATGTTCATGTGTAATCATCGTTACATCATGCCCATATAATGAAGATAATTCACTCTCTTCGAAGTCATGGGAGGAACCGTGAAAGTGAAGCCGTTTATTTAAACAAGCAACATGCGTAACATATTTAGTCATCGCTCCAATATCGTGGGTAACCAGCAAAAGCGTGATCTTTTTCTCTCGGTTTAAATGGCTCATTAAATGATAAAATTGTTGGACAGATTGTGTATCCACCCCTACGGTTGGTTCATCTAATATTAAAACCTCCGGCTCGCTCACTAACGCTCTAGCTATAAACACACGCTGCTGCTGCCCTCCTGACAGTTCACCAATTGATCGGTGCTTAAATTCCCTCATCCCTACCAACTGTAATGTCTCATCAATTTTTTTCTTATGTTTCTTATTTAAAAATCGGAATAACCCGATTTTCCCATAAAGACCCATGGACACTACTTCATAGACAGTAGCAGGAAATCCGGTGTTAAAACTATTCGCTTTCTGTGAAACGTATCCTATTTTTTCCCAGTTTTTAAATTTTGAGACCGGAACATGAAACAAAGTGACACGTCCCATATCTGGCGTCTCAAATCCAAGAATAATTTTTATGAGAGTCGATTTTCCAGAGCCGTTTGGGCCGGCCAGCCCTAAAAAAGACCCTTGCTCTATTGTTAAATTTACTTTTTCCAGTACGTTCTGTGTACCATACCGAAAGGAGACATTCTCAATTTGTATAACTCCATTTTCCTGTGTTGACATTACTCTCCCCCCTTACAGGACATCTCAATCAGAACAATTACGATTTGTGCTTTTTGAGTATACAAAAGAACGCTGGCAAAGTAAAGGAAAGTAATTCATCATGGTGCGAAAATGCGTTCACATTCTCTTTCATCCACCCTTACACGTATACATAAAAACCAGCAGAACGTCTCTGTTCTGCTGGTTTCGAATGGTTATGCTTCTTTATCACTTAAAGGGAATGCCACCGTTATTACAGTACCCTCTCCTGTACTGCTTTCGATATTAAATATACCGTCATGTTCCTCCATAATTTTTTTACATAACGGAATACCTACTCCTGTACCTTTTTCTTTGGTCGTATAAAATGGTTTCCCTAAACTTTCTAATACATCTTGCGGGATTCCTTGACCATTGTCACTCATTTGGATAACCAAATAATTGTCATTTTAGTAGCTGTTTAATGAAAAAGTATGCTTTTTGTTTTCCGAAGAAAACGCTTCAATAGAATTACGCAAAACATTCAATACAATTTGTTTAAATGAAGATTCGTTAACTTCTAACTTTTTCGATACTGGTTTTACTCTATAATCAAAGTGGATATCTTGCATGAGACATTCTGATTTAATTATATCAATCACACTGTTCAATAAATATTTTGGAGATCGCAGTTCTTTTTTCGTTTTCTTGCGAGCAACAGATAAAAAATTATCAATAATTTCATTCATTCTATTAGTCTCCGATAAAATGGTATCTGAGTATTTATGAAAGCTATCTGTTAAAGATGACAATTGAAGAAATCCTTTAATGACTGATAATGGATTACGTAATTCATGTGCGACACCAGCCGCTAGATATGAAACAGATTCCATTTGATCCTGATAAGTGAGCAGTCTCGTATATTTTTTCTCAATGGAGAGATCATACAGCATAAATAAGACACAGCCAGAATTTTTTAAATATATTCCTTTCAGCCGAAGGTGCTCCCCACTTTGATCATTTTTCACTTCCAGCTGAAGGTTTGTCTTTTTTCTAAGTACGTCTTGTACCAGCCGCGGTATGCAAGCCATCCCATCTTCTCGATTGGCAAGCAGAAGCATATTTTGACTGTTTGTAATATCATCATCCATATATTCTTCAAAGGTGTGATTATATTGAATAACATTTAAATGAGAATCCATAATTGCGCAAGCATGCTCGAAATGAGGCATCAAAGCAGATATGTCCTCAGAAAAAACTGGTTCTGGTAAAAGAGGGCGTCCATTCAATAAAATATACCCATCAACTTGTTTTCCTCGATAATGGATGTTTTCATACTCTTCACCAAAGTGATGACTTAGCGTTACATCTAAATCGGTTCCGGAACTTGTTAATTGGCTGATATACCCAAATGCGCGTTCTTTTTCTTCATCCTCCAGATAATCATAGAAATAACGGCTTTCTTCTTGGAAATATCTTTCACCGTATTCATTAAGTGCTATGATATATCCTTCTAAATCGAGAATAAGCTCTATATCAGTCCTTAAATTGTCGAATTCCCTCCGAAACTCAGCGCTATGAAGAGTGCCTAATAGCTCGTACATAAAACCCCTCCTTAAATAGCCAATCCAATCTCCTCTTGGTGCTGCCATTTCCTATCCAGCCTATTAATACTTCATCCCCAATTTCATTATACTAGATTTTTCAGAAAACGCACTCTCTTTTTATGGAGGGCTCCATATAATTGTTAATAAAATCACGCCTCCTTACTTTATTCATATGATGAGTATGGTATTTCATACATCCGTTCTTAAAAGGGGGGTAAGGTTGTGAACCATTTTAAAGATCAGTGGATAAAATATAAAATATCAGAATTGCATCCGAAAGATATTACCCACTATGGTTCGCTTTATGGAATTGACGTTTCTCATGAGGAAGCTGTTGCACTATTGCACCTTGTGAAGACAAACCAATGGTCATTAGACGACAAGGATTCACTGTTACACTTATTACACAACGCTAAGAAAGCTGTTACGCCGAAGACATACCAACTTCTTGAGAAACTATTTCATGAATATATTCGTTAACAAATACACCAGGGTTTCACGCGGCCCTGGTGTATGTTCAAGTTGCTAGTAATATTAATAATTCTTCATTCATGTTAGATTTCCTGCAACAAAAGTTCCTTTTTCATATTTTCATTAAAGGATTTATCACGAAACATGGTGATCTCATGTTTATAAGGAGGTTTTTTATTTTTCTTATCCGTTCCTACATACGGAGTCTCAAGGATCTTCGGTATTTTCGTAAATTCAGGATGGTGAACTATTGTATTCAGGGCTTCAAAACCGATATGACCAAATCCGATGTTTTCGTGTCTGTCTTTTGCTGCCCCTTTTTCATTCTTACTATCATTCACATGAAGTACTTTTAAACGTTCTATTCCAATGACTTTGTCGAATGAATTTAATACGTTATCGAAATCTCCAATAATATCATACCCCGCATCATGCGTATGGCATGTGTCAAAGCATACTGATAACTTTTCGTTATAAGTAACCCCATCTATAATTGCAGCAAGTTCTTCAAACGTACGACCTATTTCGGATCCTTTACCAGCCATTGTCTCGAGTGCGATTTGAACGTCCTGGTCAGGGCGAATGACTTCATTTAAACCTTCGATGATCTTTTTTATCCCTGCTTCAGCGCCGGCACCTACATGTGCGCCCGGGTGCAGAACGATTTGCTTCGCCCCCAAAGCTTCTGTTCGTTCAATTTCAGATTGAAGGAATTCGACACCTAATTGAAATGTCTCTGGTTTTGATGTATTCGCTATATTAATGATATACGGGGCGTGGACCACTACTTCTTCGATACCGTTTTCTTCCATATGGGCACTGCCAGCTTCTATATTTAATTCTTCTATTGGTTTTCTTCGTGTATTTTGAGGAGCACCCGTATAAATCATCATAGTAGTTGCTCCGTAAGAGGCTGCTTCCTCACTGGAACCTAGCAGCATTTTTTTACCATTCATGGAAACATGCGAGCCTAACAACACTGTTACTTCCCCCTTATTATTTCCTCTTGTTTCTTTTTCTCTGTTCTTGTTCCATCATTCTTTTCGCTTTCTTTTTATATCCAGGCTTTATTTTCTTTGGTCTTTTCGGAATTTGAGGTGAGAATTCACTTCCTTTTTGCCACGATCGATTTCTCCAAGGTATATCAGCCGCTGATAAACCATCTTTCTTCAATTCCGAGAAAGTTAAAGGTATACCCTTGTCTTTTAATTTGCGAACTACAGGATATTCATCCTTCTCGACAAATGTAAATGCTTCACCTGTTTCACCAGCACGCGCTGATCTTCCCACCCGGTGTATATAGTACTCTAATTCAGAAGGTAGAGAATGGTTGATCACATGTGACACACCCTCGATGTCCATCCCCCGTGCAGCCAAATCTGTCGCCACAAGATACTGCACTTCGAGGGATCTCAGCCGACGCATTACTTGCTTGCGCTGGCGAGGCGGAAGACCGCCATGCAACACTTCTGCTTGAAATCCTGCTTTGATCATCTCATCGAATACCAAATCGGCATCTTCTTTGGTGCTTGTAAAAATGATTGCCAGGTAAGGACGTATCATTCCAGACAATTGAACAGTAACCTCTGTGCGATCCCTATGTTTTAAAGGGATGAAATGATGAGTGATGCTGGCTGGAGTCGCTTCCCTCGGTTTAACATGTGCATGTTTTGGCGCATTCATATATTTTTGCAGAAACGGTTGCAAACTCTCAGGAATCGTAGCCGAAAATACTAGCATTTGAAGATCATCTGGCATGAGAGCAGCTATTGGATCAATATCTTCAATAAATCCCATGTCCAGCATTTGATCTGCTTCATCAACTACTAACATTTTCGCTTGATGGACATCTAGCATCTGGCTTTGAGCGACATCTTTCAACCGGCCTGGCGTTGCTACGATCACATGAGGGGAGAAAGCACCGGTAACTGTACGACTTCGTTCTATTCCACCTGTAACACGCTTTACTCTAATAGAAGGAGTGTCCTCTCCTCCCAGCAGTTTTTGGGATTCTTGATAAATTTGCTCTGCAAGTTCCCGTGTCGGTGCAGTAATAATAGCTTGAATATAATTTTTTTCAGGGTCAATTTTTGTCAAGATAGGTAAAAGATAAGCCAATGTCTTTCCGGAACCTGTTTGTGATTGACCAATCACATCCTTGCCGTTGAGGATGGCAGGGATTAATCGTTCCTGAATCTCCATAGGTTTAGCGATATTTTGTGTTTGTAATGACTTTATTAAAAAAGGTGAGAGGTTAAAGCGTGTGAAACCGCTCATTTCTCCACCGCCTTCCACTGTAATCTCTCGTTTTGTGTAAGATACTTTTAAATAACTTCACATTAGGCTAATTGCTATCATATTTTATCATAAACGCTCTAGAAAGACAGCTATTCTTGTTCAAAGAATAAAGAGAGGATGATCAAGTGTGTTTCCTTTTGTTCCCCCTCCAGCGAGTCCGCCTGTGCCGAGGCCGCCCATGCCGCCTCAAAGCTATGCTCCTGGTTTTTTCGGTGCAGCCTCTAGTCCAGTGGGTCAAGGGTTTAATCCTGGTACGTTATCTAACATATTGCCCACCATTCAAAAAGCAGCAGGTGTTGCGCAAACAGTAACGCCCATGATAAAACAATATTATCCACTCGTAAAACAACTGCCAACTATTATTAAATTGTTGTCTTCTACAACTTCTCCATTAAAAAGTCCAAGCGACACAACTGACAGTAAAAAGGAAGTTACATTAGATCTAGAAACTTCTAAGCTAATGTCACACGAAGAACCTGCTACATCTGCTTATTTTTCTGATGCTCCTCCTCCTAAATTATACGTGTAGCGTGTCGAAATTAGCTTCTTTTACATTTCATCAGTGAAATAGTATAATGACCCTAGTATTTCAATGCTTACCATTCATGTTCCAATGCATACATCGACATGAATGTAAATTATGTATTATCGACCGAGGGTCAGAGGAGGCTGCTATGGAAGTCGTTAAAATATCCCCGCGGGGTTATTGTTATGGAGTCGTAGATGCCATGGTGATGGCAAAGCAAGCTGCCAGTAACCCGGATTTACCACGTCCTATTTATATTTTAGGTATGATTGTTCACAATAAACATGTAACAGATGCTTTTGAGGAAGACGGGATTATTTCTTTGGACGGGCCAAATCGCTTGGAAATATTGGAAAATGTAAATAAGGGTACCGTGATATTCACTGCTCACGGGGTATCTCCTGAAGTTCGTCAATTGGCAAAAGAAAAAGGATTAACGACAGTGGATGCAACATGCCCAGATGTGACTCGTACCCATGATCTAATTAGCGAAAAAAAAGAAGAAGATTACCACATTATATATATAGGCAAAAAAGGTCATCCCGAGCCTGAAGGAGCCATTGGGGTGGCACCAGATAAAGTGCATTTAGTCGAGACGGAAGACGATGTGAATAAGTTAGATCTAAATGAACAAAAAATAATCATTACAAACCAAACGACTATGAGTCAATGGGATGTATCAAATATCGTTGATGCTGCGGTTAAACGATTTCCGCACGCAGAAGTCCACAATGAAATATGCATGGCCACTCAAGTTCGTCAAGAAGCGGTCGCAGATCAAGCCCGTGACGCCGATGTCATGATAGTGGTCGGGGATCCTAAAAGCAACAACTCCAACCGACTTGCACAAGTATCTAAAGAAGTTGCGGATACACCGGCTTACCGCATTGCCGATGTTTCAGAAATACAGCTTGACTGGTTAAAAGGGGTAAAGAAAGTTGCTGTGACGGCCGGTGCTTCTACACCTACCCCTATTACGAAAGAAGTCATATTGTATTTAGACCAATTTGATGAAAACGATCCTTCTACATGGGAAGCAGAGCGCAAAGTAAAAAGCTCTAAAATTCTTCCTAAAGTAAAAGTAAAAAAATAATAGGGGTTCCTAATGAAGAAAACAGAAATGCCTCATTTCTGCATGGGACTGAGCCTCCTTATGACGGACCAGTTCACTTGCAGAAGGCATTTCTTTTTTATTGCTTTTTTACTTTTTCCCATATGTTAACTACCGTTATTACACTGTGGTTGTCTCAACATATGAGAAACAAGTTCTGTGATTTCCTGTCTAATGTGTAGGGACGATTAGGTACAGTCACGTTTGTTTAGAAAAAAGTAAATGGTTCGGTTGAGACTTCAGAGGCCATCACATTGGCTTGGAATTTTTTCTCTTCCATTCTTTTCTCTAATTCTTTCTTTACTCCCTCTTTCATCACTTTTTCCACGTGATGACCGGGATCTATTATACATTGTCCTCCCATTTGGGCATCGTGAGCGGTATGATAATATAAATCACCTGTTATATAGACATCTGCGCCTTGCCGATTAGCATACTGCCAGTATTTATTCCCATCCCCTCCAAGTACAGCGACTTTCCGGACCTGCTGTGGAAATGGCTTTGTGGCACGAATGTCTTCTACAGAGAAAGCTTTTTTCACTTGTTCAATAAATTCCTCAAAAGGAAGTTCCTTCTTTAATTCACCGATCCGCCCGAGACCCATTTTCTCTCCCTCTAAGTCAAGGGAATACAAATCATATGCTGGTTCTTCATAGGGGTGAGCTTTTTCTAATGCGTTCGTTACTTTTCGGACAAGTGGCTGCGGCACAATCGTTTCGATTCTTTTTTCTGAGGCAAACTCCATTTCTCTACGCTTTCCTAAATAAGGATTCGTGTCATCCCCAGGAATGAAAGTACCAGTACCAGCGGAAGAAAAAGTACAGTGACTATATCCGCCGATGTAACCAGCTCCAGCATCACCAAGTGCCTGTCTGACCTCTTCGACATGATTTTCTGGTACGAAGGCAACTAGTTTTTTTAATGGAATTTCTGTGGTAGGGACGAGGACACGTGTGTTTTGAAGATCTAGCTTGTCTGCCAACATGTCATTTACACCCCCATCCGCAATATCCAAGTTCGTGTGGGCTGCGTATACAGTAATGTCATGCTTTATACATTTCTCAATAATTGGTCCCTGACCTGATTCGGTATCAATTTTTTTTAGAGGTCTAAACAGTAATGGATGATGCGCAATAATCAAATCTACTTTCTTTTCAATCGCTTCATCGACTACTTCCTCCAATACATCCAATGCTATCATCACATGGCGTACCGGCTTATTTAACGTACCTATCATTAAGCCGACTTTGTCTCCTTCTACAGCTAGAGATTTTGGAGCCCACTCTTCAAAAAGTTGTATAATGGCTTGTCCATTAACGGCTTTCATCATTACATACCTCCTCAAATAATTGGATGTTTGTTAATAGTTCCGCTCGTTTTTTCTCAGTGTCCTGATCAGTAGAAGCTTTCTCAAGCTCCTGTAAAATTCGCTGCCATATTTCTTTTTCCCTTTTCCACTTTTTCATAAAAGCAGGAGACCGTTTTTGGATTAAGAAAGGTCCGAACAAAATACTGGCTTCTGTGCGGGCAGAGACATTTTGATAAGGGCGGTCTCCCTCTCCCGGTTTCGCCACCAGAATCTCATAAATCCTTTCGTCTTCTTCCAGGATGTGTTCTTGTACTAGTTCCCACTTATGATCAATCATCCATCGTCGAATAACACTTGCGTGGATATTAGGCTGAAGAATTAACTGTTCTACGTTTTCTAATTGTTCTTTGCCGCTATTCAAGATCTCACAAATCAACGAACCGCCCATTCCAGCAATGACTATGGTATCGATGTGGTCTGCCTCATCAATAACCGATAAACCGTGCCCAAGTCGCGTCTCAATATAATCTTCCAAGTTTTCACTTTTTATATTTTTTTTCGCTGATTCCAATGGTCCGGCATTGACATCGGATGCAAGAGCCCAATTAATTTTTCCTTGTTTCATTAAATACATGGGCAAGTATCCATGATCTGTTCCAATGTCTGCTAATCGGGAGGCAGCTGGAACTTCTTCTGCAATCCTTTTTAAGCGCTTGGATAATATATTTTCGTTCATGTGGTTATCCTCTCTCCCCCATCGCGAATGGTGACTTTTCAAAAAGCCGATGGATATAAAAGAAGAAGAGGGCCAGCCCCTCTCCTTCCATTCTGCCTTATTCAGCTATAGATGTTAAGTATTCAGCAATGGCTTCTGCTTCTTCGGGACTGGCGATACCACCTGGCATGCTTCCGACACCATTTACAGCGATATCAGCAATCTCTTCATTAGACATTTCAGCACCCACATTTTCAATAGCAGGGCCACTTGCACCTTCCAAATTCTCACCGTGACAGGAAGTACAGTTTGACGTTACGACTTCTTCTCCCAGCTCTACCGGATCCATGTCAGCCCCTTCCTCTTCAGTTTCACCTGTAGAGACATAAAAGCCGACTAGTGATAATCCGAGCATGAGCATTAACGCTCCAATACCTATTAAGTAAAATGGAATGAGCGGTTTAGCTCTCACGTTGTTTCCCCCTTTGTTCTATGTAGTTCCAATTAATACGGGATATAAATCCTCACTCCTCCTATATTTTACTCGATTATGATGGAATAGAAAAGATAAATCCCTATTTTTGTAGTTTTGTCACTTTCCGTTCAATTATACACTTTGAAGCATATTGACCAGGGGATGGTTACATGTTAAAGCCTACCTCTCGGACCCATTAGAAAAACGCATACGAGGGGGCTTTTCGATTCAATGCAGGTACTGTAACCTCGCTTCGGTGGTGCGCTTGGAACTGAATCTAAGAGTTTAAGACTCCGCGTTTGGCCCAATCAATACGCATGACAACATATAGAATAAAATCTAAGCAGTATTTAAGGATTGCCTCGCGGTGCGAGACAACCCTTATCTATCAGTCCAAAAAGTCTTTTAAACGTTTGCTGCGGCTCGGATGGCGAAGTTTCCGCAGTGCCTTGGCTTCGATTTGACGAATTCTTTCTCTTGTGACGCCAAATACTTTCCCTACTTCTTCCAAAGTACGGGTTCTGCCGTCATCAAGGCCGAAGCGAAGCCGCAATACATTTTCCTCACGATCGGTCAATGTATCCAGCACATCCTCGAGCTGCTCTTTAAGAAGTTCATAAGCAGCAGCATCGGAAGGAGCTAACGCTTCTTGATCTTCAATGAAGTCGCCTAAATGAGAATCATCTTCCTCACCAATTGGAGTTTCTAAAGAAACAGGCTCCTGAGCAATCTTAAGGATTTCTCTGACCTTATCAGGGGTTAAATCCATTTCTTTTGATACTTCTTCAGGCGTTGGTTCACGACCTAAATCCTGTAAAAGTTGGCGCTGTACGCGAATCAATTTATTAATGGTTTCTACCATATGCACCGGGATCCGAATGGTCCGAGCCTGGTCAGCGATAGCTCTTGTAATCGCCTGGCGTATCCACCATGTTGCATACGTACTAAATTTATATCCTTTATTGTAGTCAAATTTCTCTACTGCTTTAATAAGCCCCATGTTTCCTTCTTGAATCAAGTCAAGGAAAAGCATTCCCCGCCCAACGTATCTCTTTGCAATGGAAACGACGAGACGCAAGTTCGCTTCAGCCAGACGCCTTTTCGCTTCCTCATCTCCTTCTTCTATACGCTTGGCATAGTCTACTTCTTCCTCAGCAGATAAGAGAGGAACCCTTCCGATTTCCTTCAAGTACATACGAACAGGATCATTTATTTTTATACCTGGAGGTACACTTAAATCATTAAGATCAAGCTCTTCTTCTTTTTCTACTTGATCCATACTTGGAACTTCTTCCCCTTCGTTGAGTAAATCAATACCTTGCTCACCGAGATACTCAAAGAACTCGTCCATTTGTTCTGAGTCTTGGTCATAAGGAGCAAGCTTTTCTGTTATCTCCGCGTAGGAAAGAACCCCACGTTTTTTACCCGTTTCAATTAATTGCTCTTTTACTTGATCGATTGACGCTTCACCTTCCGCTAGTGGGCGGATTGGTTTCTCTGCCACACGATCCCCTCCTTCCAATCTTCACACACACCGTTACTCCTACATCAAACTCCATTTATAAACAAAGGAAAAGGGCTCTTAGCGCCCGAAGTATTTCATTTGATTGAATTTTGACCGTCTTAAAGAGTCTATTTTTTAAGTGCTCTTTTCATGTCAACTATTTCTGAAGCTAATTTAACTGCCAGTGTCATGTCACTGCGTTTTTCTGCCTCTTTCATTTTTTGCTCTTTTTGTTCTATTTCTACCCATTTTGGGTAGTTCTTAATCTGTCGAATATAATCAACCAATTCATTTTCCGATAAGTGTTGAGAAATGTCAAGCATTGCAATTTCAGAAGCTGTTTTGATTAAATCATTATCCTGAAGATAAGGAATAAAAGCCCCTGGGTCGGCTGAATGGCCTTCCGCGTAGTAGGAGTAGAGGTAAGCTGCAATCGCAATATGTTGCTCAACGTTAAAGTCCCCTCCCAGCTTTTCCTGAACCTCCAGACACACATCCCTATCCTGCATCATGTGCGCTAATAACATTCTCTCAGCGTTTTGAAAGGCAGGAAGTAATCTCTGATTCATATACGATACAGAAGTTAATTTCCTTGTATTTTGACTGGATGGGCGATTATTTCTCTTCTCTTGATAGAACCGCCTGGACTCTTTATACAATCGATACTGTTCTTGTTTTAACGCTTCGAAGGAGAGTGAAAATTCATCTGCAAGCTGTCTTAAATAAAAATCTCGTTCTACCGCTCTACCCAAGGTAGTAATTTCTTTTAATACTTCTTCTATATATTCGAGTTTTTCTCCTTCAACCTGCAAATTTTTATTTCGTTTGAGTGCTTGCATTTTGAATGACATGATTGGAACAGCCGTATCGATAATTTCTTTCCGAAAACGTTCCCCGCCATTTTCCCGAATATAGTCGTCCGGGTCATTGTTGTCAGGAAGCATCGCTATTAGTACATGAAGCCCTTCCTGCTCAAGAATTTCAGCTGATTTTTCCGTAGACTCCTGTCCCGCATTATCGCCATCAAAACAGATTATAATACGTTCCGCATTTCTCCGTAATATTTGAGCTTGTCTTTTTGTTAAAGATGTGCCAAGAGAGGCGACTCCATTATCAACTCCCGCACGGTATGCAGCGATAACATCCATGTATCCTTCAAATAACACAGCTGTGTTTTGTTTTCGAATCGACTTTTTGGCAATGTCCATACCATACAAAATTTCACCTTTATTAAATATAGAGGTTTCCGGACTGTTCAAATATTTAGGGTCACCTGTCCCTAATACTCTTCCTCCAAACCCCACAGTATATCCGCGTAAATCTCGTATTGGGAACATTACCCTATTTCTGAAGCGGTCATATACGTCCCATGTAGACTCTTGTCTGCCTATGAGTCCCGCTTCTTCCATATCTCCTAAGTCGAATCCCCTTTTTTCAAGAAGGCTGCTCAACATATCACTTTGTCCGGGTGAGAACCCTATTTGAAAACGACTGATAATGTCGTCATCTAAGCCGCGCTGACGTATATATTCATATGCCTCTTTCCCTTGTTCCGTACTGATCAATAAATGGTGGTAAAATCTTGCCGCCAAATCATGAGCTTCGATTTTGGCAGACGTTGTTTTATCGGTTGCCGTTTCTCTAGCTGGTAAAACATTATCCGGTACGGCGATACCTTTTTTATCAGCTAGCATTTTGAGAGTTTCCATAAAAGAAAGCTGCTCCACTTCCATGACGAACGTAATAACATTTCCTCCGGCTCCGCAACCAAAACAATGATAAAGCTGTTTATCTTCAGAAACGGAAAAAGAAGGCGTTTTTTCTCCATGAAAAGGACATAAACCCATGTAGTGCTTTCCTTGTTTTTTTAATTGAATGTACTCCCCTATCACTTCTACGATGTCTGCCGCATCACGAATTTCAGCAATGGTTTCTTTTGGAATATATTCTGCCATGTTCAATCACCTTCATCATCTGCGCCATTGCTCATTCTCTGATAATAGTTTTTCTAATGCATGTGAAAAGTTTTCTCTATCCTGCCTTCGAAATGGCTTGGTATTTCTTGGTTTTATTTTTTTGCGCTTTATTTCTAAACCGGTAAACCTCCCTAATAAGAGCTGCTGTATATCTGCTCTGTTGTATACGTTACCTCGGGGACTCACGACATGCCCGCCTTTTTCTAACACGACAGCAGCCAAGCCATTATCTTGTGTAATAATGACGTCGTTTTTCTCCATATGGTTAATAATATATAGATCGACTGCTTCTGGATCAGCGTCAAGGGTGACCACCTTGGAATAATACTCATTCCCACTCACGTGAGAAGTGGTACTTATAAAGTAAGACAATATTCCATATTTCTTAGCAATACTGTCTATTTCTGTTTTCACCGGACAAGCATCTGCGTCAGTATATAGTAAGATAACTTATCGTCTCCTTCATTATTCGACAGAATAACTCAAAATCCTTCTCAACTATTTCCTTTACTTGAATAGGTCACTCAGAAAAAAGGCTGCTCCTATTAGAGCAGCTTCTCAGTGCTGGTGCCGAAACATATTTGAGATTAGGTTTGCTGTTTCTTCGACGGCTTTATTCGATACGTCAATGACAGTACACCCAATATTTTGCATTACTTTCTCAGAATATTCCAGTTCGTCTTTGATGCGATCTAACTTTGCATAATTCGCTCCCGCTTTAAGCCCAAGTGCTTTTAACCGTTCTGTTCGGATTTCATTTAATTTCTCCGGGCTAATCTTTAATCCGATACATTTTTCAGGCGGGATTTTAAAAAGCTCTTCAGGGGGTTCTACTTCTGGAACGAGTGGCACATTTGCCACTTTTAAACGTTTGTGCGCTAAGTACTGAGATAACGGTGTTTTGGAAGTTCTCGAAACCCCGATAAGAACGATATCTGCTCTCATGATTCCACGTGGGTCTCTACCATCATCATACTTCACAGCAAATTCAATCGCCTCTACTTTTCTGAAATAATCCTCATCGAGACGATAAACAAGACCGGGCTCATACTTCGGCTTCCTTCCCGTTATGCTTACCAACTTATCTAACATTGGACCGATAATATTGACCGTTTCCACACCGGCTTCTTGTGCTTTTTTTAACAAATAATCATTTTTTTCAGGGATAACAAGTGTGAATGCGATAAAAGCATTTGCTTCTTTCGCCAATTCTATGACCTCATCAATCGTCGCCTCATCTTCCACATATGGGATACGGCGAATTTCCACTCCCTGGTCTCCAAATTGGCTTGCCGCTGCTTTTGCAACCAATTCAGCTGTTTCCCCTACCGAATCAGATACGACATAAATAATGGGGTGTTGATGATCCATTTTCGCCATTCCTCTCCTCTCTAATATCTGATTGCGTTACGAACAATCAGATAAGCTGGTCATGTGAAAGATCGACAAGTAATTTGGTTATATTCGTTTTCGTCACTCTTCCAATAACCTCGTAATCTCCTGACTTTCTTTTCTTCACTACCGGTAGAGCATCTATCTGCTTTTCAATTAATTTGTTCGCGACTTCCATAATTAAATCATCTTTTTCACAAACTGTAATATTCGGCATCCGCGTCATAATAATACTAACCGGCAGAGACTCCAGATCTTGTTTACCAATACTAGCTCTCAACAAATCTTTTCTAGATAAAACGCCTACTAAAGCAGATTTTTTATTCACCACAAATAACGTCCCAACATCTTCTAAAAACATGCTTGATATCGCGTCATACACGGAACTTTCTTCATGAACGACTACTGGAATCGATTGATATTCCTGCACCGTTATCTTTTTTAACTTCTCTGTCAGAAGTTGTGATCCTGACTTTCCTGTGTAAAAATATCCGACGCGGGGGCGTGCATCTAGAAATCCGGCCATTGTTAAAATGGAGAGATCAGGCCGTAAGGTAGCTCTCGTTAATGATAACTTTTCAGCGATTTTCTCTCCGGTAATCGGTCCGCTGTCTTTAACAATATTTAATATTTGCTCCTGTCTCCCCGTAAGTTCGATTGTCATCACCGCCTTAAGACTATCTTCTTACAACGAAGTCCATTCTAACGGCGTCCCTGGCTTCACAGGCTATTAACGTCGTCCGTTTATTCTTCCCTAATTATACCTTAGCGTACGCTCATTGGCTATCAATTAGTGACAGTGCCTGTATTGCTTATGATTGGATGAACAACGATCGGTGATTTAAGATGGAAAAACAATATGTTGGAAGTTAGCAAAACGTCGTATTTCTCTCGATAACAATATCATTTGATGGAGGCGGTTTTGTTTCACCTGCTCATCCTCAGCCATCACCATTACATGTTCAAAATAATCATGGATGTACGGGACTAACTGTTGAAGTGACTCCCAAGCCAGTGCTACTTCTCCCTTGTCAAGCGACTCCGAAAGCTCTTTTCTCATTTGATGATAAGCTCGAAACAATTCTTTCTCAGGTTGTTCGCTAAATAAATCTTCTTCTACCTTCACGTCTGGAACGGTCGTATCCTTCGCTATATTTGTCACCCTGCTCAATGCTTCCACTGTATTTTTAAATTCTTGATCTTGTAACTTTTCTTGTAAGAACGTTGCTTTATTGACCAATACTTCCACTTGTCCTGAAAAACCTTCGAGCACGGCATCTACAATATCATAACGAACAGAATGATCAGAGAGAAGATGTTTCAAACGTGCTCTAAAGAAAGAAATCACTTCATTTTTAACAGTAGCTGGTTCTTCTTTTAATACATGTTTTTCCTTTAATACATGCAGTGTTTCATCGATGAGCTCCTCTAGAGGTAGTGGGTAGCCTTTCTCTAACAGAATTTGTACAATCCCTGCTGCTTGTCTTCGCAACCCATACGGGTCTTGGGATCCAGTTGGTATTAGTCCAATACCAAAACAAGCTATAATAGTGTCCAGTTTATCAGAAATGGAAAGAACTGCTCCCACGTCTGTAGCTGGAATCGCATCTGACGCAGATTTAGGCTGGTAATGCTCCTTAATAGCAGTGGCTACCTCTTCTTCTTCCCCTGAAATTAAGGCATATTTCTCTCCCATTAACCCTTGTAATTCTGTAAACTCATCAACCATTAACGTGACGAGGTCAAATTTAGAAAGCTTGGCCGCTCTGTTCACACTTGCGACTTTTTCCGTCGCAAAGTCCAATTGCTCGGCTAGACGTTGTGACAACGTTTGGATTCGACAAACTTTATCACCAATCGTACCTAATTCTTCCTGGAATACAATAGAATCGAGTTTTTCAGCCGCTTTTTCAGGTTGAACTTTCTGGTCTTCCTCGAAGAAGAATTGGGCATCAGATAATCGTGCACGTAATACCTTTTCGTTTCCTTTTCTTACATTATCTAAGTAATCTTTATTCCCATTTCTTATTGTCACAAAATGTGGAAGTAATTTTCCATTACGGTCTTCTACTGGAAAATAGCGTTGGTGTTCTCTCATGGATGTCACCAATACTTCATCAGGCAACCGCAAAAACTCGTCGCTAAAGTCCCCATATAGAACCGTTGGATATTCAACTAAGTTATTTACTTCTTCCAGAAGATCTTCATTAATTGGGATGGACCACCCTTGTTCACTGGCGAGCTCCTTCAGTTGTCTTCGGATTTCTTCTTTTCTT
The DNA here is from genome assembly GCF_900113025.1 of Alteribacillus iranensis. Lineage (GTDB taxonomy): Bacteria > Bacillota > Bacilli > Bacillales > Marinococcaceae > Alteribacillus_A > Alteribacillus_A iranensis. The sequence continues at coordinate 143,120 of NZ_FONT01000001.1, read as the reverse complement.
TGTTTTGGTTCTGCGATCACATACTCTTCACGAAGTTTCTCTTCATACGAATCCGGACTGAAGATTTCAATCGTTTCCCCTAGAAACCGATGTCCTCTCGTATGACGCCCGCTTGTCACTCCAGCAATCTCTAATGGGATGACTTCATTATCTAATAGTGCAATCATCCAGTGGATAGGACGGACGTATCTTAATGAGAAGGTGCCCCAGCGCATGTTTTTCGGAAAATTCATCTCCGTAATAATGGTCTCTACCTGTGGAAGTAAATCAATGGTCTCTTTACCTAATACTTCTTTTTTAGCGAATACGTAGTCGGTCCCGTTTTTTTCTTGAAAGAACAGTTCTTCCAGATCGATTCCTTGTCCCTTCGCAAACCCACGAGCGGCTTTCGTCCACTCTCCATTCTCATCTACCGCTATTTGCTTGGACGGGCCTCTCGACTCTTCTACCACATCTTCTTGTTTTTGGGCTATGCCATTAATCCGTACTGCCAATCGTCTTGGCGTTGAAAATGCCTCTGCTGATTCGTAGGCGATACGATTTTCATCTAACCAATCAGTAATTTTATATTTCAACTGCTCCATGGCGTCTGTAACAAATCTTGCCGGCATCTCTTCTAAACCAATTTCTAATAAGAAATTACTGCTGCCCATTATGCTCACGCTCCTCTTCCCCAAGCATTGAGAAACCAAGTTCTTCTCGTTTTTCATAGTATGTCTTTGCACATTTTCTAGCTAAATTACGTACACGCGCGATATAACCAGTTCTTTCTGTTACAGAAATGGCGCCGCCCGCATCAAGTAAATTAAAAATGTGAGAGCATTTCAAAACGTAATCATAGGCCGGAAAAACAAGATTTTGCGCAATTGCACGATCGGCCTCTTTTTCGTAAGTAGCGAACTCATTGAAAAGCATAGCTTGATCTGCGACTTCGAAAGCATATTTAGAGTGCTCATACTCAGGCTGTTTAAACACATCGCCATAAGTGAATCCATCCACCCAGACGAGATCAAAAACATTTTCTTTATCTTGAATATAGGAAGCTAGACGTTCTATCCCATATGTAATTTCCACAGCCACTGGATTTGCATCAATACCTCCTACTTGCTGAAAATAAGTAAACTGTGTAATTTCCATTCCATCAAGCCAAACTTCCCAACCTAGCCCCCAAGCACTTAACGTTGGAGCTTCCCAATTATCTTCTACAAAGCGTATGTCATGCTTCTTTGGATCAATACCCAGTTCCCTTAAGCTGTCCAAGTATAGCTCTTGAATATTAGCAGGTGATGGTTTCATAATGACTTGAAATTGATGATGCTGATATAGACGATTTGGATTTTCTCCATACCTTCCATCGGCAGGTCTTCGAGAAGGCTCTACATAAGCAACATTCCAAGGCTCAGGGCCAATGGATCGTAGAAAAGTCATAGGGTTCATGGTGCCTGCTCCTTTTTCTACGTCATAAGCTTGCATGATTAAGCAATTTTGTTTCGCCCAGAAATTTTGGAGAGTGAGAATCATGTTTTGCACGTTCATTTTATTTACCTCCTGTATATAGAGTAGGATGCCATAGGTTATCTCCTCCACACACCAAAAAACCCGTCCCTATACCACTATCTATGGTATAGGGACGGGCTGATCAACCCGCGGTTCCACCCTATTTGCCCGTCATCCGGGCCTCTTTTATTAACCGTTATACTCCGGAACGCCTTCATTGCCATGTTTTATGCAGCTTTCACCATCCTGCACTCGCTATTAAAACAGAGGAACAACTACTACTTTCCATCAACGTATTCATTACTCTTCATGTATAGAAATAATACTGAATTACAGATAACGTGTCAAGTTGTGAGGGATCGGAACTTTGTATGTTTTATCAAATATCCCATTTCTCCATTTGATCGAGAAACCGCTTTGATTTCAAAGAAAATCCTCCATATTCCTCATAATAGGATTCCAGCACTTGCTTTAATTCTTGTTTTGTTCGGCTGGTTAACGATATGCTGCCCAAGCGTTTGATATCTAAGTAGAAAAATGTTCGGAGCAATTGTACGCTTTTCGGATGAATGGTTAAACGATAAGGGTCAATTTCTTTACAGTTTTCACACAAAAATCCTCCCTCGCGCACCGAAAAACTAAAGGTCCCTTCTTGACGTCCACAGCTGGTACATTGATCCAGCTGTGGCTTAATACCAGCTTGAGCAAGCATTTTTACTTCAAAGATTCTCGTTAATACTTCAGGGTCCGAATCTTCATTCATACGCTGAAGTATCTGTAAAAATAACTCAAATAAAAATGGGTTTTTTTCTCTTTCTTCTGTGACTCGATCTAAAAGTTCTGCAATATATGAAGCATATGCTGTCTTCATGATGTCACTACGAATGTGCCGGAAAGCGTCGATCGTATCTCCTTGATTTAACGTGCTCATTCCCCGGCTTTTATAAAATAAATATATCCCATGAACGAATGGTTGTGAAGCAGCTGCAAATCTGCTTTTTGGCTTTCTTGCCCCTCTCGCCATTACGGAGACCTTTCCTGCTTCCCGTGTATACAGTCTTAGTATCACATTGGTCTCTCCATAAGGTATGATTTTTAATACAATACCCTCTGCTTTAACTAACATGTCTATTCTGTCCTTAACTCATCACCAGATTTACCAATTATCCTCTTCTAAAGAGATATCTTGATCGTTTTCTGACTGGTGATGTTGTTCTAATTGTTTTGAAATTAAATAGGCATCAATATTCCCAGTAAGAAAAAAGTAATCCCAATATGCATCTGGTTGTTGAAACATAGTCAGCCATCCTTTCTTAGACAATCTAAGTTATAGACTGCTTAATCTTAGGATGGCTCAGGACCCCACAGAGCATGTCCTGTAAATTTTGCCTGTATGAATGCCTGCTTTATCAGTACTCACTTCTATTATAGCCATGCTCATCCAGTTGAAATTGATTATTTCTCCAATCTTTTTGGACTTTAACAAATAAATCCAAAAACACTTTCGAACCGAGCAATGCTTCAATATCTATACGGGCACGCTGGCCAATATCTTTAAGCATCCGGCCTTGTTTTCCAATAATAATCCCTTTTTGTGACGATCGCTCCACGATGATCACTGCAGAAACATATACCGCTCCTCCTGATCGTTCCTTCATTTCCTCAATGGACACAGCGATGGAGTGTGGAATTTCATCTTTTGTCAAATGAAGAACTTTTTCGCGAATTAATTCACTGACAATAAATCGTTCCGGGTGATCCGTAATTTGATCAGCTGGGTAAAATTGCGGACCTTCTTCTAAATACTGTTTAATTTGCTGCAGTAGTGTTTGAACGTTATTACCTTTTAAAGCAGAGACAGGAATAATTTCAGCAAAATCAAAATGCTCCCTGTATTTATCTATTTTCTCTAAAAGCTTGTCGGGGTGAATCTTGTCAATTTTGTTCATAACAAGAAACACAGGGGTGGATGTTTCACTTAGTTTAGATAAAATATATTCTTCTCCCGGTCCATAACTTTCACTAACGTCTACCAAAAATAAAATCAAATCCACTTCTTTCAGGGACTGGACTGCTGTGCGAACCATAAAGTCACCAAGCTTATGCTTTGGCTTGTGGATCCCTGGTGTGTCAATAAAAACGATCTGTGCATCATCTGTCGTATAAACCCCTTGTATTTTATTTCTTGTGGTTTGGGGCTTATCACTCATAATTGCTATTTTTTCACCGATTACTTCATTCATTAAAGTTGATTTTCCGGCGTTCGGCCTGCCTACTAGTGCCGCAAATCCTGATTTAAATGGTGTGCTCATGTCTCTAGATCCTCCGGTTTGAAAGCTCCTGGTAATAGTTCAGAAACGGTTGTTTCAAGAATATCCCCTTTCGTGTTACTAAGGACTATTCTTCCTTCAGGGGGCATAAACTCTGAAATAACTTGGCGGCACGCACCGCACGGAGCAGTCGGGCCTTCTGTATCAGCAACAACTGCTATTTCTGTTATTTCTTTATCCCCCTCACTGACCGCTTTAAAAATCGCCGTCCGTTCCGCACAATTCGTCAACCCATAAGAAGCGTTTTCAATGTTACTTCCCATGTATACACGGTCACTTCCCACTCGAACAGCTGCTCCTACCGGAAATGTGGAATAGGGGACATATGCATTCTCCCGTGCTTTTAATGCTGCATTCACTAATTCATTTATTTTGCTCATAAACTCTCCTTTTCATCTCTTATTTCATGAATAGCTCTGAAACTGGATGATAAAATATAAGAACGCCAATAATGAAGGCTGTAATACTAAAAATAAACACAGCTCCTGCTGCGATATCTTTGACGAGACCTGCTAATGGGTGATATTCCTCTGAAATGTAATCTATTGCTCGTTCAATCGCGGTGTTGATTGTTTCAAAAGCTAACATTCCCCCGATGACAAGAATTAAAACAAGCCAATGTACTAGCGGAATACCAAAAATAAACCCCATCCCAATCGTACATAAGGCGGCCAGAAAATGAAGACGCATATTTTGCTCGTAACGGAAGACATGAAATAAGCCGCGGGAAGCAAATAGAAATGACCGAAAGAAGCGGCGTCGGCCCTTTTCCCCTCTATCTTGTAAGCCCATATTCCGTTAAAATCATTTCCTGGCGTCCGAACATGCTCCGTTCTGACTCACTGGTATCGTGGTCATACCCTAAAAGATGGAGCAATCCATGTACGGCAAGAAACCCCAGTTCTCTCTCCAGACTGTGTCCATAGGTTTCTGCCTGTTCCTTCGCCTTGTCTATACTAATAATGATATCGCCTAGTAAATTTGGTACAGCCTCCATCTCCGCCATTTGAAACTCTTCTTCCCCTTCATTCAAAGCAAAAGAAATCACATCCGTAGCGGCGTCTTTCCCTCGATATTCCTTATTTATTATTTGAATTCTTTTGTTATCCGTAATGGTGAGGGATAGCTCAGAATCTTCGCGCACGTCCTCTGTTGTACAGGCAAGTTGCAACAACTGAGTGATCCACTCGTTATCTTCTTTTGTTAAACTGTTCGTTTCGTCGATTATATCAATAGTGACACTCATCGCTAACCTCCCAGAAATACTTAGCATCATGATGATCAGACAACCATCTGCTATTTCTGCTGCCTGTGTTGTCCGGGTACGCGGTTTACTTCTCCCTCTTCATACGCATCAAGAATTTGCTGAACAAGGGTATGGCGAACTACATCTGAAGACTCTAAATAAACAAAACCTATACTCTTTATATTCTTCAGTATTTGAACCGCTGTTCTTAGTCCTGATTGTTGGCCTTTCGGCAGGTCGATTTGGGTTAAGTCTCCGTTCACCACCATTTTAGAGCCGAAGCCTAATCTTGTAAGAAACATTTTTATTTGTTCTTTTGTTGTATTCTGCGCTTCATCTAGAATAACGAATGCATCGTCCAGTGTACGTCCGCGCATATAAGCGAGAGGCGCTACCTCAATGGTTCCTCTTTCCATTAAGCGTGCCGTATGCTCCACTCCAAAAATGTCATGCAATGCATCGTATAATGGCCGCAAATAAGGATCCACCTTTTCCTTCAGATCCCCTGGAAGAAAACCTAAACTTTCCCCTGCTTCTACCGCTGGCCGTGTTAAAACAATTCGCTTCACCTGTCCATCTTTCAATGCATTCACAGCCATCACCACGGAAAGATACGTTTTCCCGGTACCGGCCGGCCCTATCCCAAAAATTAAGTCTTTTTTTCGGATAGCATCAATGTAATGTTTTTGTCCAAGCGTTTTGACTACAACAGGCTTTCCTTTTGTGTTTACTGCGATTTTTTCCTGATACAAATCTTCCAATTGATCGAGCTTACCCTCTTCTGCCAGCTGAATGGCATAGACAATATCTCGTTCGGATATTTTCATACCATTGCGAAGGAGACGAATAAGTGTGTCTAACACATTTTCAATGATCGTGGCAGCAGTGTCGGAGCCTGAAATAATAAGTGAACCTCCGCGGGTTACAATCGAAACATTTAACTTTTCTTCTATACGATGAAGATGCTTATCGTTTGGCCCGAATAGAGCCTGAATTTCACCAGTATCTTTTGCATCAATAGAGATGACTTGTTTATCGGTCATTCTTTCATTTCTCCTTGGATGATCGGTGCTTCCGATGTAATATCTTCTATAACTTGGTAATGCATTTCTAATTTTACTTTACCATCACGAGACTCGCTGTGCAAAATTTTTTCTTCATCAATATATGCTTCTCCTGATAAGTGGGAGTTCATTTTAAAACGAGCTACTTCTTTAGCTTCTTCTAATCCCTCTTCTACTGATAAATCAATAGGAACTTCATTCACTTTCTCATACGTTTTTGTCAGCCACGCCAGTGGTAATTGATAATCCCTCCAGCTGATTTGTCTAAGATCTTCTTCTACGTGAAAGTTTTGAAACGCATCTGCAGCGGTAAATCCCCATACAGGCAGTTTCAGTCCAAAAATATATAAGACATGCTGCTTTTCATACGCTCCTGTTAGTGTCGTCACCTTTCGTTTCATTGGTACCTCTACCACTACTTTGTACCATGTCTCTCCTAAAATTTCACCGGTTGCGGGAACTGCTTTCGCATACTTTCCTTTCCCTATAAAACCTGATATTAACATATCTCCTTCATGAACAAGGTCATTTCTTTTTACGACAGCTTGGCCTTTTTCTGCATACACTGAATGTATGACAGCTTTTTTCTTAGCCGTAATGTGACGAGGGGGTGGCTGCGATTCTTTTTCAGGAAGCGTTTGTTCTGCGACATTCAAGTAATAGGCTGTCCCTTTTTTGTCCACACCAACCCATGTTACTCCGTTAGTATGGTCAAGAATTTCTTTTTGAATCATTTCTGGTGGAGGCAGTGTAATTTGAAAGGCACCTGGCTTTAATCCAAGTTTCTCTAAATTCTCCGTGATCGTTCGTTCAATTTCTGGATTTGCTCCTTGCACTTCCACTTTCCACACCATTTGCGAGAGGACGATGAGTAAACAACAAAACAAGGCTGCTCCTACAAAAAAGCCGGCTCTCTTTTTCAACATACGTATATAGCGTTCAAATAATGAATCACGAATTACCTCTATATGACACTCATAATCATTTGCTAACTCTCTTACTTGAGAGGTATCCGTTGACGCAATATACAAGGTAGCAGTAAAGGGGTCTTGCCTTATGATATTTTTTAACATCACGCCGTCTTTTAAACATTCATTTAGGCAAGTTTCTATTGCATTCCCTGTTATTCTGATCATCACATCAGAAGGTCCTCTTTTTTTATTCATGAGCCCCTCCTCTACTTTCGCTGTTTACATAACGTATCTCATCTATTCTTCCTTCCAACAATAGTTCATCAGGTAATATATTTTTAATGACAAATTGCTTACCTTCTACGATAAGCTCTCCATTTGACAGCTTTAACCGAACTTGGTCCTTAGAAAAATGCAGGATACCTCGATGATTTTCTACATGAAGATGAAGCTGTCCAATCATGGTTAGACGCGGTACCTCCAGGAGGACATCCTCCGGTATATTCATTTTCCCGGTAATCCAATATTTAGCTGATTTTTTGAAGCGATCGAACATACCTGCTCCTCCTCTCTTTTTAAATCTATGAGGAAATTTGAACAGGTATCACTTTTAGTTCTCTACGAAATTTTTTCTTTCCTTTGTCACTCTTTTTCGAATAACGCTAGACAAAAAGGTCCTAAAACAAATGTACCATTTCTTAAATAAGGTTGATGGCGAACAGGTGAGACGCCTGCGGGAAAAGCAACAGCTGAAAATCCCGCAGGCAGCGGTGCGCTGCCGAGGAAGTTGAAGCGTTGCCCGCGGCAAGCGAGCCTGTAGAGTCAGTCAACCCGTAGAGCAAAATGTTTAATAACCCCAGCAAATTTTACAGAACTGACAAAAAAATGACGTACCTTGAGATCACAGCCCCATCAGTCCTTCCTAGTACCACAAAAAAAGCTGAGTAGGAGCTACTCAGCTTTTCTTCCGATATACAGCTTGCGGTGTTGTATACTTATTTCGAGACATTTGCTTCGATTTAGGCGGTCCTAACACTTCAGACCAGATGAAACCATCCCTTACTTGTTTTTTAGAGATAGAGGAGAATCGTGAACTAGTTTCCTTGTGCTGTCTTCTCGAAGGAAGCATCGCTTCTCCGGAACCAATTTCCTCGTCTAACAAAGAGGTTGCTCCTAACTTCTCTACTTGCTCTTGTGCTTTTTGTTTCTGAGCTCTCAGCTCCTCACGCTGTTCTTCATACCTGTTGATCTCAGCGCTTCTCTTTGGAGCCGTTGATTCTTCTTCTCTATTGGCAGATGGCACACGACTTGTCGGATGTTGATTCTCTTCACTTTCCTCACTTTTGTTTTCAAAGATGGTCTCCCAATCAATCTTACGAGGTCTTTGCGGATTTTCATCTCCTGTCTTCTCTGATTGGGACTGTTTCGTTCTATTGAGAGCAGAAAGTAATCCCCCAATTAAGAGAACAATGATAAATATATTTGACAAGATAAACTCAAATATTGCCTCCACAGGAATTCACCCTTTCCTCTTACGTACGGCGGGTATAACCTGAGTCATCATGATCCTCATCATCAGATTGAGCCGTATCCTCTCCAATAGATTTTCTCATATCTGTATCCGCCATGACATTCTGGATATTCATGTAATCCATTACACCGAGATTTCCTGACTTAAGGGCATCCGACATAGCAAGTGGAACTTCAGCTTCCGCTTCCACTACTTTTGCACGCATTTCCTCTACCCGGGCCTTCATTTCTTGTTCATGTGCAACAGCCATCGCACGGCGCTCTTCTGCTTTCGCCTGAGCAATCTTCTTATCGGCTTCTGCCTGGTCCGTTTGAAGACCGGCGCCGATGTTTTTCCCAATGTCAATATCCGCGATATCAATGGACAGAATTTCGAAAGCGGTACCTGCATCCAGACCTTTTTTCAATACCGTTTGAGAAATGCTGTCTGGATTCTCCAATACCTGTTTATGATCATGAGAAGAACCGATTGTAGATACAATTCCTTCGCCGACACGGGCAATAACCGTATCTTCTCCCGCACCACCAACAAGACGATCAATGTTGGCTCGTACCGTTATTCTCGCTTTTGCTTTCACTTCAATACCATCCATTGCCACACCGGCAATAAAAGGTGTTTCAATGACTTTAGGGTTGACGCTCATTTGTACAGCTTCTAGTACATTTCGGCCAGCAAGGTCGATAGCAGCACAACGTTCAAAAGTTAATTCGATATTTGCGCGCTGAGCAGCAATTAAAGCATTTACCACACGGTCAACATTACCACCAGCCAAATAATGACCTTCCAACTTGTTCAGTTCTACATCAAGACCTGCTTTCTCTGCCTTAATGAGAGGGTTTACTACTCTCGCCGGAATCACTCGTCTTAATCTCATTCCAACCAGTTGAAAAATACCGACTTTTACCCCTGCTGCTAAAGCGGAGATCCACAGCATGACCGGGACAAATGTAAAAAGCACAGCTAATGCGATCACAACTAATGCTAATATAATAATTAACGTTAAATCTACAGGCATGCTTCTTTTTCCTCCTTTAAGTTAATGTCATTCTGACTTTCTTACAATAATACGAGCACCTTGTACCTCAATAATTTTCACTTTTTGGTTCTCTTCTATGTAACCCCCTTCTGAAACGGCATCCAATCGCTCTTCTTCTACTAAGATGGATCCCGATGGTCGCAATGGTGTCAAACTGCTTCCCACTTTCCCGATAAGTTCATCTCGGGAAGTATGAGACACATATCCTTCGTCTGACGAAAAAGAGTCTTGGAGAACAAGTTTTTTCATTGGGCCTTTTTTTCCGAATGTCTTAAATAACATTGCGATAGCAACAATGGAAAGAAGCGCTGCTATCAAAATGGATATAATCATATGAACAGCTGAAAAAGAAGCAAAGAACATACTTGCAATAATGGCTCCTATGCCGAGAATACCAAAAACACCAAACCCTGGCACAAAAATTTCAATAAGAATAAGAACCAATCCGGCAATAAACATAATGATCGATTCTATTCCAGCAAAACCAGCAATGGTATGACCGAAGAAAAATAGAAACAACGCAGAAGCTCCCATTATTCCGGGTATACCAAAACCTGGAGAGTAGAGCTCTAAAATAAGGCCGAGACTACCCAGACTAAGTAATATAGGAATAACGACCGGGTGGGTAACGATTCGTGCAATATGTTCTGCAATGGAGATATCCGCTTCTTGTATGTGTGCATCCTCAAACCCTAAAACGGATAACAACTCTTCTCGATTCTCAACTACGTATTCTGCATACCCTACTTCATATGCTTCTGAAGCCGTCAACGATAAAAGTTCTCCTTCTCCAGCCCTATATTCCGCCAGATCCACGGTAGGATCAGCCATAGCAATAGCGTAAATGGGATCTCTATCATTTAACTCAGCAGCACCTTTCATGTTAGCAACCCAAGCAGATTGTGCTTTATCGCCAGCTGCATTTCCACTCCCATCGATAACTTGTGCAGCTCCCATTTCCGTACCGGGTGCCATCGCAATTTCATCTGCATTTAAGGCAAGAAAAGCGCCAGCAGACATCGCTTGATTTGTCACAAAAGCAGTAGTATGAATATCGGTGTTCCTAAAGATAGATGCAATATTTCCAGCAGCATCCACGGCGCCACCGGGAGTATCAATTTCAAATATAATATGATCGGCTCCCTCGTCCTCTGCATCTTGAACAGAACGTTCAAGAAATGCCTCTAAACCTCTTTCAACGGTTTGCTCAACAGGGACGATGTAAACCACATCTCCAGGAGGAGCGGTAGTATCAGCTGATACGTTAATTGCATTATTCAGAAAAAATAACAGAGCAAAAACACATGCTAGAGTAGATGCTAGCAGTCGAGTTTGGAACATCTTCATTCCCTCTTTCTCGAGATTACTCCTTGTTGCTTTAAAAAAGCACCTCCAATCATGGAGATGCTTTTTAAATAATTATGGAGGGAATCTATACGTTACTCCGCTTATTACCCTCGCTTAGAACTTACGTTTTCTAGCCGCTTCTGATTTCTTCTTACGTTTCACACTCGGCTTTTCATAATGCTTACGTTTACGAACTTCCGCGAGCGTCCCTTCTTTAGAAAGCGAACGCTTGAAACGGCGAAGAGCAGTGTCAATGTTTTCGTTTTTACGAACACGGGTCTCAGCCATAATGATTCCCTCCCTCCGAACAACCAGTAAAACTAAAATGCATGAGAACATATTAGCTTTTGTTCAAAATTATAAAGCAAATGGTCAGGAAATGCAATCATTCATTTCGTTTTTTAGTCAAGCTTGGCACCACAAATGACGGTACCGGAGCTTGTGCCGATTCGATCAGCACCGGCTTCAACCATAGCTTTCGCAGTGTCATAATCCCGAATTCCACCACTAGCCTTCACTTTCAGTTTATCTCCAACAACTTTTTTCATGATAGAAATATCCTCTGTTTGTGCTCCAGCTCCAGCAAAGCCGGTGGATGTTTTTACGAAATGAGCGTCTGCTTCCTTGGCAATTTCACAAGCTTTTACTAATTCTTCTCTGTTCAATAAGGCTGTTTCTACAATCACTTTTACAAGTGCTTTATTTTTAGCTGCTTCCACTACAGCATCTATATCTGCCTTTACTGTTTCATATTCTCTACTTTTTAAAGCACCAATATTTATTACCATATCTACTTCAGTTGCTCCATTTGCAATAACGTTCTTTGTTTCAAAAGCTTTCACTTCCGGAAGTGTAGCGCCTAGTGGGAAACCGATCACAGAACATACTTTAACATTTGTACCTTTTACTATGTCATATGCCGTCTGAACCATAGCGGGATGAACACAGACGGAAGCAAATTGACATTCTATTGCTTCTCGGGAAAGCTGTTCTATTTGATCATAAGAGGCGTCAGGTTTTAATAAAGTATGGTCAATAATCCGGGCCATTGCTGCATCCATTCTTCTCCCTCCAATACTTTTACGCCATTATGACATCTTCATGTTCATCCGCAATTCTTACGAATTCTCCTTCATTGTACGGGTAACCCGGCACGCTTACTTTTACTTTCACAATCTTACCAATGAGGTCATCTGAACCCTCAAACTGCACTCGCATATAGTTAGAAGTATACCCGGTCAGTTTGCCAGTTTCTTTATCCCTCTCTTCAGGAATAACATCCAGTACTTTTTCGTGGTAATGAGAAGCATATTCCTTAGCCAGTTGATTAGAAAGCTCGATAAGACGACGCACTCGATTATGCTTTACCTCGTCATCTACTTGCTCTTTCATTTTTGAAGCAGGGGTACCCGTCCTTTTAGAGTAAGGAAAAACGTGCAGTTCAGAGAATTTATTTTCTGCAACAAACTTGTACGTCTCCAAAAACTCTTCCTCTGATTCACCTGGAAAACCGACTATCACGTCCGATGTTACGGCCAAACCTGGCAGAGCTTGCTTCAGCTTTTGAAGCCGCTGTGCAAAAAACTCTGTCGTATATTTTCTTCTCATTCTCTTAAGAACGGTGTCTGAACCAGATTGCAGCGGAATATGAAGGTGATTAACAATCTTTTTAGATTGGTCAATTACTTCAATCACTTCATCAGTAATTTGGCTTGCTTCAATCGATGAGATACGGATACGCTTCAAACCTTCTACCTTTTCGAGCTCTCTTAGCAAATCAGCGAATGTGTAATCTTTCATATCTTCACCGTACCCGCCCGTATGGATCCCTGTCAAAACAATTTCTTTATATCCTGCTTCCGTAAGCTGTTTTGCTTGAGCTAACACATCTTCTGGTTTTCTAGAACGAAGCAGACCTCGAGCCCAAGGGATGATACAAAACGTACAAAAGTTATTGCAGCCTTCCTGGATTTTCAACGAAGCTCTTGTCCGATCAGTAAAAGCCGGAACATCCAGTTCCTCATAAACCCTCGTTTTCATAATGTTGCCGACCCCGTTAATTGGTTCCCGCTCTTCTCTATATTGCTCAATATACCCAAGCATTTTTTCGCGATCTTGTGTACCTACGACAATATCTACTCCTGGAATATCCATAATTTCTCCAGGAGAGGTTTGGGCATAGCAGCCTGTTACACAAATGACAGCCTCCGGATTTTTTCGTATCGCTCTGCGGATGACTTGTCTACTCTTTTTATCGCCGGTATTTGTGACGGTACATGTATTTATGACATAAACGTCTGCTTGCTTTTCAAAGTCAGTCTTTTCATAACCCTCTTTTTTAAAAAGCTGCCAGATCGCCTCTGTTTCATAATGATTTACTTTACAACCTAATGTATGAAAGGCAACCGTTGCCATTGCATTCACCTCGATAGTTCATATTGATAGGATAGGGCAGCCAACAAATATAAAGCAGCTGATTCACTACGTAATATCCTTGGGCCTAAACTGACCATGTTCACTTGATAGTCGTGCATCCAGTTCGCTTCCTTCTCGCTGAATCCTCCTTCCGGTCCAACGAGGACAAAGAGTGAACGCAAATGACTGTTAAACAATTCACGAAGCCCTTTATGTTTTCCACTTCTCGCCGTATCTTCGTGAAGCGCTATTACAGGCCCAGAATCATGATCAGCTATCAGCTGCTCTAAGCTAGTGCAATAATTGATTTCAGGAATAAAGAGACGTTCTGATTGTTCTGCTGCCTCTTTTGCAATTTTTTTCAGCCTGTCTAACTTTTTTCGGCTTTTTCCCCTGTCCCATTTTACCACAGATCGTTCAGCAGCGTAGAGAGTAAATGAAGAAGCGCCAAACTCCGTCCCTTTTTGGATAACATAATCAAGTTTATCACCCTTAATGAGCGCTTGTGCTATAGTTACTTTTATTGGCAGCTCTGGATGATGATCGAGCTCTTTTTTTATGTTCGCCTTTACTAACCCTTGTGCTACCTCAGTGATGACACATAACGCTTGTCTCCCTTTGTTATCCAGACAAATAATTTGGTCCCCTTCCTCCATTCTCATCACTTTGCTAATATGCTTAGCCTCTTCTCCTTCTAGATAGACCTCAGCACTAGTAAACTGCTCAGGATCGAGGAAATATCTTTGCATCACGGCCTCATTCCTTTACTTTTTAGCGGCTATCGATACCCAATCGTCCATTTCTTTTACTTCAACTATTTCGAAGCCAGCTTGCAACAACGCTGTTTCTACCTCTTCTCTCTTACGGCTGATAATGCCGGAAGTGATAAAAATTCCATTAGAATGTAATACTTGGTATGCTTCATTGATCATATCCAGTATAATTTCAGCTAAAATGTTTGCTACAATAATATCTGCTTTTTCTTCCGTATAATCAAGCAAATTATTCTTTCTTACGTGTATTCTATTTGACTCATTATTTAAATCGATATTTTCCTCAGCTACTTGCACCGCTTTATCGTCGACATCTAAAGCGAGAATCTGTTCCGCCCCAAATTTTGCCGAAGCTATCGAGAGGATCCCTGAGCCAGTGCCTACGTCGATTACTGCTTCACCACCATGGATTCTCTCTTCTAACATGGTGAGACACAAAACAGTCGTTGGATGGGTTCCCGTTCCAAACGCCATTCCCGGGTCTAACTCAATGACTTTTTCGCCTGGTTTTGGTTGATAATCTTCCCAACTAGGAGAGATGGTTAATGTTTTCGTTACCTGAACTGGCTTGTAATATTTCTTCCAGGAATCTGCCCAATCCTCTTCGTGTACTTCCTTTAGCGTCACGTAATTACGGCCAAGATTGATATGATAAAGTCGTAAGTCGCTTATTTTTTTTGTGATGTTTTCAGCTGCTTTCTCACCAAATGATTCTATTGGAAAGTAGGCATTGATCACCACTCCATCCTCTGGATAATCTTGAGGAGATAATGCAAAGATTTGATCCGCGGTTACTTCCCAATCTTTCTCCAAATCACTGGAATCTACAATCGCTACCCCGCTCGCTCCTGCCTCATGAAGAATGTTTGAAATAGGCTCCGTCGCTTCTTGTGTTGTGTGAATACTGAACTCGATCCAATCCACTGCTTCTCCACCAGCCCTATGATGTTATTAGAGAATTTACTCTCCTTTAAATGCGCGTTTCACTTTGTCAAAAAAATTATGATGCTGCTCATCCACTTGATCGTCTCCACTGGTAGCCGCAAACTCACGCAGTAATTCTTTTTGTCGTTCATCGAGTTTTTTAGGGGTGATAATACGAACTACAATATGCTGATCTCCCTGTCCTCGGCCGTGGACATTTGCGATTCCTTTTCCGCGCAAACGGAAACTAGTCCCCGTTTGTGTACCGGCAGGAACTTTTAATTTAACTTTACCTCGTAATGTAGGAACTTCAATCTCGTCCCCTAATGCAGCTTGAACAAATGTAATAGGCATTTCACAGAATACATCATCCCCATCACGCTCGAAAAATTCATGAGGTCTCACACTAAATACTACGTATAAATCTCCGTTTGGGCCTCCATTAACACCAGGTTCCCCTTGACCGGCAACACGAATCCTTTGTCCATGATCGACACCTTCCGGAACTCTGATACTAATTTTTTTGTTTTTCTGGATTTTTCCGTCACCGCCGCAAGTACGGCATTTGTCTTTTATAATTTGCCCCGAACCTTGACAACGGTCACAAACTCTCCGGTTCACAACCCGTCCAAAAGGTGTATTCTGCTCTATATTTAATTGCCCTGAACCACCGCAAGTAGTACAAGTTTCTGGACTCGTTCCTGGTTTTGCGCCTGAACCGCTGCAAGTATCACAATTTTCTTCACGTGGGATCTCTATCTCTGTCTCCTTCCCAAAGGCTGCTTCCTTAAAGGAAAGAGTCATGGTGTATTGTAAGTCGGCTCCTTGTCGTGGGGCGTTTGGATCTCTGCGCCCTCCTCCGCCGAAAAACATATCGAAAATATCACTGAAGCCCCCAAAGTCAGCCCCAGCTCCAGCGCCGCCAAACCCTTGATTAGGATCTGCATGCCCAAACCTGTCGTAGTTTGATTTTTTCTGAGGGTCGCTAAGTACGTCATACGCCTCTTTGACTTCCTTAAATTTCTCCTCTGCATCGTCCGCTTTGTTTACATCCGGGTGATATTTTCGAGCTAGTTTTCTGTAAGCTTTTTTTATTTCATCAGTAGATGAGTCTTTGTCTACACCTAATGTCTCGTAATAATCTCGTTTACTCATGATTTCCTCACTCCCGTTCCCTGATCCATAACGATAATGATACCATTTAATAAAAAACTGATTCAACCATAACTCTCATGCAAGACTTTTATAAACAGCAGTCAACCCGGACAGTTATATCGTAAAAATCCAGCCTTCCCCGGATGTAAACCAAAATTAAGGCTGTCCCCGGAATGAAGCAAAGCATTATCTTCGTTCTGGGACAGCCTTTATTTGTCTGTATCTATTCGATTGCCTATCATTCAGTTTTGAAGGCAGATGCCAACATGACTGTCAGTAACTGAATTTCAGGGTGTAAGACAACACAACAATTTTACCTATTAGTTATCTTTTTTTTCATCATCTACTTCTTCATAATCTGCATCAACAACATCATCTCCAGCATTATCTGCGCCTTCTTGGGCACCTCCGTCTTGCTGAGCTTGTTGAGCAGCCTGTTCATACAGCTTTGTGGATAATTGCTGTACAATTTCCTGAAGTTCATCTTTTGCTGTTTTAATTGCTTCTATATCTTCACCTTCAAGAGCTTCCTTCACTTTATCCTTTGCCTGCTCTGCTTTGTCTTTCTCAGACTGGTCGACGTTGTCACCTAAATCGCTTAGTGTCTTTTCTGTTGTAAATACAAGTTGATCTGCTTCGTTTCTTATCTCTACTTCTTCTTTACGCTTTTGGTCTTCCTCAGCATGCTCTTCTGCTTCTTTTACCATGCGATCTACTTCCTCATCTGAAAGACCAGAAGAAGACGTAATAGTAATGGATTGTTCTTTATTCGTACCTAAATCTTTAGCACGCACGTTAACAATCCCGTTTGCATCAATGTCGAATGTTACTTCGATTTGAGGCACGCCACGAGGAGCTGGCGGAATATCGGTTAATTGGAAACGTCCAAGTGTTTTGTTATCCGCAGCCATTTCCCTCTCGCCTTGCAGCACGTGTATATCTACAGACGGCTGATTATCCGCGGCAGTAGAGAATACTTGCGATTTGCTTGTTGGTATTGTTGTGTTTCGCTCGATAAGCTTAGTCGCTACTCCACCCATTGTTTCAATACCAAGAGATAATGGGGTAACGTCTAACAATACAACGTCTTTTACATCCCCGGAAAGGACACCTGCTTGAACCGCTGCACCTAATGCCACTACCTCATCCGGGTTTACACCTTTATGAGGGTCTTTGCCGGTAAGCTTTTTAATTTCTTCCTGTACAGCCGGTATACGTGTGGAACCACCAACCAAGATGACTTTGTCAATCTCAGAAGCATTCAATCCTGCATCCTTCAAAGCTTGCCGGGTTGGCTGCATCGTTTTCTCCACTAAATGAGCGGAGATTTCTTCAAATTTCGCGCGTGTTAATGTAAGCTCCAAATGCTTCGGACCCGTGGAGTCGGCTGTGATAAACGGGAGCGAAATTTGAGCCTGTGTCACACCGGAAAGGTCTTTTTTAGCTTTCTCAGCCGCATCTTTCAAACGTTGTAAAGCCATTTTATCTTGAGACAGGTCGATACCGTTCTCTTTTTTGAATTCTTGAACGAGATGATCAATGATTACTTGGTCAAAGTCATCTCCGCCAAGTTTGTTATCCCCAGAAGTGGATTTTACTTCAAAGAAGCCATCTCCAAGTTCAAGGATAGATACGTCAAAGGTACCTCCACCAAGGTCATACACAAGGATGGTTTGATCATCTTCTTTTTCCAAACCATAAGCCAAAGCAGCGGCAGTAGGCTCATTGACAATACGTTCAACTTCCAAACCAGCAATTTTCCCTGCATCTTTTGTAGCTTGGCGCTGGGAGTCGTTAAAATATGCCGGCACTGTGATAACTGCTTTTGTAACCGTTTCTCCTAGATAACTCTCTGCATCACTTTTAAGCTTCTGTAGAATGATAGCGGAAATTTCTTGCGGAGTATATTCTTTCCCTTCCGCCTCTACCTTATAATCTGTGCCCATGTGTCTTTTAATCGATTGAATGGTGTTAGGGTTTGTGATTGCTTGGCGCTTCGCTACTTCACCAACTTGACGTTCACCATCTTTAAAAGCCACTACAGATGGAGTCGTACGGTTACCTTCCGGATTAGGGATAACTTCCGCTTCTCCACCTTCCATTACCGCAACACATGAATTTGTTGTTCCAAGGTCTATACCAATCACTCTGCTCATTATCTTGTCAGCCTCCTCTTTTCGTCTTATGTAACTATGCGTTTACCTTCACCATAGCTGGTCTAATTACTTTATCCTTAAGCATGTACCCTTTTTGCAGCTCTTCTACAATTTGGTTGGATTCGTATCCATCTTCTTCTACTTGCATCACTGCTTGATGTAGATGAGGGTCGAAAGGTTCTCCCTCCGTCTTTATAACTTCTACCCCTTCGGATTGAAGAGCGTCTAAAAACTGAGAATAAACCATGTTAACCCCTTCCAATAAAGAAGCTGCCTCTTCACTTTCCGTTTCTACTTGTAAAGCACGTTCAAAGTTGTCTACAACAGGGAGAAGAGATTGCACTAAATCTTGGGCTCTGTATTTTGCATCTCTCTCTCTTTCTTCCCGGTTTCGCCTTCTTACATTCTCTAAATCAGCTTGAACACGCAAAGTACGATTTTTCCATTCTTCTGCTTCTTGTTTTAACTTTTTAATATCTTCCGGGATTACATCCATAACCTCTTCTTCATCTGTAGCTTGATCAGCCGCACTTTCATTTGCCACTGTCTCCTGCTCTTCATCGGGGAATGACTCTTCTTGGGTTACTTCTTCTGTATTTTTGTTTTCATCGTTCATCCCTTTCACCTCCCGTCTGCTTTCCAATGTTACATAATATCACTATGAGCCTTTTTTATACAAGTTTGTTAACGCGTTTGATAACCCTTTTGATAAATGGTCAATAATCCCAATAACACGAGGATACTCCATTCTAGTAGGCCCAACAATACCGACTGTTCCTACTGGCCTTCCATTAAAAGAATAGGCAGCTGATATAATGGTGCAATTCTCGAACGCTACATTGTCGTTTTCTTGACCAATACGGATAGTCAATCCGTCATGTTCAGGCTTCAACAATTCCTGAACAGTATCATCCTCTTCCAGGAGCGTAAATATGGTTCTCACTTTCTCTATATCTCGAAACTCCGGCTGAAATAGGAGGTTTGTCTTTCCACCATAAAAAACTTTCTCCTGGCTGCTCTTTTGGAGAGTTTCCTCTGTAAAAAACATCGCGTCCTTATAGCTTTTTATATGGCGTTTTAATAAAGCACCTACTTCTTCTTCCATCTTCTTTTGCACTTGATATAGAGGGACGTTTTTCAACTTATCATTCAGGATGTTGGTTATCTTTTCCAAATCACTACCATCTAAAGTGTCCGGAAGCGAAACGGTCTGATTTTCAACATGACCTGTATTCGTTACAAGAATGGCGACAGCTGTCTGGTTATTAAGTGGGATAATTTGAACTTGCTTTAATTTGGATTCAAATATCTCCGGACCAAGGACGATAGAAGCATAGCTAGTCAACTCGGATAAAATAGTTGCCGATTGCTTCACAACTTCCTCTACCTGCAAAAAGTCCTTAGCAAATAAAGACTTCATGTTTTCAATTTCTTTACTAGATAGACGGTGAGGTAGAAGGAGATGGTCGACATAATGACGATACCCTTTCTCAGATGGAATTCTTCCTGAAGAACTGTGGGGTTTTTCCAAGTAACCCATTTCTTCTAAATCTGCCATATCGTTCCGTATTGTAGCCGGGCTATAATTCACATCTTGACGCTTTGATATACTGCGCGAACCTACTGGCTCTGCCGACTGTATATACCCATCTATGATTGCTTGTAATATAAATAGCTGACGCTCAGTAAGCATCCAACATCACCCCTGTTAGCACTCCTTGAATGCGAGTGCTAAATCTACTGTAAAGTTATCAAACAGCAGAAAATTTGTCAATAAATAAGAGACACTGCCAAACCCTGAGAAAAGGCATAAAGAAGGCGCTTTACGTCATAATAAGTTCTTCCTTTTTGCTTAATATCAGGGACTTATACCATAATAAATTTCTCAAACACTTCATTCCCTAATAAGCGCCCCTTGTCAGTTAAATAAATGATCTCTTTGTTTTTTTCTAAAAGTCCATTCTCCGTAAGCTCTTCTACCGCTTCACCGAAGACTTCCATATAAGATAACCCGTATTTGCTCTTGAACACTCGGTCTGATACCCCTTCTCTCATACGGAGACCCATAAACATTTCTTCTTCCATTTGCTCTTGACTCGTTACTGTATGAGAATCTTTCCTCGCATGAGTCTGCTTTTTTAAGATATCTATATAATGAGGAAGAGGACCGACATTCGCATAACGGACACTTTGAAGATATCCATGAGCTCCCGCACCAAATCCATAGTACTCTTCATTTTTCCAATAGGTCTTGTTATGTTTACTCTCATAGCCATTCCTAGCAAAATTACTAATCTCATAAGCTGAAAAACCTGCTTTTTCCAATTTGCTCATCAATAGATCATACATCTCGGCTTCCGTATCTTCTGATAACAAATTGAGTTGGCCACGCTGGTACCAATTATAAAACATTGTCTTCTTTTCAATTTTAAGAGAGTATGCCGAAACGTGAGTCACGTCAAGAGCTACTGCTTTGTCGATGGACTGTTCCCATAACTGAATGGTTTGGTCAGGAAGTCCAAACATAAGGTCAATGGAAATATTGGTAAATCCTGCTTGTTTTGCTAAAGCAATGGTTCGTTCCGCTTCTCCCGCTGTGTGAGCTCTCCCGATTTTTTTCAGTAAATGATCATCAAAGCTTTGTACACCAATACTCAGGCGGTTCACTCCTAGCTCCCTCATAGCTTGTAGCTTTTCAACATCTGCTTCCCCAGGATTTACTTCTACCGTAAATTCGAAACCGTTCTTTTCTACGTCCGGTACATGACGAGTAACATTTTTTATTACTCGTCGTAATTGAGCAGTCGTTAAGGCTGTCGGTGTGCCTCCACCTATGTAGATAGAATGGAGCGACGAATGGTTATCTTCGTCTCCCTTAAAAGCTTCATCTACTTCTTTATTTAACATATCTATATATTCATCCACCGGCTGATCTTTTATAAAAAACTTATTAAAGTCGCAATAATAGCAGATGTGTGTACAAAAAGGAATATGGACATATACCGCTCTTGCTGTCATCTTTACCCTTCTTTCATTTCATGCCTACTTAATTATCATCCATGCGAAGAACGGACATAAAGGCTTCTTGTGGAACGTCAACTTTTCCGACACTTTTCATGCGGCGCTTACCTTCCTTTTGTTTCTCCAGTAATTTACGCTTTCTTGAAATGTCACCACCGTAACATTTTGACAATACATTCTTTCTCATTGCTTTAATGTTAGAACGTGCGATAATTTTTTGGCCGATACTAGCTTGAACAGGGACCTCAAATTGTTGTCTTGGTATGAGTTCCTTTAACTTTTCTACGATTGCTTTTCCTCTTTCATATGCAGCATCACGGTGAACAATCACTGAAAGAGCATCTACTTTTTCTCCATTTAGTAAAATATCCATTTTTACGAGTTTGGACTCTTTAAAGCCCATGAATTCATAATCAAAAGAAGCATACCCTTTTGTGTTTGATTTCAATTGATCAAAAAAGTCATACACAATTTCTGTTAGCGGTAGATCATAAATAATATTGACACGATTTTCGTCCATATACTGCATGTCAATGAATTCACCACGCTTTTTCTGGCAAAGCTCCATCACTGCACCTACAAAATCGTTTGGAACCATCACTGTTGCTTTGACAAATGGTTCTTCAACCGTTTCGATTTTTTGTTGGTCAGGCATATGTGATGGATTATCAATCTCTAATACTTCCCCGTCAGTAAGGTATACATTGTAGATAACACTTGGAGCTGTCGTTATCAATTCAATCCCATACTCTCTTTCAATCCGTTCTTGAAGAATTTCCATATGGAGCAGTCCAAGAAACCCGCAGCGAAAGCCAAAACCAAGGGCTTGAGATGTTTCTGGTTCGTATTGCAGGGAACTGTCATTCAATTCAAGTCGTTCTAACGCATCTCTTAATCCATTGTAATCATTAGAATCTACTGGATATAAACCACAAAACACCATCGGATTCATTTTCTTATAGCCAGGCAGCGGTTCCGGAGCAGGATTATTAGCGTGAGTAATTGTATCACCTACACGTGTATCACCAACTGTTTTTATGGAAGCAGTTAAGAAACCTACATCTCCTACTGTTAATTCATCGCAAGACACAGGATTAGGGGTAAAAATGCCTACTTCTGATACTTCGAATTCCTTTCCTGTTGCCATCATTCGAATCTTCTGTCCTGGCTTAACTGTTCCTTCTTTCACTCGAATATAAGCAACTACACCTCGGTAGGTATCATACAGAGAGTCAAAAATCAAAGCTTGCAGCGGTGCTTCTGGGTCACCATTTGGTGCAGGGATCTTTTCAACAATTTGATTTAGAATCTCATCGATCCCGATCCCGTTTTTCGCCGATGCGAGAACCGCGTCTGACGTATCTAGCCCAATGACATCTTCAACCTCTTGTTTAGCTCTCTCTGGGTCTGCGCTTGGTAGATCTATTTTGTTTACCACTGGAATGATTTCTAAGTCATTATCCAAAGCCAGATAAACGTTAGCAAGCGTTTGCGCTTCAATTCCTTGAGCAGCGTCTACTATTAACAGCGCTCCTTCACATGCTGCCAAACTTCTGGAAACTTCATAAGAAAAGTCGACGTGTCCAGGCGTATCGATTAAATGAAAGATATATTCTTCTCCATCTTTGTGTTGATGTTTGATCTGAACGGAGTTAAGTTTTATAGTGATACCGCGTTCACGCTCAAGATCCATAGCATCTAACATTTGGTCTTTCATTTCCCGTTGCGTTAAAGCACTAGTGGCTTCAAGAAGGCGGTCAGCTAGAGTGGATTTCCCGTGATCAATGTGGGCAACAATAGAGAAATTCCTAATTCTACGCTGTCTTTCAAGTCTTTCTTTATTGTTCATATGTGTAATCCTCCTGCCAATATATGTACTGAAACAGTACTAACTGTATAACAATCAGGGTTTCTAAGCATTTTCGTTTGAACTCTCTCCCTAGTATAACGTAATAAATCGTTGCAGCTACGTGACTGCAACGATTTTCCCGCTCAAAAAACTATCTTTCATTATATCAATGGTAAGTGTGATCTTCAATATTTCCCTTATGTCAACTTGACTTAACAGCTTCTCGAGTTATTTATTGAATATTTTCACTGCTACCTTTTGTCTATATTACCCGGGCCTATTCATTCATTTAATTTTGGTTTAAAGACATCTAAAGCTTCTCCAATCGTTGAAAAAATATTTTCATTTCCTTCTTCTTGCATTTGAGTTTGCCTTTGCAGCAAATCCTCGGATAACGTTGCACTACTAGTGTTTTTCTTGTCCTTATCTTTTTTAGGTTGTGGTTCATCAACTTGGACGTCAGGTGCTGAATACCAATGGCTTTGAGCATAATGATAACCTGTGATGAGGCCGCTCAGAAAAATAACCGACACTGTTAACAAGCTAAGGAGCATTTTCATTTGTCTCCCTCACCTCCTACCGGTTCTGCCTGTCTTTCCATATAATATTCACTGATGACTTCTGCCATAATATCTGCCGTTTTATACACTTCATCAAGGGTATTGTCCTTCCCCCCCATCTCAATCAGCACTGATTGTTCTGATAAATCTTGATTGTAGCGACCGTTAGATCGAGTTCCTCCTTTTGTGATAATCCCTCTGCTAAGACCTGGGTATTGCTCGTCCAGCTTGTTGTTTAATGCTGTGGCCATCGCTAAATTTTGTTCATAGCTTGCGTGATTTTCACCGATCACGAACATGGTTCTTGCAAGTTTTTCATCATTTATAGTTACAGTTGTAACATCGCGGGGTTGAGAGTCTCGATGAAGATCAAAAAACAATTCAAGTTTGTCGTTTTCAGACATAGCGGTTTGAACTACTTCTCTCGAGATATCATACGAATCAGAAAAATCTTTTCCCGATTCATGCAATTTTTTTTCAATATCTGTTTTATCTACTTTCGTAGCGATTCCTTTCTCTTCCAGTTTTTTCCCTAATCTTTCCCCTACTAATGTGACGTTGACATCTGGGTGAAACGCCACGTTTGTACCGTCTTCTAGTTCCGGCAAGTAAGATTCACGACTATGTGAATGAACAATGTGTACGACAGGTTCGCCGGATACCGCTTTTTCCTTTTGATCCTCAAGGAGTTCCAGTCTGTTCGTAGTAGCTTCCCTCTTTTCTAGAAGGATTTCTAGCGGAGGAGCTGACTCTACTGGCATCGTCGTGAAGTCCGTCCCATCCCCTGCCACTACGATCCGGCCATCAAATGCAGCAAAACCCGGCAATTCATTTCTCAGTAACGTTCTCGGATCTTCCACATTCAGATTGGTCATGAATTCAAAAACCATGCTTGACACATTTGGTTTTTCTAACCCTTCTCCTGCTAAAAAGTGTCGATTTTCATATGAAAAAAAAGCCCCCAACAACTCTTTTTGAACATGTGAACTCCACGTATGTAAATAACGAGAAGAAAAATACTTATCCTGCTCTATTGTGGTAATTATTGTAATAATAAACATAAGAAATAAGGATCCTGCAAGCAGCGCCAAACCAAACCTACTAAAGCTTGTACGATATCTGTCACTCCATTGATTCTTGTTATTTTTCTTCATAACGAATCCCCCTCATTCTCAATCTATGAGAAGAATCTAATAGATTAGAACGGGGAAATGAAAAAACCCGGCAACATAAGCCGAGTTTCTCAACATCCTGCAAAGAGGAATGGGGCGTTTTTATTTTGTATAACTGCCCGAATCTTCTTGTGTAATACTCTCATGTAAGGCTGCATTTAAACCTTCTGCTATCACATTCGCCATATCTTGCATAAACACATCTACTTCTTTTGGGGTCACCATTAAATTATGTCCCATAGGAGCTAAAACTTCTTTGATTAACTGTCTTTTTTCTTGTTCCTGTAAACCGCCAACCATTCCTAGAAGAGCTTCACGTTCCTGCTCACCTGGTAAATCCTCGTCCGTCAAACGAGTTTTTTCACCGAAAACCAGCCCTGCCGGTGCCAATGCTCTCCTGGCATCTGTATTGTTCATTTCTTTCCCTAAATGTTTTAATATAAAATCGATAGTATCACTCGTAATAGAAACGGCATCTACTACTGTAGGAATTCCTATAGCAAAGACGGGTATTCCTAACGTCTCTTTACTTAGCTCTTTTCTCTTATTCCCGATTCCAGACCCGGGATGTATGCCAGTATCGGAAATTTGTATGGTCGTGTTCACTCTCTCGATAGACCGGGAAGCGAGAGCGTCAATTGCTATCACGAAGTCTGGCTGTGTCTTTTCTATCACTGCGCTGATTGTGTCGCTCGTTTCCACTCCGGTCATCCCCATTACCCCGGGAGCAAAAGCACTAACTGACCGAAACCCCTCGTCTACATGTTCTGGAGCTTCTTTAAATAAGTGCCTCGTAACTAATATTTTTTCCACAACCATCGGGCCGAGTGCATCAGGAGTAATATTCCAATTTCCCAGCCCGGTGATGAGACAAGATGCATCATGTTTTATACCAGCCTGTTCGATATAGGATGAAAACTCATTAGCAAATACTCGTTTCACTTCTTTTTGAAGTTCCGTATCTTGTTTCCTAATTCCTTGCACTTCAAACGTTATATAATTTCCTGGTTTTTTCCCCGTTTGTCCGGCCCCTGTTTTATTTATTTTTACTTTCGTAATTTTAATTCCGTTCTCTTCTTTCTCCTTTATAATGATCCCATTGTCGGTTTGTTTGTTGTTTTTTTCCTTGATTTCCTTCTCATCCATCAGTTCTTTTTCTTCGATTGCCAGGTCGGTTCGCACCTTATACAACTCAAGGTCCTGTTGTTCATCCATTGCCTGCACCTGCCTTTCATGATTAGTTACTTTACCTGCTCCTATTATTAGGAATGTGAGTTGTTTTATTCTTATCTTGCGAAGCCCTTTGTTTTTTGATAGAATCCTCTTGTGTTGATATTAGTGTGAACTGGTATGAACTCTTAAGGAGGTGACAGGTATGGCGAATATAAAATCAGCGAAAAAGCGTGTACTCACAAATGAAACAAAGCGTGTGAAGCAACAAGCTTTTAAATCAGCTATGCGTTCTGCAGTAAAAGAATTTTATAAAAAAGCGGACAGCAATGACCAAGCTGGAGCGAAAGAACTACTTGTTCTTGCTGAAAAGAAATTAGATAAAGCAGCTGGAAAAAATATCATCCATAAAAACTCAGCAGCTCGTGAAAAATCTAGAATGCATGAGCGTTTAAATGAAATAGCTCAATAATGAAGGAAACGACTCTATATAAGAGTCGTTTTTAATTTTGTACAAAGATTGTTTTTTTAAATCTCTTGGGAACAAAATTCCGTAAAACTTATAACTTTGAAAGGTTGTTGTTGTGGTTGTGGAAAAGATGAGTAGAGATGAGCGTTAGACGGCGTCTTTCGCGGGAAGCATACAATAGCGATCTCTTCCTGTGTGCTTTGATTGGAAGTCATTTCACTAATTTGCTGATATTTAGCTCTAAACAAAGAGACTTATCTATTTTTCCTGTTTTTATCGCATAATCAGCATCAGCTAAATCGGATAATATTCCCGCCAATGTCCTTTCGTTAAAATGAGCAGACTGTCCTTCCGCAATTTTCACAGCATACGGATGAAGCTTTAATTTCGAAGCCATTTTTTGACGTGAATACCCTTTTTGTTTTAACCGAAGGACATGTAAAATGATGCGGAACTGACGAGCAAGCAAGTTAAGTATTTTAATGGGCTCTTCGTTTTGCTTTAATAAATCAAAGTAAACACGGAATGCCTTTTCTCTTCTACGGTTCACTACGTGATCGACGAGGTCAAATATATTGTCTTCTAACGTACGAGCGATCATGGTGTCTACGACGTCTTCATTTACCTCTTTCCCTCCCGCCGCAAACAAGGCAAGTTTTTGACTTTCTGAGACGAGATTGTTCATATCCCGACCTGCTAGTTGAATGAACCTGGATTTTGCGTTTTGAGTGATGTTTACGTCGGTTTCTTTAATAAAATCATCCAGCCACTCTTTCATATTCTCTTCCTTGAATGGGGAAGCTTCCATGACAACCGCTTGCTTTTTTAGTTTTTTTACTACTTTTTTTCGTTCATCCAGCTTTTCATTATTTACCGTAACAATCAAGATTGTTTGCGAAAGTGGCTGCTCTGCGTATTTTTCCAACTTGGTTACATCATGTTCCACGTCTTCTTTTCGTTTACTTCCTGTCAGAAAATAACTGTTTTTTAAAAGGATAACTCGTTTTTCTCCAAAAAACGGTAATGTTTCTGCTTCTTCCACAGCAGCGTCCACAGGCGTCTCCTTCATGTCATATATCGAATAATTGAAGTCATGCTCTTCTGTCGGGAGAGCCAGATCCACGATCCGATCAACAACATCTTTTATGAAAAAACCTTCATTTCCATACAGTAGATACAAAGAGTGTAGCTTTTTCTTTTTTAATTCGTTGGATAGTTGTAAGTAGTTCATTTGCATGCAACTCCAATATGTTTGATCTAATCCTGTCTTTATCATCCTATCCTCCGTCATTATTTTTTTCAATAGAGAAAAGGAAAGCACTCTTCCGTACGGGGTGCTTTCCATTTATGATAAACGTTGATGAAACGGCCTAGGAACCCCTCTCATCAACGGTATTTGTTTTCTCTTTTAGGATATCCTATGACAGCGGCCGTTATAGGTGACAACTCTTTACAGTACTGTCAGAACGCTCCCTGTTCCTGTTTCAGAATACAAAAAAGTTATAAATTGTTGGCGAACAATTACGAAACAAAGTGGATTTTTAACATGGCTTGTCTTATACTAATAATGGATTGCATTCAGCAAGGAGGGAATGGTTGTGAACCAATTTGAAAAAGACGTCCAATGTAAGCGTAATGACTTTAATGATGCCGTAGTGGCGTTTGTCGCTTCATTTGTATTTTTTACTCTTATATTCTTAGTAGCAACAATTGTGGACGTGGCCGGAAGCTTTTCCTAAACGGGCATATGCAAAAGAGCAGGTGCCCGTCAATCAGTGACCATGTCTGACAACCTGATAAGGAGGCTTGTCGCGTCCATCCGGTTAATAGTGCCTACCGGTGGATTCGAACCACCAACTTACTATATTCTCCACTTCTAAGGAAAACTTGGCTTTTCGTCAAGTTCCAGGCGAAAGCCTTTGTTTTTCCTACATCTTACATAATAAAAACCTTGCAGCTTAAGCTGCAAGGTTTTTAGCATGTTATCCTACTCCATGCTATTCACAGTCCTTTTTATCGCCATTTTCTAGCGCTTTCTGTATACGCAATATTTCATTTTTTAAGAACGTGACTTCAATAGCCCCTTGTAAATCAGTTCGATAAATCGTCACCTCCTCTTCCTCAAGCCGGTCCAATGTTTCCTCGTGCGGATGTCCAAATTGATTACATTTTCCTGCGGAAATGAATGCTGCTTTTGGTTTTATACGCTGCAATAACTCTTTTGTAGAGGATGTATTACTGCCGTGATGACCTGCTTTTAAAAAGTCAGCACGCAACCCTTTGTATTGTTGGACTATATCGCCTTCTCCTTCTTTTTCTAAATCACCCATAAATAACCAGCCGGTCCCACCTATTTCGGCCCATAGCACGACCGACCGATGATTTCCAGGCTCCTCATTTCCTACCGGCCATAACACGTGGAAAGTCATCCCTTCCTGCTCCCAGTAATCTCCTTGCTCTACCCAGTCAATTGGTATATTTTGTTGATGTGCCTTCATCAAAAAATCTAATTCACTTTCTTTGAAGGTGTCCCCTTTTCCATATATCACTTCTTTTACATGTAACTCTTCTATCACTTGGTACAAACCTCCGAAATGATCTATATCCCCATGGCTTACAATCAACTTATCGATGGTGCTGATTCCTTTAGCTCTCAGAAGTGGTATGACAGCGCGCTCCCCGGGATCGTAGTTCTTTCTTCTTTTTGCCCATTCTTCTTTCGGAAAAGATAGAGCCCCTCCCCCATCAATTAAATACACGGCTTTTCGGTAAGGAAATTCAATTAAAATGCTATCTCCTTGTCCTACATCTATGAATGTCACATATCCTTTTTGGTTAAGATGCGGCTGGACCATGGGAAAGAGCAGCAAGAAAATAATACACGCTAAACCCCATATTATCTTTCTATATCCATATTTATCTACGTAATACATACCACTGCATAACACAATACTTAAGATCCCAATATAGACAGGCCCTGGTTTACCCGGATTGTAATAAAAAAATCCCCATTTCTCTATAGCGTGTAAGCACTCATGAATTTTTAATACGAGTATATGGAAAGGGGTCGACAGCAGTAAGAAAACAGAAGAGGGGAGAAATGATATAAAATATAGCACAAAGATGGAAGGTAGTATGATACCAGCAATAATGGGGATAAAAAAGAAGTTTAGCAACAAGCTCAGCCCCGATATTTCATAAAAATGAAAAAGCAGTATTGGCAGCGCTGAGACTTGGGCAATAATAGTTACGCTTATGGTGGTCAGAATGGAAGGTAATTTCCCTAGGATTCTAAAGGATAAAAGTAAACTACCGCTTACTACAAAGGAAAGTTGGAAACCTACGTGAAATAAATAGAAAGGAGAAACAAACAATAAAAATAAAGCAAGGAATAGTAAAAGTTGGAAGGGGCAAATATTCACTCTCCATTTCCTTAATAATAGATATATTCCCAGTGCAGATGACGCTCTTATTACAGAAGGAGCTCCTCCTGCAATAATTATATAAAAAGGAAGGAACAGTAGAAGAATAGTCTCCGACGTTTCTCTTGTTACTCCAAAACGGATAAACACAAAGAAAATCAGCCCAGTTACTAACCCAACATGCAATCCAGAAACTGCTAACAGATGAATAAGACCTAATCTTTGGTAAGCATTTTCTGTATCAGGGTGAAGAAATTCCCGTTCCCCAAATATTAAAGCAGCGGCAATTCCTTTTAGTTCGTTAGGAAAATGTTTGTCGATATGTTGGAGACCATAGAAACGGATGAGCTTTGTAAGCGTGAGGGGAGAAGGGGTTGGAGAAACACATGAAATATCTCTCATCGATTGGACTTCAAAGAGCCAATAAGACTTGTTTCTCTTCAGGTATGTTGCATAATCAAAAGCATGGAAATTCCTAGCCGCTGAAGGCTGTTTGAGTGTGCCGGCAATGGAGCAGTAAAGACCAGGTTTCAATAGAGGGACATCCGCTACTTCTGAAGCTTCTTTAAGGTACATGGTGACTGGCACTTTTTCAGACGAAGGCAGAGTTAACTGCATGTGAACTACATCTCCATCGCGAGAGGGACCGTCATCAATGTAACCTTGTATCTTTGTCTCTTCGCCCGTTAATTCAGAAGCTTGCCGCTTTTCCTCCCATTCTGTACGGAAAAAGAAAATACAAAAGCACAAGAAACAAATTGTGATAAACCGCCATTTCTTAGAGAAAAGTAAAGCAATCCATATAAATGTTAAAAACATTAAAACCTGTGCCAGATTCTCCGCCACTGAAACACTAATTCCTGAAATGGCTGATAGTAGAAGGAAGATACTCATATTCTTCTTTGAAACAGAAAATATTATTTTTTATACGCCTCCTCTTATATGGATTGAGGCTGAGAAGCGTGAAAACAGCCTAAAGTCAGATTCTTTTTATGAAATCTGTACTCGCAACCTTTGTTGTTTGAACACTCAGAAAGAGCTTCGCTATCGGCGAGAGAAGCACTTATCGCTCCCTCAGTACTCGTTTTCAATTTTTTAGAAATTAACCTTTATGAAAAACAGCGGGCGGGCCCGCTGTTTTTATAGTTATTATTGTTGACTTTTTTCCAACGCCTGATCAATGTCTGCAATGATATCATCCACATGTTCAATACCAACAGATAGACGAACAAGCTCAGGATTTACACCGGCTGCTTTCTGATCCTCTTCGCTCAGTTGCTGGTGAGTGGTGCTTGCCGGGTGAATAACTAGAGATTTGGCATCCCCAATATTTGCTAAATGAGAGTGAAGTTCTAATGCATTAATGAACTTCTTCCCTTCTTCAATGCCACCCTTAATACCAAATGTCAATATAGCCCCTTTTCCGTTTGGTAGGTATTTCTCTGCCTTTTCGAAACTTTGATGGGAACTCAAACCAGGGTAATTAACCCATTCCACTTTCGGATGTTCTTCAAGGTACTTCGCCACTTGTAATGCATTATCACAATGACGCTCCATACGTAAATGCAATGTTTCTAAGCCTTGCAGAAGTAAAAATGTGTTCAAAGGAGCAATGGTTGGCCCCAAGTCTCTCATTAACTGAACTCTTGCTTTCATAATATAAGCGAGTTCTCCTAAGGCTTCTGTATAGACAAGTCCGTGATAACTAGGATCCGGCTCTGTCATGGAAGGAAACTTGCCGTTCGTCCAATCAAATTTACCAGAGTCAATCAGTATTCCACCCATAGAAGTTCCGTGACCGCCAATAAACTTCGTCGCAGAATGCACAACGATGTCTGCTCCGTGTTCAATCGGGCGACAAAGTGCAGGAGTAACTACCGTCGCGTCTACCATTAATGGTACACCGTTTCGATGAGCAACTTCAGCGATTTTTTCAATATCAAGAACTTCGCCGTTAGGGTTACCAATCATCTCACCATACACTAATTTCGTTTTTTCAGTTATTTTTTCTTCAAAAGCTTCCGGAGTATTCCCTTCTACGAGATGTACCTTAATCCCCATCTTAGGAAGGGTATGTACAAACATATTGTAGGTGCCGCCGTATAAACCACTTGAAGCTACAATTTCATCCCCTGCTTCACAAATATTGAGGATACCCAAGTGAATGGCAGAACTTCCGCTGGCTGTGGCTAGCGCACCAACTCCACCTTCAAGCTCAGTCATGCGAGCTTCAAAAACACTTTGGGTTGGGTTCATAATTCTTGAATAAATATTTCCTTCTTCCGCAAGAGAGAATAATCCTGCGGCATGGTCGGTATCTTTAAATCCGTAAGACGTCGTTTGATATATTGGTACGGCTCTCGCCTGAGTTGAAGGATCAATCTCTTGTCCCGCATGAACCGCTTTTGTTTCAAGCTTCCAGTTTTTTTCTGACACTGTCCATTTCCCCTTTCGATTTAACCTCTCTTTAAGATTATCAAAACATCGTCGTATTGGGAACTATTTTTATCGAATTACTTTCTCTTTATCAATCAACAGTAATTAAATCTTTCAGTTTTTCCCATGACTTTTCTCCAATTCCAGACACGTTGGTTAATTCTTCCCCCGTTGTAAATAAACCATTTTCTTCTCTGTATGAAATAATGGCTTCAGCTTTTGCCGGACCGATGCCTGGCAACGTTTCCAACTCATTTTCAGAAGCATAGTTAATTCTTACTTTGTCATCCCCGTTTGTCACTCCTCCTGCTGTCACGATAGGCGCCTCCATCTCTTCATCCTCGGAAGGGACATAAATTACCATTTCATCTCTGATTTTCTCCGCGAAATTCACTTGGTTAGGGTTTGCTTTCTCTGTCATACCTCCTGCTTTATCAATAGCATCGATCACACGCTTATCTTCTGTTAAACGGTAAACACCTGGCTGGTTTACTTCCCCTTTCACATCAATGATTATGTTTATTGGTTTTTCTTTGTTTTCTTCCATCCTGCTCTCGTCGTTTTTTCCCTCATCTGCCCCCTGCAGGATTTCTAGTAACTCCTCTTCTTCTGATAAAGACTCCACATCTTTATGCTTCTCTCCTAAATATAGAAAAACCAGGGTACCTGCAATCATTATGGAAATAAAACTCAAGGTTAGGATAGTTGTTTTTTTCATCTTCATATATGCAGCTCCTTTTTAGAGTGACTCATATATTTATACTGGTGAACATAATGTAAATGGGGAAGTCATTTTTGAACGGAAATATAGGAGGGATAATGCGTGAAAAAGATAGGTGTAATCGGTACGGGGAACATGGGAGGAATGCTGACAGAGATACTAATTGAAAGTGGTGCATCTGACGAAAGCAACGTATGGATTTATAACCGAACGAAAGAACGCAGTGAATATTTTCAAACGAAATTTCCTCGCATCACAGCAGCCTCTCAGTTATCCGATCTCCTTTTACACACAGATATTATATTTGTGTGTGTGCGACCCGGACAGTATGAATCATTACTCGAATCGTTTAGGACGCATTTATCAAAAAAACAAATTTTGGCTACCATCACTAGCCCGGTGCTTCTCGAGGACTTAGAGACACTACCGCCTCAACGTGTGGTACGAACTGTCCCTAGTATTGTAAACAAAACAATGCAAGGACCATTACTACTAACGTTTGGCAATGGGTGGAAAGCAGAGGAGAGAAAAGAATTCAAGCATTGGATTAGTCATTTTTCAGATCCTATGGAAGTTTCTGATAACGTATTAAGAGCATCTAGCGACATCGTTAGCTGTGGTCCTGCCTTCATGAGTCTCTTGTTGGAGCGTTTTATCTATGCTGCGGTGACTGAAACAGCCATTACACTAGAAGAAGCAGAGCAGCTTGCTGAAAAAATGATGATTTCGTACGGTCACCTGCTGCAACAAGGTCATTTTGATTTGAGAAGCTTAAGAGAAAAAGTAAATGTTCCAGGAGGCATTACAGGAGAAGGAATTAAAGTAATAAAAAGGTATAGTGAAGGGATGTTCGAAGAGGTATTTCAACAAACTCACCGTAAGTTTGCTGTCGACAAACAAGAGATGATTAAATTACTTCAGCACGAAGAGAAAAGTTAACTTGATAATAGGGGAAGGGAAAGAGGAAGAATATAGTGTATGACAGAGCTCAACCTTCACCGAGTACCTGTCTTTTAAGCGACAATCGCTGGAGAACCGCCGGGCAGGCCCACCCCACAATGTAAGGAATCGACCTCACACCACGACGGTGACTTAACCTCGAAAACCCGATAAAATGATATATTTTCCAACTTCAAAAAGACGGTATTAATTCCGTCTTTTTTATAGAGATTATCATTATCTTACCCTCTCCTAAGGGTTTTGTAAAATCTTTTCTACATTGAAAAAAAGACGTTCGCTTGTTTCTACTGGTGCTTCACTGGTGAAATCTGCAGTTATCCTTTTTATTGAAAACCCGCATTCTTTTATTACAGAACGGTAATCATTCATGGAATAAGCCCGCTGACGATGGAGTTCGTCATACCTTATATATAAGCTGTCTTGACGTTGAGTAAAAATTGACAACTCATGCTCCACTTCTCCCGGGGCATCCGTCGGAAATACATTCCATATATAAGATATATCTTCTGCTGCATCTGCAACAGAATAGTAAGATAAAACGTTATTCACATAATAAAGAGAATGGACGTCAAACAGGAGTTTCCCACCTGGACGCAAGTGGTCCCAAATCGTCTTTAGAGCTTTCTCCATATCATTTATAGAAGTGAGATAATTTAATGAGTCACACAACACGATAATTACGTCAAATTGCTTGCCCATGTCGAAATAACGCATATCTTGACATGTCAATAACGCCTGAAGTCCCTTATTTTTCAGCTTTTGATCTGCAACCGCCAGCATATCTTCCGACACATCCAAGCCTTCTGCCTGGTAGCCTTTTTCACACAAGCTTGCTAAAATGGTTCCTGTTCCACACCCTACTTCTAGTATTTTCGGTTCTTGAAGCTGTTCTTCTTTAAGTGTCGTCTCTACCCATGTCAGCCAGCTTGAATAGGGGGCATCGGCCATTAATTCGTCATAAACATTTGCAAACCCTTTATACATCATTTTTTCGAACCCCTAATAGGATAAAACAGTTTCTAGTTCAACTACTCCTGCGTCTCCCCATAATTTTTCTAAATTGTAATAATGCCGTTCGTCTTTGTGGAAAACATGGACGATGACGTCTCCTAAGTCGATCAGCACCCATTTTGCCTCATCATAGCCTTCAAGACGCTTTACTTCATACCCCTCCTCCTGAGCTTTCTTCTTTATTTCCTGGGCAATAGCTTGAACTTGTTTATAAGAATTACCATGTCCAATCAAGAAGAAGTCAGCGATAAGAGAGATACCTCTCATATCAAGTGCTATAAGGTGTTCCGCTTTCTTCTCATCAGCCGCACGAGCTGCCAAAGTTAACAGGGGTTTCTCTTCCATCCTATATTTTCATCCTTTCTTATTTTGTTTAGATATTTCCAAAACCAGGTCATTATAAGCATGAAGTGTCTCTGGGAATACCGGTTCTTCCTTGCTCATCAAAAAAAGAACAGTGTTATGAAGTGCCATTAATACGGCCCGGTCTAAATCAACTTCAGCTTGTTCTCTAACTTCCTTGACTCCCGGGAAATTTCGATTCGGTTCGATATAATCTGCTAAAAAAATGACCTTCTCTAAAGGATCCATATTTGCTTTACCCGTAGTATGCCAGAAGATTGCCGATAATATCTCACTGTCTTTAATTCCAATTTCCTTCTCCACCAGATAGGAACCAGCAGGAGCATGTAATAACTCATTGTTAAACTGAATGAACCTTTCATCCCAGCCGTTCTTTTGAATAATTTCTCGCATTTCCTCCACAGAACGGTACTTGGCATAATCATGAAAGATGGCCGCCATTTTCGCTTTATTGGTGTTTACTTCATACCGATGAGCTAGGTTGACCGCAGTGTTCATGACCCCAACGGTATGGATATATCGTTTATTTGTTAAATGAGGTTTTACTAATTTAAGTGCTGTTTTTTGGTCGATATCCATATAGCTCTCTCTCCCTAATCCAATCCCTAACATCCTCTGGTACAAAATACCGTATATTTTCACCTTTCCTGCATCTCTCACGAATCAGAGTGGATGAAATATCAAGCTGGGGCACCTTTATATGTTCTATACCCTCTATTTCACATTTTCCAGCATAATAACCGGGGCGTTCTGCAACAACAAATGTTACTAATGTATTTAATGTGGAAATATCCTTCCATGTGTGGAGCTGTTCCGCCATATCTCCACCGATAATAAAATAGTAGTCAGCTGGATGTCTTCTTTTTAACTCCTTTACTGTATCGATGGTATAAGAAGGGCCTGACCGATCAAACTCTATGTCACACACATGAAACTTCGTATTGCTATTCACCGCTCTTTGCGTCATCTGCAAACGATCTTCAGACGTAGTGAGATGGTTTCTCGTCTTATGCGGGGGGATATTGGCGGGAATAAACCAAATTTCATCCAAACCAAGACTGGATAACGTCTCCTGTGCGATTAGTAAGTGGGCGACATGAGGAGGATCAAATGTCCCTCCCATAAGACCTATTTTCTCCGTCATTCTTTCTCCCCTTTAATTCGGTAATTCAATTCTCTTATTTTCTGTTGATTCTTTGTACAAAATGATAGTACTCCCAATAATTTGCACTATATCTGCTTTTGCCCCTTCAGCTATTGCCTCTGCAACGAAATGCTTGTCTTCGGCGCAATTTTGAAGCACGTTTAATTTTATCAATTCTCTCGCTTCAAGAGCATCTAACGTCTGTTTAATTAAATTATCGTTCACCCCTGCTTTCCCAATTTGAAATACAGGCTTTAAATGGTGAGCTTTTTTACGCAAATACCGTTTTTGTTTACCGGTAAGCATCTGATTTCTTTCCTCCTAACTCTTCTACAACAACCTCTGTCATCCTATCTGTATCCGGTTCGATCCCTGTCCACTTTTGAAAAGCAAGTGCCCCCTGACCAACAAACATGCCTACTCCATTTATTGTGTTTGCTCCATTTGCCGCCGCTTCTTCCAGCCATCTCGTTTGGAGAGGGTTGTAAATGAGATCACTGCACAGACAACCTCTCTTTAGCCCTTCTGATACCCAAGGAGTTTCATTTACGTGGGGGTACATCCCAACGGAAGTCGTGTTAACAATTACATCGTACGTAGACGTTTGTGATTCAGCATCCGTTTTATTAAGCACATTTATATGATAGTTCTCCGGCAGCATGCGGCGAATTTCTTCCGCCTTGGCAACGGTACGGTTCGTGATTGTTATGGACGCTACTCCGTACAAGGCTAATGCAGTAACAACGGCCCGGGAAGCTCCCCCAGCTCCTACTACAAGAATATCGCTCTCTTTTAACTGGTCACCAATTACCCGTTTCAGAGAATCTACATACCCACGGCCATCTGTGTTATATCCAACCCATTGTCCGTTTTCATTTACGACTGTATTCACCGCTCCTATAATCTCTGCTTCTTCATCTATTTTATCTAAGTAATCCATAACAGCTACTTTATGAGGAACAGTTACATTGAAGCCCGACACACCTAAAGCTTTCATTCCATCTACTGCTTCTTTTAAATGGTCGGGATGTACGTTAAAAGCGTGATAATAATACGGAAGCTCTTTCACTCGAAACTGTTCATTATGCATAGTTGGTGACATAGAGTGACCAGTTGGATATCCAATAAGTCCAAATAATTTCTCAGCTTTTTTTGTCCACATTAAATAATCGCCTCTCTTATAGAAACACCTACACCTTTAGGGAGATAAACAGTCACTTCTGCTCCACTCTCTGTTACAGATAACCACCCTAATCCAGCAATTACGATATCTGTCTTTGGCTTTTTAATTGTAAACTCATGTTTAATGAGCGGGGGCATAGTCTTCAGGGTCTCCGGTCCTGGAGGGGACAATAACTCACCAGAATGCTTTTCATATAATTCATCAGCATTTTCTAATTTTGTCCGATGGATTGGTAATTCATTTGAAAAATATCCAACAAAGGAATTTGAACTCCCTTGTTTAAAGTCAAAGCGCGCTAATGCTCCT
The DNA here is from genome assembly GCF_900113025.1 of Alteribacillus iranensis. Classification (GTDB taxonomy): domain Bacteria; phylum Bacillota; class Bacilli; order Bacillales; family Marinococcaceae; genus Alteribacillus_A; species Alteribacillus_A iranensis. Next base: position 104,948 of record NZ_FONT01000001.1, on the reverse strand, counting down.
ACAAATAATGATTGCCCTTCATTCAACTGAAAAATCCTCGGTTTAATTTCTTTAGCAGGGGTTACCTGCTGCAGTTCCTTTTTACTTACAAAATGTGCTATTTGTTTATTATTTATTATTCCTGGCGTATCGTAAAGATTACTTCCATCGTCAAGAGGAATATTAATCATATCAAGCGTAGTACCAGGAAAGTGTGAGGTAGTAATAATCGATTGATCTTCGCCACTGACATTTTGAATAATTTTATTGATGAACGTCGATTTCCCTACATTCGTACAACCAGTAACATAGACGTCTCGACCGTCTCTGATCTTATCAATCGCAGCCGCTGCCTCTTGTATCCCCTGATTTTTACTAGCACTGATTAACATAATACTTTCCGTACGTAATCCATGTTCTTTTGCTTCTCGTGCAATCCACCTTTTTAATTTCGAATGGTTTGTTGATTTGGGTAGAAGATCTACTTTATTCGCCAGTATAAGTACATCATTATTTCCGACATACCTTTGAAAGCCTGGAATCCAACTGCCTTCAAAATCAAAGAGATCAACAACTTTTACTACTAACACATCTCTTTGCCCCAGCTTATGCAGCTTGTTAGTAAAGTCTTTATTATCCAATGGTACGTCTTGTACTTCATTATAATGCTTTAACCGAAAACAACGTTGGCAAATGACAGTCTCGCGGTTTAAAGCAGAAGGTGGTGTGTATCCGGCGCCTTCTTTATTTTCAGTTTGAATTTCTGTCCCGCACCCAGAACAAACAATAGTCTCATTCATTTAGGTTATTCCTCCCATTGAATCAGCCCTTTATCTCGCAAACGCTTAAGGACCCTTCTTTCCACTTTTCTGTTCACTCTCGTTAAAAATCCGTCTGTCGAGGCAATAGGTACTACTAGAACCGTATAAAAACCAGCTCTGTTCCCTCCGAATACGTCTGTTAGTACTTGATCTCCGACCACCACGACTTCATCTTTTGCAAGCCCCATACGTTTACATGCTTTGAGAAAGGCTCTCCGAAGTGGTTTTCTAGCCGAATGAATGAACTGGATGCCCGTTGGTTCTGAGAATGAGCTCACTCGTTCCTTGTTATTATTCGAAACGATGGTAACTTGGAAGCCTTCCGTACGCATGAGCTTCAGCCATTCCAATAACTTGGGAGTCGCATCCGGCCGGTCCCATTCTACCAAAGTGTTATCTAAATCTGTAATAATTCCTTTAATATTTCTAGCACGTAATTCCTCAAGATCTAAATCAAAAACTGAAGGTATATATTCATTTGGAATAAAATACTTTAGCACCTTAGACACCCTTTAATTTAATATATTTCCGATCGTCCCGCTAAACTGAAAGTATATCGTTTATGCCGTTTTTTTTCAATTAGTAGCAGGAAAAGGGTTATCTTTATTATTCCTAAAACTTTTCGACAAATTTTTACACACTCTTATTTGTGGATAACTTTTTCAACACTATTAACACGTATGTAATTAACTTTATTGCTAATTATCCTAAATGTATAAACAGTTTATCCACTAACAATTGTGGATAAACGAACGATTGTTCTCTCAACACTAAAATGCTAAACTAAATGTGTGTTAAACCGTACATATTCCATATTGGAGTGCGCGGTTATAGTAAGGAGGTGTTTTTCTTAAATGGAACAGCTGTCAGATGATTTGCTGGTAGAAGCCTATGAAAAAGCCATTCAATTGGAACTGGAAGATGATTTTGTAACTTTGATTGAAAAAGAATTAAGAAAACGCTCTTTACTGATGGGTAACTATCGACCCGTATCGATTAGCCGATAATAAAATGTAAATTGAAAAATATCGCCTTTCCAGTGGTTTAACTGGAAAGGCTTTTTATTGTTGCATATTCGCGTGGTTCTAAGTTGATGGTTTTTCCTTCATAAGAATTTGCCAAGGGAACGAGCGGATCACTTGTTGAATGAAACTTATCCAAACGTTTTTGTTCTACATATTCATTCATAAATGCTCCACACGTAAACACCATGGAGATGACAAACAAAGAACCAATGATTTTTTTCGTCATTCCCTACACTCCTTTATATAATTAGTGTCGGGAATCGACAATTTTTTTATTCATTAAATATTCTAATTCCGGCTCTCTACCTATATATAATAATCCTTTCATCCCCTTCATTCTCAAGGTTTTTCAAGGTGCATCCTCATTTATTTTAAGTTATAATGTGAAAAGACTACATAAAGATACGGAAAATGACAAAGGAGGCCTTACATGTTCACAGCCTTGCATTTCGCTATTATAGCTCCTTTTTTAGCTGCTATATTAGTGCCCATTTTATACAAACTTGTTTCACGAATACATACGGGGTGGTTTGTCTTACTCGTCCCCTTTCTGTTATTCATTTATTTTATTCAGTTTTTGCCTATCACTTCGAACAATGAGTCCGTTACTGCCGTATTTGATTGGATTCCCTCCTTGGGGATTAGCTTCGCGGCATATGTAGATGGACTTGGGTTACTATTTGCTTTATTAATAACAGGGATTGGATCGTTAGTCGTTTTATATTCCATCTATTATCTTTCAAAAGAGAAAGAATCTCTCAATAATTTTTATGTTTATTTATTAATGTTTATGGGTGCAATGCTTGGGGTTGTTTTATCTGATAATTTGATTGTTCTTTATACGTTTTGGGAAATCACAAGCATTTCTTCATTTCTACTTATTTCGTACTGGTACGAACGAGAAAAATCCCGTTATGGCGCTTTAAAATCGATGCTAATCACGATGCTTGGCGGTTTTGCCATGCTTGTAGGGATTGTGCTTCTGTATCAAATGACGAATACGTTCAGCATTCAAGAAATAGCTGCCTCTTCCAGTGAAATATTAAACCATCCATTATTTTTGCCGGCTATGCTGCTCATATTGCTGGGAGCGTTTACAAAATCAGCTCAATTCCCATTTCATATATGGTTACCCGACGCTATGGAAGCACCGACTCCAGTCAGCGCCTACTTACACTCTGCTACTATGGTAAAGGCAGGTATTTATTTAGTGGCCCGCCTTAGTCCTGTTTTTGCTTTTAGTGGAGAATGGCTTTGGCTCGTGGCAGGGTTTGGAATAACTACCCTGTTTTGGGGTTCTTTTTCAGCAGTACGTCACACTGACTTGAAAGCAATTCTTGCATATTCTACTGTCAGTCAGCTGGGAATGATACTATCGATGCTAGGCGTAGGGGCAGCTGCTTTACACTTTGATAGTATCGATAATAACTTATACATAGGAGCTACAGCTGCCGCTTTATTTCATTTGATAAACCATGCTACTTTCAAAGGCAGTCTGTTTATGATGGTTGGTATCGTTGACCATGAGACAGGCACTCGTGATATCCGTCATCTCGGAGGTTTAATGACGGTTATGCCGATTACGTTCACCATTGCCGTCATCGGCAGTTTTTCTATGGCCGGCTTGCCACCTTTTAATGGGTTTTTAAGTAAAGAAATGTTTTTTACGGCAATGCTAAATATTACGACGTTCAACTTGTTTAGTGTGGATACAATTGGAATTGTCTTTCCAATTGTAGCTTGGATAGCAAGCATATTTACATTTATATACAGCATGATTATTGTGTTTAAAACCTTTGGCGGGAAGCTGCAGCTTAACAAACTGCCTTCTAAGCCTCATGAAGCACCGTTTGGAATGCTAATTTCACCTCTTGTGTTAATTAGTCTGGTTATTGTGTTTGGATTTTTTCCAAACATATTATCTTATACAGTCATCGCCCCGGCTATGGCGTCCATTCTCCCGTCTGTATTGGCCAATGGAGAACAATTTCACGTGGACATCTACTTTTGGCATGGCTGGACCCTAGAGTTATTTATGACATTGGGTGTCGTAGCGTTAGGGTCATTATTGTATTTGAGCATTCGGAAATGGTCAGGTGTCTACAGCCTCTTCCCCGAAACGTTGTCTTTTAACAAGCTGTATGACCAAACTCTTTTTACTGGAGAGAGAGCTGCGAGCCGTATAACAGGCTTGTATATGACGGGGTCGATAAGACATTACCTCGTGTATATATTTATTTTCTTTACAGCTATCCTAATTGCTACGTTATTTGGTAAGGATGCCTTAACGTTAACTACAGACAACACAGCTCCCGTAAGCGTGCATGAACTTATCCTTGCAGCGATGCTGATTTTCTCAGCCCTGACTGTTATGTTTGCATCAAAGCGGATGACTGTGCTCATTAGTCTTGGTGTTACAGGTTATACAGTTGCACTGTTTTTTGTCATTTTCCGCGCCCCGGATTTAGCTTTAACCCAGCTTATTATTGAAACTGTTTCGGTCGCGCTGTTTTTACTGTGCTTCTATCACTTACCTAACATTACAAAAGACTTAAAAAAAGTGCGCTTTCAAACAGGAAACTTTATTGTTTCATTGGCAGTCGGTATCACTATCACATTAATTGGTATTTCAGCTAATGGGACTCGTTTATTCGAATCAATATCTGGATTTTTCCCTGAAGCTAGTTATGATCTTGCTGGTGGAAAAAACATGGTGAATGTCATCCTTGTAGATTTCCGGGGTACAGATACGTTATTTGAAATTTTAGTACTAGGGATTGCTGCACTAGGAATCTTTACAATGATTAAATTAAGGCTTGCTGGGAGAGATCGCTTATGAGACCGAATGATGTCGTAGTTCAAACAGCAACCAAAGTATTGGTGTTTATTATTCTGGTATTTTCTGTTTTTATGTTCTTTAATGGACATCATAACCCGGGAGGAGGCTTCATTGGAGGTCTGATGACTAGTTCTGCCGTTGTCCTCCTCATGCTGGCTTTTGATTTGGATACAGTAAAGCGGATCCTGCCTATCGACTATAAAATTTTAATAGCAGTCGGGCTGCTCATCGCTGTCTTGACTGCTGTGGGATCTTTCTTATTTGGCGTCCCATTTTTATCCCACACTTTTGGATACTTTACGCTTCCTATATTGGGAGAAGTAGAGTTGGCTACTGCCTTACTGTTTGATCTTGGTGTCTATTTGGTCGTAGTTGCCGTAACGCTTACCATCATTCAAACAATAGGGGAGGATCGATAATGGAAATTGTTATGTCTATTGTGGCTGGTGTTTTATTCATGGCCGGAACCTATTTGGTTCTGTCCAAAAATATGATTCGTATTATTGTTGGCACCAGTGTAATTAGTCACGGAGCCCACCTCCTTCTCTTAACCATGGCTGGCTTAAAAACAGGGGCACCGCCACTGCTCGGACTCGAAGCTTCTAATTATACGGATCCGCTTCCACAAGCGTTAATCCTAACTGCAATTGTAATTAGTTTTGGTGTTACATCTTTTTTCCTCGTGCTTGGCTACAGAGCTTATAAAGTGACAGGGACGGACGACACCGATGGATTGAGAGGGCCTGATGCACATGATTAACATCTTAATAGCACCTATATTAATACCATTGTTGACCGGAACCATTTTGTTGCTTATTCCTAAAAAAATAACAGCGCAACGTACTATTAGTATCATCGCAGGCATCGTCCTCATTGCTGTTAATATCTTCCTTGTTCTGGATGTGTATCAAAATGGTATCCGAACGTTAGAATTGGGAGGCTGGACTCCCCCCTTTGGCATCGTGCTTGTGGGAGATATGCTTGCTCTCTTATTAGTAACAACTACGTCAGTCCTTAGTCTTCCCGTTCTTTTGTACTCCTTTCGTTCCATTGGCAGAGAAAGAGAGAAATTTTATTATTATTCCTTTTATTATTTCCTGATAACAGGGGTGTCAGGGGCTTTTATAACAGGAGACATATTTAACCTTTTTGTATTTTTTGAAGTAATGCTTATTGCTTCCTACATACTTATCGTTCATGGCGGTACGAAGGTACAATTACGTGAATCGTTTAAATATGTATTGGTGAATGTTATTTCTTCTGCTTTATTTGTAGGAGCAGTGGCTTATTTATACGCCGTGACAGGAACGTTGAACATGGCTCATTTATCAGAAAGAATTGGCAGTCTTGATGAGACCGTTCCTATTCTTACCGTGATTGCGGTCATGTTTTTAATTGTGTTCGGTCTCAAAGGGGCATTGTTTCCTCTATACTTTTGGCTTCCCGGCTCTTATGCTGCGCCTCCTCCTGCGATTGCAGCTATATTTGGAGCCTTGTTAACAAAGGTAGGTATATATTCATTGTTTCGGACCTATTCCCTTATCTTTGTGAACGACACCGCATTTACTCATACTTTGCTTGGTATATTAGCTGGGATTACTATGATTGCTGGTGTGATCGGAGCGATTGCCCACCAAGATGTTTTCAAAATACTTGTCTACAATGTTATTGTAGCAGTGGGTTATGTTCTGTTCGGCGTATCTGTATTAAATGACAGTGGATTCAATGGAGCTATCTTTTATCTGATTCATGACATGATCATTAAAGCGGCCCTATTTCTCTTAGTCGGTACTTTGGTATTTGTTGCAGGGACAAGCAAGCTGAAGAAAATGGGAGGAATTATTAAATATTACCCGGCGCTGGGATGGATGTTTTTTGTTGCTGTTATGTCATTAGTAGGTGTTCCTCCGTTAAGTGGATTTATAGGCAAACTTCTATTAATCCAAGGTGGTGCAAATGCTGGGGACTATTGGCTTGTTGCGACGATGATGATATCAAGTCTTCTCGTTCTTTATTCCATGATCCGTATCTTCTTAAACGGTTTTTTTGGGAAACCGACGCTGGAGAGACCTGACCAATTTTCTACCGCAAAAGGATTGCTATGGCCGAGCGCGCTTTTAATAGCACTATCCGTACTTGTCGGTCTAGGAGCAGAGCTGCTTTATCCTTTGGTTGACATCGCGGCAACCACACTGCTTCAACCAGAAATTTATATTGAAGCCGTTTTAAAGGAGTAGAATCATATGGCGATACAAATAATTATCAACTTAATCATGGCTTTCACGTGGATGTTTCTCAATAACAGTTGGACATTCGTCTCTTTTCTAAGCGGTTATGTCATCGGGCTTGGTATTCTATATTTGGTGAGAGGTTTCTTTCCCAAACGTTTTTACTTTATTACATTCATAGCGATTATTAAGCTAATCCTGATCTTTATTAAAGAATTATTTTTGTCAACTATTCAAGTCGTTAGTCAAGTATTACGTCCCCGACTAGACATCCGACCTGGTATATTTGCTATGGATATAGATTTAAAAGACGATTGGGAAGTCACTTTGTTGTCATGTCTAATCACCTTAACACCAGGAACATTGGTCGTAGACGTCTCTCCGGACAGCAAGACATTATATATCCACTCCCTTGACTTAGAAGACGTGAATGACGAAAAACGACAAATCGAGAATTCCTTTATCAAGGCTATTCAGGAGGTGAGAGCGTAATGTTTCACATGCTAATTAATATATCCGCCGCAATTATTGCTCTCTCCATCTTAATAACTCTGTATAGAGTAATAACAGGTCCTTCTGCTCCCGATCGGGTAGTAGCCCTTGACATGATAGGGATTAACCTCATCAGCCTGGCTGCTGTCATGTCTTTAATATTAAATACAACCGCGTTCTTAGAAGTTATACTTCTACTTGCTATACTAGCTTTTATTGGTACAGTGGGTTTCTCCAAATTCATAGAAAAGGGTGTTGTGATTGAGCGTAAACGAGATTAGCAATATAATGATAGGAGTTCTCGTTCTTATTGGCGCCCTCTTAAGCTTAATTAGTGCTATAGGGGTCATTAGGCTCCCTGATGTATACACACGTCTCCATGCTTCTACAAAGGCTGCCACATTGGGAGTGATGTGTATTTTGTTAGCTCTCTTCTTATTCTTTGGTCTAGTGGATGGATATGTTAGTGCCCGCATTCTTTTAGCCATTCTCTTTGTTTTTGCAACAGCACCAGTTGGAGGCCATCTTATTTCGAGAGCTGCACATAACACAGGCGTCTCTCTTTGGGAGTCAAGTACACAAGATGACTTAAGAAAGAAAAAAACAAAAAAAGACTTATCTTAAATCACTCATTCTAGCTGAAAATTCATCTGTCATCCGTTTTAAATTTTTGTTATTCGGAAATAATGGTAAGAAATAAGCTTACACATTAGTCAAATTACCCGCCAACACTTGACATATCAAGGATTTCATGAGTAAATTTGTATTGTACAGTCTCTATATTAGGAATGAAAGGGAGTTTTTTCATGAACAAGACAGATCTAATCAATTCTGTAGCAGAGCAAGCAGATATCTCTAAAAAAGACGCTTCTAAAGCAGTAGATGCTGTATTCGACAGCATTACAGAGACATTGAAAAAAGGCGACAAAATTCAATTAGTTGGCTTCGGAAGCTTTGAAGTACGTGAACGTGCGGCAAGAAAAGGTCGTAACCCGCAAACAGGGGATGAAATTGAAATCCCTGCAACAAAAAACCCTGCTTTCCGTCCAGGAAAGCAACTTAAGGATGCTGTCAACTAAAAACATAATATTTTCTATACGGGGGAAACGATTAATACCGATCGTAGGAAAGAGACGCAGATTACACGATAATCTGCGTCTCTTCCCCAGTTTATTTACATGTTGTTCTTCACGAAAGTAATCTTTTTTTATGATCCCATTTTTCTCTGATGTTTATAAAATTCCTGAAAGAGTTTAAAAAGTGCCCTTTTTTCTATACGGGAAACATAGCTTCGCGAAATACCGAGTTCCTTTGCTATTTCTCTCTGTGTTTTTTCTTTTTTCTTTTCGAGACCAAACCTGCTAACAATTACTCCTTTTTCTCTCTCATCTAACACGCCCATAAATTGATACATTTGCGACTTTTCCATCTTTAATTGAATGATATCTGCGACTTCCGGCCCCTCTTCTTGCAATACGTCCATTAAAGAAATTTCATTTCCCTCTTTATCGCTCCCAATAGGATCATATAAAGAAATATCTTTCTTTACTTTTTTCAATGCCCGAAGATGCATAAGTATTTCATTTTCTACACACCGTGCTGCGTAGGTAGCTAGTTTCGTACCTTTATCTGGAGAATAACTTTCAATCCCTTTGATAAGCCCAATGGTTCCGATAGAAATGAGATCTTCCGTATCTTCTCTCGTGTTTTCGAATTTTTTTACGATGTGTGCTACTAACCGCAAATTATGTTCAATTAATATATTTCTTGATTCTTGACTACCTTGCTGCAATTTTTTTAGATGTTTTTTCTCTTCTTCTTTCGACAAGGGCTGCGGAAACGCGTTATTTTTAACATAGGATACAAACAAGGCCAGTTCTTTAATGAAATAAACAGCTGCAGCCAAAATGCCGGACAATTCGCATCTCCCCTTTCAAACCTTCCTGCTCTATTTATCATATGCTTGAAGAGGAGATGTGTTGTTTGTCCAACATCACTTTCATAAGAAAAGCGAAAGCGATCTGGCTTGCACAGGATGCGCTGCCTTTTGCGTTAGCTAGTACACGGTGTTCTGACTTCTGCGTTGGCTTACGAAGGATGCGTTGACTTTTGCATTGCAAACAGGACGTTTGCGTTTCTAGCAGAAGAACCGCTATATGGAATGTTAAACTTTCCAATCTTTTTAATGAAGACCTCTTTCATTTTCCTCCAACTGTTTACGAAGCATTTCATTAATTAATTGCTCTTCTTCTCGTTTTAACTCACGCCCAAGTTCTTTTTCAAACTTTTGTTTCATTGAATAATACATTTCGTATGTCTCCACTCCTAGATAACCTACCCTCTTTGGTGTTGTAGTTAAATCTTACCATATAGAAGATTATCTTTGAATAACTCATACATTCATTAGCTATATTAAAAAAATGGAGTGGACAAAATGCCACTCCATTCGAAGAAGGATCCTACAATGATGAACGAAATCGTTCCGTTAATCTACTTCTTTCCTCTGTGTGGAAGAAGTATTTTTTGTGTTCTCTTTTTTTCTATTTTCAATTTCGTCATCTTTTAATTCTTCTAGCGGAATATGATCTTCATAAGCTGAAGGGGGTGTGTCATTTAACTTATCCTTTACGGAACGAGATTTTTCACTAACATACTCTTTTTTATTAAATTTAGGCATATTATGATAGCCTCCTTTTATCACTTCTATTATTCCTTACCACATTTCATCCTTTTACAAACACTACGCTCATGTGAAACACCTGCATCGAGAGAACTCGGAGCCTATCCACTCTGCATAACAGATGAGTTTATACAAAATCTCTGTTATGATTAACTTAGCAAAGAATAAAGGTGGAATACTCGCCGTGAGAATTAGTAAAGAAACCGTTATCCAACGATTAAAGAATAGAGAACAAGGGATAATAGAGGAACGCTATATGAGAAAATATGCGGTTATTATACCTATCATAGAGAAAAAAGAGGGCTTGGAAGTTCTGTTTGAAGTTAGAGCTAAACATATGAAACGCCAACCGGGAGAGATTTGTTTTCCAGGAGGGAAGATAGATAGACAAGACGCCTCTCCTCAAGCAGCAGCTATTCGGGAATTATGCGAGGAAGTAGGTATTTCTGAAAATCAAGTGACGTTGCTCGGAAAATTAGATCGTATCGTCTCCCCTTTCAATCAAGTAATATTTCCTTTTTCCGGGGTTTTAAACACGACTGCTTTTTCACCAAATAAGGAAGAAGTCGATGAATTGTTCTCTGTTCCATTGTCTTTCTTTCTCTCTCATGATCCCGAACGATATGATGTTGAGTTATCCGTACAACCAGGTGAGGACTTCCCATATGGAAGCATCCCAGGTGGAAAAAATTATCCGTGGAATAAAGGATTTGTACCGGAATATTTTTATTATTATCAAAACTATATTATATGGGGTATCACCGCCCGGATCATTAAGCACTTCGCCGAAGAGATTTATGAAAGTTGAGCGCTCAATCATCTTTCGTATGTCTCCTATACAAGTAACAGAAACAGCTGATTGTCCATCCAGTGTTCAGCCGACTCACCATCTGAGCGCCCAAGATTTCCGAAATAAGTAAATCTCACCATATAAAAATCGCCAGCTTTCGTATAGGTAGGAATAGCACATCCTCATACGATAGCGGCGATTTTTATATAATATACGATGAAATAATCCAGCAAGAAGAGGAAACGTTATTCAAACACCCTTCTATTTGGCACATGTTGTAACGTCTTGTTACTATGAACAAGCGCGTTTCAACTTAGGAATGCAATTTATCAATCATAGCCAACACTAAATTAGCGGAGTGGACAGAGGCTTTTTCTAAAAACTGATCATATGTCTCTTTTGCTTCTTTTCCTGCTATATCGCTGAGGGCACGAATTATAACGAATGGCTGGTCAAAACGGTAACAGACCTGAGCAATAGCCCCTGCCTCCATTTCAGCGCACCGAGGTTCTGTGAAGGTATTTTTCAAAAAATCTATTCTCTTTTCATCACTCATAAAGGAGTCTCCAGAAAGAATAAGTCCTTCTGTTGCATGAACCGTTCCATTCTGAGCACATGTTAATGCTACATCCAGCAATTCCTTATCAGCAGGAAACTTCGCAGGGAGCTGTGGAACTTGCCCATATTCATACCCAAACACCGTCGCATCCACGTCATTGTACCTGACTTCATTTGAGATCACCACATCACCAACTTCCAGTTCAGGGTCTAGTCCCCCTGCAGATCCGGTATTAATAACAGCATCCGTTTTGTATTGATGTAATAGGAGAGCAGTGCTGATTGCTGCATTCACTTTCCCTATACCTGATTTTACAAGCACTGCTTCCTGACCTTGAAGAGTACCGGAGTGAAAATAGCATCCTCCTATTTCTTCATCTTTTCTGTCATCGAGCTTGGATTTTAATAACTCTACTTCTTTATCCATTGCGCCAATTATTCCTATTTTCATGTCTATGATTCCTTTCTTATCCTGTATTTCTTCTAGTCATTACCGATAAGGATTGGAGTCTAATACCTCTACCTTTGTCGGTTTCCATCCTTCATTCTCCACGAACTCCATTGTTACTTCATATGGTCGAGACTGGTTCTGATGATCACTCACTGTCCCTATAGCTACATTTCCACCGCCGTTTTCCAACCACCAAATAATCATGTTGTTTTCATTCAAACCAGTAGCATATTGAAGAGCGTTTTCCATCTCGTTCCAATTTTGACTTCCTTTTGAAAAGTCAGGTTGATATGCTCCTGATTGTTCTGTCCCAACAGGTTCCCATTTGCCTTCTCCTGTCGGGTCACCTACATCGGACTCATTGTTCGATTCTTCATCTTGTTGCTCGTCTTCACTTGTCTCATTCGAGTTTTCGTTTTGAGATTCCTCTTGCTGCGCATCTTGTTCGTTTGTCTCATTTTCTACATTCGTATTTTCGTTGTCAGGTTGATTATCAGGACCCGCTATGGAATCCTCCTCATTTGCTGGTTCAGTCTCCTCTTGACTATCGTTCATTTGGTCTTCTTCGCTTGCTTGATCCTCACCAGTAAAGAAGAGTTGGGCAGCAAAAAATAAAATAAGACCTCCTACCACAACGATTGAAATGTTAAGAATTCGGTTCATGTTTCTTTTTCTTCTCATGTCATATCGCGTTTTCTCGCCAAATTCATTGTTATCCTTCATACGTATTCACCTGCCATCTGCTCCAATATCGATTCTTCTTTATTATAATATAGTGGATTGGAAGGAAACAGAGCAAAAAAGTAACGATTTTTAAGATTTCACATAACAATTAAATGGTATAAGCTGCTTTTAAAAATTTCAAAAGTCCTACCGTTTTGCGCATGTGCTTCATAACATAGCTGTAAGGTTAATTAACGGTGTTTGCGCACTTAGGAAGCTCTTATTGAAACGAGGCTGTCTACAGTTTGTCTCACACTTAATATGTAAATGAAAAACAAGCAGCATCCAGGAGAGCTGCTTGTTTCTCGCTCGTTTTCAAACGTTACTTGACTTCCATGATTTCCACTTCAATATCTCCACCAGGTGTACTCACGGTAACCAACTCTCCTACTTGTCGTCCAAGGAGAGACTTAGCCATCGGTGAGTCATTGGAAATTTTACCTTCTAGAGGATCGGATTCTGCACTTCCCACAATGGTATACTCTTCCTCTTCCCCGTCAGGTAACTCTTTAAACTTTACAGATTTTCCTAAAGCCACTTCCGTATTATTCGTGTTGTCTTCTTCAATAATAGAAGCATTTTTTAACATTTTTTCGATTTGACTAATGCGTCCTTCTACGAATGCTTGCTCATCTTTCGCCGCATCGTATTCGGAGTTCTCCGAGAGATCACCAAAACTTCTTGCTATCTTAATACGTTCTACAACCTCTTGACGTCGTTCTGTTTTTAAGTACTCAAGCTCCTCTTCTAACTTCTTTTTCCCATCTTCTGTCATGTAATGTTGTTTTTCTTCTGCCATTTTATCGCCACTCCTCTTTTTCTAAGTGCTGCCAGTTCGTCCTTTGTCATTTTTAAACTATGACCAAAACTACTGGTACATGCATGCTATATTTTTTTGCTGACTGCTATGCCATCACCAACCGCTAGAAAGCGGGTTTGGAACTCCTCGTGATTTCTCAACCATTCATTATAATCCCTTAATTTCCTTACCATCGGAAGGAATCTTTTTGGAATCTCCACTCCTCCGGCCACCATTCCTTTGAAAAATACGTTATCCGTAATAACGAGGGCATTTTCTGTGAGCAAAGGTAAATACTTTGTGAGAAATTCTTTATTTTTTCCCTTCGCTGCATCAATAAATAATACATCAAACTCCTGGTTATTTTCAAACATAAGTTCATTTTCCAAGGCATCTGTTAAATAAAATGTTGTTTGATTACTTAAAGACGTTTGGTGTCGGAACTCCTGGGCTTTTTCATAGCGAGCCGCGTCCCTTTCTAGGGAAACAACATGGGCATCAGGTAGAGCAGAAGCCATTTTTAAAGCAGAATACCCAATAGCCGTCCCAATTTCGAGAATTCGCTTGCTATTATGGAGTTGTAATAGTTGAAGCATCACATCTAACGCCTCTTTTTCCATAATAGGAATTTTATTTTCCGCGGCGTATGCTTCCATCGCTAAGAACAGAGGGTTGCTTTCCTGGTTCATGTATTGAAGATACTTTTTCAATTCTTCCTGATTATACATATATCAATCTCCTGTTAATTATCCATACCTTCTTCCCATTCACTTCTATATTTCTCCTGGATCTCTACATGATCTTCATACTCTTTGTTGTAAATGACTTCTCCATTCGGGCGAGCATAAAAGTATAGATACTCATTATCATCTGGGGTTAACACTGCCTCTATAGAAGGTAGACCTGGGCTTGCTATGGGGCCAGGAGGCATTCCTTCATAACGGTAGGTGTTATATGGTGATTCTGCTTCTAAATCCTCATAGGATGTCATATAGCGGTGTTCCCCAATTGCATATGCAACCGTAGGATCAACTTCTAACCTCATACCCTCTTCCAGTCGATTGAAAAGGACACCAGCAATGATAGGACGATCTTCCTCATTTCGCGCTTCTCTTTCCACGATAGAAGCCAGTGTAAGAAGCTCATGAACCGATAAATCCGATTCTTCCAGTTCCTCAGATAAAGGCTTTAACTCACTTTCCATACGCTCTATCATTTTTTCTATTATAGCCGGCAGCTCAGTGTTTTCTTCATAATAATCATACCTGGCCGGAAATATATATCCTTCTAACGGATAGCGAATATCGTCTTTTAATATGGCTTCGTTTATAAAGTCATATTTATCTATTAATTTTTCCAAATAAGAAGGATCGTTCAACAATTCCATAATATCCTCTTCTTCGTAAGAGGATGATTCTGCGATGGTCTCTACAATACCTTCCAACCAAGTTCCTTCAGGGATCGTAAATGTGAGTTCCGCTTCTTGGATGACCTTTCCTTCTTTTAAGGACTGGATAATTTCATCTATTTCCATGGATGGGGACAATTCATACTCTCCTGCTTGAAGTCCTTGTTCATTTTTATACGTAACATAATACCTAAAAATTGTACCATTTCTAATAATTTCTTTTTCTTCAAGCAATTCACCAATCGAAGCGGGACTTGAGCCTATCGGAATATCTACTGTTACCGTTTGCTCGCTTTCTTCATCAACCGGCTGTAACGCAGAATGTATGTATAAATAACCACCTACACCTACAACAATAACTACTAATACAAGTACACTAATAATAATAGCAACTACTTTTCTAACAACTTTTGCTTGTCTCGCTCTTTCATGAAACGTGTCATTGGATTGATTCTCTGACATAAAGCCCTCCTTTCCCCTATACCGTCTATATTATACAATATTTCATCGAATCGTAAGTTATATATTCCTATCTTAGAACATACGTGAGAGAGCTTCCTATCCTTAACAGAAATAAAGCCATTAAAGAGATTTCCCCTTTAATGGCAATATCCATTCATTATTCCAGCGCATATGCCGGGATCATTCCATTTCTCCTGCACTGAATGTCTCTACCATCTCTTCTACCATGTCCCATTCTTCGTCTGTCTCGATTGGAAATAAGGAAATGTCCGAGTCCTCTTCTCCATCATCTTCAAAACGAAAAGCAAATACTTCTGTTTCTTCTTCGTTTTCCTCTTCTCCTGCTTCCGTTAGGACAATATACGATTTTCCGGTCTCATCCACATCAAATGTAAATAACACATCAAAGAGGTGCTCGTTGCCTTCCTCATCTGGAATGACAATTCTTTCATTTTCTTCCTGAGCCATCGATTCACCCTCCGTTACTTCATCTTAGACTGATTTTGTTCAAGAAAGCCTTGAAGAATCATGACAGCTGCCATTTTATCCACGACTTTTTTGCGTTTTTTCCTGCTCACATCCGCTTCGATTAATGTTCGCTCTGCTGCTTGTGTCGTCAATCTCTCATCGTACATGTGAACGGTCGCACCTAGTTCGCTTTCTAATTGAGCAGCAAATTCTTGACATTGTTCTCCACGCGGGCCAATGGTTCCATCCATGTTTTTAGGCAGACCGATTACAATTTCATCAGTGCTTTGTTCTTTCATTAATTCGTTAATCCTGCCAAATGCTTCAAGCGGTGAATCACCTTTCACATGAATTGTTTCAAGCCCTTGGGCCGTCCATCCTAATTCATCAGAAACAGCGACACCGATTCTTTTCATTCCTACATCCAACGCTAAAATTTTCATCCATGATCCTTCCCATTACGCTTTAGGTATGACCTCACTAATTCCTCAATGAGTTCATCCCTTTCCAATTTTCGAATCAGCGTACGTGCTTCTCTATGTCTGGGAATGTATGCAGGATCACCGGACAACAAGTAGCCTACAATCTGATTTATAGGATTGTATCCTTTTTCTTCAAGTGCATCGTAAACGGTAAACATCACTTCTTGAGCATTAGCAGCTACGTTTTCTTCTTGAACATTAAATTTCATAGTGTTGTCGTTAGAACCCATCCCATACACCTCCTCAAGTGAGCGAATGAAGGAAAAGAACCGCCATTACTTTCCACATCTTGCCCTTATTGTACATCAATTATTCCTATTAGGAAATGGATTTTATCATATCCTTCACGGAACTCAAAGCTTCAGGTAGCTTATCTGCATTTTTCCCGCCAGCTTGGGCCATGTCAGGACGGCCACCACCGCCTCCTCCGCAAATGGAGGCAGCCTCTTTCACGATATCTCCTGCTTTGTAGCCTTTTTCTATGAGATCTTTTGTCACTCCTGCCGCGAGGTTTACTTTTCCGTTATTCACCGTGCCAAGTACAACAATTCCAGAGCCAATCTGCTGTTTTAATTCATCCACTGTGTTACGAAGGGCATCCATGTCAGCTGCTTCTATTTCTCTTGCAATGAGCTTTATCCCTTCTACTTCTTCCACTTCAGCGGAAAGATTTTTTGCTTCTATATTACCAAGTTTCGCTGCAAGAGACTCATTTTCCTGCTGAACTTCCCGAAGTTGTCGCTGCAATGCATCCACACGATTCGGTACTTCTTGTACTGATTTTACTTTTAGTTTTTCCCCTGCTTCTTTCAATAATTCAAGTTGATCATTCATATATTCATAAGCTTGTTTCCCTGTAACCGCTTCTATTCTGCGGATACCCGCACCTATTCCAGCCTCCGTTACTATTTTAAACATTCCGATCTCTGCTGTGTTCCTCACGTGGCAACCGCCGCATAGTTCAATACTATAATCACCTACTTGTACGACACGGACATCATCCCCATATTTTTCACCAAACAGAGCTGTAGCCCCCATCGCTTTTGCTTCCTCTAATTTCTTCTCCTCAATAACAACCGGGATAGCGCGCCATACTTTTTCATTGACAATGGTCTCAATTTCATATATTTCTTCTTCTTTCACTTGTCCAAAATGAGAAAAGTCAAAGCGTAAGCGATCACCGGAGACTAATGAACCCGATTGGTTTACATGATCTCCCAATACATCTTTTAATGCCTGGTGTAATAAATGAGTCGCAGTATGGTTTTTCACAATATCAACACGTCCGCTCTCTTCTACCAGAGCCCTTACTGCAGCCCCTTTTCTGAGGGTCCCATCTATTACCTCAATAGTATGGAGATGCTGTCCGTTCGGAGCTCGTTGCACATCGATAACTTTGGCGTTTGCTTTCTCACTTTTTAACGTTCCTTGATCTGCGACTTGTCCCCCGCTTTCTGCATAAAACGGTGTTTTATCCAAAATAACTTGTGCCGTCATACCAGCCGATACGGTGTCCACTAATTCTTGATCATGAATCATAACTACAACGCTAGACTCTGTCTCCAAATGATCATACCCTACAAACTCACTGTTTTCCGTTATATCAGAGAGAATCGTATTTTGAACCTGCATGGAGCCTTCGTCTTTTCTAGCTGCTCTAGCCCTGTCTCTTTGAGCCTGCATTTCCTTTTCAAAGGCTTCATGGTCAATAGAAAAGCCTTGCTCTGTCACATATTCCTCTGTCAAGTCGACTGGAAATCCATAGGTATCATACAGAGTAAAAACATCTTTACCGGAAATCACGGTTTCACGATTTGCTTTAGCTTTCTCCATCACTTGTGACAAAATAGCTAATCCATCACTTAACGTCTCATGGAAACGTTCTTCTTCATTTTTTATTACCTTCTGGATGAATGCTTCTTTCCTTTGTACTTCAGGGTAGTAATCTTCCATTATATTACCAACTGTTGGCACTAATTCATACATGAATGGACGCTCAATCCCTAACTGTTTCGCATACCGTACCGCACGCCGAAGAAGCCTTCTTAATACATAGCCTCTTCCTTCATTCGATGGTAAGGCACCATCCCCTATAGCAAAGCTAACTGTCCTGATATGGTCGGCTATTACCTTAAATGCCACATCTTTGTTATCCTCCGAACCATATTTAACTTCTGATATGTCTTCTACTTTTTTTATGATGGGTATAAACAGATCTGTATCGTAATTCGTTTTCGCATCTTGTATGACTGACACGATTCGTTCAAGTCCCATTCCTGTATCTATATTTTTCTTAGGAAGTGGTGTATAAGTACCATCCGCATTATGGTTATATTGAGAGAATACTAAATTCCATATTTCTAAATATCTTTCGTTCTCTCCTCCTGGGAACAACTCCGGATCATTTGGATCGTCCCCATAAGACGGTCCTCGGTCGTAAAATATCTCCGTATTAGGACCACTTGGCCCTTCCCCTATGTCCCAAAAATTTTCCTTTAGATGTATAATTCGATTTTCTGGTACTCCTACGAGGTTTTTCCATAAATCAAAGGCTTCATCATCATCAGGATGAATCGTGACAGACAGACGCTCTTTATCAAACCCAATCCATTTTTCATCTGTCAAAAATTCCCACGCCCATTCAATTGCTTCTTTTTTAAAATAGTCGCCTATCGAAAAGTTACCAAGCATTTCAAAAAAGGTATGATGTCTCGCAGTTTTTCCGACATTGTCAATATCGTTCGTCCGAATGGATTTTTGCGCATTCACTATACGTGGATTATCAGGTACTACCCTGCCATCAAAATACTTCTTTAACGTGGCAACACCACTATTAATCCATAGCAAAGTAGGATCATCCTGTGGTACTAATGAAGCGCTGGGTTCGATGGCATGTCCTTTTTCTTTAAAAAAATCTAAAAACATCTGTCTTACTTGTTGAGAAGCTAATTTTTTCATCGTATTTTCCCTCCAACTTTGTACAAATGAACAACTTAACGTGATAAAAAGGTTCTAAAGAAAATGTTGGGGTGAAAAGGATTAGATTCTTCCATTTCTTAAATAAGGTTGATGGCGATTAGGTGAGACGCCTGCGGGAAAAGCAACAGAGGAACTTCTACTAAAATCGCACACGTCCTGTGTGCAACGTAGAAGCCACCACATCCTGTGGCAGTAAAATCCCGCAGGCAGCGGTGTGCGCTGCCGAGGAAGTTGAAGCGTTGCCCGCGGCAAGCGAGCCTAGAGAGCCATCCAACCCGTAGAAAAATGATTAAGAACCCAACAAATTTTACAGAACCGATAAAAACAAATTCCTATAAAGTAACGTGCAATACAAAAAACCCCCTCCCCTGTCAGGGACGAGGTTCACTCGCGGTACCACCCTGTTTACAAGCAGGCTTAACTGCTTGTCAACTTATCCCTTTAACGCAGGTAGACGGCGGTTTTCACCCGCACTCCAGGCTAGCTTTCTGTTGAACTTCTCCGCCGTTTCCTCTCAGCTTTGGAAACAGTCTCTGTACAGAGGGCCCCAACATACTTTTCCTATCACTGTTTTACCTTATTAAAATAGTAGAAGAATGGATATCTTTCGCCATAGTATTTTCTTTTACATTATAAAAAAAGTACTGTCGTGTCAAACCCTATTCCTATATTAATTTTCCTGTCTCTCCCGAAAAGAATGAAAAACATTATTTCCTACGACAAATAAAGGAACAGCAACAAGCAAGCCGACGATGCCTGCTATTTCAAAACCTAATATTAAAGCAAAAACAATCACTAGCGGATGTAAGCGAACATTCCTTCCTACCACGTAAGGAGATAAGAAGTTACCCTCCAACTGTTGAATAATTAGGAGCAGCAGAAGGACAGCTATCATTTTATTTGTCGAGACGGAAGCTGCTACCATTAACGCTGGTACCGCGCCTAATATCGGGCCAAAATACGGAATAATATCGGTGACTCCGATAAAAATCCCTAATAATATAGCATTTGGAATATCAAGAAACCAAAGTCCAAAGAGAGACAAAAGACCAACCGAACCCGCAACCATAAATTGACCTCGAATATAGTCCCCTAACGCTTGGTCGGTCGCTACTCCTAATAATTCCCCTTCATCCTGCCATTTTTTCGGAATCATTTTCTTAACGAGTCGTTCAATGGCCTGTACGTCTTTTAGTAAATAAAAGACAAGGAAAGGAAGTAATAGAAGCAATACGATGATGTCAATGATATTCCGCCATTTATTTATAAGCTCATTCAGACTGTTCGTTAACTTCACTTCTAATTGTTCGAGAGCCGTGACGATACTATCATGGACCGCGGGAGGCATATGGTCGAGCTGATAATGAAAGTCTGAAAACAGAATGTAAGCCTGATTGAAGTAATAAGGAAGCTGATTTATGAACCTCTGCGTCTCTAAGTACAGAACTGGGCTAAAGTACCAAAATAACCAACCAGCTCCTCCAAAAAAAACAATATATACTAGTAAAATCGATAGGGATCTTGGTATGTGAGCTCGTTGAAAAAGAGTGACGAGAGGGTGCAGTAAATAAGAAATGAAGGCCGCCACAATAAAGGGCAGCAACACCTTCCACGCAAGTGTAAATACATATACCCAGAGAGGCTTTAACAAACTAATTAAATATAAGACAGATAGTGCTATCATAAGGATTAACAAACGTCGAAACCAATCCCATTCCTTCTCCCTTATCAATCAACATCCCCCTTGTTCCATCGCATCGGTACAGACATAGAAAGCAATGTTTTTCTCACTGTCTCCTATAGAGTGAAACACTTCGTAGCAACGATCCTACTATTAAGATGAGTTACTTCCGAACAATTTATGTGCTTCTCTCCAACTAACCTTTAAGATGTTCATTAGGGGGTTTGATCTAAATAGTTCTCCATCAACTTCCTTTTTCTAGATAAAACTTTTCTCCAAATAAATCATTTAGGCAACAAAGAGAACCATCCTCTTCCACTTGGTAAAGTGTAATTTTTTCTCCTTCATATGTCCACTCTACAAAGCATTCCCAACAATAATAATGTTCAGTTCCAATCTTTCCGGTCGTTTTTGATTGACAATATGGACAATTCATAATGGATAACCTACCCTTTTCCAGATGATTGTTATCCATTCTGTCCTTTCCTTACAGTGTCTATACTTTCATATTTTCACGAAGGGCTTTCCCCCGCAGCATGGAGAAACTTCTCCACCAACGTGGTGAAACGGCCATCTCGATTATCTTTGTCTACAGCAAACTGAATAGCTTCTCTTTCCCCGCAAAGAATTAAATAGTCTTGCGCTCTTGTTATTGCTGTATATAATAAGTTTCGTTGCAACATCCTGCGATACGACATAAGCATAGGTACGATCACAATCGGAAATTCACTGCCCTGGGCTTTGTGAATAGATGAACAATACGCAAGCATAATTTGCTTCAGCTCTTGTCTTGAATATGTTACTTCCTTGCCTTCAAACGAAATGACAATCTGCATTTGTTTATCGACTGTTTCTTTCGCCTCAAAGATAGCTTCAATTACCCCTCTGTCTCCATTGTATACTTCCTTTTCCGGGTCATTTACAAGTTGTAACACGACATCCCCTTTTGAATAAGTGGTATCTCCAAAACTAACTTTCCTTTTTTTCTCTTCATGAGGATTAAATAGCTTCTGGAGCGTTTCATTTAAGAGATTGACCCCTGCTGACCCACGATACATCGGGGCAAGTACTTGAATGTCGAGCGGAGAATATCCCTTTTTTAAAGCTCCTGCACAAACTTGCTCAATCACTTGTGCAGTTTGCAGTTTCGAGCACGGAAAGAAGCGTCTGTCAGAATAAGGCGTTTGCATATCATCTGGTAAATATCCTTTTTTAATAGTGTGTGCCAAATCAATAATTGAAGAACCTTCTGCCTGCCTGTACACAACAGAAAGCTCTACGGTCGGAATCAACTTCGTTTGTAAAAGGTCTCTTAGTACTTGTCCGGGCCCTACGGAAGGAAGTTGATCTTCATCTCCAACGATTATAACTTTCATTTCATCGGGGACAGCACGCAATAACTGATTGGCAAGCCACATGTCTACCATCGACACTTCGTCCACAATTAAAAGACTACCTTCAAGAGGCTGCTGTTCATTTTTCTCAAAAGGATCTTCTTCCTCTTCTCCATTGAAACCTAATAATTTATGTATGGTAGAAGCTTCCAAACCCGTTGACTCTTTCATCCTTTTTGCTGCTCGACCGGTTGGAGCAGCCAGTAACACAGGAAATCTTTCTCCTTTGCGATACGTCGAACGATCTAAAGAAAAACCGTTCAGCTTGGCATAAATATCCACTATCGCACGTATTACAGTGGTTTTCCCAGTCCCAGGACCTCCGGTTAAAATCATAATGTTAGAATGAATAGCCTTATAAATAGCTTCACGCTGTTGTTCCGCATATTCAATGCCGAATTCTTCTTCCGTTTCACCAAGAGCCTGCAAAAATTCTGACTCAGAAAATACATCTCTCTGATCCTCTTCTAACATTTTCGTAACTTTCGTAACTACTCCTTTTTCAGCAAAGTAGAGAGAGGGGATATATATCCGTTCCTCTTCCTCTATTAATTTATCTTCTTCTACTAACTGAAGAACAGCAGTGTCCAAATCAGTTACATCTACCTGATTGTTTCCTTCATTCAGCAACGCCTGTGCTTCTTTTAACACTTCTCTTCTCGGGAAATAAACATGGCCCTCCTGCATTGTTTTTTCATATAATACATAAAGCAGGCCTGCTTTCACACGTTCCTGGTCATTTGGTTGAATACCAAGGCTTTTTCCCAGCCTGTCAGCTTTATAAAAGCCAACTCCCTCTACATCCCATACAAGTTGATAAGGGGTATGCTGAATAATATCAATTGTCTCTTCCTTGTACGTATTATAGATTTTGACCGATAATTCCATCCCAAAGCCAAACCGCGAAAGCATGGTCATGGCATGTTCCATTCCTTGATTTTCCATCAGTTCCCGATATAATGTCTTACGTTTTTCTTCATTCAGCCCAGGTATTTCTTTTAATTTATCCGGTTGATTCAGGACGCCGGAGATAACATTCGTGCCATAAGTATCAATGAGACGCTCTGCTGTCTTTTTGCCGATACCTGTGAAGCGCTCACTGGAAAGATATGAAATTAAGGCTTCCCTCTCTGTAGGCAAATCTTTTTTATAAATATAGGCCTGATACTGCTTACCATAACGAGGATGTTCTTTTAACTCTCCCTCGAAACGGTACCGCTCTTCTTTTTCAATGGCTGGAAAATGGCCAACAACAGTGACTTTCTTCTCGTCCAGGGCAGGTTCTGACTCCTTCACCTTTACTTTTATCACTGTATAACCATTTTCTTCATTCCTGAAAATAATGTGAAGCACCGTTCCGATTAGGTAAGACTCGGATAGCCTGTCCTCTTCAAATGAATTCATGATAAACCTCCGGATTATTCCTCGAGCATGCTTTTTGCCATTTCTTTACCGTTTAATGCTAACATGTGATCCGGTTGAATCGATATCGCTTTCTCAAAATATGGGATTGCTTTTTCTGCCCCATCTTTATACATATATGCGACACCTAAATTATAGTACGCATCAGCGTGTTGGTCATCTTGCTTTATTACTTCGAGAAATTGAGGAACCGCTTCTTCTACTTGTTCCAACTGAGCAAGACAAAGACCATAATAAAAGCGAGCTTCTGTGTCATCAGGATTCATTTCGAGCGCCCTCTGTAACGAGGCCATAGCATGAGGGAGCCTTCCCGACTGATAGTACGTCAACCCCATCATATAATGAAGACTCTCATCGTCAAGCCCTGCTTTATGAGACTGTTGATACATCGTCAGTGCTTCCGCATATTTTTCAGCGTTATATAAGACGTTTCCTGCTCCATAGTAAGCTGCTGCAGCTTCGCTATCTAGCTCTAATGCTTTTTGATAAAAATTTAATGCTTTTTCGCTCTCATTCATTTCTGCTAGTAAATTGCCGAAATTAATATACGGCAAGGGATTTTCAGGTTCTGATTCTATCGCTTTATTTAATAGTTCCGCTGCTTTCTCCAATTCCCCGTTTTTCAGTGCTTCTACAGCTTGTTCATTAATATCCATGGTAACCCTCTCCTTTTTTTCGTGTTCCTCAGGACTGTCTATATAAAAAAGGGAAAACGCACTACATCCCTACGCTCTCCCTTGTTTTTAGTGCTTTTTCAATTGTACCTCCGCCCAGACAAGTGTCGCCATCATAAAGAACAACTGATTGTCCCGGTGTAATAGCGCGTTGTGGCTCAGAGAATATTATTCTAGTTTCCCCATTTTCTTCCGGATAGACAGTAACTTCTTGATCTGGCTGACGGTAACGAAACTTAGCAGTACAAGTTATTGGTTCATTCATTGATTGACCAGATATCAAGTGAAGCCCGGAAGCTACCAAACCTTCTGAGTATAGACGAGGATGATGATACCCTTGTCCGACGATAAGAGTATTACTTTCCAAGTCTTTATCTAACACGAACCATGGTTCTCCAGCTCCTCCGATGCCGAGTCCTTGGCGCTGGCCAATCGTATAATACATTAAACCATCATGTTGACCTTTTACCTCTCCCTCGGGAGTCACCATCTGTCCTGATTGTGCGGGCAGGTAATTTTTAAGAAACTCTTTAAAGTTTCTTTCTCCAATAAAGCAAATACCTGTACTGTCTTTTTTTCTGGCAGTAGCTAAGTTTTTTTCTTCCGCTATCTTCCGTACTTCTTTTTTATCTAGATGTCCAAGTGGAAACATAACGTGGCTTAGCTGCTCCTGATTCAATTGATGAAGAAAATACGTCTGATCTTTATTCGTATCTGTTCCGCGCACTAATTCAACGAAGCCATCTTCCTGTCGACGTACTTGAGCATAATGACCAGTAGCTAAATAATCTGCACCAAGTGAAAGGGCATGGTCTAAAAATGCCTTAAATTTTATTTCTTTATTACACATGACGTCCGGGTTAGGCGTTCTTCCTGCTTTATACTCATCAAGAAAATAAGTGAATACATGATCCCAATATTTTTCTTCGAAGTTAACGGCATAATAAGGAATATCGAGTTGGTTACAAACTTTGATAACATCATCATAATCCTCAGTCGCCGTGCATACCCCGTTTTCATCCGTATCATCCCAGTTTTTCATGAAGATACCAATCACTTCATATCCTTGATCTTTTAAAAGTGCGGCTGTAACTGAAGAATCGACTCCTCCCGACATACCGACGATAACTCTTGTTTCTTCAGGTCTTTTTGTCATTATATTTCCCCCTTTCCTATAAACAAATGTGGGATAAAACTCTAACATAGTAACTCGTCTATCTCTGTATTATATTTTTTATTTCACGAGCGATATATTCCATTTCTTCTAGCGTATTATTCGTTCCAAAACTGAACCTTACAGAAGATAGTGCCCTATCTCTATCTTTGAACATGGCCTCAAGTACATGAGATGGTTCTACTGAGCCCGCAGTACAAGCAGAACCACTGGAAGCAGCAATACCTTTAAAGTCGAGTTGTACGAGAAAGGATTCTACTTGTATACCAGGCAAATATACATTAACGATATGAGGGAGCCTTCTTTCCTCTGTTCCGTTTATTTCATACTCCACTTCTTCCGCTCGAAGCCTCTCCAAAAAGTAGTTGGTTAACTGTTGGGAAGCTTCCGCACGTTCCGTAAAATGACGGTGAGTGATTTCTGCAGCTTTTGCAAAACCCGCGATGGCTGCTAAATTTTCCGTACCTGCCCGTCTTTTTCTTTCTTGTTCCCCGCCAGTGAAAGACGGAGTTAATCGTGTACCTTTTTTCACATACAAAAAACCTGCACCATTTGGCCCATTTATTTTATGGGATGAGACAGATAAAAGTGTTATACCAATTTCGGTTACATCGATAGGAATGTGTCCGTAGGTTTGGACTGCATCTGTATGAAACGCCACGTGGTTCTCATTAGCTATTCGTGCCAGTTCTTCCACTGGTTGTACAGTTCCCGTCTCATTATTCCCATGCATAATGGAGACCAAAATGGTATCTTCTGTTATAGCCGATTCCAAATCACTGGCACTCACCATTCCCTTCTCATCTACTGGCAAGTAAGTGACCTGAAATCCCTCTTTTTCGAGTCTCTCACACGTATGCAGCACAGCATGGTGTTCAACAGCACTTGTAATAATGTGGGTTCCAGTATCACGGTAGGCTTTAGCAAAGCCAATGATGGCTAAGTTGTCTGCTTCTGTTCCGCCACTGGTTAGGATCAATTCATCAGGCGACGCCCCTATGGTAGAAGCCAGCTGTGCTCGTGACTCATCCAATTGTTTTCTCGCCTGCCGACCGAAGTGGTGGATGCTTGATGGATTTCCAAAGTTGTTCGTTAATACATCGATCATCGTATCCCTCACTTCGGGATGAATAGGGGTGGTTGCCGCATGATCAGCATATATTTTTTGCACATTCTCACCTCGGTTAGATATAGAACATATAACTTTCTTGGTCCGAATCTCCTTCATAAGAAGCTAAATACTCTAAGGTAGTGTTATCAAGCACATCCTTAACAGCATCTCGTATTTTAATCCACAGATCCCGTTTTGCCGGTTCTTCATCTTCCACAACTTCCACCGGGCTAATCGGACCTTCCAATACTCTTATAATGTCCCCCGCCGTTATATCTGACGGTTCTCTTGAGAGCATATAACCGCCGTATGCACCTCTAACACTTTTCACTAATGTGGCATTACGCAAAGGAGCGATAAGCTGTTCTAAATAATGCTCCGAGAGATTGTGTTCTTTTGCAATTGATTTTAAAGATATCGGACCTTCACCGTACTTTTTCGCCAGCGCGATCATAATAGTCAGCCCGTACCTTCCTTTGGTTGATATCTTCATCCATTCCACCTCTTTCTATCAATCGACGGACAAGACGATGCGTTTGAGGAACTGCAAACCCAACGACTTGACCTATTCCAAAACAGAATAACAATGTTCCAATGAAGACTGTTCCGCCCAAAAGCCAACCTGTTGTTAAAACAATAATTTCCATAAGACCCCGTACTCTAGATAGTTTCCAGCCAGTCTTTTCCTGTAGTATAAGCATGAGACTATCACGCGGTCCTGCGCCGCATTCCGGCGCGATATAAATACCGATGCCATACCCGATAATTAGTATACCGCTCAGCAGCATAAAAAGTTTCATGAGAAACGAATCGGGTGTCGATAATAACAGTAAAAATATATCAATAAATACTCCCACGAGAAGCATATTAATAACGCTTCCTAACTGTGGAAGTTCTTTTTTCATTATAGCAGAACTCCCTATAATGAGGATTCCAATAATAATACTCCACGTGCCTACTGTCAAACCAAATTGTCTTGCTAAACCTACGTGCAGAACATCCCACGGTGCACTGCCAAGTTCAGCCGTAATCATTAAGGAAATTCCAAAAGACATAATGATTAACCCAATGGTAAAAATGGTCCACCTTGAAAAAAGGTGTTCGCCTTTTTCATATGTTCTCTCCATTATCTCCCTGCTTTCAAACAAAACCGTTCCTGTAATCCTTAGCCATTATAGCATGAAAAAAGCCACATTTCATGTAGTGAGACTGGAATCAGCCTATTAGGCAATTATCTGTTTCTACATTTATAAGAAGTGATTTGTTACAATGGAACTAACGTTCTAGCTACAACACACTTCAAGATAGCGATAAATGAAAAGGAGCTTTCTCTTAAAATGAAAAAACAGCAACCATTAGCATATCGATTACGTCCGACGTCCATTGACGATATTATTGGGCAAGAACACATACTTTCAGAAGGGAAACTGCTGAGACGCATGGTAGAAACGAGGAAGTTATCCTCCATGATCTTATACGGCCCACCGGGTATTGGAAAAACTTCGATTGCCTCAGCTATTGCTGGCAGTACTGACAAACCTTATAAAATGATGAACGCTGTCGTGAACAATAAAAAAGACATGGAAATCGCTGTAGAAGAGGCTAAAATTTCAAATGAACTTATCGTAATTATGGACGAGATTCATCGTCTGGATAAAGCGAAACAAGATTTTCTTTTACCATATTTAGAACGAGGCTTAATTATCCTTATAGGCGCTACAACAGCAAACCCTTACCACTCCATTAATCCGGCAATTCGAAGTCGCTGTCACATATTCGAACTCCACCGTTTAACAGAGGAAGAGATCAGCTCTGCTTTGTACCGTGCCTTACAGAATGAAAAGCAAGGACTAGGACATTATCCCGTACACCTCGAAGAAGAGGCTGCAAATCATCTAGCCACAGCATGTGGCGGAGACATGCGGTCCGCCTTAAACGCTCTCGAACTTGCTGTATTGTCTACTTCCAAAAATGAGGAAGGGACGATTGTGATTGATTTACCAACAGCAGAAGAATGTATTCAAAAAAAGAGTTTCCAACACGACAAAGATGGCGATCACCATTATGATGTACTCTCCGCCTTTCAAAAGTCTATTAGAGGAAGCGATGTAAATGCGGCACTTCACTATTTAGCCAGGCTTATTGAAGCGGGGGACCTTATCAGTATAGGAAGACGATTGATCGTAACTGCATACGAGGATATCGGCTTAGCAAGCCCACAAGCTGGACCTAGGGCGATTGCAGCTGTTGAAGCCGCAGAACGACTTGGATTTCCAGAAGCGCGGATTCCTCTCGCATCTTCCGTCATCGAATTATGTCTTTCTCCTAAATCAAATAGCGCATACAAGGCACTTGATGCAGCTCGGTCTGCTTTATTAGAGAAAGGAACACCAGACGTCCCCGTCCATTTAAAAGATACACACTACAAAGGGGCTGAAAAGCTCGGCAGAGGATTATCATATAAGTATCCACATCATGACGAGAGAGGCTGGGTGCCTCAACAATATTTGCCGGATTCATTAAAGAAAGACCGTTACTACATACCTAAGGAAACAAGTAAATTTGAACGCTCTCTTTCAGAAATTTATAGTAAAATCTCAGACTACTGAACTTACGTATAAAAGAATAGGCAAGGGTCAAAAATGGTCATAACACATCCACTTATTTAAAGGAGAGATGAACCATGACCTTGAGACAAGACGCATGGTCTGATCAAGACGATCGACTTTTGGCGACAACGGTGTTAAAGCATATTAAAGAAGGAAGTACCCAATTGAAGGCATTCGATGAAACGGGGGATTTATTAGACAGAACTTCTGCCGCGTGCGGGTTCCGTTGGAATGCTATCGTAAGACAGGACTATGAACAAGATGTCAAAGAAGCGAAACGGGAAAGAAAACGAAAAATGCGTTTGTCAGCAAAGAGAGCCGCGGATCAAATAAACCCGACTCCGGTAGTATCTTCCCCTTCTTCTCTAGAAGGTGTGATCACACAGTTAGAACAGCTTACCTCACAATTAGATCAGGAAGAAAACCTGGAAGATACTGAAAAGACAATTCAGGAACTCCAAAAAGAAAATATGATCCTTCATCAAGAAATCAACCGTGTGAAACAAGAATATGAAACGATGAGACATGATTATGACACCATTGTAACGATGATGAATCGTGCTAGAGAGCTAGCTGTGACGGAAGAAACCGCCCTGTCTCCTTACGCCTTTAAAATGGAACAGAACGGGAACTTAGAAAAGATCAACTAAATACAGAGAAACCCCCTCAGGTCATCACCTAAGGGGGATAATTTCATTTAAATAATCTGGAAGAGTCCCGATGTGCCGTCAAACTAACTTAGTTTTGAAGCCTGCTCTCGGCAGGTGGGTGCCCTGCTCAATCTTTCAGACGTCCACTCGTAAGAGGCTTGCCCTCCAAATTGAAACCTCAGGCTCCCTAGGTAAAACTGTTGGCTCAAAACGATGAGTGTCCCACGAACACCTCAGGACTCTTCAAATTTTGTTGTATTTATAGTAGCATGACTCGTAGATGTGGTCAAGATAATATTTAAAAATTGACAGGCCCATTTTAATTTTTTAGTTGTGAAAAAGAGGAGAACACCCTTCTTCTTATCCAACCGACACACGAAAAGGGGAGTACATAAAAAATGATCTATGACCAGTCTTGGACAGTGAGGCAAAAAGTCATTTATAGAGAACAAACCATTGAATGGCTTGGAAAAAAAGTTGTCGAACAGGAGGACTGGTTGTATCTTTATCAAGACTACATAGCCAGCCCTGAATATCACTACCCTCTTCATGATGTGTTTGATATTTCCTACAAGTGGCAGCCAGGACAAATCGGCTATTTATACTTGCATACTTCTTCTGGCGTTCGGACTTTTTATATAAAAAATGATCCTTCTTTATTTATTGAGTATTTTAAAAAAGGAAACCACTTATAAGAAAAAGCGCAAGCGCCATGACTTACACAGAACGCGCTGACTTCTTCGTTAGCTAATACCACGTACTGATTTCTGCGTTGGCTTACGCAGGAAGCGTTGACTTTTGCGAGCTTAGCAAAAGATCCACTAGCTAAAAAAGAAGGGCTGTTTCAAAAGGTCGTAAAAACGCCTCTTTGACAGCCCTTCTTTCTATTCTTCGTCTTCTTCTTCGAAAGAAACTATTTCAAGATTTAATTCATCTAACTGTTTTTCGCTTACTTTTCCGGGTGCCCCAGTTAATGGGTCACTTGCGCTTGCTGTTTTCGGGAAGAGAATCGTATCCCGAAGATTAGATCTTCCTGCCAAAATCATAATGAACCTATCTAACCCAAGGGCGATCCCGCCATGAGGAGGGGTTCCGTACTCAAAGGCATCCAATAAGAAACCAAATTGAGATCTCGCTTCTTCTTCACTAAAACCAAGTGCTTTAAACATTTTTTCTTGAAGCTCTCTCTCATAAATACGCTGAGATCCGCCGCCTAATTCATATCCATTTAATACTAAGTCGTATGCCTCGGCGCGTACCTCTTCCGGGTTATTATCAAGCTTGTCGATATCTTCGCGTATTGGACTTGTGAATGGATGGTGCATTGCGGTATATCTTCCTTCTTCCTCGTCGTATTCCATAAGAGGAAATTCTGTAACCCACAGGAAGTTGAATGCCTCTTCATCAATCAAGCCCAATTCTTTACCAAACTTCAGACGCAGAGCGCCTAATGCGCTAAAGACGACATCTTTTTTATCTGCTCCAAAGAAGAGTAAATCTCCTGCTTCAGCTTGAAGTGCTTCTCGCAAGCGTGCCGTCTCCTCTTCAGTGAAAAATTTAGCAATTGGTCCTTTTAAGCTGTCTTCCTCTACCTTTAGCCAAGCGAGACCTTTCGCACCATACACGGCGACAAAGTCAGCAAGATCGTCGATTTCTTTTCTAGACATTTTATCAGCGGTACCTTTTACGTTTAAACCTTTCACAATACCGCCTTTTTTCACAGCGTCGGCAAATACTTTAAAATCACTGTCCTTCACTATGTCTGACAGTTCTACCAATTCCATACCAAACCGTGTGTCAGGTTTATCAGAACCATAACGGTTCATTGCTTCTTCATACGTGAGTCTTGGAAATGGTGTTTCTATGTCCAAACCATGGACTTCTTTCATAATTTTTTTCATCATTTCTTCCATCATAGACAAGAAGTCTTCTTTATGCATAAAAGAAGTCTCGATATCAACTTGTGTAAATTCTGGTTGCCGATCTGCACGTAAGTCTTCATCTCTAAAACAGCGGACAATTTGGTAATATCGCTCGAATCCCGAAACCATTAACAGTTGCTTGAACAGTTGCGGGGACTGCGGAAGGGCATAAAACTCACCGTGATGGACACGACTTGGTACGAGGTAATCCCTGGCACCTTCAGGAGTGCTCTTCGTTAACATTGGCGTTTCCATATCCAAAAAATCTTTTTCATCAAGATAGTCACGAATCAATTTAGTGACACGATGACGGAGCTTAAAGGTCTCCCTCATTTCCGGACGTCTCAAATCGAGATAACGATATTTCAAGCGCACATCTTCTGATACATCCGTCTCTCCGTCTACTTGAAAAGGTAACGGCTTGGAAGGATTGAGGATAGTCAACTCATCCACTCTTATTTCTACTGTCCCTGTTGGGATTTTCTCATTGTACGTTTCTTCGTCACGTTTTACCACTGTTCCTGTTACGCTTAAAACATATTCACTTCTCACTCGATCGGCTATTTCAAACGCTTCTTTCGAAAATTCAGGGTTCGCTACAATTTGAACAATTCCTGAACGATCTCGCAAATCTATAAATATTACTTGGCCCAAGTCTCTTCTCGTCTGAGCCCAGCCTTTTAACTCTACCTTTTCACCAATGAGTGATTCAGAAATTTCTCCGCAGTAATGGGTACGTCCTCTCATTCTGATTCTACCTCCAATTTATGCTTAATGTAACTTACAAATTGTTCTAAAGATACTTCTTGTTGTTCACCACTGCTCATCTCTTTTACATTAATGACACCTTTTTCTAACTCATTGTCCCCTAATATAGCAGTATAAGAAGCACCGAAACGATCTGCCACTTTAAACTGTCCTTTCATCTTCTTGAAAGTATAGTCTTTATCCGCCGACACTCCTGCTCTTCGAAGTTCTGTAACAATGGCAGCCGCTTTGTTTGCAGGTTCCTTCCCAAGTGCTACTACATAACAGTCCAAATTCTGAACAACAGGTAAATCAATATTCTGTGTTTCCAGAGCCATGATGAGTCGCTCAATACTTAAAGCAAAGCCAATTCCTGGCGATTCAGGTCCTCCCATCTCTTCCACAAGCCCATTATATCGGCCCCCCCCCATCAATGTAGTGATGGAGCCAAATCCTTTGCCTTCAATCATAATCTCAAAGGCAGTATTGTTATAGTAATCGAGCCCGCGTACGAGTCCAGGGTCCACTTCATAATCAATTCCCATTTGATTTAGGCATTCTTTCACCGATTCAAAATAGGACTGTGAGCTTTCATTTAAGTATTCAAGGATAGATGGAGCTGTTTCCATTAAAGGATGATCTTGATCTTTCTTACAATCAAGAATTCGAAGGGGGTTTCTCTCCAGACGACTTTGGCAATCCTCACAAAATTCATCAATACGAGGTTGAAAATGCTGAATTAGAGCTTGGCGGTGAGAAGAACGACTTTCTTGATCACCGAGACTGTTTAAAACAAGTTTAATCCCTGTCAAGCCTAATTCCTTATAAAAATCCATCGCTAATGCAATGACTTCGGCATCCAATGTAGGATCTGCACTTCCTATGGCTTCCACTCCGAATTGCACAAATTGACGCATACGTCCAGACTGAGGACGCTCGTAACGGAACATGGGACCTACATAATAGAGTTTCTGAGGTTGAGATACATGGCCGTATAGCTTATTCTCGACATAAGAACGAACAACTGCCGCAGTCCCTTCTGGACGTAAGGTTAAGCTCCGTCCTCCTCTGTCTTCAAACGTATACATCTCTTTTTGGACGATATCGGTAGTATCACCAACTCCTCTTTGAAAAAGCTCTGTTTGTTCAAAAATCGGAGTGCGGATCTCAGAATAATTATAGCGGCGACAAATATCATGGATAACAGACTCGATATATTGCCACTGTTCCGAGGTGCCCGGTAATATATCCTGTGTCCCTCTCGGAATTCGTATGTTCATATTATCGCTCCTTTCTTATATTGAAGCATTGTTGAAACAATTGATAAACAGGAAACAGAACACTTTTCATTTTCCAAAGGCTTTCACTCTAAAAAGACAAAAAAATCCATCTCTCGCATAAACGAGGGACGGATTATAACAGCCGTGGTGCCACCCTTTTTGAAACAACGGAAATGAAGAATGCCATTGTTCCCACTTAAACAGTTAACGCCTGTGTACGTCCACGCCTACTAGCCCTATGCTTTCGGTGAGGAACCTCCGGAGTGTTTTTCAGCAGGGGATTTACAGAACCGCTCTCAGCTGTGCAGCTCCTCTCTGTCTAAATCAATTCCCGCTTACTCTCTCCATCGCCGGTCCATATTTTCCTTATTCATCATACGAATACCTGTCAAGCTTGTCAAGATATACTCAGCTCTTTGGATTCTCCAGTATCAATGTGACAGGGCCATCATTCGTGAAGCTGATTTTCATCATAGCACCGAAAGTACCCGTCTCCACATGAACTCCATGTTCGCTAAGGATTTCATTAAACCGATTATACAATTCCTTAGCTACTTCTGGCTTTGCAGCATCCATGAAATTTGGGCGTCTGCCTTTCTGACAATTCCCGTACAAAGTAAACTGAGAAATCGAGAGAATGGATCCATTTTGATCTACAAGTGACTCGTTCATCTTCCCTTCCTCATCTTCAAAGATGCGAAGATGAACTATTTTACGTGCCATCCATTGCAAATCCTCTTCCGTATCATCGTGGGTAAAACCCACTAATGCCACTAAGCCATGCTCGATGGCCCCTGTGATTTCACCCTCGACTAGGCATTCTCCATACTGCGAACGTTGAATAACTGCTCTCATTGCTAGATATGTCTCCTTTTAACATAGATTATTCTAATGAATGATCCGATGAACAGAATAAATATCTGGTACTTTTTTTATTTTTTCAACGATCCGATGCAAATGGTCTATATTATGAATGGTAATGGTCATATCGATAATCGCTACTTTATTTTTATCCGTACGCCCACTCACAGCAGCTACATTTGTTCTCGTTTCGGTAACTGCTTGTAATATTTCATTAAACAATCCTCTTCTATCGTAACCTGTTATTTCTATATCAACATTATAATTTTTCCTCTGCTCATTGGAAACTTCCCATTCTACAGGGAGCAGCCTATTTTTAGCCTCTTCTCTGTTGACATTCGGGCAGTCTTTTCGGTGAATCGACACGCCTCTTCCTTTTGTAATATACCCAATTATTTCGTCTCCTGGGACAGGATTACAGCATTTTGACAACCGAATTAAGAGGTTTTCCACTCCTCTAACGCTTACACCTGAGCTTGTTCGTTTGCGAGGCCCGCTTGTCCCAACATCCTTGACATCTTTCACTGCTTCTGTAACTGTTTTTGCCTCGTCTTTTTCTTTCTCCTGCCTCCACTTATCTGTTAAACGTGTAACAATTTGTTTCGGGCTGATGCCTCCATAACCGACAGCGGCAAACATATCCTCTGCTCCGTGGAAACTAAACTTTTCAGCAGTATCTAAGATATTCTCATCCGTCCATATATCTTTTGTCTCAAAACCTTGTTCCTTCAGTTCCTTTTCTACCAGTTCTCTGCCTTTTTCAATGTTTTCTTCCCGGCGCTCTTTCTTATAGAATTGCTTAATTTTATTTCTGGCATGAGAACTTTGAGCTAATTTTTCCCAATCCTTACTCGGTCCATACGAATGCTTAGAAGTTAAAATCTCAACAATATCTCCCGTCTTAAGAGGGTGATCGAGAGGAACCATTTTGTTATTTACTTTCGCTCCAATCGTTCGGTTCCCAATCTCTGTGTGGATTCGGTAAGCAAAATCAATAGGAACCGATCCTCTTGGCAGTTCTATGACATCCCCTTTAGGAGTGAAGACGAATACAGTATCAGAAAATAAATCAATTTTTAGAAGCTCCATAAATTCTTGAGCATCCGAAGCCTCGTTTTGCCATTCGATAATTTCACGAAACCAGGTTAATTTGTCCTCTAATGTTTTTTTACCGGCTGCACTTTTCCCTTCTTTATATGCCCAGTGTGCTGCCACCCCGTATTCCGCGACTCGATGCATCTCCTCGGAGCGTATTTGTACTTCCAACGGTTCTCCCTTAGGACCAATAACCGTCGTATGCAAAGATTGGTACATGTTTGCTTTTGGCATAGCAATGTAATCTTTAAAACGACCAGGCATAGGCTTCCAGCACGTATGAATGACACCAAGAACTGCATAACAGTCCTTAATACTTTTTACAATAATTCGCACTGCTAGTAAGTCATAAATTTCATTAAATTGTTTTTTTCGGTTGACCATCTTTCGATAAATGCTATAGATGTGTTTTGGTCTGCCATATATATCCAACGGCTCTACGTTGATATCTTTCATGCTTTTCTTTATATCATCGATAACTTCTTCGATATACTTTTCACGTTGAGCCCGTTTTTGTTTCATTAAATTAACGATCCGATAGTATTGTTGAGGGTCCATATAGCGAAGAGCCGTATCTTCAAGCTCCCATTTAATCGTCGAAATACCAAGTCTATGCGCAAGCGGTGCGAAAATCTCAAGTGTCTCATTCGAAATCCTGCGTTGTTTCTCAGGCGGAAGATGTTTTAAAGTTCTCATATTATGAAGACGGTCTGCTAACTTAATAAGTATGACGCGAATATCTCTCGCCATCGCGACTACCATTTTCCGGTGGTTTTCCGCCTGTTGTTCTTCTTTTGATTTATATTTTATTTTCTTTAACTTCGTTACACCGTCAACCAGCATCGCAACTTCTGCATTAAAATTCTCTTCTATTTCTTCTACGGTCACTTCCGTATCTTCCACAACATCATGCAGAAACCCACCTGCTATTGTGTCCGAGTCCATCCCAAGCCCTACAAGAATTCCTGCTACTTCTACCGGATGTAAAATATAAGGTTCTCCGGATTTACGAAACTGTCCCTCATGTGCAGATTCAGCAAACCGGTAAGCACGTTTTAAAAAAGCAACGTCATTATCCGACAAATAGTTTTCAGCTTTCACTAATACTTCATCGATGGTCATCAAATCACCTTGCATACCTTTCTAAAAAAGAGCGTGTTTCTCTATATTATCGTTAAGTTTAACACTACTGTAAAGCAAAAGAAATTTGTCGATAGGAAAAGCGCAAGGCGCACGTCTATCGGCGACAAGTGCTGGAAGGCCGCTGGCAGCAACCGCTTTTTGGCTTCTGCTTGCGGCCTGAAGCAACATCGAGCGAGTTGGCGCTGAAGCTAGACAACGATCGCTCAATTTTATACCTTCCTAACTGTTAAAAGAAACAAACGGAGTCTCAAAAATTCTTTCGTTCCTTCCATTGCTGTCGTTTTCGTACAACAAAAAGTGCCCGCTGGACGGAGCACTTTCTTTGTTATTTATTAATCGTATGTCATAAGGGAGAAAATATCGAAATTACCAAGATCTTTCCTTCCATCCAAATATAGCAGCTCTATTAAAAATGCAAGACCCGCTACCTGACCTCCAAGCTGCTCTACAAGGTTAACAGTTGCTTTTATCGTACCCCCGGTTGCTAATAAATCATCTGTAATGAGGACTTTCTGTCCTGGTTTTATAGCATCTTTGTGTATGGACAACGTGTCTTTTCCATATTCAAGTCCGTAATCAGCATCTACCGTCTCTCTTGGAAGCTTTCCTTTCTTTCTTACAGGAACAAACCCTTTACCAAGGGAATAGGCAATAGGGCACCCCACGACAAATCCTCTTGCTTCAGGACCTACGACAACATCTATATCATGGTCATTAGCAAAAGCAGCCATTTCTTCAATTGCTTTCTTGTAAACATCCCCATCCTGCATAAGAGTCGTAATATCTTTAAACCGTACGCCATCTTGCGGATAGTCTTGTACTACTGTTATATAGTCTTTATAATCCATTACCAACCTTCTCCTTCGTATCATTATTATGCCCGCTGTTCACGATGAGAGAGTCCAATGTGTTCTTTAACTGGTTGTATGTAGAAAACAGCAGCTCCTGCTCTAATAACTTTTTTTGTTCAAAGGTTTTATAACTTCGAGATTCAGCTAGATCTTTTTTAAGGGGAGATTCAGTAAGTTCAACTTTTCCGTCTTTCATTTTAACAAAATCAAGTTCAAAAAACACTTTCGTCATAAAAGAAATACTTGCAGGCAGCCATCCTCTCCGCCTTGCCAATTCCTCACCTTGACGGGTAATGTCAAAGATCCCTCTCTTTTTTAAAAAGGCATAATACCATTTAAAATCCTCTCGACTTGGAAGAGGTTGAAAATATACTTGATTTTCCTCTTCGAAGAAAGCATGAACCCTCTCCATGTTCGTAAAAGACATAAGAGCGTTTTCTAATTCCTCCATCGATGAGGGAAGATCAGCCAGTATGATATCTTTTGCATCAACTGTTCCTGTTACACGATCGCATAAATATACTTGATCACTCTCAAGGCTAGCTTTGTAATGCGTATGATTTTTTTCTTTAAAGGTAAGGAGAGCCCAATCGTTTGAAGGAAGCGACTTCACATAGGAGATGATACTTTTATGCTGTCTCTTATCGAAGAGCTGCCATTCATGAATGGCCAAATCTTTAAGGAACAGCTGCGGTTTTCGAAACCCGTTCCATTCATTCACCGCTAATTCTCCTACAACGGATGCCGTTGCCTGTTCTGTCAATTGATCCGCAATATGTCCCAGATAAAACCCAACACAATCCAAGCGTTTCCCATTTCGTTCCCATTCCGCTTTCAAGTGGTTTTTTTCACTACCTATCTTTCTTTTTGAAGCGACTTGAACATCTTCAAGCAAAAAGACAGGCTTAGGATGCCCCACACCAAAAGGGGCAAGCTGCTTTAATTCTTCAAGAGATTGTAAGGAAACTTCTTCTAAAGGGATGGCAGCATCGATCGGAGTCACCGGGATTAATGAGGTCTCACTAAGCGTGTCATCTGCCTGTGCCAATAACCGTTTTCTTAACTCCTCTATATCATCCGCGTTCATCGTTAGACCTGCTGCCATAGGATGCCCCCCAAAATGCGGGAGCAGGTCTCTGTTTTTTGATAACTCTTCAAACATATTAAACCCTTCAATGCTTCGAGCGGATCCTTTGGCTTCTCTTTTTTCTTTATCTATCGAAAGGACAATAACAGGCCGGTAAAACTTCTCGACCAATCTAGAAGCAGCGATCCCAATCACTCCGGGGTTCCAATCCTCTTTTGCTATAATCAGAAATTTATTGTCTTCAGGCGGGTATACGTTTTCTACCAATTCTATTGCTTCTTCTGTGATTTGGTTAACAACTGTTTGTCTTTCTTTATTTAACTGATCTATTAACATCGCCCATTCACTAGCTTCCTCTGTACTATCAGACAGCAATAAGTGTACAGCTGGATCAGCTGAATCCATTCTTCCAGCCGCATTTATACGCGGTCCCATCGAGAAGCCCACGTGATCTTCCTCTATATGTTCACTAGTAATCCCGCAGATTTCTTTCAATGCTCGAATACCAGGTCTCTGTGATTGAGCCAGCTTTTTAAGACCTTCTTTAACAAGTGATCTATTTTCATCCAATAAAGGTACTAAATCGCTTACAGTACCGATTGTAAAAATATCAAGCAACTGTTCCGGAAACGCCTCAAGAAGGGCATGGGATAGCTTCAAAGCCACTCCTGCACCCGCCAATTCTTTAAAAGGGTACGGACAGCCTGGCTTTTTAGGGTTAATAACAGCAAATGCTTTTGGCAGCTCTGGGGGTGGTTCATGATGGTCTGTAATAATAACATCAAGTCCCATTTCATTCGCTGCTTCTATTTCACCAACAGCAGCAATCCCGGTATCTACTGTAATAACCAAGGAAGCTCCTTCATCTTTCGCCGTTTGTAATGCAGGAATATTTGGACCATATCCTTCCGTAAACCTATTCGGTATGTACCACCCAAAATCAGCCCCTAACTCCTTCAGGGTCTCAATCATAATGGTCGTGCTCGAGACACCATCAGCATCATAGTCACCAAAAATGAGGATTTTTTCATTATTACTAACAGCATCGCGAATCCTTTGAACCGCTTTATCCATCCCGTCCATTAAAAATGGATCATGTATATCTGCCATGTTAGCCTGCATAAATGAAGCGGCTGACATTTTCTCTCGGTAGCCGCGTTTCCAAAGAAGTTTTGCCGTGAGTGTGGACAGGCTCAATTCCTCTTGAAGCATCTCCCACCCATCCCAAGACATCTCTTCCATTTTCCATCTTGTTTTCGATTGAAGCATATTTAACACCCCTGACCCAATTATTATACTAAAGGGGAGCAGGGGTTACAATCACGGCTATAGGCAAATACAACTTATACTCCCATATATGAACGCAACCATGCCATTTTATTATTTTTCTGTCCTTAATCGCTCAGCTCTGCTGTTTGTCTCTTCAGACTGACGTTCACGTTGTTGCTCTGCCTCATGTTTCCACTGCTTTACTTCTTGATTCATCCTATACATCCGGACCATACCTAATGAACCGACAATTACAGCCCCCATTAAAACCGAGCCTAAAATGACTAATATAAGCGGCCATTCTGCAGTGCCAAATAGATAGTTCACTTCGACAGAATCCACATTTATTACAGCAAAGACTGCGATAATAAGAGCAGCTGCCAAGCCTAATATCAGTAAGGTTTGAGTTTTCATTTTTCT
This sequence comes from Alteribacillus iranensis, assembly GCF_900113025.1. Taxonomy (GTDB): domain Bacteria; phylum Bacillota; class Bacilli; order Bacillales; family Marinococcaceae; genus Alteribacillus_A; species Alteribacillus_A iranensis. The sequence goes on along the minus strand of NZ_FONT01000001.1, from coordinate 64,374 downwards.
TGCTCCTTTCCATCCCCCTTATCCTCATACGGATTAATATGCACAAATACATTCCTAATGTCTTTTTCTTTTAACAACTCTGCTTTTACCTTCTTGCCGATGGCATGGCCTTCTTCCACAGTAATATAGGGATCAACAGCAACTCTGATATCGACGATGACATAATATCCATGCTCTCTTGCAAGGAATTCGTCAATTTGAATAACACCTTCTACACTTTTTGCTCTGTTTCTCATCTCAACGGTATCTTCATCATGCATGACGTGATCTAATGCATTGTGTATTGATTCTCTTCCTAACTTCCACGCCATCCTCATTACTAATAGTGAAACAAAAACCCCGGCTATCAAGTCACCATACAACAGCCAAGAAATATTGGAGCTGGCTCCAACAAGCGATGCGGCGATCCCTAGTAATGCAGCAAATGAAGAGAATACATCGGAACGATGATGCCAAGCATCCGTAATCAATGCTTCACTTTTATACTTCTTACCCAAATAGTATTTAAACTGAAACATGCCTTCCTTTAGGATGATAGAAACAATAACAGCATACAAGGCAGCAGTTCCTGGGACCGACACAGGCTCACCAAAATCTTTTACCGCATTTAAACCAATCTCGAATCCTACTATAAACAAAAGGACTGCTACAATAATGGCGGTTACCGTTTCCGCTTTTCCATGGCCGTACGGATGGTCATTGTCTGGTGGAATCTTAGCCGCTCGCACCCCTATAAGTACTGCAAATGAACCAACCATATCGGATGCAGAATGTACGGCATCCGCAAGTAAAGCTCGACTTCCAGATAACCACCCCACCACCCCTTTTAGAAGAGCTAGCAATATATTTCCTGATATACCGACTATGGCGCCTAACCTGACCATTTTGTATCTTTGCTGTTCATACTCTTCCATTTTGTCACCACCATTTCGAACTACACCGCTTCCCCTTTTAAAATTATACCTATTAAAAGGCCATGGTATGTACCATGACCTTTTCTGCCTTATACTTCCGGTTCTAGTTCATCCGGTTCTTCTTTTTTAGGTTTTTTGCGGTCTCTTTCCATTTGTTTCCATTTCCATACAACCCAAAGCTGAGCCGCCAAAAATAGAGAAGAATAAGTCCCGGCAATCAAACCGATTAATAAAGCTAAAGAAAATGACCGGATGGCTTCTCCTCCTAAGATAAACAAGGCCGCCGCAGCAAATACAACCGTTAACACTGTATTGATCGAACGTGTCAATGTCTGGTTCAAACTTAAATCGACGACATAGGAGAGATCATCAAATGTTTTTAGTCGATCCGTATATTTGATATTTTCCCGGATCCGGTCAAAAGTTACAATCGTATCGTTGATTGAATAACCTACAATAGTTAATACAGCAGCTATGAAAGGTATATTTACTTCGAACTGCAAAATAGAAAACACGACAAGGATAAAAAAAGCATCATGAGCGAGAGATACGATAGCGGCCAGGCCGTACCAAAATTGAAAGCGTATAGATACATATATAATAATGCCTAAGGACGCTATCAAAACAGAAATGAAGGCATTTTTTGCAAGTTCTTGTCCAACCTGAGGGGACACCGTACTTACGCTAGGTTCTTGTCCGTAAAGTTCATCAAAATGCGTTTGTACTTCTGCAATTTCTTCTCTCGATAAAGTACCAATGAACGTAGCTGACGCCATGTTGTTATTATCTCCCGCAAGTGTTACGTCATCAGGCTCATATCCACCCGCTTCCGCAAACTGTTCGTACACTTCTTCCTCTGTCAGGGTGTCATCTGCGAGTATATCTACTCTCGATCCACTTTCAAAATCTATGCCAAGGTTCAGGCCCAAGGTGGAAAGCAGGATGACCCCCACTAAAGTCATTACAAGGGAAAGCATAAAAAACTTTTTGCGGTGCTTGACGAAGTGAATAAATCGTTTATCTGTATTAAAGTTCACTGATTTCACTCTCCTTCACACCAAATACCTGAGGCTTCTTATTAAATATCCGGCTTTTCACCCATAATCCAAGCAATAATCTTGAACCATACACGGATGTTAAGAAGCTCGTCAAAATACTGACGATCAACATTACAGCAAAGCCTTGCACAGAGCTGGTTCCATAATAGAATAATACTCCTGCGGCTAATAATGTTGTTATGTTGGCGTCTAGAATGGTGGAGAGTGACCGTCTAGAACCTGCTTTAAATGCGGACATAATAGTTTTACCTGAGCGAATTTCTTCCTTCACCCGTTCGTACGTAATTATATTCGCATCCACAGCCATACCTACACCTAATACTAAGGCTGCAATCCCAGGAAGAGTAAGAACCCCTTCCATCCAGTTGAAAATAACCAACACGATATAGATATAAGCAGACAAGGATATACATGCGACGAAACCCATAAAACGATAATATATGAGCATGTAGAGGAAAATGAGGCCAATCCCTATAAACCCTGCAAATATCGTCTTTTGCATGGCATCTTCCCCTAATGAAGCACCAACTGCATTAGAATATACCTCTGTTAATTCCACAGGTAAAGAACCTGAATTTAACACTTCTGCTAAAAACTCAGCTTCCTGAAGTTCAAAGTTCCCTTCTATTTGTATGTTTTTGTGATATAAAGGACTACTTACCATTGGAGCAGACAAAAATTTAGGGTCCTCTTTTTGAACCTCTTCCGTGAAAGAATCCCCTTCCTCATAATCAAGCCAGATGACGAGTCGGTTATTAGGTTGACTATATTCGTTAATAATATTTTCTGTTACTTCACCAAACTCATTTGCATCTTTTAAGGTGACCGTTACCACTGGTTGATTTGATTGATCAAATCCAACACTCGCTCCGTTCTCCTCTAAATCTTCACCAGAAAGGCGTTCATTATCATCAACATCGCGAAAACTAAGATCTGCTTCTGTAGCCAGCAATTCACGCGCCGTTTGTTGATCTTCTACCCCAGCGAGCTGTACTCTTATTCTGTTTTCACCTTCAATCGTAATATTCGGTTCTGATACGCCTAAAACGTTAACTCGCTGGTTTAAGGCACTAACCGTTGCCTGCATCGTCTCTTCGGTTATTTCTTCTTCATCGTCCGCTGCCTCGACCTCATACAAAATTTCAAAACCGCCTTGTAAGTCCAAGCCTAATTTAATACCCTGCGCCACATTCATTACGGTGGGCGTAATAAGGGCACCTAATAAAATGACGATCAAAAAGAAAATAAAAATTCTCGATTTCTTTACCATTAGTGTGTTTCATCCTCCTAACCTCCCGATTAAAGCGATGAACCTTACCCTAAATATGTAGAAGAATTAACCATATGTAAGTGTCTTTCGTAAAAAAACGGGCTTGGAACTGTGTGGTTACGTTGATATCGGGAGAAAGCAACATTTCAATTATACTGAGGGGCTCAAATTCATGTCAAATGACGTTTGTTTGACACGTGTGTATCAATTTCCCCAATTAAGTCATCAAGATCCGACTTTTCAGATAGCCGAGCACTGTCTTTATACGAAGCAATCGTGATTTTGTTCATATACTCATTCAATCTAATCTTTAAAATTTCATTAATTAATTCATGGAGCCTGACAGGAGTTTCTTTTTTCTTAATTTTTTCTACGGTGAACTTCCATATTTCTTCCTTATCCGCCTTCGTGTAGCCTAACAATTCAAATTCATCAAGCTTGCTTTGTAAAGCCGGGTCTGCCTCTTCTTTCCACACTTCGAACTGTTGCTCTGCCATTATTGCTTCCTCCTCTACCTTCTCATATTTAAGAAAATCGCAAGCGCCCTGGCTTGTACAAGACGTGCTGACGTTTGTGTACTTAGCAAAAGTTCCCTACCTGGCGTTTGCGTTCTTAGCATAAGATCCACTATTGACGTGTATGTTTTTAGCAAAAGATCATTCAACGATGGGCCTCCTAGCTACTAGGAGCTGCAACTAGACATCGCTCCACGAATGCTTTTAAAAAAAAGACGCTGTGTTAACAGGACGGGCTATGCCCACATATTTGACTTATTTTAGAAAGCTGATTTATTTCATTAAATAAGTCATGCTTGTCCTCGATCCTGGCATATATATATCTTATCATCCGATCATATAAAAGGCGGGACTGGCTATGAGTAAACAAACCTTTATACAAGGAACAATAATATTAATTGCGGCAGGTTTATTAACTCGAATTCTAGGATTTGTTAATCGGATTATTACGGCTAACATTTTAGGAGCGGAAGGCGTCGGTCTATATATGATGGCCTTTCCAGTCCTCTTGCTTATTATAACATTAACACAATTAGGCCTCCCTGTAGCGATATCTAAGCTCATTGCAGAGGCAGATATTCAACAAGACAAAACAAAAATGAAAAAAGTCCTTGTTGTCTCTCTCTCTATTACTGGAACATTGAGTGTGGCCTTCACGATTTTGTTACTTTTCCTTGCTCCTCTATTCTCTAAATACTTCTTAACAGACAGCCGTGCTTTATATCCATTAATCGCTATTACACCTATCATACCAATTGTAGCGGTGTCAGCGGTACTTAGAGGGTATTTTCAAGGTCGCCAAAACATGAAGCCGACAGCCATATCTCAAGTCGTTGAACAAGTCGTTCGCATCTCCTTGGTCGCTGCCTGTACAACTTTACTTCTACCTTACGGGCTTGAATACGCAGCAGCGGGTGCCATGCTTGCAAGCGTCGCCGGAGAATTTGCGTCTCTGCTTTTTATGATGAAAATATTTAACAAAAACAAACCGATACAAGTTAGAACGCGATTTTGGTCTGTATTAAAAAACGGAAAAGGGGTCTTAGACGAATTAATGTCCATCGCACTTCCTGCCACTGGAAGCCGTATGATTGGCTCTTTATCTCTTTTTTTTGAGCCTGTCATTATATCTCACAGTTTAGCTATTGCAGGCGTCGCTACAGCTGTAGCAACTGCACAATACGGAGAATTGACGGGTTTTGTCATTCCTATTTTATTCTTACCAACATTTATTACGTATTCTTTTTCTGTCTCTTTAGTTCCCGCCGTGAGCGAAGCAGCAGCCAGGCAGGACTATATATCTGTCAGAAAAAGATTAAGACAAACATTGCATACAGCTGTTATTGCTGGAGGTTTTTCTGCTGTATTTCTCTATATTTTTGCGGAACTCGTGATGACTGTTATGTATGACGCTGCTCATACGGCCTACTATTTAAAAATATTAGCCCCGTTTTCTATATTTCTTTACTTGCAGGGTCCGCTGCAAGCTGTTCTGCAAGGTTTAGATTTAGCAAGAGCCGCCATGTTCAACACTCTCTACGGGGCCATCATTAAACTTTCCGCACTTTTTTTATTAACATCACAACCAGCACTAGGCATAAAAGGCGCTGCACTTGCTATTGCTGTCAACATGGTATTAGTGACACTTCTTCATTTACGTGTAGTATCCAAAGCATCCGGATTCTCTTTAAATGTTCGGTTTTGTATTTTTACCGTCTTAGGAGCCATACTTGCGGTAGTTTCATCGTTTCTCCTATTACAGCATTACTTGCAGTCTTCCCATTTATTGATACAAGTCGTAGTAGCAGCTATATTTTCTGTTATTTTTTATTTAATATTTCTAAGCATATCAGGGGTAATAAAATGGAACCAGCTCAAAAAGCTCGTTCCTACAATAAAATAATTGTTATTCATCTTTTATATCCACATACAAGACACCGTCTTCTTGCAAAGCGCAGTATGATACTTGTTTGATGCTCACAATTCCAGCTTTTCTAAGTTCTCTTCTTAACCATAGTTCGTCTTTCTTAGCATCTTGGAGATGCTCTACAATTAATTCACCGTCAATAATTAAGGGAAGGGGGTAAGAAAGACTCTCTCCTTCTTCCTCTTCTTGTTGCTTTTCAAAAACAGAGAGATCACCAGAAGGCTCTAATATAGCGAATTCAACATCTGACACATCTTTTATGCTATTCTGCCTAATTTGCATGAGCAGATCGTCAAAATTATAGCGTTGTTTTTTCATTTCTTTTTCATCAATTTTTCCATCTCTTACTAATATGGTAGGTTTTCCATCTAATAGAAATCGTATTCTTCTGCTTTTTAAAGATAAAAAAGCTAAAGAAACTTGGATGATAAGCAGCAGTAAAATTGGTATAAATGTAACTACCATTGGGTTATCCGGATCCTCAATAGAAATAACTGCGAGCTCAGCGAACATTATCGAAACCACAAAATCTAAAACAGATATATCACCGATTTCTCGTTTTCCCATTAAACGTAAGGTGAGGAGCAGAAAGAAATATACAATAACGGTGCGTAGGGAAATCGTTAATAAATCCACATTGAACACCTGCTTTTAAAGGACATCGCTATTACTTTCTCCGGAGTTCGTTCGTAGTATGTATAGTTTCTATTTTATTTTTGGACAACATGTATTCTAATTATTGGTTGCAATCATATAGTTATAGAAATAATGGAATGGGAGGGAATAAGAGGAATGCAGACTGGTGGTCGGATGTACAGCGTAGGAAGCGGTATCATTGTTACCGTCGGACTTTTGATTATTTTTAGTGTTGCATTTTCTTTAATTCTACGGTTTAGCTCAGTAACAGAAGCATCTCTTCAATGGTTATTAATTGTTTTGGCATTCCTAGGCTTCGGTATCGGGGGTTTTTCAGCGGGAAATCGCTCACAAGATAAAGGACTATTCACAGGTAGTTTGACAGCGATCGGTGTTATTATCATTATTTTACTCTGTCAGTACTTGGGATACGATCATACAATGAGTGCAATACAAGGTATTTTTTTCGTCGGGTTTCTTATTGTGTCTGCGCTCGGCGCGGCGATAGGAGTAAACAGAGGCTAGTATATCCTCAGAAAAAGACTGCTCCATCTAGGAAGCAGTCTTCTTATGTAAGTACTAGTCTTCGTTAACCACTTCGCGAATTGAATTACGATCAAACGTAAGCTTATCGCTGCCTGTATCGAGGACAACTTTGTCTTCATCTAAAGCTTCGATCTTTCCATGAAGACCACCAATGGTGATGATACGGTCTCCCTTTTGCAAATTGGAATGCATCTCACGAATTTGTTTTTGACGTTTTTGTTGAGGTCGAATCAACAAAAAGTAAAAAATCGCAAACATGAGGACCAGCATGATAATCGCTTCCATTAAATTCCCTCCTTCCTAAATTTTAACGTTCAGTTTGAAACTAGCCGCTTATCGAATAGAGTAACATAATCAAATCTAAGTTAGAAATTTTTTGCATTCTCCTTATTAAATCCATATTGCTCAAAAAATTCTTCTCTATAATCAAGCAGCCGGTCATTTTGAATAGCCTCACGGACATTCTCCATTAATTTTAACAGGAAATACAAGTTATGGTAAGAAGTAAGTCTAAAACCAAACGTTTCATTGCATTTGACTAAATGACGAATATACGCACGAGAATAATTCTTACAAGTGTAGCAATCACATTCTTCATCAATTGGCCTGAAGTCACGAGCATACTTTGCGTTTCGAACAACCAGTCTTCCACTGCTGGTCATACATGTTCCGTTGCGGCCAATCCGTGTCGGTAATACACAATCAAACATATCAATCCCACGGATCGCTCCATCTATTAATGAATCTGCAGAGCCTACACCCATTAAATATCTAGGTTTATTACTAGGCAGCATCGGTGTCGTAAATTCGAGTACTTCATTCATAACCGTTTTGGGTTCACCTACTGACAAACCTCCGACCGCATATCCTGGAAAATCAAGGGATACTAAGTCCTGAGCAGACTGCTTGCGGAGTGATTCATACTCCCCGCCTTGTACAATGCCAAACAAACCTTGCTCGTCAGGTCTCCCATGTGCTTCCAAACACCGCTCTGCCCAACGACTTGTCCGTTCCACGGAGGCTTTCATGTAAGACTCTTCCGCAGGGTAAGGAGGGCACTCATCAAACGCCATCATAATATCAGACCCAAGCGCATTTTGGATAGCCATGGCCTTTTCTGGAGAAAGAAATAACTTTTCGCCGCTTATATGATTCCGAAAATGTACCCCCTCTTCTTGTATATCCCTCAACTTGCTAAGACTGAATACCTGGAACCCGCCTGAATCGGTTAATATGGGCTTATCCCAATTCATGAACGTATGCAATCCACCTGCTTCATGAATAATATCTTCTCCTGGACGAAGCCATAAGTGATACGTGTTACTTAATATGATTTGTGCCGCCATATCATTTAACTCGTCCGGGCTAATCGTTTTCACCGTGGCTAACGTTCCTACGGGCATAAAAATAGGTGTTTCAATGGAACCGTGCGGTGTATGAATTTTACCAAGTCTTGCCCCCGATTGTTGACACGTTTTAATCAACTCATACTCTATTGCTGCCATCGATGATGACTTCCTTTCATAATTAGCATTGCATCCCCAAAGCTAAAAAATCTATATCGTTCTTTTACTGCTTCCTCATAGGAAGATAACAAAAAGTCTTGTCCGGCTATAGCGCTCACCAGCATAACTAAAGTGGATTTAGGCAAATGAAAATTGGTCAGCATACCATCAATTCCAAAAAATTCATATCCTGGATAAATAAAAATATCCGTCCATCCTGATTCTTTATCAAACTTTCCTTTCCGCTTTCTTGCAACGGATTCCAGTGTTCTAGCTGATGTGGTGCCAACCGCGACAATCTTTTTCCCTTTTGTTCGAGTGTCATTTAGCATGTCTGCTGTCACTTGATCCATTTCGTAAAACTCTTCATGCATGTTATGGTCTTCTACTGTGTCAACAGAAACCGGGCGAAATGTGCCTAGACCGACATGAAGAGTTATGTACGCAACATTTACTCCTCGTTGCTTTATTTCTTGAAGAAGATCTTCCGTAAAATGTAATCCTGCTGTTGGGGCAGCCGCAGAGCCATCGTGCTTAGCATAAACGGTCTGATAGCGGTCTTTCTCCTGCAATTTCTCTTTAATATAAGGAGGTAGAGGCATTTCACCCAGATCTTCAAGAATTTCCAGAAAAACTCCTTCGTAAAAAAACTTTAACATCCTTCCCCCATGTTCGAGAGTACTTATGCATTCTGCTTTTAATTTCCCGTTTCCGAAAGTAAGGACATTACCAGGTTTTACCCTTTTAGCAGGTTTTACTAATGTTTCCCATTCATCATTTCCTTCCTCGTTCAAAAGTAAAACTTCCACTTGGGCACCCGTTTCTTCTTTTATTCCATACAGTCGTGCCGGCAGCACCTTTGTATTATTCAAGACGAGACAATCGCCTTCTTCTAAATAATGGAGCAGTCCCGGAAACGTATCGTGCTTACGTTCTTTCACCTCTGGGTCTAACACCATTAATCGGGAGGCATCTCTTTTTTTTAATGGGGTTTGTGCGATTAACTCATCCGGTAAGTAAAAATCAAATTCATCAACATTCATAGCTGTCTACCTCTTTTCTATTGATTCCTTACTAGTGTACATGTATACCTATAACCTCAGCAAGAAATCAACGAAAACGACCAATAATATAAAATATTAAGGATAGGACTACACTAATTACAATGGAAGTAACAATCGGAAAATAGAATGTAGTGTTTTCTTTTTTTATGATGATATCACCGGGTAAACGACCTAGGGACAAAAATTTCCCACCCACTTGCCATATTAGCCCAAATATGATGAGAGCAATCCCTATTCCAATTAATAATTTTGGAATATCAGTCATTATAAGGAACCTCCAATTGTAAGTAATCATAGACTTGAGGTGTCACTACTCGTCCTCGCGGAGTTCTCGCCAAAAACCCGATTTGCATAAGATAAGGCTCATACACGTCCTCTATTGTATTGGACTCTTCCCCTATAGAGGCAGCCACTGTTTCTACACCTACTGGCCCACCCTTAAACTTATGGATAATTGTCTTTAAGAGTTTGTGATCAATCTCATCTAAACCACGCTTATCCACTTGGAGTCTGTCCAATGCAACTTGCGCAAGCGAAAGCGAAATGATATCCGTACCTTCCACTTGGGCAAAATCACGAACTCTTCTTAACAGCCTGTTAGCGATCCGTGGTGTCCCTCGCGACCGCTTAGCCAGTTCATGTGCAGCCTCTTTTTCAAGCATTACATGTAATAAATCGCCGCTTCGTGTCACTATCTCTGCTAGTTCAGCCTCTGTATAATACTCCAATCGAGAGTGAACACCAAAACGATCTCTTAGAGGAGAAGATAGCATCCCGGCCCTGGTAGTAGCTCCGATTAAAGTGAAAGGCGGCAGGTCAAGTCGTACAGAACGAGCTGTTGTTTCCTTACCTATCACGATATCGATACAAAAATCCTCCATAGCCGGGTACAATACTTCCTCTACGGATCGGGGCAATCGGTGGATTTCGTCGATAAACAACACATCTCCCGGTTCTAATCCCGTTAAAATAGCTGCTAGATCACCGGGTCGCTCTATGGCTGGGCCCGAGGTTGTTCGGAGGTTAACACCCATTTCATTGGCAATAATCATAGCTAAGGTAGTTTTCCCTAATCCTGGAGGGCCGTGTAATAATACATGGTCTAAACACTCTTCTCTTAATTTGGCTGCCTTGATAAATACCTCTAAATTATCTTTTACTTTCTCCTGTCCAATGTACTGAGAAAAATCAACAGGCCTAATTCCCGTTTCTATACTTTGTTCTGTATCATGCGCTTCTTGAGAAACGATACGCTCCTCCATAACATACACCACCCGCTTTTCTCACTTACATATCGCTTTATGACAACATGAGCTGTAATGCTTTTTTTACATATTCGTCCGCATTCATATCCAGCTTTTCAATGTGTGGTTTCACTTTTTTAATTTCGTTTTCTCCGTACCCTAAGGCTCTCAGTGCTTCCAATGCTTCTTCAAGCGGACCGTCTTCTCCCACAATTGCAGGTTGTCCTTCTGTTTCCGGGTTTCTTATGAATTCATCGCCTAACAATTCTTTTAAGCTTCCTTTTAAATCCAAGATCATTTGGCGGGCAGTCTTCTTACCTACCCCTGGAAACTTCATTAAAAACTTCTCATTCTCTTCTTCAATGGCCTGCATAACTTGATGAGGAGCGCCAGAGGCTAAAATTGCCAGAGCCCCTTTCGGCCCAATCCCTGATACTTGAAGCAGCTGCTCAAACAACATTCTCTCTTTCCGGGTTGAAAATCCATATAAACGAATCGCATCTTCTCTTACATAATAATATGTATAAATGGTTACTTCGTCAGCTTCCTGGTCAAATACAAATGGATTCGGACAATAAATTAAATAACCGATATGTCCAGCTTCCAAGGTGACTGTCTCTTTTTCAGTATGCACTATTGATCCTCTGAGAAATTCAATCAACTTCCCTCTCCCTTTCTATCGGTCCCTCCAACACACACGAACATGCTTTCTTCTATGATAGCAAATGTAACCTAAAGTTGAAACTGTATCATGACCGCTTGTGTGATTTTCTCAGTATGATCCGTGATTGATTTTGATCGATAATTTCCCAATCCCTATATTCACTCCAAAAGTCTTCTACCGCCCAAACCGTTATTTTCTTTCGTTCCGTTTTTATGTTACCATCTTTATCCTCCTGTTGTAGGATAAGTTCATATTCTGCGGGATTACCATCATTCGTCGTCGGCGCTTGATGGGTGGAAAATGTTAAAACACTGCTACAGACAAATAGAAGAGTACACCATCGTATCATCACAGCCATGTCATCTACTCCTTACAAAAGAAATAAAAACCTTTTTTAGGAGTCTTCTCCATAAAAAAAGGTTTTTATTCCAAGGGTTAGTTCACAAATTGGTGTAATTGTTCTTCTGTCATTTCGAAATTGTGGTAAACGTATTGCACATCATCATTGTCTTCAAGCTTTTCAATTAACTGAATCAATGTCTCGGCATCCTCATTAGACAAGTTTGTTGTCGTTTGCGGGATCATTGTAACTTCAGCTTTCGTGAAAAGATAGCCTTTTTGTTCAAGATTATTTTTTACATCTTCAAAATCCTCCGTCTCCGTCTCGATGAGATAGATGTCTTCCTCACTTTCAATTTCCTCTGCTCCTGCTTCCGCTGCATCAAGCATGACTTCGTCCTCGTCCATCTCTTCATTCCGTTCAATAATTAACTGTCCCTTCCTATCAAATAGGAACGACACACAGCCATTTTCACCAAGATTGCCACCATTCCTGCTGAAGGCATGTCGAATTTCCGCAGCCGTTCTATTTCTATTATCTGTCAGGGCTTTTACCATTACAGCCACTCCACCTGGTCCATATCCTTCATATGTTATTTCTTCATATTGTATATTCTCTGAGTTGCCTGCTGCTTTTTTTATGGTTCTCTCAATATTATCACTAGGTATATTCTCTGCTCTTGCTTTAGTTAGAGCCATACGAAGTCGCAAATTGGTAGTAGGATCTTCTCCTCCGCTTCGGACAGCGGCATAAATCTCCTTCGATAATTTGGTAAATATTTTCGCTTTCTTAGCGTCTTGGCTCTCTTTTCTGCGTTTTATGTTATTCCATTTAGAATGTCCTGCCATGGTTTCCGCCTCCTCTTCTTTTTAAAATATAGCACAATAAAAAGACTTTCGAAAAGTGTGCGGATAACCTTGATATTCATATATAAAAGCATTCTACAGAGGATATGTATCCTCTGCAGAACGCTCTGGTTCATTAACTGTCTCTAAATGGTTGGCTTGCTGCGCTTCCCAAGTCACTAATCATGGAGTCAATCGTTTCTCCCACTTCATTCATTCCAAGCCCATTTTGTAAGTCCTTTCCGACGTCTTCAATATTGCCAAATTGCTCTTCGTCATCTGTGACATACACTTGGGCATCTTCGTTATCAAATGTTTGTTTTACTTTGTTTTCAACCTTACTCACCAAATCACTTGATTTGTTGTTATTTTCTCCATTACTGTGATTCCCATTTTTGTTTCCGTTGTTCCCTTCACCCTCATACGTGTCAATACCTACGATCACATCTTGACCTCTTACTATTACGCTGGCATCATCAATACCATCAATACTTTCCACTTCATTTGCGATTCTTCGTGACATGTTCAAGTCACCATCGCCAGCATTATTTTGTCCTGCATTGTTGTTCATATTTGTGTTTCGTGTCATTCCTGTATTTCCCGCCAAGCCTGTGTTTCTTGCATGAGTCCCTTCTCTCATATCTGTTGTACCGCTTCCATTACCAATTTGCATCTGCTGGCTGCCATTACGATTGTTATTTCGGTCATCAACAGACATCATATCTGTCAAAGGACCTTCGCCACGGTAATTACGATTGTAGTTTGTTGTATTCCTTGTGCCCATATTGTTGGCATCCTGGGTATCATTATAGCGTGTCGGAGCAGCACCCATTTCGTTACCTTCATCGCCAGCACCACATCCAGCTAATCCACCCGCGATAACAGTAAATGCTGTTAAGCTCATAGCAAATTTTTTCATTTGAAAACCTCCTTTCGTCATTATGTTGACTCAAGGAGGCTTTTTTTAAGCTGTTATTTGAAGGTAAGTGTGGTGTTATTTTTCCTCATTTTCTCTTTTGTACCCACTCATCCAAGGTGAATATACTCCGCCATCGTGATAAGAAGGGTTATCATGTTTATTTCCATCATAATGATTTTCATAAAAGTTTCCATATTTATTTTTGTTATTAAATTGGTCATGATATGGATTACTGTAAGTCTCTGGACTATTGTAAGTCTCCTTACCAGCACTTAAGGAATTTGGCAGGTGATTGCTAGGATGTACTGATTTAGGCATAGCTTTTCCATATTGGTTATCCATATAATGATGAGGCATGGACGGCATATTCATCTCTTGATGTTGTACAGGAGGATACATCATATTGCCCGGCATGGAATACGGTGCCATGTGATGAGGATGTGTCGGGCAACCGCAAGAGCAGCCTGGCATCATTGGAGATACTGGAACAACATGGCACGGCCCCGGAGCAGGCATCATATAAGGCATAACAGGCGGGTGCTGATATTCCGGCATAATCGGCGGTGCTGGCGGTTGAGGGATATTGTCCTTCGGAGCCTTCACTTTTTCATCATTGGCGTCCTCCATTTTTGGAAAGGTAGTACTTGGTTTTTTAGCTTTTATTTCATCTGCCTTCGGTTCTTTAGGTGACTGAGGCTCTGACTGAGGCTTTTTAGGCGGTTGTGGCTTATAAATATTTGTGTTGATGTTAATATGTTGTTCTTGTTGTTGGGGTTTCATAACAGGCGGTTTCGGCTGCTGCGGCATGGGCTGATACATTGGAGGGATTTGTGGCTTTGAAGGAGCCGGCTCCTCCTTCACTTCCTTCTCCTTTGGCTGAACAGACTGAGGAGCTTCCTTTTGGCTTTCCTTTTTCACGGGTACACCTTTAGCAGGTATTTTTATTTTCATACCAGGCATGATTTTATCTGGATCTGCTAGGTGCGTATTTGCTTTTTTGAGTTCCTCGAAATTTACGCCGTATTGCTGAGAAAGATTCCATAAAGTGTCTCCTTTTTGTACGATATGAATTTGCATACTGATCCTCCTCTGTAGAATGATCGAAATCGGGAAAGAGAATGTTTCCTCTCGTAATTCATCTTCCGTTCCCCATCGTCTACCGCAAGCATATGCGAAGAGGAATCTATATATTCCTTGCTATTACGTTCAACTGTTCATTCCTTCGTGAATCATGTATATTAAAATAATAAGGGTTATTAATGGAGGATCTAAATTGGATAAAAATAATAAAAAAATACTGGGAGAAGAACGTAGAGAATTAATAATGAAATGGCTTGTGGAAGAAGATGAACCAATCACTGGCAGTGACTTGGCAGCACGTACGAAAGTGAGCAGACAGGTAATCGTACAGGACATTTCTCTGTTAAAGGCAAAAAGTTATCCCATTTTAGCTACATCACGCGGCTACATGTTGTTGAAAGATCGCCAGGAAAAAAAGCTAAGAAGACAAATCCCTTGTTTTCATCCCTCTGATATTGAGATCACAGAAATGGAGTTAAATATTTTTGTGGATCATGGTGCTAAAGTCATTGATGTTTCTATTGAACACCCTATATACGGAGATTTGACCGCCTCTTTAATGATTGAAACGAGACGAGACGTTCAACAATTCGTAAAGAACTTGCGAGACACCAATGCTCCCCTGTTGTCAGAATTGACAGATGGCACCCATATTCATACAGTGGAAGTAGACTCAGAACGTGCTCTTCGAGAGATAGAGTCGGAATTGGAAAAGAAAGGCATGTTGTTAACGTAAAAATCCTGCCCCTATTTAGAAGGGACAGGATTTTTTAATGGTGTATTCTCAGGGAGAAAACAGGGATAGCTTCCCAACACTCGGACGCCGCATCCTAATGCTTCTAATTCAGCCTGGACCCCCGGGATTAAAACATCATCCATTTCTTGTTCCACATCAATAATGAAAAAGTAATTACCGATTCCTGTTTTCATCGGTCTTGATTCTATTTTAGATAAATTTAACTTTCTCCAGGCAAAGGCAGACAACACCTGATGCAACGCTCCCGAGTAATCGGATGGGAGAGTAACCATAAGTGTCGTTTTTTGTTTTTCATCTTGAAAGGGCATCGTTTTTGAATGTGATAACAGGACAAAACGAGTATGATTGTTGTCATAATCATGTATGTCCTCTTTTACTTTGGTTAATCCATACTTCTCTGCAGCGAGTGAATTAGCAATGGCAGCTGCATTTTTTTCTGGATTTTCCTTTAAATCTTTCGCTGCTGAGCTCGTTGAGTCTGTGTAGTGAATGGTAGCGTCTGGGAGCTCATTCATAATAAATTCATGACACTGAGCGATAGCCTGAGGGTGAGAATAAACATCATGAATTTGTCTCCATGAGGAAACCCTGTCAGGATGGACCAGTAAATGCTGTTTGATCGGTATAGTAACTTCCCCAACAATAGGAATAGTATGTTTATGAATGAGATAGTCTAAGGTTAAATTAACCGACCCTTCAATGGCATTTTCTACAGGCACAATAGCAACATCTACTTTCTCATCAACGACTGCTTCCATACAGCCCGGAATAGTGGGAAAAGGGATGTGATTGCTGGTTGGTAACACTGATTTCGCTGCAGCCTCCGTGAAGCTCCCCTCTGGTCCTAGGAACCCTACTCTAATTGACATTCTCTCCACTCCTTTAATATATGAAAACGAAAAATCCTGTAAATATGCGCTGAGCTTTCATGGTCTGCTATATATCTACAAGGAACCCGATCCCACCATTTCTGCTCGCTCGACGGTTTCCATTGTTTGTATAGTATATATAAGCTCTTGTAATTTTACTAACGAAGAGGATATATCTAATGTCAATGTCACATTAGCTCGCCCCTCAAGCGGGATAGACTGATTAATTGTTAAAATATTTGTGTTGGTAGAAGCTACCGCTGTTAATAATTCCGATAGTGCTCCAGACTTATCTTTCAACTGAATAGATAAAGTAATGATTTGTTCTTTTACAACGGTGTGAAAGGGATAGACGGCATCTTTATATTTATAATAAGCACTTCGACTAAGCCCCGCCATTTGTACAGCTTTTGCAACCTTTTCTGTTTTTCCGCTTTCTAAGATAGACTTCACTTCTAATGTTTTTTGCATTGCCTCTGTAAGCATATCCTGGCGTACTAAATAAAATTGATCAATTTTCTCCTTCATCTTTATCACCGCCGAACTTCGAAAAAGAAGTTCTGTTGTCTCCGTCATTTCTTTTCATTATAATGATGTGTTTTTATTTTCACAACTAGTTACTCAATAAACTCAAACTCAAAATCCAGAAGTCTCACTGTGTCCCCATCCACAGCTCCTTTTTTCCTTAAAGCTTCATCTATTCCGAGGTGCCTCATCTTCCTGGAAAATCTGCGTACTGATTCGTCTCTACTGAAATCAGTCATTTTAAACATTTTTTCTATCTCAGGCCCTGACAAGACATATGCTCCATCATCATCACGACTGATGACAAAAGGCTCTTCACGTTTCTCGTATTTATATACCACTCCTTGCTCCTCTTCTTCATCTTCGTAAAGAGGAAACTCTGGCGTGGTCTCAACCAAATTGGCTACTTCTCTAAGCATCGGTTCAAGCCCTTTTTTAGTGTAAGCGGAAATTGGAAAAACAGGAACTTCTTCTGACAACTGTTCTTGAAATGCTTGCAGTCGCTCTTCAGCTCCAGGGATATCCATTTTATTAGCTACAATTACTTGAGGCCGTTCTAATAACCTTAAATTATATTGGCGTAATTCCTCATTAATCTTTACATAATCGTCCCATGGATCTCGGCCTTCCAGTCCAGACATATCAATTACATGAAGAATAACTCTTGTTCGTTCAATATGTCGTAAAAATTGATGTCCTAGCCCCACTCCCTCGTGAGCTCCTTCAATGAGTCCAGGCAAATCTGCCATAACAAAACTCCGCCCATCCTCCGTCGAAACCATGCCGAGATTAGGAGATAATGTCGTAAAGTGGTAATCTGCAATTTTCGGACGAGCAGCGGACACCACAGATAACAATGTTGACTTTCCAACACTTGGAAAACCAACAAGACCAACGTCAGCTAGCACTTTTAGTTCTAGGTTTATATACCTTTCAACTCCAGGCTCACCTTTTTCACTTAGTTCTGGAGCAGGATTTGCGGGAGTAGCAAAACGTGTGTTACCTCTTCCACCTCTTCCACCGCTGGCTATAACTGCCCTTTCGCCATGTGTAGTAAGATCGGCAATCACTTCTCCTGTATCATCATCGGTTACCGTGGTGCCTGGAGGAACTCTAACAATAAAATCTTCAGCCCCTCGTCCATGCTGGTTTTTAGGTTTTCCATTCTCTCCTCTTTGACCTTTAAAATGGCGTTGGTACCGAAAATCCATTAACGTTCGCAGTCCTTCATCAACTTCAAATATAACGCTGGCTCCTTTGCCGCCGTCCCCGCCTGCGGGACCACCGTCCGGCACGTACTTTTCTCGCCGAAAAGCCACCATACCGTCACCGCCGTCTCCAGCTTTTACATAGACTTTTACATTATCTACAAACAAAAAAATTCACCTCATTTTATAGCTCGGATGAAAACAAGTCATTCTTTCCTTTCAAGATCTGTGCTTAAAGGTAAGCTTTATTGTATCACAAAGCAAGAAATTCTTACTAATTTTGGTCTGGCTTCTAGAAAATTAGAAAATACGTTATGAATAGTCTTGTCTTTTCCGGAAAAGATATATACCGTTACACTAATTTCTTCTTACCATGGAGGGGTTTTTATGCCTAATCAAAACCAACAGGTTATGCAGGCACAACAAGCAATTCAACAAGCTCAGCAAAATATGCAGAATGCGGCTAATGATCCTCAAAAGCTGCAGCAGGCTCAGCAACAGCTCCAACAGGCTCAGCAAGGACTGCAGCAAATGCAGCAGCAAGGCGCTTCCCAAAACCAACAACAACTTCAACAGGCCCAACAAGAACTGCAGCAAGCTCAACAACAGTTACAGCAAATACAGCAGCAAGGATAAACGAATAAAAAACGGAGCGTGGTTGAACCATGCTCCGTTCCATTTACGTTTGCAAATTCTTTATTGTTGTCAAGGATTTATGTGCCGCTTCTTCACCTTGCGTAATACAATCAGGCAAACCTACACCTTCAAAGGCTGCCCCAGATAATATCACTCCCGGAAAGACGTTTTCTAATC
Source organism: Alteribacillus iranensis (assembly GCF_900113025.1). GTDB lineage: Bacteria > Bacillota > Bacilli > Bacillales > Marinococcaceae > Alteribacillus_A > Alteribacillus_A iranensis. The sequence continues at coordinate 45,675 of NZ_FONT01000001.1, read as the reverse complement.
TCTCACGTAAGCTTTCTAAGTGCTTTTTGTGGTGAATTTCGTACTGAGGCATGGCTTGATGCCAGCGAGTTACTTTGAAATGCTCCGGCTGACCGTGTACAGACATGACTCTATTTAAGTCTTTCAGTACGACGTCTACAATATACTCATCCGGTTTATTGACGATTTCCTCCCCGCCAGGCTTACCCACATAACAGCGAAGGAGAGCTTTCCCCTCAGGTGTGGAGTGTTCCCACTTTCGATGCGTCCACGTACAAGCGGTGATCGTATAGTCACCCTTTTTAGAAACGACAAAACCGGTTCCGTCAAAATCCATAGTGAGCTGGCTCTCGTCAAAAGCCATAGCTACAGTCGCGACAGATGTGGAGGGAATGGAACGTAAGTGGTCTTGAATCTCCTCATCCCCAAGTAGAGATGCAGTGATGTGAGGAGGTGTCGTTATAATGATCTTATCAAAATAACGTTTGGATCCATCTTGAAACTCGAGTTCATATTGGTCGCTTTTTCGAGTTATTTTCTGCAAAGTACAATCCTTTTGAACGGCATCTTCGTCCAAATGATTTTCAATAGCATCCACCAGTGATTGCAAGCCACGACGCAGTGTTAAAAATCCTCCTGTTTGCTTTCCCTGTGCCGTCGGAGGCCTTGTTCCTTTCATCCCAAGAATTAAACTTCGATGGGATTTTTCCACCTCTTGAAATTGAGGGAAAGTGGATTGAAGACTTAATCGATCAATATCACCTGCGTATATTCCTGATAGTAACGGATCAATTAAGTTATCAACAACTTCACTTCCCAATCTTCTTCTGAAAAAGCGTCCAAGGGACTGGTCCCCATCTGCTTTACTTTTAGGAAGAATTAAATCAGCACTCGCCCTCACTTTAGCAGCCGGTGAAAATAAATTCGTTGTCAAAAAAGGACCTAATTTGGTTGGAATTCCCATTACGGCTCCCATGGGTATAGGATGAAGTTCTTCTTTACTCAAGACATAAGCTTGTCCTGTTCGATTTGTTACGAGTTCCTCTTCTAAACCAACTTCCTTCACTAATTTATAAGCACTTGTCTTCCGTGCAAGGAAAGAGTCTGGCCCTTTTTCAATAACAAAATCTTTATAGTAATGAGTTTGTATCTTGCCGCCTAAATGAGGACTTCCTTCAAATAACTGATACTCTACATCAAGCTGGTTAGCAAGTATTTCTTTTTGTAAATAATAGGCGGCTGAAAGTCCTGTAATTCCTCCACCTATAATAGCTACTCTCATATTGATTCCTCGCTTACATCCTAACTCTTTTCATTCATTTTCTTTATAATAACATCGGCAAGAGCGTCGATAAATTCAGTTTTTGCATTGGGCATCTCAGGGCGGTAATAAGAGGCACCCACTTCTTCACAGGCTTCTTTACACTCGACATCGTTGTCATACAGCACTTCTAAGTGGTCTGCAGTAAACCCTACAGGGCAATATACAAACGCATTATAGCCTTCTTCACGTGCTAAATCTTTTGTTAAATCCTGTACATCTGGGCCAAGCCATGGATCAGGCGTATTTCCTTCACTTTGCCACCCAATTTCATAATTTTTTATACCTGCTTTTTCTGCGATCAATTGGGCTGTTTCTTTCAATTGTTCAGGATAGGGATCTCCATACTGAAGTATCTTTTCAGGCAAACTATGTGCCGAGAAAATAACACAGGCTTTTTCATCTTCAGGAATATCATTCATTACTTTTTTTAATTGACCAACCCAGTAGTCGATAAATTTAGGCTCGTCATACCAGCTTTCAACGGAATGAATTTCTGGTCCATTGATTTTGTTTACGGCGTCCTGAACTCTGCCATTATATGACTTAATACTGAAGGTAGAGTAGTGGGGAGCCAATACAATACTATAGGCCTCTTCCACCCCGTCATTTTTCATATTTTGAACCGCATCCTCGATAAATGGGTCAATGTGTTTCAACCCAAGATACCAGTCAAATTCCACGTCACTTACACGTTCATTCAATCTGTTTTTCAAATTTTCCCCTTGCTGTTCGGTTATTTTAGCAAGAGGGGAAATACCTCCAATTGCTTCATACCTTGAAATGAGATCTTGAAGGGCTTCTTCTGAAGGTTTTCTCCCACGGCGAATGTGAGTGTAATATGGTTCAACCTCATCTAATGACCGAGGTGTTCCATAAGCCATAACCAATAAGCCTTTTTTTTGCTTCAATGCCCTTCACCTCCTATATATTTTTCTTAGTATAGTCATGTACGAAAGCCGTTAGCCGTTTTAGTGTTTCCGGATTAACGTCTGGAAACACTCCATGTCCTAAATTAAAGATATACCCATTATCTTTCATTCCCTCGTCTAAAATCGGCTTTACGTTCTCTTCAATTACTTCCCACGGGGCAAGCAGCAGGGAAGGATCAAGATTTCCTTGCAGAGCTTTATCTACACCACGATTTCTTGCTTCTCTTATAGTCGTACGCCAATCCAATCCGATAACTTGCAGCGAGAGATCGTTCCATTCTTCAAGTAAGTGACCAGCCCCCACTCCAAACATAGTGAGCGGTACATTTTCTTTTTGGATTTCATTACAAATTCGCTCCATGATAGGTTTCACAAATATCCGGTAGTCATGTGCATTCAATGCACCTACCCAGGAATCGAAAATTTGTATAGCTTGGGCTCCTGCCTTTATTTGTGACTTCACATATTGGATCGTCATTGCCCCAAGCTTATCCATTAATGTAAACCAAGCTTCCGGTTGGGCGTGCATAAATGCTTTTGTCTTATGATAATTTTTTGAAGGACCGCCTTCAATCATATAGCTAGCTAAAGTGAAAGGAGCTCCAGAGAAGCTGATCAAAGGTACAGTTAATTGCTCCCTCAGTAACTTGATCGTATCTAGAACATATGAGACATCGTTTTCCGGGTTAATTTCACCCAGTTTCTCCACATCAGCTATCCCTTTAATTGGGTTATTAATGACCGGTCCTACTCCCGCTTTGATCTCTACATCAATTCCTATTACCGCAAGCGGAGTCATAATGTCTTTATATAATATAGCAGCATCGTTGTTATATTGGTCTACTGGTAGCTTTGTAACATATGCACACAGCTCAGGATCCTTTGTTATTTCAAATAAAGAATGTGTCTCTTTAATTTTTCGGTACTCGGGCTGTGAACGACCAGCTTGTCTCATATACCAAACTGGCACATGTTCTACCTGCTCCCCTCTTGCTGCTCTTAAAAAATTGTCATTAAAAACTTTCCCGGCCATTTTAAGCACTCCTTTTAACATTACACGGTTCAAACTAATGGTGCATGTCCAAACCATTATTCTATAACCTGCGTTTTTTCTTTTATTAATTAGGTAAGAGCATTCCCACTTTGCAAACTACCGAGACTCCAACATAGAGGAAATGAAACCACCTTTTGTGCAGGAAAAACAAGTGTTTTCAGAAGCCGCCACTCCCGATAAGTTATGGCAGTTCTATGTTTTAACGATTGTTACGTTGTCGATTGCTGTAGACTAATTCCCTATTCACCATACCCCTTCACAGCTTATCTGTACATACTTTCGCTCTATTGTTCATAAATTTGATAAAGCTTCCTAAGTGTAGATGATAAGCCCGTAACATCTGTTTATGATCAAGAATTTCCGGCTCCGAATAAGGAACCGACACTTACATCCGCGACATTTGAAGGCTCTCCCTCTCTGTTTGTCTGCGGGTTATAAGGGACAATTAAGTAGTCTTTTAAGCTAAAAATATTCGCTCCTTCAATCACATATTGCCCTGTTCCTTCTATTTCTCCTATTTTATTACTTTTCCCATTTTCGACTTCATACACGTAGTATTTCACACGACTATCATTGCTCGGCGTCCAGTTCAATTGAATATTTAATAAACCAGCTCCTTTAAAACTAAGAGATGCAGTTAAATCATTAACTGGAGACATCTCGATAGGAGATTCAAGATCCTTTACATTTTCGGGTTTTTGAAATGCCACCTGACTATTTTCTGGTTGAGGCGTTTGATTTAATATCTCTTTAAACAACTGTGTGGGATACGAACTTCCCGCTTGTAAGTAACGATCTTCTGTGGTTTTGTCGTAGCCCATCCATAAGGCTCCCGTCCATTGGGGGGTAAATCCAACAAACCAAGCGTCACGTGTTGCCCCCTCTACATCTATGAAGGAAGTAGTCCCCGTCTTACCGGCTAGTGGGTAGTGAGTGTTGCCTTTTGTTCCCGTTCCTTCTTTCACTACATTCTCTAACATTCTGGTCATATACCAGGCGTTCTGAGAGCTCATCACTTCAGTTGTTTGCTTTTCTGCCTCTCCAACCGTTTCTCCATTACGATTTGTAATGGACTCTATAAAATATGGACTAACTCTTTTTCCTTGGTTGGAAAAAGCCGTATAAGCAGTAGAAAGTTCTATAGGAGAGACTCCATTTGACAAGCCACCAAGAGCCACTGCCAGGCCATTATCTTCTATTTGAAGTCCTGCGCGCTCCATCCATTTCTCGCTTATCTCTCTCCCAATTTGATCATACAACCATACTGCTGCCGTATTTGTCGAATCCGTGATTGCCTCCGACATCGTAATTTCACCTTGGTACTGGTCATTATAATTCCGAGGAGAATACCCATCGAAATCCATCTTTTCATCCTTTAGAAGTGAATAAGGATCATATTTACCTGTTTCTAGAGCAGGAGCATAGACAGCTAAGGGCTTTAACACAGATCCTGGCTGACGTTTTACTGTAACTCTGTTCAGACCTCTTCTTACATATTCTCTCCCACCTTGAACCGCAAGTACTCCGCCGTTTTTGTGGTTCATCATGACGAATGCTGCCTCTGTATCTTCGGACCCTTCCGGAAATAACGTGTTATCTTGAAATAATTCGTAAGAAGCTTTTTGCATTTCTATGTTTACAGGGACTGTTATTTCATATCCGCCTTTGTATATTTGTTCAGAGGAGATGTTGTACTTTGTTTCCGCTTCTTCTAATACCATGTCAATATACGTGAAATAGGCTTTGTTCTCTTCAGGTTGGCGAATCGTATCAGGTACCGTCTTCCCTTGGTAGGTAATCGTTTCTTCTGCTGTTAAAAATCCATGTCTTTCCATAATAGCGAGAACGGTGTTTCTTCTACTTACAGAGCGTTCCGGATCTTCCACAGGAGAATAATGAGAGGGTGCTTTCGGAATTCCTGCTAAAAGAGCCGCTTCATCGACGGTTAAATCATTTACTTCTTTTCCAAAGTATAGTTCGGCTGCAGATTGGATTCCATAGGCACCATGGCCAAAATAAATCTGATTGAGATACAAACCGAGTATTTCATCCTTGCTGAATTTACGTTCTAGTCCCATAGCGATTAATACTTCTTTTGTTTTTCTAAGGATCGTCTTATCACTGGTTAAAAATGCATTTTTAGCTAACTGCTGGGTAATTGTACTTCCGCCTTCCACCTTTGCCCCCGCCGCAATATCACGATACAAAGCTCGAAGAATGGCACGTGGGTCAATACCTTGGTGGTCATAGAAACGGATATCTTCAATCGCTATAAAAGCTTGTTTCACATGATCTGGTACTTCTTCAATGTCTATCATTTCTCGATCTTCTATATAAAGGTCAGCAAACTTCTGGCCATTTGTATCATATATCTCTGTCGTTTCACTCATGATAAGCTTTTTCTCATCGATAGCGGCGGCACCGATGACTACAGATGAAAGGTATACCCCAGTACTAACCAAAAAGAAAGCTAGGAATACTAGCCCCCATCTGATATATTTATTTCTCATTGTCACATCTCCTTACACCCATCGAACAAGTTATAAGACTGTTTTTATGCCTTATATAGGAACGAAACAAAATATAACACTTTTTGGTAGTATTCGTATAGTTGATATTTTTATTATGTTCAGAGCTTATTATTCTCTTCCGCATTGCCGGCTATAGGAGGAAGATCCATATCAATATCAATTTCTTTAACAGCCGGACGTTGAATAAGTTTGTTCAGCACATACAAAATAAAAAGTGTTACAAGAAGACTTGTCCAATTCATTGAAAAAACTGCAGGTGATAAGAAAATAACACCTAAGACGGCAAACAACCATTTTAGAGGCTTTTTCTTTTTATGGAGATAGATGGCAACCGTTAAAAAGATGACAGATAAAACCTCGTCATTCATAGAAATTGTCGTCATCCGTGTTATTAATATCACGCTCAAAATAAAAATAAATAAGAGAAGCAGCGTATCACCTTTATTTTTCATACAAACCTTCCTTTTCAGCTAATAAAATGGACAGCTAGCGCTGCTGCATGAGATGACCTTGAGCCGCCGCCCATGAGCTGGATCTTGAAAACACCGACATGATATAATTTCCTAACCTTTATTTAATGAATATAGTACACTTTATAGTAAACGAATGAATCCACATATATAGTTTAATACGCTTCAGAAAAAGATGCGAATATCGACATGCTTCTCAAGCGTAAATTCACCGATTTTTCATATATTCTTTGTATAATGTAGTGTAGATTTTGCAGGCAGGATATTGATAAAAGAAAAAAGGAGGGATCCTCTTGGAAGATATAAGTATTTGGCTGGCATTCGGTGCTGGGGTCATATCTTTTTTGTCCCCATGTATTTTCCCTTTAGTCCCCGCTTATTTAGCGCAATTAACGGGGACGACCGTATCAAACAATCAAGTAAACGCACATCGCAGTATGATCCTCACGAGAAGTATTGGTTTTATTATAGGTTTCACAATCATTTTCTTATTACTTGGTGCGTCTTCTACATTTATCGGTCAACAATTTGCAAGATGGAGTACTTTGATTGAGCAGGTTGGCGGTATTATCATTGTAGTATTCGGCCTTCAGATGGCAGGCATTATTTCTATTCGTTCTTTACTAACCGAAAAGAAAGTCAGCCATGCTCCCAAACAATCTACTAGTTTTGCAAGCTCCGTACTGCTCGGTTTACTTTTTGCAGCTGGCTGGTCGCCTTGTATAGGGCTTGTCCTCGGAGGAATATTAGCCCTTGCGAGTCAAGCGGAAACGATGTATTCCGGTATGTTTATGCTTCTCATCTATTCATTAGGCTTAGGCATCCCTTTTCTTATCGTAGCCCTTATTTATTCAAAATCGCTTAATAAGCTAAGAAAGATTAATAAATGGATCCCGCTTATTCAAAAAATAAGTGGCTGGGTAATGATTATACTAGGGGTTTTACTATTCACCGGTTATTTCCAAATGATTTCAAGTTATTTAGCAAGGTTTATTCCTTTCGGTATTTAAATCCTTTCTGCTCGTCCTATGGTAAAATAAAAGCAGCAACGTTTATTGCCGAGCTTTAAGCGGATAGATGTGACGGATAGATAATATAGGGTTAGCGGGAGAGAAGGAGGGGACTATGGAGAAATTATTTCACTTACTAGATGAGATGTATGAAGAAATGGTGGAAATCAGACGGTACCTTCACCAATATCCAGAACTTTCATTTCAAGAAAAGCATACTCCCGCATACATAGCGGAGTATCATCATCAATTAGGGCATGATGTAAAAACAAATGTAGGTGGCCGCGGTGTAACCGCTCGTTTAAAAGGGGAAAAGCCGGGCCCTGTTATTGCCCTGCGCGCTGACTTCGATGCACTTCCTATCCATGAGGAAACCGGGCTGCCTTTTTCCTCAACATATGACGGTATTATGCACGCCTGCGGACATGACGGCCATACTGCAACGCTGTTAGTCCTGGCAAAGGCATTAAACCGCTTAAAAAATCAGATAAATGGCACGATTGTTTTTATTCATCAACACGCCGAGGAGTACGCCCCAGGTGGTGCAATTGATATGATTAATGATGGCTGCTTAGATGATATCGACGTTATTTTCGGCACTCATCTCTGGGCTACGGTCCCGTATGGAACAGTGCAGTATAAGTATGGACCGATGATGTCAGCTGCTGATCGCTTCGCCATAAACATTACAGGCAAAGGCGGGCATGGTGGAACACCTCACCTGACAAAAGATGCCATCGTGATTGGTTCCCAGCTTGTTATGAACATCCAGCAAATTGTGAGCCGCAGGATCGACCCTATTCAACCGGCTGTTGTATCTATCGGTACGTTCGAGGCTTCTAACGCCTTTAACGTTATCGCGGACCACGCAAAAATCATTGGTACCGTCCGAGCTTTTGATGAGAATGTAAGAAGCTTCATAGAGAAAGAATTAGAGACGATCACGATGACAACAGTTCAAGGTGCCAATGCAGACGCCGAATTTCATTATTCACGGGGCTACCCGCCTGTGGTTAATCATCAAAAGGAAACGCAGCTCATCTCATCGATAGCTCCACAAGTGCCTGGTGTCCAGCACACAGAAGAAATGGATCCTATTATGGGCGGGGAGGATTTTGCTCGATATCTTGAGCGTGTTCGCGGCGCTTTCTTCTTCACAGGAGCAATGAATCCAAAATGGAAAGTTGCTTATCCTCATCATCATCCAAAGTTCGATATCGATGAAAGGGCTATGCTCATTGCTGCCAAAGTGATGGGGAAAACAGTGCTTAGTTACTGAGAACATGCAAGGAAATATTCCCTATACGAAGAAGAAATGCCTAACCTTATGAAATAAGGACAAGGCATTTCTTTTTGAGGTGTGTGATAGTTTGCTTCCGACTTATTCATCTGTTAAGATCGTATGTTTCTGATAGCCACTTTAAGCGATACCCTTGTTTCGCTGCCTCTCCAAGCTGGCCTAGCAAATGATAATTGGCCGCAGCCCCAACTACAGCCCCAAACCCGGGCATCAACTGTAGCATTTTCACTAAATCAATGTGATCTCTATATTCTTGTTGAAAGACTACCCAATCCACTTCTTTCGCCAAGGAGAGTTTCCTCGGTTTATCACTTACATACTCATCCCAGCTTTCTAGTAGTTCTGCCGTTTCCCGTCGTTTAGTGGAACTTGAAAATGCCGCTTGAAAGATATGCAATAAATACAGTCTGTCTCGAAAATCCGAGACATCTAACCCATAAAGTGCAGCGCCAGAAAATAAAAATCGCATTTTAAAAGCAAGCAAAAGAGGGAAATCAACGGCACCTAGAAATATACCTCCTGCTCCTGTTCCCGCTCCTTCTGCAGCGGCCCCCTTTTTAAAAACGGATAAGAGATCTTCTAATTGCTTGTCAGCTTCTCTTAAAGATGGGGCTTTTTCGTACTTTTTATCAGGAAAATACTCTGAACCGTTGATGACACTTTCAGTCATATTCTTTACTGCTGCCCCCATAGCTTGATGCACCTTTTTCGGCATATAGTGATTTAATTTCGTTTGCACGTTTTTAGTAAATGACTGAGTTAAGGTAGATGGCTTTTTCAGTTTTCTTATCCATAGTAACACTTCTTCATATGCTTCTTTCTCATACGAATCCAACATTCGACCTCCTAATGGGAAGTTGTTGTATGACGTCCTCTGCCTTTTCTTGGATAATAAAGACTTAGGGCTATCCCTCCTAGCAAGATAACAACCGCTAATATATATAAACTGCCCACTAACCAATACACAAAAAAGAACATAACTGTTTGGGTGACTAACAAAATTTTTACAATTTGTTGGAACGATCGTTCTTTTTCTTTCAAGGAGGTAGGATACAAGTCAGGCCATATCGTTGTATCTAAGTGATGCCAGAGCGTTTTTAGTTGAACACCAGTCATATAAATGAATAATAATGCAGTAGCTATCTTTACCCAATCGGAAGGGAACGCGTACATCACCAATCCCCCTGCAAACAGTAAGCGGATGTACATCCCAAAATACTCCCCTGATCGAATAAACGCTTTCGTAAATAAGACCGTATATGTTGAATGTTGATTCCATATAACACGATCTGTCAGCTTTGAAATCACGCGTCGCCGTTTCACGGAAGGTTTCACATAGGGTACGTCTGTAAACGACTGAACGAACCGATAAAAGGCCGATAGTCTCTCCGCTTCCATTGAGAGTAAAAGCTCCCAATTCAATAGATGTTGTGTCGGGATACGAGAGTAATATGCTACATAAAGACATAACATAATGACAAGGACGGCCCCGGTAAACCACAATGGAGCATCAATGAATAAAAAGTAAGTTAACACTAGGTTTATGACAGCTCTTCCCCATTGATGTCTCTTTCTGCTTCTCTCATCCCGTATGTGAGTCTCCCCCCACTTTGCTCCATTGTTCCAGAAGTTGGCAGCGAGTAATACAAGCCACGCCGTGAGCATATAACCACTCGCAGTTGAAACTCTATCTTGGAATAGAGGCCCTAGTAATAAAAATAGAACAGATATACCAACTGACTGCATAACAGCAGAATACACAATGCTGCGACGAAAATAGGATGTTAATGCCTTTTCTAATGGCAGCAAAAATACAAGGTCCCCTTCTTTTAAAAAAGTTCTTATCGGGCTTCTTGTTAATAAGTATGTAAATAATAGTATAAACACAACATGGACTGGAAAAGACGCCGGTAGCCACTCTATAAAGGAAGGGTAGAAATACCCCCCTGCTAAAAATAGCGCATACAAGCTAAACATAAACCCACTGTTTCCTATTAAACGCAAGTATCGAATAGCTTCATTCCAAAAATGCTGGACGCGATTTCCCCACAAGCTTTTCCCACTCATTATAGTGCTCCTTTAGTAACTTCAATGTATAGATCATCAAGTCTTGCATGCGGCATACCAGACTGTCTTTGTAATTCTTCCATTGTCCCGTGTAACTTAACTTTACCTTCGTGTAGTAAAACGAAACGGTCACAATATCTTTCTGCCGTCGCCAATATGTGAGTAGACATCAAAATCCCTGCTCCATTTTCCTTCATATCTACCATCATATCAAGAAGAGACTTAATGGCGACTGGATCAAGACCAACGAATGGTTCATCAACGATATACAGTTCTGGCTGTACAAGGAACGCACACATTATCATCACTTTCTGACGCATCCCTTTAGAGAAATTACTTGGAAACCAATCTTTCATTTTTTCCATACGGTACTCTCTTAATAAGGGATACACTCTCTCTTCAAAGGTATTGTTAGATAATCTATAAGCGGTCGCCGTTAATTTTAAATGCTCCCATAACGTCAGTTCATCATATAAAATAGGCGTTTCTGGTATATATGTGAATGTTTTACGGTATAACTCCGGGTCCTCATGTATCGACTGATTATTTATATAAATATCACCTTTAGTCGGTTCCATTAAACCAAGTACATGTTTGATTGTCGTACTCTTTCCGGCCCCATTTAATCCAATCAGTCCTACAATTTCCCCTCTCTCTACAGTAAAATCAAGATCATGAAGCACTGGCTTATGAACGTTATATCCACCGCTAACTCCTTTTAATTTAAGCAGGTTTGACATGAAACTTCCCCTTTGACATGTATTTTCATTGTAATGACTTTTCGTCGTGTGATTTATATCGTTCTTTAAGCGGGAAGACTCCCTATCCGTTCTATTCAGGGTTCAAAACATAAGGACGATAATCACTGAGTTACGTTGTCTCTTTTTGTATCGTTTCCTTTTCCCGTCCTTATATTTATAAAATGATTTCTTACCAGATCCCGCTTTTTCCCTTATATTGTTTTACGACTATGGTACTGATAAAATAAAGTTGAGTCCTATTCGGTTGTCGTCTATTCTTTTTGACGTCCCATAAATCCTTCCAATTCTATAGTCGCCTATGGAAACGGCTTGAAATCTGTGCCCACATTAATACTATATTACATTACAATTTGAAGGAAGTGATACCATGAGCCATGATGAAAATTGTATTTTTTGTAAGATTGTAAAGGAGGAAATCCCGGCATCAGTTATTTATGAAGATGATGTCGTCATGGCGTTTGCTGATATCAGCCAGACCACAAAAGGACACACCCTCTTAATACCAAAAGAACATCAGGAAGACATTTATCACTTAAAAGAAGAAACAGCCTCTCATTTATTTCGGATAGCTCCCAAACTGGCAAACGCAATAAAAGAGGAATTTCAACCAGACGGGCTTAACCTTGTAAATAACAATGGGAAAGCTGCATCGCAGGCTGTCTTTCATTACCACCTCCATTTCATTCCTCGATATGGAAGCGACGATGGCTTTAAACACACTTTCAAAGATAACAGCAGTGATTACTCAGGAGAAGCTCTCCAACAGATCGCGGACCGATTAAAGAAACATTTATAATGATACTAACCACAAAGGAGTGAAGACAATGAATAGAGCACATAATTTTAACGCCGGCCCTGCCGCTTTACCAACAGAAGTCTTAGAAACCGCACAAAAAGAATTACTTAACTTTAATGACACTGGTATGTCCGTTATGGAATTAAGTCACAGGAGTACTGATTATGAGGAAGTGCATAACGAGGCTATCACTTTAGTGAAAGACCTCTTAGAAGTGCCTGAAGACTATGAAGTTCTGCTGTTACAAGGAGGAGCAAGCCTCCAGTTTTCAATGATACCTATGAATTTCCTTGAAAAGGGGAAAGCCGCTAATTATATTCTGACAGGCTCATGGTCAGAAAAAGCACTGAAAGAAGCGAAGTACTTCGGTGAAACAAAAATAGGCGCATCTTCTAAAGATAGTAATTATAAGCATATCCCTGCGTTAAGTGATTTGGATGTTAGTGAAGAAGACGCATATGTACATATCACTTCCAACAATACGATCTTCGGTACTCAGTGGCAGGACCTGAATGTTGCGTCTGAGGTTCCTGTTATCGCTGATATGTCTAGTGACATTTTAAGCCGTCCTATCCCAGTAGATAAATTCTCATTAATTTATGCAGGGGCACAAAAAAACCTCGGTCCTTCCGGTGTCACTCTAGTCATTATTAAGAAGGATTTGTTGTCTAATAAAAAAGAAGATATTCCGACATTATTACGTTATACCACTCACGCGGAAAAAAATTCACTTTATCATACCCCTCCGACGTTTGCCATCTATATGTTAAACCAAGTGCTTCGTTGGGTGAAAGATAACGGAGGAGCCGCTGGAATGGCATCTCGGAACAAAGAAAAAGCTTCCTTACTTTACGAGGTGATAGATCAAAGTGACGGATTTTACACAGGACACGCTGATACTAACAGCCGTTCTCTCATGAATGTCACCTTTAATTTACCAACTGATGAATTAAATAAACAATTTTTAGACGAAGCGAAGAAAGCTGGCTTTATAGGATTAAATGGCCACCGTTCTGTAGGCGGATGCCGCGCTTCTATTTATAATGCTGTATCTCTAGAATCTGTGAAAGCTCTTCAGGAATTTATGATTTCATTTAGGGACAAACATCAATAAATAACTAAACCAGGTGGCCAGTAAGTAAATAGCAGGTCTTCTACTGATAGGGGGGATTGTCTCTTTCCCCATATCATGGTGCAGGGACAAATGTAATCACATGAGTAATGGTCCTGTCTAGATTGAGTTGCTTCTGAGACAACTCCTTTTGTAGAGACCTGCCCCTTACTGTTTACACCCGCTATCCTGTTCTTCTGCCGTTAAACAGTTTCTAACTCCCCTAAGAATGGTCTTTTCAGTTGATCATCTTTTCCCTATACTATTATTAAGGTATAATATTCTAAAATACTTACTCATTGCGATGATGAAAGGATAGGTGGAAGATGGATTCCAAATCATTATTTACAGGTATTTTTGCCGGAGCTCTGCTTGGAAGTCTGTCTGCGCTTCTGTTTGCTCCAGCTTCAGGCCAAGAAACACGAGCAACTGTCAGGAATTTTGATTGGCAGTCATTGAAAAATAAACCTGCAACGGAAGAATGGCAGTACGCGGCCTTGGAAGGTTTTGAAGCAGTGGAGAATTTGACGCAGGAAATGAAGAAAACGTACAGCCGTTACAAAGAAGAAGTAGAACCGGAAGTAGCAGCTATTCAGCATCAAGTTCGTGATATTTCAGATGCGATTTCAGAATTAAATGAGCGCATACGTAAAGGAACCTCATGATTCCTTTACGTAGTAAATAGTTAGAAAAATTTTTAAATTTACACTCATTTGTATTAGGGAAGGGGAAATAAAATGGATCCTTCATTAACGTCAACAAAGCAGTCGATCATCTTTAGTCACAGAATGGCACAACTAACAAAAGCCATGTGGAAGTCGATCGAAAAAGATTGGCAAGATTGGATCAAACCATATGGCCTAAATATCAATGAACATCAAATCCTTTGGATCGCTTACCATAAAAAAGAGGCTTCTATCTCAGATATAGCTAAATTTGGAGTGATGCACGTTTCTACAGCTTTTAATTTTTCAAAAAAACTTGAAGAAAGAGGTCTGCTTAAGTTTTCAAAAAATGCTACGGATAAAAGAAATACTTACATTGCTTTGACCAAGGAAGGGGATGAGCTTTTTCTTAAATCACTCCAAAACTACCGTCCCGACACGTATAGTGTTTACAACGGTGCCTTACCAATGAAAGATTTATATGGGAAATTTCCAGAGTTTGTAGAATTTTCAACGATCATACGACATATTTATGGGGACGATTTCATGGAAATGTTTGAAAAATCTATGCAGAGCTTTGAGACAGAATTCACGGAAGAAGAAGGAACATTAATGCCAGTATCTTCTCAACCATCTGACAAAAATTCTGCTGGGGTGTAGTTTATTAGCACTTCTAGCGTTCTTCCATAGATATGTCGTGTCAGACATTGGCGAAAATAAAATTCTTTTGCCTATTTTTCTATTATCTATTGATTTTTCTCCTTGAAGCCCTTAAATTATTCTTTTAGAAGCGGAAAGGGGGAATATGGATGAACTGTTGGAAGTCCATCAATGTGAAAAAGGAATATAACACCTTTAGACTCTTGCTACTTTCTATTCTCAGCATGATACTCTCTTTTATTTTCAGTTATCTCATTTTTAGTCTGTCTCACCCAGGTATTGTATTTGCAGAGATAGGAATGGCAAATACCATTCTCTTTTTCCTATTATTATTCCCTCTTCACTTAGTGTTAGACACCATTCCTCTCTGGTTAGCAGGGGTGCGGATGAAGCTCCGCCGTCATCAACCTAATAAATCAAAAATCTTGGTTGTAACGATGGAATCTAAGAAACCGATCGGCAGAAATATGTATATGTTAGCGGTTCTATTTCCTACATTTTTTGTTGGAATATTGTCTGTCTGGGGGGCCCTTCTATTCCCTTCATATGCCCATTTATTTATCGTCCTCTTTTCTTTTAATATGGGACTGAGTGTGTATGATTTCGTTTATGTAAAACCTTTATTTTCTGCTCCTAAGCACTCCTATATTGAACAGAAACAAAATGGTCTTGATATATTACTAAAGCAGCCAATGTAATGGCTGCTTTTTTACTCATAGTACGAAGGTAAAACTACAAACATTTTTTTCTATGCGGCTTATACGCATCCCTCGTGTTAATAATGAAGTGCTTTTGAAAAAGAAAAAGGTGTGATATCACACTACCATTGACAGAGGACCGTTACTTTCCAACCCATAGAGTAATATGATCTTGTTGCAAATCAAATGTTTCTGCTTTCACCCGATACTCTTTGCCAAAATCTATATGGTGTAACTCAACAAGAACCTGTTCTCTAGAAGGATTTACTGTAATATACGTCGGCAATTCTGCTTGAGACGCTACTAAAGCTAACGCTTCTGACGCGGGAAGAGGTAAATTTCCAACAGAAAAATTGTTTTGATGCAAGATTATGTTTCCGTCGTCCGTTACTTCGGGACGAAAATCCATCGATGCCTCCACTTTTTGACCAAGAACATGATACGTAGCGTTTAATTGGATTTTACCGCTTGCAGCTTTTACTGAATAGGGCTGATCCTTCAAGTGGTCTTTCAGAATGTTATTTAACTGTTCTTCTGTTAATTGTACTTTCATGTAAGGAGTGAACTCATTCTGGTCTTCGACGGTGCCATTATCGTTTTGAGTCTGTGTTCTTGTGTCTGAAGTTGTGATTAACATATACAAAGAAATGAATACTATTACATTTAACCCTAACAAGAGAAGAAATAATATTTTCCATTTGTTTCTTTTTCTTGCTGCCATTCGTTCACCTGCTCTCTCTACATCTGGGCTCATTAGCACCTTTTACTAATATTCTATTGGCAAAAAACTATCATTTTATTAAAATTTTTGCTAAGGTGAAATAGACACATGGTATTGGAGGAAAGAGTATGATCGTTGTTCTGTTCATTCTATTTTCGGCAGCTTACTTTTTTATAATTAATTCAATGATTAATGCCCTTTGTATAAAAAAAGAAATCCCCGACGAACGCCATCCTAAAATATTCCGCACGATTAATATACTTATAACCATATTATGTACTTCTACCTTCATTGAATTACTACTTATATAACGGGAAATCAGCATATATACTCCAATGCCTGACAGAGACATTGGAGATATGTGTGACTCTCTTCCACCCTCTTAATACCAGATAGCCCCGACAATAATTAGTAAGATAAATACTATGATTGTTAAAATAAATCCCCCATAATATCCACCATACATCTATATTCCCCCTAAAGTCATCTCTCTTTTATTTCCTTCATATTAAATTTGTATTAAATTTTTTTTTTATGACTTTCTATGATATGATATGTGTTGTTCATATTAATGGTTATTACATGTAAGGGGTTGGGTGTGAAATGAAAAGATTTTGTCTTTCAGCTGCCAGCTTATGTGCGGTTTTCCTTATTACCGCATGCAGTAATGAGCAAGGCGCCGATGAGAGCAAAACAATAGCAGAAATTAATCAAACGAACGTGACAGAAGATGAGTTCGTTGGGGAGCTTAAAGAGCGATTTGGACAACAAGTGTTAAACGATATAGTCAGCGGTATCATTATTGATGACAAAGCAGAAGAGTTAAATATAGACAGTGAACAAATAGATAAAGAGTTTGAGAATTTCAAAAGCGAATACGGTGTAGAGGAAGACGAACAATTACTTTCCATGCTGCAAATGCAATTTCAGCTTCCGGTTGATTCCATTGAGGAATTAAAAGAAGAAGTCATTAAACCGCAGCTGGTCCTAGAACAGCTCGCCACAGCAGAGGTAGAAGTCACAGAAGAGGATAAGAAACAACACTTTGAGGATAATAAAGAAGATTTGGTGACAGTGAACGCCCGCCATATCCTAGTCGAAGATGAAAAAACCGCTAATGAGGTTATCGAAAAACTGGAGGATGGCGAAGATTTTTCCAAGCTTGCTGAGGAATATTCCCAGGACCCTGGCTCTGCTGATAACGGAGGAGAACTTGGGGAATTTCAACGTGGTACAATGGTAGAAGAATTTGAGAAAACAGCTTTTTCTTTAGAGCCTGAAAAAGTAAGTGATCCTGTAGAATCAGTTCATGGCTTCCACATTATAGAAGTTCTCGAGAAAAAAGATTCGTATGAGGAATTAGAGAGCAGTATAGAAGAGTCATTGACTCAAGAACAGGCAAAGTCTGGCGAAGAGGTTATGCAAGAGCTGCGAGAAGGAGCGAAAATCAACATAAAAGAATCTTCTTATGAAGATTGGATTCAATAAGGAAATTGTAAGCGTCTTGCTTTGCAGTCAGGTGAGAGACGGCGACGAGGCCATGCTCAAAAAATAGTTAGTAAAACAACCAGTAGTCACTCGACCACTGGTTGTTTATCATTGGAAGCAAAGAATACTCCCTTATTCCCTTTGGTTAGATTGGGAAGATAGCTTTTCTTTAAGAGGAAGCTCGTCCTCGTTCCTCTTCTCGCCGTTTTCTCTCCGCTTCCATCCTCCGAATAAATATACGCCCCTCTTGTTCAATCCAATTTTCTTCTTCCTTTTTTTCACTTTTACTCGTTTGCCTCCACATATATCCGCTAAATATAATACCCAGAACCGCTAACAACACCCAAGCAGGTGCTTGCACAGGACTAGTTTCCATAAAACGCTGCCAAACTACGAGACCAAAAAATAGGACTACTAGCGTCATTAACAGCTTCTTGGAACGGTTATTCATGAAAGCCCTCCCTTATTAATTATTGTCCTATCCCATTCATATGCACGGCTCGCTTTTAATATTCTGTTGGTAGCTATTTAGGAAACGTTATTAAAAATTCCACTCCGTCTGTTACATTGTTTACCTCATAATCTCCATGATGTAATTCGCAAATTCTTTTCACGATAGCCAGGCCTAAACCAAATTGTCCCTTGTTCCCTTTGTGGAAAGGATTAAATAAATAAGGCAGGTCTTCTGGTTCAATAGAACCTCCATTATTCATCACTCGTATTTCTACTTTTTTTTCCTTTTCCTTTGCAGAAATCCATATCGTGTCACGGGCATAACGCATTGCATTTTCCACAAGGTTTTCGAGCAGCACTTCCATATGCTCTAAGTCTACCTTGAGCCTGACATCTGCTCCTTCAATAATAAAAGTGACATCCTCTCTCTGCATACGAAACCGTTCCTCAATCTTGAATGCTAAATGACCGAATAAAGTCTCCTCTATATTGATCGTTTCATTCTCCATCGTACCTAACTTTGTAAAGTACAGCATATCTTTTACTCTATGTTCCATACGATCTGCTTCCTCTATAATCACATTCATTGTTTGTTCTAAATCTTTTTTTGGTAAGATACCGTCTTTCACAGATTGAGCATATGTTTTCACAACCATAATTGGTGTTTTCAATTCATGAGAGGCATGTTGAATAAACGTTTTTTGTGAATTATCATATCGTATTAAATTTTGACGCATGCTTTCAAATTGGTCAGATAACTTCTGGAAATCATCATCACCTTCCCAATGAAACGGTTCCTGCCAATTTCTTTTTGCTATTTGTTCAAAATGGTTTCCTAATACTCTTAAAGGGTGTCTTAAGTATCTTTTTAGCCATATAGCTGGGAGCAAACTAAGCAAACTAGCAATCACGAATAAATAGACAAGTCGTTCCCATAAGCGATTGACCATCAAATCACGGTATGTATCCCACATGTATGAGATTTGATAAGCCTCTTCATCCCCTGATTCAATGCGGGTAATAACATAAAATAAGGTGGCGTTATTATAAGTCAGTTCATGACGTGCTCTCTCTTCCGTTTGATTTACGGCTTTGGATACCATTTCTTTTAATACATTATCAGGAGGAACGGGTTCTCCTCTGAGTGTAGTTAAATCATTAAATAGAAAGAGATGGCCGATAGAACGTTCTGCCTCTCTTCTTTCAATGAAATCAAGCTCTGATTGCGGGGGGGTAAAATAATCACTAAACGGATTTGCCATGCGGGCCTGTTCTTGTTCAATCATCCTGTACGTTTCTTCCGTTAAAGTCCCTTTTATGGAGATCGGGTAAATAATGGTCACGGTGAGCCCCACGAGAAAAACGAGGAGTATAAAAGAGAGCCAAATACGTTGCGTTAAATTCACTTTCATCATGACGATAGTACTCGGTATCCAAAGCCATACAATGTCTCAAGGTGAATACGAGGCAGTTTTTTCCTCACACGGCGAACCACATCATCAACAGCCCGTTCTGATCCAAAGTAATTTTCTCCCCATACACTTTCAATAATATCTTCCCGCGAAAATGCTTTTCCAACTTCCTCTGTTAAAAGCAATACAAGATCCATCTCTTTCGTTGTTAAATCTACATATGTGTCTTTGTTGTCGGCATCTATGATGGTTCTAGCTTCCGGATCAATAATGTAATCATTGATCTCCACCTTTTTCGTCTCTTTTGTTTGCTCTCCGTATACTCTGGAAAGAAGTTTTTTGGCCCGAATAATTAATTCCTGAGGAAGAAACGGTTTCGCCAGATAATCATCACTCCCCATTTCCAGCCCGAGAACCCGGTCCAAATCTTGATCTCTGGCAGAGATGAATATCACTGGTATGTTTCCCTGCTTATTCCGAATTTCCTTTAATATTTGATACCCATCTGTTCCAGGCAGCATAATATCCAGAACCCACAGGTGAGGAGGGTGTTCGATGGCCTGTATTGCATCATTTCCATTATCGAAAACAGTAACGTGCCATTGCTCTTTTTCCATGTACGCCTTAATCACTTCTGACAAATTCTGTTCGTCTTCCACGAGATAAATATGAAAATCAGTCATATCTTCCATCCCTTTCTCAGCCCCTGTCTAGGAGAAGTCCTCATCCTTGAAGAAAGCTAACATTATGAGGACTTTTTAGAAAATCAGGTACCTCATGACAGGTGAAATAAATAACTTGTCTATTCTTTGTGAGTTGATTTATTAATGAAAAAGCTTGATGTCGACGTGTGCTGTCAAAATTCACAAAGGGATCATCCATGATTAGCGGGAATCCCTCCGCACGTGTAAATGATTCTGCAAGTGCTAATCTTAATGATAAGTATAATTGTTCGGCTGTTCCGCGGCTCAATTCTTCAGGGGTAAACCGATCTCCGTTTCCATATTCAATAATAAGTTGATCTTTCCCTGCCGGAACGAGTAAGCGACGTCCTTCACCCGATGTAATATAAGAAAAATATTCTGACGCTTTCCGTATCACATAGGGCTGCTTCTCTTTTTCATATACAGATTTTGCTCTATTAATCATTTGCTTCGCTGTTGTGAGAGCCAGCCACTCATGAATGTTATCTTGTAAATCAGCTTTTTCCTCCTCTACTTGTTGGAGAATATCCTCATAGGTGCCATCCTTTTCGAGTTTTTCTATTTCCTGCCCCACTTTTGCAAAAGTTTTGTGTAATTCTTCTTCCTTTTTGTCTATTTCCTCTGATTCATTGATAGACCAGTCATCCTCTATTCTCTTCATCTCTTCTTTCCACTCTCGTTCGGATTCACCAGGAAGCAGTTGTGCTTTTATTTGTTCGTTAAGCCATTCTAGCTTTTGTTGGCAATTTTCATATTCATACCTAGCCTCTATGGCCCTTTCTGCCTCTTCTCGTGTGTTTATGTGAAAGTGGTTATATATTCTGTGAATGTGGTCGTTCGCATGGATCATTGTCTGTTCCAACCCAGATTTTTGGTCATACAAATAATGAATAGTCGAAGCATCTTCTAACGTATCGTCATTTAATCGTACTTCGGCTTTGCATGTTTCATGAATGTCTCTTATAGTTTCCTCCACACTGCTTTTTACAGGAATCTTTAAAACATCAGCTAGTTCTTCTACCTCGGCTTCTATCCTGTGTAACATATTCTTTTTGGATTTTATGTCATAGTGAAGAGTGTATACTTTATGATTCATGTCTTGCCATTTTTTCACTTGGTGAAAATAATATTCAACAGATTGATAAGAAGGTAATGCTGGAAATTTGTAAAGCTGTCTCCAATCCTCTAACTCTTTCTCTATTTGGATCCAGTTTTGAATTTCTCTTTCAAGCGTTTCCTCCATCATTATTATCTTGCGAGACGTTCGTTTCATTTGCCATTGTACTTCCTTTAATCGATGGATGACACGTTCCTCTTCCTCCATCTCCTGTTCATGTAAAATGCTCTCTCTCTTATGAACAAACGTCTTTTTATTAGCTTCAACCTTCATTCTATTCACTACGAAACTAATGACACCGGCTATGAGAATGATAACGCCTCGCAACTGATTCCCCATAACTATTTCCCAGCTGCCAATAGAAAGCAATATGGCTGTAATTAGAAGCAGATATAATGTTCCTTTGCTATGCGAAGACTGATTATGTTTCTCTATCAATTCTTTCCTTTGCAATCGTTCCTTCTCAGGTCTAACTTCCGATTCCAATTCATTTACTTCTGCTTGCATCTGCTGTAGTTCTCGTTCTTCTTGATTCTTTTGTTCTTCTAAAGCTCTCATCTTATCTCTAATATCTTTCCCCCGCTCCTCGATGGCCTTCAATTCTTCTTCGGACTGAAGAGAAGTATCTGCATTAGCGAGGGTCATTTTATCTCCATTTATTCTTTTCAGCCAGGCATCAGCTTCCATCTTTCTTTTAGCTATGTCGTCATTTACACGAATAATATCTTCTCGCAAACTTTGATATAAGAGCGTTTTTTCCTTCAACGCATAACTCTTGTCTGTATTAGTATACTTCGGCCAGTTCACACTAACTCCTTGATAACGAGCGGATATTTTCCATATGTCTAACTCGATATCATTCCATTCGAATTCGGCATCTTCTTTTCTTTTAGTATATTGCCGCCACGTTTTCTCCGCATCTTCTGTGAAGAGCGGTAACATTAAAATTTGCTGAAGTTGTTTTTCCACTTTCTCTTTATCATTTAGCAATTGACGGAATACTTTCTTTCTCTGTATTTTTTCTTTTTTCTGTTCCGTAACGCGTTTCTCTACTAGTAGTTTCTTTAATTGTTGATTGATTTGCTCTTTCTCTTCTAGCAATTGATTGTACTTTTCAAAATTTCTCTCCCAACTTTTTACTTCAAGCACTCTCTGGTGCACATGTTTCACTTTTGAATTTATGATTGGCTTCTTCCCTTTTGGCCGAAATAACTGGTCGGTTCTATCAGCTAACTCTTTTTCTAGTCGTGCGAGCTCTCGAGTCCCCGTGACGCCCGCTTCATAAATATACTGATTTAATTCTTCTCCTTTTAACTCATGCAGTGCCTGAATTCCGTCCACTCCAAACGAAAAGATGCCTTGATATGTATGCCGATCCATCTTTCCTAATTGAACATGTAGCCATTCCTCTCCATGAATCTCTCCATTGTCAAGTGTGACTGTCACATCTCCGGCTGCCTTGCTTTTTAATATTCGCTCAATCATTACTTCTCTACCGTCGTCCATGCGAATCGTAATGCTTCCTCCATAGTTACTTGAATGTTTCGGCTCATAACGCAGTAATTTTTCTTTTCTTGTAGGAAACCCAAATAAGACAGCTTGTATAAAAGCTCGTATGGTTGATTTACCCGCTTCGTTTTCTCCGACGATAAAGTGAAGAGTAGACTCCATTCTGATGGTAGTATGAATTAATTTACCAAATCCATGTATGTGGATTTTTTCAATTCTCACGAGTCGTCTCCTTTCCATAATAATCTTATCCACTGTTTCGCCTCAGCCATTACTTCCGACTTGTCAATCGAATGACTACTAAGGAGTGGTCTCAATGAAGGATGCTGCAACAAAACATCCCATTCTTTTTCAAGAATGTCGGGATTATTCGAAAGATAATCTGCGGACTCCAAAATATCCTTTACAAAATGATTGTTCTCCGTACGCATCAAAGGCTCTATTCCATTTATAATGCTGAATATATAAAAAAAGGTTTGTTCCGATTCACCGATTTCATTTAGGGCTGCCACCCATTCATTCATTTCTTCCTGGATATAATAGTATAATGGCCCTGCTCCTACTAATTCTACTTCCACACAAATACCTTTGATTGCATCTCGTTTTTTTGTCGCAATGGCTGCTAACAACTTATCCGTTACACTGTCGATAGTATCGTTATCTTCTATCCTTACCTTTACTTTCGTAATAAGAATGGGTGCCGTTGACTGAAAAGAAACACTTGGGGAGTGTCCTCCTTCTAATTCGACGAGGAGGTACCCTTTCTTACCGACTTCTTTCCTGTGACGTCCTTGAATATTTCCTGGATAATGAATCCGCTCAGAGAGAGAAGACCGACGGTGGATGTGACCTAAAGCCCAGTAATCCATATTTTTTTCTAATAAGTCTCTTTTTGTAAAAGGAGCATAGGAGTGACTTTCAAGTCCTTGTCCCTCTTGACCGTGCAGGACTCCTATATGATAATGTGCCCCTGCTTTCTTCTCATACGATTTTGCTAAATTCTCATGAACCACTTTTCCTTTATAGCTGCAGCCATACAAGTGAACAATTGTATCATTTTTGCAAAACCTCTTGCACTCCGGAGAAGATGAAAATATATGTACATTTGCCGGCCAATTCATTGGAGCGTACTGAACGTCCACCGGATCATGGTTACCAAAAACAATGTAAACAGGAATTTGCTTCGCTTCTAAACGTAAAAACTGCTTTCTAAGAAACAACTGACTGCGAATCCCTCTATTTGTTTGGTCAAATAAATCTCCTGCCAAAATAACAAAATCCACGTCATAATCAATGGCATCTCTTACTAAGTTAGTAAACGCTATATATATACTGTCTTGTAACAGTTCCTTAATATAATAGGGGGACCCTTTGGCAACTGATATGGGAGAGCCTATATGCATATCAGCTGCGTGAATAAATCGCACGTGTTCCATAACCAGTCTCCTTTCTTCATTTATTATACTAAATTCAGCGATTACACGCTTTTTCCTTTCCGGGCTCCTATGTAAGCAAAAGGCTTTTTTTCTTCAATCTAAAAAAGAAAAGAAGAGGCAGTCTCAGAAAGACAAAGACAAGCTCAATCTTTTCCGGCGCCCCTTTACAAGGATAATAAACATTGGTAAGGATACTTGTTTTTAAAAGTAGGGAAGAGTGGATAATGCTACTAACGCAGTTAGAGGAAGCACAAGTCGCCTAAAACCCGAGTAAGGCGCAGGGCCATATCCCCATCCCGGATACCCACCATAATAACCATAATACTGTCTATTGTGAGGATAGGGCTTCGTAGAATCATCCGTCATGTTTCCATGTGGAGAAGTCATGGGGTGCATGGGGTTTGATGGTCCAGTTGGATAATTATTATCTGGTACCACCATATATACATGGTCATCATCTACGTCCTCAACAAATCCATGGATCTGTTCTTGATTTACAGTTTGAACCGCCACATATTTCCCTACATGTTGTTTACACAAATGGTGCATATGCATTTTATTCCACATTACCATTCCCGCCTCCTTTTCAAGCTATCCTATTCCATACCAGAGATACTCGTGCATAGCTACGCATGCATATGTTAGCAAGGAATGGCAATGTGATACATTCATAAAAGAAGCTGTTCCCCTTTATTTTGGAACAGCTTTGTTTGTATATATGTTATTTAACGCCATCAACTTTTTATCTGTGCATTCTTTATAGCGGTTCTTATACGATACAGGATCTTTTGGATTTGCATACCTGGTGATTTTCTTCGTATGCGGATCTACGTACTTGCTCGCAGCACCACATCCTAAACCTAAGATCGTTTGTACTTCTTCCATGATAATAATATTATAGAGACTTTCTTTTCCTTCCATCGAATACCCGATGTTTTCTAAATTACCGAGTATATTTTTTTGGCGATAAAGATAATAGGGATAGTATTCGTTCTCCTCCATCCAGTCCGCTGTGAGCCCCATCATCTTACTAACTTCATTCCCATCCGCCACTTGATATTTTTCTTTCTCTTTTGTCATTTTGGAGGCTCTTTTGAAAGACAGCGTATGGACTGTGAGGGATTCAGGCATAAGGCTTTTCGTTTCCTGTAAGGTACGCTCCATTTCCGGAACTCCTTCATTTGGCAGCCCAATAATTAAATCCATATTTATATTTTTCATTCCCATTTCTCTGGATAAATGATATTTTTTTATCGTTTCTTCTACCGAATGATGTCGGCCGATTGTCTCTAATGTTTGGTTCTCGAATGTTTGTGGGTTGATACTAATACGATCTATATTCCATTTTCTTAACACTTGGAGCTTATCAGGGGTAATCGTGTCAGGTCGTCCGGCTTCTACTGTTACTTCTCTCACACGTTCCATCGGGATCACTTCATACATTTTGGCATATAATTGGTCCATCTCTTCTGCACTGATACTAGTCGGTGTACCTCCACCAAAATAGATAGTAGTTACTGGAATGTTATTTCTTTTCAAATAGCCTCCTATTTCTTCCATTTCATAATGAAGCCCCTTCAGAAAGGTAGCGACCGGGCCATTTTTACCTGGGATAGCATACGCTGGAAAAGTACAGTATGCACACTTTGTGGGGCAAAACGGAATCCCTATGTAGATGCTAACCCCTTCAGCCAAAGCATACAGATCAGGAAGAACTTGCTGTTGCCGTTTAGCAATACTCCTAACCAAATTCGCTTTCTCATCAGAAACTAAAAATTCATTGACGAGGTAACGATGAATGTTGTCGGATGACATTCCTTCTTGATATAACTTATGCCATAATTTCACAGGACGAATTCCTGTCAACGTTCCCCATGGCTGTTTTGTATTTGTCCATTCATTTAGTATTAATACTAACACATGGGCTCGAGCTTGTTTCGCTAAAGCCACTCTATCTTTTTCTGTGGCCATGGCAGGAGCATGTTTTTGAAATGATTTGACAACCTTTTCTCCGTGTTTATGAT
Source organism: Alteribacillus iranensis (assembly GCF_900113025.1). Classification (GTDB taxonomy): domain Bacteria; phylum Bacillota; class Bacilli; order Bacillales; family Marinococcaceae; genus Alteribacillus_A; species Alteribacillus_A iranensis. The sequence continues at coordinate 19,456 of NZ_FONT01000001.1, read as the reverse complement.
CAAAAACACCAGTAACATTCAGATAATTGCTCTTCTCCTCTTCTGAAAATGTAATGGAAACTGTGCTCTCTGATTCCGGTTCTAAATGGAGAGTAGCACTCATATTGTATAAGTCAACAATATGTTGCATGCTTTGAAGTTCTTTTTCAAGTGCTCCTTTTATATGTATTCTCATGTTCTTCCCTACCTCTTTCTTCCTAAATCAGATTAAGTGTACAAAATCCACCTCTTGAGGTCAAATTACCTCATACGACAAGAATAGTGCGGAAATTGTTATTTGTCTATTTATGCCGTAACCTTCTCTGTTTTTCTGTACAAGAAAAGCGCAAGGCGCCCGCCGAGGAGGCTGCCGCCAAGAGAAGGGTTGAAGCGACCTCGAGCCGATGGCGCCTGAAGCTAGACATCACTCCATGCATGTTATCATTTAAAAAAAGCCATACGTCCCCAACGAAATCAAAGATTTTGAAGGGGAGTTCTGGCCCTCACATCAAACTTCTACTCTCATTTGTTTACGGAATACTTCTTTTATCATGTAAGCCATGCCATCTTGATCATTGGAGCGAGTCACCCAATCTGCCTTTCGTCTGATGCTTTCCGGAGACTGTCCCATTGCAACTCCTAACCCTGCCATTTCAATAACTGCTTCGTCCGTTGAGCCGGAACCGATATAGATCATTTCATCATCCGTGATATCAAGCTCATTCATAAGAAAGCTTAAGGCATATTCCTTGGATGCCTGTTCCTTTTTAATTGTCAACCTGTTGTCTTTCTGCTCTATCCTTATTCCCGGGATCGTTTCTAATAGAATATCTCGACATTTTCCTGCATCTGCTTCAGTATCAAATTCACCAAAAATACGCAAGGCACTCAACTGTCGATCATACACTGACTTTGAAATAGCATCAGTAAATGACTTAGACTGGAACAATCCCTCTGTTAAACTGTACTGTAATCGCCCTAGCATATTTTTTGGCTGACTAGGTTTGTTTTCCAGTTCATAGTCTTGCCCTTCCAGCTGTATACGACAATGATGGAGTTCCATTATCTCTGTAATATCGTAAAGAACGTCAGGCGGCAGTTTATTCTCTAAAATGGGACGATCCACCGCTCCTGCTAATAATGCTCCTCCATGTGTGATCATTTCATGTTCCATTTTCAACTGTCTTGCGATTTTTCTAGCTGAGCTAAAGCTGCGATTTGTCACTAGGAGGGTATACACTCCTTTACTTCTTGCTAGATCCATCGCTTCTTTCGTTTCTTTACTGATTCGCTCATTTGATTTTAACAGAACACCGTCTATGCTCATCGCAAGTAGTCTGTAAGCCATGATGCATCCCCTTCCTCTTGCTATGTTTTCTCTTCTTTCATCCTATGATGGCTTGGCATGCAATAGAACACATCCATATGGTCTGAAGATGTTCGTTAAATAAGGATGGGGAGGAGAGATGAGGAAAACGGCCATATATAAAAAGAACTGTCCACGCGAAGATAATACGCATAAGACAGTTCTATACATTAGGTCTTATTCACTTTTATTGTCTTCCGGAGTTCCGTAAATTTCTTCAAGAGGCTCTGTAACGATTTTATTAATATCACTAATGACAGTGCTAAGGCGCTGTTCTTCCGCCATCAACTTGGAGATGACTTCATGCTGTTGTACCATTTCAAATTGCTTTTGAGCTTGTGTGATTTCCTCTTCCGATGGTTGTTGTCCTTGCATTTGCATTTGTTGAAGTTCAATTTGAATGTTGCGGAAATTATCAAGCATCCGTTTAGCTACCTCATCATTCTCTACTTCAACATGCAAATCTTTCAGTTTTTGGAATTCGTCACTGTCTTTTAACGCAGAAGACAGTTCATGAGCCTTGTCATAAACATTGGACATAAGTGGTCCTCCTTTTTAATAGCTTCCACGAGCATAACATGGATCATCTTTAAAAATCATCCCCAAGCACTTACTTTTATAAAAAAATCTGGACAAAAAGGGCTTGAACGAATCCAACAAATCCCCCTAATAAGGCTCCTAGATACGTAATCATTTTGAATTCCCGCCTTGATATACCCAGTACAAGGGCTTCTAAACGTTCAACAGAAAATGTATCTACTTGTTCTCGAACAATTTGTTCTAACTTAAGCTGTTCAAATAAAAAGCCAAGCCTGTCCATTAAAAATGTGTGAACTTCGTGCATGATGGCAGGGACCCACTCTTTTTCCAATTTTTCTTCAAATACCGGTGCCCACTCTTTCATAGGTTTATCAGTGTAATGATAAAGTGGTATCTCCTGTTCTAACATATCAGCGGCTTTTTGAGACGTCCGCTCCACATCCAGCCACGATGTCATATCGGATAGAGGCTTTTCTTGTAAGTTCTCCCACTCTTTTCTAATGAGATTGCGAATAAACGTTTCGGAGGCCGGATCTTCAAAGAAACGTATAATTTCAGGCTGTAACTTCTCTACAATTCGATCGTTTCCAAACATACTGCCAAGGAAATTAAGAACTGACCCTTTTCCGGATAGAAATTTATCTATAAAAATTTCTATTTGTTTACGTCCTCCTTCTCCTCTAAAAAAAGAGGCACCTTTTTTTGTAATCATTTGAGCTATTTCAGGAATTAATTCATCCCCTTTACGCAAAATATCGGCAGGTAAAATCTGCTTTATTTCTTTGTCTTTATTTTCCGTGATAAGCTCTTTTAACTTACTCGCGATAAAATCACTTGTTCGTTGATTTAATTCTCGTTTGCTTACAGATATATGAAATAAACGATGTAACACTTCAGATAGTGTTACGGAGCTATGCATAAACTTTTTTAACTCCTCGGTCATCCAATGTGTAATCTTGTCGTAAAATCGTTGATCCATTAATTTATTCTTTATGCTCTCAGGTGTCAACAAGTGAGTACTCACCATTTTCCCCAATTGCACCGCTAAGTCCTTGCGGCGTTTCGGAATTAAACCGGGGGTAAAGGGAAGACGATAAGACTTAATATATATCGGCTTATAAGGTCGGAATAACATTTTTATGGCTAATGAATTTGTCACACCGCCAATCAGTGCTCCAACAACAATCATTAATAGGACAAGATATAATCCTTCCATCTCTTTTTCTCCTTTAGTTCTTATATCATACACTAAACAGACAATCTTACTTTATCAGCCCTTGTCTCAATGGGCAAGCTATCCTACCCGTTTTTCTGCAGTTATACAGGTTATCCGCTGTTCTGTCATTCTTATTTACAACACCTTGTGACCAACAAAATATTGGCACTTATTCAAATGAAAATATAGGACAAATTAATAGGAAAGGAGGGTGGATATGAATAAAAAACAAAGAGGTCAAGTAAAGGACACCAACTATGCCATGGATGTAGACCGAATGATAAGTGAAGGGTTAGCCGGAGGAACAGTGAATCTAAAGTATGAGGAACAACAAATTGACGAAGCGAGAGAGTTAGATAAGGAAGAACCTCCGAATCACAATTAAATGTGTAGAAAGCCTGGTTAAAGTAAGAACAACCAGGCGCTTTTTTTATCCCTGTTTATTAAAAAAATCTTCTATGTACCCCAGATTAAAAGCAGATATTAAACAGCCATTTCATGAACATACTTTTTTCAATGCTTAAAAATAAAGGAGGCTGCCGCAGTGGTGGTAAAACCACTGCTTGTGGCAGCCTCACTATCCATGGTTATTTAATTATTGCTGAGGGTTTTGGCCATTCATTTGCTGCTGCGCCATAGAAACCAAACGTTTTGTGATTTCTCCACCAACAGATCCGTTAGCACGAGAAGCAGTTTCAGCACCAAGGTTAACCCCAAATTCATTTGCAATTTCAAATTTCATTTGGTCAAGAGCTTGCTCAACCCCTGGCACTAAAAGCTGGTTGGAGTTGTTTCTGTTTGCCATGTGTCTCACCTCCCTTTGTACCCATAGTTTGTATCGAAATTAGAACACTATGCCTCCAACTTTCTAGTAAATTTAGGTAATCGATCAGAAAAGAAGAAACATTGATCTGTTAATGCAGAGTAAAAAGGGGTATAGGCTAACATATACATTCAGTTCATCATAATCTTTGTTTACATCCACATAACAAAAAGAAACATGCTATACTTTTTATAGCGCTTTACTCTATTCCACTAAGCAGGAAGCTGCTCAACGGTTACCGTAAAGGAGGTTTTTTTCTCTTGACTTTGTTCAGTGCCATACTCGGTATTTTTATTATTGTCCTGTTAATTAGCTGGATTGTAGGTTATAACGCTCTCATTAAATACTTGAGCTGGGTTGAGGAAGCCTGGACGGATATTGATGTCCAACTGAAGCGGAAAGTGGATTTAGTGCCGCCATTTATAGACACTATCCAACCATATGCAAGGCAAGAACAGTATGCGTTAGAGAAATTAGTTGAAGTGAGGAGCCGATTAACATCAAATCATGCGAACAGGACAGACTTAATGATCGCTAACGAGGAAATGAACGGAGCCTTGAAACAAGTGTTTGATTATGCGCAGGATAATACAGAGTTACAGGAAGAACAGGAATTTCATTCACTGAAAAATCAGTTTCAAGAGACAGAAACGAAGATAAAAAAAGCTTTACGGATATATGATAATACGGTGACAAAATACAATACAAAAATCCAGTCACCACCGACCAGTTTTGTAGCAAACATTCACGGTTTTTATAAAAGAAAACCAATTGGAGAAGCAGTGCCTCAGGAGGCCAGTCGGTAAAGACGGTATGCTCCTGAGCGGGCTCTCTCAGTTTTCTTCTTTTATACCAATGAGTTTCGACAGTAACAAATCTGGATCGTCCTCTATAATGATATTTTCTTTAACGGTTCTTGCCAAAAACCCTTGTTCTACCATATGTTCAAGTAAATCTTTTAAAGGATCATAATAATGATCTACATTGTAAAGAGCGCAAGGTTTGTGATGATGTCCTACGGCGCCCCATGTCAGGACTTCCATAAATTCTTCTAGCGTTCCTATCCCTCCTGGCAACGCAACAAAGGCATGTCCTCGTTCATACATACACATTTTTCGTTCATGCATGGATTTTACGGAAATTAATTGAGTGAGATTCTGATGAGCAATCTCTCTTGGCATTAAGTCTTCAGGTATAATTCCCGTCACTTTGCCTCCCGCATTCAAGGCTCCGTCTGCTATCGCTCCCATTAAACCAGTACTTGAGCCGCCATATACAATCTCAACCCCATAGCTTGCGGCTATTTGTCCAAATTTCTTTGCCGCTCTCACGTGCCCTAATTCATTCCCTTCACTTGACCCGCAAAATACAGTTAATGATTTCATTCCGTGCCTCCTTATCAGACAAGTCGTTCTACAGAAAGATTCCTTGTTTAAGTATATGTTACACTAACTTCTAGACATGTATCGAATTCCTACTTTTTGCTGATTATAAACAGATAAAGGAGTAATGAGGACATATGAATTTTCAGGAAAAGCTAGAAAATTACGCAGAACTTGCTGTAAAAAAAGGTGTGAACATTCAACCGAATCAAACGTTATTTATTTCAGCCCCAATCACGTCAGCCGATTTTATTCGGCTTCTTGCGGAAAAAGCATACGATATGGGGGCAAAACATGTATATGTAGATTGGGTAGACGAAGAGCTCACTCGCTTAAAGTATGACAAAGCCCCTGAAGACGCCTTTAAAGAATTCCCAAAGTGGGCAGCTTCCACGAGAGAAGAGCTCGCAAAAGAAGGAGCTGCTTTCCTTACAGTGAAGTCTACAGACCCTGACTTATTAAAAGGGGTGGAACCGAATCGCATTGCTGAAGCAAACAAAGCTGCTGGTCATGCCCTTGGTACCTTCCGTTCTTATATCCAATCAGACAAAGTAAGCTGGCTTGTCATCGCTGCCCCGTCTCCAGGATGGGCTAATAAAGTATTTCCAGATGAAAACAATGCCGAACAATTGCTTTGGGAAGCTATATTCAAAGCGGTCCGTGCGGATGTGAGCGATCCGCTTTCTGCATGGGATCATCATGACAAAAACCTTCAAAACAAAGCGGCTTTTTTAACAGAAAAAAAATATGATTACCTTCATTATCAAGGCCCTGGTACAGACTTAACAATCAAGCTCCCGGAAGACCATATATGGGTAGGCGGCGGCAGTCCAAATAAAGAGGGAGTTCATTTTATCGCAAACATGCCTACGGAGGAAGTCTTTACGGTTCCACATAAGTATGGGGTAAATGGATATGTAACAAATACCAAGCCCCTAAATTATGGAGGAAATATCATCGATCAGTTCACCTTGCACTTTAAAGATGGAAAAATTACGCATGCAGAAGCGGAAACAGGGGAAAACACTTTACACAACTTGATTGCTATGGATGAGGGGGCCCACTATTTAGGTGAAGTCGCTCTTGTGCCGCACAGCTCCCCAATTTCTCAGTCCGATATCCTTTTTTATAACACCTTATATGACGAGAATGCGTCAAGTCATCTCGCCATTGGCAGTGCTTACGCTTTTTGTGTAAAAGGCGGGACAGAAATGGATGAAGCCGCGAAAGAAAAGCATGGTATTAATTCCAGTCTCACCCACGTTGATTTTATGATTGGAAGTGAGAAGATGGACATTGACGGGGTAACGGAAGATGAGAGAAGAGAGCCGTTAATGAGAAATGGAGAATGGATAGAGTAAAAGTGAACATAGACCAGTAAATATAGAATTTTCGCTTCCACTCGCTTATGGTATGATTATTTTATCTCATCATAAGAGGCAATACGTGAAAGAGGTGAAAAATATGTCATTAAAAAAAGTTCTGACTATCGCAGGTTCTGATACTAGCGGAGGTGCTGGTATTCAAGCTGACCTGAAAACATTTGAGGAATTGGATGTCTATGGCATGACATCCTTAACGACTATTGTAGCGCAAGACCCCCATCGCGATTGGTTTCATGCCGTGTACCCTCAAGACACTTCCGTGTTAGAAGCACAATTGGAAACGGTACTTGCCGGGATAGGTGTCGATGCCGCTAAAACAGGGATGCTCGGGTCTATGGAAACCGTTGAACTGGTGGCAAAAAAGGTAGAAGAATACAATGTCGAGAAGCTTGTAGTCGATCCTGTCATGGTATGTAAGGGTGCAGATGAGGCATTAAATCCTGAATTGGACCAATATTTACGTGACGCTCTCGTCCCGAAAGCTCTCGTCGTGACACCGAATTTGTTTGAAGCATCCCAGCTTGCAGGAACTGGTCCTGTCCGAACCATTGACGACATGAAAGAAGCTGCAGCGAAGATTTATGATTTAGGTCCTTCTTTTGTAATTGTTAAAGGAGGAGGAGAAACAGGTGACGACAAGTCTATAGACGTCCTTTACGATGGAAAAACATTTGAACTCATCGAATCTGACAAAGTCAACACGGAGTTCACCCACGGAGCAGGCTGTACTTTTTCAGCAGCTATTACCGCTGAACTTGCCCACGGTAAGCCTGTTAGAGAAGCAATTGAAACAGCCAAACAGTTTATCCAAGCGGCGATATCTGACTCTTTCCGTCTAAATCAATTTATTGGACCCGTTAATCATACAGCATACCGTCACCAAAAAGTGGAAAGATAACAAAAAGGCCGATCAGCTTTTTAAGCTTTCCGGCCTCTTTTCATTAAGGAGTAGACAAAAAAGCCTCCATTTTTAAGCTTTAGCTAAGCGGTAAGTAGTTCAAAGCACTTTGCTTAAAAAACCTTGTGTACGTTCATTTTGAGGGTTATCAAAAATTTGTTCCGGCGGCCCTTCCTCGACAAAAATACCCTCGTCGATAAAAAATACACGATCTCCAACCTCTTTGGCAAATCCCATCTCATGAGTTACTACTACCATGGTCATTCCTTCCTGCGCTAAGTCTTTCATCACCCCAAGAACCTCACCGACTAGTTCGGGGTCTAAAGCTGACGTCGGTTCATCAAACAACATCACTTTTGGATTCATCGCTAATGCCCGTGCGATAGCTACCCGCTGCTTTTGTCCTCCTGATAAGCTATCAGGATATGCTTGTGCCTTATCTTTCAGCCCTACTTTCCCAAGTAACGGAAGAGCGTTTTTTTCTGCCTCCCCTTTTGTTAGTCCTCTTACTTTCTGCGGGGCAAGGATTATGTTTTCAAGCACCGTCATATGTGGGAATAAATTGAAATGTTGAAACACCATGCCAACTTCAGACCGTACTAAGTTAATATCCGTTTTGGAATCGGTTAAGTCATATCCGTCGATGATCACTTGTCCGCTCGTAATGTCTTCAAGCATGTTTAAGCATCGAAGGAACGTACTTTTTCCTGACCCTGAAGGCCCTATCACACAAACTACTTCTTTTTCTTCAATTGTAGTTGAAAGCCCCTTTAATACTTCTGTCTCTCCAAAAGACTTATGCAAATCTCTTACTTCGATCATTCTCGCTCAAACCTCCGTTCATACTGTCTTAAAATGAGCATAGAAGGAATAGTAATAATGAGATAGAAGACACCAACCATTAAATAAGACTCAAAGTAGGCAAACGTAGAGCTAGCATATTGTCGCCCTTGATACATGATATCTGTGACGGCTATAGCTGAGAAAAGAGAAGTATCTTTTAAACTAATAATAAATTGGTTCCCTAAAGGAGGGATCATACGACGGAGTGCTTGGGGCCATATTATGTAACGCATCGTCTGGCGCGAGGATAATCCTAATGAGCGGCCAGCTTCCATTTGTCCTTTTTCTACGGATTGAATGGCACCGCGTACAATTTCTGCTATGTAAGCTCCTGCATTTGCAGCGATGGCCAGGATAGATGCTGTTAATTTGTCTAAATTAATTCCAGTCAAATCAGAAAGTCCATAATAGATAAAAAATATCTGAACGAGCAAAGGGGTTCCTCTGACAATTTCTATATATACCGTAGCAATACCATAAATTACTTTGTTTTTTGAAATGCGCATCAATCCAAATAGGGCGCCTAACACAAATCCAATAAGAACGCCTACAATCGTAATTAACAAGGTATATAGAAATCCTATCCATAAGTCCGGCAAAATTTGTATGTAGTTGTTCGTCGTGGTAAATACATACATTTCCCTTCACCTCCTAATCATCTGTAACCATACTATGAATAATGCAAGGAGCCCGTCTATCGGGAGCGAGCATAGAAGGGCCGTCGCGGATGGTACCCCGTTGAGGGTAGACACCCCCTCGAGTCGATGGTTTGAAAATCAGGTTATCGATAACACCAAATCAACTGAAACGATATTTTGATAACTTTTACTTTTTTAACAAGCAAAAATAGTGAGCAAGGGAGAGGTTATTTTAACCTTCCCTTGCAAATGCTTAAAGAAATTATTCGCTTCCACCAAACCATTTGTTATATATTTCGTCAAATTCTCCACTTTCTTTTAAGTTGTCCATCGCTTCATCTACTTCATCACGGAGTTCAGATCCTTTTGGAAATGCAATACCATATTGCTCCCCTTGTAGAAGATCACCTACTGTTACGAGCTCTCCACCGCCTTCAGTTTCAGCATAATACTCAACGTTAGGTTTATCATATAGCACAGCATCTGCACGACCAGTCAGCACACTTTGATAAGCTTCCGTAATCTCTGGAAACGCCTCAATATTGGCGTCAGTGTTTTCCTCAAGATATGCTTCGCTCGTTGAACCTACGCGAGTAGCTACTGTCTTACCGTCAACGTCATCTATGGAGGAGATTTCTTCCTCACTTCCCTCTAAAACAGCAAGGATAAGGCCAGCATCGTAGTAAGGCTGGGAAAAATCAATGTTTTCTTTTCGTTCCTCTGTTATTGTCATTCCTGCAATTCCGATATCAAAACGGCCAGATGGGATGGCTGAAACAATTCCTGAAAATTCCATCTGTTCAATTTCAATATCGAAACCTGCCTCTTCCGCTATAGCATTAATTAAATCAATATCAAAGCCAACTAATTCATCCGTTTCCTGATCAATAAATTCAAAAGGTACATAATTGTTGTCTGTTGCTACAGAGTATGTAGGACGTTCCCCATCTTCCGTAGCGCTTTCTTCAGAATTAGTATTTTCATTAGTTTCTTCTTCTGACTCCTCCGTTCCCGCGGTCTCTTCTGTGTCAGTTCCCGTGTCAGAAGAGGATTCTTCTGTTCCTTCTTCTCCTCCCCCGCAGGCAGCCAGCATGAACAATAGAAGAACGAGCACTGCAAACAACCATACTTTCCTCATTCCTTTTCCCCCTTTTTATTTCCCTTTTTATTTTTGGGCCTTAATACGGGCAGAACCCGTATTAAGTATGGGAAAATTATAACACAAAAGTGTCTTTATTTAAAATTTTCTCAATAAACTCTGAATGAAATTAAATCGTTTTTCGATGTATTTTTCTTCCATTGTAGCTGAATTGTACGTTTCGATTTTCGATCACAGTCTCTATATGCACGGTCCTCCCCCACAGTTGATACAAATAAGGGAGAGTCTTTTCTAAATAATTAATGTCTAGCTCTTCCTCTTCGAAATGATGGGTGATATATAATTCACCCGCTTTTGCAAAGTCCCCATCTGTCACTGTAAGATATGGAAAACCTCCATTCACTCTAGAACGTATCAATTGGTCTCTGACATTTTGCCAATGCTTATCAACGATCGTATAGTCACGCCCTTGCTTCTGAAACAGATACATGTCCTCTTCTTGTACTAGTTCTTTTGTTACGTAATTACGGATAAAAGAAGTATCGGACTCCAACTCTCTCACTTCAAATAGTTTTTCTCGACCGCTTCCGGGCTTAACGCCTAATTCTTGAAGTCTCTCATTTGGATGATCATACTCTTTTTCAATGCTTTCAAATATTTTTAAACCGAGGTGGTAGGGATTAACGCTTGTACGAGAAGGTTGAATGACACCAGCATTTAACTTCGCAAATTCTATACTCTCCTCTGTCGTTAAATCCATTTCACGTAATATTCGGGCATGCCAATAGGAAGCCCATCCTTCATTCATAATTTTTGTTTCAAGTTGAGGCCAGAAATAGAGCATTTCCTCTCGAAGCATGGTTAATATATCTCGTTGCCAATTTTCTAGATCTCTGCTATATTCCTCAATAAAAAGTAGGATATCTTTTTCAGGGTGTGGGGGAAACGATTTCTTTTTTCTTATCTCTTGTTCTGGCCCCTTCTTATCTAGCTCCCATAAATCATCATAGGGACTACTGGGTGAATGGTGACTCTCTTCTATTTCCTCTTCTGACTCTAACGACCAATCTAGCTTGGGACGAACTAAACTTGGATCAATGTGCTCCTGAACCGCTAACACGGCATCTAAAAATTTCTCTACCTCTTTTTTACCATATACCATCTCATAGTTTGAAATTCTTTCAGCGGCAGCTGACATACTCTCCACCATATCTTCTCTTGTGTTAGAAAAGCGAATATTATTTTTGAAGAAGTCGCTGTGAGCTAAGACGTGGGCCACTATTAATTTATTTTGGATAAGAGAGTTCGTATCTAATAAGAAGGCATAACAGGGATTGGAGTTTATTACCAATTCATATATCTTACTTAATCCAAGATCATAGTGTAGTTTCATCTTATGAAATTGTTTACCAAAGCTCCAGTGAGAATATCGGGTTGGCATGCCATACGCACCGAATGTATAGATAATATCAGCAGGGCAGATTTCATAACGCATAGGATAAAAGTCGAGCCCGAATCCCTCTGCTATTTCAGTGATTTCATCAATAGCCCGTCTCAGTTTTTTTTCTTCCTCTATCTTCACACCATTTCCCTCCTCGTTAACTTCTTATCCCTACTATATGAAAACGAGCGCAAACAATGATAAGAAGTTATCGATGAAAGGGGTAGTATCCATAAAGGTGCTGAGGTGACAAAACACATTTTTCGCTCTTTTCAACGGCTTTTCACATCGCGTCTAACTAGAAAGACAACGTGCCCCTTTTTGTCTTTTGCAAAAAAATACCATGGTCACCATCTAGATGGATGGCGTCCCATGGTATTTAACATTAAGAGCTTTTGATACATTCCCGTTTCCTTTGCCAGATATGATTATTATTCAGACTCTCCTCAGCATATTAGTTAAGATATCGTTGAACTTTTGTCATGACGTCCATTTTTAATTGGAGAATGGCTTCTTCTGCTAGCTTTCTGTTAGCGTCTTGAACCCCAAAGTAAAATTTAATCTTCGGTTCGGTTCCAGAGGGCCTTATACAAAACCAAGATTCGTCCTCTCGGATGAATTTTAATACATCTGATACAGGGAGTTCTATTTTTTCTACATTTCCATTTACCAAGAAAGTTCGTTCGGATGTATGGTAATCTTCCATTACTTTAATTTTTTTACCGCTTATGGCTTTAGGGGGATGAGATCTGAATTCTTGTATAATATCTTGCATCTTTTGAATCCCATCTTTCCCTGTTAATGTAACCGAGGATAAATCTTCTTGATAATAGCCATACTTCTGATAGATTTCCTCCAATACTTCATATAAATGCTTGCCTTGCTGTTTGTACCAAAGAGCCATTTCAGATGCTGTTAATGCAGCTTGTACCGCATCTTTATCTCTGACAAAATCACTGATTAAACACCCATATGACTCTTCATAACCGAATTGAAACGTATACGATCCATTCTTGTTATACTCTTTTATCTTTTCCGCAATAAACTTAAAGCCCGTTAAGGTATCAACCACGTGAAGACCGTAATCTTCCGCTATTTTTCTACCTAATTCTGACGTTACGATCGTTTTTAATACAACTCCATTCTTCGGAAGGATGCCTTTATGTTTTCGTTCAGCCAACAAGTAATTCAGCAACAGAGCTCCTGTTTGATTTCCTGTTAACACTTGGTAACGGTTATCCATATCTTTTACTGCGAGGCCGAGACGATCCGCGTCAGGATCAGTTGCTATTAAAAGGTCTGCGTCTTTACTTTCACCAACATTCATTGCCATTTGAAAAGCCTCTTTTTCCTCGGGATTAGGGCTTTTAACTGTACTAAATTCTGGATCTGGAAGAGCTTGTTCTTTCACGACCGTCACTTTTGTAAAACCGCTTGTCTGCAAAGCTCTTGTTACTGGAATATTTGCCGTTCCATGAAGTGGCGTAAATACAATGGAAATCTCACTGCCTTTTTCTTGAATCAACTGAGGGTGCAAACAAATGGTTTGTAGCTCGTCATTGTAAGCTTTATCTATATCTTCGCCTACTATAATCAGTTTGCGGTTGGCTTTCATGTCATTTTCATCTGCGATCGGGATGGTTAACTCGTTTTTCACCCCTTCCACTTTTTCCATCAATTCACGAGACGGGCTAGGCGGAAATTGCCCGCCATCTTCCCCGTAAACTTTAAAGCCATTATATTCTGGCGGGTTGTGGCTGGCCGTAATCATAATACCCGCGTAAGCATTCAACTGACGGACTGCAAAAGACAAAACAGGGGTAGGACGCAGTTCTTGAAACATATAGACTTGTATATTATGTGCTCCCAAGGTTAACGCAGCTTCCAGCGCAAAATCATAAGAACGGTGTCGAGAATCAAAAGCTATTACGGTACCTCTTCTTTTTGCATCCTCGCCCCTCTCTTCTATTAAGCGAGCTAACCCCTCTGCAGCTCTTCTCACGGTAAACCGGTTCATTCTATTCGTGCCAGGCCCCATGACCCCGCGCATGCCACCTGTTCCAAACTCTAAATATTTATAAAAGCTATCTTCTAATTGTGCTTCGTCTTTTGTGATGACATCTAACTGGTCTTTCAGTTCCTGATCCCACCATACGTGTTCCTTCCATCGTTCCCAATGTTGTTTCCACTCCATTGCTTTCTCTCCTTTACCTCTGTCTCCCAGCTAATCATGATTGGGCTTAAAAGTCCTAGCTGCAATTACTGCCTTTTTCCAATTATTGTAATATAAATTGCGCTTCTCGATATTCATTTGCGACGTGAATGTCTGATCTAGTTCCCATTTTTTCGTTATTTGAGACGTGTCTTTCCAATATTGGACGGCTAATCCAGCTAGATAAGCCGCTCCAAGCGCTGTTGTCTCTTGGACAACAGGACGTTCCACGGGTACACGAATAATGTCACTTTGAAATTGCATCAGAAAATTATTTTCCACGGCGCCGCCATCAACCCGAAGCGATTTAATAGGCATTCCAGCATCCTCTGCCATCACATCGATCACATCTTTAGTTTGGTATGCCAAAGACTCTAAAGTAGCACGGATTAAATGTTTTTTTTCAGACCCTCGTGTAAGTCCGAACACAGCACCTCTCGTGTTACTATCCCAATACGGCGTCCCGAGTCCAACGAAGGCAGGAACCACGTAGACTCCACTATTGTCTCCTGCTTTTAAGGCATAGAGTTCGGAATCACTTGATTTTTCAAGCAAGCGAAGACCATCTCTGAGCCACTGGACTGCAGAACCAGCTACAAATACACTTCCTTCTAAGGCATATTCCACTTTACCGCCTATTCCCCAAGCTATCGTAGTTAAAAGGCCGTGGTTGGATTGGACTGCTTTCTCACCGGTATTCATTAATATAAAACAACCTGTTCCATACGTATTTTTTACCATGCCTTTTTCGAAACAATTTTGGCCAAATAGTGCAGCTTGCTGATCTCCAGACGCACCAGCTATTGGAATTTCATATCCAAAAAAATGATAATCTGCTGTTTTCGTATAAACCTCGGATGAGGAACGCACTTCCGGAAGCATCTTCCTAGGGACGTCCAGCATGTCCAACAGTTCCTCATCCCACTCCAGTGTATGAATGTTATACATCAACGTACGGGAAGCATTGGAAAAATCCGTAACATGGGCACGTCCGCCTGATAACTTCCAAATGATCCAAGTTTCCATCGTACCGAACAATAAGTCGCCTTTCGCTGCTCTTTCCCGGGCACCGTCCACCCGGTCCAGTATCCATTTCACTTTTGTCCCTGAGAAATAAGGGTCAATAAGCAATCCGGTCTTCTTATGTATCGTTGTTTCCCAGCCTTTTTCTTTTAATTCATCACAAATTTGATCCGTCTGTCGTGACTGCCAGACAATCGCATGATGAATTGGTTTTCCGGTGTGTTTATCCCAAATCACGGTCGTTTCTCTCTGATTTGTTATTCCGATAGCGACAATGTCTTGAGGTTGTGTTTCGTTTTTTTCCAGTACACCCGCAATGACACTAAGTACACTAGCCCAAATCTCATTGGCATTATGCTCTACCCATCCAGGTTTTGGATAATATTGCTTAAACTCTTTCTGTTCCATTGCAACAGGAGAACCACTTTCATCAAATAAAATTGCTCGTGAAGTAGTTGTACCTTGATCTATCGCCAGTATAAATTTTTCGCGCAAATATCCCACCTGCCTGTCTATTATATTAATATGTTACCACGAAGATTCATATTAAAACACTGACTGTTAGGACTCTCCATACCTTGCCACTGCAAGAGCATTGTTATAGAATAAAAATATATGCGGGATGTAGCTCAGCTTGGTAGAGCACAGGCATGGGGTGTCTGGAGTCGCAGGTTCAAATCCTGTCATCCCGACCAAAGTGGTATTATCGAATATAAGAAAAGCATAAGCGCCTTGCTCACGAGCGACAAGCACTGGAAGGACTTTAACAGACGTCGGCAAAGCCCTGAAGTTTCCTCGAACGAGTAGGCGCTGAAGCTAGATTGTTATACTAACTTATGCTTTTAAATAAAAAGACACAGTGTAAGCAAACGAAGCTTGAACTGTGTCTTGTTTGTCTTTAGAAGTAAGATAGATTTGCAGACAAAGGCTTATAAAAATTGGAGTTTCCCATCTATTCATAAACCTCTTATTTCTTATTAAAGTAACGATTCGCAGCCGTTGCAATGTCTTCCGGACTTTTATAGGACAATGGTTCATGGTGAAGAGAATGAAAGAAGTTGATATCACTAGTTCCAGCTTCCCCTAACGTTACCCTCGGAATTAACCGAGCATGGACTGTGTTATCCATTCCCGTTCCTTCTTTTAATGATAAGTTAAAACTGGCAAGCCCTTGATCTTCCAAGTTCTTGAATATAACTTGAAGGGTTGTTGCAAAGTCTTCCCATTCTGTCTCTGTGATATCTAAAATGGAATGACTTCCTCTAAAAAGACCAATATAGTCATTATGACTTTTTGGTGCATAAGCATGTATCCATGCTATCCCCCCTTGTTCTCCTATCCAACGCTCCCTTTCTTTTTTCTCTATGTCATATAATGCGGAGAAATAATCTTTTCCATATGTAGCTTTAAAATTTTGCAATTTCTCTGCTTCTATCCTTTGCGTATTTGTTTCCGTTTCTGACAAGATTACATGCAAGTGGGGATGAAGAATGCTTCCACCTGATTCCGGCAAATAGTTCCAGTTAATCGATAAATGAAGATGTTGTTTCTCGTTCTCTTGAACCTGCCTTGCATATCTTTGCGCTGCTAAAAAGGCGTTGGCTATTTCTTCTTTCGAAAATTCTTCTAATCTTATGTAGTGTCTCTCTGAGAACACTACTACCCCATTATACTTACTGTATGGAAATAAGTTAGGAAAAACGACTGCTTCCCCTTGCTGGATATTACCATGTTGGTTCTTTGAAAAAACGGGCGTCATTTTCTCTACATTCTCTGGACAAAACGGACAGTTTTTTCCTTTTGTCTTTTTAGATAGTTCCGAGTAATCTGGTGCTGTAAAAACAATGCCGGGATCAAAGACAAGACGTGAAGTTTCACCAGTCAGCGGGTCAAAGCGAACCTCTGTTACCCTATCTATCTGCTCTCCTTCTCTGTTGTAAAAAGTAAAAGTCTCTTCCTTTTTTTGAAAAAACCTCTCCATGTTCATCACTCCTCACACATCATTCTGGACTTTTTCTCCATCCCTGCAGCTCAATGTATGTATGTATTTACGACTCTTCTTTCTTTATTATCCTCCTTTTTTCTAAATATTTCAATCATTCAACCTCCTATCACCTATGACGTGGAAGTGAAAGTAATTGACCAGCCCTCCGTTCACCGTTGAGTCGATTCAACTTTGATCACATCGAAATAGCTAACGTCTCAACAACTTTAATAGAAACGAAAAAAGAGCTGTCAAGAGATCATTTTTACGATCTCTTGATACAGCTCTTTTATCATCGTCTTTCCTTTCACGAAAGGAGCGGTTCTTCTTGTGAAAAAAAGAATTTTAAGGCATGGAATACATCGCTCTTTTGTTTCAAGGTATACCGTCTAAAGCGTATGTCATCTATTTTTCTATAAGCTTGAGAAAGAGTTGAATGACGTTGATATTGATTCACTTCTGCATACCCAACCATGCTAGAAAGGTCCATTAATTGATTAATTAATCGAAGGCATTTTTTATTATCCGACGATAAGTTGTCTCCATCAGAGAAGTGAAATGGATAAATGTTATATAAGTTAGATGGATACTTTTTTTCTATGACCTCTAGTGCCTTCTCATAAGCGGAGGAGCATATCGTCCCTCCACTCTCCCCTTTTGAGAAAAAGTCATCTTCATTGACTACTTTCGCTTCCGTATGGTGAGCAATAAATTCTATATCTACTGTTTCGTATTTTGTTCGCAGGAAGCGTACCATCCAAAAGAAAAAACTTCTAGCCATAAACTTTTCCCATCTTCCCATGGAACCAGACGTGTCCATCATGGCCAGTACGACTGCTTTTGATTCCGGTTTCATTTTTTCATTCCATGTTTTAAACCGTAAGTCTTCATTAAATATCGGATTAATCCGTGGTTTTCCTTCCATGGCGTTACGCTTAAACGCAGATAATATGGTACGTTTTTTATCGATGTTCCCCATTAATCCCTTTTTACGAATGTCATTAAATTCAATATCCTCTATAACAAGCTCATCCCGTTCTTTTTTCTGTAAGTTAGGCAATGTCATCTCATTAAATAATATTTTTTCCAGTTCTAATACAGATACTTCTGCCTCGTAATAATCCTCCCCTGCTTGGTCTCCCGGCTTTCTTCCCGCTGCGCCTTTTTTTTGTTTTCCTCCCGGTTCTCTGGCAATCACATCTCCTTCTTGACTATCACCGTCCCCTTGACCGGTGTACTTATTGTTATCCGAGTTATATCGAATTTTATATTCATCTACTGAACGTATTGGGATACGCACGACATCTTTACCATTTGACATAATGATATTTTCTTCACTAATAAGGTCAGGCAGATTCTGTTTTATGGCTTCCTGCACTTTTTCTTGGTGACGGCGTTGATCTTGATGGCCTTTTCGATGCAGGGACCAGTCTTCTTGAGACAATATAAAATTCGACTTTCTTTCTCCTGTCATCATGGGCCCCCTTTCCCTGCTCGTTACCCATCATTTTAGTGGTTATTCTATCCTATGCAGAGAAGACAAGATAATTGCTAATAAATAATAAAAGCGCAAGCGGTCCTGGCTTGCACTGGACGTGCTGACTTCTGCGTTGGCTGGTACACGACGTACTGACTTTTATACGTTCCTGCCTGTTAAGAAAAGGGGCTGTATCAAAAGCCCTTAATGTTAAAATACAGCTTATGCAGCTGGCTTCTTTTTGCGGCGTTTTGCCACCGCCATCTTACGTATATTGTGAGCGAGAGCCACCCAACCGAACTCCACCTGAACTTTTCCCAACCCTCTCAGGTGGAATCGCTGGAAGCCAAGATTTTGTTTGACATGACCAAATACACTCTCCATGTCCGTTTTTCGGCGCGCGTAGAGTGTTCGTCCGAACTCACTTTTCAGTTTGATCGCTTCTTTCGCTTTGAGTTCCTCGTAGACCGGATTATAATAGACCTTCCGGTTTCCTTTGGCGGTGGTGCAGTCCGCTTTGAATGGGCATTCTTCGCAGGATTCACATTCATAGATTTTAAAGTCCCGCCTGTATCCGTATTTATCTGTACGGCGGCGGTAGTGACGGAAGGTGACCTTTCGCTGATTTGGGCACCAATACAGGTCGTCTTTCTCATCGTACGTCCAGTTGTGTGGGTGATATGCTTTTTTCGAAAACGGCCGTTTCTGTTCCTGTTCGTAGGTGTTGTACGGGATCAGCGTGTGAAGGTCTTCCTGTTCGCTAAGATATGTGTAGTTCGGTTCACTTCCATACCCGGCGTCCGCAACCAGGCATTTTGGCAACTTGCGACCGGTTTCTTTCAGACTCTCCCAATGAGACGCAAGCAGCCGTGCATCCGTTGGACTCTGATGGATAGAGTAATGGAGGATAAATTGGTCTTGCGTGCCGGCCTGGATATTGTATCCGGCTTTAAGTTGTCCGTTCATCATATGGTCGTCTTTCATGCGCATAAACGTGGCATCGACATCCGTCTTCGAGTAACTATTGCGCTCCCCAAATAAACCCATCTGGGTTTCATATGTCTCCAGCCGGGGAAGGTAATCTTTCGTTAACGCACGATGAAACTGGCGTAGTGGCTTGACCGCCTGTTTTTTCGTCTGTTTTTCTGTG
>NZ_FONT01000012.1 GCF_900113025.1 Alteribacillus iranensis | reverse complement strand
TCATGAAGTCAGCTGGTCTCTCTTCCGTACGATGCTGGAATACAAAGCCGATTGGTATGGCAAAAAAGTCGTTGTCGTTCCAAGTAACTTTCCATCCAGCCAGCTATGCTCCGAGTGCGGATACCAGCATAAAGACGTCAAAGATCTCGCCGTGCGTGAATGGGAGTGTCCTTCGTGCAGAACTCATCATGACAGAGACCTTAACGCCAGTAAGAATATTCGTAAAGAAGCCTTACGATGAACCGAAGGGACGTCGGGGATCGCCTAATCCATATCTGCTCTGTAGAGCGGAGTTCTTAGGAATCTCCCACTTCAAGCAAAGCTAAGTGGGAGTAGTTCAATATTGGCTTTAGTGCAGCAAAAAAACATATGGCTGTCGCACCAGAACATGCAGGGATCGCGCAGTTCTCAGATGAGATCGAACAAGCTGGCTATCAGTACACGAAGCAGCTCGTACGTTTTCCGTGGAACCGCCCTGTCGATTACGGCTTACTTAAGAAAATGATCGATTATAATATAAAAGACAAAGAAGACTGCACTACGTTTTGGCGGAAAGAATAGGAGAGAGATTGACGCCGTGTCAAATATGTTCGCGGAAGAACTTTGACGGGGAGAAGCAGAGAAGATAAAGTATAGATTAGAGGCAATTCTAATAAGGAGTGTCTAACGTGTTTGCAGGAGTAATTTATATGGTGATTCTTCTGACAATCATTGGAAGCTTTATCTATGCTTACTTAAGTTAATACAGATGCAACGAATGGCGCGTTTTCTAAAAAGGAGAGTGCGCTTTTTTTATAAGTGAAACCGATTAGGAATTTTTATGCGGTTAGATATATCATACTTCATCAAAAAACGAACCAGGCGGAGTGCTCAGCTCCTGGTTCGTCTGTTTGCTTACCCTCATTTATTCCGCTTCACCGACGACGGTAAACCGCTCATTCACATGCTTGGAATTTTCTATTTCATCCACAACAGCAATAGCATAATCAGAATAACTGATATAGCTATCTCCCTTTGAATTAGTAAGAAGGTGATCGTTTCCTGTTCGATAGGTTCCTGTTCGTTTTCCTTCCGGATCAAAAACAGCAGACGGGCTAATGAAGGTCCAAGTGAGATTGGTGGATTTTTGTAAATCATCCAAGTTCCTGCCTTGCCCTTTCGCTGTCGGTTTTACGACGTCCGGGAATTCCGGAGTATCGATGACTTTCATTGTTTTTTCCTCATCAACATATAAACTGCCGGCTCCGCCAACGACGAGGAGTCTAGTCTTTGTGCCGGATAACGCTTCGATTAATTTGCGGCCAGCATCTACATGCGCCTGCTCTTCTCCAAGCGGGGCACCGAAAGCATTTACGACCACGTCGAAGGCTTGAAGATCCTCTCTTTGGAGCTTAAACACATCTTTTTCAATCACTGGGATACTCTGGTCCTTTAGCTTATCTGCATTCCGGATGACAGCGGTAACTAGGTGGTTTCGATTTATCGCTTCTTTTAAAATAAGACTTCCTGCTTTTCCGCTTGCACCGATCACAGCAATTTTCATATGTATTTCTCCTTCCTTTTTAACAGTGCTCTCCTTAACCCAACGTTGTTTCATTGGGACTTATTGCTTTCATATTGGATTCCTTTTTTATGTTATCACAAAATAATAAGGTTGCCATGCACAAACGTTTTTTGGTTTTTATTGATTGGAAGTGAAGTTGATTTTCGCACCGCATTTTTTCCACAGGCGTCGGAGTCATGCATAAAGCGCTGATGAAAAACAGAACCTACCATTACAAAACAAAGAGGGAGAAGAAGGTGAAGGAATGACATTTGGAACATACAAGCAATAACTTTGATCAATTATCATCCATCCATGAATCGATGAGCGATGTCATCTTGAGCACTTTCCTATTTACATGGGCTTCCTTATCATTTTTCGGTAGCGCCTGTTGTGATCATGTTTGTTCTCCAAGTAAAACCACACTGGAATGTTTATTTAAAAGGAATCATTTTTGCTTTAATCAGTGGGGGAGTATTAATGACTGCCTTTGAATACTTTTCTTTCTACGAGTCTAAAAATTGGTCGCGGTTTTATGAGGTGCTCGTCTACTTTTTCTTGTATGTGGTGGGTTACTGGAGTACGAAAATAAGCGGATTTGAAACAATGAAAAATGAGCCAAATAGAGAACTGTTGCGCAAGTTTAGCCAGCTTGCGTCATGTCTCTTGATGTCCGAATATTGAAAATGTAAATGAGGAGGGATACCATGGAAGATATCAGTTACATATTATGGTAGCGGTGAGGGGAAAACAATGAATTGGAAGCGATTTGTTTATAAGATCGTCTGTGTCGGAATCATAGGTTTTTTCCTATTGAGTGGATCAAAGTATCAAGTTTATTTAAAGGATGTAGCTGGTGCCACCTTCGAAGTACTGCCGGTCACCATCTTCTCTGTTGTGTTTCCGATCCTTATAGGGGTGTTGCTTCGACTTCCTCAACTCCTATTGGAGATAAAGGAGAAAAGGGAATGGACCTGTAATTGGATCAAACTTCTTGTTGTTGGAGCACCTGCTTTGTATGTGACATCGTTGCCTCTTCTTATGTACCTCCCCGGGGGCATGAACTTCTGGCTCGTTTATGAAGCAATGATAGTAGGTAATGGGACAATTACTACAACCGTAACGGGACTTGTTTTTGGCTATGTGCTGCTCGATAGTTGGATAGAGAAATAGTATAGGCTCTGAAACGAGAAAGAAATACAGGGAACCCTAAATCAGCAGCTTTACTTTGTACCTGTTGTAACCCGTAAAACGATGTATAATGGGAAGTAACGGACAAGGAGGGAGGAGAGCTGATGAAAGAGGAAGAATTATTTTGGCGGTCATTTTTCGTCGTACCGGGGATTGTCATCGGGTTAGCACTTAGTATGTTGTTGCGTAGTGTTGGTTCTTTCTGGTGGTTGTACATCTTGCTCATCGTAGGTGGCGCCTGGTTAATGAAATTCGGCCATCGCCGCATGAATCAAGCTCGCAAGAAAACGGGAAAAGATCCTGTCCCTTTCTTTTACTGGCCAACGAAAGAGGAAGAGGATTACGTACCACCCACGTTTCTATTGTTTGTTTTCCTGCCATTTCTGCTTATTATCGTCTTGACTTGGATATTTCTGTAAAAAAGGTGTCAATCGGTTGAATCGTTACCACCAATGCTGAATAAAACGTCCCATT
The DNA here is from genome assembly GCF_900113025.1 of Alteribacillus iranensis. GTDB lineage: Bacteria > Bacillota > Bacilli > Bacillales > Marinococcaceae > Alteribacillus_A > Alteribacillus_A iranensis. Next base: position 30,911 of record NZ_FONT01000012.1, on the reverse strand, counting down.
CCACGGAAAAGGAATCGAATCGGAAGAAGGATAAGATCAGGTATAAACAATAGACATCAATCCATCCGTCCCATTTCCCTTCTCTGTGCTCTTTTTATCGTTTTGGCATGCATAAATTCCTTCTTTCTTCCTATAGTTATCTGCTGCGCTCGAGAAATACATAACATATCATTGCAAGTAATAGTGTTTTATTTTTCTGGGAAAGATCTTCTTTTATGTCCACGATATCATTATCCATATCACGGAACAGGGTGGTGTAAGTATGGGGAAAATACCCATTGTAAAAATGGGCCCACTGTTCTCCGTCTTCGTCGAAGAGCGAGAAGTCACCGGAGAATCCTTTCATTTCCACAGGCAAAATGACCTGTCCTTCCTCATCTTTCAGCCTGCCTTTCACTTTAGTGACACTGCGAAAGTCCTCTTGGACATATACTCCTATGTTTTCTCCGTTCGGATCATAGATATGGACTCGGGAGTCTTTCATACCTGTTCTCTTCAAAGTAAATAGTAAGGTGCCATCGTATGAAAATACGCCATAACGCAGCGGTATCATCATGATTAGCGAATCGCGAAGCAAGAAACTGACAGGGTAGAGAAAGAAAGGGATGTGCAAGGGTTTGACAGTACCTACGTAATGGCCTTGTTTTTCAAATAAAAGCAGGCGCGGGAAAAAGCCTACATCTTTTTTTAAGACAAGGTGATCTAACTCCATTATTGATTTCGCTGTTTCAGGTATATGTATATCTTTTACCTCATTATATTTACTGCGGCTCGACATCGCCACCCCTGCCATCGCCAATCCGACGAATCCAATGGACGCTATCGTTCCCCAATCATTGGATGAATCCGGCCAATCGATCAAGAGAATTATCACAGTAATAAGAAAAATGACAGCTGTGACCAGCCATGCTGCTTTCGCTCTCCGGTCATACATTGAAGCTATCATTCTATCCACTCCCATCATGCTGCAAACCATGTATTCTCCCTTATTTTGAATGAGATGCGATCTGTTTTCAATGAAAGATTATACACGTCTCATAAATAAAGTAGGCTGGGAAGAGGAAAGCAGGTATTTTGGTTTGTAAGAAGCTATGACATGAAAAAGAACTTTACAGTTAGCAAAGTCTCCTTGACAATGAGGGAGGAATCTATTCTTAAAGGAGGAAATGGAATGGCAGAAAGTCTCATGGTAATTATTTTAGTAGGCTTATTGATTGTCGCTGTCATTGCGGGGGCGGTAGTGTTTTTCATTTTTCGGCTTCGCTACAAAACAGCCAGCTCCAATGAAGCTCTTATCGTTACGGGACCAAATTTGGGAGATCCCGAGAAAGAGAAAAATGTATTTGAAGACGATAATGGGCGCTCGGTAAAAATTATCCGAGGCGGTGGTTATCGGCTGCGCATGTTTCAAACCGCCACACCTATTGACTTAACGTCGTTTCAGCTGCAGGTAGATTCTGAAAAAGCATACACGAAAGAAGGAATACCTGTACGCGTCGCAAGCACAGCAGTTATCAGCATCGGAAGCGAATTAGAAATCATGGCTAATTTTGCCGAGAAATTTTTAGGGAAGAAACAAAATGAACGGGAATCTGAATTAAAAGATGTGTTAAACGGTCACTTACGTTCCATTATAGCTTCTCTTCCTATTGAAAAAATCTATAATGATTTTAAAGAAGTGAACACTCAAGTTAAGAAAATTGCAGAAGCGGATCTCAAAGGAATGGGGTTTGAAATTACTTCCTTTGCTTTGAATGATGTAGAAGATGTCGATAAAGAAAATGGCTACATCGATGCGTTGGGACGTCCGCATATTGCAGAAGTGCAGAAAAAAGCCAATATGGCAGAATCGGATGCCAAGAAAGAAACGCGAATTTACCAAGCGAAAAATGACCAGGAAGCCCAAGATGAAGAAAACCGCCGTTTAACCGCTATTGCAGAATCGAAAAAAGAAAAAGAGATTAAAGAAGCCGAGTTTCAAAAAGAAACGAATCGGGCAGAAGCAAACGCGGCACAAGCGGGCGAACTAGAAAAGCAGCGGCTGGCACAACAGGTGAAGGACGAGGAATTGAAAGTCCAATACATAGAAAAACAGCGAGCAGTTGAATTAGAAGAGGAAGAAAACAAACGCCGTCGTTCGATAGCAGATGCGGAAGCATATGAAACGACGAAAAGAGCCCAAGCCGAGGCGGATAAGGAAAGAATTCGAGGAGAATCTGAAGCAGAAGTGATACGACAGCGCGGGCAAGCAGAGGCAGAATCGAAAGAACGAATGGCCGAGGCTATGGAGAAATACGGAGAAGCGGCTATTGTTGAAATGATATTAAATGTGTTGCCAGAGTATGCAGAGAAAGTGTCGGCTCCTCTTTCCCAAATTAAAGATATGAAAGTCATTGACATGGGAGGGAGTTCATCGGAAGGAGGTTCCTCGAAAATAGCGAATAACGTGACTTCTACAATGCTTGGCATTCAAGAGTCTTTAAAGGAAACTACCGGAATGGATTTGAAAGCGATGTTAGAAAGCTATGTTTCTCGAGGAAATGCTCATCACTTTACTTCATCCGCTCCAACAGAAAGGGAAGAGCAGGCTCCTTCAATAGGGGAGACGTCTGATCTTTCTGAAATAAAACAAAAACAGGAAGATACCAACCATTCCGAAGATGATAAGAAAAGTTAATTATTATTCATGAAAGAGAAGCATGGGTTTGAGCATCCCATGCTTCATTTACGTCCTATTTTGCTAACTTCAGAATGACAATGACACGTCCCATTAATCCAATTTTATTCGTGCTCTCCTGATAATTCGGAAGAGGAGGAATAAGCCGGCGATGATTAGAACAAGGTTGCAGATCAGTGAGACTCCGAGTGAAAAGGTTGGAGCGGCGGCAGGTAGAAAGTCCGGAACGGGTAAAGTAGGTCTCTCTTCCCATAATAAATCTATAGCTGATAAATACAGCAGTCCTATCAAAATAAACAATAAGACTCCCCATCCTCCGAATCTGTAGAAACCAAGAGCGATCATCCAACCGCCAATGTAATAGCTTAGTATAATACAAGTTACAACCACAGCGGGGAAGACCCACTTGGAGGACATTTGAAGAAAGGGTAAATGCTCTGTGCCAGGAGAATAAGCCGTCCAATTTCCAATGAGTTGTAAGATAATCATGATGATGACAGATAGAAGAACAATGGTGACAGCCAGGACAGCTGCGGCTAGCGCAGATCCTGTAAAATAATCCTTTCGAGTTACCCCGTTTTTAACATAGTAAGGGAAAAACGCAAAAATGGAAAATATACCAAGCACTAACATATAAATTTTAGCCGGTTGAAAGAGGAAGGAGAGAAATGTTAACTCAAGTTCTTGAACTTCTGCAAAAAAGAAAGTAAGGACAGGATAACTGATTAAAACAATAGGAACAAACCAAAACGTCCATTTTAGTTGGGTCCAAAACAAGTCAGTCGCTACTTTTGAGCGTATGGATGGTGTGTTGTCATGCATCTCAGTCTTCCTCCTCAGTAAGATGAATAAATAAATCTTGAAGGGACACGGGACCAACGTCCAACCCCATTTCTTCGGCTTCTCGTTTCTCTTGTTCATTTAGATCTTTAAAAACGGTCACTGCTTTCGTTGTGCCAAGCTGATCGGTATGAAGGGTGGTCATCCCGCTAACAAATGTATCTACATCATTGGCAGGGCCAGTAATAGTGGCACCTCGATTCACCATCACATCGTAAGGTTCATCGATAAGAAGTGATCCACGGTCTAGAATCAAAACGTGATCAAATAAATAGTCCATCTCTGAAACTAGGTGGGTCGATAAAATCATCATTCTTGCGTACCGAGATTGTTCTGCGATCACTTCTTGGTAAAAGAGTTCACGAGCCGGAGCGTCCATACCTTGGTAGGCTTCATCAAAAATAGTGATCGGTGAACGGGACGCAAGACCGAGTGTGACATGAAAAGCAGACTGCATGCCGCTAGACAATTTTTTGAGTGGTTGATCGATAGGAAGCTTGAATCGTTGTGCTAATTCTATGGCATAGTCCATATCAAAGTGAGGTCGATATCGCTCGGCAAATTCGAAATAATTGGTCGCTGTTTCATACTCATCACTGTAATCTGGGTTATAGATAAAACTTACGTGTGGCATAATATTTCGGTTCTCAAACGGGTTGTCGCCAGCCATCGTAATTGTACCGGAAGTTGGTTCCATGTAAGAGGCTAAGAGAGAAAGTAAAGTCGTTTTACCTGCTCCATTTCTTCCGATTAAACCGTATGTTTTTCCTTGTTCGAGGGAAAAAGAAATGCTATGAAGCACTTCTGTGGTTTTATATTTAAATGAAAGATCGGATACTTTTACATTAATCTCCATCGGGACCACGCCCTTTCATTTCTTTTATTAGATTGATAATGTCACGTTCTGTTAATCCCAATTTGTCCGCTTCTTGAATCATTGGAATAACATAATTATCAGCAAACGCTTCTTTCCGCTGGTGCATCAACTTCTCTTTCGCTCCTTCCTCTACAAACATTCCTACCCCTCTTTTTTTATAAATAATGCCCTCATCGACAAGTAAGTTCATCCCTTTCGCAATAGTTAAATGATTCACTTTGTAAAATTGGACCATTTGGGTGGTAGATGGAATTTGATCATGTTCCTTCAGCTGATCGTTTACAATTTGATCTTCGACTTTTTCTTTGATTTGTTGGAAGATTGGTTTTTTATCATGAAATGTATGGCTCAATCGCAACACCACCTTTCCAATGCGGTCATTTAATGAATGGTATATGGTTATATAGTTATGTATATAAGTATATAAGGAGGATGGTTAAAGTGTCAATAAGTCGTGTTAGATTTTTTAAAGGGTGTTTTCATAGCGAGTTTCTGGGAGTTAGCCGTGCCTGTGGTGAAAGCGTCCGCCGATAACGAAGCTCTTTCAATCATCAAAGCAATATAACGAATATGGAATAGGTCTAACCTTCTCAATGTGATTTCCATTTGCTAAGCTTATAATAGTTTGTAACGTTTTGTTCCCATGCCCTTTTTATAAAAAATTGAATGGAATAATGGGAAGGGGTAAAAGTTAGATTTTGAATGTATCGATGCTAAAGCTAAGGTAGTGAGTAAAGGAGTTAAAAAAATGAACGTACCTATTTTGTATGAGGACAACCACTTACTGTTTGTAGAAAAGCCGGTGAATATCCCTGTTCAAGAGGATCAATCCAAAGATAAGGATTTGCTTACTTACTTGAAAGAAGATATTAAAATTCGTTATCAGAAGCCTGGAAATGTGTATCTTGGATTAGTTCATCGGTTGGATCGCCCGGTCGGTGGGGTAATGGTATTTGCGAAAACTTCAAAAGCCGCTTCCCGATTATCGGACGCGATTCGAAGGAATGCGATTCAAAAGACATATTTAGCTATCGTTCGAGGACAACCAAAGAAAAACCGCGATACGTTGGTAGATTATTTAGTAAAGGATCGTCGAAAAAATAAAGTAACTGTTGTTCCTTCTGATGAGAAAAATGCAAAAAAGTCCGTATTGGATTATGAGTTGATTGGAACAAAAAAAGAACTTAGCCTTCTCTCTATCCGACTTCAAACGGGAAGGCCTCACCAAATACGGGTCCAGTTTGCTACCCGTCAATGCCCGTTGTACGGCGATCAGAAATACGGAAAAGAGGTCAATCAGCCCGGCCAGCAAATTGCTTTATGGTCCCATTCTCTTACGATCGAGCATCCTACAAAAAAAGAAGAAATCATCATCCACTCTGATCCGCCACAGGATTATCCGTGGAATCTCTGGCAGGAATGGTAGTAACCGTCGGGTGAAAAAATTTGCTTGCGTCTTGAGTTTACTTAAAACATACATACGAGAAACCATGCTATCCCATACTAAAGACGATGGGAGGTATGCTGTCATTTCAAGAAAGACAGCTGTCTCCATAATTATCGAACAGAAGGTGTGAGGATGCATGGGGACCGATAGGAATGACGGAATGAAAGATACGATGGAAAATAAATTTATGCCGATGGCTTCGTTGAAAAGCGGTTTGGGAGTAGAGATTGCTCCGGATATTTATTGTTATACGAATCAGATTGTAAACGTGATATTAGTTGGTCATCCTGACCATGCGAAGGACTTCGTGTTAATCGATACCGGAATGCCTGAGTCGGCGGAGACCATTGTAAGTGCGGTGGAACATCGTTTTGGCAGGGATAGTAAGCCAAAAGCCATCGTTTTAACACATGGTCACTTTGATCATGTGGGGGCACTAATTGATTTGGTTGAGAAATGGCAAGTTCCTGTATATGCTCACGAGGCGGAAATACCTTACGTGACTGGTCAATCCAGCTATCCTGAACCGGATGGGTCAGTGGAAGGTGGGCTGGTTGCAAAAATGTCCCCGCTCTTCCCAAATGAGCCCGTGGATGCCGGAGATCACGTCAAAGCTTTGCCAACTGATGGGACGGTACCCGGTATGCCCGAGTGGCGCTGGGTTCACACACCAGGACATGCCCCTGGCCACATATCATTATTCCGAGAAAAAGATCGCGCTTTGATTGCAGGAGACGCTTTTGTTACCGTCAAACAGGAATCACTGTATAAAGTCATTACCCAGGAGATGGAAATTAATGGACCTCCACGATATTTAACCACTGATTGGGAGGCTGCGAAGAACTCTGTAGAATCATTAGCAGCTCTTCAACCGGAAACGGCGGTCACCGGTCATGGCGTTCCGGTGTCCGGACCAGAACTCTCTCGTGGTCTGGAACGACTGGTACGAGACTTTGACAAAGTAGCCATCCCCGATTATGGTCGGTATGTCCACTAAGAAAAGCGAAAGCTCCTGGTGGAAGTTTGGCTAAAGAAAAAGGAACTTCTACTAAAACCGCACACCTCGTGTGTGCAACGTAGAAGCCACCGTCTCCTGCGGAAGTTCCTGGGACAACGCCGATCTGGCTTGCACAGGAGGTGCTGACTTTTGCGTTAGCTAGTACACGATGTACTGACTTCTGCGTTGGCTTACGCAGGAAGCGTTGACTTTTGCGTTACGAACAGGACGTTCGTGAATTTAGCAAAAGATCCACATCGGACGTTTGCGTTCTTAGCAGAAGATCAACTGTTGACGTTCGTGAATTTAGCAAAAGATCATTCAACTGTGGGCCTCCGAGCGACTAGGAGCTGTAGCTAGACATCACTCCATGAATGCTTTCTTATCTTTTAAGAAAGGCACTAAGCATCTATCTAGCGGCGACATAGGCGTAAGACTTGGGTGAAGGACGCTGCATAGACTCACCATGTATAAAAAAACTAGCTGGTTGACGTCGGCCAACAAGCTAGTTTTTATCATGGCGCCTTGCCTTACGAGGCTTTCGACGGCTCATTTTTCTGAGATAGACGTCGCATTCGCTTCTTCTTTATGACATCCAACGGTTCAATGAGCGGTTGCGTCATTTTCTTTACAATTGCAGACGATAGTAAAAAGGTAAAGATAACGGAGCCAAGGATGAGGAGTAATAGCTCAAATCCAGAGTCAATAGCTGAATAAAAGCTGGTTTCCCGCAAATACCGAAACAAAAAGCCATGTAGTAAATACACATATAACGTATTCTGAGCATATTTTGAAATGGTCAGTTTTTCTTTTGGTACCAATACTAAAAAAGCAAGAGAGACAACGATAGTAAGTGTGTAGGCAAGCAATCGGAAAAAGCCAGCTTCCCAACCATGAAAGCCCATCACCTCATAACTTTTGCTTCCATAAAACAATTCAGCTGGAATATCACCGGAATACACATAGAGACCGATACTACACAACACGAGAACTAAGCCAGCCGGCACTTTTAGCCACGAATGAAACAAAAATTGAAAGTGCCGTCGCTGCAAGTAGTAACCAGCCAGGAAAAACGGGAAGAATACGAGTGTCCGGGAAATACTTAACCACGCTCCTGCTTGGGTATATCCAATAAAGATGCCGATAAGAACAGCAGGAATAAGGAAGTAAGGACTGAATTTAAAAAAGTGGATGATGAAATAAAAAGAGCACAATGTTAATAAAAACCACAGCGACCAATGTGGCTGGAGTAAGTGAAATTCTAGTTTGTCACCAGAAATAAAAGAGTAATAAAAGGTATAAATCACTTGGAACACAAGATAAGGGATGAGCAATTTTTGCAGAGGCTGTACCCACTTTTTACTAGCGACTGCTTTTTTCGCAAAATAACCTGAAATAAATAGAAACAAAGGCATGTGAAAGCTGAATAATAATAAATACAATGCATTGCTTATTTGCTGGGAGTCATTTAATGGTCTTATCGCATGACTAATAACAACAAGAATCATAAGGAGAATCTTTGCATTATCAAAAAAATAATCTCTCTGAGGAGAGAGGGGTTGTGTTGTAGTCATATTGTCACCTATCTCCATCCGAGTATTTAGAAACAAACAAATTATAGACATATATGTGCTAAATGGCAAGGGTTCCTCTTGTGTAAAATTGTGAGAGGACGGTCCGGTCTTCTTATCGATAAAATCAAGAGCGTGGTGAGTGAGAATAGCGGGTAGGATATAGAGAGGGAATGTGAAAGAAAGGAGGATGATTTTATGCTATCAGCTATAGCAAAGTTTGTGTCAGGAGGATTCGAAGCACTGTTAGCCATTCCGTTTATCGGAGGAAGTATTGTTATCTTCAGTGGTTACTCAGCCTTGGGAACGGCGCTCGTTCTTCATATCATTACATTAATAGTCACGTTTGTGTACCGTACTGCCAAAACACCGAGCGTTGTTGGGATCATTACATCTCTATTATCTGCGATTCCTGTCGTCGGCTGGATCCTGCACACGATTGCAGCGATACTTTTATTAGCGAGTGCGGTCAGGGATTTAAGTCGATAAACCAAGTCAAGATCGCGTAACAGTTTCCTCCTTATCTCAATAAAGGAAAGGGAGAGGGCGGCATAACACCGAAACAAGCTGCCTCTCTTCCCTGGTTGTTCAAAATTTGCTTAACAGTCAGTTTTACCGCTAAATCTTGAGAAGATAGTAGAAGTTTGGAATAATGATAGGGAGCGAATTTCTATTCTTTATACATACTTGTGGATGGAACAGCCTGGTACGTTGTTGTAAAATAATATGTTGTAACGTGGACAGGAATGGTAAGATGAGTGATGGGTATTTTGAAAAACGAAAAGAAGGTGAAAACATATGAACAATGAACAATTTGAAAAAATCAAGAATGGAAAAGGATTTATTGCCGCACTCGACCAAAGCGGAGGAAGTACACCGAAAGCATTAGCTGCGTATGGCGTTGCCGAAGATTCATATTCGGGAGAAGACGAAATGTTTGATCTTGTGCACGAGATGAGAACAAGAATTGTCACTTCTCCTGCGTTCCGTTCTGATCAAATTCTCGGTGCTATTTTGTTTGAACAGACCATGGACCGAAAAGTGGAAGGTCAATATACAGGCGATTACCTTGCCGGTAAAGGTGTTGTTCCTTTCTTGAAAGTGGACAAAGGGCTTGCTGACAAAGAAAATGGGGTTCAAATGATGAAGCCTATCCATGACTTGGATGACACATTGCGTCGCGCGAATGAACGCCATATTTTTGGTACGAAAATGCGCTCTGTTATTCATGAAGCAAACGAAGAAGGCATTAAGTCTGTCGTGGATCAGCAGTTCGATATTGGGAAACGTATTGTGGCTGCAGATTTAGTTCCTATCATTGAACCGGAAGTGAATATCCACAGTGAAGACAAGGAGAAATCCGAAGACATTCTGAAAGAGGAAATTCTTAATCATTTAAATGACCTCTCTGAGGATGAAAATGTCATGCTGAAGTTGACTCTTCCAACGAAAGCGAATTTGTATAAGGAATTAGCTGACCATCCACGCGTCGTTCGTGTTGTTGCGCTTTCCGGCGGCTATTCTCGTGAAGAAGCGAATGAAAAATTAAAACAGAACGATCATTTAATAGCAAGCTTCTCACGTGCACTGACAGCTGAATTGAACGTTAAACAGTCTGACAGTGAATTTAACGAAACACTTCAACGTGCAGTAGATACTATTTATGATGCCTCTGTAAATAAACAATAGAAGCGCTCGAAAGAAATGCCTGACTCTTTCTCTGCGGATCATCGGCAGAGTGGGAGTCAGGCATATTTTGTATTGACTACATTCCTGTCCCGTCATTCTTACTCCTAAGACGAGGAAAATGTGCTTGAAGAAAGGGCTGCTTGCTGTATGACGAATTGTCTCGTTATAAGCAACGACACAATAAATATGAACTCCAGTCCATTCATCATCGGGAAGTCAGGAAATACAGCCCCGGCTATCCCGCCGCCTATCATGATCGCCGTCCCTATAAGGAGCCACGGGAATCGAAATTTTTTGATGAGAAATACCCCTGTCATTGCAATAAATAAAGTAACCACCACGACCATAACCGGAATTCCTTCTGCAGCTGTACTTTCATAGGTCAGCACACCATTTTCCCAGTTTGGTTCAAGTTCGAGCCCCCGCAACGTTACTAGCAGTTCATACAAGATGACTGCGATCGTTAATAAAAAAGAAAAAGCTTTTCCATACATGCGGTGAGCCCACGGTAGTTGCAATTTCCATGAGAGACTCCAAGCAAATAGAATTAAGGTAGGGGTAAAGAAAGCGTGAATCCAGTATCGCGCATAACTTACCTGTTGAAGCAGGGCTCCTTCCCCGATGGAAGAACCGAGCGCAATAACAACATTGTCATAAATAAGTCCGACAATAACGAGAAGTAATACATTCGTATAGTCGAAGAAGCCGGCTTTTTTCGATTGAAACAATCCCCACGCTAAAAGAAATGTATAACCTAATCCTAACAAATAATAGAGAGAGACACTCACGAGATCGATTCCTTTCATTAGATTTGACTGTCTCCGCAAACTTTGTTGCCTGAACGAAGAAAAAGATTCGCTAGCCGTGAACATTTTCTCCGGGAGACGTCGCCTACCACTCAACTCTTGTCCAACAACCATATTTAAGAAAACAGTTTCAGACAAAAGCGTTCTTATTGTAAGGGTACCTATGTACTGCCAATGATAAACATTTCCTCGCACAAGTAGATCCCATACATGCTTTTTCTTGACCTACATACAATAGGGGGGTATAGTATTTATTAGAAAGAATAAGGAAGTGATGAGAATGGGAGAATATTTACACGACCAGCCAATAACTCCTCGTACAGATAGTGAGAAAAAGGCATTGCTGAATCGATTGAAGCGAATCGAGGGACAGGTGCGGGGCATTCAAAATATGGTAGAAGAAGATCGGTATTGCGTAGACGTTCTCGTTCAACTTAGTGCGATAAATGCTGCCTTGAAAAAAGTAGGTTTCACGATGGCAGAACGACATACGAAGCATTGTGTGAGTCACGCGGTAAAATCCGGGGAAGGTGACGCAGCCATCGAAGAGTTAATGGAAGTAATGAAACAATTTTCGAAGTAAAGGGGGGTATTGAATATGAGTGACGAAAAACAACATTCCACTCTCGATATTACCGGCATGACATGTGCCGCTTGCTCCAACCGCATTGAGAAGGTGTTAAATCGAATGGAAGACGTGGAAGCGCAAGTCAATTTAACGACAGAAAAAGCTAGCGTCGATTATAACCCCGAATCGACTTCACTTGATGACATCACAGCCAAAATAGAAAAATTAGGGTACGGTGTGCAAACAGAGAAGTCAGAGCTTGATGTCATAGGAATGACGTGCGCAGCTTGCTCGAACCGTATTGAAAAAGTATTAAACAAGCAAGAAGGTGTAAAAACGGCGAGTGTCAATTTAACGACAGAAAGTGCTGTCGTCGAATATAACCCAGGGATCGTAACTGAAAAAGATTTAATTGGACGGATTCAAAAGTTAGGCTATGATGCCAAACCGAAAGCAGGGAAAGAAGAGCAACGAACCCAAAAAGAAAAACAGCTGCAGCAGATGAAAACAAAGTTAATTTTATCAGCTATTTTAACAGCTCCCTTACTTGTAACGATGCTCGTTCATTTGTTCGGCATGGAAATCCCGGCTATTTTCATGAACCCGTGGTTTCAACTTGCCTTAGCCGCTCCCGTTCAATTCATCGTAGGTTGGCCATTTTACGTAGGAGCCTATAAAAATCTCCGCAACAAAAGTGCCAACATGGATGTTTTAGTAGCGTTAGGAACAAGTGCGGCATTTTTTTACAGCTTGTTCGAGGCACTGAAAACGATTGGAAATCCGGCATACACCCCTCATTTATATTTTGAAACAAGCGCTGTCATCATTACACTCATTTTATTTGGAAAGTATTTAGAGACACGGGCAAAAACGAAAACAACGGCAGCTATTTCGAAGCTCTTGCAAATGCAAGCGAAACAAGCGCGTGTTATTCGTGATGGGAAAGAAATGATGATACCAGTCGAAGAGGTACAGAAAGGCGATCGGCTCGTTGTGAAGCCAGGAGAAAAAATACCTGTAGACGGTATCGTTATAAACGGTCGGACGTCGGTGGATGAATCGATGATCACCGGGGAGTCCATCCCGGTAGAGAAGGATGCACAAGCTCAGGTGATCGGCGCTACCATGAATAAAAACGGAACGATCGAAATGGAAGCAACCAAAGTGGGGAAGGATACGGCTTTGGCTTCTATCATTCAAGCCGTCGAGGATGCCCAAGGTTCCAAAGCGCCGATTCAGCGTATGGCTGACGTCATTTCTGGGTATTTTGTTCCAATCGTTGTTGGAATTGCCATTCTTACTTTTATCGTTTGGATATCGTTTATCTCCCCAGGCAGCTTTGAATCAGCGTTAATTGCAGCGATCGCTGTGTTAGTCATCGCTTGTCCTTGTGCCTTGGGACTCGCGACTCCGACATCCATTATGGTTGGTACAGGAAAATCGGCGGAAACAGGGATACTATTCAAAGGAGGTGAGCATTTAGAGCGCACGCATCAATTGGATGCGATCATTTTGGATAAAACAGGTACCATTACAAAAGGAAAGCCGGAAGTCACGGACTTTACCGGGGATGAAGAGACGCTTCAGCTGCTCGCGAGCGCGGAAAAAGGGTCCGAACATCCATTAGCAGAAGCGATTGTAGCATATGCGGCCGAGCGAAATATCAATATTCTCGATACGGAACATTTCGAAGCTATACCCGGACACGGTATACAAGCAACAATTGGAGGAAATGAGGTTCTCGTCGGTAATCGTACATTAATGGCTAAGAATGACGTGAAGACGGACGGAAAAGAACGGGAATTAACAGCATATGAGACGGATGGAAAGACTGCGATGCTGATTGCTGTAAATGGAGAATATCGTGGAAGTGTGGCTGCGGCTGATACGCTTAAGGAGACGGCAAAAGAAGCGATTCAGCAATTGAAAGATCAAGGCCTTGAAGTAATCATGCTGACGGGAGACAATGAACGCACAGCCCAGGCAATCGCCAATCAAGCTGGCATCGACGAAGTTATTGCTCAAGTGCTCCCTGAGGAAAAAGCAGCCAAAGTAAAAGAGGTTCAGAGTCAAGGAAAGAAAGTGGCAATGGTAGGAGACGGTGTAAACGACGCACCAGCGCTTGCGACGGCTGACATTGGCATGGCTATTGGTACAGGGACAGAAGTTGCTATCGAAGCGGCGGACGTCACGATTCTTGGAGGGGAATTACTGCTTATTCCAAAAGCGATCAATCTCAGCAAAGCTACGATTAAAAATATCCGTCAAAATCTGTTTTGGGCTTTTGCTTACAACAGTGCGGGGATTCCCATAGCCGCAGCCGGATTATTGGCTCCATGGATCGCGGGAGCTGCGATGGCATTCAGTTCCGTTAGTGTCGTAACGAATTCGCTTCGTCTAAAACGCGTAAAAGTGTAAAAAATATGGAAGGAGAAATGATTCATGCAAACAACATTACATGTAAAAGGAATGACTTGCGGACATTGTGAAAAATCGGTAAAAGGGGCATTAGAAGAGTTAAACGGTGTGACTGCCGTCGATGTGGACTTAAGCACAGGAAAAGTGGACGTGACGTATGAGGAAGAGAAAGTAACCATTGATGAGATGCAAGAAGCGATTGAAGACCAAGGGTATGACGTGGGCGCATAACCTTAACCGCAGACTGGTTCCTACTGGGGATCAGTCTTTTTTGTATTTTGTATTGCTGCCTATAAAAAGTCTCTGCGTGGAAGAGGGGACCTCGATTCCTCGCAGAGAACGATAGAGTGTGTGTTTCGTGACACATCATTTCCTACTTTTCTACGTACGTCTCAAGAGCCGGGTGAAATTCTTTTGCATATTGGCACTGAGGGCAAGATTTTATAATATGAGAATGAGACAGAGACGTCGAACTCACTAATGCTTCATGACAGTCTGGGCACGTTTCACGAATTAAAAAACGAATGAATTTCATTTCATCCACTCTTTCTTGTTAAAGTTGATAAAACTGCTTAGCCTTATAGGGATTATAACATAAACGAAGGAAATGGAAAGAGAAAATGATGAACGTGTTTCCTGTCATACGTTTGATCGGACATCTTATTATAGAGACAGGGACCCTACATATTCCCACTGCTCGGGATTGGATAATTCATGTCGGGATACTTCCAAATTACCGCCTAACATCACCGTCGATCCTTGTATGGCAACGACCATAGCCGAGATCTCTTCATTTCTTTTTTGATAGACATCTCCAATCATTGGTCCCTCCGCACCTTGCTCTTCGGATACAATCTCCTCATCTGTTGGAATAGATGTTTTTTCTGAATGGTCCGTTACTTGCGTATCAATGAGTCTTGCTTCTTCTTCGCGTCCCGGTACGAGCAGCGAATATTCATTATGGCGGATTCCGTTATCATGGGTCGTCACTACACCATACGGTTCCACAGCAGCTACTTCCTCAATGGCATGAAGCGTGTAATGGTCCAAGGAATCAGGATTTGGTTTCATAACCAAAATGTGATCTCCTTTTTCTGCTCTTTTATCATTACGGAGGGTATAGCGGTTCTGATTATAAACGAAGCTATCCAAATGTCTCGGCTTATATAACTCGATTTGGTCCGCTTGTGTCATTTGTTGTTCCAAGTCCTTCAGTCTTACGAGGTGGACAGACTTTTTAAAGAACGGCTTCACCGCATACACTCTGTGTAATTCATTGTGAAAATAAACAAATTGTCCT
Source organism: Alteribacillus iranensis (assembly GCF_900113025.1). Taxonomy (GTDB): domain Bacteria; phylum Bacillota; class Bacilli; order Bacillales; family Marinococcaceae; genus Alteribacillus_A; species Alteribacillus_A iranensis. The sequence continues at coordinate 15,721 of NZ_FONT01000012.1, read as the reverse complement.
TTTCTGACATTATGTAACTTCACAACCTCACCCTCTCACAAGTCTTCTTAGTAGTAATATAACCAGATTTGAGGAAGATATGATGAGATTTCTGTATCAAGTTCGCAAGCTGCGCATACATAGAATAAGTGAAAGCTACAGGTCGATTTTGTCGGTGAGAAAAGAAATAAAGGCGTCAACAGCGGGTGTAGGATAGTAGTGACGGTGATGAACAACATAAAAATGTCGTTTACATGCTATGTTTTCTACGTTCAACGCCTGCAAGACACCAAGCTGGCGTTCTGTTTCGAATGTCATTTTTGACAAAAATGCAATTCCTCCCCCGGTGATCACCGCTTGTTTAACTGCCTCTGTTGAGCCAAGCTCTACTCCTTCAGGTAAAACAAATCCATGAGACAGTAAATGATGTTGCATTGTTTTCCTGGTATTTGAATTGGGGTCTCTCAATATCCATCTTTCCTGTGCTAAATCCTCTATCGTTATCTTTTCTTTTTTGACTATAGGATGATGCGGAGAAGCGACGAATACGATTTCATCTTCCACAAACAATTCTGCCTCAAATTCATTTGATTCCGGCGTCTCGGGTATAACCGCAATATCTAGCATTTCTTGTCTCAGACTTTTTTTCATTTCTGCCGTGGACTTGATATCTAGTTTTATATCAACATGAGGATATTTCTCCATAAATTTCATGATCATCGGTGCCATGCTGTAGTTGCCAATTGTCGTGCTCGCTCCTAAGCGCAAAGATCCCGTTTCCAATTCATTGATGGATTGAACGAGTGACGTGGTACTGTTCACTAAAGCCAAGATTTGATCTGTTTTTGCTTTTACTTCCTTTCCAATGGCTGTTAATTTCATTTGTCTTCCTACTTTATAAAACAAATTCACTTGTAAATATTGTTCAAGCCGGTCTATTTGTCTAGACACGGCAGGTTGACTTAAAGATAATTCTTCCGCTGCCGCAGAGTAATTTTCATGTTTCGCCGCTGCTTGAAATGTTTTCAACTGCTGTATATCCAACACCATCCACCTTCCTCTTAACATAACGAATTTGCATGATGGAAATTATTAATATGCATTTCTATTATAATAAAAGATGAGATAAGATGAAAGCAGAACATTCTGAGTGATGGAAAGGTGGATACACATGTCCGCGAAGGAGAAACAAGTTATTCAATCATATATTGATTCTCCGGCAAAACAACGTATGTTATACCGAAAAACATTACTTATTGTAGTCATTTCTCAAATCTTTGGCGGAGCGGGGCTTGCAGCAGGAATTACGACCGGAGCGCTGCTTGCCCAAGAGATGCTTGGGACAGATAGTTTCGCTGGCTTACCGGCCGCCTTGTTCACGTTAGGATCTGCGGGGGCCGCCTTGCTCGTAGGCCGGTTATCGCAACGGTTCGGCAGACGTACCGGTCTGGCTGCGGGGTTTTTAGCTGGTGGCATTGGAGCTGCCGGGGTGGTAATGGCTGCCTTGGTGAATAGTTTTCTAATACTGATTGTGGCGCTGCTCGTGTACGGAGCGGGCACTGCTACTAATTTACAGGCCCGCTATGCAGGTACAGATCTAGCCAGCTCCTCACAGCGCGCAACCGCAGTCAGCATTGCTATGGTGTTCACTACATTGGGAGCGGTGATTGGCCCCAATTTAGTAAATGTTACGGGGAAAGTAGCGGCGTCTTTCAATGTGTCCCCGTTAGCGGGACCGTTCATTCTCGCAGCTGCAGCCTTTACCCTCTCCGGTCTCGTCATCCTCATTTTTCTCCGGCCGGATCCATTTGTAGTGGCAAAAGTGATAGCGGAGGGGGAAGCGCTCAAAGGGAATGATGATGCCGCAGGGGGGCAGGCCGTTTCCGAAACGAACAGAAGAGGTGTTATGGCAGGGGCTTTGATCATGATTCTCACTCAAATGATTATGCTTGCTATCATGACGATGACACCGATTCATATGAGTCATCACGGTCATGGGCTAAGCGCTGTCGGAATGGTTATTGGGGTGCATATAGGTGCGATGTATTTGCCGTCGCTTATTACAGGTATTCTTGTTGATAAATATGGACGAACAACGATGGTTGTAGCAGCGGGTCTGACACTTCTTCTATCGGGTGTCATTGCCGCCACAGCACCGGCGGAATCCTTGCTTGCTATCACTGCCGCTCTCGCATTACTCGGAGTTGGGTGGAATATTGGTCTGATCAGCGGCACAGCGATTATCGTCGATGCTACCACTTTTCACACACGAGCTAAGACACAGGGGAACGTAGATGTTTTTATAGCGCTAGCCGGAGCAACCGGAGGAGCAATGTCGGGAATGGTCGTAGGAGGATTTAGTTTTGCGGTGCTAGCAATCGGAGGGGGGATGGTATCATTGTTCGTGATCCCCATTATTTTCTGGTATCAGTTTCATTCTCGAAAAAAAGAGGTGGCTGACGAACAAAATAATCCGCCATCAAGTATAGAAGAAACGGGAAATTAATATAATTTTTCATTTATGGCCATTCCTTGCAATCAATGTACTATTTCAAAGCGTTCTACTAGACATCTTTTAGTAGGTTCACGTTACAATAAAGGGGAAGAAGAGAAAAGGAAGATAATATTGTAAGGAGAGGATGACGTAAATGAAAGTACTCGTAGTCGGAGCTAATGGACAAATTGGAAAGCACCTTGTTACATTCATCCAAGAGAAAGAAGGCATGGAGGCAAGGGCTATGATCAGAAAAGAAGAACAGGCTTCTTTCTTTAAAGAGTTAGGAGCAGAAACGGCTCTTGTCGATTTAGAAGATGACATCGATCCTATTGCTAAAGCAGCGGAGGGAGTGGATGCTGTTGTATTCACGGCGGGGTCCGGTCCTCACACCGGCAAAGACAAGACCATTATGATTGACCTCGATGGTGCGGTGAAAACAATAGAAGCAGCGAAGAAGGCTGGAGTGAAGCGCTTTGTAATGATCAGTTCCTTCGACACAAGACGGAAAGCAATTCAGGAAGCGACTGAATCCTTTGCTCCATACGTTGCAGCCAAGCACTACGCCGATGAATGGTTAAAAGACACAGATTTAGAGTACACCATTATCCATCCCGGCATGCTTACAAATGACGACGGTACAGGTCAAGTGAAAATAGGACAAGACTTGGACATCGAAAAAGTCCCAAGAGAAGACATCGCTCGTGTCATCGTGTCTACGCTAGAAAACGATGCAACCATCGGAAAAGAATTTCAAGTGGTAGGCGGCAATCAGTCCGTAACAGATGCAGTAAAATCTACCTAAGCCTACATGTCTCAAAGTCCTAAATAACAGTCCCACTGGTTTCGGCATACCAGTGGGATTATTTCATGCTCAGACGGTTATTTCGATCTAATCGACCAAGTCATTTGCTTCTTCCTTTAAAGATATTTTCAACTTTTTTGCTTTCCGCAACAAGGTTGTTCGGTGGACACCTAATTTGTCTGCTATTACATATATATCCTTGTACTTATTCCATAGTTCGTTTATATAGTGTCGCTCCACGTCTTGAACGACTTCTTGTAAAGGACGATCCTCCATTTTTAAAGAAAAGTCATTCGTTTGACTGTCAGACGGTTGGAAAATGTCCGGTAAATCATCACCTGTCACTTCAGGCCCGTCATTTAAGACGACTAATTGTTCGATGATATGTTCGAGTTCACGAACGTTTCCAGGCCATGAATAAAATTCGAAGGCAAAATAAACCTCTTTGGAAAATTTCATGTCTTTTCGGTGGCGCTGGTTAAATTTATCTAAAAAGTTTTTGGCGATCATGTAAATGTCTTCTTTTCGTTCTCTCAAAGCTGGCAAGTGTAACGTGACGACGGATAATCGGTAGTAGAGATCGGCTCGCAATTTGTTTTGTCGAATGAGTTCTTCTGGATCTTTGTTGGTAGCTGCGATAATTCGAATATCTACTTCTTTATCATGAAGATCTCCGAGTCTTCGTACTCGCTTGCTCTGCAATACGGAGAGAAGTTTTGCTTGGAGCGAAAGAGGCATCTCGCCAATCTCATCCAAGAAAAAGACACCGCCGTCTGCTGCTTCAATGAGTCCTTTCTTTCCTTGATCCGAAGCTCCTGTGAAAGCTCCTTTTTTGTAACCGAACAGCTCAGCTTCAATGAGATGTTCTGGTATGGCAGCACAGTTTACTTCAATAAAAGGGTTTTCTTTTCTATCGCTCATCGAATGGATTTTTTCTGCGATCATCGTTTTCCCAGTGCCCGTTTCCCCAAGAATAAATACGGATGTTGTTACATGGGCCAGCCTGTGAATCCGGTCTAACACTTTATACATTGCCGGGCTGTTTGTCACGAGACCTGGCACGTCTTTTACTTTCGAACGGAGTTTTTCAATTTCTTTATCTTTCTTCTGAATGGAAAGCGCATGTTTTTTTAGGTTTTCTTGAAGTTCATTCAATTTCGTCATGTCATAGACAGTATTAATGACCAATATTAAATTATGGTATTTATCGAACACAGGAGTGCCTGTCACAAGCCAAATATTTTTCTCATTATTTATTTTTTGCATGACACTCTGTTTTTCTCTAGCTTCGATCACTTTTGCTGTGACAGAGCTGTCGAAAAAACCCCGAATAATCAATTCTGATACATGTTTTTCTTCCACGTCTTTTCTGGCAATACCAGTGAGCTGTGAATATTTATCGTTGATTTTTAACGTGTAACCTTCCCCGTCTGTTATATATATACCTTCCTGCGCCGAATCCATTACATAGCCTACCACGTCGTTTAATACAGGATCATTACGGAGAGTATCTTTTAACTGAATCACGACATGAAAAAGGGCAAGCGTAGGGAAGTGAATCTTTCTAACAATATATAAGTACCGTTTCCCATTGATTTCTTTTTCCATTCTTTTCTCCATGTGCTCTTTCCATGGAAAAAGGGGAATGTGGAGCAAAACGTCAGGGTCAAGTTTGTCTGCTAGCGCGTTAGAGTGAACAAAGTTCCCGTGATCGTCTAATAGAATACAGGCTCGATCCATCCATTGTACAAAATCAAAGAGCTGCGAATCATATAAAAGGGGATTTTTGGTCTGTTCGTTTGTTTCCATTCTTCCACCACCAGGATGTGTTTGGCTTGAGCAAATATGCACGAATGTGCAAACAGGAACATAAATATGTGCAACATTGCACGAAAACGAAAAAAGACGACATTCCAATTTGTTTTGATATCTATCAGCATAACACCGAAAAAACAGTCTTTCTATTAAAAAACGTCAATTTTTTGAGTATTGGCATAGAAATTGCAATTACTATAGGCGAATGTTAACAACACTAGAGGAGGACGTCTCATGAATTTTCAAGGCATCTTTGATTTTAATTTAAGAACCAATTTATTGTTTGGTGAGGGTTCCGTTGCTAAGATAACCAACGTGGTTCAAAAGGAAGGTTTTCAAAGAGTGCTGGTTATCTGTGACAAAGGAATTCAGCAAGCAAATATACTAACGTTTGTCACAGACGAATTAGAGCGGTCTGGTGCCGAGTATGTTGTATTCTCGGATGTGGAAGCTAACCCTACGACGACGAATGTCAATCACTGTATGGAAATATTAAACCGTTTTCAGCCTGACTTTTTGATTGGAGTAGGGGGAGGAAGTCCGCTTGATGTAGCAAAAGCGGTAAGTCTGCTAGCGACAAACGGAGGAAAAATCGAGGAATATGAAGGAATCGATACATTCGAAAAAGATCCATTGCCTTTGTTGGCAGTTCCCACTACTGCCGGGACCGGTAGTGAAGTAACAATTTTTACGGTAATCACGAATCCTGAAACAGAATACAAACTGACAGCTGGAGGGAAAAGATTGGCTCCGAAGTGGGCGGTCATGGATCCTGAACTGACTCGGACACTGCCTCCTCATATTACGGCGGCGACCGGCATGGATGCACTCGTTCATGCGATCGAATCCTATACTTCCACAGCAACCTATCCTCTAACGGAAACATTAGCACTGGAAGCAATTCGTGTAATATCTAGTAACTTAAGACAAGCCGTATTTAATGGAGATAATATGAAAGCGCGTACAGCTATGCTGTATGGGAGCTTAATCGCAGGAGTTTCCTTTAATAACACACGGCTTGGAAATGTCCATGCCATGAGCCATCCATTGAGTGCGATGTATAACGTACCTCATGGAGTTGCCAATTCTGTCTTATTACCGTACGTCATGACATTTAATCTGCCGGCTGCTCCTGAAAAATTTGTAGATATTGCCAAAGCAATGGGCGAATACATAGATCCTGAAGTTTCCATGATGGAAAACGCCTACACATCCATAAAAGCGGTAGAACGTCTTGCGAAGGATGTATTTATTGCGAAAGATTTCTCTCGGTATCATGTGAAAAAAGAGGATATACAAACGATGGCAGAAGATGCCATGAAAAGCGGTAATGTATTAGTGAACCCTCGTAAAACGAGAATTGAAGATATCATCGCTTTGTACGAAGAGACGGTAGGAGAAAGCGCAGGGAACGAAGCACAACTCGTTACTGAGTAATGATTTCTATTAAAAGGGGATACTTATCTGCGCGAGAATAAGCGGACTTTCAAATTTGCGAATATCATAGCAACGACCAATATTTTCTTAGACTACGCTTTTCATCGCAGGCGTGCTTCCTCTTAGTACGTCTGCGGAATGCATATAGGTTTTATTTATAATCAATGACAGAAAATATAAAAATGGGAGTGAAACATCGTGTCGTTCTATAAAAGAAGAGAAGGAGGAGAACAGCCGTATTGGCCGTTTGGTCCTTTCAAACTAAGAGTTCCATTTGTTCATTATAATGTAGAAGGAGCAGAAGCTGTACAAGCAGTTGTTCTTTCCGTTGTCACCATTAGTATGATTCCGTTATTGCAGCAACATTTAGGGCTGCCTTATGACGTGGCGATGGCATTTGTCATCATATGCGGGATATGTAATATGATTCCGGCCTTTTTAGGAACTCCTTTCATTCCGGGGTGGATCACTCCGGCTGTCCCGTTGGTTGTTATCTTTCTAGGCGATTTCGAACCAGGACCGGAAGCAATTCAAGCTCTTGTCGCCGTCCAATTGTTGGTGTTTTTTATCTTTTTCATTCTCGGAATAACGAAGCTCGGCAGCAAAATTGTAAGCGTTATTCCGAACTCCTTAAAAGCGGGTGTCGTGATAGGCGCAGGTCTGGCTGCATTAATCGGAGAAATCGGACCGGAGGGGACGCTTGGAAGTTCTCCTATTTCATTTATCATTGGTGGACTGCTCACTGTTTATTTTATGTTTTCGCTATCATTTAAAAATTTGCGTCAGAAAAGTAAAATAGCTGAGACAATTTCTAACTATGGGATGGTTCCAGCTTTTATAGTTGCGATTATTATTGGTATCGCAGTCTCTGAATATCCGATGCCGGATGTCGAATGGGGAATTGTTTCACCTGCATTTGGTGAGATGTGGGCTTACCTGCCGTTTAGTGTCGGTTTTCCTACATTAGAAATGTTTATGATGGCTGTGCCGACAGCAATTATTGCGTATATTATTGCGTACGGTGATATTATCGTGGGAGACACGTTAATTGAAAGAGTTAACGACATTCGTAAAGATGAAGAAATCGAGAATAGTATCGACCGTGTACACTTGATTACGAGTGTTCGTAACTTCATCCATGCCTTATTCGCGCCGTACCCTGGGTTGGCTGGACCTATCTGGACAGCGGCAACTGCAACAGTGATTGAACGCTACACGTTTGGAAGAAAAGCAATGGACTCGGTGTATGGGGGAGCGGGAACTTTCCACATCGCGAACTTCATGGCATTGTTTTTACTGCCCCTCGTGACGTTTTTCCAGCCTGTCCTGCCCATTGGTCTGTCATTGACTTTGCTTGTCACTGGTTATCTATGTGTACAAGTAGGGATGGAACAAGTACATACCAATACGGAACGGGGGATAGCTGGTGTCACTGCCGCTGTTCTTGCCATTCACGGAGCTGCGTATGGACTTATCACAGGGATCGTCTTATATATATTAATCGAGAAAGTGTCTAAAAAGTCACAAGAAGATACTCATTCCGATAATCTTGAAAAAAAGAAGATAGGATAAAATAAAAAACAGGAGGGGAAACTCTCCTGTTTTTTTAGTTAGGACAATTTCGAGATCCGACTGGCGATATCAGGGGCTCGAGGTCGAATTGTCAAGGTTTTCTCGGCGGGTCTCCAGAGCTTGTCGCCGATGGGGCAGGAGCCTTCCACTTTTCTGGTTTTCATTTCCTCTTGATGATATCGTCGCTGTTTACGGACTGGGGAGGCTGTTCCATCCACCCATGTTTAATTGTGATATTGGCACCATCCTCAGCGTAGCGACCAGCTTCCGCAAGCAGCCGAGTGTAATGGGTCGCTAAATCGCGCCGTGTGCTTGACGATAAACTAGCTCCGTAATTTCCCATTCCTGTTGCGCTTAACATCGAGACATGAAACATCATTAACTTATCAGAAAAAGGCGGATCGGTGGAAGGGAGAACATCATCATCCCACGTTTGGGGGGCTGGGATGTCTTCTTTAGTTAAAAGAGATTGAAAAATCTTTACGTGTTTGGATGCTATCTCTTTCCCGCGCTGAAAGTAATCACGGGTGTCCTCGGTCTGTGCCGTCTGAGCAAATCCTGTAATAACAGCTTTTCCAATTGAATTGGTTTGGAGGTTGTGAAAGATATTCATAATCTCTACTGCCAATAAAGGTTTCCTGCGGCCAAACCATCCAGTGAGGAAACTTTGGTGTTCCACAAAATCGACTTCTTTCGGAGGGGCTAAACTAGGAGGACGAATATGGAGTCCTTTGTTTAGCAATACTTCCTTCGTTTTTTTATTAGCTTTTTGGTTCATGTCAATCGCTTCATTAAATAAGTCTTGGATATCCAGACGGGACGATAAGCCGGTAGATAAACCATAAGCAATAAAGCCGCTCTTGGCCATTTGATCGATGTAATTTATTATTAACTCATCTGAAAACAAGCGTGATGCATGAATATTTACATCGTTTTCCGTGAAGCCGACCGGGATCGGGAAATTTTCTTGTGCAAAGATATTTTGGATTTTATCAAGCAGGGTAGTGGAAATATCTAATGAATAGGTGACTATTTCGCGAATCTCTTGGTCCTCGACGGAATGGATAAAATAATTCAACACACATTGAGCCATCGAGTTATTCATGTATGTTGTCCAAAGATTTGATATTTCAGCAGAAGTGAGTGCGATTTGACGTTTGCTATCCGTTGTCTCCACTACAATCTCTCCTAAATATGATGATGGTGTCCTTAGTATGCGAATAAAAAGAATGATTATGAATTTGTTTTGTACGAGCACATTCTATAGAAGAGGTGTGATAAGCGTTACCTTTTCTGAATAGAGTGGTACAAGCTACCTGCTATAAAGGAGAGGAGAACGTTTGGGAATTTTTATTAGCTATGTGTTGCTCGGATTGTCACTCGCGGCTCCGATCGGTCCCATTAATGCGGCCCAAATGAACCATGGGATAAAAAATGGCTTTTTTCATTCCTGGCTAGTCGGGCTAGGATCTATTGTGGCGGAATTGTTATTTATCTTAGGGGTATTTTTTGGTGTCGTACATTTTCTGGATACTCCATTTATGAAAACATTTCTCTGGTTGTTTGGCGCTTTCGTATTGACTTATACAGCTGTTGAAAGCATGATCAGCACCCAAAAACTCGAAGTCCGGTACGACAGAAAAAAAGATTCCTTGGTAAAAACGTTTTCTACAGGATTTCTTTTAACGCTCAGTAATCCATTGTCTATTCTGTTTTGGCTAGGGATATATGGATCGGTGCTTGCGAATACTATCCATCGTTATGATCAGGTCCATTTGGCTTTATATGGAGGGGCTATTTTATTAGGGGTAATGATTTGGGATGTGACGATGGCGTGTGTGTCCAGTGGGTTTCGCAAATTTTTAACCATAGGGACGATGAAGTTGATTTCTGTTTTTTCAGGGCTCGTCATGTTTGCGTTTGCCGCATATTTCGGCTATCAAGCACTAATACTCCTGTTTCATTGGTAAATGTTGAAGACCACTTTTTTCGTTCGGGAAAGGTGGTTTTTTGTGGTATGTACAACCCGTGCAAGCAGGGCGCTTGCGCTTTTCTGGATAAAAAAGAGGGGAGCTGGACATGAATACATATGAAGTCTTACCACAAACAGGAGCCTATCATGAGTCAGACAACTCGTAATGCAAACAAGAATACAGCGGCTTCCTCTGGAGATATGTCCTGGTGGCACTTATCGTTAGTGGGGATCGGATGTACGGTAGGTACAGGGTATTTTCTCGGATCGAGTATTGGCATTCGAGTCACAGGACCATCTATCGTATTCTCTTTTATTTTAGCGGCTCTCGGTACGTATATCGTATTTTCTTCACTCGCAAAAATGACTGCTGCAGATCCCCAGGAAGGATCGTTTTGTTATTATGCGGATAAAGCGTTCGGGCGTTGGGCGGGTTTTAGCAGCGGTTGGAACTACTGGTGCTCCAGTGTTCTCATCATGGGCAGCCAATTAACTGCTTTGGCGATATTAACCCAACTTTGGTTTCCTTCTATACCACTCTGGCTCTTTTCTGCCATTTATGCTGTCTTATCAATTCTCATTGTTTTGTTAGGTACGAAGAGCTTCGACAAGATGGAAGATTTATTTGCGGTAATTAAAACAGCAGCCATTATAATGTTTATTATTTTAGCTATTGCAGCACTTGCTGGCTGGATTCCAAGTAAAACAGAAGAGGCGTTCCAACTCTCTTTAGCGATGTCCGCGCTTTTCCCTGGAGGGTTCGGAGGTTTTTGGGCTTCATTCATATACGCGTTTTATGCGTATGGGGGAATCGAAGTGATCGGTTTAATGGCGATGCAGTTAAAAAACAAAGAAGAGGCACCAAAAGCTGGGAAAGTCATGCTTTTTTCTTTAGCGACAGTCTATGTTCTTTCGCTTACATTGGCTGTCATGATGGTTCCGATTCACTCGTTCACAACCGACGAAAGCCCGTTTGTAACAGCTCTCGCTGATTATTCCTTACCATTTTTTAAGCATGCTTTTAACGGGGCGATTATCATTGCCGGGTTTTCTACGATGACGGCGGCCTTGTATGGTGTCACCGCTCTCTTAGTCATTATCGCAAAAGATGAAAATGCACCATCTGTCTTCCGTCGTACAATTCAATGGAAAGATGTTCCCTTACCGTCGTTAGGTCTGGGAGCTGTCGGTCTTTTGGCCTCCGTCCTCACAGCACTTCTCTTGCCGGAAACGATTTATGAATACATCACAACAGCTGCCGGCATTTTGCTTCTCTACAATTGGCTCTTCATCATTGCCTCTTCTTCACGGAATCTGAAAGAAGAAGGTGTGCTTCAAAAGACAGGTTCTATTAGTGGAATTGTCATCGTTTTAGTCGCTGTCAGTGGGACAGTTATGGAAGGAAGCATTCGTCCAGGGTTTTATATCAGCTTCATTTTTGTATGTGTTATTGCGGTGGTGACGTTGTATATGAATCGTAAATGGAAAAAAGAAGCATATTCTGAATCATGAAAATTGGCAGGTGAGACACATGACATTATCAGAACTCGTCATCAGAGTTACAATTTCCTTTATTGTGTTATTTATTCTTACAAGAATAATGGGGAGAAAAGAAATCAGTCAAATGACATTTTTTAATTTTGTTTCGGCGATAGCGATTGGCTCCATCACAGCTAACCTAGCAGTGAATGCGAATCTTAGTCTGCGAAATGGCGTGTTAGCGTTAGTCGGTTGGACGATCTTCACCCTTTTATTAGCATATATAGATATCAAATCGAAAAAGGCACGAAAAGTTACGACAGGTGAACCAATTATCGTAATTAAAGAAGGGAAAATTATGGAAGACGCTCTTCGGTCAACTCAACTAGACATCGATGCTCTCAAAGCATTACTGAGAAAAAATAGTGTGTTTTCCGTAAGTGAAGTGAATTACGCTATTTTTGAAACGAGCGGAAACTTATCCGTCATGAAAAAAGAACATAAACAACCGGCCACAAAAGAGGATTTAAATATCCCAAGTGCTCTGCATGTGTACCCCACTTCAACGGAAGTGATCTCCGACGGAGTGGTGAATACGAATAATCTAGCCCGTTTACAAATTGATGAGTCTTGGGTACACCAACAGTTACAGCAGGCAGGAGTCGGCTCTATGTCCGAAGTGTTTTATGCGGAGGTGCAGCAAGATGGTACGCTTTATATTGATAAAAAAGACGATCCGATGATCCATTAAGTACCCCAGGGAGAGCTTCGTTCGAAAGCTCTCCCGAAACATTGAAATTATTCTTATTCGGACGCTGCTGATACTAACACCAAGCAGCGCCAACAATGATAAGGAGGATGAACAACACAACAATCAAAGCAAAGCCACCTTGCTTTCCATATCCGCCGCCATGGCCTGCTCCGCCGAAAAACGGTCCATATCCGTAACTCATAAAGACACCCCCTTTAAAGAACTACTCATACGTTATGTGTAAGGGGGAAAGATGATTGCGCCCTTGTCCTGAATAGGGAATATTTAAGTAGAAAATGAAAAAAACAGAAAAGGTTCGTTTAGCGAATCAAAAAAGAAAGCCCCCACTTATAAAAGCGGGGGAGGGTGATTGTTTGTCCTTGTTATTGGAGCATGCCGCCTGAAGGAAGCTGGCTCATGTATCCTGTGAATTGCTGATGGGATTGAGTCAATGTTTGTTGATCGGCTGCTTCGAAACTATACCAGCCTTTTTTGAACATCAAATTAAATAAGTTACGTTGACAAGTTTGCGTCTCCTGAAAAATAGAAGAAATGTCATTATATAAAGCTTCGTGACTCGCTTCATTCATCGCAATGTTGTAAGAAGATGCAATATATTTTTCGGTAGACAACACATCATTGATAAAATCACGATCATTCATGTCAGGTGTCTGAGGAACTTGGGTCTCTGGGTTTTGGATGTTATTAGAATATGCCATGGGACACCCCTCCTAGTTTGAAGTAGTCTGATTCAATGGTGAGTGGGATTGAAAATGAGTCAGAAGTCGTTGGTAATGTTTTTCATGCATGCGAGCTGTTTTATCCAGTTCTTGCTTGATCTCTGTGTCTGAACATTGTTTGGCGAAAAAAGCACACTTCTTGGCGGCATTCAAATTCCAGTTCAGCATATCAGACAAATAGAGCTGATCTTTCACACTTATCGCCTGAGGCGGCTGATGCAATGGTTGTTGAGATTGCTGCATCGGTTGTTGTTGCATATACGTACCCTCCTGATTACTAGTTTTCATGTGTTAATATGCTGCCAAATCATTGTTTTATACCTAGGGAAGAAGAGGAAGGAAGATTGGTTTTTTAAATGGATAAATTTCTATTATTTAATGTGCGAATAAGCCCAATGACCATTCGACATAGCAGAAATTTTGCCAGTAAGCTTACCAAACTATGTTGCCAGGACCAGCCTTTTCTCCATTGAATAAGATCAGTCTTTTTTTCAAGAATGGTTTCCACCGCCATTTGCGGCAAGACAAAAGGAAACAGCTTTAGCACAGTGATGAAGGGGCGGCTGTTTAATGTCGCTTGGTTATAGTAAAGAAGCAGCAGCGGATAAACGAGAAAATCAAAGGGCGCATTAATTAGAAATTTATCCGGATAAGGTCGCGTGTTATATTTTAGATAGCCCTTTGATACGAGATAACGATCAGCGAAAGAATTACCAATGTAGCTAACGAGATAAACAATAATCCAATCTTTAAATGACCGTTTAACAATGGCAAATGGCAGTAAGAGAAGTGCTGCTACTGTAGTTGTTTTTAAAACATACCTTTCACTTTTTTTATTCATATGCACCCTCCCTTGTCTTATCTTTTCCGTCTCTTCTTCAAATATGTCCGTTTCACTTTCGTCTCTGAAGGAAAAAAACAGCCAGTCTATTTATGGATAGATCGATACTGCCTTCTGAAAGGAAGGATTTTTTGTGAAGGGGGACGGATACAGTAAGAGAGGAGTACCGCCCAGATACGGGGAAGGAAAAATTTTTTCGGGCCTATTGTGAAGGGAAAAGCCTGTAGCGATGGTTTTATCGCTGCAGGCTTCGTGAAGATGACGATGAGGTCAATGAACTTACTTCGTGTTTACTTTGGGCTGTAACACTAAATTGTTTCGCCAGTTTTTAAATTCAAGATCCTGAAACGTCGCTGCCATTTTTTCTTCATTAATAGAGTAAACGGCGTTATCTAATGAACAGGCGACTTCGGTTTGACAATGAATTGCCGCAAGATCTCTCGATAAATGGAGCATGTCAAGATTTTCTTTAATTTTCTTTTGCTGTCCTGGTGGAAGGGCATCCAGGTGTTCAAGGATCCCTTCAATAGAGTGGTATGCTTTGATTAATTTTATAGCTGTTTTTTCTCCAATACCCCGGACACCGGGATAATTGTCACTTGAGTCACCCATCAACGCTTTCACATCTATCATCTGTAAAGGAGTGATCCCTTTTTCTTCGATAAAACGGGACTCGGTGTATTCAGCATAATTACCATATCCCTTCTTTAATAAAAGGACAGAAACGTTTGGCTTTAATAACTGAAGCAAGTCTTGATCACCTGATAAGATCATTACTTCATGATCTTTGCTATAAAGATCTGTTAAGGTCCCAATACAGTCATCTGCTTCATAACCTTCCACGCCAACGTTCGGAATATCAAGCGCCTCCACCACTTCTTTTGCGAGATCAAACTGTGGAACTAATTCATCCGGCGGCGCTCCTCGGTTTGCTTTATAATCAGCGTACAGGGCGTTCCGAAAAGTATAGCTGCCCATATCCCAACAACAAATAACATGAGTAGGTTCAAAGCGATGCACGGCAGTAAATAAATGTTTAACGAGTCCGTACACACCGTTTGTCGGCACCCCTTTACTATTAATCATAAAATAATTACTCATGGCAGTTGCATAAAAAGCCCGAAACAACAGGGCCATTCCATCAACAAGCATAATTTTTTTCTTATTCATCACTAGCTCCCCACCTTTTCTTTCTCTACTATATCAAATAGGAAGAAAAACGTATAAGGAAACAAGGCGGTTATACATCACGCTCTTCCAAAAATTGGAATGTAGAAACTATTGATCTTTTTTATAAAAAAGGTATAATAAGAATTCCGCAAGAGACAACAGCGATCACATAAATCGCTCGCACCAATTTTAAAAAACCTCTTGCTTTGTATAAAACAACATGGTATATTATAAGTCGTCCTTGAAAGAGCCAACGACAACAAATGAAGTAAAAAAAGTTGTTGACTTGAATAGAGGGAAATGATATAATTAAATTCTTCGCTAATTGAGCGAAAAGGTTGTCCTTTGAAAATTGAATGAAAGTCAAGCGTCTGTTAATTTCTTTATAAAAGAAACAAAGCGAGCAATCGC
The DNA here is from genome assembly GCF_900113025.1 of Alteribacillus iranensis. Classification (GTDB taxonomy): domain Bacteria; phylum Bacillota; class Bacilli; order Bacillales; family Marinococcaceae; genus Alteribacillus_A; species Alteribacillus_A iranensis. Next base: position 255 of record NZ_FONT01000012.1, on the reverse strand, counting down.
TTTACAGCTTGTATCAAATAATCCAATTTTATGGAGAGTTTGATCCTGGCTCAGGACGAACGCTGGCGGCGTGCCTAATACATGCAAGTCGAGCGCGGGAAGCAGACAGATCCCTTCGGGGTGACGCCTGTGGAACGAGCGGCGGACGGGTGAGTAACACGTGGGCAACCTGCCTTAGAGACTGGGATAACCCCGGGAAACCGGGGCTAATACCGGATAATCAAAAGAATCGCATGATTCATTTGTAAAAGTGGG
>NZ_FONT01000005.1 GCF_900113025.1 Alteribacillus iranensis | reverse complement strand
CCCCTCAAGATGAGATTTCCCATCGCGCAAGCGAGTAAGACCCCTTGTAGATGACAAGGTTGATAGGTCTGAGGTGGAAGCGTGGCAACACGTGCAGCTGACAGATACTAATCGGTCGAGGGCTTATCCAACGCAAAGGATGAGGCGCCTCGATACGCGCTCTTTATGTTCGTTATCCAGTTTTGAGGGAACACTTGCACAGGATGTGCTGGCTTCTGCGTTACAAACAGGACGTTTGTATTCTTAGCAGAAGACCCTTTGACCATAAGTCTGGTGACGATAGCGAAGAGGTTCCACCCGTTCCCATGCCGAACACGGAAGTTAAGCTCTTCAGCGCCAATGATAATGAAGGGGCGACCCTTTGTGAAAGTAGGACGTTGCCAGGCAAGAGAGAAAGCCGTCAGATGATGTCATCTGACGGCTTTCTTGTGTCTTCATGGCAGGTGTTAACCTGTCGGCTTTATGCCTGTAAAAGGGCTTTTGCAAGAAGTCGAAACAAAGAATAAAGGGCAAGCTTGACATAACACGTGGAGTATCTGAAAATTTTAATAAAGAATTTGTAAGCATGTTTTCATGGATCGAGTGAGAAGGAGTTGCTGACATGTATGATTACCGAGTAGAACCTCTTGGTGATAGTGCGATTCGAATGGTGTTAGCTAAAACAATCTCACCAGAGGTGAACGAACATATTAGAAAGGTAATGTGGTCTGCCAAAAACTATAAAGGAAACGGCATCATTGAATGGGTCCCAACTTATACGGGAGTAACCGTTCATTATGATCCTGCTTCGGTCTCCTGGTCAACGCTTAAGAGTACAATCAAGCAAGTAATGGAAACGGCCTATAAGCTAACCCTGCCGGCTGCACAGATTTACGATATTCCCGTCTGTTATGGAGGAGAGTTTGGATCTGATTTAAAAAAAATAGCTCACCAAAAAGGAATGAAGGAAGAAGAAGTTATAGCTTTACACTCTAATAGAAAATATTTGATTTTTATGCTTGGTTTTACGCCAGGTTTCCCCTATTTAGGAGGGATGGATGAGAAGTTGGCAACTCCCCGCCTGGATACGCCACGCACTTTTGTGGAAAAAGGATCGGTTGGTATTGCTGGGATTCAAACAGGTGTGTACCCTGTAGCAAGTCCGGGAGGGTGGAATATTATTGGTAGAACGCCCATCCCACTTTTTAATCCCCAAAGAGAAAACCCTGTTTTATTAGAAGCAGGTGCCTTTCTTCGCTTTTACCCCATTACACGTCAGGAATATGAAGAAATCAGTATGATGGAATGAACAGGAGGAAGAGAGTATGGTTGCGAACATAGATTTAAACTGTGATCTAGGTGAGAGCTATGGTGATTTTAAAGTAGGGGAAGATGATAAAATTTTGCCTTACATTACTTCAGCGAATATCGCCTGTGGTTACCATGCAGGTGATCACAATATTATGGCAAGAACAGTACAATTAGCAAAAAAACATAACACTTCTATTGGGGCTCATCCAAGCTTTCCAGACCTGGGAGGATTTGGACGAAGAGAAATGAAGATAGCCCCCGAAGAAATTTATCGTCTTGTCATTTATCAGATTGGTGCCCTTCATGCTTTTGCCCGGACTGAACACATAGTGTTACAACATGTAAAACCTCACGGGGCGTTGTATAACATGGCTGCTAAAGACTACAGCGTTGCTGAGGCAATAGCCGAGGCGGTGTATCATGTAGACCCAAATCTCGTTTTATTTGGATTATCCGGTAGTGAGCTCGTGAGGGCTGGGGAAAACAGGGGGTTACATACGGCGCATGAAGTCTTTGCAGATAGAACCTACCAGCCTGATGGATCTCTCACGCCCCGAACGGCCGATAACGCATTTATTGAAACGCCGGAGGAAGCAGCAGAGAGAATTCTTCAGTTAATTGAGAAGAAGGAGGTCGCTGCAGTTGATGGCACCTCTTTATCTTTGCAAGCTGATACGGTTTGTGTACACGGCGATAACCCAAAGGCTTTAAACTTCGTTCGTCAATTACATCACCTGTTAATGAGTAAAGGAGTCCAAGTGAAGGCTTTAAGGTGTGTCACCGATGGAAATTAATACACTTTGTAGTGTGGAAAAACCAGGAATGTTTACAACCATTCAAGATGCAGGGCGAATCGGGTATCAAAGTAAGGGGATTCCTACGTCAGGAGTAATGGATGCATATGCCTTTAAATGTGCAAATGTACTGGTTAAAAATGAGGGGACGGAAGCAGTACTAGAGATGACACTAACTGGCCCCGTTTTGCATTTTCATAGGAATGCATTAATTGCTCTCACAGGTGCTGATATGAAACCAAAATTAAATGGCGTACAAAGGAGAATGTGGAAATCATTTTATGTAAAAAAAGGAGATACATTAACGTTTCGAGGAGCAGCAAAAGGAGCACGTACATATATGGCTGTACATGGGGGAGTCTATGCAGATGAAATATTGAACAGTAAATCTACGTATGTCAAGGCAATGATAGGAGGGCTGAAAGGAAGAGCCCTTCAAAAAGGTGATCTTTTATTTCGCGAGGAAAAAAAAGAAGAAAGACCAACACCTATTGCTCTTCATCCCAGTCTGATACCTTCGTACTCTGATCACGTAAATATCCGAGTAATTACGGGCCCCGAAGCACAACACTTTACTAAAGAATCCTTAGACAGATTTTTCACTTCTTCTTTTCAAGTAACCAATCAAGCAGATCGAATGGGGATTCGCTTACAAGGCCCTATGCTTCGCCATACCAACGGAGCAGACATTATCTCCGATGCCGTTTCCTTTGGAACGATACAAGTGGCAGCGGATGGGCAACCGATGATTTTGATGGCTGATCGACAAACGACAGGAGGTTATACTCGGATTGCTCATGTAATCACTACAGATCTTTCAAAAGTCGCTCAATTGTTACCTAGTCAAACTTTATGTTTTCAAAAAGTGGATATCCAGAAAGCACATCAAGAAATCTTAGAAGAGAAAAAGCTGTTTAAGCAAATGAGGTTCGCTAGACTTTGCCAATGAAAATCCTATGAAAAATAGAAAGAGCCGGTCCAACTTTACTGGATCGGTCTCTTTCTTATTCATATAGAAGAAACGATTGTTATTTTCCGTGTAAATAATTTATGAAGTCTTGATAAATCGCAACATTATCGGTGATTAAAAAGATAGGAAGGAAAACAAAGGTAGCGATTAATGCAACATTTGCTAATAAAAATGATCGAGTGTAGGTCCAGACTTGCATATGTCACGCTCCTTTTTGAATTTGTGTGAATATTCCATAATATTATTGTAACAGGTTTGTCACAAACTGACAAGATCGAAATAATTTTAAAAAAGTAGTTGCACAGACAATTTTAATGTGGTATATTTATATACGTGGCGTTGAGAGACGTAACAATATTACACATCGCGGGGTGGAGCAGTCTGGTAGCTCGTCGGGCTCATAACCCGGAGGCCGAAGGTTCAAATCCTTCCCCCGCAACCAATTATAATATGTGAAATGTATAAAGCCGTTAGGGCTTTTTTTTTATGTCCAAAGCAATTAGAAAGTGAATCTTTTATTTAAATACGTTAAACTGAAAGAAAAGTCTATGGAAGGTGACAAGAATGCCTCGGGATGAGTTTGTATGGATCAATAAACAGCGGCCTTCCAAATACTTTGACAGTCATATCATCGAGGGAATCGGAGACGATACAGCCGTTTATTCATCCAGTGACGATTTTGACGAACTACTGTGTGTTGACACATTAATAGAAGACATTCATTTTAAAAAAAGTACGATGGCTCCTGAGGATATCGGTCATAAGGCTTTAGCAGTGAATATAAGTGATATCGCTGCTATGGGAGGAATACCTACGTACTATATGGTCGCAATAGCCGTTCCTACGACTTGGTCGGATGACGAACTAGAAGGTATCTATAGAGGAATGACCGAACTAGGTATTCGTTATAAAATGGATATGATCGGCGGCGACACGGTATCCTCTCCTCGAGGACTAATGATCTCTGTGACGGTGAGAGGAAAAGTTGAAAAAGGACGGGCATTACTCAGAAAAAACGCAAAACCAGGAGACCTTGTATTTTTGACGAATACTACAGGACGTTCTGCGGCGGGATTATCTCTTTTGTTAGATAAAGGACGTCACGGCCGCTTTAGTATGCAGGAAAGTGAGTTGGTACAGACCCATCAACGGCCCGAACCGAGAGTGCAAGAAGGCCGTGCTGCAGCAAAAATAGATCCGTTAATAAGCCTTAACGATATTAGTGATGGGTTAGCTAGTGAATTGAATGAACTGGCTGAAGCTAGCAACACTTCGATTGAATTGTGGGAAACACATATCCCTATTGCGAAAGAATTAAAAAACTTTCCTGAAAAAAATTATTGGGACTGGATTTTCTACGGAGGAGAAGATTTTGAATTGGTAGGAACAGTTAGGGAAAGCGACTGGCCTATTTTAGAAAACGAAATAGAAAAGACAGAGTCTCAGCTTTACGTTATTGGGAGAGTATTAGAAGGGAACCCTTTAGTGACATTATTAGGGGAAAAGAGAAAAACCATTTTAGAAAAAAAGGGATATAACCATTTTAAACAATAATCATTCTTGTAATTTGGCAGAAAGCCAGGTGAGTAAATTGGATCGTATCAAAATAAATAGCAGCTCACCCGAGTCCACCATTGAGATAGCTGCGAACATTGGCAGGCATTTACAAAGAGGGGATATTGTAACGTTAGAGGGTGACCTTGGAGCAGGTAAAACACACTTTGCGAAAGGAATAGCTCAAGCGTTACATGTGAAGAATGTCGTGAACAGTCCCACTTTCACTATTATTAAAGAGTATGAAGGGGACTTTCCTTTCTATCATATGGATGTGTATCGATTAGAAGAGGATGAAGTGGATGAGCTTGGGATTGAAGAATACCTCGAGGGAGATGGGGTTTGCCTGATTGAATGGGCGGGAAAGATAATAGATCTACTTCCGACTGATATTTTGCGGGTGACCATTCTTCGTAAAAGTGACATGGAACGTACTATTTGTTTAGAAGATCCTAACGATAAGTTTGAAGCTTTATTCAAGGAGCTGCAAAATCATGAAAATACTAGCAATTGATACATCGACTCATGTCATGGGGGTCGCACTGGCAGAAGATAATAAGCTGTTGGGGGAATATGTCACCAACTTTAAAAAAAATCATTCTTTACGACTGATGCCTGCCATCCACGAACTGTTAAAGGAACTAGATATAAAACCTCAAGATCTTGATGCTATAGCCGTCGCTAAAGGCCCGGGATCTTATACGGGAGTTCGAATCGGCGTCACGACAGCCAAATCGATGGCATGGGCTCTTAATATTCCTGTGTATGGGGTTTCCAGCTTAAAAGTCCTTGCTCGGAATGGAACTTACTTCAGCGGGGTTATTTGCCCTTTTATCGATGCACGGCGAGGTCAAGTTTACACAGGTTTATATAAGATGGGTGCGGAACATCAAATCAAGACTATTATAAGTGATCATATTGTCGCTATGGAGGACTGGCTTCATTATATAAAAGAAAAAAATGAGCCGGTTTTATTTCTGAGCCAGGACTATGATCTTCATCACTCACTCATTTCAGAATCACTTGCAGATCAAGCTGTAGTAGGAAATGGCATGGATATGCTGCCAAAACCATCAGTGCTGCTTTCGCTGGCATTTGAACAAGAAAAACCTATTTCAGCTCATGCCTTAGTACCTGAGTATACTCAGCGTACGGAAGCTGAGAAGAAATGGTTGGAGAAAAAAGAAGGGAAAACGGATGCATAACAAATTTCCGATTATCCGTCTTATGGAAGAAGAAGATTTGGAAGGTGTCCTTCGGGTAGAACATGATGCGTTTCAAATGCCGTGGACGAGGTATGCTTTTTTGAATGAACTTCACAATAATCGTTTTGCCCATTACCTCGTCGCGGAATGGGACAATGAAATTATAGGCTATTGTGGAGTATGGATTGTATTAGACGAGGCGAACATTACGAATATAGCTGTTCATTCGGCATCTCGCGGTCAAAAAGTTGGGGAGTTGCTAATGATAAATGCGTTAGAGATGGCCTCGGTTTATGGGGCGAAAACCATGTCGCTCGAAGTACGTGTCAGCAATAAGATAGCACAGTCTTTATACAAAAAACTAGGCTTTGAACAAGGCGGTATTCGAAAAAAGTATTATACGGATAATAAAGAAGACGCTTTAGTAATGTGGGTGAAAATTGATGAATATAGAAAAAGAACAAATCAAGGATGACGAAATCATACTGGCTATTGAAACAAGTTGTGATGAAACAGCGGCGGCTGTCATACAAGGCGGGTCTTCCATTCTATCCAATGTAGTAGCCTCTCAAATAGAAAGCCATCAGAGATTTGGAGGCGTAGTCCCTGAACTGGCTTCTCGTCACCATACTGAAAACATTACATGGGTCGTGGAAGAGGCGTTGACTGACGCTGGTGTGATATTTGCCGATTTAGATGCTGTTGCTGTAACAGCGGGTCCAGGTTTGGTTGGAGCTTTGCTTGTAGGAGTGAATGCAGCGAAGGCTATAGCCTTTGCTCATGGACTTCCGCTTCTTCCTGTCCATCATATCGCTGGTCATATTCAAGCAGCCCGCCTGGAACGCCCGTGGCACTACCCGGCACTCGCGCTTGTTGTTTCAGGTGGTCATACGGAGTTAGTCCTGTTAAAAGATGAAGGAGAATATGAAGTGATTGGACAGACAAGAGATGATGCCGCTGGTGAAGCTTATGACAAAGTGGCCCGTAGCTTGAATCTCTCTTACCCGGGCGGACCACAAATTGATAAATTAGCACGAGAAGGAGAAACGATCATCCCCTTTCCAATAGCTTGGCTCGAGGAAGGATCTTATGATTTTAGTTTTAGCGGTTTAAAATCAGCGGTCATTAACAAACTTCACAATGCAAAGCAAAAAGGAGAAGTATTCCGAAAAGAAGATGTGGCAGCCAGCTTTCAACGAAGTGTGATAGAAGTACTTACGGAGAAGACGAAGCGGGCCGCTGCGCAATATGGAGTAAAACAAGTGGTCGTTGTGGGAGGGGTAGCTGCCAATAAAGGATTGCGTCAATCTATGAAAGATATTTTCTCTAATACAGAGGTAGAACTGACGATACCTCCTTTAGCCTTGTGTACGGACAACGCAGCTATGATTGGAGCAGCCGCTCATATTCAATGGAAAAAAAATATACAAGCCGATTGGAATTTAAACGGCAAAGCAGACCTGGCACTATTTTAAGCCAGGTCTTTTTTATGGTTTAGGAAATAATACAAGCATCACTCTGTATTTTTGTAAAAGATTAGCCATGTCTAAATCCAGGCGGCGTCGGTTCGAAGCAGCTTCTTCAGCGGGACTTCAGCACTTACCACGGGCCACAGATGATTGTTCTTTCGCTAAAAGCATACACGTCCTGTGTAAGTCAGAGCTCTAGATCTTTGGTTCTGGAGATGTCTCGTTTCAAATGTCATGGATGCAAATTCTATACATATCGTATTAAGCCATCTTTGTAGATCTTCGTTAGGTAGAAAAAAATCATAATTTTGTCTGTATAAGTCTTAAAGTAGAAATAAAAGATAATATTAGTGCAAGGAGACTTTGAGAAAATAAAGATCGATTTTGTTGTAGATAACTTATTTTGTGGATAATGTGGAAAAATAGAATGGTCCCTAGAAGTACGGGAAAAAAGTTGTTAACAGTAAAACTGTGGATAAGTGTCTTGTTTTGTGTATAATTCTAATAATTCCTAGTGTTTTAACGTTGCAATTGTTAATAAGTCTGTTGATAGTGTGGACAGATAGTATGAAAGGATAGAGAAGATGAGGAAGTTTAAAAACATATCTTTTCTGCTTTTATTACTATTCATTTATATATACACGTCTTTTTCCACGGAAGCGGAAGAAGTAAACAATAATCATGTTGTTACTATTCTTGTTCCCAGCTTATCATTGAGCCAATTTTACAATTGGATGGATCGAGATGATAAGGAACTATGGAATCACTCTTCTGTCATTGCTTTAAACCGAATAACCGGGGGATCTAAAACCCCTTTAAACGAAGCATTAACATTATCGAGAGGGAAACTAACACAAGCTCCACTAAATCATAGAATAGAGATTAACCTTCTCTCGATTAATAAAAAAAATAGGAAGGATGAGTATCATTATACGATCCCTTACCTCGCCAAAACGAATATCCATTCAACTTTAGGTGATTACTTAAGCACGAATCGTATCCATTCTTCTTTTACAGGCCACAGTGATGTCTTTTTTCGTACGCATCAATCAGCCCCTATTTTTACAGCCGATCATGATGGGAATACTTCTGGAAACAGAGATGTTTCTATAAAAAAGAAGGCAGCAGCTCCTGGTGGATTTGAGATGGATGGAAGAAGCACAATTAAATGGATTGAACGCATTCAACAGACGTATTCTTCCACCTGGACGGTTGTAGAATGGGGAGATCTTTACCGGTGGAAGAACGCACCAGGACAAAAAGAGAGCATACATCACACGATGGACAAGTTATCCACATTCATCTTGGATTTAAAAGAGAGAGGACAAACGATTTATTTATTAGGGGTGGATCCAGACGAAGGAAATTTACTGCCCTTTGTCAAATGGGAACGTGACACACCGGAAAGAGGGAATGAGTGGTATTCTCCGACAGTGAGACAGTCATTTTTAGGTAGCAGTCTAGATGTAGCGCCAACGATTCTGGGACAGTTTGGACTCCTTATTCCAGATGTCTTGAATGGTCATGCTTTAGTGGAAAAGAAGGGAAGCTATCATATAAGTGAGGCTATGAGAAAAGAAACAAATGGAGCCGAGCACATTTTCCACACGCGGTCATCTGTTCTTTCTGTTTATATAACCGTCCTTGTTCTTCTTTTAATAGCCGGATTCGTGTACTGGAAATTCAATAAAAAAAGGAAACAAAAAGCTTATGTTCTGATCAGAACGTTATTGATTGCTGGCATGGTATCGCCCATTTCTTTTATCGTGGCATCCGGTATATTTGGCAGGGGAATGACCCTTGTTCCTGTGTATAGTGGAACGGTGATCTTATTATCACTAGGTCTGGCAGTTTTTATATCGCTATATGGAAAGAGACAGGGCGTATGGATTGTTTCTTTCCTATTAATAGTGGTAATTACTACTGACTTGATAGGCGGAGCCGAGTTAATGAAACGTTCTTATCTCGGATATGATCCTATCATCGGTGCACGATACAGTGGAATAGGGAATGAGTTAGGTGGTTTCTACACTGCGGCTGTGGTTGTTTTCTTAGAACCTTGGATACGCCGTAAGAAGTATGTAGTCCTCTGGTGTTTCTCGCTCTTCTTTTTATTTGTTCTCGGCTCGTCGGTATTAGGGAAAAATGCGGGTGTGACGATGGCGACAGGGATGATGTTATTTATTTTGTCATGGCAAGTATTAAAGAAAAAGCAAAAGAAGTTGTTGTCTTACTTATGGGGGAGTATTCCGGTACTTGCATGCCTCATCGGTTTGTTATATATATTCCAGCAATTTGGCGGCCCTTCTCATATAGGCAGTGCGTTTCAACTACTTTTACATGGAGAATGGGGAGAATTAAAAGAAATTGTTAGCAGAAAGCTACAGATGAACATAAAGATCATGATGCATTCAAACTGGACGAAATTGTTAATAACGTCGTATGTGTTAGCTGCTTTGTATATGATACTGGGGAAGTCTGGTTCCTTCCGTATATCCCAACAATATGTATTGCGAGCCGGCGGGGTCGGATCCATATTTCTACTTTTACTGAATGATTCAGGAGCGGTAGCAGCGTCTACATCTATGTTTTATTTACTCTGCGTACGATACATGTGGGTCTTTTGCGAAGAAGATGATGACAGAAATATAACGTTTCCCTTGCTAGGGATAAGACATCGGAAGAACGTATTTGATGTGGAATGAGAGAGAATGGCATGGGCTGTATCAAAAGTGGTTATGCATTCGAAAACCTCAATTATCATCACAGGCACAATGAAATATCCACTTAAGCGGGCAGTGTTTTTCATAAAGGAAGCCTTCATACTTTTGATACAGACCTCTTTTAAAAGCTAAAGCTATTAAGCTTCTTCGAGTTGAAGATTCTCCCAATGCTCCATTTTCGTTTCAAGAGTACGTTGAATATGATCTATCTTATTTTGAAGGTCAGCAGCTTGTTCATAGTCTTCGTAGACTTGGGGGGCGAGCAGCTCTTCTTCTAGTGCTTCCATTTCTTTTTCTAACTTTTCAATTTCTAGTTCTGTGGCTTCAATTTCGCGCTGGCGCTTTCTTGCTTCTCTTTTTGCTTCTTTTTCTCGTTCATAATTACGCTTGTCATTTCCTTCGACCTCAGTATCAGAAGAATGGCTGGATCGTTCTTGTTTTCGAAGCTCTTCTCTCTGTCTCTCCTCATCTTTCTTTCTTAAATAATAATCGTAATCACCGAGGTATTCAGTTAATCCCTCATCTGTAAGTTCGACAATCTTCGTAGCCATTCGATTTAAAAAATATCGGTCGTGTGATACAAAAATTAAAGTCCCAGGATAATCGAGTAACGCAGACTCTAATACTTCCTTACTGTCGAGGTCAAGGTGGTTTGTTGGCTCGTCGAAAATAAGCAAATTTGCTTTTTGCATCATTAATTTAGCAAGCGCCAAACGTGCTTTTTCACCACCGCTTAACTCAGAAACTTGTTTTAACACGTCTTCCCCGCTAAAAAGAAAGTTGCCAAGTATGGTACGGATATCTTTTTCCAGGGTTAAAGGGTATTCGTCCCAGAGTTCATGGAGAACATCCTTATTTGAGTGTAAATCAGCCTGCTCTTGATCATAATAACCGATCGTTACTTTGCTCCCCAGCTGAATGGTTCCATGGGCTGGAGTAAGCTGTCCGGCAATCGCTTTTAGAAGGGTTGATTTTCCAACCCCGTTCGGGCCGATGAGTGCGATGCTTTCTTGTTTTTTTACTTGTAGGTCAAGATGGTGAACGACAGGGCGGGCTTCTCCATAACGAACAGTAAGATCAGAAATGTTTAACACATCATTTCCGCTTTGACGGTCGATGTCGAATGAAAATTTTGCTGATTTTTCCAATCCCATAGGTTTATCCATTATCTGCATTTTCTCTAGCTTCTTACGACGACTTTGTGCTTGTTTCGATGTAGAAGCCCGTACAATATTTCGTTGTATAAAATCTTCAAGCTCAGCAATTTCTTTCTGTTGTTTTTCGTATGCTTTGAGATTTTGCTCATACCTGAGCGATTTTTCATGAAGATAATCGCTATAATTACCATGAAATAAGGTAGCTTTTGTTCGAGCTACTTCGTAAACCTTTGACACAATGTTATCAAGGAAGTATCGATCATGAGAGACAATTAATATAGCCCCTTTGTAGTTGATTAAATAGTTTTCCAACCATCCGAGCGTCTCGATATCCAAGTGATTCGTCGGCTCATCAAGGACAAGAAGGTCAGGTTGAGACAGAAGCATCTTACCAAGTGCCAGTCTTGTTTTTTGGCCGCCGCTCAACACAGAGATAGGGGTGTCATAATCAAAATGTGAGAATTTTAATCCCGATAATACACTTCGAATCTCTGCCTCGTACTGATATCCGCCTTTTTCACGAAAGGTATGCTGAAGGGTATCATACTCTTTAAGGACAGTTTCATAAGAAGCTTGATCCTTCATTTTATCTGGATGAGACATTTGCTCTTCAAGATGTCGCAGCTTTTTTTCCATATCTCTAACGTCTTCGAAAACAGTTAGCATCTCGTCCCAAATGGATCGTTCTGACTGTAACCCGCTATGCTGGTCGAGGTAACCAAGATGCAAACCTTTAGGAGTTATAATATCTCCGGAGTCATAAGATAGCTCTCCGGCAATCACTTTTAAAAGAGTAGATTTTCCAGCCCCGTTCCGACCTACCAAAGCTACTCGTTCATTTGATTTTATTTCAAGTTTTACTCGATCTAGGATTGTTTCCGCGCCAAAAGATTTTGTAATATCGACGCATTGCAAAACTATCATTACGCTTCATCCTTTATAAATAAAGTGGAGTCATTACGTTTGGTGTTACTCATTTGTGATGTCTATATTGTATCGTATTTTGTCCGCCAAGGCGAAGAAGGCTTGATAAACAGGTCAAAGAAAATTTTTAGAAATTAACATTTGCTTTTTCTAGAAGAGCACGGTGAGAGAAATGGTGACTGCTTAGGCAGTCTTATAAGACAATTTCATGAACTTATTGGTGAGGATACTCACAGCTATTACATATATAAGTAGAATGTTGTACAATATAAAGGCGTGCTGACATTCTCGTTATTCGACAAACTCGATATTACTTTTTCCTCCCAATCGGTGATATACTGTACAGCAGGAATAGAACAGATGGCTGGAGGCTGTTATGAACATAGATGAACAAAAAATACCGCAAGCAACTGCGAAAAGGCTGCCGCTTTATTACAGATTTCTAGAGCATTTGCATGCCACAGGGAAGCAGCGGGTTTCTTCAACGGAATTAAGTGACGCTGTGAAAGTAGATTCCGCTACAATTAGGAGGGATTTCTCTTATTTCGGCGCACTTGGCAAAAAAGGGTATGGCTATAATGTCCATTACTTGTTATCCTTCTTTAGAAAGACACTCAATCAGGAGGAGGTAACGAAAGTTTTTCTGATTGGTGTTGGCAACTTAGGTACAGCACTTTTGAAATATAACTTTTCGAAAGGCGAGAATACTCAGATCGTAGCTGCATTTGATATAGACTCACGTGTCATAGGAAAAGAAATCGGTGGAGTAGAAGTGTACCATATGAATGAGATGCAATCTGTAAAGAAATCAAACGACGCAGCCGTTGCTATTCTTACCGTCCCTTCTTCAGCAGCTCAGGAATCGGCGGAAAAAATTGTAGAGGCTGGTGTGAAAGGGATACTAAATTTTACTCCGGCTCGGTTGACGATCCCAGATCATGTGAGAATTCATCATATCGATTTATCCGTAGAACTTCAGACACTCGTTTATTTTTTAAAAAATTATCCTCTCCCTACATAAAGAGGAACGATAAAATTGGAGGTGTCCTGTATGCCATTAGGCCCAGGCAGTATTGTATTGATTGTGTTAGTAGCCTTACTCATTTTCGGTCCTAAAAAGTTGCCGGAACTTGGACGCGCTGCTGGTAACACATTAAGGGAGTTTAAACATGCGACAAAAGGTCTTGCAGACGACGAAGACGATGACAAGAAGTCCCAATCTCAGAAAAGCTCACAAACAACAGATAAGTAAGGAATAGGATGGTATAGCCATGGCTCAGAAAGATATGTCTATGTATGACCATATCGGAGAGCTGCGGAAACGAATACTGATCGTGGCAGCATATTTTCTTGCTGCCATGATTTTTGGTTTATTTCTCTCTCCGAAATTAATCACATATTTACAAAGTATTCCGGAAGCCGAAGCGTTTCCCATGAACGTGTTTAAACTTACAGATTCTCTGAAATTATATATGAACTTTTCTTTTTTTATCGGTCTGATTCTCATTTTACCCGTTCTGTTATATCAACTTTGGGCTTTTATTGCTCCCGGTCTTTATGAGAAAGAGCGAAAAGTCACTTTGTCCTATATTCCTATTGCAACACTCCTGTTCTTTGGAGGCTTGGCATTTGCTTATTTCATTCTCTTTCCCAACGTGATTAACTTTCTAAGTAATTTGTCAGATAGGTTGAACCTGACGGAACAATATGGAGCCAATGACTACTTTGGGTTTTTGTTCAGGTTAACAATCCCGTTTGGTTTTTTATTTCAATTACCGGTTATCGTTATGTTTTTAACAAGACTGGGACTAGTGACTCCGGCATGGCTTCGGAGTATTCGTAAATATGCTTATTTTATTCTACTTATTATTGCAGGGTTCATCACACCTCCTGAAATTGTTTCGCATTTAATGGTAACGGTTCCGCTCTTTTTGCTATATGAAATTAGCATTATTATTTCGCGTTTTTCCTATAAAAAAGTATTGAAGGCGGAGCAAGAAAGAATGGAAGAGTGGGCTAGAGAAGACAATGAACGAAACAATAAATAAAAGCACGTTACGCGGGGATGGAACTTGCCGGTGGCTAAGTAGACACAGTGAGAGCAAGCGAATGTATTTTTGTTACAACCCACCCTTTGAGAAGGAGCAGTATCAAGAGCAGGTATCTTGCAGTTGAAAAACATGAAGACTCCCGCGGAAAGCGGAATGTTTTTCAACGGAGTAACACCTTTTGATTTAGCCCCTTCTCATTTACTGGGGTTTGTTCCAGTCTCTTTTGGATGTGACAGAAAGGTATAACATTCATGGAGATCTTTCTTCCACGTTTTGTGTGGTTTTGAAATCAAAAAAACTTTCCCAAAAGGAGCGGTCATCCTTAGGGAAGGTTTTTTTACTTTTTTGTCTCTGTATTTTTCGTGCGAAAAAACCGAATGCCAATCATGATATCTATAGCGGCTACGGCGGCAAAGAAAAAAGTCCATCCATCCCATGACGAGGAGTTTACGTTCTGAATAGCAAGGTAAATAAATAACCCCGCTAACCCAAAATAAATAAACCCCATGGTTGTTGGTGAAAATCTCATAATAGTATTCCCCCCACAATGAATTGCAGCTGTTCAAGCTCTCGTTGCATCTCTTCCAATTTATCTCCAAGTAACACCTGAACAATCACCGCATATCCGTTCACAGCCATGTGGGCTACAATCGGAACGATAATTCGGCCTGTTTTAACGTAAAGATAGGAAAATGTAAAACCTACTGCTGTGTAAATGAGAATGTGTGTAAAATCGAGATGGACGACGGCGAAAATGACGGAACTGAATAAAGCAGAGAAAAAGAAATTGAACCGCTTGTAGAACGCTCCAAAAATCACTTTTCTAAAAACAATTTCCTCTAGCACTGGCCCTATTAACGCAACCACAATAGCAAAGGACGGGATAAGCTGTACCATATCCATGATCTCTTGCGTGTTTTCTGAGCCAGGTTCAATGTTCAAGGCGTACATTTCAATTAAAATAGCTATATATTGAGCAATAAAGGCTAAAAACACTCCTAGAAATGCCCACTTCACTGCATGTCCGGAAGAAGTTCTTTGCAGCTTCGGATGACCTCTCTCTAAATGACGTTCCGGTGCGAGCAGCAACAGCATGATAAGAAGAGCCACAATAAAGCTGCCCATACTCCAGGCGGCAAAACTTTCTGGCACACCCATTCCAAGTGATATAAGAAGAGGTATTCCAGCGATACCTGATAACTGCATAAGAATGTAAACGATTAATATCGTCCAATAACGACTGTTCACGTATGTCAACTCCTTAGTCGATAAAGACGCTCGATGAAGAGAACGTTTAATTGTTACTCTGGAAGAAGAGAAGTATCTTACCAGAGTCGGCCCATCTCTTCTAACCTTCTCTTGAGCGCAATGCTATTTCATTTGTCGCAAATGGCTGGTATTATGAGTTTTTTGCAATCCGTTCTAATAAGCATACGCAAGTATTGTACCATAAATGTATGGAGGAACGAGAATGATACACCTTACAACTTAAATGAGTTTTAAGAAATTTGAAATTTTTTTCTCTTCCTCTTGCAAAACAGAGCTGGAATGATTATTATAATAATTGGTATTAGCACTCACTGAACAAGAGTGCTAATAATCGCGAAAGATGTCGGTAAAAATACCGGAAAACATTAAAGGAGGGTATTTATCATGTTAAAGCCTCTTGGTGACCGCATTGTCATCGAACAAGTTCAATCAGAAGAAAAAACAAAGAGTGGAATCGTACTTCCGGATTCTGCACAGGAAAAGCCACAGGAAGGCAAAGTTGTTGCTGTTGGAAGTGGCCGCGTGGCAGATAACGGCGAAAAAATCGCACTGGAAGTAAAAGAAGGAGACTCTGTTATTTATTCTAAATTTGCAGGGACAGAAGTGAAATATGAAGGTGCGGAATATTTGATTCTTCGTGAAAGTGATGTGCTTGCAGTAATCGGTTAATAACAGGGGATAGACACCCTACATAAATAACAATTGGAGGTTGAGAATATGGCAAAAGATATTAAATTCCGTGAAGATGCCCGTCGTGCTATGCTTCGTGGGGTAGACGAGCTTGCAAATGCTGTTAAAGTAACACTTGGTCCAAAAGGCCGTAACGTAGTACTTGAGAAGAAGTTCGGTTCTCCGTTAATCACAAATGATGGTGTTACCATTGCGAAAGAAATTGAATTGAAAGACCACTTCGAAAACATGGGTGCTCAACTCGTATCTGAAGTTGCGAGCAAGACAAACGATATTGCTGGTGACGGTACAACAACCGCTACTGTTCTTGCACAAGCTATGATTCAGGAAGGCTTGAAAAACGTTACATCTGGTGCAAACCCAATGGGACTTCGTCGTGGTATTGAACAAGCGACAAATGTTGCAGTAGACGAGCTGAAAAAGATTTCAAAGCCAATCGAAAGCAGTGAATCCATTGCACAGGTAGCTTCTGTTTCTTCCGGAAGTGATGAAATCGGTCAAATTATTTCAGAAGCTATGAACCGTGTTGGAAATGACGGAGTTATCACCGTAGAAGAATCCCGCGGCCTTGACACAGAGCTTGAAGTAGTGGAAGGTATGCAGTTCGATCGTGGGTATGCATCCCCTTACATGGCTACGGACACTGAAAAAATGGTTGCTGAACTTGAAGATCCATACATTCTTATCACAGATAAGAAGATCAGCAATATCCAAGAAGTACTTCCGTTGCTTGAACAAGTAGTTCAACAAAATAAACCAATCCTTATCATCGCGGAAGATGTTGAAGGGGAAGCTCTTGCTACACTCGTAGTTAACAAGCTTCGCGGCACATTTAACGCAGTAGCTGTCAAAGCTCCAGGATTTGGTGATCGTCGTAAGGCAATGCTTGAAGATATCGCGCTTCTCACTGGCGGAGAAGTGATCACGGAAGATCTCGGTCTTGATTTAAAATCTGCTTCTATCGAGCAGCTAGGACGCGCAAGCAAAGTTGTTGTTAACAAAGAAGATACAACAATTGTTGAAGGTGCTGGGAAGCCTGAAGACATTACAGGACGCGTCAACCAGATTAAAGCGCAAATCGAAGAAACAACTTCTGAATTCGACCGCGAAAAATTGCAAGAGCGCCTTGCTAAACTTGCTGGTGGCGTAGCAGTTGTTAAGGTTGGTGCTGCTTCTGAAACAGAAATGAAAGAGCGTAAACTTCGTATCGAAGACGCATTGAACTCTACTCGCGCAGCAGTAGAAGAAGGAATTGTTTCCGGTGGTGGTACGGCTCTTATGAACGTATACCAAGCGGTAAAAGCAATTGATGCTGAAGGAGACGAAGCAACTGGTGTCAGCATCGTACTCCGAGCGCTTGAAGAGCCACTTCGTCAGATCGCTCAAAATGCTGGACTCGAAGGATCTGTTGTGGTCGAGCGCATGAAGACAGAAGAAGTCGGTATTGGATTCAACGCTCTGACAGACGAATGGGTAAACATGATCGACGCTGGTATCGTCGACCCTACAAAAGTTACTCGTTCTGCATTACAACACGCTTCTTCTGTATCTGCGATGTTCTTGACTACAGAAGCGGTTATCGCTGATGAGCCAGAAGAAGAAGGTGCAGCCGGTGCTGGCGGCGGTATGCCAGACATGGGCGGCATGGGTGGAATGGGCGGCATGATGTAATGTCGTTCCCATAACTCTTGACAGTAAGAGTTAAAGTTAGTTTCACCCCAAAAGTAAAAACGGCATGCTTTTTGACAGACCTGGTTGGGAAAATATATAGGTCTACTGAGCCTCTCAAAAGTTCACTGAACTTTTGAGAGGCTTTTTTATGTTTGCCAGAAGGTGCACATCTAGTTTCTCAACAGTTTCCACTTTGCGTAAAGTTCGACATCTCCACTCCCACACGGCATGTTGCGTTATTAATGTTCCAAAAAGAACCATAAAAAAATTGTAGATCAAATTTTGGTCATTACATCTATGGTTTTGACAGGGATTATGATTGGATGAGGCATTTCAATTAAATCAGATAAAAAGATTTGGTTTAGTTTTATAGAGAAACGAGAAAGTATTTAATGTGACAATGATTTCTCTTTGGCTGGCTACTCATAAAAAAGGAGTGTTGTTCTATTTTTTTCCACAGAAAAGAACTACAGTATCACGCGAAGCCTGAAAGACCTGATCCGGTGTATGCGAAACAGCTACAAGAAATTCTTGGAGGACAGTTTGGTGAGATATCTGTAGCGATGCAGTATCTCTTCCAAGGTTGGAATGCTAGAGGGGATGAGCGATACAAAGACTTAATTTTGGACACAGGTACGGAAGAACTTGGTCACATAGAAATGATTTCCACTATGATTGCCCGCCTTCTGGACGATGCGCCTGTAAATGAACAAGAAAAAGCTGCAGAGGATCCAGTCATTGGTGCAATTATGGGGGGGATGAACCCACACCACGCAATCGTTTCAGGGCTGGGTGCTATGCCTGAAGGCAGCACGGGAGTGCCATGGAGCGGTGGCTATATTGTTGCCAGCGGGAACTTAGTTGCAGATATGCGGGCCAACTTAAATGCAGAATCTCAAGGAAGATTGCAAGTGGCTCGTCTATATGAAATGACAGATGATCGTGGTGTGAAAGAAATGCTGTCATTTTTGCTTGCAAGGGATACGATGCATCAGAACCAATGGATCGCGGCCCTCAAGGAGCTTGAAAAGGAACATGGGGTTACCGTTCCATCCACTGTACCAAAAGAGTGGGAAGCCACCGATTTCTCATATGATTTACTTAATTTCTCTGAAGGAGAGGAAAGTAAAGAGGGGAGCTGGACTTCTGGAAAAACTCCCGATGGGGAAGGCAAGTTTGGTTACGTGAAAGATCCACAAGCTCATGGTGGAAAGCAAGAGTTGAAATCAGCACCGTCCTATATGCATGGTACGCCTCCAACGAAAAAAGATAAGAGTGGAATCTTTAAATAAGAGGAGAATGTTATATGGCAAAGAACAACAATTATGCTCAACACGAAATATTAGAGGTTCATGAATTGTTGACAGTAAAATCTGCTTGCGCAGCTAAATCATCACTAATGCAAGGATTAGCGACTGATAGTAGATTGAAGGAACTGCTTGAGGAAGACGCCAAAGTTGCCCAAGAAGCAATAGAAGAATTGAAGGGTATTCTTGAAGAAGCTAAATGAACTAAATAATAAAGGAGGATGAAATCATGGCAGGGATATTAGATAAAATTAATAATAAAGAACTGATTAATGATGAAGTTATTGCGACAGACTTGCTTGTATCAGCAAAGGCGGCTGTCAGAAATTATTCTGTAGCCATTACCGAAACAGCTAGTCCTGAAATACACAAAATTATAAAAAGACAATTAAATGATGCAATTGATCTCAATCATAAAGTTGCCACATATATGATTGAGAATGAGTTGTACCATGCCTATGATGTCAAAGAGCAGGTCGACCATGATTTGAAGAAGGCAGAAACGGCACTGAAAATGCCCACTGATAGCCAATAAATTTAAACGACTAAAAAATAAGAAGATATGAGGTTGATACTAATTTGCAGGGCCTCTCATAAGTTTGCGAAAACTTGTGAGAGGCTTTTATTATTCGTGTGGTTCCATCGTCTAGTGCGAACCAGAATATTTATTCTGCATTGGTGCCCGGGGGTGTGTAAAAAGGAGGCGTCTTAATCCAACCGCGTTTTTTCATAGTAGCTTTTAATATTTCACCATCACGAATGGCTTCGCTTTGAAATTCTACAAACATTAATCCCACATCACCTCTCAATGATTGAGAAATACCACTGGCGCATAAGGTAATAGAAGCTGCAATTTTAAGGCTAACCGCATTCGCTATCTCTGAATCAGTCATCTTCACACCCATTGGCACGGATTGGGGATCAGATTTAGGCTTTTCCGCAGAATTACTAGGGAAGGGGACACCCTCTTGTTGTAAAAAGCTTCTTAATTTTTCAGCTTGAGAATTAGCAGCATCAATGGTGTTGTTAAGGATGTTGATAAGTTCTTTATCTACTGTCGTATTTAAACCAACATGTTCTAAAGCTACCGCTTCTTCTAGTGCATTTAGGTAGGTCCAGCACACCATAACTTCACCAACATGTAAGGGTGGTTTTGGGTCATCATCATAAAGGCTGTGTAAGAATTTAGTTAAAGCGTTAAGTGCATTTCCTGCCATCTTGTCACCTCTATTTGTAATTATTAACTAATCAATAGTATGGGTTACTTTCATAAAAAGTATGTTGAAAAAAGGGTGATGTTCTTTCGAGTAACTAGTTATGTTACGGAAATTCTTTACTTTTGATAGTGGAATCGGAAGGGTGTTGAGAATGTAAAAGTCAGTCTGACGCATTGGAGGAGCTCTTCTAAAAATTAAGATAAAATTCAAAAATTAGTAACATCTGTTCCAACAATTTAGTCAGATAATTCGTTACACTATAAATGTGGGGAGAAACATAAAAAAGGAGAGCATGATCCATGAGAAAGACAACGAGAATCTCATTAAACGAGCTCATTAATGAAAATAAAAAAGAAATAATGAGCAACCAAGAAATAATCAACGATATTGAAAAGAGACTAGAAGATAAACACTCCAAAAAAGTTTATGTTCAAGAACAACAAGCAAAGAGAATTATTTAAATTATGATCAAAGAAATATTTCTTCTTGACACTTTACTTTGTAAACGCTAAGATAAAAGAAATCTTAAATGATGAAAAATTCCAATTGAATAAAGGCTAATCTTATCAAGAGTCGGGGGAGGAACTGGTCCTGTGATCCCGCAGCAACCGTTGCTTATAAAAGCAAAAAGGTGCTAATTCCAGCAAGCAGTCGCTTGGCAGATGAGACAGTGTGTATAAAAACCTCTTTCTCATCAAGAGGTTTTTTTGTTTGTATCATTATTTTAGAAAAGGAAAATAGCAAGAAAACATTGCTCAAAAACCCAGTAATTTGATAAGATATATTTAATTAGTTAGGGAGGTGTGTTACACGGTAAATAGTGGATTCATAGTTTTTGAGTCACCGATAACGTACAAATTTTTTAATCAATAAGGAGAGATTACATTGACACAAACAGATAGCTTATATAAAAAATCATATTTCAACCGCATTTTCGAACTGAAGGAATACGCACCAGAAGCATTTCAATCATTTTTTGAGTTTAATGATAAAGCGTTAGCTGAAGGAAATTTGTCTGTAAAATTAAAGGAGTTAATTGCCATTGCAGTGGCTCATATTACTGGATGTCCTTATTGCATTGATTTACATGTAGGGAACGCTAAGAAAAATGATGTTGATAAAGAGGAAGTAGCTGAAGCGATTTTTGTTGCAACTGCATTAAAAGCTGGTTCAGCAGCCGCTCATGGTGTAAATGCGTTGAATGCGTTTGATGGTGATAGCGAAGACGAGCTTTATAAAGCTTCTTACTTCAATCGGCTTAAGGAATTTAGTGACCTTGACGGAGAAACATTCAAGGCATTTGCTTCCTTTGATCAAACAGCTATCAAGGCTGGAAAGCTGACGGAGAAGGAAAAAGAGCTAATAGCAGTAGCCTCTGCTCATACTACCGGATGCGCTTATTGTATTAACTTGCATACAAAAAATGCGAAAAAGACGGGAGCTACACTAGAAGAGATATCGGAAGCTATTTTTGTAGCAGTAGCCTTAAAGGCAGGATCCGCAATTGCACACAGTGTCAATGCATTAAATGCCTATGACGAAGCTTAAGCGATAAGCCAGCCAGCAAAAATTTACAAACAACATTGAAAAGGGAGTTCTTAGCATGAAAAAGCAAATTCACTTGAATGGGTTTATTCAAAATTCACCTTCTCCCCACTCTACGGGATTATGGAAGCATCCGAAGGACGAGGGAACGAATCATAGCAGTTTATCCTATTGGGTAGAAACGGCGAAAATTCTTGAGCGCGGAAAATTTGACGCCATGTTTATCGCTGATGTTTTAGGAACTTACAGCGTCTATGGGAACAGTCATGACGCAGCCGTTCAGCATGCTGTACAACTTCCTGCCCACGACCCTGTCCTTCCTATTACTGCGATGGCTGCGGTGACTGAAAATCTTGGGTTTGCCCCAACTATTTCTGCTACATACGCACAGCCTTACGCGCTTGCACGTCAGTTATCCACTCTCGATCATTTAACGGGCGGTAGAGTTGCTTGGAATGTAGTGACTTCATATCTTGAAAGTGAAGCAGTGAATCTTGGGCTTTCTGGCCGGCTTCCGAAAGAACTACGCTATGACCGGGCAGATGAGTTTCTCGACGTTGTTTATAAACTTTGGGAACATAGCTGGGAAGATGACGCAGTCGTTTACGATCGAGATAATGATACGTTTGCACATCCAGAGAAGGTTCGATTGATTAACCATGAAGGTGAATTCTTTCAGGTGCCGGGACCACATTTAGTGGAACCTTCCCCACAGAGAACCCCTGTTTTGTTCCAAGCAGGAGCGTCTCCAAAAGGGAGAGACTTTGCGGCGAAACATGCTGAAGGTATTTTTACAAAAAATCATTCCCTAGAGGCAACAAAAGCCTACGTGGCAGATATTCGGAAGCGGACGAAAGAACAAGGAAGAAATCCAGAAGACGTGTTAATCTTTCCGATGGTTTTACCGATTATTGGATCTACGGAAGAAGAAGCGTATGCCAAATATAGGGATTTAACCGAGCACGTCAGCTACGAAGGAACAGCTTCTTTACTTTCTGGGCATACAGGAATTGATTTTTCTCAATACGATCCAGATCAGTATATAGAAGATATTGAGACAGATGCAGTGCAAGGTAACTTGGATATGTACACGAAAGATCCGAACAAAAAATGGACGTTGCGCGAGGCGGTTAAAAATCACGGGCTTGGAAATGGGACAGTGAAATTTATCGGCACCCCTGAACAAATAGCAGACCGTATCGAAGAATGGGCTGTAGAAGGGGATATAGACGGCTTGAACATCGCCCAAACATACTCCCCGGAAACGTTTCGTGAGTTTGTAGATTATGTTGTGCCCGAGCTTCAAAAACGAGGAATTTATCGAAAAGAATATGAAGGAAAAACATTAAGAGAAAATATGTTTGGTAAAGGACGTGCTCATTTACCTGACAATCACCCGGCACGAAAATCAGCGGTAATTCAATCATCATAAAGAGGGGGCATCCCCCTCTTCTCATCAAAGCAAAGGAGGTCAGTAATGAGCACAGTTACGTTATATACTTGGATTGGTTTTGCACTATTTCTTATTGTGATGCTTGTCCTTGGATTCATCAGTGCTAGAAAAACCAAAAGCGTCAGTGATTTTGCTACCGGCGGGGGAAATTTAGGACCATATGTGCTCGGTCTATCCTTTGCTGCTACATATTTAAGTGCAGCGACATTTCTTGGGTATCCAGGCTGGTCTTACGATTGGGGATTGTCTAACCTGTGGATATTTTTAGCAATGATCGGCGGAGGACCAATTGGGGTTCTGATGGTAGCCAAAAAAGTAAGAAAACTAAACACGAAACAAAAGTCACTGTCTCTACCAGATTGGCTCGGTGATTTTTACAACAGTGACATATTAAGAGTAGGAACAGGACTCATACTGCTTTTTAATATATTTTATATTGCTGCCCAATTTGTGGCAGGTGCGCGAATTTTTGAGTATCTTTTAGGAATGTCCTATACCACAGGTTTGATTTTTATAACAGCTATTGTCGTTCTTTATGTATTTGCAGGAGGGGCTTTTGCTGATATTTATACCGATGCTGTGCAGGCAGTGATGATGGCTGTTGCGGGTGTAGCGATATTTGTATCTGGAATAGTTATTTTTTGGGATGGTGGCCTATCAGGCACTTTCACAGGCATTGTAGATAATCTTAGTGATCAAAACGGGAATTTAGTAGAAGTTCTCAATCCAAACTCCGCTCATTTTTATTCTGTGGGTGCTATATCCGGTGCTATCATCATTCAATGGGCCTTTGCCTCTGCCCCGCATTTATTCAATAAAGTGCTTGGTTTGAAGAGAGAAAAAGATCTAGGAAAAATGATTGCAACATACGTAGTTGCTGCTTCTTTCTGTCTGCTCGTTCTCTTCGGAGGGCTCTATAGCAGAGTTGCTTTAGGGGACAGTGTAGCGGAAGCAGATCTTGCTTTAATGGAATACGCGGTTTGGGCATTCCCGGCAATTATTGTAGCTATTTTTGGTGTGGTCATCCTTGCCGCTGCGATGTCTACTACAGATGGAATATTCGTTTCCATATCTACTGTGTTTGCGAATGATATCTTTTTAAAGTTTCTCGTTAAGCGAAAAATTATCGATATTAGTGATGAAAAAGCACAGAAAGTTTCTTTACAAATCAGTCGTCTGACAGTACCTCTAATCGGATTGGCCGCTTTTTTGATTGTATTGCAGCCTCCTGCATATATGGGCGATGTCATGTGGATAGGAATATCAGGAGTTGCAGCTGGAACGATGGGACCGATCCTATACGCTATATATGGTAAGAGAAAAGCTCCTGCGAGAGCAGCAGAACTCTCGATGACGACTGGATTGCTCTCCTATCTTGTTATTTACTTTACTGGTATTATTCCGAGTACCATGTCTGCAGGAGCAGTAGCTACTTTTATTGGAATTTTAACGATTGTCATCTTCGCAAGAATTCTAAAAAACCCGTATCCATCTGAAAGGGAAGATAGAGAAGAAAAGCGTTCGATGGCAAATTAGGGAAAGGATGACCATACATGTTTGTAAACGCGATGCTTTCCATATGGCTTTACGGTTTTCTCGCTAGTCTCGCTATTGTTGGTGTCTCACTATGGAAGTGGTATTTTAAAGATTAGTTTCCTGCTAGATAAGAAGTTTTCCTTGTTGCTAAGGAAAACTTCTTTTTTGTGTAAAAAGAGTACGATGAAGATGCCGTAAGAGAGCTCTCCGATTTTGGCGGACCTCTGAAAGAATGCTGTACGTTTGCCCGTGGTGATAGCGTCTGTCAATTGCGAAGTTGTCTTTGATTTTTATATGAAATTAAAAAAATAAAGGAAGACAGCTATTTCAAGAACTCCAATAATAGGTACCAACATAGTAAACATTGGCTTTCTCACTTTGTGATGAAAAATAATTATTCCCGCTATTACTCCTCCAAACCCTCCTAAACATGCTAAGGTGAGCAACGTATTCTCCGGTACACGATGTTTGCTCCTTATGGCTTTCCATTTATCTATCCCCATCATGCAAAAAGAAAAAATAGTAATTATGACGGTATAACCAAAAATTAATTTCATTATTTGCTCCTTTGTTAAGAAATTGCTAACTTTTTTGCTAATCCTGAACATTTTGTATCAATTATGCAACGAAATTGTAGACATTTTATTGCGATTTTGTAAAGGTACTAAAATATATAGAGGGTATATTGCTATAATCAACGTTACGATTGTTAAATGGTGAATTAGCCAAGTTAAATATATCATTCCTCGTTGAACAATAATTTCCGTATTAGATATTAAAGAGGGGAGAAGTGCCTCATGAAACATATGACAAAGAATAAATGGTTTTCTTTCTTTCTAATAGGCGCTGTTATGCTGTTAAGTGGATGCAATCAACTCGTCGTTTTCGATCCTAAAGGGCCGGTTGCACAAAGTCAGAAAGACCTTATTATGTATTCTCTCATATTCATGATGATTATCGTGGTTGTGGTGTTCGTGTTATTTGCTTTCATGGTTTATAAGTTCCGTGATCGTCCTAACCGTAAGAGCAGTGATTATGACCCTGATATTCATGGTAACACCATGATTGAAATTATTTGGACTGTTATCCCCTTAGCTATTGTCATTGCTTTATCCATACCGACAGTGCAAACAATATATGACTTGGAAAAGCCTTCCGCTGAGGGTACGGACGAGGAGCCGCTAGTTATTTATGCGACTTCAGCTGATTGGAAATGGTTTTTCAGCTATCCAGAACAGAATATAGAGACGGTGAACTACTTGCACATACCAACGGGTCGAGACATTGAATTCCGGTTATCGTCTGCTGACTCTATGGCAGCTTTATGGATTCCAGCACTTGGTGGTCAAAAATACAATATGGCCGGTATGGAAACGGTTCTTTATTTGCAGGCGGATGAGCCAGGTGTTTATGACGGACGTAATTCTAACTTTAATGGAGAGGGTTTTGCAAAACAAACTTTTAAAGTCCACGCAGAAAGTAAGGAACAATTTGAGGACTGGGTACAAAGCATTCAAATTGAAAAACCTGCACTCACTCAAGAACAATACGACACATTACTTGAGCCTGGCTTGACAAATACGATGGCATTTTCCTCGACTCATCTTCAGTGGGTGGACCATGGGACAAATGAAGGTCGCGATTACTCTATTGAACGCCATGAAGATGCGTATGGTAAATTATTACACTTAGAAAATATTAATAAGAGCAATCAGCCGCAGGAAGTAGGTGAATAGATATGCAGCTAGATGAGTTTTTTGTAACAGGAGAGCCTCTCATATACGGTGGAATGGTATCTATTGTCTTAGTAACGTCTGCCATCATTTTTCTATTAACCTATTTGAAGAGATGGGGTTGGCTATGGCGTGAATGGCTGACGACAGTAGACCACAAAAAAATTGGCATTATGTATATACTTAGTGCCTTGGCAATGTTATTCCGTGGCGGTGTCGATGCGCTGATGATGAGGGTACAGCTGGCGTTTCCAAATATGAACTTTTTAAACTCGCAGCACTATAATGAGATTTTCACGACGCATGGTACGGTGATGATCATTTTTATGGCTATGCCATTTCTCGTTGGTCTGATGAATATCATTGTCCCACTGCAAATTGGTGCGCGAGACTTCGCATTTCCGTTCGTAAATGCAGTGAGTTTCTGGTCCTTTTTCTTCGGTGCGATGCTTTTCAATATCTCATTTGTTATTGGGGGATCGCCGGATGCAGGGTGGACAAGTTATACGCCGCTTGCCGGTGCAGCATTAAGTCCAGGACCTGGGCAAAATTTCTATTTGATGGGCCTCCAGCTTGCTGGTATCGGTACGCTTGCTACAGGAATTAACTTGATGGTCACTATTCTAAAAATGCGTGCCCCGGGAATGAAAATGTTTGATATGCCGATTTTCACTTGGTCCACTCTCGTCACGTCGTTTATTATCATATTTGCTTTTCCCATTTTAACAGTGGCATTAGCTTTATTAACGATTGACCGTATATTTGGATCACAGTTTTTCACGCTGACCGGAGAAGGCATGCCGATGATGTGGGCGAATTTATTCTGGATGTGGGGGCACCCCGAAGTATATATCGTTATCTTGCCGGCGTTTGGTATATTCTCAGAGATTATTGCCACGTTCGCTCGAAAGCAGTTGTTTGGCTATAAAGCGATGGTTTGGTCGATGATACTCATTGCCGGATTGAGCTTTCTTGTTTGGGTTCACCACTTCTTTACCATGGGGGCTGGCGCATTGGTCAATTCTGTATTCTCTGTGTCAACCATGTTAATCGCAGTACCTACCGGTGTGAAAATATTTAATTGGCTGGCAACACTCTATAAATCACGAATACAGATGACAACAGCTATGATGTGGTCGCTTGCGTTTATTCCGAGTTTCGTTATCGGTGGCGTTACCGGCGTTATGCTCGGGATGGCGGCGGCTGACTATCAGTTCCATAATTCTTACTTTTTGATTGCTCATTTCCACTATGTGTTAATTGCAGGAACTGTATTTGCCTGCTTTGCTGGTTTAGTTTATTGGTATCCGAAAATGTTCGGCCATAAATTAAATGAAAGAATTGGCAAGCATAGCTTCTGGTGGTTTTTGATTGGTTTCCATGTCTGTTTCTTTCCGCAATACTTTGTCGGACTAGATGGCATGCCGCGTCGTGTTTTCGCTATCCTTCCTGAATGGATGCCGTTAAATGTGATATCAACGGTAGGAGCATTCGGCATGGGAGTTGGGTTTGTTATCTTTGTCTACAACATTTATTACAGCTATCGCTATAGTAAGAGAGAAGAAAAAGGGGATGCATGGGACGGACGAACACTTGAATGGGCGACTCCTACACCTGTTCCTTTTTATAACTTTGCCACATTGCCGGAAATAAATGGAAGAGATGCTTTCTTGTCCATGAAGAAAAACAATGAAACTACTTTTGATGAAGAGAGATTAGAACCGATTCACATGCCAAGCAACACGGGACAACCGATTATTATGATGGCTATTCTGGCTTTCGCAAGTTTCGCCCTTGTCTTTGAGTGGATAGGCCTGGCGGTTATTGGCCTTATTGGAACATTGATTATGATGGGGATTCGGTCTTTTGATTATGACGACGGATACCATGTAGAAGTTGATGAGATCAAAAAAATTGAGCGTAGTGCAAGGGGGTTGTAAAAGTGAGCACACATGAATTAAAAACGGGCCCTCTCGAATATCGTACGCAGGAAGGCCAAATGAGCATTCTCGGATTTTGGATATTTCTTGGCGCCGAAGTGGTTCTCTTTTCTACCCTGTTTGCAACATATGCTGTCCTATTTGGGAGAACAGCAGATGCTCCGGTGCCTGCGGATCTCTTTGAGCCAGGTATCACGTTAGTAATGACATTTTTATTATTAACGAGTAGTTTTACTTGTGGCCTGGCCATTCACCAAATGAGAGCCGGCTCTTTAAAAGGCTTAATCACTTGGTTAGTCATTACGTTAGGTTTGGGACTTGGTTTTCTCGGTTTTGAAATCTATGAATTTATCCATTATGCACATGAGGGAGCAACGTTACAGTCGAGTTCATTCTGGTCAGCTTTCTTTGTTCTGGCTGGCACTCACGGTGTTCACGTAACACTGGGTATCGGCTGGGCTGTTCTATTAATCATTCAATTGGTGAAGCGTGGCTTAACACCTGTCACGAGCCGTAAAGTTTTTGTGATAAGTTTATATTGGCACTTTCTAGATGTTATTTGGATCTTTATTTTTACAAGCGTCTATTTAATTGGGATGGTGGTGTAACATGAGTAAAAACACCAAGCATGTACCCGTCCAACACATTATCGGCTTTTTACTGTCTATCGTTCTGA
This sequence comes from Alteribacillus iranensis, assembly GCF_900113025.1. GTDB lineage: Bacteria > Bacillota > Bacilli > Bacillales > Marinococcaceae > Alteribacillus_A > Alteribacillus_A iranensis. Next base: position 238,040 of record NZ_FONT01000005.1, on the reverse strand, counting down.
CATTGTTGGCTGTGTGGGCAGCTCTAGGATCAAATTTGCCAGTTGCATGGATTATTATTGCTATTATGGCGCTGGCCATTATACAAGCAGGAATTCAATTATTCATGTTCATGCATATGACAGAATCTTCCAGTGGGGGCGGACACGTTCCTTGGAATATGATGTTCCACGGATTTGTCTTAGCCGCCATCATTGTAGCAGGGTCCTTATTCACCATGTCTTTTGGCTTTCATCACGATCATGGTAGTCATACAGATCACCAAGAAGAATCATCTCATCAACATGACTGACGAACATTACTCTTAACTTAAGAAGGGGAAGGCCGATATGAATACGAAAGGGAAACCTCATTCTTCCATTGTAGAAACAGATTCCGCAATAAGTAGAAAGCAAATAAAAACTATTGTAGTTTTTACATTTTGTGTTATATTGGCTGCTTTTACTTTGTGGGGCGCTATGTACTCCAGTGAAGGATATGTAGTAAAAAGTGTGTTCGGTGTTACTTCCGTTGTCGCTTTTCTTCAAGCATTAATTCAATTAAGTAACGTACAAGTGAAAGAAGAGAAGGAATAAGGCAGACAAATGAAACAATCCGAGTGGTTCGTGATGAATCACTCGGATTGTTTTTAGTATATTTATCGCGGATAGACGGACGGATTTTGCTCATTTGGAGATAATAAAGGCAGTGGGTTTATTTTGGATCAACCTTTATAGATAACTTTTTTGATATTTCCCCTGAGGTTTTACTAGGCGCAGTATGAACATAACCCACCCTACTTCAGCGGCAATCAAGCTAAGATAAAACATAATCGCTGTAACGGAAAAGAGGGCTGGAGCCGTGTGGAAGACCGATTCAAAGAAATATATCCACATTCCTATTAGTAAAACGGTATGAGCAATAGCAAAACCTTGTTTCTTCATTTGAACAAATAAAAATGGTGTAAGCGTTGCCAATAGCATAAATATAAGAGTAACACCCACAGTACTCACGCTCCTAATAACTGGATAAATGAAAAATGTTACTATCATTGTAACATTTTATTCTAAAAATGAACACAAAAAGTTCACAACTTAAAAAGGACACGCTTACTTTTTATGAAGTACGTTAGTAATAAATTCTTTCAGTTTTTTTTCGAACTGCTGAGGCTGTGTATTATATGATTGAATGTGGCCTGCATTAGGAACAGTCCATAACATTTTTTCTCCACCGGCAGTCTCGTAAATAGTGTGGGCCATTTCTGTTGGCACAAGCTCATCCTTTTCCCCGTGAATGATAAGTAAAGGTCTTGTATTGTTTTCTACTTGATCAATTGCTGATGCTTCTCCAAAAAAATAACCAGACCGCACTTTTGTAATAACACTTGTTATGTTAAGGAGTGGGAAAGATGGAAGCCCATATATATGTTTCAATTGATAGGCCAATTCCTCTTTGACAGACGTATAGCCACTGTCGGCTATAATCCCTTTTACTTCATTAGGTAATTTCTCACCGCTTACCATGAGAACTAATGCTGCCCCCATTGATTGACCATGTAAAAAAATAGACTCTGACTTATAGTCATGGATTAAACGGTCAATCCAGTTTAAATAATCTAAACGATCATGCCAACCGTATCCAATATAATTTCCTTCACTTTCCCCATGTCCGCGCGTGTCGGGAAGAAGGATATCAAACCCTTGTTGATAATAAAAATAAGCTAAGTCTTTCATGTCTTCTTTTTGTTTTCGAAATCCGTGTGCAAGAATGACAGCTTTGCCATTCGAGTTTTCGTTATTAATAAAAGCAGCTCGTAACAGGAGATTATCAAAAGAAGTTTGTTCTAATATGCTCATCTCCTGTTGATCAAACCACCTTTCTGCTTCCGATACAACGGAATCTTCTGTATCTGTTGTTAGAGATGCGCCAGCCGGTGCCGCTTCCTCATCCCCTCGGTATAGCTCGACTTCTGTTCCCCGTTTGACGCTCTCGTTATACAAGTAGTTACCAGCGATCAACAAACCGATCATAACTACTACACCAATAAATCCAAGTGCCATCCCTATCCATTTTCTCATTTATCGAGCCTCCGCTTTTTCCTCTTTTCTTGTTTTTTCTTTTTTTGTACCTAACATGACCTTAAGCTCTTCTTTATGTTTATTAGATACGAGTATATATAATAAGTCTCCTTCTTCAATCATGGTATCATCTGTAATAGGTGTGACATCGCCATCTCTCACTAAAGCATTAACAGCTGTATCACCAGGGAGAGGAAGTTCTTTTATCTTTTTCCCTTTCATTGTAGTTTTTTCGGTTACATGGAATTCAACGAGCTTTGCGTCAGCATTGCCGATGGTAAGAAGTTCCAGTGAATGATAGGGAAATTTCTTTTTTTCTCCTGTTAAGCTTAACTTCTCCGCCACCCAGGAGATGGAGGCTCCCTGCAGCAAAGCAGAAGTTAATACTATAAAAAATACGATATTAAAATAGACACTGCTGTTTTCTACTCCAGCAACGATAGGATATGTTGCCAGAACAATAGGAACAGCTCCTCTTAATCCAGCCCATGATAAGAACAGCTTTTCTCGAATGGTATAGCCCATTTTTATAGTCGACAAAAATACTGCTATGGGGCGGGCAATGAACATTAAACATACAGACAGAAGTAGCCCCGTCCAAACGACTTGCCACGAGAATATTTCATGAGGATAGACTAGTAGACCTAATATGACAAACATAGTAATTTGTCCAATCCAAGCAAGTCCTTCGTGAAAGCGAGAAATCGTGTATCTGTTCGTAAGGTCTTGGTTGCCAATCACCAACGCACAGACATAGACAGCTAAGAATCCACTTGCTTGTGAAAATTGGGCAGCGCCATAGGTGAGGAAAGCTGTGGACAAAGTGAAGATGGGATACATTCCGCCTGTATCCATATTTATATGATTAATACAGAGAGAAGCAATTCGGCCAATAATGACACCAATAGCCACTCCTGCGAGCATCTGCCAAAAAAATGATCCTATCATAAACCATATGTTATTGTGTTGGGAAGCTAGCAGCTGAATGGCAGATAAAGTTAAAAAAACGGCCATTGGATCATTTACCCCAGCCTCTCCTTCCATAGCTGAACCTAACCGTTTATTAATGTTTCTTCCTTTTAAGGTCGCAAATACGGCAGCTGCATCAGTAGACCCGACTAAAGCTCCTAATAAAAACGCCTCTATGATACTTAAGTCTAAAATGAAATAAGTAAATAATGATAGGATCGCTGAAGTTAAAAAGACAGTAAGCGTTGCCAGGGAAATTGCCGTTTTCATAACCGGACGGATGGTTGTCCAATCAGTGTGAAGACCGCCTTCAAACAATATAATCACAAGGGAGATAATACCGATTAATTGAGCAAGCTCCACATTTGACACATTGAGGAGGCCTAAACCATCTGGTCCCATTACCATTCCAAGGGAAATGAAGAGAATGAGAGAGGGAAGTCCGAGTTTGCTGGAAAAGCGTGCTACTAAAACTCCCGCTACAAGAAAAGCACCGACAATGAACGTAAAATAATCACTGAACATGTTTGCTGTTAACATTATATCTACCTCTATCCTATTTTCGCTTATCGCATTGTAGTAAAAATGTATGGTACATAGAAAAGTACCCATTATTCCTTTCATTAAACGTTTTCGCATCTCTCTTTTGTTTCATTCATCTAGTGGTTGGGAATGAGATGTTTACAAAACAACTAGAGGAGGGTTCCCATTGTTTCGATTACTGCCCAGTCGTGATGAACAGACGATTGCCGTGGAGATTAAAGGCAAACCAACGAAGGAAGATGCTGAGAAAATGAACCAATTTGCGGAAGTACAGTTCAATGATGATCAACCTTTTAATATATATGCAGAAATAGAGCAATTGGATAGACCGACCTTAGAAGGAATAATGGAAGGGATGAAAGTAGACGCCAAGCGGTGGAATCAATTTAATAAATTTGCTGTTGTTAGTGATGAAAACTGGATATCAGTCTCTGCTAAAATGGGGGATATACTTCCAGGGGTGACGGTGAAACATTTTAATAAAGAAGAACAGGACAAAGCTTGGAATTGGATACAGAAATCAGCTTAAATGAAAAGACATCGCCCTTTTGGTAGAAGGGCGATGTCTTTCGCCATTAATGATCGAGATATCGTCTCGCTCCCGCATACTCTACTTCATAATCAGATCCTTCTAATTCAATAATTTCGACGGTGCTGCTCGTATTAGGGGAATGAATCATTTTTCCGTCACCAACATACATGGACACGTGATGAACACTTCCTTCCCCTTCCTCATAAGCAAAAAAGATCAAGTCTCCTTTTTGCAAATCTTCTCTGGCGACTGGAGTACCATGTGTCGCTTGTACTGATGAATCGCGAGGAATGGTGATTCCATGAGACTTATAGATGGTATGGGTAAAACCGGAGCAATCAAAACCAAATCCGGAAGTACCCGCCCATAAATAAGGTAAATCTAAAAATTGCTTGGCTGTTTTTACAATGTCCTCTTCACTAGGATCAGGTATATCTTTTTCCGAGTTGTAAATAGCCACATCGTTTGGAGAAATCCATTTATTTCCGCTATTAGGGGTGGCGACTAAAATAGCATGTTCTTTTTGGTTAATGACAGGTAAGGTTGTATTAAAACTAACTTCTTTGAAGGTGTTCTCTAATTTAGGAGTATCATATAACCATGCCGTGGGATTTGTCACTAAAGCAAAAGGAAGATGCTCCATGTGATTGAATCGTTGACTAGACGTTAGTTGCGATTTTTTCATCCAGGCTGGATAGCCTAATTCGTTTTTCGGTGTTGGTTGTCCTTCAACAGCAGCTTTTACCCATTCTCCCCTGTCCTCCAATATGGTTACTTTTTGGCCATAAAGAGCTTGAGTTTGAAGGTTTCCTACAAGCCAAAGTTTTTCATTATAGTTCATACTCGTAGTCCACTCCCACATATCAACCGGATGAGAAACGGCAGGCTTGTCAATGGAACGATCTATATGTGGTTCGGACCATAAGGTAGCGACTGATACATCAACAAATGCAGTATTGGATTCCTTATTTTCTGCAAATACGCTATGTGCACTTAATGTAACAAATACCACAATCGAAATAAGAAAGAGTATACGTGTTTTCATCATGAACACCTCCGAGTTATTGTTCTTCCAATCCAAGTCCTGGTGCTTCGTCTAATGAAACATGTTTTCCATCGAATTGCATCCCTCCCTTGAATATTTCATTTTTCAGCCAGAGCGGTGCATCCAAATCATAGCGAGTAATATTTTTATGAGCGGTAGCAAGGTGGGCAGCGGCAGTTACAGATATGGAAGATTCCATCATGCTCCCAATCATACATTCCACACCAGCAGCTTCTGCTATATCTGCAATTTGATAAGCGCGTCGTATTCCTCCACATTTCATAAGTTTAATGTTTAAGAGATCCACTGCTTCTTCTTTTAGAAGGCGTAGAGTGTCGTACGGAGAAAATATACTTTCATCAGCCATAATGGGTGTGTTTACACGTTCACGTATGAATTTTAAGCCTGAGAAGTCATGTGCCGATACAGGTTGCTCCACTAATTCAATGCCTAAATTGTCGTCTTCTAGTTTTTGGATCAATCGAACTGCTTGTTTACTGTCCCAGCCTTGATTGGCGTCTAGACGAAGGAGAGCTTCCGAACCAACCGCTTGCCGTACGGAACGAATACGCTCCAAATCTAATTCCTCACTATGACCTACCTTAATCTTTAACGCGGAGTACCCTTGATTTGTGAGGGATTTTGCTTCCTCATGCATGATAGAAGGTTCATCTATACCGATGGTGATATCTGTCTCAATTTTATTCGTTTCACCCCCCAGCAATTGATAAAGTGGCAGTTGATACAATTGACTATAAGCATCATGAAGAGCAATGTCGACGGCCGCCTTGGCACTTGTATTTCCAACAACCGTTTGCTGCAGCTCAGATAATAGTGTTTCTATCTTTTCGATATCGCGATAAAGCAATAACTCTTTCATAGGCCCATTAATAATTTGTTCAATGCTGACTAAAGAGTCACCAGTTATTCTCTCTGTAGAAGAAGCTGCACCTAATCCCTCTTGTCCATTCTCTAAAATGATTTTTACCTGAAGTGTTTCAATAGTGGTTGCAGTCCGCAATGCTGTTTTAAATGGTTTATGGAGTTCGATGGATACAGGTTTCGTTTCAATACTAGTAATTTTCATAAGATGTCACCTTTCTTTTCTATAGCCAAGATAAAATTTGTGCAGTCAAGAGCCCAATATAAGTACCTAAGAAAGATCCAGCCAAAGCCATTAATACTCCAATTGGTATCAATGCCCGGTGATAAGCTCCAGCGATAAGAGGAGCAGAAGCCATCCCTCCAATATTAGCTAGGCTCGAAACGCCCAATGTAAACAAGTCAAACTTAAATATTTTGGCTGCAAGGGCCAAGACGATAGCATGAATCGCTAAAATCATAAACCCGGATACAATGTAAACAGGGGCTTGTAAAATTTGTGAAAAGTCAGCCCTCGAAGCGATTAAAGCGATGACCATGTATAATAGAACATTAGCTATGTCCATAGAACCTGGAATGGATTTAACTTTTGTCATGGCAAGCAGTACCCCGACGATGGAAACGAGAAAGATTGTCCAGGTTGTAGCGTTTACCACGGTGCCGAAACTTGGTAGATAATTAGCGACAGTAGCTGCGACGGAAGAAGTGAAGACACCAATACCGAGTAAGCCAATCAAATGGATAAACGACATGCCAGGTTGCTTATCGTTTTCTTCATGCTCTCTAATTAAATCCTCACTTACAGCATCTAAATGTGCGGTATCTGCTTTTGTCCAACGGTTAAAAGCGGCCGCAAAAGGTACTAACCAGAACATAATCATGACCCAAACAGAATAATTAATCGTATCCATCACAAGAACATATCCAAAAATATTTTCTGGTACTTCTAAGATTCCTTGAATAATGGCGAGGTTAGCAGAACCTCCAGTCCAGCTGCCGGCGAGTGCGCCAAAAGCCTGCCATGTATTCTCTGCATAAAATCCTTGGAAAATGAGATAAGTTACTACAAACCCCGCCACGATACTGACTACCGCGATCGCATAACCAAGTAACATTTTTGGCCCAAGTTTTACCAATTTTCTTAAATCACAATTTAAAAGCATGAGCAGGATAAGCGTAGGCAAGAGAACATCTCTAACATTGCTGTAGGTACTATCAATAACTTCGGAATCACCTAAAATTCCAGTAGTCTTTAAGAAAGCCCCGCCAAAATAAATAAGTACAATACCAGGAACAAATTTGAAAAACTTACGGCCGGAAAAGGTTTTTTCCAGATAAGCTACAATAGCAGCTAATCCCATTAATACCCCTAAATATAAAAAACTATCTTGAATCATGTGTGCTCCTCCTTCAATGAATACAAGCATATAAAAACCCAGCCAGTAAGAAAAAAGCTCATTTCTTACTGACTGGGTTTCATCTGCGTGATTAAACAGACAAAGCAGTCATTCACTCGTCTAGTGCTTGTCTATATTTTTTTTTGGCGTTTTTGTAAGCGACAATGAGTGCTTTCTGGGATGATCCTAAATATCTCTTTTCGATACTTTGAATAATAGTTTCACTATCCCAAAACACTTCCCCTATAAATAGATCTTGGATAAATCTCTTCGTTAACCCAAGAATGGAAGTACAATCAACATCGACAATTCGATTGTTTGTTTCATCGATGACAAAGCCGACGAAGAAAGTATGGTATTGTTTTGTGATTGGATTATTTTGAGGAGATTTTGCTTCTCCTACAATATATACTGTTTCTTTAGGATACAATTGTCTCATCTTCCTTAACATCTTCCACAATGGACTTTATCCGGACAAAGACAAAGGATAATTATGGAATGTTAATGATTTCGACATAATTGTAACAAATCATGTTAACGGTTTCAAACATAAATTTATTATATTTTTAAAATTAAGAAGATCTACTTCGTTACGTATTCTGCAAGTACACGTTGCACTTTAAAAATATTTAGTTGTTTATTGAATGTTTTTTCGATGGGAGCACTGCTGCCTGACAGCCAGATTTTTAATTCCGCATCTAAGTCGAAGGAACCTGCCGTTTCTACAGAAAAATGAGTAATATTTCCATATGGGATAGAATGATATTCTGTTTTCTTACCGGTGACCCCTTGTTTATCTACTAGGATAAGCCGTCTGTTTGTAAAAATAAACATGTCACGGATAAGCTGGTAAGCATGCTCTACAGTTTCTGATTCTGCTAAAAGCTCATTTAATTCTTTCTCAGCCTTCCCGGCATCAATTTCGGAGGCATTTCCCATTATACCGTCAAAAATTCCCATTGTAACACTCCTCTTTATTCATTTTATTTTTATTTTAACATAGGGAAAGCAGCTTCAATGTACACTCATAAATTAAAAAACAGTAAACTTATTATTCTTTTCTTATTGGCCAAAACAAAACTCTTTTTGTTAGGGCATAGTGGAGGAGAGGTGGTCGCTCAAAAATGTTTTCAGGAAGAAAGGAAGCCAGGCTCATAACTTCTATGCTAGCTTCTGCGTGATAAACTTCCCATTTTTTATGATGTATGCCATCAGAGTAGATCGTTCCGTTTCGGTTTGTCCAAAGCCAATATCTTTCTAATAACCATTCATCAAGAGTATTTTCCTCAGGAAAGAAGGGAGCAGAGACAGGACGATAAGAAAGGCTTAAAGCGGCTTGTGAGCCTTTTCTTTTACTTTCATAATAGAAAGTATCAGTTATAGATTTCATGTGCATATCTGCATGATAATAGGGAAGGGTGGCCGCTCTCGCACCAATCACAGCCGGAAGTTTACTAGCCTCGAGGCTAAAAAAATAAATACCAGGCACACCATTTCTGCGGACGTAGGTTCTCACATTTACTTCAAGCATCGATTTTAAAAATGGGAACGGAGGAAGTTTTCGAAAACGCATATCACCAATTTTAAATGGAATAATAGTGATCCAAGCGTTTCTATCAAACGTATCTACTGTCATTCCTTCTGGTACATGTTTCTTTATAATTTCGGGAGTGACAGGCCAATGCATAAACAGTAAGTGATCCCAGCGCTGTGTCATCACCCAGGGGCCTGTCGGCAGCGGAGATGTACGATGTGAAGTGTTATTTAAAACATGTTGAAACATGATTCTCCCCCTTTCTATCATTCTCCTATTCTCAGTAGTTGACGAGCATTTTCTTTATTTTATATTTAAATGTTCCCTTTCTGAAAATATATAACCATGCTCTAAAGACAGAAAACCAGCAATAACTTCTTTTCTTCCTGGGTAGTAGTGTGAATAATTCATAGCATCTTCTGAGCTAGTGTTCTCTCTGAAATAGCACTCCTGCTGCCCCAGGAGGCTCAGGGTCTCCAACCTACCCATTGCATTGTCGTTTTATGAGGAGGCCAATGTTTGAAAGACTTGAGAGCATTTGGTTTCAGGGCAGCAGGGGCAGGGAAATGAATTTGTACTATATATAAAGGAAGGGTGTTCAATATGGAAAAAAACGTCGGCACAGGGGAAGCTATTTTGAGAATTACTGGCGGTTTAACGTTGATTGCCTGGGCAACAGGAGAAATGGCAAAAGATAAGTCACCTTCCGTCCACATTCTCTGTGCAGCATTAGGTGCTCAAAAAGTGGGTGAAGGGATCATGAGGTATTGTCCGATCAAGGATTTGATAGTTAAGAATAAAAAGGAAGAGGAAGATAGCCAATCAGGAAACATTGTACTACCTTAATAGAGAGAAAAGCCGGCTGCATCATTCAAGGCAGCCGGTGGGGATTGTTATTTGCTAGACAACATCATTTGTTCGAGCTCAAGAGGTTCCATATAGTCATCGTTTTGATAGGCTCTCATGTTACCACCTGATATTTCATCAATTAACACAATCGTACCATCGTCTAAACGCCCAAATTCCAGTTTGATATCATATAGCTCTATATCTTTTTTAGCTAGTTCATCTCTTACCACGCCGCTAATGTTTTGGGTTAACTCTTTCAAACGGCTGTATTCTTCATGATCCAAAATACCGAGCATTTCTAACGCATCTGCACTGATAGGAGGGTCTTGTCTTTCGTCATCTTTCAACGTAACCTCTACGAAAGCATCAAGGGGTTGCCCTTCTTTTGCATATTTTCCATATCTTCGTAAAAAGCTTCCAACCGCACGATAGCGGCAAATGACTTCTAACCCTTCCCCAAATACAGACGCGGGTCTCACAGACATTTCAGCTTGTTCGATATCTGCATCGATATAGTGAGTAGGGATACCTGCTTCTTTTAACTTCTCAAAAAAGAATACGGTTAAACGCAAACCTGCTTTTCCTGCGCCTTCCATGGTAAGTCCCACGGAATTAGCCCCTGGGTCAAAGACGCCATTCTCGCCGGTAACATCGTCTTTGAACTTCAATACGTAATGATCATCATTTTCATACACATCTTTTGTCTTCCCAGAATAGATAAGTTTCATGAAACGAAGTTCCTTCCTGTTGATAATTGTTTAAGATGAAGCGTTTGTTACCCCGTCTATTGTAACACGATCACCGATATGGATGGTTCCTGATTGCAGTACGTTCGCATAAATGCCGATATTGCCATCATTTTCCTTCACAGCAGAACGCAGCACGTTAAGATCATTGGGAAGGTCTCCTTGTGGAAGTGTAGTCATAATACAACGTTTTGTATTCTGTACTATCTTCAATTTGACCTCATTACCGATAGAGAGAGTCTTTCCGACCCAACTATTTTCTTCAAATGACTCACCGTTTTCCACATTGAGAATGAGGTTTGGCCGAAATCTTCTTGCTTCAATTCGGCTTCCAGGGGTTCGTCTTGCTAATTCCTCTAAGGATGAAGTAGTTACGATATGTACCATTCCAATATCGAAAAATGTGCCTGCAGGAGCTGCTTTGGAGAATACACTGCCGGGGTTTTCCAGCCCGCTTACATTTTCAGGTATCAATCCTTCGAACTCACGATCCGAGGTCGAAGGGGTGCCAACAAATACATTACGCTGAAAGCTCCTCGATAGAATGTCTTCCGCCTCAGGATCTGAATGGGTGACCGAAGTTCCGTCGGGACATGTGATACGTACGGGTGGTATGGCATCCTCTTGCTGAGGAGGCTCTACAAATGAGGCTCTGTATTGAAACATATTCGGCCACTTTTTTGGGTTTTTTGCATTCGCAAGTCTTCCTGTTTCTTTATCGATAATACCGTAAGCACGGTCACCAAGAACACCTTTTTCTGTTACTTCACATGCGTTTAATTCTTCTCCCATCATTGATTTAACGGGATATCTTCTTAATGATACAACGTTTATATTCTTCAAAAAATTCCATCCTCCTTTACTATAATTATACAAGATAGATGGTGAAGAGTCCTGCATCCTTTTGTATCAAGTGATTTCGCTATGTGGGATAATTACATTGTAATAGTTAGTGTCAAAATGTAGTTTGAAAGTAAAAGAAGAGGAAGGAGGACGAGCATGGCTCTGAAAATTGTTATGGAAAAAAATCTTGTGTACGGAAAGACAGAACGTGAACTTTTAACAGCTGATATATTCCGTCCTTCAGAAGGGAAAGACATACCCATCGTTATTCTAATTCACGGAGGTTGGTTTCAATCAGGCTCTAAAGAAATGTATAGAGAATGGGGACAATACTTAGCAGAGTCAGGGGTAGCAGCTATGGCAATTAATTATCGCTTAATGACTCCTTCTTATTCCATTTACCCTTCTGTTTTAGATGACATACAAGCTGCTATCAATTTTATTATCAGACATGCAAACGAATGGGGAGTTGAACCGCAGCGATTAGGATTAATCGGAGATTCTGCAGGAGGTCACTTGGCTTCTCAGTTTTCTCTTCTTTACGCAACCAATGCGAGTTTTAAAATACGTGCAGTTGTAGGAGCATATGGAGTGTATCATTTAAAAGAGCTATGGAAGACCTCTACTGACAATCAAGTGCGACTAAAAAGATTATTAGGTGCTTCCTATGAAGATAATCGTAGTATCTATATAGAAGCGTCACCCATTCATTCTATTGAAAAAGCATTGACTCATCCAATTTTCGATACGCGTTATTTTTTAACGTGGGGTAAAACGGATAAAGTCATTCCTCCCACCCAATCTGTAAATTTTTCGAAAAAATTAAGAAATGCTGGTATTCAAACGGAAACTTTTGAGATATCAGATAAAGGACACTTTTGGTTTAATCTGTTGCCAAAGGTGGAGGGCGGTAGAATGAAAGATTATCCGAATACAATAGTAGCTACCGAAGTATTAAAGTTTCTCAAGAAGGTGTTATGTCAGGAAGAGATTGGAAATTTTTCTATTTCAAGGATTGAGCAGTTGAAATCTCTTATGTGAAAGGTAGAGGAGGAAAGATATGGATCCATATTTGTATTTAAATAGAATGAACGTTGATGAGGGCAAAAAAGGCGAAGGTAGTTTAACATTTCTACGTCACCTGCAGTACCAACATATGCTCCATATTCCATTTGAAAACCAAGATGTCATGCGTCACGTTCCTATCCATTTAGATATAGAGAAGTTTTATGAAAAGATAGTGTTGCGGAATAGAGGGGGGTTTTGCTACGAATTAAACGGACTATTTCATTGGTTACTGCAAGAGTTAGGTTATTCCTCTCACTTGATTAGCGGAACAGTCAGGAAACCAGATGGTTCTTGGGCTCTCGACGATAGCCATGCTGCTATACTTGTTTCCCTGCATGAGCCGTACTTAGTGGATGTTGGGTTTGGTGACTCCGTCCGAATACCGGTCCCTTTGTCGGGGGAGGTTATCGACGATGGTGTTGGGGTGTACCGAGTAAAGGAAAGAAAAGAAGATTTCTTATTCGAAGTGGAGAAAAATAAAGAATGGGTTACGCTTTACCGCTTCCGCACCGAACCTAAAAACTTAAGTGATTTTACACCCATGTGTCATTATAATCAAACGTCCCCGAATTCTCGATTTACCCAAGAAAGTATAGCGACAAAGGCGCTTGAAAGAGGACGCGTGACGTTGCTTGATAACACGTTAAAAATAATAGAGAATGACAATAAAACAGAGCGAACGATACATCCAACAGAGAAATGTAAAATATTAAAAAAATACTTCGGGATCGAGTTAGAGGATCTATCTTCTAGTTGACAATTCAAAAATAATATTTAAGATTAATAGTAACCTTAACCCGAGTATAATGGACCGGTAATAAAATACCACTCACCCAAAAAAATTTTTAAAATTATTTCAGAAAATTCCACATAGTGAAATATTTCAATTGAGTAAAAAAACGACGGCTTCTACAATGTAAATAACTTAGACAAAAGGAGGAGGGAGTATATGGATACTAGGGAACTGAGAAATTGTCTTGGGAAATTTGCAACAGGGGTCACCGTAGTTACTTGGTTTGGAGACGAGGGAGAGAGAAATGGCGTTACTGTAAACGCCTTCACTTCTGTGTCTCTTGACCCGCCATTAATATTAGTCTCTATTGATCGCAAGGCTAAAGCTTGTCAAGGTTTGAAAGGAAGACAGTTCGTTGTCAATATATTGTCTGGAGATCAAGAAAAAGTCGCTTGGCAATTTGCAGGGCGGCAACAGCCAGACTTAGATATTCAATGGGAAGATTCCAATATTGGACCAAAATTGGCTGGAGCACTAGCCACATTTGAATGTTCTCCTTGGCAGGAATATGATGGTGGCGATCACGTGCTATACGTTGGGAAAGTAGAGTATTTTTCTTCAAAGGATAAAGAGGGACTTGTGTTTTTTAAAGGTGGATTTTCTAAGACGAATGATGGGAATCAACTAACAAAAAAATCATAAGGGGTGTATGTGAGTGGGTATTCGTACGGGACAGGACTACATTAACGGGTTAAAATCAAGACCGCGTGAAGTATGGCTTGAAGGGAGAAGAGTGACAGACTTACTTAATGAACCTAACTTTCGTCAGCCAATTCAAGAAATAGCAAAGCTATATGATATGCAGCATGACCCAGAGTATAAGGAGAAAATAACAGACATTTGTGAAGAAACAGGTGAAAGAGTATCAAATGCGTTTCTCGTTCCTAAAAGTTTTGATGACTTAATGAGGAGAAGAAACTTATACGAAGCATGGGCGGAAGCTACATTCGGACTCATGGGTAGATCTCCAGACTTCTTAAATGTCACAGTGACATCCATGGCAAGCAATTATAAATTCTTTGAAAGATATAACTCTAAATGGGCGGAGAATATCGTCAATTACCATAAATACATTCGAGATAACGATCTGTTCCTGACTCATGCGTTAATTAACCCACAAAACGACCGCAGCAAAGCTGCTCATGAACAAAAAGACACGTTTACCCACCTGGGAGCTGTTGAAGAAACGTCCGAAGGAATTGTAGTACGTGGAGCTAAGATGCTGGCTACACTGGCTCCTATAACAGATGAAGTTATTATTTATCCGTTTCCAGGTTTTAGAAAAGGGGATGAACGCTATACGTTATCGTTTGCCATTCCAATAGATACACCTGGGTTACGGATTGTCTGTCGTGAACCGATGCAAAGTGGGAAACGACCAGTATTTGATCATCCATTAGCTTCACGTTTTGAAGAAATGGATGCGGTATTAATTTTCAATGATGTACTCGTTCCATGGAATAGAGTATTCGTACACAATAACTTGGAAGCGGGTAATACCGTTTATGCGCAAACCGGTCTCAGTCAAAATACACATCAAAACGGTGTAAGAGGATTGGTGAAATTAAGATTTGCACAGCAAGTGGCTTCTCGAGTAGCTGATGCTATTGGTGTGGATGGATTTCTGAATGTTCAGACGCAATTAGGTGAATTAGCTCAATCTGTGGAAACAATTAGAGCGTTATTACGTACAGCGGAAAATGAATATGCCATTAATGAGCAGGGTGAAGCAGTCCCTTCTTTCACTTCATTAGAGACGATACGTGGTATTTTACCAAAAGCATATCCGCGTGCTATTGAAGTGATACAAACAATAGGGGCAGGAGGACTATTATTATCGCCGACAGGATTTGATGTGGAGCATCCTGAGCTTCGGGAGGATATTAACAGATATTATGGAGGTCGTGAAAGTGTCGAGGCTTATGACAGAATCAGACTCTTTAAGCTGGCTTGGGACCTCTCCGGTGAAGCGTTCGGACAGCGTCTCGTTCAATACGAGAGGTATTATTCCGGTGATCCGGTCAGAAAATTAGGAATGTTCTATAATAAATACAAACAAGAAAATCAATTTACTATGGTTGATCGAGCACTACAGCTTGATAAGTCCGAGAACTTATCCATGAATTAAAATTCTAATTTTTAGGCCCTATGGCTGCTATATTGAATACAAATTAGGAGGTAGGGCGGTGTGATTTCATCTGTACGTAAAGTGGCGCAAATTCTTAATTGTTTTACGGAAGATGAACCGGCTTTAAGAAACTTGGACATTGCAAAAAAATTAGACATGAGCACAAGCACTGTGTATCGATTAGTGCAAAGTTTATGTAACGAGGGAATGTTGATTAAGGACAGTAGTAATAGGTATCGACTTGGTTGGAAACTATTAGAGCTTGGTAACATGGTTATGTATCAACAGGATATTTATAACGAGGCGGTTCCCCGAATTGAGGAACTGACACGAAGGTTTAAGGGGATTGTTCATATAGGAATGCTTGATGAAAAAGGAGACTTTATCTTCGTTTTAAAAGTCGCCGCTCGTGAAGCATTTCAAGTTCCTACTTTTATTGGAGAGAGGAAGCCAACCTACTGTTTTAGTACAGGGAAGGTTTTATTGTCTTCCAATCCTTCCCTAATGAAAAAGTTCACTTCAGAAGATCTATTAAAAAGAGGACCGAATACCATTGACACGTTAGAAGGACTTGAAGTTGAACTGAATCAAGTACGTAACAATGGGTTCGCAGTAAGCAACAATGAGAATGAATTTGGTGTCTATGGTATTGCGGCACCCATCCAATCCTATAGTGGTAAAAATATTGCAGCGTTAAACATGGTAGGGCCAATTTCATATATTGAAGGTTCGGAGAAACAAGCAATGATACGGCACGTTACGAAAGTCGCGGACAGTATTTCAAAAGATTTGGGATATATTTTTGAAGAACAATAATAGAAAGGAAGATTTTAATGGCTTTAAAGTCTGAAAATACGAATTTGAGTACAAGATGCTTTAATTTAATGAAGACAATTGAAGACAATAAAGACCTCCTCCAGCCGCCTGTTAACAATAAAGTAATGTGGGAAGACTCCGAATTTATTGCGATGATACTTGGCGGTCCAAATAAAAGACGGGATTTTCATGTGGACCCATCGGATGAATTTTTCTACCAAGTAAAGGGGAGCTGCCACGTCGAATGTATTAATGATAAAGGTGAAAGAGAAGTTGTAACAGTTGGGGAGGGAGAGGTCTTTATGCTTCCTGCGAATGTCCCGCATTCTCCTCACCGTCCGGCAAATACGTACGGTATCGTTCTTGAGAGGAAACGGAAGGAAGGAGAACTCGAAGATTTTGTATGGTTCTGCGATGATTGCGATCACGAAATGCACCGCGTTACGGTTCAGCTGTCAAATATAGAAACGCAAGTCAAGGGAGCTATTGAACAATTCAACAGTAATGAAAAATTAAGAACATGTGATAACTGTGGCCATAAAATGCCTCCGGAAGCAAGGGAATGGACATGAGGGTAGATTTTCACACTCATATCATTCCGCAGGATATTCCGGATTTCAGTGAAAAATATGGTCAAGACCGTTGGCCAACTTTGCACCAGACCTGTACGTGCGGTGCGAATATTATGGTGGGCGGCAGTGTATTTAGGGAAGTCACTGATCAAGTATGGGATCCGGAGAAACGAATCAAAGACATGGATCGGGAGGGAGTCGATATGCAAGTCCTTTCCCCGATTCCTGTCACTTTCTCGTACTGGGCCCCTGCTTCGGAAGCCTTAGAGATGGCCCGCATTCAAAATGATTTTATCGCAAATACTGTCAACCAACACCCGGGAAGATTTTTAGGACTTGGAACTGTGCCCATGCAGGATACCGATACAGCTATCGCTGAGATGGATCGATGCGTGCATGACTTGAATTTATCGGGGATTGAAATTGGGACCAATGTTAATGGAATAAACTTAGATGCCAAGGAATTCGCTCCTTTTTTTGAGATGGCTGAGAAATGGGATGTACCCATTTTTATTCACCCGTGGGAGACAATGGCTAGAGATCGTACACCACGCCATAATTTTATGTATACGGTTGGCATGCCTAGTGAAACAGCACTTGCGGCGGCGAGCTTGATATGGAGTGGCGTGATTGAAAAATATCCACGTCTCAAGATTTGTTTCTCACATGGAGGAGGCTCGTTTCCTTACATTTTGCCTCGACTGGACCAAGGTTGGAAAGTATGGCCGCACTTACGTTTAACGAGTCATCCACCAAGTTATTATATAGATAATTTGTATTTTGATTCCCTTAATTATGATCCACTGAACCTGCAGTATCTCATCGATCGTTTTGGTCATGATCGGATTATGATGGGATCGGATTATCCGTTTTTATTACGTGAAATACCTCCAGGTCAAGTGATAGATCAAATGGACAATATAACAACGGAACAAAAGAAACGAATGTTAGGTGAGAATGCCATTCAATTTTTAAATGTAAAGGAGAAAAAGATAATCAATGAGCTCACAAGTGATGTCGCCGGAAGAGAAGCTTCAAGCTCTGGGAATTAAATTAAAAGACGTTCGGCCGGCAGCTGGCAACTATATTAGTCATCAGCGTGTTGGTAACTTAATTTTTACTTCTGGGCAAGGAGTCGATAATTATCACGGGAAAGTCGGTGGGGATCTAACAGAGGAAGACGGTTACCAAGCATCCCGTGAATCGATGGTTAATTTATTGAGTGTACTGAAAGCGGAGTTAGGAGATTTAAATAAAGTAAAAAAAGTAGTCAAAATATTAGGAATGGTAAATTGCACGGAAGAGTTCACTGGACAGCCTAAGGTGATGAATGGAGCTTCCGACTTACTAGTGGAAGTCTTTGGAGATCGTGGAAAACATGCCCGCTCTGCAGTGGGCATGCAGCAGCTTCCCAACAACACTGCGATTGAAATAGAAATGATCGTAGAGGTGGAAGAAGACAGCGATTAATTGAAGAGATCCACGTAACTCTGCTGTGCGCTGAAATCTCCTACTTCTACTGTTAAGGAAGTGGGAGGAGTTCAAGAGAGGAGGCATGCATCATGCAGGTGAAAGAAATTCCTAAAAACAAAGTAGAGGCGATTAATTGTTTTCATTTCATTGACGGAGAATTCGTCTCCTCCGACACTCAATTTCAAAATATCAATCCGGCGACGGAAGAAGTATTAGGAACAGTAGAAGAAGGAGGAAAAAAAGAGGTTGACCGGGCAGTGAAAGCAGCTAGAAAAGCGCTAAATGGAGAATGGAAAACGATCACAAACCGAGAACGCTCAAACATCTTGCGTCGTATTGGTGATTTAATTACTGAACGACAAGAGGAAATGGCTGTCCTTGAAGCGTTGGACACGGGGAAACCATATGAAATAGCGCTTGAAATGGACATCAAGAGAGCGGCTTATAACTTCTATTTCTTTGCCGACTATTTGACGTCGATGGGGACGGAAGCGTACCAGCAAGATCAACAGGCTTTACACTACGCCATTCGTCGCCCGGTTGGAGTGGTCGGGATGATTAATCCATGGAACCTCCCGCTTCTCCTCTTAACTTGGAAATTAGCACCTTGTCTGGCGGCTGGAAACACAGCCGTAATGAAACCAGCTGAATGGACGCCGATGACAGCGACTGTACTGGCGGAAATTTGTAAGGAAGCTGGAGTGCCGGATGGCGTCGTTAACCTTGTCCACGGTTTTGGAGCCAATTCGGCAGGTGCGGCTATTACGGAGCACCCTGATGTGGATGCGGTAACTTTTACAGGGGAGACGAAAACAGGAACGGCCATTATGCAGGCGGCGGCGCCTACGCTGAAGAAGCTCTCTTTTGAGCTTGGTGGTAAAAATCCAAATATTATTTTTGACGATTCTGATATAGATGAAGTCATTGAAACGACCTTGAAATCTAGCTTTATGAATCAAGGGGAGGTATGCCTTTGTGGATCTAGAATCTACGTTCAAGAAGGTATGTATAAAGAATTTCTTGAAAAATTCACGGCCGCGACCAAGGATTTAAAAGTAGGGGACCCCTTTGAATCAGGGACACGTGTAGGAGCAGTGGTAAGTAAAGAACATTATGAAAAAGTAATGAGCTACATCGATATCGCAAAAGAAGAAGGCGGAACCCTCCTCTCAGGCGGTGGACGTCCGGCAAACATGGAAAAGGGATATTATATCAATCCGACCATTATTACAGACCTGGACAGGGACTCCCGCTGCATCAGAGAAGAGATCTTTGGGCCTGTTGTCACGGTAGTTCCGTTTCAAGAAGAAGAGGAAGTCATTAAACAGGCAAATGACACTCATTACGGACTGGGAGCTACAATATGGACAAATGATTTACGGCGCGCTCATCGCGTAGCCCAACAAATAGAAGCAGGAATTATCTGGGTTAACACCTGGTACTTACGAGATCTTAGAACGCCGTTCGGAGGTATGAAAAACAGCGGTATCGGACGTGAAGGTGGAGCTCACAGCTTTGACTTTTACAGCGAACTATCGAACGTCACGATAAAAATGTAAGGTTACGGAGGGCCACGAAGTGAATGAAAAAGTAATGTCTTTATCAGAACACTTAGCTTCTGCGGAAAAGGAGAGAAAAGGAGTCGAACCAGTAACTTCCTTAAATCCTGATCTTGCTATTAGAGAGGCTTACGATATTCAATTAACAACTATTGAACAGAAGGTTTCCAAAGGCGAAGCCATCGTTGGTAAGAAGATTGGACTTACCTCAAAAGCCATGCAAGAACTATTAGGTGTAAGTGAACCAGATTACGGCCATCTACTAACAAGTATGGAAGTCAAAGACAAAGGAATTATCTCCAGAAAACAGGTCATGCAGCCGAAAGTAGAAGGTGAGATTGCATTTATACTGAAGCGTGATTTGAAAGGCCCTGGAATAACAACAGAAGATGTACTGGAAGCAACCGAATTTGTTGCTCCCGCTCTTGAAATTGTAGACAGCCGGATTCAAGACTGGAAAATCACACTTGCTGATACAATTGCTGACAACGCTTCATCAGGTTTATTTATATTAGGCAATAATAAACGAAGTCTTAATGAAATCGATCTTGTCGAAGAAGAAATGGTGTTTTACAAAAATGATGAAGAAATGAATCGCGGGAAAGGATCTGCTGCGTTAGGAAATCCAGCTTATTGTGTTGCTTGGCTCGCCAATAAGTTATCTGAATATGATATTACATTAAAAGCCGGCGAAATCATCCTTTCCGGGGCATTATCTGCCGCGGTAGATGCCGCACCAGGTGACCAGTTCAAAGCTGTCTTTCCTTACCTCGGGGAAGTAGAAGTGAGTTTTGCATAAAGGAGTAGTGAGAGGATGAAAAAAATCAAAGTAGGAATTATCGGTTCCGGTAACATAGGAACAGATTTAATGTTAAAGGTGGAGCGCTCGAACTTTTTGGAAATGTCGGCGATGATTGGAATTGACCCAGAATCTGACGGTCTGCACCGTGCGAAGAACCATGGTCACTGTGTATATGATAATGGTATCGATGGATTTTTAGAGGATCCTGAAACAGCTGATATATTGTTTGACGCAACCTCAGCAAAAGCGCATGCGTACCATGCATCGGAACTTAAGAAGATTAATAAAAAAATTATAGACTTAACTCCAGCAGCTATTGGGCCATTTGTGGTCCCAACTGTAAACTTAAATGAACATTTGGACCAGCAAAATATTAACATGATTACTTGTGGAGGTCAGGCAACAATACCGATTGTAAACGCTATTCATTCCGTCTGCCCGGTAGACTACGCAGAGATTGTAGCAACGATTGCCAGCAAAAGTGCAGGTCCTGGGACGAGAGCAAATATCGATGAATTTACTTATACAACGGCGAGAGGGATTGAGAAAATTGGCGGGGCGAAAAAAGGAAAAGCTATTATTATACTTAATCCAGCAGAGCCGCCGATTATCATGAGAGACACCGTGCAATGTATTGCCCCTGGAGCCGAGGAGCGCCAAGAAGAACTCATAAAAGCGATAAGGAATCGGGCTTCTCAAGTACAGCAATATGTTCCTGGCTACAAACTAAGAACAGAACCTATTTTTGATGGCGATCAAATTACCGTATTTATTGAGGTAGAAGGAGCGGCGGATTACCTCCCATCCTATGCTGGTAATTTAGATATCATGACGGCATCAGCGATCAAAGTAGCGGAAGAATTAGCAAAGCACCAATTAAGTGTATCAGAGAACATGTGAACTATGAGAGGAAGGAGAATTCCAGTGAGTGAGAGAGAAGTTGTTATTACCGAAGTTGCTTTACGAGATGGTAGTCATGCTATTAGTCACAGTTTTACTACAGAACAAGTAACGAATGTAGTGAAATCCCTGGATGATGCAAATGTACCTTATATAGAAGTGTCCCATGGGGATGGTCTCGGAGGATCTTCAATTCAATACGGATTTTCGAAGACAAACGAAATGGAACTCATTGAAGCGGCAGTAAATGCGGCTGAGCGTTCAGCTATAGCTGTTCTTCTGCTGCCGGGGATCGGAACAGTCGAAGATCTAAAAGAAGCAGAGAAAATAGGGGCTAAAATGGTACGAGTTGCAACGCATGTTACAGAAGCGGATGTTTCGAAGCAGCATATTCAATTAGCAAAAGAGTTAGGAATGGAAACAGTAGGCTTCTTGATGATGTCTCACATGGTTCCAGCTGAAAAATTATTGGAACAAGCTTTACTGATGGAAAGCTACGGAGCAGACACAGTTTATGTTGTCGATTCTGCAGGTGCGTTGCTCCCCCATGAAGTAAGGGAAAGAATTAGTCTATTAAAAGAAAATCTATCAGTGAAGGTCGGGTTCCATGCTCACAATAATCTGTCGTTAGCGATGGCAAATACTTTAGCAGCTATTGAAGAAGGCGCAACAAGAATTGATGGAAGTGTTCGGTGTTTAGGAGCGGGGGCTGGCAATACACAAACCGAGGTACTTGTTTCAGTTCTAGATCGTCTGAACATTCAAACAGGTATTGATATTTATAAAATGATGGACTTGGCTGAAGATATAGTCGCACCTATTTTGCAAGAACCGCAGGAGATTACTAAAGGTAGTTTGGTACTAGGATATGCCGGTGTATATTCCAGTTTCCTTCTTCATGCATATCGTGCTGCAGAAAAATACCGCTTAGATCCAAGAGATATTTTAATTGAACTAGGAAAGAGAAAAGTGGTCGGCGGACAGGAAGACATGATTATTGACGTAGCAAGTGAGTTAGCCGGCTATAAAATTTCTTAATAGAGGTGAAAGTGTTGGATTTACACCAAATCGCAGCAAAAATGGACGAACACCAACAGCTAGGTAAGGAAATGACAAAAATCACAAATGATTACCCTGAATTGTCTGTTGAGGAAGCTTACGAAATTCAAAAGCTGTCCATTGATAGATACTTGGACAGAAATGATCCAATGGTAGGTTGGAAAATGGGGCTGACGAGTAAAGCGAAGCAAGTATCGATGAACGTGGATGAGCCGATCTATGGTAGATTAACAGATTCCATGGAATTAAGAGATCCCGTCCTCCATGTAGGTGAGTTGATTCATCCAAAAGTGGAGCCGGAATTCGCTTTTGTTATCAACAAAGAACTACAAGGAGCCGATTTGCGTCCAAGGGATGTATGGGAAGCAACAGAAGGGGTTTATTTAGCGTTAGAAGTGATTGACAGCCGATATGAAAATTTTAAATTCACCTTACCGGATGTTATCGCAGATAATGCATCATCGACTAAATTTATTTTAGGAACCCAAGTATATGCCCCCTCACAAACGGCTTGGAATAAAGTGAAAACTACCATGCTAAAAAATGGGGAGGAAGTCCAGTCAGGTTATGGCAGCGCTGTTTTGGACCATCCTGTCCATTCGGTTAGAGAGCTGGCTAAGATGATTAGTAGAGAAAATCTGTCTATCAAACCAGGTATGATTGTGTTGGTTGGAGCAGTAACAGAAGCGGTCAGTGTGGAGGCGGGGGATACATTAGAAGTCATTTATGAAGGACTCGATACTTTGACACTGGAGATGAAAGAGTAAAACAGGAGGACCAACAATGCCAATTGCTCATATACACATCTTGGAAGGACGAACAACAGAGCAAAAAAAGAAGCTTATTGAAGAAGTGACAGGTGCTATTCATTCAAGTATTGGAGCCGATAAAAGTAAAATAAAAATCTTGTTGCACGAAATACCAGAGGACGATTGGGCGACAGGTGGGATTACAAAGAGAGAGGAAAATCAATAAAATTATCATACTCTTAACGTTTTCAAAGGAAGAAAGGAGACAGCAGACATGATCGTTCACGAAAAGAGCACTCCCAGATTGGATGGCTCTGTTGTTGCCATTGGAGCCTTTGACGGGATGCACCTTGGTCACCAGGCTGTCATAAGTGAAGCTATCGATAGAAGCCGTTGTCATAATGTTCCATGTATCGTGTATACGTTTGATCCACCGCCGAGAGCTTACTTTCAACATTCTATCATTCTCACGGATGTAGCTCGAAAAGTAGAGATACTAAGTGAAATGGGCATTGATCAAACGATTATAGCATCATTTGATAGGAGTTATGTTCATAGAAGTGCTGAAGATTTCTTGCACGAATTAACCAAGCTCCATCCAAAAGAAATATTAGTCGGAAATGATTTTCGATTTGGCAGGGGTAGAAGTGGAAATGTACAGCTTCTGAAACAACATTTTAACGTAAGGCCGGTTGATCCTGTCCGTTGTCCAAAAGGTAAAGTGATTTCATCCACACGAATTAGAAGGTTGATAAATGTGGGAGAAATAAAAGAAGCTTCTAATCTATTAGGTTAAAAAAGGGGGCATTTACGATGGGTGATTTGAAAAAGTATTGGAAAAGCTTTACCGTAACGTTAAGCTTGGCATTTCTATTGACTGCTTGTGGTGGTGGGGGTGACGGCGGTGAAGAATCATCGGCTGAATCTGACCCAGCTGAGAGCGATAGCTCGACTGAGGACACTACTGAGGCATTAGCTGATGCTGAATATAGTTTTAAACTTGGAGTAATTACTCCTCCTGCTCATATGTGGCATCAAGCGGCTGAGAAATTTAAAGAGGAATTAGAAGCTAACTCCGATGGCAACATGACTCTTGAAATATATCCATCAGGACAACTGGGAAATGAAAGTGACATGTTACAACAAATAGAATCCGGTTCCTTAGATTTTGGATTTATTACCGCTGCAGAAATAAGCTCACGTGAGGAAGCTTTTTCCGCTTGGTTTACTCCTTATCTATTTGAAACAATTAAGGATGCCCACGAAGCACGTAAGTCCGAGGTAGCTCAAGAAATGTTAGGAACGCTAGATTCCTACGGTATGACAGGTTTGGATTATTTATTTGCTGGACAACGCGTAATGTTATTCAAAGATACAGAAGTAAAAAGTCCTGAGGATATGGACGGTTTGGTTCTACGAGTCACCCCTAGCCCACCTATGTTAGAATTTTATAATTCCGCTGGTGCTTCTACAGAAGGAATCCCTCTGCCTGAAGTATACTCTGCGGTTCAAACAGGTGTTATTGACGGGATGGATATGGATTTAGATGCTACAATCACTAACAAGTTTTTCGAGGTAGTAGATTACGGAGCAGTTACGAATCACATGGTATGGCCGTCAGTAGCGGTAGTTAAC
This sequence comes from Alteribacillus iranensis, assembly GCF_900113025.1. GTDB lineage: Bacteria > Bacillota > Bacilli > Bacillales > Marinococcaceae > Alteribacillus_A > Alteribacillus_A iranensis. The sequence continues at coordinate 213,091 of NZ_FONT01000005.1, read as the reverse complement.
TCTGATACTTTTAACGCTTTAACAGAAGAGGATCAGCAAATTGTTAAGGATGCATTAGAAACAGCAGCCGATTACGCAGTGAACACTCGATTCGATCAAGAAGAAGAATTTAAACAGACGTTATCAGACGAAGGAATGACTATTTACGAGTTAGACAAAGAAGTATTTGCTGAGCAGATTGAGAACTTTGATAAGGTGTACAAAGAAAAAGATCCACTAATAGAAAAATTCATCACTGAATTCCGTGAGTAGCGATGGGAGGGAGTCCATTGAAAATTGTCAGTAACGGATTGGCCGTTATAGAAAAATATGTTGCCATCGTACTGATGTTCTCTATGACGACAGTTATGGCACTAGCAGTGCTATTTCGCTACTTCTTGAATTCCCCGTTATCATGGGCTGGTGAAGCCGCAGTATTCTTATTAGTGTGGATTAGTTTTATTGGCGGAAGTCTTGGGCTTAAGTATAAAGCCCAGGCTTCTGTTACTATATTGCTCGATGCCATACCATCAGTGTGGAGAAAAGCACTTTTAATTACAGGGAATACACTAATTATTCTGTTTTTAGTCATCGTTTTATATTACAGCTACCAGTGGGTGTTATCTTCTAGTGTCTTAGCACAAAAATCTAATAATCTTCAACTACCAATGTGGATCCCTTTTAGTGCCGTACCCATTGGTTTAAGTTGCGCCTTTATTCATATCTTAGCAAACGTAGAAGAGTTGTTCAGGAAGGAGGAAAGCGAATGGAAATCATAGTTATACTGTTATTTTTTGTCTTCTTGGCAATTGGAGTGCCTATTTCTCTAGTACTTGGGTTGATGACATTACTTTATTTCTTTACGTTAGGTGACCCGCAATTGCTCACTTCCATGCCGCAACAACTGTTTTCAAGCTTAGATAACTATGGTCTACTAGCTATTCCTCTTTTTATGTTGGCTGGGGAATTGATGAATGGTGGTGGTATTACCTCAAAATTAGTACGTTTTGCACGTGTGTTATTAGGTCATTTTCGTGGCGGGCTTGCCTACGTAACGGTAATAGCTAATATGTTCTTAGCCTCCATTTTAGGCTCTGCGAATGCTCAAGCAGCCATGATGAGTAAAACAATGGTTCCAGAAATGGAAAAAGAAGGATATGACCGAGGGTTTTCTGCTGCATTAACTTTGTCTTCCTCCATAGTAGCGCCAATTATACCTCCTAGTATGATTTTCATTATTTATGGTACCCTGTCGGGGGCTTCTATTGGTGGATTGTTTATGGCGGGAATCATACCTGGTATTATATATGGTGCTGCCTTTGTCGGTTTGATCGCCTTCATGGGATATAAATACAATTTTCCGAAAAGCGAAAAATCTACATCTCATGAAATGTTGAAAAGCACTGTTTCCGTACTTCCAGCTCTTCTTGTACCCTTAGTAATTATTGTAGGGATTTTAAGTGGTGCTTTTACAGCAACCGAATCGGCAGCTGTTGCTTGTGTGATCGCTTTTCTCGTTGGGTTCTTATTTTACAAAGAACTAAAGCTGAACAAACTTCCAAACATTTTATTTAACACTGTTGTAAGCACTGCTACAGTAACTTTTCTAATTGCAATGGCAGGTGCTTTCGGTTGGATGATTGCATTTGAACAAATACCTCAAACTATTGCAAACGGTATGCTTTCTTTATCTGAGAATCCAATTGTGTTTTTACTGCTTTTAAACATATTTTTACTGTTATTAGGAGCAGTGTTGGATGGGATTGCAGCTTTAATTATATTGGTACCTGTTTTTATGCCTCTTCTCATGACGTATGGAATTGATCCGATTCATTTTGGTGTCATTATCTGTATCAACTTAACAATTGGATTATTGACACCACCAATTGGTACAGGCTTATTTATTGTTTCCTCTATTGCTGAAGTGAAGTTTGAGAGTCTCATCAAAAGTGTATTCCCTTTTCTGACTATGGGGGTCATCGTGCTTTTTATTATTACCTACTGGGAAGATGCTGTGTTATTAATTCCAAGGATGCTCGGTCTATAATGAATGGAATAAGGCGGTGGTTTTTTGTTACCTCTTTCTGAAACAAAGTCAAAGAAATGGATTAATTATCTTCATTTAGGTGAAAGACAATTTTTAAAAAGAGAGACGCTGATTTATGAGGAAGGAACGAGGGGAACAGGAGATGTATATTTTTTAGAAAAAGGAAAAGTGAAAGTGTATACTGCAGCGTTTACCGGGAAGACAAGGACATTGGAAATCTTACATGCCGGCATGGCTTTTGGCGAGCAAACCGTGGATAAGAAACCATATTTTTCAACTGCCATTGTTTTAGAAGATGCTGTAGTATACCGCTTTTCTAGTGAGGTAACGAAAGCTTTAGTAAAAGAGGACCAAACGTTTAGACAATTAATGTTTAAATCTTTACGAAGTAAGCTGGAACTGTTGCTGAACAACATCGTTTTACATTCGTTGCCAGCTGAAAAAATTCTAGCCCACACATTGGTAGAAATCAGTAAAAAGTACGATAACCAAAGTATACTCCCTTTATCACAACACGAGATAACCCAATATACAGGCTTAACTAGGATTACAATTTATAAGCTTCTAAAGAAGTGGGGGCCAGAGGTGGTTAAGACTAAAAATAAAAAAATAGTAATAACAGATTTGGATAGTATAAAGAGGGTCCTCTCACATTAAAAAATCTCTCAAGGCAGCCACATCTTTCAAATGAACGAAATGGTCCTGAAGCCTAATGATGTCTTTTTTTTCCCATTGCTTCAAGATTTTCCAAATGGTCACACGAGACTTCCCTAAATATCGAGACATAGCTGTTTTATTTATTTCAATCCAGAAGCTGTTATGTTTTTGACAGAGAAGCAGAAGGTAATGAGCTAATTGTACGTCTACAGGTGCATCTAATAAGGATTGTGCATCTACAAGCAGACGGATCTTAGTAATGAAGGAGATGCTAAACGCTTCAGCAGCTTCGGGAACTTCTTTACATAATTGGTGAAACTTATTTTTAGTAAAATAATAAAGGACAGAATCAGTGATTGTTTCGGCGGTAGTAACATAAGAATCGTTGCTGATTCCTTGTTCTCCAATTAATTGTTCCGGTGTTACATAATCAATGATACGCTCGTAACCATCATCTCTTATTATGGATATTTTTACTTCTCCTTCTTCCAAAAAATAAAAACCTTTGCCCTCTTCCCCTTGATGATAAATTATCTCTTTTTTAGGTATGGTTAGTCTTTGGCCGTAATGCTTGACGTTCCTCCAGGTGAATGTAGGCGTATTCATTCACACCCCTCCCAATAGGTAGAAAAGTAAAAATATTTGAAAAATGTTAATTACTTAACAGACAGTCATGTTGTTACTCTCTATTATAAACGTATAAGCAATATTTTTTAACCTATTATAGTATTTATTAAAAGTATCGGAGGGATCAAGGCAATGTATACAACCGGCGCTGCCTTTCTAGAAGCACTCCAAGAAGCGGGTGTATCTTATATATTCGCAAATTTAGGGAGTGACCATCCAGCAATTATTGAAAGTTTAGCTAAAGCAAAAAAAGAGAAAAAAGCATTGCCGACAGTTATCACGTGTCCTCACGAATTTGCTGCTTTAAGTGCAGCACATGGGTATGCTCAAGCTACCGGTGAGCCACAAGCAGTCCTTGTACATGTAGAATGCGGAACTCAAAATTTAGGAGGAGCCATTCATAATGCTTCACGAAGTAGAGTCCCTGTGCTTATATTTGCAGGAGCTTCACCATACACACAAGAGGGTGAATTGACAGGTAGTCGTAATGAATTTATCCACTGGATCCAAGATGTCCCTGACCAACGTGGTATTATTCGAGGATATACAAAGTATGACAATGAAATTAGATCAGGCTCTAATGTAAAACAACTCGTGTATCGTGCTCTGCAAATTGCTAAAAGTGATCCAACCGGCCCAGTATACTTGATGGGACCTCGAGAAGTAATGGAGGAGGAAGCAAAACCAGTTACCCTTAGTCCTGAATTATGGGAGCCAATTTCTCCCGGAGCTATTGCGCCTAATCAATTAGGAGAACTTACGTCTGATATACTAAGAGCAGAAAAACCTCTTATTATTACATCCTATCTAGGAAGAAACTCAGAGGCTGTAAAAGAACTTGTACGGTTATGTGATAAAACAGCTATCCCAGTCATTGAATCGATTCCTCATCAAATGAACTTTCCTGCTGACCATCCGATGCATTTAGGTTCTCAATGGAATACGGCCGAACAAAATGAACATCTGGCCGAAGCCGATTTTATCTTAGTTATTGATAGTGATGTACCGTGGATACAAATGAAAAACAAACCTTCAGAAAAAGCCGTAGTTTACTATTTAGATGTCGATCCTTTAAAAGAGGAAATGCCGCTTTGGTATATACCTTCGAAACGTTTCTTGAAAGCGGATTCTTATACAGTTTTAAGTCAGCTCAATCAATTTATTGATGAGAACTGTACATTGAATAAGACAATAATTAATGAACGTTGGAAGAAATATTCAAGTATCCATCAACGTATGGTTGAAGAGAAAAGAAAACTGGAACAAGCCGAAAGTGACATGATTACCCCAGAATATCTTACGGCCTGTGTAAGAGATGTCATTGATGAGGAAGAGACTATCATTTTAAATGAGGGAATCACTAGTTATGGCGCTATCTCTAACCACATTGAGCTAAATACTCCTGGATCTTATTATGGCAGCGGAGCAGGGTCATTAGGATGGAATGGTGGGGCAGCAGTAGGAATGAAACTAGCAAAGCCTGAAAAAACAGTTGTCAGCTTGACAGGTGATGGCTCTTATTTGTTTAGTGTCCCGTCTTCTGTTCATTGGATGTCAAAAAGATATCATGCCCCATTCTTAACAGTTATTTACAATAATTCAGGCTGGAAGGCTCCTAGAATGTCAACGTTAGGGGTTCACCCAAGAGGGATAGCTAATGAAATGGAAGATTTTTTCGTTCATTTTGACCCAAGCGCAGATTTGGCTTCGATTGCAGAAGCGGCAGGTAATGCAAAACCTTTAAATGTAGATAGTAAGAGCGAATTAAAAACAGCCTTACGAAAAGGTTTGAATACGGTTAAGGAAGGCCGTTCAGCTGTTATTAATGTGAGTATTCCTCATGTTTACCTTAAAGATGAGACTATCTATTCAATGAGTATAAAAGACAACATAGCAGAAATGGGGGTAGAAAAATGAGTGTATAAAAAACGTTCTTGGTGATCTATTAAGTAGCTTGCAAGAGGACAAAGTAGAAGTTATTGATTTGTCACAAGTGTTATGAACAAATTCCTGCCATTCAATTGCCCCACCGAGTTATTGCTGTAGTCGATTGAGTCGAAAAAATGGCGGAATTTATTCACTGTTAAGAATTTATGTAAAACGTGCTATTATGAAAAAGCAAATAAATTATGGAGGGATGTAAATGGAAACGAAAAGTACAGCTGTAAATATTTCATTGGATGCTGAGTATGGACCATTTATTGGAGGAGAGTTTCAACAACCTACTAACGGTTATATTAATGCGGTTAATGCGTCAAATGGAAAAATGCTATCTCGGATTGGACGAGGAGGGAAAGAAGATATCGATCGAGCAGCAAAAGCAGCGAGAGCAGCTTTTCCGGATTGGGCCGACACAACCATCGAAGAACGCTCCGCTCTTTTGCATAAAGTAGCCGATGTGATAGAAGAAAATCAAGAACGTTTAAAAATGATAGAGTGTTTAGATACTGGACGTCCGCTTCATGAGTTTGACTTAGATTACGAGCTTGCTATATACCAATTCCGTTATTTCGCGTCGGCTATTTTGACATATGAAGGTGCTTCCCGTCCTGTTCAAAATGGTCACCTTATTGTTAAAAAGGAAGCACTTGGTGTCTGTGCACAGATTATTCCATGGAATGTACCAATGATCATGGTGTCATTTAAGCTTGCACCAGCTCTGGCTGCAGGAAATACGGTTGTATTAAAGCCTGCGGAAGACGCAAGTCTATCGACAATGGAACTAGCCAAACTTCTCCAAGACATTTTGCCGTCAGGTGTACTGAATGTTGTGCCAGGATATGGACATGAAGCCGGACAGTCCCTTATTGATCATCCTGACATAGACAAGCTCGCCTTTACGGGAAGTGTGGAAGTTGGTCGTCTTGTTGGGAAAACAGCGGGAGAGCGAATTTTACCGGTCACTCTTGAGTTGGGAGGAAAAGCACCCCATATCGTGTTCCCAGACGTAGATATTGATCGTGCCGTAGAAAACGCGACACTTGGCTATACCTTCTTTAATGGGGAAAGTTGTATTCTCGGAACTCGGTTATTAGTTCATGAAGATATATATGATCAATTTGTTGAAAAACTTATTGATAGAGCAAAAGAGGTAAAAATTGGTGATCCATCGGACCGTTCGACTCGATTAGGGGCTCTTATTAATGAAAAACAAGGCAAAAGGGTCCTCGGCTACTTTGATATTGCCCGTGAAGAAGGGGCGAAAATATTGTATGGGGGTAATCGAGTAACAGTAACAGATCATGAATACGGCTACTTCATTGAACCGACTATTATTGAAGCAGAGCCTCATATGAGAATCTCTCAGGAAGAGATATTCGGACCGGCATGCACGGTGACAAAGTGGAGTGACGTAGAGGAAGTGATTCAAATAGCGAATGACGTTGACTATGGACTTGCCGCTGGAATTATGACGGAAGATTTAGAGAACGCACTCAATACGGCAAACAAGCTTGAAGCAGGAAGTGTATGGATCAATCAGTATTTTAACTTCCAATCTGGGGCGCCATTTGGCGGTTATAAAAATAGCGGAGTCGGTCGCGAGTACAGTAAAGAGGCATTAGATAGCTATACCCAGTCAAAGACAATTGTTGCAGGATACCAATTGCCGCCAGCCGGTTTCTTTAAATAAAAATTTAAAGGTATATTGTAATTCGCGGTTGCAGTGGTATATAAATATAAAAAAATTCGGCTAAAAATAAAGACAGGGAGTGGTAAGTGATGATGGAAGAAAACAAATGGTTTCCAGATGTAGAAAAAATATGGTTTAACGGGAAGTTAGTGAAGTGGGAGGAAGCACAAATTCATGTATTGTCACATGGAGTTGCCTATGGTTCAGGGGTATTTGAAGGACTTCGCTGCTACAACACGATTGACGGTCCGAGAACTTTTCGAGTCAAGGAGCATATAGAAAGATGGAGAGACTCTGCTAAACAAATAAGGATGACAATACCGTACAGCGATGAAGAATTAATTGAAGCAATCAATAATACTATCATTGAGAATAAGTTAGAGTCTTGTTACATTAGACCCTTGGCATTTTTCGGTTATCATTCTTTGGGAGTTCATCCGCTTGATTGTCCTGTGGATGTGGTGATTGCGACGTGGCCGTGGGAGAATTATCTCGGGGCAGAAACAATAGAAAAAGGCGTAAGTTGTTGTTTCTCGCCATGGATTAGAGTGCACTCTCAAATGGTTCCTTCAGCAGCAAAAGCCACTGGATTGTACATTGGTTCCATGTTAGCAAGAGTTGATGCAAAAGATAAAGGATTTGATGAAGCATTAATGTTAGATGGATTGGGTAATGTAGCAGAGGCATGTACGGAAAACATTTTTGTAGTAAAAGATGGAGTTATCGCTACCCCAGGTTTAGATTCGTCAATATTACCTGGTATTACAAGAAAGTCAATCATTGAGTTAGCACGAGATTTAGGCTATACAGTTGAAGTAAGAAGTATTGCTAGGGGAGAAGTATATAGTGCAAACGAGATTTTCTTGACAGGAAGTGCCGCGGAAATTAAACCTGTACGAGAAGTCGATGCTAGGGAAATTGGGGCCGGAAAACCAGGGCCAATTACAAAACATTTAATATCGGAATTCTCCGAAATTGTAAAAGGGGAAAATTCCAAATACTCCAAATGGTTGGACCCCGTTACTAAAATGTCAATACAATAACTAAATTACCCGTATTATATAAGCAGTAAATGAGACGAGATATATATGGAGACTATGAAAAGAGTAAGTGTCATATTCAGTGTAGCAAGTTATTTGAAGGAGCAGCAAAGAAAAGAAATGATTTTTCTTTCTTTGTATGCTCCAAAGATAGGATCACGAATGGACCTTGCGCGGTTATTCATGAAATCATAATGCTATTCTATCTTTTTACTAGATTTGAAATATATCTATTAGGATATTAGTTGCAAACGAAAATGTTATAACTTTCCATTTCGAGAGAGGTGTTAATGATGAGCAGTATGATACAAGAAAAGAATTTACCTTTTACTATTGAAGAGTATAAAAATAGATTAAACGCTGTTCGAAGAGTCATGTATGAACGGTCTATTGATATCCTGATAGTAAATGATCCAGTTGAATTAAATTATCTATTAGGATATAGATCGTTTGGTTATGATGCTCTTCCCTGGCAATGTCTAATAATTACACCTACAGAAGAGCCTGTTGTAGTAACCCGCAAACTTCAAGCAGCCAGCTATAAGAATCAAACGTGTGTCAGAGAGATTATTTTTTACGGTGATAACGATGACCCGTTACAAGTCACTATTCAGGTATTGAAGAAAATGGGAATTTCACAAAAAGTGATTGGCATTCCCTTTAAGACAAAATATATAACCCCTCATCACATGTCAATTTTACGAAGGGAATTATATAGTGTTGAGAACATTGTAGATGGGACAGACGTTATTACCGAATGTAGATTAGTTAAATCTAAACAAGAAATTCAATATATTGAAGAAGCAGCCCATTTAACAAATCAAGTTATGAGAGATGTAACGAAGAAATTAAAAAAATTCCCATCAGAGAAGGAAATAGCCTCGGTGGTTATGAGTGATTTGTTGAATTTGGGAAGTGAGCATCCCGGTGGCTTGAATCCGATCATCGGTATAGGGAAAAGGTCGTCATTTGGACATCCAACTTGGGAAAACTATAGAGCAAAAGAACAGGACGTTATCTTTTTAGAATTTAGTGGGTGTGTTTATAGGTATTTTGCACCGATTATGCGCACATTATCAGTTGGGGAACCTACTAATTTGGCTAAAGAGTTTGAAGAAGGAAGCAGGTATGCAGTTAATCAAGTCATCAAGAACACGTACCCAGGGATGACTGCTGAACAGGTAGCTAATTTAAGTAAAAAATCGTTAGAAGAAGCTGGTGTTATTGAATATTCACATGTTCGTACAGGTTATTCGGTGGGCATTGGTTTTACGTCCTGGCGTGATGGAATTAGTATTAAACAAGGGGAAAAGACAGTACTAAAAGAAAACATGGTAATTCATATTCTTCCATTTTTGACGGACTTTGAAACTGGCGTGGCGGTCAGTGAAACAATCGTAATAGAGAAAGACGGCGCGAGGAAAATAACAGATGTTCCCCAAGAAATCCTGGTTATTTAGTAGAAGGTTAAATTTTATTTTCTTAAAATTTAATATTTTTTTACGATATGACTGCTTATAATTTTTTAGATAGTGTCACAGTGACGTTTATCCTAGACAACTTTATTTATGGGAGGACGCATATGAAAAATGTAGCCCTACGTTATTTAAGTAGAGACGATATCAAACAACTAAATGTTTCTATGCAGGACACAATAAATATTGTTGAACAGACATACATTGCACATGCATCGGACAAGGTCCATCTCCCTTCAAAAATAGGTATTCACCCAAACAACTCTGGATTTTTTCACACAATGCCTGCTATGGTAATGGACCCTGATAGCGTAGGCATGAAATGGGTGTCATATTTTCCTGGTAATCATTCGAGAAACAACCTCCCAGACTCTTCTTGCATAATGATTCTAAACGATATTAATACAGGGTTACCTATTTGCATTATGGAAGCATTACATTTCACCTATATGCGAACTGCAGCCTCAGGGGCTGTTGCTGTTAAGAGGCTTTCCGTCCCTGACTCACGAGTATTAGGAATTGTTGGCGCTGGGACTATTGCACGGTGGTCAGTACATGCAATTTTATCAGTGAAACCTGAGATAAATGAAATTAGAGTCATTAGCAGAACCGAAGAATCTAGAAATAATTTTTGTGAAGAATTAGAGGAGCAATATAAAAATGTAAATTTTATACCGTGTTCAGATACCAAGTCTGTCATGGAAGAGAGTGATATAGTCTTATCTATAACTTCTAATTCAGCCGACCCATTTCTTAATTTTGAACACTTAAGAAAAGGGGGCTTAGCTCTTTCGCTTGATGGAATCAAATCTTGGGACCTGTCATTTATGGATGCGGATTATATTGTTACGGATGATAGGAATTTTCTTAAAGGAGAAATAGAAAGAAAGTACAGAAATACTAAAGTTGAGAGAGAAATCTATGAAATAAGTGAAGTAATGGAGTCGAGTGATTTACAGTGGTCAGAAGATAAAAAAGGTATTGCGTTTATGAATGGGATAGGAAGCACAGACGTTACCCTTGGCAAGTATATTTATGATCAAGCCGTAAAAGAAAACGTGGGGATAATTCTCCCGTTTTCTTAATTTTATAAAAATTAACAATATAAAATGAAAGAGGTGTTACGAATGAATAGGAAATTGACAATTATTTTAGGTGTTGTCTTTCTTAGCTTATTAGTGATAGCTGGATGTGGTAATTCATCGGAACCTAGTAAAGGTGAGGCTAGTGATGAAAGTGCTGAAAAAACAATCCAAGTCGCTAGTTTTTTAAGAACTGACCATGCTTATACGAGAGATATTGTACCAATGTGGAGCGATATGGTTGAGTCTGAAATAGATAATGTAAACATCGAGTGGATTGGAGGTCCCGAATCGATTCCTGAAGATAATTTATTTAGTGCAGTTCAAAATGGCATTGTGGACGTTGCCTTTTTCTTCGGATCGGATTCCCGAGATTTAGTACCGGCTACTGAGTCCCTGAGACTCTCTCAATTAACTCCAGCGGAAGAAAGAGAAGTAGGATACTTTGATTTTCTATCCGAGGAGTATGAAGAAGCTGGGATAACTTACTTGGGTAGATGGTTAGGTGGTTTCGGTTACTATTTTTGGACGAATAACGAGGTGAACTCACTGGCAGATTTTGAGGGACAGAAAATACGTTCCAATCCTTTTTATTTAGACATTATTAATGAATTGGGTGCGTCCCCCGTGAATACATCGCCAGGGGAGGTTTACACTGCATTAGAGAGAAATTTGGTCGATGGCTTTGCTTTTCCTCTGTTGGGACCAAGAGAGGATGGTTGGACGGAAGTAACCAGTTATCTCATTGACGCAGAATTTGCTGAACAATCGGCCGTGATTCTTATGAACCCTGATGCGTTTGCTAAATTCACAGAAGAGGACCAAACAAAATTAAAAGAAGTCACTGCAGAATTTGAACATTCTATGATTAGTTATTTTGAGGAAGCAAATGAAAAAGAGATGCAAGCTGTAACAGATTCTGGTGTTAACGTTATTGAGTTATCTGATGAAGATAATGAAAGGTTTCACAAGCTCGTAAATGATGTAATTTGGCAGGATCTTGAAGAATTTTTATCTGATGAAGATTATAAAACAGTTCAAAACTTATTAGTAGAATAAATTCTTTTATCCAGATTTTAGAAATAAGGACCCTTCCGTGTACAGCATAGCGCACTCAGTCCGCAAATCTCGTTTAAAGTCGAAAGATCACTCACGGGTTTGCGGGCTTCGTGTTACTTACTACTATATATTTTGTAAGAAAGAAACTGAACTTAGTAGGTACTCTAGCAGAAGGGGGAGACGGTATGATCAAAAAGGCCTCAAGAGCTTTAGATATATCGGAAAATTTATTCGCGTCAGTCGCAGCGTTACTCGTCATCATTTCAACAGTATCCGTAATTTTTGAAGTATTTAGTCGAGCATTATTTAATGTTTCTTATACCTGGGTGCATGAGATAAACGAATACATCCTTCTGTATATTCCATTTTTAACTGCGGCGTGGTTACTACGTTACAATGAACATATTGTAGTGGATCTAATTGAAGAAGTGATTCCTTCACGACTTAAATTTGTTCTTGATATGATCGTTGGGATTATTGGTATTTTTGTATGTGCAGTCCTTGTGTGGTTTGGAATGCTTGCTACGTTAGATTTTTTTGTGAATGGAGTTCGGAGCCAGACCAACCTCGGGGTTCCTCAAGCATATATTGCGGTGATTATACCGTTAGGTTCATTATTATTTTTGTTTGAGTTTATTCGGAGCCTATATCAGAAAATTTCTCCGAAAAGGTAGGTTTTAAAAGGGAGGAGGGTGTGTATGGAGTGGGTACAAACATTAATAATCATAGTGGTTGGATTATTTTTATTGTTACTCATTAGAACTCCTGTAGCTATTGCTTTTACATTTCTTAATATAATTGCAGCGCTTTATTTATGGGGAGGGGACGCCGGATTAATACAAGTGACGAAAAGCATTAAATCCTCCGTAACCTCATTTTCGCTTGTTCCTATTCCCCTTTTTATTTTTATGGGAGAAATCATGTTCCAGTGTGGTTTGGCCCCTAGGATGATTGAGACGTTGGATAAGTGGTTTGGGAAAGTGCCTGGTCGCTTAGGGATTATGACAGTATCGGGGGGGACTTTGTTATCAACTTTGACTGGTTCAAGTATGGGGAGCACTGCCATCTTAGGATCGACTTTGTTACCCCAGATGAGGCAAAAAGGGTACAAACACCAATTGACGATAGGGCCTATTTTAGCAAGCGGCGTATTAGCTGCCATGATCCCTCCAAGTGCAATTGGAGTATTGCTAGCTTCAATAGGTGGAATTTCTATCGGTGGATTTTTGATTGCTATCATCATTCCAGGGCTATTAATGGCTGCTTCAATTGGGGCGTACGTTATTATTAGAGCAAAACTACAGCCGGAACTTGCTCCAGTTTATGAAGTAGAGTCAGTATCTTTATCGGAAAAAATGAAATACACAATTATATATATATTGCCTTTAGGTTTAATAATTTTTCTTGTGATTGGTTTAATATTTCTCGGAATAGCAACACCAACCGAATCGGCAGCTATGGGTATATTAGGAAGTATTATTCTGGCCGCTTTCCATCGAAAGCTTGGTATGGACACACTTAAGAAGTCACTGATCGGTACTATTAAAATATCAGGTAGAATTTTATTAATTATTACGGGCTCTAGATTATTTAGTGAGATACTATCATTTTCAGGAGTCACACGAAATCTTGTGAAGGTAATTGAAAACGTGCAGTTTGCACCAATATATATCTTACTGATTTTGTTAGGAGTAACATTAATTTTAGGTTTTTTTATGGATGGATTGTCGATTTTAATGGTAACTTTACCTATTTACATGCCTATCGCAGCGACTCTAGGATTTGACCCTTTATGGTTCGGTGTACTGATTTTAATATCAATTGAGATTGGGTTTATCTCTCCTCCATTTGGTCTGGGATTGTTCGTCATGAAGTCTGTTACACCTGAAACGAGTATGAGACAAATATATACTGCGGCCTTACCGTTTATCGCGATCTACTTGGTTGTTATTGCTTTCATCATTCTATTTCCAGAGGTTGCGACATGGTTACCTAGCATGATGAGCGAATAATTGAACTAAACGTTCACGCAATGGGTTTACTATTTGGTTTATATCGATAAGTGTTCAATAATGTCGTAATTATAAGAATAGTAGTTATACGTGTATTAATAGAAAAATGAGGAGGAAATGATATGAGATTTGATCCTTTATATAACCCGCATACTTCTCAACGAATGACAACTTACGCCCGTAACGGAATGGTTGCTACCTCTCAACCTTTGGCTTCTCAAGCTGGTATTGAAATGTTAAAAAAAGGAGGAAATGCAATCGATGCAGCTATTGCCACAGCAGCTGCTTTAACTGTTTTAGAACCTACTTCTAACGGGATTGGAGGAGACGCTTTTGCTCTTGTATATACGGGAAATAAACTGCATGGACTTAATGCAAGTGGAGCTGCTCCTCAATCTATTTCTATTGAGAGTTTAAGAGCAAAAGGGTACAAGGAAATGCCTAACTACGGTTTAACACCCGTGACTGTACCAGGAGCACCTGGTGCCTGGGTAAGTTTGTCGGATCGTTTTGGCTCTCTTCCTTTTTCGACACTCTTAGAACCAGCAATTGAGTACGCAGAACAAGGATATCCGCTTACCCCAATTCTAGGTTTTCATTGGCAAAAGGCATACAAGCAATTTTGTAATATCCTCCAAGGAGAGGAATTCGAGTCTTGGTTCGATACGTTCGCTCCAACAGGGAGGGCTCCTGAAGTTGGTGAGATATGGTCCTCAAAAGGGCACGCTCGTACTTTAAAGGCAATTGCGGAAACAAAAGGCGAGGATTTTTACAAGGGTGAAATAGCTGAAAAAATCGATAAGTTTTCTAAAAAACATGGAGGGTTTCTTTCTAAATTAGATTTGGCTATGTATCAGCCCGAGTGGGTAGATCCTATCAAAGTCAATTATCGTGGTTTTGATATTTGGGAAATCCCTCCTAATGGACAGGGATTAGTTGCCTTACTGGCATTGAATTTAGTAAAAGAATACAAATTTAAAGAAAAGGATAGTATAGAGACTTACCATAGACAGATAGAAGCGTTAAAATTGGCTTTTTCTGATGGTCTTCATTATATTACTGATTCAGAAAAAATGAAGGTGAAAGTCGAAGAACTATTATCCGATTCATATGCCAACAGACGAAGGAAGCTCATCACCCATGAAGCAACACTGCCGCAAGCAGGACAGCCTGTTAGAGGAGGAACTGTTTATTTGGCTACTGCTGATAGAGATGGAAATATGGTTTCTTTTATTCAAAGCAATTATAAAGGATTTGGCTCTGGTATTGTTATTCCTGGTACGGGGATCAGTCTTCAAAACCGTGGACAATCTTTCTCACTTGATCCTTCACATTCCAATTCCCTAGAGCCTGGAAAGAAAACATACCATACTATTATTCCTGGTTTTATAACTAAAGATGACAAACCAATAGGACCTTTCGGTGTGATGGGAGGGTTTATTCAGCCTCAAGCCCACTTTCAAGTTGTTATGAACAGCATTGATTTTCATCTTAATCCTCAAACCGTTTTAGACGCCCCACGCTGGCAGTGGATCAAAAATAAGGTTATAGAAGTTGAACCAAGTTTTCCAGATCATATCGCTCAAGGGTTGGCACGCAAAGGACATGAGATTTATAAAGCGGTAGATTCTAGTAATTTTGGGCGCGGGCAAATAATATGGAGAGATCCAAGCACAGGCGTTTTAGCTGCAGGCACTGAATCAAGGACAGATGGTAGTGTTGCAGTTTTATGATTAAGTAAGTACCTTAGTCATAGACATGAAGTGAAAATACTACGTTTCTGTTAAATAAATACCACATAAATGCCTGGATGTCATCAATATGTATCCATTTCATAAGTGTTCCATCAGGTTGAAAACATTAAAATACATTGTTATTCGAGTATTCTTTATTTAATAAAGTTATCTGTTTGTATTAACGATAGGCGGCACTCCTGTGGGATGTCGCTCTTTTGTTTGTGGTGTAAAATATCCACTTGTACTGAAAGCAATCCTATATGAAAATAGTTCGGGTATTAATAAACTAAACTGAATGATGCAATTGATTCTATTATAATTAAAGGTGAATTTAACAAAAGGGCTATTTGCTAGCCCTTTATTGATTGTTTCTCAATGTTAAGCAAAACACGTCGAATAAATAAACCTAGAAGAATACCGACGGGGGCTGATAAAATGGGAAGCCATACCGGGCCAATGAGATGTCCGGAGATAGTGAAAATCGGTGAATATATAACGCCAACAGTCATGACATAAGCAGTTGTAACGAAGGGAAGAAATGCAAATCTCTCCTCGTCTCCATCGGAATGTTTATAGGCATCCCAAATAGCAAATAAATAGAGGCAAGGATAAAACATGAGCCATTGATAATTTGTCTGATGTACCGCTTCTTGTATGTGCCCATGAAAACTAAGTAAGATAACATGATTTAAGTTCGCCATGACATTAATCGCAATTTCTAAGCCTACGAATAAAACTCCTTTTATATAGCTTCCCATGGAGAGTTGTGCAAAGCCTGGGAGTGCTATGCTCCACAATATCATTTCTAACTTTCCGTAGTGTTGTTTTTTATTTGTTGTCTCCATTGTATTCCCCATCGCTTTCCTAAAAAAATCACAGTTTTATTATTGTTGGAGGGCTTATTCAACTTTATACACGTTATTTTTGTATAAATGCATGCCAATTCGGGCAAAAGAAGGGAGAGCAACCAAATGGCTGATTGAAGGTGATGACGTGCTGCGACGTTCATTGATGAAACGGACGGAAAAGAAAAAAGATATACAGAAAGAAAGAGTACACGATCAACCGCTAAAGACTACGATAGAGGCAAATATTTCGGATCTCAAACAAATCCTTGGTGATCCGGACGATTTAGTGGTTCGTTATTTCACGGTTGGCGATAAAGAACATGCTGCCGCAATCGTGTACATTAACGGATTAATCGACACGGCTCTCGTTCAAAATAACATCCTTGAAAACCTTCAAACCAAAACACTCGAGTTAAAAGAAAAAGAAGCGGTAACGTTATTTGATCAGCTGTACAGGGAATTTATCTCCGTCGCAGACACTGAAAAGTCAAGCACGATGGAAAAAGTGCTAAGTACTCTTCTGTCTGGAGGGACGGTCTTTTATTTAGATGGAATAAGCGAGATATTAGTGTTGAATACAGCAGGAGGAGAAAATAGATCGATTGAAGAGCCTGTTTCGGAATCTCTCATACGAGGTCCGCGGGCTGGCTTCATCGAAGACATAGGGACGAATGCTGCGATGATACGTCGTGAAATTCATGATCCTAGCCTGCGGATGAAGACCCATCAAATAGGAGAACGTAGTAAAAAAACATTAGCTGTTTTTTATATTGATGGAGTGATCCATCCAGAAATATTAGCGGAAATGAATCGACGATTGGACTCCATCAATATCGACAGTGCCATTGATTCCGGGTATGTCGAGGAATGGATTGAGGATAGCTTTCTATCTCCTTTTCCTCAAATTATAAACACAGAACGACCTGATAAGTCAGCAGCTGCGATTCTCCAAGGGAAAGCAGTGATTCTTGTGGATGGAAGTCCCTTTGCACTCATAGCCCCTATTGCTTTGGGAAATGTGCTCCAATCCCCGGAAGATTATTATGAACGCTGGATGATAGGTAGTTTTATCCGATTATTGAGATACTTAGGAGCCTTTTTTTCCTTGTTCTTGCCTGGCCTTTATATTGCGCTTGTGTCTTATCACCAAGATTTGATTCCTTCTGAATTAGCTTTTTCGATAGCGGCCACGAGAGAAGGGGTCCCTTTTCCTGTCGTCGTCGAGGCGGCACTTATGGTTATTACGATGGAGTTTTTACGGGAAGCGGGAGCACGACTGCCCCAGACTATTGGTCAAACGATTGGAATTGTAGGGGGACTAGTAATCGGGGATGCGGCTGTCCAGGCTGGAATCGTCAGCCCTATTATGGTCATCGTTATTGCCTTAACGGCGATCGCTACGTTTTCTATCCCTCTCTACAGTGTCGCGATTGCTTTCCGACTTATTCGATTTGCCATCATGATAGGGGCGGCTATTTTCGGTCTCTACGGCATCGTATTGGTGTACATTATGGTTAATATTCATATTGTTAATTTAAAAAGTTTTGGAATCCCTTATTCCACCCCCTTTGCCCCAACATTTAAACATGATTGGAAAGATCTCGTCATTAGAGCTCCGTTAACTACTTTGGTGAAAAGGCCGTCATTTTTGCAGACGAAAGATCAGCGAAGAGGAGAAAAAGCATGAAGTCCTTTAAATATGGTGATGAGAAAATCACGGATAAGGAAATTTTAATAGCGGTGCCTTCTATGATTATCGGAGTAGGAGTTCTGTCTCTTCCTAAGCAAATTACCGAAACAACAACGGCTGCGGATGGCTGGATTTCCATCCTTGCGGCGGGGCTGTTTACGATGGTCATGATTTGGCTCACTGGAAAGCTTGCCGCTTCTTTTCCTAATCAGCCGTTTATAACATATACCTCTACTCTTGTTTCCAGACCTGTAGCAATGTTTCTTTCTTTTAGTTACGGGGTCATAGGCATTTGTTTAGCTGCTTTAATTATGCGTACACTTACAAATATCGCAAAACAATATTTGTTTACCCAGACACCATCTGAGATGATTGCGCTTGCTTTTTTGTTAGTTGTTGTGTATGCCGTTGCCGGTTCAAGAGCAGGTTTATTTCGCTTAAATATGATGTTTTTCCCTATTATCTTTTTCATAACATTTATGGTTCTGTTATTTAATATGAGATGGGCAGACCCGAATAACTTTTTGCCTGTGTTTCAATCGGATATCCGTGGCTATTTAAACGCAGCGACAGATAGTGTCATGGCTTATATGGGAGCTACTATCTTTCTTTTTTATGTTTTTCTCGTCAAACAGCCAGAGAAAACACCGAAAATGTTAGCACTCGGGATGGGCTTCCCGATTGCCTTTTATCTCATTGTATTTTTCCTTTGTTTAACTGTATTCGGCAATGTTGCTACATCTAATATGGTATATCCTGTTATTGAATTGGCGAAACGAGTGGAGATAACAGGAGGTATTTTAGAAAGAATTGAATCGCTTTTTTTCGTCGTTTGGATTATGGCTGTTTTTAATTCTACGGCTTTAGCAATTGATACGTCTCTGTTAGCTTTACAGCCGCTATTTAAAAAAGTGTCCAAAGAAAAAATACTTTTTACGATTTCACCGATTATTTTTTTCATTGGTATGTTTCCCGAAGATTTTAAGGAATTACAGGATTTTCAATCTATATTTGGAATTATTGCGACCGCTTATAGTTATATCATGGTTATTGTGCTTTTTATCATTATGAAAGTAAGAGGAGTGGGAGGGAGTGGGTAAGTATAGAACTTATTTGATCATGATTATACTACTGAGCGTTCTTGCGGGATGTTGGGATGAAGTTGCCATCGAGGAACGAGGGTTTGTGATTGGCACAGCCGTCGATGTGGCGGGAGAAAACGAGAATGGAGATCCCGTTATGATGTTGACAAATCAGTTCGTCGTACCGGCGGGGGTTGGCGCTCCTTCTCAGCAAGGAGGAGGGGATAAAAAACCCTATATGAATATTACTGACACAGGGACTTCTCTATATACCATTGATCAGCGTATGGCTACTGTGACAAGAAAACTACCTTTTTACGAGCATTTAAAAGTGCTTGTTATCTCGGACAAGGTTTTAGAAACACCCCATCTCTTTAGCAGTGTGCTTGATATATTTATACGGAACCAAGAGATGCGGCGTGGCATAAAAGTACTTATTGCAAAAGGGGAAGCAAAAAAAATATTAGAAATAGAGGCGGAAGAAGAACCATTGCCGTCGATGTACGTCGACTTGCTGTTAGAAAACAGTGAAGATAAAACAGGTATCATGAAGGTAAACCGTGTAGGGGAGATTCACGAGTACGTATTAGCAAAAAATGACTATATTCTACCCTTGTTCACTGCAAAAAAAGATCGAATTAATTATGAAGGCGGAATTGTGGTTCATGGAGGAGGAACTACGACATCGGGGGAGCTATCGAAGGAAGAGGTCCTTGGGTTAAATATAGTAAAGGGAGACACGGATGCCGGGATGATTGAAGTGAAAGTAGAGGATCACATATTTGCATACGCGCTTGATTATACCAAAAGTAATATCAAAGTAAATCCGAAAGATATAGAAAACATCGATGTCACTGTAGATATTACCTCTGGAGGCCATATTACAGAGGTGTTTGGTACGGAAGAACAAATTGATCATAAAGGCCTCCGGGATATAGAGAAAGCGGTGGAAGATCAAGTGAAGAGTCGTATCGAACGAACGATTAGTAAAGCGCAGAATGAGTTGCACTCGGATATTTTTCAGATTGATGACAAACTTAGATATCATCATTACAAGGAGTGGGAGCGACTCGAAGGGAATTGGACGGACGGAAAACAGTTATTCTCTCAAGCTGATTTTACTATTAACGTTGATGTCAGTGTTAAATCAACCGGTACTTCTGAAACTTACCAATATGATTAATAGGAGGTCGGAAAATGGGAGAAACTTTGATCAACAGTCTGACAGATTGGCTGCGTCTATTCTGTACGTTTCTTGCTTTTGCCGTTCCGTATGCGGTATTTAAAATAAATAAAAAACTTCATGACTTTGGGGATCCGCCATGGAAAAGAAGCGAGGAAACAAGCATGGGGGAAACAAGAGCCGAACGGGAGAATTAAATCTCCGTTCGGCTGATTTTTTTCTTACGTTGTCATTTGTCCTGATCTGCTACTCGCATAGTCATAGCGGTTTGTTTTACGTCGGTGATACACTACGTTAATTTCTGCACCAACCATTAAGATGATGCCAATTAAGAAAAACCAAATCATCAATATAATAACACCGCCGAGACTCCCATACGTCGCGGAATAGCTGCCAAAATTGCTCACGTAAAATGAGAAACCGAGTGAAATTAACTGCCAAAGCAAGCTTCCCGCTAAAGCGCCTGGCAAGACATGCTTAAAAGGTAGTTTTTTGTTAGGGGCGACTCGATAAAGAATTAACAATAAAGCCGTTAAGACGATAATACTTATCGCCCAGCGCAGGACCTGAAATAAAACAACAGAGGATCCGCCAAGACCAATCAATGAACTTACAAATTCCAAAATAACATTACCAAACACAGGTAGAAGCATCGCTATGATAACGGAGACGATAAGTCCTAAGGTTAAACCTAAGGCGAGCAGACGTGCTTTAATGAATGATCTTGTCTCTTCGACCTCATAGGCTTCGTTTGATGCTTTGATAAATGCGTTGATACCGTTTGAAGCGGACCATAGCGTACCAATAATGCCCACAGTTAGTAATCCGCCTTTCGGTGTCTCAACCAGACTGACGATATTATCCTCGAATATAGTAGCCATTTCACCTGGCATCATCGTTTCAATAAAACTCATTGCTTCTTCTGAACTTATATTTAAATACGGAATGAGAGAGAAGCACACAATTAACAATGGGACAATGGACAACAAATAATAATAAGCTTGAGCCGCAGCCAGCAAGGGAACATTGTCTTTTTGAAATTCAGCTACTAAGTCTTTTATATATTTTTTTATCTGGTTCATCATGTACCTCCTCTTTCAATGTATGACTTCTATACCCTTGTTGTCATGTATCTAATCCATAGGGAGCATTTCTATGTGAGCATTTTCCTTTGTGGTTGTGACAGAATCGTGATACCCTCTATATGATCATTTATTATTGCACCTATAACCTTTTGTCATAATAATAGAGAGAACGACTTATCATAGGAGTTAAGGGGTTACAACATGCTCGAACAAGAAGTGAACCATAGAACAACAATCAGAAACAATAGTAATTGGAGGCAAGTCTTGTCATTCCTTGTTCGCTTGCTCATATCAGGCGGGGCATTGATTTTTTTAGCATTCTATATAGACTGGAGCGAGTTTACGAACTACGTGGCCCGCGCTCACTTTGGCTATATGTTGTCCGCTTTTTTGGCTGTGCATCTCTGTATTTGGATTAGCGGTTACAAGTGGTATATTCTTTGCCGACAGGAAGATAACGTACGCTTCTTCCAATGTTTACGGTGGTATTATATAGGTTTTTTCTTTAATAATTTTCTCCCAGGGAGTTTGGGGGGAGATGGGGCGAGAATGTATTACGCGGGGAAAAAAATTGGAGGCGCGAGAGCAGTCGCTTCTGTCGTGACAGAGAGAGTATTTGCCGGTATTGCGTTGTTTCTCGTTATGATGGTGGGGCTTTTGTCTGCTAATCGAAGTGGTAGCTTTCTGTTTGAAATGGTGATGGTATTTGCTATGTGTGTCATCGCGTATAATCTATTATTTAACTACCGCTTTACATTGCTCATGAAAAAGCGCTTTGGAGAGAAAACAGCTAAGTTTTATGACACCATTCATTCTTATAAAAAACTTCGCTTGTTCTTGGAACTTTTATGCTTTTCTATAGTTTTTCAAGTGTGTTTCGTGTGGGTTACCGATTTATTATATCGATCAATGGGTGTTTCCATCCCATTTATCACGCAGCTCGGTTTTGTTTCATTAATATCTGCCTTAACAATGATACCAGTATCGATTAATGGCCTTGGGATACGCGAAGGATCTTACGCTTATTTATTTATGTTAATTGGCGTAGAGCAATCGGTTTCTGTTGCGGTTTCTCTTCTATTCTTTGTCATTGTTCTGGCTGCCACTTCAATTGGAGGGGTCTTTTACCTCCTGGAAAGGGGGGAGAGGGGAAGTGCGGAAAAGACTGCGCCATGAATTTTTTAAACAAAAAGCAAAAGGAATGATTGAAAAAAACGATGGGCCTGTGGAATTGTCGATTCCTAAAAAAGAGAGGAACCAATGGAAAGTAGCATTTTTAACAACAGCCGGCGTTCATTTAAAGTCAGATCCAATTTTTCAGGTGGAAGAGGGAGATTATAGTCTTCGCTATATCCCAAATAACGCTAAGCAGACAGATCTCATGATCAGTCACACCCATTATGACACGAGCGATGCAAAGAAAGATATTAGCTGTGTTTTTCCACTGGAGCAACTAAAGGATTTAGAAGCAGAAGGAGAAATCGGCGGTTTATCAAGCATGCATATTGGAATGATGGGTTATATTCCGAATACCCAAGCTCTTATTGATAACTCTGTGCCAAAAATTATCAAGCTCTTGGAAAAGGAGAACGTCAACATTCTGCTCCTTTCTCCCGGCTGATATATATGTCATCAATCCGTGGGGTTGATACAGCAGGAAGTGGAAAAAGCAGGAATTGCCACCGCGTCGATCACACATTTATCCGATTTGACTGAAAAAGTTGGTGTGCCTAGAGCGTTGCACCTTCGATTTCCCCTGGGAAGAAGCTTTGGGGCTGCGGGCCAAAAAGAGCTCCAAAAGAGAATTGTACTCGATATGTTAGAAACGGTAGAGACGGTTCAACAACCGAGGACGATCCAAAAACTTCCATATCGGTGGAAAAAATCATAAATATTGAAAGGATTGTTTCTAGAATGAAAAGATTATTCATATTGTATATTTCTGTTGCCTTACTTTTACTTGGTTTAGCAGCATGTTCCTCTAATGCGGAGATAGACGAAGATAATTTAGATGCAGCTTACGCCTCCAGTGAAGATGAACTTGGAGAGGAAAAAGGTATATATATAGATGAAGAGAACAACACGGTGAAAGTATACGCTACTGTAAACGGGAAGTATTTGAGTGAACCGACGAGACATGGGTTAAATTGGGTGGAAGGCAATTATGGAGATGAAGCCGTTTTTAAATCCTATGCAAACCCGCTATCATTCTATGAAGCATTGGAAACGATCGGCGGGGAACCGGCAACGGCTAAAGGAGAGGACTCCGATGACGGTTTTGAAGAAACCGAAGAAGGAAAAGTGATTCAAGGGGACCCAGTGAACGTGACTATTTCCTGGGAAGGTGCAGAAAAAGAATATGATGTGAACGAAGTAATGGTAGACTCCACGGGTAGGGAAATTGCTTACCGCTATGGTGGTAATTACGATAATGCGAAGGAAAACATGACGGGTTGCTTTATGTGTTTTGATAGCTGTCCCGTGGGAGTGATAAGCAACTCCGCTCAACCTGTAGGTACGTTTGATGATGGGGAAGCAGAGTTCCATGGTAATCCAGATATTTTACCGGAAGATGGAGAACCGGTTGTCGTAACTTATTCGTTTGATAAGTAAGGAAGGGTTGAGAGAAAATGAAAGGAATAGTGAAGTTTGGCGGGCATTTTCTCGCCTCCCTTTTTCTTTTTTATGTAATTGGTCTAGCGGTTTCTTTATTGTTGATACAAAACAAATGGCTTGATATGAGATTCGATAGTGAGTATTTCATCTTGGTCATGATGTTAACAGGTGTTTGGTTTTACTTTGTTGCCCTATTTATGAGTGCGAGTCATTTTATCATTTGGACTCGGCCGCTCTTTATGAGAGTAATACTGCCTCTTAGTGCAGCGGTTATTATTATACTTACAGCTATTAAAAGTTCTTTATTCGTGATGCCGGCGTACGTAACGAGAAAAGGGTTAATGCTAGACTCCATGCTGACTCTTCCTCAAATGAACATTCTGATTCTTGTTTGGGTGCTCATTGGCCTGCTTTCACTCTACGGAGCTGCAAGATACCCGCTTGACTTCAAAAAGAGCTCGCCGAGGATGGCGTGGAGTTCTTTTAGTAGATCGTCCCGTTACGGAATATCTGTCTTTTTTATATTAAGTGCCCTATTGTTATTCGTTTATTTAGGTCAAAGCGAGATGCAGGCAAGCGCTAATCGTGCTGCAAGTGCATTAATGGAAGCGGATGTAGAAGCGTTTCGTGATTATTTATTATCCTTTGGTCCGCTTGCTGCTGTTGTATCCGGCCTCTTGATGATTTTTCAATCTGTAGCCGCTCCTCTACCTGCCTTTGTTATCACATTTGCCAATGGATTATTGTTTGGGTGGTTTTGGGGAGCTGTTCTATCTTGGACGAGTGCAATGGCTGGTGCTGTCCTATGTTTTTTCATCGCCAAGTTTTTTGGGCGTCCGCTCGTGGAGAAAATGGTAAGCAAACGTGCGTTGAACTGGTGGGATAGATTTTTCGAGAAGTACGGAAAGCATTCCGTATTTATTGCACGCCTCGTTCCTATTGTTTCTTTCGATTTGGTAAGCTATGCCTCTGGTGTTACAGCTATTAAGTTCAGTCATTTTTTCTGGGCCACAGGACTTGGCCAGCTTCCGGCAACTTTATTGTATTCTTATTTAGGAGAAACAGCTTCCGGAAGTGTACAAATACTCTTTTTTGTATTTACTGTCGTTATTGCAATAGCTGTCCTTGGAAGCATTATAGGCCCGAAATTATTAGGAGAAAAGAAAGCTTAGGTTAGAATAAAGGAGACGAATATGAGAGTGAACGCGAAGACAGGAGCGCTTTTACAACGGATTTTATGGCATATCCGTTGGGCGCTGCTTCTTTTTATTATTCTATTTAGTGTTATTGCCTGGATGGTTTCCGTGGACATACTCCCGTTCTTATGTGTGCAGGGTATCACTTGGGCGGTTTACTTTTTCTTAGGTCAATGGGAGGGATATTTCGAATGCCGGGCTAATTGCTCGTTATAAATGGGGGAGAAATATGAGTAGAATCCAAGAAATATCAGCTAAGAGCTGTGTAGCCGTGTTGTGCCTCTTATTCTTTCTTGTTGGCTGTTCAACTGATGACAAGGAAGAATTAGAAGAACAAAGTGAAAATACTTCTGAAAGTATCTTAAACCAATCATGGGAAGATACATTGGCAGAAGCAGAAGGCAGTGAAGTCCACTTTTATATGTGGGGGGGCGATGAAGGAATTAATCATTATATTGATGATTGGGTAGCACCCCGGCTGCAAGAGAGATACAATATAACACTTACAAGGCATCCGATGGATATAACAGAGATCCTTCAAAAGTTACAGACGGAAAAAAGAGCCGGGAAAGAAGATGGCTCTATTGATGTCGTTTGGATAAACGGGGAAAATTTTAAAAATGCGAAGGAAAATGATTTACTCTGGGGGTCATTTACGGATTATTTGCCAAACTACCAGCAATATGTAAATAAAGAAAATTCAGAGCAGCAATATGATTTTGGGACTACTATAGAGGGGATGGAAGCTCCTTGGGGGAAAGTCCAATATGTATTTTTATATGATTCTGCTAAAGTGGAAGAACCGCCGGCAAGTTTTGCAGATTTAGCCGAATGGGTGAAAAAGAATCCCGGCACATTTACATACCCGGAAGCTCAAGATTTTAGCGGGAGTGGATTCTTGAAACATGTTCTTTATGACAAAATAGGAATAGAAGCTTTAGATGGGAAAGAATATAACCCGTCTTTATTGCAGCAGCATTCAGATGAGATTTGGGGTTACCTCAATGAATTACAACCTCATTTATGGAGAGAAGGTGAAAC
This sequence comes from Alteribacillus iranensis, assembly GCF_900113025.1. Classification (GTDB taxonomy): domain Bacteria; phylum Bacillota; class Bacilli; order Bacillales; family Marinococcaceae; genus Alteribacillus_A; species Alteribacillus_A iranensis. The sequence continues at coordinate 187,005 of NZ_FONT01000005.1, read as the reverse complement.
GTATCCGTCTACTCTTTCCGATCTGGACCATTTATACAGCCAGGGGGAAGTGTTATTTACAATGGGGTATAATGAAGGGAGAGCAGAGCGGTTAATAGCTGATGGTACGTTCCCGGAAACGACAAGAAGTTTTGTAATGGAGCCGGGTTCTATTGGGAATTTACACTTTCTATCCATTCCTTTTAACAGTACGAATACAGCAGGTGCATTAGTCACCATTAATGAACTTTTGTCTCCTGAAGCTCAGTTAAAAAAGCTTGAACCTTCCGTATGGGGAGATAACACCGTTCTCGATATAAATAAGCTGCCTGATTCTTATCAAGAGAAGCTGAAGGATATAGAACGTGGGGAAAGTGTGTTGTCTGCCGACGAACTGCAGGATTCTTTTCTAAATGAAATGGATCCAGAGTATACCGAATGGATAAAGGAGTATTGGATAAGTGAAGTGGTTCAATCCGGAAACAATTAAACCTTGGCTATTATTATTACCAAGTGTAATAGTGATCGGATTCTTAGTAGGATACGGAGTATGGGAAGCGATAGCGGAAAGCTTTAGGGAGTGGGAAACAGGAAAATGGACCGTTCAATATTACGAAGAGCTGCTAATGAAGGAAGCATTTTGGGATTCTCTGTTCCTTAGTATGTATATAGCCATTTCATCTACGCTCGCTTCTCTACTCATTGGATTGTTTCTCACAAGAGTCTTGCAGCGGTATTTTATGAATTACCGTTGGAAGTCTCTTGTTTGGCTTCCTATGCTTTTTCCTCATTTCGTAGCCGCGTATTTAATTATTTTATTTTTATCAGAGAGTGGCATCCTATCTTCTCTCTTTTATCATTTCGGATGGGTGAATGAAATTGCTGACTTTCCTTTCTCTATTCAATCACAACATAGTGCTGGTATTATCTTTACTTATATCTGGAAGGAAGTTCCGTTTGTTATATTGATGCTTTTACCGATTTACCAACAATTTAGTCCAGAAGAGGAAGCTACGGTTCGCACGCTAGGTGGTAATTCCTGGGACGTATTTAAGACTACAGAATGGCCATCCCTTTTCCCGGTATTAATTGAAACAGGTATTATACTCTTTGCTTTTACACTAGCTGCGTTTGAAGTCCCATCTGTGCTTGGCATTACCTATCCGAAAATGCTCCCTGTATTATCTTATCAATGGTTTTTTGAAAATGATTGGAGCAACCGCCCGCTTGCCATGGCTGTTATGATCATTACTACTCTTATTATATTATTCATCGCCTTCCTTTCATTCTGGGTCACACAAAGGCGTCGGATGCATATTGCGAGGGGGCGGTAACATGAAGCCGAGTATCGTTCAATTAGTGAAAATGTTCTTGCTTGGATGTGTTTTCTTTGCGCTCGTTACACCGCTTCTATTACTGCTCCTTAATAGTTTTGCCCACGAATGGCGATGGCCGCAAATAATACCAGCCTCATTCAGTTTGCGGGCATGGTCGGTTGTGTTCAGTGACCCGCATATTTGGTCTTCTATTGGATGGACGGTCCTTATTGGATCAATGGTTGTATGTTTGAACCTTCTATTAGGTTTACCAGCTGCGAAGGCTCTTGCTTATTACGAATTTAAAGGTAAGTCATTAGTTGAGACTTTCTTGTTGCTGCCTATCTTGATCCCGAGTCTTGCCATAGGAATGGGATTGCTTTTAACTATGATTCGGGTAGGGCTGGCTGATCATTGGGCAGGCGTTGTGCTCATTCATCTTTTGCCTACTCTTCCTTATACGATAAGAATATTGAGAGCTGGTTATGAAAATATAGGGGCAGGATATGAAGAAGCAGCAAGGAATTTAGGTGCATCTTCCTGGAAAGCCTTTTGGACAATCACTGTTCCGCTTCTTTTCCCTAGTTTACGTGCTGTCCTGGCATTAACCTTTGTCATTTCTCTCAGTCAGTATGTGTTAACAGCGCTGATTGGAGGAGGACAGGTAGTAACTCTGGCCATGATTTATTATCCTTACTTGGCTGGAATAGACAGATCGGTCACCGCTGCTCTTTCATTACTATTCGTGTTACTTCCTATTCTTTTGGTCTGTATCTTCGAGCTCGTTAGCCATCTTAGCCGGAAAGTAGTAACAACTAATCAAATGAGAGATGAAACGTGACTATAAAAGGAGCTATCATCCCGAATGCTTGAATGCAAAAATCTATCGATCAGTTATAACGGAAAAAAAATTCTTCACCGTGTCTCCTTCCGTGTAACCAAAGGCGACATTATGTGTATTATAGGTCCTTCCGGTGGGGGAAAAACAACCCTTCTTCGTACCATAGCTGGATTAGTACCAGTGAAAGAAGGACAAATTGTTTTGGGCGGAAAGAGTGTAACCCGACATAAACCTGAACACCGTCCCGTCGTATTAATGTTTCAGCGGTCCGTTCTCTTTCCACATATGACTGTATTAGAAAATGTAAACTATGGGCTTAAACTTCAGAAAATACCGCGGGAAAGAAGTCAGCAAATGAGCATGGACATTCTCAAACGAGTGGGGATGGAAGACTACTTTCATGTCTTCCCTTATGAGTTATCAGGGGGGCAGCAGCAGCGGGTAGCTTTTGCTAGAGCTCTTGTTATAAAGCCGAAATTACTGTTGTTTGATGAGCCATTCAGCAGCTTAGACCCCGTCCTTCGAATGTCCCTTCGCACGTGGGTAAGAAACATGCTGAAGGACGAAGGGATGACGGCTTTATTTGTCACTCATGATAAGGAAGAGGCAATGATAGTAGGAGATCAAATTGCCGTCATGGCGAATGGAATGATCCATCAAACAGGCTCCCCTCTCGAAGTGTATAAATATCCTGATAACTTGGTGACTGCTAAGCATTATTCAGAAGGAATCATACTAGAAGATCACTATTTTATTTCAAGTCGATTTTTACGGCTAAGAAATCAGTCATGGCAGGGAAATGAAAATGAATTCACTATTAGGGGAACCGTGCTCGGAAAGTGGATGCGTTCCGCTCAATTATTTTACCAAGTGGAAATTCCTCATCTGTCGCAGTATATTATCATGCCTAGTGAGGAGGAAGTTGAAATAGAGGAGACCGTGCAGCTCACTGTAGAGAAAAAGTATATATCCGAGTTAAATAACATTAATGGAGAGGTAAGGGAATGTTAGATACACACGCAAGAAAATATGTAGAGCCCTTTATTTATAAATCAGCTGCGACATTGTCGGGATGGGGATTAACAGCAAATCAAGTCACGGTTATAGGTTTTGGAATAGGGGTTTCCGCTGGTGTCTTTGTCTATTTTGAGTATACGTATCTAGCATTAATCACCTTATGGCTGTCTGGGTTTCTAGATGCTGTAGACGGAGCCATTGCCAGACAGACACAAACCTCCCCATGGGGAACGTTACTTGATATCATATTCGATCGGCTCGTAGAATTAGGGATCATCATAGGGTTAGCTTTTCGTTTTCCCGACGCTATGTGGGCATTATTGTTGTTAACGGCCTCCATTGTTATGTCAATGACTGTATTTTTAACAGTTGGCGCCTTGACAGAAAAGTCCGGCATGAAATCATTTTATTATCAAGCAGGCTTAGCGGAGCGTAGTGAAACATTTATTCTATTCTCCTTCATGATAGTGTTGACAGATTTGTTAGTATTCTTTACTTTACTGTTTTTCTTTATGATTCTTATAACTGCTGGGCAACGAGTGATAGAGGCTAAAAGAATATTGTAGCTGGTGCGTTTTTCCCTCTCGGAAATAGATGAAACCAGTTCAAGTCAGCAGCCCCTCAAAAAGAATAGGATATGGATACCTTATACCATTTTTTACGTGCTCCTCATAAATTATGATATGATAGAATAATAGATATTAGTGGAGATCGAGTCTTTTATTGGGGGAATGGCCAAGTGAACAAAGAACGTTCCGCCTTGCATTCAGTGATAGAAAATATCGAGAGTGTGGTTGTAGGGAAGCGTGAAGAAATCATATTAAGTTTAACGGCTCTATTAGCCAAAGGACATGTACTTATAGAAGATGTACCTGGGGTTGGGAAAACGATGATGGTTCGTGCGATTGCCCGTTCTATCGGAGCTGATTTTAAACGAATTCAATTTACCCCTGATTTATTACCATCGGACATTACCGGAGTCTCTATATATAATCAAAAAGAACAAGTTTTTGAGTTCAGGCCAGGACCGGTGATGGGAAATGTGGTGTTGGCTGATGAAATAAATCGTACGTCTCCAAAAACGCAGTCAGCTCTGTTAGAGGCCCTGGAAGAGGGGAGCATTACAGTAGATGGGGAAACGAGACGGCTCCAGGAACTGTTTTTCGTGATGGCTACTCAAAATCCAATTGAATATGGGGGGACATATCCCCTCCCAGAGGCACAACTAGATCGTTTCCTGCTTAAATTAAATATGGGCTATCCAACTTATGAAGATGAGTTGGAAGTATTGAAGCGAGTGGAAAAAAGTCATCCCATCGACCAAATCGATCATGTGCTCTCTCTAGAGAGTGTGCTTACCATGCAGGAAGAAGTATCAAAAGTATATGTGGAAGATTCTGTGAAACGCTACATTGTTTCTATTGTTAACGAGACAAGGACACACCGAGATGTTCGACTGGGAGTGAGTCCGCGAGGTTCTATCGCTTTGATGAAAGCTGCCCAAGCCTATGCATTTCTGCAAGGGAGAGAGTATGTGATTCCAGATGACGTGAAATATTTGGCACCTTTCACCCTTTCTCATCGTATTATTTTGCGTGCTGATTTTCCGGTTTCTGACAACAGCGGGCGAGCGATTGTCAAGGATATCCTCTCTACCCTCCAGGTACCGTTAACAAAGAAGGAAGCGGTGCGATAAATGAATGTTAAAAGACAACTGTTGAAAACCGGAAAGCTCCTGTCTATTCTCTTCATGACAGGAGCTTTATATGCTTATGCGATGTTCCAAGGCGGTTATGTCAGCTGGTTTTTGTTTTATAGTGTATGTGGTGTATTAATCGTCAATTTCCTTCTTTGTATCTACCCTTTTCGCTTATTTCATCTAGAGCGTACATTGGATAATAATCTTATCCATTTAGGGGAAACGACGGAAGTAACACTAACCATAAGAAAGAAATACCCTTTCCCATTACTATTTATAAGTATGTACGACAGCGTACCGGGAGGACTGAACGGTCAAGGAACGCCTCCTGGAACTATTACCTTTTTCCCTCATACGAGCCCTCTTCATTATACTTACCACATCGAGGGAGGGAAACGAGGGGATCACGTATTTTCAACAATAGCACTGGGTACGGGTGATTTATTTGGCTTTTATCAGAGAGAAGGGGAAAGACGAATATCAGATACTCTTACCGTGCTCCCAAAAATCCGTCCGCTGCGTGATTGGAGGGCTTTACAGGAGTCCAATGAAGTAACAGGGTCCGTAACCGCTCCATTCATGAATGATGCGCTCTCGATCGCAGGTGTGCGAGATTACGTGGCAGGTGATCGACTGACTAGCATTGACTGGAAAGTCACAGCTCGCGCGGGTAAATTAGTAACCAAAGAATTTGAGTCTCAGTCAAGCAAAGGGTATGTGTTAATTGTAGAAAACACAGGAAAGCTCGATGAGAACGATTTTGAGATACAAATCGAATTTGCAGCCTCATTAGTAAATCACAGCTTATCAAGTGGACGTCCTGTTACCTTTTATGATACGGCTCAAACGACAAAAACATTAGAGATGGAAACGCAGGGCGCGTATCATCAACACATATTTAAAGAGCTGGCGCGTTTACAGAAGACAGAGGGAGAGTCCCAATTAAGTCACCTATTAAACGATAATCATAACGTTCCATCCATTGTTTATATTACATCTCGGTTTACCTCTCGAGAAAGACAGTGCTTGGAACCTATGTTATCACCAACCAGAGATATCGTAGTAGTTTATACTCCGGGCCATAGTGCAACGGACATAGAAAGAGAAGAATTAAACAAATACAGGCAGTCAGGGGGCTCTGTTTTATTGCTTCAATTGAGTGGTGGGAAATATACAGTGGATGACAAAGAAGGGGGGGCTTTATTTGCATAGAATGTATAATTATCCCCGTCTTTTTTTGTCTTATGTACTTGGGTATTTGCTTTTTATGGAATGGCTCCTGCCTTTGCCAGAAATCACAGACACGGGGTATCTCCCACTGTTTATGGGAATTGCCGGTGTCTTCTTTCTTATTACATTTTTATCTCTCCCATGGTGGGCGTCCGTCTTACTTTTTACCGGAGGATTATTATTTGGTCTCCACCTTATCTTTTACGAAAATACATTTTTGAGTATGAGCTGGTGGTCTGTTCTTTTTCAGGACGTCTTCCAAAACGTTCATTTTCTTCTGCGAGGAGAATGGTTTCATCTAAGTGATTCATTTCGAAGTTTTCTATTTTTATTGCTGCTAGCCATTATGAGTTACTTACTATACTTTTGGGTGGTCCAAGCACGAAGGATCTTATTCTTTTTTGTATTCACTGTAATATATATCGCTGTGATGGACACGTTTACTGTTTATGATGGTCAGTTTGCAATCATGCGTGTATTTATTATTGGGTTCCTGTTGTTAGCCTTGCTTCAATGGGATCGCCTTTCTGCATTTTTTATTGGAGAAAGAAGTATAAGTGTTTGGCTGAAGTGGATTACCGTTTCACTCGGTATCTTAGTTATTGCAGCTGGTGTAGGAATGACTGCTCCCAAGATGGACCCTCAATGGCCTGATCCCGTGCCTTACCTAAAGACAGCTGCAGGATTGGGTGAAGGTAAGGACTTACACGGTGATAGCCCGCGCGTTATTGGATATGGGGAAAATGATGAACAACTCGGTGGCGGTTTTGCTATGGATGATACGCGGGTCTTCACAGCAGTAGGAGAAGGGGGAGACTATTGGCGCGGTGAGTCCAAAAATGTCTATACGGGGCATGGCTGGAAATCAAATACGCCCCAAGAGCCCCATCATAAAAGTGATTTTTATGATGAGTCGGTCCCGCGGGAAGAAAAGGAAATAGAAGTAAGTGTACAAGGGAATTGGGACTTTCAATTTGCTTTCTATCCTGGCGAACTTCTCCATCTGCAAGCACCGGAAGAAGAAGTGGAAACAGAGATAGACCGCTATTCTGGAAAAGCCCGTACTTTCATCGATGGAAACAGTTATCAGCTCCGCACCTATCAAATAACATACGAAGATCCTGAATTTCCGGTCGAAAAAATGAAGGAGATTCCCAAAAAGGACCCCCGCCATATAACAGATCATTATCTCTCTTTACCTGATGAGCTGCCGGCTTCCATTCAGAATCTGGCGGAAGAAATAACAGAAGGAATGGATAACCGGTACGATAAAGTCCGAGCCATAGAGAGTTATTTCCACGGACCTGATTTCACGTATGAGACTCAAAATATTCCTATTCCGGAAGAAGGGGAAGACTATGTTGAGCAATTTTTATTTGAAACACAGCGTGGGTATTGTGATAACTTCTCGACAAGTATGGCCGTGATGTTACGGACTCTAGATATTCCAACTCGCTGGGTAAAAGGATTCACCTCTGGAGAAGAGATAAAAAGTCAAGAAAATGAGACTGTTTATGAGGTGACCAATGCAAATGCTCACTCGTGGGTGGAAGTGTATTTTCCGGAAGTAGGGTGGGTGCCATTTGAGCCTACAAAAGGTTTTGCAGGCAGTTTCGATTACAACAATACAAATACAGAAACGGAAGAACCGGAAGAACAAGAATCTGTTCAGGAAGAAGAAAAGGAGGAGGAAGAAGAGGAGTCAAAGGATTCCTCTGCTGCTAATAGCAATCAATTTCCGTGGTGGCCTTTCCTACTGGGTGTATCTCTCATAGCCTTGGTAGTCTATATTTTCCGTATGCGAATTTTAAAGAAACTAATCGTATGGCGGTTTAAACATGTAGATGACAGCGAAGGCTATACGAAAGCTTTTCATTCTCTCCTGTGGCTTTTAGGTCTTGCCGGTTATAAAAAAGAGGCAAGTGAAACATTAAGAGAGTATGCAGCACGAATGGATGATACTTTTAAAACAGAGGATATGTCAATTCTGACAAAGGAATATGAAAAAATTCATTATGGAAATCAAGAAGGAAATCCAGATAAATTACTGGCAGTGTGGGAATGTATGATTCAGCGCATTAAGGCTTGACCGCTTTTATAAGCGACTGCTACAATGATAGGCATGTTTTAGGCGATTGAGTAGAACGAGGTGGATGAAAATGGGACAAGAAAACGAAATGATTGCAGTATTGGATTTTGGGGGTCAGTATAACCAGCTGATCACTCGTAGGATTAGAGACTTGGGTGTGTATAGTGAGCTCCATCCGCATACCATCAAAGCAGAAGAACTGAAGGGCATGAACATAGCTGGAATTATATTTTCGGGCGGTCCCAACAGTGCGTATGTAGAGGGAGCACCATCTGTGGATCCGGATATTTTTGAACTGGGAGTACCTATATTAGGTATCTGCTATGGTATGCAGCTGTTAACACATCATTTTGGTGGAAAAGTAGAAGCCGCTAATCATCGGGAATATGGTAAGGCAGTCATCACGATTCAGAATGAGTCATTATTGTATAGCGGGCTGCCGGCAGAGCAAAGTGTCTGGATGAGTCACGGGGACTTAATCGTGGAGCCTCCTGAAGGGTTTGAGGTAGACGCGGTGAATCCTTCTTGCCCGGTGGCAGGTATGAGTGATGCTAACCGCAACATGTACGGGGTGCAATTTCATCCAGAGGTCCGTCATACTCAGTTTGGAGATGACATGTTAAAGAATTTTGCGTTCCAGGTATGTGGTTGCACTGGCGAATGGTCGATGAAAAACTTTGTAGACGAGCAAGTAGAAGAGATTCGCGAACAAGTAGGGGAGAAGAATGTTCTTTGTGCGTTAAGTGGAGGGGTGGATTCCTCTGTAGTCGCAGCATTAATTCATAAAGCGATTGGAGATCAACTTACTTGTATGTTCATTGATCACGGTTTGCTGCGCAAGAATGAAGCAGACAGTGTGATGAAAACTTTCGGTGAAGATTTTCATATGAACATTATAAAAATCGATGCAAAAGAGCGGTTTTTGGGTAAGCTGGAAGGAGTTTCTGATCCGGAAGAAAAGCGTAAGATCATAGGGAACGAATTTATCTATGTGTTTGAAGAAGAAGCAAACAAACTAAAAGATATGGATTTTCTGGCTCAAGGTACACTTTATACAGATATCATTGAAAGTGGAACAGACACGGCCCAGACGATTAAATCCCACCATAACGTTGGAGGACTTCCAGAGGACATGCAATTTGATTTGATTGAACCTTTAAATAGTCTGTTTAAGGACGAGGTTCGAAAATTGGGAACGGAACTAGGAGTGCCAGATGAAATTGTGTGGCGTCAACCTTTCCCAGGTCCAGGGTTAGGAATCCGAGTTCTTGGTGAAATCACCGATGAAAAACTGGAAATTGTCCGGGAATCCGATGCCATTTTGCGGGAAGAAATTGCGAATGCCGGACTTGATCGTGAAATCTGGCAATATTTCACGGCTTTGCCGAATATGAGAAGTGTTGGTGTCATGGGGGATGCTCGTACGTACGATTACACCGTTGGAATACGTGCCGTAACATCAGTCGACGGCATGACGTCTGACTGGGCTCGTATCCCTTATGACATATTAGAGAAAATATCCACGCGCATTGTGAATGAAGTGAACCATGTGAATCGGGTTGTCTATGACATCACATCGAAGCCACCTGCCACCATTGAGTGGGAATGATTTTTACACGAACAATTAATTGTCTAAAAAGTTTATCGTTCGGAAAATGGTTGACAATAGGAGACGAAAGACTTATACTTTAGTCGCATAACAATATTCCTTTATTTCGTATAATCACGAGAATACGGCTCGTGAGTCTCTACAGGCTACCGTAAATAGCTTGACTACGAAAAATTGACTGCTCAAGACAGCGAGTGAAGTCCTCCTGCGTCTGATCCGAGTGATTAATTTTTTGGCGTCGAAGCTCCAGGTAGTGAAACCTGGGGCTTTTTTTATGGATGGATACTGCTGTAGCGGGCTTTGAAGAATATAACATAACTACTGAAGGAGGAACGGTTGTGGAACGATTTTATGAATTTAAGAAATGGGGTACAAGCTACAAGCAGGAAAGTATGGCCGGCCTAACGACGTTCTTGTCTATGGCATACATTCTTTTTGTAAACCCGCTCGTTTTATCAGACGCTGGCATGGATCAGGGAGCTGTTTTCACGGCTACTGCTCTATCTGCTGCGATCGGTACTCTGATTATGGGACTTATTGCTAAATATCCAATTGCGTTAGCGCCGGGGATGGGATTGAATGCTTTCTTTTCTTATACGGTTGTATTGGGTATTGGCTTACCGTGGCAACTTGCTTTATTTGGTGTATTTGTTTCGGGAATTATCTTTATTATTATTACTTCCATTGGCATCCGGGAAAAAATTATCAATGCGATTCCAGCACAGTTGAAATATGCAGTGGCCTCAGGTATTGGATTATTTATCGCTTTCGTTGGGCTTCAAAATGCCGGCATCGTTGTAGCGGATGAGGCTACCGCCGTTTCACTTGGAGATATGACAAATCCGGCTACTTTGCTTGCGTGCGTTGGGCTTGTTATTACGGCTATTCTTATGGTCCTTGGCGTGAATGGTGGTATTTTCTACGGAATGCTGTTGACAGCTGTTGCTGGGATAGTTGTTGGTTTAATTGGACTTCCTGAACAGGTGGTAGGAGCTGTTCCTAGTTTAGCTCCAACATTCGGACAGGCCTTCGCTGTATTAGGTGACATCAAATGGACAAGCCAACTTATCGTTCAGATGGTTGTGGTCATTTTAACCTTTTTATTTGTTGATTTTTTCGATACGGCTGGAACACTATACGCAGTTGCAAATCAAGCCGGCTATGTGAAGAACAATAAGCTGCCAAGAGCGACACGTGCTTTGTTATCCGACTCATCTGCAACTTCTATCGGTGCTATCGTGGGTACCTCTACGACTACAGCTTTTATCGAGTCTTCGTCAGGAGTAGCTGCAGGAGGACGTACTGGTTTTACATCTGTTATTACAGGGATGTTATTTTTACTATCCATGTTCTTCTCACCTCTGTTGGTGGTAGTAACAGAGCAAGTCACCGCTCCTGCTCTTATCCTTGTTGGTGTGTTGATGGCTTCTTCCCTTCGCCTTATTGAATGGGATAAAATCGAAATTGCCATCCCATCCTTTTTGACTGTGGCGGCTATGCCGTTGACTTATAGTATCGCAACAGGTATTGCGCTGGGCTTTATCTTTTATCCTATTACGATGCTCTTAAAAGGAAAAGGAAAAGAAATTCATCCAGTAATGTACGTATTATTCTTTGTATTTATTGCTTACTTTGGATTTCTTGGTTGATGAAATGTATGAAGCATAGAAGAGGCTGTGACATAAACGGTCTCTAAAGAGTAAACAACGCTTCCGGCTATCAAAAATGATAGGTGGAAGCGTTTTGTGTTTGATGAGATTAACAAAAATTTAGTACTCCGGGGGCTGTTTAAAATGATCTTTTGACAGCTCTTTTTTTAATTTTATTATCTAGCATCCACTAACAACCATAAATGGCTATTCAGGCTCACTTGTCTGCGGCAAAAAGCGAAGTGAAAGCAAGAGAAGTGCAGCTTGAGGAAAAAAACTCACATATAGAGAGAGCGTTCTTCACTGAGAATGTCCCAACATCTTTTCATATATAGTTGAAGACGTGAAAGTTGGATTGAACAGGCTAGTATTGGGGAAATTACATATAGGAAGGATACTGTCTACTATTTTCACGTAAAGTGTCATATAACCCTGTTGGTCTCTGTCGATTTTTGTCGTTTATTATTGCCCGGGAAATAGGTCGTGGTATAAGAAAGGAACGGGATAAAATGCCGGTTATAGAACATGTCGTTACACAAAATGCGCCTTATCGAGTATCCCAGGAAGAAACAGTAGAAGTTGTTCGTGGATTGTTTGGAGATCACTTTCGAGATATTGAACGGCTGCTGCAAGTATTTGAAAACGGGAAAATTAACAACAGGTATTTGGCCGCTCCCTTGTCTTGGTTTCAAGAGGAACATGGATTAGAAGAGAAAAATCAATTATATATTGAACAATCCGTGAAAATGGGATCTCAAGCCATCGCAAACTGTTTGAGCCAGACAAACACTGATCCAAATGAAATCGAGGCCATCATATTTATTTCGAGTTCAGGAATGGCAACTCCTACCATAGATGCTCGTATCATAAATGAATTATCTTTACCCTTACACATAAAGAGAATACCTGTATGGGGATTAGGATGTGCAGGCGGTGCGGCTGGCGTTAGCAGAGCTCATGATTATTTACTAGCTTATCCACAAGCAAAAGTACTTGTACTATGTATTGAGCTTTGCAGTCTTACGTTCCAAAGAGAAGATTTTTCAAAAAGTAACCTTGTTGGGACCTCCTTATTTGCTGATGGAGCGGCATGTGTATTAATGAGCGGAGACCAACTTGCTCACACAGGCTTAAAGCCCAAAACAGTAGATACTCAATCGACGTTGATGCCAAATTCGGAAGACGTAATGGGGTGGGATGTAAAAGACAGTGGTCTTCATGTGATTTTTTCACGAAGTATTCCTGCTATCATTGAAAATTGGCTGAAACCTAATGTAGAACAGTTCCTACATAGATTAGGAAAAAAGGAAACAGATATTGACCATTTTGTAGCACACCCGGGAGGAAAGAAGGTACTCCATGCGTATGAGAAATCCCTTGGTTTTCCGAATGAAAAAACAAAGCCTTCTCAAACCATATTATCCTCTTATGGAAACATGTCGTCTCCTACTGTTCTCTATGTCTTAAAGTATATTATGGAACAGGGACCATCAGATGGAGATCAAGGGTTATTAACAGCACTAGGACCGGGGTTCAGCTCTGAAATGGTTTGGTTAGAATGGAGAGAATAGATGATGGTATTGTTTATCGTTCTAATTAGTGTTGTCATTTGTCAAAGGTTAGCCGAAGTGGTTTACGCACGCCATAATGAGAAACGCATGAAACAGGAAGGCGCGGTTGAAGTAGGTGCATCCCACTATAAATGGATTGTCATGCTCCATGTTTTATTTTTTCTTTCGTTATTATTCGAAGTGCTAGGAAAAGGAGCGTCACTAGGGGTAGGTTGGCCATTATTTTTGTTTGTTTTCCTTGTGGCTCAGGGGCTGAGGGTATGGACATTAATGTCTTTGGGTAAATTTTGGAATACAAAGATAATCGTCTTGCCAGGAGCAAAACGAGTAACGAAAGGACCGTATCAATGGTTACCCCATCCCAATTATGTCATTGTCGCCCTTGAAATCATATCACTCCCACTTATTTTTGGGGCTTGGATTACATCCTTCCTATTTACAATTAGTAATGCCCTTCTATTATTATTAGTACGGATCCCTGCAGAAGAAAAAGCGTTGGAAAAATTAGAACAACCAGAGGAAAAAGGGATAAGTAAATAGCTCCTATCGATAATCTACTGATTTTTGTCGGAATATGTTGTTATATTACGTTAATTATACTCTTCCCACACTATAAAAAACGTGATATATTTTTTCAGAAAAAAGTGAATGTCAGCAAGGGATGAATCATCCGCTGGCTAAACTGAAAATGAAAAGCCTATGTGGGAGGAATGAACATGGAAAATTTTTATGACAGCGCTTGGTCTCTCGTAGCAATTATTTTTTTAATTAATATCGTTTATGTGTCCTTATACACACTCCGCGTTATATTTACACTAAAAGGACAGAGGTATTTTGCCGGCGGGCTGGGCGTCATTGAAATCTTAATATATGTCGTGGGATTAGGACTTGTTTTGGATAATTTAGATAACATTTTTAATTTACTTGCATATGCGATTGGTTTCGGGGCTGGTGTACTTATTGGCATGAAAATTGAAGAAAAACTGGCACTTGGTTATATTACGGTAAATGTGATTACGAAGGAATATGAGCCGGATATTCCTAACGCCCTTCGTGACAAAGGTTATGGCGTGACAAACTGGGTAGCCTACGGACGTGAAGGGGAGAGAATGATGATGGAAATTTTAACGACGAGAAGATCTGAATCTGATTTATATGCTTCTGTGAAGAAGTTAGATCCGAAAGCGTTTATTATCTCACATGAGCCAAAAGTGTTTTTCGGTGGTTTTTGGGTGAAAGGGTTGAGACGTTGACGCGACAATAAACCTGCAGGTTAAAAGGTGGGACTTTAATGAAGAAGCAAAAAAAGAAAAAGTTTGAGGTGGAAGAGAACGAGACGATAGCTCATTGTCTTGAACGAATAGCCAAAGAAGGATATATTCCTGTACGGCGTAAAGAAGAACCCGTTTTCAAGGAAGTAAGAAAAAACGGAAAAATAGAACATATTCCTGTTAAACAAAGAATAGTATTCGAGGCAAAAGCCAAATAACGAACATTAATATAGATTGCTTTTATATTGTTCGATTTTTGATTGACATTCATAGAGGAGAATTGTTAAGCTAGAATTGTGAAAAACGGAAATGAAAATTATATAAAACCTCGTATAATTTCGGGAATAAGGCCTGAAAAGTTTCTACCCGGGAACCGTAAATTTCCGGACTATGAGGGAAAGATAAGCCATGCCTCGAACAGGTGGAAAAGAAAGATTGACGTTCGACTTAGGCCGAAGCTCCGGGAGCTGGCAGCTTTCTCTCATCAAGTAGAGGGACTGTCATACACCGGAGCTTTTTTGTGTGATAACACGTGACTAGGATTAACATTGCAATACTCATAGATAAGGGAGACTTTTATAAATGAAACCATGTGTTGGTGTAATTATGGGGAGTACTTCAGATTGGGATACGATGAAGCATGCGTGTGAAGTATTAGATGAACTTTCGGTACCTTACGAGAAAAAGGTAGTATCTGCACACCGTACCCCGGATTTGATGTTTGAATATGCAGAGAGAGCTAGAGAAAAAGGTCTGAAAGCCATTATTGCAGGTGCAGGGGGAGCTGCTCATCTGCCTGGCATGGTTGCTGCCAAGACGACCCTACCTGTCATCGGAGTTCCGGTCCAATCGAAAGCATTAGATGGAATGGATTCCTTGTTATCTATCGTTCAGATGCCTGGAGGAGTACCGGTGGCCACTGTTGCGATCGGTAAGGCAGGTGCCGTGAACGCCGGTTTGTTAGCAGCAGAGATGCTAGGAGCTTATGATCCTGAGGTTGCAGAAAGGTTGGAGAATCGAAGAGAAGCCTTGCGACAAAAAGTGGTGGAAACGGGGGATCTATCGTGAGTAAATTTATAGCCCCAGGAAAAACAATTGGTATTTTAGGCGGCGGTCAGCTAGGTAGAATGATGGCACTTGCCGCAAGGGCTATGGGGTTTCGTATTGCTGTTATGGAACCAAAGCTTGAATCCCCAACAGGGCAGGTTGCCGATGTAGAAGTGGAGGCCGCCTATGATGATCGCAGGGGAGCGCTAGAGCTAGCGGAACATTGCGACGTCCTTACGTATGAGTTTGAAAACATTGACTCTGACACCGCTTCTTTTTTAGAGGAAAAGCTTTATTTGCCACAAGGAAGTAACTTGCTCTACACTACGCAACATCGGCTTCGAGAGAAAAGAGCTATTGAAGAAGCAGGAGTGAAAGTAGCTCCCTATCAGCCTGTCCATAGCTTAACCGATCTCAAGGAAGGATTAAAACAACTTGGATATCCGTCGGTACTGAAGACTTGCCGTGGCGGCTACGATGGAAAAGGTCAGATGGTAATAAAAGAGGAAAAACAGATAGAAACGGCGTTTAAGGATCTAGGCGGAGCAGAAAAGGATCTTGTTTTGGAACAATGGATACCATTTGAAAAAGAAATCTCAGCGATCGTAACAAGAAGCACAAATGGAGAGACTGCTCTATTTCCGGTAGGAGAGAACATCCATAAGAACAATATCTTACATCAAACGATTGTACCGGCAAGAATAACGGAAAGGACAGGGGAAACAGCGAAAGAAATTGTTCGTAAACTCGCCGAAGAATTAGAATTGGTTGGTACGTTAGCTGTTGAAATGTTCGTTGTCGGTGATGGAGAAATTTATGTAAACGAGCTTGCTCCTCGGCCTCATAACTCTGGCCATTACACCATAGAGGCTTGTGAAACATCTCAATTTGAACAGCATATCCGGGCGGTATGCGGATGGCCGCTCGGTTCGACCAAACTGTTACAGTCTGTGGTGATGACTAATTTGCTCGGTCAACATCTTCCAGCCGTTAATACGCATATCGAGCGGTTTGCAAGAAAAGGACACATTCATTTATATGGGAAAGATGAAGCGAAACAAGGCCGGAAAATGGGCCACTGGACGGTACTTGACGAAACCCAGGAAGCGGCATTAGAAACATCCAATACGATCTGGCAGGACATACTAACGAAAAAATAGAGAAAATGAAAAGAGTTAGAGTGGAGGAAATCAAATGATCGAACGGTATACAAGACCCGAGATGGGAGCAATCTGGACGGACGAGAATCGATTTAACGCGTGGCTCGAAGTAGAGATATCTGCTTGTGAAGCTTGGGCGGAATTAGGAGAGATTCCAAAAGAGGACGTAAAGAAAATCCGAGAAAATGCCGGCTTTGATGTGGAACGGATTAAAGAAATTGAAGCAGAAACCAGGCATGACGTTGTGGCATTTACTCGCGCTGTATCAGAGACCCTTGGTGAAGAGAAAAAATGGGTACATTACGGGTTAACATCGACGGATGTCGTAGACACGGCTCTCTCATACTTGCTGAAACAAGCGAACGACATTTTAGAAAAAGACTTAGACCGCTTTCTCGCCATCCTGAAAGAAAAAGCGCTTGAACATAAATATACAGTAATGATGGGACGTACCCACGGGGTCCATGCTGAACCGACTACGTTTGGATTAAAACTGGCTCTTTGGTATGAGGAAATGAAGCGAAATAAAGAACGTTTTAAAGCGGCGGCAGAAACAGTACGTGCCGGAAAACTGTCAGGAGCAGTAGGTACGTTTGCTAACATCCCTCCATTTGTCGAGTCGTACGTGTGTGAAAAGCTCGGTTTAGAAGCCGCCCCCGTATCGACGCAAACGCTTCAGCGTGACCGTCACGCTCATTATATGAGCACCATTGCGCTGATTGCTACATCGATAGAAAAAATGGCCGTAGAGATTCGCGGCTTACAGAAAAGCGAAACGAGAGAAGTAGAGGAATTTTTCGCCAAGGGACAAAAAGGGTCATCAGCTATGCCTCATAAACGCAATCCAGTAGGGTCGGAAAACATGACAGGGATTTCCCGAGTGATACGAGGTCATATGATGACTGCGTACGAAAATGTACCTCTTTGGCATGAACGGGATATCTCACACTCTTCTGCAGAACGTATTATTTTGCCTGACGCGACGATTGCATTGAATTACATGCTGAATCGCTTCGGGAACATCGTCAAGAATTTAACTGTGTTTCCGGAAAACATGAAACAGAATATGGAGAAAACGTTTGGTCTTATTTATTCCCAGCGCGTACTCTTAACACTCATCGACAAAGGCATGGTACGTGAGGAAGCTTATGATCTTGTCCAGCCGAAAGCGATGGAAGCATGGGAAAAAGGCACCTCCTTCCGTGAACTAGTGGAAAGTGAGCCTCGAATTACAGAGGTGTTAAGTAAAGAAGAGATTGCAGATTGTTTTGACTACCGCCATCATTTAAAACAGATTGATACTATTTTTGAGAGAGCTGGTTTGGAATGAAAATAGAAGAGTCCGCATTAAAAAAAGAGTCTCTGTTGTATGAAGGCAAAGCTAAAAAATTATATAAAACCAATCTAAAGAATCTTTTATGGATGGAGTATAAAGACGATGCTACTGCTTTTAACGGTGAGAAAAAGGAGAGCTTGAAAGGAAAAGGCCGCTTGAATAATGAGATTACGTCTTTAGTTTTTGAGCGCCTGGAAGCCTCAGGGCTCGAAAGCCACTTTGTGAAGAAAATCTCTTCAACAGAGCAGCTCGTACGCGAGACAGCTATTATTCCTTTAGAAGTCGTCGTAAGGAATGTGGTAGCGGGAAGCTTGCAAAGACGAACAGGACTCCATGAGGGAATGGAGTTGGAAGAGCCGGTCATTGAATTTTATTACAAAGATGATGCACTTGGTGATCCGCTCGTTAATGAGGATCATATACGACTATTACAAGTTGCAGAGCCAGAACAACTACACACTTTGAAGAGACAAGCACTTGCTATCAATACTCAACTAAGTCGTCTTTTCCGACAATGCGGACTTATTCTTGTTGACTTGAAATTAGAATTTGGAAAAACAGCAGATAACGAAATTATTTTGGCCGACGAGGTTTCACCAGATACATGCCGTCTATGGGATGCTGCTACGAAAGAGAAATTAGATAAGGACATTTTTAGGTATGAACTAGGTTCTCTGCAAGAAGCATATGAAGATATATTAAATAGACTGGGAGGGGCTGCGCGTGGTTAAGGTGCAGGTATATGTAACATTGAAAGAAGGAGTTCTTGATCCGCAAGGAAGTGCGATACAGAACGCGCTTCATACCATGGAGTACAAGGAAGTCCAAAGCGTTCAAACTGGTAAGTTCATCGAGCTTAAAATAGAAAAGACAACAGATTTGGAAAAACGGATTGAAGAGATGTGTGAGAAGCTATTATCTAATCCGGTGATTGAGGATTATACCTATACGATCGAGGAGGTCGTATCCTAATGAAATTTGCGGTGATTGTCTTTCCAGGATCCAACTGTGACGATGATATGGTTTATGCCGTAACGGAAGGCTTAAACGCAGAGGCGGAAAAAGTGTGGTATACCGAAACCAGCGTAGCGGACTATGACGCTATTTTGCTCCCGGGCGGGTTTTCTTATGGTGATTATTTGAGAAGCGGGGCAATTGCCCGCTTTGCTCCTGTGATGACCAGCGTCATGGAAGAAGCGGAAAAGGGAAAGCCAGTACTAGGCGTATGTAATGGGTTTCAAATCTTACTCGAAGCAGGTCTTTTACCAGGAGCTATGCAGCGAAATCAGAATTTAAGATTCATTTGCCGTCCAACTGAGTTGGTGGTGGAAAATAACCAAACAGGCTTTACAGCTGGTTATAAAGAAAACGAGACTATCTCTGTACCGATTGCACATGGGGAAGGTAACTATTTTTGTGACGAGAAAACGTTAAAAAAGCTTCGCGATAACAAACAAATTGTTTTCACGTACAAAAGCAATGCGAATGGGTCTGTTGCAGACATTGCCGGTGTTATTAATGAAAAAGGAAACGTGTTAGGGATGATGCCTCATCCAGAGCGCGCAGCATCAGATATATTAGGCAGTGCGGATGGATTAAAGCTATTTCAATCGATATTGAATCATTGGAGGGAATCACATGTCCTTACTTCTTGAGCCGTCACCAAAGCAAATTAAAGATGAAAAAGTCTATCAAGAAATGGGTTTGTCAGATGAAGAGTTCAGTTTGATCGAAAAAACTCTTGGGCGGCTCCCAAACTACACGGAAACAGGGTTATTCTCTGTCATGTGGTCAGAACACTGTAGCTATAAGAGTTCTAAGTCTCTCCTGAAAAAATTTCCCACAGAAGGCGAGAAAGTCTTGCAAGGACCTGGAGAAGGAGCGGGGATCATTGATATCGGCGATGAGCAGGCAGTTGTATTCAAAATCGAAAGCCATAACAGCCCTTCTGCTATTGAGCCATACCAGGGAGCCGCTACTGGAGTAGGCGGGATCTTACGAGATGTTTTTTCTATGGGAGCGCGCCCTATCGCTTTGTTGAACTCTCTTCGTTTCGGCGAACTAAATTCTCCTCGTGTTCGCTATTTGTTTGAAGAAGTCGTCGCAGGTATCGCAGGTTATGGAAATTGCATCGGGGTTCCAACCGTTGGAGGGGAAGTTCAGTTCGATCCTTGTTATGAAAAAAATCCTCTCGTGAACGCGATGTGTGTCGGTTTAATTGATCACAAAGACATTAAAAAAGGACAAGCATCTGGTGTAGGTAACACAGTTATTTACGTTGGGCCAAGCACAGGCAGGGATGGCATTCACGGAGCGACGTTTTCTTCAGAAGCATTGAGTGATGACTCAGATAGCAAGCGTCCTGCGGTTCAAGTGGGAGATCCTTACATGGAAAAGCTCGTGATGGAGGCTTGCTTGGAAATTGTTCAGTCGGATGCTCTTGTTGGTATCCAGGATATGGGGGCAGCCGGACTTACTTCTTCTTCTGCAGAAATGGCTAGTAAAGCCGGCTACGGTATTGAAATGGATCTCGATAAAGTGCCGCAACGAGAAGAAGGCATGACACCTTACGAAATGATGTTATCAGAATCACAAGAGAGAATGTTGCTCGTTGTGAAAAAAGGACGGGAGCAAGAGATTAAAAATATTTGTGACCGGTGGGGTGTCCTTTACGCGGAAGTTGGACATGTGACGGAAGAAAAAAATCTCCGCCTTCTCCATAAAGGAGAAGTGACTGCAGAAGTGCCTGTGGATGCACTAGCGGAAGATGTTCCGAGTGTATATCTACCGTCTGTTGAACACTCTTCTTTTAAGAAAAATCAGCAAATAGATGCTTCTCATTATACTGTTAGTGACGTAAAAGATACCCTTATTCAATTGCTGCAGCAACCGACGATTGCAAGCAAAGAATGGGTATATGATCAATATGATTACATGGTTCAAACTAATACTGTCGTTCATCCTGGTTCTGACGCTGCCGTCGTAAGAGTTCGCGGCAAAAACAAAGCTCTAGCGATGTCTGTTGATTGTAACTCTCGCTATATTTATCTGGATCCTGAAGAAGGTGGGAAAATAGCTGTAGCGGAAGCCGCCCGCAACATTGTCTGCTCTGGAGGAGTCCCGCTTGGATTAACAGATTGTTTAAATTACGGCAGTCCAGAAAACCCGGAAATATACTGGCAGTTGGAAAAATCTACCGATGGAATGAGCGAAGCATGCAAATTGTTAGAGACACCAGTGATTGGAGGAAACGTCTCTCTTTATAATGAAAGCGGAGCAGGTGCGGTATATCCTACCCCTGTTGTTGGTATGGTAGGCCTGGTAGAGGACTTAGATCATATCACTACTCAATCTTTTAAAAATGCAGAAGATCTTATTTATGTTATCGGTGAAGCGGAAGCTGAGTTTGGAGGAAGCGAGCTTCAAAAAGTATTAGACGGTGATATCTCCGGCAAACCGCCTGTCATTGATCTAAATGTAGAAAAAAATCGTCAAACTCAGATTCTGGCGGCCATTCAAAAAGGCTACATCTCGAATGCTCATGATATTGCTGAAGGCGGGTTAGCAGTAGCAGCTGCTGAATGTTTGTTTGGCACAAACTATGGTGCAGAATTGACAAT
This sequence comes from Alteribacillus iranensis, assembly GCF_900113025.1. GTDB lineage: Bacteria > Bacillota > Bacilli > Bacillales > Marinococcaceae > Alteribacillus_A > Alteribacillus_A iranensis. The sequence goes on along the minus strand of NZ_FONT01000005.1, from coordinate 165,571 downwards.
AAGCGGTGATAAAGTCGCTTCATTGTTTGCAGAGACACAATCTCGGTTCATTGTAAGTGTTCGCCCCGATAATAAAGAAGATTTTGAGCGGATTGTAACAGATGCGCAACATGTTGGAAAAGTTACGTCAGCACGTCAACTTGTTATTAACGATGTCTCGGGCCAAAATGTGCTTCAGGCAGATGTCCAAGAATTGGAAAATGCCTGGAAAGGAGCTATTCCATGCTTGCTGAAATCAAAGGTTTAAATGAAGAATGTGGTGTTTTTGCTGTTTGGGGACATAAGGAAGCAGCTCAGATTGCGTATTATGGACTGCACAGTCTCCAGCACCGTGGCCAAGAAGGGGCAGGAATTGCTGTTACAGACGGGGACGCACTGTCCATTCATAAAGGCCTTGGCCTTGTGACAGAAGCTTTTAAAGAGGGAGAGATTGACCAGTTACACGGTCATGCAGCTATCGGTCACGTTCGATATGCCACGGCCGGAGGAGGAGGTTTAGTTAATTGCCAGCCTCTTCTCTTCCGCTCTCATACAGGTTCAGAAAGCTTAGCAGTAGCTCATAATGGTAACTTGGTAAATGCAAATGAAGTGAAACACCAGTTAGAGAGTCAGGGGAGTATTTTTCAATCGACGTCTGATACTGAAGTATTGGCCCATCTCATTAAGAGAAGTGTCTATCCGAACCTTGAAGATAAGTTTAAAAATGCTTTATCCATGTTAAAAGGAGCTTATGCGTTTACTGTATTAACAGAGGATAAGTTGTTAATTGCTCAAGATCCACAAGGAATGCGTCCACTTTCGATTGGTCGTCTCGGAGAAGCATATGTGGTCGCTTCAGAAACTTGCGCTTTTGATGTGATTGGTGCTGAATATGTACGTGAAGTACAGCCGGGAGAAATTGTCACAATTGATGATGAGGGTATTCGATCTATTCTATTTTCGAATGCTTCTCAAAGAGCTCTTTGCAGCATGGAATATATTTATTTATCCCGTCCCGATTCCAATCTTGACCAAATTAACGTACATTCCGCGCGTAAACAGCTCGGAAAGCAGCTGGCTAAAGAGGCCCCTGTAGAAGCAGACATTGTGACGGGTGTGCCGGAATCCTCTATTTCAGCAGCTATCGGGTATGCGGAACAAGCAGGCATTCCTTATGAACTAGGTTTAATCAAAAATAGATATGTTGGTCGAACTTTCATCAAGCCCTCCCAGGAACTGAGAGAACAAGGTGTAAAAATGAAGCTCTCGGCCGTACGAGGAGTAGTGGAAGGTAAGCGGGTTGTCATGGTAGATGACTCCATCGTACGCGGAACTACGAGCAGAAGAATTGTTCGTTTATTAAAAGATGCCGGCGCATTGGAAGTTCATGTTCGGATTAGCTCACCGCCTATTACTCATCCTTGTTTCTACGGGATTGACACATCCACAAAAGAGGAATTAATAGCGGCTACTCATTCCATTGAAGAAATGAGAGAGCAGATGGGAGCAGACTCACTCACGTTCCTATCTACAGACGGAATGCTTGAAGGGATTAACCACGGCGGAAAAGATAGCGCCTGCGGACGTTGCATGGCCTGTTTCACAGGAGAGTATCCTACCGAAATTTATCAGGATACCCTACATCCCCATGATAAAGCAGTTAAGTCATAACGGTTGAGAGAAAAAGGGAGGCACTAGCTATGTCTGAAGCTTACAAAAATGCCGGGGTTGATGTGGAAGCCGGATATGAAGCTGTAAAAAGGATGAAAAAACACACAGAGAGAACGATGCGTCCTGAAGTGTTAGGAGGATTAGGTGGATTTGGAGCTATGTTCGACTTATCCTCCTTACCATATAAAGAACCTGTGCTTATTTCTGGGACCGATGGAGTAGGGACGAAGTTGATGCTCGCATTCGCAATGGATAAGCACGATACTATCGGAATTGATGCAGTTGCTATGTGTGTAAACGATGTAGCCGTTCAAGGAGCGGATCCTTTATATTTTTTAGATTACTTAGCTTGTGGAAAAGCTGATCCGGCTAAAGTAGAAGCAATCGTAAAAGGCGTGGCTGACGGTTGCGAGCAAGCAGGGTGTGCTCTCATTGGTGGAGAAACTGCAGAAATGCCAGGTATGTATGAGGAAGAAGAGTACGATCTAGCAGGTTTCACTGTGGGAGCTGCAGAGAAACGGGATATTATTACAGGTGATCATATCCAACAGGGAGATACACTCATAGGGATATCGTCGTCCGGCATTCATAGTAATGGTTTCTCTTTAGTTCGTAAAGTTCTTTTAGAAGAGGCGAAATTGGACCTTCACGAGACCTATGATTCTTTCAATCAAAAATTGGGAGAAGTTCTATTAGAGCCGACAAAAATTTATGTTAAAGCGATTAAACAGTTAAAGGATAAAGTTAACGTCAAAGGACTGGCTCATATTACGGGGGGCGGCTTTTACGAAAACATACCAAGAATGCTTCCTGACGGACTAGGCGCTAGAATTGATTCCTCCTCTTGGGAGCTGCCGGCAATATTTAAGTTTTTGAAAGAAAAAGGCAATGTGACACTAGAGGATATGTATGGCACATTTAACATGGGGATCGGTTTAGTGGCTGCTGTTTCACAGGATGAGGCAGAACAGGCAATCCGTACTCTTGAAGAACAAGGGGAAGAAGCCTATGTCATTGGTTCTATTACAAACACAGGGGAGATTGAGATTGCAGGAGGTTACACCGGATGAAATTAGCAGTATTTGCTTCGGGAAGCGGGTCTAATTTTCAAGCGATTGTTGATGCAGCACAAGAAGGCAGGTTAAACGCTGAAATATCGCTTCTTGTCTGTGATAAGCCGGATGCTTACGCAGTGCAACGGGCTGAAGATGTCGATATACCAGTCTTTGCTTTTAAACCTAAAGAATATCCCGACAAGGCGGCTTTTGAAAGTGTTATCGTTAAGGAATTGGAATCGGCAGAAGTAGATCTCGTAATCCTTGCAGGTTATATGAGATTAATTGGCAAGACATTATTAGCTGCATATGAGGGTCGCATCCTCAACATCCATCCTTCCCTTTTACCAGCTTTTCCAGGAAAGGATGCTATCGGTCAAGCTTGGGAGGCAGCGGTAAAGGTTACCGGTGTAACCGTACACCTTGTAGATGAAGGCATGGATACCGGGCCGATTATTTCCCAAGAGGCCGTTGCTATTAAACAGACAGACTCGCTACAGTCTGTAACAAAAGCCGTTCAAGCAATTGAACACCGGTTATATCCTGATACGATTCAATCATTTATTGAGAAGCAAAGGTTAGAAGGGAGTCAGGTCGGAAATGACTATCAAACGAGCGTTAATTAGTGTATCAAACAAGGAAGGTATATTACCGTTTGCAAAAGAGCTGGAAGCAGGCGGTGTGGAGATTATTTCTACCGGAGGGACAAGCCGTGTATTAGAAGAAGGAGGCGTCAATGTAACGGGTATTTCAGAGGTGACAGGTTTTCCAGAAATACTTGACGGCCGTGTAAAAACACTTCATCCAAATATTCATAGTGGCTTGCTCGCCATTCGCGATAAGGAAGAACATGTATCTGAGTTAGAAAAACAAGGAATAACGCCAATTGACTTAGTCGTTGTCAACCTTTACCCGTTTAAGGAAACCATTGAAAATCCAGAGACAGATTTTGCAGAAGCAGTAGAGAATATTGATATTGGCGGCCCAAGCATGTTAAGAGCGGCCGCAAAAAATCATCAATTTGTCACCGTCGTTACCGATCCGGAAGACTATGAAACAGTTCTTCAAGAGTGGAAAACGGACGGAGACGTTCAATCTGAAACAAAGAAACGCCTGGCAGCAAAAGTGTTCCGACACACCGCTTCCTATGATGCGTTAATTGCAAATTATTTAACAGAGCAAACAGGGGAACAATATCCGGAAACGTATACGGTTACGTACGAAAAGAAACAAGATCTTCGTTATGGTGAAAACCCTCATCAAAAAGCGGCGTTTTACCGGGAACCAATCGGTCCGGCGAGTTCCATTGCAAACGCCATTCAGTTACATGGTAAAGAACTATCTTATAATAATATAAACGATGCGGAAGCTGCGCTTTCTATCTTGAAAGAGTTCGGACAACCAGCTGCAGTGGCAGTGAAACATATGAACCCTTGTGGAGTTGGAGTAGGTGACGATCTCTTTGGAGCCTATGAGAAAGCGTTTGAAGCGGATCCAGTTTCTATTTTTGGCGGAATTATCGCGTTAAATCGAGAAGTAGATAAACATATTGCTGAAAAAATGAAAGAAATTTTCCTTGAAATTATAATTGCACCATCCTTCAGTCAAGAGGCTTTAGATATTCTAACAGAAAAGAAGAACTTACGACTCCTCTCTGTAACTCTTGATGAAGGCGGAGAAGAACGTTCCAAAATCACTTCCGTTCATGGCGGGGCGCTGATTCAAGAAGAAGACAATAAAGGGTTTCTAGATGCGGACATTCAAGTCGCCACAGAACGTGAACCAACGGAACAAGAGTGGGAAGACTTGAAGCTTGGATGGAAAGTAGTGAAACATGTAAAATCAAACGCGATTGTGCTAACGAAAGACGACATGACAATCGGTGTCGGAGCAGGTCAGATGAATCGTGTAGGATCCGCTAAAATTGCCATTGAACAAGCAGGAGATAAGTCAGAAGGAAGTACGATGGCATCCGATGCCTTTTTCCCAATGAAAGATACGGTAGAAGAGGCTGGAAAAGCAGGGGTAAGTGCTATTATTCAACCAGGCGGATCCATTCGGGACGAGGAATCGATTGAAAAGGCGAATGAATTAGGAATTGCTATGGTCTTTACAGGCATGCGCCATTTCAAACATTAATAAAGCCTCCACGGCGGATCGCCAGCATTGTTACTGCTGGGCGGCCGCCTTGCATTTTTTCTAGTCTCATCAAATGACAGTCGTAAGGGAGGACATACATAACTATGAACGTATTAGTCATTGGGAGCGGCGGTCGTGAACATGTTCTCGCTTGGAAACTAGCTGCCAGCCCAAAAGTAGAGAAAGTTTACGTGGCGCCTGGAAATCCTGGAATGGAAAATATTGCGGAATGCGTGAACATAGAAGAAAAGGAACATGATCAACTGGTCGAGTTTGCGAAAGAGAACCAAGTTGCACTTACAATTGTCGGTCCAGAAGCCCCGTTGCTTGATGGTATTACAGATCGTTTTCAAGAAGAAGGGCTGAAAGTGTTTGGTCCTACAAAGGAAGCAGCTCTTATTGAAGGAAGTAAATCATTTGCCAAGGCTTTCATGCATCGCCACGGCATTCCTACAGGTTCTTACTTTGTGACATCAGATTACGAAAAAGCAGTAAATCACGTGAAAGAGAATGGGGCCCCGATAGTAATTAAAGCGGATGGTTTAGCCGCAGGTAAAGGGGTAACTGTAGCGATGTCAAAGGAAGAAGCATTTACAGCCTTATCAGATATACTGCAGGATGATAAGTTTGGAAAAGCTGGTGCCCAAGTAGTGATTGAAGAATATCTAGAGGGAGAAGAACTTTCTTTGATGGCGTTCGTTCACGGGGAAACGGTGATTCCTATGGTAGGTGCTCAGGATCATAAAAGGGCTTATGATAACGATGAAGGACCAAACACAGGAGGAATGGGGGCTTACAGTCCCGTTCCACAATTCACAGATGAAGATATAGCACGTGCGGTTCGTGAAGTATTACAGCCGGCTGCAACAGGAATGGTTAAAGACGGGCGCTCTTTTACAGGGGTTTTATATGCCGGCTTAATGATGACAGACTCTGGCCCACAAGTGATTGAATTCAATGCGCGCTTTGGGGATCCTGAAGCACAAGTAGTTCTTCCTCGGTTGGAATCCGATTTAGCGAGCGCTATATTAGAGCTATTGGATGGCAAAACACCAAAGCTCACGTGGTCTCACGATGCGGTACTTGGGGTAGTAGCTGCCTCGAAAGGATATCCGGGGGCCTATGAAAAAAAGAAGCCAATTGTAACCCTCCCGGAAGCGGAGTTATTATTTTGCGCGGGGATGAATAAAACAAACGATCATTATGAGACTGCTGGCGGACGTGTACTATTGGTGGCGGAAAAAGCCCCGACGTTAAAAGAAGCAAAAGATAAAGTGTATAATGAACTGAAAAACCTTGACACTAATCATTTATTTTACCGTACCGATATAGGCGACAAAGCAATAAAACGTCTCAAGTAAAATAATTGAGCACCCAGCATAGATGCCGGGTGCTTTCATCATTTTATTCATTATAGATCATACATATTTACTGAAGAAGTATTCGCTTGCTCTTCTGAACTTTCATTTCCTCGTGACATGCTATCCGTTATCATTTTGGTGAGTGGACAGAAGCGCGTAATTCCTTCAGCCACTTTCATAGCTCCTAACATGACACAAAGCAAATGACGTCCGGTATCATAACGACCGTTCAGCTTTCCTCCAGACCAAGCTAACATAGTCAATCCGCAAGTGATTCGTACGTAAGCATTTAATGTACCTATATTTGGTCTCATTGGTAGCACCTCCTTTTTTCTGGGAATTGGAAAGTAGGGTCATTACTTTTGTACGTGGGAAAAAATAAATTAAGAGATAAAAAACATCCAAAAAAAGTGATTTTGAGCGGATGGTCTATCTACATATAATGTGTTAAACTGAACAATTAGAAAGCAGGTGACGAATATGGCAACGCATTTGTTTAATTGGAGTAAACAATCTATTAGAAAACAACTATCCGTTATTCGCGGGGATGCAGCTCCCAGTATGATCTTGAAAAATGCAACGTACTTAAGCAGTGCGAGAAAATCATGGCTTCAGGGCCATATTTGGATATATGAAGACAGAATAGTATATACCGGGGAGAAGCTCCCGGAAAAAACGGACGGTACAGAGGTTGTAGATTGCCGCGGGAAGTATGTGGTCCCTGGATATATCGAACCTCATTCACACCCGTTCCAGTTATATAATCCCCATTCATTAGCTAAATATGCATCCAGTAGAGGAACCACCACTCTTATAAATGATAATTTGATGTTCTTTTTAAATATGGACAATAAGAAAGCGCTTACAATGGCAGAGAGATTAAATGATCTTCCGTCTTCCATGTATTGGTGGGCTCGTTATGACGCCCAAACAGAGCTGGAAGAAGAAGACGAACTATTTTCCCCGTCTGATCTAAGAGAATGGCTGGAGCATCCTCTGGTTGTTCAAGGCGGGGAATTAACAGCTTGGCCACAAGTCATGTCAGGAGATGACACGACTCTTCATTGGATGCAATACACCAAAGAATTAAAAAAGCCAATCGAGGGACATTTTCCTGGAGCTTCCGAACGTACGCTGACGCAGATGGCTCTCTTGGGCGTTACAGCCGACCATGAAGCGATGAATGGAGAAGAGGCATTACGCAGGTTGGATGCAGGAATGACAACGTCTTTGCGTTACTCCTCTATTCGTCCTGACCTTCCAAAAATATTGGAAGAGTTGCTGGAACATGGCATAAATGACTTTAGCCGGTTTATTTTAAATACGGATGGCTCGACTCCATCCTTCTATCGACAAGGGATGGCTGACAAGATGATCGCTATAGCACTCGATAAAGGAGTGCCTGACATTGCGGCTTATGAAATGGCGAGTTATAATGTAGCGCGTCACTATGGTATGGATGATCAGTTAGGAATGATTGCCCCTGGAAGAATTGCTCATTTAAATATTTTGACGTCACCCAAGAATCCTGTTCCTGATGGGGTCCTTGCAAAAGGCCAATGGGTTTTTCGAAACGGGGAGTCCACGTATCCTGACCTTCCTTTCTCTTGGGGGGAGTATGGTGTCAACTCCTTAAATATAGACTGGGATTTAAAAGAAGAAGATATGCATTTTTCTATGCCCGTTGGTATTGAATTAACGAATTCAGTTATCTTGAAACCATACCAAATCGGGGTAGACGTAACGAATGACATACTGTCTGAATCACACAATGAATGTTTTTTTGTGATGTTAGATCGACACGGTAATTGGAGAATCAATACGGTAATTAAAGGTTTTGGAAGAAATATAGGAGGCCTGGCTTCAACTTTTTCTAATTCAGGCGATATCATTATCATTGGTACGGAAAAAAATGATATGTGGAAAGCCTTCCAAGAGTTAAAAACACATGGCGGTGGTATGTTTTTAGTGGATAATAATGAAACGGTTGCCGGTATTCCTCTTCCGTTGTTCGGAACGATGTCAGAAAAGCCAATGGAAGAATTAATGGAAGAGCATGAGCATTTCGTGAATGCTCTGAGAGAAAGAGGATACGAGCACGAGGATCCCGTTTATAGTATGCTGTTTTTTTCCTCTACACACTTACCATATGTACGAGTGACACAACAAGGAATTTTTGATGTCCATAAAAAATCAGTTCTCTTTCCTGCTGTTATGCGTTAAAATATAAAAGGAGCATTCTTTTCTGCAAGTGAGGTGCAGTTCGTACATGCAAATTGACAAGTTAAGAGGTAAGGAATTAGACCAATTGTTCAAGGCGATCTTGTCTCTTCGTGATATCGAAGAGTGCTACGAGTTTTTCGATGATTTATGCACCATTAATGAGATCCAGTCACTGGCACAGCGTTTGGAAGTAGCACGGATGCTCCAAAATGGATCAACTTACCAGAAGATCGAAACGGAAACCGGTGCTAGTACAGCAACTATATCGCGGGTAAAACGATGCCTGCATTATGGAAATGATAGTTACCAAATGGCACTTGAGCGCCTGCGTGAAGAAGAAGAAAAAGAGAAGCAGCAATAAAGACAAAAAGCTGTCCTCATCGGTGAAGCCGTCAGAGGATAGTTTTTTTGTTATAATTTTCTCAGAGAATGAATCAGTGTTTTATTTTAATATTAGAGGAGCATGGTAAGTATGCTTTCATATACAGAGTGGGCTCATGTTTTTAAGCTTGACCCTGCAAAAGACATAGATGACAAAACATTAGAGGCCATATGTGAGTCAGGAACAGATGCAGTTATAGTAGGAGGGACAGATGGTGTTACACTTGATAACACACTATCGTTGCTCTCTCGAGTTCGTCGGTATTCTGTAGCATGTGCGTTGGAAGTTTCAAATTTAGAGGCGATAACACCAGGATTTGATTATTATTTTATCCCTTCTGTGTTAAATGCGGGAGATCCAAAATGGATCACCGGAATACATCGCAAAGCATTGAAGGATTATGGTCCGATGATGAATTGGGAAGAAATTATAACAGAAGGTTATTGTGTCCTTAATGAACAAGCCAAAGTGTCTTCTCTCACACAAGCAGACACGGCATTAGACGAGGAAGATGTAAGAGCAGCGGCTATGCTTGCAGATAAGTTGTTTCGATTACCCGTCTTTTACTTGGAATATAGTGGTACATACGGTGATCCCGAAATTGTCAAGGCAGCTTCTGAAGTGTTAAACCACGCGCGGCTTTTTTACGGTGGAGGTATACAAAATGCCCAGCAAGCGAAAGAAATGTCTGCTTATGCTGACACAGTAGTAGTAGGTAACATTATTTATAATGATGTAAAAGCTGCTATTTCAACCGTAAGAGCTGTTAAAGATAGTAGCGAAAACAAGTAAAAAAAGGTATAATTTACAGAACATAAGTTCGAATTGGTGGTGTTGGCATGCAACGAAAGATAATTGAGAAGATGTTAGAGGGCATGAATCCTCAACAAAAAGAAGCGATATTAGAGACAGAAGGCCCCCTCCTCGTTATGGCAGGAGCAGGAAGTGGAAAAACAAGGGTATTAACGTCGAGGATTGCTTACTTAATTCGCGAAAAGGGCATCCCCCCGTATTCTATATTAGCGATAACTTTTACAAATAAAGCAGCCCGTGAAATGAAGGACCGTGCTGCTAGATTAGTTGGACCTGTGGCCGAAGATATATGGATATCAACGTTCCACTCTATGTGTGTGAGAATATTGCGGCGTGACATTGACCGAATAGGATATAACCGAAACTTTTCTATATTGGATGCATCTGATCAACTCTCTCTTATTAAGCAAATTTTAAAAGACTTGAATATTGATTCGAAAAAATTTGAGCCGCGCAGCTTGCTTGGTGTTATCTCCTCAGCGAAAAATGTGCTGGAAACACCGGAGAAATTCTCTGAAAAAGCCGTTGGGCCATTTGAAGAAGTAGCCGCGGATGTGTATAAGGAATATCAACGTCGTTTACGTACGAATCACGCACTCGATTTTGACGATTTAATTATGGTTACTATAAAGCTGTTCAAACAAGTCCCGGAAGTGCTTGAGTTCTATCAACGTAAATTCCAGTATATTCATGTCGATGAGTATCAGGATACAAACCGTGCACAGTATATGCTCGTGAATTTATTGGCAGAAAAAAATCGTAATTTGTGTGTGGTGGGGGATTCGGATCAAAGTATTTATAAATGGCGTGGCGCGGATATTGGCAACATTCTTTCCTTTGAAAACGATTATGAAGACGCCAAGGTTATTTTATTAGAGCAGAATTACCGGTCAACGAAGAAAATATTAGAAGCTGCAAATGCTGTTATAAAAAATAACAGCGGAAGGAAGCCAAAAAAATTATGGACAGATAACGATGAAGGCGATAATTTATTTTATTATGAAGCGGCTGATGAGAGGGATGAAGCCGTTTATGTTGTAGGAAAGATAAGAGAGGCTGTCCAAAGCGGGAACTGTGATTATTCAGATATTGCCGTTTTATACCGAACGAATGCCCAATCCCGTGTCCTGGAAGAAATGTTTGTTAAATCAAACATTAGTTATAATATGATAGGAGGGACAAAGTTCTATGATCGGAAAGAGATAAAAGATGTTCTCGCTTATTTACGAGTAGTGGCCAATCCTGATGATGACATAAGTTTAACAAGAATTATAAACGTTCCGAAGCGGGGAATCGGGGCTGCGACAGTAGATAAGATTGCTCATTATGCAAATAGCCAGGATATATCAATGTTTGCGGCTCTGCAGGAAGCCGACCAAATTGGTCTTGGTCCTCGCCCTACGAAAAAGCTTCAAGAGTTCTCTAGACAGCTCGAACAGTGGATTGAGCTTCAGGAATATTTATCTGTATCCGAATTAGTAGAAGAATTGCTTGAAAAAACAGGATATCGGGAAGCCTTAAAAAACGAAAAAACGATAGAAGCGCAAAGTCGTCTAGAGAATATAGATGAGTTGTTATCAGTAACTCATGATTTTGAAAAGAAAAATGACGATAAGTCCTTAATTGCTTTTTTGACTGACTTAGCTTTAGTTGCTGACATCAACGATACCGATGAAGACGATGAAACAGGAGCAGTATGGATGATGACTCTTCACTCAGCAAAGGGGTTGGAATTTCCCATTGTCTTCTTGATTGGTATGGAAGAGGGAATATTTCCACACAGCAGATCTTTATTCGAGTTGGAAGAAATGGAGGAAGAGCGCCGTCTTGCATATGTTGGCATTACAAGAGCAGAAGAGGCGCTTCACCTGACTCACGCGCGGATGAGACAGCTGTACGGACGAACACAAGCTAACCCGGCCTCTCGTTTTATAGAAGAGCTTCCCGGGGAGCTCTTGGAAGGCAAGGAAGAGAAGGAGAAGCCGACATGGATGACAACAACCCAAGCGACAGCAGGGAATTCTGGAGCACTCTCACCGTATGAGAGACGAAGAAAAGCAGCAGTCGCTGAAAGCCGTAGAGTGACCGTGTCAACCGGTGGATCCAGCTTTGATTGGGCGGTAGGAGACAAGGCTGATCATAAAAAGTGGGGCACTGGTACAGTTGTCAGCGTGAAAGGAGAAGGAGAAGATATTGAATTAGACATTGCTTTTCCTACTCAAGGTATTAAACGGCTATATGCTAAATTCGCTCCAATCACGAAAGTATAGGCAATATAAACTTTTCGATAGAGAAAGGAAACTGGCCATGGATGCAAAAGAAGCGCAAGAACGGGCAGAAGAACTGCGTAATCTTTTAGAAAAGTATGGGCATCACTATTATGTTCTAGACGCGCCACTGGTGCCAGATGCTGAATATGATGCGAAAATGCAGGAATTAATCAAGCTTGAAGAAGAATACCCGGAACTGAAAACTAGTGATTCTCCCACCGTTCGTATTGGCGGTCCACCTTTAGATGCGTTTGTTAAAGTGCGGCATGACGTCCCTATGATGAGTCTTGGCAATGCCTTCTCCGAGCAGGATTTACGTGATTTCGACCGTCGCATTCATCAGGCGATCAATAAAGAAGTATCTTATATATGCGAATTGAAAATTGACGGTCTGGCGGTTTCGTTAACCTATGAGAATGGTCGTTTTGTACGTGGCGCTACACGTGGTGATGGCACCACCGGTGAAGATATCACAAGCAATTTAAAAACAGTTCGTTCTATCCCCCTTCGACTTCAGGAAGAAGTGAATATGGAAGTGCGGGGCGAGGTGTTTATGCCAAAATATTCTTTTGAACGGTTGAATGATGCCAAGGAAAAAGCAGGCGAAGTATTGTTTGCTAACCCTAGAAATGCAGCGGCTGGATCTCTTCGCCAACTTGATCCAAAAATTGCAGCGAAGCGAAATCTTGATATCTATCTCTACGCAATTGGTGATGACAAAGGACGCGGGTTGAAGACTCATCAGGAAGCTCTATCATATATGAAAGAGTTAGGTTTAAAAACGAACCCAGAAAGCAAATATTGTGATGATATTGAAGAAGTATTGGAGTATGTGAAAAGTTGGGTGGAACACAGAAATGATTTGAACTATGAGATTGATGGCATCGTTATTAAAGTAAATGATTTATCTCAGCAACAGGAGTTAGGGTTTACGGCGAAAAGTCCAAGATGGGCGATTGCCTACAAATTTCCGGCAGAAGAAGTCGTGACTACTTTAGAAGGAATCACTTTATCAGTAGGTCGTACTGGGGTTGTTACCCCAACCGCCCAATTATCACCGGTTCAAGTAGCGGGGACAACAGTGAAACGGGCCTCTCTCCATAATGAAGACCTCATTCGAGAAAAAGATATTAAAATTGGCGATCAAGTCGTTATAAAAAAAGCGGGAGACATTATTCCTGAGGTAGTTAGGGTACTCGATGAGCTAAGAAGCGGGAAAGAAGAAGACTTCTTTATGCCCGAGGAATGCCCGGCCTGCGGAAGTGACCTCGTTCGTCTTGAAGAAGAAGTAGCACTGCGCTGTGTGAATCCTCAGTGTCCTGCTCAAATGAAAGAAAGTTTAATTCACTTTGTGTCCCGTGATGCCATGAACATAGACGGCCTAGGAGAGAAAGTGATTCAGCAACTTTTTGAGCATCGTTTAGTTGCTGGCATTGATGATTTGTACAAGCTCGACCGTGATGAGCTGTTACAGCTGGAGAGAATGGGGGAAAAATCAGTTCAAAACTTATTAAATGCCATCGAAGTATCTAAGGAGAATTCGTTAGAGAAGCTGATCTTTGGTTTAGGGATACGTTTTGTAGGTTCCAAAGCAGCCCGTACGCTTGCGGAGCATTTTGAGACCATGGATCGGTTGCGTACAGCTACGTATGAGGACTTGATATCTATCTATGAGATAGGAAACAAAATGGCAGATTCGATTGTAAGTTATTTCGATAATCCAGAGGCGAATGATCTCCTAGATAAGTTAAAGGACCTTGGACTTAACATGACCTATTTAGGTCCAAAAAGAGAACAAGTTGAAACAGATCATATGTTAAACGACAAAACAGTGGTACTAACTGGCACTTTAAAACAATGGACGAGAAATGAAGCCAAAGAACGAATCGAAGCGCTTGGGGGAAAAGTAACAGGAAGTGTCAGTAAAAACACAGATCTGTTAATTGCAGGAGAAGATGCCGGATCAAAGTTAACGAAAGCCCGCGATTTAGGGGTAGAAGTGTGGGACGAACAAAAGTTTATAAATGAAGTAGAGAATTAAATAAATACGGTTCGTTTTTGAAAATGTTCTTGAGATGAGAGCAAGAGCTACCGCTTATTAGGGAGAGGGATGAGAACATAACATGCAATGGAGGAAAACAGGATTGGCTGCTTCTGCATCCCTTCTCTTCTTATCTGGATGTATTCCGGGACTGCAACCAGATGAGGAGGGAGTGGATATTGAACAAGAAGATAGTGACACAGAAGAAACGAAAGTGGAAATAAGTCCTGAAATTCCTAGCCTCGATAGTTATTATCGAAGTATTTTACAGGATGGTCAGTATATTCATGGTGTCACCCGAGGTTTCAATACAGACGTTGTTTACAATCGATTGGACTTGGAGCGTTTAGAAGTAGGTATGCAGGAAATTGCTTCTGAAGAGTTTGATCAGGAAAATTACTTCTTTAGAGAAGGTCAATTCATAGCTAAACAGGAATTAAATCAATGGCTCATGCGATACAGTGAAGAAGAGAATGATAATGGAGGAAACCCACTTGGCTTAAATCCTGCGCTTGGAGACGGAGAAAGCTTTGAACAACGGGAAAGTTCTCAGCCTAGAGTCTTATCTAACATCTTGGAACATAACTATATCTTTGAAAATAGTGATGGCAATTTACAAGTTGGTGGTTTGGTGATTGGACTTTCCATGAATAGTGTATACTATTTTCGTGAAAGACATGAAGATGGTACGTATGGACCGTGGCTGGAAGAAGAAATTTCAGAAGAAGTCAGTTTAGAAGAAGGCAAGCGTATTGCTGGTGAGGTATTAGAAAGGCTGAGAAGTGCCGAGCGGGAAGACGGGCAGCTCACAAATGTTCCCGTGATGTTTGCCATTTTTCGAGAGAATCAGCGCGAAGCCGTTGTTCCTGGTGAGTTTATAGCGACCGCGGTGGCAGAGCCTAACGAAGAAATCGGAAGCTGGCAGAATATCAGCGAAACTCATTATTTATTTCCTTCTCAAGAAGCTACGGAAAGCCAAAGAGAGGATGCAGAGGTATTTAATCAATTTAAAGAAGACATCAATCAGTTTTTTGAGAACTACGTAGGCGTTGTCGGGGAAGGTCATTATCGAAATGGGGAACTTCGAAGTCTTCACATTGAGATTCCTATTACATTTTACAGTAAGACAGAAGTCATTGCTTTTACCCAACACGTTACAGATCGAGTGAAACAGCGTTTTCCAGAGGAACTGGATGTAGAGATACAAATTTCTTCTCCGTCTGGTCAAGAAGCATTGGTACTGAAAGAACCAGGAAGTGAACCCTTTACTCATATTTATTAATATCGAAGGAACATTGTTACCGCATAACCTGGCCGAACTTCCACAGGAGCTTTCGCTTTTCTTTATATTGCCCGGTGTTTTCTTATTTGGTATCATCTAGTTATTGTGAAACGAAATGGTGGAGGTGACCGTAATGGCTCGCATTACACAGGAACAAGTAAAACACGTGGCTCATTTAGCTCGTCTTTCTGTCTCAGAAGAGGAAGCCGAGAAGTTAGCAGAAGAGCTGGATGGAATCATTGGCTTTGCTGAAAAGTTGAATGAATTAGATACAGAAGGTGTAGAACCTACTACACACGTATTAGATATTCATAACGTTCTCCGTGAAGATGTTCAGCGTCCGTCTCTTAAGCAAGAGGAAGCATTAAAAAATGCTCCTGATCAGGAAGACGGTCAAGTAAAAGTACCATCTGTTTTAGAGTAAAGGAGGGAATGAATAACAATGTCTATTTTGGAAGAAAGCTTTTCGTCTATACATAAAAAGCTGCATAGTAAAGAGATTAAAGTATCTGAGCTAGTTGATGCTTCCTACCAGCGCATTCACAGCGTAGATGATAAAGTGCAGGCTTTCTTAACGCTAAATGAAGAGGGAGCACGGGCCCACGCGAAAAAGTTAGATGAGGCGCTTGAGAAAGAAGAAACAAGAGGTTTATTGTTTGGATTGCCAGCGGGAATTAAAGATAACATCGTGACGAAAGACTTACGTACGACATGTGCCAGTCAACTTCTCGATAATTTTGACCCATTGTATGATGCTACGGTTATAAATAAATTAGCGAAAGCAGAGTCTGTGACCGTTGGTAAGTTAAACATGGATGAATTTGCCATGGGGTCCTCGAACGAAAACTCCAGTTATAAAGCCACTCGTAATCCTTGGAATACAGATTACGTTCCTGGAGGGTCAAGCGGGGGATCAGCAGCAGCAGTAGCCTCAGGGGAAGTTGTATTTTCTCTTGGATCGGATACAGGAGGTTCTATCCGTCAGCCTGCTTCTTATTGTGGGGTAGTTGGATTAAAACCTACATATGGCAGAGTATCACGGTACGGCCTAGTCGCTTTTGCCTCTTCCTTAGACCAGATTGGGCCGATTACTAGAACGGTGGAAGACAATGCGCTTGTCCTAGGTGAGATTGCTGGCTACTCTAAACAGGATTCCACTTCTGCTGATGTGCCTGTTCCTGATTATCTCTCCGGTTTAAATGGGGACGTCAAAGGTTTGCGTATCGCAGTACCAAAAGAGTACTTAGGAGAAGGGGTTTCTGAAGACGTTAAAAACGCAGTATACGAAGCGTTAAAAGTGCTGGAGTCACAAGGCGCGACGTGGGAGGAAGTGTCCCTGCCTCACTCTGAGTACGCATTATCTGCCTATTATTTGCTTGCTTCCTCTGAAGCATCCGCAAACCTTGCTCGCTTCGACGGGGTGCGTTATGGTGTTCGAGCAGAGGATACGAACAATTTAATCGATATGTATAAACGGACACGCAGTGAAGGGTTTGGTGAAGAAGTTAAACGTCGAATTATGTTGGGTACCTTTGCATTAAGTTCCGGATACTATGATGCTTACTATAAAAAAGCTCTTAAAGCCCGGACTCTCATTAAAGAGGATTTCGATAAAATCTGGGAGAAATACGACGTTATTATTGGCCCAACAGCTCCAACGACAGCGTTTAAAGTGGGCGAAAAAACGGATGATCCGTTGACGATGTATGCGAATGATATTCTGACCATTCCGGTAAACTTGGCAGGAGTACCGGCAATATCGATACCGTGTGGTTTCTCAGAAGGACTTCCTATTGGATTGCAAATGATTGCGAAGCCGTTTGCTGAGAATACGATTTACCGTGCCGCTTATGCCTACGAACAGGCAACAGGCTATTATAAAGAAAAACCACAGCTGTAAGGGGGGATATCTCAATGAAATTTGATACAGTCATCGGCTTGGAAGTCCATGCCGAATTAAAAACAGAGACGAAAATATTTTGTAATTGCTCCACTGAATTTGGGGCGCCGCCTAATACACATACGTGTCCCGTCTGTCTTGGGCACCCGGGTGTTCTTCCAGTATTGAACGAGAAGGCGGTTGACTTTGCGATGAAAGCATCATTAGCTTTAAATTGTGAGATTGCAGAAGAAACGAAATTCGATCGCAAAAACTACTTTTATCCAGACAATCCAAAAGCCTACCAAATTTCTCAGTTTGATAAGCCGATAGGAGAAAATGGCTGGATTGAGATCGAAGTGAACGGATACAAAAAGAAAATAGGTATCACACGTATTCACATGGAAGAAGATGCCGGTAAATTAACACACGATGAGTACGGAGAACATTCATTGGTAGACTTCAACCGTGTGGGAACACCGTTGATTGAGATTGTTTCTGAGCCTGATATCGAAACGCCGGATGAAGCGTATGCGTATTTAGAGAAACTAAAAGCAATCCTCCAATACACAGAAGTATCAGACTGTAAGATGGAGGAAGGGTCGCTGCGTTGTGATGCAAATATTTCCTTAAAACCCGCGGGCCAGGAAGAGTTTGGTACAAAGACAGAGCTGAAAAACTTAAACTCGTTCGCCAATGTCCAGAAAGGGCTGGAATTTGAAGAAAAACGCCAAGAACAAGTGTTGTTATCGGGCGGCGAAATACTGCAAGAAACCCGTCGTTGGGACGATGCTAAAAAAGAAACAATTCTGATGCGGGTGAAGGAAGGCTCTGATGATTACCGGTACTTCCCAGAGCCGGATCTTGTGTCATTATATATTGATGAAGACTGGAAATCACAAATAAGAGAACAAATACCGGAGCTTCCCGATGCACGCAAAGCTCGTTATATAAAAGACTATGATCTTTCAGAGTATGATGCAGGTGTACTTACCCAGTCAAAAGACATGTCTGACTTTTTCCAAGCAACGATTGATCAAGGAGCCGATGCGAAGCCTGCGGCGAATTGGCTTATGGGTGAAGTGAATGCATACTTAAATTCCAATGGGAAAGAACTGAAAGATATTGCTCTCACGCCAACAGGTCTAGCTAAGCTGATTCAATTGATCGAAAAAGGAACGATTTCTAGCAAAATTGCTAAAAAAGTGTTCGCTGAATTAGTAGATAACGGTGGAGACCCAGAACAAATTGTTAAAGATAAAGGTCTTGTCCAAATTTCCGATGAAGGCGAATTGAAGAAGATTGTAAATGGCATCCTAGAAAACAATCCTCAGTCGATTGAAGACTATAAAAACGGGAAAGACAAAGCACTTGGCTTTTTAGTCGGACAGGTGATGAAAGAGACCAAAGGGAAAGCAAATCCACAAATGGTTAATAAATTGATTTTAGAAGGCATAGAAGAACAATAGGAGGAGAAAACGCCGCTTTTTCTCCGTAAAAACAGCCCCTCTGGTCGCAGAAATAGAACCAGAGGGGTTTTAAAATAGGAGTAGACGAATGAAAAGAGCACGCGTTATTTATAATCCCACGTCAGGTAGAGAACATATGCAAAAGCACCTTCCTTATGTACTGAATCGTTTAGAAGGGGCAGGTTATGAAACGTCTGCTCATATGACGAAACGAGAAGGGTGTGCCAAAGAAGAAGCGATGAGAGCGGGAGAAGCAGGGTTTGATTTGGTGATAGCTGCCGGTGGGGATGGAACGATATTTGAAGTCGTAAATGGACTAGCTCCTCTCGAAGTGAGACCAAGACTGGGTATTATCCCAGCTGGGACGACAAACGATGTTGCTAGAGCTTTAGGTATCCGTGGAAATAATATTGAGAAAGTATGTGATGTTCTCTGTGCGGAAAACGTACAACCCATTGACATCGGAAAAGTAAACGATCAATATTTTATTAACATTGCTGCTGGTGGGAAGCTTACAGAATTAACATATGATACACCAAGCAAATTAAAAACGATGTTGGGACAGCTAGCCTACTATGTAAAAGGGTTCGAGAAACTCCGTCTCTTAAAGCCTCAATATGCAAAAATTGAATACGACGGAAAATTATTCGAAGGTGATATCATGTTATTTCTCATTGCTAACACGAATTCCGTGGGGGGCTTTGAGAAGTTGCTGCCTAACGCTAAGTACAATGACGGTATGTTCGATATGATCATTATTACAAAAACGAATATCCCTGAAATTATAAGAATTGGGACGCAAGCGCTAAATGGAGAACACCTTCATCACGAGAATGTGAAATATGTACAGGCAAATCGAATAAAAATCGAAACGGATAGTGATATGCAACTTAATCTGGATGGAGAGTACGGGGGGGACTTGCCCGCGGAATTCGTCAATCTTCATCAGCATTTAAAAATGCATTGCCCGTAAGACAAGAAAGAGCTCTGGTCAGACATGCTGTCGAACCAGAGCTCTTTCTGTTGTAAGTAAGAAACATGTGAATATGAGCCTGATTCAGGACCATACGTTTCTTTCATCCTTCTATTAGAAGAAAGTCTTCGGTGTCTACAAGGACTACCCCTGATAAACGAGCCTCTTTCAAATCACTTATGTAGAATGCATTAATATCCTTTTTTTATATTGAAAAGTGACCATAGCCCCGTCACAATCGAGAGGATAATGGATAAAATAATAAACCAATGCATGCGTAAAACTCCTTTCTTTTGAGTCAGCCTACATGAGGCACATAAACATAGTTACATTTATTTTAACACAATATGATGTGAATATGCTTAAAAATTGTGGAGGAATAGAAAGCAACAAGGTAACCATGTAGAAAAAAGCAAACGCCTGAAAAGACGTTTGCGATGCTTGTTCAAGCTTCTTCTTGTAATGCTTTTCTCTCTTCGTCACTATACACGCGGGATCGGGTTAAAAACCGTTTACCTTCTGGACCTTCTAAGGAGAACATACCGCCACGACCATCTACGACATCTATAATGAGCTGGGTGTGTTTCCAATATTCATATTGATCTTTCGACATATAAAAAGGAGAGTTTCCGATACTTCCGAGATGAATATCGCTAGCTCCTACTCTGAATTCACCTTCGGGAAAACACATCGGCGAGCTGCCATCACAGCATCCTCCCGATTGATGAAACATTAAAGGCCCGTGCCTTCTTTTGAGTTTTTCAATGAGTTCAAGGGCTGCATCGGTGGCTGTCACTTTCTCCACTTTCATTTCTGTTCACCCTTTCTATATTTAAAGCCTTGCTATTATTCTATACCCGTATGTCACATGTTAGTAACAAAAAGCTGCCACAGAACCAATCCGCAGCAGCTATTTTCTCTTAAAAGAAACCTAAAGCATCGTCACTATAACTAACGAGAAGGTTTTTCGTTTGCTGATAGTGTTCGAGCATCATTTTGTGATTTTCCCGTCCAATACCAGACTTTTTATAGCCACCAAAGGCCGCGTGGGCAGGATAATCATGGTAGCAATTTGTCCAAACACGACCGGCTTCGATTTCACGACCGAATCGATAAGCTGTATGAATGTTGCGTGTCCACACGCCAGCCCCTAAGCCATATAGGGTATCGTTGGCAATGGATAAGGCTTCTTCATCTGAACTGAATGTTGTTACTGCAAGGACAGGACCAAAAATTTCTTCTTGGAAGATTCTCATTTTGTTGTCGCCTTTAAAAATAGTCGGTTCGACATAATAACCATTAGAGAGGTTGCCGCCAAGGTTATTTTTCCCCCCGCCAGCTAGCACTTCAGCTCCTTCTTGTTTCCCGATATCAAGGTAAGATGTGATTTTCTCCATCTGTTCTTGTGAGGCTTGCGCACCCATCATAGTATCTGTATCAAGAGGGTCGCCTGTCTTAATTGATTCCACACGTTTGAGAGCCCGTTCCATAAATTCATCATAAATTGATTCGTGAATCAAGGCACGGGAAGGGCATGTACAAACCTCGCCCTGATTTAAGGCAAACATGACAAAACCTTCGATGGCTTTATTTAAGAATTTGTCATCTTCTTGCATGACGTCTTTAAAGAAAATATTTGGAGATTTACCACCCAGTTCAAGGGTGACAGGGATGATATTTTCAGAGGCGTATTGCATGATCAATCGTCCTGTTGTTGTTTCACCAGTAAAGGCTACCTTTGAAATTCCGCTGTGAGAAGCGAGCGGTTTTCCAGCTTCGACACCAAATCCATTTACGATATTAAGTACACCAGGTGGTAGCAAATCATGTATCAAATCAAGCAAAACATGGATAGAGGCTGGGGTTTGCTCTGCTGGCTTTAATACGACACAGTTACCGGTAGCTAGTGCTGGTGCAAGTTTCCAGGTTGCCATTAATATTGGGAAGTTCCATGGAATAATTTGTCCGACGACGCCTAATGGCTCATGGAAGTGATACGCCACAGTATCATTGTTAATTTGGCTAAGTGTCCCTTCTTGAGCGCGGATCACGCCCGCAAAGTAACGGAAATGATCAGCAGCCAAAGGAATGTCGGCATTCAGTGGTTCACGAATGGCTTTTCCATTATCCCACGTCTCTGCTACAGCGAGTAGTTCTTTGTTTTCCTCAATGCGATCAGCAATTTTATTTAAAATTTTAGCGCGTTTGGCTGGAGGTGTCTTCCCCCAAGCGTCTTTTGCGTCTTGGGCAGCTTGTACAGCTGCATCTACATCTTCAGCTGTCGAGCGGGCAATTTGACAAAACACTTCTCCGGTGACAGGTGTCACGTTATCAAAATATTCACCACTAGAAGGTGCTCTATATTCTCCACCGATGAAATTGTCATACCGTTCTTTGAAATTTAAGATACTTTCGGACGTATTTGGAGCATCGTAACGCATGATTTACTATCCCCTTTCATTTCATGTATGAAGATTGAATGAGTAAACACCTGGTTCCACTCGTGTGTTTCGTCAGCTTCACCCCCCTTGTGTTGTGCTCATTGTATATTTTACCATCTAAAATATTAATTTTAAATAATAATATGAATATTTGAATATCTATTGTTTGAGGTCATTTTTCCTTTCTTCTATACTGTATATAGAAAGGACGATGGGAATATGCTACTTGGCAGTTTACAGGTCTTGTTATTTATCGCAGTAGGATTATTAATATATAATGATTTCTTTCCAGAAAGTAAGTTAGCAGACACTTTCCCCACGGCACTTCTCGTAGGGGTGATTGCCATAACGACTATTACCTTGTTTGTTGTCCCATCCATTCGGAAACTGATCACACCATGGGGGACTTTTTACTTCAAGCTTATTTTAACAATCTATGTAGTCGCCCTGATTGCCGGCTTAACACTGAGCGGGAACACTTCCGAAGCAGGCTTTGACCTTTACAGCCCACTAGTAGTTGTCCTCATTCTTCTGCAGGTGTTTCTTTTGTTTAATGAGTATCAGCGGTTGAAGCGGAAATGATCTGAGTATCGAAACTGATGCATTTATCAGCGAAATATCTTGGGAAACAGCGATGTACGAGTTTTATCAGCGATATTCGGCACCGAATCAGCGAGATGTAAGAAGTTATCAGCGAACTTTAGCCAGGGAAGGAATTCACCAGAAGACGTCGAAACCATAAGAGATAGAAAGGAGGGGGGACTACTTGATCATCAAGCCCCGAAAAGTACCACTTCATTTAAGAAAGCTTCGTGCGCTGGAAAGAAGACTCCCACACAGTCATCCAAAGCGCCCTGAGATTGAGCGGGACACCGCCAAGTGGAGCGCCGGCTATAAAGGCGAGCAATCTATAGATGATCCCCTAACTTTTCTCCCGCCACATGACTTTCGAATTCTCCACGATCTCCACCTTTACGACGGCTCCCATTATTTTCAGATTGACACCCTCATCATTTCTTCTTGTTTTCTTTTAATCATTGAAGTTATAAACATTTCCGGCACGCTCATTTTTGATACAGCAGGGTTCGCTGATAAACCGAGAAATTTCGTTTATAGTACAGAGCTTTTCGCTGAGACATGGAAAGATATCGCTGATAACGAACGCCAGTCTGTGAATTGTTCTTACCCACCCGTTTTGTGGTAAAATGCACGTAATAAACGAAGAACGGAAGGGATATACAGCATGAAAAAGAAACAAGCGGCTGAAGCGCCGGTTCAAAAAAACGATACGGTGACCGTCACTTTTGAAGATTTGACTCACGAGGGCGCTGGGGTAGCCAAGGTTGATGGTTATACTCTCTTTGTTCCATATGGAATCCCGGGAGAAAAAGCAAAAGTCAAAGTGGTCAAGACGAAGAAAGGATATGGGTTCGGCCGGCTGCTTGAATCATTGGAGACAAGTGAGGACCGGTCTGTCCCTGCATGCCCCGTCTATTACCAGTGCGGCGGCTGTCAACTACAACATTTAAACTATGGTGCTCAGCTTCAATTTAAACAAAAGCAAGTTCAAGATGCTCTGACACGACTTGGTGGATTAGACAATGTCATCGTGCACCCGACCCTTGGGATGGACGACCCTTGGAATTATCGGAACAAAGCTCAAGTACCGGTAGGAATGAGCAACGACGGGAAATTAGAGGCGGGCTTTTACCAGAAACGTTCCCACCGCATTATTGATATGGAGGCTTGTGCCATTCAACAAGATGAAAATGATAAGGCAGTCCAAACGGTAAAAGAAATTGCGGGGAAGTACGGGATTAAGGCCTATGATGAGAAAAAGCACCGTGGTACTCTCCGCCACGTCGTTACCCGGCACGCCCAGAACACGGGACAGCTCATGATTATTCTAGTCACAAAAGGACCAGAGCTGCCAAACAAAAAGAATATCATTGCAGATATCCGAAAAGCCATTCCTGAGGTCACTTCCATCATTCAGAATGTAAACCCGAAGAAGACGAATGTAATTTTTGGGGACAAAACGATCGTATTATGGGGTGAAGAATATATTTATGACACCATTGGGGATATTAAGTTTGCCATTTCCGCCCGGTCCTTCTACCAAGTAAACCCTGAACAGACCAAAGTATTGTATGATAAAGCACTCGAGTATGCTGACCTTCGCGGCAGTGAATCAGTGATTGACGCATACTGTGGGATAGGTACGATTTCCTTGTTTCTCGCACAAAAAGCGAAGCACGTATACGGTGTAGAAATTATTCCTGAGGCTATTGCAGATGCGAAGCGGAACGCTCGACTGAATCATATGCAAGATATCACAGATTTTGCAGTCGGAAAAGCGGAGGAAGTTATTCCTTGGTGGCATAAAGCACATGGCATCCGGCCTGACGTCATGGTCGTCGATCCACCTAGAAAAGGCTGTGACGAAGCTCTGCTTGAGACCATGATTGAAATGAAACCAGAACGAATTGTCTATGTCTCCTGCAACCCAGCGACTCTTGCACGCGATCTGAAGATACTAGAAGACGGTGGTTATCAAACAAAAGAAGTCCAGCCCGTGGATATGTTTCCACAGACAACGCATGTGGAGTGTGTAGCGAATATAGTTTTGCATGAATAAATGCAGTGGATTCAAGTGTCAGCGAAGGTTATTACACCAATAAGATAGTCAAACAAAGTAAAAGAAAAGTTGGGTAGTATTTTATGGCTAAACAAAAGAAGCAAAGATATAAAACATCCAAAAATAAAAAATATCAATCTGAAAAGCAGAATAGCAAACAATCTCACCCGCGGAAAAGTCAGGAAACCGTGACACCCAAAGCCAACAACCGTTCCATCAATAAAAAAAATCACGGTCAGAGGAAGTCAACTATAGAGGTAACATGTACGGGCCTGACAAGTGAGGGGAAAGGGATTGTTCAGTGGGAAGGAAAGCAGGTGGAAGTAGCACATCTGTTACCTGGTGAAAAAGCAGAAGTGACCGTTTCCAAAAAAGGCCGCTTTGTGAAGATGGAGTTGAAGCGGGTGATTACCCCTTCAGAAGATCGCGCGAATCGGCCACTCTCTCATGATAACGAGGGAGTGGGATGTCAGCTTTATCATATGAATGAGCGAGCCCAAGAGCGTTTTAAACAGAAACTTATAGATAAACAGATGAAGACATTTGGAAAACCAAAGCCTATCTTAACGATGGAACAACCGTATTATTATCGAAACAAGAATGTCATGACATTTGGCTTGGACAACAAGCGTCAAATTATAAGCGGACTATATGCCGAGAATTCGCATCAGATCATACCAATGGAAAGTTCCATCATCCACGATCCAAAAGCGGATGAAATTATTCAAACCATCAAGGGAATGATGAAGTCCTTTAAAATGCAGCCGTACAATGAAGACACGGGGCGAGGCTTTTTGCGCCATGTGTTGATTAGAGTAGGAAAAAAGAGCGGTGAAATTATGGTGGTGCTAGTCTCTGCATCTTCAGTGTTTAAGGGAAAGAATAATTTCGTAAAAGCACTAAGAAAGACCCACCCAGAAATTACGACCATACTGCTGAATATAAATGACAGGAATGACAGCATGGTGCTAGGCAATCAGGAAAAAGTACTATATGGCAAAGGAACTATTACAGACACGCTCTGTGGATTGGAATTTGAGATCTCAGCGAAGTCCTTCTATCAAATTAATCCAGTCCAGACAGAAAGGCTATATACAAGAGCCATTGAAATGGCAGAGCTAACTGGTGATCAATCTGTCATAGACGCATACTGTGGTATCGGAACCATTGGACTGGTTGCAAGTGAAAGAGCTGACAAGGTTATTGGGGTAGAGCTTAATAAAGGTGCGGTACGTGACGCCATTCGTAATTCTAAACGCAACGGCGTAAAAAATGCCCGCTTCTATCAAGGGGATGCTGGAGAATTCATGGTCCAGATGGCGCAGCGTGGGGAACATGTAGATGTGGTGTTTATGGATCCGCCTAGAAGCGGGAGCGACAAAGCTTTCTTGTCAAGCTTGGTGACACTCAAGCCGAAACGGATTGTATATATATCCTGTAACCCGGAAACACAGGCACGTGATTTGAATTATTTGGTAAAGAATGGCTATAAGGTTAGAGAGATACAGCCCGTGGATATGTTTCCTCAAACCAATCACATCGAGTGCGTAGCGGCGCTAGATGTCATTTGAATCATAGAGAAGAGAACCAAATTGTGATCTAGAATAACTAAACAATGAGGCTGGGACAAAACTAGAATAGTCAACTCTAAAGACGAACGATCACATGTTGAAGGAGTCACCCGTTTCATAAACGCAGTGTATCAGCGTAGTCAAAATACGTAGACTCCAGCGGGAACAGCACGAGCTGAAGATCCCGCAGGAAAGCCGTTTTCGCTTTCCGAGGAAGCTGAAGCCGTGCCCGCGGAAAGCGAAGTATTTTGACAAAGCGACAACATAAGTTGTTCGGATTTATCTTTCATTTAAATACTTTTGTCCCAGCCTCATTTTTTTAACGTCACTTTAGGTATAGAGTAATGATGGGTGAGGTGATTGGAGATATACTAGAAAATGGCATCAAGCACAAAAGCAGTGATCATGATGAACTGAATGACTGCTTTGGCAAATGTACCACTTAAAAATGCTATAAACGTAGCAAACGCTATTTTAAATGAACTTTGCCATGATTTTGCGTAGATGAATTCTGTGATGAGCACTAAGCAAAAAGGAACTAAGATAACACCAAAAGGCGGAATTACAAAGCTTCCAACAATTAATCCAACCATTGCCGCTCTTTTTCCCCACGTAGAGCCCCCCACGCGATCTACAAAATGGAGATTCACTAAATAATCAGCTACAAAAAGAAAAATGGTTAATAACCCAAAAAGCGTCCAGGAGAACCAGGAAAGACTATCAGGGTTAATCCCGAAATGATAGATGACGATCCCAATCCAAATCATGATGACCGATGGGATAATCGGATATACGAGGCCGATGAAACTGAGAATAAAAGATGTAATAATTATAAACCAAAGTAGAATGTCCAATAGATGACTCCTTTGAAATTTAGTTATAGTGTAATCTCCGAGACAAGGTATTTGGCTAAGATAGAAATTCAACAAAAGTGAATAAATTCCTTGTCCTTTCCTAATATCTTCTAAAGTGTATAGCAGGATATATTAAGGTTGATTTCCACTGCAGGCGGACGCTTTCCGCGGGCGACGCCTCAACTTCCTCAGCAGAAAGGCGCTGCTTGCGGGATTTTCGGCTGTAGCTTCTCCCACTGGAGTCGCCGCCTTCCGTTGCAATCAATATGTAACTTAATTAACAACGAATATTTTTTCTGATATGGTTCAATACTTATGAAATTTATTCAGCTGTAAATAATTCCATCTGAAGTACTCAAGTCATTATTCTATAGGGTTTTTTGGCACATTTACACAAAAAATACCATGTATTCATACTTCTTACATAGCGAGTAGGTATAATTAAATATATACAATCAAGACAACGGAAGAGGAAGGATATGATGGTAAGTTATTTATCTTCTAAAACAAGCGGGATGGGGTATTGGGATTATTTCATCTCAAGAATGAAAAAAGAAAGATTAAACTATAAAAGGTTTCGTGGTTTGGAAAATATTATTAAAAATAAATCCATATCGACTTTTTTTCAACCAATCGTAGGTTTACAAAACGGTCAAAACCTTGGATATGAGGTGCTGAATCGTCCTCCATCTTCTTCTATTTTTCCATCGACCGGGGAGTTTTATGAATTTATCGGGAAAACCAACCAAGTGTTTTCTTTTGAACATTTTTGCAGGGCCATTTCTTTGGAACGGTATGTGAAGGGGTCGGCTGGAAAAGCAGCGGATAGAAATTCTTATATTTTTCTCAATGTTCATCCGAAAGTGCTGATGGACTCTAACTATAAGAGCGGAGAAACGGTTCAACTCCTAAAAAAATTGGGTATTGCACCGAATCAAATTGTTTTTGAACTAACAGAAAGGGAAGCAGTAACTAATTTTAATCATTTTGTTCAGGTGTTAAAACATTATCGCTCCCAAGGTTTTCGAATTGCAGTGGACGATGCTGGATCCGGCTACAACAGCTTAAAAACATTAGCGTACATCAAGCCTGAATTCATCAAACTCGATATGTCATTAATTAAAAACATAGATAATAGCAAAGTGAGTCAACAACTGGTTACTATGTTATTAGAGTTTTCACGGCAATCGAGTACGTACGTCATTGCAGAAGGCATCGAACGAATAGAGGAATTTTATTATTTAAGAGGAAAAGGGGTTGATTTTGGTCAAGGTTATTTATTAGGCAAGCCTAAGAATGAACTTCGGCCTGGTCTATTGCCATAAGCTTGTAAGTTAAAAATATAGAACGTGTGCTGGAGGTTAACCATGATCACTTATATTGGTGATATCTCTGTGGAAGTACCTAGTATTTCCTTGCCGATTCAAAATAGAGTGGTGAACGACATCTTCGAACAGAGTAAGGATATACAGGGTGTTGTGGTAGGGAAGGATGACATTCCTATCGGTCTCATTTCTAAAGTTCACTTTTACCAAAACATGGGGACCATGTACGGTTATCATCTTTATATGGGGCGGTCCGCTGAATTACTCATGAACAAAGCTCCGCTCATTGTGGATTATTATACTACTATTGTTGATGTAAGCACACTTGCCATGAGTAGAAAAGACGAAGAAATATATGATTACATCATTGTCACAAAAGATTCGTATTATGTTGGGGTTGTCAGTGTCCGTCATCTGTTAATTACATTTGCTGAGATTCAGACAGAGAATGCTAGTGTTCTAGATCCACTAACAAGGTTACCTGGGAACTCTGTCATCCATGAAAAGTTGACTGTCACGTTGTCCGTTAAGCAGTTTAGCGTATTGTGTGTTGATTTAGATTATTTTAAATCCTATAACGATATTTATGGCTTTAAAAGAGGCGATGATTTGCTGACAGACGTTTCGAAAATATTACATACAAACATTGCTAAAAATGGTGGATTTCTCGGTCATGTCGGGGGAGATGACTTTGTTGCTATTTTTCATCATTTTCGCATAGATGAAATATGTCAAACTATCATTCAACAGTTTGAAGCAGCAAAGAAATTTTATTATCCAAATGATCATTTTACGCAGAAATATGTTATTTCGGAGAACAGGCGAGGAAATATAGAAAAAATACCTCTCATTTCCATTTCCATAGCAGTAGTAACTAACCAAACAAAGAGTTACATAAACGTGGAAGAAATAGTATCAGATGCAACCAAAGTAAAAAAGTTGTGCAAATCAACCCCACAGAGCTGTTATGAAGTGAGCTCTAGTTGTTTAACAAATTAGTGAGTAGCTTCTTATGATATTCATTTCCTTTATGTCGTGCTTTTTGTATTCTACATATAAAAAACAGGAAAAAGTTTATGAAGGAACTATTCATCAATTAAGTTGGCGATAACATCTCCATTTTCAAGGAATGGAAGGGCATAGATCAATGAGTACGTGGGGTATAAAGCATCTTTTGCATAAAAGATAGCACTCTCTATAGTATTGTTTTTTATCAATTTTTCCCGCTCCCTTTACAAACACTTCTTACCCGCCGGTTACATATTGTGTTAAAAAAGGGGAGATTGTATGCCTTGGCAGCATAAAATAGCGTACTTGTTAGATCAATCAGTAGGAATTTCATTTATGGACGGTACTGGGACGTCAGGGATCTTATGTGATGCAGATGGCAGCAGCTTGTACGTGATGGAGTACTTATATCATTCACAGTTTGCACTGAAGCATTATAGCTACACTATGATTCTAGATATTCATCCTTTTCCTAGTTGTAATAATCGTTAATAAAAAAGCTGCGATCAAAACATAAACCTTGATCGCTCTTTTATTTCGAGTGCACTTAATCCATTTTCTGCGTCGCAAAACTTGTAATAATAAAAGACAAGCAATATATTTGATTTTAACGGAAGATTTTTCTATCTTGGAGTGAAGGACAATCCTACTTGTAAGGAGGCATAAGGATGAAAACCTTGAAGGTATATTTTGATTACTCTTGACCGTTTTGTTATACGGAGACGGTGTCTCTGAAGCCATTGGAAGATGAAAGAATAATGCTCGATTGGACGGCTTGGAAAATGCCGGCTGATGCACGTCCACCAGCTAAACCAGAAGGATACGGAGAAGGAGCAAAGAGTTTCCTTGAGAAATTAGTGGACAAAACAGGTTTAACGATCCAGCCGCCATCTGAAAAAAGAAGCACCAAGCTGGCCCATATTGGTGGAATGTATGCGAAGTCACAAGGGAAATTTGATTATTACCACCTTCGCATCTTTCAAGCGATCTGGGAAAAAGATGAAAATATCGAAGATGCGGACGTGTTGGCGCACATTGCAGAAGAGGCAGGATTGGATCGTAAGGAATTTATGAAAGCACTGAAGAATTCAGAATATGAAAATCTACTAAACGAAGATTTTACCAGTGCTGCCCAGAATAAAATATGGACGATTCCTTCTTATGTCGGGGATAAAGGGGAAATACAGGTTCATCATTACAAGGACATACCTAGCCTTGACGAACTAAGACAGATTATTTCATTCTGACTCCATCACTATGTCATATTCCGGAAGAGGAGTAGTTTCGAGCTTGTCCCAGTACTGGGGCAAGCTCTTTTTAAGATAAGTTAGAAGTTATTCACCAAATACTTCCGGGATCATTTTAAAACCATCGATTTCCGCTTCTTCTTCTACTTCGATCATGATACAACGTTTTCCATGAAAGTTGACCTGTTTTACGTACTGAAGATCTTGTGGGCTGATGGATATGTTGGCAACTTTTGTTTCGATCTTTATCGATTTTGAATGATATTTTGGAACAATGTTACTTGCCTTCAGCTCATAGGATTCATCATCAATGACTCGTTGAAAAGCAGATTTCACTCTTTCCGTATCAACCTCTTCACCACTTTGGTTCAAAACTCGTTCCACGTCTTTGTAGTCGAGTGTAGGGGGAGTGTCGTCTTCGTTTTCTTCCACAGTACGGTTAATTTCACCATATACATTAGCAAGCGTGGAGGGGCTGAGCTGATCACCGACCACTCCTCTGACGACTTCCTCGAACATCGCTTTATCTTCTTGGGCTGTCATGATTTCTTCTCCATTTAAGACGTCTTCAATAAAACGGTAATCCGGTTCATTCGCTTTGCCTGCTGCGTAAAGAACACGATTTACATCGGAGGCTCCGTCTGTAATGGATGGAAACAGAAATCCTCCCATCGGTTTTTTGAAATCGATGATGGGATCTGCCTCAATCTTGTATTTGAATTCCTTTTCAACATAGTCAAATTGTATTTCTTTTTTCGGTTCCTCTGTCCGATTAATACTACAAAGAATAAAAGGATTAGCGTAAACCGCATCTCGTTCACTTTCTTCTCTTTCTTCATTTCTCTGTTTTGTAGGTTTTAAATATTCCGTTCGGATGAAAGAAATGACAATATCCCTCTCATAGGGATGGTCTGCAATCATTTTCTCTGTCAGCAATAGCATTTGTTCCTTCCAACCCTCCACGTCATTGCTTAACAGGCCTTTATGCAGGATGAGCTGACTATGATTTTCTGCCTCGCGTTGAAATTTTAACTCAAATAATTTTTCATCGGGCTTCCCTGTTAATACTTTTTTAAAGTTATTTAAAAAAAGCTCTTGCTGGTCTCGGTCAAGCATTTCAAAAGGTTGGCTTTGATGATGGTAAATATCTGTAGAATCCTTCATGATGTATATATTGAAAATATCTGAGATTTTTAGTAAGTCATTGTCTACTTTTAATTGCTTACGTATGTCTGCTATATCTTTTTTATCCATTCATTTATCACTCCTAGACTCCCTGGATCTGATCTCCACTACTACTCTATGATTGTACTATTTTAACACAGAGTCCTGTTTTTCGGTTCGCCGTAACTATCAAGATATCCGTTTATTGAGTGAGTGACTGCAAAGTTGTAAAATACCAAAGAGAGGCATGGACACTTATGTCGTACTCGGGTACGAATTTTCGTGTTGGTTATTTTAAACAAAAAGCTAAAGCTTGAAGAAAAGAAGAACGTCGAAGGAGAAACATACGATGGTGTTATTAGGAACTTTAGTCAATGGGATTGCTATTTTGGTTGGATCGTTACTAGGTTCTTTCATTAGAAAAATTCCGGAGAGCATGAAGACGACAGTGATGCAATCTCTGGGACTTGCTGTTATTGTGTTAGGGATAGGAATGGGACTCGAAAGCGAACAATTTATCATTGTGATCGGGAGTTTGGTAGTAGGAGTGGTACTGGGAGAACGGTGGGATTTAGATGATAAGCTTAATCGGTTAGGAGATTGGTTGGAGAATAAGTTGGGAGCAGAGACAAATGTAGATGGAAATTTGTCAAAAGCATTTGTTACCACGACTCTCATTTACGTAGTAGGGGCTATGAGTATTTTAGGTGCGTTGGATAGTGGGATACGAGAAGATCACTCGGTGTTATATACAAAATCTATTCTAGATGGGTTTTCAGCGATCATCTTTACTTCAACGTTAGGCATCGGTGTTATTTTTTCTTCCATTCCTGTGTTTCTGTACCAGGGAACGATCGCTTTGTTTGCCACTCAGATCATTAAAGTGATACCAGACGCTTTAATGGAATCATTTATCGCTGAAATGACAGCGACAGGCGGGATTATGATTATAGCTATTGGTTTAAACATATTAGGCCTGACAAAGATAAAAGTAGCCAATTTATTACCCGCTATCCTTATTGTAGGCATTCTGACGAGTATTCTTTATTATTGGGATTCCATTATATTAGGATTTGGTCAGCTTTTTTAATGGATTAACGTTGAGGAGGGGACACTATTGTCTGTAAAGATTTATCAATTGAAAATTACATTGAAAGGATTAAAGCCTCCTATTTGGCGAAGGGTGGAGGTTCGAAGTGATTATACATTTGCTGAATTGCACCAAGTGATTCAGGTTGTGATGGATTGGCAGGATAGTCATCTCCATAATTTCGAATTGAATAGGTTTCATAAAGAAGAGGGTCCGAGAGTGTTTATTGAGCAGGATTTCGATGAAGAGGATGACTTCTCTATAGCCATGCCTTTTTTTTCTAAAAAAGTAAGTGAAAATGAAGAGGTGTTGGAGGACTGGCTTCAAAAAGAGAATGATAAAACACTATACACTTATGATTTCGGAGACGATTGGGAACATGAAGTGAAACTAGAAAAAATCCTGGAACCAAAAAGTGGCGTAAGCTATCCTCGCTGCACAAAAGCGAGACGGTTGACTCCAGATGAAGACAGCCGTGTGGACGTTATGGAAGAGACAGACGAAGATGGTCGTTGGGTCCCCGAAGAAGACCCTCCTCCAAAAGAGCTTCAACAGGACATCAATGATGAATTACAACATTGTGTAAAATTATGGAAGGTGGAATAATAATGGGGAAGCGACTTAAAAAAAAATCACGTAAACAAACGAAGGATGAAAATGAAGACCAGCTTTTCTCGTCAGATGAAACATTTGCGTTTATTGCAGGGTACACGTCTAATGGAGTACCCTATGGGATTACCCATGAGGAAGCGGCTGAGATCGAAGGAATGGATGCTGTAAAAGAGGATGAGGGAAAGAACGCGAAAGATGATGATAGAAGAGTTGAAGTGAATGACGATGATTTACCTTTCTAAAGTGGAAAGGAATAAATAAATGTTGTTTGGTTAAGCTACTAACATGCTATTTGAGACGGGATAGGTGTGTTAACAATGACCGAGCAACAAAAGGAGATGCTGGCAGAAGCGCGTTCCAACAACTTAGAGTTATCGAGTCATATGACAGAGTATTGGGAGCGATTTTCCGGGTTGGATACATGGCAATTTTGGATAATTGTTTTGATGACGATTATACCTCTTATTGTGTTGTTCTTTGCTATCGACAGACGAAAAGTGCTCCTTATCGGCTTTTTTGGGTTCAATTATCATGTTTGGTTTGCGTATGTTAATTCAACGGGGATCCGTTACGGTCTATGGGAATATCCTTATGAGGTTGTCCCTTTTCTCCCGAGTTTTGCCTTGGATGCTTCATTGGTGCCAATCACCTATATGCTAGTCTTTCAATGGACTTTAAATCATAACAAGAATATATTTATCCTTTCCACTATTACAGCTGCTATCCTTGCTTTCATTGTAAAACCAATTATGGTTCATTTACACTACTTCCATATGTTTTATGGCATTAATTTTTTTCATTTATTCTTGTTTTATATTGGTATGTTCCTGGTCTCCTATGGAATCACTAAAGTTTTCATGTGGCTTCAAAATCATAAAAAAAGAAACCCTCAACATCCTTAATGAAAGAACGTTGAGGGTTTCATCTATCTTAAAAAAGGAGAAAGTATAACATTCATGGAGCTACATGCTCGAGAACAAGATGTTTCCACTTTCCTTAATCTGTAAGACGTTTACGGTAATAATCAAAGAAAACATGATCCAAGTCAGCAAGAAGCTTCGGATCCGGACAACCTTTCTCTATAGCCTCTGATAATACGGCTAATTCTTCTTCATTGAGCTGTATGATTAAGTTCTTCCCTTTTTCGTTATGAAGTCTCATTTTCATCATCCTTTGTAATATATGTATATATTTTACCCATTTTATCGTCCTTTTACTCTTGCTATTCATGTGGATTTTCTGTGAAAATGTAGGTGAAAAGAGGTATGGAAAGGAATGGAGCAAATGAAAGAGATAAATAAGGTGTCTATTATTGGTCTAGGGGCGCTTGGAGTCATGTTCGGTCATCATTTATCGAAAAAGATGTCTTCCGAACACTTGAGAATTGTTGCTGATCCGGAACGTGTTCAAAAGTATCAAAATAATGAAATCTATTGCAATGGAGAACGCTGTCAATTTAATTATATAACATCTGAAGACGAAGATGATCCAGCTGATTTAGTTATATTTGCCGTTAAATATTCAGGGCTGGAAGATGCCATGGAATCCGTAAGAAATCAAATCGGTGACGAGACTATTATTTTATCTGCCTTAAACGGAGTGACAAGTGAATCAATCATTGGAGAGAAATTTGGCATGGACCGCGTCTTGTATTGTGTCGCCCAAGGCATGGATACTGTGAAAGCAGGTAATAAAGTAATATACAGTAATATGGGTATGCTTTGTTTTGGAGATAAAGAACCGGGGGAGCCGTCAGAAAAAGTACAAACCGTTGCCCGTTTTTTTGATAACACCGATTTCCCTTATGAAATAGACACTAACATGAAAAAGCGCCAATGGGGAAAATTTATGGTAAATGTTGGAGTGAATCAAACGGTTGCTGTGTATAAAAGTAATTACGGCGAAATTCAACAAGAAGGACCGGCTCGGACTATGATGATTGCGGCTATGAGAGAAGTAATGGCACTAACAGAGGTCGAAGGAACAAAACTTTCAGTGGAAGACTTAGCATATTGGTTAAAGGTGTTAGGTACTCTGAGTCCACACGGCAAACCATCCATGGCTCAAGATGTTGAAGCAAAACGGCATAGTGAAGTAGAATTGTTTTCGGGTACTGTGTTAAAGCTAGGAAAAAAATATGGAGTGCCAACCCCGATAAATCAGGAGCTGTATAATAGAATTACTACGATAGAAAAAGACTATTAAACTGTCTACATGTTATTTTCTGAAAGTTAGGAACCCCCCTTTTTACGGATACTTCTATCCGCATTCAGGAACCAGTTCACGAGGTGGTTTTCGAAGCGACAAGCCCTGTGACCACACCTCTCCAATACTTTTTTAGCTGCGCTAACAGAATAGTATGAATCATATCTTCGTCTTTGGTATAATCAGTTAAATAGCGGATATATTTGGGGAACCGGCAGGAGGGATGGCATGACGCCTTATTTAAAACAAATATTTATAGGTAAACCTAAAACGACAGGTAAAAAAGATGCAGAACGTCCTATGGACCGCGAGTGGAGAAGTGGAATTTTTAAAGAGTGTGTAACAGGGCAAGTATGGCTGGGAAGAACAAACTTACACGGTGATGGTCAGGCTGATTTAAAAAATCACGGTGGGGAAGAGAAAGCTGTTTTTGCTTATCCATCCGAACATTACGTTGATTGGCAAGACGAACTTCAACGGACGGACATGAGGCCAGGGGCAATGGGAGAAAATTTCTCTATTTCTAACCAGACAGAAAGAGAAGTTGCCATTGGTGATACATATCATATTGGCGAGGCTGTGATCCAAGTTTGTCAACCTAGGCAGCCATGTTGGAAGCCTGCTCGTCGTTTTAAAATGAAAGAGCTGGCTTTGCATATACAAAACTCGGGGAGAACGGGATGGTATTTTCGAGTGTTAGAAGAGGGCTTTGTGCAATCCGATCAACCTCTTACACTTGTAGAACGCCCATATCCTCAATGGACGATTGAACGTTGCAATCAAGTTATGCACGTAGAAAAGGATAATATACAAGCGGCTAGAGAACTGGCATCGTGTGAGTATCTAGCTGGAAGATGGAGAGTTACATTGATGAATCGGGTGGAGACAGGAAAAAGTAAGGATATCAGAAAAAGAGTATACGGACCGAATGATTCTTAAGAGGAGACGGGTTAGCTTACTTAGAGCAGCCCGTCTCTTTCTTTATTTATGATGTTGGAAGCGACACCGAACGTTAATCGTTATCGGCTCGGGCTTGATTCCGTCCGGACTGAAGGAAGTCTTTTTCGGAGGTCCGAGGATTAGAGTATTGACCGCAAATATCGTTTCCAGTAAATAACGGAGGAAGTACGTACTTGCTTTGATTATGATGCAATACTTGTACGCATTGTTTTTATTCGTGATGAATATATAGATAATAAGCCATTATATTTAGTGCAGGCTTAGGAGGGGAGAGAGGCTGGTGGATTTTGAATTAACGAAAGAGCAGCGGATGGTTCGGGAAATGGTAAGGGAGTTTTCCCGCAACGAAATAGCCCCTAATGCCATCGAAGTAGATAGAACAGGTCAATTTCCGGAGGATACCTTCAAAAAAATAGGTCAATTAGGTCTTCTTGGTCTACCTTTCCCAGAAAAATATGGCGGATCAGGAGGAGACACGATTTCTTATATGATAGCAGTCGAAGAGATAGGAAAAGCATGTGGTGGGACAGGTTTAAGCTATGCCGCTGCTGTTTCTTTAGGAGCAAGTCCATTGTTTTCTTTTGGAACAGAGGAACAGAAGCAGCGTTTTCTTGTTCCTATTACGAGTGGCAAAAGGTTGGGCGCTTTTGGATTAACTGAACCGAATGCGGGATCGGATGCAGGAGGGACGCAGACAAAAGGAGTTTTAAAAGATGGTCGCTATCTAATTAATGGAGAAAAAAGTTGGACGACAAACGCTCAATATTCCGACATGGTCATTGTTACAGCAGTTACGGGAAAAACAGCAACCGGTAAGAATATCATATCTGCTTTCATTGTCCCTACGGATGCAGATGGTTTTACGATAAGAAGTCCGTACGAAAAAATGGGGGTGCGAGGTTCTAATACTTGTGAGCTGATACTTGAAGATGTAAGTGTACCGCAAGAGAATATCTTGGGAAGTCCAGGAGAAGGACTTCAACAGTTTTTGCATACGCTAGATGGAGGAAGGGTCTCCATTGGAGCTTTGGCTGTAGGGATTGCGCAGGGAGCGTATGAGAAGGCGCTAGCTTATGCAAATGAACGAAAACAATTCGGGAATAAGATATCTCAATTTCAGTCCATTCAATTTAAGCTTGCTGATATGGCATTAGAAATTGAATTGGCACGGAATATGGTGTGGAAAGCCGCTTGGCTAAAGGATAAAGGGAAACCGTATCGCAAAGAGTCAGCATTTGCTAAATTATTTGCGTCTGAAATGGCTACTCGTACTTGTAACCAATCCCTTCAAATACACGGGGGATATGGCTACATGAGAGAGTATGAAGTGGAGCGAATGTTACGAGATGCGAAACTGATGGAAATTGGAGAAGGTACTTCAGAGATCCAAAGACTCGTCATAGCAAGAAGTATCGGATGCGAGCAATAAATAAGCAAACGGGAGGGGACAGGATGGAAGTTATTCGGACTCCAATCACCGGAACCGTATGGAAGATCCATGTTAAAGCTGGTGACGAAGTGAAAGCGGGAGAGGAAGTAGCTATCGTAGAATCAATGAAAATGGAAATACCTATCGTTTCTGACTATCCTGGTAACGTGAAAACGGTGTTTAGAGAGGAAGGAGATTTTATAAATGAAGGGGAAGACCTCATAGAGCTAGATTAAAAACAATAGGTGATAACAATGAAAAATCTTCCTAATCATGTGAGTATACGAGAAGTAGGTCCCCGAGATGGTTTGCAAAATGAGGATACATTTATACGAACATATGATAAAGTTGCTTGGATAGAAAAGTTGATAGATAGTGGAACGTCTTACATTGAAATTACGTCTTTTGTCTCACCAAAATGGATTCCAGCCCTGAAAGATGCCAAAGAAACTGCTGCGAAAGTAAAACATAAGAAGGACGTTACTTTTGCAGCCCTTGTTCCTAATCGAAAAGGAGCGGAAGCAGCTATTGAAGCTGGGATGGACGAATTGTCTGTGTTTATGTCTGCCAGCGAAACCCATAATAAGAGGAATATTAATAAAACTATTAAGGAGACTTACCCTGTTCTGAAAGAAGTTATTCAGGAAGGGAAAAAAGCAAACAAAACGATAAGAAGTTATATCTCCACGTCTTTTGTGTGTCCCTATGAGGGGAAGGTGGAAATAGATAAAGTCCTCTCCGTAGCTTGTGCTTTACTAGAGATGGGGGTAGACGAACTGTCTATCGGAGATACGGTAGGAGCTGCAAGTCCGCGTCATGTGGACCAGTTATTGTCTGTGTTATTAAAAAAAGTAACTACGGATAAAATCGCCATGCACTTTCATAACACCTACGGAATGGCAGCTGCTAATTGCCTTGCATCCTTACAAAGGGGCATTCATAAACTGGACAGCTCATGCGGAGGACTAGGAGGATGCCCTTATGCACCCGGTGCAGCAGGAAATATGGCAACGGAAGAATTACTATATCTCTTACACCAGATGGGGATCCAAACGGGGATGAGGGAAGAAAAAATTTGGGAAGCAGCCGCGTTTATTGAAAGGAAATTGGGCAGATCATTGGATAGTAATATATTGAAAGTGAGAAATGCAGGAATTGGCGGAATATAAGTGTGAAGAGAAGAAGGGGGACTTTAGATTGACCTGGGAAGAAGACCTTAGGAGGAAGGCAGCTCGTATTGCACAAGGGGGACCACATAACTATCATCAGAGAAACAAGGAAAAAAATAAGTTGTTTGTTCGTGAACGTCTGCGACTCCTGCTTGATCATGGGATAGAAACGGAAGATGGAAAGTTCGCAAATGAGGCAGCGGAAGGATTGCCTGCAGACGGTGTAATCACAGGAACGGGTAAAATACATGAGCAAACGGTTTGTTTTATTGCTAATGACTCCACTGTTAAAGCAGGATCATGGGGAGCGCATACGGTGGAGAAAATGATACGTATTCAAGAGAAGGCTGAAAGGTTACAAATTCCACTCTTGTATTTAGTTGATTCTGCAGGAGCGCGTATCACCGACCAGATTGATATGTTTCCTGGACGGAGAGGGGCGGGGCGGATTTTCCATAATCAAATCAAGCTGTCTGGACAAGTACCTCAAGTGTGTATTTTATTCGGACCTTCCGCTGCTGGTGGCGCTTATATCCCCGCTTTTTGTGACATTGTTATTATGACGGAAGGGAATGCTTCCATGTATTTGGGGTCCCCGCGTATGGCTGAAATGGTCATCGGAGAGAGAGTAAGCCTTGAAGAGATGGGCGGGGCGAAGATGCACTGTTCGGTCTCAGGCTGTGGTGATATTCTTGTGCAGAATGAGGAAGAAGCGATACAGAAAGCACGAGACTATATGACATACATGCCCGCCAACTATACAAAGCAGCCTAAAAAATGCGGAGCACAACATCCTGCTATAGCGACTCCACGTGGAAAAACCATAGAAGACATTATTCCGCAAAATCAAAACAGCCCCTTTAATATGTACGAGCTTATCGAACGAATAATCGATGAAGATAGCTTGTTTGAAATAAAAGCATTGTTTGCTCCCGAGATTATCACTGCTTTATCACGGATAAATGGGAGAGTCGTGGGAATCGTGGCGAATCAACCAAGCGTAAAGGGCGGGGTTCTTTTCCCGGATACGGCGGATAAGGCCGCTCGATTTATCACATTGTGTGATGCCTTTCATATACCTTTATTATTTTTAGTGGATGTACCCGGTTTTATGATCGGCACGCACGTGGAGAAACAGGGGATAATCAGGCATGGAGCCAAAATGGTAGCAGCTATGTCGGAAGCGACCGTCCCAAAAATATCCGTCATTGTTAGGAAGGCATATGGAGCTGGTTTATATGCGATGGCTGGTCCTGCCTTTGAACCTGATTGTTGCCTGGCACTGCCAACCGCACAAGTGGCTGTCATGGGACCAGAAGCTGCAGTGAATGCAGTATATGCAAAGAAAATTGCTTCTCTGCCCGAAGAAAAGAGGCAAGCATTTATTGAAAAGAAGAGAAAGGAATATAAAGAAAACATTGATATTTATCGATTGGCATCTGAGATGATTGTTGATGAGGTAGTGAGTGGTGAACGGCTACGAGAGGAGCTCACCTCTCGCTTTAATGTATATACCACCAAGAATGTTACCTTCTCCCAAAGAAAGCATCCGGTGTACCCGGTATAAGCAAAACATATATTCA
Organism: Alteribacillus iranensis; assembly: GCF_900113025.1. GTDB lineage: Bacteria > Bacillota > Bacilli > Bacillales > Marinococcaceae > Alteribacillus_A > Alteribacillus_A iranensis. Next base: position 124,738 of record NZ_FONT01000005.1, on the reverse strand, counting down.
AATAAATTCATTGAACGGGTATGCCCCTGGCTCTCCATTGTTTCCGCAATGTTTACGCACGAGGCGAACCCGTTTATTTCTATGAGAATGAAGAATCGTTCAGTAGGTCTGATAACATTCAGGCGGAACGCCATCTATGATGCTCATCTCCAAAGTTACCATTTCTGGTGATAGTACGGGGAACTTGGTGAGTTTTTTCCATCACAAGTTGGTAATTGTAATCTGCGGCTTTTTTATACTGAATAAGTCCATACAGGGAAATAACGATTTGAATCAACAAAATAAAAGGGCTAGTGTTCAAGCTAACGGAAGATAAAACAATGAAAAAAGCGATAACAGCTGAAAGTTGTGAAAGAAGCAGAACCTTATGACGAAGAATAAAGGAAATGACAACAGAAATAATAGCGAGTATCCACACCAATGCATTCACATCACTAATCATTACCAACATGATTATCCACTCCTTTAATAGTTGATCTATTCAGTTTCAAGTTCTTCACATCCGGTAGCATGTATTCGTGACTTCTTCCTCCTTCATTGACCATGCGTTCAATTTCCTCATAACAAGTACATGGGACATTTACGGTATGATCCATGTAACTCCCTCCTTTCAATTCCATTATGAGCGAGAAAACCTTGTGTTACTTTGACGTATATCAATTATGGAAAATTTTAACGTTTGAAAAGAAGGGGGCGTGGGTATAGAGGAGTCGAAATCACTACTATAAAGTTGGTTTATGATATTCTGAATTGTTGCTATTCCATTCAAAGTGAAGACGGCTCACCTCTAAGCGCTTGTTCGCCCGTAGGGGGTTCTTCTGCTAAGTACACCAACGTCGAATGCGGATCTTTTGCTAAATTCACGAACATCAACAGCTGATCTTCTGCTAAGAACGCAAACATCTGATGTGGATCTTTTGCTAAATTCACGAACATCCTGTTCGTAACGCAAAAGTCAACGCGTCCTGCGTAAGCCAACTCAGAAGTCAGTACATCGTGTACTAGCTAACGCAAGAGTCAACGCATCCTGCGTGAGCACGCAGAAGCCAGCACATCCTGTACAAGTGGGCGCCTTGCGCTTCTCTTGTAAATAAGAATGCAAAACATGATTAAAGGAAAGAAGGACACTATAAAAAAAGAAAATTACTTAGAGAATGTTGTTTTAAAAATGGAGAGTAATGAATGGAGGAATGCAATGTAAAAATTCTCTTGCAGGTACCGTTCGCCGTGCCGGAAAATCCTCGAATGACGTTAAAAATCTTACTGTTCTCGTAAACATAAGAAAAACTTCTTTCTACTAGAACATTCATTTTTTGACGACTCGTAACGACTACGATAAACAACCAAAATATGCTTGAAATTTCGTAGAATGGGGGTTCGTTATGACTAACAGACCAGGCGTTCAATTAAGTTTGCAGACATCCAGCTTACTCGCCGGGTTTATGGTTTGGGTAATGATTTCATCACTTATGCCGTTTATTACAGAAGATATTTCTCTTTCGGCTACAGAAGCCTCACTTGTCACTGCTATACCAGTTATACTAGGTTCTCTGATGAGAGTTCCAATTGGATTTTGGACGAATAGGTATGGTGCGAGAATTGTTTTTATTGTGAGTTTTATTGTCTTGTTGTTTCCAGTATTTTACTTAAGTACAGCTGATTCTTTTGCTGATTTAGTCATTGGAGGGCTTTTTTTAGGGATTGGAGGAGCGGTGTTTTCAATTGGAGTTACGTCTCTTCCGAAATACTATGATAAAAAACGTCACGGTTTTGTGAATGGGATATACGGTGTTGGTAACATTGGGACCGCTGTCACTACATTTGCCTCACCGGTCATTGCGACACAAATAGGGTGGAACAATACGATCCGTTTGTTTCTCCTTTTGTTAATCTTTTTTATTTTATTGAATGTTTTTCTAGGAGACCGGAAAGAACAGAAAACACGAGTGAAACTTGGACCGCAGATTGCATCTGTGATAGGAAACGAACGAATGTGGTTTTTGAGCTTGTTCTATTTTATTACCTTTGGCTCGTTCGTGGCGTTTACCGTGTACCTGCCGAATTTTCTCGTTTCCTCTTTTGGATTAACTTCTACAGATGCCGGATTGCGCACCGCAGGGTTTATTGCGATAGCCACTTTCCTAAGGCCAGTGGGAGGATGGCTTGGTGATAAGTTTAATTCGTTTATTATCTTAATTATTGTGTTTGCAGGTATTACGGTTTCAGGTATTATTCTATCCTTTTCGCCAACGTTAGAGCTATATACGGTAGGTGTCTTAAGTGTAGCTGTTTGTGCAGGGGTAGGAAATGGTGTGGTATTTAAATTAGTACCCTTGTACTTTTCCAGGCAAGCTGGGATTGTGAATGGTATTGTTTCTGCAATTGGTGGATTGGGTGGATTTTTCCCGCCTATCGTCCTAAGTATCGTGTTCGGTTTAACAGGTCATTATGCGATCGGGTTTATGGCTCTGTCTCAATTTGCTTTAGCTGCTCTCATTATTGTTGTATGGATGTATTTCACGGGAAAGCTGGAAATGAGTCATACCGCCATGCAGCATACGATTGAAGGGATTATGATTACGGACCAAGATGGAAGAATACAATACGTGAATCCAGCCTTTGTAGATACGACAGGGTACAGCGAAAAAGAAGCGATTGGAACCACTCCTAACATTCTCAAATCAGGAAAGCACGATGAAGAATTTTACAAACGGATGTGGCAAGAAATAGAAGAAGAAGGGTATTGGAAAGGAGAAATTGTGAACCGCAAGAAAAGTGGGGACCTTTATCGTGAATGGCTAACGATTACCCCGATAAAAAATAAACATGAACCGAACACAGGATATGTAGCTATGTTTACGGAACTGACCGAAAAGACGTAAGGATATAATTAACTTAAAAAAAGATAAATAAAAAGGAAAAAGCCGCGGAGCCATCACCTTCCGCGGCTATAATTATGGAATATCTACTAGAGGAGTAAATATTTTTCTTCGTCTCTGCTATGCTGCCAATTAATCACAAGCAAACTGTCGTACAATTGTATTCGCTCTTCTTGTTCACTATTGTCTTCTAATAAATGCTTTGCTTCTTCCAGTACTTTCCTCAGCAAATCATGGTCACGAGTGAGTTTTGCGATTGTTTCAACCATTTCGGGTTGTCTTTGTTTTATGTCCTGATAGAGACCGGTTTCTTCAGAATCAGCATGTGCAATAATATGATCATACCAATGCTCAATTAAAATTTCTTCTGCTTGTTTCGCCTCTTCCCATCGATTTTCATTATAAAGTTGTTTAATAATAGCTGTCATTTCTTTGACTTGGCCGAAAGCCGCTTCGTGAATAGACCGATGAGAGTCATAAACACGTAATGCTGGTCCAGACATATGAATCATTCCTTTTACTGAGCTTTTGCTTTTTTCGATTTATTCGGATTGGCACGTCTGTAAATAATATATTTTCTTTTTATATATTCCAGAGGAAGGCTCCAGACATGGACGAGCCGGGTGAAAGGCCAAACCGCAAACAAAGTGAAGGCAGCAATAACATGGGCTTGGAAACCCCAAGGAGCGAATGCAAGCATTTCCGGCATCGGACGGAAGCTTAAAATGCCACGAAACCAAGGACCTATCGTATAGCGATAATCGAAATCTCCCCCTGTCGCCGTATACCAAGCCGTATTCGTAAATCCAACGACCGTAACGATCCCAATAAGGAGAAGAACATATAAGTCTGCTCGAGAGCCTTGACTCTTTACACGTTTATCGCTCAATCTACGTATAGTCAAGAGCGCCCCGCCGATTACCATGGCCGCTCCAGCGAGTGAACCAAACCAAACTGCTCCAAAATGATACATTTCTTCTGAGATACCTATCATTGGGTAAAAAGTATGGGGGATAACGATGCCACCTATATGGCCAAAGAAGACAAAAATAACTCCTATATGAAATAGTAGGCTTCCCCATTTTAATAGTCGATCAGAGCGGAGAAATTGACTAGATTGGGCTGACCACCCGAACTGATCGTGGTTATACCGCCAAATATGTCCAACAATGAAGATGGTTAAAGTGATATAAGGATAGGCTACCCACAAAAAGAAATCAATTGGGCCCAAAACAATTCCTCCCTTATACAGTTTTTTCTTCCATTTTTTCTCGAACAGCCACGAACTGATCAAGGGTCTCTAGAAGTGCTGCTACTACATAAGCATAGGGGGATTGCTGATCCCGTAGCTTGTCGTATAGTGTATCCATTGGTTTTTTGTGGATGTAATATAATTTGTGTACAAACTCATCCTCCGCTTCCGTGAAAAATTCAAGCACAAGAGGAAGGTAATCAGGCAGCTCATCATTAGAAATATAAAATCCGGCTTTCGCAAATTCTAATTTTAATTTTACAAAGCCAAGTCCGCGTTCACGCTGTTCTCCAAAAACATCATATGTCAAATATAGAGAACAGTCTTTGCTAAAATCAAACTGTTTCACATAGTTTTCTCCGTATTCTAACCATGTGGTAGATAATACGTAATCCCAAAACAATTGCAGGTTTGTTTTCGGGGAACCGTCAGGCAATTCGGCGATGAATTGCCCGACTTCCTCCTGTTGATACCACTCTTTGTCTGGATAGGCTAGAAATAAGGAAGACAATTTCCAAATCTGTCTATTGACGTCCATCTGTACTACCTCCTGCTAGATCTCCCCAGTAAGCATCACTAAATTCATAAGGGTCTTTCCAGTCGCCACTTGCGGCACATGAGGAGCATCCTTCCATAAAGTCAAAGCCTGCTTGTCCTTGGTGAGCAAACATATTTTCAGCTTCTTCCCGATGAGCTTTCGGTATGACGTAACGATCACCATACTTAGCGATAGCTTGCAGTTCATACATATCTCTTGCCATTTCCTCTGTGACTCCCATTTCGTCGATAAGACGTGTATCGGGTTCTTGTCCGAGATCAATACTTCTCATATACGTACGCATGGCTACCAGCTTCTTCAGAACCGTAGAAACGACTTCTGTGTCACCAGCGGTTAACAAGTTAGCGAGATATTCAATAGGGATTCGGAATTGATCAATAGCTGGGAATACCACTTCAGGTGACAAAGAGTTAAAATGACCATTAAATGCGTCTACAATTGGACTTAGCGGAGGAATATACCAAACCATAGGCATAGTACGATATTCTGGATGGAGAGGAAGGGCTATTTTTTGCTCGCAAGCGAGTTTATAGACAGGAGATTCCTGTGCTGCTTCAATCCAATCCTCCGGAATACCATCTTTTTTTGCTTGCTCAATAACGTCAGGATCATTCGGGTCCAAAATTAAGTCCAATTGAGCTTCATAAAGATCTTGATCATTTGGTACGGAAGCTGCTTCTTTCACCCGGTCTGCATCATACAATACGATACCGATATAGCGGATACGTCCTACACACGTGTCGGAACAAATTGTTGGATCTCCATTTTCGATTCGAGGGAAACAGAACGTACACTTTTCTGCTTTTTGTGTATGCCAGTTAAAATAAACTTTTTTATATGGGCAGCCAGTCATACAATAGCGCCAGCTTCGGCAAGCATCCTGATCAACGAGGACAATACCATCTTCCTCTCGCTTATACATAGCTCCAGAAGGACAGGAGGCGACGCAGGAAGGGTTCACGCAATGTTCGCAGATCCGCGGAAGATACATCATGAAAGCTTGTTCAAATTCAAACTTTACATCATCTTCAATACCGCGCATGTTAGGGTCTCTTTTCCCCGTTTCATGGACACCTGCTAAGTCATCTTCCCAGTTAGGTCCCCACAAAATTTCCATGTATTCTCCAGTAAGCTGTGACTGAGGTCGAGCTACAGGCTGATGGTTTTTTTCAGGACTGTGAATCAAATGGTCGTAGTCGTACGTCCAGGGTTCGTAATAATCGTCGATGTCTAGGAGGTCTGGGTTATAGAAAATATTTAATAACTTATTTGCTTTGCCGCCTGCTTTGAGGGATAGTTCCCCCTTTCTCATTTCCCAGCCGCCTTTGTTTTTCTCTTGATTTTCCCATTCTTTTGGGTACCCGATGCCTGGTTTTGTCTCAACATTGTTCCACCACATATATTCAGCGCCTCTACGGTTGGTCCATGTGTTGTTACATGTAACACTACAAGTATGACAACCTATACACTTATCTAAATTCATAACCATTCCAAATTGTGCTTTAATCCTCAAGCCAATCCACCTCACTTCGATCCATTCGTCTGATCTGTACTTGTTCATCACGCTGGTTACCCGTTGGTCCATAATAATTGAACCCATAGCTCAGTTGAGCGTAACCGCCGATCATTTGAGTTGGTTTAATATGAATCCTCGTTGGACTGTTAAATGTTCCACCACGATCTTTCGTGATTCGGGAGCCAGGAACGTTAATCAATCGGTCCTGAACGTGATACATAAATGCTACACCACGTGGCAGACGGTGACTTGTAACGGCCCTTGCAACGACTACTCCATTCCGGTTGTACATTTCCAGCCAGTCATTGTCATGGATTCCCGCTTCTTCTGCATCCAGATTGTTCATCCACACATGAGGGCCACCGCGAAATAGAGTGAGCATAGGGAGCGTGTCATAATAGGTGCTATGGTAAGACCATTTGTAGTGTGGTGTTAAATAGCGAAGCGTGATCTCTTTTCTGTCTGTTTCCGGCCGATTGTCTTCTGTGTAGAAGGAAGCTTTTTTAAGTGGCGGCTTAAAAATTGGTAATTCCTCGCCAAATTCCAGCATTGTTTCATGATCTAAATAAAAATGCTGCCTTCCTGTTAAAGTCCGCCATGGCACTAGGCGTTCCACATTTGTGCTAAATGGAGAATACCTGCGGTTTTTTGTTGTTGAACCGCTGAATACAGGTGATGATATGACATGGCGTGGTTGGGCTGTTATGTCATCAAAAGTGATGTGTTCTTCCGTGCGCTCCTCGGCTAAATCACTCAACTTCTGCCCTGTTTTATCCTCCATTTGTTTCCAAGCTTTTTTGGCAAGTGAACCATTTGTTGTACTAGACAGGGCCAGAATGGCTTCTGCTGCATCTTTATCATTGTATAATGCAGGGTATTCGGAATAGTGGGTCGACTTCCTGGATGGTCCTAGCATGTTCAATAATTTTTCGTATTCTTCTTTTGCTTCCCACGTGATGCCTTTTCCTCCGATGGCATCCTTAACTTTCGGACCTAGGGTAATAAATTTGTCATAAACCTTTGTGAATTCCCTCTCTATGATGTTAATTTTCGGAAAGTTAACTCCTGGAACAGGTTTCTCGTTACGTTCTTTCCAGTCAGGAATGTGTCCAAACGTTTGAGCAATTTCGTCTGGCGAATCATGCATCAATGGACTTGCAACAGCATCATACACTTTTTCAGGAAAGTGTCCTTTCGCCATTTCTGAGAACTTCTTCGCGAGGTGTTTAAAGATATCCCAATCCGATCTGCTCTCCCAAGGTGGTGTAATAGCTTCGTTAAACGGATGAACGAAAGGGTGCATATCGGTGGAGCTTAAATCGTACTTCTCGTACCACGTGGCGGCCGGTAATACAATATCCGAGTATAAACCTGTACCTGACATTCTAAAGTCAAGGTTTACTAAAAGGTCTAATTTTCCAGTAGCTGACGGAATATCTAAATTGATTTCTGTTGTTTCTAAATCTTCTTCTTCACTGCTGAATGTGTGTCCATGAGTACCTAATAGGTGTTTTAAGAAATATTCATGACCTTTCGCAGAGCTACCAATAAGGTTCGCTCTCCAAACGAACATTGTTTTAGGAAAATTGACCGGATCGTTTGGTGATTCAATCGCAAAATCCATTTCGTTGTTCGAGACAGCCTCTGATATGTTAGCTGTGGTCTCATTTGGCGTGTTCTTGCTGTCATGCAGTGTGATTGGATTTTTATTAAATTGCGGGTAGGAAGGAAGCCAGCCAAGCCGTGCGGCAAGAACATTGTAATCAGCAAGATTTTGATACTTATATGTGTCTTCGAGAGGAGATGCTAAATCTCTCGTTTTTTGCTCTTCGTATTTCCATTGTTCGGTTGCAAAATAGAAAAAAGATGTACCGTTTTGGAGACGGGCTGGGCCTCCCCAATCGCGAGCCATAGCTACGTTCTGCCAACCTTCATACGGTCTTACTTTTTCTTGTCCGACATAATGTGCCCATCCTCCGCCGTTTACGCCTTGGGAACCTGTAAGCAATACGAGGTTTAAAATGGCACGGTAAATCGTGTCTGAATGGTACCAGTGGTTGATCCCAGACCCCATGACAATCATAGAGCGTCCTTTGCTGTCAATTGCATTTTGAGCAAATTCACGAGCAATTTGTGCAACAAGACCTTGTCCGACGCCCGTATATTTCTCCTGCCAGGCTGGAGTGTATGGCCGGTCTTCCTCGTAACGACGTGACGGCACTTTTTTCCCAGTGAAGTCACGTTCGATTCCACTTTGAGCACACATTAAATCGAAAACGGTTGTAACAAGAGTTGAACCGCTTTCAGATGATATTTTTTTAACAGGCACCGTATTTTTATATACACGATTGTCATCCTGTTCAAAAGAAGCCATGCAAATTTCTTCTACACTGTCTTCGTGGCCTGCAAGAGTAAGAACAGGAGAAATATGTTCTAGGTTATTGATAACGTCACTCTGTTGAAGATTCCAATTTTTCTCACCATCCCACCGGTGGCCGATTGACCCATTTGGAACAGCAAAGGACGATGCATCTTTATCATAAACAACGGTTTTCCATTCACCTTTACCGGTATCCATTCCCAAGTCACTCGCACGCAGAAAACGATCTGCTTTCCAGCCATGTTTCGTTTCTTTCAAGGTAATAAGGTATGGTAAATCTGTATATTGTTTGGCGTATTGATCGAAGTAAGGAACATGTTGCTCGAGATAAAATTCTTGAAGAATGACATGGGTCATGGCCATAGCGATGGCGCCATCCATACCTGCTTGTACCGGCAGCCAGTCATCTGCGAACTTTACGAATTCAGCATAATCCGGACTAACAGCGACAACTTTTGTACCTTTGTAACGTGCTTCTACCATGAAATGGGAGTCAGGGGTTCTGGTTTGTGGCAGATTGGACCCCCAAATCATTAAGTAACTCGAATTGTACCAGTCAGAGCTTTCGGGTACGTCCGTTTGTTCTCCCCACACTTGCGGCGAGGCAGGAGGCAGATCCGCATACCAGTCATAAAAGCTTAAAAGGGCACCGCCAATCAAATTAAGAAAACGCGCGCCACCAGCGTAACTCACCATCGACATCGCTGGAATAGGGGAAAAACCAAAAATACGGTCCGGTCCATACTCTTGGATTGTATGAATGAGTTGAGCAGAGATAAGAGTTTCAATTTCTTTCCAATCAGCGCGGACAAATCCTCCTTTTCCGCGTGCTTTTTTATAGCGGTTTGTTTGTTCAGGATCAGAAATAATAGATTCCCAGGCTTTCACTGGATCTTTTTCTGCGGAGAGAGCGCTGCGCCATACTTGAAGTAAGGCACTGCGGATATAAGGGTAACGAACACGTTGTGGACTGTATGTATACCAGGAGAAACTGGCCCCCCTGGGACAGCTGCGAGGTTCGTATTCAGGCATTCCCGGTCCTGTACTCGGATAGTCCGTCTGCTGGGTTTCCCAAGTTATGATCCCGTCTTTTACATGGATATTCCAGCTGCATGATCCTGTACAGTTGACACCGTGAGTAGAGCGAACTACTTTATCATGCTGCCACCTTTCACGATAGTACTTTTCGGTAGTTCGTGGTTTTGGAGACATTTCGCTATGTTCCGTTTCTGTGTCTGTTTTTCCTAAGAACTTTAATTTTTGCAAAAACGGAGGTGTCTTCTTTTTCACAGCTACAACTCCTTCCTTAATATGCATTGAAAGTACCTATTTTGGAAAAGTTAACACATATTGGTAAATGGATGGCTCAATGCCCGTATTCCACAGCGCTGGCTTACTTAAACGTACTTTTTGTTTTTACACATTTTTTTGAAACCCAAGAAAGTAGCTATTTCAGAAATACAGTATCAGAAATACATTCAAGCGAACATTGTGGAAGATACACCTTTACGCTTTTCTAACTGTTTTTTAAGAGAATATATGGAATTAGTGAAGGGGAAACATTAGAAAGGTTGATTCTTGTAGCAGCCAATGCTCCCAAGTGGAAAGTATTTAGTGAAGAGCTAAACATAAACGAAGGAGCTATTCGTTTCACAGGTGAATCATTTAACCCGCTAAATCAAGATTTTGGAGGAGGCGGTGATGAGTAAGATGGATAATAAGTTTTTCATGCGTCTAAAACATTTAAAGCGTGGGGAGCGCATTAATGATAGCTGGACAGAAGAAAGTCCTTGGAAGCGTGAATGGGAGGATTTGTATCGACGTCGCTGGCAATTTGATAAAGTCGTCCACTCTGAACTATACTGGGTCTTGCAGTTGGAAAATTTATGTGAAAGACGGCATTATCACGACAGAAACACAACAAACGGATTATCCACAACTGGCAGTGTTTTTTCTGAGTATGAACCGAGAGGATGTCCGCGGGGGCTAGTTTTTCCTGGCACATATAGTCCAATTAGGGTAAAGCATCCGTATATTCGCAGCGATTTAGACGAGCTATGGAAGAGTGAGTTGGATGAAGGGAAAGATCCTGTCAGCGCTTGGGAAAATATCGTTACGGATCCTGACAAGAGAGAACAATATGTGAAAGCAAACGTGGGGAAGGCGCATAGCTCACCATGGCACCGTGATCGCCTATGAATACCGTACGACAATAGGTCCGTGGTTTCGAAGTCTGTTTATTTTTCAGCCTCAATACCAATTGATGAATGGTGTTCCATTCATCTTTCAAGTACACGTCGTAACAGCTTTTTTGCTATTCGCAGCAATACCGTTCACAAAATTGGTTCATATGTTTAGTGTGCCAGTGCGTTATCCAACACGTGCTCCGCAACAATACAGGTCTCGCGCTGCTTATAAAAAGTGAATCTCTGCGGGTAGGTGTTGCACCTCGTTTGATAACAAGTCACTTGAAGGAGAAGCCAATTTCAGAATGAGTCAGTTCTAGAAAGAAATTGGCTTCTCTTTGATAAACAATGTAACTCCCCTGAAATGCACATTTATTTAAAATAAAACAGCTCCAAACCATATTCCTCCTGCCAACAACAGTCCGAACATCCAATGATGATAAGCTGCAATTTTCATGGCTTGTATTTCATGTTCCCTCGAATTATTAGGTCGGAAAGACCAAACTAAACGTATAGCCAGTGGAATGGCGAGAATAACGAGCAACGACAATACAGGGATAATTCGTAAAAATATCCCTGTAAAAACGAGCGCGTAAGTGACAGTTAGTAAAATAGAAAGTAAAACAACGGATAATTGCTTACCGAGTTTAATAGGAATAGTGACCCGAAACGGTTTATCTTTTTTGATGTCCCTTATATTGTTTGTAAGAATCATAGTGGCAATTAAAAAAGCAAAAGTAAGTGATATGGTGAAAACATCTAAACCGGGTCCGTGACCTTGAATAGAGTAGGCAATAGTAAACGGAAGCACTCCCAAGAAGATGGAAGCAGTAAGTTCACCCATACCGAAAGAAGCCAGCGGTCGCGGCCCGGCAGAATAAAAAATACCTGCGGTCATGCCAAGTATGCCTACGATGATTAGCCAAGGGGAAGTCAGAAAAGCAAGTCGTAATCCAATAAGTAGAGCAATAAATAGCAATAGAATGGCTGCAGCTTTCATTTTGTTTGGAGAGATTCCTTGAATGGAGTAAATTTGATTACTGGATGTCCATTTTTCTTTATCTTGTCCATGTTGAAAGTCGTAATAATCATTACATATATTAACAGAAACTTGGATGAGAAGAAGGGCAATTAAAAACGTAAGGAAGGTGATGATATCAATAGAGCCTTTCTGAAAAGCAAAACCCGTTCCCGCAAGTACTGGCGTAACAGTACCAGTTAGTGTGAGAGGTCGTACAAGTTGCTTCCATGAGTGGCGATAGATAAATTTGTTAGAACGAATAGATGGCATGAAGATTCCCTCCTCATCAATAGAAAGATTTACAAGAGGACCATGAGGAATAAAATGAAAATAAAACCTGCAATCTCTACAGAGGCAAGACATGCGGCAAACAATAGACTTCGCCGTAAGGGAGTGATATTGCCATTACTGGCGAGCGTCCATAAATGATTTTTCATAAGCACATTCATCGTTGTTTTGTAGCTTACGGCAGCTCCCCATACTAGGGAGAAACTGGCAATCAGAAAAGCGGCCAGCCATTTCTGTCCATAGGCAGTACCCCAAACATCTGACCACGTATGAATAGGGCCTAGTACTGTACCTAATAGGAATCCAGTCAAGATTACAGCGATTCCTTCCACTATAAAAAGCGGATGGCTTCTCTTCATCACGGCAGCCAGTACTTTTTTCTGCTGGATATAAGGAAGGGAGGCTACAGCAGGATAGACCCCCCACCCTACAAACATAACCCCGCCTACCCACATTATTGCAAAAAATATATGAACTCCAAGCGTTAGTTGATAGAGTGTCCAAACCATACGTTTTCCCCCTCTTTTAAAAAGGATGTATCTTTAGGATAGAAACAAAAGAGGGAGAAAACATTGATCCATATCAAATAAAATAATCGGGTATTTTTGATCTATGTCAAAGAAAAACATATCTCCTCCAGCCATAATAAAGAAAGATAGGATTCATGAAGGGGGAAGATGGATGAGTAAAGTATGTATTGTTTTTGCGAGTATGACAGGTAACACTGAGGAAATCAAAGAAATATTGGTAAATACAATCAGCAAGTATACAGAAGTGGATGTTTATGAAATGGATATGGTAGGGGTAGATGTTATAGAAGACTATGATTATGTTTTGATCGGCTCTTACACGTACGATGACGGGGATATTCCATTTGAAGCGGAAGACTTTTACGAAGAACTGGAAGGTCTTGATTTATCGGGGAAGTATGCTTCATGTTTTGGAAGCGGGGATACCCTATACGTAGATTTTTGCAATGCCGCCGTGTTGTTTGAAGAAAGAGTAATAGAGCAGGGAGGCGTCATCATAGAACCTGCGTTGAAAATTGAATTGTCCCCAAGTTATGATGACCAAAAAGAAAAGTGTGTACAATTTGCACAACGAGTCATTGAATATATGGGAGGTGGACAATCAAAGACTGCTAACTAATAAGGCTGGGGTCTGTATCAAAAGGTTAACAATCTGCTTTCCCTGTCGTCAGCAAAACGCATGCCGTTCGTAATTTCCTATGTTTATCTTTACCCTGCAGCTCAATAACTTTTTGATTACTTTCCGTTCATTTTCTAACTTAGCAAACATTCGATAGGTAACATGTACGATTAAACAGGAGCCTGAATACTAGCTATACCCCCTTTTGATACAGCTCCTTGCTATGAATGAGTGATCTGAAATAGAGATTCTTTCTCTAATAAGCGAATATGCCGGTGGCCTTTTTGGTTGATCCACCCCTTCTCTTGCATGGAAGAGAGCTTACGGCTTAATGTTTCCTGAGTGGTTCCCAAATAGGATGCAATATCTTTCTTGCTCATTGGAAGAACAATGTTGTTCGTATGTTGTTCTTCTGCCAAATCTAATAAATAAGAAGCTATACGAATTTCTGCATCTTGTGCACTTAACTGAGTCATCAATTTCTCCGCTTGACTCAAACGGTGACTGACTTCTTCGAGAACTTTCATTGAAATCTCCGGGTGCTTTGCTAAAATTTCCTGAAAATCTTCACGAGTGATCACACATAATTCAGTAGGTGAACTAGACTCGGCATAACTGTCATGTATATTTTTTGTGAATAAGGCTAATTCCCCCATAAAGTCTCCTGACTCAAGAATGCGAAGGAGTTGTTCTTTGCCATTTTCCATGAGCCGAGTAACCTTAACTTTCCCTTTATGTACAATATAGAGAAAGTTTTCCTCTTCTCCCGCGTGATAAATCATATCTCCTTTATCATAAGTTTGTACGTGACTTAAAGAAGCAATACGCTCCATTTCCTCGGTTTCTAAATTCTGAAAAATAGGGACGAGCTGAATGCAATGGGTTTTTAAATGGTGGCCTTCTGACATTGAATTCTCCTCCCGTTCAATTAATCTTCCCCTTTCATTGTATATGTTTGGAATGGTAATGAAAAGAAAAAGCAAAACCAAGGAAAAGATAGTATGAATGTTGAATAGTTTATGTAGTTAGGAGTCTTTTTGGAAAGGATGACACAAATAATGGAAATACAACAAGAAGTATTAGATCACTGGAAGCGTTTTGTGAAAGAAATTGAGGAAATCGTAACGTATCATACAGCAGAGGAAGAAATTACAGAACGCGTTTCCAAAAAATTAAAGTCATATTTGAACAGCGGTCTGTCCATACCTAATGAATATACACTGCCAAACCCTGATAAATATGTACTATATCCGTTATATATCGCCCCAGACGAAAGTTTTTCCATTTCATCTGCTGTCTGGGATGTGGGACAGTCGACACCAATTCACAATCATGGGGTATGGGGAGTGATTGGCATCGTCGACGGAAAAGAAAGAGAAGTACAATTCTTAGAGTCTCGTATAGAAGGGGGAGAACTAGATAAAGTAGGAGAAAGATTTTTACATAAAGGCGATGTGACTGTCTGCTGTAGTAAGGATCTAGATATACATAAGGTGAACTGTGCTTCGGATACACCGTGTATTGGTATTCATATCTATGGTGGCAATATTGGCACGAAACCTAGGTATGTTTACGACAGAGCATCTGGTGAAAAAAAGGAAGTTATCACCCCATGGTCGAAGTCACCATTAATATCTGAAATATAATAAAAAAAGAAAGGGCTGTAACTAAGACTAGCTTAGACAGCCCTCCATTTAGTTAAGCGTTCCAGACGTCGTTCGCAATTTCAACGGTATGACGCAGCTTGGCCCATTGTTCTTCTTCTGTTAGTAAGTTTCCTTCTTCAGTAGAAGCAAACCCACACTGTGGACTCACATTCAGTTGGTTCATTGGGACATAGTGAGAAGCCTCTTGAATACGTTGTTTCACTTCCTCTTTTTCTTCTAACGCCCCAGACTTCGATGTAATTAATCCTAATACGATTTGGAGATCGCTGCGTTTAATAAATCGAAGTGGCTCAAATCCACCGGCGCGGTCCGTATCGTACTCAAGAAAGAAACCATCAATTTTTAAATCCTCGAACAGTGTTTTCGCTACCGGCTCATAACCCCCGGAAGAAATCCAAGTAGAGCGAAAATTACCTCGACAAATATGCATTGTAATCTTCATATCATCCGGACGTTCGGAAATGGCTTTGTTAATAGTTTCTGCATACCTTTTTTTCATTTCTTCGGGGTCTTTTCCACGCTCTCTCAACTGCTTCAGCTGCTCCTCTGAACAAAAATATGCCCATGATGTATCATCTAGTTGCAAGTATCGACAGCCAGCCTCATAAAAGGCTTGTATAGCTTTTTTGTATGCTTCAGCAAGGTCAGTGAAAAAGTCCTCCTCGTTTTTATAAACAGTAGAATCAATCTCTCCTCGAAAGTGAAGCATACTCGGACTAGGTATCGTCATTTTAGCAGTATGCCGTCCAGCTGCTTTCTGTAAAAATGAAAAGTCTTCGAGCATAGGGTGATCAGTAAATCCTAGCTTACCAGTTACCTTTATAGCACGAGATTTGGTTTGCTTACCTTGGAATTGTATTCCATCTTCCGCGGTATAGCCTTCTACTCCGTCTAACCCCTCAAGGAAGTCAAAATGCCACCAGCCACGTCGTAATTCTCCATCTGTGACGGCTTGAAGTCCTGCCTTCTTTTGTTCTTCTACAATTCGGGTGATTTCTTCATCTTCGATAGTACGGAGATCAGCCCTCTCAATAAGACCTTTTTCAAAATCAGAACGGGCTTTTTTTATTCGTTCCGGGCGCAGTAAACTCCCTACGTGGTCTGCTCGGAATGGGGGTTGTTGAATTGGCTCAGTCATTGGTGATTCCCCTTTCTGTTACAATCTCTCCTTTAAAGAATACCAGACATGAAACGAAAAAGAAAAATCTTCTCATATTGGTATTTCTGATTAGAGGAAAAAAGTTTTGTTATAATGGCTTCCATATGCTTATCGTTTAGCACAGGCTTCACCAGTATGATGCAACATGCTGTGAAACTGCTGATTTATATTACTCTAGAGGAGAGGTGGTCATGTGAAAGTAGTAGTTTTATCTGACACCCATATGAATAAGCCTGAGAAAAGGCTGCCTGAGCGTTTAATCGTTGAACTAGAAACAGCAGATCTCATTATCCACGGTGGGGATTGGAAAATACCTGAAGTATATGAACAGTTAAAGCAGTATGGGACAGTGGAAGGAGTATACGGAAATGTGGACGGTGAAGATATTAGAGCTCTATTTCCCGCAAAAAAGGTGATTGAGCGAGAAGGATGGCGTATCGGTCTCATTCATGGTCATGGGGAAAAGAAAACGACAGAAAAACGAGTGACAGAGGCGTTCGAAGGAGAGAAACTGGATATGATCATTTTTGGTCATTCTCATCTTCCACTTCTTCGTTATTCAGGGAAAACAATGCTGTTTAATCCTGGATCACCGACTGATAAGCGCAGGTTGCCGTATTACTCTTTCGGGATATTAGAGTTTAATAATCAATTAAAGGCTGAGCACATTTTCTTTAAATAAAAAAATAAGATAGAGACAGATATCCGCAGGTAAGGCAAGATATGCTATAATTATAATATTATACATTTTATTTAATTCTGTTATCAGATAATTTGAATTAATTGTTAAGGTGGGAAATAGATATGAAGTACGGATTTGCAAAGCGTGTAACCCACATGCAATCGTCTGCTGTACGGGACATTTTAAAAGTGGTGAACAGAGGGGATGTTATTTCTTTTGCAGGTGGATTGCCGGATGAGAAACTATTCCCGATAGATGAGGTGAAAACTGCTTTTGATCAGGCAATGTCGTCTAGTCCGAAAGTAATGCAATATGGAGAAACAGAGGGCGTTCCAGCTCTGAGGGAACAATTGGCTGAAAGGATGGCTGTCAAAGAGATCCATCGTGATCCTGAAAATATTTTAATTACTTCTGGTTCACAACAGGCGATAGATTTATTTGCAAGAGTCATGTTTAACCCGGGGGATATTATTTTAACGGAAAATCCTACATACCTTGCAGCCTTACAGGTTTTTCAGTCGTATGAGGTGCAAGTTATCCCAGTCGAATCAGATGAGGATGGCATGATAGAAGAAGATTTAGAGACAAAGATTCAACAATATAAACCGAAATGCATTTATATTGTACCGACTTACTCGAATCCGGAAGGTAAAGTGTGGTCATTAGAACGCCGAAGGCTGCTGTTAAAGCTTGCGGAAAAGTACCATACCCTTATTTTTGAAGATGACCCTTATGGAGACATTCAATTTGATGAAGAGACCGTACCGCCAATTGCCTCATTGGATGATAATAAGTACGTCATGTATACGAGTACGTTTTCTAAAACCGTTGTCCCGGCAATGAGAACAGGCTGGATCACGGGTCCTCACCAAATTATTCGCATGATGTCGCAAGCTAAGCAGGCGACAGACTTACACACCAATTCACTAACACAGCATGCCCTTGTACATTTGCTGAGGGAATTTGATTTAGATGCGCATATCCATAAGTTGCAAAAAGTGTACAAAGAAAGAATGCACGTAATGAAAGATATATTCGATCGTGGCGGGGATACGTTACCTATTCGCTATAAAGTACCAAAAGGCGGTATGTTTTTCTGGGTAGCTATGCCCGAGTCTGTTAATACAAAAGAGTTGTTAAATCAGGCCGTGGATAATGGGGTAGCTTTTGTTCCTGGAGCTCCCTTCTATGTAAATAATCCCGCTCAAAACACAATGAGACTTAACTTCACTAATTCAGAACCGGAAGTAATCGAGGCAGGAATGAAACGATTAGTGGAAGTGATGAGTGAACCAATAATAGGATAAATGATTTATAGTTTAGGAGAGCTTTCCGGCACAGCGTCGGAAAGCTCTTCTTCCTATTTTTATCAGCTTTGAGGTAATGGAAAATCGATGGGGCGTTTCAATAGTTCTTTTAAATAATAATCTCCCCAGGGGTTTTTCTTTTGCAGTAAAGCAAGTGTCAGCTTGACGTCGTCTAGTGCGCGGTGTGTTTGATGGTTTGTAATACGGTGATAGTGACATAGGTCAACAAGTTTCCTCGTTTTAAAACCATATTGTTTCCATTGGATCCCTCGAACGGAACAGTGCCAAGGTTTGAACTGAGTAGATGGGAAATAGCGTTGAATAAAACCGCTGTCAAAGCCAGCATTATGAGCGATAATGAGATCAGATTGAGCAAATACTTTTTCAAAACGCTTGTACGTGATCTGCTTACCTTTTACGTCTTCGTCACGTATACCGTGAATGTTGGATACCCTTTCTGGTATCGGAAAACTAGGTTCATTCAATTCATTTAACTCCTCAATAACCTCCATTAGTTCTCCATTTCTTCGATTGATACGGACAAACATGACACCAATTTCTACAATTTCATCTTTTACTTTAGAGAGGCCTGTTGTTTCTACATCGACAAGGGCTGCCTTCATTCCAGGGTCTACCGAATGCTCTTCTGAGGAAAGGTGTAAGAACAAGCTGTCTTCTTTCCACTCTTTCCTAATGTTTTTACTGTTCGTTATGTACCATTCCAATGCTTTTTTGTCACATTGCAATCTCTCTCGAACCTCATCCACAGGCAAGCCTGGATCTTCTTGAAGACATGCAAACATATGATAGTGAACTTTCTCCATCTCATCTATTCTCTTCAAAACAGCCTGATATACATTGATATGATATGTTCCAGCCTTATATGCTTCGTCAGCAGTAACACGTGCGTTATCGAATTGATCCAACATGGCATAGGACTGGATAAGAATATCTCGGCAGGGGAGAAAACGGGGGATTTCCGTTATCTCGTTAGAATCTTCACGAAGTTGTTCCATTCCTCTCTTGCATAATTTAATAATATTTTCCAAATCATCAAAGGAGTGACGCTTCTCAATTTCAGAGTTTAAAAGTTGAAAATGCTCAGATGTGGAAGACATAATTTCTCCTCCCCAATAGTAATGCCTATATTTTACAGATGTATTTAATAAAAATCTATAATGAAAATCTATGTTAACTTAAGTCAGATACCACAAAATGGACAAAACGAGTCGGAGTGTCTCGCTAGAAGAGGGGTTGATCGAGCTAGGTGAATATAAACCAAGTTTAAAGCTAGGTTTAGCCATCAGAAAAATACTTTCCAAACCCTTGGACGATTTATTTTGGGAAGAATAAGAAAAAAACTTTGCCGAAATAGATAGAGGTTCGGCAAAGTTCTAAGCACCCGAATGGATTGGGAATGCTCGCTTTTATGTTATAAAGGGCGTGTCACTTAAAAGTCTCTAATCTGCTAAAAACTATGGTCTTTGGAAAGGAATAAGTTCTTGTTTATTAGGGGTGTGTATGAAAGTCTCTGCTGGTTTGGTATGCGATATCAAGCTTCCGTTTCGTATGGAATATAAAACAGGAGCTTGTCTCTGTATAGCTTCAAATTCATTTTCTGCACCTAGCACAATGAAATTCGCCGGTTTCCCTTCGGTGATGCCATATGACTCTTCTACCTGTAAAGTCCTAGCACTATTATTTGTAATAAGATCGAGAGCAGAATTAATTTCTTCATACCCCATTAAGTGAGAGACATGTATTCCCATATGGAGGACTTGAAGCATGTTTCCCGTTCCTAAGGGATACCATGGATCAGAAATGTTATCATGTCCAAAAGAAACGTTAATATCGGCTTCTAAAAGTTCTTTTACACGGGTGATACCACGACGTTTCGGATAAGAATCAAAACGGCCTTGTAAGTGAATGTTAATTAATGGGTTTGCGATAATGTTGATTTCTGCTTTCTGCAACAGGCGAAACAGCTTTGCTGTGTAAGCGTTGTTGTAAGAGTGCATAGCTGTAGTATGGCTTGCCGTCACTTGTTTTCCAAGTCCTGAACGAAGAGCTTCAGCTGCCACTACTTCTATAAAACGTGATTGCTCATCATCGGTTTCATCACAATGGATATCTACGGGGCGATTGTACTTTTGCGCTAGCTGGAAAGCTGTTCGTAAAGAGTCGACTCCATATTCTCGAGTAAATTCAAAGTGTGGAATTCCTCCCACTACGTCTGCTCCCATTCGCAGTGATTCCTCGAGAAGCTCCTCTCCTTGAGGGTATGACTGTATTCCTTCTTGTGGAAAAGCTACGATTTGTAGATCAAGATAATCACTCATTTCCTCCTTTAACTCAAGAAGGGTCTTTAACGCAATCAATTGGGGATCCGTGATATCTACATGCGTACGGACGAATTGAACTCCTTGGGCAGCTTGCCATTTCAAAGCTAACGTAGCGCGTTCTTTCACATCAGTGGCAGAAAGTGTTTCTCTCCGTTGGCTCCAGCGCTCGATTCCTTCAAACAACGTACCGCTCAGATTCCACTCCGGTTCTCCAGCCGTTAGTACAGAATCTAAATGTATGTGAGGATCGACAAAGGGAGGAATAACTAAGCTGCCGTTCGCATCAATAGTTTCTTCATTCTCTAGACTGATATTTGCTTCTATTTGTTGTATGGTTCCATCCTTAATTAGAAGGTCCCATAATCCTTTCTTATGGCGTAGACGAGCGTTTCTAATAAGCATCGATTATACCACCTTGTTATTTTCATTTGTTGGCATATCTGGTGTCATTGTGGAAGTCTTAAAAAGTTTCATTAATAACACATACGATATCGCAGAAGCAAGCAATGCATTAATGGGGGGAATTCCCGGCACAAATTGAGCTGACAATATTCCGATTCCCCAGGCAGAGAGAGCAGGCCACTTCACCGCTTTAAATGTTACTTCGTGAAACGCCCGATATTTCCCTTTATTCACTATAAAAAAGTCAGCTAAGATAATAGCCCCGATGGGAGGGAGAAAAGACCCTAAGAAGGTTAACCACCCGGTAAAATTATTATAGAGCCACATGGCAAACACAGTACCTATGACACCATTGAAAATAACTACTTTATTTTTGTGTATTTTGGTGATGTTCGAAAAGCCTAGACTGGAAGCATATAACGCATTGTCATTTGTCGTCCAAATGTTTAATCCTAATACAATGATAGCTGGGATAATAAGACCTTGAGTAAACATTACTTCAGAAATGTCAGATTCTCCTGTAGCAAGAGAACCGATGTACCCAAAAAAGAACATGAGAGAGTTACCGATAAAAAAAGCGATAAGAGTGGTGAGGACACCGGAGGACTTGTTTTTAGCAAAACGGGTAAAATCCGGGGTGAGAGTACCGGCGCTAATAAAGGAGCCAATACATATAGTGATGGCAGCAGCAATGCCAATCGTTTCCGCTGGTTCGTATTGAGCGAGTGCCTGCCATCCTCCAGCTGTGTCTGCAGCTCGAAATATGGAAAAGCTACCTAGGATGGTAATGGCGGGGACCGCGATGAAACTAAGAATAGCTAATGCTTTCATGCCGAAATAAGCTGTGGCTGTCATAAGAATTCCAGCAACGAAAATCAGTACGTACTCGTTGATGCCTGTAACAATTTGGACGGGGAGAGCGAACATGGCTGCTCCAACGCCAAACCAACCAACTTGTGTAGCTCCAAGCATAAAAGAAGAGAGGTAAGAACCTTTTTCACCAAAAGCATATCGAGCCAGCAAATGAGTAGAGAGCCCTGTCTTTGCAGCTATAAAAGCTAGAGCCCCGGTGTAGAGACCTAAAATGAGGTTACCGGCTAAGACAATAAGCAAAAACTGTGAAAGGGTAAGCCCCGTTCCGAGTTCTCCACCAGACCACATACTAGCAGAGAAAAATGTTAGCCCAAGCATTACGACGAGCATTCTCCAAAAGCCATGACGATTTGCAGCGGGAACAGCTTGCAGGGAAAACTCCTTGTCTTTCCGTTCCATCTTTCATCCTTCCTTTCAATAAAATAATATTGATAAGGCGTGTGACATGTGGATGCAATGTGAGCCGATAACACATGAAAATGACGAAGTGAAGGACTTACAAAGTGATCTCACGACAACGAAAATCAATCAAGCAGCTGACAGCATCCCCTCCTTTAGAATCTAAAAAAGGAAAAGTCCAGCGAGAATGGTATATTCTTCACTGGACTTTTCCTTCCAAGTGCATATAAATTACTCTCGGACCAGTCTTTATCTTAAGATAAACGGAACCCTAGAGAAATTCAAACTATTCAGTTATTAACTTGCTTATATTATAAAGTCTTCTTAGCAGGAATGCAATATATTATTTTTAATTTTGTAAAAATTTAATGAAAGAGTGGAGCCAGCAACCGCGAATGGAAAACCGTCACTGGCTTTGCGTTAGAGGTTCTATCAGTGCTACGGCCCGCACAGGTGATCCATCGAGCCCGGCAAGCTTTAAAGGAAGAGCAATAATGAAGGGATCTTTAACGTCCAATTGATCAAAGTTAGTAAAGTTTTCTCCGATAATGCCGTTTTTCGCTGTAATTGCTTCATGGCAAGCGAATGAATTTCCCGTGGGTGGATCAATATTTAACGCGTCAATGAAAAAGGTTCGTACACCCTTATCTAATAAGGCTGTTACTACCTCCTCTGTAATAT
Organism: Alteribacillus iranensis; assembly: GCF_900113025.1. GTDB lineage: Bacteria > Bacillota > Bacilli > Bacillales > Marinococcaceae > Alteribacillus_A > Alteribacillus_A iranensis. The sequence continues at coordinate 101,996 of NZ_FONT01000005.1, read as the reverse complement.
ATGGATGGTTAAAATATTTTTCTGTACCTAAATAGTGAGACCACCCTGTATAAAAAAGAGCAATTTTTCCCGGTCCTGCTTTTTCTATATCATCTTTAACTTCATTTAATGTAACGCCAGTCCCAGGTTTTTTTTCCGTGGCATTTATGATAAAACCTTTTCCCATGCACTGCTCTAATGGTGTTTCATCCATGCGATGACCATTTTCCATGATATGATAAGGGGAGTCGACGTGAGTTCCAGTATGTGATCCTATTTCCAATTTACTAACATTGTAGCCGTCATCTGTTATGGAAGCAGCAGAATAAATGGTAGGTTTAGGGTCACCTGGGAAGACGGGAGTGTCATTTGTGACAGGTATAGACAAGTCAATAACCTTAGAATAATTCAAGAGATATCCCTCCTCAGGTTAATCAAACAATTGAGAGACAATTTCGTATGAACGAAGACGTTTATCGTGATCATAAATTTGAGTGTTAATCATTATTTCATCAGCCTGAGTATCATCAAGAAATTCTTGTAATTTCCGCTTTACTGTCTTAGCACTTCCAAATATGGAAGATCCTAATTGTTGCTCTAGAGCAGCGTGTTCCTGGAGAGTTAATTGGTCCTCCAAATTTTCAATAGGAGGTTGAAGCGGTTTTTCAGTTCCTCGTATTAAGTTAAGAAATTGTTGATGGAGTGTGGTTCCCAAATACTCCGCTTCTTCATCTGTCTCAGCGGCTACCACATTGACGCATACCATGGCATAAGGCTCGTCTAAGACATCAGATGGTTGGAAAGATCGATGATATAAATCCAATGCAGGAAGTGTGTTGTTTGGTGAAAAGTGACTGGCAAAAGCAAATGGGAGCCCTAACTGTCCGGCCAGTTGTGCACTGAAACCACTGGAACCGAGAAGCCAAACAGGAATATTTAGCCCTTGTCCTGGAATAGCTCGGACAGGTCTCGGTGTGGAAGAACGAGATGGATCTAAATACGTACGTAAATCCTCGAGCTGCTGTGGGAAATTATGACCGTCGATCTCTGGATTGCGTCGTAAAGCTTGAGCCGTTCTCTGGTCTGTACCGGGAGCACGACCGAGTCCTAGATCGATGCGGCCAGGATATAGAGACTCAAGTGTACCAAATTGCTCTGCAATAACAAGTGGAGCATGGTTTGGCAGCATAATGCCTCCTGAGCCTACACGAATATCATTCGTACCGCCGGCAACATAACCAATAAGCACAGAAGTTGCAGAGCTCCCAATAAAGGGCATGTTATGATGCTCCGCCATCCAATAGCGATAATAACCTAATTTCTCAGCATGCCGAGCAAGAGAAAGAGTATTCTCAAAAGAATTTGGAATAGTACTTCCTTCTATAATTGGCGATAAATCTAGAACAGAATAACGAACATCTTTTAGTTGTTTTCCATTTACATTATCCATAATTCAACTTCCTTTTTATTAGTTTTAAAGAGCGGATGTGCTTCCCCCTTAGTGTAACAACTATTATTCTTACCCTGAAATAAAACGATTACAAGCAAATCTAATTTTTTGCAAAAGAGTAGTAAATAGTAGAAAATAAACTCAATATCTAAGATGGAGGTCGAATGATGAAAATCGAAGTGTGGTCAGATATGGTCTGTCCTTTTTGTTATATTGGGAAACGACGGCTAGAAGCAGCGTTGGACAATTTCAAAGGAAAAGATAGTGTGATCGTGGAGTTTAGAAGCTTTGAATTAGACCCTTCAGCTAAGAAAAATACAGGAAAAAGTATCCATGAAGGACTCGCTAGTAAATACGGAATGCCAGTAGAGAAAGCAAAACAAATGAATGATCAGGTAGCAGAGCAGGCTAAACAAGTTGGTTTGGATTATCAATTCGATAAAGTCATTCCAACGAATACAACGGATGCTCACCGATTATCTCATTACGCAAAAACACAGGGGAAAATGAACTTACTCACCGAACGATTGATGAAAGCTTATTTTACGGAAGGGTTAGATATTGGTGATCATGATACCCTAGTCTCCCTAGCTGACGACATTGGATTAGATAAAGAAGAGGCAGCCAAAATCCTCGATGGAGACGGTTACCTAGATGAAGTAAGGTTGGATCAACAAAAAGGAGTAGAGGCGGGGGTTCGAGGTGTTCCGTTTTTCCTCTTTGATGGTAAGTATGCAGTGTCTGGGGCTCAGCCTGTTGAGGCCTTTACAGAAGCACTTGGAAAGGCAGCTAAGTCATAAATCACTACCTATTAATTTGAATTAATTGGAATTAAAATTATAAAACCACTTGCGAATCTACTCATCAATAAGGTGGTCTAGTCCTTTAAAATAACATCTCCACCGGTAATATGAATGGATGGTAACGGTGGAGATTTATACTGTTACTTGCCTCTTTAGGGCTTTTCGCTGAAGATGTAAGTAACTGCTGGAATGAAAGTCATATTGACTTAACCAAATTCAGATATTAGTATCCTCGATCCAGGTCAATAGAATAGGGTGGAGTCTCCCCACTTTTATATGCATTCCAATTAAGCGTCACTTTTTCAAGAGCCCGTTCAATATACCGGTTTGTAATGGATGCCATATGTGGAGTAATTAAAACATTTTTTGTCTCCCAAAGAAAGTGGTCTTTTGGAAGTGGCTCGGGGTCAGTGACATCTAAAGCAGCTCCGCGGATGACCTCATTCTCCAAGCACTCTGCTAACTCTTCCTGATTTATGAGGGTTCCACGTCCTACATTAATAAGATAGGAGGTATTTTTCATTTTCTCAAATTCTTCCTTGCCAAATGCATGGTATGTATCTTTTGTAGCCGGCAGAAGAAGAACAACGTAATCACTCTTCTTTAACACTTCATGTTTCTGAGACATCGGAAACACTTCATCAAAATTAGGTCTTGGCTGGCCTGTTGTGTTTACACCGATTACATGCATTCCTAGTAGGCGGCAACGCTCTGCCACAACCTGGCCTATCTTCCCCGCACCAAAAATTGCCACCGTTTTTTCATAAATTTCCTGATCTTTTTCAGTACGGTCCCAATCTTGATTTTTTTGTAAATGTAAATACTTTGGAATAGACCTCGTGAAATATAGCATTGTAGTTAGTACATATTCTGCAATGGGGATGCTATGAAAATCTTGAATGTTTGTTAGAAGAATGTTCCTTTTTTTAAGCTCCTCCAATGGCAACTGCTCTACGCCCGTTTGGAATATTTGAATCCACTTGAGAGATGGCATTTTTTCTAATGTTTCTTTATCCACGTTTTGTCCATAAGTAAGAAATATTTCTACTTTATCAAGCGGAACATTTTTTTCATGAACGTCAGCTTGCACGATGACTTCCATAGGGGAAACCAGGTCTCTAACTTGTTGTATATATTGTTCATCTACCTCATGTGGGATGGAAAATAAAAACATATGTATTTCTCCTTATCGTGGTATTTTACCTAATTTATATATGCAATTTTTATTCCATCGTGCTGATTGGGAAAAAAAGATGCGGACACAAATTAAAAATGGGAAAAACTTATGAAAGTGGCTAAGCGAAGCACCTTTTACTTCTACCTTCCAAATCGTAAAAGGGTGCAGTGTATTAGTATATCAGCTTCATTCCAGCCGAATGAAGAACTATTGATCAATTTTTGGTTCAAACAATCAATACTGGATCAGTTGCAGAAACCAAGAGACAAAGTTATGATCTATTTATGGATCGGATGAAGTTCATCAGTCATCAGGAGGTGGGATCGTGACAGAGCTTGAGAAAGAAGATTTATTAAAAATATTAGACACGATACACGATGGTATTTATGTTACAAAGCCGGATGGAACTACGGTGTGGGTGAATGAAGCGAGCTGTAATATACTGAAAAAAAGCAGGGAAGAGCTGCTAAAACGAAATGTATTTGACTTAGAAAAGGAAGGTGTTTTTACTCCGTCCATCACGGAACTAATGTTAGAGGAGCCCCATTCCGTATCACTGATCCAGCATATCGGCAACACAGGAAGCAAGTCTTTAGTTAGCGGTCACTTGATTAAAGATGAAAATGGAGACCCAAAATGGGTCGTGACCCATGGTAGAGAGTTGAACACGGACATTGTGTCATCCACTCAATATGAAGAAGTGGAAGCGGTACTTAACAGGTACATTCAAGAATTACGCGAACGGAGAATAAATCATGAGGAAGAGGATGTCCAATCGTTAGTGGGAGAAAACCCATTGATTAAACGTACCGTAGAACAGGCTGAGAAGATTGCAGGGGTCGAGGCTTCCGTACTAATAACGGGAGAAACGGGAGTTGGAAAAAATGTATTCGCCAACTACATACACAAATTAAGTGACAGGTACAACCAACCGTTCATTCAAGTGAATTGCGGAGCAATCCCGGAAAGTTTGTTTGAGTCCGAATTATTCGGGTATAAAAAAGGAGCTTTTACTGGCGCTTCTGAAAAAGGAAAAATTGGCCTGGTAGAGGTAGCTGAAGGCGGTACACTTTTTTTAGATGAAATAGGAGAACTCCCTCTGTCGCTACAAGTAAAGATATTGCAGCTGATTCAAGACAAAACGTATTTACCTGTCGGGGAAGTCGAAACGAGAAGTGCCGATGTTCGAATTATAGCGGCAACTAACAAAGATTTAATAAAACTGGTAGAAGAAAAGAAATTTCGAGACGATCTTTACTACCGTTTAAATGTTTTATCTATACATGTCCCCCCACTACGAGAACGCCCAGACGACATTTTTTTATTAGTTCAACACTTCACAAATTCATATAACAAAAAATACACCTTTAACAAGTGGTTTACTGGAGAAGCGATAGATGAATTTCAAGCTTATTCATGGCCAGGGAATATTAGAGAACTATCTAACGTGGTGGAGCGTACTTTAGTGATGTCCGATCATCAAGAAATAGGTGTGGGCGACCTTCCTGCTAATATCCGAGATGCAGACCCATTTGCAAATAAGCCAAGAATAGCAGAAAGCGGCCCATTAAGAGAATACTTGGAACAAATAGAGAAAAATTATATTGAGCATGCTGTTAAGCACACGAAAACAACTAGAGAAGCAGCTAACATACTGGAGATTCCCCAATCAACTTTAATGAGAAAGATAAAAAAATATAATCTCAATAAAAAATAATGGCTTGTTCCTTATACACTTTTACTAATGCGATACGTTTTTAATTTATTAATTATCAGCCTTTCCCACCCAAAAGCAATAAAGCGAATGATTTTATAAATGAATGTTTATTTAGTATAATATGGTATACCGCATACAAAATAAGGGGGATCTATATGGAACAATGGGCACCGGAAAATTTACTGTCTATCCGTGAGAGAGCATATTTTTATTTGAAAAACTTAATATTAGAAGGAGAATACAAAACAGGAGATCGACTAATTGAACGGGAACTTGCTGAAAAATTAAACATCAGCCGTACCCCTATCCGTGAAGCTTTATTTCGCCTGGAGTCACAAGGTTTCGTAAAAACCGTACCTCGAAAAGGCGTGGTGGTTGCAAGTATTTCAACGGAAGATGTCATTGAAGTTTTTACAATATTGTCTTCTTTAGAGGTACTTGCTGCGAAGTTAGCTGCACAAAAAGTGGACGAAAACACGAAGAAAGAGCTAGACGTGTGGATTCATAAAATGGAGAATGCTTTACAAGACGACACGGAAGAAATATCAAATTTACACATCGAAATAAGCCATGTACTGTATAAAGCTGCCAAAAGCCCGAAGTTATACGAGATGTTAGTTGATTTAATGGATTATATTCGAGCCTTTGCTGATGTAGGAAGAAAAGTACAAGGCAGAGAAGATGAAGCGATGAAAGAACATCTTGCAGTACTTAAAGCAGTCCGTGACGAAGAAGTCGAAATGGCTGAATACCTAACAAAAATTCATATTGAAAACTCCAAAAAAGCATATTTAGATGCTATCGATCATAAAAAGGGTGAATGATATAAAAATCATTCCCTTTTTTTATAGGGTGACAAGAGAGTAGTTTACGATTACTCATTAAATTGTTAAAAAAATTTTAAAATTCCATTGTTAACTAAAAAACATTGTGGTATATTGTATACAAAATAAATCTATATCTAACTGCTTAAGGGAGAGATGGATATGGTTTGGGTTTGTGAGTGCCACGTGAGTAAGGGCATAAATATGTTGGATATTCCCCACGTAAAAAAATCGAGCTTAAACGTAAAATGTCTATTTTGCCAAAACAAGGCACAATACGAAGTGTTTTACAATGATTTTAATTATTCTACTCTACAACCTTCCATCTCACGTTTGGTGAAAGTAAAAGCTAACGCATAATTACTATTAAAAAAGGGGGATAGAAAGAAATGACGAATTTAGAAAATATAGAGCTTCCCAAAGTGCCCAAACAATCAGGACATTATTTATCGATCAAACAAATCGGAAACATAGTTTATGTAAGCGGTATCACCTCAAAATGGAATGGAGAAATTTCTTATAAAGGAAAAATAGGAAAAGATGTGACAATAGAAGAAGGTTATGAAGCTGCAAAGACCTGTGCACTAAATCTGTTGGCTGTATTAGAAGATTATCTCGGAGATTTATCTCAAATCAATCAAATTGTAAAGGTAACAGGCTATGTAAATTGCAGCGAGGATTTTGGAGATATACCTAAAGTTATTAATGGGGCGTCTGATTTATTCGTGAAACTATTTGGAAAACCAGGTGAGCATGTTAGATGCGCAGTAGGAGCGGCTTCCTTGCCAGGTAACGCTGCTGTGGAAGTAGATGTTATCGCTGAAATTAATTAAATATCAACTAAAGACAAGGAGAGATGAAAATGCCAAAAGTCAAGTTGCATATAGATGGGGAAGTTATAGAACAAGAAGTAAATGAGAACGCTAACTTAGTAGTATTGGCTGGAATCAAACAATTTCCCAAATTAAAATATGGATGTGGAATGGGGAAATGTACGCGTTGTACATGTAAAGTAGTGGAAGGAGCAGAAGGTTTAGAGGAACCTAATTGGAAAGAACAAAAAATGCTCGGTGAAAAGTTAACAGAAGGGTATAGACTTACATGCCAACTAAGAATACAAGAAGACATTGAAATATCCCAGGAAAATATTTCTATTCGCCCCCCTCGTCGAAAATCTGTAACAACAACAAAATAATTTTATTTTAAGGTATACAATATACAAAAAGGAGGGGTGTTTAATTGAAAGTCTATCAATTAGGAAAAATGACATGGCCTGAAGTGGAAGAGGCTTTACAGACAGTTAAAATGGCAGTGATCCCTGTAGGAGCTCATGAACAGCATGGTCCACACATGACGGAGAATTGTGATGCTGTACTTGCGGAAAAAATGGCAATTTTATTAGGGGAGAAATTGCATCCATATACAGTGATCACCCCTGTCATTAATTTAGGGATTTCCCCTCATCATATGAATTTTCCCGGAACGATAACACTTCAACCTGAAACAATGCTAAGTGTTATTAAAGATGTGGTGTCATCATTAAAAGAACATGGAATAAAGAAGTTTTTGTTGCTCAATGCTCACGGCGGGAATCAATCCATCCTGGGAGTTGCTTCTACCAAGCTTTCTTTAGATTTAAATGTCGAAATATATTATGCAAAGACGACCGCTTCCGCGAAAGATGTAATAGAACAATATACAGAAACTTCTCTTTACGGACATAGTTGCGAGCGAGAGGTTTCCGAGGCTCTTTATTTAGCCCCGGAGATTGTAAGAAAAGACAGGTTAACGAAAGGTAATATCCAGCATGGTGGCCGCTGGGAGCAGTTAAGACCTGGACAACCCATACAAGGGTTTTATAAATATGAAGAAATGACTGCCAATGGTGCCATTGGGAATGCCACAATTGCAAATGAAGATATCGGACGTCACATCGTACAAACATCTCTTGAACGGTTATCAAAAGATTTGCTATCTCTAATGGAAATAAATGCTCACGCAGGATCTAAATCATAGGAAGAATGAACTGTTTTCGTAAATGACTAAATTTTCTATAAACTAATGTTGTTTGAATCGGGAGATTTGGTATACTGTATACTAATAAAAGGAGTGTGGAAACATGCCAACCATTCATTTTTTAACAAGCGAGAAAAGTATGGAAGTACCAGAGGAGGCTAACATTTTAAGAATGTCACTTCGCTATGACGGAGAATTACCTAACCGTTGCGGGGGAGGCATTTGTGGAACTTGTGTATGTAAGATTGAACAAGGGGCGGAGAATCTAGATAAAGTGAAAGTACAAGAAAAAAGAAAACTTGGAGAAGAATGGTTAGAAAAAGGGTATCGATTAGGTTGTCAAACTTTTGTTAAGGAAGGAGACGTTGAAATTTCTTGGGACGAAGAAGTGACAAAACAAGTGAAAAGAAGAAAGCCAGATAAAATAAAAAAAGAAGTGAGCTCTTCAGGTACAAGGTAGTTAGTAGACATGAAAAGGAGGAGGGAAACATTTGGACCTAAAGGAACGAGCGTTAAAGGTGCATGAACAGTATAAAGGTAAAATCAGTATTAATGTAAAGACGCCCGTAGAAGACAAAGAAGATCTATCTGTTATTTACTCTCCGGGTGTAGCGGAACCTTGCAAAGAAATTTATGAAAACATTGATAACTCATATCGTTATACAACGAGAGGAAACAGTGTAGCGGTTGTAACGAATGGGACCGCGGTACTTGGATTAGGTAATATTGGAGCTTCGGCAGCTTTGCCTGTCATGGAGGGAAAAAGCGCTCTGTTTAAACATTTTGCTGACATTGATGCTTATCCTATTTGTTTAGATTCTACTGATATAGAAGAAATAGTTAAAGCAGTTACATTGTTAGAGCCCACATATGGCGGGATTAATTTAGAAGACATTGCAGCCCCTGAATGTTTCTATATAGAAGATAGATTAAAAGAACAATTAAATATACCCGTGTTCCATGACGATCAACACGGAACAGCTATCGTGACGGGAAGTGGTTTTCTAAATGCTTTAAAAGTAACAAATAAGCAAATAGCTAAAACAAAAGTAGTAGTAAATGGCGCAGGAGCCGCTGGAATCGCTATTGTGAAGTTATTACGCTCCATGGGTGTAGAAGAGATTATATTGTGTGATTCTCAAGGAGCTATTTATGAGGGACGTCCGTATGCGATGAACCCGGTGAAAGAAGAGCAAGCAAAACAGACAAATAATGAGAATGTACAGGGAACTTTAGAGGAGGTGATAGAAGGAGCTGATGTCTTCATCGGTGTATCTGCCGCTCATACGTTGACTTTTGATATGGTCCAGCGAATGAATAATGACGCCATTATATTTGCCATGGCAAATCCTGTACCTGAAATAATGCCGGATGCCGCTAAAGCTGCTGGAGCAAAAGTAGTTGGTACGGGACGTTCCGACCTTCCCAATCAAGTAAATAATGTATTAGCGTTTCCAGGTATATTCCGTGGGGCATTAAATGCTCGGGCCACTGAGATTAATGAGGAAATGAAATTAGCTGCAGTGTATGCTATTGCTGATGTCATTCCACCTGATGAATTACATGAAGAGTATGTAATACCTTCACCATTTCATAATGAGGTGGTAACAAAGGTAGCGGAAGCTGTAGAACGGGCAGCCATTGAAAGCGGGGCTATTAAGAAGAAACCATCTAATCTGACAGTGAGAGTGTAGAGTATTCTGGAGTTCATCTCGACTAGGTGATGAACTCCTCTATTCTAATCAGGGGGGATTATATGAAAACAGTACAAGATGTGTTAAATGCTCTCGACACTTTAACGGGGGGCAGGGTTGTTCAGTCATTGAACGATATCACATCAGGTGAACATCCATTCGTGTTGACAAAGTCTTCGAACATTCCGGGAAAAGGTATCCTAGAAACACCAGGGCTGGTATATGGGAAGCTAGATACTCCTATTAAAAAAATTGCAGTGACGATGACAATGACAGAAAATAGCATTGAACTTGCAGGTGCTACCGATGTTGATGCAATCATAGCCCATCATCCGATAGCGGAGGGAGCAAATTCTGGAGGGGTGATCTTAAAAAATTATCTCGATTTGTATAATGTAACAGCTTTTGAGCTGCATGAAGCATTTCATGGACTTCATCCTGGTATTTCTTATTTACATGGTCACGAAGTATATCGAAAAGAAATCTCTTACGGAAATTTGGAAGGTAATGTGTTGTTTGTAGGAAGCACTTTGCCCGAGGTGAACACACTGGGGGACGTGTTAGATAGACTGGATAAGTTAATGGGACTACAAACAGAGGAGCAACTGTTAATGTTAGAGAAAGATATTTCTCAATCACCTTCCATGATAGAAACAAGTACGGTCACTCGTGGTCACATTATTCTCGGAGGTGAGACAACCCCGGTGAATAATATCATGCATATTTTCCCACACACTGGCTTTACAGCTGAACATCTCCGAAAAGCATACCATGAACACCCCGAGGCAGACACAGTCCTTGCTTCCATTAGCAGAGTAAACGAGGATCACGAATTAGTGACAACAGCTAAAGAGTTAGGCCTCAATTTCATTGTTGGTAATTCACACGTACTTGAGATTTTAGAGAATGGTCTGCCACTAGCCTATGCGCTTGATACATTACTTCCTGATGTTGAGGTAGTCATTTTTCGAGAGAAAGTCACTAGCACTGCCTTACATGAAGTAGGGGACACTGCATTGAAAAAATATGCTAAGACAATGTCTGATGAATTTCTGGTGAAAAATAAAGTCATGGAAATGTAAAGGTTCTTTGTTTATGTATTACCTTAATAAGGGGAGGAAAAAATGAGCGAGGCAAAAAGAATGGAAGAAGAGGTAGTTGTTCCACAGCAGGAGCCACCAAAAGAGAAGAGGAAATGGTCGAGAATTGAAGGAGTAGGCTTAGGCCTTGTGATACTTTCTCTCTTAGTCATGTTGTTTTCACCAGAGACATTATCCGGGATATTTAACTCGGTCGTAGACCAAGTGTATCCAGTAGTAGTAGATACTTTCCTTACCGGAACTGTAGGAGTCTCAATTATTGTAAGCGTGATCATAGGAAGAACACTAGAGAGGTTAGGATTTACCGATGCGTTGAGCAGGGTTTTTATACCGGTTACTACTTTATATAAGATTAACCCTGCTGTGATAATTCCGAGTATTTATAATATTCTTGGAGATATAAATGCAGCTGGTAAAATTGCCGGTCCTATTTTAATGCGTTCTGGAGCTACCAAAGATGAACAAAAAATTGCTGTGGCAACTATGGTCCAATCTCAACAATCTTTTGCTACCTTCATGTTAGGGATGGTTGCAATGACGGCTGTTGGAGTTAACGCCTTTTTGGTCGTCGTCCTTGCAGTTTTCTTACCTGTTGTTGTAGTCCCGTTTATCCTGTCAAAAACACTATTTCGTAACACTCGATCAGTTAAACTGGAAGAATTACCAAAGTTTACTCCTAAGACAGGTTTTCTGCCTACTATATTTAATTCAGCACGCGAGGGAGCAGAACTCGTATTTTTGTTAATCATTCCAGCTGTAGCTGTCGTTTTTGCCTGTATTGGTATTCTTGATTATGTAGGAGTTTGGTCCTTTGTGGAAAGTGGGTTAAGTACCTCGCTCTTGGCTCTTAACATTGATCCTGAAACGGGGCTTTTATCCATATTAGCAAGCCCTACGCTTGGCATGGCGCAGTTGGCAGAGACAGCTTCAACATTAGATCCCAGATTAGTTATTGGATCGTTTGTGCTTGCTTCTTCTGGTTTGCCTTTATCTTCTGTATTTGGTCAAATTCCTGTGATTTGGGCAGATAACTCTGATTTAACAGAAAGAGAAGCTATGGGAGCTGCAGTATTAGGAGTCTCAATGAGAGTTGTAACCGCTTTCCTTGTTGTATACTTCTTAACACCGATCTTAGTCTAAGCGTGAATGTATTTCGGCATAATATGGGACAGGTCGATAACAAAGTTGTTTACCTGTGATTCTATAATGGAAAGCGGGTCTAGAAACAAATGATAACGCTCTGTCCCACTTTTATTTTTTTTGTAGAAACGAATCGAGACACTTCGATATAAAGGTTCTAAGTTTATTGTTGGTGGAGTTGTGACGTTAATGTGCAAAGTGTCCATTGAACGAAAAGGACTCTTAAATAAATGACAAGGAGTCGTTTGATCCAATAGGAAAGAGGAATTGTTTTTGTTTGCAACATGGTGAATTCGCCCTGTCCCAGTAATTCGGCGATTAGGCAACAAGAGCATATGCCGGTGGTACGTATCTTTTCCTAAAGATGTTGGAATTTTCTCGTTGTTCCAGAAGACAGCAATAGAAAAGACCGCATCAGGTTGAATGGAAATAGATCTTCCAGCCAGCAACTCAAAACCAATAAGGCTCATGATGCTTCCCCCTTAAGATGTATCCCTCTTTACTCATTACTATGATAAATAATTAGTAATTATTCAAGAAGGAAGCCGGAAGACCTATTTACATATTCAGCTTATCTGTTTGCAGCTAACTTGAGGTGAGAAAAATCTGAATCAGGGCCTGATAACTCACCTAATTCCTCTTGAGCCCCCTCTATGGTTTCAAAGGACTCAAAGAACTTGATAGGTATATGATTGATGTAGGATTTGCCATTCTTCTCTTCAACCAAGGTAATTTTAATATCATCCGATAATACCTGGGCAATTGAATATTTTGCTTTGAGCTGATCAAAGAAATAATAATCATATGTCTCTACTATGTGTAAACCTTCGTTCTCTAAAATTGTTTGGTAATCCTCTTTGTTTGTCAAAATGATAAATTTGTTCACAAGAACCATCTCCTTAAATATTGTATTTTGTATACCACATTATAAAATAAAAAAAATTGATAATCAAGCAGATTTTAAAATTTTAATTTTAATTTAAAAATTTCAAATATTTGTTGAAAAATTAATAACGCTTCTTTATACTAAAAAATAATTTGGTATACAAAACTATTAAGGAGGTGATCTCTATTTAATAATAATCAATCATTGTAAATGAAATCAAAAGAGGGAGTTATTAAAGGAGGGAACTTAATGGAAGAGGGAGTCGTGATGACATCTGCTCACTGGATATTTTTACTGGTGATTATTACCATTATCCTTTTCATGGTGTTTAGGCGTGATGTGGTATTACCATCTATATTAGGAATTTTCATAATTGGTATGGTATACAACACAAAAGATAGTTTTATCGATACCGCCATTAGTGGAGTTCAAGTGCTTTTTACAGCATTTCTAAATGCAGGGACAGAGTTACTGGACATTATGCTAGTAATAGCCATGATGGTAGCAATGTTAAAGTCATTGCAAAATCTAGGAGCAGATGTCTTAATGATCCAGCCCGTTAAAAAGTTAATGAAAACACCTTCAACCGCCTTTTTAATCTTAGGGATAACAATGTATGCCGCAGCTACCTTTTTTTGGCCAACACCAGCTGTAGCATTAGTAGGTACAGTACTTATCCCGATTGCCATGAAAGTGGGTTTACCAGCCATGGGAGCGGCAGTATCTGTTAATTTAATGGGACATGGTATGGCTTTATCAGGAGACGTAGTGATACAAGGAGCCACGCAACTGACATCCTCTTCATCTGGTATCGATTCAACCGTATTACTTCCGTTCACTGCGCTTTTTTCTGTGATTACTGGGGTAGTTGCAGTAAGTATAGCGCTCTACAGCATTAAGAGAGATATGAAAAGAGGGAAACTACAAGTAAATACAGATGACGTCATAAATGTGAATAAACAAGAAGATAAGCAAGCAAAAGAGGAAATTGCTGCCACAGCTGAAAAAGCTACTTTTCGAGCGAAGTTTTTAGCAATTTTGGTACCGGTTACATTATTAGGGATAGTTGTAACAATGATATATCGTTCATTTTCTCCTCAACTCGAACCTATACAAGGTGGAGATGCAACTGCTTTGCTGGGAGGCAGTGCGGTTATTCTTTTAATTATATCGACTGTGCTCGATAAAGGGTCTAAATCAATTGAATTAATTGCGAATCACATTCGAGAAGGATTTTTCTTCGCAATTAAAATATTTGCCCCAATTATACCGATAGCAGGTTTTTTCTTTATGGGGAATCCTGACCATGCTGAAGTAATTCTAGGAGAAGGAGCACCAGGGTTTTTGTTTGATATAGGAACAGCAGCTGCCCCTTATTTTACAGGGAACGACATCTTTTTATCTTTCGGTATAGTACTTGTTTCTATGCTTGCTGGCATGGATGGTTCCGGTTTTTCTGGTTTACCGCTTGTAGGATCATTAGCGGCATCCCTAGGGGGCGCAGCGAATGTCGATGTCGCCGTTTTGGCTTCTTTAGGACAAGTAGCCACTATTTTCACAGGGGGAGGAACATTAGCGGCATGGGCATTTGGAGTAGTTGCTGATGCAGGAATAGCGGGAGTGAAGCCAATTGATCTAGTACGAAGAAATTTTATCCCGGTAATGTGCGGGCTATTTGTAGCTACTTGTGTTGCTATTTTATTAATGTAATTAATTATTAGTAAAATAAAAATATTAAAAATCTATTGACACAAGTAGCTGATGTAGCCTATACTTTATTTAAATCATTTTGGTATACCAAATACAGTATATCAAAAACCATTAGTAACTTACTCAAGTTTACCAATATTAAGGAGGAATTTAACATGGCAGAACTTTTATCACGCGAGGAATTTAGAAGAGAGCTAGAGGAAGCAATCAAAGGGAATCATAGTGAAGCAGCACCGTTTACGTTAGCATGGGCCGAAGGGAAATTAGAGCGAAAACACTTTGCTAGATGGGCAGAGAATCACTACCACTATGTAGGACCTTTTGCAGATTACTTGGCTAGTATGTACGCTAAAACTCCAGAAGAGTATACCGATGCGAAAGACTTTATTCTACAAAATATGTACGAGGAAGAAGTAGCGGCTGATCGTCATACTGACTTGCTTATCCGATTTGCTGAAACATGTGGAACGACGAGAGAGCGAGTTGAAAATCCGAAAAATATGCAGCCGACAACGTTAGGACTTCAGAGCTGGTGTTACTCCGTTGCTATGCGAGAGAATTTTGTAGTGGCGACTGCAGCACTGGTTGTTGGATTGGAGTCACAGGTACCAGCAATTTATAGAAAACAAACTCCTATCCTTCGCGAAAAGTATGGCTTTAACGATGAAGAGATTGAATTTTTTGACCTTCACATTGTCTCTGATGAAATTCATGGAGAAAGAGGATATTCTATCGTCTTAAAATACGCCGATACTCCTGAACTTCAACAAAGATGTCTTGATATCGTCCGTACAGGAGCTGATATGAGAAGAATGTACATGGACGGTCTCTATGAAGCTTACTTAAAAGAAGATTTAGAAAAAGCAAGTGTATAAGAGTATAAGTTGTAAAAATGGCAGTTTCCAATTGGAAGCTGCCTAAACAATACCAATAATTGAGAAGAGGTGGTCATTTGTTACAGACAAAAATTGAAAGTTACAATAACTATATTAACGGCACATGGCAAGGAAGCCGAGATCAGAAAACGTTCGACAGTATTAACCCGGCCAACACTGAACAAATATTAGGTCGGTTTCAAGCTTCCACGCCAGAGGATGTGGAGCAAGCAATTGACGCGGCTGAAGAAGCATTTCCAACGTGGGCTCGAATGGCACCGTCGAAACGAGCCGAGATTTTAAATAAGGCTGCAGATATTTTAGAGAGCAAAGCCGAGGAATATGGAGAGGAACTTACAAAAGAAGAAGGGAAAATCATTTCGGCGGCACAAGGAGAAGTGAAACGATCTGCTCAAACCTTGCGATATTATGCGGTGGAAGGGTTAAGCTTCACGGGAGAGACATTTCCAAATGACGACCCATCTATGGATGTGTATACGGAAAGAGAACCGTTAGGAGTCGTCACTGTTATTACACCTTGGAATTTCCCAATTTCTATTCCCGCGCGAAAAATCGCTCCCGCCCTTATGACCGGGAATACGGTAGTATTTAAACCATCCTCGGACACCCCATTAATTGCGTATCGCTTAGTAGAAGCTTTACATGAGGCAGGGATTCCTAAAGGAGTAATCAACTTTATAACTGGGAAATCATCTGAAATTGGAGATCGTCTTATTACTCACCCTGCGGTAAAAGCTGTAACATTTACTGGATCAACAAGTGCCGGAGAAGATATTCATCAAAAAGCTTCCCTTACAACGAGAACCCAAATGGAACTTGGTGGGAAGAACCCATTGATTGTCATGGAAGATGCAAATATAGAAAAAGCGGCTACACTGTCTATCAACGGAGGGTTCTCTCTAACAGGGCAAGCTTGTACAGGAACGAGCCGAGTAATTGTGATGGAGTCGGTAGCGGAGGAATTTAAGGAAACATTAATAGAAAAGACAAAAGAATTAGTTATCGGAAATGGTCTAAACAAAGATACAAAAATAGGCCCGCTCGCTAACCAGAAACAAATGGATACGGTATTAAAATACATTGGGATCGGAAAAGAAGAAGGAGCACACCTTGAATATGGCGGAAAGCGTTTAGAGGGCCAAGAGTATAATAACGGCTATTTTGTAGAACCAGCTATATTCTCAGGAGTAAATCAACATATGCGAATCGCTCAAGAAGAAATATTTGGACCAGTTATCTCTATTTTAAAAGCGAACTCTTATGAGGAAGCGATACAAATTGCTAACGATGTAGAGTACGGATTAGCTGCTTCCATTGTGACGGAGAATATTCAACAAGCGAAACAATTCACGAAAGACATTGAAGCAGGAACAGTAAAAGTGAATCGAACAACTACCGGAAATTTAATTAACGCTCCTTTTGGAGGATTGAAAAAATCTAGCACATCTACTTTTAGAGAATCAGGACGAGTCGGCATGGAATTCTTTACTCAAACAAAAACAGTTTATGTTGGTTATTAAGGAGGAGACATAGCTATGCATCAAGTATATGAGCTGACTTTAGAAGAAGCAAAGTTAATGATTGAGGCAGCCCGAAAAAAAGCTGAAGAAATAAACGTGTTAGAAACCATAGCTGTAGTCGATAGCGGAGGCTATGTGATCGCGATGGAACGAATGAATAAGTCTCGAGTGACCGGACCTGAAATTGCTATGGCGAAAGGTTTTACAGCAGCAGGTCACAAGCGCTCAACTCATTTATTTAATCGGGAACCAAATGGCCCAGTCTTGCCGGGTAATGAAGCATTTGGTATTCAACATATGATACCTGGAAAATTTGCGACATTCGTTGGTGGTTTTCCAGTTGTCGTTAACGGAGAAGTAATCGGTGGTGTCGGGGTCAGCGGCGGAAACGGAGAACAAGATACAGCAGTAGGAACCGCAGCTCTAGCGGCTTTAGCAGAACACTTAAAGAATGACGGACATGAAGTTATAACCGATGCGGATATTAAACGATAAACATGAAAAGGCAGGGAGGGGTGGTCTAATTATTACCGCCCTTCAGTCACCTGAAAGGGGGAGTGAATGATTGCATCCATATTTACAGATTACCATTGGGTTTGCTAGATCAGGAGTGTTGGGGTACGGGGGAGGTCCGTCGGTCATACCACTTATAGAATATGAGGCCGTGAAAAATTATAACTGGATGGATCGGGATGAGTTTGGTGAAACGTTAGCATTAGCCAACACACTTCCCGGGCCCATCGCGACGAAAATGGCAGCCTATGTGGGATATAAAGTAAAAGGAATAGCAGGAGCTGTAATAGCAGTTTTTGCCCACATACTCCCTTCCCTATTCGCTTTGATTGCTCTATTAAGTTTTTTTTATTCATTTCGGTCATCTCCCTTCATCAATGGAATGATACAAGGGGTCACCCCTGTCATTGCAATTATGTTATTAACAATGGCTCTGAATTTTTTAAAAAAAGCTTCCAAAGGCTTAGGAGTGAAAGGGGCGTTAGGGGGAGCGGTCATATGTCTTGTTTTTATAGAGTTATTCAACATTCATCCTGGTATTGTAGTTTTCATCTTCCTATCTGTCTCCTTTCTGTTTGCCATGTACAAGAATAGAAAAATAAAAGAAAGTCTGAAAGTAACCGAGAAAATCAAAAAGAAAGTCCAGTGATAGTGATGACATATGTAGATATATTTATGGCATTCTTTTTAGCTAATTTATTAGGGTATGGCGGAGGACCTGCCACTATTCCGTTAATCCAAAATGAAGTCGTTAATCGTTACGGATGGATGTCTAATCATGAATTTAGCGAACTGTTAGCCATTGCTAATGCACTCCCCGGTCCGATAGCCACAAAATTAGGAGGGTTTATTGGTTATGAAGTGGGGGGAGTAGCCGGGGCTGGTATCGCACTTTTTGCGACGATTGCTCCTTCAGCTATTGCAGTAGTGATTTTGCTTCGATTTGCAGCTATGTTTAAAGATTCATTGCAAGTAAAATTTATGACGCGGTCTGTACAACCAGTGATAGCTATTTTATTAGGAATACTCGCTATCCAGTTTTTCTATAACTCCTATGAAGCTAGTGGGGTAGTACACCTCGTAATCATCGCTTTGCTAAGTTACTTATCATTGGAAAAGCTACAAATTCATCCTGCCCTGGTGATAGTTGGAGCGCTATGTTATGGGGGATTGTTTATGTCAGGACTTCTCATTTAAGACAAGGAAGCGGAGGTGGATCCATGGATGAAAGTGTAACGGATATAACAATTATTGGCGGAGGACCGGCTGGTTTATTTGCCGCCTTCTATGCCGGGCTAAGACAGGCATCAGTCAAAATCATTGAAAGCATGCCTCAGCTAGGCGGCCAATTGGGAGCTTTATACCCTGAGAAATATATATATGATGTAGCCGGTTTTCCGAAAATAAGAGCAAAAGAACTAGTAACGCGGTTAGAAGAACAAACGAAGCAATTTAACCCTGCGATTTGCTTAGAACAATCAGTGGAAGGATTAGATCGCTTATCTGATGGAACGATAATGTTAACAACTGATAAAGAGGTACACTTAACAAAGACCGTTATTATTACAGCAGGTGTAGGTGCTTTTCAACCACGTAAGCTATTAATTGATGGATACGAAAAATTTGAAGAAAAAAATCTCCATTACTCTATAGATCATCTCGACTATTTTCAAAACAAAAAAGTGGCGATATGCGGGGGCGGAGATTCAGCTGTAGATTGGGCAAATATGCTAGAACCAATTGCGCAAAAAGTCAGTGTTATTCATCGAAGAAATAAATTTAGAGCTCATGAGCATAGTGTAGAAAAAATGCTTCGTTCAACGGTCTCGATAAAAACACCATACCAGCCATGTAACTTCATTGGGGAAGATAGAATTCGAGAAGTAGTGATAGAGAATAGTAAAACAAAAGAAGTTGAGCATATAGCTGTCGATGAGCTCATTGTTAATTATGGTTATGTATCCTCATTAGGTCCTTTAAAAAATATAGGGGTAGAGATAGATAAAAATTCTATCGTTGTAAATTCCAAAATGGAAACGAACATTCCTGGGGTTTATGCAGCAGGAGATATAACGACTTTCGACGGCAAAGTTAAATTAATAGCAACTGGCTTTGGTGAAGCTCCTACTGCAGTGAATAATGCAAAGGCATATATTGATCCAGCAGCTAAAGTACAGCCGTTACACAGTACATCAGTGATGGCTTAGTGAGAAGAGAGGAGAATAAGTTTATGGCTAAATATACATTTGTTGATAAAGAAACTTGTATTTCGTGCGGGTCATGTGAAGATATAGCCCCAGACATATTTGAATATGATGATGAGGGACTTTCTCAAGTAATAATAGACCATAACACAGGTACGGAAGAAGTACCGGAAGAATTAGAAGAAGATGTGATAGAGGCTTTTGAGTGTTGTCCATCCGAGTCCATCAAATTACAGGATACTCCATTTGCAAGCAAGACCTCCGTTGGAAATGAGTAGAAGTGAAGGGGTTATAAAAAATAATCCTTTTATTAACGTTTATTTTGGTATACAATATACAATATAGAGTGGGTAAAGGGGTGGGGGCAATGGTTATACCCGGTCAATTAAACTGGCAGGAACACTTATTTAAAGAAAGAGAAGAAAACGTCACGGCAGATAAAGAAGTGCCTTGCTCTTTACACGGGTATGTTTGTAAAAGTGTATGTAAGAATTGTACTTGGGTAACTCATTATGAAGAAATCAATGGTAAGGTGAAAATAAAGTGCCGCCCTCCTGTGATATGGGAGGGTTAGGTTTAGACTGTTGCCTCTGTTGGACTAGCTGGTAGAATAATTGGTAGGCCAACAGAGGCAACATTATACATAAAGATGCTGAAGTAGTGAAGCAGACAGTACTCCGAAGGGGGGCGGCTATTTATGGTAAGATTATTATTCTTTATAGCTATTTCTTTATATTTAATCTCTAATATTTATTCCCATTCTATCATTGAGATCTTGTTATCATTGGCTGCTTTTCTAGCAGTGGTATGGAGTATTGCTACCGTTGGAAAAATCGTTCTTACGTTCGGGATCCTTTTTTTAGCGGCGGGATTTCTCATGCTTTACTCTAGTGGTACTTCATGGGGGGAGTACATATTCGCCTTTGGGCCAATGATGAATTTATTAACTCTTTTTGCATTAATACCTATTCTCGCTCTGCCCATTAAATTAGGCGGGTATGCGAATGATGTAGAGGGAGTGATAAGAAAAAAAGTGAAGAGCAAAGACCAGCTTTATATGGTCTCATCAGGAACTTCTTTTTTCTTAAGCTCATTTATGAATTTAGCAGCGTTACCAATGACTTACTATTCCATTCGTCCATCGTTGAATAGCTTTCCCATCCAAGACAAAGAGCGCTTTATGTCTCGTTCCATTACCCATGGCTTTGCAATGCCTGTATTGTGGACACCAGTCACACCTATCGTTGGAGTTGTTATAGAAATGACTGGCGTAAGCTACACTGGTGTGATTACATACTTAGTCCCATTAAGTATTGTAGGATTACTCTTAGACTGGTTTATGGCAAAGCTGCATATACGGAGAAACAATGGTTCAGTAAATAAAGAAGAGGCTGAAACAAAACAACAAATTTCTGCCACCTTAGAAGTTTCTCAGGAAAAGTCACATGCACGTCTCCTGCATATTATATTGGCCATTTTGTTACTAAATATCGTTGTGATGATAACGGAGTATTTTTTTGAATTAAGTTTTATTTTTACCATTAGCTTGTTAGTCATTCCCTTTTCTTTAGCATGGGCCGTCTTGTTAAAGAAACCTAAAAATTTTTTCGAAGGGTTAAAAGGGCATTTTTCCACCCATCTTTTAAAAATGAAAGATCAATTTTTCTTGTTCTTATCTGCTGGCTTTTTTATCTCAGCTATAAATATGTCTGGTATGGACCAAAGTATAAATAAGGTCATCGAATCCTTGGTAAATAGTATAGGTATCCAGTTCGTTCTCATAATACTTCCCTTTATACCTTTGTTATTTGCTTTTCTTGGGTTACATCCCGCCGTAACATTTGTGTTAGTTGTGGAGGCGTTAAATCCTGATGTCCTAGGCATATCTCATTTACTATTAGCATTAATGATGTTAGGAAGTGCAGTGCCGGCATTTTTGATGGGACCGTATAATGCCACGATAGGAGTAATGTCAAATATAGTAGAGAAACCGCCTTTTCAAATATCAAATTGGAATGTTTCTTTTTGCGCAGTCTATTTTGTATTGTTATTAACTGCATTACAAATTGGGCATGTTCTGATATAAGGTAAGATGATACTAGAAACTAGCTCTTCAACATGAAAAAGTGCAAGTTGATCCAAGGAATGACCCCTTGGATCGCACGGAAAAAGAGGGGGGGATCCTGGCAAGAACAGCCAGGAGATAAAAGGGAAAAAACTAACCTTTTATCTTACCCCAGTGAGCAAACAGCATATAACAGCTCGGGACAATTAATACCGTTAAAATCGTAGAAAAGCTGATTCCGGCTATTATCGTAATGGCTAATGGTTCAAATAATGGATCGCCGCTCAACGCCACCGGAACTAAAGCGGTGATAGACGTCAAAGTAGTTAACAGTATTGGCTTTATCCTTGCGTAACCTGAGTCAAGGACTGCTTGATGAATATTCATGGTTCCTCGTCTTTGTTCAACAAAATCAATCAACACTACTGCGTTTCGAACGACAATCCCCGTAAGAGATACCATTCCCATAACTCCTAAAAAGCTGATTGGTGTTTGAGTGATAAAAAGTCCAACGACTGCTCCGGCAATAGCGAGAAACACAGCAAGTAATATGAGAAAGGGTAAACCAAATGATTTAAATTGAAAGGCGATCACAAGATAAACAAGAAGCAGGATAATAATAAACAAAATTGTAATTTCCTGAAAGAAATCCTGCTGATTTGACTCTTCCCCGCCAATTTTATATTCAAATTCTTCACTGTCTTTTGTACGTTGATCTTCTACTATGGAGGTAACCTGCTGTTCAAAGCCGTCATGATCCCCAAAGGCACGAAGCGTGACTGTTCGTTTTCCATTTTTATGAGGGATTTGAGGTAGGACCTCTGTTTCTGTTTCTGAAACGACGTCCTCCAGGTTGATAAACTGAGGAGGTCCGCTTTCCGCAGGGATTGGTATCTCCATAGCACTTAGGTCTAACGTTTCGTTATTTTTTTGGAACAGTTGTACGGCAAGAGAGGAGTCATTGGAGGAATATAGGTCCCCAATCGGGATACCCTCCGTCGCAAGCTGTAACTGATTAACAATACGAGTTTGAGACAATTGGTTCTCTTCTAGAGAGTCTTTGTTTATTTCATATTCTTTAGCTCGAACGAGGTTTCCGACGTTGTCTGTTACAATGTTCGAGTTTGCCTCTGTTTTTATTTTTTCTTTCAGTTGGTCACGGCGTTCTAATAACTCATACATGTCATTTCCGGATATGGAAACGGTAATTGGGGCACCAGCAGGAGGCCCTTGAACAATAGTCTCCATAAATATATCAGCTTCAGGGAATTCGCTTCGTATTCTTTCTTCCCATTTATCAATCATATTGGTAGCTTTTAAAGACTCATTATCGATATGAAGGGCAAGCTGAGCCGTGTGACTGTCGGATTGGTCCAGAGAAGCCCCAAACAGATTGGACAACCCCGTCCCTGTAAACACGCTCACTTCTTGAATAACTGGTTCATTTTCTTCCAGAAAGGCACCAACCTCATTTGCTAAGTCATCAGTAGTTTCGATGGGGGTCCCTTGGGGTGCCAAGACGTCTACAGTTACTACATCTTTGTCGGCATCTGGAAAGAACTCAAATGGAGTATAGCGTATAAGTGTAAAGCAGCTTGAAGCTAAAATGACTCCAGCAAGTGTAGTGATTAACGGTTTTCTTATCATAACTGGAAGCACTTTGTAAGCGTAAGTTTTAGCAACCCATTCCAACGGTTTTCCTAATAAACCAGGATGGCTCGGAAATGATCCTTTTTTTCGCTGGTAGTTTACATAGCGCATTATTGGCACGAATAGTAGAGCTAAAATGGTAGATGCTATAATTGTCGTAATTAAAATGCTGGGTAACGCTCGTATGAACTCTCCATTGGCCCCTGATAAAAACAAAAGAGGCGAAAAGGTTAGAACGATGGCAAGTGAAGACGAAAGAATGGACGGATACACTTCTTTTACTCCTGTAATTGCTCCCTGTATCGGTTGGTCACCAAGCTTGTAACGTCTTTGAATGTTATCGTTTACTACTATCGAATCATCGACAAGGATCCCTATCGCTATAATTAAACCGATAATAGATATTTGGTTAAGGTCGACTCCCATCCAAGGGATAGGGATGAGACCTATAAAGATTGATGCGATTACAGTTAAGGAGACAACGAGGGCCCCGAAAATTGTAAGGCCAAGCGAGGTAATGAAAATGACTGCTAATAAGGCTAAACCGAGAGCTTGGTAGAGATCATTGAAGATGTCGTTAATACTTTCGGCTTGAGACTGAATAGGATGTATCGATATGTCTGATGGAAGATTCCGTGCTTGCTCCTCCATGATTTTGGTAATCGTCTCACTAACTGCCGGCGCATCTCCCCCTTTTTGGAGGTAAACAGTGTAGTTTATAGCGGGTGTCCCATTATGGGTAATAATATCTTCTCGATTCGTCTCTGCTCTTTGAATGTCAGCCACATCAGATAAAGGCACAGAGGCATTACTAACGTATAAATCTCTTAGCTTTTTTATTCCTTCCGATTCTTCAAGCAAGAGTGAGACTTGCTTATCGTTCTCTTCTTCCTCACCCAAAGAGACAGGCTGTAATCGCTGCTCTAATTCTTGTATGATCTCCTGAGGAGTGAGCTGATACTCCCTTAATTCTTCACTAAGCAGATTAATTTCTACTCTTTCTTCTGTTAACCCTTTTGTTAATGTACTTGACACACCTTCTACAGACAATACTTCACGGTCTAAAGTTGTAATAAAGCTTTCAAGGTCTTGTAAATCATCATTTTTTTCATGAGTCAGCATAAAACTGAGAAGAGGAGTATTCGCTTCTACTTCCTCAATAGATGAGGAGGAGGCTCTCTCAGGAAATTCCTTTTCAGCTTTTCGGACTCCTTGTTCCACTTGTTGAGTCACTTCTTTTATGTCACTGTTGTTTTGTAATGTTAAAGTGATGACTGAAATGTCGTTTGAAGACACAGAAGATATTTCTTCCACTCCTGTAATCCCCGATATATTCTCCTCCACCGGTGAAGTCACCGAGTTTTCTACGTCTTCTGGACTGGCTCCGGGTAGAGGCGTCGTTACGTTTATTACGTTAACTGTCGTTTCTGGGACTTCTCGTTGTTCTAGAGTTGTGAAAACATATATTCCGGCAAGCACTAAAATGAAAATTAACAATAAGTAAAATTTGCTCCTATTTAAAATAGACTTCATCGCTTCACTTCCTCTAAAATCCTGTATAAGTTTAAGTATTGCCAGATAATTTATCTAATATAAAGTAGGGGCGGAAGTGCTGAATAAGCAATTCCACCCCTTCTTATAACGTGAAGTCACGTGTTAAAGACGCATTCCTCGTTGATGATTATCGGGGTACATGTGCGAGTTTTCTGTACGGTGCGTGTTGAAAGTGTCATACACTTTGGATTCTTGATCAATGTCTGCTTCTACTAAGACAACGATGTGATTTTTCTTTAAATATGCTTCATAATCTTTGGCATGCTCTTCAGGAATACCTGCACCGACTAGGGCTCCTACGATACCGCCGCCTCCAGCGCCGATGCCGGCACCGCCTAGACCTGCTGCTAATGGCCCGGCAGCTGCAATTTGTCCAATACCTGGAATAGCAAGAAGGCCTAAGCCGACAAGCGCACCCAGTACGCCGCCACTTCCTGCACCGATACCGGCACCTTTACCGATGCTTGCTCCTTTTCCTTTGCTTGTCGAATCATCCGTAGTCGAGGCTCCTGTTTTGTTTTCGAGTGCATCGAGATCGTTTTTATTTTTTGAAAAAACCGTGATATCCTCCGTCGCATAGCCATCCATTTTTAAGGCTTCAATAGCATTAATAGCATCTTGCTGGTCTTGAAAGACACCGCCAATAATTTTTTTTTGCACTATAAAACCTCCTTATTAGGAATTTGTGTTCTTTTTAGACTTACCCCAAGTTACAAAAGGGAAAACGTCGTCGCGATTAACGTTTGAATTCGCGCGCTTCTACATCATGATGGGAAGAAAAGATATCGTATACTGTGCGTTCTCTCTTTTCATCTGCCTCTACTAACACTAGTATATAGCCTTCTTTCATGTAACCTTCGAAGTCTTTGGCTTTTTCGTCGGGGATGCCAGCGCCGGTAAGAGCTCCAATGATGCCTCCGCCCCCGGCACCGATTCCTGCACCACTTAAGGCGGCTGCTAATGGGCCTCCCCCGACTACGGGACCAATCCCTGGAACGGCAAGGAGCCCTAAACCAGCAATGGCACCTAATAAACCACCGCCGCCAACACCGCTCACGGCGAATTTATCAATATTCTCGCTTTTCCCTGTCTTAGCTCCATCATCTAAGCGAACAGTACCGGTTTTTTGCTCAAGTTCTGCAAGTACATTGTCATTTCGAGTGAAAATGGAAATATCATTTGTTGTATAACCTGCTTCTTTTAATCCCTTAATAGCCAGCACGGCGTCATGCTGCTCTTCAAAAACGCCACCAATCATTTTAGTACTCATGGATTGAAGCCTCCTCTTTTGATGAAAGGTTCTACAATGTTATTACCCGCTGTAAAGAAAAAGGAAAACTGAATTAAGTAAGAAAAGCAGCAGAAAACAAAATTGGCTTCCCCATATAGAGGAAGCCTAAAAAATTATTGTGAATCCATGCGGAGCCGGTTGTTCGCTGGGAGGAGGTGAGTTGCCAAATACGTATGGTAATAATATTCCCCTCCTGCAAGAAAGAGGGCAGAAATAAGAGAAGCTAGCCACACGGAAATGTCTGCAGTAAAAAACAGTGTCCCATATAGCCAAATAACGAGAAAGGAAAGGACAAAGTCCCCGGCTGTCGCCGGAAGGTTATCTATTTTTGGAAGTAAGAATACATCACCAGGATAAGAAAGCACTCCGAGAATTACAGTTAATATAATAACGTGCCAGAAGGATACACCAAAACCTACAGTTAAAATGAGCCAGAGAACGGCAAGAGTTAACAAGCCTTTAAAGGTTAAAGCTTTTACATGCTCCATATTTTCACTCCTTTCTAAAAGTGATACTTAAGATGAAGCATACTTAGTTTTTACAGGAAACAATGTTATATGTGATTATTTTCCGCTAGCAGCAAATAGTAAACGTAAAAAAATCCTCTAGTCATAACAGACTAGAGGATAATATAAGACATTATTTATTTTGTTGCTCTCTTTTTTTCATAGCAACTAAGCTGATCATTTCAAATGCTACCGCAGAAGCAAGAGCTGCTGTTATTTCTCCATGATCATATTCAGGAAGAACTTCCACAAGGTCAAATCCTTTGATATCAAGTCCATGAAGGCCGCGAACGTATTCTAGAGCTTCATGGCTGTCAGGACCGCCAATTTCTGGGGTGCCCGTCCCTGGGGCAAATGCAGGGTCCACAAAGTCGATATCGTAGGATACAAAAACAGGACGGTCACCAACACGTTCATGAATTTGGCGTAGTACTTCTTCATAACCAAGTTTCTTTACTTCATGCATTGGTATTGTTTTGAATCCTAGATCTTCCGGATCTGTTTCATCTTCCGGGCCATAAAGAGGGCCGCGAAGTCCGACTTGAATGGAATGTTCGGTATCAATTAAGCCTTCTTCTACAGCGCGGCGGAATGGAGTGCCGTGCATGTATTTTTCACCGAAATAGTTATCCCACGTGTCACTATGTGAATCGAAGTGAACAAGCGCAATTGGTCCGTGCTTCTCTGCAAAAGCCCGCAAATGACCAAGTGAAATAGAATGATCTCCTCCAAGGATAATCGGTGTAATGTTGTTATCTAAGATTTTTCCAAGTTCTTCTTTGACAATGTCATAGGACTTATGGATGTTCTGAGGAACGATTTCAAAATCGCCATAGTCCACTCCAGAACAGTAGTCAAATATATTGATCTTTTGTACAGGATTGTAAGGACGTAATAGAACAGAGAAATCACGAATATGCTGAGGGCCTCCACGGGCTCCAATCCGGTTAGAAACAGCTGTGTCATATGGGTTTCCCACAACGACAAAGTCCACATCTTCTGTTGTCTTAATTTGTTCTAATCTCATAAATGTACGAACGCCTGTATAACGAGGGCTAGTAGATGAATCTTTTGGTTTATACACTATAAAACCTCCTAAATAACTTAGATAAAACATAATCATACTGCAATATCATTTTAATGCAATTTTCATGCCAAATGTATTTAGCGAATCTATCAAGATAGTCCAGATGAGAGCATTTATGATTTAGAAAAAGAATACATGAGCCATGAAGATAATAATAGGAAGTGTAATAATCGTGCGCTCAAGGAAAATGATAAGGATTTCCCAGAAATTCAAAGGGATTTTTGAACGTAACAGCAAAATACCCACTTCTGACATGTATATAAGTTGAGTCATGGAAAGAACGGCAATGACAAAGCGTGTCAATTCACTTTCGATACCGCTTCCAATGACAGCTGGCAAGAACATGTCGGCAAAACCAACTAGCATAGCAGGGGCAGCATCAACAGCTTCAGGAATGCCCGCTAATTCTAATAATGGAACAATTGGATAAGAAATAATTTCGAAAATCGGTGTAAATTCTGCGATGACTAGAGCAATAGTTCCTAACCCCATTACGAGTGGAATAAGTCCAAACCAGATATCAATAACGTTTTGAACACCGCTTTTTATGATAGGGCCAGCGCTTTTTACATTAGATGCCTTCTTCACGGCAAGTTCTGCTGCCCAACGAAGACGTGATTTATCTTCTGGTACTTCTTCGGTAATTTGCTTTCCAGCGTGCTCGTAATATGTTTCTTCTTTTCTGGATAAAGGAGGAATTCTTGGACAAACAATAGCTGCAACGAACCC
Organism: Alteribacillus iranensis; assembly: GCF_900113025.1. Taxonomy (GTDB): domain Bacteria; phylum Bacillota; class Bacilli; order Bacillales; family Marinococcaceae; genus Alteribacillus_A; species Alteribacillus_A iranensis. The sequence continues at coordinate 73,485 of NZ_FONT01000005.1, read as the reverse complement.
GGCAACGATGACCGTGACGTAAAATTGAATAAACATGTGGCCCATGCCAATAAAGTTAATAACTAATAAGCTGAAAGCGATCGATGCTACGGAGAAGTTCGTAGCAATGACAGAGGCTTCCCGTTTCGTATAATAACCGCTTTCATATTGCTGCGTAGTGATCAGAACACCAACAGTCCCGCTTCCCATCCATGAAGCAAGAGCATCGATGGATGAACGTCCAGGAAGTTTAAAGAGAGGACGCATAATTCCACGGACAGCTGTACCGATAAATTCCATGAGACCGAATTCTAGAAGTAAGGGCATTAAAAACCCGGCAATTAGAAACCAAGTGGTCAATACAGGAACGAGGTCAAACAGTACCGTTCCCCCGGTTGCAGGGGACCATATAAATTCAGGACCCAATTCAAATAAAGTCATGATAGCAAAAATGGCACCTAAGACACGAAGCAATCCCCAGAAAAAGGTTACATCCAGTAAATCTTTTGTGAAAGACGGACGTTGTGCCCAATCGGCTCCGCTTTTTACAGCAAGCTTCATTACAATAGTACCGACTACCGATAATATTAATATGAAAGTCATAAATAGCGGCAAGTGTTCTTCAAAAGTGGCCTGTAACGCCTCGGCGACGATTCCGATTCCGATCGTCCATTGCCCTTGGTAGGGAACAGGAACTAAAAATAAAAACATGCTGACTACAGAAACGATAAGTGACTTCCGCTTGTTAGCAGGAGTCCAAAATGACATATCGGATCTGTGAGTCCCACTAGAATGGTTTGTCTCCACACATATCACCCTTTTTTATATTTACCGTAATATTATTGCAAGATACGTGCCAAATTATTTAATGTTATACTTTTTTAGTTTGCGGACAACAGACGGTTGACTGATTCCTAACCATTCGGCCATTTCTGTCGTTGTACGGCACTGCGAGGCCGCTTCTTTTATTATTTTTTCTTCTACAGAAGCAAGGGTTTCCGGGAGAGAACCTTGAAATGAAAATTTGTCTTGTTGATCTGTGCTTTTATTAGGCATCCAAATATCTTCAGGCTTTAATACGTTGGAGGGGGTCGTTACAATTAGTCGTTCGATGACATTCATTAACTCGCGTACGTTTCCTCTCCAATCATGCTCGCTAAGAAGTTTCATCGCCCCTTTTTCTAACTGAATTTCCCTCTCGTATTTTTCGGAAAACTCCTGTACAAAATGTTCAATGAGAGGGATGATGTCGGGAGTACGTTCCCGTAAAGGGGGTATAGTGATTGGCACGACGTTCAAACGAAAAAACAAATCTTCCCTGAACTTATCCTCTTGAACTAACTTTTCAAGAGGGCGATTGGTAGCGGATATCAAGCGAAAGTCTACCTTTTTTGATTTGCGCCCTCCAACAGGGTAAAACTCTTTTTCTTGAATAAATTTAAGGACTTTCACTTGATTGTTAAGAGAGAGTTCCCCAACTTCGTCTAAAAACAGCGTCCCCCCCTCAGCAAGCTCAGCAAGACCAACTTTTCCGTTTTTATTAGAACCGGTGAAGGTACCGCCGGCATACCCGAAAAACTCAGACTCAAAAAGGGTTTCAGGGATGGCACCACAGTTTACTTCAATGAAAGGACCGTCCTTGCGCGGGCTTTCTTTGTGAACCATTTTAGCAATTTGAGTTTTACCAACGCCTGACTCTCCTAAAAGCAGGACGTTTACATCGACATCAGCAACTTGTCTGGCCATTTCAAGACACCGCTTCATGGTCGAGGAACGCGCTATAAATCCATATTCCTGCAAATACTGACCTCTCAGACGGTTCAATTCATACAGAACTCGTTCCATTTCTTCTTCCATTTCTGACAAATAATCTTTAATGTTTACGAGCTCGGTAACATCATGAGAATAAGTGGCAATACGCCACAAATCCCCGTTATCATCAAACACAGGAATACCTGTTACTAACAACTTTTTGTTATCATTTGTTGTTTGAATAATGGTTGTCCTTTTTTTGTTTTTCTTTACCATGGGAGTGACTGCAGGTTTGAAAATCCCTGCTTTCTCAAGGTCGTAGACAGACTGACCAACCAGTTCATCGTTCTCGACTCCATATAATTTTTTCATGGTATGGGTAACTTTTGTGATGGTTCCGGAAACATCCGTCACTAGTAAATCATCTTGAAGGGACTCTAAAATCCTTTCACTTTCATCTTTGGTGTATATCATTGGTGTTCCTCCGATTCAATTTTGAATAAAAAGTACAAGCGAAGTCTTTATAACGCTTACATTAGTACAAGGTTTGTTATTTATTTATGAATAAAATTTATTAATAATAGAATAACAGAATAGAGGACAGAAAAAAAGTAACCGATTCTTTATTCGGGTCTGATATATATTAATGAAGAAATCAGATTTCCTTTGTTCTTAATGTAGTAATTACAGATCGAAGAAGGATAATATATAAAACGTTTATTAAGTGAACACAAATGACTTGTGAAAATATCACTTCATTCATATTTGAATGGAATATTCCTGTGTGAATAAAAAAGTAATGGATTTTTAAAAGCACGTACATAACTTTCTATTTTCATGAAAATAATTTATTGAATTTTAAGGCGTGTTGTACAGAGAATTACAGTGGAATAAAGAAATAAAAAAGGTTTTTTGGGTACCATAATGGAATGGAGAAGTTTTTGGCACAAAGATTGCAACAGTGATATACTACAAAAGGACAGAAAGGATGATGATCGATGACAACAAAAAACGACTTCTTAAACCTGCCTGGTGAAAAAGCAGGACAATTATTAGAAAGACGGAACCGAATCGTTCCAGACGGAGTGAGCTACGGTGTACCTACATTTGCAAAGAGTGCAGAGGGTGCCCTTGTAGAGGACGTAGACGGTAACCGTTTTATCGACTTTGCTGGAGCGATAGGTACATTAAACGTAGGGCATAGCCATCCTAAAGTAGTAGAAGCTATTAAATCACAAGCTGACAACTTTATTCATACTGGATTTAACGTGATGATGTATGATTCTTATATTGAGCTTGCGGAAAAACTTGCTGATCTCGCTCCGGGAAGCTATGACAAAAAAGTAATGTTTTTAAATAGTGGAGCAGAAGCAGTAGAAAATGCGGTAAAGGTAGCTCGTAAATATACGAAGCGTCCTGCTGTTGTTACTTTTTCTCGTGCGTTCCATGGCCGGACATTGATGACTATGTCTATGACCGCGAAGGTTAAACCTTATAAGCACGAATTTGGACCGTTTGCTCCTGAAGTATACCGTGCTCCTTATCCATATACTTATAGAAAACCTGATTCCATGACGGAAGAAGAGTACATTGAAGAAACATTAGAGAGCTTCAAGCGTGTGATCGATCATGAAATTTCCCCAGATCGCGTAGCGGCAGTAGTTATTGAGCCTGTTCAAGGAGAAGGCGGTTTTATCGTTCCTGATAAGAAATTTATGCAAGGTATCCGTGAATACTGTAGTGAACATGGTATCGTGATGGTAGCTGATGAAATTCAGACAGGGTTTACTCGTACAGGCGGCTACTTTGCCATTGACCATTTTGACGTAGTACCAGATTTGATCACTGTGTCAAAATCAATGGGGGCCGGAGTACCTATCAGTGGTTTGATTGGACGAGCTGAAATGATGGATGCAGCGAATGCTGGTGAGCTCGGCGGCACGTATAGCGGAAGTCCGCTTGGTTGTGCGGCAGCTCTTGCTGTGCTTGATGTTATTGAGGAAGAAAATCTAAATCAAAGAGCGGCAGAAGTCGGTAAAAAAGTGATGGATACATTTAATGAGTGGAAGAACCGCTATGATTGCATTGGAGAAGCACGCGGACTTGGGGCAATGTGTGCAATGGAATTAGTGAGTGACCAAGACTCCAAAACTCCGGATAAGGACATTGCTGGACGGATTATGAAAGAAGCACAGAAGCGTGGCCTTCTTGTATTGACTGCAGGTGTGTATGGTAATGTTCTCCGTGTACTCATGCCGATTGTTATTACAGACGATCAGCTCGAAGAAGGATTAAACATCTTAGAAGAAGCCATTCAAGCGGCTAGCAACTAAACTTGCAGGTGCTCGGTGATAGAAAGGAAGGGATAGAGTTGAAAAATTTACTCTATATAAATGGAAAATGGACAGGGGAAGCCCTAGACAAAATGGAAGTAACAAATCCTTCCACAGGAGAAGTGTTAACAGAAGTTCCAATGGGTGGAAAAAAAGAAGCGGAAGAAGCTGCGGATGCTGCCCATAAAGCTTTTCAGTCATGGTCGAAAAAAACAGCCGGAGAACGTTCTGAGCTTCTCTACCGGTGGTATGAATTAATTAAAGAGAACCAGGAAGAAATCGCGACGGTTATGACGAAAGAGCAAGGGAAACCTTATAAAGAGGCACTAGGGGAAGTAGGATATGCCAACGGATTTATCCAATGGTATGCTGAAGAAGCGAAAAGGATATATGGTGATACCATTCCTGCCTCCCATCCAGACAAGCGAATTTTAGTACAAAAGCAGCCTGTCGGAGTAATTGCAGCTATCACCCCTTGGAACTTCCCAGCGGCTATGATCACGAGAAAAGTAGGTCCTGCTTTAGCAGCTGGATGCACTGCTGTTATTAAGCCGGCAGAACAAACACCGCTGACAGCACTTCTCTTGGCGGACCTCGCCGAGCAAGCCGGGATTCCAGCAGGAGTTATAAATGTCGTTGTTGGAGATCCGAAAGAAATTGGAAGAGCTTGGCTAGATGACAAGCGTGTACGTAAATTAACGTTTACTGGTTCAACTCCAGTTGGTAAATATCTAATGGAAGGTTCCGCTAAAACGATGAAGAAAGTTTCTCTAGAACTTGGCGGACACGCTCCATTTATCGTAATGGATGATGCAGACGTGGATCAGGCAGTAGAAGGAGCGATTCAATCGAAGTTCCGGAATGCTGGTCAAACGTGTGTGTGTTCTAATCGTATCTATGTTCAAGAAGGAATCGCTGATGAGTTTGCCCAAAAGTTTGCGGCAGCCACAGCTAACCTGAAGGTAGGAGACGGGTTTGATGAGGATACTGTCATCGGGCCTTTAATCGATGAGAATGCTATGTCTAAAGTGGAAAAGCATGTCGAAGATGCAAAAGAAAAAGGTGCCGAAGTACTGAGCGGAGGTACAAAAGTAGAAGGTGGGACCACCTTTTACACCCCAACAGTTATCTCAGGAGCAACATCTGATATGCTTTGTATGAATGAAGAGACCTTTGGGCCGCTTGCACCAATCGCTATTTTCAAGGAAGCAGAAGAAGCTATTGAAGAAGCGAATGACACGGACTTTGGATTAGCTGCTTATGTATTCACGAAAGATCTTTCCAGAGCTTTGCGTATTAGCGAGGCCCTTGATTATGGTATCGTAGGTGTGAATGACGGACTCCCATCTACTCCACAAGCTCCATTCGGAGGAATGAAAGAAAGCGGTCTTGGTCGCGAAGGTGGATACTATGGCATTGAGGAATATCTTGAGATTAAATATACTTCATTAAAAATATAATTGAAAATGAGCTGGAATTCTCCTTCCAGAAGAGTAAAGAACGCTTCCGATTATCAGAATGATAGTCGGAAGCGTTTTGTCTGTCTCTATACTATAGACTTTAAATAAATGTTATGTTGGCCGTGTTTTCTGATCTCTGTCTTTGGTATAAGCGGATTATAATGATATCATGGTATTAATATTTTGGAGGAGGGACCGAGTTGCCATCAACATTTATACGTAATCATCATTTAAATATTATTAAAAGTGAGGCAAGAAATATACAACGTTGTTTTCAGGATATTGAAGATGAAGGGGTAATAGAAGCAGTGAAAGGCCAAGCGACGGATCGTATCATTCAGCAATTTCCTCACTTAAGTAAAGAAGAAATAAACATTATTGAGTCATTGAAAGAAGTGAAGTCAAGCATAGAAGTCGAAGCTTTTATCGGTTCCATTTATCGTTATGTTGAATCTTTTCCAAATATTACGAAACAGAGGATTAAAGATCTTTTTCCCGATAATATACGTATGACAATTCCAAATTTAACAAGAATAGACCTTTCACGGAGAACTTATTTAGGTTGGAATGACCCCGGCCAAAAGAAAAAATATATCCTTTATCATCAAAATGGCGAGCTTCTCCCAATAGAAGGGCGTTACATTCCGCGTGCGCTAAAAGATTATTGCCATTTTTGCAAACAAGTGACTACCGTTACCTTTGTAAGTTTCCACACCAATGATAAATCAAATGACAATACGGATTATTACCGGGCCATCGGACATTATATTTGTCTAGACAACCAAGAATGCAATAAAAAAATAATGGATATCCGTTCTCTTGAAAGAGTCATTGAAAAAGTAAAACCATAGAAATACGGACGTGTGCCATCCGTGTAGTACTATAATAACCTATGCATAGGTGAAACATCTTTAAATGATGGGCTTCATAGGATTTCTTTCATTGAGTTAACGGAATTACAGGTTATCTAATGGCTGTGTATGAAATCGGGCGTTTAATTTCACAAGGGATGGGGATTAATAACCTATAGATCCATTGTTTTTACATACCTTTTTTGGCAAAGGAGCTGGTCTTAGGTGAAAGTAAAATCGCCAGTCCCTCGTGAAAAATCATTAGATAGCACACTGTCTCTCATAAAAGAAGGATTTAATTACATTCCGAGCAGGAGAGAACAGTTAGGTTCTGATATTTTTGAAACGAGGTTGGTTGGAAAGAAAGCAGTATGTATGGCTGGAGAGGAATCAGCTGCCATTTTTTACGATGAAAATAAGTTTAAAAGAAAAGGAGCTATTCCGAAACCGGTTATGAAGTCGCTGTTAGGCGAAGGCGGTGTTCATGAACAAGACGATGAAGCTCATAGACAGCGTAAACGTATGCATCTATCCATGATGACGCCCGAACGGTTAGAAGACATGAGAAGAATTGCTATTAAACATTTAGATAAGAAAGTGTGTCAGTGGGAGAAGGAAGAGAGAGTTAACCTTTTTGAAGAAATGGTTGAAATTTTCACCCGTGCCGGTTGTGAATGGGCAGGTGTCCCCTTAAAAGAAAAAGAAGTAAAGCAGCGATCTCGTGAAGTATTAGATATGATAGATTCATTTGGAGGATCTCCTGCACGGTTTAGACAAGGGGCAAAAGCTCGCTCAAAACAAGAAAAATGGTTGACAGGTATTATAAAAGAAATACGTGCTGGAAAGTTCGTCCCTCCGTCTTATACGCCAGCATGTATTATTGCTCATCATAGAGAGCCAAACGGGAAACGTTTAGATCCTCAAGTAGCGGCAGTTGATTTAAGTAATACATTCCGTCCTTTGGTAGCGACGGCTTATTTTATGGTATTTGGAGCGGTTGCCATGCACGAGTACCCGCAAGTTCACCAAAAATTAAAAGAAGATACAGATGGATATAGTAAAATGTTCGCGCAGGAAGTACGACGGTTCTATCCTTTCGCTCCCGCGATGGCTGCTAAAGTAAAACAGGATTTTTTATGGAATGATTATAAGTTTAAAAAAAATACATTGGTCATTCTTGATTTGTTTGGAACAAATCGTCATCCCGATTCTTGGGAGCAACCTAATCAATTTATTCCAGAACGATTTAAAAATTGGAAAGAAAGCCCTTTTTCTTTTGTCCCTCAAGGGGGAGGAAATCATTATATGGGTCATCGGTGTGCGGGAGAGTGGATGACTGTCATGGTAATGACAGCATTCTTTCATTATTTGACGAATTATATCACTTTTGATGTACCTGACCAAGATTTAAGTTACGATATGAGCCGCATGCCTACATTGCCAAAGAGTGGATTTGAAATGACAAATATAAGAAAGTTAAAAGAACCTTCTGATGAATTGTATAAGAAAATGGACACGCAAACCGCAATAAAAGTGTAAACACTGACTGGTAAGCCACTAGTGTATAACGTGAACGGAGCAGCGCCTAGCACCTACACGAGAACCCTCTTAATACATTCCCGCATAGAAAGTTTCATGTTATAGAAATAACCTCCTTGTTAAACAGAAAACAAACCTGTCGCAGAGAACGACAGGTTTTGTGTTTGCTTAAAACAATAAATTCGGCAGCCAAGTGACAAGCGAAGGGAATATAGTTAAAATCACAATACCTATTGCGAGTAAACCAACGTATGGGATGGAACCTCTGATAATATCATTCGTTGGAATGTCAGGAGCAATTCCTTTTACCACAAAAATATTAAGTCCGACAGGTGGAGTAATCAAGCCCATTTCCATATTTAATGTCATCACAATACCGAACCAAATGGGATCAAATCCGAGGCCAGTAATGATAGGAAATAAAATAGGAGTAGTCATTAAGATAATAGCGGCAGGCGGTATAAAAAACCCTAACATAATTAAAAATAAATTAATGATGATTAATACGAGCCACTTCGACATGTCAAGACTCGTAATATAAGTTGCCAAGTCTTGTGGGATGTGCAAATAACTCATTGTCGTTCCAATTAAGGCGGAAAAAGCAATAATTAATAAAACCATGGTACTTTCTTTCGTAGATTCTAATAACAGGTTCATTAATTTTTTCCATGTCATAGAACGATAAACTACAATGACCATTAAGAGAGCGAGTACTGCACCAAAAGCTGCAGCTTCACTTGGCGTAGCAATACCTAAATATAAAGATGCCAGAACCCCGACGATTAAGAGCAAGAATGGAAGAACATATAAGAGAGAAACAAAGCGTTGCTTCCAAGAGAAACCGGATGGTGTTATATCATCCCCGTCCTTACTGACAGTTGATTCAGATTCGGACTTTTCGACAGCCGCAGCACTTTGCACCCCAGCTTTTCTTCTTTCCAGTAGAGTAGCAACGTAGATCCATAAGCAAAACAATAAAACCACTAATATACCAGGGATGACCCCTGCTACGAATAATTGCCCGATGGATTCTTCTACTGCTATCCCATATAAAATCAGCGTTACACTTGGTGGGATAAGGATCCCTAACGTTCCTCCGGCAACTACTGCTCCGGTAGAGATAGAATTAGAGTAGCCTCGTTTTTTCATTTGAGGGATGGCTACCTTCCCAATAGCAGCAGCGGTCGCAGGACTAGATCCAGATAAAGCGGCGAACAAGGCAGAGGAGACGACACTGCTTATTGCTAAGCCACCAGGTACTTTACCTGTCCATAAATAAGCAGTTTCAAATAAATCAGAGCTAGCTCGTGACCTTGCAAATATACCACCCATGAAAATAAACAAAGGAATAGCAAGCAAAGAAAAATTGTTTAAGGAACCGTAGACGAATTCAGCCACCATGTTGAAAGTTGTAATATCAAGGAACAGGAGTATAGAACCAACCGAAACGAGTCCTAATGCAAATGCGATTGGAATTCCTGTAAGTAATAAAGCTAAGGTGACGACCGCCATGACAATCCCTATCGTTAAAGAACCCAATAATATCCTCTCCTTATGATGCGATTACTCTCTTAGGTTTGATTGATGTTTTTTAATTTAACAAATTCTTCGTAAATGAGAACGATAAACTGAAGGGTAACGAACGTCATCCCCAAAGGGAGAATAAAATAAGGAAACGTTAAAGGAGGTCCCCATAAAGTAGAAGAATGCCAGCCGTTCTCGGTAACTTCCCACCATAGCTCCCATGCTTTCCAGGATAATACAACGGTAAATATTACACATAAAAGAGAAGTGAAGATTCGCAAAATGCTTTGTCCGCGCTTTGGTAGTCTTTCTATTATCACATCTACCCCAACGTGTGAATTGTGCTTTAAACCATAAGTAGCGCCGACAAAAGTAGCGAACATCAATAAATATATACTTAATTCAGTTTGCCATACGGTAGGAACATTAAAAAATGAACGGACAATCACTTGATAAACAATGATAAGGGTGGAGGCGAAAATAGCGATTCCTCCTAGGTACCCGCTGATTTCACTTATCCCGTCGATGACTCGTGCCCATATTGGCTTTTTATTTTGCTCGGCCTCCATAACACAGCCTCCTTCTCCATTTAAATCATGATGATGGATAACAGCCCAGTTGAGCCTATACGTGGCTCATCTGGGCCTTTGGAAATTAGTTCTCTTCAAGGACATCTTTTGCTAGTTCTAGTAATTCTTCACCGTTGTCAGTGTTTTTAGCCCATTCTTCCCAAACTGGTTCAGCTAGTTCTAACCATTCGTTGTAGGCTTCATCTGACATATCTACAACTTCTAGACCTTCTTCTTTAAATAACTCAGTTACACGCTCATCGTCTTCTTCTGAAGCTTCATATGCCCAAGGTTGTAATTCTTCAGCTGTTTCTTCAAAAATTTGCTGTTGTTCCTCTGATAACTGTTCCCATGCATCCATGCTTATAACTAATGGCTCTCCCATAAACCAGAATGTATTTTCCGAAGAAGTAGTAAATGAACTTATTTGTTCCTGCAGATTGTACGATGCAAAGGAAGAGTTAGATGTAATGCCGGCGTCCAATACACCAGTTTGGAAGGCAGAATACATCTCAGAGGAAGCCATACTAGTAATACTAGCTCCAGCGTCACGCAGCATTTCCTCCACACGTGCTCCAGCAGCACGCATCGTCACATCTTCTACATCTTCAGGTCTTACGATAGGATCTCCTGAATTACCAATTGCACCTGCATTCCAAACCCATACTAAGATTTTCATCCCATTTTCTTCTGCAATTTCTTCTGCAATTTCTTCTATTCTTTGACCAATCTCAGAAGTTTCCCATGCCTGTGCTTGCTCATGGTTTCTAATAAGCGCTGGCATTAACGTAATACCAAATTCCGGTACTTTTCCTCCAGCGTAGTCAAGTGGGAAAACAGACATGTCCAGGGAGCCGTTTAACATAGCATCATATTGTTCTCTTGCTCCTACTAATGAGGAAGAAGGATAAATAGAAAATGCTATCTCTCCATCTGACTTCTCTTGAACTTGTTGTGCGAATTTTTCGGCTAATACAGAACGAAAATCGCCCTCTTCTGTCGTTGCTTGTGGCCATTGGTGAGAAATCTTTAGTTCAACGGATGCTTCACTGCTATCTCCTACAGAGCTAGCTTCTCCCTCAGCATCTCCAGACCCACCTGAATCCTCACTCAATCCACAGCCAACCATTACGGAAAAGAATAAAGAAATTGGAATGGCAGTTAAAAATTTACGGTTAAACTTTTTCATATGTTTTTACCCCCCTAATTAATGTAAAGCACACACCGTACACGGAAATGAAAACGCTTCATTGCAACGACACAGGTCAACTGTCGACATGTAGACCATCGTATGTTTGTGATATTAATGTAAAATTTCAGAAATAGCAATAAAATTTACAAATATAATAATTTAGACCCATGTAACTATTAGTTATATAGAACCAATTCACAAAATTATAATAATACAAATTTATGAATATTTCAACGAAAAAACCATTTTAAATAGGGGTTTAGAGCATTGAAAAGGCAATGTTCAAATAAAAAACTATAAAAACAGATCTTTTTGACCTTGACAAAAATGTATTGATTAGTTATTTGAATAGGTATTTCTATTGAATGTTATAGATGGAGGATTATGGAAGTTCATTCCCTGTCGTTCATTTAATGGATTACCCCTTTAATGCTCCTGTATTGATGCTTTCTTCCCAATAAAATTTTAGCAGAGGCGATCATATAGAAAAACCTTCCTGTTTCTGAGCATTAATAAAAACTTAACAAAAGTGAACTACACTGTAAGCATCAAGGAGCAGAGAATAAGGAGAATCACAATGGAAGGTGTTTGGCAAGTTGGTTCGTTGATCATAAATAAAGACTGGGTAGCAATGGGTGTTTCTTTAATAATGGCATTTGCTCTCCTACATAACTCTCATTATTTTACAAACAGCAAAAAGCAATTGGAAATTCTAAGTAATACTTTATTTTTATTTGTCATCGTATACCAGCTTTCATCTTTTTTGTTTCATTTTTCAATTGGTATTCGATATCCACTTTCTGTATTAGCAGCACCAGGCGCTTGGGAAGAATGGACGGTTGCTTGGATTGCAGCCATTATTTATTTATTCATTGGATGTAGAAAGCATAGCATTTCATTTTCGGAAACAAGCCTCCGTACAGCATTGATATATCTACTTACTGAGTTTTTCTATTTGACTTATATGTTGTATTCAGGAAGCGATGGAATGGCGACTCTCTATCACATTATTATTATTGCTATCTTGATTTTATTGTTTCTGTTGCTGCATCGCCTATTATCTAATCAAACTCTACTAGCCATTATTTTGATGGTATATGGCTCGCTAATGTATATCAGAAGCTTAAGCTATACAGCCAAAATGATATTTGTTTACATACCAGAATGGTGGTTTCTTTTATTAGTACTCCTTATTGTCGTTATTTTGATTTCTATGTCACTACATCAATCTATTAGAAAGGAGAGGTAACATGGGAGCAGCAGATGTAACGATCTGGTTAGCGTTGTGGGCTGGATTTATTTCTTTCATCTCTCCTTGTACACTTCCATTGTTTCCAGCTTATTTGTCTTATATCACCGGGGTGGGAGTGAAAGATTTACAAGGGAATCAAACGAAAGAAGTGCGTATGAAAGTACTTACACATTCCTTGTTTTTCCTGGCGGGTGTTTCCACTGTCTTCATTGGCCTGGGTCTTGGTGCGTCCTATGCCGGACAATTTGTAAACAGTTTTCTTAGAGGGGATAGTGGTTTACTCCTTCAGAGGATCAGTGGAGTGTTTGTTATTATTATGGGGCTGTACATCGCAGGGTGGTTAAATATAAAACTACTCGCGAAAGATAAAAGGTTACGATTTACAAAAAAACCGGCAGGGTATGCCGGAACCACTCTAGTAGGGATAGGTTTCGCAGCTGGATGGACGCCGTGTATCGGTCCCATCTTTGCATCCATACTAATGCTCGCTGCATCCCAACCATCCTCAGGTTTGTGGTATACGAGTTTTTATGTTGTTGGTTTTTCGGTACCTTTTCTAGCGTTAGGCTTTTTTGCAGGGTCTACCAAGTGGATCATTAAATATTCAAACATCATTATGAAAATAGGAGGCGTTTTATTAATAATAATAGGTGTTCTCCTGTATACCGGTGAGTTAACTCGTTTGTCGATATACTTACTTCGATTAGTAGAAGGCACGTGGTTTGCAAATTTAGGATAAAGGGAGGAAGGTGTAACGATGAGAACATGGATAATTGGAATTATCGTTGTCGTGATGCTCGGATGGGCTTTTTATGAAGCGTTTGATACAAACGATCAGACAGGAGGTGCTGAGTCTAATTCACAAGAAAGTTCCAATGGATCAGAGTCAGCAAATGAATTTGAGCTCGAAGAAAGTGAAGCACCTGTATCAGAAAAAGGAGACTGGATTCAAACGGGAGAAAAAGCTCCTGATTTCACTCTTACTACGTTAGCTGGAGATGAAGTCACTTTGTCAGAGTACGAAGGGGAAAAAGTCCTGATCAACTTTTGGGCAACATGGTGCCCACCATGTCGGGCTGAAATGCCGGACATGCAAGATTTTTACGAAGAACACGATGCTAATATTTTAGCAGTGAACTTAACAGAAACAGAAGGTGGATTAAACAGTGTAGAAGCTTTCGTAGACGAATTTGATTTAACATTTCCTATCGTGTTAGATAAGAAAGTAGAAGCAGCCAATGATTTTGGTGTGCAGCCAATTCCGACATCTTTTTTTATTGATAGGAAAGGGATAGTTCAAAGTATTAGCGTTGGCCCCATGACTTATGATTATATGGTGGAAGAGTGGGAATCATTAAATTAATATTATTCCTCCATCGAATGAGGTGGCGTCATTGTTACAGCAAACATTGCTTGTGGTAGAAGATGATCCTATGATTCAAAATCTCATAAAAATATATCTGGAAAAGGAAAATTATGAGGTACTTACTGCGTCTGATGGAGAAACAGCATTACAGATGATTGAACGAACGAACCCTTGTTTAATTATACTCGATTTAATGCTTCCTAAGATGTCAGGGGAAGAAGTATGTCAATGGGTGCGTGATCAAGATATGGACACAGCGATTCTCATGTTAACGGCTAAGGTAAGCAGTCGTGAGAGAATAGCAGGACTGAAAATGGGGGCTGATGATTATGTAACAAAACCATTTAGCCCCGAAGAACTGGTAGCCCGCGTGGAAACAATCCTCAGACGCACAGGTCACTTGTGTCAGAAGATCACGTACGGTGGTCTGACAATTATGCCTCGAAAAGGAGAAGCTGAATTAAATGGTCAAACTCTTTCCTTAACGAAAATTGAATTTACGCTTTTATACCATTTCATGAGGCACCCAAACATCCTTTTCTCAAGAGAACAGTTAATTGATCAGATATATCCTCTGTCCGAAAATGTGATTCAGGACCGGACGATAGATGTACACGTCAAGCATTTGCGTGAAAAAATAGAGGCAGATCCTTCAGCACCCAAAAGAATAATCACAGTTAGAGGAATGGGGTATAAGTTTGTTGAGTAAAAAGCATATTCCATCTTCCTTAACATTAATCAGCCGTTTAACAATTGGTAATATCGTTATTATTAGTCTAATGATAGGGTTAAGTGGTTTTACGGTTTATCAATTTGCGTGTCAGTTAGTTGGAAACCTTAATGGAGTAAACCAAGTTCAACAGCAAACCTTTAATGAAACTTTTCTATACTTTGTCCTCGCTGTACTGTTGATATCAGTCCTCTCTGGCAGCGTGTTTTATTATCTTCTCTTAAAGAAAGTGTTGTCCCCTATACAGCAATTGGCAGATTCCACAGAGGACTTAATAAAAGGGGACTTCCCAGACATAGAGATGACGCATCAAGAAAACGAAATTAACCGTTTGACTAGGAATTTTAACGCATTATCAGTAAAGCTAAAAAGTATAGAAGAGTCTAGAACACGTCTCGTTTCAGAAATGGCGCATGAGTTAAGAACACCTTTGTCGAATATTAATGGATATCTCGAAGGATTAAAAAAAGGGATCATACCTGGCAGTCCCGTTTTATACGATGCATTGCATAAAGAAGCGCTTCGTCTTATTAACATGGTAAATGATCTATATAAATTGTCAGAGTGGGAAATAGAAATCACGGATAGGAAACTCAAAAAAGAGAAAGTGAATATGAAAGAACTGATTGATCGTTCGATAACACTTTTCAGATGGGATTTATTAGAAAAAGAAATACAAATAAGCGTAGAAGTGGAAGAACGCGATTTACAGATAGATCCTTATCAAATGGAAAGTGTATTGATTAATTTGGTACAAAATGCAATCGAACATCAAGAATGCCGATCACCTATTAAAATAAAAGGATATACAAAGAGAAAAGATTATCATATCGAAGTAGAGACAACGGGGAAGACAATACTGCCCGAAGAGAAAGATAAAATCTTTGATCGGTATCACCAGACAGAAAGCACGGAAGCATCCTCGGAAAGAAAAGGAATTGGACTTGCTATCGTCAAGGAAGTTGTCGAAAAACACGGAGGTCAAGTTGGCCTTCAAACAGATGGTCACAGACATAGTTTTTGGTTCGATCTCCCGTTGGAATAACGGAAGATTGAACCTTCTAGATCTATAATGTGCAACTACGGTTGTTAGCGTGGTGACGCATTTTCGACTTTTATCTTGTGGTAGATATTCAAGAGTGCTTGTTTTTCTTTTTGGATTTCTGACGAAGTACGTATGCCTGCTCGTCTAATGATACTTAAAGGAGGGCACCAGCCTTGAGTGGCATGCTGAAAGAGAAAGCTCCCTACTATGATTGGCAGCAGACTCCATTTTCTATTAACGAATAAACTCAATACACTACCGATCACTACTAAACTGGAGGCATTTGCCTCTAGTACTCTTTCTGTATCCCATTCTCTGTCTAATTCGTTTATCCGTCCCAGTATAGAGGCAGGACTAGCTTCTTGGTAATATTGAATACTTTCTTGAATTTCGCTTTGGATTTGTTGATTGATATCCTCTTTTGTATTCTCCTCCACTCGGGTGGTTGTATTTGGTAAAGAAATACTAATTGTAACCCCACCTATCGATTTAGGTCGTGTTATGCATAGTTTTCCCCCGTCAGAATGTAAGTAAACATAACGACCACCACCTCGGTACGCCCTCTACTGATAAAAGCATTCCTATTCCTTTAAAATATTTAATTATTGAAAAAATGAAAAGGAGGGAGCAGTGCATTTACTAGGAAGAAAATAGATCCACTCATTTAATATATTTGTTACATTTCTGTATCTTCATCAAAAATTAACAGTGGTTAAATAACATAGTGTCAGAGTGAATGTCGAATAACTGGTAGAAAGATAGGAGGAAGGAAGATTATGTTACAAAAATTGGTTATTATGCATGAAAATACATGAATATGTCATCATTTGTATTATACTTGTTATATTCCTGTAACATAATAAGATACTTAGCATGTTACACTGTTTACTAGATTTCTACATAGAGTACGAACATTCACACAAATATACATAGAGAGAATATTGGGGGAAGGGGTGGCCATTTTGGTCAAAAGAAGCTTAGTGGGCGTGTTAGGCCTTTTTATGCTGCTTGCATCTTTCAGCATCCAGCCAGGGGTGTCGGAAGCTGCCGGAAAAGTAGATGAGATCATCGCTGAAGCAAAAAAACACATGGGGACTCCTTATCAATGGGGAGGAACAACACCTGGCGGCTTTGATTGCTCTGGTTTTATTCAATACACTTTTAAGAAAGCTGGAGAAGAGCTGCCTCGGACAGCAGCAGAACAATATGGAGTCGGAAAATCTGTTTCAAAATCTGATCTTCGTAAAGGAGACCTTGTCTTTTTCTCTCACGGTTCGGGCATTCAACATAATGGGATATACATAGGAAACGGTCAGTTTATTCATTCCTCAACTTCAAAAGGGGTAATTATTTCTCAGTTAGATGATCCTTACTATTGGGGCGATCGCTATGTTGGTGCAAAACGAGTCATTGCAAACGAGGATAAAGCGCAAGAAGCTGTAAAGTCCCAGGAGCTAGAGCCGCTGCCTGAAGGTGAATATCATGACGTAGAAGATGATTATTGGGCTTATAATAGTATTTCAGAATTAGCAGATCAAAAAATCATGAGCGGTTACGGTGATAGCACATTTAAGCCATCCACTAGTATCACAAGAGCAGAAGCAGCTGCATACTTAACGAACGCTTTGGATTTATCTCACGATGGAAGCAGCAAAGACTTTCATGACGTCAACGGTGACACAGAACACGTGGAAGCAATTCAAGCTGTGAACGAAGCTGGAATTATTACAGGGGATAAAGATGATAACTTTATGCCGGAAGATCCGCTTACACGACAACATATGGCAGTGATTTTCTATCGAGCATTTGAGTTGAATGGCGTTACATATGATAAAGAATTTATAGACGTTAGTGAGGATCATCCCTATGCTAAACATATCCATGCTTTAGCTGGAAGTGGAATCACTACTGGTAATTCCAACAATGAATTTGAACCAAGACGAGAAACTACACGTGCTCATTTTGCAGTGTTTCTAGAAAGAGCACTTGAGCGCTAATTCAATATCCGTTAACTTATGGAGGCTGTTTATCGTAACAGCCTCTTTTTACATAGAAAATGGGCGGTTTAAGGGGCAAGATCCTTTTTCTCTTAGCCTATCCTCCGTACGGTTTAGACATAAGAGGTGGGGTGTTTTTCATGTCCCCTACCAAAATTTGTCGCCAGCTAAGCAATTACTTGCAATTGTCAATATAATTCCCGGTATTTAACATAATAAACCTGTTTTTCTCCCGGACCTATATTCTTCACGGGAGTTTTTTCCGTTTATACATATCATACGAAATCGATGATTGATTATGATGAACAATAGGAGAAGGAATTTTCGAAACGGCAGACCGAGAGAGACCATTGATAGAGGAAGCAATTCGTACAAAATCCAACCGTGTGGCGGTGCTCATTAAATAAGCTGATCTCATTGAACCTCTGCGTCTATGCTGGTTTAAGATATGAACAATTTCTTCCGCTTTCCTCATTCCAATACCATGACCGAAAAAAATACTGTTCCCCATTGCAATGGCATTTTCCCCACGCCATGGAGAGGTTTTAGGGTAGAAGTCAGGGTTATGAAAATACACTACGTCCCCAGGAATGATGGATGCCGTATGATCAGCAGATAACCCCAAGTCTGGGTCTGCCTCCCAACTGTATAGATATAGATCTGTGTATAAGCGGTCAAACATCTGGGGGCCAATCATGTGAAGAACGGATTGGTAAAGTATAATCATCATAGCGGTTGCGCACTCGAATGCATATTGACTGCTATTTACTTGAATGTCTTCAATAGCAGCAGCCGGGCTGACGCCGGATCTTAGTTGAAACCCTCCAGTTCTCGTTCGTAACCAATAGCGAGGATTACATCGGGACCGTGCAAACACTTCGAACTGAGCGTGGCTTCGATTCATTGCATTTGCGTTTGTTAAGATTCTTTTTCGGCACTCCACCGTAAATTTTAAATCTGTCTCTGTTGGAAATGAGAAATGATCAGGTGAAGTACTCATAGCATGGTAAATGGTATGTTCTATGCTACCCGGTATCCACATGTTGTTTCCTGGAGAGGAAAATCCTTGAATATGAATCATGTTATCCCTCTTCCTTTATATCGTGATTACTTAATTAACAATGTATGGAAGGGAACATGATTTAAGAAGAAGAAAATAGAGGAAGAGCTCTTTAAAAATTAATAAAGTAAATGGCGATACATAAGACGAGTATAATAATACTGACAAAAAGTAGAGCGTATTTTCGGGAAGTGTAGGCCTCTTGTATTTCGCCCCATTTGACTGGCTGGATACCGCTTAACCAAAAGACGATGATGGCGGAGAGGACAATGGATGAAATATTAACCAGTAATAGCAAAATGGGTGTGACTGCTTCTTCCCACTGGGCTGCCCCTACAGTCATACCGAAAACGACAGCCGGTGGAAGAAGAGCGACTGACACCATGACACCAACGAATGCTTCTGAGACTCGTTTCAAGAAAGAAATTGCTCCTGCTGCCCCGGAGGCTAACGCTGCAATAATATCAATGAATTCGATATTCATCCGTGATGAATACTCTTGGCTTTCTAATGGAAGCTCAAAAATTATTCCTAAAAACACTGCGATGCTGATGGGAAGTATGAGACCATAAAAAGAAGAAGTAATTGATTTTCGTAATAGTTTATAATCTCCGAGTACAGAGGCAAAAGCCAGTGCAGTAAATGGGCCTATTAAAGGGGCAATCATCATAGCCCCTATAACGATAGCTGGACTATTTTTAAAAATTCCAGCAGCTGCTACCAAGGCAGAGAAAACCAAAAACCAAGAGAAACTCTTCGAAGTCTCGCTTGATGAGTGGACAACCGAATATAATTCATGTCGGCTTGCCCGGATAAGCTCTCTCTCATCTTTCTCTTTCTCTGAGTTCTTTTGACTTTCATCCTCTTTTATATTAGGTATGGACGTTTGAAGTGAAAATAATAGTGCTTTCCATTCATCGTATTGTTGTGAAGTTTTTTCTAAGTAATTTAAAATGTCTTCCGAGTTTTCTTTACTCACAAGAACTCTTACCAATTTATAGCCAGTCGATTCTTGAGAAACCCAACGAGTAATGAACTCAAACTTTTCCAAACTGCTATCTAAAAGGGGAAATTCCTCCTCTGGTACGTATATTTCAATTAATTGTAAATTCATATTCTATCTCCTCTGCATAAGCAGGTGTATTTAGACTTTGCATAATTATTTTTTCCAAGTTGTCGCGCTTTATCCCTCGTTGTCCTGTTGTATTAACTTGGGTATTTTTATATTTTGCAGGGATGAGGAACAATAAAGGTGGCTAGTAGTATCCTCCTGGTATAAATGGTCAAAATAATGGTGTTAAGTCTGATACAAGGATGTGTGAAAAATGAGAAATACTTGCTTTTATTGCGATGATGCCATTACTGAGCAACGTATCCATCATGTGTCCTTTTTTCGGGAGAAGGAAGAGCGAGAAGAGGTATTGTGCGATGAATGCTACTCAGAGTGGCTGGAAGGAATAAAGGAATAATTATAAAACAAACGCTAAAAAGACTGTCTGAACGGCAACAACCGTTTTGACGGTCTTTTTTCACAAGGAAACGCTCCCCTGAATACAAATGGATTAGGTTAAAACCTAATACTTTTATAAAAAGGGCGTGTGTCACTTGTTCTACCATATGAAAGAACTTCAATACCATGCAAAGCCTGAGCGTCCGGATCCCGTCTACGCAAAAAAGCTCCAAGAAATTTTGGGAGGACAATTTGGAGAGATCTCTGTTGCCATGCAGTATTTATTTCAAGGTTGGAATACGAGAGGAGATGGCAAATATCGAGACTTGTTAATGGATACAGGGACGGAGGAGTTAGCACACATTGAAATGCTGGCTACGATGATAGCAAGATTGTTGGATGGAGCTCCGGATGCAGATTTAGAGGAAGCAGCTAAAAATCCTGTGGTTGCCGCTATATTAGGAGGGACTAACCCACAACATCAAATTGTGTCTGGTTTGGGTGCTATGCCGTCTGATAGTGTCGGTAACCGTTGGACGGCAGATTACATCATAGCGAGCGGGAATTTACTCGCCGACTTTCGTGCTAATTTAAATGCAGAATCACAGGGAAGATTACAAGCTGTACGTTTATATGAATTAACTGATGATCCTGGTGTCAAAGATATGCTGTCTTGGCTTATTGCAAGAGATAGAATGCATCAGAATCAATGGTATGCCGCTATTAAAGAATTGGAGGCAAAAGAGAATATCGTAGTACCAAGTACTTTTCCGCCTGAATTAGAGAAACAGGAGGTATCTTATACTTTTTTTAATACATCAGCAGGCAATGAAAGTGCAGCCGGTAGATGGGCACATGGTCCAAGTATGGATGGCTGTGGAACATTTACCTATGCTGAGAATTCACCAGCTTTTGGTGAGAGACCGAAACTACCTCCTGCACCACCATATATTCATGATACTCTTCCAGCTGTCATGCGGCATTCAGATGATCTGCCAGACCCTCATTTGTAAAGAAGTTAGGAATGGTCACGAAGGATAGGGTGTGAGACAAAACTAAGGAAAGAAAACAGTCATAACGGCTTCTGGATGTAACGTATGTTGTAAAACAGCACCTTCCTGCGAGAACATGTTTTTGCAGGAAGGTGCTGTTGAAGTTGAGCCTTAAAAAATATAGAAATGGTACTCTCTATAAGTAAATTGCTCATTTGTACAAAATATGTTAACATATTTTTAAAATAAGTTAACGATAAAACAATAATAAAAGGAGGTGTTAAAATGAATCGCAGAAAATGGTCACCGCTCCACCTTGCATTAGGAGCTTTATTTGTTGCCCTTACAGCCATAGGGGCGAATATAACATCACTCATCCCCTTTATGGTAATAGGGGGTGTTCCCATCACTCTGCAAACCTTCTTTGCTATTTTAGCAGGGCTTATTCTAGGAAGCAGGCTGGGAGCATTTTCTATGTTCGTATACATGGTAGTAGGGTTAGCTGGCGTCCCATTATTTGCTCAGTTTAAGGGAGGTATGTCGGCACTTATTTCGCCTACATTCGGGTTCATATGGTCTTTCATTTTAGTTGCTTTTGTAGCAGGTAAAATAATCGAATACAAAAGGAGCAGATGGAATTATGTTCTTGCAGCACTAGCAGGAATGTTAGTTAACTACATTCTTGGAACAAATTGGATGTATATTGCTTACCAGTTTTGGTTCGAGGCTCCGGAGAATCTTACATATACGCTAGTTTGGTTATGGATGCTGGTTCCATTGCCTAAAGACGTTGTAATCACAGTGTTAGCGGGATTGTTTGCTTATCGCCTCCACAGTATACCGGCTATCAAAGGGATAATGAGTCGAAAGCAAGATGCAGCTTAATAAGGAGGAGAAAATGATGAGTTATTGGGATCACTTAGCACAAAAAGTTATTGAAGGTTACCAATTATCGGATAACGAAGCATTAACGATATTAAACAGTCCAGATGAAGAATTGCTACAATTGTTAAATGGGGCTTACCAAATAAGAAAATACTATTACGGCAATAAAGTGAAATTAAATATGATAATAAATACAAAATCAGGGGCATGCTCAGAAAATTGCGGTTACTGTTCACAGTCGCGCGACTCTACGGCTCCTATTGAGAAATACCGAATGATGGATAAGGACTCTATTGTTATGGGGGCTGAACGAGCGCACCGTCTGAAGTCGGGCACGTACTGTATTGTGGCTAGCGGTAGAGGACCAACGAATCGTGAGTTGCAAACAGTTACCACTGCAGTGAAAGAGATTAAAGAAAAGTTTGATATGAAAATTTGTGCTTGTTTAGGCATTTTATCACCTGAACAGGCAAAGGAACTAAAAAAAGCGGGGGTAGACCGGTATAATCACAATATAAACACATCTGAAAACCACCATGATAACATAACGACCAGTCATTCGTATGAGGATCGTGTTCATACAGTAAAGAAAGCGAAATCTGCCGGAATTTCACCATGCTCTGGGATAATTGTAGGAATGAAAGAAACCAAGAAAGATGTTGTTCAAATGGCAAAGTCACTCAGAGAGCTTGATGCAGACTCCATTCCGGTAAATTTCCTGCATGCTATTGATGGGACTCTTCTCGAAGGAACGGATGAATTGACTCCTTCTTACTGTTTGAAAGTGTTAGCTTTGTTTCGATATATTAATCCAACAAAAGAAATAAGAATTTCAGGAGGAAGAGAAGTAAATTTACGTTCTTTACAGCCAATGGGTCTTTATGCAGCGAACTCCATTTTCATTGGTGATTATCTTACAACGGGCGGACAAGAAGGGACGAAAGATCACCAAATGTTAAAAGACATGGGCTTTGAGGTGGATTATGAAATAGCGGAAAGTACTGTCTAACTTTTAATTTTGAAAAGCTGTCCTTGGAGTATTCTAAGGACAGCTTTTTTAATGAATAGAAAGTTTTAGCTGGGCTGTTTTAAAAGTAAGAAGTATAAAAATCATCTGATATACTTGCTGTAAACTGCGTTTTACATAAGGGGGTTCTTATGAAAATTATCGTAGCACCAGATTCATTTAAAGGAAGTTTAAGTGCAAAAGAGGTTTCTGTTTCCATTGAAACTGGCATAAAGAAGGTGTTTCCCGATGCCAATACGCTACTTCTCCCTCTTGCGGATGGCGGCGAAGGAACGATGGATACTATGATCACCGCTACTGGAGGAGAGAAAAAAAGCATTGAAGTGACTGGTCCTTTAGGGGAGAGTGTCAGCGCGTCCTACGGAATATTAGGTGATCGAAAAACTTGTGTTATTGAAATGGCGGAAGCATCCGGTTTATATTTAGTTCCTCAAGACAAGCTAGATCCTATGAAAGCAACGACATACGGGACGGGTGAATTAATAAAACATGCTTTAGATCAAGGGTATACCTCCTTTATCTTGGCGTTAGGAGGATCCGCTACGAATGACGGAGGAGCCGGTATGCTTCAGGCACTTGGGGCACGCCTGTTGGACAGAGAAGGAAAAGACATTGGTTTCGGAGGAGCTTGCTTAGCGGATCTGAATACTATTGACGCTACCTCTCTTGATAAAAGAATTAGGAATTGTACATTTCTTATAGCATCGGATGTCGAGAGCCCTCTAATTGGTACGGAAGGAGCTTCTTACGTATTTGGTCCTCAAAAGGGAGCAAGCCTCAGACAAGTACAAGAGTTAGACGCTAATTTGGCTCACTGGGCAGACAATATTGAAAAAACAACAGGTGTGCGTCTTCATGATCTTCCAGGTGCAGGTGCCGCTGGAGGTATTGGAGGGGCTTTTAAAGCTTTTTTTGACGCAGAGATGAGACGGGGAATTGATGTGGTCATCAAATACACTAAACTGTCTGAAGCATTGGAGGGAGCTGATTTACTCGTTACGGGGGAAGGTCAAGTCGATGTTCAGACTGCTGCAGGTAAAACGCCGATGGGGGCAGCTCAAGAAGCGAATAAACAAGGAGTACCAACAGTTATTTTGGCGGGTTCTGTAGGAGAAGGGATCGAAAAACTGTATCCATTTGGTGTAGTCAGTGTCCACAGTATTATTAATCAACCATTATCCTTGCAACAGTCCATGAACAGAACAGATGAACTCTTAATCTACACAGCAGAACAAGTCATCCGCACTTATTTTTATCATCGAATAAACGATAAAAAAAGGAACCGTTAGTAAACGACGGACGAAAAACTCTAAATGTCAAGAAGCGTTCGATAATCACTTCTTCTTCCCGCTCAACCAAGACTGTCTTTCTCACTTTCGTTAGGTTTTATTTTTAATTCATTGAATTTAAATATCGGTAAAGCGGAAGTTTTAATTCATAGGCAGAGGGTAAAAGATGCCATGAAAGATG
The DNA here is from genome assembly GCF_900113025.1 of Alteribacillus iranensis. GTDB lineage: Bacteria > Bacillota > Bacilli > Bacillales > Marinococcaceae > Alteribacillus_A > Alteribacillus_A iranensis. The sequence goes on along the minus strand of NZ_FONT01000005.1, from coordinate 49,012 downwards.
AAATTATGTAGACAAAACGCCGACAACTTTGTCGAGTTTTTGGATAAGATGTTTAAATAACAAAAAATGATGGAAAATAGGTAACGGAAGTGAGGCGATCATCATGAAATTCAAAAAAGGTGACCTAGTTCAGGTGAAACCTGACCTAGTGGTTAATGTGAATTATTATAATGAAGGAAACGGGACAAGTGATGTATTTTCTCATCGCATGATGAAGCATAGAGGACGGACGGCTATTATCGAAGAAGTGAATTTATACGGTTATACGCTTAGCATCGACCGCATGCACACGTACACAGATGAAATGCTGCAATATCCGGAAGAGACGTTAGATCAATTGCCTTATCACTACCATCCAGAAGTAGAGCAATTGATAGAACATGTGAAGAGAGAAGGGTATCGCAAATTATTCGATAAAGCATTGAAAGAAAGACTTTACGAAACAGATCCTGAGACATTTCAGGAAATATACGAGCTGTACAGAAAAAAAGTAAAGAATTAAGAAGAAGAAAGGCTGTCTAAAAGGTCATAAAAATGATCTTGTGACAGCCTTTTTCGATGCTGGCAGGTTTGTTCTCACCTAGGGCAGCTCTTTATGTTCGAATATGCCGCAGATTAATACTGGTTCCAAGTGGTAAGGATTCCCCCGGCACACAGCCCCTTGTAATGACAAGTAACTATACTAGGATTCATTAACGTGAAGTTGATTCTGTTTCTTCAATATTTTATTATACTTCCTGCTTACAGCCGATTGACTGATTTTTAAAGCCTGGGCTGCTTTTGTAGTAGTTTTGTATTTTTCCATAGCCAATAATATTAATTGTTCTTCCGTTGATTCCTGTGCTTCTTGAAAAGGAATGATGTCAGTGATAATAGGTTTATGTTTTCCGCTATCTCCAAGTTTAAGCAGCGGTCGTACGAATTCAGCAGAAATAACTTGATCCTCAGCTGTTACCACGAGGCGCTCTATAATGTTTTGTAACTCTCTTATGTTACCAGGCCATGAATATACCTCCAATAAGTTAAGTGCATCTGGGGAAAAATAATACTCTTTCCCGTATTTCACGTTTAGCTGCTGCAGGAAATGATAAGCAAGCAGTGGTATATCTTCTGATCGGTCTCGCAATGGAGGAACAACAATTGGTATGACATTGATGCGATAATATAGGTCTTCTCGGAATGTACCTTCCCGAACCATTTTTTCTAAGTCTTTGTTTGTTGACGCAATGATTTGAACGTCAACAGGCGCAGGTACAGAACTTCCTACTGGGAGAACTTCTCCTTCCTGTAATACCCGGAGTAATTTAATTTGTAATTGCTGGGAAATTTCCCCGATTTCGTCTAAAACAAGGACTCCTCCATCAGCTTGTTGAAAATAACCTTTCTTACCTTGTGTATCCGCTCCCGTAAAAGCACCTTTCGTATATCCGAACAATTCACTCTCCAATAAATTTTCTGGAATAGCACCGCAATTTATAGAGAGGAATGGTTTGTCTGCACGCAGCCCATGCTTATGAATAGATTGGGCGATTAATTCTTTTCCAACTCCTGACTCGCCGAGAATTAATACGGTGGAGTGAAATTCAGCCAGCTTTTTTACTTTAGCCATGACTTGTTCCATGGCGGGGCTGCAATAAACAATTTCCTTAGAGGAATGTTCAAGGTTTCGCAAGCTTTCTAGTTCTTCCTTATATCTTTTCGTTAATTTTCTTGTTTCATTTAATTCAGATTTTAATTTAGTTGTTTCTGTAATATCACGCAAGGCAATAACGATCCGGTGTATATTGTCATTTTCATCAAAAACTGGGTTGCCAACCGCAAGGATGTTTTTTCCGTGTTCTGTTTCTTGGACAATAGAGACCTTTTCCCGTCGTTCTAACACTAATCTCATGATCGATGGATTAAAAAAGCCATGATCTTCAAGTTCAAATAAATTATGGCCGACGAGATTTTTTACATTATCATTTTTTACACCGGCAATGAAGTTATCATTGTAGCGGAGTATTTCCCCTTTGTCATTTACGACGATAATCTCATCATACATGGAAGAGAGAATAGCATTTAAATCAGCATTCAAATTTTTGACGTATTCAATTTCCATGGCCATTTCTTCTACTTTGGGAAGATCTTGAACAACTATCATGATGCCGTCGAGGTTGTCTTTTGAGTCCATAATTGGAATATAATCGACGAGTACGCCGGCTTCCCCTTCGATTTGAATCTGGTTTAATATTTTTTTGTGAGTGGCTAAAACCTTCTCGATATGGTCCCCGTTAAACCACTCAGCAGCCGGACTGCCCTCTACATTTTGAAGAGATGATTTGATCATCCTCATCCCTGCTTCGTTGGAGTTTACAATAATCCCTTCATTATCAGTAATAAATAACCCCATTGGAATGGAGGATAGCATAACTTTTAGCAAGTTCGTATTGTCATCTTCGAGCCTCAATAATTCTACTAAAAGGTCTTCGCGTCGGATGTAACCACAGTATGCTCCCTCATCGTCTTTCACTAATGCAAGAGGTTCACCGAGAATTCGAAAAATGAAAGAAGGGGGGATGACAGTTTGAGTTTTATTAATCACACCGACGTTTTGCAAGGAGTGAGAATGGTTTAATAAATCCTCAATCGTGATGTCATCAATATGCTCCCAATTGGTGTCGCGCAAATAAATATAAGACTGAATCTTATTGTTTTTTTCTATAAATAGGAATGGGCTGGGTTCTTCCTTTAAACGTTCTCTCCAATTTTCTTCTTCGGGTGAGATAGAAATAGTGAAGAGAGGATGAAGTTTATCTTTAATTAATGTAGACACGAAAATCCCTCCCTCACAGTGAGTTGTGTTTCTATCATAGCATAATATATGCAATAAAGCATAAATATTATCTGAACATAGAAAATATTAGAGAAGAAACCTAGGAATAATATGGTTTTCACATAAAAAATCAGGATTTATGCAATAAGTAATAGATTATACGAAACCGCATGGAATAAATAATAAGTTACCTTTCTTAAAACCGTCAATATAGCCTTAATTCGGAAAATTATAGAATGGAATGAAAATTGCAACATTGTAAACGCATACAATGAAAAATTAAGGGGGGGATTATGATGGAACATGCAGGGTGGATTAGTCTTATACCAGCTTTAAGTGTCCTAGTGTTTGCACTCATTACAAGACGAACGTTAGAATCATTAATCTTTGGATCTTTGATAGGGTTTATACTTTTAGAGCAACAAAGCTTTTTCCCTGCTTTTGTCAATTCATCTTTAGGAGTGATGGGGGACCCTACCATCGGATGGCTCATTCTTGTTATTTTGCTATTTGGAGGGCTTATTTCATTGCTCGTAAAATCAGGAGGAGCACTAGCATTCGGGAATTTTGTGTCGTCAAAAATCAAATCAAAAAAGGGAGCCCTTTTCATTACTTGGTTAATGGGCATCGTGATTTTCATTGATGATTATTTAAATGTATTGACGGTTAGTACCTCCATGCAAAAAATAACTGATAAGTTTAAAACATCGAGAGAGTTTCTTGCGTATGTAGTAGATTCTACAGCTGCTCCTGTTTGTGTTCTCGTTCCATTATCCACATGGGCGGTATATGTTTCAGGGTTGTTTGAAAGTAACGAAGTAGCAGCAGCGGGCATGGGGGGAGCAGCTTTTTTACAAGTTATTCCTTTCATATTCTATGGATGGGTAGCATTAATTGTTGTCTTACTAGCGATCTTAGGCGTGATTCCGAAGCTTGGTCCGATGAAAAAAGCAGAAATAAGAGCAGAGGAACTTGGAATCTGTGTTCCGGAAGGATCGGGTAATACCTCGCTCGGAAATGATGAAGTAGCAGCTTCTATTGAGCAAGGAGATGGTTCTTCAGGTAAAACGAAACCAAAAATATATAACTTTCTCATTCCAATTATTGTTCTCATAGGATATACGTGGTATGCGGAAATTGATTTACTTCAAGGGGTAATGGTCGCCGTAGCCGTCACATTAGTTATGTTGATGGTACAGCGCTTGATGAAAGTGAGTGAACTGTTTGATAGTTTATTAGAAGGATTTCGACCGATGATATACCCACTCGGAATTGTAGTGGCTTCATTCATATTGGTCGATGCCAATGAGCAATTAGGTTTAACCGCATTTGTTATTGAAACAGTGGAACCGTTAATGAGTGCAAGTATGTTACCCGTTGTGGCTTTTGTTTCTATGGGGCTTGTTGCGTTCGCCACTGGTTCTTTCTGGGGAGTATACGCAGTGACATTGCCAATTATCATCCCATTAGCGGGAGCCCTAGATGCCAATATGTGGCTCTCATTAGGTGCTGTTATATCTGCGGGAGCATTTGGTAGTCATGCCTGTCCGTACGGGGATGCTACTGTACTTTCTGCCACAGGAGCAGGTATCGATACAATGACTCATGTTATTACACAAATGCCTTATGTACTTTTAAGTGGTGGTATCGCTGCCTTAGGATATTTAGTGTTGGGAATTATGATGTAACGGTTTATAAGGCTGGGACAAAACTAGAATAGTCAACTCTAAAGACGAACGATCACATGTTGAAGGAGTCACCCGTTTCATAAACGCAGTGTATCAGCGTAGTCAAAATACGTAGACTCCAGCGGGAACAGCACGAGCTGAAGATCCCGCAGGAAAGCCGTTTTCGCTTTCCGAGGAAGCTGAAGCCGTGCCCGCGGAAAGCGAAGTATTTTGACAAAGCGACAACATAAGTTGTTCGGATTTATCTTTCATTTAAATACTTTTGTCCCAGCCTCATCTATATAACGTCAAAAAGTATAGATTTTATGGCTTTTTAAGAGGACTTGGCGCTGAACTAAATTTATCTAATTAAATGTAGTGAAGAGAGGGGAAAGGTTATGATAAAAACAGGGTTTATTTGGGATAAACGATATTTAGAACATGATGTCGGTGATCTTATTTACACATTTTCAAATGGTGACACGATGGGGGCCACACCTGAATTTGAAAATCCTAAACGTGCAGTTGTAATAAAAGAGATGCTTGAAAAAACAGGTATGGCTTCAAAAATGACTTCTTATGTGCCTTATGAAGCAGAAGATAAAGATTTGCTAAGAGTGCATACAAAAGAGCATATCCAACATGTGGTTGATTGTTGTGAAAAAGGTGTGCGAGAAATTGGACCCGAAGCATATGCCATTCCCGTCTCTGAAAAAATTGCCAGGTTATCCGCTGGAGGTGCCATGAAAGCAGTTGACGTCTGTTTAGGAGAGGGAGATATCGACCAGGCATATGCTCTTATTCGACCGCCGGGTCATCATGCGGAAAGCAATCAGGCTATGGGGTTTTGTCTTTATAATAACGCATCAGTAGCAGCTAGTTATGCTCGGGAAACGTACGGAGCTAAAAAGGTACTTATCTTGGATTGGGATGTTCATCACGGGAATGGAACAGAAGAAATTTTTTATGAGAACGATGACATACTTGTTATATCGATACACGAAGAAGCTTACTTTCCACTAGATACAGGGCAGTTAGAAAACATAGGAGAGGGAAAAGGAAAAGGATACAACATCAATATTCCATTGCCGCCGCTGACGGGTGATGAGGGCTACATGTTAACTTTTGAAGAAGTTATTGAACCGGTCATCCGGCAATACCAGCCAGACTTGATTTTAGTGTCTGCTGGGCAAGATGCCAATGCGTTAGACCCACTTGCAAGAATGATGGTCTTACGCTCAGGATTTCGTTACATGGGAAGGAAAATTCGGGAGTTAGCGGAAGAGTATTCAAACGGGAAATTAGCTATATTGCAAGAAGGAGGTTACAGCTTACATTACTTACCTGTAGCTACATTAGGAGTAATAGAGGGGCTTATGAATGTGGATTCAGAATGGGAAGACCCTCACCTTGTGCCGGAACGAGAGCTTGACCCTAAGGTTATTCAAACGCTGAATCACGTGAAAAAAGTGCTGGAACCATATTGGATATTTAACCACGGCCACGAGAAAAAGAGAGAGGAAACAACCGAAATTTAATTTCAAGTTTTGAATTGTCCGACTAAAAATATCCCTCCTAGGTAGATGAATAATCTGTCTTCCTAGTGAGGGATTTTTACCTGTAAACATAGCCCTAAACTTTCAAACTGCTAAAAAGTAAATATTATTCTAAAATGGGTACCACTTTTTTACATTTAAATATAGTAATCACTGTTAATACCAACGAATAGCATTGTCATAGGGGGAAAGTAACATTTTATGCAAATGTGCATAAAATTATGCGAGACGTACTAAAAAAGATGGTATAGGAATGGTTGCGTTTGTTTTTTTAAACTAAAAAAGTCCTTTTTAAAGTAATTATTAGATTTTTAATAAAATTTCAATAATGGTACAGAACTTGCAAGTATATGTAAGCGTAGTCAATTTACAACTAGAGGTGCTAGAATTCATTACTTTGTGACAGGAGGGTGAACAGTGTCAGATAACATGGTATATCTAGAAGAGGTCTCAAAGAAATTTGGTGAAAATTATGCAGTTCATAAGATTAATCTTGATATTAAGGAGGGAGAATTTTTAACTTTACTGGGACCTTCTGGATGTGGAAAAACAACAACGTTAAGAATGATTGCAGGATTTGAGAAACCTGATGAAGGAAACATTTGGATCGATGGAAAGCAAGTCGAAAAAATAGAACCTTATAACAGAGAAGTGAATACAGTTTTTCAAAGCTACTCTCTTTTTCCACACATGACAGTAGCGGAAAACGTAGCTTTCGGTTTGAAAATGAAAAAAATACCAAAAAGTGAGATTGATGAGCAGGTGCATCGGGCCCTGGATCTTGTCCAACTCCGAGCTTTTAGCGATAGAAAACCTAAAAAATTGAGTGGAGGGCAACAACAACGTGTAGCTATTGCTCGAGCAATTGTTAATAATCCACGTGTGCTCTTACTTGACGAACCATTAGGAGCATTAGACTTAAAACTTAGAAAACAAATGCAACTTGAATTAAAGCAATTACAGCAAGAGCTGGGTATGACTTTTATCTATGTTACTCATGATCAGGAAGAGGCATTGACCATGTCTGATCGGATCGTTGTAATGAATCAGGGGCAGATAGAACAAATGGGTTTGCCAGATGAAATATATGAACGACCAAAAACAAAATTTGTCGCTGATTTTATAGGGGAGACAAATTTCTTTGAAGGTACTGTGAAAGGTGGTGAAGGTAGCAACTTATATATGTCCATCGGAGAACAGAAAGTGAGTATTCATAATCATTCGAACATTGAAAGTGGTGAAGACATATACCTTTCGATCCGCCCGGAACGAATTCACATCACGCAAGAGCCGGGTAATAAGTCACAAGACTATTTAAAGGTGAAAATCCAAGACAAAATATATATTGGTTCTGTGACTAAAATTGTTGCTTCCTTCTCGGACGGTCAAAAAATCACAGCACATAGTCCATATGATAAAACACTGCACCTTCAAGAAGGAGACAACTTGTATATTTACTGGAACCCAGAAAATGCGGTAATATTTCCTGTTCACGAGAAAGAGAAAATAGAAGCTTAGCTTATGTAATGAAAAGGGGGAAATAAAATGACAATGAAATTCAATAGGTTAATTTTGCTTTGTTCCATACTTATTATTGGTTTGACGGCTTGTTCGAGTGGGGGGAATAGCGAGCAAACAAATGTCGATGAAAATGAGAGTCCAGAAAATGCGGCGGCTAGTGAAGAATTGTCTGATGAGTTGTTAATTTTTAATTGGAGCGAATATATGCCCCAGGAAATTCTCGACAATTTTGAAGAAGAATTTGGTGTGGAAATCGTTTATTCTACCTTTAGCTCTAACCAGGAAATGCTTGCTAAGCTGCAGGCAGGCACAGTGGCTTATGACTTAGTAGTTCCTTCAGATTTTTTCGTGAATCAATTGAAAGAAGAAGGGATGCTACAAGAAATTGACTTTAGTAATATTCCTAATTACGAAAATATTGCAGATGAATGGAAAGGGCTTCCGTTTGATCCGGATGAAAAATACTCCGTCCCATATATGTACGGTTATGATGGAATTGCTTTTAACTCCGAGAAGATAGATGAAGCTCCGACAAGCTGGGAAGACCTATGGAATCCTGAATACAAAGGACAAGTCATAACGATGGAAGAACCTAAAGAAAACTTTAACATGTTATTGCAGTCTTTAGGATATGATCCGAATGATCCAACGGAAGAACAACTTCAAGAGGCTGGTGAAAAATTAAAAGAATTAGTTCCAAATCTGCTCGCTTTTAAGTCAACCCCAGAGCCCGAATTTGCAAGTGGCGAAGCATGGATTGGATATGCTTATTCGGGAGCCGCAGCAGTAGCCTGGAAAGAAAACAAGAATATAGAGTTTGTGCTTCCGGAAGAAGGAGGAATTCGGTGGACAGATAATATGGTTATTCCCGCTAATGCACAAAATAAATATACAGCGGAAGTTTTTATCGATTATTTATTACGTCCGGAAGTAAGCAAAAAGCTTTCTGAAGCGTACCCATACGGAAATCCGAATGAAGCAGCCGTAGAATTGCTGGACGACGAATTGAAGGAAAGCCCTGGAATGAACATCCCCTCTGAACAAATTGAAAAAGCAGATTGGGGAAAACCTTTAGACCCAGATAAGACCCAGATGATGAACCGTTACTTCCAGGAATCTAAGGTGGATTAAGAAAGCATATTAACTGCGAATGGAAAGGGAGGTCCGTTTATGGCTGCTCCTTATAAAAGCTTGCTTTTCCTTTGTATTGTCACTCTCCTGCTCACAGCCTGTGGAGATAAGTCAGAATCATCATCCGCAGAAGATAGTAATCAAGAGTTAGCTGAAGAACTGTATTTTTTCAACTGGGGTGAAAATATTGACCCGGAAATTTTGGAAGATTTTGAAGAAGAATTTGGCGTAAAGGTTATTTATGATACCTACACATCTAATCAGGAATTAATAACAAAGTTGAATAGTGACACAGTGGATTATGACGTTGTGGTGCCGACTGATTATTTTGTTGAACAGATGGCGGAAGAAGGACTGCTTCAGGAGCTAAACATGGATAACCTCCCGAATTTTAAAAATATTTCAGAGGAATTTAGAAACCCTTCTTTCGATCCAGACAACACTTATTCTGTTCCTTATCTTTACGGGAGTATAGGAATTGCTTATAACACGGAATATGTGGACGAGCCTAGAAGTTGGGAAGCATTATGGGATCCTGCATATGAAGGTCGCGTTACTATTCAAGAAACTCCACGAGAAGGAGTATCCATGGCGTTACAAATGCTAGGATACGACATGAATGATCCGTCTGATGAGGAACTTATGGAAGCAAAACAGAAAATATCAGAAGTGAATGAGAATATACTAGCTTTTGATAACACACCTGCTGATAAACTGGTTAGCGAGGAAGTATGGTTAGCACAAACATACTCTGATCAAGCAGGAACAGCAATAGCGGAAAATGACAAAATAAGCTATTTACTACCAGAAGATGGGGGCATGCTCTGGATGGATAATTTTGTAGTCCCTGTCTCTTCCAAAAATAAGTATACGGCAGAGGTGTTTATTAATTACATGTTGCGTCCAGAGGTGAGTAAAAAATTGACTGACGCTATACCTAGTAGTAATCCAAACAAAGCGGCTCAAGAGTTAATGAGTGAGGAAGAGTCAAATAATCCAGCTTCATATCCGGAAATACCAGAAAGTTCATCGTTTTTTGAGTATATGAACCAAGAGCAATTAGGGAAAATGAACCAAATTTACAAGGAGATAAAAGTAGAGTAAAAATCGGCTAGCTTTTCGTCACCTTCAGTGGCGGAAAGCTAAGAATTTTGACTGTGTTAGCGCAAAGGCGGGGGTGTCTATGAGACCAAGAACGAGAAAAATATTATTAATCTACTCCGTGTTAGTATTCATGTTCTTTTATATACCGTTAGTTGTGTTGATGGCGTTTTCTTTTAATGATTCCAAATTAGGTACGGTATGGACAGGTTTTACTTTTGAATGGTATGTAAAGTTGTTTAACAATAGCCAGATTATTGAAGCCACAGTAAATAGTTTAATTGTAGCCGTGATAACTACCATTATATCGACCGTGTTAGGAGTGCTTGGAGCACTTGTGCTTCATCGGTATATTTTTCCTGGCAGAAAGGCAATTAGTTTTATTTTTTATATACCGGTTGTTATACCTGAAATTGTCTTGGCAGTTGCACTACTGAGCTTGTACGGGGCTATGAATATTCAATTAGGACTTCTAACGATCGTGCCAGGGCATGTAGTGTTTGCAACTTCTTTTGTGATTCTCGTCCTTCTGGCAAGGCTGGCTGGGATGGACAATGCTCTTGAAGAGGCAGCGAAAGATTTAGGCGCTAATGAGTGGCATACCTTTTGGAAAGTAACTTTTCCACTTTTGTTTCCTGGCATATTAGCAGGAGCTCTCATGGCGTTTACAATATCACTCGATGAATTCGTGGTTGCGTTCTTTACGACTGGACCAGGATCGAATACTCTTCCAGTGCTCGTCTACTCTATGGTAAGACGAGGAGTATCACCAGAGATTAATGCGTTATCTACTATCCTAATTTTGCTAATTATCTTCTTCGTCTCCATTGTTGGATGGCGAATGATGCGAGCAGATAGAAAAGGGGGAGAGGTATAGATTATGGTGCGAAACATAAAAGCGGCTTATTTAATGTTATCACCTACCATCATATGGTTATTAGCCTTTTTAGTCGTTCCCGTAGCGATGATCGCCATAATAAGTTTTACAACAAATACTGGATTTGGCGGCATTTTATATGAATTTAGTACAGAAGCTTATACATTGGCTTTCAGCTCTTTATATGCTCAAGCTATCTGGCAGTCTCTATGGTGGGCGGGGCTTGCGACGTTATCTTGCGTCTTGATTGGATATCCTTTTGCTTACTTTATCGCTCATGCCGGGAAATGGAAAAATCTATTATTATTATTGGTCATGATCCCGTTTTGGACAAACCTCCTTATACGGTTATACTCGTGGATTATTCTAATGAATAACCAAGGAGCGATCAATAACCTCCTTATAAAACTAGGCATCATTTCCGAACCAATCACTATGTTATACACACCTTTTGCCGTAATAATTGGACTAGTTTACGGGTTTTTACCGTTTATGATTTTGCCAATTTATGCATCTATTGAGCAACTGAATCAGTCTTACTTAGAAGCAGCTGAAGATTTGGGAGCGAACCCTGTCCGTACATTTTTTCGAGTGACTCTACCTTTGACGTTTCCAGGGGTTCTTTCAGGAATTGTTATGACATTTGTACCGGCGGTTAGTGTATTTGTTGTTACTGATTTATTGACTGGTGGTCGTTTATTGATGATTGGGAATGTCATCAAAGATGCTTTTCTTGTAGAGATGAATTGGCAGCTGGGTTCGGCCATATCGCTGTTGCTAATGGCTTTGGTTTTGATTTCGATCGTTATCCTAATGAAGTTCACATCAAAAAACAATGAAACTTCTAGCTTTATGTAAAACAGAAATGATATACAAATAGGATCAGATGGGAAGGTGAAAGATATGGATTTGCTATCGATGTGGGAAGGAACAGCAAATAAACATGTTCGACGTTCAGAGTTACAAGGAGACGAAAGTTACGACGTAGCAATAATTGGTGGAGGGTTTACAGGCTTATCAGCCGCCTACCATCTGCAGAAAAAAGGTTGTAAAACAGTAGTATTGGAACAAGGGAAAGTCGGCGCGGGTGCTAGCGGCCGAAATGGAGGGGAAGTTTTAACGGGATACTTAGGTTCAATGGAATATTGGGCGAAGAAAAAAGGTTTGGAGAAAGCTAAGGAAATGTGGCAGCTTTCTATAAACGCTATTGATCTCATTGAAAACATTATAAATACACATAGAATAGAGTGTGATTTTAAACGAAATGGACATTTAGCAGCGGCTTATAAGCCGTCACATCTTGAAAGCATGAAAAGAGAACAGGAATTCATGGCAAAAAAATTAGACTACTATGATTTAGAGATCATCGATGAACATAACATGAACAAAGAAATGAATACTAGGTTTTATAAAGGAGGGTGTGTTGATAAACAGAGTGCCCACTACCACCCTTATAACTATACATTAGGCTTAGCGGAAGCTGCTGAACAGCAAGGTGCCACCATTTATGAGAACTCTAAGGCAAAAAGCATTACTAAAAATGCGCATAATAAAAAAGTTGTCAGGACGGAAAAAGGTAAAATTACTGCAGACCAACTTGTCATTGCGACCAATGCTTATTCGGGAGATATTAATAAAAAAATCAAGCATTCTGTTGTACCTGTGGAGAGCATCATGATAGCAACCGAAAGTATGCCTGCAGAGGTAGTAAGTGACTTGATAAAAAATGACCGTGCCGTTTTTGATACTAAAAATCTTTTATTTTATTTTCGACGAACTGCTGACAATCGATTGGCTTTTGGAGGCTCTGGAAGGGCTTCTAGTAAACGGGATGAAAACCGTTTATTTGATAACTTATGGGAAGGTATGCTGCGAGTATTTCCGCAATTAAAAGGAACCCGGATAGAATACCGCTGGGGAGGAAAAGTGGGATTTACAAAGAGCATGTTACCTTACGTGGGGCAATTGAAGGACGGAACACACTTTGCATTTGGTTATGGAGGACATGGGGCTGCTATGGCTACTATGCTTGGAAAAACAATAGCAGAGGATATTCTAAAGGAAGGCGATCCAGACCACCCACTGCGTATTCCCAAATTAAAACCTATTCCATTTCATAGTCAGAATTCAACAGGTGTAGGGGTTGTGAAAGTATATAAACAATTACAGGATCGCTTCGCTAGATAAAATGATTTTAGAGTGTGGTGGAAACCTCTCTGATAAGTAGAGAAAGGAGTAGAAATGAAATGGAGAGCCTGGATGTCTCATCATATGAAAATCAAATTACGCTACGACCAATGGAGGAGAAGGATATCGATGAAGTGGTGCGAATTGCGCGTCTTGGATTTGATAATCCCGACATTGCCTTTGAGAGAAAACATTATGAAAGTCACATACGAATTTTTCCTGCGGGGCAAATATGTGTGGAATTTAACGGTCAAATCATAGGGTCCAGTTCTAGCCTAATCGTGAATTATGAAGAGTACGGTGATAATCATTCTATTGAAGAGATATGCGGTGGAGGCTATATAACCAATCATGATCCATATGGGAAGCACTTATATGGGATTGATGTAGTAGTCCACCCCGAATACAGACATTTAAAAATAGGACGTCGGTTATATGAAGAGCGCCGTAAACTATGTAAACGGTTGAATTTGAAAAGCATTATATTTGGCGGCCGAATTCCTAATTACCACAAATATGCTAAACGACTTACAGCAGAAGAGTATGTAGAGCAAGTCAGAGATCAAAACATTTATGATCCGGTGCTTATTTTTCAGTTAATGAATGGATTTGAAATTAGAGGTGTGCAGGCTAATTATTTAAAGGAAGACGATGCCTCCTTAAAATACGCAACCATCCTGGAGTGGACCAATCCAGATTATATTCCAAATAAAGATGAGCTTTACGACAATGCAAAACTTGTTCAGGTCTCAACGATACAATATCCTTTAACTACAATCGGCTCATTTGATGAATTTGCAAAACGTTGCGAGTACTTTATAAATCTGTGCTCGAAAAGACGTTCAGACTTTGCTGTCTTACCCGATTATATTACAAATGAACTGCTTAGTTATGTAGGAGAAACAATTCCAAGCAAGCAAGCGCGTAAATTAACCGAATTTACAGATGATGTGTTGCAATTATTTTCACAACTCTCTGTACAATACAGTATCAATATTATCACCGGGTCACAGTTTATAAAATGTAAAGATGAATTGTACAGTGTGAGTTTCCTGTTTCACCGTAATGGAAAAATCGACCAGCAATATAAAATACATGTCCCTCTGGAAGAACGTAAATGGTTTGGAGTAAAACCAGGGAATAAGCTGAATGTTATGGATACAGACAAGGGGAAAATTGCTATATTAACGGGTTATGACTTACTCTTTCCTGAACTTACCCTTCAAGCGGTGGAGCAAGGAGCAGTACTGATATTTAGCCCTTTTGCGGCGAAAGATGAGCAGGAATATTGGCGAATGAAATATTGTGCCCAGTCCAGAGCCATCGAAAGTGAAACGTTTGTAGTGATTACGGGGTTATCCGGGTACCTTTCTCAGGTGCCAAGAACTGACAGTTACTACTCAGGAGCGGGGATATATTCACCCATTGATATAAGTTTTCCTGATAAAGGAGTTGTTATAGAAAACAATCAACACTCTCTGGTTGTTCAACACGGAGAAGTCGACTTTCAGAAAATAAAAAGGAATAGAATGGCAGGTTCTGTCACTCCCTTAAAAGACAGACGCAGCAATTTCTATTTCTCGTCATCGTTAGTCGAGCAATAAAAGAGTAAACACTAAAATGAGTTATTCATATAAGCATAAAAAAGAAGGGGAGAAAAAAGAGAGTGCTAGTGTCTAATGAATAAATTAGCAATAAATGCGAGAAATATAGGGGTTTTGGGTGATGACAAATAAGACATCGCATAATCTATGCAGGAATAATTAGTCTATGCATATTTTCATAAATTGATAGTGTGAAATTAAAGTTTTTAAGGGAGCAATTTTATTTAGTAGGTGATCTTGATATTTTTAATTCCTCATGAAACCTCGTCATGTCTGTGATACAAAGAGAAAGAAAAAAGAGAATCTTGAAGTTGGCATAGTAATTGCATTTATGAAAGCGTGAACAATAAAAAAGTAACGGAGGTTTTATAGATGTCAAGCACACCTGTAAAAAGTAAATTAACAGAACAATTAGAACAGCTGGATGTCCAACACTACATGCACCCAACAAGTGTACCAGGCCAACTTCCGAAAATGGTCTTTGAGAGTGGAGACGGAATTAACGTTAAAAATACAGACGGTGAATCATACATTGATGGGATCTCTATGCTATGGAATGTGAATTTAGGTCATGGACAGAAAGGGTTGGGGGAAGCTGCTAAAGCTCAGATGGATAAGATTGCTTTCAGCTCTTCTTTCGCAGGATACTCCAATGAACCAGCGATTCGACTTGCCAAGAAGTTAGCTGATTGGGCGCCGGAAGGATTAAACACAGCTTTTTACACTTCCGGAGGGTCAGAATCGAATGACACGGCATTTAAATTAGCCCGTTTTTATTGGCAGTTAAAAAATCAACCAAAGAAATCGAAATTCATTTCCTTTAAAAATGGATATCACGGCGTGACTATTGCTGCAGGTACGGCAACAACATTAGCTGGCTTTCACAGATTTGCCGGTACTCACATACCAGATATGCTTCATGCTACCGCTCACTTAACAGAATGCGAGAAAGGTGATCGTAATCATCCAGATTTTAAAGAATCTGCCCGTCATATCATTGAAACAGAAGGTGCCGATTCAATCGCTGGTATCATTATCGAGCCAATTCAAGGTTCTGGCGGTGTGTATATGCCTCCAGAAGGATATTTACAAGCCTTAAGAGATCTATGCGATGAATTTGACATTCTTTTTATTGCGGATGAAGTTATCAATGGATTTGGCCGCACAGGTGCTAAATTCGCCGTTGAACATTACGATGTGATACCTGACTTGATGTCATTAGCTAAAGGGATCACAAGTGGTTACGCACAGCTTGGTGCAGTTATGGTTCATGACAAGATTAAAGAAGTGATCAACTCATCGGAAGGTGTTATGGCTCACGGATTTACGTACAGTGGGCACCCAATGGCTTGTGCAGTGGGCATAAGAAATATGGAAATAATGGAAGAAGAGAATATTGTGAGCCATGTTCAAGAGATGGAAAAAGTCATGAATGAAGGGCTGGCTTATTTGGAAGATAAGCATACGATTTTTGGTTTGCCTAGAAATAAAGGGTTGATAGGAGCTTTTGAAATCTTTGAAGATAGTGCCAGTGGAAAGCGCTTCGATGCTGATAAAAAAGTAGGACTTCAATTTGTAGAAGATTGCTTTAAAAGAAATCTTATTTTACGTGCACTTGGCACAGCAGATGGAAAAGCAATCATTGCACTAGCACCACCGTTAGTCATTACAAAACCAGAAATTGAAAAAATGATTTCTATCATAGATGATGCTTTGACGAATTTTAAAGCATAGTTAGTATGAATGAATACTTTGCGCTCTGCAGTGAACAAGTAGAGCGCTCAGTATTTTAGTGATTACCTAATATAAAGGATGGAATGTATGAAAAAATTAAATTTGCGAGGTTCTGCATCAGAAATCGGCCGGCAGCATGGGGAGCAGGGAAAAGATGAAATTCATGTCAGCCTCTCTACGTATGAACGACTCTTTTATGATTATCAGGGGATTGATTGGAACACAGTAAAAGAGAGAGCAAAAATTCATATTCGGGCAATAGAGTCCTTTGATGAGAGTTTATTAGAAGAAATGCAAGGAGTAGCTGACGGAGCAGGCCTTGTATTTGAGGACATTTTAGCCTTGAATGCTCGAAGTGAAATTGCACTGACGGGTAACGCACACACGAGTTTTAGTGATGGGTGTACTAGTTTTAGCACATGCAGCCCGCTCACGGAAGATACGATTATCGGACAGAACTGGGATTGGAAAGGTACGCAGAAAGACAGTCTTCTTATGTTAAACATTGAAAGAGAAGATAGGCCGAATATTCTTATGATAACGGAAGGCGGAATTATAGGAAAAATTGGCTGTAATGAGAATGCTCTTGGAGTTGGTTTGAACGCCCTTCATTCAACGAAAAAAACAGATGGAGTCCCGATTCATTTAGGGCTTCGTTCAATACTTGATTCTTCCTCTCTCCATGAAGCGATGGGGAAAATTCAGGAAGGTCAGATGGCATCTGCGGCAAACTTTATGATTGGATACAGTGAAGGAAAACATCGTGGTCTTGCCTTTCATGTAGAAGTTTCTCCGTTCGGTATCGCCATTACCAATGAAGAGGCTTCCCATGGGGTTCATACTAATCACATTTGTTCTCAAGAGATTCAAATGAAGGTAGGGGAAGGAAACAATCTACGTTATTCTGATTCTGAAATCCGTAAGCGGAGAGCAGAACAGCTTATTCAACAAGCTATAACCAATCAAACAAAAATCACCGATGAAACATTCAGAGAATGGCTGCGTGATACATTTAACGCTCCGAATTCTATCAACCACTATGTCAATGAGCAGGCTCCTGTCCATCGGCGAATGGAAACAGTATTTGGGATCGTAATGAACTTAACAACGAATGACATATACGTTTGCGACGGGATGCCGGCTCATCAACCTTTTGAAAAGTTTTCAGTCAGCACAGGAGGTAAAGAAAATGTACATCAACGGTAAATGGCGGGAGACGAATAAAAAAGAAGAAGTAAGAAATCCAGCTACAGAAGAATTAGTAGGCGAGGTGTATGTAGGCGGGCAGAAGGAAGCAGAGGAAGCAATTCAAGCGGCACATGAAGCTTTTAAAGAGTGGCGCGCAATTTCTGGGCAGGAGCGAGGAAATCTGCTTATAAAAGTAGCAGAGGAAATGAGAAAAGCTGTAGACTCTATTGCTGAAATGATAACAAAAGAGATGGGAAAGCCAATTTCTGATGCTCGGCGTGAAGTCATCTCAGGTGCTGCTTATTTAGAGTGGTATGGAGAAGAAGCAAAGCGAGTATACGGTGAAGTACTCCCTCCTCTGGATACAAAGAAACATTTAATGGTAATACGCCAACCTGTAGGTGTAATTGGCGCAATTACTCCATGGAATTTTCCGGTTTCTATGATTACTCGGAAACTAGGACCTGCCCTTGCTGCTGGGTGTACGGGAGTGTTAAAACCAGCGCCCTCTACTCCCCATTGTGCAATCGAAATATTCCGTTGTTTTGAGCGTGCAGGTTTACCAGCAGGAGTCGCTAATCTGGTGATCGGAGATGCAGAAGCTATAGGGAAAGAAATGACAAGCAATCCCATTGTTAAAAAAATAACTTTTACGGGTTCAACCAATGTTGGCAAGCTCCTTATGAGAAATGCTGCTGAACATGTACAAAAGGTCTCTATGGAACTTGGTGGTCACGCTCCATTTATTGTATTTGAAGATGCGAATCTAGACGATGCTGTATCTGCAGTGGTCGCTACTAAGTTTAAGAATTCTGGTCAGACATGTATCAGTACGAACCGTGTATATGTACAAGAATCAATTTTGGATGAGTTTAGTCAACGGTTAGCAAAATCTGTAGCGGATATAAAAGTTGGCGATGGAATGGAAGAAGATACAGATATGGGACCATTGGTGAATGAAGCGGCACTTTCAAAAGTGGAAGATCAAGTCGCAAAAGCCGCTTCTTCAGGCGCTTCAATTGTAGCCGGAGGAAAACGGAAAGGAGATAAAGGTTATTTTTATGCTCCGACCGTGTTAGCTAATACTACAGACGACATGAGTATAGCAAAGGAAGAAACGTTTGGACCCGTAGCTCCTATTTTCTCTTTTAAGACAGAAGAAGAAGTCGTAGAACGGGCGAACAATACTCAGTATGGATTGATGGGCTACTGTTTTACTGAAGATTTAGGAAGAAGTATGAGAATGATGTACCAACTGGAATATGGAATGGTTGGTATCAATGATGCTGCTCCTATTGTTCCTCATGCTCCATTTGGTGGCGTAAAGGAAAGTGGAATTGGAAGAGAAGGCGGAACATCAGGATTGCACGAGTTCATGGAAGAAAAGTTTATTTCTATTCGTTCATCTGCAGACATGTACCCACGCTCTTAAATATTAGGTAAAGTGTGATTTGAAAATAACCACGCGCTGTTTCACCGTTCTTTACAAAAGTATTGCGGCAGCCCCCGATTTTGCTGCAATGCTCGAAAAGCCCCCAAGTGAACAGTGAACAGTGTAAGGTTTAAAGGAGAGCTTGTATGCAAAAAGAAATAAAAAAGCCAGAAGAACAAAACATTATAATTCGCCCAGTGGAAAAAACAGATATCCCGGAGATTTGGGAATTGGCTGTTCAAAGCTTTGGTGAAGGAGTGGCATTTAAAAAAGAACATTACGAAAGTCAGCTCAAGCTATTCCCAGAAGGACAGCGATGTATTGAATACGACGGGAAAATTGTAGGAGCATCTGGCAGTCTGATTGTGTCGAAATCCGATTGGGAGAGAGAGCATCATTTTGAAGAAATTTGTGATGAAGGTTATATACGAAATCATAACCCTCAAGGCGAGCATCTTTACGGAATTGAAGTGGTGGTTCATCCGGACTACAGAGATTTGAAACTAGGAAAAAAATTATATGAAGAACGCAAGAAGCTATGTAAAAAGCTTGGGTTAAAAAGCATTATTATTGGTGGAAGAATACCTTTCTATTATAAATACGAAGATCAATATACGCCGGAAGAATACGCAGAAAAAGTAATCGCAAGAGAAATTTATGACCCTGTTATGACCTTTCAGTTGAACAACGGCTTTACTTTTCTGCGTATATTAAAAAACTATATTCCTGAAGATACAGAGTCTAGAACAAATGCCTCATTAATGGAATGGAAAAATGACTAAAAACAAAGGGACTGATAAGCTGGACGCTACTCCAAACCAGACTTATCAGTCCTATAAAAAATCAGCTAGCCGGTCAACTCATTATCCTAGCTTTACTTGAGTTAGTATTCATTTTTTCATAGACATAATATGGTACTAGGCAATTATTAGTGAAACCTTCCTATTATAACAATAAAAACAGAAAAAACGAGGAGGTTATGTGGGTATACTGATATGCATAGCGTATGTCCACCTGCATAACTTTGATGAGTTTATAGAGTGAAATTTCCTAACAGCACGAGGAAGCCAAATGAGAATAAAGAGTGAAACCTACTCTTGGCAGGCAATTATCGAATTAGGAATGAAATATCCTTTAAAATTTATAATTGGCACAATACTTGCAATTATAAAAAGTGAAGAAAGAACCATGTGAGGGAGGGAGAATAATGAATCATGAAGCGACAAAAGACGAGACACAGATTATAGTCCGGCCGGCTAAGAAAGAGGATATTCCGGCAATTAGAGACATTGCAATGGAAGGTTTTGGCGAAGACATTGCCTTTAAAACAGAACATTATGAAAGTCAAATGGATATTTTTCCGGCAGGACAGATGTGCGTCGAATATAATAATAAGATAGTTGGTGCATCCGGCAGTCTTATTGTGGCAAGAAAAGACTGGGACAGAGATCATGTTTTTGATGAAATATGTGATGAAGGATATATTCGCAATCATACACCTGAAGCTGATCATCTGTACGGTATAGAAGTCGTGGTGCATTCAGAGTACAGAAACTTGAAGATTGGAAGAAAATTATACAAAGCGAGACAAGATTTATGTCGTGATCTCGGTTTGGAAAGCGTTATCATTGGGGGACGTATTCCCAATTATCACAAATATGAAGATTTGCTTACTCCAGAGGAATATGCGAAACGAGTGGAAGCAAGAGAAATATATGACCCGGTGATGACATTTCAACTTAATAACGGTTTTACATTTCTGAGAGTATTAAAAAATTATCTTCCTGAAGATGAAGAGTCACGATTTAATGCTACATTAATGGAATGGAAAAATGAAATGTAACGTAGTTAATCCATAGGAAGTTGAGGATTTGTCCGATATATTTACGGTCCTTAGTTAAAGACGACTAGATGTTATTGGAGGGAGACATACATGTCAGCAGCAACGAAAGAAGCTAAGAAACCGACACTGATGATTGCAATGATACCCATTTTATTTATGGTAGCTGCTTTAGTGGTGGGCATTGGATTTTTAGAAGCTGATCCGCATATTCCATTGTTTTTAAGTGCGGTGGTGGCTGTGATCGTAGCATTAAGGCTGGGGCATACTTGGCAAGGCTTAGAAAAAGGTATGATTAAAGGGATTACCTTATCCTTACAAGCTGTCATGATTTTAGTTATTATTGGCATGATTATTGGTACTTGGCTCGCAGGTGGAATTGTTCCGACAATGATTTATTATGGATTAGAAATATTATCTCCGACTTATTTTCTTTTCGCGGCCTGCTTAATTTCGTGTATCGTCGCGATAGCTTCTGGTAATGCCTGGACAGCTGCAGGTACGATTGGCATTGCTTTAATGGGTGTTGGAGAAGGACTTGGTGTGAATTTGGCCATGGTTGCTGGTGCAGTAGTGTCGGGTGTTTATTTTGGTGACAAAATCTCACCGCTGTCAGAGACAACAAACTTGGCACCAGGTGTAGCCGGCTCAGAATTGTTTGAGCATATTAAGCATATGATGTTTACGACAATTCCAGCCTTAATTATTTCATTAATTCTTTATTTTATTCTAGGACTTTCTTTTTCAAGTTCCAGTTCGAATATTGAGCAAGTAGCGGCTATTCAAAATAGTCTCTCTGACATTTTTACCCTTAGTCCATGGTTGTTAATTGTTCCAGCTATAGTAATAGCTATGATGGTAAAAAGAGTTCCTGCTATGCCGGCTCTTGCCATCGGAGCAATTTTGGGGGCAATTAGTGCAGTGCTCGTGCAAGGTGTCCCGGTGTCAGATGCTATAATGGCCATGCATTATGGATTTGAAGCAGATACGGGTATGGAAGTACTAGACAGCCTTCTGAATAATGGAGGCGTAGATGCAATGTTGTGGACGATTTCATTAATCCTCATTGCAATGAGTTTTGGCGGCATTTTGGAAACCGCCGGATTCTTCCAAGCTATTGTAGATGCGTTAATGAAGTTTGTTAAATCGACCGGCAGCCTTATTTCTACTACCGTTACTACGTCAATAGCCACAAATATAATTGGTTGTGACCAATATTTAGGTATTATCATACCTGCTCGGATGTACGCGGAGGAATTTAAGAAGAGAGGTTTAAAAATGAAAAATCTCTCCCGTACAGTTGAAGACGCAGGGACGATGACATCACCTTTAATACCCTGGAACACTTGCGGAGCATTTATGTTTGCGACGTTAGGTGTGAGTGCTTTTGCTTATGCACCATTCGCATTTTTATGTCTCCTCAGTCCAATATTTGCTATCATCTATGGCTTCACTGGTTTCACGATTGAATATGAAGAAACCGCTACTGATAATGTAGAGAGTCTCGATGAGAGAAAAACAATATAAATAGGTTACGAAAACACCGAGCGGATATGTCATTCGTTCGGTGTTTGAATATTTACAATGTAGTATCTCTTTTTCTTTGTCTGAATGGTGTAAAGTTAGCTTGTATCCATTATCTGTTTGTGTTAACTTTTATATTAAATAGGTTAACAAAGAGGTGGAGAACGTGGTACATAATGAAAACAGACTTAGAATGATAATAATCTGCGGAATGTTTGCTGCAATAACGGCTGTATTATCCCAATTAGTTATTCCTATTCCTTTAGTTCCGATAACTGGGCAAACATTAGCTGTGGGGTTAACGGCGACGATTCTTGGGAGCAAGTATGGTGCAATTTCGATGATATGTTATATGCTACTTGGTGCAGTTGGTCTTCCGGTATTTGCTGAAGCAAAAGGAGGGCTTGGTGTAATTATTGGCCCGACTGGAGGATATATCATCAGCTTCTTTATCGCAGCTTTTGTGATTGGTTTTATACTTGAGAAAACCTCGTTTAACATAGCAATGGCGTTTATCGCAAATATTATTGGAATGATTATTACTCTTACGATTGGAACGATTCAATTAAAATATGTAGCCGATCTAACTTGGAGTGCAGCTCTAGCTGGAGGGGTGTATCCATTTATTATCGTCGGCCTGATTAAGGCATTTTTAGCTAGTTGGATTGGTATTTCAGTACGTAAACGTTTAATTCAAGCAAAGTTGTTACGAGGAACGACGAAACAATCAGCTGCATAGTGTTGAAAACCCCGGACAGAAATTTTATTGTCCGGGGTTTTACTGTTTGTGCATGCGATTCATTTTCTGCTTTAAGCAAACTAATAGTTGAAACGGGACCTTTTAATGATTGAGACTATCCTGTCACTCCATTAATTGGTCGAGTGGCACGCTTAACTCGGTATCTGGGTCCTCTAATGCATAAATTCTAGCGGTATGGCTGTGCTCATCCACGTGTTGAATATATATAGGAGTCCCATCATACGTCACATGTGCCATGACAGGGGACTCAGCTATTTCTTGAGCGCGCTTAATATCCACCAATTTCCCCTCCTTCATTGTTCAGTGGGCTTTTACAGTATTAGCAAAATGAATGGATGTTATGTGAATGGATGATTACTTTTTACCGAAACGAGGGAACATACATAGAAAAGCAAGGAAAGGAGCAAATTAAATTGAGTTTAGAAATAGGCGAAATGGCGCCAGATTTTACATTACCATCTACGAATAAACAGGACATTACATTATCTGATTTCCGAGGAAATAAAAATGTATTGATTATGTTTTATCCGTTGAATTTCACACCCGTCTGAATTAAGGAGCTGTCCTCTTGGAAAGAGGAATATAGTAAGCTGGAAGAACAGGATACGGAAGTATTAGGAATTAGTTGCGATCATATTTTTTCTCAAAATGTCTTCGAAGCAAGTCTGGGTACATTACCATATCCACTCCTTGCTGACTGGCATAAAAAAGTTGTCAAAGATTATCGCGTATTTAATGAAAAAGATGAAATTGCCATACGATCTTGTTTTTTGGTAGATAAAGAAGGGCGCATAGCGTTTAAAAATACGAGCTTTGATGCTGAAGACAAAACGAGTTATAAAGAGATCATTAAAATATGCGGGAGATTGTAATTGGAAAAATAACCTTAAGAACGCTAGTATGAAAGAATTGGATCTAAAGCGCGTGAACAGAAAGATGGGCTGTCAAAGGGGCGTTTTTTAGACCCTTTGACACCGCCTTCTATTGATGTAACGGATAAGAAGTTATTAATAGACAGGAGCATTTACCTTTTAATATCATATAGTTATATGCTCTCAATTTAACATACAAACATGGTCAATACTAAGAAAGTTGTTGGTGAAAGGAGCGTTATTATGAAGTACCGGACTCTCGGAAAAACAGAAATGACTGTTTCAGTTATCGGACTTGGAACGTGGCAATTTGGTGGTGAATGGGGAAGAGACTATACTCAAAAGGAAGTTGACGCCATTTTTGATAAAGCTAGAGAAACAGGCATAAACTTTATCGATACAGCGGAATGCTATGGGGATCACTTGTCGGAAAAGTTTATAGGGGAAGCCATCAAAAATGATCGGGAGAACTGGGTATTGGCCACAAAATTTGGCCACCAATTTCATGGGTTTTATGATCGGACCCATCATTACAAGCCAGAGGAAGTATTGAAACAGTTAGATGATTCCTTGCGTGCTCTCCAAACTGATTATATTGATCTTTACCAATTCCATTCTGGAGGGGACGAATATTTTGATAATGATGATCTCTGGACAATGCTCGATAAGCAAGTTGAAGCTGGTAAAATTCGACATCTTGGTACGTCGATTGCGAAAAATAACAACACGTTTCAAACGGAAAAGACTCCTTCATTTAATGCTAGTACGTTACAAGTCGTATACAACCGTCTAGATCGTACGCCGGAGGAGGAAGTGTTCCCTATCTGTGAAGAGCATAAACTTGGTGTGATGGCTCGAGTTCCTTTGGCTAGTGGATTCTTAAGCGGAAAGTACAAGCCAGGTACTACCTTCCAGGAAAATGATATAAGAAGTGTTCGCGATCGAGAAGAAACGGAGCGAAAGCTGGCGTTAGCTGCTGAAATACAGAAAAATGAAGTCCCAGAACATATTCCAATGGCACAATGGGCGCTTGCCTGGTGTTTAAAACACCCTGCGGTGAGTTGTGTGATTCCAGGGTGTAAAAATCCCGAACAAGTCGCGTCAAACGCAGAAGCGGCTAATTTAGAGATGGTGTACGAGAATCACCCTCAAGCAGTCTCTCCATAATAAGAATAGAGTCAAAACAAGAAGCTTCCGCTCAGTTTTGGCTCTTTTTATGTTAATATAATATATATATGAAATGCATTTTTAACGAACCTCTAATGTTCACAACACAATGAGGGAGGAAAGGAAGAGAAGGGTGATGAACGTTGTAAAAAGATATATACTTGTTGCATCAGGGACGATCTCCGTGATACTTGGTGTTATTGGAATTATTTTGCCTTTGCTTCCGACGACACCCTTTTTGTTATTAGCAGCTTTTTGCTATACCCGCTCTTCTCCGTCGTTATATGATAAATTATTAAAAGCAAAATGGCTCGGACCTTATATAAAAAACTATCGTTCTGGAAAAGGGATCCCGCTTAAGACAAAAATAACAGCTATTGTGGTATTGTGGGTCAGTTCTTTTTATTCCATTCTATTTATTGTCCCTCTTTTATTTGTACAAATTTTATTATTCGGTGTCGTAGGTTATATTACGTATTACATTCTATCTTTGAAAACTTATCATACGAGGGAAAACCCCCCTTATAGTGACAGACAGCACTCATCATAAACGAGTGCTGTTTTTTTATTCGCAAAAACCAGCAAGTCCTGTGCAAGTTCAGTCGACTGAGCTTTTATTCTTTGAGAAGCTGTCACAAGGAAATGTTGAGATCTAAAATCAAATCACTCACGCAAATTATTTAAAAACATATTTACAAGTTAAATTTAAAAATCTATAATGTCTGTATTAATACAAATGATACAGATACATATAATTGAACCCCTTAAATAGAAAGGAGGGGGACATTTGTTTGAGTTAGATCCACGCAATAGAAAACCAATATATGAACAACTTATGGAAAAAATCAAAGAATTAATTCTTGCTGAGGTACTAACTGTTGATGAAAAACTTCCATCTGTTCGTATGCTTTCAAAAGAATTGACCATAAATCCTAATACGATTCAGAAGGCATACCGGGAGCTTGAGCGAGAGGGATATTTATACTCCGCTAACAGAAAGGGGTATTTTGTGGCACCGATAGAACTACATGCCGATAAGAAAGTGAATGAGTTAAAAACTCAATTTCAGCATTTACTGAGAGAAGCTGTTTATTTGGGAGTGACGAAAGAGCAGATTGCACAATGGTTCGATGAAATAGAGAAAGGAGAGGAGAAAAGTGATTGAGGCAAAGAGCGTCACAAAAAAATTCCATAATGAAACAGCAGTTCGAAATATAAATATAACTGTAAAAAGAGGGTCGATATACGGTCTCTTAGGCTCAAATGGAGCAGGTAAAACGACACTTCTCAAAATGATGGCCGGTATTTACAGACCGGAAACCGGCACAATATCCATAGAAGATGTGCCCGTCTTTGAAAATGTTTTTATTAAGAAAAAAGTATGTTACATACCAGATACACTTTACTTTTTTCCTCAAAATACGATTGCTCAAATGGCGGAATATTACCAAAACATTTATTCGGAATGGGATGCGTCTCGTTTCAACACGTTAAAGCGAGTGTTTCAAATTGATACTGATCGAAAAATCCATAAATTATCTAAGGGAATGCAGCGGCAAGTAGCATTTTGGCTCGCTTTGTCTTGTATGCCTTCTGTCCTCATTCTAGATGAACCGATCGATGGGCTGGATCCCGTTATGCGCCAAAAAATTAAAAATGTTCTTTTTCAGGATGTGGCCGATCGTGAAATGACAGTCATTATTTCTTCTCATAATTTAAGAGAAATAGAGGACATCTGTGATCACATTGGAATTATGCACCAAGGGGAGCTCATCGTGGAAAAAGAGTTGGATGACTTAAAAGCAGACACACATAAAATTCAAGTAGCATTCAAGTCAGAACTCCAGGAGAAACATATAGTAGACCAATTAGAAGTCGTACATCAGGAGAAGAGAGGGAGTGTCTCTGTTCTTATTGTCAAAGGGGAGGAAAGTAATATTAAACGTATTGTTCGGTCAGAAAAGCCATTCGTTTTTGATATACTTCCGCTAACTCTCGAAGAAATGTTTATTTATGAAATGGGAGAGGTTGGTTATGAAATTGAAAACATTCTTCTTTAACAAAGGAATCCAAAAACAAAATGTAAAACAACATGGTTGGATAGGTATTGTATATTTGGTAGGCCTGCTGTTTGCTTTACCTCTTCAAATGCTGTTGATGACGTCAAATGAAGAGGTGATGCACGAGCCGGTGGACAATCTGTTTCAAATTGGTTTTGCTTCACAACTGTTTTTCATCCTTTTTCTCCCCGTACTAGCGGGTATTGTGATCTTTCGTTACATTCAGACGAAGTCATCGAGTGATATCATACATAGTTTGCCAATTCGAAGAAAAGACTTGTATTTGAATCACATTTTTACCGGACTTATGCTACTTCTGCCACCGGTGTGGTTGTCTGCTTTAAGTGCGGCAGTGATTACGAATACGCATTCATTCTTTGAATCTATTTCTTCAGGAGATATATGGGGCTGGGTTTTCGCTATTAGTATCATGACGATGTTTCTCTATGTTTTTTCTGTAATGGTGGGTATGGTGACAGGCATGTCGACAGCGCAAGGAGTACTTACTTTTATTTTATTAGTTTTACCTCCTGCTCTTTTCTTTCTCATCACGGCATCATTATCAAGATATTTGCATGGATTTCCCGCCTCCTACTACAGTAGTGAGAATATCACCAGCTGGTCACCTGTTATGAAGCTGACGGAGTTAGATTATAACAATATGTCTCTTCCTATTACTGAATTAATCATTTACTTTCTTCTTACCATCGTATTTGGAGTGGCTGCTTATTTTTTATATAAAATTCGACCACTTGAAACAGCAGGGCAAGCGATTGCGTTTCAACCGCTCAAGCCCATCTTTAAGTACGGAGTGACTTTTTGCTCCATGCTTGTGGGGGCTGTATATTTTCAAAGGTTTAATACTTACGGGTGGATCGGATTTGGTTATATTGCTGGCGCTTTGATTGGATTTTTTGTGGCAGAGATGATTATTCAAAAGACGTGGAGAATATGGAGTGGGAAACTTCTCAAAGGGTTTGCTATATACGCAGGAATTATCGTTATTGTAGGTATTGGAATAAATACGGATGTGATGGGTTATGAAAAAGCGATTCCTAGTAAAAATGAAATTGAAGGAGTTTATTTTGGCGAAAACCTGCAACAACTGATGAACGAAGACGAAAATAAAGAGATCTACGCCAATGATCAACGCTATATTCAGAATGTAAGAGCATTTCACGATGAAATGATAGATAAAAAACAGCAGACGAAACCAAGACAAAGCAGACGTTATATCGTGTCATATAAATTGGACAATGGTGAACAGCTCGTACGGGAATATTCTGTTTCTAATAATGAGAAGATAGATAGTTTGGCAGCAGTTATGGAGTCGGAGACGTATAAACGAAGCAGGTTTCAATTATCGGAATTAGATAAACCAATGGAATCAATTGTGATTGCCCCTCATGTCCCTACGCGGGATAATGTTACCATCTCTAACCCAAAAGAAATTGAAGAGATAAGACAATTATTAAAATATGAAATTTCACGATTAACCATTGATGACATGTTAGAGAATGGAAAGAATTGGGGACATATTATCCTGAATACAGAAGAAAATATCGAAAATGCAAAAAGTCAGCCGTATGCCTACCGTCAGGAACGTCCCGTTATGATGTGGAAAAAGACATTTGACGAGTTCGAAAGCTGGTTACAAGCGCATGGATATTTAGAAAAAGCTAGAGTTACGCCGAAAGACATTCAATCCCTTGAAGTGGTAAATGTTCCTGACGCTGCCCACCAACAGTATTTTCCTGATCAAGTGTTTATGAGAAGTACGGATAACAATCCGATTATAGAAGTAAAAGACAGTCAAGCGGTGGAGAATATTTTAAATAATTACAGTGAACATGGGGATGGAACCTATTTTTGTCGTTTCATTACGGACAGTCGAGAAGAATTTTATGGTGTATTAACAGAAGATGAAGTACCAGAAGAAATTGTAACTCAATTTAAATAAAAGAGAGAAGAAAAGCCAGGTGGAGAATAAAATTCAACACCTGGCCTCTTTTAAGAACGCTTAAATCCTTCCTGATTGAGATAATTAGCAGCTTCGGGATATGAGTTAAATGTTCCGTCAAGATCAATTCCCGCATATATATTCCACGCGTCATCTTCCTCCATGAGAACAAGCAGCTGATCATCATGATTAACCCATTCCTCGTAAAATGGATCATCCTCCTCTTCTGAGGTAGATAAGGATGCAATAGACGCACGTACGATTTGATGAAGTTCTTCTTCGGTGAAGTTGCGTATGTTTACCATCCCTTTTGAATCCGTGTCATAACCGCCAATTCTCTCTGCGTAAACGAAACCATTTCCATTTGGATGTAAATGATAAACAACATTCTTTTTATCCGTAACAGTGTCGTTATAATGGAAATTGACACGCCCCATAGACACTTCCTTTTTTTCTAATTCAGGAAAGGACTCCATAATCTGTAGTTTTTCTTCAAATGTCAGCATAAATCCTCCAGTATGATCACGTTAATGTTAATTTTCCGTTATTATAGCATGTTCAACTGTTTTTTCCAAAAAGTCTAGTTAGACATAAGGATTTGAAGCGGACTCTCACTTGCTATATCATCTTCTAGAATATATGAAGGGATAGGAAACATAGGGAACCCAACGTAACCAGGTGTAATTTCATATTCATCAAAATAAATAATTAGTGTTTTATCTGCTAAATAGTATGTTTGATCATCAGAAATCCCTGGAAATTCGCCTAAAAGTGGTATATTCCTCTCTTTGATTTGTTTTTTTATACACGCATTAATCTTGTCTTTATAATTGCTGGCAGGTACAAATAGATCTTGTAGTGGGTAAATTTTCCCTGTCTGGACATCGGCAGTCAACGAATCCATCATATCCACAGGATGTGCTAATGAAGGCATATTTGCAAAAAGTGTAAAGGTAAAGCTGATAATCCCTCTTTGATTGTTCTTCATTTCATAATTTCCGATCAACTCAGTAACTCCAGGCTCGTAGTATCCCAGTTCATCTACTCCTGCAAACATGGCAAAGACCTTATGAAGAATAGCAGCGTTTATAGAATGTTGGAAGATGGGGTTCGGAAGCAAAACTTGAGGGTAATAAATAGAGATTTTAGACGCTTTCATGGAATAGGTTTGGATGGGAACAGGCAGGCGGTAACGTTCCATACGAATCACAACCATTTCTTTTAAGGAAGTATTTTGTATGGATAGCCTATTCACGAACACTCTGAATGGTTCACTAAAATTAATTGTATAAAGGAGGTATTTGAATAGAAGAATCTTCTTTTAAAGAAACTTGCAGATTCTTTTGAATATCTAACGTTCCTAGAAACACTTCATCAACTGAAGATACGCCTTGCTTTTTCAATTCTTCATGAAGCCAAGCGCCGTCTGTCCCTAATTCGTGTAAAACGCTTTGGTAAACATGGCCTTCCACAATGACAGGGAAAGAAATAGCGGCAACGGACTGATGGATATTCAAGTCTTCTAAAGTAACCGTGCTTTTTTGAGGTTTTTTAAGTACACTAAGCGTTCCGTTTCCCTCGATCACAGCGGTTTGGACGTCGCTTATATCAAAAATGTCTTTTTCACGCAGCATAGAGAGGATATTATCGATAGTAAAGTGAATCTGCTTTACGTTTTTATAAATAATCCGTCCATCCTGGATGACAACAGTGGGGTCGAATGTAATCCATTTTCCTATGTTTCGATTGTTTAATTTTACTTTTGCTACAAGCCGCGTAAAAACACCAATGAGAATAATAGCGTATACTGTGTGAAGATGTTCGACGTTTGGATCTGCTATGTCTGCACCGACCACAGACCCTAGTGTAATGACGGTTAACACATCAAAAACAGGGAGCTCTCCTATCGCCCGTTTCCCCATTAGTATGGTAATGAACAAAAACAGGGGTAATATAGTTATAATACGGCCAGTGATGAGCAATAATTCCTGTACTATCTCAGTCCCGCTCTCCTTTTTGTCTATTAGTATTTTCTACCTAATGCTTCTTATACGAATGAATAAATGATCTCGTCATGTAAAAAGATAAACGAAAAGCAGGAAGGAGAGATATTTGTGAAGCGGACCCGTTCTGTAGTGAGGATATTGTTCCTCTTATGGATCTCACTTGGAGTTCCAACATATGATGGAGATGCGAAGTCTGAACAAGCAGAGTGGGGAGAGTTAGCGGCAAAGCAAACGAAGGAGGAATTCCCGGACTATCATCTTGTTGGATTTTCCTATGTAGGCAAACATTCTATAACTGATAGTAGAGAGCAATTCAATTACACCATGTCCATTGAAAAAAATGATGAAGAGCGTCAAGTGAATGTTTATGTTCTATCCAATCCCAAAACCGGGGAGCCGATTGATGTCTTTTTTGACGATTTATAAAGAAAAGCGTAAGGCGCCCGCTTATCGGCGACAAGCGCTGGAGAAGATGTTCGACTAAGAACGTCACGTCCTGTGACAACGTCGAACTGACCCACGTCGTGTGGGGCTGAGGCGGATTTGCCGCGGAAGGGTGGGTTGAAGCGACCTCGAGCCGATGGCGCCTGAAGATGGACATTTCTCCAATGATACTTAGCTAATAAAAAAGTCAGCGGAATATCCCCGCTGACTCGTAAATAATTACTTTTCAATAACCCCGCAAGCGATACGGTCACCTGCGTCACCAGAAGGCTGGGATTGATGATCATCAGCTCCCGCATGGATGACTAAGGCTGTACCATCTTCCTTCAGTAGGGAGTTGTCCTCCCCTTCCATTAAAGTAACCTTATCATTTACGATTTCTTCTGACACTTCCCCGTTCTCATCAGTGGTGATGTTTGGTAAGTCTCCAGCATGAGGTCCTCCGTCACTTTCTGTCCCATGCTCGGTGTCTTCTGGATTAAAATGACCTCCGGCAGATTTGAAATCAGGAGCTTCACACGCACCTGTCTCATGAATGTGAAAACCGTGCTCACTATCTTCTGGTAAATTGGAAGCTTCTAATTGGATGGTGACTCCTTCCTCCGTTTCGGAAACTTCAGCCATGCCAATTTCTTCTTCATCTCCATTCATCATAGAGACTGTTACCATGTTGTCTCCATTTGAATTTTCCTCACCTGACGTATTGTCATTGTCGACGGTGTCTGGACTCTCACCTTCTTGTATGTTCTCTTGATCTGATTCATCAACTTCACTATCGTCAGGTATGTCTGCTACATTTTCTTCTTGTGGTGGGTCTGCAGTTTCTTTTTCCTCATCGCCAGCTCCACACCCTGCTAGCGTCATAGATACAAAGAATGCCAAAATAATAGATGGAATTTGAATTTTCATAAATTTGCATTCCTCCTTTCTCTCACTAGCATCTTAACCAATTTCAAGGAATCATAAACTTCTTAAAAAAAGTTTAGAGAAAGGTCGGATAGGATAAGATTCCTATATTAATACATAACTGTTGGTTCGAGAATAACCAGCTGTGCTTCGGAAGCATTCAATTGGACTTGAGATCCAATAGGTACCGTTGTTTTGAAAAGTCCATGGGCTGTAGAAAGACCTGTTATTAAAGGTTTTCCAAGGGGGACTAAGAAATCATCAATGAGCTCTTCATAGGAGACGCCGTAAGCCATCGAACAACCACTACATTCTCCCATAACAATACCTGCACAATCATCAAATTTTCCCGCCATGTGCAACTGATTTAAGTAGCGATATACCGTATTGACAGGCTCATTTGTTTCCTCTAAAAGAAGAATTTTCCCCCTTGTATCTATCTCGAACGGAGTGCCGAGAGTGCCAATAAAGGAAGTCAAATTACCTCCAACTATAGGAGCGGTCACATTTCCAGGTACTTGACCAACAAGGGGAATGCCGGGAGGATTTTCTATTAGACGAGGTGCTTCTAAGGTAGAGACATTCTTAAAAAACTGATCAAAATTAAAAGCAGGAGTAGAAAAACGAAAGTCGATCAGCATGAGGCTCTGGAAAGTTACAAGATTACTGAATTGATACAGCGCATTTAGTAATACTGTGATATCACTATAACCAGTTATAACTTTAGGATTGTCTTGGATTGTTGGGTAGTCAAGATATGGCAAGATGCCTGCAACACCTACGCCACCACGTGAAGGAAGAATCATGTCAATGTCATCGTCAATAATCATACGCATGAAATCACGAGCTCTCTCCTCGTTAGACCCAGCTAGGAAGCCGTCATGACCATAGACGGAATCCCCTAATACTACATGTAACCCCATACTCTGTAGTGTTTCAATCCTTGCATTTGCTACAGAAGGGTTAATAGGACTGCCTAGAGTAACAATTCCAACAGTATCTCCCGCCTCAAGTAGAGGAGGCTTCATTGCCATATTATCAACCTGCCTTTAAATTCATGTCATCTACTCATTATATGATGAAGTGATTAGGTTCAATTACAGTGAAGTGATTAATAAAGAAAAAACAATGTAAAATATAGGAGAGAGGAGTGGTGATAAAAATGAGACCTGTACCTCCATCCTTTTTTCAAAAGCGTACGTTGGACATGGCAAAACGCCTGCTTGGCCAAATTTTGGTAAAAGAGACTGAGGAAGGAATAGCCGCAGGAAGAATTGTTGAAACGGAAGCCTATCAAGGTCCTGATGACCAAGCTGCTCATAGTTTTGGGTATAGAAGAACGAAACGAACCGAAATTATGTTTGGAAAACCAGGATATGCATATATTTATGAGATGCATACTCATGCACTCGTTAATGTCGTTTGTGAACAAGAAGGGCTTCCGCAAGCAGTCTTAATTCGGGCAGTAGAACCAGTGGTAGGTATCGACTTAATGTATGAAAGGCGAGGAAATAAAAAGAAGACTGAACTAACTAGCGGACCTGGTAAATTAACGAAAGCGCTCGGGATTAATAAGTCGGATTATGGCAGGCCTCTTTTTGAGAAGCCGCTTTATATCGCCAAAGGAGAAAAAGTTGATGAAATACTTAGCGGGCCTCGAATAGGTATTGATAATTCAGGAGAAGCAAAAGATTATCCGTGGCGTTTCTGGGAAAAGGATAACCCATTTGTATCGAAGTCACGTAAATCCATCAAAAAATTAGATTGACCAAAATAGGCATAGGTAGTATTATATATTCACTAACAAGAAAACCAACTAAGATGGTAGGTTTGAGGTGAATATAGATGGAAGCACACGTACAATCTACATTGGAACAACCTGCAGAAGAAAAGAAAGCATTAGAATTAAATAAACCACAACTGCCTCTCATTTATGGAGGTATTCTGATATCTGTGGTCTTACTAATATATTTGATAGCGACTCAGGTGATTGTTCAACCTATTTTGCTCGTCATCGGAGTTGCTTTAGGTTACACATTATTCCATGCTCGTTTTGGGTTTACTTCGGCGTTTCGCCGCTTTGCTGCGGTTGGAAATGGACAAGCTTTACGCGCTCATATGATCATGCTTGCAGTAGCTGTTACTCTTTTCGCTCCCATACTTGCAACTGGGTTTACTTTCTTTGGCGGAGAAGCCGCTGGATATGTTTCACCTGTAGGGGTTAGTCTCGTTGTTGGCGCATTTTTATTCGGTATCGGTATGCAACTCGGTAATGGCTGTGCGTCCGGAACACTTTACGCGATTGGTGAAGGGCGTGCTGTCATGTTTATTACCTTGATTTTCTTTATAATCGGGGCAACAGTAGGCGCATATCATCTTGACTTTTGGACAAACGACATGCCTTCGTTTGGCGCTATTTCATTAGCTACATCAACAGGGTTAGGTTATTTTGGTGCTTGGGCTGTTTCTATTTTATTTTTTGGTCTTATTATTTTGTATACCCTGCGAGTCGAAAAGAAAAAGAACCCACCTAAACTGGCAAGTCTTCCAACAGAGAAAGGCTGGAAGAGAATATTTAGAGGCTCGTGGCCATTAATCACAGCAGGTATAGTACTTGCTCTATTAAATGCCATCACGTTAATGACGCGTGGAACTCCGTGGGGAATTACTTCAGCATTCGCACTCTGGGGTTCTAAAGCCGCTGAATTCATAGGTATTGATGCTTCAAGCTGGGGATATTGGCAAGAGAACCAAGAAGCATTACAAGCTTCTATATTTGCTGATACTACAAGTGTTTTAAATATTGGGGTCATTATAGGAGCATTCCTTGCGTCTGCCGCTGGGGGCTTGTTCCGAATGAGAAAAATCACAGCAAGAAACGCAGCGGCCTCAGTAATCGGTGGTCTTTTAATGGGCTATGGAGCTAGACTTGCTTTTGGCTGCAACATTGGCGCCTATTTTGGAGGAATTGCCTCCTTTAGCCTCCATGGTTACATTTGGGGCATTCTTGCGATGGCAGGGACATTTTTGGCGTTGTTTTTACGTCCTATATTTGGACTCTCTGTGCCTAAACAAAATGACTCATTCTGTTAGACAGTTTATAAGAGAAAACCTGCGGTCAGGACCGCAGGTTTTTTGGCTCTATACTAAATGTGGTAGTGCTTTCCATTCTAACAAGGCTTCTAAAGAAGCCAAAAAAATACGCTCATTCCCCTCTCTTTTGAGAGCCTAAACTTGCGAGCTAAAAGGTTAAAGGAAAGGAAAAGAGTACAAGATCATTTTATCACAGAGCTATCGGGTATAAAGACAAGCACGTAGATGTTAAGGTCACAAAACGTATGTCTTATGGCCTGGTGTGATTTCACGATGCCTTCTCCTTTTCAAAAGGCTCTTCATTAACAATAGGATATACATAAGACGCAGAGAAAAATACTCGCTTTCCGCGGACGAACGCCCGAGCCTCATCACAAAGACCGTTGCGGGGTCTCGAACGCCCGTTTTTCCGCAGGAGTCTCGCATTTTTCTCTGCTTTATGGTTAAATTTGAGCCATTCTTACCTCTTGTACCCATCATATTTTCTTCTTCAATCGATCAAAAATCTTAATTGACAGAGAACCGTTTTTGCATATTTGTTATCTATTACTCTTTTGAAGAGGACGTATGACAGCCCGTACAGGACTCCCATCAGCTTGTTGGATGGGAAGGGGCAAAGCAATTAACTCATAGTTCCCTGGTTCTATATCTGATAGTACTAGGTTTTCTAAAATATGGACGCCATTTTTATGGAGAGAATGGTGAGCTTCCACCGTTTTACTCGTTAATGGATCAACTGAAGGAACATCGACGCCAACAAGGAAAATATTTTTCTCTTTTAAAAATGGACCTAAATCTTTTCGCAAAAAAGTTATTTCATCAGGAAAAACTTCTGGATTTGTCGATGTGGTTGTACGTAGAAGGAGTCTTTGCACTCCTCTTACGTCTATTTCCTCAAGTTCTTTTTTTCCAATGCTACTATACTGCGATACATCGATCACACGCGCTTCGCCGATATACACATTAATGTCCAACTCATGAATACGCTCCCCATCATCGTCAAAATGAAAAGGAGCGTCAGCGTGTGTACCTGTATGAAGGCTTGTTGTAATACGCCCAATGTTTACGGAACCTGTTTGTTCTTTTGTATAAGTCAATCGATACGAAAAAGGGGTATCTTGTGGCCAGTGCCCCATGCTGTTTGTCAGAGGTTGAGATATGTCGATCCAACTAGAGTTCTTCATAATACCTCCTTAAAATAGTCCAATCGTATTCAGAAAGACGACTATTATAGTTAGTGGAACGAACCAGGTCATCAGTAGTCTCCACACGTTATACGTCGCTGGAGAGGAATGAGTTAATTGAAATTCTTCTTTAACAATAACCCTGTTCATCTTATGTACGATAAAAAGAGAGATAAGCAGGCTTCCAACTGGTAACATAATATTACTAACGAGAAAATCTGTGGCGTCAAAAACACTTTTTCCAAAAATGGAGAACTCTGAAAGAGTACTAGAAGATAATGCTGATGGAATAGCTGCAACGAAGATAACGATGCCAGCGATCCAGGTTACCGTTTTCCGAGACTTTTGACTGTTCTTTGTAAAAGCGGCTACAATGATTTCATACAAGCTAAAGGAAGAAGTTAATGTGGCAAACAAGAACAGAAATAGGAATAGACTAAGAAATACTTCCCCGAGCGGGATTTCAGAAAACACCGATGGTAAGACCATAAACAGCAAACCCGGCCCTTCTGTAGGTTCATAGCCAAATGCAAACACAACAGGAAAAATTGCCAGACCTGCTAACAAAGAGATAAAAATATTCATACTCACAACAGATCCCGCCGAAGATACGATATTGACGTTTTTCTTCAGGTAGGAACTGTAAGTGACCAGGCATGAAAAACCAACAGCTAGTGAAAAAAACGATTGTCCTAAAGCGTATAATAAAGATTCCCCTGTGATTTTAGAAAAATCAGGAGCAAGAAAAAATGTGACTCCTTCCATAGCTCCTTCGAGAGTTAGTGAACGGATCACGATGATTAGAAAAAACAAAAATAAAAGCGGCATCATATACTTGTTTGCTTTCTCGATACCATTTTGGACACCGGCAGACACAACAAGTATGTTAATGAGTGTGAAAGCTGCCAAACCAATTATCGTAATAAGGGGCGTACCTGTTATCGTTTCAAAAATAGTTTCATAGTCAGCGTTATGGCTTATAACTTGTCCCGTGACTGATATACCACTGTATATTAATACCCATCCTCCGACTACACTATAAAAAGAAAGCAATAGGAAGCAGCCAATCACTCCGAATCTGCCCACCCACACCCATAAACTGTTAGGGGCAAGTTTTTTGTAAGCCGAAATGGCTTCTTCACCAGAACCTCTGCCAATGATAAATTCAGCAATGAGTAACGGCAACCCAATTAAAAGAGTGAATAGAATAAAGATCAGGAAAAAGGCACCACCGCCACTCATTCCAGTGACGTACGGGAATTTCCAAATAGCTCCTAGTCCCACAGCTGCACCAGCTGATGCTAAGATGAAACCAAGTTTGGAGGACCATTGTTCTCTAGACTCATTCATGTGTAAATCACCCCACTGTTTCTTTAATTTCCGAACATTTATGTAACGAAGGAAGGTAACATAACAGACGCTAGTCTTACGTATGTTCTCTTCCCGTTATGCGTTCACAACTGCGTGCGCAAGTCCCATAACTCTGGGAAAAATCGATGGTCGAGGACTTGTCTTAAATAATTAACTCCAGAGGAACCACCAGTACCTGTCTTAAAACCAATAATACGTTCAACTGTTTTCATATGACGAAAGCGCCATTGTTGCAGCCAATCTTCAATATCGACTAGTTTCTCTGCTAATTGATATAACTCCCAATATTTGTCGACCTGTAAATATACTTCCTTCCACGCCTGTGCAACCGATGGATCACCACTATATGTTTTAGAGTAATCCCTATTAATTAAACGCGGGTTTATCGAAAGGCCGGCACGGGATAAAGCCTTGATCGACACATCATAAATACTGGGCGCCTGGTAAGCGGCTTTTAACATGCGATATACGTCTTCATTATTTTTATATATTTTTAAGATATGACTCGATTTGTAACCTAAAGCAAATTCAATTAATCGATATTGATAAGATTGAAAACCGGAAGCTTGGCCGAGCTTATCTCGAAATTCTAAATACTCAGCAGGAGTTAATGTTGATAACACATCCCATGCTTGAATGATTTGTGATTGTATTTTACTTACACGGGCTAACATTTTAAAAGCTGGCTGTAGATCTCCATCCTCAATTGATTTAATAGAAGCTGTTAGTTCGTGAAGGATAAGCTTCATCCACAGTTCACTCACTTGATGAATAATAATAAAAAGCATTTCATCATGATGATTGGAGAGACGTTGTTGGCTGGATAAAATATCATCTAAATTTAAGTAATCACCATATGTCATATTTTCTTTAAAATCCGTATGAATCCCTTTTTCCCTTTCTAAAGCTTTTAAGAGCTCAGATATTGGCTTTGACATAGGACTTCTCCTCCTATCAGAGTAGGGACATTTTTTTCTCATGCGATAACATCACGTTTGTTAGAAAACTTCTTGTATAATTTTTCATCCATGATACGTTTCAATAACTGGACGGTTTTCCAAATTTCTTCATAGGTGTTATATAAAGGAACCGGTGCTAATCGAATTCCATGGGGCGACCTGAAATCTGGGATGACATGGTTTGCTTTTAAAGCTTTACAGATACGGGCGGCTTCAGGGTGTTCTAGATAGATGTGAGCTCCTCGTTTCTCATTCACTTGAGGATTCGCTATTTGAAAATCATAAAAATGTAACTGTTTGTCGATAAGTTCCATGAAATATTCGGTCATTTTTAGTGACTTTGCTCGAATATTCTCGATCCCCGCCTCATTAAACATACTTAATGAGCCATATAAAGGAGCGGCGCTCAGCAGATGAGGGGTTCCTATTTGATAAGCACCTGCGTCAGAAGCAGGAAACATAGTGTGCTCCATATCAAACTGTTTGTTCTTGTCTGATCCGAACCAACCGGCAAGACCAGGAGAAGTATTGAAATGTTTTTGATTTACATATAAAGATGCAACCGAGCCCGGCCCTCCATTTAAATGCTTATAATTGCACCAAAATGCAAAATCAACATTCCATTTGCTAAGGCAGTGGGGAACAGCTCCTATGGAGTGGCATAAATCGAAAGCAATTAAAATATCGCGCTTGTGCGCTTCTC
The DNA here is from genome assembly GCF_900113025.1 of Alteribacillus iranensis. Classification (GTDB taxonomy): domain Bacteria; phylum Bacillota; class Bacilli; order Bacillales; family Marinococcaceae; genus Alteribacillus_A; species Alteribacillus_A iranensis. Next base: position 9,350 of record NZ_FONT01000005.1, on the reverse strand, counting down.
TCGTTAAGTATTCCATATCAAGAATTTGACCGCTTCTGTATAAGACGCTTGGAAGGACAATGAATGCAATATCTTCTGTCATGGCAGATACAATATCATCTTCATGCAACGTATGACCATCACGGCTTTTTACCTGCACTAAATGTGTTTCAGGTTGGAGGCCATGTAGCTGTAGTTGACTTTTTAGTGCGTAGATGTCAGAAGGAAAGTTTAGTTCATCTGCTAATATTTTATTCTTATGGCCTTCAGGTTGATAAAAGGTAGATAGGATTTGGTGCAGGTTCGTGGTAGTGGAACCAGTGACAATGACTTCATTGGGTTCTGCGCCAACGAGAGAGGCGCTCATCTCACCTAACGTTTCCGACAGATAGTACCACGGGTGCTCTCCCTGCGTCCAGCCATCAATGCCAAGTGTCTTCCATGAATGTAATACTTCTTGTAATGAATGTTCAGCTCGTTTCGATAATAGGCCTAGTGAATTCCCATCTAAATAAATGGTGTTTGACGGGATATAAAACTCACTCCGGAAATGTCTAAGCGTGTCTTTTTTATCTAGATTTTTTGCATAATCTAACGAGTCAAGGGGTTCAGTCATCGCTAACACTCCTCAGTAGGATGATCATACTACTGTTAATATAATTTAACGAAAGGGCCGGGTCAACGGTACACTGTATGCAGGCTCTCTCTGTGACTGTCCATCTCATTTAATTATTAAGGTAAATGGCAGTCTCGCTCAGAACCTCACCTATTGTTTTCTCGTGAATGAGAAGATCGGCAATCCCATCGAGCTCTGTTTCTGTTCGATTGATAATCACTAACTTGGCATTATTTTGTTTAGCCAATAAAGGTAAAGTAGCCGCAGGAGTTACCGATAGACTAGAACCTAGCACAATGAATAGTTCCGCATGAGTGGCTTCCTTTTCTGAAAAGAGAAGTGCCTGTTGAGGAAGCATTTCACCAAACAGGATGACATTCGGACGCAAGAAACCGCCGCAATTGGGGCATAGGGCGGTCCCTTCAAAAAATCTCTCTTTTTCATGGAACGTGCTGCATTGATGACACTTTATTTTATGGATAGCGCCGTGTAATTCAGCAATATTTTTACTTCCTGCTTTTTGATGGAGGCCATCTACGTTTTGCGTAATGACACTTTTGATGATTCCTTGGTTTTCCCATTCAGCTAACAACCTATGTCCGGCGTTTGGCTTTACCTTTTCCAACTCTTGTAGACGGTAGCGATAAAAGGATAGAAAATCGTCGTGATGATATTTCATTGCTTCAATACTAGCTAGACGGGAAGGGTCTTTCTCTTTCCAGAGGCCGTTTTGCGAACGAAAATCAGGCAAGCCGCTTTCTGTTGACATTCCGGCACCACTCATTATGACAGTATATTGGGAGTTTTTGAGCCAGTCTGCCAGTATTTGTTCATTCATGTATTTGCTCCTTTTCCTTCTTTTTTCAGCGTTTCTTTCTTTTGTGGCTTATTTATGCTGCAATACCTGCTCCAACAAATGAATTCTTTGAAAGTCCTAATAATCCTTTTTCGTTAATGATGGAAATTTTCTTCGTTTCATTACGTTCTGTTCCTTGTATGTTACCTTTTTTGAAAATAGTTTCAAGGAGTATTGACTCTGGGGGCTTTTGACAACAGAATCACATATGGCCTTTTTTTGGAATAAAACAGTATCTTTAGCATAGGGAAACACCAAAGGAGCGTAATAAGATTGAAAGTGAAAAGAGGTTTACGATAGAAAGCACACAGGGAATCGCAATAACTACAACCGGGAACTAGAAATGATGAGGAACTGAAATTCAACACTAGAATTACTTCCAAGAAAGGAGGTTTCCGTATGGAACACCTTAAGGCTCTTGCGATGAAAGGAATAATGACTCTACTAGTACTCTGGGTTGTTTTTAGCGGGATTTTTGGCTTATTGAATTTCGGTCAAGTACTCTTAATAACTATTATTTTAGGGGCCATCTCCTATGCTGTTGGAGATCTTGCTCTCCTTCCCAAAACAAAAAATTCAATTGTCACAATGGCAGATTTTGCGTTCTTATTCGTGGCTTTGTTTTTGTTAGGATGGATTTGGGTGGAAGCAACGAGATTTCTTGGCGGCGCTGCTTTTATTTCGGCAGGTGTTATTACGGTGGGAGAGTATTTCTTTCACAACTATCTGAAGAATAATATCTTACGTGAAGAACATCCGGTGAAGCCAAGTGAAGAATAAAATATCAACAAAATGAGGAGGTTCAAAAATGGCACATCTAAAAGCATTAGCCATAAAAGGTATTATGACATTGGCCGTCCTGTGGTTAATATTAAGTGTAGGGTTTGATTTACTATCTTTCGGAACCGTCTTTCTCATTACTGTTGTTCTCGGTGCTGTTTCTTATTTTGCAGGAGACCTTTCGATTTTACCAAAAAAGAGAAATATGATAGCCACAGCATCTGACTTTGTTTTAACGTTCCTAATCATTTTCTTAATGGGAATGATTTGGACGGGAAACGTTGGAACACTTGCGACGGCCTCATTCATTGCCGCTCTTATCATTGCAGTCGGAGAATACTTTTTCCATTATTACGTTGCTAGTAATGTCTTGCCAAAACGCAAACGAGTAGCAGCGTCGAATAATTAAATAATATATTACGAAAAACCTCCGAACTGGGCGTTCGGAGGTTTTTTATAATTTCTTTGCAACCTTCAATGTGAGAAGGAAGAGTAACAATAACTCTTTTCATTCCTGAGTTATATATGTGTAACACAAAAGGCAGTGTACTCATCTGGAGCGTTAATAATACATAAAAAAACTGGGTGTAAAGAAAAGTCTCCCGCCCAGCTTATTCTATATAAGCATGATGGTGCGGCTGAGAGGATTCGAACCTCCAAGGGCAATGAAGCCCACACGGACCTGAACCGTGCGCGTCTGCCAGTTCCGCCACAACCGCAATATCTTAAGTTTTGACAACAAAAATAATACATGGGTTCGAAGAATTTGTAAAGGGCTAACATCATGGGATTACATGCTAAAATAGGAACATGTAGCATTATTTCTAGGAAAGAAGTGCAGAGCCGTGGGGAAAAATAGAAGAAAAACTGATATTACATATGAAATGATAATGGTATTCCTAACCGCGTTATCTGTCGGGACGATTTGGTTTGACACAGGAATGGATCATTATCTTATATGGGGAACGTGGGCTATATTCACAATGGATTTTTTATATCGATTTATAAAAAGCGGGAATAAGTGGCAATTCATCAAAATGAACCCTTTTCTATTAGTTGCTATCATCCCATTGGATGCAGTCTTCCAATTTGCTCGTTTGGCTCGTATCCTTCATCTTCTACGCTTAAAAACGATTACTAAGTATTATACCATGCCTTTTATTCGCTTCCTAAAAGAACAGAATCTAGTGGTGGTAGTAACCATATCTTTTTTCTTTCTTTTCATCACCATTATACCTTTATATTACATCGAGCCGGACATCGGCAGTTACCAGGAAGCAATATATAGTGCCCTTTTATCTATGGTGTTTTTTGGCAAAACAAACTTTGACCCAAATACGATGATCGCCCAATTTATTCTAGTCTGTCTAAGTATCTTGGGGGTCATTCTTTATGGACTGTTTTTTAGTATCGCTCTTGATGTATTGCTGCGTTCATCGCTTGTCAAACAAGTAAGAGATAAGTGGAAAAGAAAGTAATACAGGGTAAAATTCATACTACTCCTGGCTACTGAGCCCTTTACACATATGAGAGTGGATTTTTAAATGTTTATTTGAATCTTAAATTCTAAAGGCGGGATGATGACATACACATAGAAAGGAGAATATGAAAAAGGCAGGTATCAGCATGAAAGAATTTACTCAAAGAAAGTATTATACCCCTTACATTAGCCCGTTTGATCCTTGTCCTCCTATTCGAGTCAAATCTTACGAGACGCCTCCAAACTTATACCTTGGATTTCAACCTTACCATCTTCCTCAATTCACGCCGCGAGAAGCATTGTACCATGGAACGCTTTGGCCGGCTCTATTTTCGCCTTACAGCAATCCATATGAGCGGGGGGATGACCAATGACACAAAAACAACTGCCAGAGGAGTTTTATCCGCTTTTAGAAGAATTGCAGGCGACTGACTTTGTGCTTGTTGAATTAACGTTATATTTAGATACCCACCCGCATGATCAGGCAGCGATACAACAATTTAATGAGTTCGCACATTACCGTCATCAACTAAAGCTCAGAGTAGAAGAGTACTATGGGCCGTTACAGCAATATGGTAACAGTTATAGCGCTACTCCGTGGAACTGGAACGACTCACCTTGGCCATGGCAAATATAGGGGAGGAGGCACATAGCAAATGTGGTTTTATGAGAAAAAACTTCAATATCCGGTTCGAGTGAAAGAATGTAATCCAATGCTTGCAAAATTTCTAATCGAACAATATGGCGGTGCGGATGGGGAGCTGTCAGCAGCTCTTCGGTATTTGAATCAGCGCTATTCCATACCAGATAAGGTAGTAGGCTTATTAACAGATATTGGAACAGAGGAATTTGCACATCTGGAAATGATAGCAACAATGATATACAAATTGACAAAAGACTTAACAGGAGAACAAATGAGAGAGGCTGGTTTGGGTGGCCGTTATACTGATCATGATAATGGTCTCTTTTATGAAAATACGGACAGAACTCCTTGGACAGCGGCATATGTTCAGGCGAAAGGAGACCCAATTGCGGATTTGTATGAAGATATTGCTGCGGAAGAAAAAGCACGTGCCACCTATCAGTGGATCATAAATATGTCTGATGACCCATGGATTAATGATAGTCTTAAGTTTTTAAGAGAACGTGAAGTAGTTCATTCTCAACGCTTCAGAGAAGCAGTTGAAATCATAAAAGAGGATCAAAATACGAAAAAAGTATTTTAAATAGTGGAGTGGAATTTGATGGTTAATGAAAGAATGTGACATCACTTCTGCTATCAAAACACCATAGCGAATAAGCCTCTGAGCAGACAGGACACGTCGGCAGAGGTTTATTTGCTTAGTTTTAGTTATTTCTAGAGAGAAAAAGACGTTGGAAGGAGCTGATTTCATTTCATAATTAAAGAAACTAGTAGGATATATGCGCTTTTATATTTTAAGTGAATAACCTTCCTGTTGTTCGTGAAGGAGAGTATAATAGTGATTAGTACTGCGTTTTTTGGGGGACTACATGTTGATTGAAAAGGCAGAAAAACTTTTAAATGAACTCTTCGGATATCCTAGCTTTCGGAAAGGCCAGCAAGAAGTGATAGAGAAGGTACTGGCGGGAAAACGAGTGTTAGGTATTATGCCCACAGGTGGTGGGAAATCGTTGTGCTATCAAATTCCTTCGATGCTGCTGGATGGGGTAACCGTCGTCATTTCACCGTTGATTTCACTAATGAAAGATCAAGTTGACGAAGTAAGAGAAGCAGGAGTCCAAGCGACTTATATAAACAGCTCCTTATCTAATAATGAAGTCCAACAGCGTCTTAAGCACCTGCAAGACGGTAAATATACTTTATTATACTTAGCACCTGAACGACTGGAGAATACCTTTTTTCGCTATCAAATGAGAGATGTACCGGTATCTTTAATAGCGATTGATGAAGCGCATTGTATTTCTCAATGGGGACATGATTTTCGTCCCAGTTATCTACATATCCCAGATTTTTTACGTTTTATCGGAGAAAAGGTTGGCGTGTTGGCACTCACTGCTACAGCTACTCCTCAAGTAGCGGATGATATCCGTGCGGCATTAACTATCAAAGGGGAAGACCAAGTAAAAACAGGATTCAAACGAACCAATTTATGTTTTTCAGTAGTAAAAGGTCAGCATAAAGATACATATTTGATTGATTACTTAAAGAAACACAAAGGACAATCTGGGATCGTGTACGCAACAACACGAAAAGAAGTGGAACGTCTGTACGAGCAAATGAGACATGAAAACCTTCGTGTTGAAAAATATCATGGGGGAATGGAAACAGAAGAGAAAGAGGCAGGGCAAGAGCGTTTCGTGCACGATGATTCAGATATTATGATTGCAACGAATGCATTCGGAATGGGCATCAATAAATCAAATGTAAGATTTGTCCTGCACGCACAAATGCCGAGAAACATCGAAGCATATTACCAAGAGGCGGGAAGAGCGGGAAGGGATGGAGCAAAAAGTGAATGTATCTTACTTTTTTCTCCAGGTGACGTTCAAACCCATCAGTTTTTGATTGAACAATCACAGCTTGAGCATATACGCAAAGAAAAAGAATATAACAAGCTTCGGCAGATGATCAATTATTGCCATACAGAGGACTGCCTGCAACGCTACATCCTGACATACTTTGGGGAGAATAGTACGGAGCCATGCGGTATGTGTTTATCCTGTACAGATGATAGACAAGAAACGGATGTGACCATTGAAGCACAGAAAGTACTTTCGTGTGTAAAGAGAATGAGAGAACGTTACGGAAAAACATTAGTTGCTCAAGTACTTACCGGATCCTCTAGCGAAAAACTAAGAAAGCTAGGTCTGCATACTCTTTCTACTTTTGGAGTAATGAAAGAAAAGTCTCAAAAAGAGGTATATCAGTTTATAGATTTTCTGCTAGCTCATGAATATTTGTATTTGCCGGACGGTGCATATCCGGTGTTGAAGCTTACCCATAAATCTGCCGAAGTACTCCGAGGTCAGAGAGAAGTAAAGAGAAAAGAATGGATGCATGCGAAAGATGTGACGAGAGAACATCCCTTATTTGAAGAGCTAAAAAGCGTCAGAAGAGAAACGGCAAAGAAGAACCAGGTGCCTCCCTATATAATTTTCTCTGATCAAACATTGCTAGACATGTGTGCTTTTCTTCCTCAGAAAGAAGAGGAGATGATGCAAATCAAAGGGGTGGGGGCAAAGAAAATGGAAGCGTACGGCGAAGAGTTTTTAAAAACTCTTCAATCGTATAAACAAAGCGAACATGAAATGAAGAAAGGATAAGTACACGGAGCATGGATGAGCAAACTCCAACCAGTTAGGAAATTGGCCGCTTATATTAAAAAGAACTCTCCGACTGGAGAGTTCTTTGGGTTTTATTTTTTTGGTGTCTGATATTACTGTTTAGTTACGTTAGCAGCTTGTGGACCGCGGTCGCCTTCAACGATTTCAAAGTTAACCTGCTGGCCTTCTTCTAATGTTTTGAATCCTTCTTCCTGGATAGCGGAGAAGTGAACAAATACATCGTCTGCTCCTTCGCGCTCAATAAAACCAAAACCTTTTTCTGCATTAAACCATTTAACTGTTCCTTGTTCCATGTGATCCTCCTGTGTGCCTTGCTGGCACGTAATAATTACTTATCTTGCTAAACGCTGCTAACATTGAATGTTTGCAGGTGACAAAATAGCAATTTCATCATATCATGTGCCCAAAAAGAATGCAAGGTCTTTAAAATTTTTTTGAATATAAATGTGTTTTTTTTGAGGGGCTGTATCAAAAGGTGTTACTCAGTTGAAAAACATTCCGCTTTCCACGGGCAACGCTTCAGCTTCCTCATGAGCAAAACCCGCTCACTGCGGGATCTTCAGCTGTTGCTTTTCCCGCAGGAGTCTTCATGTTTTTCAACTGCAAGACACCTAAAGTAAATTTATACCTGCTTTTGATACAGCTCCTACCTTGTTTTTATTGTATGGGCTTTTTCCAACTTTATTCAATTTTTTCGGTGCTTTGTTTATATGTGATGGCTTCTTTTATGGTTGCAAATGTTTGAAAGTCATTTAAGTCGAGGTCGATCATTTTTGTTTTATCGGCCAATTCTTCTGAAATGCCAGTTATAATCAGCTCTGATCCTAATAATTCTAACAGCTCATGAAGAGTAAATAAGCCTTTAATAATTTCTTCACTTAAATTGTGGAGACCAGATAAATCGAGAATTAACGTTTCAATGTTAGATGAATATACTGCTTCTGTTACGTCGTCAAAAATGTGCTGTAGGCGCTCTTCATTTACAATCCCTACGATAGGAAGTGCAAAAACATGGTCGACGATAGGAACGATAGGGGTGGACAGAAGCTGAAGCTCAACGTCAATTGCCTTTAATTTTTCATCTTTATACTTTTGATCGGTGATATCTCTTTGGAAGGCAACATAATAATATCTGTTTTCGGATTCTACATATACCGGGTTTAAACGGAGGTCACTCCAAAACTTATCCCCGTTTTTTTTGTAATTAATGATTTCTAAAGAAATAGATTGTTTATTTGCTATTGCTTGATCAATTTCTGAAATTGCTTGGGCAGGAGTGTCCATCCCGTGCAATAGTCGACTGTTTTTTCCGATAATTTCTTTTTTATGATAACCTGTCATTTTAAGAAATCCATCATTTACATAAATAATGGGTCTGTCCTCTCCCTCAGGATCAATGATGGCAACTCCTGAGTCAGTCATATCCAAGGCATTTATGAGCAAGTCAGCAGATGGGCGGTAGTTCTGATAATTTTCTTCCATAGATGAAGACTCCTTTTCCATACTGGCTCTCAAATTTTATAATATTTAATTTTATGACGAATTTGATAAGTATGCAAGTGATCAGCCCCAAAAAAAAACAGATAGGATTATGTATGTTTAAGGAGAGACATAAAAGAGAATAGATAAAGAGAATGAACTTTCTAAAAGATGAGGTGTTTTCGTGAAGCCATTATTTACTTCTTACGCAACTGCAAAGGGCGGAAGAGAAGGACATGTCAAATCAGACGACGGCATCATTGATCTTGACTTAGTGATGCCTGGTTCAGGCTCTTCTAAAAAAGGGTCTAATCCTGAACAATTATTTGCTGCTGGATATGCTGCGTGCTATGATGGGGCGCTCAATTTGACTGCAAAAAAACAAAAGAAAGACATTGATTCTGAAGTAATAGGCGCTGTTTCTTTGTTAAAGGATGAAAGTGACGGTGGTTTCAAAATTCAGGTGGAGTTAGATGTCGTGGTGAAAGGTGTTTCACAGGAAGAAGCGGAAGCATTAACAAAAGAAGCGCATCAAGTATGCCCTTATTCAAAAGCCACACGCGGCAATATTGACGTTACGATTAAAACAACTGCTAAATAATCTAGAAAAGCTGGGGAAAAACACTCACTTCATGTAAAGTGACCCCTTAGACTTTATCGGAGTAGAACGTCTGTCCCCAATTTCTGTTTCTCCAATTTTCTTGTTCCACAAAAAGGATACCTTCTGATTGTTAAAGTATACAATTCAGAAGGTACCCTTCTTTATCGTTTTAGGCGAGAAGACTTCCACTTCCTACGAAGTGTAAAGTGGGAGATGAATCGCCTGTAAGTGG
>NZ_FONT01000002.1:503877-792754 GCF_900113025.1 Alteribacillus iranensis | reverse complement strand
TTTACAAAAGAATCATGCGATTCTTTTGATTATCCGGTATTAGCCCCGGTTTCCCGGGGTTATCCCAGTCTCTAAGGCAGGTTGCCCACGTGTTACTCACCCGTCCGCCGCTCGTTCCACAGGCGTCACCCCGAAGGGATCTGCCTGCTTCCCGCGCTCGACTTGCATGTATTAGGCACGCCGCCAGCGTTCGTCCTGAGCCAGGATCAAACTCTCCATAAAATTGGATTATTTGATACAAGCTGTAAAGCGATTGCTCGCTTTGTTTCTTTTATAAAGAAATTAACAGACGCTTGACTTTCATTCAATTTTCAAAGGACAACCATTCACATGCCGCTCTTTCAGCGACTCTTAAAATTATACTTTAAACAAAAAGTAAAGTCAATAACTTTTTTTGAACTTTTTTTGAACACATCGCTTCTCTTTTCGGCGACAAGTAATAATATAACATCGCTGCTAACGAAAAGCAATAGTTATTTCAAAAAAGAATCGCGAAAGATTTTTTTGTGAGAGAGCAATAACAGCCTCTCGTTCTTTCACGGAATTTCTATTATACGGATTTTAGAATACAAGTCAACACTTTATTGTTTACTAAATAATGGTACTACCAATCACACTACTACCATCACAATTCTTGTATTGGGCTTGTCCTACTGATTCATTTCTCTCTACCGTGTTTTCTCATTTAAAACGGTAAAATAAATAAATCGACTGCTACTAACATGAGGACCCCTGGAAAACCTAGTAACCCAGAAACCGATACTGTAAATAGATTAATCGGAAGATGGTATTCAAACACCCCTCCAAAGACATTTAATAAAAACAGAGCAACAGCCCCAACGACTAAGCGTACAAAAATACTGCCCGTCCACTTCATCCATTTTGTTGAGGGTCCGAGTAAAAGAAACAAACATATTCCAATCCCTGCTAATGAAGCTATTACAATAGGGTCCATACTTTGTCTCCCCTCCCTTCTATTTCTTTTCTCTTCTTATACATATGCAACGGCTTCCTCTATATTCTATGAAGATGGACTACTTCTGTTTTTATCTTTTCCCGGGAATATCCCACTTTGCTTGGCTGTAATGATGCATAGTATAGAAACCGTGATCCATTTACTACCTTCTATGATGTCCCTCCTATTGAGTTGAAATGCTTCGTAATTTTATTCGCGTAAAGCACAGGACGTGCTAGTGTTCGCTTACGCAGGAAATGTTGACTATTGCGTTGCAAACAGGAACGTTTGCGCTTTTAGCAAAAGAACATTCATCTGTAGGCCTCAGTAGGCTTTGCCGCCAAGAGCAGGGTTGAAGTGACCTCAAGCCGATGGCGCCCGAAGCTGAATCTCAAAAACGCCAATGAACATACTTCCTTATAGTTGTACAAAAAAACTGCCACAGTGATCTGTGACAGTTACGTATTCTTGTATCCATTTACTTTACGATAACGGGCTTCTTTCATTAAAAAAATGTATTTTGATCTCCACAATTTTAATTCTATCAGTACCTCTTCTGATGGTTCAATGCTGTTCGCCAATACTTCTTCATACCGGTCAAGCTCTGCTTTCGTTTCATGTATTTTTTCAACTAACCGTTTATTTTCAGAACGACGTATACTTTCTTTACGAAATAACATAAAGCGCCCACCTACAATTCTCTGCGTCCTTCCATTGCTTTGGAAAGAGTCACTTCATCGGCGTACTCTAAATCTCCTCCGATCGGCAACCCGTGGGCAATCCGTGTCACTTTTATCCCTGTTGGTTTTATCAAACGAGAAATGTACATTGCTGTTGCTTCCCCTTCAATGGTAGGGTTTGTAGCAATAATCACCTCTTGAATCTGATCATCCTGCAGACGCTTAATCAGATCAGGGATATTAATGTCTTCTGGCCCGACACCGTCCATTGGGGAAATTGCTCCGTGCAGGACATGATACAACCCACCATACTCACGCATTTTCTCCATCGCAATCACATCTTTTGCATCTTGAACCACACAAACAACCGATTGATCTCTTTCTTTATCTTCACATATTCTGCAAGGATCTACATCCGTGATGTGATGACACACGGAGCAGTAAGTCAACTCTCGTTTAGCGTTGACCAGTGACTTCGCAAATTCCAGTACATCGTCTTCTTTCATATCTAAAACATAAAAAGCCAGGCGGCTCGCCGTCTTAGGACCGACACCCGGCAATTTCATGAAGCCATCTATTAACTTAGAAATAGGTGTTGGGTATTGCACATGATCCTCCTTCTAGAACATCCCTGGCATATTTAACCCTTTCGTGAATTTGCCGAGATCCTGTTCTACTAATTCATCCACTTTTTTAAGTGCCTCATTCATTGCAGCTAGAATCAGGTCTTGAAGCATTTCTACGTCTTCAGGATCGACCACATCTTCATCAATCTCTATATCAACAATTCGCTTGTCTCCTGCAGCGGTAACTTTAACAGCCCCGCCACCAGCTGTTGCTTCTACTGTTTTATCCTTTAATTCTTCTTGGGCTTTTTGCATTTGTTTTTGCATTTTTTGCATTTGCTTCATCATGTTTCCCATGTTTTTCATATTCGTTAGCCTCCATTATTTTTCTTCTATTATTTCCACTAAGTCTTCTCCAACTAACTTGATAGCTTCGTCAATGATAGGATCTTCTCCTTCTTTTTCATCGCCGTTCTCTCCACTTTCTCCCTCTATTCCTTTTTTGTAGGCCTCCTTTAACTTCTCCCATTGAGGCGCAAGAATAGTGACAATGTGAAGAGGCTTCCCACAAGTCTCTGTCAGGCTTTGATCCACCATTTCACGAAACTTCGTATCAACCATATTACGATGCATTTCGTTCTGAAAAGCAAGCAACACCTCTGTGCCATTGGAAACGACGGGCTTTGCATCGCTAAGCCACGCATGAGCGGGTACACTTTGCTGTTTCACGAGCTTCATGACATCTGCCCAGGAACTTTGCACAAGTTGAAGCTCTTTCTTTGTCGCTTCACTAACGATTCCCTGTGCTCGTTTATTTCCACCTATCGTAGACGCTATTTTACGGGAAGTGTTTTCCCGTGATGGAGACGTTGCTTTCGGAACGTGATCCTTGTTAGTTTCACTTTCTTTCGGTGCTTGTTCTTGCCAATGCTTTACTTCACGTTTCAGCTCTGACAGTTGAGTCTTCAGTTCTGTTAACTCTTTATTTGTGACCTGGGCATTTGAATCATTCTCCCCTTGCTGTTTCCCAGATTGGCAAATGTGAATAAGAGCCATCTCTAAAAAAATCTTAGGATGGCTTGCCCATTTCATCTCCTGATGGTGTTCATTCAAACGATGAATAATCTCATACAGCCAATCAGAACTTGTTTCCTCCGCGAGAGAGCGGAACGACTCATCCACGGTCACTCGATTCAGTACTTCATCTAGTTCTGGTGCCGTTTGATAAAGAAGCATATCCCTGAAGTAATAGATAAGATCCTCCATAAATTGCAATGGATCTTTTCCTTCCTGAATCATGGAGTTAGCCGCCTCAAGCGCAGAGGCTGTGTCTTTTTCACGCAACGCCGTCACGACTTTTGTTAAAAATTGTTGCGAGACCGCACCGGTGATTGCTAATACATCCCCTGCTTGGACTACGTCTGTTGAAAAGGAAACAGCTTGGTCCAAGAGACTGAGAGCATCCCGCATCCCGCCTTCTGCCGCACGAGCAATCAAGTACAATGCTTCTTCTTCCGCTTCCCATCCTTGCTCCGCTAAGATATACTTCATGCGATCTACAATATCCTCAGTCGTAATCCGTTTAAAATCAAACCTCTGACACCGAGAGATAATAGTTAAAGGAATTTTATGCGGTTCCGTCGTAGCCAAGATAAAAATGGCATGCTTCGGCGGCTCTTCTAATGTCTTTAACAAAGCGTTAAAAGCTCCTGTCGAGAGCATATGGACTTCATCAATAATATATACTTTATATCGGACGTCTCGGGGAGCCGCAATCACATTTTCCCGGATATAACGAATTTCATCTACCCCATTGTTGGAAGCAGCATCAATTTCAATGACATCGACTACCGAACCGTCCGAAATTCCGCGACAAGCCCGGCATTCATTGCATGGTTCTTTTATTGGTGCATGCTCACAATTGACGGCCTTCGCAATAATTTTGGCGGCACTGGTCTTCCCTGTTCCCCGCGGGCCGCTAAACAGATAAGCGTGCGAAAACTTTTCTTCCACGAGAGCATTTTGAAGTGTTGTGGTAATATGCTTTTGGCCCGTTACATCTTCTAGTGACTGCGGGCGCCATACCCGGTAAAGCGCCTTATAGCTCATCCCCGAAACCCCCTCTCTTTCTTCTTATCCTTCATTCTTCCATTATACCTTTTCGCTTATCGCATTTCAAAACTATACCATGGATAGAAGAAGAACTTTTTTCATAAAAGACAGGCGTTCAGGTAAGAGGAAATTATCGTGATCTCTTTCCCTTTCCGGTCCCAACTTTAAAAATATGTTTAAACGTCTTTCCCATTTTATGTAGATGTAAAAAAAGAACCGTCCCTGTAAGGAACCGTTCCGGTCATTAGTATGTATTAAAGCCGTGCACCTTCCGTCGGCAATGCTTCCATAAGCGTTACCCGAGCAGTTAGCTCGGCCCAGGCTACTCTGCGGCACACAGAAGAGTCCGCTTACTGCTGCTTCCTTCCGGACCTGACAGGGTTCACGGGTTTCCGTTGCGCAGAACCCGGACGTCTACACCACTTACTCGGGGCAGACCCTACGGAAACAAAGCCTCGGGAAGGGATTCGGTCTCGCTATAGCGGATTGCGAGTACAGGGCACCGCTACCTCCCCACTTAGCACGGCAAATTTGATAACTTTTTTAGGCGCTTTTTATAGCGCACTGATTAGTATATCTTTTTTTTATCAATAATGCAATAGCAAAAAATCCTATAGACAATCATTACATCTAAGTATTCGTTACGTGAAGTGAATTTACCTCTGTTAAGCTTTTAATTCCTTTTTTTCCAACTCTGTAATTTTTTCCATAATCACCTGAGGCGGTGTGTGAATAATGTGTTCGACCGGCATTTGAAGTTTTTCCGCTAGTTTTTGGGCTGTTTCAGCAGAGAATTGATTGGAACGCACCATTTTCCCCTCCCGCTTTTCATTTACTAGAATAATATACCACGGCTTTTCTGCGAATCCAATTACATATTCATCCCCGATACTTACCTTCCCGCTATTTGTTCTTTCTTAACCTCTTCTTTTCTCTTATTTCTTTAAAAAAAGAGGTCAGCACATTTCCACATTCTTCAGCGAGCACTCCTTTTTCTACCTCACATTGGTGATTAAAACGTTGTTCCTCTAACAAATTCATCAATGTACCAGCGCATCCCGCCTTTGGGTCTTCTGCCCCAAATACTACACGAGGGATACGCGACTGGACAATCGCCCCTGCACACATTGGGCAAGGTTCTAAGGTTACGTATATTGTACAATCTTCGAGGCGCCAGCTCCCTAGATGATGGCAGGCCTCCTGAATCGCAATGATTTCTGCATGGGTTACAGAGGATTGAGTGGTTTCCCTCTGATTCATGCCTGCCCCAATTACCTTCCCTTGATGAACAATAATACAGCCAATAGGTACCTCTCCTATTGTCCGGGCTTTTTCCGCCATTTGGATAGCTTGCCGCATCCATTCCATGTCGCTTTTTTCTTCTATTTCCACCGCTATCCAACCCTTCTCTTGTTCTACTTCAACTACGCTCCCGATACTTTTTCAATCGTCTCATCAATGCGGACTGGGTCATTCCTAATTTTTCAGCTGTCTTCCTAGTTGTCTTATATTGCTTATACGCATCTTCAATAATATTTCTCTCGATTGATTCCAATGTTTCCGACAATGTTTTGTCTTTTAACTGGCTCACGTAGTCGAAAGAAAATTCGTGCTGAGAGCGAACGTAGGGAGGAAGATCAGCGATAGTCACTTCATTCCCAGACACCATTACAACGAACCGTTCCACTAAATTCTCCAACTCTCTAATATTACCCGGCCAATGATATTCTTCTAGAATGTCTACTACTTCTGGATGTAGAGTTACATTTCGCTGGTGTTTTTCATTGTACTTTTGCAAAAAGAACTGTAGTAAATGAAAAATATCTGTTTTTCTCTCACGGAGCGACGGAACAACAATAGGTAATACATATAACCTGTAAAATAAATCAGAGCGAAACTTTCCTTTTTCTACCTCTTCCTCTAGATTTTTATTTGTCGCTGCGATAACCCGGACATCCGCGGATTGATACGAAGTGCTTCCAACCGGTAAGTATCTTTTTTGTTGTAAAAATTGAAGGAACTTTGTCTGCAGGCTTAAGGGCAGCTCGCCAACCTCATCTAAGAACAAGGTTCCACGGTCTGCCATTTGTATAAGCCCCGCTTTCCCACCAGCGCTTGCTCCTGTAAACGCCCCTTTCGTATATCCAAACAACTCCGACTCGATTAATGTTTCCGGGATGGCTCCACAATTCACTTCAACAAACGGAGCTTCGTTTCGTTCACTATATTGATGAATTTTCGAAGCTACTACATTTTTCCCTACCCCTGTTTCACCAGTGAGAAGTACCGTTGTGTCTGTAACTGCCACCTTATCTACAGCATCTACTAACTTTTGATACGCTCTGCTTTTGCCAATAAAGAAGTCATGGGATGCTTCCATTTGACGTTGATTTTTTATCTTCATAATTTCTTGAGTGTACCGTTTTAACAGTGCTTGTGTATCTGCTAGTTCAGAGTTCGTACGAACCACTTCTGTAATATCTCTAGCATGAGCTACAATCCCTTCTATTTCTCCATGAGAATCTATGATAGGATGACCGGTAGTGATATACTTCCTTTCTTTATCTGTCATCTGAACGGTACTAACCGTTTCCAAGGAATCTAACACCATTTTTGTTACAGAGGGCATAAATACTCTTTCCCTCTCCAGCTCACCCGCTGTTTTCCCGATAATTTCAGATCGGCTTGTGTTCGCTAAATTTTCACAGGCATCGTTTAACCATACTACTCTACCGTTTCCATCTGCGATTAAAATACCGTCAGAGATCGCATTAAGAATATCTTTAAAATATGGTGTTTCAACTAGTCTTTCATGTATTTTCAATGTATTCACCTGTTTCTAGTAGCGTTTCGATTATCACATTATAACAAACTTTTGAATCGATTTCGAATCTGAATCGTTTAACATTTGCCACAAAAGGATTTTTTGAACCATTTTTGAATCTAAATTTCTATTTATTGAATCGATCGTATGAGAAGACGTGCAAAATAAGAGGTGTTTTATCAAAAAATAAGGGATGAAACGGCAGGACAATTGGCATTAATCTTGCAATTATTATATATGTAGGATTTATCCCCCTTACTTACAACTTACTAAAGAGAGGTTATGTAAAATGACAAACTCTGCAACTCATATTAATATTAACCGTCTAATGGATTGGATTGAAAACGATAGTGCAAGGGTCGGAGGACTCGACCGCGGTGGAATTTGCCGCTTAGCCCTTACTGATGAAGACAAGACAATAAGAGATTTATTTATCCAATGGATGGAAGACATTCATTTAAAAGTTAGAGTTGATGACTTTGGTAACATGTATGGACGCTTGGAAGGAACGGATCCAGAAGCTGCTCCAGTTGTTATCGGTTCTCACCTCGATACCCAGCCTGAAGGAGGACGTTATGACGGCATCCTTGGTGTACTATCTGGGTTAGAAGTGCTGTATACACTTAGAGAAAATAATATTACCCCTACTCGGTCTATTGAATTAATTTGTTTCACCAATGAAGAAGGAGCCCGGTTTGCTCCTCCTATCTTAGGAGCTGGCGGTCTTGCTAATGTGTTTAGTAAGGATTTTGTCTATTCCCGGACAGACAAAGATGGAAAGTCATTCATCGATGAACTGAAACGCATCGACTACCAGGGGAAGGAAGAAAATCGTATCCAGCACATGCACAGCTTTATTGAGCTTCATATTGAACAAGGACCCGTGTTAGAACAGAAAGGGTTAGACATTGGAGTTGTCACAGGCATACAAGGCATGAATTGGCTGGAGGTCACCGTGAAGGGAGAAGCAGATCATGCCGGCCCGACACCAATGAACATGCGTAAAGATCCTATGATGGCTTCTGCCGCAATGATGACGGAAGTGCGCTCCATGGTTGTAAATCATGATGACGAAGCTACTGTAACCGTTGGACAATTCGGTCTTCAGCCAGGATCTATTAATTGTGTTCCCGGAGAAGTAACATTCACCGTAGATATCCGACATTCGAGTGACACTCAAAGAGAATCTCTCGTAGAACAAGCAAAAAAGATTATAAAGACAATAGCAGATCAGCAACATGTAACGTGTGAGATCCATCCCATCTGGGAAACACCATCTAGTCATTTCAGCAAACATCTGACTGACCAACTATCAGAAGCCGCGAATCAGTTAGGTTATTCCTATCAGGAAATGATCAGTGGTGCAGGACACGACGCGAAGTATATAAATGAAATGGCGCCTACTGCTATGATCTTTGTCCCTAGCGCTAATGGAAAAAGTCACTGCCAAGAAGAATTTACAGACAAATCATTCATTGAAAAAGGTGCCAACGTTCTATTGAATACTGTGCAACAACTTACAGAAAACAGAGAGTCTATCCAATAAAACACCTCTTCCAATACAATGAAATAAGGAGAATGACATCATGAATGCGGACTTAATTATTAAGAATGCAACCATCCATACGATGGATGACAATCGCCCAAAAGCAGATCAAATAGCTGTTAAAGATGGAAAAATTATTGCTTTTGACCAGGAAGCAGCCTTGCTGCAAGGTGAGGAAACGGAAGTGATTGATGCCGATGGAAGAGTCGTGTTGCCAGGCATCATAGAAAGCCACGCTCACCCGCTGCACTATGCCAATAACTTGCTTCAACTTGATTTGAGAACAGAAACCGCTCCTTCGATCACTGATATTTTAGAAGCCGTTTCCAAACGCGCTCAAGAGATTCCTGAAGGAGAATGGATTCTCGGTATGGGGTGGGACGACAGCAAATTAAAAGAAAAACGGTTTCCGTCATTCGAGGAGTTATCGGAGGCCGCTCCCCATCACCCCGTTTTCTTAAAAAGGACATGTGTCCATAATGCCGTCGCTAATCGTAAAGCATTCGAGGCCAGTGGTATCTCAGAAGACCCAGTCGACCCTGACGGAGGTCATTTCCATCGAAATTCTGATGGAACAGTAAGTGGTCTCATTCAGGAAAATGCCATGATGGAGTTTGCTATTCCTTCCGTGACCATTAATCAACTGAAGGATGCGATGCGGGAAGCACAAGAACACTTCTTCCAATGGGGAATTACCACGATTCATGACATGGCCGTTTCCAAAAAAGAATTAACAGTGTATCAGGAATTATGCAAAGAAGGCGGTTTTCCACTCAAAGTACGGATGTGGCTTTGGGGCATCGATCAGATGGGATGGCAAGGTGTCGAAGAAGAAGCACTAGCCCTTGGATTACAAAGCGGCTTAGGGGACGACCATTTAAACATACAAGGTCTTAAATACATGCTAGATGGAAGTGTCGGCGGACGCACTGCCGCTTTGGCAGAACCCTTCGTAGACGATGGTGACAACCGCGGAATCCTTTACATGCCTCAAGAGAAGATTAATAAACATGTGAGCCGCGCTGTCGCTAATGGAATGAGAGTTTCCATTCACGGGATTGGGGAACGTGCAGTAGAGATGGCTCTTCAGGCCATTGAACAAGCTGCACCTCTTGACGAAAATAAAAAACACCGACATCGTATTGAACATTGTGCGCTTCCATCAGAAGAGCAGTTAGAGAGAATTGCCTCTCAAGAAATCGTTGCCGGATCATCCATAGGGTTTATCTATGCTATCGGGGACAGCTATTGGAACAATCTCGGTGAAGAAAGAGCACGTCGTGTATTCCCGCACGCTTCTTTCCGGAAACATGGAATCGTCTCTCCAGGTAACTCGGACATGCCTGTCTGTCCAGGAAACCCATTTTTCGGCATGTATGCTGCTGTAACACGTACAACGGTTGGCGGTCAACAACTAGGTACAGAGGAAACCATCCCTGTAGAAGAGGCAGTCAAAGCGTACACTGCCGATGCGGCCTACAGCGGATTTGATGATACGATCATAGGTACACTCAGTGAAGGAAAATATGCAGATATAGTCATTCTAGAAGATAATCCATTTACGATTCCGGAAGAAAAAATAAAAGATATTCAAGTTTCTCAAACAATAGTAGAAGGGGAAACTGTTTATAAAAGAGAAAACAGCTAACATATGCAAAAAGCGCGCACTCCTCTTACGTGTACAGGAAGTGTGCGCTTTTCATTCTTGTTTTAGCTCTCAAGCAGTTGGTTTTCTGTCAAATGGGTTGAGGTAACTCTGTAGGCGGAGGCAGAGGCCGCAGAGAAAAAACTCGCTTTCTGCGGACGAACGGCCGAGCCTCCTAAATATTGTAGCAGGATCTCGGTCTCATGTTTTTACAATATTTGAGACAGCCTGCATACTAATCATCATTCTTGGAAAGCATCCCTACCTTTAGTTACAGAGAGGCATTAAAAAAACCTCCCTAGTTAGAACTAGAGAGGCTGGTTATTTTTAAGTAATGGCGGAGGAGGAGGGATTCGAACCCCCGCGGGCCGTGAAGCCCCTGGCGGTTTTCAAGACCGCTCCCTTCAGCCAGACTTGGGTACTCCTCCGTATGTATTGATGCTGCTGTCTGAGCTGACAAAGATAATAATAGCACAGCTAAAAAGAGGAAGCAAGGGTTTCAACCAAAAAAATGATATAAAATATAGAGGAATGTATTGTGAGAGAAATTTTCTCTTTTATTTTAGGGGAAATAAGGCAGGTTGACTGTTGAATGCCAACCCACCTCTTCTTTATTTTCCGATATATTCTTTGTTCCCCATATAAGAACGCAAAACGTCGGGGATACGAATCGTACCATCTTCTTGCTGGTAGTTCTCCATGATGGCCGCTACTGTTCGGCCGAGAGCCAAGCCGGAACCATTCAATGTGTGTACAAATTCTGTTTTTGACTTTTGGTCTCTCTTGAACCGGATGTTTGCCCTGCGTGCTTGGAAGTCCTCAAAATTACTACAAGAGGAAATTTCTTTATAATTATTGTAGCTTGGAAGCCATACTTCTAAATCGTACTTTTTAGCTGCAGTGAATCCAAGATCTCCCGTACACATATTCATGACTCGATACGGTAGTTCTAATAGTTGAAGCACTTTCTCAGCATGTCCTGTTATCTTTTCTAGTTCATCGTAGGACTCTTCAGGTTTAACGAAGCGTACGAGTTCCACCTTATTGAATTGATGTTGACGGATTAACCCTCTAGTGTCTCGCCCCGCAGAACCTGCCTCGGAACGGAAACAAGCACTGTAAGCCGTGTATGCGATTGGGAGGTGATTCCCCTCTAATATCTCATCTCTATGGTAATTAGTCACTGGCACTTCAGCAGTTGGGATCAAAAAGTAATCCTCTTCTCTAATTCCAAAAGCATCTTCTTCAAATTTTGGCAGCTGACCTGTACCTGTCATGCTATCTCTGTTCACCATATAAGGAGGTAGAATTTCTTCATACCCATGTTTTTCCTGATGCAAATCCATCATGAAGTTGATGAGCGCTCGCTCCAAACGCGCACCAGCCCCTTTATAAAAGACAAAACGGCTGCCTGTTACTTTGGAAGCTCTCTCAAATTCCAGAATACCCAAATCTCTTCCAAGGTCCCAATGGGCTTTTGCTTCAAAAGAGAAGGAGGAAGGTTCTCCCCACTTACGGGCTAGTTCATTATCTGACTCGTCTTCCCCTACTGGTACACTCTCATGGGGAATGTTTGGGATGGACAAGAGAAGCTGTTGTAACGTCTCTTCCGTTTCCTTCAATTCCTCATCAATGGCCTTAATTTTTTGAGAGACTTCTTTCGTTTCACTGATTAAATGATCGGCATCTTTCTTTTCTCTCTTTAACTGAGCGACTTCTTGAGACACTTGGTTACGGCGCTGTTTTAATTCTTCTGTTTCTTGAATAAGAGCCCTTCTTTTCTGATCCAGCTCTTCAAATTTCTCTAAATTTCCAAGGTCTTCTCCTCGTTTTTCCAACTTTTGTTTTACTTCATCAAAATCTTTACGAAGCTTCTTTACGTCTAACATGTTAATTCCTCCTCGAGTATTATATTCAAGCTCTGTGTAGAGCCTCTCATCCATCATGAAAGCGATATTCCACCCTTTATTGTTTGTGCACGTCAGCCTGCCAAGAGAAAATATAATATAGATGCCGTAACCAGACGTAGCTAACCCATTCACAAAAGTTAGCTTTTATCATTCCCTAAACTATAAAAAAACCGCCCCTAAAAAAAGGGACGGTTGTACCGCGTTGCCACCCAAATTCAGAGAATACTTCTCTGCTCCTTGGATCCTGTAACGCGGATAAGACGAAAAGAGCTACTGATTTTTCACTCTTTCACTCAGGGCGGGATTCACCTTGCCAGTCAACCGGTTCTCACCTACCACCGGCTCTCTGAATGACTGTACATGGTTACTAATGCCCGTCTACGATTTATGGAGCAGCTGTTACCGTACTAGCTGCTTCTTTCGATTCTCTCACCATTTGAACAAAATATTGATGAAACCTCGTATCTTTTGTCAATTCCGGATGATAGGAACATGCGAGTAAATGATTTTGACGTGCCGCTACAATCTCCCCATTATATTCGCATAAAATCTCAACCTCGTCCCCTACACTCTTGATGAGAGGGGCGCGAATAAATACCGCTTCAATATCATCGCCGACTCCTTTAACAGATAAAGTCGTTTCAAAACTTTCTCTTTGTCTTCCGAAAGCATTTCGCTCCACTTCCATGTCCATGAGCTGCAAGTGTCCTTCCGGTTCGCCTGTGATGTCTTCGGCCATGAGAATGAGACCGGCACATGTGCCAAACACAGGTTTTTCAGCAGCAGCGAATTGTTGCAGCGGTTCCCGAAAGTGATATTTATCAATTAATCGGCGCATCGTTGTACTTTCGCCGCCGGGAAAAACTAAGCCATCGAGCTCGTCCAATTGCTCTATGCGCTTGACGACACTGACTTCACAATCAGGAGCTTCTAAGCTTTCCACATGTTCCCTGACCGCTCCTTGTAAAGCGAGAACTCCTATTTTAACCATATTATCCCTCCTTTACACGCATCCTTTAAGGATTATTCACTGCGGTCCTGCATACGCTGAGAAGGGTCCAAGGTAGACATCTCAATGCCTTTCATGGCAGTACCAAGATCTTTAGAGAGCTGACCTATCAGTTCATAGTCTTGATAATGAGTTGTCGCTTCTACGATAGAACGTGCAAACTTCGCTGGATTCTCTGACTTAAAGATACCAGAGCCGACAAATACACCGTCTGCTCCTAATTCCATCATTAACGCAGCATCCGCTGGTGTCGCAATACCACCTGCCGCAAAATTTACAACTGGCAGCTTACCGTTTTCTTGAATATCAAGAAGTAATTCATAAGGAGCACCTAAGTTTTTCGCTTCTGTCATCAATTCATCTTTTGACATATTCGCTACTTTTTTAATTTGAGATTGCACCATACGCATATGGCGGACAGCCTCTACAATGTTCCCCGTACCTGGTTCCCCTTTTGTACGTAACATCGAAGCACCTTCTCCGATACGGCGAAGAGCTTCTCCTAAATCACGACATCCGCAAACAAAAGGTACTGTAAATTCGTTCTTATCCATGTGATATACGTCATCAGCAGGAGTGAGAACTTCACTTTCGTCAATGTAATCAGCTCCGAGTGCTTCGAGCACACGAGCTTCTACAATATGTCCAATACGTGCTTTTGCCATAACAGGAATAGAAACTGCATTCATAACTTCTTCTACAATGGTAGGATCTGCCATGCGTGCAACTCCCCCTGCAGCACGAATATCAGAAGGAACACGTTCGAGTGCCATGACAGCTACTGCGCCCGCTTCCTCTGCGATCTTTGCTTGTTCGCCATTTACGACGTCCATAATAACGCCGCCTTTTTGCATTTCCGCCATTCCGCGTTTTACTCTATCTGTACCTCTATCTGCCATTTCCATTCCCCCGCTGTTTTAAAGTTAACTTATCTTTCTTATTTTAGCATTATCCCATCTTGTTATAAAGGTTTCTTTAAAATAAGCCTCTCACAAAAGTAGCGGCGTTCTCCCACATGTTTCCAAAAAAGCTTCCTATTCCACGAAGAGATAGGGCGAACCAACCAGCTTTCTCTACGTCTTCTTCTAAGACTAAGGGAACTTCCGCGTTGCTTGTCATCTTTTCATGCAAATAGTCTTCTTCTGTCATACCCTCTACTCGAATGGTTCCTATGGTTTCTCCTTTTTCAAGCGGAGCTTCCAGCTCTCCTTCTTCCGTCAAGAGCTCTTTATTTATAGTCACTACCGGAGTTAGGTTTTCTTCTTGTCCTTCCTCCACAAGAACTTGTAAGTCACTTCCTGCAGTTACGGAAACTTCATCTTCTTTCCCTTTTATAACCGAAACAGTCTGATGGCCTTCTACTTGCTCACCTTCTTTGATTACTGTTTCTTGTGAGAATTGATCGAATCCATAATCGAACAATTTAGCTGTTTCCTGAAAACGTGCTTCTCTCGATTCCGTTCTCATCACGACAGAAATATAACGCAGTCCATCGCGTTCTACTGTCCCTGTAAACGCATTACCAGCTAAGTCTGTAAAGCCTGTCTTCAGTCCATCGACACCTTCGTAAGCGAAGACACTTCCTGGAAGCATCCAGTTCCAGTTCTGCATTTCTATGTAATCTTCTGTACCTTCTTTAAAAGTCTTTTCTCGAATGCTCGCTGTATCTAATACTTCAGGATAGTTTTTTAATAGATGATACGTAAGAATAGCAGTAGCTCGAGCAGACATCATATTTTCTTCATCCGCCTCAGTACCTGAAGGATGGTTCCCTTTCATCGACTGGTTATTCAACCCACTGGAGTTGACGAACTTATAATTTTCCATGCCTAGTTCTTCTGCTTTTGCATTCATTCGTTCGACAAACTTCGCTTCAGAACCAGCAACATGCTCTGCTAAAGCTATCGTTGCTCCATTCGCTGAATATATAGCCATCGCTTCGTATAGCTCTTTTACAGTATACGTTTCATCTTGGCGGAGAGGAACATTCGATAAGCTGGTATCTAAAGATAACTGTCGTACTTTATCACTAATTTTCACTTCATCTTCCCAGGATATCTCGCCTTGATCGACTGCTTCATGAACTAGAAATTCAGTCATTATTTTTGTCATACTAGCTGGAGGTAAAATCACATCAATATGATCCTCATATACAATTTTCCCAGACTCGGCTTCTACTAATATGGCAGCCTCTGCTTCAAGGTCTGGCTCCTCTGCTAATGCATTCCCACTACTTCCTATTAGTAAAGATAAAAGAACAGATGATACGATACCTTGTTTTAAACGTTTGATTTTCAACCCTTGCACCTCCATACTCCCTTGCACAAACGCTATTTTATCACAAGCTTATTTAAAAACATAGATAGCCTGTAGCACTATATTTCAACAAATTTATCGACAGTTCAAGAAACCCGTCTATCCGTAACAAGCGCAAGGCCCCAAACAAGAAGACTTGGTCACCAAAGAGCACATGGTGCTTAAAACGTAATCTTGGAAACGCCAAAAAAGAAATGCCTTTTCCATGGGGGGCCAGCGAAACTTTTAAAATTGTAACGTGAAAGTCTCGTCTGGGTCCCAAAGGGGATAAAAGGCATTTTCTCTTCTTACATTCATTTTTTGTTTTTATTAGATTTGTCGTATATTACCCGATCTTATAGACTGTAGTTTGGTGCTTCTTTCGTAATCTGAACATCATGAGGGTGACTTTCTCTTAAGCCCGCGTTCGTAATACGAGTAAAACGAGCATTTTCTCGTAAATCCTCTAGCGTAGCTGTTCCGCAATATCCCATTCCAGCTCTCAAACCACCCATGAGCTGGTGCAAAGTGGCTGACAAAGGTCCTTTGTAAGGAATACGCCCTTCAATACCTTCAGGCACCAGCTTCTGGCTGTTTTCCTGGAAGTATCGATCCTTACTGCCTTGTTCCATAGCAGCCATAGAACCCATGCCTCTGTATACCTTAAACTGTCTTCCTTGATAAATTTCTGTTTCACCAGGGCTTTCCGACACACCAGCCAGCAAGCTACCAAGCATGACAGCATGCCCACCGGCAGCAAGAGCTTTCACGATGTCTCCTGAATACTTGATTCCTCCATCAGCAATAATGGGAACATTGTGTTTACTTGCTTCAACGGCACAGTCGTATACAGCTGTAATTTGAGGAACGCCTACCCCGGCAACAACACGGGTTGTACAGATAGAGCCAGGGCCAATCCCCACTTTTACGACATCTGCTCCTGCTTCAATAAGAGAACGAGTTCCTTCGGCAGTAGCCACATTTCCTGCGATCAGCACGATATCTGGAAACGCCTCTCTTATTTCCTGAATTTTATCTAGAACACCTTTAGAATGACCATGAGCTGTGTCAACCACCAAAGCATCGACGCCTGCCTCAACGAGAGCCTCCGCACGCTTGATGACATCTGCCGTCACACCGATCGCTGCCCCAGCCAAAAGACGGCCTTGTTCATCTTTTGCTGAATGAGGAAACTCGATGACTTTTTCAATATCTTTAATGGTAATTAAAC
Organism: Alteribacillus iranensis; assembly: GCF_900113025.1. GTDB lineage: Bacteria > Bacillota > Bacilli > Bacillales > Marinococcaceae > Alteribacillus_A > Alteribacillus_A iranensis. Next base: position 775,981 of record NZ_FONT01000002.1, on the reverse strand, counting down.
CTTTTAATGTTCCATCTTCTTCCACAAGAGGAAGCTTCTCAATACGATGTTTCTGTAAGATTTTCTCCGCTTCTTCCAGCGTCGTTCCAACGGGAGCTGTCACTAAATTAGTACTAGTCATCACATCTCTAATTTCAATCGAATAATCTTCAATAAAACGGAGATCACGGTTTGTAAGTATTCCTACTAACTTTTGATTCTCATCAACAATCGGTACACCAGAAATACGGTATTTTCCCATTAAATGTTCCGCATCGAATACTTGTCTATCTGGGGTCAAAAAGAAAGGATCTGTAATCACGCCACTTTCAGAGCGTTTAATTTGATCTACCATCTCAGCCTGCTCTTCAATGGACATATTCTTATGAATAATACCGAGACCGCCTTCACGGGCCATTGCTATGGCTAACGCCGCTTCCGTAACCGTGTCCATGCCGGCACTAATAACTGGTATATTTAACCCCAGCTTTTCTGTTAAGGAAGTAGCAACAGAAACATCACGCGGATGAATGTCAGAACGGTCCGGGACTAGAAGAACATCGTCAAATGTTAGCCCTTCTTTCACAAATTTGTCTTCTCGCACAGTATTATCATCCTTTCTACCTAAATGTTTTCCCTCAGACATAGCTTTCCCCAGTCTTTGGCAATAAGTATAAATATCAAAAAGTGCAAGCGTACTGACTTCTGCGTTGGCTTACACAGGAAGCATTGCACTTGTTGAAGCGACATAGCGCCTGAAGCTAGACAACGACCGCTAAAATTTTATACTTTCTTTCCTGTTTAGAAATGGTAAGAATGTCTAAACTAAGAGATTAGAGAAGATGAACTATATTCTCTCAAGTTTTCCTAATATCTTACCATTTTTATTGAACGATAACGAGCGTATGAAATAAGTTTAAACTTTCAAAATAGTTCCATTAAAGGTAAGGGAGAAAAGATGACAAATAACGACATATCTCGTGATTTTTCTTATTTTCGTCCGTATGAATCCCAAGAATACTTGAGAAAGTGGCTGTATAAGAAATATAAAAACAATCCAGACATAATGAGTGAAGCTTCAGAAAGAAGTTATACAAATACGTCTGTTTTTCACTATGAATGGTTAATTGGAAAAAACTATTGGTACGAAGGTATGAATGCTTCATTAATGGTGAAGCCTCTATTATTATTTTATGGTCTTACTCATTTATTAAAAGGACTTGTGTTACTTCATGATGCGTATTATCCAACTAATTCCGAAGTGCTCGCACATGGCGTGACAACAAGGAAGAGAAAAAAGAAAGGATACCGATTTATAGAAGACGAAATTAAAATCCAAAAAAAAGGGTTTTTCCCTCACTTTTCATATGTGATGTTCCACGTGGAACTTTTCCAAGGAGAGAAGTGGAAAATGAAAGACTTACTGCTCGAAGTACAACCAACTCGTTCTTTATTACAAAACATCAATGAAGATACAACGTTCTCTAACACAACCAATAAGCTGCCGCTAATCTGTACTCATTATTTATTATTATATAATCTAAGCATGATCACCCGCTATGAAGGTGAATGGTGGGGGGAACTATTAACTCACAGACATTCAGTAGATTATCCTATTATTAAATCATATTTATCAGAAGCTCCTCATGTGATTCCCCCCTTCTTTAAATCTTTTTTCTCTTAAACAAAGTGGTTGCACGTAAAAATGAAATGGTAGCTTGTTCCTTCTTTTATAACTAAAGAATATGGTTAGCAAGCCGCCTTTTCCTTGTCTTACGTTCGGTCGTTTGCCAGCGAGAGGAGGTATAAAAAAAGAGATCATGTTGGGGTGAATAGGATTCAATTCTTCCATTTCTTACATAAGGTTGATGGTGAACAGGTATTTTACAGAACCAAAAAAAGAGACTATCCCCCATAAGGACAGTCTCCGTTATCATCGCCGAAGAAAAGCTTAGAGTTACTCTTCCTCAGGATCTTCTTCTTGAATTGGTTCAGTTACATCTTGTTCATCCAATTGCTCTGTGTTCTCTAATTCTTCTATTTCCTCTTCTCCTTCGGGAGTTTCTACTGGTGCTACGGTAGATACTTCTTCTCCCGGTGCTAAGCGAATGAGTTTTACCCCTTGAGCGTAGCGTCCAAGTCTGGATATCTCTTCACTTTTAATTCGAATTAACACACCGTGAATAGTCATCACCATAATATCAAGATCATTCGAGATAGAACGGAGTGCAATGAGATTGCCATTTCTATCCGTTACGTTGCATGCTTTCAATCCTTTTCCGCCACGGTTTTGCATGCGGAACTCATGAAGAGGGGTACGTTTTCCATAACCATTTTTCGTCACAACAAGGACATCTTTGTCTTCAGAAGTAATATCCATTCCAATAACTTCATCTTCTTCTGTTAAGGAAATAGCTTTCACCCCGGCCGCTGTCCGTCCCATGAAACGTACGTCTTCTTCAGATATGTGAATGGCAAGCCCATGTTTTGTTCCGATAATGATATTTTCCTCTCCATGTGTTAAACGAACACCGTGTAGTTCGTCACCTTCACGAACACTGATAGCAAACAATCCGCCCTTGCGAATATTAGCAAATGCTGATAAGCGTGTCCGCTTTGCAATTCCCTTTTTTGTCAGGAAGAAAAGGTAAGCTTCATCGGAATATTCTTCAACGGGGATAACCGTGCTGATTTCTTCATCTTTTTCAATCTGAAGCAAATTAATGACAGGTATCCCTTTTGCTGTCCGCTTTAACTCAGGGATTTCATACGCTTTCAAGCGGTAGACTTTTCCTTTATTGGTGAAAAACAGGATCGTATGATGTGAACTTGTAGTAAACAAATGTTCCACAAAGTCATCATCGTTCGTTCCCATTCCTTGGATGCCGCGCCCACCCCGGCGCTGACTTCGATACGTATCAATAGGCATTCTTTTCAGATAGCCATGGTGAGAAATAGTAATAACTACATTTTCTCGAGGAATCAAATCCTCATCTTCTATTTGATTGTGTCCTGCCGTGATCTCTGTTCGACGTGTATCGTTATACTTTTCCTTCAACTCTGTAAGCTCTTCACGAATAATTTCCAACACACGTTCTTCACTGGCTAAAATAGCTTTCAACTCTTTGATTCGCTCAATAAGATCTCGATACTCTTCTTCGATCTTATCTCGCTCTAAGCCGGTTAAACGTTGTAGACGCATATCCAAAATGGCTTGCGCCTGCTCATAACTTAAAGAATATCTTTCCATTAAGCCGTTGCGAGCAATATCTGTCGTTTGTGAGTGGCGAATCAATTCAATGACTTCATCAAGATGATCTAACGCTATTCGAAGACCTTCTAAAATGTGAGCTCTTGCTTCCGCTTTTCTCAGCTCATAAGCAGTACGTCGCTTAATGACTTCTTTCTGATGTTCCAGATAAAACGCTAAACATTGCTTTATATTCAACACTTCCGGCCGCCCATTTACTAAGGCGAGCATGTTAATTCCAAAGCTGGTTTGTAGTGCGGTTTGCTTATAAAGATTGTTTAGCAGGACGTTCGCATTCATATCTTTTCTTACTTCAATCACGATACGCATGCCATCCCGATCCGATTCGTCTCTTAAATCCGTGATCCCATCAATTTTCTTATCACGAACAAGCTCAGCAATTTTTTCAATGAGTCGGGCCTTATTCACCTGATAAGGAAGTTCATCTACAATGATCGTTTGTTTGCCTGTTTTACTTTCAGAAATATGGGCATTGGCTCGGATCATGATCGAGCCGCGTCCTGTTTGATATGCTTTTCTGATTCCTGATCTTCCTAATATCGTGGCTCCCGTTGGAAAGTCAGGTCCCGGTATAAATTCCATAAGCTCTTCTATAGTTAAATCCGGGTTCTTACTTAATGCAAGGACACCATCAATGACTTCCCCCAACTGGTGGGGAGGAATGTTTGTCGCCATCCCTACGGCAATCCCCGATGCTCCATTAACGAGCAAATTAGGAAAGCGTGCTGGAAGAACAACAGGTTCTTTCTCATTTCCATCATAGTTGTCCTGATAGTCAATCGTATCTTTGTTGATATCACGAACTAGTTCCATTGATATTTTGGACATTTTTGCTTCAGTGTAACGCATTGCAGCTGCAGAGTCACCATCTACCGATCCGAAATTACCGTGGCCATCTACAAGCATATAGCGATAGCTGAAATCTTGTGCCATCCGAACCATCGTTTCATATACGGCAGAGTCGCCGTGAGGGTGATATTTACCTATCACATCTCCGACAATACGTGCTGATTTACGGTATGGTTTGTCTGGCGTCATACCGAGCGTATTCATGGCATATAAAATTCGGCGATGGACTGGTTTTAAGCCATCGCGGACATCAGGAAGTGCCCGGCTGACAATGACACTCATCGCGTAATCCAAAAAAGATGTCCGCATTTCCTGACTAATATTAATTTCCGTCACTCTTGACTCATTGTTGTCTGCCACTTTCTCACCTCCAATTATAGAAAAGCGTTAGCGCCTTGTTAGCTGTGACAAGTTCCGACGTACAGGATGTACTAGCACCGCCGTTTCCACAGGACGTGGAGTACTTAGGCGGTGTTCCTTCATATACCAGGCACCCTGGTAGCCGGAGGTGAAGACGATAATAGATGATCGGCTAAAGGAAGAGAACGTTCTACTAACTAATACCGCACACCTCGTGTGTGCAACGTAGAAGCCACTGCCTCATTCATGCCTTGTTCCTTTTAAATTAAATATCCAAGTTTTTCACGTATCGGGCATTTTCCTGTATAAAATCACGTCTCGGTTCTACTCGGTCCCCCATCAACGTTTCAAATATCTCATCTGCCATCATGGCATCTTCGAGGTTTACCTGCAGAACTGATCTTGACTCTGGGTCCATCGTTGTTTCCCACAACTGATCCGGGTTCATTTCTCCTAGACCTTTATATCTCTGATAAGTTGGTTTTGGCTGCTCGGGCAGCTCTTCTATAATACTATCGAGTTCTCTTTCCTCGTAAGCGTAATACACTTTTTTACCTTGTGAGATTTTATAAAGAGGAGGCTGAGCAATATAAATATATCCTTTTTCAATCAAAGGTCGCATATATCGATAGAAAAAAGTAAGAATTAATGTTCGAATATGAGCCCCGTCCACGTCAGCATCTGTCATAATAAATATTTTGTGGTATCTTGTTTTTTCTATATCAAAATCATCACCTATGCCCGTCCCCAGAGCCGTGATAATTGTACGGATTTCATTATTTGCTAAAATTTTATCTAATCTTGCTTTCTCTACGTTTATAATTTTCCCGCGTAACGGAAGAATTGCTTGGAAGTGCCGGTCTCTTCCTTGCTTCGCTGATCCTCCGGCCGAGTCCCCCTCTACTATATAAATTTCACTAATAGAAGCGTCTCTCGAGGAACAATCTGCTAATTTCCCTGGCAATGAACTAACTTCCAACGCGTTTTTCCGGCGGGTAAGCTCGCGGGCTTTTTTCGCTGCATCTCTTGCCCGAGAAGCCATTAATCCTTTTTCGACAATTTTCTTGGCGGTATCTGGGTTTTCTGCCATAAACCTCGAAAAGAATTCGCTAAAAAGGGAATCTGTAATCGTCCGCGCTTCACTGTTACCGAGTTTCGTTTTCGTTTGTCCTTCAAACTGCGGGTCAGGAATTTTAACAGATATAATAGCCGTTAAGCCTTCACGAACATCATCACCAATTAAATTGGGATCATTTTCCTTGAATAAATTATGCTTTCGTGCGTAATCATTAATAACGCGAGTTAACCCTGTTTTAAAGCCGGACTCGTGAGTACCGCCTTCATGGGTATTAATATTATTAGCGAATGAATATATATTGCTTGTATAGCTCGAGTTATACTGAAGGGCCACTTCTACATGAAGGTCTTCTTTGTTTCCTTCGATAAAAATGGGTTCTTCATGCAATGCTTCTTTCTGACGGTTTAAATACTCAACGAAAGAAGCAATACCGCCTTCATAATAATATTCAACCGGTTCCCGTTCGTCGTCCCGCTTATCAGTTAAAGTAATGTGAAGCCCTTTGTTGAGAAAGGCCAGCTCCCGTAATCTTGTAGCTAATATGTCATACTCGTACTCAGATTCGCTGTCGAAAATAAGGAAATCAGGTTTGAAATGAATCTTTGTCCCGCTTTTCTCTGTTTGGCCGATCACTTTTAAATCATCTTTAGGAACACCGCGTTCGAATTTTTGATAATGTATGTTGCCGTCGCGATGCACTTCCACTTCCAGCGATTCAGATAACGCATTGACGACAGAGGCGCCAACACCGTGAAGACCGCCGGAAACCTTATAGCCTCCGCCGCCAAATTTACCACCAGCATGAAGAACAGTCATAATGACTTCTACGGCAGGTCTGCCCATTTTTTCATGGATCCCTACAGGAATCCCTCTTCCGTTATCTTCTACCGTGATACTATTATCCGTTTCTACCGTGACAAAAATGTGGTCACAAAAACCTGCCATCGCTTCATCAATACTGTTATCGACAATTTCCCAAACTAAGTGATGAAGGCCACGGCTGCTGGTTGATCCAATGTACATACCAGGCCTTTTTCTGACCGCTTCTAACCCTTCAAGCACTTGGATCTGATTTTCATCATAGGATTGTTGTTCTGCTGACAATTTATTCACCTTCACTTCCGTAATCAGGAATCCGTATTTTCTTCTGCCGTATCTTCGCTAAAATCCTCGAACTCTGCCACCACTTGAGATCTTCGTTTAAGAGTTAAAGAGGATATGGGAGAAAGATAAATCTTTTTATCAACGGTAACGACCACAGACTTCGTTTGTTCCTCTGAGATTTTTATAATATCACTATTTTCCTGTGATGATAGAAATTCTCGTGTGATGGACGAAGAATTATGCGAATCCTGGTCTAGAATTGTAACAACATCCTTGGATCGAATGACCGTCTCTCCACCAAGATGGATAAACATCTATTTCACCTCATTTCATTTGCCTTAATGTCCCTTTTTCTGCTTGGAAAGCAGATGCTTTCTTAATCGTCTCATGCTCAATCCCTTCTACGCTTGTTGCCGTTACAAACGTTTGTACTTTACCTTGAATGGCATGAAGCAAATGGGACTGTCTATGGTTATCCAGCTCTGAAAGAACATCATCCAATAATAATATCGGGTATTCCCCGATATGCTCGTTAATTAATTCAATTTCAGCTAGCTTCAAAGACAACGCCGCTGTACGTTGTTGCCCTTGCGAACCGAACGTTTGAACTTCCTTGCCGTTAATCTTTAAGGATAACTCATCACGGTGCGGACCGATCAAGGTAACACCTCTGCGGATTTCGTTTTGTCGAATGTGTTCGAGCTTCTCTTTTATTCTTACTTCCAGCATCGACAGATCCATCTCTTCTGATACCTGCGCAGTCGGAATATATGCGACTTGCAACTCTTCTCTCTCCCGACTAATTTGCTTGTGAATGTCTGCTGACCATTCCTGAAGCATTTCAAGAAATACAAATCGACGCTGAATGACTTTAGCAGCTGTCTGTGCCAGTTGGTCACTCAATACTTCTAACATAACTTCCTGCTCTTTTTCCGGCACCGGGAACATGTCTTTTAGAAGCTGATTGCGCTGTTTTAAAATCCGCTGATAAAGAGATAGATCGTAAAGATACACTGGGCTGATTTGACCAATTTCCATATCAATAAAGCGACGCCTCATTTGAGGCCCGCCTTTTACTAAATTGAGATCTTCCGGAGCAAACATGACGACATTTAATGCTCCAATGTACTCACTAAGCTTCCGCTGTTCCATCCCGTTCACTTTGGTCTTTTTTCCTTTTGAGGAAATAATCACTTCAAGAGAGGTAGGTCCGCTTTTTCGTGAAAAGTCGGCACCAATCCTTGCAAAGTCTTCCTCCCACTGAATAAGTTCTTTATCCTTCGAAGTGCGGTGAGATTTAGCAAAAGCCAGCACGTATACGGCTTCCATCATGTTTGTTTTTCCTTGAGCATTTTCTCCAAGAATTAGATTGATCTTATTCTCTACTGGTAGATCAATGTGGTTGTAGTTACGAAATTGTTTGAGATGGAGTGAGTTGATATGCAAAAAGATCCCTCTATTTTTTATTTGATTTTACGATGAAATCCTCCATTTCCGTAATATGGATTTCATCGCCATCATACAGCTTTTTGCCGCGCCTATCTTCGGGCTCTCCGTTGACCATTACTTTATACTCGGACAAAAACCACTTTGCCATTCCACCGCTGTCAATAAGAGCGGCTTCTTTTAGCATTTGCCCAAGTGTAATGTACTCCGTTTCAATTTCAATGGAACGACTCATCTTATGCCCTCCTGTCATGTGTGTCCACTTGGGTTTAAGAAAAGCGCAAGCTGGAAAACGCTCCATAAGTTGTACTTCTTCCCTGTTTCTATAAAACTTCCGTAGACATACATAATACTTACTCTATTTTACTAAACATTCGCCAAGAACGCCAACGATATATCGTCCCCCTTTTTTACAGGATAGAAAAAGGGACTTTTGAGATGTTCAGGAGAACTGTAGAAAATGAAAAACTTGCACAGACAGCCAGTTGCATGGTTTTCTGTGCAAGTTATAGGTTTGAATTAGTACGTTCGAACGGGAGAAAAAAGATGTAGCATTTGGTCATGATCTGCCGGCTGGAGAATGAACGGACTCATCGCCCCAGTAAAAGATATCGTTACTGTTTCACTATCAATGACCCTTAACGCATCAATAATATTTTTCCCGTTAAAGGAGATTCTCAACTCTTCTCCCTCTATTTCATTGCAACTTACTTTTTCAGTGACTTTCCCCACTTCCACAGAAACGGAAGTGATTTCGATTTCATTGTTTCCCAATGTCTTCAAGTTCACAACATTGTTTTTAGCTTCCCGAGATAATAGCAATGCTCTCTCCAAGGATTGTAACATTTCTTTTTTTGTAAGTTCCAAGGTTGTTTTAAACTGACCTGGAATCATCGTTTTTGTGACAGGATATTTCCCGTCTAACAACCGGGAAAAGAAAAGTAAGTGCTTCAATTTAAACAAAACTTGGCTGTCAGTTACGACGACTTCTATCAAGTCATCTGTATCTTCTAGGATTTTATTTAATTCATTCAAGCTTTTCCCTGGAATGACGACATTGGAAATGACCAAATCTTCTCTTTCTGTCTCTAGAGACGCTTTTCTCATGGCCAACCGATGACTATCTGTTGCAGTACAGATAACCTCTCCGTTTTCACTCTCCAAGTTTACACCTGTCAACACCGGACGTGTCTCCTGGGTAGAGACAGCGAACACAGTTTGTCTAATCATATCTTTTAAGAGGTTTTGTGGTAGACAAAATGTCCTATCTTCCTCTAATTTAGGAAGGCGTGGATACTCCTCCGGATCCAATCCATTAAGATTGAATACTACACTGCCGGATCGAACAGTGGTAGCAAACTGGTCTTGTACATAAATTTCAATAGATTCTCCTGGAAGTTTTTTAACGATATCTGCGAAAAAACGGGCTTGCAGGACGATGCTTCCTTCTTCTTTTATTTCCACATATTCCGTTTCTTCGTCTTGTGCTGGGATAAATGATTCTATCGAAATGTCAGAGTCACTTCCCGTCAGAGTAACCCCCTCGGAAGTTACATCCATCTTTATCCCTGTAAGTATGGGAATCGTCGTTCGAGAAGAAACAGCTTTGTTAACGTGCTGTACGCTTTTAACGAACTGATCATGCTGAATTACAAAATGCATACTGAATCTCCTTTTATTATATATATTTATTATTTAAAAATAGTAGTACTAGTAATAGAGCCTGTGTAAAATGTGGATAATTAATCAAAAGTACTATCACACTAGAGTTATTAACATGTGGATAGAGTGTGGATATAATGAGTGAGTTTTACACACTATGTTTTTAACTTCTCCATTACTTCTTCAATACTTTTTTGCAACTCTGTGTCAGTAGCAAGTAAGTTTGAGATTTTTTCATGGGCATGAATCACTGTCGTATGGTCGCGGCCGCCAAACTCTTCTCCAATTTTGGGAAGCGAAGAATCAGTCATTTCCCGTGACAAATACATTGCTATTTGCCGAGGAAACGCGATGGCTTTCGTTCTTTTTTTTGCTTTTAGTTCTTTTACTTGGACATTAAATTGCTCTGCGACCATTTCTTGTATATCAGGAATAGAAATTTGTTTTGGTTTTGCACTAGGTATGATATCTTTTAGAGCTTCTGCGGCCAGATCCGCATTCATGTCTTGATTGATTAAAGAGGAATAGGCTACCACTCGTATGAGCGCCCCTTCTAATTCTCGGATGTTCGTGTCAATTTGATTCGCGATATACAGCATGACTTCATTCGGAATATCTAATTTTTCGGCTTTCGCTTTTTTACGTAAGATCGCAATTCTCGTTTCTAAGTCAGGAGGCGTAATATCGGTAATCAAACCCCACTCAAATCGAGACCGAAGCCTGTCTTCAAGCGTCGGAATTTCCTTTGGCGGCCGGTCGCTGGATATTACAATTTGTTTGCTTTCTTCATGCAAAGCATTAAACGTATGGAAAAATTCTTCCTGAGTTTGTTCTTTTCCAGCTAGAAACTGAATATCGTCGATTAAGAGAACATCGACATTTCGATATTTGTTACGAAAAATTTCTGCTTTGTTATCACGGATAGAATTAATAAATTCATTCGTAAATTTCTCTGATGATAAGTAAACGACCCGTGCTTCTGGGTTGTGAGCGATAACGTAATGACCAATTGCGTGCATTAAGTGTGTTTTGCCAAGCCCTACACCCCCGTAAATAAACAATGGGTTATAGGCTTTAGCCGGTGCTTCTGCTACAGCTAGCGAGGCAGCGTGGGCAAACCGGTTGCCAGAGCCAATGACAAATGTATCAAAGGAATACTTGTCATTCAGCATGCTCTTTGGTACTTCCTCTGTTTGCATAGCTGAACGAGAAGATGGACTTTGACCTATCTCGTTGTCAGGTGGCTTTTCCTCTTCTTTCTCACTTTCTGGGATAACAAATTTAATTCGCAAAGCAGAACCCGTAATATCCTGCAGGGTCTCAGAAATAAAAGCAGAATAGCGATTTTCGAGCCAATCCCTTGCAAATTCATTTGGTGCAGTGATGACGATCGTATCTTCTTGTAGATCAGATGCTTTTGTGAACTTTAACCAGGTTTCATAGCTCGGCTTGCTCACTTTTTGACGCATCACTTCCAGGGTCTGATCCCACAAGTCTGTTATATTTTCCACCAGCTGAGCCTCCTTTGCAGTGGCAGTATATTCATACAAAATAACTTCTTCCATCATTGAAGAAGGCAAGAAAGGCTCCCACTCTTTATTAATGAAGAAGGAAGCCTTCACGATTTACGTGTGTATAAATCCAAGTTGTTAAGGTTATAGTAAAACTATCTGTTGACTATTTCTTGATCATCCATACCAACGTAATTATAGTAGAAACAAAATATATGTACAGTACTAACAAGTATGTGGATAATATTATACATAGTCTGTGGAAAATTATCCACAACGTTATCAACACGTGTGGATAACATAACTACTTGAACGAGTTATCCAAATTAAAAACAAATATATCATACCAAAAAAAAAGACCGGTTACAACGGGATTCGTCAAGGTTATCCACAAAATCAATACCTTGTGTAGAACATTCATCCACAACACTATATTATGTGTGTAACTTGTAGATAAGCTTGTCGAAAAATGACTTTTTTTCTTTTTTTATTATCCACAGGTGGAAAACTGTTTGTCGAAATGAAATAGTAGGAAGGGAAACATGTTAGGAAAAGAAGTAATACATATGCTAGCGAAGAAAGCAAAAAACTACTATCCACAAGCAGAGAAGCCAGAGGTTTTCATGGAAAGGAAATTCACCTCCCACTTAAAAAGGATTCATAGATGAATATGAAAGCGCGTGAATATTTGAGAGGATCACAACGTTGGTTGTAGAGGAACGAAAGAAGAAACCTGACATTCTATGAATGACACGTCACTTATTCATTACTTTTCTTAAAGAGTAGAAAGAGTCCTTGACAATTAAATTCATTCCTCTATATAATCGTAAGGAATGTCATGATAACGTTAGATTCCTCAGGGAGGTGCAAGATATAATGGGTAAACCAACGTTTAAACCAAATACACGTAAGCGTAAAAAAGTACATGGTTTTCGTGAACGTATGAGAACGAAAAACGGTCGCCATGTGTTGAAGAACCGTCGTCGTAAAGGAAGAAAAGTATTATCTGCTTAAGACCACTGCTATTCAGTGGTCTTTTTTTAAGTTAAAAAGCAAATGTTAGCGTGTTCGGGACCTAGCTTCAGGCGGTGTACGCCAATATCCGAAAGTGTTACGTCCTCTTCTAACCTAGAGATTGACGTTTTTCTAATGGAGGGCCATTATGAAAAAAGAAAACCGTATTAAAAAAAACCATGAATTCAGCCGCATTTTTGACGAAGGGACGTCCGTTGCGAACCGACAGTTTGTGGTATATGTGTTAAAAAAGACCGATCAACCTCATTTCCGTGTGGGTTTGACTGTCAGCAAGAAAATGGGAAATGCCGTAGCACGAAATCGTATGAAGCGTTTGTTGAGAGAGGCATTGCGTGAGCTGAGCGAAGATTTAAAGGGAGAAAGAGATTATATTGTCATCGCAAGAAAACCGGTCACAAAGATGACGTACCATGAAATAAAAAAAAGCTTACACCATGTTTTTCGAGTTGCTCGCGTCTTGAAGAAAAAGTGATCCCTTTCTTAAGGAATTCCTTTGTTAGAAAAGGCTTTGCGCTACGATTAGTACTTTATTTCTTCTTAACACTTCGATAAAATATAGAACATACGTGAAATCTGCCCAAGGAGGAACCTTTTGTGTACAAGAAAATAGGTCTGACAGGAATGCTCGTTGCTGTCGCTCTATTTTTATCTGGCTGTATGGATGTGAATCAGCCGATAAATGAAGACAGTGAAGGCATTTGGAATTCGGTGTTTGTTTACCCTCTATCCTGGCTCATTATAAGAATTGCAGAAGCAACTGGGGAAAATTACGGGTTATCGATTATTATTGTCACCATTATGTTACGGATCGTCATATTGCCTTTAATGATTAAACAGACGAAAAGTGCACGCGCTATGCAGGAAATTCAGCCTGAAATGCAGAAATTAAGAGAAAAGTATAGTGCAAAAGACCAGCAGACTCAACAGAAGCTGCAGCAAGAAACAATGCAACTCTTTCAAACACATAACATAAACCCGCTAGCTGGGTGTTTTCCTATTTTTATTCAAATGCCAATTCTGATTGCGTTTTACCACGCCATCATGAGGACACAGGAAATTGGCGGCCATCAGTTCTTGTGGTTTGAATTAGGACAACCTGATTATGTGTTGCCGCTTATTGCAGGGGCTACCACATTTATTCAACAACGGATGATGATGGTTCAAGACAATCCGCAAATGAAGATTCTCTTGTATATGATGCCGATTATGATTACGGCATTTGCATTCTTTTTCCCATCAGCCTTGGCGTTGTACTGGGTAATCGGTAATATTTTCATGATTGTACAGACATACTTTATTACCGGACCAGGAGCAAGAAAGCGTGCTGATGCAAGAACGGAAGCGAAAGCGGGAGGAGCGAAGAAAAAGTGAATTCAGTAAAAGTGTCGGGGAAAACAGTGGAAGATGCGGTAAGAGAGGCTCTGAAACAACTTGGCACTGACAAAGTGGAGAATGTAGAGTACAAAGTACTAGAAGAGCCTACTAAAGGTTTCTTGGGAATCATTGGTGGAAAGGACGCGCTGTTAGAAGCTACATTAAAAGCAGAGCCTGAAGAAGAAGCGTTAGCCTTTCTCCAAGACATTCTCCAGCAAATGAAAGTACGGGTTGACGTGGAAATGCATAAAAATGGGAGAGAAACTGAATTTCTCTTAAGTGGAGAGGATCTGGGCGTGATTATCGGGAAACGCGGAAAAACGTTAGATTCCCTTCAATATTTGGTGAACTTAGCGGCCAACCGTACTAGCGGTCGTTATACGAGAATTATCTTAGATGCCGAAAATTATAGAAAACGTCGTCAAGAGGCTCTGGAACAATTGGCTGAACGTTTAGCCTCAAAGGTCGAACGTACGGGACTAAAAGAGTTATTGGAACCAATGAATGCTCGCGAACGAAAAATTATTCATTCGGCTCTCCAGAACAGACAGGGAGTCCTTACTCGATCTGAAGGGACAGAACCTCATCGCTATATCGTCATATACCCTGAAAAATAAATAGTACTCCCCGAGCTATTACTGAAGAAGCACCCGAATCCGAGAATCACCGGACGGGTGCTTTTTGTTGTGCGAAATAAACCATTCCTGGAGTACTGTCCAGCTTCAGGCGGATCGAAGTCGTGTTCCCCCACAATTGCTATTGTTTGCCAAAGGAACAGAAGCTCTTAGGTATAAAGACAAAAAGGAGTCCGTACATGATGAAATCTTCGTAAAGTAAAAGGTAGTTACCCACATGTGGATAAATTCATTCTTTCCCAATGGTCCACATTGTGATATTCTATTGTGTTAGGGAAGAAGAAATTCATCTTTCCTTAAAATGTGGAAAAATCGTCTATACTAGTTGACATAGATAAGAGTAAACCCTAGAGAAAGGGGGAAGACAGATGGAATTCGATACAATTGCTGCTATATCTACTCCCTCCGGTGAAGGAGCCATTGCGATTGTTCGTTTGAGCGGGGATCAGGCTCTCACCATTGCGGATCAAATATATAAAGGGAAGTCTCGATTAGTAGATGTCGCGTCGCATACGATTCATTACGGTCATATTGTTCATCCGGATTCAGAAGAAGTAATAGAGGAAGTAATGGTATCCGTGTTGCGTGCGCCGAGGACATTTACGAGGGAAGACATTGTAGAGATTAATTGCCACGGGGGTCTTGTGTCGGTGAATAGAGTGCTTGATGTAGTGCTCAGTGAAGGAGCAAGACTTGCAGAACCAGGGGAATTTACAAAGCGCGCTTTTTTAAATGGCCGAATCGATCTTTCTCAAGCAGAAGGGGTAATCGATCTCATTCGTGCAAAAACAGATCGGGCTATGAATGTAGCTATGAAACAAGTCGAAGGACGCCTGTCGAATAAGATCAGACGTCTCCGTCAACAGCTCATTGAAACAGTGGCGAGCGTTGAAGTAAACATTGACTACCCTGAATACGATGCGGAAGACGTGACCTTGGAACTGTTAAAAAGAGAAGCACGTGCTGTCCGTGAAGAGATAGAAGGATTACTTGCAACCGCTAAGCAGGGAAAGATTCTTCGCGAAGGTATTTCTACTGCTATTATCGGAAGACCGAACGTGGGGAAATCTTCCTTAATGAATAGTTTGGTACACGAAAATAAAGCCATTGTTACGGATGTCCCAGGTACAACACGTGATGTGTTAGAAGAATACGTCAATGTCAGGGGAGTCCCGCTTCGTTTAATTGATACAGCAGGAATTCGAGAAACAGAAGATATCGTAGAAAAAATTGGTGTGGAGCGTTCGCGCCAAGTACTGAAAGAAGCTGACTTAATTCTACTCGTTATAAATAGCGCGGAAGAATTAACCGAAGAAGATGAAGCCCTCTTTGAAGCGATTCGTGATTTAAATGCCGTCATCGTAATGAATAAAACAGATCTGGAGAAGAAAGTGGATGAGACGCGTCTTCGTGAGTTAGCTGAAGGACGGCCGCTTATCCAAGCGTCTCTACTAAAAGATGAAGGAATTGAAGAGCTCGAGCAGGCCATTGCTCGTTTGTTTTTTGAAGAAGGAGTGGAGACACAAGACTTAAGTTATGTGTCTAATGCCCGTCATATCAGTTTGTTAAACCAAGCTAAAAAATCGATTGATGATGCACTGGAAGCTGCCGAATTGTCGATGCCGGTAGATATGGTACAAATCGATATTACCCGAGCTTGGGAACAGCTCGGCGAAATTATAGGCGACAATGCCCATGATGGTTTAATCGACCAGCTCTTCTCCCAATTCTGCTTAGGGAAATAGAAAAGCGGAAGCATAAAGGAAGTTCGGCTAAAGAAAAAGGAACTTCTACTAAGACCGCCCACATCGTGTGGGCAACGTAGAAGCCACCGCCTCCTGCGGAAGTTCCTGTGACAACACCGAACTGACCCACGTCGTGTGGGCCTGCGTCAGGTTCTGGAGAGCCAGCATAGAAAGTAGATTTTTACTTTCTATGCCTGGCTTGAAGAAACCCCGAGCGGCAGACTGCTGCAGCTAGACAATAAAAAAGCGGAAGTAGATTCCATAGTGACTTAATAGAAATACAAATATAGAAGGAGGTTCATATGATGGAGCAATATCAAGGCGGAGAGTTTGACGTCATCGTAGTCGGTGCCGGTCACTCAGGTACTGAAGCAGCCTTGGCTGCTGCCAGGATGGGTGCGAAAACGCTAATATTGACATTGAATATGGACGCTGTTGCGTTTATGCCTTGTAATCCTTCTTTAGGAGGGCCTGCAAAGGGCGTAGTTGTTCGTGAAATTGACGCTCTTGGCGGTGAAATGGCAAAAAACATTGATAAAACGCATATCCAAATGCGTCTTCTGAATACAGGGAAAGGTCCTGCCGTCCGCGCACTGCGGGCACAAGCAGATAAAGCCCTGTACCAGGTGGAAATGAAAAAAACGCTAGAAGAAGAAGAAAACCTTATGTTGCGTCAAGGAATGGTTGAGAAGCTTGTAGTAGAGGATGGCGTGTGCAAAGGAGTTGTCATGAATACGGGGACCGTCTATACCGGTAAAACTGTGATCATTACAACAGGTACGTTTTTGCGCGGTCAAATTATTATTGGCGACCTTTCTTATGAAAGTGGTCCGAACAATATGCAGGCTTCTGTTAACCTTTCTTATGATTTGCAGGAGCTAGGTTTTGAAATGGTTCGTTTTAAAACAGGGACCCCTCCGCGAGTCAACGGAAACTCTATTGATTACGACAAAACAGAGATCCAGCCGGGAGACGAAGAGCCACGAGCCTTTTCCTACGAAACGACAAAGTATATTACGGATCAACTTCCGTGCTGGCTCACTTACACGTCTCCAGAGACACATCAAATCATTAATGATAATCTATCACGTTCCCCTATGTATTCTGGAATGATAGAAGGAACAGGGCCTCGTTACTGCCCATCCGTGGAGGATAAAATTGTCCGCTTTCACGACAAGCCTAAACACCAGATCTTTCTTGAGCCAGAAGGAAGAAATACGTCTGAAGTCTATGTGCAAGGCTTGTCCACCAGTCTCCCGGAAGACGTGCAGTTCAAAATGATTAAGTCGGTGCCTGGGCTTGAGAATGCTAGAATGATGCGCCCGGGTCATGCCATTGAATACGATGCGATCGTACCGACTCAGCTATGGCCTACCTTAGAAACGAAATTAATTGAAAACTTGTTTACAGCTGGTCAAATTAATGGAACGTCTGGCTATGAGGAAGCAGGTGCTCAAGGAATCATGGCTGGCATTAATGCTGCGCGAAAAGTACAAGGAAAAGAAGGAGTCGTACTCAAGCGTTCAGATGGTTATATCGGAGTACTCATTGATGATCTGGTCACAAAAGGAGTTGATGAGCCTTATCGTTTGCTAACATCTCGTGCAGAATATCGTCTTCTCCTTCGTCACGACAATGCAGACTTAAGGCTTACGGATATCGGCTATGATATTGGTTTAATTTCAGAGGAGCGTTACGAGAGATTTACGAAGAAAAAGGAAGCCATTGCTCGTGAAAAAGAACGGTTGGCAAACATCATCATTAAACCAAACGAAGACTTGCAGAACATGCTAAAAGAAAAGCAATCGTCTCCTATGAAGGAAGCTGTTTCTGCAGCTCATTTGCTGAAACGCCCTGAATTAGGCTATCATGATGTGGCTCCATTTGTTCCAGCTGACGAGGCAATCATGCCTGATGTCGCCGAACAAGTAGAAATTCAGGTGAAATATGAAGGCTATATTAGTAAGCAGCTTGAACAAGTAGAAAAAATGCAAAAAATGGAAAAGAAACGAATTCCGGAAGACTTAGATTACCATCAAATTACGGGATTAGCTACAGAGGCAAAACATCAGTTGTCTCAAGTTCGTCCTCTTTCTGTAGGACAAGCCTCCCGTGTCTCTGGTGTGAACCCTTCAGATATCTCTATCTTACTCGTATATCTTGAACAAGGAAGGCTTGCAAAAACCGCTGATGCCTAAGCATGTCATTGATACGGCAAGCAAAGGTAGATAACCGTTAAGTCGAAGTGTCTCCGTTGTTTCCCAAAAGTACGCTCCAGCGCCCGCGTTCCTCCCCTACGATTGGTGAGTACACCGGCGCTGGAGTTTTTCTACATATATAGAAGAGATAAGGTGGCGTTTATGAGTAAACTTTTATTTCCCGAGTGGTTGAAAAAAGAAGGTATAACACTGACAGAAGATCAAATGAATCAATTTGATAGATATTATCAATTACTCATTGAATGGAATAATAAAATGAATTTAACGAGCATTACCGAAGAAGATGAGGTATATGAAAAACATTTTTATGACTCATTAACGGCTTCGTTTGCTTATTCCTTTCACGATGCTGCACGTGTCGTTGATATTGGAGCGGGTGCTGGTTTTCCAAGCTTGCCGATTAACATTTGCTTTCCGCATCTTCATATCGTTATTATTGATTCTTTAAAAAAGAGAATTGCTTTTCTAGAAGAGCTGGTGAGAGAATTACAATTAAAGAACGTGACCTTGCTCCATGGGAGAGCCGAGGACTACGGGCGTGACCGCAATCATCGAGATTCCTATGACGTAGCCATAGCTAGGGCCGTGGCAAGAATGCCGGTATTGACAGAGTTGTGCACGCCATTCGTTAAGACGGGAGGCGTTTTTTTAGCAATGAAAGGAGCCTCGGGGATCGAAGAACAGAAAGAGGCGAATAAAGCCATCCAAGCCTTACAATGTAAATGGGAGGAACCTTATGCAAGTAAGCTTCCTAATGAGAACAGCAAACGTTATATTTTAACAGTGAAAAAAATGAAAGCCACTCCGAAAGCTTACCCTCGGAAGGCAGGAACCCCGGCGAAAAAACCGATTCTTTAACGGGGTTTTTCGTCGACAGTAAGGAATTATAATTTTAGTGATCGATGTCTAGCTTCAGGCGCCATCGGCTCGAGGTCGCTTCAACCCGCGCTGCGGCGGCAAGCCTCCTCAGGCCCACACGACGTGGGTCAGTTCGACGTTGTCTCAGGACGAGACGTTCTTAGTCGAACTTCCTTCTCCAGCCAGCGCTTGTCGCCGATGGGCGGGCGCCTTTTGCTTTTCTTTTGTCTAGCTTCAGGCGCCTTGCGCTTTTCTTACGGAATAGGTGATAGAGATAGACAATTACACCTATCATGTTAAAATGGAAGGACGAGGGAACGGGAATAGAGCAGCAGGATTTTCGTCTGACTAGCGCGAATTATACTGAGTACAGCGCTTACGTTTTTCAAATTAAGGTGGTGTCAAGCAATGAAGCAATCCCTTCAAAAGTGGTTAGGTCTCGGGGAGCCGGAAGAAGACAATAGAAATGAGGACAAAGAGAAGGTACACGAGGAAATTACGTATCTATCCATCCATGACATTGTAGCAAACCCTTACCAACCACGTACGATCTTTCAAGAGGAAAAGATTGCAGAGCTTGCTCAATCCATTCGTACGCACGGACTTTTGCAACCAATCACTGTTCGGAAACGAAATGAGCAATACGAGATCATAGCCGGGGAGCGTCGTTGGAGAGCGGCACAGAGCTTGGGAATGACAGAAATCCCGGCAATCATTAAAGACTTTAACGATACAGAGACGGCTTCTCTCGCTTTAATCGAAAATTTACAGAGAGAAGAACTGACAGCGATCGAAGAAGCAGCCGCGTTTGCGAAGTTGATTGAATTACATGGGCTCACACAGGAGAGTTTGGCTCAGCGTTTAGGCAAAGGCCAATCAACCGTCGCAAACAAACTGAGACTTTTGCAATTGACAGAGGAAGCACAACAAGCGTTAAAAAATAGATCGATTACGGAGCGTCACGCACGGGCCCTGCTTTCTGTGAAAGAGACGGAGAAGCAAAATGAAATTCTTCAACAGATCATGTCCAAAGAGTTAAATGTCAAGCAAACAGAAGAATTGATTAAAGAAGCATATGCGGAAAAAAAACCAGCGAAGAAAAAGCCTACCCGTAAGCATTATTCGAGAGACACACGTCTTGCCATGAATACGATTCGGCAATCATTAGATATGATTTCAAAAAGCGGGATGAACATCAAAGCGGAAGAAGAAGACCATGACGATTTTTACCAGTTCACCATCCGAATACCTAAGAAAAAATAAGACTGTCTTAGAGGAAGTAATCCTCAGAGACAGTCTTATTTTGTGGTTCTGTAAAATTTGTTGGGGTTATTAAACATTTTGCTCTAGGGGTTGGATGACTCGACAGGCTCGCTTGCACCACAGGGACAAGAGCAGTTCAAGCTACACTACGCTTGCTTTCGCCCTGTGTATAATGAAAAGTCAGCACTTCCTGTACAAATCAAGGCGTTTCCGCATCGCTGGATCATCCAGTTTGTCTCATCCAATGGCGGTGCTGACCAATAGCTTGGATAAATTCATTCGTAAATGCCGTGAAGTCATCCGCTTTTCGAACGGTAACAACTCCTAAGTCAGAGAATACTTGATTGGTTGATTCAGGGTCCGCTATTAAAGTCCCTTGTACATCAGAGGACATTAGGAGATCTGCCCCTTCATCAAATGCTCCGATAGGTTTTGCATGTTTAAAGGTATCATTAAGAAAAGTGAAGGTGTCTTTATGCATGGACAAGTTATTTAAGCATTGCTGTCCACCTGGGATCACTAAGGCGTCATACATGACAGAGCCAGCAGTAGTATAACTTTTCATTGCTTCTAGCTGCTGTCCTTCCTCACTTGTCACCATCCCTAATTGATGACTGATGAGCTCAACTTGTAGACCTGCTCCCTGCAAACTTGTGAGAGCTTGCATCAGTGGTTCAAAGGAGAAACCGCCTTCGAGAAGCATAGCTACTTTTCTCGTGCGTGCTTCTTTGATTGTATTTTCCTGACTAACGGCAGGTGATGAAGCAGTTATTCCTGTTCCTCCTGGTTGGGACGGCGGGTTCGCCCCAACTCCTTGAGCTATTTGAGCGGCGAGTCCTCCGTCAACATGATTAAACATATCGACGACCCGTTGTCTGATTTGTTTGTCCTTTACTTTCCCCACTTCAAAGTGGAAGGCATCGATAATATGTTGCTTTTCAGCAGCGGACATGCTGTTCCAGAATAAGGTAGCTTGACGGTAATGGTCATTGAAACTACTGCTACGTTGTCTAATTTTATAGCCTTCCACTTTTTCTTGATAATGGACGTAGCCATTTTCTGCATCAGTGGCTGGTTCTGGAGCATTTTGGCGCAGAGAGTTTGCAGAGTAACTCACCTTTCCTTTATCAATACTCATTTGATGAAATCCGTCTCTTTGGTTATTGTGTACTGGCGCGGTCGGTCGATTAATCGGTATTTCATGAAAGTTAGGACCGCCAAGACGGAGAAGTTGTGTATCTTGGTATGAAAACAGTCGTCCTTGTAAAAGCGGATCGTTGCTAAAATCAATTCCCGGAACTACATTCCCAGGGTGGAAGGCTGCCTGTTCTGTTTCAGCGAAAAAGTTGTTCTGATTACGGTTTAATGTCATTTTTCCAACCAGTTGCACAGGGACCTGTTCTTCTGGCCAAAACTTAGTAGGATCCAATATATCAAAATCAAAGTTAAATTCTTGTTCTTCTTCAATCACTTGCACACCAAGCTCAAACTCCGGAAAGTCCCCGTTATTTATCGCATCCCAAATGTCCCGGCGGTGGAAGTCCGGGTCTTTCCCTGCGATTTTTTGTGCTTCGTCCCACACGAGAGAATGGACCCCGAGCTTTGGTTTCCAATGAAATTTCACGAAATGGCCTTTCCCTTCTTCATTGATGAAACGGAATGTGTTTACTCCAAACCCTTCCATCATACGAAAGCTTCTCGGAATGGCCCGGTCAGACATCAACCACATGATCATATGGGCCGTTTCTGTGTGATTCACTACAAAATCCCAAAACGTATCATGGGCAGCGGTGGCCTGTGGAATTTCATTATCTGGCTCAGGTTTAATAGCGTGAACCACATCGGGAAACTTGATAGCATCTTGAATAAAAAATATGGGGATGTTGTTAGCAACCAAATCATAATTACCGTCTTCCGTATAAAACTTTGTTGCAAAGCCACGGACATCTCGTACAGTATCCGCTGACCCTCTTGAACCAACTACAGTTGAAAAGCGCACGAATACGGGAGTCTTTACTGAAGGGTCTTGTAAAAACTTGGCTTTTGTCCATTTCGTCAAGGGCTTATAGACTTGAAATTCTCCATGCACACCAAAACCGCGGGCGTGAACCACTCGTTCGGGAATTCGTTCGTGGTCAAAATGAGTCATTTTTTCACGGAAATGAAAATCCTCCATTAATGTCGGACCTCTTTCACCCGTTTTGAGGGAGTTGTCTGTGTCATTCACGCGTACTCCCTGATTCGTAGTTAATTTCGTATTTTTATGTTCGACTCGATAATCCTCTAATTGACTATCTTTTTCATTTTTAGATTGGTTGTCCATAAGCCGCCTCCTATCCTCCTGATAAATTGCTATTCCTTTTTAGTTTTTCAGCAGGAATCCTATTTATACACACGAAATTGTATTATTAGGCAAAGATAGTGAAGGAATGACAGGAACAGGCAAGGATCAGTTAAGAAGGAAAGAAATTGGGAAAGCTTTGTAAAAAGTTTTGAAAAACATGATAGAATGATAGAAAGTTTAGATAGCGAGCGAAGAAAGTAGGTGTTTCGATGGCAAAAGTGATTGCTGTCGCTAACCAAAAAGGTGGAGTTGGCAAAACGACCACAGCCGTTAATTTAAGTGCTGGATTAGCATACATAGGGAAGAAAGTATTGCTGGTCGATATGGACCCTCAAGGGAATGCTACGAGCGGCGTCGGCATTGAAAAAGGTGATGTCGATGAATGTGTCTATAACCTATTAGTAGAAGACGGAGATCCTAACGAAATAATCAAGCCTTCGAGCACAGAGAATTTAGATGCAATACCGTCAACGATACAACTATCCGGGGCAGAAATAGAGTTAGTCCCAACCATTTCCAGGGAAATACGTTTAAAAAAAGCCTTGTCAGAAGTGGAAGAAAACTATGATTTCATTATCATCGACTGTCCGCCTTCTCTGGGCCTATTAACTATAAATGCATTGACAGCCTCTCATTCTGTTTTGATTCCTGTACAATGTGAGTACTATGCGTTGGAAGGGCTGAGTCAATTACTAAACACTGTAAGACTTGTCCAAAAACATTTAAATACCGAGTTGGCAATCGAAGGTGTGTTGCTTACCATGCTAGATGCCCGCACGAACCTTGGTATCCAAGTTATTGAAGAAGTCAAAAAATATTTTCGAGAGAAAGTGTTTGAGACTATTATTCCAAGGAATGTTCGTTTAGGTGAGGCACCGAGTCACGGTCTGCCTATTATTTCATATGACGCGAAGTCCAGAGGAGCCGAGGTGTATTCAGACTTAGCAAAGGAAGTGGTGAGCCATGGCTAGAGGACTAGGCAGAGGATTGAATGCTTTGTTTCCAGATGAGCCTAAAAACCAGGATGCAACGGTGGAAGAGATAAAATTAAAAGAGTTACGTCCCAATCCTTATCAACCTCGAAAAACCTTTCAAGATGAAAAAATTACGGAATTAAAAGAATCCATTAAAGAAAATGGAATACTCCAGCCGCTTATCGTACGAAAAAGTATTAAAGGATATGAAATAGTCGCTGGAGAACGAAGGTTTAGAGCTGCCAAAGAGGCTGGTCTTAAAACCGTACCCGCCATTGTCAAAGACTTGACAGATGAAAAAATGATGGAAGTCGCTCTCATTGAAAATTTGCAAAGAGAGAATCTTAACCCTTTAGAAGAAGCGAGAGCTTATGAAAAACTCATGACATACTTGGGAGTGACTCAAGAAGAATTATCTAAGCGATTAGGGAAAAGTCGTCCTCATATAGCCAATCATCTTCGACTGCTACAGCTTCCAGACGAAGTACAAGAAAAGATTGCAGCCAATGAAATATCGATGGGGCACGGACGTACAATCATGGGATTAAAAGATAAAGAGAATGCTCTATTTGTTACGGAAAAAATACTGAAAGAAGCGTTAAATGTCCGACAAACAGAGGAATTGGTACAGCGCTTAAATAATAACGTTCCACGTGAAACAAAATCGAAAAATAAAGGAGAGCCTTCTCCGTTTTTGCGTACAAAAGAAGAAGACTTACGTACGTACTTTGGAACCTCTGTGTCTATCAAAAAAGGAAAGCGGAAAGGGAAAATTGAAATAGAATTTATGACAGATGAAGATTTAGAAAGAATACTAGAATTGCTGGAAAAAAAGAATCAGAATGATCTAACGTAGGGACAGGCCTACTGCCTTCATGGATTGCAAAACGCCTGAGTTCATCTTTGAAAGAAGGAACGTCAGGCGCTTGCAGTTTTTTATTTTGAGGAAAAACCTTCGTTTTGTATGTCGTCTTGTAAGGAGAAAGCAGTCTCTGATTTAGAAAATCCATGGGAACGGTATTTTGATTCAACGTCCTGTTGGAATGATAAGGAGACTTGACGGTTTTTCATTTTTTTATCCGCTAATAAAAATCCTTCAGAAACACATTCTGCCATCGTCATTACGGTGTGAAGACGAGTATTCTGGAGAACAAAATACTCCATCAATCCACTTACGTTTACAATTCCAGTAATATGCATATCACCGACATTTGGGAGCTTCTTCTTCATCGCAGCCCCCGGAACGACTGGCCCCTCTGAAAAAGTAATCTTTCCGATGTTCTTTAATCTGCCAAGACAAGCATCGATAGCTATGATGAATGGATCCTTGTGCAGATGTAAGATCGTTTCTAATTTTTCATCCAGGTTAACGGCATGAACGGGATCTGCTAAAGTTCCGTACACATAAAAATTACTAAGTTTTTCCTTTTTTAAAGCAGAGCCAATTAAAGGACCGAGTGAATCTCCAGTGGAACGGTCAGTCCCAATACAAATGATGACGAGGTCACGGTCAATAGGAACTTCTTCTGCTTTTCTTTTTAGTTGTTCGGAAAGCTGTGTGGAAGCATGGTCGTACTCCGAATGCACTTGAAACGAGAAAGTCGATGGATTGGAGAATGATTTTTTTCCAAGCATATTGGTCTCTCCTTACTCATATTAGTCCCAGTATAGGAACCTTGTTTAATTTCTATACGTTTGACTCTGAATTGATGAGCAGAAACAGAGGGAGAGAGCGATGATCGTAGATGGACTAAAATGGATGTTTCTCATTATTGGTACAACGATTGGTGCAGGATATGCTTCTGGCCAGGAAATATGGCAGTTTTTTGGCTATGAAAGTGGACTGGCTATTGTCATTTTTACGTTTTTGTTTGTGTCCAGCTGCCATGTGGTGCTCACTATCAGTTACCGTCATCAAACAGATGATTATGCAGAAGTTCTCCAAGAATTAATGGGTCCTCGTTTGTCTAAAGGGTATGATTTGATCATTGTGTTTTATTTATTTACAACGACAGGGGTGATGATTGCAGGCGGTGGAGCAGCACTTGAATATTTTCAAATCCCTTTTAATGCAGGGATTTTGTTCATGTGCGGGTTGCTCTTAATCACCGCAATAAAGGGAATTCAAGGCCTGACAAGCATCAACGGTATTCTTATTCCTATTTTGATTGTCAGCTTAGCTGTTGTTCTTCTCACTTTTTACATGGCGAATGTGGAAGAGGGCTATTCCATTTGGACGACACAACAGCGTAATTGGCCGTCTGCTTTCACCTTTACGTCGCTCAATGTATTGCCGCTCATCGCTGTTCTGTCCGCCGTGGGTAAAAAAATAAAACATCAAGGTGAGATTTGGGTAGCGAGTATAGGAAGCGGACTGGTTTTAGGATCCGTTTCCTTTTTATACAATGAATCTTTGCTTGCTGCCGCAGAAGATATCATGCTTTATGAAATACCACTGTTTGCGCTCTTGGAAACGTATCCGAGCTATACGACCGCATTTATGGCAATTCTCTTATGGTCTGCCGTTTTTACAACTGCTGCTTCTGGGTTATTTGGATTAACGAGTCGGCTTCAATCAGCCTTTTCTCTCCCTGCATGGGCGCTGGCCATTTTCTTACTGTGTATGATGCTGCCGATGACTCAGTTTGGATTTTCCAGTCTTATAGGTGTTCTATACCCGATATACGGTATTTTAAATTTATATTTGCTCATTATTATTCTGATCCACCCGTTTTACTTTAAAAAAGTGTAAGCTTTTGCGTGAAAGGCACAGGATTGGTATATTAAAGGTATGATGGCAGATATAGAATTGAGGTGTCGGGAATGGCTGAAAACCTTTTTTCATTAAATGACATTGTAGAAATGAAAAAACCTCATCCATGCGGAGAAAACCGTTGGAAAATCATCAGATTAGGAGCTGACATCCGGATTAAATGCCAGGGATGCGGTCATAGTGTCATGCTGCCGCGACGGGAATTCTCTAAGAAAGTAAAAAAAGTCATTGAACATGCAGAAGAGACATGAACATTTTTCCGCCAAATAGGAGAAGAGACCGGGCAGACGAATATCCGGTCTTTTTTTAATTCTCCGTACGAATGATTCTTACCTGCTTGTATTATCAATAGGTTCTTTTTATAATGGAGTGATGGTGACAGGAATAATATAAGGAAGTGACAGAGATGGCTTTAACTACGGGGATCGTAGGTCTGCCTAACGTGGGAAAGTCCACATTATTTAATGCTATTACACAAGCAGGAGCAGAATCTGCGAATTATCCATTTTGTACGATTGATCCGAATGTTGGTATTGTAGAAGTACCTGATGGACGTTTACAGAAATTAACAGAGCTAGTGAAACCAAAGAAGACAGTACCTACTGCCTTTGAGTTCACAGATATAGCCGGTATTGTAGAAGGCGCAAGCAAAGGCGAAGGTTTAGGGAACCAATTTTTGTCCCATATTCGTCAAGTAGATGCTATTTCTCATGTTGTCCGCTGTTTTGATGATGGAGAGATTACTCACGTATCAGGGAGTGTCGATCCGATTAGGGATATTCAAGTGATTAATCTTGAACTCATATTAGCGGATTTAGAGACGGTGGAAAAACGTGCTTCCAAAGTAGCTAAGCTTGCTAAGTCAAAGGACAAGGACGCCATAGCAGAACATGAGGTTTTACAGAAACTGATCTCTGCTTTCGAAAATGAAGAACCGGCTCGCAGTGTAGATTTAACGGAAGACGAACGAAAAATTGTTCGCGGTTTCCAACTGTTAACGATGAAGCCTGTCTTATATGCAGCGAACGTAAGTGAAGAAGATCTACTTAGCGATGAAGACAATGACTTTGTGAAGGCGGTAAAAGACCATGCGGCTTCCGAAGGGTCAGAGGTCATTACGGTTTGTGCTAAAATTGAGTCTGAAATTGCTGAGTTAGAAGGGGAAGAAAGACAGGAATTTCTTGAAGAGCTTGGTATTCAGGAAGCCGGCTTGGATCAGCTCATTCGAGCAGCGTATCGCCTGCTAGGCCTTGAAACCTATTTTACTGCAGGAGAACAGGAAGTAAGAGCCTGGACAATTAAAAGTGGAACCAAAGCACCTCAAGCTGCCGGAGTCATTCATACGGACTTTGAGAGAGGTTTTATACGTGCAGAAGTGGTCAGCTATGTTGATCTGATGAATGCAGGATCGATGACAGCGGCAAAAGAAGCCGGGAAAGTAAGGTTGGAAGGGAAAGAATATGTCGTCAAGGACGGCGATGTCATCCACTTCCGCTTTAACGTATAGAAGAGTCAGAGAAGAAAAGAGAAATGCCGGATCATTCCTGGAAGGGAAAGGCATTTCTTTTTTTGTGGCATGAGAAACGGTACGTTTATGAAGTATAGTCCAGCTCTAGGCGCCATCGGCTTGAGTCGCTTCAACCCGCTCTGCGGCGGCAAAGCCACCTTAGGCCCACACGACGTGGGTCAGTTCGACGTTATCACAGGAACTTCCGCAGGAGGCGGTGGCTTCTACGTTGCCCACACGATGTGGGCGGTCTTAGTAGAAGTTCCTTTTTCTTTAGTCGAACTTCCTTCTCCAGCGCTTGTCGCCGATAGACAGGCGCCTGTCGCTTTTCTTATTGTATATTGATTTCATTTCTGCTATACTCTTACGGTGTGAGTAAAATGAAAGAATGAAATTTTGCTCCTTGCTCTTTTCAAGAAAAAGAGCCGTTAAGTCCAAAAGGAGGTGACGCATATGCGTAACTATGAAATTATCTACATTCTCGCTCCTACTGTTGAAGAAAGTGCAGTAAAAGAAACAATTGAGCGTTACAACAACGTTCTAACAAACAACGGAGCAGAAATTGAGAAGGTCGATGAAATGGGGAAACGTCGTCTCGCTTATGAAATCAATGATTTCAAAGACGGGTATTATGTACTCATTTACACAAAAGCTGATCCAGAAGCGACAAAAGAATTCGACCGCCTGATAAAAATAGATGATAACGTTATTCGCCATCTAGTCGTTAACGAAGATGAATAAGAATTGAGGGAGGGGTTCCGATGATAAATCGGGTAGTGCTTGTCGGCCGTCTGACCCGCGACCCGGAACTTAGATATACACCAAACGGGGTAGCAGTAGCTAATTTCGGGATTGCTGTCAACCGTCCGTTTACAAATCAGCAAGGTGAGCGTGAGGCTGATTTCTTTAACTGTGTCGTGTGGAGGAAGCAGGCTGAAAATGTAGCGAACTATCTTAAAAAAGGTAGCCTCGCAGGTATTGACGGCCGCATTCAAAGCCGCAGTTATGAAAACCAGGAGGGACGCCGTGTAAACGTAGTCGAAGTTCAAGCGGAAAGCGTTCAGTTTTTGGAACCTCGTAATGCTTCATCTGGAAGCGGTGGTCCTCGGAATGATTATGAGAGCTTCGCCGGTGGTGGAAATAGAAACTTTGGCTCTGGACAAGACCA
Organism: Alteribacillus iranensis; assembly: GCF_900113025.1. Lineage (GTDB taxonomy): Bacteria > Bacillota > Bacilli > Bacillales > Marinococcaceae > Alteribacillus_A > Alteribacillus_A iranensis. Next base: position 746,826 of record NZ_FONT01000002.1, on the reverse strand, counting down.
GAATAGAAATTCCACGAACTTGAATGAAGATCCTTTTTCTGACGATGGTCAGCCGGTTGATATTTCGGATGATGATTTACCGTTCTAGGAACTCCTATGACCCTCACTATAGAATAATTTCTGAAGAAAGTAGGTGAAAACATGGCACGTCGCAGAGGAAAGCGTAGAAAAGTGTGCTATTTCACGGTCAATAAAATTGAAAAAATTGACTATAAAGATGTAGATCTTTTGAAGAAATTCATTTCAGAGCGTGGTAAAATTTTGCCTCGTCGTGTGACTGGTACTTCCGCTAAGTATCAGCGCCAATTAACGAAAGCTATTAAGCGTGCTCGTCACATTGCTTTGCTTCCGTATACAAAAGAGCAATAAGATGAAATGCATTGCCTCCCGGCCGTCTTCCGGGAGGTATTTTTTTGTGGTAAGGAATAAATTGGATAGAAGCTTTTTCTTTTTTTAGGTTTGAGGAGGCAAAAGCCAGGGGTATTACATAGACTAAGAACGAACCACATAAACCATTAACTTCTTCTAGTTCAAAGGATGGCATCAGTCAGTGACCGGCACGTACATTCCATTCAGACAAAACTATCAAGAATTCGAAGGAGGAAGAATGCGATGCATGTAGAAGAGTATATTACACGAATAAATGAACAATTGGAAACATTGAAAGAAATGAGTGCAGGAGAAGTAGAGAAGGAAGAGCTTGACTCCCAATATTTCACTTTTGAATGGCCGGACGCAGAATAAATAAACATATGATGCAGGGATAGAAGAGAAAATAAACAGTAAAAATATAATAATGGTTTCCAACCCGGATCGTTGTCCTTTATTTCCAGGTCAGTGGTCCGGGTTCGTCTTTCTTTTTTAGGTAGAATGAATTAAAATGAACAGATGGATAATTGATAAAGAAATGGATGAGGTGAAGCTTGTGCAGCCTGCTAAAAGGTTAACGGAAGGAGCTCTTTTAAGCGGTTTATTTATCGTTATGCTTTTTCTCGCTCTTTTCGTGCCCTTTGTTATGACCATTGTATTGTGGTTTTTACCTCTTCCTTTTATCGTCTACACTGCTCGTCATGGATGGAGAGCCGGTTTGTTAATGATGGTCGTTACAGTGTTACTTTCTTTTTTTATAGGGGGAATTATCGGGTTTCCGAATGCATTATTGGCTGGATCCGGCGGAGTGACGGCAGGGGCTTTAATTAGACGGAAGAAGGAAGCTTTTTTTGTTACTGCCGCTAGCAGTTTAGCATACATAGGTGTTCTTATTTTGCTATATGCGGCAACGATTCTTATAATAAATATTGATCCTCTTGCAGCTCTTCAAGATGTCATGAGACAGTCGGTCGAACAAGCGGAGTCCATGTTAGGAGCTATGGGTCAGGAAGGGTCCCAGGATCTGGAAACGTTTCAAAACATGATTGAACAGATTGGATATTTGGGTCCTCTCCTGATCGTGGCCACCGGGATTATTTATGCAGTGATCTCACAGATGATTGCTCACGTGGTGATGCGTCGTTTAGGAATGAAATATCTTCCTTTCCCCGCATTTCGAAACTGGAATTTCCCAAGAGCTTTGCTGTGGTATTATTTAGTGACATCCGTTATTTTTTTAATTGGAGTGGAAGAAGGGACTGCCTTATACATCGTTATTTGGAATCTCATGCCATTATTGGAGACAATTATGGCCTTACAAGGTTTCACTGTCATGTTCTATTATGCATATGTGAAAGGCCTTCCTAAAGCTCTGCCTATTGTTTTATTAGTGGCGGGATTAATCTTGCCAATCGTTCTACTTCTCGCCCGAATCTTAGGTATAATTGACTTAGGATTTCAATTGAAAAAACGCATGGAATCTTCTAATTAGTAGGGGTTGACGCTATGCCTAGGTTTTTGTTAAGACGGTGGCACGGTTATCATGTGATCGCCCTGTTTGTACTGTCCATCATTTTTATTGGTATTCTCTCTCTTTATCAGTGGCAGGCAGGGGCGCTTGGATTTCTGCTGCTACTCTCTATTGCCGTGTATACCTTGTTTGCTAAAAAATCATTTGATCGTGATTTTGAAAAATATATTAGGACGTTAACCCATCGAGTCAATAAAGCGGGCGAAGAGGCTGTGACAGAACTACCGATTGGGATTGTTCTATTTAATGAAGACTATGAGATTCAATGGGCCAACCCGTATATGACAAGCTATCTTCCCGATGAATTTCTTGGTGAATCCATAAAAGTGATCTCAGAAGACTTGACCTCTTCCGTGAAAAAAGGGGACGAGACGACCGAAATCACTTTAGAAAACCGCCACTATTACGTATATATCAGACAGGAAGAGCGGCTCTTTTATCTCTTTGACATGACAGACACAGCGAATACGCGAGCTATGTATCTCAATGAACGTACGGTCGTTGGGATTATTGACCTCGATAATTATGATGAATTGACACAAGGAATGGAAGATCAAGTTCGAAGTAAGTTAATGAGTCATATTACCTCATTGTTGAACAGTTGGGCCAGCGAATATCAAATTTTGCTTAGAAGTATTTCTTCCGACCGTTTTATCGCAATCATGAACAAAAAAGCGTTGCGTGAGTTAGAGAAAACCAGATTTGAAATTCTCGACGAAGTTCGGGAAGTCACAGGAAAAGAGAAAGTTCCTATTACATTAAGTGTCGGCATCGGAAGTGGCGACTCCTCTTTAAAAGAGCTCGGTAATCTGGCGCAATCCAGTTTAGATTTGGCGTTAGGCCGTGGTGGTGATCAAGTAGCTATAAAGGAAACAAACGGAAAGGTACGTTTTTACGGAGGAAAGTCAAACGCTATGGAGAAACGAACGAGAGTCCGCGCTCGTGTTATCTCTCATGCGTTACGAGACTTTGTTCTTGAAAGCGATCAAGTGATCATCATGGGTCATAAAAATCCAGATATGGACGCGATAGGGGCTGCTATTGGTGTCTTAAAGATTGCCGAAGTTAATGAAAAGGATGCGTATGTCGTGGTGGATCCCGATGAGATTAACCCTGATGTGCAAAAACTGATGGAAGAAATAAGTAAGCATGAGCACCTATGGACTCAGTTTATTACTCCGGATGAAGCACTAGACGAGTTGAGCCGCCACACGCTTCTAGTGGTGGTTGATACACACAAACCATCCTTAGTGATTGAGCCTCGATTAGTAGATGCGATTGAGCGGGTGGTTGTGCTTGATCATCACCGTAGAAGTGAAGAATTTATTAAGGATCCAGTGCTTGTGTACATGGAACCTTATGCTTCTTCCACAGCAGAGCTAGTAACCGAATTGCTGGAGTATCAACCGAAAAAGCTGGAAATGGATGTCCTTGAGGCGACAGCCATGTTAGCTGGTATCATGGTAGATACAAAAAGCTTTGCGATTCGAACAGGTTCACGTACGTTTGATGCTGCTTCCTTTTTAAAATCTCACGGAGCAGATACGACACTTGTACAAATGCTCTTAAAAGAGGATATTGACACCTATGTCAGACGTTCCCGTTTAATTGAAAGTGCATCGATATACAGAGATGGTCTTGCGATTGCTGTGGGATCACCGGATGAGACGCTAGACCAGATTTTAATTGCTCAAGCCGCAGATATATTGCTGACAATGAATGACGTAAAAGGCTCCTTTGTTATTTCAAAACGCCGTGATGGGGTGATGAGCATTAGTGCCCGCTCGCTAGGCGAGGTAAACGTGCAATTAATTATGGAAGCGCTGGGGGGAGGCGGACACTTGACGAACGCAGCCACCCAGTTGGATACGGATTCCATCGAGGATGCAGAAGAACAGCTGAAAAATGCGATTGATCAATACTTGGAGGGAGGAACAGAAGAATGAAAGTAATCTTTCAACAAGACGTAAAAGGAAAAGGGAAAAAAGGGGAAGTGAAAGACGTATCGGAAGGATATGCACGAAACTATCTTCTCCCTAACAAACTTGCAGTGGAAGCAAGCAAAGGCAATATAAAAAACTTAAAGGCAAAGAAAGCAAGTGAAGATAAGAAAGCTCAGGAGCGGTTGGAAGAGGCAAAAGCCTTCAAAAAGCAGCTTGAAGAGACAACAGTTAAGGTGACAGCGAAAGCAGGAGAAGGCGGTCGTTTATTTGGGGCAGTCTCCACAAAACAAATCGCTGAAACGCTTAAAAAGATGGATATGAAAGTAGATAAACGAAAAATCGAACTAGACGAGCCAATTCGTACGCTCGGAGTTACGAAAGTACCAATCAAAATTCACCCGGAAGTTACCGCAACTGTAGACATTCATGTCGTCGAGCAATAATGTTGCGTTTGATTTACGTAGAAAGGCAGGAAGCCGGAAATGAGCGATGTATATACAGACCGTAAGCCACCACAGAACATGGAAGCCGAGCAAGCGGTTATCGGAGCTGTTTTTCTGGAAGGGGAAGCACTTGTCACAGCTTCAGAGAGTTTAACACCGGAAGATTTTTATCGTGTGGCCCACCAGAGAATATTTCGCGTCATGCTGGAAATTGGGGAAAAAGGAGATCCTGTCGACCTTGTCACCGTTACGTCAGCCCTGCAAGATTACAATTGGCTGGAGGAAGTCGGCGGGTTATCTTATCTAACTGACTTGGCTAATTCTGTACCGACAGCAGCCAATGTTGGTTATTACAGCAAAATTGTGCAAGAGAAATCATTGCTGCGCCGATTGATTCAAACAGCGACAGACATTGTTTCCGATGGGTATGAAAGTGAAGACGACGTAGAAGAAGTATTAGATCACGCGGAGCGTTCGATTTTAGAAGTAGCTCATCAACGAAGCTCAGGAGCATTCGTTTCCATAAAAGATGTGTTAATTGAAACATATGATAACATCGAAATGCTTCAGAACCGCGAGAATGATATTACTGGTATTTCAAGCGGTTATGTAGAGCTAGATCGAATGACAGCAGGTTTTCAACGAAGTGACTTAATCATTGTGGCAGCACGTCCTTCTATGGGGAAAACGGCTTTTGCCTTGAACATTGCTCAAAACGCAGCTACAAAGAGCGGAGAAAATGTTGCGATTTTTAGTTTGGAAATGGGCGCCTCTCAATTGGTACAACGTATGCTTTGTGCAGAAGGGAACATAGACGCCACGAAAATGAGAACAGGTGCTTTAGAGGAAGAAGACTGGCAAAAGTTAACTTTAGCGATGGGAAGCCTGTCGTCTGCTGGCATTTATATTGATGATTCTCCAGGAATTCGTGTGAACGATATCCGTGCTAAGTGCCGCCGTTTAAAGCAAGAGAGAGGCATTGGCATGATTGTTATTGATTATTTACAGCTAATTATGGGTTCATCGAAAAGCGGAGAGAGCCGGCAACAAGAAGTGTCGGAGATTTCGAGAAGTTTAAAAGCGCTCGCACGGGAACTTGAGGTACCTGTGATCGCGTTGTCTCAGCTATCCCGCGGAGTGGAATCAAGGCAGGATAAACGACCAATGATGTCTGACTTGAGAGAATCAGGAAGTATTGAACAGGATGCGGACATCGTCTCTTTCTTGTACAGAGAAGACTATTATGACCAAGAAGCAGAGAATAAAAATATCATCGAAATTATTTTGGCAAAACAGCGTAACGGCCCAGTAGGAACCGTCGAGCTTGCGTTTATTAAAGAGTATAATAAGTTCGTAGATGTAGACAGACGACATGATGAAAGCCAAGCTCCACCTGGGGCGTAAGAAATAAAAAAAGCCTTAGTACTTGTTGCCGCTTGTACTAAGGCTTTTTATTACGAACGTATCTTCAAATGCCGCGTATATTGTTCGTGTTTTATTGACTTTTTTATGCTGAATTGGTACACTTTACGAGGGTTTATTCAAACAAAGAAAAGTACATAACAAATGATAATAAAGCAGCCTAGTGAACGCAGGCGCTGGAGGTGGACGAGTTGTCGTCAGTAGTAGTGGTAGGTACCCAATGGGGAGATGAAGGAAAAGGGAAAATCACCGATTATCTCTCTGAGAATGCAGAAGTAGTAGCTCGTTATCAAGGTGGCAATAATGCAGGACACACCATTGTATTCCACGGAAAAAAATACAAACTTCACTTAATTCCATCCGGGATTTTTTATAAAGATAAAATATGTGTGATTGGAAATGGCATGGTTATAGATCCGAAGGCTTTAGTGGAGGAATTAAAGTACCTTCACGATCAAGGTGTAGATACGAACAATCTTCGTATTTCTAACCGGGCACACGTTATTTTGCCGTATCATATTCGTCTCGACCAAGCGGAAGAAAAGAGCAAAGGCACCAATAAGATCGGAACGACAGGAAAAGGAATTGGGCCGGCTTATATGGATAAAGCAGCTAGAACAGGCATAAGGATTTCTGACTTACTGGATAAAGAAGAATTCGAAGAAAAATTAGCGCGGAATTTGCAAGAAAAAAATCGTTTACTCGAAAAAGTATATGAAATAGACGGCTTCACCAAGGAAGACATCCTAGAAGAGTATTATGAATACGGCCAGTTTTTTGCGAAATACGTTTGTGATACCTCTGTCGTCTTAAATGATGCGATTGATCAAGGAAGACGTGTCTTGTTCGAAGGAGCGCAAGGGGTAATGCTGGATATTGACCAGGGAACTTACCCATTTGTAACATCCTCCAACCCTATTGCAGGTGGAGTGACGATTGGTTCAGGTGTCGGTCCTTCAAAAATTCAACAAGTAATTGGGGTTTCCAAAGCATATACGACCCGTGTCGGAGATGGCCCATTTCCAACTGAATTGACCGATGAGACAGGCGATCGTATTCGAGAAGTAGGAAATGAGTATGGAACGACAACGGGCAGAGCACGCCGTGTCGGTTGGTTTGACAGCGTCGTCGTACGCCACGCACGCCGAGTGAGTGGGATTACCAACCTCTCTTTAAACTCTATCGATGTGTTAACCGGGATTGAGACGGTGAAAATTTGCACAGCATATAAATATCGCGGTGAAGTGATGGACGAATTTCCAGCTAGTCTAAAAGTTCTTGCTGAATGCGAACCTGTTTATGAAGAAATGCCAGGTTGGACGGAAGACATAACGGACGTCCGCTCATTGGATGAATTGCCTGAAAATGCACGTCATTATATTGAGCGCGTCTCACAATTAACCAATATTCCTATCAGTATTTTCTCGGTAGGTCCCGACCGGAACCAGACAAATTTAGTCCGAGGTGTTTGGGGCGTCTAATGGTTCTTATCCGATCAGAAAACTTATATCTGATCGGATTTTTTTTAGCCGAGAACACGCCTCACTCATGAGAGATCTCATCCAAGATTTTTTTGCAAAAAAGTCCTTGAAATAAAAAAAATGACGTGGTAATATTATTCATGTTGTCGCTTACGACAGAAAGAGAAATTCTATGACACTGTACGAGCCATTAGCTCAGCTGGCAGAGCATCTGACTTTTAATCAGAGGGTCGGAGGTTCGAATCCTCCATGGCTCACCATTTTACATACATATAAGAATTAGTTTTTCTATGAACAGAGATAGAAAAGGCCCGTTGGTCAAGTGGTTAAGACACCGCCCTTTCACGGCGGTAACAGGGGTTCGAATCCCCTACGGGTCACCAACGGAGGGTTAGCTCAGCTGGGAGAGCATCTGCCTTACAAGCAGGGGGTCGGCGGTTCGATCCCGTCACCCTCCACCATCTATATGTTTAAGCAGTTCATTCCTTTGACTGAATTGGAAGAAGCAAGAAGGTCAAGGAAACGAAAGAGAGAAGGAAGGAGCGTACGCCGGTACGTGACCTGACAGAACGAGAGAAGATGACGAAGAGAATCGCAGCAACGTTTCCAAAGACTTGTAAAGAAGAAGCAAGAAGGTCGAGGAAACGAAAGAGAGAAGGAAGGAGCGTACATTGGTACGTGAACTGACAGAACGAAAGAAGATGACGAAGAGAATCGCAGCAACGTTTCCAAAGACTTGTAAAGAAGAAGCAAGAAGGTCGAGGAAACGAAAGAGAGAAGGAAGGAGCGTACATTGGTACGTGACCTGACAGAACGAGAGAAGATGACGAAGAGATTCGCAGCCATTCGTACCTCTGACTGAGTTGGAAAGAAGAAGCAAGAAGGTCGAGGAAACGAAGGAGAGAAGGAAGGAGCGTACATCGGTACGTGACCTGACTGAACGAAAGAAGTTGACGAAGAGATTCGCAGCTTATTCTTTACAAGAAGGGCCTGTGGTGTAGCGGTTAACATGCCTGCCTGTCACGCAGGAGATCGCGGGTTCGATTCCCGTCAGGCCCGCCATTATTATCACACCGAATAAGCACCGAGTTGTCTGCGACGCACATTTCTTCGAAGCATAAGCAGGCAGAGGAGCAGACAGAGGAACTCGTAACGAAAAGCAAGAAGAAGACCTATCGTTTGTGTAAATACTTTGAAATGGCTCGATAGCTCAGTCGGTAGAGCAACGAGCATCACAGCGCTGAATAAGCGTCGAGTTGTCTGCGACGCATATTTCTTCGAAGCATAGGCAGGAAGAGGAGCAGACAGAGAAACTCGTAACGGAAAGCAAGAGAAGCACTGTTATTTATGAAAACACTTTAAAATGGCTCGATAGCTCAGTCGGTAGAGCAACGAGCATCACAGCGCTGAATAAGCGTCGAGTTGTCTGCGACGCATATTTCTTCGAAGCATAGGCAAGAAGAGGAGCAGACAGAGGAACTCGTCATAAAAAGCAAAAGAACCAGCTGAATGTATTAGGAAAAATATTATATGGCTCGATAGCTCAGTCGGTAGAGCAGAGGACTGAAAATCCTCGTGTCGGCGGTTCGATTCCGTCTCGAGCCACCACTTTAATAAAAAGACATGGTACGTCTGGAGTTAGAATCCAGGCGTTTTTTGTTATTGAGGAAATGATAAAAGCTATCCGCTTGTGAATTGTGAAAGGGTTAGCTACGTCCAGTGTGTGTCGTCGCTAGGCGGTCGCTTTGCGCTTTTGTTCTTAATGCTTCAGTTTCGCCATTTCCGCAACTTTCCCGCGATTACCACAGGTAGGCAGGCATCTTGGCTTTTCTTAAAATGAGCAGTAAGTCGGGGTAGCGCCCTATGGTACAATGGGGAAGGAAGAGACAAAACAAAATTATTATTCTATGATATACAAAAGAAACTATAGGAGAGTTAGGAGCGATTAAAAATGGATGAAAAAATTCTCGTAGTGGATGACGAGCAGCCGATTGCAGATATACTAGAATTCAATCTAAAAAAAGAAGGATTTCAAGTAGACGTGGCGTATGACGGCAGCGAAGCGTTGAAAAGAGTAGAGGAATCCGTTCCTGATCTTGTGTTATTAGACATTATGCTTCCTCAAAAGGATGGCATGGAAGTTTGCCGAGAAATTCGTAAAAATCACGATATGCCTATTATTATGCTTACTGCGAAAGATGCAGAAATTGATAAGGTGCTTGGCCTGGAGTTGGGAGCCGATGATTATGTGACAAAGCCATTTAGCACGCGAGAGCTGATCGCTCGTGTGAAAGCAAATTTGAGACGACTTCAAGCGGTGCCCGAGGAAAATCAGTCCAAGCAAAAACAAATTGAAGTAGGAGATCTTTTAATCGATCCGGATGCTTATCTCGTTAGCAAAAGAGGGGAGCCTGTTGATTTAACACATCGAGAATTTGAGCTGATTCATTATCTTGCCCGTCACATTGGGCAAGTCATGACAAGAGAACACTTACTGCAGGCGGTCTGGGGATATGATTATTTTGGTGATGTTCGTACAGTCGATGTTACCGTCAGACGGTTACGTGAGAAAGTGGAGGACAACCCAAGCTACCCTACCTGGATTGTTACACGGCGTGGTGTCGGTTATTATTTAAAACACCCTGATCAGGAGAAATAGAGCCGATGAGAATTATCGATTTTTTTCGATCCATTCATGTCAAAATGATTGTCATTTTTATACTGTTGATTTTTATAGCTGTTCAAGTGATTGGTGTCTATTTTACGAGAGAGCTGGAATCGCAGTTAGAGGATAATTATTTTGCCATGCTTCGAGAACGAGCGGATTTGTTAGAATACAACGTCCGTCAGGAAATGACGAGAGATAGGAATCCAGAAGAAGAACCGCTAGAAGATGATATAGAAGCACTTCTACACGAGTTTTTCTCCCTCGAAAATTTAGATGTTCAGGTGGTCGATGCGAATCAGCGGGTTATTGGAACGTCGAATTGGAATGACCAGAACATAGTAGGTCAACAAAGTACATTGGTAAGAATAGAGCGTGCTTTGTATGGGACAGAAGATGCCTCTACCTTAAGAGACCCGGAGACAGGCGATCGGATTCGTGTCATGGCACAGCCGGTGGAACTTGATGGAGAAATTATTGGTGCCATTTATATAGAAGCATCCATTGAAAGTATTTATGCAGAGTTGGAAGAAATCAATAACATTTTTTTAAATGGTACATTTATTGCCCTCGCTATTACAGCGTTACTTGGCATTCTTGTCTCTCAGACGATTACACGACCGATCGTTGATATGAAGAAACAGGCGAAAGTCATGGGAGAAGGAGATTTCTCAAGAAGGGTAAAAGTGTACGGTCAGGATGAGATTGGACAACTTGCAGAATCATTTAATGTATTGACGATGAATTTGAAAGAAGCCCATGCTAATACAGAAGGCGAAAGAAAAAAACTGAGCTCTGTGTTATCCCATATGACGGATGGTGTGATTGCAACCGATGAATTAGGACATATCATTTTGATGAATACACGAGCAGAGCGTCTGTTAGACGTGGATAGTAAAGAAATTATGGGAACCTCTCTGCCAGAAGTGTTAGACCTTTCCGGCAACATAGCACCGAGTGATTTGTATGATTATACGGAGCCTATCTTACTGGATTTTAGTAATGAACAAGAAGATTTCTTATTAGAGGCTCACTTTTCGGTGATCCGTAATGAAGAAGGACCAGTGAATGGCTTGATTACAGTCCTCCATGACGTGACAGAAAAAGAAAAAATTGAAAGAGATCGGCGTGAATTTGTGGCCAATGTGTCTCACGAGTTGCGAACTCCTCTTACTACAATGCGAAGCTATCTAGAAGCGTTGGAAGAGGGAGCGATGGAGGATGAGAGTTTAGGCCCTCGTTTCTTAAACGTCACTCAAAATGAGACAGAGCGAATGATCCGACTAGTCAATGATTTGCTGCAGCTATCACGCATGGATAACGATGAAGTCCAAATGACGTTTGCTCCAACCGATCTGAAAGAATTACTTAGTCAGATTACAGAACGTTTCCAAATGATCACGAAAGACAAGAACATTGATATCCGAAAACAGTTCCCTAAGCATCCGGTATATGTCGATATGGACAAAGATAAAATGGTTCAGGTCTTTGATAACATTGTTTCCAATGCCGTCAAATACTCACCCGATGGTGGAATGATTATGATTCAAATGATTACACGAGGCCAAGCGGTAGATATAGAAATAACGGATGAAGGGGTAGGTATTCCAAAAGAAAGTCAGGAAAAAATCTTTGAACGGTTTTATAGAGTTGACAAAGCAAGAGCAAGAAACCTCGGGGGAACGGGGTTAGGCCTTGCCATTGCCAAGGAAATAGTACAAGCCCATGGAGGACGGATTGGTGTAAACAGTGTATGGAAAAAAGGAACAACCATCTCTGTAACCCTTCCTTATTCCATAGCGAAAAAAGCGAGTGTTGGTGAATGAAAGAACGTATAAAGTCCTGGACTTTAACAATCCTTGTGGCTATTAGTGTATTCCTAACGTGGCAGCTGTGGAATTACCAGCCGAATTATGCACTGTTAGATGAAGATACTGGCTATGTCCCGAGTGAAAACTTGGGGAAAGAGCTGTCCTTAAAAGAAGTTATTTGGCCGCAGCAGTTAGTTTTTCACCAAGGAGTTGATCAGCACGGAGTGGATGGATCGGATCGTTTATTGTCTGCTTTCTACGAAGATTTTCTCGACTCTCGATTTGAAGATATAACTTTAAACCAAGATTATGAGATACGAGATTTGTATGACGGCCAACGGGAGGCAGAATTAGTGTTTCCTGCCCCTATTCCAGGGGAAGCCTTAGAGCGTATATTAGACATTGAATCGGATACTCCTTATTTATCGATCGATTCCGTGGATCGTATTATTTTGTCGGATCAAGGGGGAGACAGTGAAAACCTACAAGTAAAGTTTGTCTCTTACAGCGAACCTGTGGTGTTGGAAGGAGAAACGAATTTTAGTTTATCTGAATTTAGAGAGCGGTATATCGAGAGAATGGATGAATTTCCGGAAGTATTCCCATATGAACTGCCTGGCAGTGATTTTATTCAAAAGACAGTTTATCTTCCAGCAGAGCCTATTACGTATAATAGTGTGTCTGATACATCAACCGCTCTTAATTATAATGACTTTTTGAGCTTGCTTTTCAGTGACTCGGATTACGTGAGACAATATCATCAAGATAATCAGGAAGCCTCGTTTACTGATGGGAACCGAATGATGAGTCTGGAGGATAACGGTGATTATCTCACTTACGTCAACCCGGTCTATAGTGAAAACTCCAGTGATAATCAGCAGCATGTCGTCACTACCACTTTTGATTTTGTTAATTCACGTGGTGGCGGCTGGACGGATGACTATCGCCTCTATGATTGGGAACATAGAAGAAGCGGGGAACATGCAACATACCGTATGGTTGTAGCCGGATTGCCGGTATTTGAGTCCCGCGGCCGCGATCTGGCTTCCATAAATGTCAGCCGCTCGGGTGGACAAGTCTCGGAGTTTTCGCGACCTTTATTTAATCTAGATGAGAGTCCAATTGACACACAAGGAGCAGAAGAACTCGCTTCAGGGTCAGAGGTTCTCGCCTACGTGGAAAGACAGTTTGAAACCGATCGTATTGAGAATATCCAAGTAGGATATCAAATGGAAAAAACAGATAATCTCGTGATTCGTTTTGAGCCAAGTTGGTATGTGAAGTACGATGGTTCCTGGTATTCTGTAGAACCGAACAAGGAGGAGGAATAAGATGGATTGGAGTCGAACAAAGACCATTTTTATTGTCACCTTCCTCCTGCTCAACACTTTTCTCATCTACCAGTTGATTGAAAAAAGAAACGAAGGGGACATTAATGTTCGTGCTCAAGCTACGGTGAAAGAAAGATTAGCTGATATGAATATTACAGTCACAGAGGAACTTCCAGAGGATAAAAGTGAAATCAGTCATATTGTAGGCCAAACGATGGATATTTCAGAGGAAGTTATAAACAAAGCCGGAGAGGAACAAGTCACCGTCTTAAATAATCGTTTTATCGAAGTAACGTTAGAGGATCCTTATAAGATTACTGATCCTGAAAGAGACGTGGAGAACTTTTTAAGAGATCATGTTGTCCATGCGGAGGAGTACTCCTATACAAGCTGGAATCAGGATGAGGGACAGATGTTTTTCAATCAAACCTTTCAAGAACACATCGTTGTTACCTACGCTGAGAATCAGCTTGTACTGTTTTTTAATGAAGATCAGGAAATAGTAAGCTATATTCAAAGTTATTTAGAATTCAATGAAGAAGGAAAAGAGAAAGATATGCTTGCCCCTTACAAAGCGATTGAAGTGTTGTTAAATGAAGCCATTATATCATTTAATGATGAAATCTCTCAGATCGAACTAGGATATTATAGTTTGTTTAGCCCAGAAGGGGATGTACAAGTATTTGCACCGATGTACCAAATTCAAGTGAATGAGGAATCAAGTTATTTAGTTCACGCGATTGATGGTTCGATTCAGGAATCCATCGGGGATACGGATAATATTGAAGGAATACAGGAAGAGAACACAGCTGAAGAAATGACAGAAGAAACATCCAGTGAAGGATAGTATGGAGAGTGAAATCGGTTATGGCATTATCATTCAGTGTACTTGCGAGCGGAAGTACGGGGAATGCTTTTTACGTGGAGACAGATAAAAAAAGATTGTTAGTAGATGCAGGTCTCAGTGGAAAGAAAGTGGAATCTTTATTAAAGCAAATCTCCCGAAGTCCAAATGAATTGGATGGGATACTTGTCACCCACGAGCATAGCGATCATATAAAAGGTGTGGGGGTGCTTGCAAGAAAATACGGACTCCCCATTTTTGCAAATGAAAAAACATGGGCAGCCATGGAACCGAATCTCGGAACGATCGATAACGGTCAAAAGTTTATTTTTGAGCGTGGCACCGTCCAGTCCATGGCAGACCTTGATATTGAATCCTTTCGCGTCTCACATGATGCCGCAGATCCCATGTTTTTCGTTTTCCACCATGAAGGCAAGAAATTGTCTTTGGCTACAGATATGGGATATGTGAGCGAAGAAATTAAAGGAACGATCCGTAATTCAGATATGCTTATTTTTGAATCGAATCATGATATGAACATGCTGAGAATGGGACGCTATCCATGGAATGTAAAAAGAAGGATTTTAGGAGATTCTGGTCATGTGTCTAATGAAGATGCTGCTTACGCTCTTACTGAAATTGTAGGAGATCAAACTTCTCGTATTTATTTAGCTCACTTGAGCAAAGATAATAATATGAAAGACCTGGCCCGCATGACCGTCACGCAGATATTGGAACAAGAAGAATCAGGTGTCGGCTATCAATTCTCTTTACACGACACGGATCCTGAAGAAGCTACCACTCTCGTTACGCTTTAGAGTAGACAATTCGCTTATTTTGTTATATTTTCATCATACGAGGGATAGTGTAACAACTGTCCTTGGGGGTATATTACTTTAGGACTAAAGCTTCTTTCTGGTCGGTCTAAGAAGGTATTTCATACAGGTCTAACCATACTTATAAAATACCTACAGAAGAACAGGAAGGTGTCGGTGAATGGGCTATTATGATGACCATATGCAGGATGAAAAGACACGGGAAAGGAAAAATCGCCGCAGAGCGGGGCTGGCTGGTTTAATCGGAGCATTGATTGGAGCCATCCTTGTTGTACTAGCGATTCCTTTCTTAAATCAAGCTGGAATTTTTTCAAACGCCGCAGGGGAAGAAACTTCGCCAACAACGGAAGAGGAGACAACGGCGAATCAAGATTCCTCCATCATAGAGAATCAGCAGCAGACTGTGAATGTCTCGGTGAACTCGGACGTAACGGAAGCAGTGGACAAGGTTTCTAATGCGGTAGTGGGGGTCTTTAACTTACAACAGACTGAATTCTGGCAAGAAGAGGGACAAGCAGTTAATAGAGGAACAGGTTCTGGTGTTATTTATAAAGTCGAAGGAGACAGTGCTTTCGTCGTCACGAATCACCATGTGATTGAAGGCGCGAACCAAGTAGAAATAAGTCTCGCGAATGAGAAGAGAATTGAAGCAGAAATAGTAGGATCGGACGTGTTGACAGACTTGGCTGTCCTGCGTGTAAATGCGGAGCATGTGGAAACCGTGGCGGAATTTGGAAACTCAGACAAACTGAGAGTAGGAGAACCGGCAATCGCTATTGGCAACCCATTAGGGACCCATCTTTCCCATACGGTGACGCAAGGGATTATCAGTGCCACGGAACGCAGTATCCCTGTGGATTTAACCGGTGACGGCAACCCGGACTGGAATGCAGAAGTTATTCAAACAGACGCTGCCATTAACCCAGGTAATAGCGGGGGAGCTTTAATTAATATTAAAGGACAGCTCATCGGAATCAACTCCATGAAAATCGCTCAATCCGCGGTAGAAGGGATTGGGTTTGCGATACCGACGTCTGTAGCGCTGCCGGTTATTGAAGATTTAGAAGAACATGGACAGGTAGAACGCCCTCAAATGGGTGTAGGAATCCGTTCGCTAAGTGAAATTCCAAGCTATCATTGGCAGGAAACATTAAAGCTTCCACCAGAGGTAGAAAGTGGCGTATTCATTACAAATGTTGTCCAAGGAAGTCCCGCAGAACAGGCCGGATTGCAGCAATATGATGTGATTGTTGCGATGGACGGTGAAGAGATGACAGACGGCCACGATATAAGAAAGTATTTGTATACCAAAGCCGAAGTGGGAGATACAGTTGAAATTACCTTTTATCGTAACGGCGAACAACAAACGACAGAACTGAAATTAACGGCACAACAAGACTTTTAATAGAACGACCTCCGGGGACATTCTCCGGAGGTTTTTGTTGTTTATAGAATTTCTATTTGCCTATGGATAACTTTGTAAAAGGGGTTAGCTAGGTCTAGCACCAGGCGTCTTATTTCTTTATGGGGATAATTCGTTTGTTATGGTGCGGTGGAGCTTAAGTGTTAATAAAAAAGTTCAAATCAGAGGGATAACAAATATACTTATCCACAATATATTCACAGTTGTGTGTAAAAGTTCAAGGAAACCCTTAACAACAGGTGTGGATATGTGGAATAATTTTGTGTATAACTTATGAGGAGAGATAGGAATGAATATAACCATCATCGCTGTGGGTAAGTTAAAGGAGAAGTATTTAAAACAAGGGATAGATGAATATGCCAAAAGAATGAAGCCGCATGCAAAACTAACGATGATAGAAGTATCAGATGAGAAGATACCGGAAAATGCAGCTGAAAAAGAAAAACAGCAGGTGAAACAAAAAGAGGGAGAAAAAATCCTCGATAAAATACAAGATAATATGTACGTATTTGCATTAGACCCACACGGCCGCATGTTATCCTCAGAAAAAGCAGCGGAGACGATAGATAAATTAGCATTACACGGAAAAAGTAAAATAGCCTTTGTCATAGGAGGTTCTTTAGGGTTGGCCCCAGACGTGTTACGGAGAGCCGATTTCACATGGTCTTTTTCTGAGTTAACGTTTCCTCACCAACTGATTCGTCTGATGCTGATGGAACAAATATATCGCATGTTTCAAATTAATCAAGGCTCCGCTTATCATAAATAAGGGTTCTAAAACAAATGTTGGGGTGAATAGGATTAGATTCTTCCATTTCTTAAAAAAGGTTGATGGCGAACAGGTGAGACGCCTGCGGGAAAAGCAACAGCTGAAAATCCCGCAGGCAGCGATTTGCTGCCGAGGAAGTTGAAGCGTTGCCCGCGGCAAGCGAGCCTAAAGAGTCATCCAAGCCGTAGAAAAATGATTAATAACCCCAACAAATTTTACAGAACCTAAATAAGAATACTCTAGATCCGCCGGGGCTGGTCAAAAGCAAAGTTGACGCAGCTCCGTCTTATGAAGCGGAGAATGATTTTCTTGTATCGCATTTATTGTTGAAATTTATCAAGAGTTACAAAAAAGTCTCTGAGAAATTCATAAAACAATTTTTCAGTCGGCAGTAAATCGCGTTCCTTTGGAATGATCACTCCCACGGTACGTGTCACTTCTGGTTCAATAATTGGTACTTTTACTGTAGAACGAGGAACATTATCCACTAAAGTAATTTCCGGAATTAATGTAACTCCCAGACCTGCTGAGACTAGTCCTTTGATGGCGTCGATATCTTCTCCTTCGAATGAGACATTTGGCTCAAAACCGAGTTTTTGGCAGGATTCCACAATAATTTCTCTAAGTATAAAACCAGTTGGGAACAAAATAAATGAATCTTTTCGCAGCTGATTCAGACTGATCGCACGGTTTTCAGCCAACGGATGGTCAACAGGAAGAAGGGCGACGATATTTTCTGAAAAAAGAATGCTGCCCTCTACTTTGTTTTCTTCATGAGGAACTGGGCCTAATAAAGCCATATCAATCTCCCCTTTGACTACATCCGTAATAAGATTATGATACGAGCTTTGTTTGAGCTGAAATTTCACGTGAGGATTTTTTTCACGAAAAGCTGATACTACAGTAGGGAGCATAAACGCAGCAAGACTGCTCGGAAAACCGATATGTATCGTCCCTTGGTTAGGATCCGCATATTCCTTTACTTCACGAAGTGCGTTATCGATGACTCGCATCGCTTGCTCCATATGCTCTAAAAACGTTTTTCCAATCGGTGTTAATTTTACACTGCGTCCTTCGCGAATAAATAAGTCCACCCCTAACTCTGCTTCTAAATTAAAGATTTGTCTACTGACAGCTGATTGAGCAACATGCAAAGCCAGTGCAGCTTCCGTGACATGTTCTCGCTTTGCCACTTCAATAAAATACTGTATTTGTCTAAATTCCACTTTCCCTCACCTCATCTTGGTCCATCATAGGCATTTTTTCTGCAAAGTTTTTAAAAAAAATAAAAAGATAATGGGTATATTTTCTCGAATGATAGCGCTACCAATCACATATTGTCGACAAAATCAATTGTTTTTTCGCCCTTATCTCATTTTAGCATTAATCTTATCTATTTTTCATATTGTTTAGATCATTCCATTCATTATAAAATAAAATTACCGAAAACAGCGACGATATCAGGCACTTGCCTAATTTATTTATAAAAAGGGAGTATGATAATTAATATGGTAGCTTTAGCGAAGGAAAAACAAAAAGAGCTTGTAGAAGCTGAGAAATATGTCTCTGAAGTTTATGAAGCAATAAAAGAACGGAACCCGCATGAGGTAGAATTTATCCAAGCGGTAAAAGAGATCTTTGATTCCTTAGTCCCTGTCCTTGCCAAACATCCGAAATACATCGAACATAATATTTTAGAACGAATTGTAGATCCCGAGCGTTTTATCTCATTTCGAGTATCTTGGGTAGATGACCAAGGAAAAGTACAAGTGAACCGAGGGTATCGTGTCCAATTTAATAGTGCGATCGGACCTTATAAAGGCGGTTTACGTTTTCATCCATCGGTGACCCCAAGCATCATTAAATTTTTGGGTTTTGAGCAGATATTTAAAAATTCTTTAACCGGTCAATCGATTGGCGGAGCAAAAGGCGGGTCAGATTTTGATCCAAAAGGGAAATCAGACGGGGAAATTATGCGCTTTTCCCAAAGTTTCATGGCTGAACTTGGAAAATACATTGGACCGGACGTGGATGTCCCTGCAGGGGATATTGGAGTAGGAGCACGCGAGATTGGCTATATGTTTGGTCAATACAAAAAAATGAAAGGTGCTTATGAAGCCGGTGTATTGACTGGTAAAGGTGTAAGCTTTGGAGGCAGCTTAGCGCGTACAGAAGCTACCGGTTACGGTCTCGTCTATTTCGTTGATGAAATGTTAAAGCATAAAGGTTTGAGTTTTAAAGATCAAACGGTTGTTGTATCAGGATCTGGCAATGTCTCTATTTATGCTATTGAAAAAGCGCATGAATTAGGTGCGACTGTCGTGGCGTGCAGTGACTCAAATGGTTACATCTACGACAAAGAAGGTATTGATTTAGACACCGTAAAAAGATTAAAGGAAGAAAACAGCTTGCGAATTTCTGAATATGTGGAGGAGCATCCGCACGCTGAATACAAGGAAGGCTGTTCAGAAATTTGGTCTATTCCATGTGATATTGCGCTTCCTTGCGCGACACAAAATGAAATCGGTGAACCTTCCGCAAAACTGTTAGTAGCGAACGGTGTAAAAGCAGTAGGGGAAGGGGCCAACATGCCATCTACGTTGGAAGCTATTGACACGTTTCTTGAAAATGATGTCCTATTCGGACCGGCCAAAGCAGCAAACGCGGGAGGAGTAGCTGTGTCCTCTTTCGAAATGGCGCAGAATAGTTCCAGAGTGTCTTGGACCTTTGAAGAAGTAGACGCTAAGTTAAAAGAGACGATGGCTTCTATATTTACTAATAGTATTAAAGAAGCGGAGGAGCATGGCGTTCCGGGTAACTTAGTTATTGGTGCCAATATAGCCGGCTTCAAGAAAGTTGCAGACGCTATGATCGATCAAGGCGTTATTTAATTGGTAACAGTTTGATTACCTTATATAGTGAGGGCTGTCTAAGCGGTTCATCCCGTTTGAGGCAGCCCTTTTTCACGTGTATTTTGAATGAAAGTGTGAAATTGGATATGATGAGAGAAAGCGGGCATCAAAGAAAGGGTGAGTGACATGAAAGAATGGCAGGAAATGCTTGCGTTGGCGAAAGAGTGGGCACAAGAAGCAGGAGACTATTTGTTAGAAAGAGCAGAAGGTCCGATGGATATGGAAAGCAAGACATCTGCTATTGATTTAGTAACTGAGATGGATGTGTGGTCCGAAACATTTTTAAAAGACAAAATCAAATCTTTTTACCCTGACCATCATATCCGCACAGAAGAAAGTGAAGATGAAAAAGGACAATCCCCTTACGAATGGGTAATCGATCCTATTGATGGGACTGTTAATTATGCTCGCGGGTTGCCTTTTTACTGTATTTCCATCGGTATTCGTTATGAAGGAAATACAGTCATTGGGCTGGTCCATGCTCCTAAACTAAATGAAACCTATGAGGCCATTAAAGGGGAGGGTGCTTTCTTAAATGGAAAAGAAATCACTGTCTCTCAAACCGGTCAGTTACATAGCGCTGTAATAGGCACTGGTTTTCCTTATGATAAAGACAGGGATAAGGATAATAACTTAGAATATATAAATAAAATGATTCCTCAAGTTGGCGGTATTCGTAGAATGGGGAGCGCAGCATTGGACTTGTGCCAAGTAGCAGCTGGACGCATGGATGGTTACTGGGAATTAAAATTAAATGACTGGGATGTGGAAGCGGGCTTGTTAATCGTAAAGGAGGCTGGTGGTCAAGCGGTGGTACAACCAGAGAAAAAAGGTTTATTCATCCTCTCAGCTAACTCGCTGTTGTTTTCCACGCTTCAGAAAATTATTGATCGGTGATAAGTTAAATCAAAAGGTAATGTTCCACGTGAAACATTTTTATTTCCCCGTTCTATGTGTGTTTCATGTAGAAACAAGAGGGAATAAAAGGTAAAGATAGGGAAAAGGAGGAGGAAAAGTGGGAAATATATTAAAGAATGATTGGGAGCCGCGGTTAGAGAAAGAGTTTGAGAAAGAGTACTATTTACGTCTTCGTTCTTTTCTTAAAAAAGAATATAGTGAGTTTACTGTCTATCCAGAAATGCACGATATTTATAACGCCTTGCATTACACTACATATGAAAAGACGAAAGTTGTTATTATTGGACAGGATCCATATCATGGGCCAAACCAAGCACATGGTTTAAGTTTTTCTGTCAAACCACAAGTGAAAATTCCTCCTTCTTTGCAAAATATTTATAAGGAACTTAGGGATGATCTCGGTATCCCTATCCCTTCTCATGGCTGCTTGACGAGCTGGGCAGAACAAGGTGTGTTATTATTAAACGCTGTGTTGACAGTGAGAGCAGGCCAAGCAAACTCCCATAAAGGGAAAGGATGGGAACATTTCACTAATGAAGTCATTCGTCAAGTGAATGAAAAAGAAGAACCGGTCGTTTTCCTCCTCTGGGGGAGAAATGCGCAAGCTAAAGAAGAATTGGTCACGGCTTCTCACCACTTTATTATAAAGTCACCTCATCCAAGTCCATTTTCAGCGAACAAAGGTTTTTTCGGAAGTAAACCATTTTCACGTACCAATCAATTTTTACGAGAAGCAGGGCGGCCCGAAATCGATTGGACCATTCCAGAGAATGTTTAGAAAGGAGCAATTACATGGAAACCATATCATCCTCTGTGGTTACACTTACAAATGGAATAGAGATGCCTTGGATAGGCCTGGGAGTGTATCAAGCAGAAGAGGGAAAAGAAGTAGAAACTGCTGTAAAAACAGCTATCGATGCAGGGTACCGAAGCATTGATACCGCTACTTTGTATGGAAACGAAGAAGGGGTAGGAAAAGCGATCAAAGACAGCGGTGTATCAGAACGCGAGTTATTCATTACAACGAAAGTATGGAATGACGATCACGGGTTTGACAATACGTTAGCGGCTTTTGAAAAATCGCGCCGGAAACTAGGAGTCGAACAAATAGACCTTTATTTAATCCACTGGCCAGTACCAGGTTTGTATAAAGAAACATGGCGGGCACTAGAGGAGTTATATAAAGAAGGCAAAGTGAGAGCAATTGGTGTCAGTAATTTCATGCAGCATCATTTGGAGGATTTAATAAAAGATGCGGAAATAAACCCAATGGTCAATCAGGTGGAATTTCATCCTCGTCTCTATCAAAAGGACTTGCAGCAATACTGTCAGAATCACCATATCCAGTTGGAGGCTTGGCGCCCATTAGGGAAAGGAGATTTACTGAATCATGAAGTGGTAACTCGTATCGCCGATAAGCATGGAAAGACACCAGCTCAAGTGTTGATTCGTTGGTGCTATGAAAACAAAGTAGTTACCATTCCAAAATCGGTCACTCCAGAACGTATTCGTTCCAATGCGCGTATATTTGATTTTTCCTTGGATTCCGAGGATATGGAAGCGATCAGTAGTATAAATGAAAACAAGCGTTACGGCTATCACCCTGATGAGTTTCCATACTAGCGTATATGATTTTACAGTTTTGTGACATTTAATGGCAATTCGTTTAAAGGACATCTCCTCCGGGAATTTTTCAAACAGGTGGAGGTGTTAATATGGCATATATCATTATTGATGATATGCAAATCCCAGCTGCAAAATTTGATCATGAAGAGACAGCGAAAGAGGAAGCCTCGGAAAAAGAGTTAGTCGTTAAAGATAATGAAGGTCACTTCTGGGTAATAGATGAAGAAAGCTATCCAAAAGTGGAGGCATTTGGTTATTCGATTGTTAAAAAACCATAAGAATAGAAGGCAAGCTGGACCGGCACATCAAAGCTGGTCCAGTTTTTTTAAAGTTTATACGTTACGTGTTTATACGCGTGTGAGCTCGAGGTCATTTTACCAGCATTGCAACGGTAAGCAATGAGGCGAAAAGTGCTTAAAATAGAAGTGCACTCTTGCGGTTAGGCAACACGGTAAGCGGAAAGAAAGTCACTTCTCCGTCATAGTGGCAGCAGGATAAGCTGTGGTATAATGCAGAATAGGATCATGGAAGAGAGAGCAGGTGATGGTGATAAATATTCCAGCTCAGAAAATTATCGAGAAAATGGAAGAAGAGCTTCTTCATCTTTCCGAGTTGTCGGAAGGGGACCAAACGGAAGCTGTTCAAGCACATGCAAGAGTTCTCCGTGCTTACTGTGATTTGCTGTTAGATGAGGAAACTAGTAAGCCAACTAAAAACAAGACAGCTAAGCAGCCAAGAGTGGGCAGTGACATCCACCGACTTTCTAACAAAGAGATATCTTCTCCATCGATACCTCAACAAGACAAGGATATTCCTTCGACGGATGGAAATTTACTCGAATTTTAATAGACGGCAGGTGTAAAGAGATGTGGAAGCTATTTGTGATATTAGGCGCTGTGAATGCCGCAATGGTAGTTGGATTTGGCGCTTTCGGGGCACATGGACTAGAAGGAAAACTATCTGAGCGACTCATGGGTGTGTATGAAACGGCCGTCCAGTATCAAACGATGCACGCTTTAGGGTTATTAGCAGTTGGTTTGATAGCTGCCTATGCCGGGAGTTCTTCAACATTATCGTGGGCAGGGTGGTTGTTGTTCATCGGTATTCTTATTTTTTCGGGAAGTTTGTATACGATGGCTTTTACGGGAATTTCATGGCTTGGTGCCATTACGCCGATAGGAGGAGTTGCTTTTATTGTCGGTTGGATCATGTTGATTATTTCCGTAGCAAAAGCATAAGAAAAAAGCTGCTGGCACGTAGAATGTCCCAGCAGCTTTTTTGTTGTTTACGAAGTTATAAGAGCTATTCGCTTGTGGGTAACTTTTGTATAAGGGTTGGCTATGTCGAGCTCCAGGCGCCATCGGCTCGAGGTTTCTTCGGTCCGTCAATGGAAAGGGAAGAGCACCTTTCCATATGCCGGTCCTCTAGGACTTGTCTCATTAGTGGTTCTTCTGCTAGTTTAACGAACGTCCTCAGTTGACCTTCTGCTAAAAGAGCAAACGTCAGGTGGGGAACTTTTGCTAAGTACACGAACGTCAGCAGTTGATCTTCTGCTAAGAGCGCAAACGTCCTGTTTGCAACGCAGAAGTCAGTACGTCGTGTACTAGCTAACGCAAAAGTCAACGCAGAAGTCAGCACATCCTGTACAAATCAAGGCGCTTGCGCTTTTGATCCGTTATGTCCTCTCTAATCGACCGAGAGTAACGGCAAGAAGAAACCCAATTACAAGAGTGATAATGCTTAGGAGTAGGAGAGTGATGTTGGCTCCTATTCCCGGAAATATTACAAACAAAGATCCGATTAACAAACCAGTCATTACAGCATAAGTGCCTGTAGGATGTTTTCTTAGAAGATGATGCAATAGTTTACTCATCACAACAATTCCAATCACTACCCCGGCACCGACTGTAAGTAAGACAGAAAACTGTAAGGAGGAAATGGCATGGATCACGGTTTCATATACTCCGAGAAGAAGCAGAATGAAAGAGCCACTGACCCCTGGTAAAATCATTGCCGAGCTGGCAAGCCAAGCAGCAAAAAAGAGATAAATGTAGTCGGCGGCAGAGAGAGAGGTAATAATCGTACCTGCGTCCTCTTCGCGGAAAAGTCCAGAGAGAATAATGAGTACAGCTGCCACAATAAGAATGAGATAATGTAACGGCCGAAACGAGTGTTTGTAATCTGCTTCTCTTAAAAGAAAAGGAATCGTACCCAATATTAGACCGATAAAGAAAAAGAAAGTAGGTTGCGGGTAATCCATCAATAGCCATTCCAAAAGATTACTTAAGCTAAAAATAGCAATACCGATGCCGAGCCCAAGAGGGATAAAAAAACCAAGCTGTTCTTTCCATCTCTTACTAAAAAAATGATTGATGGCTGCAAGCAGACGATGATAAATTCCTAAAACTAAAGCAATGGTTCCGCCGCTGACCCCTGGAATAAGATCACTGGCTCCCATCGCCATACCACGAAAAATATTTTTCCATTCAAACATAACGATTCTCCTTCGACTGAAGTTACATGCGTTGTTCTGTTTCCATTTCTATATTATAGCGTATTAACGGTCCTCTTTTTTAGAAGAGGAAGAGGAAAATTTAAAACTTCAGCGAAAAAGGGACTTTTTTCCAATGTGCTCGTATTTTGGTCATAGAAGAAATAGAGAAAACCTACAGCAGACAATGTTTGCCATAGGTTCTCTCTCTTTTTTTTGTTTAGGAGATTAATCTGCTGTTAATCAACATCAGCTACTTTTACGAGTTGTTTGCCGATATTTTCACCGGAAAACAGGCCGTTAAATGCATCAGGAATGGAGGAAAATCCTTCCTTTATCGTCTCTTCAAACTTCAATTCTCCTGAGGAGACTTTCTCTGCGAGGATAGGGTAGGCTTCGCTAAATTTGTCTGCGAAGTCGCCAACGAGAAACCCTTGCATTTTTGCGCGTGATTTAATAAGAAACCATTGTACTCGCAAACCGATATCCTGTTCGTCTTCTTTTAAATTGTACGAGGAGATGGCACCACAAACAGGGATGCGCGCGAAAGTGTTTAACAGCGGCCAGACAGCGTCTCCAATATCCCCTCCGACATTTTCAAAATAGACATCGATACCATTGGGACAAGCCTGTTTTAGCTGTTGATCCAGCTGTCCTTTCTTATAATTTACCGCGGCATCATAACCGAGTTCTTCCGTAATATATGTCGCTTTTTCATCAGAGCCTACAATACCAATGACGCGAGCTCCGGCTTGTTTGGCTAGTTGTCCGGCAATTTGGCCGACCGCACCGGCTGCTCCTGAAACAACGACGGTTTCGTTTTCTTTTGGTTCACCAATATGCATCATTCCAAAGTAGGCTGTTAACCCTGGCATCCCTAATGCTCCTAAGGCAACGCTTGGACTCAGTCCATTCGTATCGACCTTGTGTACTGTGTTTGCTTTTACAACATGGTATTCTTGAAAGGGCAAGTTTCCTCGGACAATATCTCCTTTGGACAGTTGGTCACTTTTTGATTCGATAACTTGGGAGACAATGCCACCACTTAGCGGTTCACCAACTTGGAATGGTGCAACGTATGATTCAGCTGCAGACATTCTCCCGCGCATATAGGGATCAACCGAAACATATAAAGTCTTTAACAGAACTTCCTCTTCTGAAGGTTCTTCTATCTCTACTTCTCGAAATGCAAACGTGTCCTTATCCGGTATACCGTTAGGTCTTTCTTTTAAAATAAGTTGCTTTTGCGTCATTTGCCAAATCCCTCTCTTTCTATTGATCTCTCATGAGATTATACCCTTTGTCATCAAAAAATAAAAAAAAGCTGTTCCTGGTGAGCGGAAATCCCGCTCGTGGAACAGCTTTGTTGTTATTTAGAAGCGTCCTGTGCAAGTTCGGACACCCTATACTTTTCTTAAAGATCTAAGCTTTGACGACAGAAATGTCGTTGTTTTGAACGATAACCTTAATATCTTCAATGTTATCTTCTTCGAGCATTAAGTCGGCAATGCCGTCTTCAACTTTTTCTTCAATCACGCGACGGAGAGGACGGGCACCAAATGCTGGATCATATCCTAGTTCAGCGAGCATTTCTTTTGCTTCATCGGTGACTGTCACATTCATGTCTTGTTCTTTCGCTGCCTCTATAATATCGGCCAACATAATATCAACGATTTGAACAAGATCTTCTTTAGACAGTTCGTTGAATTGAACAATGCTGTCAAAACGGTTAAGGAATTCGGGACGGAAATAATCCGAAAGAGATTCTGTAATTTTTGGCTGTACGGCTTCGTCCTCTTTTCCAAAACCGACTGTGACTTTTTTGATGCTCGATCCTGCGTTTGACGTCATGATAATGACAGTATCCTTAAAGCTGACTGTTCTTCCTTGACTGTCTGTTAAGCGGCCGTCCTCCATAATTTGAAGGAACATGTGCTGAACGTCAGGGTGAGCCTTTTCAATCTCATCCAGCAAAATGATGCTGTACGGCTTGCGGCGGACTTTTTCTGTCAGCTGGCCTGCTTCTTCGTGACCGACATATCCAGGAGGGGAACCAATAAGCTTAGACACGGAGTGTTTTTCCATATATTCACTCATGTCGAGACGAATCATGGCTTCGCTATCTCCAAACATTTCTTGTGCTAGTGATTTGGATAGTTCTGTTTTCCCGACACCGGTCGGACCAACAAATAGGAATGATCCGATAGGGCGGTTGCCGCGACGCAGACCGGCCCGGTTTCTACGAATGGCTTTTGTGACTTGTTCGACCGCTTTCTCTTGTCCAATAACTCTTGCTTGGAGACGATCAGGCAAATCTTTCATTTTTTGTTGTTCATCTTTTTGAAGACGACGAACCGGAATCCCTGTTTTATTCTCAACGATCTGTTGAATGATCTCGATGTCAACGACTGGCTGCTGGGACGCACCCTCTTTTTCAGAATCCTCGAGCTGATCTTGCAGCCTAGCTTCTTCGTCCCGCAATGCTGCAGCTTGCTCGTAGTTTTCTTGTTGGGTGGCTTTTTCTTTCTCTAACGCGATTTGTTCAAGACGTTGTTGTATTTCATTTTCGTCACCATCGCTATAGGCTAAGTTGATTTTAGAGCCTGATTCATCCATGAGATCAATGGCTTTGTCCGGAAGATAACGATCTTGAATATAACGGTTGGACAATCGCACGCAAGCTTCTATTGCTTCGTCAGAGTAAGATACTTGGTGATATTTCTCATAATTGTCCTTTAGACCTTTCAAGATTGCCACTGTATCTTCCAGGCTTGGTTCATCAACCATTACGGGTTGGAAGCGACGCTCTAATGCTGCGTCTTTTTCTATTTTGCGGTATTCTGCGATAGTCGTAGCACCGATCACTTGAATTTCACCACGAGCTAGCGCCGGTTTCATAATATTGCCGGCGTCAGAAGAGCCTTCTGCTGAACCAGCACCTACAATCTGGTGAATCTCATCAATGAAGACAATGGTGTTTTTCCGCTCTTGCAGTTCTTGTAACAGCTGTTTCATCCGTTCTTCGAATTGCCCGCGTATGCCAGTGTTAGCTACGAGGGAAGACACATCTAACAAGTATATTTCTTTGTTTTTCAGTTTGTTCGGAACGTTTCCTTCAGAGATACGCAAAGCCAATCCTTCAGCAATGGCTGTTTTACCAACGCCTGGTTCACCAATTAGTACAGGATTATTTTTGTTACGACGGTTCAATGTCTCTATGACGCGTTCCACTTCTTTGTCACGTCCGATGACAGGGTCGATCAATCCCGCACGAGCGGCATCGGAAAGGTTTTTCCCTAGGTTATCAAGCAAACCGCCGCCTCTGCCGCCACTTTGCTGGGGTTGTCCTCCTTGCTGTTGCTCCATTCCGTTCATTTGCGGATTCATCATGTCTTTAAACATTTGATCAAACGAAGAAAAATCATGATTTCCTCCGAAACCGGAAGGCTGCTTCATTTCATTTCGAACTTGTTGGTAACATACGTGACACAAATTCATTTTTTGGCGATGGCCGTTAATGTTCATATTCAATTCAATGCGAGCCTGACGAATTTGACAGTTATCACATTTTCTCATCTCAAAGAGCCTCCTTTGTATACGTATTCGTAATGACAGGAAAGGTAGTTACACCTTTTCCTTGATATAAAGTGTTTATTAGCATCTGCGCTAGATTGTTAGTTTGACTTTGACTATATTTGACTTTGTGATTTTATTATACATTGACCTTTTTTGACTTTCAAGTATTTAGTAATAAAAAAATGAAAAATAGTGATAGAAAAAGCAGCGCTCTCATGGAACGCTGCCTTTGCAGAGGAAACTATAACCGTTATGAAGGGGAAATAAACGTAGGATTAACGAGGAGAGTATTGAGATAACGCGCCAGATCCGTCATCAAATGGGTAATCATACTGAATCGATTCGTCAAATTCAACGAAATCTAAGTAAACCATTAATAAGAGATACCAGCGGCCTTGTTCTTCATCGCGAAGAACGATGTGATCACGTCCTGCTTCATCGATAATTCCCGTGAATATCCGTGACTGCCAGTCAGGATTGTTCTCAAACGTCATATAGACACGTGCTCGCTTACCCCGATTCAGTCTTAAAATATTTTCTATATACGATTGTTCAATTGGAAGCATTCCATCACCGTTTTGTTGCTGTTGTTGTTGCTGTCTAGACATGTCGGCGGGATAATATCCACCAGTGTGTTGGACAGGATATCCGTACCATGGATAATAGTTATACATTGTTTTCCTCCTTTTATCTGGTCAGTGTGTGACTGCCAGTATGATAAAAGTAGCTTCTAATACACTTCCGGACAATCAGCGTAGGTAGGGGAGAAGAAACAGTGTGCTTTAAACCTTCCAACGTTTGTCTGGCCAAACCATTCTGCGGGACACGGACCTTCGGGACGATAAAACCAGAGGGAATTCTGGGCAGGATGAAAACGTTCTCCCTGTATTAATCGCCGTGCCAACCTGATTTCCTTGTCACGCGCACGCTGATAAAAATAACTTTTTTGGACCGCTTCGAATCCCCCTGGTGATTGAAAAACCATTTGAGGAATCGTTCGAATATCCACAAAATCAATACACGCCGCTCGGACTCGGTTAACCATGACATTACCTGCTAACAACATCCCTTGTGCTCCTTCACCTTCCGCTTCTGCTCTTAACAGCCGTGCAAGCATTTTAGTGTCTTTCTCCGTTGCAGGCACCACGGCCATGAATATCACCCTGTTTCTATAAGATCAATCATCACATTATGGAATATATGAGGGGAGAGAAAGGGTTATGATGAAAATGTAAGGAGAGAAAGTTGGTTCTTTGTCAAATGTGATGGTGTGATTTAACGTTTAACGCACTTTAAAGGATTTCATAACCGTAGGAGGACGCAAAGAAAAATACTCGCTTTCCGCGGACGAACGCCCGGGCCCCCTCGCAAAGACCGTTGCGGGGTCGCGGTCGCCCGTTTTTCCGCAGGAGTCTCGCATTTTTCTTTGCTTCATATAGTCTATCTATCATTACATTAGAGCTTTTCTCGTTATCATATTTTGTTTCAATCAACCATCTAGAGTTTAAAAAGCAATAAAAAAACAGCCAAGCAGCAGAGTATATGACTCCGATACTTGACTGTAGAGGATACGAGTTCTTTAAACGTGCATAAAGGATTCGATTTTCTCTGGTTTTAAAATGTTTCCGACATAGAATGCTCCGAACTCTCCGTAACGCGCAGACACTTCATCAAAGCGCATTTCGTAAACTAATTTCTTAAATTGAAGCGCTTCATGGGCAAAGAGAGTAACACCCCATTCCCAGTCATCGAGACCGGTAGAACCAGTAATGATTTGTTTGATTTTACCAGCGTATTTACGACCGGTCATGCCGTGAGCTCGCATTAACTCACGACGATCTTTCATCGGGAGGGAGTACCAGTTGTCGTCCCCTTCACGTTTTTTATCCATTGGATAAAAACAGATGTGATTCCACTTAGGCAAGATAGGATAAATTCTTGCTCTTATTTCAGGATTTTCTGTCGGGTCACTTCCGTCTTTTGGAGGTATATAGTTTCCAAGTTCGACGACAGATACATAAGAATAGGCCGGAATCGTGTAATCAGCAATTCTTAATTTATTAAAGGCATTTTCGATTTCATTCAAATCGT
The DNA here is from genome assembly GCF_900113025.1 of Alteribacillus iranensis. Classification (GTDB taxonomy): domain Bacteria; phylum Bacillota; class Bacilli; order Bacillales; family Marinococcaceae; genus Alteribacillus_A; species Alteribacillus_A iranensis. The sequence continues at coordinate 716,344 of NZ_FONT01000002.1, read as the reverse complement.
TTAATGTCGGACGTAATATCATCATTAAAAGATCCGCTTTTTGACCAACGACCGTATACAGGGCATGGCTGCCTTTTTCTTCATCTTCGACTTCTTGCCAAGCTTCCAACATATCCATGAATTCATGGATCATACTTTGTCTTTCTTCACTTGGCACTTGTTTCCAAGAAGTCCAATCTATGGTACGTAAATCATGCAGGCAAAACCAACCATCCAATGTTTGAGATGCTTCACTCACTATGTATCACTCCTCAAATGGCTTTGCGTTCACTATACCACATCTTCTAACAGAGAAGAAAGCAAGAGCCAAGGGTAGGAATATAGGATATCATTCTCACAAGAAACTTAAGATAGCGAGATGTCAAGGGCTTTGTTGTTGCGTTCCATCACGCGCTGATAATTGTAATCAAACCTTTTCCATTCTTCTTCCGTGAGAGAAGAAGTTTGCAAGATGGCTCCTTGGTCTTGACACGTAGTAAGAAGACGGTAAAGTACGTCTTGAATACGGATGTTTCTTCCGTAGATTTCTGAAAGGGAAGCCATTACATCAGGTTGAATACGAGGCCATTCATACTTCGCCTTTTCGCCACGGGAAGCGCGCTCATAAAACTCTCGTAACACAGCGGCACGTTCAGAGCCGCTTCCTGTGACAGCTAAATAGATCTGGACAGCTGCGCCCCCGCGGATACGCCGTTGGGAAATCCCGGCGAATTTTTTTCCATTTATACTCAGATCGTAACTGCCCGGACAGTAGGAGCCCTCTATTTCATAGGCTTCTATCAGCCCTGGTGAATCTGCAAATACAAGTCGGATCAATTCCCACATCAAATCATAGCCTTGATGAATCGAAAACGTCTTGTCTTCTTTAAAAATCAGTGATAAATTGAAAACGCCTTCATCTAGAATAACAGCAAGGCCGCCTGAGTTTCTCACGAGTACTTGATAACCCTCTTGTTCCAAGAAGGGAATGGCATCCTTGATATAAGGCAGTCGGCTGTCTTGAATGCCAAGCATGACTGTAGGCGCATGCACCCATGCCCGCATGACTGGTACGGACGAGAGGTTCCCCGTCGAGGTGCAGAAGGTGTCATCTAAAGCGAAGGATTGAAGCGGGTGAAATTGCAGGCCTGAACTGGAATGATCGACCCAGCGCCATTTCTTATTGTGAAACATTTGTGTGACGTTCATTTTCATTACTCCGTTCTCTCTCAATCTGTTCAAATTATAGCATGAAATTATAGAGTCTAAAATAAGGAGGTCGGTTCATGGGTTAGTTGCTATCTAAAAAGGGAAAGAAATGACTAAGCGATGTAGAAAGGAGCCTGGCAATGAAATGGAGAACTTAACGAAAAAAATACTGATTGCATTAGTACTCGGTGTTATCGTAGGTCTTATTTTAAATTTTGTTCCGAGTTCGTTGTTTCGTGTGTTAGATACTTATCTCCTTGGACCCGTTGGCCAAATATTTTTAAATCTAATTCAAATGCTCGTTGTTCCAATCGTTTTTATTTCCATTGCACTGGGAACAGCAAACTTAAAAGACCCGGCTCAGATGGGACGTATCGGTGGAAAGACGATTGTATTTTATATTGTCACTACGATGATAGCGCTAGTGATCGGACTTAGTCTCGCTTACTTCATACAGCCAGGACAAGAAGGGATATTCAATACAGAAGAAGCAGAATACCAGCCAGAAGAAGCTCCGCCGATTATGGATACGTTGTTGAATATTATTCCTGACAATCCAGTGAATGCACTGGCGGAAGCAGAAATGCTCCAAATAATTGCTGTGGCTTTGTTTTTTGGTATTGCTCTTGCCAAGCTCCATGAGAAGACAGAAGGCTTACAAAAGTTATTAGAGCAAGGCAACGAAGTCATGATGTTCCTTGTAAATGTTGTCATGTATACGGCTCCTTATGGTGCATTTGCATTGATTGCTTCCGCGGTGGGAGACGCCGGAATACAAGGGTTAGGGCAAATGTTGATGTATATGCTGACCATCATTAGTGGGCTGTTGCTGCATGCCGCTCTTACTTATAGTTTTGCCATCAAATTTATCGGGAAGGCCAGTCCTTATCATTTCTTCAAAAATTTCTTCCCAGCGATGACGGTAGGGTTTAGTACGTCAAGTTCGAGCGGTACCTTGCCTATCTCCATGAAAACCGCTCAAGAACGGCTCGGAATCAGTAAGCCGGTCAGCAGTTTTGTCCAGCCGCTTGGGGCTACGATCAATATGGACGGGACAGCGATTATGCAAGCGGTGGCTACCATGTTTATCGCGCAAGTTTACGGGGTAGATCTAGCTTTTTCCCAGCTGGTTATGGTCGTTCTTACGGCGACGCTCGCAAGTATCGGAACCGCCGGTGTTCCAGGTGTCGGCCTTATTATGCTTACCATGGTATTGCAGCAAGTGGGCTTACCAGTAGAAGGAATTGCTTTAATTTTGGGAGTCGACCGTATTTTGGATATGCTCCGTACGTCTCTCAATATTACAGGAGATGCCACGTGTGCTTTCATTATTGATCGTTCAGAAAGAAAAAAACAAAGAGAACAACAAGCGTAGGGAAAAGGGCTGTGTCAAAAAGTCATGCACCATGACTGTTGAACAGCCCTTTTTTGCTGAACCTACCCTAAGAAAACCTAATGGGACAATCGGAATTGCTCGCTACAATGTTTCAAATGATTGGCTGTTTCCTCTAAGGACGTTGCAATCGTTTGGTTGTTTTGGATGAGCGTCAATTGTTTCGAAGACAAGGCAGTCATTTGAGAAGTGCTCGCTAATGTTTCCTGCGACACGCTGAGAGACGAGGCTGCTGTTTCTTCTATTTTTGGAGTGAGCGCTTCTAAATGGGATAGAGATGTTTTCATTTTCTCTAACCTTATCATCGTCGCGTCCACATTATCGATCAAATGGTTGAAAGCACTCTTAGATGAATCGGCCGCATGAATGTGTTGTCCCAACGATTGAACAATATGATTAAATTCTGCAGATACATTCTCATTAATCGATTTCATTTTTTGAATAGGTGTTTGAATGCGATCAGTAGCTTTCGTCGTTTCCTCCGCTAACTTTTTTACCTCCTGTGCTACTACCGCAAAGCCGCTTCCGGCTTGGCCGGCGCGTGCGGCTTCGATGGACGCGTTGAGGGCCAGAAGTTTCGTTTGTTCGGAAATATTTTGGATCATTTCCACTACCCCTGTAATCTGCTCGGACTGATCTTTGGCATGTTGAATCGGAGTAGTTAATGAAGAAATAGAGGCGCTCAGCGCTTTCATTGAATTCATTAGTTTCTTTATTTCTTTTTCTCCGACTTGGGCTTGTTGATTCATATCCGTCGCGCCCTGATCTAGCTGAGTGACATGCTCCATCGTGTTCGAAATTTGGACTTTCATCTCGTGAAAAGATGACGAATTGTTCTCGGAACGAATCGCTGTTTGCTCGGCACCTTCGTTTACGACTTGGATGGCGTGAGAGAGTTCGTCCGTGTTCTCGTGAATCGTCGCAGAGGAAGTGGATAAATGGTTTGCAGAGCCAGCCAATTGATCCACGGTTTGCTGTACCTCCAGAAGTAAATTCCTCATGGAATGCATCATATGATTAAAGCTTTTCGTCAAGGAAACAATTTCTGGCGCTGTCGATTGATAAGACGCTTCCTCGCTCACGTTTCCTTCCTGTACTTGACCCATGATGTCTTTTAACTGGGCTAGCGGACGTATCAGGGATTGAATCGTAAGAATAATAATAATGGCTGCGATGATAATGCTCCCCGTCACGAATGTGAACAGGATGGACCGAAGCTCGTAGATCCCTCCCATGTAGCCCTCAGTAGGTACGGCTAGTATAATGGTTTCTCGCAAATCTTGAACGTAGTCAAAGACAAGATGGAGTTCTTTTCCGTCAACGACTTTGTAAACAGAACCACTCTCTTTGTCTAAGATGTCCTCTATTTCTTCTTTATGTAAAGGCAGTTCGGCAGATTGACTAACAGCAAAAGGGCGAATGGCTGCATCCTCATCAACACGGAAAAAATTGGCGTGAAGGCCATCGCTCGTTAGTTCTGCCGCTTGCGCACGCATGCCGTAATTTATTTGCTTTTCAAATTGTTCGAGGTCATTTACATAAGAAAGCTTTAAATATTCGGCTCTTTCTTTGCTAATTTGCACTTCTCTTTTTAAACGGTCCTCATTCGCTTGCAAGAGCATGTCTTCGGCGATGGAATAACTGAAGTAACCGATCGTTCCTGTGGATAGCACTACAACCGATAAAATAGAAAGCAGAAAACGAGCCCGCAAAGACAATCGATGCAACGGGTGTTTTTCTATTTTTTCCAATGATTTTGGCTTGTTCTTTCTTTTTTTAAGAATGGGGAACAGTCGAGAATACACTGTTTTTATCCAATTCATCACAAAACCCTCCAAATGTCATAGATCTTTTAGACTGTTTTATTATCTCGTTTGGATATTAAGAAGGTATAGGAACGATGTAAAAGTTTGGTTAATTTTGTTTCCACAAGGACTAATTGGTATTACAGGCTGCTGTCGGCGGGAACAAAAAAAACAGAACCACTTCCCTGTTTTGCATCGGGAGTGACATTGGTATAATGATACACAGTATGAAAGAGGGAGCGGATGGCTGCATGGTTACAGGGAATCGCAAGCTGGAGGAAGAAAAAGTCTTTAAAGATCCGGTTCATCGATATATTCACGTAAGAGATGAGTTAATTTGGGATTTAATTGGGACAAAAGAATTTCAGCGGTTGCGCCGGATACGCCAGCTTGGTACGACGTTCTTAACCTTTCATGGAGCCGAGCATACTCGTTTTAACCATTCTCTCGGTGTATACGAGATTATGAGACGTATTATCGACGTGTTTGAAGGGCGGCCTCATTGGTCAGATGATGAACGTTTACTCTGTCTGAGTGCAGCTTTGCTTCATGATATTGGACACGGGCCTTTTTCTCATTCGTTTGAAAAAGTCTTTGATACCGATCATGAGTGGTGGACGCGCAAAATTATTGTCAGTGACACAGAAGTGAATCACGTTCTTCGCCGGATGGGGGAGGACTTTCCTCAGAAAGTAGCGGATGTGATCGAGAAAACGTACCCTAATAAATTAGTAGTCAGTCTGATTTCGAGTCAAATTGACGCGGACCGGATGGATTACTTGCAGCGGGACGCATTTTACACAGGAGTCAGCTACGGCCACTTTGATATGGAGCGTATTTTACGTGTCATGCGTCCCACCGAAGAACAAGCAGTGATCAAATACACGGGTATGCACGCCGTGGAAGACTACATTATGAGTCGCTATCAAATGTATTGGCAAGTGTACTTTCATCCGGTGACTCGGAGTGCGGAAGTAATTTTAAGTAAAATATTACAGCGGGTGAAAATGCTTCGTCTCGAAGGGTATTCGTTCAAACAGTTTCCACATCATTTTGAAGGTTTTTTTGAGGATAACTTGCCCTTGTCTGAATACTTAAAGCTTGATGAGTCCGTAGTGATGTTTTATTTCCATTGCTGGACCGAAGAGGAAGATCCGATTTTACGGGACTTATGTACCCGCTTTATGAACCGTCGTTTATTTAAATATGTAGAGTTCGACCAAGACTTTGTTATGAATGATTGGATGAAACTTCAGGAGTTATTTTTGGAGGTAGGGATTCATCCAGACTATTATCTTGTGATTGACTCATCGTCCGATTTGCCGTATGACTTTTATCGGCCTGGAGAAGAAGAGGAGCGGATTCCGATTCACTTGCTCATGCCGGACCGGAAACTTAGAGAGTTATCGAGGGAATCCGATATTGTAGAAGCGATCTCAGGAAAAAAGCGAACCGATCACAAATTGTATTATCCAGCGGAATGGCTCGATACACCAGGACACGAAAGAGAAAAACAGCAAATTAAAGACATACTTCAAGCTCATCCAGGGAAAAGAGAACCAGGCCTTTAAACAGAAAAGTAAAGTAAAAGAACTCACTACATAGATCAGGTGAAAATGGGGAAGCCGGGTTGAAGGAGGCTACAATGGTGCTGCCGGAACATGCTAAAATTATTGCGTTGTTGAAAGATGCCGGAGAAATTGTTGGCAGGAAGAAACTGCAAAAAATTGTATACATCGGGAAAAAAATGAAGTTACCGTTACAGGAAAAATATACTTTCCACGTGTATGGTCCTTATTCTGAAGAATTGACGTTGCGTGTAGAAGAGCTGTGCAGCTTAGGCTTTGTGACTGAAACGAAGGAAAAGAAAGCGGGGTATTCTCAATACCGTTATAAAATCACAAAAAATGGGGAATCCTTTATAGAAAAATTTCCCTTGACCTGGCCTCGTGAACAAGCGAGCACCATCGTTCATCAGCTGAATGGACACAGCTCTAAATTTCTTGAACTTGTATCAACGATGCTTTACTTTGATGAACTGCCAAAACCAGAGGTAAAAGAGAAAGTGTTTACCCTTAAGAAAAGCCAGAATTACACGGAGCAAGATATCCAAGAGGCATGGGAGTTTATCGAATCTTTGAATCATCTCTCTTAAGGAAGTATGATAGAAAGAGAATCTTCAATCAAAGGGGCGAGATAGATGGATAAGGATGCAGCGAAAAAAAATGAAGAAATCAAGCGCAGTCGATTTAATATATTAAGTGGTGATTCCACCGACGGTCATGGTGGTTATGGTGTCGGCGCTTTAAGCTTAGATAACGTAACTCCCGTTATTGTAGATCCGGAAGGGGACGATGCTTTCATAGATATGGGAGCCTTGCATGCCCGCTCCGCCATTGAAAAACGGGTTCGTATATTAGAGAGTCGCGACGAACTGCCGGACAGCAGGAAGTACTGGATTGTATGGGTTACTGTTCAACAAAAAGAAGGGAAGCCTCATTACGGTGGGGTGGGAGCTTGTGAATTTCTCGTAGAAAGAGAAGACAAACGTATTAAAAATGGGTACAAGAGCATGCCAGAGCACGTGAACAATATGGATAAGTCTTTAAAAGGGCGGGTCGTCGTCGATCATATGGATGATCACTCGAAGAAAATACTCGCAGCTTTTCTAAAAGGGTTTAATGAAGACATGTGGAATCATTCAACGGAAGAATTGCACCAAGCACTGACTGTGAAATAACAAACGTTGTGTGAACGATTTTTGAACATTACTTCCACATATTGTTCTTTTCATAAAATATCAATAAACTATAATTACACACACATGCACTACACATAACTAGGACACCAAAACGTGCAAGAGAGCCGATCCAGCCTCTTGCGCGTTTTGGTTTTTTCGATAGGAAGGAAAGTATCAATGGTTAGCGGTCTGTGTTTAGCTGCGGCGTCCAGCTACTCGAGGTCGCTTCAACCCTCTCTGCGGCGGCACGGCCTCCTCAGGCCCACAGGTGAATGTTCTTTTGCTAAAAGCGCAAACGGTACTGTTTGCAACGCAAAAGTCAGCACATCCTGTGCAAGCCAGTTCGACGTTGTCACAGGAACTTCCGCAGGAGGCGGTGGCTTCTACGTTGCCCACATGATGTGGGCGATTTTAGTAGAAGTTCCTTTTTCATTAGTCGAACAACCTTCTCCAGCGCTAGTCGCCGATAAGCAGGCGCTTTCGCTTTTCTTTATTGTCTAGCTTCAGCGCCCAGCCACTCGGGAGGCCCACACGATGTGGGTCAGATCGGCGTTGTCTCAGGACGAGACGGCTTTAGCCGATCTTCCATCTGGTCCATTCAAAGAAAGCAAAAATCGGCTTTCTTTGCTGCCCCTCCAGAACCTGTCGCGGGCCCACAGGACGTGGGTCAGTTCGACGTTGTCACAGGAACTTCCGCAGGAGGCGGTGGCTTCTACGTTGCCCACACGATGTGGGCGATTTTAGTAGAAGTTCCTTTTTCTTTAGTCGAACATCCTTACTCGCCTTCGCTTTTCTTATTGTCTAGCTTCAGCGCCCAGACGCTCTGGGTTTCTTCGGTGCAGACAATGAAAGCAAAAATCGGCTTTCTTTGCTGGCCCTCCAGAACCTGTCGCGTCTGAGCAGGGCGCTTTCGCTTTTCTATATTGTCTAGCTGCGGCGTCCAGCCACTCGGGGTTTCTTCGGTCCATTCAAAGAAAGCAAAAATCGGCTTTCTTTGCTGGCCCTCCAGAACCTGTCGTGGCTGATCGGGACGCCTCCGCTTTTCTTTATTCCAGCCATTTTTTTAAACGGTCAAAAAATCTTTCTTCTTTTTTCTCTAGTTCTTCTTCTTTGTTATTTTCTTCCGCTTTTTCTTCATTCATTTTTCCCGAACAGGAGCGGCGAGGTTCTGTTCCTTTCTCAAAGGCGACGGTGCGGGCGGGGCCGCATTCTTCAGAAGCTAAGAATCCTGTCTCCGGATCTATCTCTACCTTTACAACCCCTTCAGGCGGAGGAAAAGCAAGTTTTAACTCTTCTGACAGACCTTCTCTCATAAAGTTAGCCCAGATTCGTTTTGAAATTTGTCCTTCCTGGGCATGGTTGAGTTCCCGGTTATCGTCGTATCCCACCCAAACCCCGGTGACAAGCTGCGGGGCAAATCCAGCCATCCAGCTGTCATATGTCGTTGATCCGCTTTTCCCAGCGAGAGGACGGTTGACTAAATGAGCGATCGAGTGACCAGTAGCGGAAGTATAACTATTCAGAGAGGTGTCAAACACGCGTTGCATCATGTTCGTCAGGACATATGTTTTTTTGGCATCAAATACTTGCTTTTTCTCTTGTTCCGTTTCTACTAAAACGTTTCCTTCCGCATCTGTTATTTTTTGAATAAATCGGGGCTCGACTTGATAGCCGCCGTTCGCGATTGCGCTGTAACCGGCAGTTAAATCAAGAATACGGACATTTTGCGTACCCAGTGCCAGGGAAGGGATCGGAGAAAAGTCAGAGGTGATACCTGCTCGCTCTGTTGTCTCCACCAATGCTTCTGGCCCAAGATATAAATGGGTTTTTACAGCAAAAATGTTATCAGACACTGCTAATGCTTCTTCCATGTTAATAAAGTCGTTGGCATACAATTCTGCGTAATTGCCAGGCGAGTAGATTTCTCCATTTTCCCCAGTTTCGAATTCGCTCGGCTCACTGCGAAAGGACGTAAGAGGGGTAAATCCATCCTCCAGCGCTGCATAATATAAAAAAGGTTTTAAAGCGGAACCAGGCGGGCGAGCTGCTTCGGTCGCACGGTTGAAGGTGCTCTCCTCGTAGTTTTTACCACCAACAAGGGCTCTTACTTCTCCGCTGTTAGGATCCATAGCGACTAGCGCTCCTTGCAATTCCGACTCCTTCGGTATTTCCTGCTTTACCCATCTCTCTGCTTTTTCTTGAAGCTCCGGGTCGAGTGTTGTGTAAATATGCAGACCGCCTTGTTCGATCACTGCGGGATCCAAGCCATATTTTTCATCAAGCTGGCGTTCGATAACGTCTTGAAAATAAGGACCGATCCGATCATCGGCCAGTTGACCAGGACGTTCTAGGAGAAGGGGAGCATTTTCCGCTTCCACCTTTTCATTTTCGGTGATCACTCCCGTTGTTTCCATCGCCTGTAAGATGAGACTCTGTCTTTCTTGCGCACGTTCCGGATAAGAAAAAGGAGAATAATAGGATGGCCCTTTTGGTACGCCCGCTAATAGAGACGCTTCTGATAAAGACAGGTCACTAGCAGGTTTATCAAAATACAGGCGCGATGCCGCCTCAATGCCGTATGCCCCGTGTCCAAAATAAATGGTGTTCAAATAGCCTTCTAGAATGTCTTCTTTATCGTAATGAGCTTCGAGACGAAGAGCGTAGAGCGCTTCTTCTACCTTTCTCGCCCACGTTTTCTCATGGGATAAGAATAAATTCCTGGCATACTGCTGAGTAATGGTACTAGCTCCTTGAGACTTTGTCCCTGTCCGAATGTTGGCTGCAAGTGCAGAAGCTATACGTGGGAAGTCAAAGCCTGTATGCTCAAAGAATTCACGATCTTCAATTGCTATCATGGCATTTATTAAATGAGGAGAGATTTCATCGAGCTCGCTCCAGTATCGTTTTTTTCCGTTCTGGTGTTCTCCAATAATAGAATGATCTGCCCCATAAAACACAGTCGTTTGGTTTACTTCAATAGGGGGTGCCGGTAGTACCTTCGCGCCTCCCATGACGAGAAGAGCACCGCTTGCGAGAAAAATGCCTAGCGTTAAAACCGCTCTGAAGAAAAGGCGCCATGTTCCAATTCGTTTCGGGTAAGGTTTCTTTTTTCGCAATGCCGTATTCATTTCCTTCCCCTCCTTTCCAACCGGGCAACGATGGCCGCCCGCAAGAACAAAACAATTTTTTATCCAGTTTTGGTATATTTCTAGCCTTTTAAACCAAAGGAATAAAAAAAAGCTGGCTTCAGCCAGCGGGAGGGGAAGATTTGATTTACTTTCTGCTCTCTACAAAAGGTTTAATTGCTTGAAAGTGGTCATGAGGATCAATGCTGTTCCCGGTAATAAGGACCACAGCCGGGCCGCGTGGCTTTACGAGTCTATCGATTAAGGCACTTACACCAACTGCGGCAGCGCCTTCCACGATCAGTCGATGTCGTTCATACAAAAAAGCCATCCCACGAGCGATCGACTCTTCGGATAAGCGAATTCTTTCGTCGACGTAACGAGTGGAGAGTGTCAATGTATACTGATTATCGAGACCAATGCCCCCTAAGAGACTGTCTGCATAGGTGGGGTGTTCAGGGACGTGAACCGGCTTTCCGGCTAAAATGCTCTCATCCATGGCAGCTCCTTTTTCTACGCATAACCCCGTAATGTGGATCGAGGGATCTGTTTCTTTCAAAGAAAGGCCTACTCCTGACAACAATCCTCCACCTGATAAACCCCCGAGTACGTATTCTACGTCTGGTAATTCCTCTACTATTTCCAGCCCCATCGTTCCTTGTCCGGCAATGATCAGAGGGTGATCAAATGGAGGGATGAGCGTTAATCCTTCTTCTCGTTGGAGCCGGGCGCATATTTCTGCCGCTTCATCCTGGGAATTGCCTTCAATATGCAGCTCGGCTCCACTTTCTTTCAATGCTTGAATTTTTGCCGCCGGGACTCGTTCTGACACACAAATGACCGCGCGAATACCCAAGTTGGCAGCGGCATACGCGACCGCAAACCCATGGTTCCCTGTGGAAAATGTCACGACACCGCGGTCTTGTTCTTCATTGCTGAGAGAATGAATCATATTGGTCGCTCCTCGTAGTTTGAAGGAGCCCGTCGCTTGCAGCTGTTCAAGCTTCAAATAAACAGGGACGCCAGCGAGGTCCGTGAGTGGCGCAGAGTAAAGAAGAGGAGTGGGCGGCAGAAAAGCCTGCACTCGTTTTTTAGCTTTCCAAACATCTTTCAATGTCATAGGAGCCTTCATGAAAATTTCCCCCTTTTCTTCTTAGAAAATAATATAAGTTCGTCTTGGAAGCTGAGGAGAGGCGTGGTGTGTCAGTGAGACCAAAGCACACATTCTTAGCGAACGTCCATGCGGGTGCCTTGCGCTTTTCTTTAAAAAGGTGTGGCAGATCACTACCTTCAGAATAAATTGAATAATAAACCACTGTCTACTTTCTAGATATGATTTTTTCTTCATAACATGTAAAAAAAGATGAATGCGACGGAGATTTTTTAAGAAGAAGAGATGAAAGCCTGTCCTGTTGTGTTGGTATGTTCGAGATCCAGTGGTCGAGGTCGCTTTCTCTTTCTCTCGGCGGCAAGCTTCCTCGGTGGGTCTCTAAAATCATATAAGTGTTGTTTTACTAAAAGCGCAATTATCTGATATGGAACTTTGCACTTTCTTAGAAAAGGCCGCCAGATGGCAAAGGGGGGAGCGTTCATGCGGTCCTTGAAAAAGTTTTCGAAAGCAGAATACGGGGAGCGGCTGCAAAAAGTAAAAAAGAAAATGGAGAAAAAAGGGCTCGATGCACTATTCATTAGTGACCCCGCTAATATGAATTATCTTACGGGGTATGATGGCTGGTCGTTTTATGTACCGCAAATGGTTCTCGTTTTTTTGGAGGACGAGGAACCATACTGGTTTGGCCGTGCTCAAGACGCAAACGGAGCTCGTGCCACCGCGTGGTTGTCGCCATCTCAGCTATTGTCCTATAGTGATGAATATGTCCATGCAAAGTCGAAACATCCAATGGAAGTGCTTGCTGCGTGGGTAAAAGAAAAGAAAAAAAATATCAAACGTGTTGGCGTCGAGATGGATGCCTACTATTTCTCGCCACGAGCGTTCGAGTGTTTACAAACAGGGTGCTTTTGGATAAACTTTGCCGATGCGCAGCACGTAGTGAATGAAATACGCATGATTAAATCCGATCAGGAAATCCTATATATGAAAAAGGCGGGGACCATCGCGGAAAGGGCAATGAAAGCAGGAGTCGATGTGGCAAAGGAAGGAGCTCGCGTTTGTGATATTGCCGCAGCTATTGCGCAAGCCCAAATTAGCGGTACTCCTGATGCCGGCGGGGATTATCCTTCCATTGTTCCTCTTATACCGGCAGGCTCTTTGACATTCGCTCCTCATGTCACGTGGACGGATGAGCGGCTCAAACAAGGAGATCCATTAATTATTGAATTGGCTGGTTGTTTTCATCGTTATCATGCCCCGCTTGCACGCACAGTAACCGTTGGGAAAATGGGAGACCGCTTTCTTTCTTTGGTACGTGCTGTAATGGAAGGAATAGAAGCGGTATTGGAACAAATCAAGCCTGGGATCACATGTGAAGAAGTAGAAGACACTTGGCAGCGAGTGATAAAAAAGCACGGGTTTACAAAAGATTCTCGGATTGGATACTCGATTGGATTGAATTACCCTCCGGATTGGGGAGAACACACCGCCTCATTGCGACCTGGCGATCAAACGATCCTCCAGCCTAATATGGCTTTTCATTTAATGCCCGGTGTGTGGCTGGATGATATTGGAGTAGAAATTAGTGAAAGTTTTGTTGTGACAGAGAATGGATGTGAAACCCTCAGTCAGTTTCCACGGCTTCTTTCCTCATAAGGCGGGGGAACAGGCTTTTCACTGGCTTAGATGGGAAGCGGAAAGAGATGATGGAAAAAGTCGGAAGTTGCCCAAAAGAGAAACATCTTTTTGAACAGTACTAGTTACATTCACACCGGGAAAAACCCGTCAGTAGTGAGTGATATCATTTTTCGTTTATCTCCGGCCTCTGTCTTATCATTCCAGGTGCCAAACCCCATTCCTTCTTGATGATGGGTGTGTTTGGTTTCCTTCCCAAAAAGTGAAAGGCAATTCACCTCCTCTTTTGCAGATACTATGCCTGTGAGAGGAGGATGCAAGGTGAAGACGAATGCATTTTTTGCAGAAGCAAAAGCAGCATTAGAAGAACGATTACGAGATATTCAACAATATACGGATGACAGGCTCGGTATGTCGGCGGAGTTTGCCCAGGAATCCATGAGCGAACTATCCAACTACGATAATCATCCTGCTGATAATGGCACGGAGCTTTATGAAAGAGAAAAAGACCTCGCATTAGAGCAGCATGCGGATCGGGAACAGGCACGTATAAAAAAAGCCCTGCAGGCTATTGCTGACGGGACATACGGGACATGTGAAAAATGCGGGAAGGATATTCCGCTTGAACGCTTGCGATCGGAGCCTGCTGCTCTTCAGTGTGTTCATCACGCGTACCAGGACAATGACCCAGATGATCGTCCTTCAGAGGAAGACCGTCTTATTCCCGGAAAAGGTGGGTTTACGGACGTTCCAGAAGATGATATTGAAAATGAGCGTTTTGATGCAGAAGAATCCTGGGAGTTAGCCGCAGCGTACGGCACCTCAGATACTCCGTCCGATACGTTTAATCCGTCAGAAGTGTATGAAGGGATGTTTGGCGATGGGGAAAGCGGCAGCGGAAAAGAAGAAGTATTTGAAGGATATACGATGCTTGACGATGAAGGCCGTCCCATTCATTTTGACCGAGATATTGATTACTCTGAGTATTTTTTACGAAGATAACAGGAAGGAAGATGCGGCGCCCGCTTTTAGGGCGCTTGTATTTTTTGGGATCTCTCCTAAAATGAAACCACCTCAATATCGGCGAGGTCCGCAAATTGTAAGTATACAACCCCTTGATCCGTGATAAGATGAAATTGTCTCTGCTCGTGATTAATGTAGTGACACGTTCCTGTGAAAGAAGAAAAAAATCCATCTTTCCAATACGTAAAGGAAAGTGTTGCGTTGTCACGCATAGCTTCTCCCAAGAGCCACTCCAATTCCTCCCAGCGTTGAGGATCAAGCTCCGGTTTTTTCTCTTTTGTTTGTTGTTCCTGGTAGTGGAGCCATTGTTCCCGGTGTTCGGGAAGGATCATACGAGATGACTCCCAACGGACATTCGAACCAGGTGTCAGTTTATTTCCTCTCATCACTATCCCCTCCTCTTCTCATTATACACGAACATAAGTTCTTATAAACCCTTCAATTTTTGCCAGTGTGGTTGAATGTACCAGAAAGCAGGAAAAGGATAGGTAGATGTTAAACTAAGAAATAAGGGAAAGGATGGTGACACAATGCGATGCCGATTATTTGTGTAGAGGGACCACCGGCTGTCGGGAAAACGACGGTTTCTCTAGAACTCGAAGATACATATAGTTGTTATACAATACCAGCGGTGAATCTAAAAACCCTACAGCTTCATGACATGGGTTTGATGGGGTGGCAGGAATTATGTGAGGAACAGATGGAACGCTGGGAACTCGCTGTGAGAAAATCGGCAGAGCATGCCGTCGTTGTACTCGACGGAGATATTTTCTGGCCATTGTTCCTATGCGGGTTTATAAACAGTCCCTACAAAACACAGATAAATGATATGTTTCAGCAAGCGTTTATGGAGAAAAAGCTTGGAATACCAGATCGCTATTTTTATTTGTATGCGAGCGAACAAACATTGCGAAGAAGAGCAGTAACGACTTTGTCTCCGAGCATTACATATACAACAGCACTCGAAGATTTATTTTATGAACATAGGGGGTTTTATCGTCGTTTTTCAAGGGCCTTTCCGGGGTCCGTTTATGAGATCCAAGCTGCTCACGAAAGAAAAGCAGCTCAACAAATAATGAAAAACATACCATCCTTCCCTTGGGACAGAGGAAATATAGAGAAATTTCAATGCATAAAACAACATAGCTTGAGAAACATTAGAGAGTCACTTGACTAGCGTCAAATTTTTAGTAAAATTACATTTAGTAATGATATTCATTATCAATTAAATACATAAAGACGGAGGGTAACAAATGAAAAAGCGTTCATGGTTGTTGCTAATTCTACTTGGAATCGTTGCAATAATTGGACTCTCTGCTTGCGGGAGTGCAAACGAAGGAGAAGAGAGTTCTGATGCTGGCCAAGAAGACACAGCGACAGAAGAAACAGAAGGTACGGAAGAATCTGAATCTGGTGAAGAAGCAGCTGGTAACAATCAAGAAGTAAACCTTTACACGAGCCGCCACTATGATACAGATGAAGCATTGTATGAGAAATTTACAGAAGAAACAGGTATCGAAGTGAATATCATCTCGGGAAGTGCGGATGAACTGATTGAACGCTTAGAGCGTGAAGGGGAAAATACAGAAGGGGATGTATTTATTACAGCGGATGCAGGACGCTTACACCGAGCGAAGGAAGCAGGAATTTTGCAGCAGGTTGAATCGGATGTCTTAAGTGAGAACATTCCGGAGAAGTATCGCGATAAGGATAACCAATGGTTTGGGTTAACGAAACGGGCTCGTATCCTTGTCTATGATCCGGAACGAGTGGACGAAGAAGAGCTTTCCACCTATGAAGACTTGGCGGCTGACAAATGGGAAGGACGTGTATTAGTACGCTCGTCTGATAATATTTATAACCAATCCCTTGTAGCATCCCTTATTTCTATTAATGGCACAGAAGAAACGAAGGCATGGGCTGATGGTCTCGTTGAAAACATGGGCCGTGATCCTCAAGGGGGGGACCGTGACCAAGCGAAAGGCATTGCAGCTGGTGAAGGGGACGTTGCTATCATGAACTCGTATTATCTCGGTCAAATGTTGAATTCTTCAGAAGAAGAGGAAGTAAAAGTAGCGGAGAGTCTCGAAGTATTCTTTCCGAATCAGGAAACGACGGGGACCCATGTGAACGTTAGTGGTGCAGGCGTAGTGAAAAATAGCACGAATCAAGAAGCGGCCGTCCAGTTTATTGAGTTCTTATCTAGCGAAGACGTACAAGCCGAATTTTCAGAAGCTAATTACGAATATCCCGTGAACCCGAACGTCGAGCCTTCTGAATTACTCCAGTCATGGGGAGATTTCGAAGAACAAGATATAAACTTAACTCGTTTAGGAGAAAACAACACCGAAGCCCTCATGCTCATGAACGAAGCCGGCTGGAAATAAGAAAAGCATAAGGCGCCCGCCTATCGGCGACAAGCGCTGGAGACCCGCTGAGGAGGCTTTGCCACCGCAGAGCGGGTTGAAGCGACCTCGAGCCGATGGCGCCTGAAGCTAAACAGAACTTGCACAGGATGTGCTGGCTTCTGCGTTGCAAACAGGACGTTTGCGGTGTTAGCAGAAGGACCATCAAAAAGCCCGCTAAGCCACGACAGGTTCTGGACCTTTCGCGCAGGGTCGCAATCGACCCGGAGTCGAAAGGGGAGAAACCCCCGAGCGACTAGGCGCTGAGCTAGACAGAACTTGCACAGGACGTTCGTGCACTTAGCAAAAGTTTCACCAAAAGAAAACAAAGTTTCAGAATTAGAAAAATGTAAGCTTGCTGTGATTGTCACGGTGAGCTTTTTTACGTTGGGTGGTTCCTCGAGGTTCTAGTGACAAAATCACATTTTTCTGTCATACTACATGTAGATGATAAACATTCTCACTTAACTAAAATGATTATAAATAAAGGACCTGGCATCATGAAAATGAAACGGAAATTGCCGACAACTGTATCAGGATGGGGAGCTTTAGCACTGTTCTTTGTAACGATTCTCTCATTACCAACTTTATTTCTCATCTTTCGTGTTTTCCAACCCCCCAGCGAGAATTGGGAACATATTCGGGAGTACATGTTGCAAAGCTATATTACGGATACACTGCTCTTAGCTTTATGGACGGGAGTATTTGCCGTTGCCATTGGCACGACATTGGCCTGGCTCGTTTCGGCTTATGACTTTCCATTGCGTGGCACGCTGAAATGGGCGCTCTTAATGCCGCTTGCAATTCCTCCTTATATCGGTGCCTACACTTATCACGGGATGTTAAATTACACAGGTGTTATCCAGGTAACCTTACGGGAACATTTTGATACAGCTGTATCTCAACGATATTTCGATATCATGAATATGCCAGGGGCTGTGTTTATTTTTACATTGTTCCTTTATCCATATGTGTACGCCATTACAAGAGCCTTTTTTGCAAGTCAGGCAACATCATTGGTCGAAAATGCAAGAGTACTCGGCAGCGGGCCAGTGCGTATTTTTTTACGCGTTGTTATCCCGATTGCCAGAGGGGCGATTGTGGCTGGTGCCACTCTCGTTGTTTTGGAAGTGTTAAATGACTATGGTGTTGTGAGTTACTTCGGTATCCAAACGTTTAGTACCGCTATCTTTCAAACATGGTTCGCTTTTGGGGATTTAGATGCGGCGATTAAACTAGCTGGTATATTAATGGGAATTGTGTTCATTTTGTTATTCCTTGAAAAGCTTCTCCGAGGCAGGAGGCAATTCAGTTACAGCAATACAAAGGTGTCTCCATTAAAACCGGTGCCATTAAAAGGCTGGCATAAATGGATGGCTGTTTTCTACACAGGGATCATTTTCACTCTCGGCTTTTTCCTGCCAGTCGCTCAGCTATTATACTGGTCCTTCTTAACGTATGAAGATATTTTTTCAAATACCTTCTTGGCGCTCATCCGTAATTCAGCTCTAGCAGCCGGCATATCCGCCGCGGGAGTTGTTATTATAGCGATTGTCATAGCAAATTTCGCCCGTATGTCAAAAGGATGGCTCCCCGCTTTAACTTCTCGTCTGACTGTGCTTGGCTACTCGATACCGGGAGCTGTTATTGCAGTCGGGGTTATCAGCTTTTTTATCTCTATGGATGAATGGCTGGGTGCCTTCTACAGTTCGGTGGGGGCATCCACGAATTTAGTATTAAGTACAAGTATCGTAATGTTACTGTTTGCTTACATTATCCGCTTTATGGCTGTAGGCTATAATTCGATTGAAGCTGGTTTTGATAAAATCGGCATGAAGTTTAACGAAGCTTCCCGAACACTTGGAATGGGGTGGACGGAAACGTTTCTGCGAGTTGATTTAAAAATGATCCGTCCTGCTATTTTCAGTGGCTTTATCCTCGTGTTTGTCGATATATTAAAAGAATTACCACTAACACTCATATTAAGACCGTTCAATTTTGAAACATTAGCTTCTATGGCTTATCGCTATGCAAGTGATGAACGTATTCAAGAAGCTGCCCCTGCTTCTATCTTCATTGTATTGGTTAGCGGAGTGGCGATGTTTATTTTCCATATTATAATAGAAAAGGAGCCAAACTAATGCACGTACAAATTTCCGATCTACAGTTTCATTATCCGTCGTCATCATCACCTACCATACGTGATTTTTCCTTGTACATGCAGGAAGGAGAAATTGTATCAATCCTTGGAGAAAGCGGAAGCGGGAAAAGTACGATCTTGCGCTTGATCGCTGGGTTGGAACGGCCAGAAAAAGGAAGCATAAGGGTTGGAAACCAAGTATATTGTGAGGATAATAGATCCTTTCTACCGGTGGAAAAACGTGGCATTGGTATGGTGTTCCAAGACTACGCGCTATTCCCGCATATGACGGTAGAACAGAATGTTATGTTTGGATTAAAACGCTGGAAAAGGACAGAACGTCTGCAACGGGTAGATGAGATGCTTGAGCTCATTCATATGGAAGAGTACCGCAAACGGTATCCTTATGAATTGAGCGGAGGCCAGCAACAGCGTGTTGCTTTAACTCGAGCTTTAGCCCCTAAGCCATCTCTTCTCCTCTTGGACGAACCATTTAGTAACCTTGATGCTCATTTACAGCAACGCATTCGAGACGAACTAAGAGATACGATTAAACATACGGGAACGACAACCATTTTTGTGACACATGATGAGGAAGATGCTCGCGTCCTGGCTGACCGGGTTGTGTTGGTTGAGAAGGGCGGCGTGAAACAAGTGGGGCGCCCGTGCGATTTGTTAAGAAAGTCTCTTCAAGATCGATATCAACAAACACCTATACAAGTGTAACATGGAAAAACATGACCGCAGAAAGGAGAGCCTACAAGCTCTTTTTCCCCTCTGCGGTCATTTTCGTCTCTCGTTGTTTTGTAAACGCCCCTTGTAACAAATAATAGAACCCGATTGCTGTTAGAATGACAAGCGCGGCACTAAAGGTATACATGAGGGAATACCCAACCGTAGAAACAACGACCCCTAACACGTATGAACCAGCTGCAATGCCCGTATCATACAACATGAAGTAAGTAGCGGTCGACTGGCCGTTTCGCTCTCTGGAAGACGATTGAACAGCGATTGATAACGTGCATGGCAAAATAGCCCCATATCCTACGCCAATCAAGCCTGCTGCCACTAAAAATAATAAAGGAGCATGGGCAACGCTTAATAGGGCCAAGCCTGACGCAAAGATGACAAGAGAAGGGATAATCACTATTTTCGGACCTCGCGTGTCGAACAATCTTCCCATAAACGGTCTCGATAAAAGCATTGTTACGGCAAAAATAAGAAAGAAATAACTCGACATGCTCTCCATATTAAGATTGGTGGCATAGGTCGAAATAAAGGAGAGAATGCCGGCATACGCAAATGCCACAAGACCACTCATCAAGGCAACCGGTGCTGCCTTCCATTCAATGTATTCTTCCACGGAAAATGATTGTTTTTTCTTTTTCGGGGTACGCACATTATCTTCTTTTACAGTAACTCCAAATAAACAAAGAATTCCTGCTGTCATCGCTATGCTTAAAATAATAAATAATGTTTCAAAGGATACAAATTGGATGAGAGATAAACCGAGAAACGGACCGGCGACGACGGCAACGTTCATGGCCATCGTAAAGTAACCAAGCCCTTCCCCTTGTTTTTTCTCAGGGATGACATGAGCCGCAATTACAGGAGTAGCGGTGGTCAAAACTCCGAAAAACAGACCATGAATAAAACGCAATATAATAAGAGAGGTAAAGCCGTCCGCCCAAATATATCCTGCCGTGGTGGCCGTGAATAATAGAACCGTAACGGTTAGCACATTTTTCTTGCCAAACTGCTCTACAAATTTGCCTGCCAGTGGTCGCACGATGATAGCGGACAGCAACATGGCTGTGCCGGCGAGACCGCCTTGGACTTCGGTTTTGCCTAAATCTTGCACCACGTATAAAGGCAAGGCAGTAAGTAATGTATAAAAAATAGTAAAGACGATAAATTGAATCAAAGAAATACCTATAAAATCTTTCGTCCATATTTTATTGCTCATCGTACTCATATTAAATGAATCACTCCTTTGATGTTCCTAATTTTTCCAATAGATGATAGAGCTTTTGCTGCTCTTCTTCGGACAAAGAAGTGACGAATTGCTGCTCGGTGTCATCAATAGTCTCTTTAATCCGTGGAAGCTTAGCGAGCGCTTCCTCTGTCAAAGCCACAAGGCGTTCCCGTTTGTCGCGGCCAGGTGTTCTCACAATCCACCCTTTTTCTTCCATGCGTGTTAAGGTACGTGTGATGGTTGGGGCTTCGACCTGCAAGTATTTCCAGAGTTCCGTTTGTGTAATGGAACCTTTTCGACTTAATGTATAAAGAATCGTCCACTGCGCATAGTACAAGTCATGCACCTGCAGTTTGTCATCTAATTCCTTTTTTAGCTGCCGAACTTTTTGGTTTAAGGCGTGAAACAGGTAACTTCTATCCATCGGGGTAGAACCTCCAAATTATTTACCTAGGTAAATAAATACAATGATCCTATCATACCAGGCATTTCGGCGACTGTAAACTTTCTGAAAGTTGAAAGGGCATACAAACAAGAAAAGCGGAAGGCGCCCGCCTATCGGCGACAAGCGCTGGAAACCCGTCGAGGAGGCTATGCCGCCGCAGAGCGGGTTGAAGCGACCACGAGCCGATGGCGCCTGTAGCTAGACAAAAAGAAAAGCACAAGTTTTGAAGGATGTTCGACTAAAGAAAAAGGAACTTCTACTAAGACCGCCCACATTAATAGTTGATCTTCTGCCAAGAGCGCAAACGCCTGATATAGACCTTTTGCTAAGTTCGCAAACGTACTGTTTGCAACACAAAAGTCAACGCCTCTTGCGTAAGCCAACGCAGAAGTCGGTACGTCGTGTACAAGTTAAGACAGAAGTCAGCACGTCCTGCGCAAGTCAAGGCTCCTTATACTTTTCTGAGTATTAGTGACATTCTAAGCAAAGTCAGAGAGAGCAATGTCATTAATAGATGGACTTAGTGACGTAGAGTAGAAAATTACAAGTTTTAAAGGAACTAATGGGTATGTTTAATGACGTTAGGTTGAGAAAATAATGAATCAACGTTACTAATCGACGTGATGGAAAGGGGATAGTGCCTTTGAGAAAGAAAAAAGTATTAGTTTGGTAAGTAATGAGGTTGGTTAGTGACATTTAACGGGAAATTACAAGTTTCAGGGGAACAAATAGCAATGGATAATGACATTGAACTGAGAAAACAATGAATTAACGTCACTAATTGACTAGACAGTTAGGAAATATAACGTTCATGGAGTGTTGTCTAGCATCAGGCGCCACCAGCTCGAGGTCGCTTCAACCGCACTGCGGCGGCAAAGCCTTCTCGGTGGCTTTCCAGCGCTTGTCGACGATAGGCGACGCTTTATGCTTTTCTTTATTACAAGCTTGATAATTCTTTAGGGGAGTGATGTAATGGAAGAAGAAAAAGAAAAGGAAGTAAGCTGGAGAAACTGGAGGGGACGGGTTCATCGATGCTCTAAGTCACAGTTTTGATGATAGCACTTCAATATTTCTTGGAAAGGGACGATACAACTGTGAGTAAGCCGGATTTAGAAGCCCGCTCGCCATGGGCGGCATTGACTGATATTACGGAAGTAGAAATAAAACCTGTAGAACATAAATCAATACATACATCGATAACCATTCCCGGGAGTAAGAGTGTCACGAATCGCGCGCTGATCATAGCAGGGCTTGCCGAAGGAACATCTGAATTATCAGGAATTTTAAGGAGCGATGATTCATACTGGTGCATTGATGCTCTTCGTCATCTTGGCATTGCAGTAGAAGTAGAGGGAGACACTGTCCGTATTGAAGGATGTGGAGGGGAGTGGCCGAAAAAAGAAACTGACCTGTATATAGGAGCTGCTGGTACGATTGCTCGCTTTCTACCTGGTGCTTTGGCGATTTCCCAACATGGAAACTTTCATATCAAAGCAAGTAAACGAATGAGCGAACGTCCTGTGCGACCGTTAATGGAGGCGCTTGAGACACTAGGTGCGAACATTGAGTATCTTCAAAAAGAAGGCTTTTATCCTTTGCGCGTCCATGCGAACGGATTAACAGGTGGAGAAGTGAGCATTTCAGGGAAGCTTTCCAGTCAGTTTATTAGTGGATTGCTGTTAGCCGGTACCTATGCGGAAAACGATCTGACCGTAACGATTCCAGATTATATTGTCCAGCATGCTTACGTAAAAATTACGCTTGACATGATGAAGGCGTTTGGGGTAGACGTCTCTTACAACGAGGACTTAACGGAAATGAAAGTCCCTGTCAAAGGCTACACCGGTCAAACGATGCCTCTTGAAGCTGATGCCTCGACGGCCAGTTACTTCATGGCACTCGCCGCAGTAACAGGGGGAACGGTTCGTATTAACAATCTACACATGGATACAAATCAGCCTGATATTTATATGACCGAGGTGTATGAGAAGATGGGCTGCCGTGTTACGAAAGGGGACGGATGGGTCGAAGTAGAAGGACCGGATCAACTGGTTGGTGGATTTGAAATCAGTATGAAAGAGATGTCGGATCAGACACTTACTCTTGCTGCGATTGCTCCGTTTGCTGATGCGCCCATTACGATGAACGAGGTAGAACATATCCGTCATCATGAGTCAGACCGTATTTCCGCTGTCTGTACAGAACTTCAGAAGCTGGGAATTGAAGTGGAAGAGTATCAGGACGGTTTGAAAGTTTACCCGGGCACACCGAAAGGAACGACGCTTCATTCGTATGATGATCATCGGGTAGCGATGGCCTTGTCTTTGATCGGAACGAAAGTAGCTGGTGTTGTTATTGAAGATCCGGGATGTGTTTCGAAAACATGTCCTACTTATTTTGAGTTATTGGAGAAAACAGGGGTAGATGTAACGTTTTCAACTTAGAAAGATAGGGGAGGTGGAGCACGATGAAGAAAGAGTGGGAAGAATATACGGCAGACAAGTGGATGGCGCCGGTGGAAAAAGCAGAACATGCAGCCGTAACGGCTCCACCCGTCCAACCCGATACCGTCGTTATAGGAATAACGGAGGCACAAGTACCTTGTCATGTAGTAAACGAACAAAAGCAAATAGTTGGTTTGTTAATGAAAGATAGTTTGCTTCAAGCGTATCGGGAATGGACAAAATCATTAGAGCATCATAGAGAAATTACGGATGTTATTTTAAATAGCGCGTACGAAGGAGTCGCTGTCGTCGACCGAGAAGGTATCATCGTTCAAATGAATAAAGCCTATCGTAACTTTCTAGGAATTCCAAGGGAAGAGCAAGTACTGGGGCGGCGAGTAGAAGATATCATCGAAAATACAAAGCTCCATCGGACGATTCAGACAGGGGTTCCTGAAAAGGGAGAAATACAAGTCATCCAAGGTCAAAAAATGGTTGTCCATCGTATTCCTATTTGGAAAGAGGGAGAAGTGACCGGTGCGATCGGCATGCTCATATTTGAAGGAGTAAGCGAGCTGTATCGCATTCTCGGAAAAGCAGGCAACATGGAAACCCCTCCTCCTTTTGAAGAAGAGAAAAAGGAAACCCGCACTTCTTTTTATTCCTTTGAGCAAATTCTAGGGTCCAGTGAAGCCTTGTTAGAGAGCAAAAGCAAAGCACGAAAAGCTGCCAGATCAAAAGCTACTATTTTGCTAACCGGGGAAAGCGGGACCGGTAAAGAATTATTTGCGCAAGCCATACATAAAATGAGCGGCCGTAAAGGAGAGTTTGTCCCCATCAATTGCTCTGCCATCCCGGAACATTTGCTGGAGTCGGAGCTATTTGGTTATGAAGAAGGTGCATTTACGGGGGCTAAACGGGGTGGCCACAAAGGAAAATTTGAAGCGGCCAATTATGGCACCATATTTTTAGATGAAATTAGTACGATGCCTTATTCGATGCAGGCAAAACTCTTGCGTATTTTAGAAGAACGGGCTGTTGTGAAAGTTGGGGGTCATGTGCCATTTCCTTTGAATGTACGGGTCATTGCTGCGACGAATGACAATCTGGAGGAATTAGTGGAGGAAGGAACGTTTCGGCAAGATCTCTACTACCGTCTGCATGTCATTCACGTACCAATTCCTCCGCTTCGAGACAGGCGCGAAGATATTCCCCGTCTCATTGGCTATTATCTGAAAAAGTTTTCAGAAGAAAACTACGTTTCTGTGAAGTCTATCGATCATCACGTGCTGGAATGCCTACAAGCATACGACTGGCCCGGGAATATCCGTGAATTAACAAATGTAGTGGAACAACTTGTTATATTATCTGAGGGCGATGAAATTACGCTGTCTGATGTGCCAACTCATGTGAAAAGCGGGTACCAAACAAACGGACAGCGGGAAGAAAAGCCTTTAAAGAGAAGTCAACACGAGCAGGAAAAGGAAATAATTGAAGAAGAACTGCGGAGACAGAAAGGTAACAAGAAAAAGACAGCAGAATCATTAGGAATCCACCGTACCACGCTATATAAAAAGATCAAAGAATACAACATTCCTTCCTGATTGTATATTTGAAACTACATGTACATGAAAATGTTTATAAAAAAATACATAAATTGTTCGAGCCCTGCTTTGAAATGCCTTTCTGACTGGACATTCTTTTTTGGCATACTGTTTGCATTATGAAAGAGAGAAACAAAGGAGGAGGGGTTATTGGATGGGTTCATCTTCTACAATGCTATTTCCCCGTGATGTGATATACGGGAAGGACAGTTTTCAAGAGACAGGGAAAAATGCTCGAAAATTCGGGACAAAGGCTCTTATTATTAGTGATCCAATCATGCAAAAGCTTGGATACTTGGAGTCCTGCGAGCGGTTATTAGAGGAAGAAGGAATCTCGTATGAAAAGTATATAGATATCGTTTCTGAGCCAACGGATACCTATGTGAAGGAAGCGTTGGAGTTGGCTGATGAGTTAGGTGCGGAACTAATCATTGCTCTTGGGGGAGGAAGCTGCATTGATACGGCTAAAGCCGTCGCAGTAATGGCACGCAACCGCGGAGAGATCAGTGATTACATGAATAACAAAACGGTAGCTGACCAAGATCCGCTTCCACTTATTGCGATCCCGACCACTGCCGGCACGGGCTCAGAAGCAACAGATGTTACGGTGATCACCAATACGAAAAATGATGTAAAAATGATGATTAAGCAGCCGGCTTTTATGCCTCAGACTGCGATTGTTGATCCCGTTCTCACGATGTCATCCCCAAAAGGGACCACTGCTGCAACAGGAGTGGATGCTTTGACTCATGCTGTAGAAGCGTATATCTCTAAAAAAGCACATCCTTTTTCTGACCAGCTCGCTTTATCCGCAGCAAAGCTTATCATGGAGAACTTAGAGAAAGCATACAAAAATGGAGACGACGAAGAAGCGAGAGAGAAGATGGCATTGGGTGCAATGCAGGCGGGAATGGCTTTTTCTAATGCATCGGTCTGTCTTGTACACGGCATGTCCCGTCCGGTTGGAGCACTTTTCCATGTACCGCATGGGATTTCGAATGCGATGCTGCTTCCGACGGTCCTAGAGTACAGTTATGAATCTTGTAAAAGTCGATTAGCTGATATGGCCCGTTTCATTTTTCCCGAGAAAAACGAGCTATCCACTGACGAGGCTTCTGCCTTTTTCGTCAACCAGGTAATCGAGTTGTGCAGAAATCTCGACATTCCGAACATGAAAGAGTGGGGCGTAGAGGAGTCTGCCTTTTATTCATCGCTTGAAAAAATGGCAGAAGACGCTTTAGACAGCGGTAGTCCCAATAATAACCCAATCGTTCCAAAAATAGAGGAAATGATCAAATTATATCGAAGAGCTTATGTGTATGAGTATCCTCAGGTAAAAGAAATTCACGATTAGAGAGGGGTAGTAGAATGGCGGAAGCAAGAAAATTAAAAAACTTTATTAACGGTCAATGGGTAGAATCTACGACATCAAATTATGAAGAGGTCCCGAATCCTGCAACAGGCGAAACCCTTGCTCACGTGCCGATTTCGACAAAAGAAGATGTAGATAAAGCCGCTCAAACGGCAAGAGAAGCGTTTAAAACATGGAGTAAAACGCCGGTACCAAAGCGTGCGAGAATCATGTTTAAATATCAACAGTTAATCATGGAGAATTACGAGGAACTGGCAGAAATCATTACCCGTGAAAACGGGAAGACCTATGACGATGCATATGGTGAAGTCTTGCGCGGTATGGAATGTGTCGAATTTGCGGCAGGAGCTCCAACGTTAATGATGGGAGACTCCCTGTCTACGATTGCGACAAACATTGAATCAAGCATGTACCGTTATCCGGTTGGTGTTGTCGGTGGTATTACACCGTTTAACTTCCCAATGATGGTACCATGCTGGATGTTCCCGCTCGCTATCGCATGCGGTAACACATTTGTCCTAAAGCCGTCAGAGCGTACACCTCTATTAGCGGAAAGGCTCGCAGAATTGATAACGGAAGCAGGCTTGCCTGATGGTGTGTTAAACGTTGTGAATGGCGCGCATGATGTCGTAAATGGTCTGTTAGAACACGAAGAAGTCAACGCGATTTCCTTCGTTGGTTCCCAGCCGGTCGCTGAGTATGTGTACAAGACAGCAGCGAATCATGGCAAGAGAGTACAGGCACTGGCGGGTGCGAAAAACCACTCAATTGTTCTTGGAGACTGTGATTTAGATAAAACGATTACTGGTATTATCGGTGGTGCTTTCGGTAGTGCCGGACAGCGTTGTATGGCAACGTCTGTTGTAGTTGTAACCGAAGATATTGCGGATGAAGTCATTCAACGCTTGAAAGAAGCAGCAGATAACTTAAAAATGGGTGATGGATTGGACAAAAGTGTTCACCTCGGACCAGTGATCCGCCAATCTCACTTAGAAAAAGTCCACAAAGCGATTGAAGAAGGCGAGAAATCAGGTGCAAAACTAGTAAGAGACGGTCGAAAAGACGCAGAAGAAATTAATCAGGGATATTTCCTTGGAGCTACTATCTTTGACGGAGTTACTCCTGAAATGAACTTATGGTGTGATGAAATTTTCGCACCTGTCCTTTCTATCGTTCGTGTGAAAGACTTAACAGAAGCGATCGAGCTGACAAACAAGTCCCAGTTTGGGAACGGTTCCGTTCTTTACACGTCCAGCGGCCATGCTGTTCGTGAGTTCCGAGAAAACATTGAAGTCGGTATGCTTGGTGTCAACGTTAACGTACCAGCACCGATGGCATTTTTCCCATTCTCTGGTTGGAAGGATTCCTTCTACGGAGATTTACATGCCAACGGAAAAGACGGTGTCGAATTCTATACGCGCCGTAAGATGATTACATCTCGTTGGTAAAAAGAATAATGAACGGTTTATTGAGCGGGGGAGAGGATCCCTCGCTTTTTTTGTAAGAGGATGGAAGTTACACCGGTATAAGAGAAAACCAAAGGGAAGGCAGCGTCCCGAAAGTTGCCCAGACGCAAGAGAAAGCCGATGGGCAGGGAACGCAAAGGGCTGGGAGTTGCCGAGCGAGGAAAAAGAAGAACAAAGCTGCCTTCCCCAAAAATAGGGATAGGCAGCAATGAGGTAAGATGTGTAAGCATATGCGACGTTTAATTAACATGTAAATGCTGAACGTCTACTTCAATTAATTTTTCAATGGAAGCAGAACCAAATTCATCTTCGACGTCTCCAGTGAATTCTAACTGAATCCAGCGGGCGTTTGGAGAAAGTTGAACCGTATAGTACCCGTGAGCGGTTTCTGCTTCACCCGGTCCTAACGTAGTTGTCATCATATCAGAGGAAGGGTCATTTATGTTTTCAAGCTGCACGGCTCCTTCTACCGTATCTCGCGAGTCGTCTAACACGACGATTTCAATAAAATCTTGATCAAGGGTCAGCGTAAGGTCGGAGGCGTCGTTCGGGTTTTGTACATAAGGCTGGAGATACATCACTTGCTTTTCAGGGTTTGTGTACTTGACACCGATTTCTACACGTTCTGTTAACTGCTGATAGCTGTGACTGAAGATGGGGGTAGACGTGAGAAAGATGGTTAAGCCGAGTCCAATGGCACAAAAAGCACCTAGCAACAGCCACTTCCACCATTTGATTATCAATATGGCCCACACTCACTTCCCTGTAAATTAATGTTAGACAACGATGTTGTATTTTATAGTATAAGGAAGTTTACCCGATAACTTAATAAGAAAAACCAAACCGTTAAAGAGATGTAATGCCATTGTTACATACGAAACGGAAAATTATTTTAATCGGGCAGTTTGTTATATTCCGGAGAAGTGGAGGGGGCTTTGGATTTCGTTGCGATAAGAAAGAGAGATGACAATACGAGCATCACACCGAGCAGCTGCCATCGGCTCAGATGGTCATTGAATACAAGAACTCCTGTTATAATCGCAACAACGGGTTCAATGGTTGTTAAAATAGAAGCTCGGCTCGATTCCATGTATTTCAGTCCGTTGGTATATAAAACATAGGCGAGGGCCGTCGGGATCAAAGCTAACCCGATAGCTGTCACCAAAGTATCTCCTCTCCATAACAAATCTGTCTTGTCCATTAACCCTCCCACCGGTACCATTAAGACACCTGCACAAATAAAAGAGTAAACGGTGATGGTAAGGGAGGAGTAGGCGGTGCTGATGTATTTCCCAAATATGCTGTAAAGGGCATAGAAAAAACCCGAGCCGATCCCGACCACGATGATCCCGAGCGATAGGTTCGTGTCGAAAGCAGGAAGCAGGCCAACGGTAAAAGCGCAGCCAATGATAGTGAATACAACAGCAAGTACTTTCCGTTTTGTCAGATATTCCTTGAACAACAAGCGCGAAAGAAGTGTGACGAATAATGGACCGGTGTACAACAAGGTAACGGCCAGCGATAAGGATGCTTCCTCCATGACTGTGAAATAACACCAATTAAACAACACGATGCTCACAATGCCTGTCCCTATAAAAAAAGGAAGATCTTTTATCTTGATCTTCAAATAGGAAGGCTGGAAGATACATAAAAAACAAACAAGCAAAAGGGCCGAAAAGATAACCCGTATTGCTACCGTTTCCCAAGGAGTAAATCCAATCGTATATAGATGATTCACAAATAACCCGATCAATCCCCATAGTGCTGCCCCGGTTATCGCACATAACAAAGCTTGCTGGCGGTTCATTATGTATCCCTCCCTTCCTACTCGAATAAAAAGATCAACGTTGACGAACAAGGAGCAAATTGGCACTTAGTGCTGCTATGTTTGTCATCATAATAATAACTCCCATCGGTACAGCAGTGGACTCACCGGCTATGCCTACTAGAGGAGCAGTGATGGAGCCGAGGACAAAAGGCAGTAATCCGAGTAACGCTGCAGCACTCCCGGCCCTATGCCCTTGTGTCGCCATCGCCAGTGAAAAGCTTGTCGTGTTGACGAACCCGACCGACGTGACAATGAGGAACAGAGGAACAATTAAGAAGATAACCGGTGCTTCGATGACAGTCATGACCATCAAAAATGTGCTGGCGGAGGAAGTCATGATGAGACCAAATAATAACAGTTTTCTCTCTGCCACAATACCGGCAAGCCTTCCCGTTGTCTGACTGCCTATAATGATCCCTAATCCATTAAAAGCAAGCAAAAATCCAAAAGCTTGTTCCGACAACCCATATATCCCTTGAAACACAAAGGGTGAACCTGATATGTAGGCAAAGACTCCTCCCATGATCAGTCCTTGGGCCAGTGAATAGCCTAAAAAGGGTTTATCCTTTATTAAATCACCGAACGTGAGAATGGTTTTCTTTATACCGGTTTGGGAACGATTTTCTTCGGTTAGTGTCTCTGGCAAGGCGACCAGTACAGTGATAAACATGATGATTCCAACGACGCTTAATAAGACAAAGATTCCTTCCCAGGTCGTATAGTTCAAGACAATACCTCCGGAAGCGGGAGCGAGTATAGGAGCAAGCCCATTCACAAGCATCAACAAAGCGAAAAATTTCGTCAATTCTTTCCCAGAGTATAAATCTCGAACGACGGCTCTTGAAATAACGATGCCTGCAGAGGCGGCAAACCCTTGTATGAAACGACCGAGAATTAATATCCAGATGGATGGTGCGAGAACACAAAGGAGAGAAGCTGCAAAATAAGTGAGAAGAGCGGCGAGCAGCGGTTTACGTCTTCCTTTCATATCACTGATCGGACCGATAACTAACTGGCCACTTGCTAATCCTAACAAACAAGCGGTTAAACTAAGCTGGACGAGAGAAGCATTTGTCTGTAAATCTTGAGCAATGGATGGGAAGCCAGGTAAGTACATATCTACTGTTAATGGACCGAACGCAGCAAGTGATCCAAGCAGGATAGCCATCCACAAACGTCGTCCCGTGCTTAATGTCTGATTCTGTTGTTCTTGTTCCATATATGCATCAAGCGACCTTTCTTAGTGTTTTCTCTAAATAAATATACCATCATTGGTGTGGCTCTATGATTCCCCTTTTTGTTATTACAGAGCCATCTGTACAGAAATATCATACCATGCCAATCTTTGTCTTACTACGCAAAAAGGTGATTCCTCTTCCTCCCCAAGAGAGGAGACACGAACAAGAAAAAAGAACCAGTGGCGTTGTGTTTCACTGGTTCTTGGAGTCAAAGTCAGCACGTCCTGTGCAAACCGGGGCGCTTCCGCTTTTCTTAAAATAAATCAGGATCTACCGTGACAGGTTTTAAGTTTTCAGAACCATCCATCCGAGAGAGAAATGCTGTTAACAGGTCGATCAATTGTTCAATGTCTGATAAGCTCGCTGTTTCAACGGGAGCATGCATGTACCGTAATGGAAGGGATACGAGAGACACGGGTACGCCTTTGCCTGTTTTTCGTAGTTGATCGGCATCGGTACCTGTACTTCTTGGTGTTAATTCATATTGGAGTGGAATATTTTTCGACTTGGCCGCTTCCTCGAGAAGGTCATTGGCTTTTCGGTTGATCGGTGCTCCTTTTGCTAGTACAGGCCCTCCGCCTAAGGTGATACTTGGATTTCCATCAGGATTAGCTCCTGGATAATCGGTGGCAAACGTAACGTCGATGGCAATAGCAAGGTCTGGCTTCAATCCCGCGCCTGCAAAATAGGCACCACCTAGATTTGTTTCTTCATTAACCGTGCTAACGGCGGATACACCTATATTCGTATTTGCTCTTCGCAATCGTTTCAGTGTTTCCGCCACAATGAACGCGCCTGTGCGGTTATCGAGGCCTCGACCGCTGATTCGCCCATTCAACAACGTTTCCGGATCACGTTTATACACCGCCGTATCACCGACAGCAATATATTTTTCGATTTCTTCTTTTTTCTTGGCACCGCAGTCAATAAACAAATCAGAGAAACTAAATTCGTCGTTCGCTCCGCCGTGGTGCTCGGCTTTCACTCCAATTACTCCTGTAATCGTTTCGTGTTTACCGAGGATTTCGACTTTCATCCCAAGGGCAGGCTTATGGCTGATCCCTCCGAGTTTCTCCACGTACACGTAACCGTTATCGTCAATCGACTTAACTAAAAAACCGATTTCATCACAATGGCCTGCTAAGACAACGTGAAAAGGAGCATTGGGACGGAGAGTGGCTATGGCATTCCCCGCGTAGTCTGTCTTTAATGTATCCGCAAAAGGCTGAACATAGCGAAGCCACTTTTTCTGTATGGCCGCTTCCATACCAGATGGTGACGGGGTACGTAATAAATCAAATAAAAATGCTTCCGATGATGGATTCATAGATATCGCCCTTTCGTTGAATAATGACTTCAATGAAAAAAACCTCTGTGTTGTGTAAACAAGAAGGTTCCTTCTAGATTTCTTTCCACATTTCCCTTGTTATTTCCTGTGTGAGACACAAACTCATTCGATTCCCTTCGACGTTTTTTCCACTTCTGAAAACCTTCTCTCGAAGTACATATAAAGGGGAGGAGGGTTCTACTTTCCATTATAGAATAAATGCTCGTTTGACTGCCAGAAGACGGGAAGAGAGATGTTTTGTATGTTTTGTTAGCGTTTCCGAGTTCTGATCGGATAGCTCGGAAGGTCTTTAACACTTGTCGCCGATGGGCGGGCGCCTTGAGATTTTCTTGTTGTCTAGCTTCAGCGCCTAGCTGCTCGGGGTTTCATCGTCTTCCCCTCCGGCCATCAGGATGGCCTATGGCGAAGACAGATGAACCTGTCGCAGCTAAGCAAGGCGCTTCCGCTTTTCGTTATGTCTAGCTGCGGCGTCCAGCCACTCGGGGTTTCTTCGGTGCAGTCAATGAAGAAGAACACCTTTCTTTGCTGCCCCTCCAGAACCTGTCGTGGGCCCACAGGACGTGGGTCAGTTCGACGTTGTCACAGGACGTGACGATCTTAGTCGAACATCCTTACACGCCTCCGCTTTTCTTGTTGTCTAGCTTCAGCGCCTAGCTGCTCGGGGTTTCATCGTCTTCCCCTCCGACCATCAGGATGGCCTATGGCGAAGACAGATGAACCTGTCGCAGCTAAGCAAGGCGCCTCCGCTTTTCTTAAAAAAATGAAAGGTTTTTTATCGGGGGCGGAGAAGGAATGAGGAAGATACAGTATGTTGTGCATCTAAGAGTTTTAGAAAACGCTTTTCACATTCCGGTAACGCAAGGTGAATGACAGCCATTGTAATTTCTTAGGAGAAAGGAGTGCATGCTCATGTTCATTTTTTCAGAGAAAGACATTCGGCAAGTGACCGATGTAAACGAGAAGGCATTAGAATTAATTGAAGACGGGTTTAAAAAATTAGCAAGAGAAGAAGTAACCATGCCGCCGATTTTACGTGTCGATATTCCTGAAAACAATGGGGAAGTAGATGTGAAGACAGCCTATGTAAAAGGAATGGATAAGTTCGCGCTTAAAATATCATCGGGGTTTTTTAATAATCCGGATAAAGGCTTGCCAAGCTTAAGTGGGATGATGCTTTTATTCAGCACAGAAACCGGTTTTACCGAAGCAGTATTACAAGATAACGGATATTTGACGGATGTACGCACAGCGGTAGCCGGAGCATTGGCAGCGAAATATTTAGCGAAGCCGAAGATGAAAACCGCGG
This sequence comes from Alteribacillus iranensis, assembly GCF_900113025.1. Taxonomy (GTDB): domain Bacteria; phylum Bacillota; class Bacilli; order Bacillales; family Marinococcaceae; genus Alteribacillus_A; species Alteribacillus_A iranensis. The sequence goes on along the minus strand of NZ_FONT01000002.1, from coordinate 682,753 downwards.
GAATTATTGGGACGGGAACACAAGCCAGATACCAGCTTCGAGCCCTTCACCTGGTGCGAAGCTTTGAAGAGGTGCTCGTATACGGAAGGAAAGAAGAGAGAGTGCATCAATATATTAAAGATATGGAAGACACACTGGGAGTTAAGGTGCGGGCAGCTGAAAGTCCAGAAGAAGTAGTCCGTCACAGCGACACTGTGGTCACAACCACACCAGCTAAAGAACCTCTGATTCAAAAAGAATGGCTCCATCCCGGACTCCATATTACAGCCATGGGCTCTGACGCGGAGGATAAAAATGAAATTCACCCGTCCGTATTAGAAGAAGTGGATGTCCTCGCTTGCGACTCTGTATCCCAAGTTTTCCGATTAGGGGAACACCATCACGCTGCAGAAGCAGGGGTCCTGAAGGAATCAAGCAACACATTGGAATTGGGACACCTCGCGTTAGGAAATGAGAAAGGCAGAGAAAACGATGAGCAAGTCACGTTCTGTGATTTAACCGGGACGGGAGTGCAAGACACAGCCATTGCCGTGTATGCGTATGATAAATTAAGAGAAGCGGAGAAGGGAATACGCTTCCCTGAGTAGGAATGAGAAGGAAAGTAGTACCCCATCGGTTTGAACACGTCTTCCCTTTTCTATTGGTGATAAGCCTTACTAAAGCTTGTCACCGATAGTGGGGGCTTTGCGCTTTTTGTGCCCCATGAATGTCATTGGGGATGGAGCCCCTGCTTGTCAAGGGAGGGAACTCTGTATATACTCGCTAGGAGAACTTTTTTCTGAGGAATAGAGAGAGATGGGCGTACATAGAGTGTGATATCAGAGCCCTGTATTCATATAAGTCAGTACGTCGTCTACTAGCTAACGCAGAAGTAAGCACGCCCTGTAGAAGTCAGGCGTTTTGCGCGTTTCTTTCTTGCAAGCATCTCTCGGAATCGCTACACTTTTATTATTCAAGGAAAGATGGACGGCACCCGATACAGGTGAAAATGGCAGGAAAGCTATTTCCCCAATAAAGGAGAGTGACCGGCATTGACAGCTACACAGAAAACTCCGGTCGACGTGAAAATGACGACCGACATTCGCCAGCAAGGTGAGAAAGACCAAGTCCAACTGCAAGCGAGAGGCGAACTGTATAAGAAAAATAATACCACCTATGTAAAATTCACCGAGGATTTGGAGGATATAGGGAAAGTGTCTACGTTGTTGAAAGTCGGAGAACAGGAAATTACGGTGATCCGATCAGGAGCTGTAGAAATGCGACAGCTGTACCAATATGGTGAAAAAACAGAAGGCAGCTATGAGACGCCTTATGGTAAATTAAAGACAGAGGCAGACACCGATCAAGTGGCTGTTATGTGGTCAGACAGTGGACGGACGGGCCGCATTCAGTTTGGTTATGATTTAACATTGCAGGGAACGGTTGCAGGACGGTATGATGTAACTATTTCAATAGAGGAGGATCATGACGTTGAACATCGTTGAAGATAGAAAAGAAAAAATAAAGACGGAAATAGCCCGGGCGGTGGAAGCTGCCGGGCTTGCGGCCAAGGAAGACATTCCTGCGGTGATCTTGGAGACGCCAAAGGAGAAAGATCACGGGGATTTTGCCACAAACATTGCGATGCAGTTAGCGAGAGTAGCAAAAAAAGCCCCTCGTCTGATCGCAGATGATATTGTACAACATATGAAAACATCAGAAATATCCATTGAGAAAGTAGAAGTGGCTGGCCCTGGATTTATTAACTTATTTTTAGACAATGCCTACTTGCGTGAGTTGATACCTTCCGTGTTAGACGCAGGAGAAGCATATGGTCAAACGGATACAGGGCGGGGGAAGAAAGTTCAAGTCGAATTTGTCTCTGCCAATCCAACGGGGAATTTGCACCTCGGACATGCCCGTGGTGCAGCGGTTGGTGATTCTCTTTGTAACATCCTCGATAAGGCAGGGTATAACGTAACGAGAGAATATTATATTAACGATGCCGGAAATCAAATAAATAACCTAGCATACTCTGTAGAAGCACGTTACTTAGAAGCGCTTGGCAAAGAAGCAGAGATGCCGGAAGACGGCTACCACGGGGAAGACATCCGTCAATTTGGACAAGACTTGGCTTCTGAGTTCGGTGATCAGTTCGTGGAGATGCCGGATGATGAGCGCTTCGCTTTTTTCCGTGAATACGGATTGAAAAAAGAATTAGAGAAGTTAAAGCAGGACTTGGAGGATTTCCGAGTTGCTTTTGACGTGTGGTTTTCGGAAACATCGTTATATGAAGAAGGCAAAGTAGAAGATACGCTTCAACTTTTACAAGAAAAAGGGGTAGTATATGAAAAAGACGGTGCTATTTGGTTTACGTCGACCAATTATGGTGATGACAAAGATCGCGTCCTCGTGAAAAGCGACCGTTCTTACACATACTTAATGCCAGATATTGCTTATCATAAAAATAAATTTGAACGCGGCTTTGAAAAAGTGATTAACATTTGGGGAGCAGACCATCATGGGTACATACCACGGATGAGAGCTGCAGTCCAAGCCTTAGGTTATGAAAAAGAACAGTTGGAAACGCAGATCATCCAAATGGTGAATTTGTACGAGAATGGCGAACGTGTAAAAATGAGCAAACGGACAGGAAAGGCTGTCACATTACGTGACCTCATGGAAGAAGTAGGTATCGATGCTACTCGCTATTTCTTCGCGATGAGAAGTGCCGACACCCATCTTGATTTTGACTTAAGCTTGGCGAAATCACAGTCTAATGAAAACCCTGTGTATTACGTGCAGTACGCGCATGCCCGCTTGTGCAGTATTTTCCGTCAGGCAGAGGAAAAAGGATTTTCATTTGACCCGGATGCCGATCTGAGCTATGTCCAGACAGAAAAAGAATACGATCTCTTGAAAAAGATGGGAGAATTTCCCGAAGTATTGGAGTTAGCAGCAGAGAAATACGCCCCGCACCGCATTACGAATTATCTTCATGAGCTGGCGTCTACTTTCCATAGCTTTTATAACGCCGAACGTGTAGTGGACGAAGAAAGTGAAGCAAAAACGAAAGCACGGCTTGCCCTTGTAAAAGCAACACAAACGACATTGCAAAATGGGATGAAGCTTATCGGTGTATCCGCCCCTGAGAAAATGTAACAAAACAAGATATGGCATGACTAAGCTGGATGTTGAAGACACTGTTCTTCAAGTCCAGCTTTTTTGATGTTGTTTGTGACAGGGGCAGGTCAAAGCGTTCATCAATTATAAGTAGATTTTAAACTTAAGAAGCTTTTTCTATTTGATGCTTATTAAATTGTAAATTTCCTGTTAAATAAAGCCCAGTAAAGACAAAAAGAGTCGCAAGCACTTCAAATATCGTAATCACTTCCCCTAGTAACGTGAAAGATAAAGCATATCCTGCAATCGGTGTTAAAAACAACCAAATATTCGCTTTTACTGTGTCTTGTTTCAGCAAATAAAACCACAGAACCATAGCTAATATAGACACAACTAAGACAGACCACACAATATAAATAACAAGATTCAGATCAACGATTAGAGGTTTATCCCATTCTAAAACAATCGCTGGAATAATTAATATAATCCCTCCAAATAACACTTGCCACCCATTGATAACTATACTAGGTAATTGTAATTTAGCTTTTTGAAAATATACACTTCCAATAGCCATAGATACCATTCCAATCATTAGCAAGAAAATCCCGCTTACTGTAGAATGACTGTTTTCAAGCTGAGGGATTGTAGCAATGAGTAAACCAATTGCTGAAATAAGCATGCCGATCCACACTTTTTTTTGGACTATTTTCTTGGTGTAGAGTGAAGAAAGAAGCGCAACAAGTAGTGGATTAACAGCAACTGCTAGATTAAAAAAACCTGATGAAACAGTTTGTAATGCCAAAAAGCCGCAGCCAAGATACAAGGAAGTGTTAAATAACCCTAATAAAACCAAGGGCTTCCATTCGCCCTTTCGTGGGAGACGATATTCATCTTTTTTAAATAAATGAATGTATAGCAAGATTAATATTCCAGCAAAAAGAAATCGAATGATCCCCATTGTTAATGGAGCAGCAGACAATAGTCCGAATTTAACAGACACAGCTCCTGATGCAAATAAAATTGTAAATAGAATACCGATTAACATGTAATCATCCTCCCATGCAGGACAAAAAACATCATCGTAATTTGTCTTTTCATTGCAAGGGTAATGATATATTATATATAATTTAAATAAAAGTACGTACATTTTTGTATTATAGGAACATATTTTATATGTAGTATCATAAATGATTCCTAAAAAAGTTGTTCAAACAGGTTGTTTTTGGACTATTTTAAAAATGGAGGTCGACAATAAATGAAGGACTTTAAAAAAGAGTATTGCTCTGATACGACTGCATGTCCAGTCTCAATTACAACGAATGTCATAGGTGGTAAATGGAAAGGAATTATATTGTATAATTTAATGTCTGGACCAAAACGATATAATGAATTAGGGAGATTGCTGCCTCACACAACAAAGCGTATGTTGACTTTGCAACTTCGCGAGTTAGAACGAGATGGGATTGTACATAGGGAAGTTTATAGAGAAGTCCCTCCAAAAGTGGAGTATTCTCTGACAGCATTAGGAGAAACATTAAAGCCAATACTAAACTTCATGCGGGATTGGGGAGATAAATATGAAGATGTGATCTTCCAGAATAGAGAGGAATTGATAGAAACAGACGAGAAAACTGAACATCCACACGAATAAATTCGGTGGGTTCTAAGGTACTTGAGAAGCACTTCCCTTGAAGATGTGTTATCTTCTTACAGGACTAATGCTGTTCCCTTAGACTTTCATCAACGACGCATAGTCCGATAAGTGTCAGGTTCGTTTCTGTTTTTATTTCACTATCACTCATTCATTCCTCAAATAATAACTTCTTATCTCTTACATCGAGCCGCCTTTGACTGTCGATCTCGCACAGGTCATTCTTCACATTCATGATAAGAAACGCACTGTACAGATCACGTTGTATTTTCACGCCATCGAAGTCATCCCACCGTTTGCTCACTGTTTTCTTCACGTATTCCCCGCTAAACATCTCAACCAATTCTCCCAACCGTTGTCATATAACTCCCTCTGTCCACCTAATTACAGCACCATTCATTAGTTCTAATAAATAATTTAAAATCAAAAAGACTTGACGTCATTCATCCTCGTCAATGAGTGAAGAGGTTTTCTTGTGTCATCTTTCGTAAATAGAGAAGTAAGATCTTCATTGCATAAAGAAGACACAAGACAAGCATATTAATGACAAGGATGTGACATGGATGCAAGAAACGCTTTTATCCTTAGTTACAGGGGTTATCGTCGGTCTGTTATTTGCAGTTGTTCGTCTGCCGATACCGGCCCCGCCTGCTTTACCGGGGATTATGGGGATCATTGGAATATTTCTTGGTTATAAAATTTACGAGTGGATTCTTCCCTTTTTTCAAGGAGGGGGAAGCTGACGAACGTAAGAGGTGAGAGAGTGTGCCATTTATGACATCACAAGGTGCTACCATTCATTACCAGACATGGGGGTCGGGGTTTCCCATTATTTTTATCCATCCTCCTTCCATGGGAGCCGCTACATTTATGGAACAGAAGGAATTATCGGATGAATTCCAAGTGATCTGCATGGATGCGAGAGGCCATCGATTAAGCAGTAATGGAAAAGGGACGTTGACGATTCAAGAATGGGCCGTAGATATTTATCATTTAGTAGAAGAATTGAATCAGGAAAAGGTGATATTAGCCGGATATTCCAGTGGCGGCTCGGTCGCATTAGAATTTGCTTTACGCTGGCCGGAACGCACCGCTGGAATAATACTTACGGGAGGATTTCCCGAAGTTTGCAGTACATTGTTAAAAAAGGAGTTTGAGATTGGGATCTGGTTTGCAGAAAATAATCATACGACGTGGTTGGCGCATATTTTATCTTTTTCTAACTCCCGCCGACGAGAACATCGGAAAGCCATTGCACAGACGGTGAGTACCATCCGTCCCCGCCTGCTGCAATCGCTCTATGAGTCCGGGATGACATATAGCTGTACGAATCGGTTATCCGAGTTAAAAGTGCCATTGCTGCTTATCTATGGAACGAGAGATTGGTACGTTCATTATTATCAGTATCTTTTTTACAAATATGCCGTTCATGCCCCGAAAGAAGTGATATACGTGGATAGCGTCGGTCACCAAGTGCCAACATTAGAAGCGCACACTTATAATGCAGTGGTGAGACGATTCGCAAGAGACACCCTTTCCCACGTTAAAAATATGTAGAAACGTCCCTATTAACAGGGAAAGACGAAAGACGATGACGATCCCATCGTCTTTTTTGTCTTTTTAAATGCTGAGAGGGGCTCTTATGCTTTTCTTAAAAAGAGGAAAGCTGCCGCCCTCTCTGGCGACAGCTCCATAAACAAGACAGAACATAGGAATGAAAGTATTGTGTCGTTACATATATTTTACCATGAGGCTTTCTGAGAGGAAAGATCTTCATTTACAACACGGAACGGAGAGAAAGCGCACATACTTCTTTCAATTTTTCCACAGGGGACGGGTCTTTGATCTTGTCATAGGAGAGCAAAGTGGACTGTTTCATATCGATTTCCAGAGAATTTTTGATGCTGTGCACCAAGTCTTTATCGGTGAAGAGGACATTCATTTCCCGGTTCAAGTAAAAGCTCCTGCGGTCAAAGTTCACCGTGCCGGCCATGCCAAAGGAGTCATCGGAGACAAAGGCCTTCGTATGATAAAAACCGAGTTGAAAATGGTACACACGAGCGCCTGCTTTCACGAGCGGACGGATATAGTAAAAGGACGCTTCTTTCACAAAAGGGTGGTCTCTTTTCTCAGGCAAAATAATACAAATGTTCACACCGCGTGCTAAAGCAGACAAAAGTGCTTCGTATAAAGGAGGGGTAGGAATGAAGTAAGGACTGGCAATATAAATATAGTCTTTTGCGTTCTCAATCTTCTCTTTATAAAAGGCAGCCAATCCAAACCCGTCGGAGGAAACAAACTGAATCTCTTGGGACCCGTCACGGAGAGCAGGATAATACGTTTGTGAGGAGGAGATCGTTTTTTTTGTACGTTTCCAGTCTATGAGAAATTGTGTTTGTAGGTCCTGTACTCCCGCTCCATGAAAACGGCAATGATAATCCCGCCAATACCCCATCTGTGGATCTCTGCCTAGATACTCATCACCAATATTGAAGCCGCCCAAGTAGCCGGTTTTGCCGTCTATGACCGCAATTTTTCTATGATTACGCCGGTTTAAAGAATAAAAGAAAAAAGGGAACGAAGGGGATTGTGTGTACGCTACGCTCACCCCACTTGCTTGCAGCTGCTGTTTTCCTTTTTTATCCATGCCGGCACCGAAACGATCCACCATGACCTTTACTTCTACACCTTGTTCCGCTTTTTGACAAAGAATATGAATGAATTGCTCACCGATGTGGTCCGCACGAAAAATAAAAAACAAAACGTGTATATGGTGAGAAGCTTGTTTGACGTCTTGAAAAAAGGCATCAAAAAAATCTTTCCCGTCTTCTAAAAACGTGACGTTATCTTTACGAACGGGATAGAATACGGTGTTGTTCTCTTTTCGATGGGCTTTCTTCCCGTAGTAAAAGTCCAGACACACCCAAACGCCTGCCAATGCTGCCAAGATGACGAGGCAGATTAGGATCATCACACCAACCTCCATTTTCTCTATACCTATAGAGTGCCCAAACGTTTTCATTTTAGCGATAGTTGTTCTTGTTGACATCAAAAAGAGTGTGACTATACAAATGTTCGAGGGTCCATCGGGGGATTAATCTTTTGCTACTTGCGTGCAAGTGAGTGCTTTGCGCTTTTGTGTTGTCGAGCTACAGGCACCATCGGCTCGAGGTCGCTTCAACCCGCACTGCGGCGGCGGGTTTCCAGCGCTTGTCGCCGATGAACGGTGCTTTCGCTTTTCTATTGTCTAGCTTCAGCGCCTACTCGCTCGAGGTCACTTCAGGCCTTTGCAGAAGCCGAAAAGCGACTTCTGTCAAAGTCCTTCCAGTGCTTGTCGCTCGTGAGCAAGGCGCTTGCGCTTTTCTTATGAAAGGGGTGGTGACATTGAGTACTTTTCTTTGGGTGAACCGAATCGTTTTTCTTCTTGTAACGGTATATGCAGTATGGCTCTTCAGCAAAGCGGTGTATACACGGTACGTGTTTATTAAGTTAGGAAAAAAAGCAGAATGGAACCGGTCCGTAAAGGAACGTTGGGAGGCGGTACTCACCAATGTTCTGGGACAGAAAAAATTACTGAAGGATAAAAAAAGCGGCATCATTCATATATTGTTTTTTTATGGATTTCTTCTCGTACAATTCAGTGCCATTGACATGATTTGGAAAGGATTGCAGCCTGGTTCTCATTTACCGCTTGGATCGGTGTATCCTTACTTTACGCTTTTTCAAGAAATTGTCGTCTTGCTCATATTGCTAGCTGTTGCCGCAGCGTTTCACCGCCGGTATATCGAAAAACTGGGCCGTTTGAAAAGAGGATGGAAGGCCGGGCTTGTCCTTCTATTTATTGGCGGTTTAATGATTTCTAAGCTGGTGGCCAAAGGGATGGAAATGATATGGCTCGGAAAAGATCTTTCCTGGTTTGAACCGATAGCTTCTGGAATTGCAATAGTGGCAGCTCCTATAGAAGGATCTGCGGCTGCTGTGTTATTTTTCGTATTTTGGTGGCTGCATTTGCTCTTTTTACTCACGTTTTTAGTATATGTTCCTCAGTCTAAGCATGCCCATTTACTAGCAGGTCCGGCTAACGTGTGGCTTGGACGCACTCATCCTGTTGGAGAGCTAGCTTCCCTTGATTTTGAAGATGAAATGCAAGAAGAATTTGGGGTCGGAAAGGTAGAGAATTTCAATCAAAAGCAACTGTTGGATTTGTATGCCTGTGTCGAGTGTGGCAGATGCACCAGTATGTGTCCCGCCACTGGAACAGGAAAAATGCTCTCTCCGATGGATCTTTTAGTAAAAATGCGGGATCATTTAACCGAAAAAGGGGCCGCTCTCACCTCACGTTCTCCTTGGCTGCCAGCTTATGCCTTTTCACGCACTGCTGGAAATCAATACGCCTCTCAGTCTGTAGGGAAGGACCCGGAAGAGGGGTATCACACCCAGCTCATCGGAGACGTCATTACAGAAGAGGAAATTTGGGCTTGTACGACATGTCGGAACTGTGAGGACCAATGCCCGGTGATGAATGAACACGTCGACAAAATTATCGACTTGCGACGCTACCTCGTATTGACCGAAGGAAAAATGAACCCGGAAGTACAGCGAGTCATGACAAACATCGAGAGGCAAGGGAATCCATGGGGCATCCATCGGAACGAAAGAGAAAAATGGCGGGAAAGTCGAGAAGATATTCATGTTCCTACCTTGGCAGAGTGGGACAGGGAAGAACCGCCAGAGTATTTATTTTTCGTTGGTTCCATGGGCTCTTATGATAAAAGAAGTCAAAAAATAGCCCAATCCTTTGCAAGGCTGTTACAGGAAGCCGGAGTTTCCTTTGCAATTCTCGGGAATAAAGAAAAGAACTCAGGAGATACACCGAGGCGGATAGGAAACGAATTTTTATTCCAGGAACTTGCAGTCTCGAATATTACAGAATTCCAGAAGCACCCCATCCGAAAGATCGTCACCATCGATCCCCATGCCTACAACGCGATAAAAAAAGAATATCCAACATTCGGTCTTGAAGACGTGGATGTGTATCATCACACGGAAGTGTTAGCAGATCTGGTTCGTGAAGGATATTTGGTCCCCCATCGAGAAATAAAAGAAACAATCACCTATCACGATTCTTGTTACCTCGGTCGTTACAATGACATATATGATCCACCGCGCGAAATTTTACGACACATCCCTGGTCTCCGTGTGGTAGAAATGGAGCGAAACCGGGAAAACAGCATGTGTTGCGGAGCCGGCGGCGGATTGATGTGGATGGAAGAAGAAGTGGGTCAACGGGTGAATGTGGAGCGTACAGAACAGGCACTCGCTGTTCGTCCTTCGATGATTGGAAGTGGTTGTCCTTACTGTTTGACTATGTTAACGGATGGTACAAAATCTAAAGAGATGGAAGAAGAGATTGCAACAATGGACATTGCTGAGATACTCGAACGATCTGTTATTGGATAGTTATCAAACAAGGAGAGGTAGGATGTCCATGGGTAGAACCGTGATTCTCGATGGAGCTCGAACCCCTTTTGGAAAGTTTGGAGGCTCTCTGCGGTCATTATCTGCTGGAATGCTCGGTGGGGAAGCAATAAAAGGAGCGTTAAGAAAAACTGAGGTGGACGTGGATACTGTTGAAGAAGTCATCATGGGAAATGTTCTTCAGGGAGGACAGGGGCAGCTACCTTCGCGTCAAGCTGCCCGCCATGCGGATATCCCCTGGGAAGCAGAGACAGAGACGATAAATAAAGTATGTGCCTCCGGGATGAGGAGTTTGACCATGGCGGATCAAATCATCCGGTCTGGAGATAAGCGTGTCATTGTGGCAGGCGGTATGGAATCGATGAGCAATGCTCCTTATATTGTTCCAAAAGCCCGGTGGGGAGCGAAGATGGGACATACAGACCTGTCTGACATGATGATCGTGGACGGGTTAACGTGTTCTTTCCGAGGCGTTCATATGGGCATTTACGGCGGGAATGCTGCGAAAGAAATGAATATTTCCCGGGAAATGCAAGACGAGTGGGCTGTTAGGAGTCAGAAACGCGCAGGAAAAGCGAAGGAGGAAGGATACTGGGCGGAAGAAATTACACCAGTGCAAGTAACCCTTCCTAAAGGCGATACGCAAGTCGTTACCAATGATGAAACCATTCGTGAAAATACAACGATAGAGGCTCTGCAAACATTAAAGCCGGCTTTTTCCAAGGACGGAACGATTACAGCAGGAAATGCACCTGGCGTAAATGACGGAGCGTGTGCCATGGTGCTCATGGATGAAAAACAAGCAGGGAAACGTCCGTTAGCTGTCATTATTGGGCACACCGCGCTTGCGATGGAAGCAGAGGATTTTCCGAAAACACCTGGACTGGTCATTAATAAGCTCTTAAAAAAGACGGGGAAAACCGCAGCAGAGATTGACTTGTTTGAAATAAATGAAGCCTTTTCCGCTGTGGCATTAGCAAGTTCTCAACTGACCGGCATTGACATAGAAAAAATAAATGTTAACGGTGGAGCGGTAGCTTTGGGCCATCCGATCGGGGCAAGTGGGGCGAGAATCATTTTAACGCTTGCCTATGAATTAAGAAGGCGCGGAGGAGGTACGGGCATTGCCGCGATCTGCAGCGGCGGCGGCCAAGGGGACGCGGTAATGATTGAAGTATAACGATGGAAGGCGGGTGAGGGTCGGTGAATATACAAACTGTGGCCGTAATAGGAGCGGGCCAAATGGGAACAGGCATTACCCAAACGTTTGCTCAGTTTCATTATAATGTCTTGCTGTACGATAGTAAGAAGGAACAGCTTTCTAAAGGCGTGGAAGGAATACGAAAGCAAACCGAGAAGCTTGTCCAAAAAGGAAAGATGACGCAATTAGAACAAGAAAGCCTCATACAGCGCATCGTCCCTGTATCGACGATAAAAGAATGCCGGAACGCCAATCTGGTTGTAGAAGCAGCAGTAGAAAACATGGATATCAAAAAGGAAATTTTTCAAGAACTCGACCAATGCGTCTCTTCCCAAACGATTCTCGCGACGAACACTTCTTCCTTATCCATCACAGAGCTAGCAGCAGAGACAACACGTCCGGATCACGTGATCGGCATGCACTTTATGAATCCTGTCCCAGTGATGAAGCTGGTAGAAGTTATCCGAGGACTGGCTACATCAGAGGAGACATATCAAATTGTTAAAGAAACAGCGGAATCTCTCAGGAAAACAGCGGTTGAAGTGAAAGATTATCCTGGCTTTGTGTCCAATCGTGTCTTAATGCCATTGATTAATGAAGCAATATTCTCGGTATACGAAGGAGTAGCGGCACCGGAGGATGTAGATCATATTATGACGTTAGGAATGAATCACCCAATGGGTCCTCTGAAGCTGGCTGATTTCATCGGACTCGATACATGTCTATCGATTATGGAAACGTTACATGAAGGGTTCGGAGAGGATAAATACAGGCCGTGTCCTCTGTTGCGAAAATATGTCAATGCTGGATGGCTTGGCAAAAAATCAGGGCGCGGCTTCTATAGATATTCATCCTGAGTTGCAAGTCTTCTTAAAAGCTGTGCTGGGGAGGGAATTAAGATGGATTTCATGTTTTCAGAAGAGCAGAAAATGATAAGAAAAGCCGTGCGAGAGTTCGCCAAGGAGAAAGTGGCTCCCGAAGTGAAACGAATGGAAGAAGAGGATCGCTTTCCGAAAGAGCTTGTAAACGAACTGGCGCGGTTAGGATATATGGGTATTCCGATTCCAGCGGAGTATGGAGGAGCCGGAATGGATTTCCCTTCCCTGGTCATTGCAATTCATGAAATCTCGAAAGTGAGTCCAGCTCTCGGAGTCATTTTATCCGTGCATACATCGGTAGGAACGGCTCCTATTGTCTCGTTTGGGACCGAAGCGCAGAAGAAAAAATATGTTCCTAAGCTTGCATCGGGAGAATATGTAGGTGCTTTCGCTCTCACCGAAGCCGGGGCTGGAAGTGACGCGTCCGCGATGAGAACGACGGCGAAAAAAGCGGGTGACCGTTATCTTCTCAACGGTTCAAAAGTATTTATCACAAACGGGGGAGAAGCAGATACGTATATTCTATTTGCAAAAACAGAAAATGAACAAAAAGAGAAGAACATGACCGCTTTTATCGTAGAGAAAGAATTTCAGGGATTTTCGATTGGGAAAAAAGAAAAGAAATTAGGATTGAATGGCTCGAATACAACAGAACTCATATTAGAAGACTGTGAAGTACCGGATGAGAATCGTCTAGGAGAAGAAGGAGAAGGGTTTCATATCGCCATGTCTCATTTGAGAGCAGGACGGATTGGCATTGCCGCTCAGTCGGTAGGGATTGCCGAGGGAGCGTTAGCTGAAGCGGCAGCTTATTCGAAACAAAGGAAACAATTTGGAAAACCTATTTGTGAGCACCAAGGGATTTCTTTTAAATTGGCAGATATGGCCGTTAAGGTAGAAGCAGCCACATTATTAACCTATCAAGCCGCTTTGTTGCATCAGAATCACGTACCTTGTACGAAAGAAGCTTCGATGGCTAAACTATATGCATCTCGGACGGCTGTAGAAGTCGCTTCCGATGCAGTGCAAATATTCGGAGGGTACGGGTATATGAAAGATTATCCGGTAGAGCGTTATTTTCGAGATGCGAAAGTGTGTGAAATCTATGAGGGAACGAGTGAAATACAACGGATGGTTGTTGCAAAAAGGCTGCTAAAAGAGTATAAATAGAGACGGAAAAAACAGTTACACAGACGATCCGAAATTGCTGGCATAAATAACCTAAATATGTTTATAATGAAAAGTATAATTTTGGACTGCTTCGGCCCTTTACGAAGGGATGTGGATACAGTCACATCAAAAAAGCGATGTGCCTTGTATCCTTCGAACACATTGCAGGAAGGAAGTGGGAGCTGTGAGCATCACCGATTTTGATCAAGAACAGATTGAAGAAATGTCTGCGGTGGAGCTAGCATACGTTCTCTTAGAAGAAGAGAGCGAGCCTTATGACTATCAAAAGCTATTCGCACGGATTGCCGAATTGAAAGATATGACGCCGGAAGAAAAGAAAAACCGTATGACAAGGTTGTTCACTTCTTTGAATTTGGACGGACGTTTCGTTCACCTGGGAGAAAACCATTGGGGCTTGCGAGAAAGATTTCCGTTAGACCAATCCGATGAAGATTTGAGTATGACGGTACAAGCACCAAAACGACCAAAAGAAATGGACGACGATGAATTTGAAGAAGATGCGGTAGACGGCTTGGAAGATATAGAAGACGAGTTAGATGAATTATCGCATGAAGAAGATGCCGATGATCTGGAAAAGGGAGATAACTTAGAAGGCTTTGGAACGCCTGGCACCCCATTTGAACCAGAGGATGATTACTAATATCTGCTAATGTCGTTTGTACTTGACTTTTAAAATCAGGCTCGGTAAAATCATTTTTGGGCTTGAACCATAAATTTTTTCACATAGCAACGGTTCTCAATAGCAAGAATAATAAACAAAAGTGCGCCCCGCCCATGGGTGAGGTGTCACTTTTGTTTTTTTAATGAAAAAGTGGCTTGCAGCGAAGGCGGAAATGGTCACTTACATGCTTCCGCTTTTCGCCATGTCTAGCTGCAGCGCCAAGCCGCTCGAGATTTCTTCGCCTCCCCCTGCGGCCATGAGGATGGCCTGCGGAGGAGGCAGAAGAACTTGTCGCGGCTGCCCAAGGCGCTTTCGCTTTTCGCAATGTCTAGCTCTAGTGCCTAGCCACTCGGAGGCCCACACGATGTGGGTTAGGTCGGCGTTGTCTCAGGACGAGACGGTTTTAGCCGATCTTCCACTGGTCCTCCAGAACCTGTCGTGGCTGAGCAGGCACTATCGCTTTTCTATATAAAAAGGAGTAGATGAATGAATGGCTAGTAAATATATTTTCGTCACCGGTGGCGTTGTATCTTCATTAGGCAAAGGAATTACGGCTGCTTCTCTCGGACGTCTTTTGAAAAATCGTGGAATCAGTGTCACGATACAAAAGTTTGATCCGTACATTAACGTAGACCCAGGAACGATGAGTCCGTACCAGCACGGGGAAGTATTTGTGACGGATGACGGGGCAGAGACAGACCTTGACCTTGGACATTACGAGCGGTTTATTGATATTAATCTAAGCCGGAACAGTAACATTACGACGGGAAAAGTTTATTCATCTGTGATTCGGAAAGAACGCCGTGGTGATTATCTGGGAGGCACTGTCCAAGTCATCCCTCATGTTACGAATGAAATTAAAGAACGAGTGTATCAAGCTGGCAGAGAAACAGGGGCCGATGTTGTCATTACTGAAATCGGAGGAACCGTAGGGGATATTGAAAGTCTTCCTTTTCTCGAAGCCATTCGCCAGATAAAAAGTGATGTGGGCGTAGAAAATGTTATGTACATTCACTGCACACTCATTCCTTATTTAGCGGCGGCAGGAGAAATGAAATCCAAGCCGACTCAACATAGTGTCAAAGAACTGCGCAGTCTTGGCATTCAGCCGAATGTTATTGTGGTACGGACGGAACGCCCGGTGCCGCAAGACATGAAAGAGAAAATCGCTCTGTTCTGCGATATTAACAAAGATGCGGTCATTGAAGCTCGTGACGAGGAAACATTGTACCAAGTGCCTCTCTCCCTACAAGAACAAAAACTGGATCAGTATGTGTGTGACTATTTAAGTCTGAACGGTCATGAGGCAGATATGAAAGAATGGACCGCACTTGTTGATCGGGTGAAAAACCTTTCCGGCAAAGTTACCATTGCATTGGTCGGAAAATACGTGGCTTTGCCAGACGCTTATTTATCCGTCGCAGAATCATTGAAGCACGCAGGATATGCCTTTGATTCAGACGTTGCTATTCGTTGGGTGAACTCAGAAGAAGTAACTGAAGAAAATGTAAATGAGTTGCTAGCCGGAGCGGACGGTATCTTAGTTCCTGGCGGGTTCGGGGACCGCGGGGTGGAAGGCAAAATTAGCGCCATTAAGTATGCGCGTGAAAAGAAAGTACCTTACCTTGGTATCTGTCTTGGCATGCAGCTTGCTTCTGTTGAATTTGCACGGAACGTTGTTGGTTTGAGGGGAGCAGGATCAGCAGAACTTCATCCTGATGCGGAGGATGCTATTATTGACTTGCTGCCTGAACAAAAGGAAGTAGAAGACTTAGGGGGAACGCTTCGACTTGGGCTTTACCCTTGTAAACTTCAAGACGGTACGAAAGCACAAGCGGCTTATGATGATGAAGTGGTATATGAACGTCATCGTCATCGTTACGAATTCAACAACGAATACCGCAGCCGCTTAGAAGAAGCAGGTATGATCTTCAGTGGGACAAGTCCGGATGGACGTCTCGTAGAAATTATTGAAATTGAAGATCATCCTTATTTCGTCGCTTCTCAATTCCATCCTGAGTTTGTATCGCGGCCGACACGTCCACAGCCACTATTTCGGGAATTTATCAACGCTACGTTGCAACAATCCAATAAAAAGTAAGCGGCCTCGAGCCGATGGAGTCTGAGCTGGATCAATAGAAAAGCGCAAGACTCCTGCTTATCGGCGACAAGCGCTGGAGAAGGAAGTTCGACTAAGAACGTCACGTCCTGTGACAACGTCGAACTGACCCACATCGTGTGGGCCTGAGGAGGCTACGCCGCCGCAGAGCGGGTTGAAGCGATCTCGAGCCGATGGAGTCTGAGCTGGATCCACAAAAACGACAAAACTATAAAAAAGAAAAGCTGCCGTCTATGGAATACCCATAAACGGCAGCTTTTTTTCATGGTACGATGAGTAAGGAGAACTCCAGTATTCGCGCCCGGCCACTCGGAGGCTCATAGGTAGTTGCTCTTTACTAAACACGTCCTGAAAGCCAGAGTGCTCTTATAGTCCACCTTTAATCAAACTCCTCCATCATTTCTTTGATATACAGATAGAGTAGTTGACCTGTAAATAAACTACACAACGCGGTCGGTTCACCCATGCGACTACCATCCTCAGCAGGGATGATCCCATCACGTCCTGGTGTTTGGATCCATATATCTGTAAAATCCAGATCTGTTTCGATGTCTTCCTGCGAGAAGGGAGCCACAATGACAAGAGGGACTTCCTGCTTTTTCAGAAACTCGATCTGTTGCGACAGTTCTGCTGCTTCCTTCTTCCCGGCGAACAGGAGAACGCGGTCCGTGGAATCCGGGGAGGAAGAAGGTTGCCAGTACATCGTGTCTTTCGGGGCTTCTTGATGAGCAGCGAGAGACATGGCAATCCCCGTTAATTCCGGAGTAGCGCTTACATATAACTTTCCCGCTCCTGCTGGGGCTTGAGCTAACAGTCTCGCTCCATCTTCCAAAGGTTCTTCTAGAGCAACAATTTTTTGAAACATTCCTTGAAGCTGGGTTGCAAACATTTTCATGGCTGACACCTCGACTTTGTTCTGTAAATGGGATTGTTTCTACATTATAAGCGAAGTTGCCTTTGCAATAAAATGGCCCTAGAGGCTAACATCCTATCTCACTCATACAGGAAGGAGAATTTGGAAGGAATATGGAATAAATGTAATTGAAAAGAATATTAAATTTGTTATAGAGAGAGCGGGAGGAAGGGGGAATCTATGCACAAGATATTAATTGTTGATGACCAATATGGTATTAGAGCGTTGTTAAAAGAAGTGCTCGGAAAAGAAGGTTATGAAATATTCGAGGCCTCCACGGGAATGGAAGCTTTAGATATGCTGGAAAACATAGCGCCTGATATTATGCTCTTGGATATTAAAATACCCGGTATGGATGGCATTGAAATTTTAAAAGAATGGAAAAAACGAAAAATTGCTTGCCAGACAAGAGTAATTTTAATGACCGCTTATGGAGAATTAGATACGATCAAGGAAGCAAAACAATATGTACCTTCTTCCTACTTAACGAAACCATTTGATATTGATCTGGTAAGAGAAAAAGTGGAAAAAGAATTATCATTGAAATAAAAGAAAAGACATGTAACTTTTCTACAAGGGAAACAATGAAAAGTAAGCATATTATGCTATAATTATTGCAGGTAATTTTAGAAGAGATACTCTTATTTCTTCTCTACATAAAGGTTAGAATAGTCATAAGCCTGAAAGGTCCCTCTGATTTTATTCCAACAGTCGAGAGGCATTTCATGCTGTTTTGCCGCCACAACCCGTTTCCATTGTCTTGGGATGGACGTGTTTCTATATTATACATTCGGGAGGACGTTATGAAGTTTTTTATCGATACTGCGAATCTGGAACAGATACAGGAAGCTAATGATCTTGGCATACTTTCTGGAGTTACGACGAACCCTAGCTTAGTTGCGAAAGAAGGGGTCGATTTTAAAGATAGACTCCGTGAGATTACTAGCATTGTAAGAGAAGGTTCTGTCAGTGCGGAGGTTATTTCCACGGAAGCGGAAGGGATGATTACCGAAGGGCGTGATCTAGCAGCGATAGCTCCTAATATTACGGTGAAAGTTCCAATGACCCTTGAAGGCTTGAAAGCTGTAAAAACTTTTTCAGAGGAAAATATTAGAACAAATGTCACGCTTGTGTTTTCTTCTGTTCAAGCGCTTCTAGCGGCGCGTGCAGGAGCTACCTATGTGTCCCCATTTTTAGGACGTCTGGATGACATCGGGCATAACGGGCTGGATTTGATTAGCGAAATCTCAGAAATCTTTTTTGAACATGCGATTGAAACAGAAATCATTGCTGCCTCTGTGCGCCACCCGCTGCATGTAGCCGAAGCAGCCAAGCGTGGTGCTCACATTGCGACGATTCCAATGAAAGTGATTTCTCAGTTAGTCAAACATCCACTCACGGATCAAGGGATTGAAAAATTCTTGAGTGACTGGGAAAATCGATAAAAGGAAACGTGGCAGGGGTACGATCATCATTCAAGCGCCCGGTTGTCAAAGGGCGCTTGCGCTTTTCTATTGTCTAGCTACAGGTTCTTTTTAAAAAAATAAAACTCAGCCTCTTTTTAAATAATGCGAGGATGTCCATAATGGGAAGAAATGGGACAATCCCACAACGAGATAATGGAGGAAGTGAATCGCTCATGGATAAGTTGATGGTAGAAGGCGGACATCCGTTACAGGGAAAAATACATATCAGCGGAGCGAAAAACAGTGCGGTAGCTTTAATTCCTGCGGCCATTTTAGCAGATTCAGAAGTTTCGATTGACAACCTTCCGAAAATATCGGATGTCGAAACGCTAGCACACCTTCTGGAAGATATTGGTGCTTCCGTCGTTCATGAAGGTACGCATATGTCGATTAATCCTCGAAATATTATGCCGATGCCGCTGCCCAATGGGCGGGTGAAAAAATTACGGGCTTCTTACTATATGATGGGGGCGATGCTCGGGAAATTTAAAAAAGCCGCAATCGGTTTACCAGGTGGCTGCAACTTAGGACCGCGTCCGATTGATCAGCATATAAAAGGATTCGAAGCACTTGGCGCAAAGGTGACAAATGAGCAAGGTTCTATCTTTTTAAGAGCAGACAAGCTAACGGGAGCACGCATTTATCTGGACGTTGTCAGTGTGGGAGCGACCATTAATATCATGCTTGCTGCTGTTAAAGCAGAAGGCCGCACGATTATTGAAAATGCGGCAAAAGAACCGGAAATTATTGACGTTGCTACCATCTTAACGAGCATGGGTGCTAAAATTAAAGGTGTCGGTACAAATGTCATTCGTATTGACGGAGTGTCTGAGCTCAAAGGATGTACCCATTCTATTATTCCTGACCGCATCGAAGCCGGCACTTATATTATCGCGGCGGCTGCGATGGGACAGGAAGTCATTATTGATAATATTATTCCCGATCATTTAGAATCATTGACAGCCAAACTAAAAGAAATGGGTGTTCATATTGAGGCGGGGGATGATCAAATGTATATTCATTCCTCTCCCGGCCTCAAAAGCGCGGATATTAAAACATTAGTGTATCCAGGGTTTGCAACCGATCTTCAACAGCCGATTACCGTTTTACTCACCCAGGCGAAAGGAACAAGCATGGTTACGGATACGATCTACACCTCTCGTTTCAAACATATCGATGAGCTGTCTCGTATGGGAGCAGACGTAAAGGTGGAAGGTCGATCGGCGATTATTCACGGACCTACGCCGCTTGAAGGCGCGAGTGTAAAGGCCAGCGACCTCCGTGCCGGTGCCGCTCTCGTGATTGCCGGGTTAATGGCAAAAGGAGTGACCGAAATTACAGGCGTGGAGCATATCGACAGAGGGTACGAAGACTTAGAAGAAAAGCTAGTAGCGCTTGGGGCAAAGATTTGGCGCGAGCGACTTACCACGGATGAAGTCGAACAAGTAAAAAGTTCATAATCAGCAACACCCACGAGGAGGAGACAGGAAAATGGAAAGAAGTTTAACAATGGAATTGGTACGTGTCACAGAAGCGGCAGCGTTGTCTTCCGCACGCTGGATGGGACGGGGCAAAAAAGAAGAAGCGGATGATGCCGCGACTACAGCGATGCGTGACGTGTTTGATACGATCCCGATGGAAGGAACAGTCGTGATTGGTGAAGGAGAACGTGATGAAGCCCCGATGCTCTATATAGGGGAGAAATTAGGCAGCGGCAATGGACCACGTGTAGACGTTGCGGTGGACCCGTTAGAAGGAACAAACATTGTAGCAAATGGGATGAGTAATGCGTTAGCGGTTATCGCCATTGCGGATAAAGGCAACCTCCTTCATGCGCCGGATATGTATATGCAAAAGATTGCGGTAGGTCCGCAAGCGGCAGGGAAAATTGATATCAATGCTCCTGTGACAGACAACTTGAAAGCTGTTGCTCAAGCGAAAGGAAAAGATGTAGAAGACGTGGTCGTCACTCTTTTAAGAAGAGATCGTCACGCAGATCTTATTCGTGATATCCGTGCAGCCGGCGCTAGAATTAAGTTCATCCAAGACGGGGACGTTGCGGGTGTGATTAACACGGCTTTTGATGAAACAGGCGTAGATATGTATATTGGCATCGGCGGGGCGCCAGAAGGAGTTATTTCTGCGGTAGCCATGAAGTGTCTCGGCGGAGAACAGCAGGCAAAGCTTGCTCCTGAAAATGATGAGGAGTTACAGCGCTGCAAAAAAATGGGTGTAGAAGACGTATCCCAAGTTCTTTATATGGATGATCTTGTTTCTGGTGATGACGCTATTTTCGCAGCTTCCGGTGTAACCGACGGAGAATTGTTAAAAGGAGTTCATTACAAAGGCGAATCTGCCCATACCCAGTCCCTTGTTATGCGAGCAAAATCAGGTACGGTACGATTTGTGGACGGAAAGCATAACGTGAAGAAGAAGCCTAACTTTGTCATGGGATCTTAACAACGATAAGGAAAAAGCTGTGCTTTGGCGGCAGCTTTTTCCGATTTTAAGAACATCCCTTCTTTTATCATTTTCAAGACCCGGCGATTCTCTATGATTCGATCTTATTTGCTATTGCGATTATAAACAAACCGTGGTTAAATAAAGTATGGTTCTCTCTTATAACTTCTAAACGTTTCTTCGAAGCGGTGAATGTGTGCAGCCGTTTTAGAACGATACCATTCCTCTCCTTTTCCATATACAAGCAAATTCCCAATTAAAGTTAAAATTTATTAACGTGAGAGCGTTTCATATAGAAATCGGAAAAACAAGAAAAGTGGTGACCATATTGAGTGTTAATATTTCAGAATTAGAAAACAAAACGCTAAAGGAGCTATACAGCCTCGCGAAGGAATACAATGTCTCCTATTACAGCAAGTTAAACAAACGTGAATTAATTTTCGCTATCTTAAAAGGACAAGCGGAAAAAGATGGACTCATGTTTATGGAAGGCGTCTTGGAAATTATTCAAACTGAAGGATATGGTTTTTTACGACCCATCAATTATTTGCCAAGTTCAGAAGACATTTACATTTCTGCCTCCCAAATACGCCGGTTTGGCTTAAGAAACGGCGATAAAGTGTCCGGGAAAGTTCGCCCGCCAAAAGAGACAGAACGCTATCATGGTCTCTTAATGGTAGAAGCAGTTAACGGGGAAGATCCAGATACCTCGAAAGAAAGACCTCATTTTCCTGCGCTCACCCCACTTTACCCCGATCGTCGGATGCACCTAGAAAACAAACCAGGTCGAATCAGCTCCCGATTAATTGATTTGATTACACCTGTCGGGTTTGGACAGCGTGGTTTAATTGTGGCACCTCCAAAAGCAGGGAAGACATCGTTGTTAAAAGAAGTCGCAAACAGTATCACGGAAAATCATCCGGAAACAGAATTGATCGTACTTCTCGTGGATGAGCGACCGGAAGAAGTGACAGATATTGAACGTTCTGTCGACGGCGATATCGTGAGCTCCACATTTGACGAACTCCCTGAAAACCATGTAAAAGTAACAGAGCTTGTTTTAGAGCGGGCCATGCGTTTGGTGGAGCATAAAAAAGACGTAGTTATTTTAATGGATAGCATTACTCGTTTGGCACGTGCGTACAACCTTGTCATTCCACCAAGTGGACGGACGTTATCCGGGGGGATTGACCCTGCGGCCTTCCACCGTCCTAAACGTTTCTTCGGAGCGGCACGAAATATTGAAGAAGGCGGGAGTTTAACCATCCTTGCGACGGCCTTGGTAGATACGGGTTCCCGGATGGATGATGTCATTTATGAAGAATTTAAAGGAACAGGAAACATGGAGCTCCACCTTGACCGCCGTCTTGCCGAGCGCCGCGTCTTCCCTGCGATCGATATTCGTCGGTCCAGCACACGGAAAGAAGAACTGCTCGTTCCAAAAGAGCATCTGGATAATTTGTGGGCTATCCGTAAATCCATGAATGACACTCCTGAATTTGTGGATCACTTCATCCGTCGGATTAAACAAACGAAAACAAACGACGAATTTTTTGATGAAATGGCAAAAGACCGCGCCAAGCGTGCAGCAGCTCGTAAGTAAGAACAAGCAGGCGAGGACAGGACAAGCATTTTCTGTCATAGATGCTGATAGGAAGCCCCAAGACAGACGGGATAAAAAGGATGCAGATGCATATTGAAAAATCCTTCTGCCCTTGATATAATTTCAACATGTGTGAAAAGCAGAAGCCACTCGTACGACGAGTTGGATAATGTAAAAGACTCTGATCGCAAGTGCCCTTGGTACTTAAGGAATCAAGTCGGAAGGAGTGAAAACGATGAAACAAGAAATCCATCCGGATTATCGTAAAGTTGTATTTATGGATACAAGCACAGGTTTTAAATTCCTTAGTGGTTCTACACGTGCTTCTGAGGAAACTACGGAATGGGAAGACGGTAACACATACCCGCTTATCAAAGTTGAAATCAGCTCTGATTCTCATCCATTCTACACTGGTAAGCAGAAGCTTGCTGATGCTGGTGGCCGTGTTGACCGTTTCAAAAAGAAATACAACCTCAAGTAATGTGCTATATCGGCGACCGGGTCGTGGAGAGTTTTTCTCTGCGCCCGGTCGTTTTTTGTTGGGAGGGCGAGGAGGGAGAGCAGCTTCATGTGTAGGGTAACGCAAGAGTCAGGAAGTTGCCCGGACCCGGAGCAGGCTTATGTGAAAGGTCACGCGGGGAAGCGAAAGTTGCCCAGGGCGAGCGCAATCTCTTGTATGAGGAAACGCAAGAGTTCGAAAGTTGCCGAGGATAAGAGCAGTCAATCGGGAAAGGTAACGCAAAAGCTAGAAAGATGCCCAGAGCAAGGGCGGTCAATCACGGGAAGGCAGGCAACGGGATTCAAGTTGCCCGGAAGCAGGGCAGTATCCCGTTCCATGTCATACAAGGCGTAGGAAGTAACCCGGATCGAGAGCGGGCTCTTGTATAAGGTCACGCAAAGATTAGAAAGTTGCCCAGAGCAAGGTTCATCCCCCATGTGAGGGCAGGCAAGGAGGCGAAAGGTACCCGGTCGTGGGTTGTTTTTCCTCGTGGGGGAAGGCAAAAGGAAGAAAGGTACCCAGACGCAGAAGGTTTTTCTGATGAGGTCAGGCAAGGAAGCGAAAGATGCCCAGGAGCAGAGCAACCATACATTCCAAGTCACGCAAGTGTGGGGAAGTTGCCCCAAGCAAGAGCAGCCTATCGTGCCAGGTTACGCAAGAACTAGAAAGATGCCCGGAAGTAGAGTAGTTTCTGGATAGAGGTCATGCAAAGATCATAATGATGTCTAAGATTGGCGAGGTTTCGCGTTATCTGTTAGAAAAGCAAAACTCCATGTAGATTTCATCTCTGAAAGCATCATTTTTCATTCCTCGCGACATAGTGAACGCCTCTACCTTGGGAGAGCATGAAAAAATGTTTCTTTAGGCAGGTCCTGATCACTTTTTTAGAAACGGTGCCGCCCACCCAGTCGTGAATGTGAGGGGTGGTGATCTTTTTCTCTGGGAAAAGCCATTGAAATTCTTTTACGCTCTCAATGACACCTGTGCTTGCCTGAATACGATAGGAACAGGTAGGACAAACAAGGCGTTGGTGGTGCAATTGGAAGAAAGCAAAGCAGGAGGGACAGAGAATTCCTTTTTTTAACCGATTATAAGAGTATGCAGGAAGTTTATGGTAGGGAGATTCGTCCATATGGAGAGTCAGGAGCCGTTCTGCGAGTTGGTGATGCTTTTGGGTTAGTGGCTTGGCTTCTTTTTTCAATCGTTGAAAAAATCGAGGTAGTTGGCCGGGAAAGATAATGGAAACGTCTCGAGGAGCTTGCAGAAGTACAAATTCGGGATGAACAAAGACGAGATAAGCGGTAACAGAAAAAGAAAAGCGCTCTTTCTGAAGTAATGTTGCGAGGAGAGATTCACTTCGTTTCAATTGATGAAGAGGGTTACGGATTTCTAATCCACTTGTAGAAAACCAACATTCGTCTTCCACGTAAAAGTCCCCTTCATAATTTTTTACCTCAAAAAGCATCACTTCCTTCCCAGTTATTACGAGAGAATCGCATTGAATGATTTGCTGGTTTACCTCGAGGATCAGATCATTCAGTATAAGTGTGTCCGAGGGCAGCCGATACAGCCACTCGTCAAAATGTTTTTCTCCTTCAAATCCTTTCACCATACTCATAAAGTACTGTCGATCTTCTCGGGACAAGTCCATGCGAGCATGTAAGCTTGTCCAAGCACCGATCTCAGGTGATACATTCCGGTGTTTTGTAAACATAGGCCACTCCTATTATTAAAAATATTTAGACAACAATCATATTATATAAGGAATAGGTCAAATGATCAAGAAAAATGGTTAATTTTGAAAATCTAACACATAAAAAGACTGAATAGAAGGAGAAATGAGTCGATATAAATAATGAGAGTGCATATGCGGGGGCTATGCATTCAGTGAATACATAAGGGGGCTGCAGCTTAGAGAAGGAGAGAGTACATTATGAAGTGGAATAGTATCCGTACAAAAATTGTCAGTATTTCTATTGTCAGTATTTTGCTAATTAGCGCAATTAGTGGTTTTTTCCTTTATCAATCTGTGAAGAATACGACCGAACTAGCAATCTCGAATCATAGTGTCAGCACGGCGGAAAATGTCGCGTCTCAAATTGATCCTGATTTATATCGCACATTCTTACAACATCAAGAGGAAACACCGGTGTATTGGGAACTCCGTAATCAATTAAATGACATTCGTGAAAAAACGGGAGCACTTTACATCTACACGATGGGAGTGGAGCAGGTCGGTGAAGGTCTTCCTATTCTGGTTGACGGACAGCCCGAAGGTTCCGATGTGGTATCGGAAATAGGGGAGATTAGTAATACGGCATCTGAGGAAACCATTCAACCGGTTTTAAACCAAGAAGCGATGAGCACAGAAGTAATGGAGGATCCGGATTACGGTAATTATTTATCGGCTTTTGCACCTATTCAAGATACAAATGGGGAAGTCATTGGTGTGTTGGGAGTCGATATTGACGCAGGACAGATCGATGGAACTACTGAAGCGGTGACTTCTGAAGTGATGCCTATTTTCTTGATAAGTATGGGGGTTCTGTTAATCCTCATGGTCGTGCTGCTTTCTTTCTATATTATTCGGTCGCTCAAGCCGTTAGAGCATATTCGGGAGACTGCAGAGAAGCTTTCAGATGGAGATCTAGCGGCGGCGAATGAAAACATATCAAAACTGCCTGTGACGAGAAATGATGAAGTCGGTAAATTAAGCGCTTCCTTCTACGGCATGGTACAGCAATTGAAAGAAATGATCGAAAAAGTAGCTTCCACGTCAGAACACGTAGCAGCATCATCAGAGGAATTATTTGCCAGCGCCGAACAATCCTCTGCGACAAACCGGCAGATTGAAACAGCCATTCAAGAAGTAGCATCAGGCTCACGGCATCAGATGAAAGGTTCTGAGGAAAGCGTGGATGCGATGGAGGAGATGTCTACGGGAGTGCAGCACATTGCAGAATCGGCAACCGCTGTGTCAGAAATCGCAGTCAGTACGCTCGAAGAAGCACAGCATGGAGAAGAGGCTATCCGAAATGTTCACTCCCAAATGGAGTCCATCCATCGTACGACCGATGAATACACGCAAGTGGTTGGCCGTTTAGATGAACATTCTCAAGCGATTGTCAAAATTTTGGATGTGATTACCGATATTTCGGATCAAACGAATTTATTGGCATTAAATGCTGCAATTGAGGCTGCAAGAGCAGGGGAACATGGCAGAAGCTTTGCTGTCGTTTCCGATGAAATTCGTCAACTCGCAGATGAATCCAGGAAGTCGGTGGAACAGATCACGGGAATTGTCGCTAACATTCAAGAGGATATGAAAGAAGCTGTCCACTCGATGAAGAGCGGTCAGGAAGAAGTTCAGTCTGGAACAGTGGTGGTTCAAGACGCAGGAAGAGCGTTCCAGCAAATCCTGCAAGGTATCGAACGGGTCACAGAACGAATTCAAGAAGTGTCCGCGTTGTCGGAAGAAATGTCTGCTGGCTCCGAACAAGTAAAAACAACGATAGGAGAAATGACCAACATCGCGAAAGATGCCGCCACTCATTCCGAGAATGTAGTCGTGATCACAAAAGAACAGATCGCGGCTATGAAAGACATTACAGAGTCATCGGAAGGGTTAAGTACAGTCGCTCAAGAATTACAGGATATGATCCATCGATTTAAAATTTGAACTAGGGGCTGAATCAAAAGGTGTTAATCAGTTGAAAAACACCACGGGCACAAGTGCGACATCAGTTCAAGCTGTCCTGTGCGTCGAAGCAACAGAGGAACTTCTACTAAAATCGCACACGTCCTGTGGCAGTAAGATCCCGCAGTGAGCGGGTTATAATTGGTACTAAAAACGCTCAGAAATTTTTAATCTCTGAGCGTTTTTTTATCGCCTTATTAAACTAACACGCTATATACTATTAAAATAAGCTATTGAGTTAAAATAAATTCTTCTGATTTACCTTCTTCCCAATCAATTATTACTTCCAATTCATCATTTTCATTTGTAACTGCACACCCATTACAACCACTATTGGAGTGTTCTAAAAAAACCTTCTTCGTTGAAAGTTGCCCCTTTTACCTCTGTGCTGTGTATTTTATAATCTATGTTCTTTGGATAACTTAGTATCCAACATAACTGAAGGAGCCACTTTATTCGTGAATGACTTTTTTGTACCCCTGAAGTGATTCAAAAAGGGCTCCTTTTTTATACTCGTCTTTCAGGAGAAGAGAGATACGACCAGAGAAGGGAAGCTCCAATTCCTATACAAAACCCCATTTTTAACCCGAGCGTCAGGCAAGATAGTGTCGTGATCAAAACAATCGGGTGAGTCCCGATCGAACGCCAATGGATTAACCGATACGCTGCAAATATAATAATGACCGCGAGTGCCGGCAACGGTAAGTATGTCAATGGCATGGTGAAGTACACACTTAACAGTAAGACAAACAGAGCTGTTAACAAGGAGGCCATTCTCGTTCGGGCACGGGCATCGCGATTCACGGCCGACCTGGAAAACGCGCCGGCCACAGGGAATGCTTGCACAAGGCTCCCTGTCACGTTAGCCAGTCCCAACGCAAACAATTCTTGATTCGGGTCAAGCTTGGAAGGTTGATCCGATTGCAACTGTACGGCCATCGTGTAAGACTCTAAAAAACTAATCAACGCAATGAAAAAGGCAAGAGGTAGGATGTCCGGTACGTACGCAACAAGCAGATCAGGAATATCCCAAGCCGGCCAGCCCGACTGAATGGCACCGACTTTTTCAATACCTGCGTGTTCCAAATGAAAATAGAACACAACGAGCGAGCTGATGACGACAAGAAGAAGAGAGGGAGACGGAACCCTACTTCGCCTCAAAAAGACATACAAAACAATCAACAAGCAGCTAAACAAAAAGACAGGCTGTTGTAACGTGACCAGTTTCCTGCCGAAGTCGGCCAAAGCTTGCAGAAACGGTAACTCACTTTGGAAGGAAATCCCCGTTAACGTACTGACTTGATGCAGGATGATCGTAAGGGCCAGGGCGTTGATAAATCCCCTCATCACAGAGTGAGGAACGTACCGAAATAATGTCCCGAGCCGAACGACTGCGAAAAACACTTGCAACAAGCCTACGGACAACGTCAAGAAAGCGACGAGCGCAAGATAAAGAGGAGAACCTGGAAATGCCAAGGGGGTGAGCCCCGTATACACCATGACGGACACAACAGCCACCGGTCCAACTGATAATAATGGGGAACTTCCGACAAGGCTGTAGACCAACAAAGGAAAAATGGAGGCATACAACCCGTATACGGCAGGAACCCCCGCTATCATGGCATAAGCAATCGCTTGCGGGATAAGCAGCAAGGCGACCAAACATGCGGCGTAGGCATCGTTTTTCCATAATTGTAAAGTTGTCATGGTTCATATGTACGTTATTGAAACAGAGTTATGCCAAGTCATGGTGGTTCCTTACCTTACAGTTTTAACCCCGTCCGGCTCTTGAAGCGACGAAGTAAAATGTGACTCTCCACTCGCGTAATCCCATCTAATGCATACAGTTCTTCATTAATAAACTTCTCGAGTCTTGGAAAATCTTCTACTAGTACGTGCATGTGAAGGGTACTTGGCCCTGTCATTTGATAGCAGCTGGCAACGTGGGGATTTTGGCTGAGAGTTTCTGCGACTTCGACGAGGTGACTCGGTTCACAGTCCACTTCAAAAAAAGCAGAAACTCCTTTTCCTGCTAATTCGGAATTGATGACCACGCTAAATCGCTCAATGACGCCTTCTTTTACCATGGTCTGTACCCGGTCTCTTACCGCCACACGGGACATGTCTAATTCTTTTCCGATGTCGACGTAAGACATGCGCCCGTCTGTTGTCAACAAATCGAGAATGCGTCTGTCCGTTTGATCTATTTTCATAAATTTCACCTTCCTATGTTAAATGAAATAGTAAATATTTAAACGAAAAGAAATTAATTATGAAATAATATTATCACAAAGTTTCAGTTTTATGCTATATTATAACCAAAATGAAAGATAGGAGATTGGTGAAGAATGCAGTTAAAAATTTTTCTCGCGTTTTTCCGGGTAGGTCTTCTCGGCTATGGGGGCGGCCCGGCTTCGATTCCTCTCGTTCATAAAGAAGTGGTCGACCATTATCAATGGGTATCGGAAGAGGAGTTCGGGGATATTCTTGCACTGGGGAACACGCTGCCGGGGCCGATTGTGACGAAAATGGCTGGGTATATTGGTTACGCGAAAGGCGGCATTATCGGTGCTCTGAACGGAGTGCTTGCAGTCATGATGCCTACGATCATTCTAATGATTAGTTTATTTGCAGTGTTGTCAGCCTTTCAGGAAGAAGCCTGGGTCAACGGAATTACAAATGGTGTCCTGCCTGTCGTGACCGTGATGATGGGTGTGCTCACATGGGGGTTTATTAAGAAGTCAAAGCAGGATTTTGGCTGGAAGATAGTAGGGGTGGCGTTAGCAGCCGGTCTTCTACTCATCGAACTGTTTCATATTCATCCCGCTATCATTATCGCGGTGTTGCTGCTGATCGCCATATTTCAGAAAAGCGACACAGAGAAAAAAGAGAAGCTTCGAAAAGAAGGTGAAGCCAAGTGACGTACGTGCATTTATTCATTGCTTTTTTTCTTCCCGGAATATTAGGGTATGGCGGAGGTCCCGCGGCGATCCCGCTAGTTCAATATGAAGTCGTCGAACGGTACGGCTGGATGACGATGGGAGAGTTCAGTGAAGTGCTTGCGATTGGAAATGCCCTCCCTGGACCAATTGCGACAAAAATGGCCGGTTACATAGGGTATGAGGTAGGGGGTGTGTTAGGTGCCGGTGTTGCTGTCTTTGCAACGGTAGCTCCTTCTCTGATCTTGATGATTGTATTGGTTGGTATTTTATTCAAGTATCGTGACTCTCCAAAAATGAAACGAATGACAAAGTATGTGCGTCCCGTGATTGCGATTTTACTCGGTGTTATTGCGTTTCAATTTCTAAACAGTTCCCTTGAGGCATCCGGATGGGTCCAGACTGTCATCCTCATGATTGTCAGCTTTTTTATGTTAGAAAAATGGAGCATCCATCCAGCTCTTGTGATTGGCCTCTCCATCGTATATGGAGCCGTATTTCTCGGGTGATAGGAGTCAGTCTCTCCCTCTACTATTTTCCATATTCTTCTCATAAATATAGAGATGGGGCCTAACTATCATGATATGGAACGGAAAAACATGCTATAATGCTCTCGAGCCTCAGGATTTGAGGAGCTTCCATTATAGGAAAACGGGGGATATGGAATGGCAGATCATACATTAATTGAACGTACGAGGTTCGGGGATGACACTGCGTTTCAGGAATTGATCCACAAATACAATCGAGACATCCAACTTTTTTTATTACAAGCAGGCGTACCTGTCGAAACAACAGCCGCCGTGTTAAAAGAAACATTTTATCAGGCGAACCGTTCGGTTGCTTCTTTTGAAGGAACATCGGTGAGTGCCTGGTTATACCGACTGGCAAGAGATACAGCATTTGCATGGAAAGCAGGCAGCCCGAGTGATAAGGGAGAAACCGAAACAGACCCGGTAGTGAAGGAAAAAGCTACGAAAGCTTATGAACAGCTAAACATCTTACCTGAAAAATATCGCATTCCGTTTATATTGTCTCATTTTCACAAAAAAACGTATGAAGAAATCACGGAAATTCTAAGTACAGATGAAGAGACAGCAAAGAATGCAGTGGAGGAAGCATGGAGACAGCTGACATTGAGAATATCTGAGAGTCCTGATATTGATGTATCCGTAGAAGAATTTCTAAAAAGGACAGAAGAGAATTATCGGAAGCTCCCTTCCTTAATTTCGGGAGATACAATATGGTCTTATTTGAAGAAAAAGAAAAAACAGCGTAAAACAAAAATAAGCTGGCTGATCGGTATTGGCGGGACGCTCTCCGTCTTGTCTCTAGGAATATTTCTTCTTCTCAGTCAATCAGTACTTTTACCAGAGGAATCGGATCCGCAAGGCACAGCAACGTCTCCTGATCCAGAAGAAGACATGGATCAAGATCAAAGAAAAGAAGATTTCGCCCAAGACAAAGCCATTGCTGCCGAGCGTGACGAGCAAAAAGACATTTCTTTTCTTATCGAAGGAATGGAAGAAACTCAAACCTTTCAGCTGCTCACGGCCCCTCCTTTGTCTTTCTCCACCTATATTCCTGAGCATTTTACCGTAGAGTCCGGGGAGGAAGGAAAAACAGAGGTGTTCGCTGCTTTTACACCAGAGCAGGAACCGACATCAGAAGCGGTTTGGACGTTTCAAGAGTATGAAGGTACAACAGTAAGAGACGAGATTATAGAGGACATGAAGCAAAAGTACGGCGATCAAGGATATGAGTTATACGAGGAACGAAACGAGGAGAACTTGGAGTACGGCGCTTATGGGCTCTTTTTCCGCAGTGAGGATGGGGCCGGTTCATCTGTCGTTTTTATGGAGAATGAGGAAAACATGGTAACGTGGGAAACGAATCACCCTCCTGAAATGGCCGATGGATTAGCAGCGCGACAACAAGTGGCAGCCGATGAATGGGAATGGATAGAACAGTAAATAAACTTGGATGCAGGAAGGCAGAGGACGTCTGAAAAAGACCCGATGCCTTCTTTTTAATTGTTCAGCAAAGGAAGGAGGGACCCAGCACTTGTCGCTGATGGAGGAGCCTCGCTTTTTCAGGGGGCGCTGAAGTTGTCCTGTGTGGAATGGTGAAGTCAGCGGAGGAGTCGTCGAAAGATGCCTAAAAGAGAGGAAGGTAATCGAGGAGGTCATGCAAGGAGAAGAAAGTGAACCAAAAGGATGGAAAGACCAATAGAGAGGTCATGCAAGGATGGGAAAGATGCCCAAAAGGGAGATGGAGCAGCGGAAGAGGTAAGGGAGAGGATGGGAAGTTGCCCTAGAAAGGAGAGAGAAAATCGAGGAGGTCACGCAAGGATGGGAAAGATGCCCAAAAGGGAGATGGAGCAGTAGATGAGGTAAGGGAGAGGGTGGGAAGTCGCCCCAGAAAGGAGAGAGAGAATCGAGGAGGTCACGCAAGGAGAGGAAAGATGCCCAAAAAGGAAATGAAGCAGCGGATGAGGTAAAGAAGAAGATCAAAAGATGCCCAAAACGAAGAAGAGAAATAGAGCACACTGCCCTAACCATTGGCTTCTGTGTTAGGGCAGGGGACTGCGCATTATTTAGGGGCCCGGCGGATGGTTTGCTGCAGCGGGTCCCAGACACCATTGAACGGGGGAGCATAGGCTAAATCCAAATCTTCAAATTCACTCACCGTCATACGATGGAAGAGAGCCGTGGCAAGCACGTCAATCCGTTTGTCTGCTCCTTCCTCTCCGATGACCTGTCCGCCTATGACGATATCTGTGTCGGTTCGGTACGTAATCTTCATGGAAAGCTTTTTCTTTCCTTCAAAGTAACCGGCAATATGGGAGGTGCTGTGTGAGATCGTTTCTATTGGAAAATTCATAGCTTTTGCTTCGACTTCAGATAATCCTGTTTTGGCGAGAGTCAAACGGAAAAAGCGCAAAATGGAGGTGCCGACGATTCCTTGGAAGGCCTTAGGATTACCGACCATATTCAGACCGGCGGCTCTCCCTTGCTTATTGGCATGTGTACCAAGGGGGATATAATCGTCTTTTTCTTTAATACGGTGGTATTGGGTTGCACAATCTCCCGCTGCGTAAATGTTCTCTATGTTCGTTTCCATGTAGCGGTTCACTGTGATGGCGCCGTTTTTCTCACGGATGACCCCTGTCCCTTTTAAAAAATCAGTGTTGGGACGGATGCCGGTAGCGACGATGACCATGTCGGTCTCATAGCGGTTCTTATCGGTGACGACAGCCTGCACGTGGTCTTTTCCTTCAAGGGCTTCCACCGATTCTTCTAAACAAACTTCTACATCATGCGCAGCGGCTTCATCGTGAATGGCCTCCGTCATGTCTTCATCAAACATTTTGGCGAGACGGTTGTTTCGTTCAATCATGCGAACGTGACGACCGGCTTCGACAAAGTTTTCCGCAAGCTCCAGTCCGATATAGCCGCCACCGATAATCGTGATGTCTTTCACGTCACTCATATCATCCATAATCGCTTCAATGTCAGGGATTGTTTTTAACGTATGAACGCCCGGTAAATCCCGGCCTGGCCAATTAGGGACCATCGGCGAGCCGCCTGTAGCAACGAGCAGTTTGTCATATGGCAGTTCAAACGTCTCCTGGTTCTCTAGGTTAATCCCGATTACTTTTTTGGCCTCAGGGTCCACCGACGTGACTTCATGAGAAACGCGAGCGTCGATTCCATACTTGTTGCGGAAAGTATCGATGTCTCTTGCGATAAGGCTTTCAGTGTTTTCAACGGCGCCGCTAATGAGGTAAGGAAGGCCACACTGCGCATAGGAATAATACGTCCCTTTTTCCAATGTCGTGATATTTGCTTCTTGTCCACTTCTCACAATTTGCATAGCGGCACTCATTCCGGCCGCATCGCCACCTATAATGACATAGTTCATTTCCATTTCCCCTTTCGTAAACGTACACAGGACGTTCAAGTGCTTAGCAACAAGCGGTCTAGTAAAGGATCCACTTTCACACATTCAATCAACTGTGAACCTCCGAGCAGCTAGGCGATAAAGCGCACTCTGAAAGTTGCTCTTCTACACATACCTTTCCCATCTAAGTAAAATAATAACATGTGGTACTTTCGTGATACTCTCCCTTTTGACTCGGTTCCTGCAATGTACTATAATTGTATTGTTATGCAAAAATAAAGAGGTGAACGCTTGTGTTAGATCGATTACAAGCTGTGGAAGATCGTTACGAAGAGTTGAACGATTTGTTGAGTGACCCGGACGTGATTGGGGACTCTAAAAAACTGCGAGAATATTCGAAAGAACAATCCGATATAGCTGAAACCGTGCAAGCTTATCGTTCGTATAAAGAAACAACGAAGCAGTTGGATGATGCGAAATCCATGCTTGGTGATGAGCTAGATGAAGAAATGACGGACATGGTAAAAATGGAAATTGACGAACTCTCTGAGAAAAAAGAAGAGCTCGAGGAACGTCTTAGAATCCTCCTTCTCCCGAAAGATCCGAACGATGATAAAAATGTAATCGTTGAGATTCGAGGAGCGGCCGGCGGGGATGAAGCTGCTTTATTTGCCGGTGATTTGTTTAAGATGTATTCCCGTTTCGCAGAGAAAAACGGGTGGAAACCGGAAATCATTGAAGCGAGCCCAACTGAGCTTGGCGGATACAAAGAAATCATTTTTATGATTAATGGAGACGGCGCTTTTTCGAAAATGAAATACGAAAATGGAGCTCACCGTGTCCAGCGTGTACCTAGTACGGAGTCAGGAGGACGTATTCATACGTCCACGGCGACCGTAGCCGTTCTTCCTGAGGCCGAAGAAGTCGAGATCGACATTAATGAGAAAGATATCCGTGTGGATACGTTTGCATCGAGCGGACCAGGCGGGCAAAGCGTAAATACGACGATGTCAGCGGTACGTTTGACGCACGAACCAACGGGAATCGTCGTGTCGTGTCAGGACGAAAAATCACAGATCAAAAACAAAGAAAAAGCGATGAAAGTATTGCGTGCTCGTATTTATGATAAATTTCAACAGGAAGCACAAGCCGAGTACGCCGAGAATCGTAAGTCAGCGGTCGGCACAGGAGATCGGTCGGAACGTATTCGTACGTATAACTTCCCGCAAAGCCGCGTGACCGATCATCGCATTGGTCTGACGATCCAAAAGCTCGATCAAATTTTGCAAGGAGAGCTTGATGAAATTATTGATACTCTCATTGTAGAAGAGCAAGCACAAATGATGGAGAAGGCGGGCGAATAAATGAAGAAGCCGCAACGAGTGTATGAAGCCTTAGAGTGGGCTTCTTCTTTTTTGGAAAAAAACGGACGGGAGCCTAGGGCTGCAGACCTGTTGTTAAAACATCATCTTGGCCTGAGCTGGACCGATTTTTATATCGAACGACGCGAACCGTTGCCGGACAGGGTGTGGGAGCACTTTTACCGCCATGTTCTTCGTCACGCAGAAGGGGTACCGATCCAGCATTTATTAGGGTATGAAGAATTTTATGGCAGACGTTTTTCAGTGAGTGATAAAGTACTGATCCCGCGGCCCGAAACAGAGGAGCTGGTAGCAGGTGTACTCAATTGGCTGAAAGGCCGGGAGCATGCCACCGTGGCTGATATTGGCACGGGGAGTGGGATTATCGCCATTACACTCGCGCTGGAGCACCCTTCCTTACAAGTGACGGCGACAGATATTAGCAATGAGGCTCTGCAGATTGCCGAGAAAAATGCCGGTCAATTAGGAGCTTCGGTCTCGTTCTACCAAGGAGATTTACTAGAACCTTTGCGTCATCAAGCAAAGAAATGGGATGTCATTGTGTCGAATCCACCTTATATTCCTAAAACAGAGTGGCTCGCATTGGATCCGTTAGTCAAAGAACATGAGCCTGAACGCGCTTTGATAGGAGAGGATGAAGATGGACTTCTCTCGTATCGAGCGATGGCCCGTGATTTACCAACACTCTTAAAAGAGGACGGTTTGGCTGCCTTCGAAATCGGGGAAAAACAAGGGAACGATGTAAAAGAACTATTTCAATCAGCCCTCCCCGAAGCAAACATTTCCATTCGACGGGACTTGAACGGAAAAGAGCGAATGGTGTTTTGCGAAAATAAAAAGCAAGTCTAGTATGTTAGAAAAAAGCAGCACGTCCTGTAGAAGCCAGGGCGCCTTGTGCTTTTCTTATTGTCTAGCTCCGGCGCCATCGGCTCGAGGTCGCTTCAACCCGCGCTGCGGCGGCAAAGCCTCCTCGGCGGGTCTTCAGCGCTAGTCGCCGATAAGCGGGCGCGCTTCCGCTTTTCTTTTTTTGTCGAACGGTTTACCCGTTTAAATGGGAGCGGCATCGTCCACACTGATTGCTGAAAGGGCGGTGCCATTCCAAATGAAAAATGTAAAAGCACTTTTTTATATTTTATTTTTTATGACTCTCGTAATCTTGCATATCGAACAGCAGCAAGAAGCATCGGCATCGATTTCTCATCAGGATATGATCCCGGAGGACGCGATCAGGCTCCGGATTCTCGCACATGATGATTCTCCCGGGGAACAACTGTTAAAACGGGAGGTTCGGGACGCGGTTACCGAAGAAATCCGCGTGTTGGTGCAAGATCTTCAGTCGCGTGAAGAAGCGAGAGAGCGGATGAGAAAAAACATGGATCATATAGAAGAGGTTATACAGAATGTTCTGGAGGAAAACCTTTCGGACCATACATTTACTCTGCAGTTAAAAGAGGATGTAACATTTCCTACGAGAATGTACGGGCCTATCGTTTATCCAGCGGGCACGTATGAAGCGCTCGTCGTATCCATCGGAGAAGGGGAAGGGGAAAATTGGTGGTGTGTATTATTCCCACCTTTATGTTTCATACCAGCGGAAGAAGAGGAAACAGAGCCAGAGAAAACAGAAAACCAACAACATGTGGATAACTCGAAGGAAAATGTGGATGAAGAGGAAGTGTATTCCTTCTTCGTTGTGGAAAAGTGGAAAGATTGGTTTGGATCCAATAGTTAAATGAGCGAAATAAGCCTGATATAAGTAGAAATGAAGAAGATATCCACAGGTATGAAAAATGTTGTGGGTATCTTTTTTCACTGTTAAGAGAACGAATCGTTTGCTAAAGTAATAGAGGAGAGAACAAACGCTCTACCCTTGTCATGAAGCGAAAAGCCAGTTTATAAAGCGATTTGAGAATACGCAGAATGTTCTTATCTTAGAAAGGAAATTATGGGGAAATGGCAGGTGTAACGAATGGGTTATCAACAGACGAAGTTGTGGAGTGTGGATAATGTTGGTGGAGTATCCGCTTCAACCCCTGAGCTGAAAGAAGCGGGGCTGTGGATAAAAAACGGAGAAGTGATTGCGTTTCCGACAGAAACGGTCTACGGGCTAGGAGCTGATGCAACAAATGAACAAGCGGTTGAAAATATTTTCCTAGCAAAAGGGCGGCCAAGTGATAATCCGCTGATCGTTCATATTGGAGAAATGGAGCAATGGGAGCCGTTGACCGCTTCCATTCCTGAGATGGCGAAACAATTGGCAGAGGTGTTTTGGCCGGGACCGCTCACCCTCATTGTACCAAAATCAAATGCTGTGTCTGAGAAAGTGACAGCAGGGCTTTCCACGGTAGCCGTTCGCATGCCGGCTCACACTGTAGCTCGTGCTCTCATTCAAGCGGCGGGTATTCCAGTGGCCGCCCCTAGTGCGAATCGTTCAGGCAGGCCGAGTCCAACAAAAGCAGAACACGTGATAGAGGATCTTGAGCACCGCATCGCAGGAGTTGTGGATGGCGGGCCCTCTGGTTATGGATTGGAATCGACAGTGGTCGACTGTACGGGGGAGACATGTTGGATCCTTCGTCCAGGAGGAGTGACAAAAGAAGAAATAGCTCATGTCTTGGGAGAGAATAACGTAGAAATAGCCGCATCCGCTCATTCTTCGACGGACCAAACACCGAGATCGCCAGGAATGAAATACCGGCATTATGCCCCTGACGTCCCTCTCTATTTAGTTCCTGGCACCGTCGATGAAATGTTAAAAAAGATTCAGGAAGAACAAGCGCAGAAACGGGTTGTAGCGGTCTTGGCTGTAGAGGAACACCGCGAACCGCTCGGAGGATTGGCTGACATGTTTTTTTCACTTGGATCGCGAATGAATCTTTCTGAGGTAAGCGCCTCCTTATATGATCATCTGCGACAAGCAGATCTTTCAGGTGCCGATGTAATTTTATCAGAAACATTTCCGAAAGAAGGATTAGGACTTGCAATCATGAATCGTTTAGAAAAAGCTGCCACTCAATCTTGAATGATCCGTTCCGGACATGCATAGCATGTAAGAGCATGTCCGGAAGGGGTGGGGGAATGAGTGGTTGGCTTCTTTTGTTTTCCATGGCTGTCGCATTAAGTATGGATGCTTTTTCTATGTCTTTGGCGATTGCCATGCAAGACAATCGCAAGGTGAATAAATGGGTCACAGCGGGGACGGTCGGTATATTCCACATGCTGATGCCTTGCCTCGGTTTATACGGAGGCCGCTGGATTGCGTCTGAATTTGAACATATTGCCGTGATCACCGCAGGAGCATTACTCGGTATCATCGGCCTGCAAATGATACGGGCCGGGTTAAGGAATGAAGATAAGATGGAACAAGTAATTGTTCCTCGAGGAATAGGAATTTTTATATTTGCGCTTCTTGTCAGCTTGGATAGTTTTTCAATCGGGATATCGCTTGGTATTTTACAAGCTCCTCTGTATTCGGTGTTGCTCGCTTTTGGCGCCTTCAGTGCTTTTTTTACATGGAGTGGCCTATCCTTAGGGAAACAGCTGAGGCAATCATTGGGCCACTACGGGGAAATTATCGGCGGACTCATTCTTCTCGGGTTTGGTTTGAAGCTCATCCTATAGAGATGCACCTATGATAAAATAGAAGGAGAACGTATGGATAGGAATGTTAATGAGAAGAAAGGATGTGGCGGCTATCAAACATATATTATTTGTATGTACAGGAAATACGTGTCGAAGTCCACTTGCTGAAGCGCTGCTTCGATCAAAGGCCACAGACGGCGTAGAAGTAAAGTCAGCAGGAGTATACGCGATGCCGGATATGCCCGCATCCGATGGGACCATGGATGTCTTGAAGGAAAAAGGGATTGAATTGGATCACAAATCACAGCCAGTCACCAAAGAGTTAGTGGATTGGGCGGATCTCGTTTTAACGATGACAAAAAGTCACCATGAAACCACTGTTCAACTTTATCCCGAAGCTGCCGATAAAATATTTACAATCAAAGAATTCGCCGCTGACATAACAGGTCCGGAAGGGGATATTACCGACCCGATAGGCGGTTCAGCGGAGATGTACCGCAAAACAGCAGAAGAACTTGAGCCTCTCATTGACGCGGTACTAGAAAAAATAAAACATGTATGAGAGCGGGCAGGTGTATGTATGCGGAAACGACGGAAATATCGGTTTAGCATTCGGAAAAAATTAGTGGTAGGAATTAGTGCAGTAACGGTTGTGACATATGGAACGAGCGCTTTCTTCATTTTTGTTGTGGCGGATTGGCTTCCCGAGACATGGGGGATCTCACGAGATATGTTTCTCCTCCTTACTCTCTTATTAGGATGGCTATGGAGCGGGATTCTCGCATATGTGTCGGCGCCGCTGATTACGAAGCCATTAAAACGACTAGAAGCCTCCGCGCAGAAAGCAGCCGAAGGAGATATCCAAGAAGGGGTAGAAGTATCCTCTTCGGATGATGAAATAAGGGAACTGGGACTAGCTTACAATAAAATGCTCGAAAACCTCAGAACGATGGTCGATGACATTGATCATAACTTTAGAGAGACGAGTCAGAAAGTAGCAGAAATTACGGAGTCTACCGAGGAAGCTTCGAACCATGCCGACCATGTATCTTCGACAGTAACAGAGATTGCTTCCGGCGCTGAACAGTCCGCAGTCGCCATTCAAAGCACGGCGGAGGCGATCGAAGACGTTACCCGGATTGCATCAGAAGTCCAGATGAAAGCAAACCACTCCACTTCCTCCGTAACAGATATGGTCCATACACTCGATAAAAGCAAACACATTATCCAGTCTTTAGTGGATGGGATTCAAGAGATGGAGAAAAATAATCAAGAATCAGTCGCGGCTATTGAATCGCTAGACAAACAAGCTGAGCAAATCGGGGAGATTATCGCTCTAGTCGGGGACATTGCCGAACAAACGAATTTACTTGCGTTAAATGCTTCCATTGAAGCGGCTCGTGCAGGAAAACACGGAAAAGGATTTGAAGTCGTGGCAGAGGAAGTCAGGAAATTAGCGGATGAGAGTTCGAAAGCGGTAGGAGAAGTCCGTCACTTCATTCAACACATTCAATCCGGGGTTCGAAACGCTGTCGAAAAAATTGAAAGCCAAGCCGGCGCGGCCAGCAGAGAATCGAAAAAAGGAACAGAAACGACTGTCGCTTTAACAGACATGGAACAATCTGTCGAAACCGTAGCGAAGGCCGTTCATGATATATCGCTCCTCATTGACGAGCAAAGGGAAGCCGTTGAAAAAACATCTCAAGACTCGCAAGAAGTAGCCGCCATCGCGGAAGAAACCTCAGCTGGAGCGTTAGAAGTAACGTCAGCTACGAATAACCAATCCGACATTCTACGAGAATGCGCAGCCACTGCTCAAGCATTAACAAAGCAAGCGGAACGACTCAAAGTCACGATAGAGAAATTCACCTTATAAGGGCACTGGGTACTTGAGGATGATAGTGTACATAGAGTATTTTCCCTAATATGTCATGTCCTGCTCTTGTCTTAGAGGGAAGAGTATGGTTTATTAGGTAAATAATAAAGGAAACGTCTTGAAGAAAAGTTAAGAAAGGAGGATACCCTTATGAAATTGGCAATAGGCTCTGACCACGCAGGGTATCGTTTAAAAAAAGAAGTATTAACAGTATTAGAAGACATGGACATTGAAATAGAGGATGTCGGCTGTGACTGTGAAGATTCCGTAGACTATCCTGATTTTGCGCTTCCCGTATCAGAAAAAGTAGCCTCCGGGGAAGCAGACAAAGGAATTTTAATTTGTGGAACCGGCATCGGGATGTCTATCTCTGCCAACAAAGTGAAAGGAATTCGCTGTGCGCTTGTTCACGATGTCTTCAGTGCGAAAGCCACACGTGCTCATAATGACAGCAACATCCTCGCTATGGGGGAAAGAATTGTTGGACCTGGACTTGCTGCTGAGATCGTAAAAGCTTGGCTGGGTACGGAATACGAAGGCGGTCGTCATGCACGCCGCGTAGAGAAAATGATGAACATCGAACAGTAATGTTTCACGTGAAACATGAAACAAAAAACACAGGCCGGCTATGGCAAAGTTGTCGTAGCTGGCTTTTTTCATGAGCCTCATTGTCTAGTCTCCCGTACCCTTCTCCGTAAACGTATCATCGTCCCAATGAAACAACCAATGAAAGATAAGGCCGCCATCATTAAAGCTATATTTGCAAAGACTCTCCTCCGATACGGCATGGATAGCGCCTTCTCTACGTGTACGTTCCCGTGACGCCATTTTAATTCGGCGGGAGAAAAAACGGGTTACTACATAAAAAAGAGGGACGACAACGAGGGATAAAAGCTGATTTCCACTGCATGAAAAAAAGCATCCCTACAAAAACGAGAAGCTGAAACAAGTAGGAAATGGCAGAGGTGGCACCGGAAACGACTAAATGTTCGATCGAAGCAATAGCAGTAGAGAGTCTTGAGAGAATGTCTCCCAGTTTTCGCTTCTTGAAAAAATGCAGCGATAATCCTTGCAAATATTCAAACAGACTATGTCGTAAGGAAAGGACAAAGTTTTCCCCGACCCAGTTTGAAAGATACGTATCGCTAAAATAGAGAGCACCGCGGAGAAGGATCAGCCCAAAATAGGTAAGAATAATCCAGGTAAGCGGATTGGCATCTCTGGCTACGAGAACCTCACCGATAAACACTTGCAGACTGAACCATAGGCTGATGCTGTAACGAATTCGGGAGGGATTGTACGCAAATGATCGCATAAGAAAAG
The DNA here is from genome assembly GCF_900113025.1 of Alteribacillus iranensis. GTDB lineage: Bacteria > Bacillota > Bacilli > Bacillales > Marinococcaceae > Alteribacillus_A > Alteribacillus_A iranensis. The sequence continues at coordinate 640,832 of NZ_FONT01000002.1, read as the reverse complement.
AGAAAAGGGATCTCTGAATCGTTCAATGAGAAAGAGAAAGATTCTTCGTAGGTGAAAGAAAAAGTTGTGAAGGAAAGCAGTTGTATGTATATGAATCTTTCTTCATCATTCTTTTTCTATCTTGTGTCAGATATGGTACATTAAGAAAGAGGTGATGAGGATGAAAGAACAAGTACGGGAATGGCGTTCTGCCTTACAATCTTGTTTGGAAACGATAACTTCCCAGGTTCACCTGGATGAAAATAAAATGTTTATAGCGGGAGTCAGCACAAGTGAAATAGTAGGAAAGCGAATCGGATCCGCAGGCTCAGAAGAAGCGGCGGAAGCACTGTATCAGATATTTGCCAAACTTCGTGATGAAACAGGGGTGCATCTTGCTTTTCAATGTTGTGAACATTTAAATCGGGCGCTTGTGTTGGAACGGAAAACCGCTCAAGCTTTTTGGTTAGATGAAGTGACTGCGATCCCGCATCGAAAAGCGGGTGGGGCGATGGCTTCTCATGCGTACCAGCAGTTCAACGATCCTGTCCTCGTAGAGCATGTGAAAGCAGATGCAGGAATTGATATAGGAGATACGATGATCGGAATGCATCTCAAGCACGTAGCCGTTCCGTTACGAGGCGATGTGAAAGAAATTGGAGAGGCTCATGTGACGATGGCAAAAACTCGTCCCAAATTAGTGGGGGGCATTCGGGCGCATTACCCGGAGAGTAAATAGGAGATCATGATAAGGGACCAGATCATAAACGGTTTCTTCATTTGGAGTCATTGATGAGATTATTCATTTTTTCTTAATGATTTTCTTATTTTTTTCATTAAAATACGGATTTTGCTTAAAAAATCATGTTACAATAGTCGTCGTAGGATAAATTTGCGGTAAACCACGAATAAAAAATATAAGCGATGGGAAGAAAGGGGCAAGCATTTCTTATGGATTCACTAAAAAAACAAGACCCTAGTGTCTTTGGAGCAATTCAAGATGAACTTCAACGCCAACGAGACAAAATCGAATTAATCGCCTCAGAAAACTTTGTCAGCCAGGCTGTCATGGAGGCACAAGGATCTGTCTTAACAAATAAATACGCGGAAGGTTATCCAGGACGCCGGTACTACGGAGGTTGTGAATACGTAGACGTCGTGGAAGATCTTGCTCGTGACCGGGCGAAAGAAATCTTCGGTGCCGATCATGTAAACGTGCAGCCTCACTCTGGAGCGCAGGCAAACATGGCGGTTTATTTTACAGCCTTGGAGCACGGTGACACGGTTCTCGGGATGAATCTTTCTCATGGTGGTCATTTGACGCACGGAAGCCCCGTTAACTTCAGCGGCGTTCAATATAATTTTGTGGAGTACGGGGTGACGAAAGAAGACCAAACGATTGATTATGATATCGTTCGGGAAGCGGCGAAAGAACACCAGCCGAAGATGATTGTAGCCGGCGCCAGCGCGTATCCACGCGAAATCAACTTTGAGAAATTCCGTGAAATCGCAGATGAAGTAGGAGCTTATTTAATGGTAGACATGGCTCATATCGCTGGTCTCGTAGCAACTGGAATTCATCCAAATCCAGTACCTCACGCTCATTTCGTGACTACAACCACCCACAAGACGCTTCGTGGTCCTCGTGGTGGTATGGTGCTATGTAAAGAAGAATTTGCGAAGAAAATCGATAAGTCTGTATTCCCTGGGCTGCAAGGCGGGCCGCTCATGCATGTGATTGCTGCAAAAGCGGTTGCTTTCGGAGAAGCACTTCAAGACGATTTCAAAACGTATACGCAAAACATCGTGAAGAACGCGAAAAAACTTGGTGAAACGTTGAAAAGGGAAGGAATCGATTTAGTTTCTGGTGGAACCGATAACCACTTGCTTCTACTTGACCTGCAGAGCTTGAACGTAACAGGGAAGGTAGCTGAAAAAGCATTGGACGAAGCGGGACTTACAACGAATAAAAATGCGATTCCTTTTGATCCGGAAAGCCCATTTGTCACGAGCGGAATCCGCATCGGAACCGCAGCCGTAACAAGCCGTGGTTTCGGAGAACAAGAAATGGAAGAAGTCGGATCTATTATGGCGCTTGTTCTGAAAAACCATGACAACGAAGAAAAGCTAAAAGAAGCAGCAGAACGTGTCGACGCTCTTACTGCGAAATTCCCGATGTATCCGGAATTGTAATGTCTCATAGAAGAACTGTTGAAGAAGAAAACTTCAGCAGTTCTTTTTATATGTGTGAGGTACTTTTGCTCTGCGGCATTAAACTGTCTCGACAGGTGTTTTTCGTCAGGATTCCAGTCTTAGAGCGAAGAAAAACACAATAATAAAATAATCTGAATCGTGGATCTTTTGCCCCCTGCTTGATGGATGACCTATTTTTCGATAGAATTCAAAAAGACAATCTTAACCCGTTTGCCAAGTCACCCTTGCGACATCTGGATAGCGGGGCAAAGGAGCCGATTTATTATATGGGGAATGTACACGTACTTGATCATCCATTAATTCAGCATAAACTTACCTTTATTCGGGATGTCAGCACAGGCACGAAAGAGTTCCGTGAGCTGGTTAATGAAGTGGCAACCTTGATGGCATTCGAGATTACTCGTCATCTGCCATTGCAGGAAGTAACCGTAGAAACACCAGTAGGACCGGCACAATCGCATACGTTAGCAGGAAAGAAACTTGGAATTGTTCCGATTTTACGTGCAGGCCTTGGCATGTCGGACGGTGTATTGAATCTAATTCCGGCTGCAAAAGTGGGTCACATTGGACTGTACAGGGACCCGGAAACCTTGCAACCAGTAGAGTATTATGCAAAGCTCCCGAGCGATATTGAAGAAAGAGAATTTATTGTTGTCGATCCGATGCTTGCGACAGGTGGTTCGGCAGTGGAAGCGATCCAAAGCTTGAAAAAGCGTGGGGCGAACCAAATTAAGTTAATGTGCCTCATTGCTGCACCAGAAGGAGTAGAGGCTGTACAAGAAGCCCATCCGGATATTGATATTTACCTCGCAGCGTTAGACGAAAAGCTAAACGAAAAAGGATACATTATTCCAGGTCTCGGGGACGCAGGAGACCGGTTATTTGGAACAAAATAAGAAGAAAAGCGCAAGGCGCCCGCCTATCGGCGACAAGCGCTGGAGACCCGCCGAGGAGGCTTGCCGCCACAGTGCGGGTTGAAGCGACCTCGAGCCGATGGCGCCTGAAGCTAGACAGTAAGAAAAGCGCAAGCGCCCTGGTTTGCACAGGATGTTTGTGATTTTAGCAAAAGATCATTCAACTGTGGGCCTCCGAGCGACTAGGAGCTGTAGCTAGACATCACTCCATGAATGTTATATTTTCTTATCTTTGAAGCAAAAGGCGGGATGACAGCATCTCGTCTTTTTTTGTCTGCCAGCTATTCTCAGTCATATTTTTTTCCTTTTGCTGCAAGCTAATGAAAATAGAACGAGAAGCATGTGGCAGGAGGAGAAAACATGGAGAAATGGAAAGGTGACAAGCATAAGCGTTTTTGGCTCATTCTCCTTTCGTTTATGATAAGCATACAGCTAGGGTGTACCGGTTTTGTGCAAGCCGCTGAAGAACCTTCCAGGGAAACAGCGATCATTACGCTGGACCCGGAAGCGGATGTACAAATGGTGCGAGAACGTCTTCAAGATAAATTTCCGGATATGGATATTGTGCGAACGTATGAGCATATCTTTCATGGTTTGGCTGTTCGAGTAAACGATCATTCACTTGGTGCTCTTTCCACTATAGAAGGAGTACAACGCGCAGATCGCTCGGTATCCTATCAATCGACGTTGAAAGACAGTGTACCATTCATCGGAGCAGAGTCGATTCGTCATAAGTTGGATGAAAATGGCGCCCATTTAACGGGAAAAGGAATAAAAATCGGAATTATTGATACAGGGATTGATTACAATCATCCTGATTTAGCGCGAAATTATAAAGGCGGCTATGATTTTGTAGACCGCGATGACGATCCGTTAGAAGGAACAATCATTCGCGGGGGACAAGGGACCTTTCATGGAACCCACGTTGCCGGTATTATTGCCGCCAACGGATCTGCTCGCGGAGTAGCCCCGGACGCGGATATATATATGTATCGGGCGCTAGGTCCGGCGGGGCAAGGATCAACGGAGCAAATTTTAGCATCCATTGAACGTGCCATTGAAGATGAAGTGGACGTGTTAAATTTATCGCTTGGGAGTCCTATAAATGGTCCAGACTGGCCGACGAGCAAAGCTCTCGATAAAGCAGTAGACGCTGGTATTGTCGCGGTTACGTCGAATGGTAACAGTGGTCCTTCGATGTGGAGCGTCGGATCCCCCGGAACGGCAGAGAAAGCGATATCAGTGGGGGCTTCTATTCCTCCGTTACGCATGCCGGTGTTAACACTGTTTGGCCAGCCGGAACTATCGGTAGGCATGAAACCGATACAAGGAACGGTTCCGTGGCAGTTCCAGAGAGATCTTCCTTTAGTAAATGGCGGACTTGGATTAGAAGAAGATCTAGAGATGGCAAATGGAAAAGCAGTGTTAATCGAACGCGGCGGCATTCCGTTAGTACGGAAAATTGTGAACGCCAGAAGAGCGGGAGCGGCAGCTGTATTAATTTATAACAATGTCGCTGGTGAATTTTCAGCCAGAGTGGAGGAGCCGCAGCCTATTCCTGCCGTAACCATTAATCGGGAACACGGGGAAACACTTCAACAAGCGATTGAGGAAAAGAAAGATCCGAGCACCTACGCCATTTTACGTACTATTTTAAAAGAAGAAACCGATCATATGGCGTTCTTCAGCTCGAGAGGACCGGTCACTCGTTCGTGGGAGATTAAGCCGGATATTGTAGCACCGGGAGTTGATATTGACAGTACAGTGCCCCATGGGTATTTAGCGTTAAACGGGACAAGTATGGCGGCTCCTCACATTGCCGGAGCGGCAGCACTTGTCAAGCAAGCCCGCCCGGAATGGGGACCGGAACAAATAAAAGCAGCTTTAATGAACACTGCGGTATCATTAACAGATAAAGATAACCACACGTACCCGCCATTTGTTCAAGGAGCTGGAAGGGTAGACTTGGAAAAAGCCCTTCGTACCGATACGTTGGTGTATCCGGGCGCCTTGTCCTTTGGTGTATGGCAGCTTCATCGCAAAGAAAAAGCACATCAGAAAGAAATCGTCATTGAAAATCATTCAGACGAAACAAAGACGTACCGAATTGAAAATGACAATGTCGATATGCTTGGCTTACAATGGAACATCCCTTCAAAAATACGAGTCGGACCGGGAGAGAAAAAAAAGGTAACGGTCGAGATGGAAGTAGAACCTGGAGCGGTCGATTATGACTCGTTATATGGTTCGCTGATAGTAAGCGGGGGAAACGAGGACATTCATCTTCCTTATTTGTTATTTATCAATGAGCCCGATTATCCGCGAATCGGAGCGTTTGATTTACAGCCGATGCTTCATGAAGAGTCGTCCGGGTATCAATATGAAATTTATATGCCTGGTGGAGCGGAAGAAGTGGAGATTGCTTTGTACGACCCGGATACGTATGCGTACCTTGGGGTATTAGATAAATCAACAAATGTAAAACCAGGGCTGTATGAAAAGAAAATCAGCAAAAAACATTTGCCTGTGCCGGAAGGACGGTACCGTGTCGTCGTCTATGCCCGGGCAGGGGATAAAGAAGACACCTTCGAAACCATCATTTCATTCGAGGATACTCGGTTAAATGAAAACGAACAATAAGGAGAGAGTGGACCAGCGGGGAACAAATACCTCGCTGGTTTTTTGGTGAAGCGTGTCTCGAAAGCAAATGCTTAAGGGGAGAAGCAGGGAAGGAGGGGAAAGGTGCCCAAGAAGAAGCGTGATTCAGGAGTGGGGTAAGGCAAAGAAGAGAAAGATGCCCAAAGAGGAGTGAGACTGAGGAGGGAGGTCAGGGAAGGGAGAGAAAGATGCCCAAAGAGGAGTGAGACTGAGGAGGGAGGTCAGGGAAGGGAGAGAAAGATGCCCAAAGAGGAGTGAGACTGAGGAGGGAGGTCAGGGAAGGGAGAGAAAGATGCCCAAAGAGGAGTGAGACTGAGGAGGGAGGTCAGGGAAGGGAGAGAAAGGTGCCCAAAGAGAAGTGGGGACGAGCATCGAGGTCAGGGAAGGGAGAGAAAGGTGCCCAAAAAGAAGCGGGGCAGAGCAGGGAGGTCAGGGAAGGGGAGTAAAGATGCCCAAAAAGAAGCTGGGCCGAGCAGAGAGGTCAGGGAAGGAGAGTAAAGATGCCCAAAGAGAAGCGAGGCTGAGCAGAGAGGTCAGGGAAGGGAGAGAAAGGTGCCCAAGAAGAGGCGTGAATCAGCAACAGGGTAAGGCAAAGAGGAGAAAGATGCCCAAAAAGAGGCGGGGCCGAGCAGAGAGGTCAGGGAAGGAGGAGAAAGGTGCCCAAAAAGGAGCGGAGACAAGGAGCGAGGTCAGGGAAGGGAGAGAAAGATGCCCAAAATGAAGAGGATCCATCTGCGAGGTCAGGCAACATCAACATCAATTTCTTCAAGCTGCATAGGGCTGACAGCCTGCTATGCATGACGTTTGTGCCTCGTCGCTCCTCCTTTTCAACGATAGCCGACCATCTGGTTAAAATCACAATACCAATCATCCAAGAAAGAATACATCTTATAGAATATAAAAATCCTATGAATAGGAACACCCAATCCAAAAGAAAATAAGACCGCTTTCATCATCTGTTGTCGTTCTGTGTCATAACAAATCATGATAAAAAAGAATTGTCACGTAATAGTCAAAATTTGAATCGTCTCAAACCCTTGCTACATCAGTGAATTTTTCTCTCTCGGCGGATTGACATAAGGGGACGTCTATTGTACGATTACAAAGGGTATGTGAGGGATTGTACATACTCATCACACCGATCAGTGTAAAACGGTGCCGAAGCATGTCAGCGGAAGGCTTACTAGAAGACATCAATAGATATTGTGTCCTCTGCGTGCTTCATCTAAAAATTGCGGATGGGGGCAAGCCGGCATGGCAAAGAAGCCGTTTCAGACGATGGCTTTAACCTCTGCCATTTTATCTTATCTGGTAGGCCCGCTTTTAATAGGCCTCTTCGGCGGAAAGTGGCTGGACGGCAAGGCAGGAACCGAACCTTTATTTTTGATTGTAGGTCTCTTAGCTGGACTTGGGGCCGGAGTGTACGGACTAGTCCGTCTGTTAAGAGAAGTAGGAGACGATCAGGAATGAAGACGTTCGGGGAAAACATCAAAGAGTACGTTCAGTTCACGTTGTTTGTTATGGCCTTATATGTGCTAGGCTTTGGATTCACCCCTTACGAGGATTGGTTTTTAAGCCTCGGGGTCGGATCGGTCATCGGTCTTTTTAACTTATGGAGTATGTACCGGGATGTGAAAAAGACTGGTGAAGCAGCAGAGCAGCAGAAGGCGGCTTTTACTTTTGGAATGGTGTCGCGGCTCGCGGCAGGAGCAGTGGCAGCGCTTCTATTTATCCGCTTTCCGGAAGTGTTTCGTATTGCGGGACTTGCAGGTGGAGTCATGACTCCTTACGTGATCATTTTATTCCACTCTTTAATGCAAATTAAACGTGGATAAAGAGAAAAGGCGAGTCCGGCAATAACAACTCTAACTAAGCAAAGGGGTGAATTTGTTATGGACCATCATTTGCCGATTGTTTATGACGTGTTTGGGATTCCCGGACTGCATGTGAACCTGTCCAATATTCTAATGCTGACGATTTCTGCAATCATTGTCTTTTGTATCGGTTTTTTCAGCGCCAGAAATCTGAAAATGAAACCCAGCGGCATGCAGAATGTGTTTGAATGGTTGATTGACTTTATCAAAAACACAATTACAAGCACGATGGATTGGAAGACAGGGGAACGATTTTTTGGCCTTGGGATCACGATCTTTCTATTAATTTTAATCTCTAACCTGATTGGTCTTCCGTTTATGATTGTTACGGCGGAAACCCACACGGTATGGTGGAAATCACCGACTGCCGATCCCGTTATTACGATGACGTTTGCGGTTATGGTCGTTGTTTTAACTCATTTTTATGGGATAAAGATGAAAGGGTTAAAAGAATATGGGAAAGACTATATCCGTCCGATGCCGTTTTTACTTCCTTTAAATATTATTGAGGAGTTTGCCAACACCTTAACGCTTGGAATGCGTTTGTTTGGTAACTTGTATGCGAAGGAAATCTTGCTGACACTTCTCGCTAGTGCCGGGGGTGCGAGCGTGCTCGGTTTCTTAGCGGCAGGTGTACCAATGATCGCGTGGCAGGCATTTGGTATGTTTATCGGGGTCATCCAGGCATTTATTTTCTTGATGCTCACTATGGTTTATATGTCTCATAAAGTCATGGACGAGCACTGATGAATTGAGGGAACACACGGACTGTGACCGAAAAGGGAACAGCCCCGTCCATAAATAAAAAACATTTTTTAAATTCATGAAGGAGGATTTTCATTATGGGAGCTTTAGCAGCTGCAATTGCAGTAGGACTCGCGGCACTTGGTGCAGGTATTGGTAACGCATTGATTGTAAAAGGTACGGTTGAAGGGGTATCTCGTCAGCCTGAATTGAGAAGTACTCTTCAAACTATCATGTTCATTGGTGTCGCTCTTGTTGAGGCACTTCCAATCATCGCGGTCGTTATTGCATTTATCGTAATGGGTCAATAGTAAGTTAGTAAGGTGTTCAAATGAGACAGGTGGGGCTGTCAGGCCAATTCGCCGTCTGTTTGAGCAGGTGATGAAGTGGCGGAGTCTGAAAAACCAAGCTTCGCCATTCCTTTTGTATGACTTCCGAAAGGAGTGAAGGACGTGCCAGAGACAATTACTTGGGGTGACACGATATTCTCGCTTGTGATGTTCCTTATCTTGCTACTCTTATTGCGTAAATTCGCATGGGGTCCAATGATGAACATGATGAAAGAGCGTGAAGAACACGTAGCCTCTGAAATTGAAACAGCTGAAAATAGCCGCAAAGAAGCGGAGAAATATTTAGAAGAACAGAAGAAAGAAGTAGAAAAAGCTCGTCAAGAAGCGCAATCTATCATTGAAACGGCGAAAAAGACAAGTGAAGTACAAGGGGAAGAAATCATTGCACAATCCCGTCGCGAAGCAGAGCGTGTGAAAGAAAGCGCCCTTGCGGAGATTTCTCGTGAGAAAGAACAAGCGGTTGCGGAATTGCGCGAACAAGTTGGTTCTCTTTCCGTGATGATTGCAACGAAGATCATCGAAAAAGAATTAGACGAAAAGCAGCAAGAACAACTGATCGAAGAGTATGTTAAAGAGGCAGGAGAGCGGCTATGAGCAGTATCGCAGCAGCTAACCGTTACGCCGTTGCACTCTTTGATTTAGCCAAAGAGCAAAATATTCTTGATGACATCAGTGCGGAGCTGAAAGTAGTAAAACAAGTGTTTCAAGAGAATGATACACTTCAAAAGCTTCTTCAGCATCCGAAAGTTTCTTCCGATCAAAAGCAACAGCTGATTGAAGAAAGCTTTACGGGTTTAAGTGTTCCGATGGGGAACTTGCTTAAGCTCCTTTTGAAAAAACAGCGCATGGATGCGATCACTTATATCGTTGATAAGTTCCAGGAGCTGTTGGAAGAAGAGCGCAAAGTCGCTAACGCGGTGGTCTACACAGTAAAGCCGCTTACTTCCGAAGAAGAAACCATGATTTCCACTACATTCTCTAAGAAATTAGGGAAAGATACATTGCATATTACCAATGAAATCGACCCGAGCATTATTGGCGGGATGAAGATACAAATTGGAGATACTATTTTCGATGGCAGTGTAAAAGGGCAGCTTAACCGTCTAGAACGCGAGCTTGTCCCCGGGAAACGATAGAAGATAGGGGTGAACGAAATGAGCAGCATCAAACCTGATGAGATTAGCTCTCTCATAAAACAGCAGATCGAAAATTTCCAGGCTGATGTCACAGCTAATGAAGTTGGTACTGTTATCCAAAACGGTGACGGTATCGCACGTGCTCATGGCCTCGAGAATGTCATGGCAGGGGAACTGCTTGAGTTCTCGAACGGGGTTATGGGAATGGCTCAAAACCTGGAAGAAAATAACGTAGGTATTGTTATTCTTGGTCCATACGACGACATCCGTGAAGGTGACGAAGTAAAACGTACAGGCCGCATCATGGAAGTTCCAGTAGGTGAAGAACTTCTTGGCCGCGTTGTGAACCCGCTTGGTCAGACAATCGATGGAAAAGGGCCGCTTGAAACAACAAAAACTCGTCCAATCGAAAGTCCAGCACCAGGTGTAATGGATCGTAAATCAGTACATGAACCACTTCAGACTGGTATTAAAGCGATTGACTCCATGATTCCAATCGGACGCGGACAGCGTGAGTTGATCATCGGTGACCGTCAGATCGGTAAGACATCAATCGCGATTGATACTATTTTGAACCAAAAAGACGAAGACATCATTTGTATTTACGTGGCGATCGGTCAGAAAGAATCTACCGTAGCCGGACTTGTGGAAACACTCCGTCAAGAAGGAGCACTCGATTATACAATCGTAGTAAACGCAGGTGCATCTGACCCTGCTCCACTACTTTATCTTGCTCCATACGCAGGTGTTTCGATGGGTGAAGAATTCATGTACAACGGCAAGCACGTGCTTGTAGTCTATGACGACTTAACAAAGCAAGCTGCCGCTTATCGTGAACTTTCCCTCTTGCTCCGCCGTCCGCCAGGCCGTGAAGCATTCCCGGGTGACGTGTTCTACTTGCACTCCCGCCTCTTGGAACGCTCTGCGAAACTGAGTGACGAATTAGGAGCAGGTTCCCTGACAGCTCTTCCTTTTATCGAAACACAAGCAGGGGACGTAGGGGCCTACATTCCGACGAACGTTATCTCGATTACAGACGGACAAATCTTCTTGCAGGCGGATCTTTTCCACTCCGGGGTAAGGCCAGCGGTAAACCCTGGTATCTCCGTATCCCGTGTTGGTGGTTCCGCACAGATCAAAGCGATGAAGAAAGTTTCCGGTACGTTGCGTCTTGACCTTGCATCGTTCCGTGAACTCGAAGCATTTGCCCAGTTTGGATCGGATCTTGATAAATCAACCCAGGCAAAATTAAGCCGTGGTGAACGTACTGTTGAAGTACTCAAGCAAGGACTTCACCAGCCGCTCGCTGTTGAAAAGCAAGTAGCAATCATCTATGCGTTGACGAAAGGATTCCTTGACGATATCCCTGTGGAAGATATACAGCGTTTTGAGTCAGAGCTCTTTGCTTACCTCGACTCCAACCATAAGGATCTCTTAAACGGTATCCGTGAAACTGGTCAGCTGCCAGAAGCAGAAGACTTTAACAGCGCAATCGAAAGCTTCAAGAAAACATTCAACCCTTCTAAATAATACGTGTTAAATAAGGAGCTGTCCCAAGAAAGTCATATAATCTAAAGTATGAAGAATTATAGGCCTAGAGGAGTTGAAAAGCACGTAGACTCCTGCGGGAAAAGCAACAGCTGAAGATCCCGCAGTGAGCGGGCTTTGCTCACGAGGAAGCTGAAGCGTTGCCCGCGGAAAGCGAAGTGCATTTCAACCACACTTGCTGTATTTAGAAGGTGCTATTATGATTTATGGGACAGCCCTAACCTTCGCACCGAACGGAAAAGGTGGTGAAACAGATGGCTTCATTACGTGAGATTAAAACACGGATTACCTCGACAAAAAAGACGAAGCAGATTACGAAAGCGATGGAAATGGTGTCGGCTTCTAAATTGAACCGAGCCCAAAGCAATGCGCAATCGTATGAACCTTACACAGAGAAAATCCGTGACGTCGTTGCAAGTATTGCTTCTAGTAATACAGATGCATCGCACCCAATGCTTGAAGAACGTCCCGTGAAAAAAACAGCATATGTCATGATTTTTTCCGACAGTGGTCTGGCCGGCGGGTATAATGCCAACTTGCTGCGTGACTTTATGAATCAAGTAGAAGAGCGCCATAATTCCACCGATGAATACGGAGTACTCGTTTTAGGACGAATCGGACGTGATCTCCTCAAAAAGCGAAATATCCCGATCTTAGGCGAAATTACAGGCTTACCGGATCAGCCGTCTTTTACTGACATAAAAGAAGTAACACGCCAGGCCGTTGATTTGTTCGCAGAGGAAGAAGTGGACCGGCTGTATATTTGGTATAACCACTTTGTCAGCCCGATCCAACAGGACGTTACGGAAACACAACTTCTTCCGCTTACCGAACTAGCGGAGGAGAACAATGTAAAACAGTCCTATGAATACGAGCCGTCTGCGGAAGCAATTTTAGAACAGTTGCTTCCTCAATATGCAGAGAGCTTGATTTATGGTGCGTTGTTAGATGCGAAAGCTAGTGAATTTGCTGCACGTATGACAGCAATGAGTGCCGCAACGGACAATGCCGATGGACTGATCGATGATTTGACACTTTCATACAACCGTGCAAGACAAGCTGCTATCACCCAAGAAATCAGTGAGATTGTTGGTGGCGCAGCAGCGTTAGAATAAATGAGTTTTTGTGATGATTGAATGAGGAGGGAAAAGCATGAGCAATGGACGCATTACACAGGTTATGGGTCCTGTCGTGGACGTCGCATTCCCAGATGGACAGCTGCCAGAACTGAACAACGCGCTTACCGTTTCTCAAAAAGCGAAAAAGGAAGGGGAAGCCGATGTTGAGGTAACCCTTGAAGTAGCACTCCACTTAGGAAACGATACAGTTCGTACGGTTGCCATGGGTTCTACAGACGGACTTGTCCGCGGAACGGAAGCGGTAGACGCGGGAAAGGCGATTTCTGTACCTGTAGGTGAAGCGACACTAGGAAGAGTATTTAACGTACTCGGAGAAACCATTGACTTAGATGAAAAGATTGGACCGGAAGTGCAGCGTGACCCGATTCACCGGGAGCCGCCTGCCTTTGAAGAACTTTCTACACAAACAGAAATTTTGGAAACCGGTATTAAAGTAGTTGACTTGCTTGCTCCATACGTAAAAGGTGGTAAGATCGGCCTGTTTGGAGGTGCGGGTGTTGGTAAGACGGTATTGATTCAGGAGCTTATCAACAACATCGCTCAAGAGCACGGTGGTATTTCTGTATTCGCCGGTGTTGGAGAGCGTACCCGTGAAGGGAACGACCTTTATTTTGAAATGACTGATTCCGGAGTTATTAACAAAACAGCGATGGTATTCGGTCAGATGAACGAGCCGCCTGGTGCCCGTATGCGTGTTGCCTTGACTGGCTTGACCATTGCGGAACACTTCCGTGATGTAGGTGGACAGGACGTGCTTCTCTTTATCGATAACATTTATCGTTTTACCCAAGCAGGTTCTGAGGTATCCGCATTGCTCGGACGTATGCCGTCTGCGGTTGGTTACCAGCCAACATTGGCAACAGAAATGGGTCAGCTTCAAGAGCGTATCACTTCTACAAAAACAGGTTCCGTTACATCGATCCAAGCGATTTATGTACCTGCCGACGACTATACCGACCCGGCACCGGCTACAACATTCGCCCACTTAGATGCAACAACGAACTTGGAGCGTAAACTATCCGAGATGGGTATTTACCCAGCGGTGGATCCTCTCGCGTCCACGTCACGAGCTCTTTCTCCAGAAATTGTAGGAGAAGAACACTACAACGTAGCACGCCGCGTTCAGGAAACATTGCAGAAGTACAATGAGCTTCAGGATATCATTGCGATCCTCGGTATGGACGAGCTTTCAGAAGATGACAAGCTTGTTGTACACCGTGCACGCCGTATCCAGTTCTTCCTGTCTCAGAACTTCCACGTGGCAGAACAGTTTACGGGACAAAAAGGTTCCTATGTTGCGATCAAAGACACCATCCGTGGATTCCAAGAGATCTTGGAAGGTAAACATGACGATATACCAGAGGATGCATTCCGCCTGGTAGGTCCGATTGAAGACGTGCTAGAAAATGCAAAACAAATGTCCTAAGACGGAATGCTGTTAAGGAGGATGTATCATGCCGACAATGAATGTCAATGTAGTCACTCCTGATGGCACCGTGTTTGATGGGGACGTCGACATGGTCAGTGTCCGTGCTCAGAGCGGGGAGCTTGGGATTCTCCCAGGTCACATTCCGCTCGTGGCACCACTTTCGGTAGAATCGGTTCGCTTGAAGAAAGGATCTGCTACAGATATTCTTGCTGTTAGCGGAGGTTTCGTAGAGGTTCGTCCTGACCGAGTAACCATTCTTGCCGAAGCGGCGGAAAAACCGGAAGATATCGACGTAGAACGCGCGCAGGAAGCAAAACGGCGTGCCGAAGAAAGACTCCAGCGTGCCAAACAGGATGATATAGATTTTAAACGGGCCCAGCTTGCCTTACGACGAGCGAATACGCGATTGAAGGTCGCTAAGAATTAAGCGGGTTTGCGATAAATAAGAGCTATTCTGAGGAGAGAGTCCTTAGGATAGCTCTTTTTTGGTGAGAAGCGCAGCGAAGAAGTCATGGGACGCTAATAGGGTGGAGCGGTGAGATGGCCTCGGCTTACAGTCCCCCAGTACCGCTGGCGAATGTACCAAGGGACACGACAGGAGAAGGCAAGGATTGGGATGGTGTCCGTAGCAGGAGAGAATAGCAGTTGAGGGTAACGCAAAGATTGGGAAGTTGTCCGAATGGAAGCAGAAAGCTCAAGAGAGGTAACGCAAGAGCGAGAAAGGAGCCCTGAGGGAAAGACTTGACTGTTGAGAGGGAAGGCAAAGGATCGGGATGGTGCCCGTAGCATTCGAGAAAGGCATTCGAGGGTAACGCAACGAACCGGAAGTTGCCCTAATAGAAGCAGAAAGCTCAAGAGAGGTAACGCAAGAGCGAGAAAGGTGCCCTGAGGGAAAGACCTGACTGTTAAGAGGGAAGGCAAGGATCGGGATGGTGCCCGTAGCATTCGAGAAAGGCATTCGAGGGTAACGCAATCATTGGAAACATGCCCTCCTTTACTCACGAGAAGCAAGGAAGTCACGCAAAGATGGACAGCATGACCAAAATCTCATCGGACTTAACTAAGATAGCATATGGAGCAATATAAGAGATCGAGCCAGCATATCTCTCAAACCCGCTCAACACCCAGTAATTTCCACTTCACTTACGACACACCCATTCAATAAAAATACGTTAAGTTTTTCACAATTTCACACCCAAAACATGAAAATTTTAGTATAAAATAAGAAGAAGGGTGTTTTCGCACAACGAAGGAAGCAAATATTTGTTACAATAATATCAATAGACCGTAAGATAGGCCTATTGTCTCTTTTAGACAAAGACAAAATACCCTAAGATATGTTCGTAATGTGCAGAATGTGGGGTAATCTAAGGAGATTGAAAGATGCACCCTGATGGACAGGAAGCTTTAATACATATCATCGTGAATCTCTTTTTTTTGGTTATTGTATGGTGGTGCCTTCAAGCATTTCGGTTTGATGTGTTTTTACGAAGGCCAGATGGTCCCAAAGCGAAACTTTTTATTATCCTCGTGACGATTGCCATCACTCACCTCGTCAGCTCTTTTTTTATGGATTATTTAAAAGTATCGCTGATGCTTCGCTATTTATTTTCATAGCCGCAACACTCTCGGAAAAATCCCCTTTTCTTCCATGTATGACTTTACGTTCTCCGGTGAAAATGAATAATAAGAAGAAACCGGGATCAAGGGCTATAGGTTTAACATGGGGACGAGGCGGGAACATATTTCTAGCAACCTCCGAGAGACGGCAGAGACGTAGCGTTTGGTTTCTTTTGACGAGGAACACGCACACAAAGGGAATACGTGCCGTTGGAAAAAAGAGCACCATGATTGCCGAACACCATCGAACGAAGACGATAAGACACAGATTGGGCGCCCTTTCCCTACTAGACCGGGAACGCCTATTTATACGAATGAATATGTATATAGTAATTGACACGACCCTGTCTGCCGGAAACACTGCCGGCGAGTCAGGAAGATGATCTTTTGCATGTAGCTTAATTGGAAATATAGGATCACTATTGGACGCGGAGGGGAATACGTTGGATAAAATATTAGTAAAAGGAGGGAAGCGGTTGAAGGGCAGTGTAAAAGTAGAAGGTGCAAAAAATGCTGTCCTTCCTGTCATAGCCGCTTCTCTTCTTGCTGAAGAAGGTACGAGTAAGATATATGATGTTCCATCTTTAGCTGATGTCTTTACAATGAAAAATGTGTTGACTCATATGAATGCAGATGTAAGTTATGAAGACGGGGTATTTACTGCCGATTCTCGGGGATCGTTACGAACAGAGGCTCCGTTTGAGTATGTTCGAAAAATGAGAGCTTCCTTTCTTGTTATGGGTCCGTTGCTTGCTAGAAAAGGGCGCGCCCATATTGCGCTCCCAGGCGGATGTGCGATCGGCTCTCGACCGATCGACCAACACTTAAAAGGGTTTGAAGCCATGGGCGCGCAAGTGGAGATTGGAAATGGCTATATTGAGGCAAGAGTGAAAGAGCGTCTGCAAGGAGCTCGCATCTATCTTGATTTTCCAAGTGTTGGAGCGACCGAGAATATTATGATGGCGGCTACGTTAGCGGAAGGCACCACAGTTCTCGAGAACGTAGCTGAAGAGCCGGAAATCGTAGACCTTGCCAACTATTTAAATGCCATGGGTGCGAAAGTACGCGGTGCAGGTACAGGAACGATTCGCATTGAAGGAGTAGAGAAAATGCACGGAGCGGTCCATAGTATTATACCGGACCGTATTGAGGCAGGCTCTTTCATGGTAGCCGCGGCGATGACGGGTGGAGACGTATTTGTAGAAGGTGCCTTGCATGAGCACCTGCGCCCCCTTGTAGCAAAAATGAGAGAAATGGGCGTTGTAATTGAAGAGCAGGATAACGGCATGAAAGTAATCGGGCCTGATATCTTGCGTCCGGTCGATATTAAAACGATGCCTCATCCTGGTTTCCCGACAGATATGCAAGCACAGTTCATGGCCCTTCTCACGCAGGCGAAAGGAACTTCTATTATTACCGAGACCGTCTTTGAAAATCGTTTCATGCACGTGGAAGAATTTAGACGGATGAATGCTGATGTTAAAATTGAAGGCCGAACTGCTATCGTGACTGGTCCGGTTCGCCTCCAAGGGACGGAGGTCTCAGCTTCCGACTTGCGTGCAGGAGCCGCCCTTATTATTGCGGGTCTTGTGGCAGAAGGAGAAACGACAGTGACCGAACTTCGCCATCTCGATCGCGGGTATGTTGATTTCCATAAGAAACTTCAATCCCTTGGCGCTCGGGTAGAGCGTATCAGTGTACCCGACACTGAACAAAACGAACAGTCTTCCGCAGATGTAGCGGTACTTCGGACTGCAAATAATTAAGAATTATAAGCCAGACAGCGCATGCCGTTGTCTGGTTTTTTCGTAACATAGAAAAGGACTACTTCCTCGTTTTCCGTAAAGTGAAGTCATACCTGCCTTTTTTCTCTCATATCTTAGAAGGTACATGTGATAGAGAGGGGGGAGGCAGCAGTCATATGAAAAAGCGTTATCTCTTTCTAATGATTATCGGCATCGCTTTATTTTTTTTCATACCGATCGGGTTAGTATTGCTGCCAGCTGGAGAGGAAACGGACAAGGCATCGGAAGAGACTCAGACAGACAGCGGAAACATCGTGGAAGAGACAGACACGTCACCTGCGGAAGAGGAGGAGCGTGTGAGTGTTCCGGTGTTTCGCAGCAAACATGAAGCGGTAGAAGAAGTCAGCTTAGAAGATTACGTGGCGGGCGTCGTAGCCTCGGAAATGCCGGCAGAATTCGAGATGGAGGCATTAAAAGCACAGGCGCTGACCGCGAGAACTTATATAGCCAAGCAATTGCATGCAGCTACAGATATAAATTTGCCAGATGGAGCGGTCGTCACCGATACGGCCATGCACCAAGTGTATCAAAGTGAAGAGGAACTGAAGGAAAAGTGGGGAAGCGACTACGAGCGGAAAATGGATAAAATAAGAAAAGCCGTGCGGGAAACAAAAGGCCAAGTGTTAACGTACCAAGATGAACCGATCACTGCCGCCTTTTTTTCAACGAGCAATGGCTATACAGAGAATGCTGAAGACTATTGGCAGAACCCTGTCCCTTACTTACAGAGCGTAGAAAGTCCTTGGGATAAACAATCGCCCCGTTACGAAAACGTGCAACGCGTTCCGGTCACAGAAGTTGAAAGGATTCTTGGTGTGTCTCTTCCGTCTCAGGAAGCAGGCACCATTACCGAGCGGACAGAAGGCGGACGGGTGGCTGCTTTTCAAATCGGCGGGAAAACGTTTCATGGACGAGAAATTCGTGAAAAACTCCAGCTTGATTCGAGTGATTTTCAAGTAGAGCGCCAAGGGGAAGAGCTTCACTTTCGTACGAAAGGATGGGGGCACGGTGTGGGCATGAGTCAGTACGGAGCGGAAGGAATGGCGAAAGAAGGAAAAAGCTATGAAGACATTTTAAGTCATTATTATAAAGGGGTAACCATCTCTTCTTTCCCGCGCCTGTAGAGCAACATGCCCCTCTCACAAAATTTTTGGAAGAAAAGGTATAAAATTCCTCACATCTGATCACAATGGGTGCTGAGGTGATAACAATGAAAGATGAAGAAAAACAGCACAGTGCCAAACGGAGCATTACAAAGAAGAGCTGGTTTTGGCCTGCGGCTTATTTAAGTGCAGCAGCCGTCATTTTGGGGACTTATTTTATGATTCAAAGTCCTGCGGGGACGGACCAGGCAGAAGAAGGAACGCCATCCCAAGACGAAGAGTGGAACAGTTCCTCCGATGACTGGGAAGCAAATGAAGACGCTATGCCAACTGCGTCCGGTGACGAAACCGTGGAAATGCCTGTCGTAGATGAAGAGAGCGTAGATATCATTGGATATTATTACGATCATGACGCAGCAGCCGAGGAACAACAAGATGCTCTCGTTTATTACAATAATATGTATTACCAAAACAAAGGAATCGACATTGCAGGCAAAGACGGCGAAACGTTTGAAGTGGCAGCGGCTGTCACAGGAGAAGTGATTCGGGCTGAGAAAGACTCCATCCTTGGTTATGTCGTAGAAGTAAAGCATGAGGACAATATCGTAACTTCTTACAGCAGCTTGGAAGATCTGCGCGTAGAAGAGGGAGACACGATCACGCAAGGTTCGATCCTTGGCATGGCAGGAAGAAACCAGTACAACAGCGACGCTGGCATCCATGCTCACTTTGAAATCCGCAAAGATGGCGAGCCGATGGATCCGACAGATGCCTTTCATCAAAAGCTAAAAGAGCTAGAGAAGAAGGAAGAGGACGAGAAACAGGAAGAAGAGAAGCAAGCGAATGAAGAAGAAGACTCCAACCAGGACAACGCTGATGAAGAAGACCAAGAAGAAGAGCAACCACTAGAAGATCCACTTGCAGATAATGAAGAGGATGAAGAAACAAGCGAAGACGACGATACAGAAACAGAAGAATAAAAACGATCATGGATGTCCCCACTGATCGCACATTCTATCCATCTCGCTGAGTATATACCGCTACCCCCACCGCTATTTTGTTTTAGACGAGATGATGAAATAAATCAATGTTCCCCACTGTTCAGGATCATCCTGGACAGTTTTTTTCTGTTGCGGCGCGGACGGGAGCCCGAACGGAGACAGGTAACACATAATGGTGCCTCCATGCGGAAGGGGGGAAGTGAATCAGAAGCCTTTTGGATCGATCAAGGAGGTCATCCAAGCAATCGGAATCTGGGTGGAGCAGAGAAGTCAGGCCAACGAGGGAAAGATGCCCATGTTGGAGTCGAAAATCAGGTTGAGGTCATGCAACCGCGAGGAAGATACCCTAACGAAGAGGCAATCTCTCCGGAAGGTCACGCAAGCAACGGGAAGGTGCCCAAAAGCACTGTCAATATCTTGTGAGGTCATGCAACCGCGAGGAAGATGCCCTAACGAAGAGGCAATCTTCCAGGAAGGTCACGCAAACGTCGGGAAGATGCCCTAACACAAAGACGATCCCCCAGGAAGGGCACGCAAGCAAGGGGAAGGTGCCCAAAATCAATGACAAAATCACGTGAGGTCATGCAACCGCGAGGAAGATACCCTAACGAAGAGGCAATCCCTCCGGAAGGTAACGCAAGCAAGGGGAAGGTGCCCAAAAGCACTGACAATATCTTGTGAGGTCATGCAACCGCCGGGAAGATACCCTAACGAAGAGGCAATCCCTCCGGAAGGTAACGCAAGCAAGGGGAAGGTGCCCAAAAGCACTGTCAATATCTTGTGAGGTCATGCAACCGTCGAGAAGATGCCCTAACGAAGAGGCAATCCCTCAGGAAGGGCACGCAAGTAACTAGAAGTATTTCAAAAAGAGCCAGGCAGCGGCGAGCGAGTTAGGCAAACGAGGGAAAGGCCTCGAAAGGTCCTCGAATGAGAAGAGTTCTTCCACCACTCCAAGATCGTTGTATTTGTATATGATTTTCAGAATGCGTATCTATTGACCTCCAGTTAAATATTTGAAATAATGTGTGATATAACAAATATTGAAATATTGTAACAATTGAATAACAGAATGGCACACAAGAGTGGCTGTTATACATACGAGGAGGATAAAAAAATGGTACTGTTAATCATCTTTTGGGTGGTTGTGTTAGCGTGTATCGTAGCTGCTGTGAAAAAGAAAAGGGCGTTATTCCTGACTCTTCCAATCGCTCTCATGGGCGTCTATGTATTTGTCGAAATTGCAAGGCTACCGATGCCGATTTGGGACGCAATACAGCTCATTTTGAATTTGAGATAGTCCGCTTAAAAGGAAAGGAGGGAACCACGTGAACCGTTGCAAACAATGTCATCATACGAACCTTCTCATGGTGTCTTCTCTTCGCTATGTTTTTTTTATGTCTGTTTTTCCTGTCGTGATAGCGATGGCCATCGGATTGTTAGCGGAAAAGATATTTTTTCTCTTTATCCCTGCCATTATACTGACAAATATAGTTCTTGCGAAGAAAAAAGCGCCGATCATTCTATGTAAAGATTGTCGCCATGTGGAAACACCACAAACGAGGCCAGCAAAAGAAACCGTTTAACGAGAATTGAAAGCGATTTCAATTCTTGAAAGGGGGTGATAAGACAGAAAGAGGAAAGGTCGCGTCCGTCTTGTCTTGTTCTGAAATACCTCGGGAGGTGAATGTCATGAAAAAAGTAGAAAAGGCAAAAGCAGATGCTTATTTTCGTGCCAGAACACGAATGATTGTTATCTTTTTAATCATAGGCTTTCTCGTGTCGTTCGGAGTCGTTGCATTCGCAGAGTTTTTCTCGCAATTTAAGTTTCTCGGCGTGGAGCTTCATTATTATATGGGATCCCAAGGGGCTGTTCTCATATTTATTTTATGTTTAATTCTCAATGCCGTTCTCAGTGACCGAATTGATCGTAAATTTGGAATTGATGACAAAATTAGTGTGAACATTAGTAACAGTAAAAATATCGAGCAGTAACGATCGCACAGCGGTAGATAGGAGGAGTACGAATCATGGATGCACAAATGTTTATGTCACTCGGTCTCATTGTCGCAACATTCGCTTTGTATATTGGTATTTCTATATTCAACCGTGCAAAAGCTACCTCAGATTTTTACGTTGCTGCCCGCGGTGTCCCGCCGTTTTGGAACGGAATGGCCATCGGCGGGGACTGGATGAGTGCCGCTTCTTATATCGGAATGGCGGGGACCGTTATGGTCATGGGTTACGACGGGCTTGCTTACATTATGGGCTGGACAGGGGGTTATTTGTTACTCACCTTCTTGCTGGCACCTCAGCTTCGGAAATACGGCCGTTATACGGTACCAGAATTTATCGGGGACCGTTATGTGAATAACACAGCTCGTCTGATCGCAGCAATAGCGACTCTTATCATCAGTTTTACTTATATTATCGGACAATTGTCTGGTTCGGGAGTTGTTATTGGAAGAATTTTAAACATACCTGCCATGTATGGCACGATGATAGGGGTCGTTGTTATTGCTATTTATGCGACACTTGGTGGCATGAAAAGTGTAACGTGGACCCAGGTCGCTCAGTATATTATTTTAATTATCGCTTATATTATCCCGATCGTCTTTATGTCTTTGCAAGTGACCGGAAACCCGATTCCGTGGGTCACGTATGGATCTGTAGTAGATGAAATTGGAGCCATTGACCGCGAACTTGGATTGACAGAATATTTTGCCCCATTTCAAGAAAGTGATAAAAGTCAGTTTATTGCACTTATGTTTACATTAATGGTAGGAGCGGCGTCCTTGCCTCACGTTATCGTACGCTTTTTCACGGTGTCTACGATGAAAGCTGCGCGCTGGAGCGGGGCCTGGGCTTTGTTGTTTATTGGTCTCCTTTATTTCTCCGCTCCTGCTTATGCTGCTTTTTCTCGCTTTATTCTCATGACAAGAGTAGCAGGGCAGCCGATTGATCAATTACCGGCTTGGACAGAAAACTGGCTTAATATTGGTTTACTGGAAATCGCCGATCAAGATGGCGATGGCGTGTTAGACTGGACAGAAATTAATGCGAATCCCGATATGGTGGTAATGGCAACACCAGAAATTGCAGACTTAGGTATTTTTGTTATCGGCTTAATGGCTGCCGGAGCAATGGCTGCTGCTCTTTCTACAGCCGGGGGACTTCTCGTAACGATTTCGTCCTCATTCGCACACGACATTTACTACCGTTTAATTAACCCGGAAGCTTCTGACCAGAAACGCCTGAAAGCCGGACGAATCGTCATGATTTTAGCGACAATCGTTGCTGGTGTCGTGGCATTGGATCCACCGGGAGTCATTACTCAAATTGTAGCTTGGGCGTTTGCATTAGCCGGAGGAACATTCTTCCCGGTCCTCGTATTGGGAGTATGGTGGAGACGGATGAACTCAGCCGGTGCCATTGCTGGTATGCTGGTCGGACTCGGCAGTACACTCGGCTATATTTTCCTCTCATTAAGCGGAGTGACCGTATTTGGCATAGTCGATACCGGAGCTGGTTTATTCGGTGTGCCACTTAACTTTCTCGCATGTATTGTCGTCTCTCTTATGACAGCACCACCTGCACAGCATATTCAAGACGAAGTAACAGATTTACGCTATCCGGAGCAGATGACTTACAAAGATGGAGAGGTATGGATCAACGATGGAAGCGGAAATTAAAAAATATGAACAGGCGATTCAAAATCATCCCATTTTCAGCGGCGTCTCAGCCGCTGAATTTGGTGCTTTAATGGAACAATGCCGCTTAAAGAATTACAAACAATCACAGAACGTATGGTATGCAGGCAGTCCGCGAAATGGATTGCTTTTAATGTTAGAAGGAGTGACCGAAGTATATGTCGCAATTAATGGCCAATCTAGCAGCCACGAAGTATTAGAAGTTCTCGAGGCGGGGGATGTTGTTGGCTTTTCGAGCTTAGCCGATTTTCTCGGAGAGCCGGCACCTTTTGACCATCCTTACACCGTGGAAGTCCAAGCTGTGGAAGAATCGGTGTGTCTGCATATTCCTTACTCCGTCATGGAAGCGCGCTGGCATCAAGAAGAAGTGAGAGATTACATGCTTCGCCAAGTGTCTGTGCGGCTTCGTGACATCTATGCTTCTCTCGCTGAACAAGTTCATCTCGCCCACCAATGGGGAGAAAGTGATCCATTTATTCAACGGGTGCAGGATGTGATGAATACTCCTGTTGTCACGGTATCCGAAAATACGCCGGTTCGTGAAGTCGCGGCGAAAATGGTCGACCATCATGCCAGCTCGGTCGTCGTAGAAGATACGGACCAAAACATCGTGGGTATCATAACCGAAAAAGATCTCGTTCAGCGCGTCTTGTCATCAGGAACGGGAAGCGATGTTACTGCTTCGGCAGTGATGACGTCCCATCCTTATCTCATTCAGACGCAAAGCTATTATTACGAAGCGATGTCTCGATTCTTATTAAACGGAGTGAAACACCTCCCCGTCGTCACACCGGAAAATGAAAACCGCGTTGTCGGGATGGTGACGTTATCTGATTTGCTTCGAAAAAGGAACCGTGGCCGCTTTGAAATTCTCCAACAGATAGAAACAACCACCGGCGACACACTTCCAGAAATGAAACATGCCATTTATGACGTATTAGCCCACTTGATTTCAGACCGCATCCCAACTCTCCATTTACTGGAAATTATAACGAAGCTCTATGATCGTCTCGTTCGTCGCTGTGTGGAAATGGCAGAAACAGAAGTCGTAACAAAACATGGACCTCCGCCCGTACGCTACGCTTTCTTCTTAATGGGAAGCGGAGGACGCGCCGAACAATTCATGCTCACAGATCAAGACCATTTTCTCGTGTTTGAAGATCCAGAAAGCGACGAAGATAGAGAGAAAGCAGAGTCGTACTTCCGGGCACTCGGTCATGAAATTGTGTATTGGCTCGAACGCGCCGGTTATAAACGATGCGATGGCAATATGATGGCGAGCGAAGGCGCATGGCGCGGATCGACGAGTCAATGGGGAGATCGCCTGCGGACGTGGGGACTAAGAGCCACCAATCAAAACATTTTACTCGGCCACAATTTTCTCGCATTCCGTTTTCTCTATGGCGATCAGTCGGTACGAGACACTTTCGTAGAAACGGTGCATACCCAATTGGAGAGCTCCACCATTTTCTTGTACCGAGCGGCAGAGCAAGAAAAAAACGCACCCATTCCTATGTTAGATCACCCCGTACGGGCGATTTTTCGGTTAAAAAAAGAAGGCATCGATATAAAAAAACACGCCTTGTTTCCGTTCCATCACTCGCTTCAAATCTTAGCGGCAAAGCACGGAATCTTTGGAGGAACTCCGTTAGAAAAAATTGATTCTTTGCAAGAGATATCCGTTATCGACGAAGCATTTGCCGATGACTTACGGTTCGCCTATGAAGTGGCCTTGAAAATTCGGGTCGAACAGTCTTGGAGCCGGTACGAAAGAGGAGAAGGGAGCACCAGTGAAATCAAATTCTCTCAAATCAAGTCCCGCGATAAAGAAGAACTCATGCAAGCGATGAAAATCTTTCGTACTTTGCAATCGCAAGCAGTCAGTGCCTTTGGACTTCGAACGTGATGTTTTTTGTCTGGAGACGCGGTCAGGGAGCGATGGAAAAGATGCCCGGAAAGGAAAGGAGACTCGGATGAAGTCACGCAAACGTCGGGAAGGTGCCCTGAGTCCGGAAGAGCGAGAGGTATGGTAAGGCAACGGATTGTAACCAGCCCTTAGAGAGAAGAAGCAGCCACAGGAGGTAACGCAGGCGCGTGAAAGATGCCGAAGAAGAGGAACGTATCGCTCAGGAGGTCACGGACCAGGTGAGAAGTTGACCAAAGAGGCTGCGAAGAATCGTAGGAAGTCACGCAAACGTCGGGAAGGTGCCCTGAGTCCGGAAGAGCGAGAGGTATGGTAAGGCAACGGATTGTAACCTGCCCTTAGAGAGAAGAAGCAGCCACAGGAGGTAACCAGGCGCGTGAAAGATGCCGAAGAAGAGGAACGTATCGCTCAGGAGGTCACGGACCGGTTGAGAAGTTGACCAAAGAGGATGCGAGGAATCATAGGAGGTAACGCAAGAGTCGGGAAGTAACCCTGAGTCTGAAAGAGAGAGAAAAATGGTAAGGCAACGGAGTGTAGCTTGCCCTCAGATAGAAGAAATGGATCAGTAGGTAATGCAGCCGCGTGAAAGGTGACGAAAGAGAGGAATGTATCGCTCAGGAGGACACGGAACGAGAGAGAAGGTTCCCAAACAGGATCCGAGGAATCGTAGGAGGTAACGCAGCCATCCAAAACCTTCCCATAATGAGACTGGATCGCCAGTAAAGTCACGCAAGCAAAAAGGGAGGGCACCCCACCTAAAGCGACAATGCTTCCAAACTGAGAGAACCGCCATTACTTTTATTGTGAATCTGATGAAAAGGGAGTGCATCAGGTGACGGGGATGTATTCGCTTTTCTCAAGAAAAGGAGTTAACAATCCATGATGTTTTGGAAAAAAAGAGTACTCCCATACCAGTTGAATATTCATCCACCACTGAACACCCCTTTACGGGAAATAAGTTTCACGGTGTTTGACACAGAAACGACGGGATTTGCAGTTGGTCGAAAGGATCGGTTAATCGAAATTGGCGCCGTACAGGTAGAAGAGTTAACATTGACGGATAAAACATTTCGAACATACGTGAATCCGGAGAGAAATATTCCCCGGGAAATAACAGAGCTTACGGGAATTCATGCGGAAGATGTCGAACGCGCTCCGACTGCCCTCGAAGCGATTAAAGATTTCTTTCGATTTGTCGAAAAGCAAAAGAGTACAGTGTGGGCCGGGCATTATGTCGCATTTGATTTGCTCGTGTTGAAAAAAGAGCTCCAGCGGTACAAGTATGCATTCGATGTCCCAAGCCAAATCGATACGTTAGATATGATTGGTTATTTGAACCCTACGTGGGATATGAAGGATTTGAGTTATTATGCGCGTGAATTTGGAGCAAATATGTTCGAACGCCACAGTGCTTTAGGGGATGCTCGCACGACAGCTTCTCTTCTCATCGAACTGATTCACATTCTAGAGCACCGTGGGAAACGCACCCTCGGCGACCTTCTCGATATTCTTCGAAAAGAAAATGGAATGAAAACGATGATGTAGCCTTCTTTTCGAGAAGGTTATTCCATTTGCTCTACCAGCGGGTTTTCTCTGTTCTGTAGAAAAGCTACTTGTCACGTTTCGTGATACAGAATACAAGCTCATCCCTTGTCCTACTTGACTTTTTGGTATATATTCCGCTCCCTCTTAATAAACTGTACCAATCACCTAGAATAGAGTAGGGGGCGAGTGGTGTGCACGACTACATCAAAGAACGAACCATCAAGATGGGGAGGTATATAGTGGAAACTCGCAAAACCGTCCGAACGATTGCCAGGGAATTCGGTGTTTCAAAAAGCACCGTTCATAAAGACCTCACCGAGCGGCTGCCGGATATTAATCCGAAGCTGGCTCGTGAAGTAAAAGAAATTTTAGAGTACCATAAATCAATTCGCCACCTTCGAGGGGGAGAAGCGACGAAGACAAAGTATCAGCGTGAGAAACCAAGTGTGGAAACCGAACCAACGATGTAAGAAATATATTTCGAATATTCGAATTAGGAAAACAAGATCACATACACAGAAGGCTGTTTCAGAAGAGCAGAAGAGGTTCTTTTGAGACAGCCTTCTGTGGGGAGAAAGCCGCGTTCCTGTGTAAAAGCCTTGTCATTTATTCCTGCCGTTCATAACATTTGCTATTTCGTGACAAGATAAGAAAGTCGTGCAAGTTTCGCCAAAATACGCCTAAGAGTGATTCCGCTTTTTCTTGAAATATGATAAAATGACTAATTAGGAGAATAGCGGAAATTTCTGTATAGAGCGATTTTCTTAGGAAATAGTATAAAAGTTATTAATGACGCAGCCGAAATTGATGAGAGAGAAGTTACATACACGTTCACCATATATCGGAAGCAGGAATGAATATTTTGAGGGGGAGTGCCGGCATGTTTGGCAGAGATATTGGCATTGATCTAGGTACAGCGAACGTGCTCATACATATTAAGGGACAAGGAATTGTATTAGATGAACCTTCCGTCGTCGCTATTGATAAAATGAGCAAACAAGTATTAGCAGTAGGAGAAGAAGCATTTCAAATGGTAGGACGAACGCCGGGAAACATTGTGGCGATCCGCCCGATGAAAGATGGAGTCATTGCTGATTTTGACCATACGGAAGCGATGCTTAGCCATTTTTTAGCAAAAGTGAACGCAAAGAGCATGATGTCAAAGCCGCGCATCCTCATTTGCTGTCCGACGAATATTACTTCCGTAGAACAGAAAGCAATCATTGAAGCGGCCGAGAAAAGCGGAAGTAAGAATGTATTCATCGAAGAAGAGCCGAAAGTCGCAGCTATTGGAGCCGGCATGGACATCTTTCAGCCTAGCGGAAACATGGTCGTCGACATTGGTGGAGGAACAACGGACGTTGCTGTGTTATCGATGGGATCGATCGTGACGGCGAGCTCCATTAAGACAGCCGGTGACCAATTTGACCTCGACATTTTAAATTATATCAAGAAAAAATATAAGCTTCTTGTCGGTGTTCGGACGTCAGAAACGGTGAAAGTGGAAGTGGCGACGGTCGCACCGAACGATGAAGCAAGAGAACTCGAGATCCGGGGACGGGACATGGTTAGCGGACTACCGCGGACGATTACGATTACGTCCACGGAAATATATGATGCCTTGATCGAGTCGGTCAATCACATTGTCCAAGCTGCGAAAAATGTGCTCGAACGCACACCACCTGAATTGTCAGCTGACATTATCGACCGCGGTGTCATTTTAACCGGAGGAGGCGCGCTCCTTCGCGGGATGGATCAGCTTCTTGCAGAAGAACTAAAAGTTCCTGTCATGATTGCCGAAGATCCGATGCATTGTGTGGCGAACGGGACAGGAATCTTGTTAGAAAACTTGGATAAAATGGCCAATCGTAAAATCAAAGTGTAACCAGTAATAAGAAAAGCACATGCGCCTTGACAGAAGTAGTTTTTCGGCTTCTGTAAAGACCTGAAGTGATCTCGAGCGAGTAGGCGCTGCAGCTAGACAGATAGGAAAGCGCAAGGCGCCTGGAGCTGGACAGATCGCCTTTGTTATCCATAGGCGAATCGTTTTTATCATTTCCTACACAACGAGAAAACCCCGGAGGACGGGGAGGGGAGAGTACCATATGTTACGAGGTTTTTATGGCGCGGCATCCGGAATGATTACGCAGCAGCGCCGTACTGAAATGTTAACCGATAATATCTCCAATTTACGGACACCGGGCTATAAAGAAGATCATGGGTCGATCCGGACCTTTCCTGAAATGCTTCTTCAAGCGAGAGGCGGTTCGTCTTTTGGGGGAAGTACACCGATTGGGTCCCTTGCCACAGGGGTTTATATGCAAGAGCGGACACCGAACGTTTCACAAGGCGACCTTATGGAGACCGGGAATGCAACCGACGCCGCTCTTCTTCAAGGAGCACTGCCTGAGAATGCGGCGTTATTTTTCACAGTGACCAATGAAGAAGGAGAGGTCCGGTATACCCGGAACGGGAACTGGGCCGTAGATGGTGCTGGTTTCTTAACGACAGGGGAAGGCTATTATGTCCTTGGTGCGGACGGAGAGCCACTCGATGTTGAGAATGAAAACTTCCGTCTCTTAGAAGATGGGACGGTTATGCACGAAAATGGGGAAGTTATCGGACAGGTCGGCATTGCTTATGCGGAAAACGCGAATGATATGGTCAAAGAAGGAAACAGTCTTCTTCGCTCTGAAGCCGGGGAGCTTCCTGCTGCTGATGCTGATTTCCAGCTGCAGCAAGGGTTTCTGGAACGTTCCAATGTGGATGCGAACCGTACGATGACCGAATTGATGAGTGCGTACCGGTTATTCGAGTCCAATCAGCGTATCATGCAAGCCTATGATCAAAATATGCAGCGTGCTGTGAATGACGTAGGTCGACTGGGATAAGAGAAAATTTAAGAATGAAGGAGGGGATGTTTCATGCATTCCTCCATGTTGTCTGCTGCCAACACGATGGGACAGCTGCAACAACAAATAGATGGGATTTCCAATAATCTATCGAACAGTCAAACGACCGGCTACAAACGGAGAGAGTCGACGTTTTCAAGCTTGCTTCACCAAGAAGTGAACAATCAGCCGATTCCGGAAAATAATGTCGGCCGTCTTACACCACCGGGACTCCGTGTAGGAACAGGAGCCGGTATTTCCCAGACGGCACTTCGGCTCGAACAAGGATCTCTTCAAGAGACAGGACGCGAACTGGACTTTGCGCTGCTGGGAAAGAATCTCTTTTTCCAGATAGAAAACAGTGCGGAGAATGAAGTACATTATTCACGAAACGGTTCTTTTTATTTGAGTGAAAACCCGGAACAGCCCGGCACGTGGACACTTGTTAATCAGGACGGGCATTATTTGCTTGATGCGAACGGGGAGCGAATGGACGTGCCGGCCGGGGCCCGGAATTTCAACCTTCAAGACGACGGAACGATAATTGCTAGTTTAAATGGGGCAGAAGTGGAAATAGGTACAATAGAACTAGCTCATGTGTCGAAGCCTCAATTGTTAGAGGCGGCTGGCAATCATTTTCGCTTGCCGGACGTCGAGGCGTTAGGATTCGATGAGGCGGATGTATTGGAATTGGTGATGGGAGAGGAACATACGATAAAGCAACATGCATTAGAACAATCCAACGTAGACATGGGTAAGGAACTCACGGAGCTGCTCAACACACAGCGTCATTATTCCTTTAATGCTCGCGCTCTCTCTCAGGGAGACCAGATGTTGGGGCTTGTGAATAGCATCCGGAGTTAATTTCAGCTAAACGGGGATAAGATTATGACATATAAGGAAGACACGGCGAATAGGCCCGCCAGTCAAAACGAAGAAAACCAAATAGAAGAAACTCGAACCCAACGAAGGAAACAAAAGGCCGAAGAGAAGAAAGAAGCCTCTGCCGGGAAGAGTGGAAAAAAGTGGGCTCGTCTCTGGGCTCGCATTCGGGCTATGTTTTCTCGTTCCAAAACAAGTGTCCGCATGGTGCCGATTTGGGCTCGTCTTCTTATTGTACTGGCCCTTTTGATTATCAGTATTACCGCCGGCCTGCTCGTCGGGTACAGCCTCGTAGGAGAAGGAGATTCGCTAGGCGTCCTGAGCCTCGAGAGGTGGAGAGAGCTGTATCATTTTATTCAAGGAGAATAATCTCGGGATAGCTGGATAGAAAGGAGATTATGATGTTATCAATCGACGAAATAAAAGACATTATTCCGCATCGGTACCCGTTCCTTCTTATTGACCGTATCACGGAACTAGAAGAAGGAAAGCGGGCCGTTGCTTTAAAAAACGTATCAGCCAACGAAGAATTTTTTAATGGACATTTTCCTGATTACCCTGTCATGCCCGGAGTTCTTATCGTAGAGGCATTAGCGCAGACAGGGGCGGCTGCTATCCTGAAACAAGAAGAAAATCACGGAAAGATTGCGTTGTTTGCAGGAATTGAGAAATGCCGCTTTAAATCACAAGTGAAACCTGGAGATCAGCTGACCTTAGAAGTAGAAATTCTTAAGCTGAGAGGAAGCATCGGTAAAGGAAAAGGGACCGCGAAAGTAGGCGAAACGGTCGTTGCTGAAACGGAACTCCTTTTCGCGTTACAGGACCCGGAATAAAGCGATACCTATCCAAGGAGGACACTTGACATGAAAACAATCTATCTCGCGATTGCGGCATTGATCGCCATCACGCTTGTTGGCTCCATGCTCGGCTCCTCCCACAGCGGCGCCGTTCATATTATTGCTCCCGTCGTAGGAAGCATCATTACAAGTTTTTTGTTCGTGTTATTTCTGAAATGGGAAGACCGCATGACGGAAGCCGATTAAATAGAAAGCCCCTGTTTTCACCATTCATTGGTGGGAAGCAGGGGTTTTTGCATGGTCAGCGGTTCCGGAAAGTTGGAGGCAGAGGTGGAATGGCATCCCAGGGAGCGCGGATTGGCAGGGGAATGTCGTTACTCCTAGT
The DNA here is from genome assembly GCF_900113025.1 of Alteribacillus iranensis. Lineage (GTDB taxonomy): Bacteria > Bacillota > Bacilli > Bacillales > Marinococcaceae > Alteribacillus_A > Alteribacillus_A iranensis. The sequence goes on along the minus strand of NZ_FONT01000002.1, from coordinate 609,187 downwards.
CGATCGTGCCGTTGCGAAAGAAAAAGTTAGGATCAAGGTCCATAATGGATAAGATTAATGCCCTAGGATGGTTGATAAAATGAAGAGGGTTATGAACCGGGGATCAGCAGTTGTCTTAACCATCTTATTACCTACATGTCCCATAGGAATAAATCACCTGTTTATGTAAATTTTGGAAAATTATAGTTTCAATTCGAAAATTCAAAGGTATGGGATATTGTAACACGGTTCTATAGGTAGAAAAGAAGGTTAGAACAGGGGAGGGATTCAATGAAAATGGAAAAATATCTATTTGCTATTTTTATTTTCTTTTTCATACCGGTTCCTGGTGTCTTAGCACATTCTCCCTCTTTTTCTGACGTGACGGGAGACTTTTGGGCAAAAGAGGAAATAAAGTTGTTAGCAGAAGAGGGCATTATTTCGGGTTACGAGGATGGTACATTCCGACCCAATCACCCGGTAAAGCGCAGCCAGGCAGCATCCATGATTGTGGAAGCATTGGACTTGGAGACGGCTAATAAGGAAGCAGACTTTTCAGACATTGATGAAAGTTTCCATGCCTATGATGTAGCCGCAACCGTCCAGCAAGAGGGCATTATCACAGGACGGAATGGAAGATTTATGCCAAATCATACGCTCACAAGGGGGCAAATGGCTGCCGTGCTAAATCGCTCGTTTGAGTTTTCGAAGGCGCATGCAGACTTTGCCGATGTGGATGAAGATTATGTTTTCTATCAAGACATTTCTAACATAGCAGAAGCAGGAGTAACAACGGGATATTCGGAAGATCATACGTTTCGACCGAATAATGACACCACGCGTGCTCAATTTTCTGTTTTTCTCGCCCGTGCGATGGACGATTCTGGGGAATTCCTTAGCACTTCCAACAATTCATCTGCAGCTCAATTAGCCCAAGAAAGCGTTGGGGAAAACACAGAAGATTTCATTACCTCGGAATTCGTGCAATTCGCATATAGAGAAGCAGAGAATATATCATTACCGAGATCTGCGAGCGATCAATGGTTACTCGGAAAAAGCATTGAACAAAAGAATGTACAGCCTGGAGATGTTGTTTTTTTTCAAGGCACGTACTTAATGTCAGGTATATATATCGATAATGGGGAATTTGTCATTGTTACTAGTGATGGAATTTCTAAAAGAAATATGGAGACAAGTGACTATTGGTCCAACGCGTATGTTGGCGCTAAGAGGTACACAGAAGAAAACCTTCATCCCGGTTCATCGGAAAATGACCTTGTTGAACAGGCAAGAGCTCTTATTGGGAGCCCTTATAATGAAGACGGTGAGGATCCGGAGAGCGGGTTCAGTACGGGGAGCCTTGTTCATTATGTGTATGAAGAAGTCACGGGAAGCTGGCTTTCCAAAAGACCCGCCGGCCTCTATGATGCAGGAGAAAAAATAAGCCAGGAGGAACTGCGCCCCGGGGATCTCGTATTTTTTGAAGGCAGCAGCGGGTTGATTTCCGGAATGTATACAGGGGATCGCCAGTTTGTGATCGCTTCCTCTTCCGGAGTAAAGGAGAGGCATCTAGATTATCACACCTATTATGCAGATCGCTATGCAGGTGCTGTACGTTATACAGATGAAATACTAGAGAAATCTAATCCAGACACTTATGCGGACCATGAAAATCCAATCATACGGGAAGCCATAAAGTATATGGGAACCCCGTATTTAATGACGGGCAGCACACGGGATGCGTTTGATTGTTCCTTTTTAATTCAATCTGCATTCAGAGATGCGGCTGATGTCTATCTCCCACGGATCAGTTATAAACAATGGGAAGTAGGAGAAACCATTCTCGATGCCGGAACAGACATCAACTCCATTGAGCTCGATGATCATATCAGACCCGGCGATGTTCTCTATTTTTCGGGAACCTGGCAGGAAGGAATTTCGCATACAGCTATATACCTTGGAGAGGATCACGTGATTCATGCGACAGGAGAAGAGGGAGAAACAACCATTTCATATATGAATGAATATTGGAAAGAGCATTTCACCGGAGTAAAACGCTTTGATGACCTCTCTGTTTCATTCGAAAATGAAGCAGTATTTGAGGCTTATCAGCTCCTGGGAACAGAGTATCAGTTGGGTGGTGACTCACCAGAAGAAGGCTTTGACACGGGGGGACTCGTTCAGTATGTGTACAAAGAAGGTTTGAATATCGATTTACCGCGTTATGGTAGACAACAATGGGAGGAAGGCAATGAAATACCAAGGGATGAAATAGAAGCGGGGGATCTAATGTTCTTTGAAGGGTCAAGTATCATTCCTGCCGTTTATATTGGTAACAACCAAATCATTGTTGCTACCCAGGCTTCGGGTGTTGCTGTGGTTGATCTTACTACAAGCTCCTACTGGCCGCCAAGGTATATAGGAAGCAGGACGTACGATAGGCCGTCTGAGGAAAGGAGAAGTCGGGAAGCACACTTGGCAGAGGATAGAGAAGGAGAGACATTTAAAGGAACGTCCAGTGAATTTATTCAGCAGCTTTATGAAGAAGGATCTCAGATATCACTGCCGTCTACCATGGAAGAACTTCGTCAAAGCGGCGAGGATATTCATATTGAAGAACTGGAGAGAGGAGACCTGATGATATTTGGTGAAGCAACAGATGATAACACACCACATCTGGCGGCTATTTATCTGGGAGAAGGAAGATTCGCTACGGTGTTGGATCGTAAAATTGTCATTACGGACATGAATACAGATCAATACTGGATTCAGCGTTTATTAGAGGGACGACAAATAACAAAATAACCGTTCTAAAGGGGCTTCTGTCATGATCGGCAGAAGCCCCTTTTTTCATGATAGGAAGAAAACATACCCTGTTGGCATTTTCGAGAGTCACTTTCAGATTCCAACAGCTCAAGGTTCCTGCATTCCCGTTTTTGCCCTTATTCCTGAAAGGGAGAGTCTTACTTTGTTGAGAGGAGAAGAAAGACAAATGTAAACAAGTCATTAATTTTTGCTCTTTCCGTCATCGCTGTCTAAAACATTTTGGTAGTTTATGGGAAGAAAAGGAGGACCATTTAGACCTAAAAAATCTAAAAAAGTATGTCAAATATTAAAAACATATTAAAAATATTTAATTGATCAACTTTACTATGGATACTCTGTGTTTTTAGCTTATTGATACGTCTCCAAGAGCAAATAGGCGAGAGCAATGGAAGGATAAGAGGAGATGGAACCGTTTCATAGATGTAACTAATATGTAATACCTGGTAGGAAAAAGAAGCCAATTTTGTCATATTTTATGACAAACTTATTTTGGAAGAAAGTCTGATTACAGTTTTTTCATTAATTGGTTACGATTCATTTGGGCGGTGCTCTTGAAATAAAACACGGAGTAGGAGGAGAGTGTAGTGCTGATGAGCAAAGTGGATGGGATTGTTATGATTCAAGCAATTGGGGTGACAGCCGTATGATTATCATGATTTCATTGTGTCTCCTCGTGGTATTGGCGCTTGGAGCGGTTGAGAAAAAAAGGCATTTGGAAAATGTCCATTCGATTCCAATTCGCGTAAATATTAATGGCATCCGAGGAAAGTCAACCGTCACTCGTCTTACAACTGGGGTATTAAAAGAAGCCAATAAAAAAACGGTAGGTAAAACAACAGGTACCTCTGCCAGAATGATGTATTGGTTTCAAGACGAGGAAAAGCCCATTAAACGCCGGCCAGAGGGACCCAATATTCGCGAACAAAAAGAGGTGGTAAAAGAAGCGGCCGACCTTGGTGCGGAAGCACTGGTCAGTGAGTGTATGGCTGTAAACCCTGATTATCAAGTAATTTTTCAAAAAGAGATGCTGCAAGCCAATATAGGTGTGATAGTCAATGTTCTTGAGGATCATATGGATGTCATGGGCCCTACCCTTGACGAAGTAGCAGAAGCTTTCACGGCTACCATACCTTATAACGGTCATGTAATTGTATCGGAGAGTCCTTATGTGGATTACTACAGGGAGGTCGCTGATAAACGAAACACACAAGTCATAGTTGCAGACGAATCAAAAATCTCAGAGGAATTTTTAAGGAAGTTTGAATATATGGTATTTCCGCAAAACGCGGCCTTGACCCTGGCAGTCGCAGAAGCACTTGGGATCGATGAAGAGACAGCAAAACAAGGCATGTTACATGCACCTCCAGATCCAGGGGCTATGAGAATCAGTCATTTCGGTGATCCTGACCAACCATCCTACTTTGTAAATGGATTCGCAGCAAATGATGCTTCCTCAACCTTGAATATTTGGGAACGTATCAAAAAGCTCGATTATCCGACTGGGAATGCAGTTGTCATTATGAATTGTCGAGAAGACCGTGTCGATCGAACAGAACAATTTGCTGTCGATGTCTTGCCGTTCATTGAAATGAAAGCTCTCGTGTTAATAGGTGAAACAACGAGTCCCATCGTAGATGAATATGAGAAAGGCAGCATCCAGGCAGAAAAACTGTTGAATCTAGAAGGTTATGAAACAGAGGAAATTTTTAATAGCTTGCGACCATACTTGGTAAATACGGTAGTATACGGAGTTGGCAACATTCACGGAGCTGGTGAGCCACTCATCGAACGGTTTGAGGAAGAGAAAGAGAAATATCTTGAACATGTCAGCTAGGTAGGGGGAGTCACGTTTGTTTGGAGCAGACTTGTATATTTCACTTGTCATTGGGGTTGTTTTAAGTTTAATTTACGCAGAGAAAACAGGCGTTTTACCTGCGGGTCTCATCGTGCCAGGCTACCTGGCATTGGTATTTGATCAATTTGTATTATTAGGGATCGTCTTTCTAATCAGCTTCATTACTTATTTTCTTGTTGTTCATGTCATAGGGAAAGTAACGATCTTATATGGGCGAAGAAAATTTGCGGCAATGTTAACAACGGGTATGGTTTTGAAGATTGTATTTGATTATTTTTATCCTATTCTTCCTTTTGAAATACATGAATTACGGGGGATAGGAGTGATTGTTCCTGGATTGATTGCAAACACCATTCAGAAGCAGGGAGTGGTCCCTACGGTAGGAAGCACGCTGCTTCTCAGTGGAATTTCCTTTGTAATTATGTCGATCTATACTTTGTTTTAGGGTGAAGCGAATGGCAAAAAAACTAACGTTTCAAGAAAGAGTATTAAAGTTTATTAAAAAACATAAAAAAGTCACTACCAAACATACCATTCTTGCCACTGTGTTGATACTTACATTCGTGTTGGCGGTCCCTATCTTTGATTCACAAGAAAGTGTGTCAGCTGATGAAGAGGAGGACTCTATCTTCACGGCTGCGATGGTTGGGGATATGATGTTTGGAAGGTTTGTCAAAGAAGCAACAGATCGTCACGGGTATGATTATCTCTTTCGACATGTGGAGCCCTTATTGGAGCAATCGGATTATGTTTCTGGAAATTTTGCCAACCCGGTTGTCCTAGAGGAAGGTTATCAACCTGCGGAGAAAGATGTGGTTTTTAAAACGGAAGAAGAAGCAGTGAAGGCATTGGAAAGAAATCACTTTACCCACGTGAACCTGGCGAATAATCACGTGGTGGACTATGGGCAAGAAGGGGTCGCGGATACGGTAGCTACGCTTGAGTCACATAACGTTGGTTTTTCTGGTGCCGGAATGTCTCTCGAAGAGGCAAAAGACATTCACTATGAAGAGGTCAACGGTCTAACAGTCGCAACGTTGGGATTTACGGATGTTTTTACAGAAGGGGATGAAGCAGCAGAGGGAAAAGGAGGCGTCCTGCCTGCGGATCCTAGTATATATATCCCTTTGGTGAAAGAAGCCGATGAACATGCAGATCTCGTTATGGTTCGCATCCATTGGGGACAAGCCTATGACAGCAACATTCATCCGCGCCAAGAAGAAATGGCAAAAGCTATGGCTGACGCGGGGGCTGATGTGATCGCAGGTCATAGTCCGCATGTTTTGTTATCGACCGATGTGTATAAGGATACGCTCATCATGTACAGCTTGGGGAACTTTATCTTTGACCAAGGATGGTCACAAACAAGAGACACGGCAGTTGCTGAATATAGACTTTCTGAAGATGGACAAGCACAGCTCGTCTTTCATCCCTTTCGAATTTATGAAGGACAACCAAGGACGCTTGATGGCCCATTATCTATTCTCCGAGAAAAACAGATATTTAAACGACTGACAAAAAACACATCACCACACACTCAATGGTATGAAGAAGATGGAAAATTGAAATTCCAAGTGGATCACTCCCATGTAGTAAAAGGAGATACACCGAATGATCAAGCATCTTACGAGGACTAACATGCTAACGGTTATTTTAATCATCGCAGCATTGATTGTTATATTTATTGTTTTCCATATGTTCACAAAAGACAAAAGTGTAAGTGATGATTACGGGGTTAGCGCGGCTCATCCATTAGCTGTAGAAGTGGGAATGAACGTGTTGGAAGAGGGAGGAAATGCCGTTGATGCGGCGGTAGCCGTTTCATATGCTCTGTCTGTTGTTGAGCCAGCTGGATCAGGTTTGGGAGGGGGAGGTGCGATGGTGATTGCATCTCCCCATAAAGAGCCTGTCGCTTACGATTATCGAGAAGTGATGCCGTCTACAGGTGAACTACCAGAAGATAACATTGGAGTCCCTGGCTTTGTTAAGGGGATGGAAGAAGTACATAGCGACTTTGGCCAAATGGATAGAGAAGCCTTGATCCAACCTGCGATTGAATTGGCGAAAAACGGAATTTCAGCGGATCAAGTGTTAACCGAGCGTCTGGAATCAGAGGAAAGCAAATTAGCGGTAGAAGAGCTGTCCCCCTTTTTTCCTAAGGGAGAGGTCATCCAGCCCGGAGAAAAGGTGATTCAAAAAGAACTAGTCGACACGTTAAAAATCATTCAAGAAGAAGGAGCTTCTGCCTTTTATGAAGGTGAATTAGGAAAAAGCATTGTAGATGCCGTCGAAGGGTTGAGCATGGAAGATTTTAATAACTATTCTGTCCAAAAGCATGATGCTGTCCACGGGGAGTTGGGTGGTTATAATGTGTACTCCGCGCCACCGCCATTAGGAGGATTGACCCTTATAGAAATGCTGCAAACAGCAGAAGCCATGGATATAGAAAAAGCTAGAGAAACTCCGGCTGACTTTATCCATGTATTAAGTGAAATCGCTACGGTCAGCTATCAGGATCGACTGCGCTATATTGCCGATATGAACTTCACCAATGTTCCGATCCAGCAGCTGAGTAGTAAAGAATACGCGCAAGAGAAAGGTTCAGCTATATTATTTAATCAGTTATCGAAAGTCAATATGAAAAACGATGACTCTGAAGCGGGGGAAGACGATCACAGCGATACGACTCATTTTGTTATTTACGACTCTGATGGAATGATGGTGTCTGTAACAAACTCTTTAAGCCATTTTTTTGGGTCAGGTCAATATGTGAGAGGAATGTTTTTGAACAACCAATTAAAAAACTTCAGCAAGAATCCATCATCTCCAAATGTAGCAGAAGCGGGGAAGCGACCTCGCAGTTTTATGGCACCCACTATTTTAACAAAAGACGAGAAACCCGCACTAGGCATCGGCTCCCCGGGAGGAAAACGTATCCCTATGGTAATGGCGCAAGTGATCCTGCGCCACCTTGTCTTTGGAGAAAGCATGCAAACAGCTATTAATCAACCAAGATTCTACATCGAAGAGGGGGAAATCGATATAGAAGAAGATTTTTCGGATGACATCAAAGAGGAACTAACGAGCCGAGGATATGATTGGAACAGTCGTGAGGCAGGATCATTTTTTGGAGGAATTCAGAGTTTGTACGTCGATCATAAGAATAATCGATTAACAGGTGGAGCAGATTTACGCCGAAATGGAACGTGGAATGCAAAAAGTAGAAGAGAAAGGGAGTGACGTGGCATGAAAATAGTAAAAGGTCTTTTGCCATTTGTTTATTTAGGGGGGATCATTCTCTTAATGGATGTTCTGAAGCATGAAGAAACGTTAAGTGTAGTGGAGCGAGCAATGATTGAGGAACAGCTGCAGCAGCAAGAGGAAGAAGTCTCAGCGGATGAATCGGTCCTAACCACGGCTAAATAAAAGACGATTGGACGGATACATACACACAAGGAATGGAGGTGAGAAGCTATTTGGTAAGAAAAATAGCAGTGATAGGTATCATATTGAATAGTGTTATCCTCTCCGGGATAGCGTACCCACAACTTGTATTAAGTGAAGAAGACAGCACTTCGGAATCCGTTGATACATATGACAATTACGGAGTGAGTGCTTCTCATCCTGCTGCCGTGGAAGTTGGTATGGAAGTGCTTGAAGAAGGAGGCAATGCGGTAGACGCCGCCATTGCTGTTTCTTATGCTTTGGGTGTCGTGGAGCCATATGGATCAGGGATTGGCGGCGGCGGGGAAATGTTGCTGTTACCGCCTGGTGAAAACGAGCCGATCGTCTATGATTATCGAGCAGCCGCTCCTTTCGATGAAAATGGAGAGGACAAGGTTTCAGGTATCCCGAGTCTCGTCAAAGGATTGGATGTCATCCATCAAGATTATGGGCTAACCCCATTCGAGGATCTGATATCCCCCGCGATTTCCCTAGCAGAAGAGGGATTCAACGTTGATTACTTGTTATGGGAGCGCCTGACTGCCGCTTCGGATCGCCTGCCTGTAAAAGAGCTTCCCCACCTCTTTCCGGAAGGCGAGGCGATTGAACCGGGGGAAACATTAAAGCAGACCGAACTTGCAGAAACACTGACAAACATCCAAGAAAACGGTCCCGACGAAATGTACGAAGGGGAAATAAGCAAGAAGGTGACAGAAGCCGTCCCATACATGGATCAAGAGGAGTTTGAACGGTATGAAGTCAAGCAGACAGAGCCTGTGGAAGGAAAGCTCAAACAAGGAACCATGTATTCTGCAAATCCTCCTCTTTCGGGAATATCAGTGATTCAGTCCTTACTGCTTGCGGAGAAATTGGATATCGCGAAAACAAAAGAAGACGAAGATCAGTTTATTCATGTCATGACAGAGATCTCAAAAGTTACAAAAGAGGAACGATTAACAAAAATCGGTGATCCTTCCTATACGGATGTGGATGCGGAAAAACTAACAGATGAGGAGTACGTGGAAGAATTAGCGGAACAAATATCCACCACTTCCCCTTCAGAGGAATCGGTTAACGACGAGGAACATGTAGATGATCAACAGACAGACACCACTCATTTTGTCATCGTCGATCCAGATGGAATGGTAGTTTCTGCCACGAATACGCTAAGTAATTTTTTTGGTTCAGGGGAGTACACAGCTGGTTTTTTTATAAATAATTCTATAGAATATTTCAGTCGTTACGCTGACTCACCAAATAAGTATGAACCAGGTAAAAGGTCAAGAAGTTTAACTGCTCCGAGTATTTTTATCAATGAAGATAGAGTGTTAGGGATAGGGACACCCGGAGGAAACCGAATACCGCCTGTCATGGCTCAAGTATTGGCGAGACATTTCTATTTTGGTGACCCACTTGATGAGGCGGTGGATGCCAAACGTTTCTATGGACAAGGCGATACGTTGTATGTGGAGGATGGTTTCGAGGAAGAGCTGTTGGCAGATGTCATCAGGAAAGGATATCAATTTGAAATAAGGAAGGTACCTGTCTATTTCGGAGGCATTCAAGCCCTTGAGTTAGATAGAGAGGAAGGTGCGATCAACGGATTTGCCGATGTCCGGCGAAGCGGGAGTTGGGACGCGAAAGATAAAGACAAATGGAAGGATTATGCAAATGTGGCGGTTGGTGTTTTCTTTCTATTAGGTGTTGTGTTTCCGTTGCTTCATCTCATTCATTCATCCCCATGGTTTCAAAACAAAACGGGACATGCCCGTCAAAGAAGACTGGAAGATGAAAAAGGCATTAGTATTTTAGTTCCTTGCTACAATGAACAAGGAATTATAGGAACTTCATTGGAAAATATGACCTCCTTGCCGTATTCCAAGTTTGAGGTGATTTACATTAACGATGGTTCGACAGATAAAACGTTTTCCCTTTTGAATCAAACATTAGATTTAAAGCGAAGTTCGACGAAAGCACCACTGAAGAAAATATCTCATCGAAGAGTGAAAAACGTCTATCAATCGAATATTTTTCCTCATATATATGTCGTTGATAAAGTAAACGGAGGCAAAGCTGACGCCTTAAACGCAGGGATAGAATATGCGAAAGAGAACATAGTGATAACGTTAGACGCAGACACTGTTTTAACGGAAAATGCATTGCCCCAAGTCAATGAAACATTTGAAGATGACAATGTGGTGGCTGCTGGTGGCATGGTCCATATACTGCAAACAAAAACCTCGAACCCCTTGAAGCGATTGTCTTTATTTCATACGAACATGTTAGTGCGTCTCCAAATGCTTGATTTCATGAAAGCCTTCTATATTACAAAGGCATCTCTCGCACGTTTTGATGCTTTAGCGATTATATCAGGAGCGTTTGGTATTTTTAGAAAGCAGGCTCTTCTAGAAGTAGGAGGTTACCGGTCGACGATCGGGGAAGACATCGATATAACATTGCGGATGCATCAGTATATAGCAAGCCAGACGAAAAAGAAAGTTGTCCATTTAAAGGAAGCTATTTCTTATACCGAGCTGCCAGAGAACACAAGAGATTTTTTTAAGCAGCGAATACGTTGGCAAAAAGCCTATATGGATTGCGTGCTCCATTTTCGCTCCTTTTTTGCAAAAACGTTGTTTACCAAAGCAGTCTCTTTTTTCTATATTGTAGAATCATTTCTTATTGGGATCGTTTCCGCTTTTGTGATGTCTCTATTTTTCATAGGGAACGCGTTGCTTTATCCACCTGATTCTTATATAACGTATACCTTGTTTTATTTGTCTTACCTGTTTTTGTTCGGAGTATTTTATGACTTAGCTGCTCTTGGAATGAACCGATATTACGGATTTAAGTTCCAGAGGAAAGACCTGCCTGCTTTATTGGTAACCATTTTGATTGATGTGTTTGTCTATCGATTTGTCTTGATTTACGTAGTGATACATGGCACAATCGCATACTTCTTTAACAAAGACTGGAATAAGGTGTCCCGAACAGGACGCGATTATCAATCCGACTCGAAGCCTGCCGCTTAAGAATGGCGTGTTACAGGTGAGGTTTAGGGTGTCCCGAGCGGAGACGAGCAACGAAACATAAGTGCCAGGAGGTGACAGAGGAGTGGGAACGGAAAGGAAAAAGAAGATAGTCCTTGCCATTATAACAACAATGGGAGTGCTGGTAATAGGGGCAGGAGGCTATATATGGCAATTAGCAACATCAACCATAGCCAATATTCAAGAAAATATTGACCGAAAGAATTCGGAAATGCGTCTCGAAACGATTAGCTTTGAGGAGAAGGATCCTATTTCCGTGTTACTCATGGGCGTAGATGATCCTATCAGTCGACAAGATTTCGGTAGAAGTGACACCTTGCTGTTACTTACGATTAACCCCCATGATGAATCTGTAAACATGGTTAGTATACCTCGTGATACACATACATCATTAAGAGGGGAGAGGACGAAAGGTAAGATCAGTCATGCTCACGCGTTAGGAGGCAGCCAAACGGCGATACGTACGGTAGAACATTTCCTTGATGTTCCTGTTGATTATTATGTAAAGGCGAATATGGATAGTTTTGTCGATATGGTCGATGTCTTGGGTGGAATAGAAGTAGAGAATGAGTTTGAGTTTACGTTTCATGGTATGAACTATCCAGAAGGTAAGCTTTCTTTAAATGGGGAAGAAGCATTGGGTTACGCTCGGATGAGACATGAGGATCCCCGTGGCGACTTTGGCCGTCAGCTGCGACAGCGGGAAGTGATCGAAGCTGTTATTCAAAAGGGTTCCAACATTTCTACGATAACTAAATTTAACGGTATAGCTGATGTGATAGAAGGGAACCTCAAAACGAATCTATCAATCGAAGAGATGTGGAACATTCAATCCAAATACAAAAACGCTATTCATCATATAAAATCGCATGAAATCAAAGGAGAAGGAAAGAAAGTAGACGGGAAGTACCTGTATGACCCGGACGACGAACAATTGGAGAAATTGTCTCAAACACTTAAAGACCACCTCGAGTTAGAGGAGTAAATAGTTGGGCATGGAGAGGATCGGACGTTACCTGTATGTTGATCATTCTACTCACATACTGACGACTCTCAGGTTTGATTATATGGACGAGCGAGTGGGAGAGCGCATCGGCTGAAACCAAAGAACCGACCAAGCGTCTCCCGCGAAGATAAGGCGAATTTCCCTTGGTGGAAATTTGGCTTTATAAGTTTATGAAAGAATGTCCGAGGAGCAGAAAGACAGGTGTGACCTCTCCTGTTTATTACCATTACAGTGTTAGGAATCGAAGAGAAAGGAGAAGAAAAAATGAAAAGCGAGAAACCGAGAAATTGGGAAGAAACGGTTTGTTATTTCGAACGTACGAAGCCGGAAGAATACCTCCTGAGTTTATCAGACGGCACTCCCCCTCTCCCTTCCAAGGAGCTACTAGCAATTGAGCGTGCGCGCAAAGAGTATCGTCTTCCCGATAGTGTCATAACGGTATTGCTAGACTTTCTCCTAAAAACCAATGACTTTCACTTTAATACTCATTTGTTTTATGAAGTCGCGCTACTGTGGAGCAGGAAAAATATCGACAATGTTCGTTCAGCTATGTCAGAAGCACGGGATGAGTTTAAAGCGAGGAGACAATGGGATTTTGGGGAAAAGAAAAGACATTACAGCCAGCTGGAAGAGGAAATACAAGATTTCAAAACCTACCTTTGTTTTAAAGAAAATGCCTCTCGTGATGAAAAGCAAGAATTTGAGCAATTTAAAAAGTACATGCGGTCGTCAGTAAATGAAAAGCTAGATTACAGGCGCCAAGATCTATGAAGGCATGGCCCAGACTTTGATCGTGGCCCCCCTTACGGAAAAGCTATCATTTAAGTGTATGTGCGAATCAATGATAGGATCTTACACATGGATGGGAGGGGGATGGGTAATCATCACCTCTCCCATCTTTATGAGGAAGACTCTCATTAACGGGAGCAAGCCGGAAGAACATCTAAACAAAACAACCCTCCATCGGTCAATGAGGTGAGATGCGTCTGTGACTAATTTTCAAATATGTATATGAAATACTTCTTTTAGAAAGAGAAATGATTTATCATAGAAGTATAGACATAAAGTCATAGGTTCACTTTAAAGACAGCGGTGCTTTGCGGCGGATCACGCCATGGAGAGGTTCACCTCCAGCACCCATTCTAGTGGCCCACATCTTCAAGCAGGACGACATAGGTACGATTATCACCACAAGGACGGAGGAGAGAAATATGGAAACACAAGAGAATGAAAGGGCAATGCGATTGCAATCCATGCTTCAAGACGCATTACAACCAATGGTAGAAAAAATAGACACCTTGGAAAAAGAAGTGATGGCTTTGCGAGAAGGTCAACAACAATTGAAGGACATAGCCGAAAAGAAAGCTAATGACTAATCGTTGAAAAAACCGAACGATGTAGAATTCCCCAACTAATCCAAGGCGGGGAATTTTTTATATTTTTATACCTTGCATGTTCCCCGCGACGGCGGTCTTCGCAACCGTCCGTTCTTCCTTTCCCACATCTCCTACACAATCTCTTCACCTTTTTTACATTCTCTTAGTGATTCTTAACTTCCTTATTATGGTAGGTTAATAGTTTTTCTTTATGATGAAAGATGAACAGATAAAGAAAACTAGCGAACTGGAGTGGTGGAAATGGACCAGAACCGTCGAAAGTTTTTAACGTATGTGGGTACCGGGGTTACAGCGATGACTGTAGCTTCAACAGGGCTTGGCATGTTGTCTCCTCAAAAAGTGGGAGCTGAGGGCAGCGTACAAGCTAACAGTCATTTGTTCGGCAGAGAGAAAAAAGTAGCGAGCCTTCAATTTACTCCTATTCAACCGACGATGAAAGATGACGTCGTGTTACCGAACGGATTTACGTATGACGTGATTGCGGCCTACGGAGACGTGATTAATAAAAAAGGAGAAACGTTTGGTTTCAACAATGACTTCACGATGTATTTGCCGATTAACGGGTCGAACCGTCACGGACTGTTATGGGTGAATCATGAATATAGCAGTGATGTGTTTGTCACGGGCCCAAAGCAGAACGGTAAGTATACGAAAAAGCAAATCGAAAAACTGTTAGAAGTCCAAGGCGGCTCTGTTATTGAAATCGAGAGAGACAACAATGGCGTATGGAAAATGAACACGGACTCCGACTATGCGCGCCGCATTACCGGGTTGACCCCGTTTGAATTAAGAGGTCCAGCGGCAGGAACAGAGGCGGTGAACGGAGCGAAAACTGCCCAAGGGACGTTTGCGAATTGTTCCGGCGGGATGACGATGTGGGATACAGTTCTATCGTGTGAAGAAAACTATGAAAGCACAGCAGCAGACGCGGGCTTGGATGATACGCATTACGGCTGGGTCGTCGAAATCGATCCGTTTGATCCATCCTTTACGCTGCGGAAACATACAGCATTAGGACGCTTCAATCATGAAAACGCGGCAGTAGGCACAACCAAAGATGGTCGTCTCGTCGTGTACATGGGAGACGACAAAAAAGACGCAGGAGTCTATAAATACATAAGTAAAAACAAATATGTCGAGTCTCGCGGCAAAGGGAACTCGCAGCTGTTGGAAGACGGAACACTTTATGTGGCCGATATGTCAAAAGGACGTTGGCTCGCACTCACGATCGACGCGGTCCGGGAAGCGGCAGATGGAAACGAAGAGCTTCTCGAAAAGTTTCAAACCCAGGCGGATGTGCTCGTCAACACTCATGAAGCGGCAATGCTCATTGGCGGAACACCGACCGATCGTCCCGAAGACGTAGAGATCAGTCCGTTTGACCGCTCCATCTTCATTGCACACACAAACAATGATCTGCATGGCAACATTCACGGTCACATTACCCGCTTTATTGAGAAAAATGATGACTTAGGATCTATGGAATTTGATTTTGAAATCTTTGCGGCGGGCGGCTCGCAAAGTGGATTCAGCGCGCCGGACAATCTTTCATTTGACAGTGACAGCAACCTGTGGACCGTGACAGACATCTCGTCCGGCTCCCAAAACAAGCATGTCTTCGAACCATTTGGAAATAACGGCATGTTCGTCATTCCAACGATGGGAGACCACGCGGGAGAAGCTTATCAATTTGCCTCCGCTCCGGTTGCATCAGAAATGACAGGACCATGGTTTACACCGGACGAAACGACTCTTTTCTTAGCGGTGCAGCATCCGGGTGAAACGACCGAAGACGCGAATAATCCGACAAGCATGTGGCCGCACCGTTCTGGTGATAACATGCCACGCCCGGCAGTCATCGGAATTCGCGGGTTTAAATACTAGGAGGTGAGCGACCAATGCCAATGAATATAGGAATCCCAGGGTTAATACTCATCCTTGTGATCGCATTAATTATATTTGGACCATCCAAGCTCCCAGAAATCGGACGGGCATTCGGAACGACATTGAAAGAATTCAAGAATTCCACGAGAGAGCTTACGAATGATGACCCTGTAAAAGAAGAGGAAGAGAAGAAGGAAACGAAAAACCCAAGCGAGGCTGGTTAATCAAATAGGAAGAGAGAAGGTGTAAGTCCAACGCTTACATCTTCTCTTATTGAAAGGGGAGTCAAGCGTGGAGGAAAGTACGTTTAATATGGTGGAAGAATTGAGTGAGCTGCGAAAGCGAATCCTCATCACGGTCGGTATATTTCTATTATTTTTTATCGGAGCGTTTGTATTTGTTCGCGACATTTACGAGTGGCTCGTCAAAGACTTGCCGGTTCCATTAGCAGTTCTTGGCCCCAGCGAGATCCTCTGGGTGTATGTCATGTTAGCGAGTGTGGCAGCGATTACAGCGGTGATTCCGGTCGCAGCTTATCAAGTCTGGCGTTTTGTCAGTCCGGCGTTGACCGAAAAAGAGCGAAAAGTATCGATTACGTATATTCCCGCATTGTTTCTCTTATTTATCGGCGGCATTTCCTTTGGGTATTTCGTTCTCTTTCCGATCGTGCTCCAATTTCTCATGTCGTTATCCGATGATCTTTTTACTACTTTTTTTACGACTGAAAAATATTTCAGGTTTTTGATGCAGATGACCTTGCCATTCGGTTTCTTATTTGAACTGCCTCTCGTGATAATGTTTCTGACGAGTCTCGGTATTTTAAATCCGGAACGACTTCGGAAATCGAGAAAATATGCGTACTTCGGGTTGGTGGTTGTTTCTGTATTGATCACCCCGCCGGATTTCTTATCCGATGTGTTAGTTATCATTCCATTATTTTTCTTATTTGAATGCAGCTTATTATTATCCAACGTCATCTATAAAAGGAAACAAGCAGCCGAAGCGAAACGAAGCGGTCCAGAGGGGATGAGTGCCTAACCCAGTGTGAATCGTAAGTCATAGGTGGTTCTGGCCTATGGCTTTTTTTCTATTCGGTATATTCAAAACACTGTGTAAAAAAATTACTCAAAAGTTGTGGTATAATAGACCTAGGGATTCCATGGATCGACAAAGCGTAGGTGTTTCGATTCATTTTTTAGAAAAGTAGCACAGTTGCCGCAAGCTTTGTGATCCAGAAAGAAAGGGGGAGGGAGAAGGGAATTATCCTCCACAAGGGAGGAATACTACGATGAGAATCCCTACAGACGGTCGGTTGAAACATCTGCTTGGATACACGCGCTCTCACAGACACCAGAGAGATATCCCGTGTGGACAGGCACCATGAATAACTCCCTTTTATAACCATGCGAGGGAGGAGGAGGGAAAGAACATGGGTGAGACATATGGATTGTTATCCTTGCTACCAATTGCCGTTGTTGTGATTACTGCGATTATTACAAAGAAGGTCATTGAACCTTTAATTCTAGGGACGGTAGTAGGCGCGATATTACTGTATGGGTTTTCATTTTTTCCAAATTGGGTAGGGGATTTGCTTGCGACGATGAGTGACCCCGATGTCGTTTGGACGATGGTTATTCCTGCGTTGTTTGGTATCTTGATTGCGATGTTCGGACAATCAAACGCCGGTACCGCCTTCCGGGAACTCGCCATTAAATATGTAAAAAATAAGCAAAATAGCTTATTAGCGACCTATATTTTCGGAATTATTATTTTCATGGATGAATATATGAATGCGTTGCTCATTGGTGGGACGATGAGAAACTTGACTGATAAATTTAAAGTTCCAAGAGAAGTGTTAGCTTACGTGACCAACTCGACAGGAACTCCTGTCTCTGTACTGCTGCCGTTTTCCAGCTGGGCTGTCTTCTTAATGGGGCTCTACGGATCCAGTGAACTTCTAGATGGAGATGGGTTTACGACGTACCTTTCAACAATACCTTTTATGGTTTATCCGATGATCACATTAATCATCGTGTTATTGTTTATATTTAGAAAAGTTCCAATGACAAAATATGTGAAAGAAGCGGTGGCTCGCGCAGAAAAAGGAAATTTATTCCCAGAAGGCAGTGGGCCAGACACGGAAGGTTTTGAAGACGAACTGGAAGAGAATAGTGGGAATACGAAAAAACCGCGCTTGATCAACTTCGTGTTGCCGATCATTGTTTTAGTCGCAGGGACGATTATGTTTGATATGGATTTAATCATTGGCGTGATCCTTGCGATTGTCACTTGTTTTATTTTGTATCGTTTGAACGGAACGATGACGTATTCCGAGTTATTTGATACGAGTGTAAAAGGGATTCAGGATATGGTGGAATTAATCGTGTTAATCATCGCGATCTTCCTGTTAGTAAGAGTCAACGAAAACCTAGGGACGATTGAGTATGTGATTACCTCTGTCGAACCGCTGATTACCCCATTGCTGCTACCTGGGATTACGCTCCTTGTCGTCGCCTTTTTAGGATTCACGACCGGGAACTACTGGGGAACGATGGGAATCGTATTACCGATTATCCTTCCGCTGACGCAAATGAGTGATGTTAACACGTCTCTCGTGCTAGGAGCAATGGTATCGGGAGGAGTATTCGGCAGTCACGTCTGCTTCTTCGGGGATGCGGTGACGTTAACGAGCGCTTCCACGCAAGTCAGCAATATGTCGCAGATTAGAGTATCGTTCCCATACGCATTGGCTGGGCTAATTCTATCTTTCTTTATCTTTCTCGGCCTTGGCCTGATCGTGTAAAGGGAACAGTCGGATCAACCGAACGTTTGCGGTCTACGCGAACGTTCTTTCTCTACGATGATCTGGGTTACGACGAAAACGGATGAAAATAGAAAGAAAGTCGGGAGGAATCACAGATGGACGAGCATCATACATGGAGTCTCTTACAGCTTTCTGACATGATTCGTAACAAAAAAGTCTCCCCCGTTGAAGTGACAAGAAACCTTCTTCAGAAAATAGAAAGAGAAAACGAGACGACGAATACGTTTATTACGGTTATGAAAGACAAGGCATTGCAGCAAGCAGAAGAAGCGGAAAAAGAAATCGAACGTGGTACGTACAAAGGGCCGCTGCACGGGATTCCCCTTGCTGTGAAAGATAATATTGCGGTCCAAGGCGTGCGGTGTACGAATGGCTCCGCGGTGGACGAGCAACATATCAGCCAACAGAACGCAGCGATCATCGATCATCTGGAGGAAGAAGGCGCTATTCTCATTGGGAAAACGAACTTGGATGAATACGCCAATCATGTAACAGGAAAAAACAAACAGTATGGTACCATTCAACATCCGCTGAATCCAGCACATAGTGTAGGCGGCTCGAGCGGAGGAAGTGCGGCAGCCGTGGCTTCCCATATGGCTTACGGAGCGATTGGCACGGATACGTCAGGCTCCGTACGTATACCGGCAGCGTGCTGCGGCATTGTCGGACTAAAACCGACCTATGATTTGCTGCCAGTGTCGGGTGTGACACCACTCTCATGGTCCTTGGATCATGTCGGAATTCTCTCGAAAGACTGCCAAGACCTATCCGTATTGTTTCATACCATCGTGCCAGGAGCCCATCAAACTACCGCTCGTTTGCCAAAACCGGTGGATATGAAGCAAGTTACAATTGGGATTCCAGACAACTATTTCTTTGAAAAAATGGAGGATACCGTAAAAGGGAAAGTGAAAGAAGTCATTGATCTGTGTGTGCAGCATGGCGCAACATACAAAGAAGTGACGATTCCCCACGTGGAAGAAATGATGGATGTGCAAGAAACAGTAATAGGTGCAGAAGCCGCTTATTTTCATAAAAAGACGGTCGCCGAACACAAAGACCGGTATGAAAAAGAAAATTATATGTATTTTACCTATGGCCAGACCATTACCCCGGAGGAATACAAAGCCGCTTTAACATGGCGAGAGAGAATAAAGAGAGCGAGTCGCGACGTGTTCGAGGAAGTTGATATTCTCCTGACGCCCACGCTTCCTATCACAGCTCCCAAGCTTACAGCCAACGCAGTGAGATGGGGAGAAGAGGTAGAGGATATGTTACTCACCTTGTCTCGGTTTACCGGGCCGTTTAATGTAAGCGGCCTGCCTGCGTTGAGTGTCCCGATCGGGCATAACGAGGAGCAATTGCCCATCGGTCTCCAATTGGTAGGAGACCTCTACCAGGAAGAGAAGCTGATAGACGTGGGGCATTGGATCATGGAACAGGTATGGTGAGAAAAGGAAGTGTTTAAGAGAGGGTCATGGAGCAAGAATTCCGTGAATGTACCAAAATTTCTGCTCTATGAACGGTTCATAAGACAAGGAACCGCTGGATGTCAAAGATAATGTGTTCCATGAAGGGTGGAACAGGATATCATGAAGCTGGAAAAGATAGAAATCCGAAGAAAAAATGTCTCATGAGAGGGTCATGGAACAAGAATTCTGTGGATGTACCAAAATTTCTGCTCTATGAGAGGTTCAAAAGACAAGGAACTGCTAGTTTTCGAGAAAGATGTGTCTCATGGATGGCGAAATAGGGCATCATGAAGCAGGGAAAGACAGAAATCCGAAGAAAAAGTGTCTCATGAGAAGGTCATGGAACAAGTATTCCGCGGATGTACCAAAATTTCTGCTCTATGAACGGTTCATGAGACAAAGAAAGGAAGGATTTCACAAATAACTTGTCTCATGGAGGACGGAACAGGGTGTCATGAAGCAATTTTTTCATAGGAACAAAGAAAACGTGTCGCATGAAATCGCCATGGAGCCCCTATTTCACGTATCCCTCATGATTCTTGTTCCATGAAAGAGCTTCCGTCCGGTTGACCGTGGCGGCCATCAACCACCGGCGAGACAGAAAACAAGAAAAGGGTGTCCCATGGCCGGTATAGGCCCTTGGGAACACCCTTTCTTCTGTAAAAGTTACGCTACGTCGTCTTCGTCTACTTCTACTTCTTCAAAGTCTTCAAGATTCTCAAGTTGTTGTTCTTGCCATTCGAGAACCTCTTCAAATGGAATGATGTCTTCTTCATTTTCTGGTACGCCGTATTCGAGTTGGATATCTTCATTGAAGTTACCTAATTCCATATCATACTCGATACCGAAAGAGAAGCTGCCTGTTTCGTCTGCGTAGCTGATTGCGATGTTACCTGTATCAAATACGATCAAGTTATCGCTATTGATCGCTTGATAGATTTCGAAGTCATCGAGGCTCAAGTTGCTGAGAAACTCGTCAAAGTCAGCGTCTGCCGCTTCGTTTAATGTTTCTGCTTGCTCCGCGGAGATGCCAAATTGAGAGAATAGTTGTGGATTCTCTAAGATAGACTCGAGTTCTGGCCATACGTCTTCTTCAAATGAATCAGCGAAGTCGACCAATGCTTCTTCAGTCAATTCGAATTTCACGATCTGCTCATACTCGGTTCCTTCAGGAATAGCGTTATGCTCATCGAGAAGAGTGAACGCATCTGTTCCGAACGTGTCAATGAATAGTTCATAGATCTCTTGTGTCATCTCGTATTGCTTGTCGATATTGAACATAAACTGACTGAACTCTTCACCAAGAAGTTCCTCATAGTCCATTTCAATGTACTTGCCATCCCATTCAGCAGGATAACCGAGGAACGCAGCGTCCGATACATATTCATAGCTTTTGCCATCTGCCATAACGGCCGCAGATGTGATTGTTTCATCAAAACCTGGGATGGTTTGGTCAATGACCGTCTCCGTCACAAGGGGATCCATTTGGAAAGCGCCACGCATATTCATTTGCATCGTCATGGCCTCTTCCATGGCTGCTTTTTCTTCTTCTGTTAATTCATCCGGAAGATCCATTCCCATCGTCATGTCCATGTCGCCTTCAAACGTGTAGCTGTCCAAGTTGAGTTGAGCGTCCATGGTGTCTTTGAGAAGCTGGGCCACTTCGTTATCTTCTTGCACGCTGTCACCTTCATCATTAATTGCGTTGGACAAGAATGTAGCAAACTGAGCCCGTGTGGTCGGCTTGTTTGGGCGGAACGTTCCATCTTCCTCATACCCGCTTGCAATGTCATTGGCGGAGATAGCTTGAATGAAATCATGCGCCCAGTAGTCGTCAGGAATATCAGCGAAGTCTTCACCGTTCTCCTCCCCATCGAGTTCAAAAGCTACGGTCAATATTTTAGCCATTTGCGCACGTGTCAACGGCTTGTTTGGCATGAACTTTCCGTCTTTTCCTTCGATGATTCCTTCATCAGCAATGACCGCCGCTGCTTCGTATACGTGGTCATTTTTGTCCACATCCGAAAATCCAGGGTCCGGACGGTCGCTTGTATCCAAATCCAACGCTTCTGTCAACATCGTCGCCGCTTGGGATCGTTTGACAGGGGCGTTCGGTCGGAAGGTGTTGTTGTCATACCCGCTTACAATTCCTTCCTCCGTTAAGTAATCAATCGCATCTTTTGCCCAGAAATCATCCTTTATGTCTTTGTAGGATGATTCTGCTCCTGCTACAGCTGGAAATACGAGCGATGTCGCTAACGTAGCAGAAAGAGCCATACTGGCAAACTTTTTCATAGAAAAATAACCACCCTTCTGGTATATGTAGGCACGTGTCCCAACAATTAGTATACAGCTGTTTTTCAATGCTTACTAGCTAAATCAAAAATATTCCTACAAAAGTCTGAAAATAGATAAAAGACGACAAAAAATGATAGGAAACTCCTCCTTTTCATAGAAAAGCATAGTGATTCCCTGTGAAATACGGTAAAATAATGGTACAAAATAACAATTCACAAGATAGGAACAAGGAATGAGTGCACCAGTGCGCCAAACTCGTCCACGCAGAGGGTGTCATTCGAAGGAGGAACATTCCCATGGCTCAAGACGCTGCGATCTGGAATATGAAAAAAGAAGAATTTTTGCATGAATTTATAAAAGATCCACAAAACATTAGCAAACTATTTGACTATATGAATGACGGTTTAATGATAACCGATGAAGAACAGAACATTATTTTTATTAATCCGGCTTACGAAACTATAACCGGCTATTCGTTGGAAGAATTAAGAGGGGAGAACCCTAAATATATCTCATCCGGAAAGACACGCCGTTCCGTTTACGATGACATGTGGGAGTCGATTGAAAAGGAAGGGACGTGGACGGGAGAGCTCTTAAACGTCAGAAAAAATGGAGAAGAGTTCTGGTCTTACATCACGATTACTCATCTTCGTCATCGGGACAGCAAACGAACGTATTATATCGGGGTGATCCGGGATATTACGGAGCGAAAAAATCATGAGCATCTCATTTCTCACATGGCTTATTATGATTCGTTAACCGATATGCCGAACCGGGTGTATTTTCGCGACAGAGCCACGGAAGCCCTTCTGCAGGCGAGAAAAGAACATGCCAAATTAGCGTTTCTCTTTCTCGACCTCGATCGCTTCAAAAAAATCAATGACTCCCTCGGCCATTATGCCGGCGACCAGCTGTTGAGAGAAGTAGCCCAGCGTCTCCAGAAAGCCATTGGAGATCACGGGTTTGTGAGTCGGTTTGGCGGGGATGAATTTACGATATTAATAGACAGTCCTTATATGAAAGACTCACTCGAAGAAGTGCTGGATCGGATTTATCAGTTTCTTAACCGGCCAATTATTATCAAAAACCAAGAAGTCTATATTACGACTTCGATTGGAATCAGCCTGTTTCCAGAACACGGAAATGACGTAGACACGTTACTACGAAATGCGGACTATGCGCTGTATCAAACAAAAGATGAAGGCCGCAACAATCATTACATTTTTGAAAGCGACGATACCGATTATTCATTGGACAAGCTCATCTTTGAAAGTGACATGAGACGAATGATTGTCTTCGATCAATTAGAAGCTTATTACCAGCTGCAGATCGATGTGCAAACAGAGAAAGTGTATGGAACCGAAGCGCTCATTCGCTGGAACCACCCGGAAAAAGGGTTGTTGACGCCGAATGTCTTTCTTCCGATTGCGGAGGAAACAGGATTCATTAAAGAAATTGATGAATGGGTGCTGCGCAATGCTTGTCAGCAAACGCAAGAGTGGCGAGAAAATGGATATCCGGATTTGACGATTTCAGTCAATGTCTCCCGTCCTTTTTTCGAAAGCGTTCGTTTTGTCGATAAAGTATTAGCCATTCTGGAAGAAACAAAGCTCCCGCCGCAGCAACTCAGTCTCGAAATCAGCGAAAACACGAAAATCACAGAATTGACAGCGGCTGCTCGCCAACTGCTCCCTTTGCGGGACATCGGCATCAAGATTTCCCTTGATGACTTCGGGACAGGCTATTCCTCCATCGGTCAGCTTAAACGATTTCCCATCGATCATTTAAAAATCGATAAATCGTTTGTCCAAGAAAGCAATGGAAACGACACCGACGCCGAGCTCGTGAAATTTATCATAAACATGGCCAAGTCCCTGAACTTTAACATCGTCTGTGAAGGAATTGAAACAGAGGAACAGTTGAAGTTGATCCGGGAAGAAGGCTGCCACTACGCACAAGGGTACTTTTACGGAAAACCAGTTACGGCCAACGAATGCGAAGAACTCCTTGCGAAATGGAGATAATGCTGGGCACAGCGAATCATCGAAAAAAGCTTCCTGCAACGAGCGGGAAGCTTTTTCGCCGAACGGATGTTACGCCATTCCAGAGCCACCAGGTAACTCTCATGAAGCGAGAACCTCGAAGATTATCGCTAAACTTGGTCTCATGAACGAGTCATGAAGCAAGAGTTGCAAGAAAACCTGCAAACCCTTGCTTCATGATCGGTCGCGGGGAGGCGCGGACGGTATTCGTATTAGGAGAAATACCCGTATTCCCGTACGCGATAAATGGCTTCCTTCCAGCACGCAGGATGGAGAAACCCTTCAATGGTAGTCAACTTAGGAAAATGGGCATTGAGTATGACAAGCAAATCCATAATAAAAGGCGTCGAAATCTTGCCGTGTTGATTCATCACTCCTAATAAAATCAGAGGATTTTGTTGGTTAATATAAGAAGACAGATCTTTGTACAACAGTACCGCATCGGTCGTAAACGCGCGACGCACATTAATATGAATATGATGAGGAGTAATCCGCTTGTCCAACGTAGCCGGATAATGACCACTTATAATGCAAGAATCATCAAAATTCTCTAAGTACGATTTCATTTTTTCATACAGAGGATTCCATTCCTCCTGGCTCACCGACAAAGGGTGAAGATAAACCTCCAACGACTCTAGATCGAGAGGGGACGCAACATGCTTCATAGGAACCTCCTAAGATCAACAGAGGGGTATTTTATAAAATATAACATCGTTTTGATAGAAAAACCACTCTTGTTCGAATTTTTAAACACTCAAAGACAGGGCGTTCGGTGTACAAGCGAAAACCCAACACCTTTTCAGTTGGAAAGTGTTGGGTTTTAAAATAGAAGGGGGAAAACCTATCCCACGTTTCCTTTCGGGATGTCTAGCAGGAGGTTGGTGCCCGAGTGAATCACGTATCCGTTTTTCGCAGTATACGACACACAGACAACGTGATACTTTTGGGCACGTTTCTCTACTAGAGAAAGTTTCCCACATGGATAGGGAAGTATAACGTTTATGGAATACTGTCCAGCTTCAGGCGCCTTACGCTTTTCTATTGTCTAGCTTCAGACATCTTGTGCTTTTCTTAATAATAGCGTCTGGTTCCGATGTATCGTTCCTCCCAATAGCTGGATGTCAGGTTACTTACTGTGACACCCGTCGACGTACCGGCATGGATAAATTGATTATTCCCGAGATAAATACCAGCGTGCGATGGGCCGGATGTGTATGTTTCAAAAAAGACAATGTCGCCGACACGAGGGTTGCTTACGGAAGTACCAGCGTCGTAAATGCCGGCTACCGTACGCGGCAGCTCTACCCCGTTGTCTCGAAACACATATTGAAGAAAACCACTGCAATCAAAGCCGGAAGAAGACGTTCCGCCCCACACATAAGGAGTGCCGACATGTTCAGCAGCGTCCGCCACCAAATTGGTCACATCTACTTTACTTCCAGAGGGAGGTGTTTGCTTTTTTTGCTGGGACTCGGACGCAACATTTCCATGGAGCGCTTGTTGAATGGCACGGTGTGTGACCGGTCCGGCGATCCCATCTGCCGTTAATCCATGCGCTTGCTGGAAAGATCGTACGGCTTGTTCGGTTACTTCTCCGTACACTCCGGTTGCTTCCATTTTCATATACCCGAGCTGGCGAAGTTCATTTTGCAAACGCTCCACTTCGGTGCCGCGAGACTGGTAGCGAAGCACAGAGGAAGAGGAGCTATTCGTTTCTACCGATTGGTTCGTGACCGTTGATGACTGTTTCGGGTTGTGGCGGAGTTTATTCAGTGTCTTCGGGCCAGCCATTCCGTCTACCGTTAAGCTGTTTTTCCGCTGGAATTTCCGTACCGCTTCTTCTGTAATCGGGCCAAATACTCCGGTGACATTGCTTTTATAATAGCCAAGATCTTTTAACTGCTGCTGCAGCTGGGAGATCTCGTTCCCCTTGTCGCCAATCGAGAGCACTTTGAATGTCGTTCCTTGGCTGAGGGATTGGACGGAAGAGACAGACTTGTCTGCAGAAGACGCTCCTTGTAAGGCAGCGAGTGTCTGTGGCCCGGCAATGCCATCCACGGCGAGCTGCTCGTTTTTCTGGAATTTGCGAACGGCCGCGGCGGTTTGGCGCCCGTAATGGCTGTCGAGACCGCCCTTATAGTACCCGAGAGACTGTAGCCTGCGCTGCAATGTTTTTACTTTCGCATGTTTGTCTCCCATCCGAAAAACGCTCGACGTACCAAGCGAATCGTTGTTGGACGAAGACGCCGTCGCTACAGCCTGCCCGTTATCACGAGAAGAGCGATCGGTTAATAATACGCTGAATGTTTGCGGCCCGGCAATGCCATCGGCCGCTAAGTTATGTTGTCGTTGAAAGGAAAGAACAGCTTCTTTCGTGCGGTCCCCGTAATACCCGGTTGATGTATGATATGTAAAATGTCCTGCTTCCCGCAACAAATCTTGTAGCTTTTTGACATCGTCCTTGCTGTCGCCCGGCCGTAGTGTATCATCTCCGAGTGCGGCATCCGCCATCACAGGAGCTGCCAGTACGGCTCCGGTCACAGCCGTCGATGTCACCACGATTTTTTGCATACGTGACGTGTTCTCCAGCAACCCGATCCCCCCATTTTTAGTAAGATTAATAAGTAAAACATTCTTGGTAAGTAGTGTAGCTATAGGCGCCATCGGCTTGCGTACTGAGTTTTTAAATATAGCCCACGAGGGTGAGCTTTTTTCAGTAGAATGCTCTTATAGTAGGCACATGTTTTATTATAAGTCGAAAACAAAATTTTCGCTATCTTATATTGGAAAAAGAGTAAGAAATATACACAACAATGGTAGTTGGATAGACTTCGAATAATTATTCGGCGAAGAAAGGCGGACTTCCTGCTAACTCTGATAAAAATATCGAAAAAAGAAGGCGCCGCGGGGATGCGTGATTGGAGAGGTGACCCAAATGTCGAGAAGGCTCAGGAAGAGGGAAGGCAACGACCGCGGAAGCGTGACCAGAGTGAAGCAGAAGGATGGCGGAGGGAAGGCAAAGGAAATTTGCGTTCCCGGGGAAAAAGCAGAAGAGCGGAGAGGTTAGGCAACCGCTTGGAAGATGCCCAAAACAGGAGAGAGCTCAAGAAAGAGGGAAGGCAAAGGAAATTTGCGTGCCCGTGGAAAGAGCAAAAGATCAGGGAGGGGTAGGCAGGAGTCGGAAAGATGCCCGAATCACGAGGAACCTCAAGAAAGAGGGAAGGCAAAGCAAATTTGCGTACCCGTGGAAAAAGCAGAAGAGCGGAGAGGTTAGGCAAGAGTCGGAAAGGTGCCCAAACCAAGAGAGAGCTCAAGAGAGAGAAAAGGCAAGGGAAATTTGCCTGCCCGGGGAAAAACCAAAAGAGCGGGGAGGTCAGGCAAGAGCAGGGAAGATGCCCAAACCAAGAGAGAGCTCAGGGAGGAGGGAAGGCAAGGGAAATTTGCCTGCCTGGGGAAAAACCAAAAGAGCGGGGAGGTCAGGCAAGAGCTGGGAAGGTGGCCGAATCACGAGAGAGCTCAGGGAGGAGGGAAGGCAAGGAAAGTTTGCGTGCCCGGGGGAAGAGCAAAAGAGCGGGGAGGTCAGGCAAGAGTTGGAAAGATGCCCAAACCAGGAGAAAGCTCAAGAGAGAGGGAAGGCAGAGCAAATTTGCCTGCCCGGGGAAAAAGCAAAAGCGCATGGAGGTCAGGCAAGAGTCGGAAAGGTGCCCGAATCACGATAGAGCTCAGGGATGAGGGAAGGCAAAGCAAATTTGCCTGCCCGTGGAAAAAGCAGAAGAGCGGAGAGGTTAGGCAAGAGTCGGAAAGATGCCCGAATCACGATAGAGCTCAGGAAAGAGGGAAGGCAAGGGAAATTTGCCTGCCCGGGGAAAGACCAAAAGCGCATGGAGGGCAGGCACCCATCGGAAAGGTGCCCAAATCCCAAGAGTACTCTAAATGAGGGAACGCACCATCCCATACCGTACCCGGAGAACGTGCAAATGCACACTCAAGTCACGCAACACAAACGTCGAGACAAAACAAGAGCCAGTCGAACGGGGGACTCCCGTCCAATCTGGCTCTGTTGCATTTATTCATCTTCGTCAATCAGGTGCTCTCCCAATTCATAAAAGATACTTGCGAATTGAGCACGGGTGAGTGGTTCGTTCGGGCGATACGTACCATCGTCATAGCCGCCGACAATTCCTTCTTCGGCAAGATAGGCAATGGCGCGGTATCCCGTCGTGCTTTCCTCGACATCTATGAAGCGGTCGGTAGCGGAAACGGAAGAGACGTCCAGTTCAAACACGCTTCCTAAAATCGCCGCCATTTGTCCGCGTGTGACATTGTTGTTCGGGCGGAAGGTGCCGTCGGAAAAACCGCTGATATAGTCTGCTTCCACGGCATGATGGATATAGCCGGAAGAGAAGTAATCGGAGTCGACGTCAGGGAATTCTGTATCAACGGGTTCTGCTTGCCATTCGAGCATGCGTCCGATCATTGCGAGCGCTTGACCGCGGCGGACGGATTCGCTTGGACGGAAGGTACCGTCGGACCCTTGAATAATGCCGCGTGAGCTAAGTTCTTGGATCGGTTCTGCTGCCCAGTAATCCCCATCGACGTCTTCAAATGTAGGGGCGTCGTCTAGCTCATCCGGCCAGCTAAAACTGGAATCCTCTTCATCGGAATCTCTGTCAGCGTCTTCTTCCTCTTGGCCGTCCTCTGAACCAGCATCTCCGTTATCGGTGTCTTCCGCTTCTTGGTCAGGAGCTTCCTCACCTGTATCTGGTTCTTCTTCCCCTTCTGTGTCCTCGTTGCCTGAATCGTCGTCGGCAGACTCGTCATCCTCGGTTTCTTCTTCGACAACGACTTCAACAGGGGGGCTTTTTTCGGATTCATTGCCGTCCGCATCGATCGCGGTCACTTTATATTCGTACGTGCCTGGATCGACATTTTCGTCTTCAAAAAGAGTCGTGTGCTCTACTTCTTGATGCAAAACACCGTCCCGGTAAATGCGGTGAGCGGTCACATCGTCCTGATCGGGAGCGTTCCAAAATACATGCACAGCGGCAGAGTCGTTTTCATAAACCACCCGGGCATCGACTCCTGCCGGAATGTGAGTGCTCTCATCCGGTGTTTCAATAGGATCCTCATCAATCGGGTTATCTTCAATCTCTTCTTCCACCGGATCTTCTGTGGATTCCTCGTCACGGTCTAATGGGTGGTCATTGTCTTCATTCGGCTCGAGTTCTTCACTGAGATCTGGTAGTTGAACAAGCCCATAACCGTAAGAAGGATCGCGTCCCGGTTCGCCGAGATCGATCGCTTCATCTTGTAGGAGAGAGCGTAATTCTTGAGCAGTCGCCTCTGGATACGCTTCTTTCAATAAAGCAAACGCTCCGGCCACGAAAGGAGCAGCCATGGAGGTGCCGCTTAACGCCCCGTACGTGGAATCTTTGTACGTGCTCACGACATTCACGCCAGGAGCAACAATTTCAATCGCTTCACCTGTTGCCGAAAAGTACGCTCGCTCATTTCTCGTATCGACCGCACCTACGGCAACGGTAGAGTCATAACGGGCTGGATATTCCACCCGACCATCTGGCAATGTTCCTTCGCCGCGGTTCCCAGCCGCAGCTGCAATAATGATTCCGTCTTCGTACGCTTCATCAAGCATCGATTGCATCGTCGTCGAGTCGGTTAACGTGCCGAAACTCATGCTAATCACGTCTACGTCTTGGTCAATCGCCCAGTCAATCCCACTAAGAACTTGAGAAAGAGGAGCCCTGCCGACCGCGTCGAGAACTTTCACAGCATACAAGTTTACATCCGGTGCGACACCGACAAGTCCGGCACTCGGCTGATTCGCCGCAATAATACCGGCAGCATGGGTCCCGTGACCGTTATCATCATCATAAGAAGTCACTCCCGGTACGGCAGAAAAACCGTCCGTTACATTCAATGAGGGGTGGGAGGATTCAATGCCGGTATCAACAACCGCGACATCAATGCCTTCTCCCGTTACTCCTGTGTCCCAGGCATCCGGGATATCCAAGTGTTCGAGTCCCCAATTTTCAAGCGGGGGAGTGGCGCTTACTTCCACCGTTTGGTTTAATTCCACATACTCGACGTCTTCCTGGGAGGACAGCCAAGCTGCTTCCGAAGACGTCATTTCCACTTCCGCGGCGTCAATTCGATCCCAAATATCTCCTGTTTCTCCGCCGCTGTTTTCAATTACATTCACATCGATCTCATCCTCGAAGCCAACTAAGTATGTATGGTCTTCCACTGTGGCGTCACTCGCAAGACCGGCTCCAGGATAAGAAAAAACAACCGCACATCCAAAAAGCACGTGTAACACTTTCTTTTGAAACATCCAACAACCTCTCTTTCTATTCCATAGTTTAAAGCTATCATAGATTCATAGTTTCTACTACACATAGAAAAATGAAAGGCACGTGCAGGTATATATTTCATTTATAAATTTTAGTTGAAAAATACGAAGACTCCTGCGGGAAAAGCAACAGCTGAAGATCCCGCAGTGAGCGGGTTTTGCTCATGAGGAAGCTGAAGCGTTGCCCGCGGAAAGCGGAGTGTTTTTCAACTGAGTAACACCTTTCGATACAGATCCATAGCGAACGATTCAACCTAGAAGAAGGATATTTTGGTCTGTTAAAAAACAAAAGGATAGAGAAATATTACCACTGTATTACAAAATCAAAACATAAGAAAAAAATGGATAAGATAGGTTTAACCTTGCAAAAAAGGAGGTATGAATAAAACACAAAGACAAAACACACTCCTTCTCTAAATGATTATTGGTGCCTTTTTTGGCAGTGCCTGCTTTGTCGGTAAGAAACAAGGCAAAAAACATTCGCGTGGACATCCCCCTTCCACGAGCGAATGAGAAACAAAGCATACGGCTTACAATAGATGCGGGCGCCGTGTGCTGTCAGTGTACCCGCCGCTGGAGTCCCAGCAGAAAGGAAAGTGCACCCTGACCTGGCGTCCTCCGAGTATGAATGGACGGTATCAACGAGGAGCGTCAGGAAAAGCCCCACCCCCCGCCTTTCTGTATAGAAGGACACAAAAAAAGACCCGCCGTGATGGCGAGTCGTCATGTGTGGTTGTTTATTAGCGATTTAACGCCTTGTCCAAAAATACCGCGAAGTGGGCACGTGTTGTTTCACGACCAGGTTCAAATTCTCCGTCCTCGTTCCCGGTTGTGATGCCAGTGCCTGCCAATGCGTCAATGTGTTTCGCGTAACGATGATCCGAACCAACATCGACGAAGTCACCGTCGTATGTCGTACCTTCGAGGTCAAACACGCGATAGAACACAACCGCCATTTGCTGGCGAGTCATTGGGTCATTCGGCATGAAGTTGCCATCTTGATCCCCGCGAATATATCCTGCTTCACTAACTGCTTTAATCGCAGTTGCATGAGTGTGATCTGTACTTACATCGTTAAAGTCTGTATCTTTTCCGTCACGTGGTAAATCCAACGCTCTCATTAAGTACGTAGCCGCTTGTGCTCTCGTAATGCTTTCAGAAGGCTTGAATGTGCTGTTGCGGTAGCCGCTGATGATGCCTTCGTCCGCAAGCTTAGAGATACTGTTGTACGCCCAGAAATCTTCCTTCACGTCATGGAACTCTCCGTCCGGAAGTGGTTCGAGCTGTTGAGACTTAACCTCTTCTTTCACTTCTTCCTTAATCACTCTCTTCGCTCCAACGTAACGTGGAGACCAATAAGAGTTGCTTAAGCTCGTGATTGTTACTCCAGTGGATGTTCCCGCATGGATGAACTTGTTGCCTCCTATGTAAATCCCGTTATGCTGAATGCCAGAACCGTGGGAGAAAAAGACGATATCTCCTTTTTGTAAGTTGGATCTGGAAACGGATTTCCCGACTTTGTATTGCTGAGCCGCTGTTCTAGGTAAGTTCTCCCCGTTTTTCTTAAAGGCATATCCGACAAATCCGGAGCAGTCAAATCCGCTCGGCGTCGTGCCTCCCCATCTGTACGGTGTTCCTAAATGCTTCCGTGCCTCTGCGATGATTGAATCGGCTTTCGATGATGCATCCGCGCCCCCTGGCTGAAATGCGAAAGCCGCCAGCAGCATGATAACACTCAGTGCCGCTGCAAAACTTTTCTTGACCAACGTTGGCCACCCCTTCCCCCATATTCTTTGATGTGAAAAAAAATGTCTTTATTATAAAAGCCGCGTCGTTTTTTTAACGTGTAGTAGGATGTCTAGCTTCATGCGCCTTCGCTCGGAGCGTGACGCTTCTATGATTTGTGTAGTAGTTTCGTAGTAGTTAGTAGTGTATTGTCTTCGGTGTCTTACAAACTATTTCATAGTCTAGCATGTAAAAAGAGCTATGTGGATTACAGTTATGTAACAAGATAAAGACAAAATGAGACATAAACTGGCTTTTTATGGGGGAATAACCATGGAAATATGAAACCTTGCGATTCGATCAAACGGGAATATCTTTGAAATTACGGCATTTTTTCACAAGGTTCACCCTTGTAATTCTTTTGTAACATAAAACAATCTAGTAACAGAATTGTCACAGGTCGAAAGTGTGCTTTGCCATTTAACAGTGGGACCTGTAAAATAGCACTGAGTTACTCTACATTAATAGAATAAACAGGAGACATACATATGAAGATAAAGAAGAAAGTAGTGTCCGCTGCGGTCATCGGAGCGGGAATGTTGGTAATGACAGCGTGCGGAGAACAGAAGCTGCCGGAAGAAGTATATAAAGAAGCGATGGGGAATATGGAAGAACTCGAGAGTGTCTACTTTACCGAGTCGCGCTCGTTGTCTGCGGCAGAGGAAGGAGTAGGCACTTTCACACGGGGGGCAGTCACTTACAGCGATCCCCTTGAAGCTTATTTAGAAAGCGATATGAACTTAATTGATTTAACCGAGCCATTGGAACTCGACTTCCGGATACACGGTGATATCGTAGAAGCTCGTGAAAATGAACAATGGAGAAATTACGGAACGACCCGGGACGAATTGAACACGACGTTACGCCCGCAAGAAGACCTGCAATTTTTCCTCGACTTTGAAGAGGAGTTTTTAATGAAGGAAGAGGAAGAATATTACGAAGTGTCCTTTAAAGGAGTGGACGAGCGCCACCGCGTATTAGCAGAGCAGAAATTACAAGAGCTTGGTGTCACAGAATCACTCGGCGGCCTCGATGACGCGACACGAGAATCGATCCAGCTCAACCGAATTGACATGGTCGCGTACATTGATAAAGAAACGATGTATGTCACCGGATATGATACCCGGTTCACTTTTTCGGTAGAACTCGCCGGAGAACGACAATCCTTTAATGAGATATCGAACGTACGCTACGACGAATTTAATAACGTCGAAGGAAACCTGGAAACCTACATGGAAGAGAAAATAAAAGAAATCCAACAAGAGAAAATGGAAGAGCAGGAGGAAAATGGAGAAGATGAAGACGAACAGGAAGCAGAGGAATAAATTGGTTACAACCCAGCCACCCCTTGGTAAATAAGGGACAGGCTGGGTTTTTATTTTGCAAAAATGTATCATTTTCATTACAACATAGTAAAAGCCTTACAAATTCAATAAAAATATGTTTCAATTGTAGACGGAAGGGAAATGAAGGAAATCAGTGGAGAAGTTATGAAATTAAACCACTAACATTATAATCTTACTAACTTTGTAAAAAGGCTGTAAAAATTACTAGTATTTTATCGTATAATATTGTAGAATGCTTGTAAAAGTCTACTTTCGTCAAAACTACCTAATCATCACAATTATTCTACTATTCATTCAAGCCCGCTATCATTTTAATTGACAGCCTACAAGACCGTTAGTATAATGTTTTTTGCCTTTCTTAGAAAAAACAGGAAAAAGCTAATGGTTAAAAACGCCTGTCTTTTTTCGATGACTTTCCGATGACCCGATTTACGATCGTTGAGGAATGAGAGGATTCACGCGTTTTTTAACATTAGGAAAATGCATTTCTATGAAACTAGGAATGCGACATAAAAAAGGAGGAAATTTATTTATGGCTTACCAACCAAAGTCTTACCGCAAGTTTCTTGCGACTTCCTTGTCCGCAGCGGTTGTTGCTTCTGCTGGCGTAGCAGCAGTACAAACGCAAGAAGCGCAAGGTGCTGAGCAATTCAGCGACGTAAATGACGCTTACTGGGCATCTGAGTACATTGAGCGTCTTGCTTCCCAAGGAATCATCAACGGATACCCAGATGGTACATACCGCCCAGGTAACGAAATCGTTCGTGGTCAAGTAGCAGAGCTCTTGGTGCGTGCATTCGATCTTCCATTGGACACTGACGCAGAGGCTCCATTCGAAGACTTGAATGACGACAGCTACTACACTCCATACGCAGCAGCAGTGAAAGAAGCTGGCCTTATCCAAGGTCGCGAAGACAACACTGTATTCGCTGGAAGCAGAGACCTTACTCGTGCACAAATGGCTACAATCCTTGTACGCGCGTTTGATCTTGAACCCCTTGAAGGAGTAGAAGCTGACGTAGCTGACCTTGAAGATGCTCACGAAAGTCACCGTGACAACATCGAAATCCTTGCTCAGCACAACATCACTTCCACTGCTGACGGTATGTTCCGTCCGAAAGAAACAGTAACTCGTGCACAGTTCGCGGCATTCCTTGATCGTGCAATGAGCATTGAAGAGCCTACTGACATCGCGGAAGTAAACGCACTTACTGACGATGGTCACGTACTTGAAGTACAATTCACTACTCCATACAGAGGAGAAATTGACCGCTCCCAAGTACGCGTATTTGAAACTTCAAGCGGTGAGCGTAAAGGTGTAGAGCGCGTAGAACTTTCCAGTGATGGATTGACTGCAGAAGTACACCTTTTTGATAACACAAGTGAAAACGCTGAAGACGAAGTTCCACGTCTCGTAGAGCACACCATTCAAATTGGTGATCTCGAGCATAACTTCACACGCCCTGACTTCATTCAGCATCGTGTAGTAGAAATCGACATCGCTGACAGTGAATTCACTATCCTGACAGACGATGGAAACACAGAAACGATCACAGTTCCAGAAGAATTTGAAGACTTTAATTACCAGCGTTTGCTTGGTGAAGAAGTAAGCGTATGGTTCGATGAAAACAATGATCTTATCGATTACAGCATCGAAGATCCAACAGCTGATTACGATGCAATCGAAATCACAGAAGATGATGAAATCGAACTTCTTACTACTGGGGAAGATCTCGACATTTCTGATGATCAGTTTGATAACGTAGACGAAGATGAGTTCCGCTTCTATGTAGATGGAGAAGAGGAAAACATTGAGAATTACGTTGACCGTAAATTTAACTTTGCAAAAGTCGGCTATGATGATTCCGGTGACGTTGCTTACATCAGTGCTTATAACCTTTCCAACTTCCTCGTAGTAGACCGTGTGGAAGACAACGAAGTTATCGGTTACGAGGGTGAAGGAACTGGCGGAGCATTTGATGCGAAAGATGCAACAATCGTCAAAGACGGAGAAGTCATCGATCTAGACGACCTTGAAGAAGGAGACGTACTATTCTTCAACGCTGATGCGAACGGAGATGACGGTTTCGCAGAAGTTTACAACAATGAAGTACAAGGTGAAATCGACACAGTATATAGCGATTCCATCAGAGTAGACGGAGAAGTATATGACTTCAATTACGATTCCGCAGACATCGAGGACTTCCAAGTAGATTATGAAGGTGGAGCTGTTTACCTCAACGATGAAGGAGAAACAGAATACATCGATAGCGATGCAGCAGAAGAGCTTCAAGCTGCAGGTGAAGTTGTTCTTCACTTAGACCGCGCTGGAAACCTCGTTTATATTGACGGTGACCTTGCGGACGTTGAAAGCAACACGAAGCCATCCGTTCTCACGGCAGATGTGAAATTTGATTCTAACTTTGGTAATGACTTGGCTCAAATTGAAGCTGTGACTTCTGACGATGAAGAGAGATTATTTGAAATTCAACTAACTAATCTGGACACTATCACTGTGAACGGTGTTGACTATGATATCGATGACGCAGACGATCGTGATGCAGATGAGTGGGATCCAACAGTTGACGGAGACAACATTGTGCTTGTTTCTGGAGACGGGGAAGAAGTAACAATTGAAGCAGAGTACCTTGCAGAAGGTCAACTCGTTCAACTTCACCTCGATGATGACGGGGATCTTGAGGAACTCGAATTCTTCACTGCAAACAACACAGATGAAGGTACCGACGTTCTTGCAGATAACGAAGTTCTTGAGCCAGGAGACACTTACTTCCATGCTGTATCTGGCGCGAAAAGAATTAACAATAACACAGTAGTATTTGATGCTACCGACGGATTCGACGCTGATGACATCACAGTTACTACTTGGGATAACTACAGCGGATCTGACATCGATGACGCAACAGTTATTTACGATGAAGACGATGAAGCTATCGCTATTGTAATCAATGAAACTACAACTTCTGATGTTGTATACGAAGAAGCTGTAATCACACAAGTACTTCGTAACACAGATGAGGAAGTAGTAGAAGTTACTGCTTACGTAAATGGCGAAGAAGAAACGTATGAAGTAAACGATGTAAACGTAGACCTAGCAAAAGGTGACGTAGCTGTCCTTGAATTTGATGACAACAACGACAATCTTGTTGAAGATATTCAAGTTGCTGGTGACAGCCAATACGACAGCCGCATTATCACTGGTGACGTCGACGAAGTAAACGTTGGTACTCGCGAAGTTACTATTGATGGAACAGTGTACACACTCGTTTCTGACGGTGCCGTAGTGGACGTATCTGATTCTAGCGACATCTCTGAGGAAGCACTACGTGATCTTCGCGGTGAAGAAGACGTAACAGTTGTTCTTGACGAAACGTCTGGACGCTTTGCTAAATTCTTCGTTATCGGAGCTGACGTAGATGGCAGTGACGATGATGATGAAGGAGACGTAACTGCTCCAACAGTAACACTTGAAGATGCAACAGCAACTGCAGGTGACACAGGGGTAGACGTTACTTACTCTGTGGCAGACGTTGAAGAAACAGCAGACGTAGACTTCGAGATCACTGACGAAGAAGGAAATGCAGTAGGTTCCGTAGCTACTGAAACAGTTGAAGAAGATGTTACTGACGCAACTGCTACAATTACAGTAGAAGACGGTATCGCTGAAGGAGACTACACAATAACTGCTTCTGTAGGTGATGAAGAAGTTACAGCTAACCTTACAGTTTCAGGAGATGATCCAGTGACATCGCTTAATGATTACAACGAAGAAGCATACCAAGTTTTCGAAAGTGATATTACTGGAGACTGGGTTGTAGCAGTTCTTCGTTCAGAACTTCCTGAAGAACTAGCTGATGCAGAGAACTTTGAGCTTGTACTAGATGGAACTACTTACTCATTCACAGTAAGCCCATTGAATGAGGAGCGTTTTATTATAGATACAGAAGTTTCAGCGAGCTACTCTGAGGACGATATTCTAAACGCAGAATTTAACGCTTCTTAATTTAGACTGATTAACTATCATAACAGGGATAAGGAATAACCCCTTATCCCTACACCAATTACACCTATTTGAATAGAGGGGGCAACAACAGTATGAACAAAAAGCCGTTTAACGTGATGTCGAAAGTGGCTCTTGCAGGGATTATTGGTGCAGCTGGTATCACACCCGCAGCAGTAGCTTCTGCTCAAGAAGCCCAAGTAAGTGTTGATGATGTCGTCATCACTAAAGATGGACAAAATATTCAATTTGACCTTCAAGAGTACAATGCAATCCAGCTTGATCAACCTGAATACCTAGAAAATGCAACAGCTTCTTTTGTAGTATCATCTACTGGTAACAAGTACTCACTTCAAGAATATAATGCAGCTAAAGCAGAATTAGGAGAAGAATCTTCCTCTGCAGAAGCGATTCAACTCTTAGAAAACTCAGAAGTGGAACCAACACAGGTGAACACTGTAGAAGGTAGCATTGAAGACGGTGAGATCATAGTAGGCTCTGATTTGAATGTAGAATCAGTAAGTGCGATTAACAAAACAACAGTTGATGTAACATTCAGTGAAGCAGTTGAATCTGTATCTGCAGAAAACTTCACAATTGATGGTGCATCTGTAAACTCGGCTACTCTTAATGAAGACAAGACTGTAGCAACTTTAGACGTATCCGGTTTAGACTACGAAACGGAATACAATGTTACGATTAGTGATATTCTTGTAAACGGTGAAACTGTTGAAACTGTAACAGATTCCTTTACTACCCCAGCAGTTGCTGATATTTGGGATTTAGAGATCAGTGTTAATAAAGAATCCTTGGTTGCTAATGGAGCAGATAACGCTCGTGTTACTTTCCAACTAGTTAACCAAAACACTGGGGAAGTAGATGAAAATGCAGATGATGTAGTGCTTGATCTCAATACAACTCGCGGTTCTCTTGCACAAGACCGTGTAACGATTCAAGATGGTCAAGCTACTGTTCAATTGACTTCTGAATTTTATAATACAGAAGTAGAAGCTAAAATCGATGCTCAAATCATTGAAGCATCTGGGGACTATGAGGATCTTATTGGTGAAGTAGTGGGAAGCACTACTGTTCCATTTATACCTTTTGAGGCAGACCCTGAAATAGATATCAAAGCTGAAGGTGGCGAGTCTAATCAGGCTGACCGCTTCACTCTGTACTTTGACAATGAAGTCGCACTCAATAACTTAGTGGAAACAAACCCAGACGGTGAGTTACTCTATCAAAGATTAGATGAAGGTGGAGGAGTTGCGGAAAGCAACCTTACTGCTGACGAAGTAGAAGGTCTAGATGCGGAAGACGTTCGTCATCAACTTATCGATGATGCAATCACCATTACTCAAGGCGAGAAAGATTTCACAGTAAAAGGTCTTAAACCAGTATCCGGAAATACACAAGCTATGGAAGTAATTCTGGAAAAAACTGACGGCAATGATGTTCTAACTGACAATGCCTCAGTTAATGTTGATATAAATACAAGAAACGCTGCTGGAGAAGTAACAAGCTCTGACACTTCATTCACTGTTACGGATGCCCGTGCTCCAGAAGCAACAGGTGTAAATGCTGAAGGAATGAACACCCTTAAAGTTCAATTCTCTGAGGCTATTGATAATGCTAGCTTCCAAATCGATGGTCAATTTGGAGAAGTAGGCGAACACTTCACGGTTGACTTCGGTGATTTCCACCCTGCTACATTAATTGATAACCGTGATCTAGCAACACTTGTGTTACAAGACGGCTACGATGAAGATGGCGATGGTGATGATGCAAGACCAGGATTCTTCACACCAGGTGAACATTCTCTGCAAGTTTCTTCTACGGAAGACTTTGCTGCAAGAACGGATAACAACAACGTAGGTACCACCCAAAACTTTAACTTCACCATCAACGCTGATGATTCAAAACCTAACGCGGTAGTGAATGTTGAATCACCAGAACAATTCCGTGTAAGTTTCGATAAGCAGGTGAGCGGTTTTGAACTTGAAGATATGGAACTACAAGTATATGATAATGATGCTGGAGAATATGTAAATGTATTAGATTCGGAGAAGTTCCCTGGACTGACAAGTAATGACCTAAGTGCTTTACTTGCAATTGATCCTGTTAACAACTCAGAGCAGGTAGTTGAGTTATTAATTGACTGGACAGTATTGTATGACACGGCCGAGAATAATACAAACTATTATAACGATGATTTCCGTATTGTAATTAATGAAGATAGTGTAACAAATGTAGTTAATGGTGAAACAAATGAGGAGATTGTTCTTGATCTCAATTACCCAGGTTCTCCGTTAAATACACCTGACACAACAAGCGCAACGATCGAGTCAATCGAACGTGTAGATGATGAGAATAACTTCCATGTAACAATGAGTGAACCAGTCAAACTTGCTGGAGAGGATGCTGAAGATACTCCTAACCAAGATCAAGGCGGAACAAATGAGGGCGCATCTGTCCCAACAACATCTGTACAATTCATCGGACAAGATGAAGATGGAAACACTGTTACTATTGATGGAGAGGTAAATGGTTACGCTGATGAAGATGGTGCTGATAAAGTACTCTCTGTCTCTTGGGATGAGGAAGCTGAAAGAACACCTCAGTCAATTGTTAACGCTGGTGGTAGCGAAGATTGGACTTTAGTTGTTCGTTCTCTATCTGATGATGTAGGTAATACTGTTGCATCTGCAACACAAGACTTCACAATTGAAGCTGTAGAAGAAGCATCTCCATTCTATATTGGAGAAACGGCTGGTGAAGATGAAGGTGAAGTGACAGGTGCGATAAATGGAGAAGGTGAAGATACTGTAACTATTACATTTAGTGAAGGTGTCCAAACTTCTGGTGACAATGATGCTACTGACCCTGGACAATATACTCTCAATGGGGCTAACCTTCCAACTGGTACTAGCATCTCAGTTGATGACCGTGACGGCAATAGTGATAATGGAAATGAAACTGTTATAATTACTCTACCGGATGGAACATTACAAGAGTCTTCTAATGTTATCACTGTTAATCAAGACTTAGAGTCTTATGACGGTTCCGTATTAGAAGGAGAATATGAAGTAGACTTTGTTGTTGAAGATGCAGTGGAAGATGACGAACCTGAAGAACCAGTAGAAGTAGTAGAGTTGGGTGCAGACTCTCTAGGGACAGCAGGAGATCAACAAATCACTGGGCTAGAAGCTAATACAACTTATGACGTTTCTGTAGATGGTGAGCCTGCAGTAGAAATGACTACTGATGCAGCCGGTAACCTTACAGGACTAACAAACGGATCAACTTATGTTGTGACAGAAGTAGCACCAACAGAAGTAGAGTTAGGTGCAGACTCTCTAGGGACAGCAGGAGATCAACAAATTACTGGGCTAGAAGCTAATACAACTTATAACGTTTCTGTAGATGGTGAGCCTGCAGTAGAAATGACTACTGATGCAGCCGGTAACCTTACAGGACTAACTTTTTTTTTGTGGATCAACTTACGTTGTAACTTCTATTTAAAAAATTAATCGAAACGTTCCTTCATAAGCTAGTCATCTAGCGAAAGAAGGGGAATCATAGACCTCATGTGTTTCCACATCCATCCATGTGTTACACATGGGGTCTTTTTCTAACTAATAGATTCTGAATATTAGGTGAAATTCCTAATCATGATAACAGCCAATTATCATGAGTCTACTCCTCCTGCGTCCAGTGACGAGCTGACTCTCGGGAGGGGCGAAGTCAGGTGAAGTCGTACTTGCCAAAGCAAGGTGGGGCTCCTTAAAAGATGGCTAGGCAGACGAACCCATGTAGGCAGGATGAGGTGGTGCATGCTAAGAGTAAATGCTAGCAGGTTAGGATGTATCCGTATGGGTGTAATACCATACCGGCGATTGGCACAATTCAGGCTGTTAAACCAGTCGTTCTCATACCTGGATAGTGGGAGCCTACGGTCATCAAAACAAGGGACAGACCTAGCGGAACGTATGAAGCTTTGTAAGATGAGGTGAGTTGGCACCAGAGACGCTTACAAAGTGGCAGCGGGTTCATAGTAGTGATGAACGTTAGCCGTTTGTATTGCCGCAGTAATGAGGCAAGAGGATAAAACTAGCCGAGCGAAGGAACCCGGTCAGTGCTTTTTCTCTTACAATTGGCTTTCTCTATAACTTCTTATGCGCTTTCTTCTCGGTGGGAGTGGAAGGCGCATTTTTTTCTTCTTTTTGCTAGTAGAGTATGCTTTTTTATTAGGTAAAATCCATTCATCACGTAACTTTGTAGCACAACTGCTATTTTATACAATGCTACGCTTTGGAACAATGAAGAGATAGAACGAACTTTTGTT
The DNA here is from genome assembly GCF_900113025.1 of Alteribacillus iranensis. GTDB lineage: Bacteria > Bacillota > Bacilli > Bacillales > Marinococcaceae > Alteribacillus_A > Alteribacillus_A iranensis. The sequence continues at coordinate 567,246 of NZ_FONT01000002.1, read as the reverse complement.
AGTAGTAAGGTACGGGAACAGCATTAATGAGCGTATAGGAACACCATCCTAATTCCTACAAGCCTAAGATATTGAATAACAAAGCTACTACGTTCGACAGGTGTAAAGTGTATTTAGAATAAATAATAAAGTTAGCGACTTGGAGAAGATATTTAAGAGAACAATGCTGACAGATCGCCGTATGCGGTGAAAGCCGCCCGTATGGTGGAGGCTCGCTGAAGGCTTGAATATATAAAGAAGGCACGAGGCGAGAATAGTGTTGAATCAGATGAAGTTTACACGTTTTCAAAAGATGAAGATACCCAATTACCAGAGTTCGCCGATTCCATAGAAGGAACATTTGAAATTAACAACTCTTCTCGAACACTTAGTTATCGGGTTGACCTTCGGGGATTATCCAATCAGTTGGTTTTTAATCATGGAGAGCTGAGGGAAAATAGACTGGAATATTTTTGGGGTGTGAGAATAATAACTGCAGAAAAAGACTATGAATTAGCTACAATAAATATTAAGGCTCCTAACTCATCAACTGTTACAGGGTCTATTGAAGACTATACTCAAACGGATATGTGGGAAGAGCAAGAAAATGAATATTTCAGTAACATTTATGAAGGACATTTAGCAGTCAATTATGGGGATAGTTCACTAAAAATAACGGCTCCTATTCCAGATGGTCTTCAAAGTTCCGATATTGAAAAAGTTAGAGCAACAACGCATTATTCTAATGGTGAATCTAATTATAGCTATGACTTGGACATGGTTAAGCAATAGTTTCTATTTATTATAGCAATACCCTGTGCGTTTTCTCTTCAGGAAATTTATTAGGTTCACCAATATACAAAAAAGGGAAGCAAGAAAAGAGAAGAATGCTAACAGACCGCCGTATGCGCTGAAAACAGCTCGTATGGTGGAGGCTCGTTCGAAAACCTGAATAGATATAGAAGGTATAAGGCGAGAATAGTGATGTAGTGAATGAATTTTTTACAGCATATGACTTTGGAATGATAACAGAGGAAGTCCAAGCAATAGCGGAAGCTTCTGGTTTTACTGAAGTTAATGAGGATTCCACCTATAATATTGATTTTGAGAATTCATCTGGAGACAAATTTATGACCTTCTTAGTACCTGATAGTAGCATGCAAGGAAAGGGTCTCATACAGACTGAATAAAAAAGAAGAGGGGAAAGAAGTTACGTATTATCTGGAAGAGTATAGAGCGAAATTTGAATCATTAAATGGTCTAGGGGAAGCAATAGTAGAAGTAGAAGATTCTATCTTGTATGCTAATGAAGAATACGAGGGAATTGTATTTGTGGAAGAAGATGAAGAAGAAATCCAAGTTCAATTTGTAATAGTAAACGGAAGTTTCTTTAGAATCGCAGCTTGAAGAAGAGAATAATTCTTTTCAACTTTTGAATAACAAATGATATATTGGGCTTATTTTTAAGTTGAACGAGGATGTAGGAAGGAACGTGAGGAGGAGACAGAGCTTTTGTTCCTTCTCAAATTCCTTTATTATTTCTTTAGTTAATAAACATATTGTCACCCTCTGAATGATCCAAACAAAAGCTCTGTACCAAAACAATTGGTCACAGAGCTTTGTCATTGCTGTGAAGAGCAAGATTGAAAATCCTTATATAAAGACTCTTCTCATGGTTTACTATCGAAACGTTTCTTCATAAGCTAGTCATTATGCTTCACTGACCTCTTGATGTGCCTACACCCATCCATGCTATATCACTCAAGAGTCAGCTTTTTTGTTATCCTCCACAGCTACCTCCCATCTTACAAGTGCCTCTTCTTCTTTTCCTTAGGAGATTGATGGTACCATTGGATACGTTTTCCTGAGGGGATGTTTCCTAACCATGCCAAATAAAAGTCGGATCCTGACAATAGAGAATCCGGCTTTTTTATGTGGAAATAGTATGAGGAGGGGAGTGTTCTCCCTAGAAGAGCTTGCAATTCCTACAGGGCTTCTCCTCCCCAAGATGACTACCAATGAGGAAAGAGAGACTATCAAAATATCAGCCGAATCTGTCTCATGAGATTCGGCTGTTCTCTCTTTTGTTATTGGTAGAAATAATTGTACTTCCATCTTATTTAGAGAGGGAAAGAGGGTCCGCGTGCTCTTTCAAGCTTTGAAATAGATTTTCCCACCGGTTGTCTTGTTGCCACAAGTGTTCGGGGTGGAACTGTAATCCAACCATCCAAGGGTGTTGGGTTCCTTCGATTGCTTCAATCACGGTATGGTTCCATGCCACGGGCTTTAGATTCTCTCCTACGGTAGAGATGTGCTGCCGGTGGAAGGAATTGACCGTATTTTTCTGAAATGGTAAGACTTCCGCCAATTTGCTGTCCGGGCTTATTTCTATGTCATGTAAGCAATTATTTGGCGGACTTCCTTCCTTATTATAATGAACAGGAAGGAACTGATCTGATAGGGAGGAAAGTGATCCGCCATAGTATTCGTTGATCATCTGTGCGCCGCGGCATATTCCTAGTATCGGAATAGAGAGTGGGATGGCCTGACGGAGAACTTCCATTTCAAACTGATAGCGTTCTGTGCCCGTATTTTGCAAGGTTAAGGAGGGAGCGGGCTTCTTTGCTACATATCCGCCTCCTGTCAGGACGAGTCCGTTTACACCGGAGAGGTACTCCTGTAATTTTTCTTTGTCTTTCGTCGCTGGTATAAGAACAGGGTTCATCCCAAAATGTAGCAGCGTATCGAGGTATGTCCTTTCTACATACTGTAATGGATGATTCGGATAAATGTCATGTTCCTCTCCATTATCTATGTGGGTTGTTACTCCAATCCATATCGTCACATGATCGCTTCCTTTGAATTTTTGTTTGTTTCTGTCGGTACCTCTGTATTGTTTACGCTTTCATTTTTCTCTAAGCTTAATGAATGATTACGAGTCACGTAAATGTGCGCGATCCCAATGAGAGTGGCAACCGTTGCTAACCGTATACCCCAGCTCATGGCGTTCCCCGCGATGACTGCTAAGCTTTCTCCTGTGCTCCCACCAATCACTAAGGATAGAGCAAAAGTGAGACTCACGACTAACCCGAGAAGCAGGGTAACCAATGCAATCATACCATATCCTTTTAATAACAAATCCGCTATTTTTGTTTTCATCTGCATCACCTCTTTTTGAGATTATAATCCGAATACAGGCAAGAGACCGGTTAGTAAGATCATCGTTAGCACGATATGAACGGCGACCCAGATGACAGCTAATTTCGCCGTATCTTTAAATGTGGACTTTGCGATCCCCATCGCCACAAACAAACCAAGTGCTAACGGTGGAGTCATCCCTTCAAGCGCACCAGTCATAGCCGGTAGTAGTAAGGCAAAGAGAATAGGGTCACCACCTAACGCGGCAAAGACAGATATCATCGCTCCTCCCAAAATGGCGATTTGAGCAGAGCCTGGAAGGACCATGCCTAAAAACATGAAGAAAAGAGGCAGAATGATAATTAATAATGGCAAACTCATTCCTAATGATACAAACCACTCTCTTACAATTTGATCCATTTGGAGCCCAACGAATATTTGCGAGGTTGCATACGCCATGTAAATCGTAACCCCGATTGGTACGACGTTCGTCAGGGATTGTTGAAACATTGAGACTACTTTCTTTAATTCGATTTTTTGAGAAGGAAAGGCTTTTCTGCCAATGAACAGGGCATAGGCTCCAGCCAAACCAGGTGTGAACATCAATACAGAAGAGGAATAAGCTTCAGCTCCTGCTTCTCCAATTCGTTGCGTAAAAAAGTCGGATAGCTGAGCATCAGAATACAAAGGAACGAAAATGAGTAGAGGTAATATCAAGGCGGGCCAACCATATTTGATACTACTCTTCAACGTTGGAAGCTCAGCGACTGGGATGGATTCTACCTTGTAAAAACGACAGAGCAGCCACAGCGTGATCCAGCGTTGTAGGAAAAACCAGAGCCCAATGCCATAAGATGCTACGATCCACGTACTCAGGTTAATACTTCCGGGTTGAATTTCATTTAAAATTCCAAAAGTCAGAATAACAATACCAGAAGGGGGGAGGATGTTTCCTAACATACTCGCTGACATTTCTGTACTTGCGGCAAGGGCAGAAGGATATTTTCCACGCTTCATCATCGGAATCGTAAATACGCCAGTTGCTGCTACGTTTCCTGGGCCTGTCCCGGATAAAGAAGCCATAAACGTACTGCCAAGCAAGGAGACGTAACCTGCTCCCCCTTTAAACCTCCCTACAATCGATAGCATTAAATTGACAATTTTTTGGACGACCTTCGTTGCATCAAAGAGGATGGCGACCACCATAAAAGCAAATATCGCGTAAAACAGACTGCTCGTTGAAGGATATAATAGGGATTCCCACATTAAATGGTAAGAGCCGGATAAAATGACAACAAAAAAGAAAGACAACGTCATGACTTCATACATCGGTCGTTTAAAGCCGACAAACATGACCGCAACAAAGACAATCAAAGCAATTAACAACCAAATAGGACTTGGTATTCCTAACATTTTTGCACCTCCAACTAGTTTGTATGTAACCATCTACCACTGGTTATATCAAATTGTGTTTTGTATTATACCAGAAGTGTTTTAATTTATAAATAAAAAATTACAGAAAATTTCTCTAGTTTGGATAGAAAGGAGGATTAAATAATTGGGAAGCGAATGAATTGCTGGTATAATAGGTAATATGAATAATGAGGAAGGTGGCACTTACAATGCTAGACCGCAATAATACCATTCCTTTATATGAACAATTAAAAGATCAAATCGTAAAGGATATTAAAGAGGGAAAGTACGAAGCAAATCAACAAATACCTTCTGAAAGGGTCTTAGGGGAAGTGTATGGGGTGAGTCGAATCACCGTCAGGCAGGCTATTTCGTTAGCAGAGAAAGAAGGTATCCTTCACCGAGTACACGGGGTAGGAACGTTTGTATCGGATTCAAAGATAGAACAAGAGCTATCACAGTTGAATAATTTCCATTCCACCTTGATGAAGCAGGGACTCATTGCCTCCACGAAATTACTAAAAGAAGAAACGATATCGAGCGACTTCCTCATGTCCCGCCTACTGGATATCGATGTGATGGAGAGTGTGTACAACGTCCAGATACTCGGGCTCGGTGATGAAAGTCCGATCGTTTATTACAATAGTTATTTCACAAAAGAGATCAGTCCTTTTATCAAAAGCGAAGTGGATAAAGCGTTATCGACAGGCAGCCCCTTCTCCACCTTAGACTTATACACGGAACAAGCTCCGATTCGGCCGACTCATATTGAACAGTCATTTGAAGCAAGGATTGCAGAGGGAGAGATCGCCGACTTGCTGGATCTGGACATAGGGAAACCGATCTTTTCCGTCACTTCTATCGTTTATGCCGACAAAAAACCACTGGAATATAAAGAGACACATTACCGAGGAGATAAATATAAGTTTTACCTGACAAGGAAGATGTAACTGGTGAAAGAGTCGTCCCACACCCTCCCCCAAACATAACTCCGTATCACGATCACAGTGGTACGGAGTTACATATTTGTATGGTGGTTTGATGCGCCCTACCCACATAATATTCTCAAAATTTCATGTTTCGAATTGACAATCCTTTCTAGAGGTAGTAAACTTTTAATCACTGGTCATAACCTGTTATACCTTGAGGAGGAGATTGATTTGAGTAAAAAGAAAGAGTTGAATATTGTATCACCAAATGGACATTTGGGATTCGCTCCAACAAAAGAAGAGAGCTTTTACTTGGCGAAAGAAACGAAACCTGACTATTATTGCTGCGACTCGGGAAGCGATGACATCGGACCTTCTGCCTTAGGAGAGGACCGGTCCGTAAGTATGTACAGATGGCAAAAGCATGACTTGGAATTAATGTTGTTAGCCGCTCGCGAGCAGAATGTACCGATGATTATTGGATCTTCCGGGGACACTGGTGCTAATAGCCGTGTTGATATGTACGTAGACATTATTAAAGATTTGGCCAAAGAACATAACCTTCCATCTTTTAAACTAGCGTACTTCTATTCGGAAGTAGACAAAGAAGACATCGTGAATAAAATGGATGACGGAATTGTCATCGAAGGTCTGGATGATAGATCCACTGCCACGAAGGAAATGGTGGCTGATTCGGAGAGAATTGTAGGGGTAGCGGGGATCCACCCATTTATCCAAGCGTTGGAAGCAGGTGCGGATGTTATCATCGGAGGTCGTTCCAGTGATTGTGCGGTATTTGCGGCCCCTGCAATCTATGAAGGCTTTCCTGAAAATCATGCATATTACCTGGGTAAGGTACTCGAGTGCGCATCGTTTTGTGCGGAGCCATACGGAGCAAAAGAAAGCGTGATCGGAACGATTACTCATGAGGATGTAAAAGTAAAAGCGATGCATCCGAATCAGCGGTGCACGATAGCGTCGGTGGCAGGACACGCGATGTATGAAAGATCGAATCCGTTCTATGAATATTTTGCGGGTGGCATGCTGGACATGACGGATTGCCACTACGAACAATACAATGAGAAGACTACACGTATTACCGGGGCAAAATATATACCGGTAGAAGGCGATATCAAAGTGAAATTAGAAGGATCCGGAAAAGTGGGAGAAAAATATATCGGTATTGCTGGTGTTCGCGATCCTTATACGATAAAGAATATTGACAAGGTGGTTGCTTTTGCTGAAGAGCAAACAGCAAAGGAATTTAAGGATGAGTACTATCATTTGAATTTAAAAGTGTACGGGAAAAACGGTGTGATGGGGGATCTAGAACCTGTCCAAGAAATAAAGTCACATGAGCTTTGCATTATTGTGGAAGGAGTGGCTGATTCCAAAGAAGTAGCAGAAGCATTAACGCTCTTTGCGACACGACAAATCTTTTATGCGAGACTACCGGAAGTGAAAGGGACAGCAGGAACAGCGGCGTATGTTATTGATGACGTCATTTACGCAGGCCCAACGTTCTCCTGGACACTGAATCATACCATTCCGGTGAAGGATCCATTGGAACTATTTGATGTTCATATGACGGACGTGAATGCGGAACTAATCAAATCGTAATCGGAGGAGATAAAAGATGACGACACTGAATGATGTAGCAAAAACCATTCGCAGTAAAAATGCAGGAACCGATCGAATCACGTTTGATATCATTTTTCAAAATAAAACGGATTATGAAGAAGTGAAGAGTTCAGGAAGTATTACAAAAAGCACGTTGGCTGAGCTATATGGTATATCAGAAGGGGAAATTACCGATTTTGTAGAGTATGCCCCTGCCAATGCTATTAAATTTACGATCAGACGCCCGCGTCCGAGTGGGGATCCGGGAGATGGCGACATCTTTGGATCCCAACAATATGCCCCGTTGTTAGGTGTGGAAATAAAATAAGTGAATTTCAACATACAAAATCACCCGTTCTATGGTCGCACGATTCATGGAACGGGTCTTTTTTTATTCTTGGTAAAAATTCGTATCTATAAGGAAAGCGTAGAAAGATCCATCCCTTGGTGCAGAAAGGTATGGAGGGTTTTCTTTTTATGGGAGTGTGTCCTATTCTAGAAGCTGCAAAATGCCTTGTGGTAATTGATTGGCTTGGGCTAACATGGCTGTGCCCGATTGGTTGAGGATGTTCTGCTTCGTGAACTCTGTCATCATTTGCGCCATATCGGCGTCGCGTATTTGGGATTCAGAGGCGGTGACATTCATCCTTGTATTCGTTAGATTGTTATGTATGTGCTCAAGCGCATTCTGATAGGCCCCAAATTTTGCGCGTTCCGATGATACTCTTTCAATGGCTTTGTCGATGGCTGCGAGAGCTGTGTTCCGATCTTCTGCTTCGATCACAGAAAGGTCTTCGATTTCTACATTTTTTATCCTCGCATCAAAAAATTCAATTGTCCTTGTGTCGTGATCAATTTTTATCTTTAAATGAACTGTCACAATTATTAAATAGAGAGGCTAACGGCTTAAGGAAGAACCACATTAAAAAATTGGTAGAACTGAATAAACTTCAACTTCGCTATCCAAGTACCCCAAGTCATAAGAACCAAGCTTATAAAACCGTATATCAGCCTGAGAAATAGTGAGGTTCCATAATATGTGGACATGCATTCCTGTCTATATTATTGGGGAAAGTGAAGACAAAGGTTGTTTCATAAATACTCTTTCTTTTTGGTGCTTGATGCGAGCTGTGTAACTTGGCATAATAGATCGATAATTAGGGGTACTTAAATGTCGGGAGTTGAAGTTACGAAGAGCTTGCTAAGAAACTATTGAGAAGGTATAAAAATTGAGAAAGCCCGAATAACGGTAAAAACAGCTCCCCTCCGGTAATAGCGCTTATTACAGGAAGTAAAGAGAAAATGCCCAGTAATAGTAAGGATATCCCCGGTAATAAAAGAGAAAATGCCCGGTAGTAACAGGGGGTATCCTAGGTAATAAGGGGGAATAGCAAGAACATCTCCAGTAATTAAAGAGAAAATGCCCGGTAATAGTAGGTATCCTAGGATATGATGAAAAGATGATGGGGCTGTAGTCATTTGTGACTAACAAATGGAACTTTACTTGTAGATGGCTCAGAAGTCCAGTTTGTCGCAGGTGGAGATGATGAAGATGATACTATCACAGTTTCTCTCTTGAAAATGGAGATAGCTTCTCTACAACAGTCACAAAAACGACTTTGAACCTACTGTTATCGAGTTTATGATTGAAGATGTTTATAAATGGGAAGAATTAAACTGTAAAGTATTTGATGACGAAAAGGTCGAATGGAAACAGTTTGTCTGGAATATGCGACAAGGGAATGATTCCCCACTTCAACCTAAAGATTGGATTTATGGACCTGTTGCTGATGGTGGTTTACTATCAGAGAATTATTGGGATATTAAAGCATATAATAATAAGAATCAGTTGGCGGTATTAACGAGTGAGGCTGCTCAATATTTGCAACTTTTGGAGGTGATACAATGTTAAACACAAATAATAAAACGGAATTACGTAATGAAATTAACTTAATGATTGATCATATTTCAAATGAGCTAGTAAGCGAGTTTGGTAAAAGCAAAGAGGACGCAATGAAATTGATTAAGGATTCTAAGGTAGAGAATTCTTTAATGAAGGATAAACTGGGATTTCATGAATCTCCTTATCAGTGGGCAATTAGCATATTAACTGACCATAATGATTACGAAGCTTTAGAAAAACATTTTTACCATTAAGGAAAGGAATGACAACAAGAAAAGTTGTTTTTCCTTTCTTTTTTGTGGCTCTAGAATAAATGTTGGGGTGGGAGTAATTTCTGATAATTTATGAGGTATAAAAAAACACGCAATTTCCTAGTTTTGTTAGACTAAGTTTAGACCAATAAACCAGCACAAAAAGGAGATGCGTGTCATTGAATTCTAACATATTCGTGTTCCTCTTCACTTGATCATCATTTCTAGATGGATACTCTTTCTATTAATATCGGTATTCTGTAGCACTCTTTTACCGGGTAGAGCTTTCTTTGGTATTTTAAAATGAGGATAAAATGAAAGTAGGAATTTGTACATTGTTGTCGAATATGTCTAATTAATTACTTACCGTTCTGATGGAGTGAATGTATGGAGCACAAGCTTTTGTATCATATTACTGATTATAAGAACCTTCCTTCGATTTTTGAAAAAGGAGTGTTAGTAGCTCATTCTCAAGTTACCTTCAAAAAGATATCTTATTCAGATATTGCCTATGGGCATATCCAAGACAGACGTTCATCAACAAGGGTACAGGCCTCGCCTTATGGAATGCTCCATGATTATGTTCCTTTTTACTTTGCCCCGAAATCTCCCATGCTGTATGCTATAAAAAATGGATGAGTGGAGAACTATCACGGCAAGCAGAGTGATATCGTATATTTAGTGACAAACACGAAACTCATGGAAGAGCATAATAAAGAATTTGTTTTTACGGATGGCCATGCCATTATGGCCTTGTCGGAGTTTTATAAGGACTTAGAGGACTTAGCCCGTGTTGATTGGAGTGTAATGGAAAGCAAATATTGGTTCGATGACGCTGATCACCCAGATCGAAAACGTCGCAGACAAGCAGAGTTTTTAGTACACCAGCAAGTCGAATTGTCTTTGTTTCTAGGCATAGGTGTTTATAATCAACGCATGAAAGAAACTGTTAATAAAATACTAAAAGAATATCATATAGAGATGAACGTATTAATAAGACCTCAGTTTTATTATTAGGAGGTGACACGAATGATTGAGTTCAAAAAGGGTAACTTGCTAGAGGACTCTTCCGCAGCTCTTGTGAATACGGTGAATACGGTCGGTGTTATGGGGAAAGGGGTTGCTTTACAGTTTAAGCAAGCTTATCCTAGCGTATTTCAGGAGTATAAAAAGGCATGTGACAAAGGTGAAGTACAGGTTGGTCACATGCATGTTGTTCCTACGAATTCTTTCGTTGGACCTAAGTATATTATCAATTTTCCTACCAAGCGGCATTGGAAAGAAAAATCCAAAATGGTTTATATAACAGAGGGACTAAAAGATCTCAAAGACGTCGTTGAAACATTAGAGATTCCATCCATTGCTCTTCCGCCATTAGGTTGTGGAAATGGAGGGCTGAATTGGGAAGATGTAAAACCGCTCATCGAGGAGACATTTGCGGATACCCCTGTGAAAGTGCATGTGTATGAACCTGCTGGCAGCCCAAAACCTGAAAAAATGAAAATAGGAACCACAACACCAAACATGACAGAGGCGAGGGCATTGTTGTTAGCTTCCCTTCATCAATACATGGAGCCTGGGTATCGGCTTACTCTTTTAGAAATCCAGAAAATTGCTTACTTCTTACAAGAAGCTGGCGAACCATTGAAGCTTAACTTTGTGAAAAATAAATATGGTCCGTATGCTGAGAACTTAAACTTTGTTTTGCAGAGACTAGAAGGTCATTTTATTCGGGGTTACGGCGATCGAAATAGAGATTCTGATATTTATCTTATTCATTCAGCTGGATCAAAAGCGCGGGAATACCTTAATAATAAAGAAGAAAACCTTAAGCGGCTGGAGAAGGTCAGTGATATTATTAAAGGATTTGAAAATCCATATGGGATGGAACTGTTGGCGACTGTCCATTGGATCCAAAAAAATATACAACCATCCACGGACGAAGAATTAGTTACCGAGGTACAGAATTGGAACGATCGAAAGAAAAAATTATTCCCTCCTAAGCATATTATGAAGGCATCCAACCATCTTCAGAACGTGTTATATCAACACAGTTAGCGTCAACAACACATGACTGACTGGAGGAGATTGCCATGAAAGATGAGACATTACGTCCAGCCTTTCAAAATTGGGAAGTACTAAGTGGTACGGAGCAAGAGGTCATTGCCTATGAAGCCCGTCTCAAACGGGTTCTTGATGAAGAAGCAGCCGTTCGTGAAGCAGAAATCCGTGAACAAGAGGCACGTCAAAAGGCACGTCAAGAGGCTCGTCAAGAAGAAAGAGAAGATATCGCTCGTCGTCTTCTTGCTAAAGAAATGGATGTTGGAACGGTTGCTGACATAACGAAGCTTCATGAAGAACGAGTCATCGAAATTCAGAAGGAAATGAATTAATATCTCCAGAGATATGAGATCGCTCCAGACAAACTAAAGAAGATCACTGTCCGTCGCATGAATCTCCTTATCAGTGCATACTAGCATAGTAACTGACCATAATGATTACGAAGCTTTAGAAAAACATTTTTACCATGAAGGAAAGGAATGACAACAAGAAAAGTTGTTTTTCCTTTCTTTTTTGTTTATCTCTGCTAATTATTTTGGTTCATCTGCAGGTGATTTTGTTTTACGTTCTAGAACGTAATGATGACTATCGCCGTGGTAGACGAAAAAGCGTACAAAATAGAGTGCAGGAAATACTAATGGGATAAGGGCAGCAAGAAAAGCTTTATACAAACGGTGAAAAATCTCTAACAATTTTCCTTCTCTCTTCCGAAGATTTCACTTCTTGGTGATTCTCTCTCTGCCCGTTTTAGCAATTTTATGGTAAGCTAAAAGAAGGAATGTATAGGAAGTACTTACATATTTTTCTCTACATAAATGAATGGGGGAAGGGTTTATGAAAAAGAGTGTAGCGGCTGCTGGTTTGGCCGTTTTATTAGCATCATCCGGAGTGACGTCTGCTGCGTTGGCAGATGGGAATGAAGAGGTTCTCGAAGAACAAGAGCAGGAGGAACAGGCACAGCAGGATGAGGAGAATCAGGACGGAGAAGAAGAAGTAGTGCCGGAAGAAGAGCCGCTTGAATCTTTGACGCTCGAATTGGCGATTGAGTTTGCGTTAAATGAAAATACGTCTCTTTTGCTTCTGGAAGATCGTTTAGCTCATTTGAAGAGCCAACTTGGTGGTTCTGAAAATGATTATGAGGATATATTGGATGACATTGAAGATTTAGAGGATGAGATGGATGACTTAAGGGACGTCCAAAAGGAAACAGGACAGCGTACGTTCCAATCCCGCCTTCAACTTCAGAATCAAATCGAAGCATTGGAAGATCAGCTGGAGCCATTGGAAGATTCCTTCCGACAAATGAATTCCAATATCGCAAGCATGGAATACGATAAAGAACGTGCCGCAGAAGGCATTAAGCTGTCTACGACTTCCACGTACATGCAGTTGCTCTCCACGCGGGACCAAATTGACTTTCTGAAAGATTCTTTAGAAACTGAACGAAAGCGCGTAAAGAATGTAGAGACTCGTTTTGATATTGGAGTTGCGTCTTGGGAGGAGTTAGATCAAGCACAGCGTGAAGTGACGCGCTTGCAGTCGCAAATCGACCAGCTGGAGACACAACTCGAAGGGAACTTGTCTGTGTTTGCATTAAATATCGGAGTCGTCTATGATCCTGAGATTACATTGGAAGCGCCGGATACAGACTCTTTGCCAAAGATAACTCAAGAAACGCCGACGGAGGAACTGATCGAGAACTCTTACGGCATGAAGCAAGCGAAAGAAGCCTTGGCGCTCGCGAAAGCAGACCGGGATGACATCTATGAAGACGAGGATGCGAACTCTCATGATCGAGAGCAAGCGGATCTCAATGTTCAGGTAGAAGAACGTAACATTGCTCAGCTGCGCGAGGACATGAGACGAACCATTCAAGATACATTCAATCAAGCGACGACACAGTATCAAGTCGTTCAAGAGGCAAAGCGGGAAGTGAGTTTGGCTGAATACGATTACGACCGCTTGAAGATCCAAGTCGATATCGGTGTGCTGCCTCGGGCCGAATATGAGTTAGCCGCAGCTCAAATCGACCAAGCACGTCACGACTATGACACGGAGAAACAAAACTACTACTTGATCGTCCAACAAATCGAATCTATTCGAAACGGACTGATCCAACAGTCTCAATAATGAAACAAGATATAACGGAAGTCCTGCAGGGAACCCACCTGCAGGATTTTTTCTTTTCTATCAATAAGACTGTTCCTAGTAAGTGAAGCGTTGCCTGAGGTTAAGTAGACCCAGTGCAAGCAAGCACAGCGTAGTTTGAACGGATGTCGTCTTGGTACCTAAATGAGAACGTACACTTGGGAGGTGGGGAAACATATCTTTCAAACTATTGCTCATGTCTCAGTAGATAATTTAATTAGATAGGAAATAAAACTTATATATTTGAATAACCTTAGGATGACGATGAGGCGAGACGCCTACAGGAAAAGCAAGAGCTGAAGATCCACCGACGGCGGTTTTCCGTCGGTTAGCTGAAGCCTTGCCTGAGGCAAGCGAGCCTTACGAGTCATCCTGCTATCGATAGATGTGACAAGAAACCTTTGAATATCACATATTTTGTGACAAATAGGAAAAAAGTATTGACCTTATCAAGATATATATTATACTTGCAAATGGTTAAGTAAATTAATAGTTTTCTTTTGTGAACTGTTCAATGATAACTTTTCTGAAGAGCGGTTTTGCTTTAGCGCAGGCTACATAGTGGCAAACGTCAGGTATGGATCTTTTGCTAAGTTCGCAAACGTCCTGTGCAAGCCAAGGCGCTTCAGCTTTTCGATATGTCTAGCTTCAGGCGCTATCGGCTCGAGGTCGCTTCAACTCGCACTGCGGCGGCAAAGCCTCCTTGGCGAGTTTCCAGCACTTGTCGCCGATGACCGAGCGCCTTACGCTTTTCCATAGAGAGGTGGAACGATGATTGGATAAAAAAGAATTATTGCGGGCTGTCGATGAATCTTTGTTCGATTTGTCCCTTTGTGTCGAAGAGGAGTTTGGGGCTCATTTTCATGAGATTCCGGACAGGTACCGGTTTGTGCTGTTGATGGTGTCACGGTATTCTACGTTGTATGTGAGAGACGTGGCGGAATTGCTTCATGCGTCGCGCAGTTCGGTGAGTCAGCTTTTGTCAAAAATGGAGGCGGAGGAGTACATCGTCCGCGAGTTGGATCCGAACGAGAGGCGGCAGACGTTTGTCAAATTAGGACGAGCGGGGAAAGCGGCTCTCGAAGCGATGCGTGAGACGCGGAACCGTATTTCAGCCAAATATTTGCGCCAGTTGTCTCATGAGGATTTAGAAGATTTTTACCGGATTGCCAACAACTTAAAAACCATCGTCAAAGAAGAACAAGAAGCGTACACGAGTCACACGTGTGAACGTGAGATTGAATACAACAATTAGTAACGGTGATACATAGAGGAGGGCTAACGAACGTGGGGTTACATATGAGCAAGATATGGAAAGGCGTGCTCGGTGCTGCTTTCTTGTCGACAGCGGTCGCTTGTCAATCGGCAGAGGTAGATACAGCCGCCGAGGAGGAAGCAGTTCCGGTCGAGACGGCCGTCGCGGTGTCTGGATCCATGGAAGGGGATCACACCATTAGTGCGACGACAGAAGCGATGTCCGAAGTGTCGTTAACACCAGAACTAAATGCAAAAATAGAAGAAATACGTGTCAAAAAAGGGGACTATGTCGAAGAAGGACAGGTTCTTGCGGTGTTGGATGACACCGATTTACGACATGCGCTCGAGCAAGAGAGAGCGGCCTATGAACGGGCAAAAAGCTCGGTTTCTATTTCTGAATCAGGGAAAAAAGGGGCCGAAGCGAATGCGGACCAATCGAAAGTAGCACTCGAGAATGCGGATTATGCGATTCAACAGGCGAAAGAACAATACGATCAAGCGAGAATCAATTTACAAGAAGCGAAGGAAAATGAAGGGTCTGGCGTGTCCGCGGCAGAACGATCTGTAGAGACGGCGAAGCGCACCGTGGAGTCGGCGAAACAGTCTCTCGAGACCGCGAAACGGAACTTGGCGAACGCGGAGAGAGACCGCGATCGGAGCCAGGAAATGTTAAATGCGGGCCTCATTTCCGAGCAGGAGATGGAGCAAGCGGAAGCAGCGGTGGATGATGCGCGCGACCGTGTCACGGAAGCAGAAACAGCTGTTACTGATGCAGAAAGCAATGTCTCTGAAGCAGAGGACAACCTTGAACAAGCGCGTCAAACGTATGACATTGATTTGTTGCAGTCCCAAGTCACCCAAGCAAAAGCAGCCTGGGAAGAAGCACAAGCAGCGAAGAAAGAGCTGAGAACGCGAATTGACGCTTCGAATGCGACGGTAGAAGAAGCGGAAGGCGGCATTCAGGACGCGAATGCGGCGCTCGAACAAGCCCGTATTGCCGTGGAACAAGCGGAAGAGAACTTGGATGATGCAGTTGTACGGGCACCAAGCTCAGGGAAAGTGTTGGAAATCAACAGTGAGCCTGGTGAATTGTACGCCCAGCAAGAACCAATGCTTCTTCTCGGAGAAATGAATGTGCTAAAGGCTGCAGCCTCCGTTACACCGCAGCAGTTAATGCTGTTTACAGAAGGCCAGTCCATTAACGTTCACTTCCCATCGTTAGAAAGAGACGTTCCGGGGACGGTCGATTATATTGCGTCGACCGCGGATGATAATGGCATGTTTACGGTGGAAGTACAGATTCCGAATACAGGAGATGAACTGCAAGCCGGGATTTACAGTGAGCTGTTAATTGAAGAAACACTCATTGATAACGGAATTATTATTCCGACGGAAGCGATTATAGACATTGAAGGACAGCCATCTGTGTTTGTCGTGGAAGAAAATAAGGCGGTGCTCGTCCCAGTCGAAGTGCTTCGAGAAGAGTCTGATGTGTCAGCGGTGGACGCGGAACTGTCGCCGGACAGCAAAGTCGTGACGCGGGGACAATTTTTCCTAACAGATGGGGCGCTTGTTGAAGACGTCACTGAGGTGGAAGAAGAAGCACCAGCAGAGGAAGAAGACGCTGCCGAAGAATCAGAAGAGACAGCGGAAGAAGAGACCCCGTCTGAAGACGAAGAGGCAGAAGGCGGGGGTGAGTAATTTTGAATTTGTCCCGTTGGTCTGTCAAGCGACCGGTCGGTGTCGTGATGGTCGTGGCGATGATTCTTGTACTCTCGCTCACGGCATTACGTAACCTGGCCGTCGATCTTTACCCGGACATGGAGCTGCCGCTTGCCGTCGTGGCAACGAATTACACCGGCACGGCTCCTGAAGATATTGAAGAAACGGTCACACAACCTATTGAAGACTCTTTAGCATCGATTGAAAATGTTGATAACATTCAATCCCAGTCGACATCCGGCTCCTCGCTGGTTATTATCCAGTTTAACTTCGGGACTGACTTGGACCAAGCGATGTTAAATATACGAGAAGCGGTGGATGGGGCCTCCGGTGCGTTACCGGATGGAGCGGATGACCCGTCCGTCCTTCGTTTTGACCCGAACCAGCAAGCGATGATGTGGCTGGGGTTTTCGGAGAACCTTTCTGATGACGAAGCGAAACGGATAGCCGAAGAGCGCATCCAGCCGAAGCTCGAACAAGGAGATGGCGTCGCTTCTGCGAATGTGGAAGGGGTGCAGACGAGAAAAATTGAAATTCAATTGAAGCCGTCTGAATTGAACCGATATACGATTACGGCGAACGATGTGATTAATGCACTCCAGTCAGAAAACGCGTCTGCTTCTGCAGGGGATGTGGAAAGCGGGGGCCGTGATCTTCAGCTGCGGGTAGACGGCGATTTTCAAACCGTAGAAGACATTGCGAACACAATTATCCCGATTGGTGAGGGAGAAAATGTCACCGTAAGCGATGTCGGGGATGTCGTTGATACGGTCGAAGAAGAATCGAGTTTAACGTACGTCAACAATGAGCCTGCGTACATGTTTTCGATCATGAAGCAGTCCGATGCGAATACGGTGGACGTGTCCCATGCGGTAGAGGACTTGATCGTCGATTTAAATGAAGAACTCGGCGAAGGAGCATCCCTCCATGTTGTGTTTGACTCTGCCGATTTCATTGAGGAGTCCATCAGCAGTGTGACCGACAACTTGTTGTACGGTGCTTTGTTTGCGGTCATCGTATTGCTTCTCTTTTTACGAAGCATTCGAGCGACATTGGTCATCGGTATTTCTATTCCGATTGCGGTGGTATCCACGTTTGCGCTCATGTATTTCACCGGAGAGACGCTTAACATTTTAACGATGGGTGGTCTCGCCCTCGGTGTCGGGATGATGGTCGACAGTTCGATCGTTATTTTGGAAAACATTTATAAACATATAGAAGCGGGGAAATCGCGCATCGAAGCGGCCATTGACGGAGCAAAAGAAATGGGCGGTGCGGTCACAGCCTCCACGATGACGACACTCGTTGTGTTCCTTCCTCTCGTGTTTGTGGAAGGCATTGCCTCGGAGCTCTTTGCGCCGCTCGCGTTAACGGTCAGTTTTGCGTTAATTGCATCACTCGCCGCGGCGTTAACGATTGTACCGATGCTTTCTTCTCGTTTCATTAAAGAGAATATGGTCATCAAAGAGCAAGAGAAACAAAGCCGCTTCACCCGTTTAGGGGAGTGGGTGAACAACCGCTACCGCGGGATGCTGCGCTGGTCCTTGAACCACCGCAAGACCGTTCTCTTCTTAACAGGGGGACTCATCGTCGCATCTCTTGCGTTAGTGCCTCTCATCGGGGCGGTGCTATTGCCGGAATCCGATGAAGGAGAAATTATGATCACCGTCGAGACGCCAACCGCTTCGACGCTCGAGGAAACACAGACAGCAGTGAACCGGGTATGGTCGCTCTTAGAACCATACGAAGAATCGATTGCAACGACGTATTCAACCGTCGGAGGAGGCTCTGCCATGATGGGTGGCGGCGGAGGCGGGAACACCGGATCCGTCAATGTGTCACTTGTCCCATCCTCGGAACGGTCGATCGAAACGACAGAAATGATTAGTGAGCTTTCCGAACAAGCGAAACGAATTTCTGGTGCGGAAGTGACTGTCGCAAGCATGACATCCGGGGCGATGGGAAGCACTTCTCCCATTTCTGTCAGCATCAAAGGGGAAGAAACAGAAGTTCTCGATATGTTAGCCGAAGAAGTGGCTTTCTCGATGGAACAAATCGAAGGAACATCCAATATCGAGACAACGTCCGGAGAAGGAAGCCCGCAAATCGAAGTAGATGTGGACCGTCAGCAAGCAGCCCAGTACGGATTAACGTACCAAGATGTCATGGGACAAATTATTACGGCGTTTAACGGCCAAGTCGCGACCGAATACCGCGAACAAGGGCAAGAAATTGACGTCGAGGTAATTTTCCCAGATCACTCCCGCGAGCAATTGTCCGACCTCCGCGGTTTGACGCTGGTGACACCAACAGGGACGAGTGTGCCGCTGTCTTCCATCGCGACACTTGAGGAAACGACCGGACCAACAGAAATTAACCGGCAAGATCAACAGCGGCAAGTGAACATCACGAGTGACATTGAAGGCCGGACGTTATCCGAAGTCGCAACAGATATACAAGCAGAAGTCAGCCGAATGAACATGCCGGACGGCTACACCATTAGCTACGGCGGGGAATCCGAAGATATGCAGGAAGCCTTTGGGGATTTATCCTTAGCGCTGCTCGCTTCTATCTTTCTCGTCTATGCGGTCATGGCGATCCAGTTTGAATCGTTCGTGCAGCCATTTGTCATCATGTTCTCAATGCCAGCCACATTAATCGGTGTCCTCGTCGGACTGTTCATCACAGGAACACCGCTCAGTATCACCGCGTTTATAGGGATCATAATGCTCGCCGGGGTCGTCGTCAACAACGCGATCGTCATGGTCGACTACATTAACCAACGGAGAGAAGCAGGCGGAGACCGTGACGAAGCGATCTTAGAAGCGGGACCTGCGAGACTGCGTCCGATCCTAATGACCGTGCTCACCACGGTGCTTGCGATGACACCGGTCGCCCTCGGAATAGGCGAAGGAGCAGAAGCCCAGGCACCGATGGGGATTGTCGTGATATTTGGACTCTTGTTCTCGACCTTGTTTACGTTAATTTTGATCCCGGTCGCTTATGCTTCCACAGATAATGTGGTGCAATGGCTGAAACGAAAGCTCAGCGGCATCCGTTTCCGCCGCAAGCGTCCGGTCGATGACTCGATCGATCAATAGGTTTGTTTTCGAAAAAATGCTATACGAGCCCCGCGTTCGTAAGGTAAAATAATCTCAGGATGAGAGAAAAGGAGTGGGAGAGAATGCATGTAATTCGTAAAAGTCTTATGCTCAGCATGCTAGCTGCTTTGTTAATAGCCCTCGCCGCGTGTTCTTCCGGAGAAGAGAACACCGAGAATAACGAGGATGCTGAAAACACACAAGAAGAACAAGAAGAACCAAAAGAACCAGCAGCTGAACTAGAAAGCGATGCTGACTTGCAGGAACAGCTGCAAGCCGAAGAAGAAGTAGAAGACGCGATGGTGCAAGTCGTGGACGATCAAGGCGAACAATCCGTCAACATCGACATCACCATTGGCGCCGACCAAGAATGGAACGAAGAATGGCTGACCAAATATCAAGAAATGATCCGCGAGAAATACCCAGATCAGCCCGTTGATCTGATCGTGGCCCAAGACGGATCTCTTATTACCCAAGAGACGCTTGAATAAGGAAAGGAAGAACCTGCAGCAGGGTGCTCGAGCCCACCGCTGCAGGTTCTTTTTTTATAGGTGGGGCAAGATCGGCTTGGAAAGGTGCCCAAAAGGAGAGGGTGTTGTGCAGGAGGTCATGCTCCGCTTCGAAAGTTGACCAAAATCACGAAGGTGCCGTCTGGGAGGGTAGGATACGCTACGAAAGATGCCCAAAATTACGGAGGGGCGTCTGAGAGGTCAGGGTGAGCGTCGCAGCCTTCCCAAGTGCGGGTATGGTCAGGTGTTGAGGTTACGCAAGGATCGGAACGTTGCCCGGAAAACGGGAAAAAGAAAATGCAGGTCACGATCGACCTGGTAGAGTTCCCACCCCGGGGTCACGCCAAGGGTTAAGGTCATGCAATGATTGGAAAGATGCCCAAAATCCGGAGGCGTCGTCCAGGAGGGAACAATTCGTCATGAAAGGTGCCCATAATTATGATGGAAGCAGGGAGGAGGTCAAGATAAGTGTTGATCTTCTGAATTGTGAGTACTGAGCCTGCTTTGAGTGAGCAAACTCTGTTCCGTGAGAGAGAAGTTCTTAGGAGACTGGTTCTAATACGTGTGTACTCCTATAATGAAAGTAATAGTATTTTAAAGGAACTCGCTAGAGGGGAGGGAGAAGGAAATGAGCAAGCTACTTGTGGCCTGCCTCGGGATCACCGCAGGTTTTTTGTTAGACAGTCTTCAAGTTCCGGCAGGGTGGTTGTTGGGGGCATTGATTTTTGGAATCGTTTCCAGTTTGGTTCGTCCAGGACTTGGATTTGAGGGGAAGCCGTTCACCTTGGCCTTGGCGTTGGTCGGAACCAACATTGGCATATTAATGACGGCTCAAAATTTCATAGAGATGAAAACATATATGGTGCCGCTCGCGTTCTCGATCTTGCTAACTTTTGCGTTTAGCTTTCTGTTAGCTTGGCTATTTTATCGTGGAGGGGCCGGGGTGATAGATAAACGCACGGCATTTTTCTGCTGTATTCCCGGGGGAGCGTCGGAAGTGATTGCGGTAAGCGGGGACTACGGAGCGAATCAGCAAATTGTCGGAGCCTTCCATTCGTTTCGGATTACTTTTTTCGTTCTTCTTATTCCAATTCTCGCTGGGCTCGGTTCTTCTTCCTCCGCTTCGGCACCGCAAGACATAGAGACGAGCACCTCGTTTACGATGGAGTTATTTTTTCTCCTGCTTGTCTCGATTTCTGTGGCGATTTTCTTGAATGCTCTCGTGAAAATTCCTGCAGGCACTCTGTTGTATGCTATTATATTGGGTTTTATTGGAAGTGAATATGTGTTGCATCTCTCCGATATTCCGGGGTTTGTCGGCGGGATCGGTCAAGCATTAATTGGTGTCATGGTTGGTGTGAAATTTAACCGTGATACGTTTTATAAGCTCAAACGGCTCGGCCTGATCAGTGTAGGCATCATGCTTCTGTATTTCTTTTTCAGTGTTGGGCTTGCGCTCTTTTTTCACATGCTCACGGGGCTTTCTTACGCGGTCAGTCTTCTGAGTGTAGTACCGGCAGGAGCTTCCGAAATGGCAGTCACTTCTTTCGCCTTGAACTTGAACCCTTCGGTGGTGGCCAGCCTGCAGATTGTTCGCGTGGTCGTTCTCTTTTTATCCCTGCCTGTCTTGATCAAACTGAGCGAGAAACTCGGGATGGTATAACAAAGAATCGGACAGAAAAGACCGGGGACAAACGCAAATATCGAATACCAGAAAGGAGGGAGCAAGTGGATACAATCATACAACTGTTCCATCCAAGCCATCCTTTCTTTTATGTGATCATTGCGTGGTCTTTGATTTGGAAAGGGATTGCTCTATGGCACGCCGCTCGACATCAGCAGCTCATCTGGTTTATTGTTCTTTTTATCGTGAATACAGTAAGCATTCTAGAAATCATCTATCTTCTTTTTATGAAACCAAAAACGAAGGGCGCCCGCTGATATCAGGGTGCCCCGATTGGTGAGAAGGAGGTGGTCTTCCTATCAACTGTTAGACTCGCAGTAAACCACGGAACCCTCTCGCACTATAGTACGAATCCGCTCCATTATGATAAACGAAAACGTGGCCGTAGCGATAATCACAAAAAAGGGAACCGCCGCGTTCTCTAATGTCGGCAGGCGTCTGTATCCAACTGGATGTTTTCTTATCGAAGGGTCCCAACGACTGCAACTCGCGATAGGTTTCCTCGGTTAAGAGCTCAATCCCCATTTCAGTCGCCATATCTACGGCACTCGTTTCTGGTTTATTTTTTTTCCGTGCTTCTAAGGCGTCGCGGTCATAGCACACTTTTCGACGACCTTTAGGGCTTTCCGCGGAACAATCACAAAAGACAAATGCATCGGTCTCCTCCTCATAAGCCACCACATCCGGTTCGCCTTCTGTTCTTTCCATCTCACGGAGGGACCATAGTTTTTCTGGATTTGCTTCTAACTTTGCTTGAACGTTCGCCCATTCCAGTCCTTCATGGCGGCGCATATGTTTCTCAAAACGCTCCTTCAGCACGGTCAGTAATTCTTCATTCTCTTCTGTAGACAACGTCTGATTCTCTGTCATGTCCGTCTCCTCCTTCTTGTTTTACAAGTGTCGGCCTTCTTTCAATGTTTCCGTATCGTTTAAGAGATATCCTTCTATTTTTGGTAAAGAATGGAGAGATACGGTCAGGTGTAAAGAGCGGAAAGATGCCCAAAAGAGAGCGGCGTCGTTCAGGAGGTCACGATTCGTGAGGAAAGGTGCCCAAAACCAAGTTGGGAGGATGGAGGGGGTCAAGGTAAGAGTTGCAGCCTTCCCAGGCGCCAGCCCGAGCAGGTGCATTGGTTACGCAGGGATCAGAAAGGTGCCCAGACAAATGAAAGGTCAAAAATACGGTCATGCAAGAGCTGGAATAGTGCCCTAAACGTAGGCACGCCAAGGTTTACGGTCATGCAAAGAGCGGAAAGATGCCCAAAAGAGAGCGGCGTCGTTCAGGAGGTCACGATTCGTGAGGAAAGGTGCCCAAAACCAAGTTGGGAAGATGGGAGAGGTCAAGATAAGAGTTGCAGCCTTCCCAAACGGGAGACCGAGCAGGTGCATTGGTTACGCAAGAGGCGGAAAGGTGACTGGAAAAATGAAAGGTCAAAAATACGGTCATGCAAGAGCTGGAATAGTGCCCTAAACGTAGGCACGCCAAGGGTTACGGTCATGCAAAGAGCGAAAAGGTTCGCTGAAGTAAATAGTTTTTAAGTGAAAGACTGGACTTCCAGCTCTCTCTTAACTTCAGCTGGAACGTAGAGACTTGTTTGTCCAGCAAGGGCCTCATTTAAAACCATTTTCCAAAAGCGAATAGCAGACATCTTCCTTTTATCGACTGATTCTTGGGTACTTGTTGCTGTCTTGTATCTGAAAACATTAGTATCTAGTACATATTTTGTTTTATCTTGGAACAGTTTCATCTCATTTACCCTCTTCATCATCCTCATTTAAAATGTCGAGCATCATTTCAGCTGTTTGGACGTCATTGTTACGTGCTGCCATTTTTTCTCTTATAAAATCATACCAACGGGGGTCTGTCTCAAACTGGTGTGTCGGTATTTTCCAATGACCAGCGCCAGTGACTGGTTGATGAGCTATGATTTTCTCTTCTTGGCAATATCTTCGCACCATTTGTGGGGATACACCTAAAAATTCTGCAACATCTGAAACTGGAAGAAACTCGGGGACATCGATCTTTTCACTTTCGTAAAGGGCATGAATGAGCTCTACTCTCTCTGATTCGTTGAGTTCCTTATACGCTTTTACTTTGCGTTTATTGATTTCTTCAGCCAGGTACGTCAATGTCATGTACTCTTTCACCTTCTCACTAGAAGTATGAGGTGAATTTCTATCTATATTTTCAAGGAGATTGTTAATGTCCGTTGCCATTTTTTTATTCACTCTCCTTTCCCCTCCTATTATGAAAAAGCGAAATAAACGAAAGAAACGAAACCATTTTTGTATCATTATATACACCAAAGGGCCGAAAAATACTTTCGTACGAATACGAACAATAAAAAAGAGAGCAGGTGACCAACCTTGATTGGTTTCTGCTCTCTTGTCCGTATTATTCTAACGTCATTGCACGTTTCAAGAACAGTGCAAACTGTGAACGCGTGACGTCTTCTCCAGGGCGGAACGGATCCTGGTTCGACAGGCCGCTCTGGTAAATCTGGTTAATAGCGTCGTAGTTCCAGAAGTCGGCTGGAACATCGTCAAAGTTATGATTTCCGGAAGGTGCAGGAAGTGTTTCTTCAAAAGCGGCAGTGAGAACGGAAGCCATTTGTGCTCTCGTCATGTATTCATTCGGACGAATATTGCCGTTGCTTCCGGTCATGAGACCATGATATTCCATCGCTTTCATGGAGTTGTAGCCGAGATCATCGCTTTCCATGTCTGTTGCTTTCATTGTGTACTCATCAGGAGTGGATAGTTGAAGCGCATCCGCCAGCATGGCTGCTGCATGTCGTCTTAAGATCGGTTCGTACGGTCGAAACGTTCCATCCGGATACCCACTGATGATGCCGCGGACTTCCAAAAAGCCGACTGCTTCAGTGACTTCTTGTTTTCGGACGTCATAAAACGGAGTGACTTCCCCTTCTCTCACATACGAACTGGCCATGTAGCCGTGAATGTCCGCATAGTGAAACGGATAGAATCCGAAATGGTTGTCGCGGCTGTTATCATGTTCTAGTTCGCCTTCCACCGTCAGCGGCATATATAAAGGCACGTCCCCGACTTGTCGGGAGGAGAGCGACGGTTCGAGTCTGAAATTAATGGTAGAACCTGGTTCTTCGGCGTAACTGTATACCTTTGTGCCTGTTTCAAACATTTGCGTCGAAGGAGTTTTGGTTTCTGTTGTCACGTGTAAGTCGTCTTCGGAAAATCTCATTCGATTTTCTCCTTCTCGGTATTCCGCGTCAAACTCGGGAAGGTCCACAGATGGCAGTAAGTTGCGTGACGTCATCGTGCCGTACAAGTCCTCTTGGTATGTATCGTCACTCACATTCGGATCGTTTCTGCGGTCGAGTCCATTGTACGCGAGAACAGCAAAATACCAATTTTCCAAAATATGACGGTCACCATTATTGACTTGAGGAATTAAGTTTTCGGTCCATTCCCATTTCTCATTTAACAGCTCCGCGCCTATTTGGATGTTATACGCGGTGTCATTTTTCAGTCGTTCCCGATCCACTTCTCTGTTCTCGAAGTCATCTTCGTTCAATGTCACTTGCATGATGCCGATGCCACCATCTTCGTTTTCATTCATCACCGGCTCTCCGTCTTCTGTGAACTGCCTCATTTGAGCTTCCTCATAAGCAATCGCTTTTAAAATTTCCGGTGGGATGTCGTACTCTAAAGCGGTTTCGGTGAGAAGATCTTTCTTTTCTTTATAGCTCAGTTCCTCCGCATCGGGTGTTCCTGTGTCGTCATCCGCTGCGAATGCTTGACCATTTCCTACAATCATTCCAAGCAGGAAACCAGTGGTCACCAGCCATTTTTTCATTCGATAACGCTCCTTTCTATTTTAAATCTCCTATTCTATGATTCTATGTTCAGTATAAAGAAGTTTTCCAGTTCTTCCAAGATGGAAAAAGATGCCAACCGCTTGAAATGTTATTCATGTTTAGTCTTTCATGCCGTTGGAACAGGAAAAGCTCGGTTCAAGGTCAATAAGAAGGTGGGATAGTGACGTTGAAATGAAGAAAATGAAAGCGAAGGGTAACAACCAAGGGAAAAACATGCGAATGGTGCCCTAGGACGAGAAAATATGAAGAGGAAAGTTCATAACGCCGTGGTTAGCTAACGTTGAAAGGGAAAAAGCTCGGTTCAAGGTCAATAAGAAGGTGGGATAGTGACGTTGAAATGAGGAAAAAGAAAGCGAAGGTAAACAACCAAAGGAAATACATACGAGTGATGCCCTAGGGTGAGGAGGAATGAAGAGGAAGGTTCATAACGCCGTGGTTAGCTGCCGTTGAAAGGGAAAAAGCTCGGTTCAAGGTCAATAAGAAGGTGGGTTAGTGACGTTGAAATGAGGAAAATGAAAGCGAAGGTAATCAACCAAGGGAAATACATGCGAATGCTACCCTAGGAAGAGAAAAATCGAAGAGGCAGGTCAATAACGCCGTGGTTAGCTGCCGTTGAAAGGGAAAAAGCTCGGTTCAAGGTCAATAAGAAGGTGGGATAGTGACGTTGAAATGGAGAAAAAGAAAGCGAAGGTAAACAACCAAAGGAAATAGAAGCGAATGCTGCCCTAGGGTGAGGAGGAATGAAGAGGAAGGTTCATAACGCCGTGGTTAGCTGCCGTTGAAACGAAAAAAACTCGGTTCAAGGTCAATAAGAAGGTGGGATAGTGACGTTGAAATGAGGAAAATGAAAGCGAAGGTAAACAACCAAGAGAAAAACATGCGAATGCTGCCCTAGGACGAGAAAAATCGAAGAGGTAGGTCCATAACGCAGCTCATACATGCCTTACAAACGAAAAAAGCTCGGTTCAACGTCACTAAGGAGCAAGGATAATGACGTGGAAACAGAGAAAAAGAGAGGGAAGGTCAAGAACCAAGGGACAAGCTTCAGCAGCACGCCGTGTGTTCTATTCATTCATCTCTTTATCCGTCCACTTGTGATGGGGGTACATGAACGATAAGGCGATGGCACCAATGGCACTTGGGAGCAGAATAAAAGCAAAAAATCGAAGCGTAAACAATCCATCTACTTCAAAATGACCGTGTAGAGGACTGAACATTTGAGTGGCGGTCATGATCGCAAGGTGGAAACCAATCGGTGTCCACACATTTCCGGACACTGCCCTTACATACCCTAAAATAAACGCAAAGCCGGGAAGGAATTGGATTTGCTCGACGGAATACATCGCCCCGATCAAGTAGGCAAACAATGAAAATAAAAGCATTTGTAGGAGAACCGTAATCCAATGGGGAAACACACTAAGCAACGAGCGATAGATATATCCTCTGAAAATCAATTCTTCGGGTAACGCTTCTATCAAAAACACAGTCACACATAAAACCAACACACTCATCAGTAAAACATTCCAGTCCGAATGTCGTGTGATGTCTACCCATCCGAGTGTGAGACATATCACTAAACCGATAGATGCTGGGATCGTCCACAGCAAAAAGCCCAGAAGAAAGGAAAAGAAATTGGTGCGTAGTGATCTTTGCCCCAATTGTTTCCATGATAAATGATCCATTCTTCGGACGGCCTCTATAAGAGCAAGCGTTAGAACCGTAGTAATAAGGCCAGCGAAGAAATGGGTGGTACGACTATACTCCGCCCCTAAATTACTAAAGTAGGGTATGAGTTTCCAAATGAGGGCCCCTGCCAGAAGGACAACTATTATTTTTCCCCATATCTTTTTCATCATGATCATCCGATCCTACTCTTATTATGAATTCTTATATATTATATTCACACTATACCAGGATGAGGATACTAAATGAAGGTCAGTCTTTCTTCTTTCCGTTGTCAGTAACATTTGGTTTAAAAAGGTGGGAAATAATATCATATTTCATCTATAGAATAGGGGTATTCTGGGAAGCCTGTAGGGAGAGGTGGTTTGAATGGATAAGCAGAATTTAAAACTAACATCTGCGGAGATCGGAACTTTGTGGGCACAGTATATCAACGGAACGGCAACGGATACCGTAAATAAGTATATGGTGTCGATCATTGAAGATGAAAAAATAAAAGCCCTTTTCGAAGAGGCGTTACAGATTTTCAACAGACAAAAAAATCAAATCGCTGCCTTTATCGAGAATGAGGGATTCCCGGTCCCTATCGGTTTCTCTGAACAAGACCTTCGTCCAGGGACGAACCGATTGTTTTCGGACATATTTTGTTTGCATTATTTACACATAATGACATTACACGGTCTCTTGGGGCACACGGCGTCGCTGAGTGCTTCCGTAAGAAAGGATCTCCGTGAATTTTTTGATACATGCGATAACGATGGGAAATGGATGTATCACCAAACCATTGAATTATTATTAGAAAAAGGACACTTCCAACGAGATCCCTATTTTTATCCCGAAGCGACTCCTGAATTTGTGTCCGGACAGAAATTTTTAGATGGTTTTTTTGGGGATCAACGACCACTCGCTGCAACGGAAATCGTCTCTCTTTCCTTTAATATTAAGAAAAAAGTGATGGAAAAAACGCTCACTCTCGCCTTTAGTCAAGTGACAACCTCCAAGGAAGTAAGGAAGTTTTTACAAACATCTCAAAAGGTGTCAGACGACCAAATTAAAACACTAGGTAACATTCTCCACCAAGACAATTTACCGGTGCCCATGTCTTGGGAGACGGAGGTCACCACGTCTCAAGAGGCACCTTTTTCAGACAAGCTTATGCTTTATCATATCGGTTTTTTGTTACAAACGTCTCAGGCTTATCACGGCTCAGGCCTTGGTGTCGCCATGAGAACCGACCTTGTTTTGACGTACGAGAAAATCATATTAAAAAATTTAACATTAACCAAAGATTGGTTCGATCTCATGACCAAATACAAGTGGCTCGAGCAACCGCCTCTTGCGCCTGACCGGAAAAAAATGGCCAAAGACAAATAATTATTCGCTTGGTTCTTCTTTTCCATGTTCATGTTTATCATCGGATCAAACGTGTTTTCCCTTGCCTATCGGCGCCGGTTGACGTGTGGATAGGCGGGTTTTTCCCCTATGATGAAAAATCGTCAGGAAAAACAAAATTATTTTATTTAATTTCCGTCCAAATGTCTTGCGTTTGTATTATACTTATCATGACAGACAACCGGCATATCAGACATCCAGCACATCTTCTGTTTTCTGAATAATTTAACAATTAGAGGGAGAGGAGGTAATTCTTAAAGCGGGAGAAACCAATTTAAGGAAAGGGCTGGAAAAGGGGACATGAAAAATAGTATTCCACTAATAGGAATGCTTCTCTTTGCCTTCTGCTTCATGATCTCGATAACTAGTGATGAGAGAAGTGTTGCGGCACAGCAACAGTACACGGATGTCACGCCTGGCAATGCACATTACGAAAGTGTTCAATATTTGAATGAGTTGGGAGTCTATGAACATAAATCAGGAAACACGTTTGCACCCAATCATGCGATCACTCGAAGCGAAGTAGTGAACATATTACATGCCTTGTATGGAAATAGTTTGGAAAAGAAACGGGTGTATAAAACGGAAACGTTGGCGGATGTTTCCCCGGCGGACCCTCACTATTATTCTACGGTTTGGGCCTATGAGGTAGGCATCATTGATGGGAATGACGGAAATTTCAATGGGAACAATCATTTAAAACGAGCTCAACTGGCGAAAATTTTAGTTCAGACGTTTGACTTGAGCGGGGAGGACGATCATCCGTTTCCAGACGTGAAAGACGATCATTGGGCCTTCGACTATGTCAGCATTTTATACAGCAATGGGGTAACGACGGGACATAAAGGTTCGTTTCTGCCTGAGAAAGAGGTGACGAACGGACAGTTTGCGAGTTTTGTTTCCCGAACGATGGGTGTGACTGAAGTAGAGAGGGAAGAAGGAATTGCGGAAGAAAAAGATGTGATGGAAGCAGCAGTCCGCTTCGTGAAGGGAGACGTATGGGTAGAAAAAGGAGAACGAGCCTTTCCAGCCGAAGAAGGGATGGTCATTTTTCCAGGTGACCGCATTCGCACGGAAAACGAAAGTTCGGCGAATGTGCTATTTGGTAATGGCTCGAAGTTGACCCTTGGACATGACACCGAAGCTCTTCTTTCTACCATAAAGGGAGAAGAAAATAACATACAAGTGGACCTTGTCGAAGGACAACTATGGAACAGTGTAGACACAGTGGAAACAGAAGGTTCCTATGTTATCGACACACCCTCCTCCACAATGGAGGCAAAAGGTACGCTTTTCTTAGTCGCGGCCGATCCAGTCACCGGTAGGACGACATTGACCGTCTTAGATGGGATAGTTTCTGCGAGAGATAATCGGGGAGACAGAGAGGACGAGAGCAATGAAGAACGTCTTATCGGCATGAATGAAAGACTAAGAGGAGAAGAGCCATGGGAGAGGGAGCCATTTGACCCGGAACAATTCATCAATGACACACATTCAGACATTCTTGCTGAAGCCATAAGAGATGTCCAGCAAGCGGCAGAAGAGGACCGGCGACGCGCCGAGGAACAACAAAACCGCTATCAACAAGATCGAAACAGAGGTGATCTTCTCGATGCGCTCGTGCAAACAGAACGGTCCGATGCCCTCCATCAAATACAGCAAAACGTTGTCGCCAAGAACCGCGAGAAAAACCGAGAACGAGAATTAGATGATTTGCTGAAAGAGAGACGTTATGAACTCATTCAAGAAATGGAAAGGAAAGCTCGCCAGTCACGGGAGGAGCTAAATAAACGAAAAGAAGAGATGATCGAACAAGCGAAGAGAGATGGCATTGAAGAGGAAGATATAGATGCAGCCGTCGATAGGATTCCGGACATTCCAGACGCTAGTGAAAGAAAACCTAATCGGCCAGGCGGCAGCAGAGGCAGCGGTGGCGGATCTAGCGGAGGAGGGGGAAGTTCGGGAGGAAGTGATCCCGACCCTGAACCCCCGGAGTCTCCACATATTACAGGCAGCACGGATGGAAATCACTTCTATATTCAAGTGGAAGGGATGGTGTCCGAAGCTGTACTGACTCTTTATGATGCCAGTGATGATTCGAAAATAGAAAACGCAGTTTTAGAAGGGAACCGCTTTATCATCCCTATTGATAAAAAGAGCTATTATGTGACTCAGACGGTGGACGGGACAGAAAGTGAATCCTCGAATATCGTGGTGGCCGAAAAGGAAGTAAAGCCACCTGAGGCCCCTATCATATCAGGGAGTGCAGATGGGGATTACTTCTACATTACTGTAGAGAGAATGGAAGATGGAGCTGAGTTGAAAATATATGATGCGAAGGCGGAGGCCGAATTAGTAGCCGATTTTGATGGACAAGCCTATAAGGTGAAGGCCGATGGTACCAGTTATTACGTCACGCAGACGGTGGATGGCGAAGAAAGTATAGCCTCGAACATCGTGGTGGCGGAAAAGGAGCCCGATCCAATAGAATCACCGGACAAGCCTGTGATTACAGGTTCCGTAGTAGGAGACCAGTTTGTTATTTCGATTGAAGGATATGACGCCACAGCTGAGCTCCACTTGCATGATGCTAGTGATGATTCCACTTTAGACGCAACTGAATACATTATGCTATTTCCATACGAATTTATGCCCTAGGACGAGAAAAAACGAAGAGGAAGGTTCATAACGCCGTGGTTAGCTGCCGTTGAAATGGAAAAAGATCGGTTCAAGGTCAATAAGAAGGTGGGATAGTGACGTTGAAATGAGGAATATGAGAGCGAAGGTAAACAACCAAGAGAAATAGAAGCGAATAGTGCCCTAGGAGGAGAAAAAACGAAGAGGAAGGTCAATAACGCCGTGCTATGCTGACGCTGAAACAGGAACTGATCGTTTCAAGGTCGTTATGAGAAGGGGATAGTGACGTTGAAATGAGGAATATGAAAGCGAAGGTAAACAATCAAGGAAGATACATGCGAATGATGCCCTAGGAGGAGAAAAATCGAAGAGGCAGGTCAATAATGCTGTGGTTAGCTGCCGTTGAGATGAAAAAAGATCGGTTCAAGGTCAATAAGAAGGTGGGATAGTGACTTTGAAATGAAGAAAATGAGAGCGAAGGTAAACAATCAAGGAAGATACATGCGAATGATGCCCCAGGGCGAGAAAAATCGAAGAGGCAGGTCAATAACGCAGCGCTTTGACGCCATTGAAACGGGAAATACTTCGTTCCATGTCACTAACCACAGACGTCTAGTATTGGGGTTACTTATGTCCGTCGAACACAAAAATAGAAAATTTTTCTTTTTTTCACATTTCTTGTTATTTAAGTACTGCCCCGGGGTATAGGTACTTCGTAGCTACTTATTTGTCATGGAACATTTTATACTTAAAGGGAGGTTTTGACTGAAATATGGGAGGACGATCGATGAAAAAGTTTGGTGTTGGATTGTTAGCTGCGGCTTTCGTCTGGAGTGTGCCGACTGCAGGTCTTGCGGCGCCGGGGGATTCTCTTGACAGAAAGACCGTCAATGTGGAATTTGACGATACGGGAAATGATTATTGGGCGAGTGAATCGATTGAGCGGATGCGCGTGAAAGAGATTTTTAACGGCTATGATGATGGCACGTTCCGCCCGAGTAACAATGTAACTCGGATGCAGACGATTGTCACGGCTGTGCGCTTACTTGGCTTAGAAGACGAGGCGCAATCGATGGATGCGAATGGGCACATTCCTTTCAGGGATGCTGATGAATATTTCGGGAAGGAACGGAACGAATGGGCGAAAGGGTATGTGGCAGTAGCCTTGGAACAAGGGTTGTTTGATACCAATGAAGAGACGCTCGATCCGAACGACCCGGCGAAACGTATCTGGGTAGCAAGCACTCTCGTTCGTGCGCTTGGCCTGGAGGATGAGGCATTGGACGCCATGACCGAGACTCCTGATTTCACAGATCGAGAAGAGATTCCAGCGGGAGCGATTGGGTATGCGAACGTGGCAGACGAGTATGATATCATCACGGGAACAAAAGAGAATGAGTTTCAGCCAAACGAGTCGATCACGCGGGCTCAAATGGCAACCGTTCTTGACCGTTCTTACGATGATGTGTTGGACGAGCAAGGAGGAACAGCTTTCCAAGGAACGCTTGTGAGCCACGATGAGAATGCACATACGATGACGATTGAGACGGAAGGAACGCAAGAAACCTATACGTATGATAACGACTTATTCGTATTCTATGAAAATGCGTACATCGAGCCATCTGAGCTTGAGGACGGGGATCGTTTGACGGTACAGCTGTTGAACGGAACGATTGTCGATGCTGCTCTTTTGACTGACGAAGCGGCAGCGGTAGCGTCCAATGTACATGCCGCAAAAGTAGAAGTTGAATATGACGACGATGAAGAGTTCGAACTGAAATTCAGCATGAAAAAAGGAAAAATTGAGGCAAAAATTGAAGAAGAAACAGACCGCGGTGAACGTGAAGTAACAAGAAGCGAAGCAGCAGAAGAAGTACAAGCCTACCTCGACAGCTGGCAGCTTGATTCTTCCATGAGTACGCAAGAAGTCGTGGAGGCAGTGATCCGCTCTCTCGACCGCCAAGACGGCATGGAAGAAATCGAAGTGAAAGTTCAGTTTTCTAATGGCGTGAAAGTGGCACATGAAGAAGAATTTTCGGATGAAGAAAACGAGAGAGAACCAACGACAGCGGTAGAAGACTTCGAATTAGAAGCGAAATGGCTGAACGGAAATGAAGAAAAATGGGAATATGAAACTGACGACGGCGACATCGAAGCAGAAGTGGAAAGAGAAAGAAACGGCGAAGAAACGGAATGGGAAGATGAGCGAGCTGTTGCATTCATCGAAGAACGACTTCAAGAACTGCAATTATCCTCTGACCAAAGCGCTGAAGAAATCAAAGAACAAGTCCTTGCTGGTGAGGGCTGGAATGAAGATGATCTAGCTGCTTTAAAAATTGAAGTGACCTTCCAAAATGGCATCGAAAAAGAATGGGAATGGTCCGGTACTCCTTATCATAGAGACGAAGATGATGACAGAGACGATGGCAGATATGATGACGATGATGACGACGATGACGACGATGACGACGATGACGACGATGATGATGACGACGATGACGATGATGATGACGAAGACGACGAAGATGACGACGATTAATTCATAGAGAAGAAAGGCCTGTGGAGATCACCCGCAGGTCTTTTCTACGACATTAATAATTAAAATATTTATAATTATTATACAATTTATGACATGTTTGTAGTATAATCAAGGCAACGATGAGGAAAGGAGAGAGACGATGGATCACGAAGAGGAGAAGACACATCAATCGAAAGAAGAAATATCGGCGGCGACCTCAACCGAATCTTCGCGAACTTCTACGGCAGGCGGCTTGGATGAAAATGTGGCGGGGCTTCTATGTTATCTAGTCGGTTTTATCACGGGCATCATATTTATTTTAATAGAAAAAGAGAATCGATTTGTTCGCTTTCATGCCTTGCAGTCCATTTTTACATTCGGAATCTTGTTTGTTGCAAGTACGGTGCTGACGGCAGTGCCAATCATCGGTTGGCTGCTTAGTATCCTACTCGCGCCTTTATCTGTCATTGTATGGGTCATTCTGATGGTAAAAGCGTACCAAGGCAGATGGTTTAAATTGCCTGTCGTTGGAGACATGGCCGAAAAACAATTAAACAAATAACGTCATTTCCTGTCTGGTGGCAGGTTCTTTTTTTCAGTGATAGAAAGAAAAAAACCCCTTTCCTTATGTTAGGAAATGGGGGAGAGGTACTGTTTCTATTTATCGTTGGTTTGTTTCTCTTTTAATTCCTCGTACGCTGTCAAGAAGTTTTGATAGCTTTCGGTGTCTCTCAATTCCTTGTCATTTCGAAAAAATTTATCAAACAATAGCTCTTTCGCTTCGTCGATATCGGTTTGTCGGGAAGCTTGGATTAGGTTGAAATAAGAAAGAAAAAATTCTTTCCCTAGGATCCCCGCATTTTTTATTTTCACAGGGTCTCCTCCTTTCTCCTAAAAAGGATCGTTCCTCTCACTGTACCACGTTAGAGACGATCGTTTCCACCCGGAAGACTACATGCAGTCACTCCGCTTTTCTTTCCTTTATCTCATAGGAAGCAGCTTGATAGCCGTCTTCATATCCTTCTTGATACTTCGCTTCTAACATGTCCTCAAACAATTGTAGTTCTTTTTGTGTTAAGTCTTTGATAAAATTTGTTTCGTCTTTCATGGCTCGTTCCTTTCGTCCCTCTCTATGAAAATTTTTTTCTATAGGACTTTACCCTATGTTCTCATTTTCAATCCTATATTTTAGCGAACTTTTTCCATTTAAGCGAATGATTTACTAGGACGCTTTTCCTATGTTGTCGGGAAGGAGAGGACAGGCACATGCTGGTGAGTATCCGGGGTCGCGTCTCGCTCGAAAAGAAAGATAAGCAGGAGTTTCCGAATGAAAAACAGCACCCGCTCCCAAAGAGGCGGATGCTGTTATTATCATTAGATTCATGGAGAACTGTCCAGCTTCAGCGCCCAGCCACTCGGGGGCCCACACGATGTGGGTCAGGTCGGCGTTGTCTCAGGACGAGACGGTTTTAGCCGATCTTCCAACTCGGTTCAGACAATGAAAGGGAAGGCACCTTTCCTTGCTGTCCCTCCAGAACCTGTCGTGGCTGACCAGGGCACTTACGCTTTTCTTCATTGGTTCACTTCTTCTTCTTGTTCTTCTGTGGGTTTCGGGTTGGACCGCTCATTGGGCTCTTTAATGACTGAAGGCTCTTCCTGAACCCCTCTCGTACGCCCTGTGAGAGATGGTCTGTTTTTCACGGTTTCTTTTGCTTTGTTTGTCATGTTCATGACGTTCGATGTGGTAGCGGCAGAACGTTCTCTCACTTTGTTGGTCATGACCGTCGCTTGTTCTTTCGTCTGGCCTGCTTTTTCATTCATTTGCTGACGCAGTTCTTTTCCGCTTTTCGGTGCGAGTAAGAAACCAGTTACTACGCCAAGGGCTGTTCCTACGAGCATGCCGCTCACCATCGATTTTCCTGATGACTCTCCTGTCTTAGAGCTTCCGGATGAGGCAAATTTTGCGATCTTGCTCACTTTACCGGAAGGCGGAGCTTCTCTAATTTCTCCTGTGCGTTCTAACTTGTCTTTTACTTCCTCGATAATGTCATGAACGGTCCGTCCTTTTGCTTCGACGAGAGGAGTGTTCATGCGCATGTCAGTTAAGTCCTCTATCCCTCTCACAACGACACAATCATAATCAGGTGCATCGGTTTTATTAAGAAGCATTTCCGCTTCAAATCCTATGCGGCTCAGTTCATCTCGTACATCCGTAAACGGTTGTTCAATCGCAATTCGTGCCATACTATCCCTCCTGTTTTACAATACTCATCCCCGCTCGATGTTGGAGCTAAACATGCACATCGGTTGAAAATGATGGAATATGTTGTAAAGAACCGTACGCGCGCGGGGGAGGCAGGCGTAGAAATTTGGAGTGGAAGTGATGGCTTCGTGTCCTATATACATGGAAAACTTTAGATTGGTAGAAGAGAGTGGGGATGATTCCGATCATACCTTTGAAGGGTTGGGACAGGGAAGATTTTCACAGAGTCTCAAACTGGAAGATACGTTATCAGCAGCCATAGGGTTGGCAGTTTTTTTCGGAGCAGGAGGGAGCACTTCGGATTCCCTCCCACTGGGTACAAGTGAAAATCAAGGTGAACGGGACTGCAGAGGAAAAAGCTAGGAAGGCGGCGAGAGACGATCAAACGGGTCATCAAAAAAGAGCCAATCCACCGTGACGTCAAATGTTTTTGCAATCATTCGTTGTCTTTTTGGAGTAAAATCTTTTTTTCCTGCTTCGACTTGAGCAATCATGCTTTGGCTAACTCCAATGATACGGGCCAGTTCTGCTTGCGTAAGATCGTGGTCGTCGCGCAATCCGATTAAACGAATATTTGGTTTCTTCATTGCTTTCTCCTCTACCAATGTTTTTTTAACAAATCCGTGATCTGTTGCTACTTGTTCGATGGCAGCTCTTGTTTCAATGGTGTCCGCTTTTCCTTGTCCCGTTCTTTTTCCGTGCAGGACGTTATCTTTTACTTCGGGATATTCTGTATGGGTGTCTGGATGGCAGGTACCAGGGGAAAGCTCCCTATGCAAAACAGGGAGCTTCATTCAATAGAAGTTTTTTTCTTTGGTTTGCATGGTTTCTATGAGTTTGGTGATATGGGCATCGTCTTGGGCGGCGATGGCTAAGGCGAGGCTGGCTATCGATTCCTGCAGTCCTTTTATAATAGGTTCTAATCGGATTAACAGGTAGGACGCTACGACGATCGGAAAGCCAACATTTGAAATAAGCGCCATCCACTCCTCCATGGAACATTCCCTCCTCTTTTCCTGTTGTCCCGCTAGCACACGCAGGGTTCTATTTTTAGTTTTTAGAGGAACCAGACAGCCAGGGGGTCCTGGCTGTCGTTAGCTCCTTTAAGGTATCGCAATGTCTTCGATGTCGCGGGAAACGATACGGGCTCCGACTTTGGTGTGAATCGTGTGAGCCGTGCCTGACAAGACGTTGTGGGTGAGAATGTCATCCATTACCGTCGATATTTCCTCAGCTGTCACGTCTTCGCGCGGGTTGGGCACCCGAACGGTGACGGTGCGGTTTTCATCATTTTGGAAACGCATTTCTAAATTTCGTGTAGACATCTTTTGTGCTCCTTTCTCATATTTCTAGATTTGTACGTTAGGCGATGAAGCTTGTCTCAGCGAGTGATAATTCGATGACGGGAAATTCACTAAGGGATGCTAGTGCCACGCCGACTGCATGGAGAGCATCGGCATTGGCGTCTGTCTTTGTTTCATAGCCGCTGCGTTGAGTGATGGTTCTGCCGTCTTCATCTTCTCCAATATTGTAGACGAGACTTAACCGAGAGCGAATGAGTTGTTTCTCTGCCATGACCGTTTCTTCCTTTCTGTTTTTTAGTTTGTGAAGTTCTGTCGCGTTTTCTCCGAGACCACCTGGGCCGGTGAGTGGTCCAGAAGCAAACGTTCGAGTAACTTCTTTACCGGCTAATTTTATAATAGGACTATTCAACCAAATAATCAATAATATTTAGTATTTTATAACTATTGGTAATATTTATTTTCTGGTTCGATCATCACGAGAGGACGAAAGCTTGAATTCACGCTCGATGATGTCTGTTTCGTCCAGCTCTCTTTCTTCTTCCACTCCTGGTAACTCCTCACCCATTATTTCTGCTGCCACATTCGCTGGAGAAGGTTTGCGTTTGAATGCGTCCATGGTGACTTGTACGACCTCATCGGGACGAAATTTCCGCAGCGCAAGGAAATTATCGTTGTTAAGTTCAATGTCTTCGAGAATGACGCGAACCGATTGGTGCCATTCTTTTTTCACTGTTTTATTGACGATTTCAATTTTTTTAATGCTTGCTTGAAACATCGATTCTCCCATGTGTCTCATCCTTTCCTTGTTTCAAAAAGTTATCGTTCTGTAATGTGAATACTTGTAGCAGAACCGAGATGACGTTCGACTTGGTGTAAAATATTGGCTGTTTCTCTGTAAGCACCGGTTTGCACTCCGTTCACGATGACACGATAGGTTTTTTGGTTTGTGGAAGGGGATGCTTTGTCATACAGATGCTTCAACCCGTCCGCATGTCCCGTGGCCATCGCTTCTAGAACGCTCTCCTTTCTCAGTTGATCTCTGTCACCGGTGTGATCGATAAACAAATTTTCGGTTAGTAATGCCGGCATGGTTGTCTCGCGAAGCACCGCAAAGTTTGCTCGTTTTTTCCCGCGATCGTTTCTCCCCAGTTGGGATACAACGTGGGCATGAAGTGTATCTTGGTAACTCCGCGTAGGTTTCGGAGAAGAGGGGTGTATGAATGATTCAAAGCCGCTTCCTCCGCCAGCATTGATGTGAATCGATAAAAAATAATCAGCGTGCCATTCATTGGCCAGTTGAGCGCGCTTGTGGAGGGAAACGAACGTATCTGTCTCTCGTGTCAAACGAATACGAATTCCTTTTTCTCGTGCCAGACGTTCACGAATCAGGTGAGCGATACGAAGCGTGACATCTTTTTCTTGAAGGCCGGCGGATACGGCACCTGGATCTTTTCCCCCATGCCCTGGATCAATCATCACTTTCATAAGGTCATCTCCTTTTTTGTTTTTATTGGTCGCGCGCGGTAGTCGCCGCCTCGTATACTTAACGTTTGGGTGCGATACATGATACGCGAAAAACTCCGCTCCCCCACTTTCGCTTTGAGAGT
Source organism: Alteribacillus iranensis (assembly GCF_900113025.1). Lineage (GTDB taxonomy): Bacteria > Bacillota > Bacilli > Bacillales > Marinococcaceae > Alteribacillus_A > Alteribacillus_A iranensis. The sequence goes on along the minus strand of NZ_FONT01000002.1, from coordinate 528,273 downwards.
GACGCCTTTTAGATTCGTCGTGAAAATCGTATGTTTGCCAAGCCGGCTGTCCACGACTTCAAAAATTTTTTGAATGGCCCAGCTTCCGCGCTGATCGGTGCCAAACTCAGCACCAATGTCATCGAGAACGAGGCAGTCCACACGCTCAATCATCGATAAAATATCCGCCTCGGTATGTTCACTTTTTTTGTGAAAAGTGGATTTTAATTTCGTCAACAACATCGGAACCGAGATAAAGAGACCGGTATACCCTTTCTCCATAATGGCTTTTAGCGTGGAAGTGGCGAGGTGTGATTTGCCGACACCGGGCTGACCGTAGTACAACAAATTGCCAGGGGCCTCTAAAGAAAAGGTCTCGGCAAACTGAATGGACTGTTGTTTGATTTCGTTCTGAGACGCATCCACAGGCTCGAAGGAATCATACGAACAGGACCGCAAGTCACGGTTGATTAAACTGTTTTGGTCAAACAAGTGAAGAGTTTTTCTCTTTTTGCCTTCTGCCTCATGGCGCACGGCTTGCCTGCCCAGCTCGATATCCTCACAACGGCAGCCTGTAATCATGTTTCTCACTTGGCCTTTGTTCGGGCCAAAAGGCAGCGTGACGCTATGTTCCGCTACGTTTTCACCGCATCCGTTACATGTGAAACGACGCAGTAAGTTATTCTGCGAAAAAATCTCCTGCAAGTCGTCTGCTAATAGTGTTTTGACGTTGATCATGGTTGATCCCTCCTTGTATTCGTTTACGATCTCCGGCTTTGGCTTCGAGTACCGTTCGATACCCATTTTTTCGCCAGTTTTCTAAAATCGTGGTGACGTAACGCCAATGTTTTCGGCCTCGTTGGATGGCAATATCCATCGCATGAGCCAACATCGCCTGAGGATCGGAGAACCCGTCGTGATGTTGCCAAAGCTCGATTTCTTTTGCGACATATGACGACACCTTGCCAAACCCAAGCTCCTCGTAAAGGTCCAGCGGAGTGGGGGTTGTTTTTATGGCAAAGGGTTTGACAGCAAGCGTTGTACTTTTTGCGCGTTTCGAGCTTTTCGTGCGTTTTGTGCTTGTAGGGCTTTTAGTGCTCTTAGGGCTTTTCGTGATGTTAGCGATTTTAGAGCTCTTATTGCCTTTCGTGCTTTTAGAGCTCTTATTGCTTTTAGGTCTTAAGTGATTACTAGTATGAGTAATAGCGGCAGACGTGTTGACTGAAGTACCGGCTGAAGCAGTGACTGAAGCAGGGGCTGTAGTACCGACTGAAGCAGGAGCTGAAGTACCGACTGAAGTAGTATCTGAAGCAGCGGTGGAAGCGATCTCGGCAGGAATAACAGACGCGCCGTGATCGGTGTTGGCTTTCGAGAGTGGAACCAAGCGGTAGGTGGCCAACTCATGATCATACTCAAGCAGCCCTCGGTTGATCAACTCTTTTCTGGCTGTAAAAAAAGTGCGCTCACTAAAGCCAGCGCGCCCACAAGCAATCGCCACAAATGTCTCAAACGAATCTGGACATCCGGCTTTATCGTGGGTGTACGCGAGCGTGAACCATAGAGAAGTGGCAGAACTAGTCAACGGATTTCTTTCCTGAAAATCATAAAAGGCATATATTTCTTGACGACTCAGCATAACAAACAGCCTCCTGTTTTCATGTTTGAATGATGTTGGAAATAAAACAGATGTGAAAAAGAGGGGCGGGGGACATGGGGTGATTCGGGGAAAAATTTCTCTGTTACGTTTTCACTCCTTTCTCGTTCACTGAATGTTCAATCAAATTAAAAACTAGCATACATGGAACCGGGCCGCCGCACAAGAGGGGAATGGGATATTATAACTATCAGTAATAATTTGGGAAAATTAGGAAGGAGAGTGGGGTGTTTTTTGAAATTAATTGGTAATATTCAATTCGTTGGCAGGCGCTTGGGAAGGAGATAAAAGTTGCCCTTCTGGATGTAGAGTTCACCCGGGAGGTCAGGGAAGCATCCGAAAGGTTCCCATACGATGAGTGGTGAAGTGGTTAAGGTCATGCATCGTGAGTTAGCCTGCCCGGACAAGGGTTCAGAAACCGATGGGGGTCACGGATCCAGCGGAAAGCTGCCCTCGGAGAAGGGGCGAGCACAGGCGAGGTGACGGAAAGAATCGAATTGTTCCTAAAAAGCTGGAAGACTCGTAGGGAGGGAACGCAAAAGGGAAGAAGTTGCCCTCCGAGAAGAGTCCAGCACAGGCAAGGTCACGGAACGAGCGGGGAATAACGTATGACTGCTATGATTTTACCCCATGGGCTTTTCATTCTCTTCTGCTGGAAAATCATGCTACACTGAGGAGAGACACATCCAAGGAGGGGGTTGCTCATGACGGATTCCATTCCTAAGGTGAGACTAAACGATGGTGTAACCGTACCCGTTATCGGACTAGGCACCTACAGCTTGAATGGCAATGCAGGAGCGGTGGCGATTGAAAATGCGATACACATGGGATATCGGCTGATCGATACCGCGTACAATTATGAAAATGAAGGGGCTGTAGGAAAAGCAGTGCGGCGCACATCGATTCCGCGGGAGGAACTGCGCATCACATCAAAGCTTCCGGGCCGTTATCATTCCTATGACCAAGCGGTTGTAGCGATTCAAGAATCATTGTACCGCGCGAATTTAGACTATTTCGACCTTTATTTGATTCATTGGCCGAATCCGAAGCAGGATCAGTATGTCGAAGCGTGGCAAGCGCTCATTGATGCGCAAAAATGGGGGTTGATTCGCTCGATCGGTGTGTCGAATTTTCTTCCTGATCATATCGAACTCTTGAAAAAAGAAACGGGTGTAACGCCGAGCATCAACCAAATTGAATTGCACCCTTATTTCAATCAAGAAGAACAGAGAAAGTGGCACGAAGCCAATGACATTCAAACGGAATCTTGGAGTCCGCTCGTACGCGCAGGAGACGTATTCGAACAACAATCGATACAAGCGGTCGCGAGCGAGCATCACAAAACAGCCTCACAAGTGATCTTACGCTGGCATTATCAGTTGGGAAGTATTCCGATTCCACGGTCCGCCTCCCCGCAACGACAACTAGAGAATCTTTCCATTTTCGATTTTTCCCTCAGTGACGAAGAAATGGACATCATCAGCGCTTTGCATCGACCGGATGGCAGAAATAACGATCAGGACCCAGCTGTCTATGAGGAATTTTAATCGAATAGACAAGGGCGTGACCAGGACGTGTAGTAGTTTTGGCTGCCTTTCTTTTCACAGATGCAATCACTCCAATCGTTTTTCATAAAGTACGAGCCGCGTCTATTACGTTTCCTACAGGAAGATTACGGCAAATTGAAGTAATAATTTCATTTCCATTAAAATACCTTTTTCTCTGTTACTGGAATGCTAGAATATTTAAGAGGGAATCCCATGAAAATAGTCTTAAATCTAGCAAAATATGTTTATCACAAAATCAGAGCAGGTAATGCAGAAATACGTCGTTGATTTCCCCACACCACATCAAAAAAGAGAAAACGAAACAAGCAAAAATGAAGGAGGAACTACTATTGGCTTATCAACCAAAATCATATCGTAAATTTTTAGCAGGATCCGTTTCTGCTGCCATGGTGGCAACAACGTTTGGTGCTGTTGCTCCCGTCAATACGCAGACAACAGAGGCTGCGGAATCATTCTCGGATGTGCCTGATGAATACTGGGCGTCTGGATCGATTCAACGTTTAGCGGATGAAGGAATCATTCATGGGTACTCCGACGGTACATACCGTCCAAGTAACACGATTGTACGTGGACAAGTAGCTGCCATGTTAGTTGCAGCGTTTGACCTTCCTACCGATGACAATGCGGAACCCCCATTTGAGGATCTCAATCCAGAAAGTTATTTCACTCCTTATGCGGCAGCTGTGAAAGAAGCAGGTCTCATTCGCGGCCGTGAAGACAACACTATTTTCGCAGCAGGCATGGACTTGCCTCGTCAGCAAATGGCAACCATCCTCGTGCGTGCGTTTGACCTAGAGCCGATTGAAGGGGCGGAGGCGGACGTCACCGACTTGGATGAAGCACATGAGAGTCACCGGGAGAACATTAAAATTCTCGCACAGCACAACATTACGAACACAGCGGATGGCCAGTTCCGTCCAAGTGAAACCGTAACTCGTGCTCAATTTGCTGTATTCCTTGACCGTGCTATGGAGCTGAAAGAAGAAGAGGATGATCAAACTGCGAATCTTCAAACCGCTACAGCAGTAGATAACACAACCGTGGAAGTAGCATTCAGCCGAGCCATTGATGAAGTAAACGCAGAACACTTCACATTCGATCCTGAGCTCGACGTCGAGGACGCAGAAATCATCGCACCGGAAGATTCCAGCGCGAACCAAAACGCGGAAGGTACAGTTGTACGTTTAACGACAGAAGAGCAAGATGCAGATGAAACGTATCAACTAACGTACGGCGACGAATCGGTAGAAGTGACAGCACCAGAATCTGCATTCACCGTAGCTGGCATCGACCCAGTGAACACAACAAGCTTTGACATCGAATTGGAAGAAGAATTAGCGGACGACCTCGATGAAGAAGATGTTGCAGAACTTCTCGACATCACGCTCCGCTCCGATGACGACGAAACAGACATCGATGCTACGGATATCACTATTAACGAGGACAGAGACACGATCACGGTAGAACACGCCGATAACGATCTCGAAGGCACGTCCGGCATCCTTGATGTGAACGGCTATGAATACGAATTCGATTATGAAACTATTGAAGTTGAATCTGTAGAAGCTACGACAGAAACAATCCGCCAGGCCGAAGATCAAGAACTCGGATTTACTGTGAACGGCTTCCGTAACGTATCAGTCGAAGCATTAGAAGAAGCCGGGTATGACGTAGAATTCTTGTTTAACGAATCTGGTGGAGTCTTTGATGACGCGAAAGACACAGGAGTTATTGATGCAAGCAATCTTCTTAGAGACGAAGACGATGAGGATTCAGTAATCGAAGAATTCCGTTATGCGGTACAAATTACAGATGAAGACGGCAATGAAGTCACTTCTGACGAGCAGACGGTCAACGTTCATGGCGAAACAGAAGCTGCAGAAGTTACAGATGTAGCATTTTTCACTGGGGACGACCAATGGGAAAATGACTATGTAACAAATGCGAATGAAGGAGCGAAGATTCAAGCTGTCGCGGGAACCAACGCATTTGGTGAAGATCTAGATGAAGACACGTTGAATGGATTAACGGTAGAGTCTGTCACTTCGAGCGATCTGTCTGTCGCTTATTATGATACAGAGGATGGACTTCAAGTAGTCGGTGAAGGCACTACCACCTTTACTGTCACGTTTGACGGTGTAGAAGAACCAGTAGAATTTGAAGTGGAAGTAGTAGAAGATCAAGAAATTGATGCAATTGCTGAAGCAGATACCACTCGAAATTATACGACAAACGCTGTAACGGATACATTTACTGTAATCGACCAGTATGGGGAGCCATATGGCGAAGGAGAGGAAATCTCTTACACGCTCACCAATGAGAACGGGGAGGATGTAACTCCGGATGATAATACAGCAGAGATTAATTCAGAAGGAAAAGTAGAGGTTAGTTTTCCATCTGAAGTGGAGCCTGGTGAATATACCCTCGAGTTTTCTCAAGGGGATAATGAGTTAGGCTCTGTAACTCTCGAGTTTTTAGAGTTGAACGCTGATGAAGTAGATGAGTTTACTCTCTCTTCCACTCCAGAAACTGTTGATTTAGCTGATGCTTTGTCAGACGGTGAGATTGTTTACACCCATGATGACCTTGAATTCTCTATTACAGCCGGAGGTGAATATGAGGGCGCCACTCTCAATCAAACAGACTTGGAGGAAGCGCTCAATAGCATAGACGGTGATCTTCAGCTCCGTACTAGTGATGAGTCTGTAGCTAGTTTAGCAGAAGATGAAGAGCAAGACGTCGCTACAGAACTAGAGGTTTCAGAAGTATTGGATGGTCTTGAAGCTTACGGAAGATCAGAAGGTACTGCTACGCTCTACTTGGAAGAAGTCGAAGGTGACTTTGTTACAACGCTTGCGCAAGTAGAGGTAGAAGTAGAAAGCACGATTCCGGAGATTAACGATATTACGTTAGCAGATGACGTCGACTCATTAGAACTGTCTGCATACGAAGATGCTAACGGAAATAAACGCTGGAATATTGAAAGCTTAAGTGATCTTGTCTCAGATGATGTTGAATTAGAAAGTAATATGATTGAAGAAGTTATCTACTCCGAAAATGATGAGAAAGCCCTTATCCGAGTAACTGATGTTTACGGCGGCCAATCTTTCGAGGTGGATGCAGTTGTAAACGAGGAATAATCAATCATGTAGCGAAAGAACCTGTCTAAACGGCAGGTTCTTTTTCATGGTGAAGGGATCGTGAGACCAATTTTGAGCGAAATAATATTTTTTCCTCCATGGGGACGGCAGGAGAGAAGAAATCGAAGGATCTATTAAAAAATTGTTTCATGATCGTTGGAATTTCCCTTTTGCCTCACTTAGTTACGTTGACAATGGAATGTAATCATTTAAGGTCATTAAGAGTGATCAATAGTGACGTTGAAATTGAAAAATGCAAAGCGAAGGTCAACATACGAAGCGGAGAAGCAGAGTTAGTGCCCTAAGCACAAAGAGAAAGCAAGACAAGGTTAGTAAGCGCATTGAATGCTGCCCTTGAAAGTGGAATGGATAAGTTTAAGGTCATTAAGGGGGATCAAGAGTGACGTTGAAAGTGAAAATTCAAAGCGAAGGTCAACATACGAAGCGGAGAAGCAGAGTTAGTGCCCTAAGCACAAAGAGAAAGCAAGACAAGGTTAGTAATCGCATTGAATGCTGCCCTTGAAAGTGGAATGGATAAGTTTAAGGTCATTAAGGGAGATCAATAGTGACGTTGGAAGTGAAAAATGCAAAGCGAAGGTCAACAAACGAAGCGGGGAAGCAGGGTGAGTGCCCTAAGCTCAAGGAAAAAGCAAGGTAAGGTTAGTAATCGCAGTGGATGTTGTTCGTTTTCTATGTCATGAACCATGCTTGGGATCCCAGTTCATTGCCTTGTCGGTCCCTGTTCGAATCAATATAAAGCAGGTACTTTTTTATGCAACGTTTCATATTCCCTCTTGTCGCTACATATGTTTACAAAGGGAATGGGGAGTGGGGTGCCTCCCTTTTCCGCAATAAAGGAGGGGTGCAATGGACGAGAAACACAACGAGGAGAAGCCTCCGGTTGCAACAGACCAAGCGGGGGATGCCAAACCGACAGAGACACGTGAAACGGCTGCCTCCAGTGGCTTGGATGAGAATGTGGCAGGCTTGTTATGTTATTTGGGTGGTGTCATGACAGGTATCATTTTCATTCTTATCGAAAAAGAAAATCGGTTTGTTCGCTTTCATGCCTTGCAGTCTATTTTTACCTTTGGCATTTTGTTTGTCGTGTATATCGTGCTGACGGCTCTGCCTGTGATCGGATGGATGATTGGTCTGATTCTCGCTCCGCTTTCTGTCATTGTCTGGATCGTTCTTATGATCAAAGCCTACCAAGGCAGACAGTGGAAGCTTCCGGTCGTCGGTGATATGGCGGACAAACAACTGGATAAAATGAGTACATGAATCTGTCTGGATTGGCAGATTCTTTTTCATTTTACAAAATTAATGTAGAATGCCTTCCGTTTTTTTACATAAAAAAAGAAAGCTTCTTTTACATAGAAACTTTCTCGGATGTTTTTATGATATCGAGCACACGGTTGTTAATGTCTTCCATAGTCGTCCCCAAGGAAATGGCCATTTCTTTAAATAATATTTTTTGAATTGAGTACAGGAGACGGTGGTCTCGGTCGTGAACTTTTTTGTCTGCTCGTTTTAATTCGAGTTCATTTCTCATCAGTGTGTTGACGACTTTGGCGATTTCCAACCGGTTGGCAGAGTCGACGATGTTGGAATATCGTTGTACTCGTTGGTGCGGATTATCAATCCACTTCACACCCGGCTCCTTAAACGATTCTAATAGGTCGTGAGCCTCGTCTTCCTCAATTAAGGCAAGCATCGTGACCTTCTCGTTATCTACCGGAATGCTGATCGATAGTTGATTGATAGCTTCCATCGGGTGTAAGACATAATAGGTTTCGGTCGTTTCTAAAAATGTCTTTTCGCAAATGTCCGAGATTCTACAGATGCCGTGAGAGGAGTAAACAACCAGGTCCCCAATATTAAACATGGACATCGCTCCTTATTCTTGGTTTTCCTACCAAGTTTCTATGTCTATTATACCTCATATTTTCTGTTTTGTAAACTAAGTTGACGTTAGGGTCACTTTCAGCTTAAGAGATTTTACCAGAAATAGGTTAAAAGTTTTACCTATAGACCATGTAAATACATAAGCCTAGATCTGTTATACTAGTGTTCGTATATAAGGGGGGGATGGGGTTGTATGAGAAAGAGGATGTTGTACCTAGTTGCTGTAATCTTGTTAGCAGGCTGCGGCGCCAATGACACTGCCGATGCAGAAGGCGGGGAGAAGGTACAAGAAACGGAAGGCGTAGAAAGTGGGGGAACGCCAGCAGCAGATACGGAAAAGGAAGAGTCCAATGATAGTGAACTGACAGAAATCAGGGAGAGTTATGAGGATGAAACTTATAAGGTGACACTGAAAGCGATCACCGACGTGAATGAAACGACGGCGGTGGGCCCGATGGAAGTGACGATAGAGGACGTGAAAGTGCTGACGATAGAACCATCTCAGGAAGCTCATGAAGAGTATTATTATCAGTATTCTTCAGAGGAAGAGTTTGACTATCCTCACATCCAAGCCACTTCTGAAAATACGTCGGAAGATATGGTGAACTTTAACCCTGTGTCTACTGTGGAATGAGCGATGGCCAGCAGCTGGAATTTCCGGAGGACGAGATGAATTGGCCATATGAACAGCTTCACGGAGATTACTACGGTGGTGTGATCAAAGAAGGACACATGGCGTTTGTGCTCTCGAAGCCGGTCGATGACTCACTGGAAGGGATCAAGCTTATCATGAGCCAAGGTTTTGATGAATAGATGAACGAGTTAGGGGAGAAAACAGAGATTCAGATTGAGTTCGAATAGAAAAAATACATAGGGGACTTCTTTCTACTGTCGACATGTTACACATCAGTTGATCAGGGTAGAAGATGATTATTTTGAAGAAAAAGGGGCGTTTCGATTGTTTGATTTCATTATGGTGTTGTTTTTGTTATCCATCATTGGTTTTTTGCTTGGGTTGGTGAAACCAGGTATTGTGCGAATGGAGTCACGGGGGAGAGTGCTGAAAGTTGGCGGGCTTACGGTTATTGGCTTGTTTATTGTAGCGATGATTGCAGCGCCTGCCGTGCCAGAAGAAGAGCAAGCGGCCGAAGAGGAGAAGCAAGCAGAAGAAGCCGCAGCAGAAGTGGATGAGGAGAAAGAGAAACAAAAAGAAGCGGAACAAGAGGCGAAAGAAGAAAAAGAGGCGGCGGAAGCACAGGCGAAAAAGGAAGAGGAAGAGCGTAAAGCGAAAGAAGAGGAAGAACGGAAGAAAGCGGAAGAGGAAAAGAAACGGAAAGAAGAGGAAGCCGCAAAAAAAGCAGCGGAGGAAAAAGCGAAAAAAGAACAAGAACGAAAAGAAGCCGAGGCCAATCAACCGAGAAACCTGGCCAGTCAAGCGGCAGCAAAGCACTTTGGCGAAGAGATGATTGATGAGATCACATACAATAAAGACAATCAGTTTTTGCTTATCCGCGCACAGGGAAGCGACAATCTGACGACAAACATGATTAGAACAGGGATGTGGATCGACACCGCGAGTGTCCTGGAAGACTTAGATGGCGTCGAAGGCATTGATACAATTACCTTTAATATCCAATTTCCAATGGTCGATCAATACGGAGCCGAATCACTCGATATAGTCATGAAGTTATCGTTTGATAAGGAAACCCGTGACAGAATCAATTGGAACAATTTCTTGCACGATAACATTCCGAACATTTCTCAGGACTATTGGGAGCATCCCGCTTTTCGAAACTAAAGGCAGGAAACACAAGGCAGCGCAGGCCGACGGACGGTCTGCACTGCTTTTTTAGTTAGTATAACATCGTTCGGTACAGCGCCCAGGCACCATCAGCCTTGGGAGAAGTGTGGGGGACGGAGGGGGAACAAGGAAGGAGTTACGTGAAAGGAAGTCATCACTCGGGTGGTAGCGTGCTCTCAGAGGAGGGAAGTCGAGAAAGGAGGTCATCATCCGAGCCGATGCGTGCCCTCGGAGGAAGAGTCGCGAGCAAGGAAGTCACCATTCGAACCGTTGCGTGCCCACAGAGGAAGAATCGCCACTAAGGAGGTCACCATCCGAACCGTTGCGTGCCCACAGGGGAGGAGTCGCGAGCACGGAGGTCACCATCCGAACCGTTGCGTGCCCACAGGGGAGGAGTCGCGAGCAAGGAGGTCATCATCCGAACCGTTGCGTGCCCACAGGGGAGGAGTCGCAAGCAAGGAGGTCATCATCCGAACCGTTGCGTGCCCACAGGGGAGGAGTCGCGAGCACGGAGGTCACCATCCAAGTCCCAGCGTGCCTTCCCGAGAGTACCACCTCTAGTTTGGTCACGATTCCCGCCGCGGAAACAGCCCGCGCCATGATCCATAGCCCCCATCCCCACGGCGGATTACCTACCCTCTCCGATCCTGTGCGCGGCCGCTTCCCCCGATTGCAGCGGCTCTCATTCTCGCGACAGGCGGGCGTCTTGTACGACGACATCCTCGTTCACTCGTTGTTCCCTGATAACTACCGCTTCCCCGGGTCCATAAGGGCAAACAGGATGCCTAGCGCCAAATAAATACCGCTCGTAAGGTTTCGATTCATTTTTCCACTGATGAGTCCGTGCTTCGTGAGCCAGTTCCCCGCTGTGCCTGCCAGTAAGGCATAGATGCTGTCGGTCACGATACCGAGGAGGATCAGCATCATTCCGAGAAAGAGGGTCTGCTCCCAGATCCCGCCTTGGGACGCATCGACAAATTGAGGAACGAAGGCGAGAAAGAATAAGGCGGTTTTCGGGTTCAACGCAGCAACGATCGCCCCTTGGGTAAAAATACGCGATAGCCGCTCGCGAGGTGCTGTAACGGCGGTAGCTGCTTCCTCTTTGCTGAAGAAGCGACTGATTCCTAAATAGACCAAATAAGCAGCGCCAACATATTTTACAAGGTGGAATGCAATCTCCGAAGACGCAAGGATAGCAGTCAATCCGAGTGCAGCAGCTACTGCTAAAAGAGCACTTCCAAAGGCATTCCCCAAGACAGAAGCCATCCCGGCTTGGCGGCCTTGGTCGACACTTCGGGCAATAACGTATAATACAGAAGGACCCGGAATGGTCAGAAGAGTCAACGCAGCGATGATAAATAATCCAAAGCTTTGCAAGTCGAGCATTTTTTCTCTCCTTTCTTACGGTGAAACGACTATTCCTTTTCTACTACTATACACGTAAACATCCAGCCTGTAAGGGAAGGATTGTGGGATAGGTGACAGCTAGGAATGAGTGAAAAGTTTCTATGAAAATCATACGCACCTATGGTTAAATATAAGAGATGCCAATAATTAAGACGAGCTAGGAGGAGGCTTTCTTTGGAAAGTATTACAGCACTTTGGACATGGTTCAAGTATTTGGTATTAGGGTTAGTGCAAGGGATCACAGAGCCCATCCCTATTTCTTCAAGTGGACACCTTATCATTTTTCGCGAACTTTTCGGTATTGAAGCGAGAGGGCTGTCTTTTGAAATCTTTGTGAACTTCGCTTCTCTTCTGGCTGTTCTCCTTATATACCGGAAAGACATATATCGTCTTATGGTCAATAGCTTTCGTTTTCTTACGACGAGGGAAGAAGCTGGAAAAAGTGACTTTCAATTCATTGTGTATCTTATTATAGCCACGATCCCTGTGGGAGTGATAGGTGTCTTTTTCGGAGATGTCATTGGAGAGGCCTTGAGCAGTACGAAGACTGTTGGTGTTACGCTATTGATCACGGCCGTTGCTATTTGGATCATCCGGAACAAGAGAGGACAGAAACATGATGGAGCATTAACAACGAAAGACGCCGTGATTGTCGGGCTTGCTCAAGCAGTGGCTGTGACCCCGGGAATCAGCCGGTCCGGTGCTTCGATCGTTGGAGCGATGCTTGTTGGGATGAATCAGGAAACCGCTCTTCGGTTTGCGTTTCTATTATACATACCCGTTAGTCTGGGAACGGGGGTGCTGGAGATACCTGTCATCCTCCAGGATCCAGGTTTTCGTGAATTGATGACCCCTTATATCATCGCATTTATCGCCAGCTTCATTGCCACCTACTTTGCATTGAAATGGTTAATGAATATTATGGAAAAAGGCAACCTCAAGTACTTTTCGTATTATTGTGTGATCGTTGGGATTCTTGTTCTTTTGTTTTTATAACATGAAAAAGAAAGGCCTCGTATCTCTTTCCTAAGAAATACGGGGCTTCTCTATGTAATAAATCATCATGTCGCCTCATTTTTCCCTTTGTTCGGGCTCTCCTAGTAACGCTCGCTTTGCCTTTGGTCTGCTGTCTTTATCCCCCAATACATACAGCGTATCTCCTTTTTCAATGACAGAAGAGCCGGTGGGGGTGATTAATTTCTTGTTCCTCGTAATTCCTATAATCAACGTATCATCCGGTAACGTTAAATCCAGTAACGAGGTATGGATGGCAGGGGACCTTTTTGGAATGGTTATCTTCATAATCTCAGAGTCTGTGTTTCCGAGATTGATCAATTCGATGCTCGCACGGCTGTCGTCTTCTTCCTCTGTCAGTCCTAACTTTTCGGCAAGCCACGATAGCGTACTGCCTTGAACTAACGCAGAGATTAAAACAACGAAAAAGACCGTGTTAAAGATCAAGTTATGACTTTCTACCCCTTCCACAATGGGATACGTAGCTAAAACAATGGGTACTGCGCCTTTCAAGCCCGCCCAGGAAATAAATAGTTTTTCGTTAAGGTTGTATTTCATAAATATCATGCAGAGAAACACAGCAATAGGACGTGCGATAAACATTAAGATGATGGCGATTAAAATACCTTCCCAGACAATACTTGGCAATTGCTGAGGGAACACAAGCAGTCCAAGCAAGGTAAACATAATAATTTGCATCATCCAGGCGAACCCTTCATTAAACCGTAAGATGGCAAATCGGTGAGTGAGATCATTATTTCCCACAAATACGGCCATGACATACACAGAGAGTAAGCCGCTTCCGCCCAAATAATCCGTCACCGCATAGGTGAAAATCGCTGCGCCTAAGGCAAGAATAGGATACAAGCTGGACGTGTCCATTTTAATATGATTGATCACGTAAACAGAGATTTTTCCTAAAAGCAGTCCCAGGATGAGCCCAAGCCCCATCTGTTGAAAAAAGCTGCCGATGGCATTCCAGACGGACATTTCCGGCATTTGAATCATCGCGATGAATGTCACCGTCAAAAAGACAGCCATGGGATCATTCGAACCAGACTCCGCTTCCAATGTAGCGGTCAATCGTTTGTTGAAATTCTTATTTCCTAACACGGAGAAGACCGCCGCTGCATCTGTGGAACCGATAATCGCGCCTAACAGTAACCCCTCGAGCCAGGAGAAATCGAGAATATAGACGGCAGCCGCGCCCGTCACGAAGGTTGTAATTAACACGCCGATTGTGGCGAGAATCCCTGCAGGGCCAAGGATAGGGCGCATCTTCTCCCATTTCGTTTGCGTTCCTCCGTCGAATAGGATAATAATTAACGCTAAGGTACCAATGAATTGCGCAAGTTGCACGTCCTCAAAGTAGATAAATTGGTTAAGGACCATGCCACCAAGGAGGAAAAGGATCAGAGCGGGAAGCCCTAAACGTGAAGAAAATTTTGTAGCCAACACACCAGTAATTAACATAACAGAAAGTAAGAACAATAAAGCACCGATGAGTTCCATGTGAACAATCCTTCCCTAACATGTCGTTGCGTCGTTTTCACTCGTATGTTCCACTTTTTAAAAAGTATTATTTTTATATGACAGGTGACGTGAAGCGTGGTTCGCGTGATATGTAGTCTATCGTATAATACCATTAATAAATGTATCATTAAGAGGCTGAATCGAGCAATGGATAGACGCTGAAAGCAAATCACTTTCATCAATAAAAGAAGGGGAGGGGACAAGAGTGGGGAACAAACGGTTAGCAATCCTGACAACTTTCTATTTACTCTCTGTTTTATTTCCGTGGGACGACCCTTTGCCTTTCTCCATGTTGGACGATGATTCTTCTTATCAAAATGCTTTCCGTGGAGAGAACAATGATGTCCTGTTGCCCCAGCCACTTGAGCACGTACATAAAATAGATAGCTTTCCGATCGAGCAGCCCCTGCCTGAAGACATCCCTGTTCCCTGGACATGTGGAATCGCAATAAGTCTGTTGCGAAAGAAAATTTTTCTTATGCCTCGTAAATACCAATCCACCTTTTTTGATGTACCTGCCTCAATTCCACATGTACATGAAAAAAAGGAGGATATCGATGAATTCGAAACATTCGAATCACAGCCCTGTTAAAGAGGCGGGGAAGGGATGTATACTAGGGATTGTTTTAATGATAGTTGGTTTCAGCATTGCTCATTTCGTGTTAGGTATGGAGTTTTTCCCACGATAATGTTCGCACACCGTCCGATCTCCGGGCGGTGTTTTTTTTGTAAAAGATATAACGATGGGGTGCTGGGACAAAAAGCTTCAGGAAACACTAGTTCGAGAGCGCCTCTCTCTACTGATCGGCCGGTCCTCGACGGTATTCCAATGCTTGTCACCGATAGGCGGTCGCCGTACGCGTTTCTTCTGTTTGTTACATTTTAACCTTCCATCTAAACAAACGAAGTCCTTTTACCGATATAAAAAAAGTGTGGTATGACAACATGAAGGAGGACAGACAGATGGGAGATGCCGATGTCGTATACAGAGTGCTTCAAATTGGGGCGGCCGTGCTCGTTATTTTATCATTTATTACGTTACGGAAAGGCAGAGAGATCGCACGACGCTACAAGCGGTACGGAAAGCCGATGCAGCAGAAAGAAGCGAAACTGCCTCATCGTTTTACAGAGGAAAGTGTGATGCAAGCGGCGAGAAAATACGCGCGCAAACGAGGGCATGTCCTTGCGTTTGACACGGATATTTTGCTGGAACACCCTTACTTGCTTTCGAATATCGCAAAAGTATCAAAAATCAATATGCTGATCAGTCAGCAAGTTCGCTATGAGCTCGATAAATGGAAAGACAGTGACTCCGAGCTAAACCAAAAAGCACGCGTCGTGTTAAAACAAATTGCAAATTTACATAAAGAAGGCCGCGTTGAGCTAGTTCGCTTTGATAAAGCGTACACCGCTCAAGTGGGATTACGTCCGGAAGTGAAAGATGACATTATTATTAGTTCTTATATGGAAAAAGCAGAACACGGGATGGGCGTGGTGTTCGTCTCGAACGATAACAATGCGCGGACGACCGCACGCACGACCGACTTAATTGCACTTGAACTTGACTGGAACAGCAACAAACGAGGAGCATCCAGTCCAGTCGTTCGGCCGGGGTATACGTATAAGCTCATTAGCGTCATTTGTTTTTCTCTCGTGGTCGGTTTTATATCCGGCGCGGTATATCTTGACACCGACGTGCGGGCAGGCGCCTCATCCGGGAGTAAAGAAGACGCTGGTTTTTCGGAAGACAAACCGACCTATGTCGATGGTGAATTTAATTATCTGGTCCGCGATCAATACAACCAAGTCTATGAAGGAAAAAAAGCAGGTGACTGGGGAGGCGTGGCATTGATCGATAGGCATACGTACTCTACTGGAGGAATGAGTCTCGTGTTTGCCGGCTGGAGCGACAATATCAAAGATAAACACAATCAACTGATGTACCGGATGGTTCTCGCAAATGGCGTTGAGAAAGAACAAGACAGAGGATCGTATGACGAATACCGGCCAGACTCAGGCATTTCCATGGCAAGCATCGATACGAACATCACGTTTGAAGGCGTGAATTACTCGGAACGTGCGATGTTTTATTTAACCGCTGATGAAATCGAACAGCTCGAGGGCGCGACGATACAGATTGTGCACAAAGTAAAAGGAGACATCATCACAGAAATGCCGCTCGACGTCCGAGTGATCGAGCCGGCAGAAGAGACGGAGGCATCCGAATGACTGTTGTAAACTGGATCGTTCTAACGTTGTACATCCTTATCCCGAGCGCTATTTGTTTTGGAGTGATCATTGGGATATGGAAACTGATCACATTTTTCGTGTGGAAATTTCAGCAGTTTATGAAACGTAACGACGGCCTCGACTATGTCGAACGCCAAGATCAAGGCCGGCGTCCGCGGCAAAACAAATCACGACCCCGTAGCTTGAAAGAGGAATTCGAGGATGGCATTCCGATCGGGGCTAAGACCACCCATTTTACCGGGAATGTCGACCCGAAAACCGGGAAAGTGGTCAACGGCAAGTACAGCGAGCAAGAAGTGTCCATGACGCCGGAGGAAATTAGAAAGCTCTCGGAAAAGCTAAGAAGACAGAGTCGATAACAGGAGAATCCGATCGGTGGACCTGCGCCCTTGGAGAAGTCTCGCGCATAGAGGTTTCCCTGCGTTTTGATCCACCCGGATTTGGATCAATTCTTCTAGTTATGGTTGATGGGAACTGTCCCGGAAGTTGCTGGTAGTATTTTACCCACGTGATGATAGTGCTTCGTTACGGTTCAGCTATACCTGAAGTTCCTTTGTGGGTTTCCCCTCCATCCATACTTTGGAGAAGGTCGTTTGATCAGTGATGGATGATCTTCGTACCGTCTCATGGACTTCCTCTTCTATAGCAGACTTATCCGTCCTATCTAAGCTCAAGAGTGTGCTGTCGATCCCTTCAGATATCAACATCTAGTAAGGGATCTATTTCTAAAAACGTACACATTCGCCCTCCCCCGATATCTATAAACGGGTAACGAGGTGTGGTATAATACAGGCGTATATGTATAACTACACTCACATTTGAAAGAGGTTAAGCTTAGCTTATGACACTTCTGATATTGTACCTGTTCTTAGCATTAGGTATATCATTTCTTTGTTCTGTCCTAGAAGCTGTTTTACTTTCCACCACTCCTTCGTTTATCAACGTAAAAGCGAAAAGTGGAAATAAACGTGCCACTCTTTTAAGGAATCTCAAGAAAGACGTAGATCGTCCCCTCTCCGCCATTTTAACGCTTAATACGATAGCCCATACGGTTGGCGCCGCAGGAGTCGGTGCACAGGCAACGAAAGTATTTGGTGAAGCGTATTTTGGTGTAATTTCGGCGGTACTTACCATTCTTATCCTTGTCTTTTCAGAAATCATTCCAAAGACGCTAGGTGCCAATTACTGGAAAAAACTAGCACTAGCAGCTGCTCAAATCATTCAGTACCTGGTATATATCACCTATCCTTTTGTCATCATTTCTGAACTTATTACAAAAGTGATTTCAAGCTCCGATGCTCAAGCAACGACAACAAGCAGAGAGGAATTATCTGTGTTGGCAAATGTAGGGACTGAAGAGGGTGTTTTCGAGGAAAGTGAGAATAAAATCATTCAAGGTACGATGAAACTAAAGACCGGTAAGATTAGTGAGGCGATGACCCATCGTACCGATATTGTTGCCCTTCCTACGGACGCCACGCTTCATGAGGTGATCACCGTAGTCACCGATGAAAAATTTTCAAGACTGCCGGTCTACGAGGAAACTATCGATAATATTGTCGGAATCCTACATGCCAAAGATCTCATTCAGTATTTAAGTGGTGTGGAAAATAAAGATAATTTTAATGTGATGGATTTCTGCAGAACGCCATATGTGGCTCCTTCGTTCAAAACAATGGCTGAGGTATTTAAGGATTTTCAGCAAAACAACATTCATATTGGAATCGTTATTGATGAATTAGGAGGAACCGATGGAATTATTACTCTCGAAGACTTACTTGAGGAAATTGTAGGGGAGATTTTCGATGAGTATGATGAAGTGGTTAATGAGATTGTAAAGCTTGATACGAACACATTCTATGTGAACGGAAGTATCGATCTTGATGAGGTAGTAGACTATTTCAATATCGATCTCCCGATTGAAGAATATGAAACGTTAAGTGGGTTTATGATCAGTCAAATTGGACGTATTCCTGATTTCGGGGATAACGACTCCATTAAGTATGCAGGATGGACATTTAAGATTGAGGAAGTCGATGGGCGAATGATTTCAAAGGTGAAAGTATATAAAAATGAGGCTGAGACAGAGGCTTCGACATCGCTGGGTCAATAAGTGACGGACTTGCCTAAAAATGTGGATGACCAGCGAACCTAAGCGTTACTGCTGTCAGACTCTTTCTGTAGATACGGTGAAATAAGAAAGAGACGTCGATGGAAGAAATTGCGGAAAGCTGATCTACGGCATAAGAAAGCCGTGTGATCAGCTTTTTTTGTTTGGTCTTAGAAGAAGGGGGCGCGGCTATGTGAAGAAAAGTACCCTCACAGGGTGGGATCAACGCTGAGCGGTAAAGCTGGGAGGAGAAAGGTGCCCTCTGGGGTAGGATCACTGCTGAGCCTGTCACGGAAGCAAGGGAAAGCTGCCCGTATTGCGATGGATTGAAGGATGGAGGTAAGGCAAGAGGTCCGAAGTTGCCCAACTGGAAGGGGAGAATAGCTGGGAGGTAACGCAGAAGGAAGAAAGGTTACCACGCGGATAAGAGCAAGTGCTGGTAGGTCACGGAAGCAGGGGAAAGTTGCCCCTAACCGGATGGGGAGAAGCACGGAGGTAAGGCAAGGATTCCGAAGTTGCCCGAACGGAATGGATGGATAGCTGGGAGGTAACGCAGAGGGAAGAAAGGTTACCACGCGGGTAAGAGCAAGTGCTGGTAGGTCACGGAAGCAGGGGAAAGTTGCCCATAATCGGATGGGGTGAAGTACGGAGGTAAGGCAAGAGGTCCGAAGTTGCCCGAACGGAAGGAGTAAGCAGCTCGGAGGTAACGCTGTGAGCTGAAAGGTTCCCTCATAAGGTGGGACCAACACTAACAGGTAAAGCAGAAGCATGAATAGTGACCACGTTAGTAAAAAACAATACGAAGACGTCACGCTAGCACATGAATGATGACCAAAAAATAGTTAGCTATGGAAGGAAGTCACGCTAACGCTGGCAAGGTTCCCGAAAAAGTACACAACATAGAAAAAGGGTGCGCATACGACAGAGATAACCGTAAAAGTGTTGTGATATCAGCATTCTCGCCTTTAATGATTATCGGTCTTGGTCCACAAAGATTCAATGACCTCACTAAATGATCTCAGGACATCCTTGTCCTCATTTTTCTTCAAGTATAGGAGAGACGTTTTAAATGTTATTTTCTGGTTGGTCAGTGGAATAGGGATAAGCTCTCCATTTTGGAGTTCTTTTTTTATTAAGTTGCTCGAAAGCAAGCCGTAGCCTGTCCCTTTTAATACGGCCCGTTTAATGGCTTCTTCACTGCCAATTTCTATCACTTTTCCCGGTGAAAAGTTAGCTTGTTCGAAATACCGTTGAATCGCTGATTGAAAATTGACTCCCACCTTATATCTGATAAAAGGAAGTGTAGTTAAGAGATGCTCCAATTGATCCGGATCGAATACATGCTTGGCGATGACCAGCAACAGTTCCTCTTCATCAAGGGTAATATTCGTTATCCCATTTTTTGAGACTTCCCCAGCAATAATCCCTACATCATACGTATTGTTTTCAATCCCCTTTACTACTTCGTCACTGTTACATGAAATTAAATTAATGTGGACGTCGGGGAAGGATGTGAGAAATTCTGATACAATAGTTGGGAAATAATAGGTGCAGTAATATTCGGGGGCAGCTACCTTCAGGTAACCATGCGGCTTTTCCAGTCCTTGAAGGGCAGACTCCATCTCATCTATCGTCGCAAAAATGTCATCGGTGTATTTTTTTAATAGTTTTCCAGCAGGGGTCAGGTGGTTTTTTCTACCAACTCGAAAGATCAATAATTGATTTAATTCCTTTTCGAGCGATTGAATTTGTGCCGTCACGGTCGGCTGGGTGAAATTCAGTTGTTCCGCTGCCTTCGTAAAATTCAGGCACTCTGCTACGACTTGAAATGTTTTTAAGTTTCTCAATTCCATTCCTAACACCCCCATTTTCCCTCTCTTTCTTATTTTAGCATATTTCCGTACATGCCCATGGAACGTATTGAAATATTCTATGGATACGATCACTAATAACAATTTCTCATGGAAGCGTTGTCATGGTACTTTTACATACAGAGAAGACAAGGACTGCTCGTGAAGAGCGTTTTTTCAAAAAATTATTTTATCAAAAAAAGAAAGAGGCGACGATAATGGTGAAGTATAAACAAGATCCGACTTTTTCCCAACCGCGTTTTAGCGGAATTAGTACATTTATGAGACTGCCTCACGTGCAAACGTTAGAGGATGTGGACGTGGCGGTGGTTGGTGTTCCTTTTGATACGGGACAGACCTTCCGTACCGGGGCGAGACTTGGACCACAATCGATTCGTAATTTCTCCTCGCTCGTTCGTTGTTCGTCTAATTATCATAAAATCAATATATTTGATTACGTTTCCGCAGTTGACTACGGCGACGTCCCAGTTGTTCCAGGATTTATCCAAGATACGTATAAAAATATGGTGGATGTCCTTGCTCCGATGTATGAGAAAGGAATCGTTCCGATTGTGATGGGCGGCGATCATTCCGTTGCATTAGGGGAGCTTCGCGCAGCAGCGAAACATTATGGTCCCGTGTCCTTGCTTCTTTTTGATTCTCATACAGATACGGTGGACAGTTATTTCGGCCAAAAGTTCACACACGGCACTCCATTTAGACGTGCGGTAGATGAAGGACTCATTGATCCGCATAAATCGATGTTAGTTGGTATGAGAGGACCGCTCAACAATATCGATGAGTACGACGAAGCAAGAGACATGGGATTTGACGTGATTACGACGGATGAATTGTTGGATATGGGGGTTCCTGCTCTTATTTCTAAGATTAAAGAGACATTGAAAGAGGAACGTGTCTTCCTTTCGTTTGACGTCGATTTCATTGATCCTGCTTTTGCACCGGGTACCGGGACTCCGGAAGTGAATGGGGTGTACCCGAGAGAAGCATTTCAAATTCTGCGCCAATTAAGCGATCTTGAATTGATTGGACTTGATGTGGTGGAAGTGCTCCCGGCCTATGATCAAGGAGAGATTACATCAGCATTAGCCGCAAATATTATGTTTGAAATGATGTGTTTAGTCGCCTTAAACAAAAAAGCCAAACAGTCATGAAGAAGGATACCCGGCGAGCGAATAGAAGAGCTGCGCTTGCCGGGTTTTTTGTAAAATGACACTCTGACGATGAAAGGCAGATGATCTCGTTGATCTTGTGTACTACCGAAGACGTGGAAAGTTATCGAAGTGAGATAAAGAAAGAAACCGCGGATGCAGAAGTCTTCTTAGGAAAAATCAACTCCTTAACAGAGGAAGAGAAAGAGAAAATAGAAATTATTATTTCATACGGAAATTATGACGATCGATTGCTAGAAAAAGATGTAAAGTCACTTCCGAACTTACGCTGGATACAAATCATAAGTTCAGGGGTCGACCAATTGCCTCTCGAGTATTTAAAAAGAAGTAACATTCTTGTCACGACGGTGAAAGGGATTCACCGTATACCGATAAGTGAATATGTGATGGCGATGATTCTTTATTTCTCGAAAAAAATTCCAGAGTTTTATGAAAGAAAGCAACAGAAGCATTGGGATGCGTCCATTATGCTCCATGAGTTGCATGGCAAGACGATCGGGATATGGGGAACCGGTCATATCGGCCGGGAAGTCGCAGCGAAATCGAAAGCATTCGGCATGAAAACAGTAGGTGTGAACAGAAGTGGGAATCAAGTGGAACACTTTGACGACATTTATACGATCGAACAGTTGCAAGAGGTAGTAGGAACGTTTGACTATATTTGCTCTGTTTTGCCTTCCAACCCTGGGACGAGGGGGATCGTTACGAGTCACTTGATAGAGAAAATGAAAGATGACGTTGTTTTTGTCAATGTGGGCCGCGGAGACTTGATCGTGGAAGAAGATTTCATAGAAGCGCTAAAAAGGAAAAAAATAAGCGGAGCTGCCTTGGATGTTTTCCACCGGGAACCATTAGAGGAGAATCATCCATTTTGGGAACTTGACAATGTCGTTATCACGCCGCATGCTTCCGCTCACTCCGAGATGTACGCGCGTCGTGCGCTTCAAATTTTCTACCAAAATTTCAAATTATTCAAGCAGCAGTCCTACACAGAGATGATAAATAGGGTGTAGAGGAAAAGGGTGTTGTCGCATATCCTTGCTGCCCCTCTGGGAGAATGCAATCCGTCACACGAAGAGACCAAAAAGGATTTGTGCCTGTTTCTATTATCCATTGAAAACGCTTACGAATGGCGGATCGGCTAGAGGTATGGGTGTCCTTTATAACATGATTTTATTTAAGGAAAAGAGGGAGTTAGATGGAAAATAATGCTTTGGATAATGTGCAGGAAGAGTCAAAGACACCTCAAAAGCTTAATTATGCGAAGTTTTTTATGTTATCAGCCCTTGGTATATTTCTATTTATTGTACCGGTCCCGTACCAAGGAGCTTTTACGATACCGATTGGGATTGTAGCTGATTGGGTGGCTGTGCTCACGGCACCTTTCTTATTACAGTTCGTAGTGGTCTACATTACGTTTTCATCGGCTGTCACTGTTATCCATAAAATGTTTCCCATAAAATATATTTATCGAAACAGCTTTTTAAGTAATATTTTTGATGTTACCCCGTTTTGGCTGATAGCCAGAATCTTAGGAGCCGTTTTTGCATTATGTGCCTATTTTCAAATAGGGCCTGCGTTTATATGGGACCCTAATACGGGTGGTCTGATGCTTCATGATCTCTTGACTGTGTTAACGTATTGGTTTTTCCTGTGCCTTATCGCGCTTCCGATTCTCATCAATTTTGGAGCGATGGAATTCGTTGGAATTCTCATCCGAAAGTTTATGAAGCCTTTGTTTACACTGCCGGGAAGGTCCTCTTTAGATGCGATGGCATCATTCGTTGGAAACGGACCTGTCGGTGTAATAATTACTAGTAAACAGTACGATGAAGGGTACTACACGGGGAGAGAATCGGCCGTTATCGCCACTTGCTTCTCCATCGTGTCGATTGCCTTTGCTTTAATTGTGGCGCAGGTTACCGGGATCGATCATTTATTTGTCCCATTCTATTTTACGATTATCATTGCATCCTTTGTGGCGGCCGTTATTTGTCCGAGAATACCTCCTCTGTCCAGGATAAAAGATGAGTACAATCCACAAGTAGGAAAACAAATAAAAGAAGACATTCCAGGAGATGTATCCCGCCTGCAATGGGCATTACGGGTAGGTGCAGAGAAAGCGACGAATGCGAGAAATTACGGACAAATGTTGAAGGATACGCTAAAAGATGTATTTGAGTTATATATGAACATCATGCCTGTCGTGATGGCTATCGGAACGGTAGCTCTCGTGGTGGCGGAGTATACCTCTATCATGTACTATATCTCTTATCCATTTTATTACCTGTTGCAATGGATGCAAGTTCCAGATGCAGAAGGGTTAGCACCCGTAATGATTGCTGGATTTTTCGATCAATTTCTCCCTGCGATCATAGGGTCTGGGTTAGATAGTGAGATGGCTCGGTTTATCGCTGCCTGTATTTCTGTGACGCCTCTCATTTATTTATCAGAAACAGCTATCATTATTTTGAAATCAAAAATCCCTCTGAATCTAGTAGATCTCATCGTTATCTACTTTGAAAGAATTATTATTACTTTGCCGATTATCGTGATAATGGCCCATCTTATTTATTAAGCAGCTTCCTTTTTTAAACACCGAAAAGTTAGAAATATCTAGCTTTTGGGTGTTTTTTATTTACTCCTATTTTTTTCGTAGAAACTGCAATCCGAAGTAACAGCAATGTCAGCAAAGTTTGGACAGCAGCAATGGAAGGAAGAGGAAGTTTCGCAGAGATTCGAAGTTGCTTGCCTAAACGGAGAGAGAGGACAGCTTGGAGGTAACGCTGCGAGCTGAAAGGTTCCCTCGTAGGTGGGATTACTGCTGAGCGGTCACGGAAGCAAGGGAAAGTTGCCCGTATTGCGAGGGAATGATAGATGGGGGGAACGCAAGAGGACCGAAGTTGCCCGAACGGAAGGAGTAAGCAGCTCGGAGGTAACGCTGTGAGCTGAAAGGTTCCCTCATAAGGTGGGACCAACACTAACAGGTAAA
>NZ_FONT01000002.1:442200-503837 GCF_900113025.1 Alteribacillus iranensis | reverse complement strand
ACACAACATAGAAAAAGGGTGCGCATACGACAGAGATGTCCGGGCTGCAGATTTTTTATGAGGCAGCGTGCAGACATAGTAAGAAATCACTGGTTTCCCCTTCGGTACATTCCCGGTAAGATGAGGGGAGGGGGAGATGAACGTGAAACATGTGTCCGTGGTGCTCATCATTTTTGTTTTGCTTGGATTGCCGGGGCTCATCGACTTATATCATGTCGGGGGGTATTACCTCGGGGTCTTTCTAATCATGCCGTACTTCTTCTACAGGCTGAGGTGGGAGGACGCCTACCAACGACGAGCCCGCAGAAAATGGGGGAAACTAAGAAATCGAGGTCGCTCTGCTCTCATATGGAGAGAGGGGCTGCAGTCGTTCGTAATATTTCTTGTTATTATCCTTTTTTCTCAATATGTGGGAAATGGACGCTCGCCGTGGGAGATCGCTAGCAGTCTCTCGACGGGACAGCTCCTTGCCGTTTGCTTGCTCCTGTTGTGTTTCAGTGGGTTCACAGGGGTGGCCCGCTGGTATGAGAAAGAGAAAACATTTCATCATTCGTAGGGGGGATACGTTGGAACGCTTACTAGTAAAAACGGGGATATACGGATTTATCGTCTCTCTTGCTCTAGGTATTTTATTTATCGATACCACCGGGACAAGGCAGCAGCGCGGAGGGTATACCTTCTACGAAAAAGACGGAATGGAATACATACTGGACCTGCTTCGTTTTTCGATTAAGATAACCATCGTTTGTATGATCGTCGCTCTTTTTTACACATGGTATCGGAAAAGGAATCGGGAGAAATGAAGGAGGAGTGAGCCATGGCCGCATTAAAATCTGGTCTCGCTTGGGTGACAGGTGTTGTGATCACGATGATTCTCATTAGTCTTTGGCAAGGGGAAGACGTAAGATGGGGACAAACGATTGCGATGAGTACGGGCGGCTTCCTCACCTTTCTGGTGATAGGCGCCATTAGAAAAACGAATCGTGACGACAAGAATTGATAGGGGGACGGCATGGAAGAAAAGCGTGTGTCATGGAAAGAAATAATTTTTGAAGATCGAAAATATAGTATAACAAAAAAAGCGCTCGTCCTCTTATTTGTGCTAACCACGTGGTTGGTCCAAATGTCGGAGATGAAAGAGTGGATAGGGATTACGCTCGTATTCTCCGCCACGGTGTTGGGTGTGATCTATTCGATCAGCAAACTATTTCTCTATCCTGCCGCCAAACGATACAAAGATATATTGCTTGTGATTGCATTTATAGGACTATTCTGCTGGGGGCTATTTACATTTTACTTGTAGAAAAAGCGCCAACACAGACAAGGCAGAAATATCTACCTTGCCCGTACCCTCCCGTTTACCATTTCTTATAAGGTAAAAACTTACCGTCCATCGTGACAATAACCCGGTCGCCATTCGGGTCTTCCTTTTTCTCGACATCCATTGTAAAGTCAATGGCGCTCATAATGCCGTCGCCAAATTCCTCGTGGATGATTTCTTTTAACGTCGTGCCGTACACTTGTGTGATTTCGTGGAATCGATAGATTAACGGGTCCACGGGAACGTCCTTGTCAATGGACCCTTTCGTTGGTATTGATGTAAGATAGGAAACAATTTCGTCTTCTTGGAGGTCCAGGGTTTTGGTTAAAACATTCGCCTCTTCCTCATCCATTGAGGCCTGGCCTTGGATCGCAGCAGCCACCCATACTTTGTTTCGGCCCACCTTCTGTCCGAGCTCCTCGTAGGAGAATCCTTTTTCTTGTTTCGCGTATAGGATTCTTTCTTTGCATCGTGCCTCATCCATTCTGCACAGTCCTCCTTTGTTGAATTATACAAATTTTCAAATAGTAAATGTCATCTTAACCATAGCACACGTTCCTTATTTTTACATCTTCTTTCCCTGGCGAACTTAGGAAAAAGGTAAAAAAAGCATCATACTTGTCCAGAGGGGTACATATAGTGTAACGAACTCCCCATCACAAGCACCTCCAACGATGAAAAAGTTGGGGGTGCTTTATTTGTAATTTAATCAGCCAGAACAATTAGGATTCATTGTCGGCAATGTATTCCAATAAGTCTCCTGGTTGACAATCGAGTGCTTGACAAAGCGCGTTTAAGGTAGAGAAGCGTATCGCTTTTCCTTTCTCGTTTTTCAGGACGGACAAGTTCGCAGGGGTAATACCGACGATTTCCGATAATTCATTTAGTGACATTTTCCTCTCAGCCAGCTTCACATCTAATTTTACACGTATCATATGGGACGCTCCTATATCGTTTGTCGATTTTCTTCAACGGCTTTTACAGCAACGTTTAGAGCTGAAGCAAGAAGAATAAGAAATACTCCCGCCACCACCGTATCAATGTAGAAGAGGTTAGGAATGGTGAGAAAGGCATTAGTGATAGCCAGTTCACGAATGGCTTGGGATACCATCATCCCGTCGATGTAATGAGCCGCTGAACCGAGAATCAAAATAATGAAACCAAGCTTGTAAAAAATCGATACATTCTCAAACATAAATAAGCTGTTTCGATAGATGTTGCGTAGTAATTTATGTAAGTACCATGCGACAAGTGCGGCAAGAATCATAACCGTTATGTTACTTACGAAAGAAAGAGCGATAAACGAATCTTTCGCATAAAGAGCCGGTTGATCGGTGAAACGTACATCCAGTGAGCCGAATATCGGTTCAAACCGCCCAAATGTAGAAGCGAGAGCGCTGTCCGGAAACCATAACCGGGAAGCGTGCTCTAATGTGGTGAATAAGCCTAAGAGTCCTACAAAATAGACAAAAATAAGCGATATCCACGATCCAATGTAAAAAATAGTAGGTGATTTCATAGCAGGATTCCAACCTTTCTTGTATGTGATTACAACTACACTGTAGCACAATTCACATTTGTTATTCAATAACTTTTTATCGATTATCGATAAAAATGTAATGAAAAAGATGAAAGGGAGAGTTGGGAGGGATCCGCGTTCAACTAGAGAATCTTTTCAAATAGAAGCATGTCCGCATAAAGAACGAACTCTGATCATAGGTTGAAGTAGTGAAACAAGGGAGGGAGTAACATGCAATTTTACTATGGCTCGCAAATGCCGTTGAGAATATTGGATGAAGCGGAATTTTGGAAGCAGCAAGAGGAAGAACATACCGTAGTGATTCGAGAATTGGTGACAGGGTTGGAAAAAGTGTATGTCGATGCGCTCAATACGTGGGAAAAAGCGCTCGGGGAAACACATCAGCGTATCGTTCGGTTTATTGAATCCGTGATTCGGTCGAACTATACGATATCCCCGTCTTTGGAAAAGGATGTGTTAGACCTCGTTGCCTTCTGTCTGCAGCAGAGTGAGGATTTTATCGAGCTCTGCCAGCAAATCAAAAATCAAAGCAGCGCTGTCAGCGGAAATCCGACTGCGAAAGTGGTACTGGATCATATCATAAGGGAATCCGAGTATTTCATTGGCATTGCCCAAACAATTTTGTATCAAAAGGGGCAGATGTAACAAGCAAAGATTAATCAAAAAAGGTACCTCATGCTGAAAACAGCGGGGTACCTTTTTTATGATGAAAAGGGAAGAAGGCGCCATCGGTTCGAGGTCGCTTCAGGCAACTGGCAGAAGCCAAAAAGCGGCTGCTGCCAGCGGCTTTCCAGCACTTGGCGCTCGTGAGCAAGGCGCCCGCGCTTTTGTTCGTTTAGGATGCTGCCATCTCACGGCACACTTTGGCACAACGGTGGCATGCTTCTGCGCAGTCTTGGCAATGTTTCTCGTTATGTTTGGCGCATTCGTCGCCGCAAGCCTGGCAAATATCCGCACACAACCTGCAGATCTCTTTCGCAAAAGGGCTGTTGCTTTGCATCGCTTTCGCAGCGAAAGCACAAGCATCTGCACATTCTCGGTTCAGGCGAATGCACGTGGCCATCATTGTGACGTCCTCTTCTTTTAAACATTCATCAAAGCACAGGTTACACTGTTCCATGCAGTTCAGACATTCTTTGATGCATTCTTCGTATGTCACCACTATCATCCTTTCTTCGCGAAGTGTAGAAGGTCGTACAAAAGAAGATGAGTGTGAATCTTCCATTGTCTCCTTTAACAGTTACCCTGTCATCTTCTTGTCTCAAACATAGAATGGACGGGCTGCCACAGGAAACGGCTCCAACCTGCAGGAGGCTGAAGCCGTGTATTATTTAAACATGCATTTGTCATCGATGCATTAGGACGCTTTCACCCAATACGCCGCATCATTGCTGGATGGGTCTGGAGGGAAACGTTCTCCTTTTTCCAAGTCAATTGTTGTGTTTTCTTCTGGAGTGCCTTCATTTACTAATTCGCTCACTTCATACTTTCCACTTTGTGGGGCTTCTTCGCCTGTTTTAAAACGATTTTGTGCCATGATAGAACACCTCCATGATGATTGGTTCACTGTTCTCCTTCCACCTCATCCCTTTTCGTAAACTTTTTTCTCGTTATTCTTTTTTCACCGCATAAAAAAATGTTGCTTCTCCCGGCGCTTTGACTCCGCCTGCTCCCGTGAGCGAAACACCCCGTATTTCATCATAAAAAAGCTGCTCGTAAAAGAGAGAAACATCGCGAGTCCTTTTGCGATATTTTGCGAAAGAAAAGCAGGGATTGGGAGGTACGCTTGTTCAGAAAACAAATGCAAGATGGCGATGAAAACGAAATTGTTGACGAGCCAAGCGATGATGGCCTGTAAGAGAAAAAGGGATTTTTCTTTCCAACCGAAGTCTGAAAACCGATAAAACGTAAACCGTGCATTCCAATAGTAGCTGTTCGCAATGGCAAGAAAATAGGCAATGGAATTAAAAAAGAAGAGCGATGTATTATCCGTGGTCGGCCATATCCAAAGAAGCAGATTTAGCACCCCGATGTCGATGATGGCATTCAAGACACCGATCGAACTAAACTGAAACACTTGCTTTTTCACATTGGTATCCCCCTCGGGAAGTTAGGAAAGTGTATGTGTTGTCGTGTTCAAGATGTAGCGCCTGACCCTAGCGCTCCTGAGCAAGGCGCTTGCGTTTTTGTTCTATGTACCCCCGCATGTTCCTCCTTACTCTCTTTTTTGTGGGAAGAACAAGGGTAAGGAGCAACAGAAAAAGCGGTTGCTTCCATAAAGTATAGGGGGGCGGGCCCAGCCTGTCTATTCCTGTCACAAACATGTCACGGTCGGTTCACCTAGGTGCTCTCAGGAAGTTCCAATGATTGGATAAAGGAGAAGCGTTTTTTGTCCACATACTTGGGGAAGAAAGAGAATTAGCGCCATCTATCAGGTCGAAAAACGCAAACCATGAAAGAGGTAAAGGAGAGAGGAAGCTATTGAGAACGCTGGATCGATTTCCATCATTGTTTTTATTATATCAGCGGTCGTATCCGCACTGTCTGTTATCAGACTATCGAAATATGCGGATATTATAAGTAAAGAAACAAAAATGGGCGGCCTGTTAGCAGGTACGATTCTTCTTGCTACGGCTACATCCTTACCGGAACTGACCATTACCGTATCCGCAGGGCTTATTGGGAACGCGGATATCGCGGTGGGGAATGGACTGGGAAGCATTTTATTTAACATTTTTATATTGTTCGTGTTGGATATTTACTTTCGGAGTCAACGCTTGTTTCTTCGTGTAAAACATGACCATATCTATACGGGGATGATTGCGCTTATCCTCTGTATTCTCACTGTCATTGGACTGAGTGTCCATGTTTCGGTGTCATTGTTTACTATGAGTCTCACGAGTATAGCGATTGTCGTGACGTATATTGCAGGTATGCGATTTGTATCAAAAAAGCAACAAGAAAACATAGAACCTTCTTCGGACAGCGAAAACCCAACGAAGCAAAGCGAAAAGAAGATAAGTGTACAACGAGCAGTGATAGGGTTTTTTCTGTTTTCGATTCTTATTTTCTTTTTCGGAAGTGTGTTGTCGATATCGGGGGATGTGATGGCCGACACGACTGGAATCAGCGCTACTACGGTTGGAAGCATTTTTGCATCATTAGCTACGTCCATCCCTGATGCGATGAGCGTGTTCATGTCCTTGAAGCTCGCCAACGTGAATATGGCAATTGGAACGATTTTAGGAAGCAACGTGTTTAATCTTTTAGTGATTGCGATAGCGGATCTCGTCTACGTAAACGGAAGCATATGGCTCGATACGAGTGATGAATTAATGTATGTGTCTCTCGTGGGGATCATATTGACGATAATGGTGATGGTCATCATCAAACGGGATCATACGCGGAACAGATTCACGTACCTCTTTCCGTCGATCATCGCGGTCACCAGTTATGTAGCGGTCGTGAGCTTCCTTTTTTTAGGGTAATCACTCGACGAACGAGGCTGGGACAAAACTAGAATAGTCAACTCTAAAGACGAACGATCACATGTTGGAGGAGTCACCCGTTTCATAAACGCAGTGTATCAGCGTAGTCAAAATACGTAGACTCCAGCGGGAACAGCACGAGCTGAAGATCCCGCAGGAAAGGCGTTTTCGCTTTCCGAGGAAGCTGAAGCCGTGCCCGCGGAAAGCGAAGTATTTTGACAAAGCGACAACATAAGTTGTTCGGATTTATCTTTCATTTAAATACTTTTGTCCCAACCTCTTTGGTCTTTTTTTCACGAGGAAACACCGGTTTTCGCTGGATAAATACATATGGAGAGGGGACCCTAACGGTTGACATTACCATTAGGATGATTTATTATTACCTTGAATTCAAGATAATTGAACGAAGGATAGGGTGACCATGAGTCAATCACGCCATAACAACGAAGATCTTTCACTTAAATCTCTAGTTGTTCTTTCTCGTGCCCAACATGCGGTCGAAGAGAAAATTAGAGAAGACATCCGCACGCATGGATTGAACCCGACGGAATTTGCGGTGCTCGAGCTTTTGTATCACAAGGGAGATCAGCCGATTCAACGAATTGGTGAGAAAATATTGTTGTCGAGCGGCAGCATTACGTATGTGGTAGACAAGCTCGAACAGAAACATTATTTAGAGCGAAGACGTTGTCCGAAAGATCGGAGAGTCATTTACGCAAGCATAACCGAAAAAGGATCCGAGCTGATGGATGATATTTTCCCGAAGCACCAGAAAGCTGTACAAGGAATGTTTAATGTGCTGGAAGAAGAGGAAAAGCAAACATTGATAACATTATTAAAAAAAGTCGGCTTTTCGTTGAAGGACTAGGTAAGTCAGCTTTTTCATCATGGGAAAGCTGCTTCCCCCCCCAAACAACAAAGATAAATTTTTTTAAAATAATATCTCGAATTAAAGATAAATGAAAGAAAAATAACTGGAAAGACAGGTGCCAACCATGGCTAAAGCAACTGCAGGGATTCACCATATTACGGCGATTGTTGGGGACCCTCAAGAGAATCTTGATTTTTACACCGAAGTGTTAGGACTCCGGCTTGTGAAACAAACCGTCAATTTTGATGACCCGGGAACGTACCATTTTTATTTTGGAAATGAAGAGGGAGAGCCTGGGACGATCATGACCGTCTTCCCGTGGGCCGGTGCTCCGCAGGGACGAATAGGAACCGGGCAAGTTGGAATCACGTCTTTCGTCGTCCCGGAGCATGCCTTGGATTATTGGGAAGCGCGATTACGAGACTTCGATGTTGAGGTGACAAAAGAAACACGGTTTCAAGAAGACTTTCTTCAATTTGATGATCCCCATGGCCTACGTTTAGAAATCGTCGCAAGAGAAGATGGCAATCCTAGCACGTGGGAAAGCAACGGGGTGACATCGGAGCATGCGATTAAAGGTTTCGGCGGAGCCGTGTTATGTACCGCAGCTCCTTACAAAACAGCAGAGCTGCTGGAGCGCGGTATGGGTTTCAAGAAAGAAGGGCAGGAGAACGATTATTTACGCTTCCGCTCCTCGGGCGCCTTTGGAAATGTCATCGATATCAAGCTGAGCGCAAGTCCCCGCGGCGAAATGGGCGTGGGTACGGTTCACCATATCGCATTTCGTACGGAAGACGGGGAAGATCAGCTGGAGTGGGGAAAGCATTTATCCGATCAAGGATACTTCCCGACAGAAATAAAAGATAGAGATTATTTTACTTCGATTTATTTCCGGGAGCACGGAGGATTATTGTTTGAAATGGCAACAGATCCGCCCGGCTTCACACGAGACGAGCCGTTAGAAACTCTCGGTGAAACACTGAAATTGCCGGAATGGCTGGAAGTTCACCGTACACGGATCGAAGGCATGCTGCGACCGGTGACGGTTCGAAATAGAAAGGAAGGAAACGAATGAAGCATATTTTTCAACAAGGGAAAAACGATACAACCTTTCTTCTTTTGCACGGAACAGGAGGAACAGAGACAGACTTAGTGCCTCTCGCAGGCATGATCGACGGTTCCGCTTCCGTGTTAGGGGTCCGAGGAAATGTGAGCGAAAATGGGATGCCCCGCTTTTTTAGAAGGCTCGCAGAAGGGGTATTTGATGAAGAAGATCTCATTCATCGTACCGAAGAACTGCATCACTTTCTCGATGACGCCGCGCAGGAGCATGGATTTGATCGTCAGAATGTCGTGGCTGTTGGCTATTCGAATGGAGCGAATATCGCAGCGAGCTTATTGTTCCATTATGAGAATGCGCTGAAAGGAGCTATCCTTTTTCATCCCATGGTTCCACGACGAGGCATCGAATTGCCAGATATAACAGGTCTTCCCGTCTTCATCGGCGCCGGGACGAATGATCCGATCTGTAAGCCGGAAGAGACAGAAGAATTAGCTGATTTCCTTCAGAAGGCCGGGGCATCCGTAGAAGTGCACTGGGAACATCACGGCCATCAACTGACGAGAAATGAAATCGAGAAAGCCGCCGAATGGTACAACCAAATAGGGTAACACGTTCCATGGTTATCCTAATAAAGGAGGTGTGTCGAACACGTCAGACGAGGAAATGGCCACAAGAAACGAATAAGAAAATAAATGCGGTGGTGTAGCAAATGGGTATTTTTGACTTCTTAAAAAAAGATAAAACCAAACAAGGGAGCGATCAACCAATGGAAAACGTAAAATTAGCAGTGATTTATTATAGTTCAACAGGAACCAACTACCAAATGGCACAATGGGCAAAAGAAGGCGCTGAAGCAGCAGGAGCGGACGTGAAGCTCATGCGTGTCGAAGAGCTTGCGCCAGAAGCAGCCATCGAGTCCAACCCAGCTTGGAAAGAACACATCAACGCAACCAAAGACGTGCCAGTCGCAACAAACGACGATCTCGAGTGGGCCGACGCGATCATCTTCAGCGCGCCAACTCGTTTCGGGAACATCCCTGCTCAAATGAAACAGTTCTTAGATACAACAGGCGGACTTTGGGCTAACGGAAAACTCATCAACAAAGTAGTGAGCGGTATGTCTTCCGCAAGCAACCCGCATGGCGGACAAGAAGCTACGGTTCAAGCTCTTTACACGACGATGATGCACTGGGGCGCGATCATTGTACCTCCAGGATATTCAGATGCGGTACAATTTTCTTCCGGCGGAAATCCATACGGCGTCAGTGTCACTGTAGACCAGGAAGGCAACATGCAAGAAGACGTGCAAGAAGCAGTGAAGCACCAAGCGAAGCGTACGGTGTCTGTCGCTTCTTGGGTGAAGCAAGGACAACAATAATACAGAGCGTCAGTTAGCAAAGGTGGGGAGAAGATCCTCACCTTTTTTTAGTGTCGTCCTATGGTTCAGAGTGGAAGGGTTGGTTCATGAGACATGAAAGATAAGGATTCAAAGGAAAGGTGGTCTCATGAAAGCAAATCCAGGGTTCATGGAGCAAGAAAATAGAAAACACCAAAGAAATTATGTTCCATGGAAGGTTCATAGGACAAGTATCAGGCGGAAAGTAAGTAATTCCTGCTCTATGAAGCTGTCATGAGACAAGAAAAACAAGGATTCCAAGGACTTTTCGTCTCATGAAAGGGAAAAACAATGTTCATGGAGCATCAATGGATAGAAAATCAAAGAATATTTGCTTTATGGAAGGTTCATAGGACAAGAAATATAAGAATCTATCAAAAATATTGTCTCATGACCCGGGGAGTTTCTCTTTCTCCCACACTTCGTTACGTAGACAAAGGAATACAATTGTTCAAGGTCGTCATTGGGGTTCAATAGTGACGTTGAAACTGAACAATATAGAAGGAAGGTCAACAAAGCGAAGCAACAGACCAAGGTGGATGCCCTAAGGCTGAGCAGAAAGGAAACCAAGGTCAGTAACCGGAGTGGGTGGTGCCCTTGAAAAGGAGAAGAAAGCTTCCAAGGTCATCATTGGGGTTCAATAGTGACGTTGAGATTGGAAAATAAAGAGGGAAGGTCAACAGAGCGAAGCAACAGACCAAGGTGATGCCCTAAGGCTGAGCAGAAAGGAAACCAAGGTCAGTAACCGGAGCGGATGAAGCCCTTGAAAAGGAGAAGAAGGATTCCAAGGTCATCATTGGGGTTCAATAGTGACGTTGAAACTGAAAAATAT
This sequence comes from Alteribacillus iranensis, assembly GCF_900113025.1. GTDB lineage: Bacteria > Bacillota > Bacilli > Bacillales > Marinococcaceae > Alteribacillus_A > Alteribacillus_A iranensis. The sequence goes on along the minus strand of NZ_FONT01000002.1, from coordinate 493,326 downwards.
AGAAGGAAGGTCAACAAAGCGAAGCAACGGACCAAGGTGGATGCCCTAAGCACGCGAAGAAAGCAGACCAAGGTCAGTAAGCACAGTGGGTGGTGCCCTTGAAAAGGAGAAGAAAGATTCTAAGGTCGTTAACCGGCATCCATAGTGACGTCAAACTTAAAAAATATAGAAGGAAGGTCAACAAATGCAGCAGGGGACGATGTGTCTCGAATCCGAGTCCCTTACTTTGTCGAATCAAATAAAAAGCGGACCAGCTTCAGGGGCTTCCCTTACTGATCCGCTTTTCTTTTATTAAGAAGGAATGTGTTCTTTTGGTTCAGAAGCTTCTATGTCTTCGATTCCTTCTTCTCCGCGGAACTCGCGCAAGGCTTTATCAAAGCGGTCGACAACATGCTGGTCACGCGGCGCGGTAGCATAGCTGACACCGATGAACAAGACGGTATTAATCGCAAGTCCCCACATCGCAGGATCGAGACCAAGTGGACTCACTAGCGCTGGAATAAAAGTAAACGCAATGATAAAGACAAGGCTTCCAATCAAGCCGGCCATGGCACCGCTTGCCGTTCCGCGTTTCCAGAAAAGTGCGCCAATGACAGGAACAATGAGCTGCGCCGTTCCACCAAAGGCAATCAACCCAACGGTGACAAGCAATCCAGGCGCAAACAAAGCCAAGAAGTATGCTAACACCGAAAACGCCAATAGGAAATAACGACCGACTTGGATCAGCTTCGATTGGGGAGCTTCCGGATTTCGGTACCGTTGATAAAAGTCTTTCGTCATGACGGTGGACACCGCATGAATCTGGCTGTTCGCCGTAGACATGGCGGCTGAAGCTCCGCCGGCAAGGACGATTGCTCCGATGACAAACGGGGCGTAGTCGAGCAGCATGAGCGGCAAGATCTGATCTGGATTTTCGACTCCAGGCATAACGAGAACGCCTGTCCAGCTGACAAATAAGGATCCAATGTACGTGATCGCCACAAGTGAAATTAAAAACGGCATTAAATTAAAAAGCTGTCCGTTTTTGACGGAATACATACGCAGCCAAATCTGTGGTCCCATAATCGCACCAATAGCTGTCACAAAGCAAAGAGAAATCCAAGTCGCATACCCCGAAGAACCTTCTGGACCAGGGAGCGTCATGTGATTCGGATGGGACTCTTGCATTTGGCTGAACATAGACGCCGGTCCGCCTACAACGTTTGCAATATAAAACCCGACGAATAAGAGACCGAAAAATAACAATGCGCCATAAATAATATCGGTCCATGCGACAGCGCGAATTCCGCCAACCCACACGTATGTAATAATGACGACGTAAAAAATAAGAGCAGCAAGCCAGAAAGGAATCACACCGCCGGACGCCACTTCAATTAAATATGCGCCCCCGGTTAATTGAATCTGCAAGTAAGGAATCGTAAAAACAATAACGATAAGGCCAACGAGAATACGAACTTTTTCACTGTTATAAAAATCACCTAACAAATCAGACGGGGTCACATAGTTAAACTTTTTCCCTAAAAACCAGACACGTTTTCCGACTACAAAATATAAAAAACCAAATAAAATGTTCCATGCAAATGCGGTTAAATACACCGGCCCTTCAGTGTAAAACGAGGCGTTGGAGCCGAGAAAGGCGAAAGCACTCCACCAAGTGGCGGCAACGGTGAAAAACGCTGCGACCGATCCCATGCCGCGTCCTTGAATGAAATAGTCGTCACTCGTATTTTGAGATTTCCCAGCGGCATAAAATCCGACCACAAGCGGAATGACCATAAATAATACGATAATGAGAACGCCCATCGTCATGATGCATCACTCTCCTGTTTGGACTTCGGTTTTCCCCAGTTCATTTTGTGAGCAATGAAGAATAAGATGGTACAAAACGCCCACCAAAATAAAATCCAAGCTACTAAAAAAGGAAAGCCGAAAATGAAAGGTTCGACTCGATTTGCAGCTAAGAGGAGCGGACTTTCCATCATAATCAACCCGAAAATAGAAGCAGCAAAAAGAAAGATACGGGTATTGTTTCTATTCTTCACAATAGACACTCCTTTCTGAAAATTAATTGGGTAAAAAAGTAAGTTATTAAATATGATAATATAAAGTTAATAATTGTCAAATGAATTTTAATATTTTATCAAAATGCGCACGAAATAATAAGTTGTTTTTCTCATTGAGTGAATTTATTTTTACAAAAGAGACTGTGTCGAATGGTCTGGATTCAAATAAGGAAAAAAATAAAAGGAATTCGGGAGGAGTATCCCGAATGTCCTTTTATAGTAGATCATCTCATTACTTTTTAGCTCGAAAACTCTCTTCCACAAAGTCGATCCATTCTCTCGTGGCGTGAGATTGATAGCTGTTTTTTCGCCAAATGAGAGCGAGATCCCACGTGAGGGCCGGGTCTGTAACTTCAATAACCCCGACCTCGGTCATGTCCATTTTTTCACAGAGTGTTTCAGGAACAAATGCCACACCAAGATTTTTCTTAGCCATTTCAACGAGAAAATCCCACTGCGTGCTTTCATGGATAACAGTCGGTTCGAAACCGGCCTCAATGCATCCTTCGCGAACCCGGTCATATAAAGAAAAGCCTTGCTGGAACATAAGGAAGCGTTCATGACGAAGCTCTTTCATCGTGATCTTTTTTTCCTTTGCTAGCGGATGATCGGGGGCAACGATGAGAAGTAAATGTTTTTGAATGAGAGGGCGAACATCAAACAGGTCCGACGCGACGGGAAGAATCGCGACGCCTACATCAATATTACCTTCCAGCAAAGATGCTTCCATGATTTTTGCCCCTTCCTCAATGATTTGCATGTCGGTATCTGGGTAAGTCGCACGGAAGTCCGCGATCACATCGGGAAACAAGGTCGAACCGATGACCGGGGGGAGTCCAAAGAGGAAGCTTCCTTTTCGTCGCTGAATCAAATCATCTGCTGCTTTCTTCATATCATCTGCCGCCCGAATCACTTGTTGGGCATGGATCAACATCATTTTTCCTTCGTCGGTGATTCGCAAGTGGCGAGTCGATCGGTCAAACAAGCGGATGCCCAATTCTTCTTCAAGCTGATGAATGACTTTACTTAACGAAGGTTGAGAAACATGCAACGTTTGACTTGCTTTCGAGAAGCTTTTTTCCTTTTCTATTTCTAGAAAATATTCCAGTTGTTTCAAATTCATAGCGGTCACCTTTTATTCTATTTTGGAATAAATATATAATATTTATCTATTTTACTTATGTAAGCGTTTTTAGTAAAGTGGAAAGTAACAAAACGTCGTAAGGGGGTTTTTTCATGTCAAAGGTGTCTACGTCATTTGAAGAGAGTGTTCGCAAAATTAAAGATGGGGATACGCTCATCGTTGGTGGTTTCGGGTTATCGGGTATCCCGGAGAATCTCATTCAAGCATTGGCAGAACAAGGCACAAAAGATCTCACAGTAGTCAGTAACAACTGCGGGGTGGACGACTGGGGATTAGGTCTGTTGCTTCAAAATCGGCAAATTAAAAAAATGATTGCATCGTACGTTGGGGAAAACAAAACGTTTGAGTCCCAGTACTTGAATGGGGAATTGGAAGTAGAACTCGTACCACAGGGAACGCTTGCGGAGAGGATTCGCGCTGGCGGTGCTGGTATTCGCGGTTTTTATACGCCAACGGGAGTCGGAACCCCTATTGCGGAAGGCAAGGAGCATAAAGAATTTGACGGGAAAACATGCATTTTGGAAGAAGCCATTGTAGGGGATGTGGCTCTTGTAAAAGCATGGAAAGGGGATTCTTACGGAAATTTGATATACCGCTACACCGCACGCAACTTTAACCCGTTAGCAGCCGCAGCCGGTGAGCATACCATTGCGGAAGTGGAAGAGATCGTTGAGCCAGGGGAGTTAGACCCGAACTTTATCCATACGCCGAGCATTTACGTACAGAATATTTTGAAAGGCGATCACTTCGAAAAACGAATAGAGAGAAGAACCGTCCGCCAAGCGCAATAAGAAAAGCGTAAGTGCCCTGGCTTGCACAGGACGTGCTGACTTCTGCTTTGACTTACGCAGGAGATGCATTGCTGCACTTTTAGCAGAAGAATCGCTATGCACCAAAGAATAAAAATATATCGTCTAACAGCTATAAATACATGAGGAGGGATCGGTATGAGCAATTCGCGTGAAAAAATCATTTCCCGTGCGGTAAAAGAAATTGAAGATGGCATGAATGTGAACTTAGGGATTGGGATGCCGACACTGATTGCGGACCGGATACCGGAAACGAAAAGTGTGTTTCTCCATTCGGAAAACGGACTACTCGGAATAGGTCCTTACCCGGTAGAAGGAGAGGAAGACGGTGATCTCATCAATGCCGGAAAAGAAACGGTGACAACGAAAAAAGGGGCGTCTTTCTTTGATAACGCCGAGTCTTTCGCGATGATCCGCGGCGGGCATGTGGACCTCGCCATTCTCGGCGGCATGGAAGTTTCTGAGAAAGGCGACTTAGCAAACTGGATGATTCCCGGAAAAATGGTAAAAGGCATGGGAGGCGCGATGGATATCGTACAAGGCGCCCGAAAAGTGGTTATCATTATGAATCACGTGAACAAACACGGTCAGTCGAAAGTACGCTCCGAATGTGAACTTCCATTAACAGGATCACAAGTCGTCGATCGACTGATCACAGATATGGCGGTGTTTGATTTTACAGAGAACGGCATGGTTCTTCGTGAAATTTTAGATGGCTCGGATATCGAAACGGTTCGCCAAAACACGGAAGCTTCGTTTACCGTGGATGAATCACTCCGAAAGAAGGAGGGATCTCAGTGAGGGAAGAGGGTATTGTCTTAGCCGGCGCGGTCCGGACCCCGATCGGAACGTTCCGTGGGGCTTTCAATAACGTGTCCGCCGTCGACCTCGGAAAAGCAGCTATTTCATCCGCACTTGAGCGAGCGGGAATCCAGCCAGACCAAGTGGATGAAGTCATTATGGGAAATGTTCTTCAAGCCGGATTAGGGCAGAACCCGGCTCGCCAGGCAGCTCTCCAAGCCGGCCTTCCCGAAGGCGTTCCATCGATGACGATAAATAAAGTGTGCGGATCGGGCTTAAAAGCCGTTCACTTGGCAACGCAAGCAATAAAAGCAGGAGATGCGGAAATCATTGTTGCGGGCGGCATGGAAAATATGAGTCAGGCTCCTTATCTTGTAAAAGGCGCTCGCGATGGTTTTGGCATGGGGAACCAAAAGCTGGTCGACAGCATGATCGATGATGGCCTGACGTGCGCGATGGAAAATTATCACATGGGAATTACGGCGGAAAACTTAAATGAGGAGTACGGCATTACCCGTGATGAACAAGACGCGTTCGCTGCTGCGAGCCAAGAAAAAGCGGCTCAAGCCCAGGAAAAAGGGCTGTTTGAGGAAGAAATCATCCCGATTGACGTCCCGCAGCGAAAAGGGGATCCGGTCAGAGTAGACCAAGACGAAGGAATCCGTTCCGGCACGACTGCTGAGAAGCTCGGCAAATTACGCCCGGCCTTTAAGAAAGAAGGAAGCGTCACGGCAGGAAATGCATCCGGCATTAATGACGGCGCCGCTGCCTTGATTGTGATGAGTGAAAGAAAAGCAGAAGAACTAGGAATCACGCCGCTTGCTCGAATTCGTATGAATGCGAACGCCGCCGTTCAGCCACGTATTATGGGCATTGGGCCGGTATCCGCAACACAGCGAGCATTAGAGCGGGCTGGGTTGACGGTTGATGATCTTGACTTGATTGAGGCAAATGAAGCCTTTGCCGCGCAGTCCCTTGCCGTTCAGCGGGAATTGAAATTTCCTGAAGATCGCTTAAATGTCAATGGAGGGGCGATTGCCCTCGGTCATCCAATCGGTGCCAGTGGTGCTCGCGTTCTCATCACCCTTCTTTATGAAATGAAACGTCGAAACAGCAAAACAGGATTAGCTACGCTATGTATTGGCGGCGGTCAAGGTGTGGCTACCATTGTAGAACGTATATAGATAGAAGGAAGCCATTTTAAACGGCTTCCTTTTCCTGTGTAAAAAATCAAAATTACATAACAGAAATTTCAGAAAACAGGTTGACGCGAAGGAACATAAGTTCTATACTGAATCTAAAGTAAGCACTTGTTCCTTGCTAATAGAATAGACTGTTAAGCTCCAGGCCGTTATATGTCTCAATACGCCCCTGGAGCTTCTTTTACACTTGGGACACGAGGACCAGAGCCGTCTGCCACGTGTATCTTTTGAAGAAGAGTGATAGTTTCTCTTTTTCTCAAAAGTTATAGGTAAATAGGACTAGATGCGACTTTTTTTTTCAAATCAGCACTCCCAACTCTAGGGGGAGCTGTTTTCCGTAAGCAATAAACATTAAAATATTATTAATAATTATGAAAAATCCCTACCCAAAACAGATGAATACGATGTATAATTAAATATTAGGAACTAGTTTTATCATCCTAATAGAGTGAATGACATCATTTTTTATTATTCGACATAGTACCATTTTCACAGTTAAATGGCGCTCTGTTTCATCTGATGGGAGGTGGGGTGGTGACGTTGCGTACAAATATAAAGACGAGGCTTTTTCTTATAATGATAGGGTTCGCTCTTTTTATTTCGATAGGATTGTCGGCAATCGACCAACAACGATTGGAAGAGCAAGCAGTGAAACATAACCAATCCCAAGTACAGCAAACCGAAGAAATGGTGACCTCTTCGCTTCACTCTTTTGAGAAAGCACACTACTTATTTGAAGAAGAAACGGCCTCTAAAATGCAAGAAAACACCTATCGTCTCCTCGATAAATATAAAGACAATCCCCATTTTGACGAATGGGATTTCGAGCAATTAGAACAGCAACTCGGGATGGATATTTACATCCTCGACACGGAGAATGTTATTACTCACAGCAGCTTTCCCGATGACATTGGCTTAGATTTTGAAGCATGCTGCGAGAAGCTCGCGAGCGTTTTAAATGAGAGACGGGAAGCAGGACATTTCTTTCATGACGGCATGGACATCGAGCAAGAGACAGGAGAAGTGAAAAAATACAGTTATATGGCGACTCCGGACAAGCAATACATGATTGAGCTCGGCTATTCAGTGGAAGAAAGTCAGATTTTTGAAGAGTTTAATTTTTTCCGTGTCATGGAAAATTTAGCGGATCAGTATGACTCCATATATGATATCCATGTGTTAAATATAGGAGGCTATTCATTAGGAGAGCCTGTAGATGAGGCCAGGCTATCTCCGGAACGACGAGAGGCTTTTGAAAAAACCTATGCCACGAAACAGCCATCTGAAGTCGAAGAAGAGTGGAAAGGCGAGCCCGCCATTTATCGATATACTCCTTATGAGTCGAAAGTCGACAATGGGACAACGAAAAATAAAGTGTTAGAAATTGTTTACAACAATAATGAGCTGCAATCCGTATTAGAGGAAAATCGCAACAATTTTTACATGACGTTAGTAATTGTATTAACCGTAGCTACCGCATTGGCGCTTCTTATTTCACACTGGATTGCCAAGCCTATGCATATGGCTTTTCACGATAGTTTAACTGGTTTAAAAAACAGAGCGGCGTTTAATGATTTCCTCCGCTCTCAGCTGCGCCAGAAATCACAGGAAACCGCCTTAATCATGGTAGATCTGGATAATTTCAAAGCTGTAAATGATACTTTAGGCCATGATAGAGGCGATGTGCTGCTTAAGCAAATTGCTTTCCATTTGTCTTCGACGATTCGCAAAGGAGACACTCCATTCCGGCTGGGGGGTGATGAATTTATGATCATCATGCCTCACACAAACAGAGAGGAAGCGGAGAGTGCGGCAGCTCGAGTGATTTCTGATATTCAGCATTCGATCGAAACCGATCATAGCCTGTCGATGCTCAATGTTACAGCAAGTGCGGGAATTGCGATTGCGCCGGAGCACGGGAAGGATCCCGACGTGCTCTTTAAAAAAGCAGACAGTGCCTTGTATGCTTCGAAGGAAAAAGGAAAGAATCAGTATCACGTGTACGAGGAGGATGGATATGAAGAAGACGAAACGGGTTGAGAAAAAAATCGAAGAGACACGCCATGAAATGATGGCAGCTTATGAAAAATTCGGCTCCTTCACCGATAAGAGGGTGGTGGCCATCAGCCAGGAACTAGACCAATTAATGAATCAGCAATGCCCGGAAGCTATCGAGAGCTGTCTGGAATAAACCGGCGCATCATCATCCCTAGTATCCATCCATACAAGGAATGACCGATGAGCCACGGGATCAGTGCTTGAATGGAAGTAACAGAAGGCGTCTGTTCCGATAAAACGGTGACCGGAAAATATAAAACACCGATAAGGGTACTGGCCGTTACGATGAAAGGAACGATTCTTTCACGGGACGGCCTCTTTTTTCGTAAAAAACCCGCGAATACAGCAGTGAGACCTATGGAGACCAGGAGATGGAACCCGAACTCGGTAAACTCAGAAAAGTAATAATGTTGAAGGACTGGTATGTAGTCAACGTTAAGCAGTAACGTATATACTTTCACACCCGTCCCCTGCTCTACCGCCTTCAAAAATAAACCAAGTGCTGTTCCAGCTGCTACCCCTGCGCCGATCACTTGTCCCCATAAGCCATACTGTTTTTTCATAACTGCTCCCTTTCTACCTCTCCCCGCGATGGAAAGTGATTTCGAGTTGTCTTGCTTTGCTCTAACTAGTCTCTCTTGCATACGATGCTGAAGTACAAAGCCGATTAGTATGGCAAAAAAGTACGTTGTCATACTAAAAGATTTCCCGTCCAGCCAGCTGTGCTCCGAGTGCGGGTATCAGCATAAAGACGTCAAAGATCTCGCCATCCGTGAATGTACTTCAGAAAAAGTAAAGTACACACTTTTATCAAAGATGAACGAGATAAATAGAGGTTTATTGTGTGAAGTTGTTTTCAACGAAAGGGCAGTTTAATCGAATAAGAATAATCCTTGAATAAAAAAGGGGGATTGTATGCCTTCTCGTTTTAATCCTATTACTTATATCTGGGTGTAGTGAAAAAATATTCAGTATGCTTTAAAAAGATGGTTACTCAACAACTTTAAGAGGAAACGGTGAGACATCCCAAGATTCAATTTCAAAGTCTCTCACCCCATGGACGATGTAGGGGTCTTTCTCAATCAATGCTTGCGTTTCTTCATAAGACTCTGTTTTAAACAATAGATACCCTCCTACCTTGCCTGTAAACAATCCTGCCGTCAGTAAAGTTCCCTCATCATATAGTCTTTTTAGATAATCAATGTGAGGAGTCTTTAAATGTACCCCTTTATCATTGCCTTTTAAAGTATATTTCACTAAGTATAACACCATATGAATCTCCCTCTCTAAAATATTTATTGTTGTATACCAAATATTAACATAATTCAAATAGTTTTTGCCCTATTTAATAAAATCGTGCTGGATTCCTCGATCGTAAATTCAAACAAACATGGAGATTTTATCGATTTCAAAGTATTTGAAGGGCAAGTCATTATTGGTGTGCTAATATCGATCCATTTAGTAGGATACGTATAAAGGCTTGGATTGATGTGATGGTTTCCGAGCGAAGAACAGATAAAATGGAAAAAGAACATAGTAATAGTCTACTAGAAAAATTCAAAGAGAAAAAAAAGAGGTGGTAAAATGATGGAAGAAAAACAGGTTAATTTATCTGTAAACGATGTTCATGAAACAGTTTTTAGACAATGTTTTTCGAGGCTATAATAATGGAAGATTATGTAACTCTTAATAAAGAGATCGATCGTTTAAAAAAAGAAGTGGAATAGCTGAAAAAAGGCTTTAGATAAAAATGATGGTACGAGTAGTTATGACCGTGTTTGTTTGATCTTTCGAGAAAAAATAAATCAAGGAGAAACAAACGTTCTTCAACTAATGGATAATGGGTTGAGGGGGAAGGATGTCTGAAAAACAATAGATGTGGGATCACAAACTATTAGCGATCTAGCAATAGGAGTTCGATTTTGAATGAATATTTTCGATAATAAAGGCCGGTGTCTACATCATCTACTATAGTGAAGAACGAATGATTCTTATCTTCAAAGAGAGAGAAAAAGAACAAAGGGAGAGATCATTTCATGAAAAAATATATTGTGTTTGCAATTAGTTTTCTATGTTTGTTTGCAGCATTTCAAATGGTAACAGGATACTTGTTGACTGTCTTTTATGTTCCGGATATAACGAGTGCTTGGAACCAAGCTGGTCCTTTAACCAATAACACGGTGATCAATGGCGGCACTCCTTCCCTTACATTATTTATTGCATTTTTTGCAGCAACCCTTGCGTATTTAACTTCTAAGCTAATTGTAAAAGATACCCCTAGATGAATCGCCAATTCTTGCGGGTGTAATTTCAGGATACTGCCAACAGAAAAAGTATCTCCTCCAACGATCATTATAATGGTAAGAAGGCATTTCAGTTCATGTGGAGGGATAGGAAGAGTTGAAATACGCCTTAGAAGCCAAACCATCAAGTGATGAGTAGGTTGCAGGTTATCAAGATAGGGAGGCAGCGGATGTATCCGTGGCCCCATTAATCGATCCAATAATTACAGAGTCATCCTCCCTCTATTGAATGTAAAAGAGAGAGGATGACTTTTTTAAAAGATAAATAATATTTACGAGTTGCAGGGTGAAAATCCGTTTGTCGTACGTTTTGCTTCCATTCATTCATTTCCTCATGTTTCTCCTCTATTCATTATCCAGTTCTTCCCAAAACAATTCATCAAGTGTTTTGCCAAGCGTGTGACAGATTGCCAGGCACAGATTAAGAGTGGGGTTGTATTTACCGAGCTCGATAAGTCCGATCGTCTGGCGTGAGACCCCCACACGGTTTGCGAGTTCTGCCTGGGATAAGTCATGCTCGACCCGTGCCATTTTCAGTTTAATGTTTTTCATCGTTATCACCAGAATCATCCGCATCAAGCATTTTGTTTACTGCCTTATCGCTCATTCGTTTGCCTACTTCATTACCAACGACAAGGATAATGACAAAGAATGGCAAATAGATCATCAGTGAGCCGAAAGCGGTTATAAAAAAATATTCTATACTCTGGCCCGGCCCCTCTGCGTATCGCACAGCACTGTTCACACCCATGAAAAGGGCGATACCAAGTCCGAATACAACACTGTAAATTAGGGTTTTCTTTCGCATAGAATGCTTGCTTTTCTGGTCATGCATTTCTACGTCCGCAGAAAAAATACCTAACATCACAGATCGAACTACATAATAGATAGCACCAGCAAGAAGAATAATGAACTCAGTGAACATATGCTCAATAGTCAGATCATACACATAACGTTTCAGTAGAGCCGAGATACCGCATATTATGATGACCAGGATGTAAATTTCTGAGTAAATTTTGTACTTAGTATGAAGGACCCGTTCATCTTGAATCTTTGAGTTTAAAAACCCCATCATGCCTTCCCCCTTTTTGAGCTAACTTCATAGTAATCCATATAATGTCTTTATGCAATATATATTTGTCATTATGTAATGGAAATTAACTAATAAGACATACATACATGTTTTTATGGATAGGCATCACCCAATTATTTGGTGTAGGATATCAAAAGGTGGAAGGGAAGGAAGACGGTGACGTGACGCAGGTTGAAGGACATGCTCCTATCGATTAGAGGAGAAAAGAAATGATATTGGTTGGAACAAACAATGATGCTTTCGCATGTCCATAAGATGATTAAATAAACAGGGACAAGTCAAGAACAAAGGGCATGCCTTATTTTGCGGGAAAGGACCGGGTCAGTGGAATAAAATGTGGGTTTGTCATGGGGAAACGTTTTGCCTGTATCTCATGGCCATCGCACATATGTATGGTTACATAGGAAAAAGAGCGGATACAAAATAATCCTTTCTTCCTCCTTCCTAATCCGCCCATGGAGGAGAAGCGTTACCCCATTAAGCGATACAACGAATCAGAAAACGAAGCTAGGAATAACTTCTTCCAAGAAGTGAAGTAGGCAAAAAAAGGTGTGCTCGTCCGTTCGTCGGATCAAGCACACCTACGTCCTGTGAAGCCAGGACGCTTCCGCTTTTCTTATTGTCTAGCTTCAGCGCCCAGACGCTCTGGGTTTCTTCGGTGCAGACAATGAAAGGAAAGAGCACCTTTCTTTGCTGCCCCTCCAGAACCTATCGCGTCTGAGCGGGACGCCTCCGCTTTTCTTATTGTCTAGCTGCAGGCGTCATCGGCTCGAGATCGCTTCAACCCACACTGCGGCGGCAAAGCCACCTTGGCGGGTCTCCAGCGCTTGTCGCCGATAAACAGACGCCTCCGCTTTTCTTATTGATTTCGGGTGTAGGCGTCGGTAGCAAGCTGCATGATCGTCATGTCATCCATCGGTGGGTTGTGAAGTCCTGCTCTGACGTCTCGGTAGTGGCGTTGGAGTGGATTTTCAAGAGACAAGCTTTTCGCTCCTACCACTCTCATGGAGAGGTCGACTGCTTCGAGTGCGTCATTGACGACGGAGTGTTTGACCGCTGCCAATTCGGTTCTCATGTCCATCCGTTCCTCCCGAGAAGAGCGGTCCCATTTGGCGGACACCGAATAAAGGAAATGACGGCTGCGCAACAAGAGCAATTCGGCTTCTCCGATTTTTTGTTTGACGTTTGGAAGCTCGGAAATGGTCCCTTTGATGCTGTTTGGAGAGTAGTCCTGCGCGTAGCGGGCGCTGTAGTCGAGAGCCGCTTCGGCAATCCCTAAATAGCAGACAGGTACATGAAGAAGCCAGCCGGCTGGTTCTTTGCTCCCGGGAACGATTTCTTGGACAAAGTCCTCTTCACGCAGCTCCACGTTCTCTAGAATGAGATCTTCACTTCCTGTCGCGCGCATTCCCAGCATATTCCACGTGTAGTTAATCGACACGCCAGGTAATTCACGGCGGACGAGGAAGTTTCCGACCTTGTCTGTTCCTTCAATGCCGGCACTTACGACGAAATACCTCAAGATCGGCGCAAGTGTGGTGAACGTTTTGCGACCGGTGATCGTCCAGCCGTTGTCCGTTTTCACTGCCGTTGTTTCCGGACGGCCTCCGCGAGTGGGGCTCCCTGTTGCAGGTTCACTTGCTGTATTATTAAGCAACGAGCCATTTGCGACAATGTCTTCGGCAACTTCTCGATACGTTTCTTCGTTCCAGGCGTTATTTTCACCCAGCTGCATGACAATCCCCATGTGCCAGCCGATGGAAAGAGCGGTCGCTCCGTCTGCTTTTGCGATCACTTCCTGCAGCTCAAGCATTTCTTTTAAATTAATTCCGCCGCCTCCGTAAGTTTTCGGAATGGTTAATGCGGGATATTTTATCTCTTGCAAGGTTTCAAAGTTTTCGTGAGGGAAAGTCCCTTCCTTATCATGTTTATCCGCACGTTCGCGGAAGGGTTCTACGTGTTTTTCTAAGAGGGCGATGCGTTCTTCTTGGCTGTGACACTCGAGTAGATTCATTCTCTATCATCCTTCATTTAAATGGTTATCACTTTGATTTTATAGTAACATATTAAGGTTTTCAAAACATACTTTACATATCGGATTTACTATGATAAATTAATTCAAATGATAACGTAAAAAGGTGATGATCCGATGCTTACTGTTTCGAATCTACATAAATATTACGGAGATACTCACGTGCTAAAAGGGATAGATATTGAGGTGAAACAAGGGGAAGTCCTGTCGATTGTCGGTCCCAGCGGTTCGGGAAAAACGACGCTGCTACGCTGCATGAATTATTTAGAAAAACCGAGCAGCGGTCAATTGTCTATTAATAAAGTAGATATTGATGCGAAGCATGTGTCTAAAAAGCAGATTCATACGCTGCGCCAGCAATCGTCCATGGTGTTTCAGCAGTACAACTTGTTTAAAAATAAAACAGCGCTTGAAAACATAACAGAAGGCTTAATGATCGCGAAAAAAATGCCGAAATCAGAAGCGGAAGAAGTAGCAGAATCTTTTTTGAAACAAGTCGGTCTCTCGGAACGAAAACAGGCGTATCCAAATGAATTATCAGGCGGACAACAGCAGCGGGTTGGAATTGCCCGGGCGATGGCGATGAATCCGGCTGTTCTTCTTTTTGACGAGCCCACTTCGGCGCTTGACCCGGAAATTGTTGGTGATATTTTGGCGATTATCAAAGATATTGCGAAACAAGGGATGACGATGGTCATTGTGACACATGAAATAGAGTTTGCGCGCAGTGTTTCCGATCAAGTGGTTTTTATGGATCAAGGAGAAGTCGTGGAAAAAGGGAAGCCGGCGGATGTTCTGGTTCATCCCTCGCATGAACGGACGAAACGTTTCTTAAAACGAATCCATCAAGAGCCCGACTTTATCATTTAGTAGGAGGACGAGGAGATGAAAGCAATCAGAATACTTTTTGTCATGGTAGTCCTTTCTGTACTGATGAGCGGATGTTCGGGTGTACAGGGAACTGCGAATGATGGAAAAGAAATCATCCAGGTCGCTGTCAGCGCGGAAGTCAACCCTCCTTTTCTACGAAACGATGAAAACAATGAACCGACCGGCTATGATATCGAGTATTTAAAAGCAGTAGATGAAAGACTCCCGCAATATGAATTCAAATATGTGTGGGGAGAGGAAGAATCGAATCTCATTGGAGTCGGCGCCGGGAAATTTGATATGGCCATTAATTGGTTTTTCAGTAACCCGGAACGAGAAGAGAAATTTCTATATCCCGAAACACCGTACGGCTATTCCATGACCGGGCTGATTGTTCATAAAGACACAAATAACATTGAGTCGTTGGATGATATGACGGACAAAGAATTGGCTCCCGTCTCCGCAAGCGGCGGACTTCGCTCGATTTTAAACGCGTATAACGAGCAGAATGATCCACCGATTCCTTTAACGACGGTCGATAATCCGTCGAATGAAAATAACTTAAAACGGGTGGAAAGCGGCAGATCCGATGCGGTGTTTCTCAATATTACGACGTTTGAAGCGATCCAAAAAAATCTTCAGCTTGATTTGAAAGTGGGCGGGATCGTATCCAAAGAACCGGTGTATGTCGTGTTTCAACCGGATCACGAGGAACTCGCGGAAGAAATCAATCACGTCACGGAAGAATTAATTGAAGATGGGACACTTCCTGAACTTGCCGAAAAATGGTTTGGAGTGAACTTCTTCGATGATTTAGAAGACATTTCGGTAGAAGGCTTTCAATATGAGTGAGGTGAACGCATATGACATTTGGGCTCAGTGACTGGATCAATATATTGGGGCAAGTGCTCGACCGTTTGCCTCTCACGTTAGCTATGCTTGTCGTTTCTCTTATTTTTGCTATGTTGATCGGTATTGTGATCGCGTTTATCCGCATTGAAAAAATACCTGTTCTCCATCAGCTGGCTACCGTTTATTTGTCGTTCACGAGAAGTACGCCATTGATCGTGCAATTATTTCTCGTATACTTTGGTATTCCGCAGCTTTTATTAACGTTTGGGATCGATATTAATCATTGGTCTCGTTTTGTGTTCGTTGTCATCACGTTCTCTTTACATACAGGCGCTTATTTGTCCGAAGTGTTTCGGTCTTCCTACTTGTCGGTTGGGAAAGAACAGCTCGAAGCCGCGTACAGTGTAGGGATGACGTATCCCCAAGCGTTACGGCGCATTCTTATCCCGCAAGCGTTTCGTGTGGCTCTGCCTAACGTAGGAAACCACACCATTGAACTGTTGAAAGACACGGCGCTCGCATTTACGATCGGTATTATCGATATTATGGGACAAGTCAAACTCATTCTCGGAAACAATTACGGCGTCGGCATGTTTCAAATATATGTAGCGATCGCGGTCGTGTATTGGATTATTTGTATCCTCATCGAATTGGTCATTCTATGGATCGAACGGTCGCAGAGAAAGAAACATGCAGGCATATCGAATTAACGGAAAGAAGGGGCAACTATGGCAGGTATAGATCTACAATTTGCGTTAGAACAGGTGCCTAAGATCTTACAAGGTGTGCCCTATACGTTGTTGGTCACCATTGTTGCGATGATTGTCGGCTTAGTCATCGGAACGATCTTAGCTTTTTTTCGTATATATCGCGTACCGGTACTCCATCAGCTCACTGTTCTCTTCGTGTCTTTTTTCCGAGGCACTCCTTTAATTGTACAATTGTTTGTGTTTTTTTACGGGCTTCCTATGCTCATTCTATCCTTGAATGATACGTTTCAATGGGGGCTCAATCCTGATATCATGTCACCGCTCGTTATTGCACTCATTGCATACAGCATCAACTCTGCTTCTTATTTAACGGAAGTGGTACGAAGCGCCATCCAGTCGGTCGACAAAGGACAGCTGGAAGCCGCGAAGGCTGTAGGAATGACGACATTCCAAGGCATGTACCGGATTATTCTTCCGCAAGCGTTCGTTACGGCACTCCCTAACCTTGGGAACCACTTTATCATGTTAATCAAAGCATCCGCCCTCGCCTTTACTATTGGCATCATGGATGTTTTAGGGATTTCCAGAGTGATTGCAAATGATGGCTACCGGTTTTTAGAAACGTATTTAGTCGCAGCTCTTATCTATTGGCTTCTCAGTATTATTTTTGAAATTATCTTAGCAAGAATAGAAAAGCGGGCCAGAACTTTTGAAGGCCGTGCTAGTAACACCGCATAACTCATCCTTAAGCTTGCATTCCTTCCTTCGTGGAGGTTGCAAGCTTTTTCAATGATTTGGAACTGAGGAAGTTGCTCGAAAGGAGAGGGAAAGGATTAAGGAGGTCAGGGAAGCGTGCGAATGTTACCCGAATCGGGGAGGGAGCCCAGAAAGAAGTCACGCAAGCAGTTGAACCGTGCCCAGAGAGAGGTACATCAAGCAAGGGAGGTCAAGCAAAGAGGAGGAAGTTGCCCGAAAGGAGAGGGAAAGGATTAAGGAGGTCAGGGAAGCGCGCGAATGTTACCCGCAGCGGGGAGGGACTTGGAAAAGAGGTCATGCAAACTTGTAAAACGTATCCAGAATGACAGCCCGTCCTGGCACCACAAGCAAACATAAGCGCTAACGCCCGAGCATACAGTGGTAATAGCAAGAAAAGGCTACATGTTTCAAGGAGGCTGGGTGAACTTAGCAAAAGAAAGGAGGAAAGGACTTGGATGTTCTTTCTATTGTACCTCCGCTTGTTGCTGTAGTACTCGCGATTGTGACGAGGCGTGTGTTGTTATCATTGTTTCTTAGTATTTGGGTGGGCGGCTTGATCGCAGCGAATGGGAATCCATTTGGAGCCGTAGCAGAAACGTTTACGTGGATGAAAGATGTCATGATTGACCCGTGGAATGCAAGGTTTCTCGTATTGATTGCTTTTCTTGGGGCCGGTGCCGCTCTATTATTTAAAACCGGTGGGACCGAAGCACTGATTAAGACGTTTGAAAAAAGAATTACGAATGGAAAACGATCCTTACTGTTTGCGTATATTCTTGGTATTCTCATATTTTTTAACGACTACGTCAATTCGGTGATTGTTGGGAACGCATCGAAAGATTTGAATGCAAGGTACCGAGTGTCTCGGGAAAAACTCGCTTACGTGCTCGATGCTACAGCAGCACCGATGGCGACGATTGGACCGGTTTCCGACTGGATCGGATTTCAAGTCGCTTTGATTGCAGCTTCTTTTGCGTCGCTTAGTTTGACGGATGTGCAGCCGTATGCGATGTTCCTTCAATCGATCCCGTGGAATTTTTACGCGATTCTTTCGTTGCTTGCTGTGTTGACAGTAATCTTAGGGAAAGATTTCGGGCCGATGGCAAAAGCGGAAAAACGGGCACGAGAAACAGGGAAGCTGGTGGACGACGAAGCTGTTCCTTTGTCTTCGGTAGAGCATGACCTCGGGGAGCCGTTTGAGTCGGAACAGAAAGCATCTGTCTGGTATTTCGTTCTTCCTCTCGTTACATTAATTGTCGTTGGGGTCTTTGGATTGTGGTACACCGGGGGCGGCATGGAAGGATTGTCCCTCATGGAAGCGCTGGAAAACACAGATGTGTCCGTGGCACTGACGTGGGCTGCATTTGCGATGACATTGGTCGGTTTTATCATTGGCCTCCGGAGGGGAATGTCGTTAAAAGAATGTGAAGAAACCGTTCTTGCAGGAATTCGTACGATGCTGCCGGCATTGATTATTATGGTACTGGCTTGGTCCATTGGAGCGGTAGTGGACAGTCTCGGGACCGCAGAATTCGTCGTACGTTTGACAGAAGGTTGGATGACAACAAGCTTATTGCCGCTGCTAATTTTCGTCATTGCCATGTTTATTTCATTTGCTACCGGGACGTCTTGGGGCACGATGACTATTCTCACCCCTATTGCCGTACCTCTCGCATTTACGATTAGCGGTGTTGAATTTATCCCGATTGTGATTGGAGCCATATTTGCCGGAGCCATTTTTGGAGATCACATTTCTCCTATTTCCGATACGACCGTCATGGCATCTATTTTCGCTGGATCCGACCACATTGCACACGTGACAACTCAAATTCCATATGCGCTCGTTACCGCATCTGTTGCCGGATTGTTGTACATTCTTTCCGCATTTATCGGCAGTGTGATCGTGCTCCTTCTTATTGGGATTGTACTCCAAACGTTTCTGTTCCGTTTCTTCGGACGGCGATCTTTTTATAATTAACAATTCAACATGATAAGGACTTCCGAAATGAAGCGGAAGTCCTTTTATTATTCTCCTAGAACGGAGCGAAACGCTTCACCCTCTCCGCGCCAGTAAGTACCCTCTGTGGGCCTTTCATACATGCCATCATGAAGCTGCCGCCTGGCCTTGTTTTCATGAGTCAAAAGGCTTAAAAGATGGCGAGGAAATGTACAAAAATTAAGCATTTTAATGAAACGGACATCCGCGACTTTACAACGAAGGCCTCTAAAAGTATTCAGCAGGCGGAGCTTACATGGAACGATAATACAGTGTTACACGTGAAACAATCCGGGAGAGTCGCTGGCTTTCTATATAAACAATATGAAGTCCAAGCTGTCCCATTTGATATCTATGTCACAAGCAACGTGAAAGATACAAATGTCACGTTAATGGAGGAAGAGTAGACTGTCAAAGAGGCGGATAAGGAAGAAAAAATAGGACGTTTTTACCCGGGTCAGTGGGAAGGAACCGCGTCGTTTGAAACAGAATACAGCGACGGAGAAGTATCTTTTCAGCCAGATTTCAGCGCTGCTCGTAACAATGAGCTGTATGAGTCCGTGTCGTTTGATGCCAATCTTCTATACGTAGATGGAGATCAGCCGGATGCTCGCGTGTATGTTAATGGAAAAGACACAGGAGTAACTTTAGCAAATGCAGATACGCTCGGTCCGATGATGAAAGACGGGTCTGTCACTGTTTCCGCTGTCTATCATTCTCCGGACGCCGGCAGATTAGAATCGAATGAAGTCGTGTTACAGAATGATGACTCCATCTGGCTCGAGTTTCCGGAAGTAGAAAAGAAGGAAGAAGAGCCGGCTTATGCCGAAGGATCTGAGCCGCCGACGCAGGAAGAAGCGCCAGCGGTGGAAGAATTACCGGTAGAAGAAGCAGCCGTTTCTTTTACAGAGAGTGACGTGGCCCAATTTACGGAAAACTACCTGCACTATTCCGTAGAAGCGATGAATGTCGGAAGCTTTGACATGGTCAAACATTTCCATGATCCGATGGGAAAAACATACAAAGAATCCAGTGAATATATCGATTACATCGTCGAGAAAGGAATCACCGAAGATCTCGTGTACACGACCGTTCATGACGTTCAAAACAACGGAGATTCCTACCATGTTGTCGTTGAGGATGCGTATAATATTTTCTACAACGACGGCACAGCGACATACAAAGAATTCTTGTCCACGTTTAAAGTGACTGAAAAAAATGGGGAGCTCTTTATTCACGAGCTGCTCGAGCTTGAAGAATTGCGCTCCGAAGATATTCACTAACCAATCAGAAAAACGTCTCCTGTCTCGCCATTGCAGCGAGTGGAGACGTTTTTTGATGTTGGTTTCTGCAGATGGGGACAAAAAGAATCCTTAAGAAATGTTTTCGTTAGGATACGCATAGAGATAAAGAAAGTGTGCGAATGAGCATGTTGACTTGTGGTCAATTCACTATCTGTCTATCTATCCAACCGGTTCCCCCGACAACAGGAGCCCAGCAATAACAAAGAGGAGGATTGAAAACAAAGCAGGCAGGGAAACCTATCCGTAGACCAAACTCAAGAAGGAGAGGTGGATAGAATGGGATTTATTCTATTTTTAATTATTGGTGGTATTATTGGCTGGATTGCCGGCCTTATCCTTGGGAAAGACATACCCGGTGGTATCATTGGTAATATTGTTGCCGGTATTATCGGGTCTTGGATCGGAGGCAGCCTGTTTGGCAGTTGGGGACCGGCCGTTGGAGGTATTGCCATCGTACCTGCCCTCGTCGGCGCCATCATTTTCATCGTCATTTTAAGCTTAATATTACGTGTAATCCGCCAATAATAAGCGTACAGAAAGAAGACTGCAGGAGAGGAATGAATGATGTTCTAGATGAGAAAATAGTAATCATACACCAAATAGGAGTACCAATCGCATAGCGTTTCGTACTCCTATTTTTATTGATATTTTGGAAAGAATTTAGAACAAGCTTATTCAACTCCATAGGCGCAAATCGGGCGTTATAGATGGTGCTCGGTTTTTACTTATAATGCCAAGGCAATTATTATACTACCTTCTGTTATCAAACATAAATGTTATAATGAAGTTACCTGGATAAGAGAGGGATGATACCATTGGCAATGGAAGACTCAAAAGCAAGAGTTGGAATAAATCCTGAGTTCTTACCGTTTTTAAAAGGGAAAAATGTGCATTCGATTGACGAGGATGTTAATTTGTCACTAGCCATATATTTATTTACTGCAAAAAAATTAACACTGGCGCGTGCAGCCGAACTTTGCGGGAAAAGCTTATCAGATTTTATTCAAATCTTAATGGATCACAATATTCATTGGGCAGAGTACACAAAGGAACATAAAGAACAGGATGACGAAACAATTGAATGGATACTAAAAGAAGATGGTAGACAAACAAAATGATAGCAATATGTAATACTAGCCCTATTATTGGTTTGTCTATCATTGGACGACTTGATTTACTCTGGGAACTGTTTAATTTTACTACAGGCGGATACTTCCCTTCCTCACAGGTATACAAGCCAATCATACCCCCTTACGCGTCATATGTAGTGAACGAACAGAACTCGCAGATTCGCCGAAGGTCAATAATTATAAAAAATAACCATAAATAAATGACCTTTTTACCGTGCGCAACCTCCCGTTTATATCCTCAAGTTTAATATTAGACTATCAATGAATATAAGAATAGGACAATATTTGTTGCGAAAAGTAAAACTATTTCAACGAATGAGTTGACAGAGTGTAAGATTTCAGAAAATACAAAATAAGGTATAGTTAAAGTAATCCCTAAAAAGGGAGTAAAGGAGGATAGGGGAACATACAAAAAATATAATCGGGAGGGATAGTATGGAAAATAAAGATCAACGGTTAAGATCACCAGACTTGTTTCCGATTGGAAGCGCAGAACGGAATATCGGTACATTCGGTTTTGCCATCATGTGGGTTGGGATGGCAGTTGTACTTGCGGCATTTGCGATGGGAGGCGATGGCGTTGTCACTCTTCCTCTCGGATGGGTTATTGTCGCTTCTCTAATCGGCTGTTTTCTTATTGGCCTTGTCATTACGATAGTAGGAGATATTGGTGTAGAACACGGTCTGTCGTTTCCGGTCTATATGCGGGCACCTTTTGGAACTTCAGGAACGCATATCCCGTCTATCGTCCGTGCGATAACCGCTTCGATTTGGTTTGGTATTAATACCTATTTTGGCTCCACCGCCATGAATGGGATATTGAATATCTTAACAGGATTTGATAATTGGGTACTCTGTTTCGCCATTTTTGCTACTGTTCAAATCATCAACACGGCCATTGGTATTAAAGCGATTGAACGTTTTGCGGACGTTGCGGCGCCGATCATTATTCTTATTTCCATTTGGATTTATTATGTATTATCCGGGCAGGCAGCAAGTAATGGCACGAATGTATGGAGTATCGAAGCTGTGGAAGCTCCAGCCACTACAGGGGTAGAAGTGTTTAATGGTTTTATGCTTGTTATTTTAGCCGTATTAGGGTTCTGGTCAACGCTAGGAAATGACATCCCATCCATATCACGGTTTATTAAAGGACCGAAGCATGAAAGAAACTGGTTCAAGCGTAACAAAGGCACCATTGTAGGTACTCTCATTACAATGCCTATTGTTCAGACATTTATGGTAGCCATCGGTGGCGTTTCTTATATCGCATTAGGAAACTATGATCCGGTCGTAGCCTTACAAGAGTCTGCATCTGGACTAGTGCTCGCCATTCTACTCTTAATGATTATTCTCGCTCAATGGTCTACAAACACAGCCGCAAACGTAGTGCCGGCTGCCACGATCTTTTCCAATGTAGGCGGACCGAAAGTGCCTTTCTACGTTGGTGTTGTCATCGCCGGTATCGTTGGTACACTTGCTCAGCCATGGGCTTTGTTTAGTGTGCTGAGTCCATTCCTTCTTTATAGCGGAGCGATTTTATCCGGTGTCATCGGGATCCTTATTGTAGATTATTATATTATACGGAAGAGACGCGTGAATGTTCCTGACTTGTATCGGAGCGAAGGGCAATACCGATATAACAATGGCGTGAACCTCGCCGGCTACATCTCCTGGATTCTTGGAGGAGGACTCGCTCTTATTTTTGTGAATTACTCTTTCTTCGTTGGTTTCTTTGTAAGCGCTATCGCTTATTATTTCCTTGCGAAGCACTGGTACTTTAGGAAATTTAAGCAAGCTGAAGTGGAAGATCCGGATGACGAGAAGTATTTGGCCCTTACTGTAGGAAAAGACTGGGTCATTGATGAGAAAGATGATTCGGAGAAAGACAACATTGCGAGCGTCTAACATAGGAATGATATCGGAACCTTGGTTAATTATAGCCGAGGTTCTTTTTTTGTCTTTTTCGATAAAGGGTAGCGGTCTCGCTCCAATCTGATGATCCATCGCTACAAGTGATGACGGGTCCTTTGCTGTAAGTCTCCCCCCTTTGTGTGATGAAAAAGTCCGCCCTTCCCGCAAATGCGGACGCAGGGGTTTTCGTGTTTTTTCTCGTCCTACTGTTTCCTTCCCGGGCCTATGGGGAGAAAGTCTACCACTATTGAAGGTCGGAAGCATTTTTCCCTCGGATGGTGTGAGTTTGTCCTATCTCTTAGATTCTCTTAGTTGCGAAAAAGGGCCGGATCGACTATCATTAATGACAACTAGATGATAAACAGGGATTTCGAATTAGGACAAAAGATGTGAATAACATTCGGAAGATTCAGGATCCCCGCCTCTGTATCGGAAGGAGGAGCTGGATTGGCAAAAGTGAACTTACAACGTATTACGGTCGGCGATTTTTTAAAACGCCCTTTTTTTAAAAAGGCAGAAGTCATCGCCAGTCCCTCGGCATTACAGAGAGATGTCACATGGGTACATATCATGGACTCGACAAACGTGGAACATTTGCTGAATGGGGGAGAACTCATTCTGTCTACGGGGCTCGGTTGGAAAGAGGATGATGAAATATGTCTCTCTTTTCTGCGTCAGCTGATTGACAGTCAGTGTGCCGGGCTTTGTGTAGAACTGGTGACCTATACAAAACAGCTGCCGGAAGCCGCCATTCAATTAGCGAAAGACAATGATTTTCCATTAGTATTGTTTTATGAGGAAGTACGGTATATTGACATTACACAGGACCATTATGCTATTTTTTTGAATTATCACCACAAAATGGTAACCGAATTAGAACGATTATCCGCGCTTTTAAATGATTCTCTTCTGTCAGGGAAAGATCACATTTCTCTTCTGAAAGAGTTTTATCAATTCACAGGGTTGTCCCTGTTGTTTGAGCCGAAGCAAGGCGAACCGCTTCGTTTCCCTGCTAAAATAAGTGATGCGAAAAAACAAACGATGGCGACCGAAACAAGGTCTATTAAAGTGATGAACCATACGATTGCTCATTTGACGGTGTATTCAGAGAAGGAATTCGATGAATTTCAGCGCTTGGCTACGGACCGGGTAGAAATTGCGCTCGCGCAAGAATTAATGCGGTCGATGTATGTCGAAGAAAGGAAAAGCAGGAAAGAAGAAATGTGGCTGCAGCGCTGGTTGACAGGGGACTACAAGGAAGATGACATCCGTTTGCAGTTACAATCTATGTACCCGGATGATACCTTTTCCTCGTTAATTGTTTGCTTGGGACACCGGAACAATGATACAACGACGATGATAGGAAACACCATGATTACCCGCTCTTTATTTGAAGATCGG
Organism: Alteribacillus iranensis; assembly: GCF_900113025.1. Lineage (GTDB taxonomy): Bacteria > Bacillota > Bacilli > Bacillales > Marinococcaceae > Alteribacillus_A > Alteribacillus_A iranensis. Next base: position 468,888 of record NZ_FONT01000002.1, on the reverse strand, counting down.
GACTTTACCTTAATCACGACTCCGTATCAACAGCAAACAGTCTATTTATTATTAATTAGAAAAGACGTACCTACTCCTCAGCTTTATGACAGTATTAGGGAAGTTTTTGAAATCCTAAAAGAAGACAGAATCCTGGATACTTACGCGATCGGTCAGCCTCAGAACCAATTAAACAAGCTTCGTTTCAGCTATCAAAGCGCCCAAATGGTCTTGGCGATTCATAGGCGGTTTGGCAGCTCGATTTCTCCCTTTTATGATGACCTTCATATTCATCGTATCGTTTATCATATGGATAATAACCATTACTTGGAGTCCTACGTGCAGGAATACTTACAGGGCCTTATTCAATATGATGAGCGAAAAAACAGCCAGCTGTTACGAACGTTAAAAGTGTACCTGCGCTCAAACGGAAACAAGCAAGAGACAGCAAAAGAGCTGTTCATCGTTAGACAAACGTTGTATCATCGACTGCGAAAAATCGAAGACATTCTTGGGTCTGATTTTTTTGATTACCATAAACGGTTAGCGTTAGACATTGCCCTATTAGGCTATGAATATTTGTATAGTCCTTTAAGTGATTAGTAGAAAAGCCAACTTGACTTTATAGTATATACTTAAGGGAAGAGGAGGTTTTGCAAATGGGTATTGGAGTGATTTCACCGTATGCTGCCTTCACGGAAAGTGTGAAGAAAAGCGCTGCCGAATGGAATATCCCGATTGAGATTGGGGAAGGAGCTTTAAACCGGGGGCTATACAACGCTCGTAAGTTGATTGAAAACCATGGGGTAAATGTAATTGTGGCACGAGGAGCGACGGCGACCTTTTTGGAGGAGAAATTAGACATCCCTGTCGTAAAAGTGACGTTTACGAATTACGATTTGTTGAAAGTATTTAAGCAAGCGAAGGACGTATCCTCTCATATTACGTTTATTGATCATTATGATCACGAGCCTATGACCGACCTCTCTTTTATGGAAGATATGTTAGACATTACGATTGATTTAAAGCAATATCAGGACGAAAAAGAAATTACAGAACATTTAAATAATATGGATACCGACCGGGAACCCGTGTTAGTCGGCACTGCTCAATGTGTCGCGCGTTCTGCGACGAAAAAAGGCATGAAAGCATTCATTGTGAATTCAAGTGATTTAGCAATCGCAGACGCGTTAAAACGAGCACATGAATTATCTGATTTGTACAAAAAGGAAAAGCTCCATCAGGCACACTTGGAGACGATTATTTCCAATGCTTTCGACGGAGTCATTGCAACGAACGCCTCCGGGAAAGTGATTGTTTACAACGACATTGCCCGGGATGTCTTGGGGATTAAAAAAGAAAATATATTAGGGCGTTATATTGAAAAGTCGACGCATCCTTATGTACGAAAAGTGTGGGGACATGGAGAGACAGTCAGCCGAGGCATCATCACCCTTGGTGAAAAGAGATACGTCATTAATCGGATCCCGCTCGCTTCGTTTGAAAACAGCATCGTTATTACGTTCCAGGAAATTGACCAATTGATGGATTTAAACTCGGAAGTGCGAAGTCGCTTGCATCACCGCCGTTTCTACGCGAAGCATACGTTCGAGGATATTATTTATACAAGCAGTCTTATGAAAGGGACGGTGCAAATCGCAAATGAATACAGTAAATCCGAGTGCGCGGTGTTAATTCAAGGAGAAAGCGGGACGGGAAAAGAACTGTTTGCGCAAAGCATTCACAACGCCAGCACACGCCGTGACGGTCCATTTATTGCGATAAACTGTGCGGCCCTCCCGTCCAACTTGTTAGAAAGTGAGCTTTTCGGCTACGAAGAAGGGTCTTTCACAGGCGCGAAGAAAGGCGGAAAGTCTGGCTTGTTTGAGATGGCTCACCAAGGAACCCTGTTTTTGGATGAGATCGGCGAGCTTCCTGTCGAGCTGCAGACGAGATTGCTTCGTGTGCTGCAGGAGAAAGAAGTAATGAGAGTCGGCGGTCAAAAAATTATTCCGGTTGACGTGCGCGTCATTTCAGCGACCAATAAAAATTTATTTGAATCCATCGCGGCCCATGAATTTCGCGAAGATCTCTATTATCGTTTAAATATTTTACAAGTGAACGTTCCACCGCTTCGAAAGCGCAAAGATGATATACCGGATCTTATTACGTTTATTTGGAAAAAGAAAAGCGATCAGCCGCTGCAAGTCAGTAACTCCATGTGGGATAAACTCATGGCCTATCACTGGCCTGGAAATATTCGCGAGCTTGAAAACGTAGTAGAGCGCATGCAGATTTTAGCGAGCAGCTCTGTTCTAAACTCAGAAGACTTTATTTTTAACCACTCGCAGCAACCTCAGCCACAGTCAGGCACCGCAGCCTCTATGGATGACGACCATCTTCAAGTGAAGATCGGGGCGATGAAAGAAATGGAAAAAGACATTATTCAACAATTGGATGAACGGTTTGACGGCAACAAACAACAAATCGCGAATATCCTCGGAGTGAGTCGAACGACATTATGGAAAAAGTTGAATGTGGAACATACAAAAGCGAACTAGTTCATTTTTTGAACGCAGGTGTTAAGAAAGTGAACATCACCGAATAACAAAAAAGGAAGCGCTTTCTTAAAGGAAGAATGGAAAACTCTTGATAAGAGTGCATTCTTCCTCTTTTTTTTGAAATTTTTCTAAGTTGGCACGCTTATTGCAATTATATAGGGTGTCATCATCAAAATAATTTTTAACAACAATCAGGAGGTTGAATCACATGGATCATTTCTTGAACCCACCACAGCCGGAAGAATTGAATTTGGAGAACGTTAAGTATGAAAAGAAAGATATGGTTGCAACGGTTACGATCAATCGTCCTCGCGTATATAACTGTTTAAATTTCCAGACTCTCCGGGAAATGACGAGAGCTTTTGAAATCGCTTCCTGGGACGACGAAGTTGGAGTGGTCGTGTTGACTGGTGCCGGAGATAAAGCATTTTGTACCGGTGCTGATATGAAGGAACAGAACAATGAAATTTTGGAACGTCCTCGTAACTATTGGAAATGGATGGGTGCGTTTATTGAAGCCCATGATAAGTTGATGAATATTGGGAAGCCGACCATCGCTCGTTTGAACGGAATGACTGTTGGAGGCGGAAACGAATTCAACATGAACTGTGACCTTGCGATTGCTGCGGATCACGTATACATCCGTCAAGTCGGTAACTCTCATGGTAGTGTTGCTGCGGGCGGCGCGACACAATGGCTGCCGCTTATCGTTGGAGACCGCCGCGCTCGTGAAATCTTGTGGCTGAATGAAGAAATCAGCGCAGAAAAAGCACTCGACTGGGGCTTAGTGAATGAAGTGGTCCCTTACAACCAGCTCGATGACGCCGTTGATAACATGGCGAAAAAGCTCCTTCAGAAGCTGCCTGAGTGTGTGCGTTACACGAAAGAACAAACGAACTTCTGGAGAAAAATGTCCTTTAATCAGACAGTGGGACATGCGCGTGACTGGCTGACTGTTCACACAGGTGCATACGAGACACATGAAGCAATGCGCGCCTTTAATGAAAAACGTAAGCCGGATTATGATATGCTTCGCCAGCGTATGGCTACAAATGATTCTTACGAGCATCTCTGGGGTGCGCCGATGCTTGAGTGTAACGAATGTGGCACAAAAGATATTCCAGAGCACTTTAAGCATTGCGGAAACTGCGGAGCGCCACTCAATAAATAAAGCCGATGCGTTCAGACAAGCTGGGGAATTCTCCCTAGCTTCTGCCGCCCGGCGGATTCACACGTTAGGTCCACAATGACATAGAAAATGAGGTGAATGGATTGAAAAAATCCCGATCAGAACAAGTCGCCAATTGGTACAGCCGTTATTTCCCGGACGCTTTTATATTTGCACTTGTGCTCACGATTATTGCCATGCTATTGTCCTTATTCTTAACAGAGAGCAGTGTCGGGGAAGTAATGGATCATTGGTTTGCCGGATTTCCTTGGCTATTCGAATTTGCCTTCCAGCTTATGTTCACCTATGCTGCGGCATTGGTGCTCGTAGATACTCCGGTCGTTCAAAAATACGTAAAAAAGACTGCGAATCTTGTGAAAACTCCTATGACTGCTTATGTAACAACCAGTGTAGTCGGTGCGCTTACTTCTTTCATCGGCTGGTACATTGGACCAGTAGTTACCGCTATTTTTGCGAGATCCGTAGGTCGTGAAATTCCAGGAGTCGATTACCGATTAATTTCAGCAATTGCTTATTCTTCTTTCACTATTTCACTAACTGGAATTTCGGGCACTATTCCACTGTTTGTCGCTACCGAAGGAGAATTTACGGATGTGATCGGCGGGATTGTTGGTCTCGAGCAGACAACATTCTCTACGTTGAATATCGTTTCTGCGATCGCAATCATTATTACAACAACCATCATTTATATGGTGATTGCAAAAAACAAAACAGATATTGTCACATTTCATGATTTGGCAACACCGGAGTTTAAAGCAGCGGAAGAGCAGGCAGGCGCTGTAGACCCGGATGAGTCGAATGTTTCGGTAGAAGAGATAGAAGAGAAGTCATTTGCAGATAAAGTAAACACGTTTCGTCCATTGATCCTCATTGTAGGGATCGTAGGGCTTGTGTATTTGATTTATTTCTTAGGAAGAGAAGGGCTTGGCGGACTAAACTTAAACACAGTCGCCTTCATTGCATTAGTGATGGGACTGCTCGTTCAAAAAGATGCGGTCAGTTACGCGAGGTCATTTTCGAAAAACTTAATTGCGACAGGCTCGATCGGACTTCAATTCCCGATTTACGGAGGAATTGCGTCGATACTAGTCGGTACAGGTCTGGCTGCTACTATTACGGATGCAATTGTAAGCGTATCCACGGAAGTGACATTTCCAGTATTAGCGTTTTTGACTACCGGTTTGTTGAACTTGTTTGTACCGTCAGCGGGATCGCAATTCACAGCAACCGCTACGTTCTGGATGCCGGCAGCAGAGACACTCGGCGTCGATTCGATCCGTACCATTATGGCGATTACGTATGGTGATATTTGGACAAACCTGATCCAGCCATTCTGGGCACTGCTTTACTTCCCAATTTTAGCAGTCGGGACGAACCTGAAAGTAAGAGACTTTATGGGTTACTGTCTGCCAGTGCTCATTGCCGTCGGCGTCATTTGGATACTATCCTTACTGTTTTTACCTGTTTAATTCTAAGATCAAACATTATTGGAGGGTTTCCTCGTGGAAAAAACTACCAAAACAGAGATTCCTTATTACTACAAATCTATCGACTGGGACCGATTAGTCAGCGAATATGAACCACCCATTGAATTCATGGAAGGGACATGGAAATGGTCGCGTGATCAAATTGAAACAACACAGCTCAAGCGTCTGAAGGAAACATTAGAGCGTGGAAGTAAGATTCCATTTTTCCAAAAGTTGTGGGCGAAACATGACTTCGACCCAAGCGACGTTAAGTCACTTGAAGATATGCACAAAATCCCACAGTACACGATCGATGATATTCGGGAAAGCATCGAAAGAAAGCCGCCATTTGGTGATTACCAAAGTCTTTTATTCGAAGATGCAGCGCACACCCCGCTTCGTTTTTATACGAGTGGCGGAACGACAGGGGCCCCGCGTCCAACGATTTATTCACAGTGGGATCGTGAAGTCGGTGCCATCCTAAGCGCGCGAACCTTTTATTTACAAGGCATTCGTCCGGGAGATGCGGTCATTAATGCTTGGGCGTATTCCACTCACAATGCCGCTTGGATAATGGATCATGCGTTATGGCACTGGAACGGTGCGATTCCGATTACGACAGGGACCGGCAACGTCACGCCGACTCAGAAACAAGTAGAATTCGCGAAAAACTATGGTGCTGCTGCGATTACAGCGACATCCGATTATTTACTCCATATTGCCGAAACGGCGAAGAAAATGGGCTATGACCCGAAAACAGACTTTAATTTTAAAACGATGCTTTCCTTCGGGGATACGAAAGCGGTGGAAGAAGCATTCGGCATACCCGCGTATGATTCCTATGCGTTCCATGAAGTGCAGTACGTCGCGGCGGAATGTCCAGCAAAACAAGGACTTCATATTTTCGAAGATGCGTTCATCGTCGAAGTATGTGATTTCGAAACAGGTGAACCGCTTCCACCAGGACATCGCGGTAATATCGTCGTCACTTGTCTCTATAAAACAGGAACACAGCAGATTCGCTACAACATCCAAGACATTTCCGGCATGTATGAAGAGTACGAGTGTGAGTGCGGCAGTGTTCACAAGCGTCTCGAGTATTTCCAAGGTCGAAGCGACACGATGGTTAAACTGCGCGGCGTCAATGTGTGGCCGGAAGCGTGCGGGAAAATCATTCAAGAACATGATTATTTGAACGGTGAGTATTTCTGCTACGTGGAACGTGTGAAGCCAGAAGGAAAACCAGCTCGTGATGAAATGACAATTATGGTAGAAACAAAAGCACAGGAAACCGACTCCTATAAAGTGCAGCAGGAAGTAGTGGAATTGCTTAAACAAAAAGTAGGTGTTCAAATCAACGTAGAAGTCGTGGCACCAGATTCTTTACGAGAAAAAACAGGGCACGGCGAACGAGCAAAACTAAAACGTTTTGAAGACCGCAGATAGGAGGTAGTCCGGTGAAAGCAATCGTACTAGAAGAGCATGGAGATATTAGTCAGCTCCAATACAAAGAAAAAGGACGCAAACAAGAGCTGGCGAGTGATGAAATATACGTGGAGATTAGATATTGTGCGTTAAACCATCTCGATCTATGGCTGAGAAAAGGGGGGACAGGAGACAAGTTTAACCTTCCTACTGTACCCGGCAGTGACATTTCCGGCGTAGTTGCGGAAACAGGGGCAGATGTGACCCATGTGAAAAAAGGAGACGCGGTTCTCATCTATCCGGGTGTCAGCTGCGGCCACTGTGAAATGTGTGCCAACGGTTGGGAAACCCGTTGCCCGGAATTTCAAATTATCGGCTACCAGCGCGACGGAGGGTATGCGGAAGGAGTCGTTGTTCCAAGCAAGAATGTTCTCCGCATCCCTTCTGACTATATGGATCAATGGGCCGCTGTTCCGATTTCTTACGTGACAGCTTGGAACGCCCTCGTCACAAAAGGCGGACTGAACGTGAATGACACGGTTGCGGTATGGGGAGCAGCAGGAGGTCTTGGTTTTGCCGCTCTTTCTATCGTCCGCGGCTTTGGGGCCGAAGCGATTGCGATCGTCGGGTCCGAAGAGAAAAAAGCATTTTTACGAGAACGCGGGTTTGACGGCCATGTCGTCGTCCGCTCGGATGACATCTTGAAAGACATCCGTTCGATTGCGAAAAAAGGAGTCAGTCTCGTTTTAGATCAAGCGGGCCGGGCCACATGGAACCATAGCTTAAAAATGCTCGGACGCGGTGGCAGACTCGCGTGTTGCGGCATTACAACTGGACCGAAAACAGAAACAGACCTTCGATACATTTTCGGAAAACAATTATCGATTTCGGGTTCTTGGATGGGAGACAAAAAAGATCTGCTCGAAGTCATCACCTTTTTGGAAAGACAGCCAGAGCTGCTACCGTATATCGACCGCACCTATCCACTAAAAGAAGCCGGAGACGCCCAGAAATTCGTAGAAGAAGGCAACCACAACGGCAAAGTACTGTTAGAGATATAGAAAAGCGAAATTTATGGAAGTTCGGCTAAAGGCGTCACGTCCTGTGACAACACCGAACTGACCCACGTCGTGTGGGCCCCCGAGTGGCTGGACACCGTAGCTAGACAAATAGAAAAAGAGTTAGATCCTGTTCTGATCAACAACGAATAACGGAGGGAGACGTACGATGAGTATAAAAAATATCATGGTTATCGGCGGCGGTATCATGGGACGAGGAATCGCCTATGCAGGAGCAGCCGGCGGTTACAACGTCACATTATTTGATATTGATGACAACGTATTACAAGAAGCAGAGAGAGAAATAGATAGATTTTTTGAAACGGCAGTAGAACGAGGAAAGCTGGAAGCCACAACGGCAGAACAAGCGAAGGCAGCGATGACATTCACCACAGAAATGGAAAAGCAGGCATCCCATGCGGACTTCGTGATTGAAGCTGTACCAGAAAACATGGACATTAAACGTAACGTGTTTGAACAATTGGACCAATACACAAAAGACGATGTTATTTTAGCAACGAACACTTCGACGATGAGCCCTACAGAAATTGGATCCTATACTGGGCGTCCAGACAAAGTAATAGCTATGCACTTTTTCAACCCGGTGCCAAAAATGAAACTGGTTGAGATCATTCGCGGCCTCGAGACGAGCGATGATACAGCAGATGCAACGAGAGCGGTTGCTGAACAAATGGGTAAGAAAACGGTCGTTGTGAATGAATTCCCAGGATTTGTGACGAGCCGAATGAGCAGCCTAGTAGGTAACGAAGCCTTCCATATGCTACAGGAAGGTGTAGGCACTCCGGAAGAAATAGACCGCGCCATTGAACTGGGCTTGAATTATCCAATGGGACCATTTAAATTAGGAGATCTCGTCGGGCTTGATACACGTCTTCGCAACTTAGAATATCTCCACAAAACATTAGGAGAGCGTTTCCGTCCGAGCCCGCTGTTAGTGAAATACGTGAAAGCGAATCGCCTCGGCAAGAAGACAGGAAAAGGAGTTTATGACTACACAGAGGAGGGCGAGCGTCAATGAATCAACAATTGAGCTTTGAACATATGAAACTAGAAGTAAAAGAACAAGTCGGTATCATTACTATTGACCGAGCGGATAAAAGAAATTCGATGGACGTCGACAGCTGGGTAGAACTGGAAAAAGCGATTCAAGACATGAACAACAATGACGATGTCCGTGCGATTATCATTACAGGAGCCGGTGACAAGTCGTTTGCGGCGGGTGCCGATATTCGCTGGATTCGCGACAGGGTCCCTCTAGACATTTACGGCTCTGCTGTTCAAGACGTCCTCTTAGCCGTTTACCGTTCCTACAAACCAGTGGTCGCCGCTGTGAATGGCTTTGCGCTAGGCGGTGGCTGTGAACTCATGACAGCGTGTGATATCCGAATCGCCAGTGAAGAAGCGAAAGTCGGTCAACCAGAAATTAATTTAGGAATTTTACCGGCAGGCGGAGGAACACAGCAGTTAACGAAGCTTGTTGGACTGGCGAAAGCGAAAGAACTTATTTTAACTGGAAAAGTTATTACGGCACAGGAAGCCCTCAATATCGGTTTATTAAATGAAGTCGTTCCGAAAGAAGACGTGTTGGAGAAAGCGATGGAAACAGCGGTACTGCTTGCTTCCAAGCCACCCGTAGCAGTAAAACTTGCAAAAATTGCCCTGAATGAAAGTGCGACCGCAGATCTCAACAGCGGAATGGCGTTGGAAAAAGCGCTTCAGGCCGTCCTTTTTGGTACGAAAGATAAAAAAGAAGGCGTCGATGCTTTCTTGGACAAGAAAACACCAAATTTTGTGGGGGAATAAAGCATGGCACAAGTAAAAGAAGTCGTAATCGTAGATGCTGTTCGCTCGGCAGTTGGGCGTTATAATGGTGTGTTCAAACATAAAAGGCCGGACGATATGATAGCGGATGTCATCAAAGGCCTCATGGAACGAAACCCACAAGTCGACCCGGCTTCCATTGAAGAAGTGGTGCTCGGGAATGCGAACCAAGCCGGAGAAGACAACCGGAATGTAGCACGCATGGCGTCCATCTTAGCCGGGCTGCCAGAAGAAGTGGGCGGAACGACGCTGAATCGTTTATGTGGCTCTGGCCTCGATGCGGTCAGCTACGCGAGACGTGCGATCGCCTTAGATGAAGGGGAGGTTTTTATCGCTGGCGGCGTGGAAAGTATGACTCGCGCTCCTTTCGTAATGGCGAAACCTGAAAAAGACTTCCCGCGTGGCAACATGGAAATATACGACACAACCATTGGCTGGAGATTTACGAATCCAAAGCTACATGACATGGTTGGTTCTCACAGCATGCCGGAAACCGCTCAAGAAGTAGCAGACCGTTTTAAGGTGTCCCGAGAAGCACAAGATGAATTTGCCTACCATAGCCAAATGAAAACAAAAGAAGCGATGGAAAACGGAAAATTTGAAGATGAAATCATCCCGGTAGAAACGAAAATCAACCGCAAAGAAACAACGGTCATCAAAGAAGATGAGCATCCTCGTCCGAACACAACGCTAGATAAATTATCGAGTCTGAAGCCTTTGTTTCCGAATGGCTCCGTGACAGCCGGGAACGCTTCCGGGGTGAATGACGGAGCTTCCGCGGTTCTTTTGATGAGTAAAGAAAAAGCACAAGAGCTCGGTTTGACACCAATAGCGGTCATTCGCTCTGCCGCGTCCACTGGTGTAGAACCACAAGTGATGGGGCTCGGTCCAATCAATGCATCAAACAAGGCATTAAAACGTGCTGGCATCCGTACATCAGACTTGGGATTAGTCGAATTAAATGAAGCATTCGCTTCCCAGTCGCTCGTGTGTATCGATGAACTCGGCTTAAATCCCGACATCGTGAACGTCAACGGCGGTGCTATCGCCCTCGGGCACGCCCTCGGATCCAGTGGCTCCCGTCTCTTAACTACGCTTGTCCATGAAATGAAACGAAGAGAAGTGCAGTACGGACTAGCCACCATGTGTATTGGCGTCGGTCAAGGTATTGCCATGGTCGTTGAACGCTACGAATCGTAAAAGTGTTGGTATGATAAATGCCCTAGGATGCAGGGAACTCATTGGGAGAGTATCTAATGAGTAAGGATGGTGCCCTAGGACGAAGGGGTTTCCAAGCGAAGGTCATTATCCAGAGGTGTTACTGCCCTAGGGTGAAGAACACGCATTGGGAACGTAACTAATGAGTAAGGATGGTGCCCTAGGACGAAGGGATTTCCAAGCGAAGGTCATTATCCAGAGGTGTTACTGCCCTAGGGTGAAGAAACCGCATTGGGAACGTAACTAATGAGTAAGGATGACGCCCTTGGAAGAAGAAAATCCAAGGGCAAGGTCGTTAAGTGGAGAAAAAGCGAGGGATGGTTCCCTTGAGAGCAAGAATCTCACAAGATAGGTCATTAATCTGTGGTGTTACTGCCCTAGGATGCAGGGAACTCATTGGGAGAGTAACTAATCAGTAAGGATGGTGCCCTAGGACGAAGGGATTTCCTAGCAAAGGTCATTATCCAGAGGTGTTACTGCCCTAGGGTGAAGACACCGCATTGGGAACGTAACTAATGAGTAAGGATGACGCCCTTGGAAGAAGAAAATCCAAGGGCAAGGTCACCAAGAAACATAACTGGAAAGATATGTATTATAACTGTGAGGTAAAACTTCATGAAGCAAGCATTCATGATTTTTTCTGAAAAAGCTGCTCTATGAAGCGTTCATAAGACAAAGAAAACGGAGATAACAAGAAAACTATGTCTCATGACCATGAAAAACCACAATCTTAAAGCTATATGAACAATTTTCACTTAAAAAATTGGTGGTGCAGCAAATCACTGAAAAAGGGGAGAATCACATGGCTTCTATCCTGTCGTTTAACGGGAAAACCCCTTCGATTGCGGATGGTGTTTTTCTGGCACCGGATGCTCAAATTATTGGGGATGTCACCATCGAAGAAGGAAGCAGTATTTGGTTTGGAGCGGTCATTCGTGGTGATTTCGGTCCGATTCATATTGGAAAGTACACGAGCATCCAAGATAATTGTGTCGTGCATGTAACTGAGAAAGGGACACGGGTAGGAGATTATAATACGATTGGCCACGGTGCCGTTCTTCACGAATGCCAACTAGGCGCAAATGTTGTGATTGGCATGAATGCCGTTCTTCTCGATGAAACCGTCGTCGAATCGGATACAGTGATCGGCGCAAACAGCACGATTTCGGTGGGCACTCGAATCCCTGGCCGGACGCTCGCAGCAGGGTCCCCCGCCAAAGTCAAAAAAGAGCTTGAAGGGGAATCGCTCTGGTGGGTGCAAAACAGTGCCAACGAGTACATCGAACTTTTAAAGAAGTATCCCGATGACTATTTTCATAAAAACACAACAGCAGGGAGCCGTTGATCAACACCCTTCCGGTTCTCAACGACTATCAGATTTGGTCCATGGCCGAGTGAGAAGAAAAATGGAGGGGGTGGCTTATGGAGCTCAATCTTGAAGGGAAATCCGTTATCATTACTGGTGGGAGTGCTGGCATTGGGCTTGCTGCAGCGAAGGCGTTTGTCGCAGAGGGGGCGAATGTGCTCATTATCGGAAGAGATAAGGATCGACTCCAAGAAGCAAAAGCGACCTTAAAAGCTGCGCGCTTATCCGACCATACTTCTGTTCACACTGTGAGTGCCGATATGACGGAGGAGGAATCAATACATCAGGCGTTTCTACAAGCGAATCAACTTTTTACATCGATTGATATTTTAGTGAATAACGCCGGGGCTGCGAAAGCCGGTTCGTTTTTTGAAATCGATGACTCGTATTTCACGGACGCCTGGACATTGAAATTTCTCGGCTACGTCCGCATGGTCAGGCTCGTTGGAAAAGAAATGATACAACAAAAAAGCGGGACGATCATCAATATTGTAGGAGCGGCAGCCCGCACACCGAGTCCGTCCTTTTTGCCAGGAAGCACGACCAATGCGGCCATCATTAATTTCACAAGAGGAATTGCAAAAGAATTGGCACCTCATCATGTGACGATTAATGCCATCTCGCCTGGCTATACAGCAACGGAGCGAGCGGAACGGCTAGCGGGTCAGCAGGCTGACATGAAAAACATATCCGTGGAGGAAGCGAAACGAGCTATTACAGATAACATTCCATTAGGAGAAATGGTGAGACCGGAGGAAGTTGCTAATATGGCGCTGCTGTTAGCGTCTGGCTGTGTTCGTTCCATGACGGGAACCGAAGTGATCGTCGATGGTGGTCAACAGCCCGGAATCTAACTATCCAAACCATACTTTTGCCAATACAGCAAAGGTATGGTTTTTCACGTGCGTAAGAACGGTGACAAGAAAGTGACCTGTGGTACAATGACGGCGAAGTGTATGTCTTGGTAGAGGTAAGGAGAGGTGTCAAATGAGAAATCAACACGAGGACCGGGACCCGCGTTTTCGCATCGCACGGCGGGAAGCTTGGATCGGTGTAGGACTCGTACTATTCAATTTCCTATGGTGGTTTGGTTTCGCGTATGGTCTTGGTTCTTCTCCTGCAGAGGAGTACCGTTACATATTTGGAATGCCGGCGTGGTTTTTCTATAGCTGTGCGCTCGGTTCGATCGTCATGATGATTCTTGTGTTTGTTATGGTGAAAGTCTTTTTTCGTGAGGTTCCGCTTGACGAAGAGGAGGAATCGTCATGAACTGGGATACCGTGTTACCGCTGCTTCTATTCTTAGTCATTATTTTCTTCATTGGGTTTTGGTCGGCGGGACGAATGGGACAAGCCAATGATTTTCTCCAGGAGTATTTTCTCGGCAGCCGGGAGTTGGGCGGATTGATTCTCGCAATGACGATGATTGCGACGTACGGAAGTGCGAGCAGTTTCATCGGTGGTCCCGGAGCGGCTTACACGCAAGGTCTCGGGTGGGTTCTTCTTTCCATGTCTCAAGTGGCAACCGGTTATTTCGTATTAATGATTCTCGGGAAGAAATTTGCGATCCAAGCCCGTCAGTACAAAGCGATTACGTTGGTTGATTATTTAAAAGGGCGCTACAACAGTAAAGCGGTCGTATTGTTGAGTGCGGCGAGCATTCTCATTTTCTTATTTTCTGCAATGACCGCCCAGTGGGTGGGAGGTGCTCGTTTAATTGAATCGTTGACCGGGCTTTCGTACACATCGGCCTTATTTATCTTTGCGGTTTCTGTTCTTATCTATGTGATTATCGGTGGATTTCGGGCCGTGGCTGTGACGGATGCGCTCCAAGGAATCATTATGTTTGTTGGCACACTTATTATTTTAATTGGGACGATTTATGCCGGCGGCGGGATGAGCCAGATTATGTCTGATTTAGCGGCAGAGAATCCCAATCTGATTACGCCGTTCGGTCATGATGGCACGTTGACTCCTCAGTATGTCTCTTCTTTTTGGATTCTCGTCGGCGTTGGTGTCATCGGTCTTCCTCAAGTCGCTGTTCGTGCGATGTCGTATAAAAGCGCGAAAAGTATGCACCGTGCGCTCATCATTGGCACGATTGTGGTGGCGTTCATGATGTTTGGGATGCACCTCGTTGGAGTGATGGCGCGCCCGATATTGCCGGGAATTGAAGTCGCTGACTCGGTGATGCCGATGATTACGATGGAAGTGCTGCCAAATTGGCTGGCAGGCATCGTACTCGCTGCTCCGATGGCAGCTATCATGTCCACCGTCGACTCGTTGCTTTTGCTCGTCAGTTCAACCGTTGTGAAAGATGTGTATCTCAATTATGTGCAACCAAAGGCGTCTCATAAAAAAGTAAAACAAATGAGTTTTGGGGTGACAGCCGTTGTAGGCATCGCTGTGTTTGCGATGGCGTTAAGTCCACCAGACTTGCTGATTTGGTTAAACTTATTTGCGTTCGGAGGACTCGAAGCGGCGTTCATTTGGCCGATCGTCCTTGGGTTATATTGGTCAAAAGGAAACAAGTATGGCGCTATCACAGCGATTGTCCTTGGCGCCGGCTCCTATGGAATTATCTATCAATGGTGGTCAGATCCTTTCGGCATGCACCCCGTCGTTTTGCCCGTCTGCTTTTCTTTTTTGGGCTACATCGTTGCGAGCCTAATTACGAGGCAGAGGAAGAGATTCATGAAAGGATGACAATTCACGATATGACTTTTACAGTTGCTCGAATATATAAGTAGGAAAATTGATTCATTTTTAAAAAAGTTATATACTAGCAGGTTGATAGTATTTTTTCCAGCGCTATACCGGGAAAGAAGGACTGTCATGATCAAACCTAGGAGGAAGATAAAATGGCGAAAGATCGTTATCAACAAGGGATCGACAAAATTCAGGAGCTGACACAAGCAAGCGATGACCATCCAACGGGCTTTATGGACATCGGCGAAGGATTGAAAGATATTGCTCCTGATTTAAGCAAATATGTTGTTGAATTTGCGTTTGGAGACATATATTCACGTCCAGGAATAGACAATAAACAAAAAGTACTTACCACCATTACAGCCCTTGTGGCTCAAGGGAAACCGCAGATTGAAATGCATATTAAAACGGGGCTGTCCGTTGGTTTAAAACCGGAAGAGATAGTCGGCTGCATCGTGCATCTCATTCCGTATACAGGGTTCCCGAGTGTCCTGAATGCACTGTCGGTTGCTAAAAAAGTATTTGCCGAACAGGGCGTGTCTGTTAAAACCCCTGAGGACGAATAAAGCATTCCGTATGGATTGTCTTTTGCGCAGATTTTACTGTGTTCTCGTCTAAACAGGTGAAACGTGTCTCCCTTTTTTTGTAACATTTTTTTAAACAAATAGGTCAAAATGTTTAAGAATTTCGTCCTGCTTCCGATATTTAAGGAAGAGAGGAGGGGAGAGCACGACACACCTTTGGCATCATAACACCAATCCTCACTTCTGCAGTGAGAGTTCCATTAGGACGAAGATGTTCGTGCGAAATAGGATGAGAAATACATCGATTAAACAGAAACTCATATTAATTTCTGTCTTGCTGCTCATTGTCCCGATGGTATTTTTAGGGATTTTCAGTTATACGAACAGCAGTAAGAGCTTAGACGAATTAGGGGAAACAAACTTACAAAACAGCGTAGAAATGACGCTCGAGATGATCGACACCTTACATCAAGAAGTCGAAGCGGGAAGAATCCCGTTAGAGGAAGCTCAGGAACAGGTGAAAGTCGCTATTTTAGGGGAAAAGAACGAAGATGGCACCCGTCCGATTAATGAAAACATCGATCTCGGAGAAAACGGCTATCTTTTCATTGACAACGTGGAAGGAATTTCTCTCGC
Organism: Alteribacillus iranensis; assembly: GCF_900113025.1. GTDB lineage: Bacteria > Bacillota > Bacilli > Bacillales > Marinococcaceae > Alteribacillus_A > Alteribacillus_A iranensis. The sequence goes on along the minus strand of NZ_FONT01000002.1, from coordinate 452,916 downwards.
TCATCCCGCGATAGAAGGCGAGGACAGCTGGGAAGATGAAGACTCCAGTGGTCAAAAATTTGTCCAGGAGATGACTCGACAAGGCCAGAACGGGGGCGGTTTTACATATTATGAATGGCCGCATCCGGAAGATGAAAGCCAGATTGTCGATAAAGTAGCTTACTCGAAAATGGACCCTCATTGGGGATGGGTCGTAACAGCTAGTACGTATATGTTTGATTTTAACGAGCCCGCTCAAGATATTGGCATCATGAACATTGTAGTGATAGGAGTGGCGCTCGTCATTGGCATCCTCGTGATCTGGGTCTTTTCCAACCGGATTACGAGGCCGATCAAGCAAGTGTCGGAGCAAATGGATGCGATGGCGGAGGGAGATTTGACTCAGGAACCGCTCTCCATTCAGTCAAACGATGAAGTCGGACAGCTGGCGAAAGCGATGAATGGCATGCAGTCGAAATTGCAAACCATTATTGCCAAAGTCGCCGGTGCTTCGGAGACGGTCACCGGGCAAAGCGAGGAGCTCAGCCAATCCGCGAATGAAGTGAAGACGGGATCTGAGCAAATCGCAGTGACCATGCAGGAATTAGCATCCGGGGCAGAAACGCAGGCCGGCCACGCGAATGAATTATCACAGAATATGCAAACGTATGTCGCAGAAATGGAAGCGGCTGATCAAAGCAGTCAGCACATTGAATCGTCCTCCCAGGAAGTTCTCGGAATGACAAGAGAGGGCAGTGAACTGATGAATGAGTCCATGTCGCAAATGGAACGCATCGATGGAATTGTCCATGATGCCGTGCAAAAAGTACGTGGATTAAACGATCATACTCAAGAAATTTCAAAGCTTATTTCTGTCATTAAAGACATATCGGAACAGACCAATTTGTTAGCTTTAAATGCAGCGATTGAAGCCGCTCGTGCCGGTGAACAAGGCAGAGGCTTCGCCGTCGTCGCCGATGAAGTAAGAAAACTAGCCGAGCAAGTAACTGCTTCTGTGTCAGATATCACCAACATCGTGACGAGCATTCAACAGGAAGCCAGTGTCGTCACGGACTCCCTGCAAGGCGGCTATCACGAAGTAGAACAAGGCACCGTCAAAATTAAAGACACCGGTGAAAAATTTGAAGATATCCAAGCAGCTGTGACCGATATGACGAGTCACATTGAAGCGACTTCGGAAAACCTGCGGACCATTGCGGCGAGCACCCAGGAAATGAATGCATCGATTGAAAACATCGCATCCATCTCAGAGCAAGCGGCAGCAGGCATCGAACAAACGTCTGCTTCGTCCCAGCAAACAAGCACGTCCATGGAGGAAGTTACGAATAATACAGAAGACTTAGCAAAGCTTGCAGAAGATCTTCATTCAGTCGTACGCCAATTTAAATATTAACAAGAAAAGCGAAGCGCCTTGCTCACGAGCGACAAGCACTGGAAGGCCTTTGACAGAAGTCGCTTTTCGGCTTCTGCAAAGGCCTGAAGTGACCTCGAGCGAGTAGGCGCTGAAGCTAGACAAACAAGAAAAGCGCAAGGCACTTGCACAGGACGTGCTGGCTTCTGCGTTGCAAACAGGACGTTTGCGCTTCTAGCAGAAGAACCGTTATGCGACAAGCGCTGGAAATCCGCTGAGGAGGCTTGCCGCCGCAGAGCGGGTTGAAGCGACCTCGAGCCGATGGCGCCTGCAGCTAGACATCACTCCGTGAATACATTCCTATTTTTCAAGAAAAACCGGCCCTGCTCAGGCGAAGCGGCCGGTTTTTTTATGTAAGGGAGAGCAAGTGACGAAAGTGGATGTCACACGAAAAAACAAATTCATAAGACCAAAAAATAGGAGAGAAAGCCAAAAGCATGCTCCATGAACGAGTCATGGAACAGGTTTTCGAAAGCGGCTTCTCTTGTGTCCTTCAGTCACTCCGTAAGACATCGATACGTCGTGAAGGCGAAAAGACCACTATCTTCGAGTGTCTTTTTTCTCGTCTCATCCGTTAAGTGGGCAAAGTCTTCGAGTCTTGGGTAGAGTAGCGAAGATTGGTCCATCAACGGTTTGTCCAAATAAGCCGGATGGGTCATTACTTCGATCACGCCCGCCTCTCCTACATAGTCTGCAAGCTCATGAGGGGACCGCTGAAGCTCTCGAATATCTTCTATAAAGAGATCCGGCGTCCGTCGTCCCGGAGAAGTCGGCTGCTGTAAGGGATCGTAGACACGAGTGGGAAGCTGAAATTTCTCCGCGACACGAAGAAAGATATCAGTGATCCCAGGATAGGAATGAATATGATGGTGGCTGTCAAGGTGAGTAGGATGGATGCCTCCCTTGATCACTTCCTCGATCTGGCACGTCCACTCCGCCAACACTTCTTCCAGGTCCACTTCACCGCCTTCTTGATAATAAGAACGGGGATGAAACGTCCCATCGTCCTGTGTCAAAGAAGAAAGGTCGGAACGGATAGGTGTTCCTAACGTAAGATTTAAATGGACGCCGACACCGAGGCCGGGATGGATCGACGCTAAGTCATAAGCATGGCAGGCACCTGGCATGTTAGATAGAATGGTAGCGGAAGTCAGCATACCGCATTGATACGCATCGATAATCCCAAAATTTACTCCGCGAGAATAACCGAAGTCGTCACCATTAATAATTAATTTCTTCACATGGTTCCCCTTTCTACAACAAGCGCTCTCTATTTAAAGTAATTCATAATTCTAGATTTATTGAATGGCAGTGATTCGTAAGGTGTATGGATGCTGAAAGAAATTTGATCGTTTTCCAGATCAAATTGTTGCGCTTCAATTCGGATATTTTCGTTCTTGCTGATTTCTGTAACAGCGACATGAATGATTTCATTTTCGGGGTCGACTTCAATCCACTCAGGCATTCGATAATTGGACTGCACGTAGTCCAAGACTCTCCGGTTCGGTAACTGCAGCTGGCCAAGACTGATGGACTCTTGCTGCAATATCAAATCTCCATTGTCCTGAACGACAGGATCCAACACAATTAATGCAGGAATCTCTTGATTAAACGCACGAATGGATCCTGCCAGGCGGACATTATTTTCCAGGTACACCGTATAATCCATGTCCTGGTCGGCCGTTAATTCACGTAAATACCGATTAATCAGCTCATTTAAATTATCTTTATCCGAGACGATCGTAAACTCCAAGTCCGCTTCTTTTGGATCCGGGGCCGCAGGAAGCAAACGATCGTCAGGAGAAGATTGGAAAAGCAGGATGACATAAAAAATCACCCCGGCATTCAAAACAACTAAGAAGAAAAATAACCATTTCCAGATGTTTTGCTGTTTAATCTTGTTCTGCAAGTTCCTCATGTGGATTCTCCCTCTCCTCGCTTGGAAGCCCTCCTTCCTCGTTTCCTTCCAGCTCTGTTTCCAGATAATCATACACGCGGTCAGCAATGAGGGCATAGCCGCGCTGATTCGGATGGAAGTTATCTTCTGCAAAGTACGTCTCATCAGCCCCGACAAACAAGTCCTGTATCGGAATAAAATAAGCATTGTCTTCGGACTCTATCGTATCACGGCCAATTGTATTCCAGTCCTGCACAATTTGATCCAATTCCGGGATTTCTGAAAAGTACGTGTTAAACGGATTAAACACACCGATTAAGTAAATGGGAGCGTCTTCGTTCAATTCGCGGAGCCGTTCAAATACAAGGTCCAACCGTTTTTGATAATGATCGGTTTCTCCTTGAAATTTGTCATACGTTAAATCGGTGAAATTGGCTTTGGCGACTTTCATAATATCATTTGCACCGATGGTCACGAGAATCAGGTCCGTGTTTTCGATATCACGAACGATGTCAGGATCTTCCAACCGCTGAAGCAGCTGGTCTGTCCTGTTTCCCCGTTTCCCGTGATTTTTAATTTCTAACGAACCGATGGCACTGTTTGACTCAATCATTTCTTCCAAGATCCCGACGTACCCGCCGTTATCTGTGTTGTCTCCCACTCCTTGAGTTAATGAATCCCCGATGGCTACCATGTGCAAGCTTTCTTTTTGAATAAAAAGATCACGCGCATTTTCCACGACAGAAGCAACAACCGTTTGAATGTCACGATTCAGGGATGGATCTGTTTCTTCTGCGGCCGGAGTGATATCATCGGCCTGTTTCACTATTTCTGTATAGGAGGCCCCAGTTTCTGTTTGTTCGGGCGCAGGAGGGGCGCTGTCCGAAGAAGAAAGATCTACAGGGGGGGAGGAAACGCGGTTGACGAGCCAGCCTCCGGAAGCAAGCAAACTTATAAATAACAAAACACCAATCAGTGTTAAGATTTTTTGAATCACAACGTATCACACCTACTTCACGTCAGTTCTATGCTGACTGTTCTTCCCTACATTTTAACAGAATACCCCGTCTTTTTGACACTGATACGAAAGCATCTATTACAAGTATCTCTTTTCCATTTTACCCTGTATGGACCAGTTATAAGACCTCTCATTGAAAAAATATAGAGAAGAAATATACCGTTTTTTATTGTTATTCTTTTTCACCGTTTCGGTTTCGTGGAATAAGGAAATAAAGGAAATAAATGATGCAGAAGGAGGCACAGACTTATGCCTTGGACTATGAATGACTATCCATCGTCTTTAAAAAATTTTAAAAAACCGATCAAAAAGAAAGCTATTGATATCGCCAATGCCATGATAGATGAAGGGTACGACGAAGGCCGCGCGATCCCCATTGCTACCGAGCAAGCAAAAGAATGGTATGACAATGCGTCGAAAAAAGAAATCGATGACTTCTTGGAGGAAGGGGATCCGACGGAACGCTCCGAAGAAGGAAAACAATACGAAAACCGGCCGAAGCTTCTTGATAAAGCAGAGACGGTTGTCAGTCATGAAGACGGCTGGGCCGTACAAGCAAAAGATGCGAAAAAGCCAACAGAAGTATTTGATAACAAAAAGGACGCCATCGAACGAGCAAAAGATATTGCTGAGAACAAAGGAACCGAAGCTGTCATTTACACCGAAGACGGCAAGGTGGAAAAGCGTCACCGCTACTCCAATAACAAGTAAGACATCCTAAAAGGGGTGTCTTTTTTTTATCATTCTGGACACCGTATATCGTCTCCCTCGATTCATTCAGGATAAAACGAAGACATTTGTAAACCATAGAAGAGGGGAGGTGAAAGGCCAATGACAGTCGGCACACAAATTCAACAGTGTATTGCGAGCTGTGAAAGCACACTAGCCAGCTTGCATTCTTTCGCATTAGAGACACAAGATCAAAACGCAAAACAGATGTTTCAAAACTTAGCGACTCAACAAGAACAAATTTTAATGAACTTAAAAACTCGTCAACAGTTCATTGAAAACGAGGAACCTCAATATAAACAGCAGTAAGTATTTCGATCAAAATGGGGCTCCCCGCTTTAGGTGGGGAGTCGTTTCCCATCAAATTTGAAGCACCGTTCCGATTCTGGAGTCGTCGGGGTCTTCCGCCGAAGTTGCGGCAGAGAGTTTCTTCGCCATGTCATCAGCACTTCTGTCCGATAGGCGTGCGGTTTCCGCTTTACTTAATGAGGTGATAGTGTTGGATGCTTTTATTCAGTATGGGTTAATCCCCCTTCTCATTTTCTTGATGGCCATGATTTACATTCGCTTGAGCGGAAAAAAAGCAGTCACTGAAATGAGTAACGCCGATGTTCTTTTTGTCCTCATTCTCGGTGTGATTCTCAGTGGTCCGCTAGTATCGAGCGAGCCTTTGGATGCGTTAGCCTACAGTTTTCTGTTCTTACTAGCATATGTATTATTTACTTACGCGGCTCAGTACCGTCGATTTCGTCCGCTTCTCGTTTCCCCGCCAACCGTTCTCCTAAGAAATGGAGACATTGATGAAAAAGGATTGCAGGAAGCACGGATGACGACGAGTCAGCTTTTGAGTGCTTTGCGTCAACGCGGCATTACGAAAACAGGAGATGTCGAAATGGCGGTCATGGAAGATACAGGAAAAATTAGTGTCATCCCGAAAGCACACGCTCGACCATTGCAGCCGCAAGATATTCAACTCCACCCCACACCGGAGTATGTGCCGATTCCCTTGATCATGGACGGTGAGCTGCTTCGTCACAATTTAAGGTATTTGGAAAAAGAAGAAGGCTGGCTAGATGCCCAATTGCAAGCGTTCGGGTTAAATAAGGATCAGATAGCTGACATTAGCTTAGCGGTTTATCATCAAGACGGATCGGTGTCTATCGATAGAAAGAAATCGGGTAGTAATAAAGGAAGAACCGATTCAGCCATTAATGAAGTCGACATGCCAGAGAACGCGACGTAAACATGGACGACATGCGCACCCCTCTTCGTCGGAAAAGGGGTGTTTTTACTTTCCGCCAATGCATAAGAATGCGTTCCATGTTAAGATGGTTGTAGGAAAATTCGCAACAGGATGCGGGTTATCCTGTGACAAGGATCATACATAAAAAGAGGGACGGGGATGTCCGTGACCTCTGACTTACCTTGAAAAACACGTCCTTTGATTGTTCGGGAAATGATAAAAGCTATTCACTTGAGGATAACTTTTGTGAAAGGTTAGCTACGTTCTGCTTCAGGCACCATCGGCTCGAGGTCGCTTCAACCCGCACTGCCGCGGCAAAGCCTCCTCAGGCCCGCAGGTAATTGACCTTTTGCTAAAAACATACACATCCTGTGTATAACGCAAAAGTCAGCACATCCTGTGCAAGCCAGTTCGACGTTGTCACAGGAACTTCCGCAGGAGGCGGTGGCTTCTACGTTGCACACACGACGTGTGCGGTTTTAGTAGAAGTACCTCTCCAACATAGTCGAACATCCTTACATGCTTGCGCTTTTTTATTTGTCTAGCTGCGGCGTCCAGCCACTCGGGAGGCCCACACGATGTGGGTCAGATCGGCGTTGTCTCAGGACGAGACGCCTTTAGCCGATCTTCCATCTGGTCCATTCAAAGAAAGCAAAAGGCGGCTTTCTTTGCTGGTCCTCCAGATCCTGTCGTGGCTGAGCGGGACGCCTCGGCTTTTCTTAGAAAACGCTATTTTTACCAAAGTTACGGAGGGGAAGGATACATGAAACAAAAAGTAGTGGCCTACAGCCGTGTTCGGAAGCCGGCACGCGAATTGCTTAGTGAAAAATTTGATCTCCGGCACTATCCGTACGGAACGGACGTCACGGATGAGAATTTTAAAAAAGATCTCCAAGAGGCCGTCGGTTATATCGGCTTAGAAAAAACAGTAGATGATGAATTTTTAAAGCATGCTCCGAATGTCAAAGTGGTGAGTAACGTTTCTGTCGGTTACGATAACTTTGATATCGAAGCAATTACAAAGCATGGGGTGATGGCGACAAATACACCTGGCATTCTTGATGACACGGTAGCGGATGCCATTTTTGGATTAGTGCTTGCTACCGCGCGTCGCATTCCTGAGCTGGACCGTTACGTCAAAGAAGGAGACTGGACCGAAGCTTTGCCAGATGAGAGATTCGGCGTGGATGTTCATCATAAAACACTGGGAGTCATCGGTGCAGGCCGGATTGGACAGGCGATTGCAAAACGGGGACGCTTCGGGTTTGATATGGATATTTTATATCATAACCGGTCACAGAAACCTGACTTCGAAGAGAAAATGGATGCTGTCTACTGTGCAGAATTGGATGAATTACTGGAGAAGTCGGATTACGTATGCTTGATGACCCCTGCTACTCCCGAAACACAGAATTTAATGAGTACCGAACAATTTAAAAAAATGAAAGACACGGCGATTTTCATTAATGGTTCTCGCGGTGCAACGGTGGATGAGGATGCGCTCGTTGAAGCGTTAACTAACGGGGATATCTTAGCAGCTGGATTAGACGTGTTCAAAGAGGAACCTGTGTCCGCGGATCATCCTTTGTTGCGACTCGAAAACGTGGTAACGACACCTCATATCGGTTCTTCCACAGGCGAAACAGAAGACAACATGTCCATCCTTGCAGCTGAAAACTTGATCGCCGCGGTTGAAGGAAAACGTCCGCCTAACTTGATCAACGAAGAGGTTTGGAAGAAAAACTAGAAAAACAACCAACATCAAGGAGGAATCACAATGTTAGACCAATTAAAGTCCCATGCATCCGTAAGAAAATATACAGATGACCCGATCTCTGATGAAACCCTTCATGAATTGCTGGAAGCCGGTCAGTCCGCCGCTTCGTCCCACTTTGTCCAAGCTTACTCTGTCATTGACATCACGGACCCGGAAAAGCGCGAACGGATGGCGGAGTTTTCCAAAAACCCGGTTCAATTTAAAGGAGCCGCCCGTGCTCTCGTTTTTTGTGCGGATTTGAAAAGACTCGAACATGCGGTGAAAAAGCACGGCCGTGAGATCCAAGCAGATACAACGGAAAACTTCATCGTATCCATTGTTGACACCGCTCTCATGGCTCAAAATTTTGTGACGGCGGCTGAATCGAAAGGTTACGGAATCTGTTACATCGGCGGCGTGCGCAACAACCCGGGCCCGATCAGCGAATTACTCGGCCTTCCTGATCACGTTATGCCTCTCTTTGGATTAACCATCGGCGTGCCAGCGGAAAAAAATGAAGTCAAACCACGCCTTCCCGTGGAAGCTATTTTACATACGAACGAATACGACGAGGAAAAGTATGAAGGCTTGTTAGCCGACTTTGATGAAGAACTGCTTGCTTATTATAAAAGTCGCTCAAGCAATCAGAAATCCATCAGCTGGACCGAAAACATGGCTAACTTTTTATCGGAACCACGCCGCGACTACATGAAAGATTTCGTCCAATCGAAAGGATTCGCAAAAAAATAATAAATCATCTATGGCCGGAACGGAGAGACCTCCCTCCGGCTTTTTATTGCGTTTGGATCGATAAAAGCTATTCGCTCATGGGTGACTTTTTTGAAAGGGTTAGCTACTTCCAGCTCCAGGCGCCACGGCTCGAGGTTCCTGTGGTTCGTCCATGGAGAGGAGAGAGCACCTTCCCGTATGTTATATTTCCAAAATTTGGGAACAGTAAGTGGAAACCAATGTGTACCATGGATATTCATTGGGTATAAAAGGGGAGGGCCCCGAACGAAACATATAGAGAAGAGGCTGGGACAAAACTAGAATAGTCAACTCTAAAGACGAACGATCACATGTTGGAGGAGTCACCCGTTTCATAAACGCAGTGTATCAGCGTAGTCAAAATACGTAGACTCCAGCGGGAACAGCACGAGCTGAAGATCCCGCAGGAAAGGCGTTTTCGCTTTCCGAGGAAGCTAAAGCCGTGCCCGCGGAAAGCGAAGTATTTTGACAAAGCGACAACATAAGTTGTTCGGATTTATCTTTCATTTAAATACTTTTGTCCCAACCTCTTTTGCTATATCCCGATCATTCGGAAGTTCCATGTATTATTTTTCCACGTCCACTTTGACTCTCCAGCCGAAAGGATCCTTTTCTTCATTCGTCTGAATGCCAGCGATCGTATTAGCGAGGTCAAGAGACAGCTTTCCCGTTTCATTCTCGTTCACGGTAATTTCTTTGTCTTTCCACTTCAACGTACCGACGGGTGAAATAACCGCAGCGGTCCCGGTTCCAAACACTTCTTCTAACTGCCCGTTTTCTGCCGCTTCAAATACTTCTTCGATGGAAATACGGCGCTCGCTCACGGGGACATCCCAATGCTTGAGTAATTCGATGACAGAGTCACGAGTGATACCAGCGAGAATGCTTCCGTTCAATGCGGGGGTGACGACTTCTCCATTGATCTTGAAGAAAATATTCATGCTGCCGACTTCTTCCACGTATTTTTTTTCAAAGCCATCGAGCCAGAGGACTTGATCGTAACCGAGTTCTTCCGCTTTCATTTGAGCACTCAAGCTCGCAGCGTAGTTACCGGACGTTTTCGTAAATCCAACCCCGCCTTTGACGGAACGGACATATTCATCCTCTACATAAATTTTGACCGGGCTCATTTGGTCAGACGTGGAATAGTAAGAACCAACCGGTGACATGATGATCATTAATTTATATTCTTCCGCGGGCTTCACATTAATGACAGGCTCGGTTGCGATAATAAACGGACGGATATAGAGCGACTGGCCTTTTTTCGTTGGAATCCAGTCTTGATCGATATGTACTAACTCTTTCAACGCATGCACCATAAAATCGACGTCAATTTCCGGGATACTGAGACGTTTATTGGAAACGTTTAAGCGTTGAAAGTTTTTTTCCGGGCGGAAGAGCAGGATATCGTTGTTCGATTTATATGCCTTCAGCCCTTCAAACACAGACTGTCCGTAATGAAAAACGAGCGCAGACGGGTCCAGCGTCAATGGAGCATAAGGCTCAATGCGCGGGTCGTGCCATCCTTTTTCCGCATGATAATCCATCACAAACATGTGATCCGTAAAGTTTTTTCCGAAAGCCAAATGGCTATAGTCTGGTTTCGGCTTTCTTTCTGTGACTTCATGAATGGTAAGTTCCAGTGCCATGCAGACAACCCTCTTTCTTTCTTATTGGATAGGAAAGTATAACATTCTTGAAATTGTGTCCAGCTCCAGCGCCCAGCCACTCGAGGCCCACAGGTGATTGTGCTTTTGCTAAAATCACAAACGTCAACAGTTGATCTTCTGCTAAGAACGCAAACGTCCGATGTGGATCTTTTGCTAAAATCACAAACGTCAACAGTTGATCTTCTGCTAAGAACGCAAACGTCCGATGTGGATCTTTTGCTAAA
>NZ_FONT01000002.1:149459-441433 GCF_900113025.1 Alteribacillus iranensis | reverse complement strand
TGCCTCAAAACCAGCCGCAAGCCGTGAGGAGGTCACGGAGCGCGTCGAAAGTTTCCCAAATAATATCTATGTTCTCCAGGAAGTCACGCAAACGCAAAGCCCGAGACCATACTTCAATGCTGCCAAGGCGTCTGACTTGGTCACGCTATAACCGCTTCCAAGCTAAGCGATCCTCCCCCCATTCCCAAACCTTCTCTTTCTGAACTATGAGCTTGTCACATCACTCTACTATCTTAATCAAACGTTTGTTTAAGAATGGACTATTTTCTGCAGCACATGAGCCGTTTCTTCTATCTCCTCCCAAGTCGTTCCCGTCCCGAAGCTGATCCGGAACAGGCCGTGGGCTTCATCAGGGGAGTGTCCCATCGCAAGCAAGCTTTTCGGGGGCGCCGAGTGACTGGTTTTACAAGCACTGCCCGATGAAAAAGCAATACCGTTGCGATTCGCTTCAAGCATCATCCATTGGCCTTCGTAGCCGGATGCTCGTAAAGCAAGGTGGTGCGGAAGACGAGTATCGCGATCACCAAATAGATGAAACCCGAGAGGTTCCAGAATGTCTAGCAGCCATTGTTGCATACGGCGCCACGTCTCGGAAAGACTTGGCAACTCCTCATATAGAGTGGCAGCGGCTGTTGCAAAAGCAGTAATTCCTGGAACGTCGACGGTCCCGGGACGAAATCCTTCTTGATGAGTAACACCTTCGTAAATCCCCCGCCATGTCACTTTGGGTGAAATATAGCAGGCTCCTGTATTTTTCGGGCCGTACACTTTGTGGGAAGAGAAAGAAGCCGCATCGACATGCAGTTGCTTGATATCAATGTGCAGCTTGGCGAACGTCTGCACCATATCACTATGAAATACAACCTCTGCCCCCAGCAAGTGTCCGATCTCGTCCAATGGCTGAATCACGCCTGTTTCACTGCTCGCATGACAAATAGAAACGAGAATTGTATCTTTTCGAAGCAGCTGCTGGAGCGAGGTGAGATCAACTTGTCCATTCGGAAGCGCCCTCACTTCTTCGATGATAAATCCTTCCTGGCGCAGCTTGTTCATCGCCTGGTACACCGAGGGATGCTCGAATGGAGAAGTGATGATATGACGCCCTCGTTTTTGGTTTCCATAAGCCAGACTAAGCAAGGTGGAAATGTTGCTGTCTGAGCCGCCGCTGGTGAAGTAGATGCCTTTCGGGTCGGCATGAATCAGATTAGCTATTTCTCTTTTGCAGTGACGAAGAAGCTGGTTGGCTTCTTCTCCCATATCATGCAGACTTTGCTCATTTCCATAGTAGGAGAGAGCTGCTTTCCTATAAGCATCAATCGCTTCAGAACTCATCGGTGTCGTCGCGCAATGGTCTAAATAAATCATCAGTGACTCCTTTCTCTGCTTCCCCGTGACAAGTCTATACTGGATAAATAATCTATGTTTATGTTCACTTTTTCACATAATACACAAAATAGGGTTGTCACAAGTTTAAATTTATGTAAATATATATGTCAAGACACATGTAAATATAATCGATCATATGCAACAGGGGGAAGGGACATGAGACTAAAACACCTGACAACCGATGTCGTCATCATCGGAAGCGGCATTGCCGGAATGATGGCAGCGTTAGAAATGTCGCGGACAAGAAAAGTCACGATGCTGACGAAGACAAGCTTGGGTGCAGGCAATTCGGTAAAAGCACAAGGTGGCATTGCAGCCGCTCTGCATCGAAACAAAGAAGACGAGTCCCTTCACGTGAACGATACATTAACCGCTGGAAACGGCTGCAACGACATCAATACAGTCGAGTCCCTTATTCAAGAAGCACCGCGAGTAATGGAATGCTTACTAAAAAGTGGGGTTCCGTTTGATACCGATACAAATGGTCATTTCCAATTGGCACGAGAAGGAGCGCACAGCTTGCGGAGAATATTTCACGCGGGCGGTGATGCGACCGGTTATTGGATCATGTCCTCCCTTAAAAAAGCGTTGCCTGCTCATATAGAAGTGCTTGAAAACGTCATGGCCCATGATCTCCTCATGGACAATGGAATTTGTGACGGCGTGTATGGCACGAATAAACAAGGAGAGACAATCGTTGTCCATGCTGCTCACACGGTACTCGCCACAGGGGGAGGCGGACAGCTGTATTCTACAACGTCTAATGCGGAAGAAGCGACCGGCGACGGGTATGCGATGGCATATCGTGCGGGGGCAGAGCTGGTTGATATGGAATTTCTGCAATTTCATCCGACGATGTTATCAATTGGGGGAAAAGGGGCTGGCTTGTTATCGGAAGCGATCCGAGGCGAGGGCGGCACGTTGATTGATGAGAATGAGCGGCCGATCATGCGAGAACACCATCCTCTCGGTGACCTTGCCCCTCGTGATGTGGTAGCAAAAGCAGTCTATGAAACAGAAAAATCCGGAAAACAAGTCTACCTTTCGATTCAACAGATTGCTGATTTTGAGAAGAAATTTCCTAGCATCGCTGCCTCCGTCCGTGAACATGGTGTATCTATCGAAGCAGGTGTACTCCCGATTCGGCCTGGCGCTCATTTTATGATGGGCGGAGTAGCTGCTGATGCCTCGGGACAGACGACAGTAACCGGATTGTATGCCATTGGAGAAGTAGCTTGCACCGGCATGCATGGTTCGAACCGGCTCGCGAGCAATTCCCTTCTTGAAGGGGCAGCATCGGCTCTTCTGCTTGCACGTGAGCTTTCATCTATACCAGAGAGGCAAGCAGGCGATAGGAGACTGCCATTATTTCAAGGGACGAGCTCTTCTCTTATGACGCTTCCAGATAAAGAAGAGGTGCAAGAAAAGATGGATCAGTGGGTTGGAATCGTACGAGGAGAAACACAGCTAAGAAGAATGCTGCATTGGCTTGCGTCTTACCGGGATAACATATTTTCTCCCATCCCTTTGGAAGCGTCCAAGGAAGAAGTCGAGCGAATCAATATGCTCGTTACCGCATGGATGATGACACAAGCCGCGCTTCTCCGTACAGAAACACGAGGCGCTCACATTCGAGAGGATTACCCTTATTCACGAAACGAGTGGAAACAGAAAAGAATAGAATTTCAGATTCGCAGGGAAGCCCCTGCAATCATAGGTAGATTGGAAAAGGAGGCCGTCCATTGAATCGGATGCTAGTAAGAAAAAAGATAAATGAGTTCCTGGAAGAAGACGTTTATACCGGTGACATAACGACCGACTCTATTTTTTCGGAGGAGGAAGAAACAAAAGGCACTCTCCTCGCCAAAGGAGAAGGTGTTTTTTGCGGAAAGATTGTCCTTGAAGAGGGGCTGCGTCTCCTTGATTCAGAGGCAGTGATCACCTGGTATGTGGAAGAAGGAGACACGCTGGAACGTGGTGAAAAAATTGCCGACATCCACGGGAAAACAAGAGCGTTATTAACGAGTGAACGAGTGTTGTTGAATATGATCCAGCGCATGAGCGGAATTGCAACGGCGACCAAAACAGCCGTCATGCGGTTACATGACTTATCCATTCAAGTGTGCGACACACGAAAAACAGCGCCGGGTCTTCGAATGTTTGACAAATATGCGGTACGAATCGGCGGTGGAACCAACCATCGTTTCGGGTTATATGATGCAGTCATGATTAAAGATAATCATATTGCGGCCGCAGGGGGAATTAAGAAAGCGGTGGAGAAAGTCCGGGAAAAGGCAGGACACATGGTGAAAGTAGAGGTTGAAACGACGAAGGAACAAGAAGTGAGAGAAGCAGTCGCTGCCGGAGCGGATGTCATCATGCTCGACAATCAAGGACCAGAGGCAGTCCAGTCACTGACGGCGCTCATCCCTTCCGTCATTCAAACCGAAATATCGGGAAATGTCACGTTAGATAATATCGCCGATTACCAAGGCTGCGGGGTGGATTTTATTTCGCTCGGTGCATTAACCCATTCTGTGACAGCTTGCGATATTAGCTTTCTGTTAGAAACAAAAACAACAGCAGTACCACACTTTTCATAGAAAGGAAGAAAGGCAATGACAGTGCTAGATCAATTTCAACGGAACACGATACCGGCATCCATCCGTCGTCTCCGTCAAGACGAAATGGAGCAGCGGGTGTGGGACATCAAAGAACAACTGGGCTCCCGTTTATTTATCCCTGGCCATTATTATCAAAAAGATGAAGTCATTCAGTTTGCGGATGCTACAGGGGATTCGTTACAGCTTGCAAAAGTAGCTGCAGAAAATAAAGAAGCAGAGTATATCGTATTTTGCGGGGTTCATTTTATGGCAGAAACAGCGGATATATTATCCGAACCGGAACAAACGGTTCTTCTCCCTGACAGAAGAGCCGGCTGTTCCATGGCGGATATGGCAGACATCAAGCAAGTACGAACAGCTTGGAATATCCTTCAAGACCTATTCGGAGACACGATGATCCCATTGACATATGTAAACAGCACCGCAGCCATTAAGTCGTTTTGCGGGGAACAGGAAGGAGCTACGTTAACGTCCTCCAATGCTCATCGCATGCTCACATGGGCTTTTTCGAAAAAAGAAAGAATTTTATTTTTGCCGGACCAGCATTTAGGCCGTAACACAGCTTATGATCTGGGCGTACCGCTCGAAAACATGGCAGTCTGGGATCCGATTCAAGAAAAGCTCGAATGGGACGGCGACTTGGAGCAAGTGCAAATGATTCTTTGGAAAGGACATTGTTCCGTTCATGAAAAATTTACGATCGACAACGTAGAAGAAGTGCGTGCTCAGCACCCGGATGCCCACATTATCGTTCATCCAGAATGCAGCTTTGACGTTGTTCAGGCAGCCGATGAGAATGGATCGACGAATAAAATTATCGAAACGATTCGACAGGCTCCGGCTGGAAGTAAATGGGCAGTCGGTACAGAAATGAACCTCGTCAACCGACTAACGAAGGAAGAAACCGAGAAGGCCGTCTTTTCCTTAAATCCAAATATGTGCCCGTGCCTTACGATGAATCGAATTGACTTACCTCATCTTTTATGGTCGCTCGAAAGCATCTTAGAAGGCGAGCCTCACCATATCATACAAGTGGATGAAGAGACGAAACAATGGTCTCTCACAGCATTGGATCGAATGCTAACCCGGTAATCAGGAAGGGGCATCCTAGCGTCCTTTGACACATTTTTGTTTTTGTAGAGAATCCTGTAAACACAAAGAAAAAAACGCCGGCTTCTTCTTAACGAGGGCCGGCGTCTTTGCATAAGAAAAAGGATATGAATGGACATGTCCGGTGCATTCTATTTAAATCGATCTTGTTCTTCTTGTTTGACTTCAATGGAGCCGAAGCTGAAGCCATTTACATCCGATGCTTTTCCTCTCCATAGATTTCCACGGATCGGAACTACTCGTTTGGAGTCCACAATCTTGGCGTTACGAAGATGAATATAGCCAGTTTCATACTCATCCGCATCGGTGTGCTTCGCAAACTTATGCATCATTTTATCCAAGAAATTCTCCATTTTTTCCTCAAGCGCACTATCTTCACTTTTCAACCGGCGTTTTACTTCTTCCATGTATGTGACATTTCCGATGAGACGGCCGGATATCGTGGTGCCGCTCACATTCAGCGTCACATCCATTTCCGCTCCGTTGTCCGCAAGACGAATTAAATACCTCAGCATAAAGTCGGTGTAGTGGTTTTCATGAAAATCTTCTTCAGGCATCCTTTTCCCTCCTCTTCTGCTTCTATTTTACCCCCAAGTCCCGCCAACTTAATCATCTTTCTTTTAAGTCAAATTAGAGAGTATATTAATTATGCTGTAAATTGATATTCAAATATTCACTTGAATGTATTATACTAGAAGTAACAAAAGGAATGATGAGACGGGGGAATGCGGCGTGGCCAATGAACGACCAGATGACGTTTGTGAAATTACCTGTGTGGAACAGGAGAAAGTAGATCGCGTTCGGGGAAAATTAGTCGAAGAAGAAACAGAACGTATGGTGAATATGTTCAAAGGGCTTGCTGATAAAAGCCGGATGAAAATCGTGCAAGCTCTGGCGATGGAAGGAGAGCTGTGCGTGTGCGATGCCGCCAATATTTTAGGAGCATCGATTGCATCCACTTCCCATCATTTGCGCTATCTTCGTAAGCTGGGACTTGCGAAGTATAGAAAAGAAGGGAAGCTCGTATACTACTCTCTCGATGACGAGCACGTCCAGCAAATTGTGGAGCTGGCTTCTGATCACCAGCACGAAATTGGAGCCCGGGAAGAATAGAGAAACGGGGGCAGAGCCATGGGGCACCATCATCATCACAGTCATCAAAATATAAAAACAGCATTTTTTCTCAACCTTGGATTTACGATTATCGAATTAATTGGCGGGATTTTAACTAACAGTGTAGCTATTATTTCGGATGCCATTCATGACCTCGGAGATTCCATATCTCTCGGGATGTCCTGGTTTCTTCAAAAAAAGTCCAACCAGGGAAGCGATGAACAATTTACGTACGGTTACCGGCGTTTTTCTCTGCTCGGAGCGCTGATAAACAGTATTATTTTGATCGTTGGTTCTCTTTTTGTCTTGTCCGAAGCGATTCCGAGGCTGTGGGATCCAGAAGTTCCACATGCGGGCGGGATGTTTTTCTTAGCACTTCTCGGAATGGCAGTCAACGGGGCAGCTGTTCTAAAATTAAAATCAGGCACCTCCATGAATGAAAAAGTGGTTTCCTGGCATTTAATGGAGGATGTGCTAGGTTGGGCGGCTGTGTTTGTTGTCAGTATTGTTATGTTTTTCTGGGAGTTTCCTATTTTAGATCCGTTGCTTGCCACATTGATTACGCTCTATATTTTATATAATGTGATCAAAAACGTGAAAAAAACATTGTTTATATTTCTCGACGGGGTCCCGGAGGAAATCAACCCGACTGAAGTAGAAAAGCTCATTAAGGCCATTCCTCACGTGAAAAATACCCATCATACCCATATATGGTCACTAGACGGAGAATCCCACGTCTTAACTGTTCACGTCGTACTTGAAGGGAATTGTTCTCTTTCCGAAGCGAAAGCAGTAAAACGAAAAGTGAAACAAGCACTGCAAAGGTACCACTTCAGCCACATGACAGTGGAGGTTGAATTTTCACCGGATGATTGCAGTCAGGAAACGTTAGAATGAGAAAAGGAGCTGGGGACGTAATGATCCCGAGCTCCTTTTTTATAGGTTGGAGAATACATGATTTGGATATTTGCGAGATCTAGCTTCAGGGCCATTGGTTCACGATCGCTTCAACACTCGAGACGAGGGCAAGATGGTTTTTCCTTAGGGCACAAAAACAAAGCGAACCTGCTCCTCACTGGCAGCGGGGACAGGAGTGAACGTGACACTCTCATCTGGAGGTGCCGAAAAAATGTGGTTCAATTGCATAATCGGACAAGTAGCACATGTATCTTCAATCCCCGTACAGGTGGTCGAACATTCTAATGTCCCATTTGTATAATGCAAGGAAACTTCATAATTCACGTGGCGATCAACGTGATTACAGTACGTGGAGATCCTTGACATGAACTGACTCATTAGGCATGCTCCTTTTACATCTTCATGATGAAATATATTTCACGAAACTGTAATCTAACTGTAACATGATATTAATAGATACCCCGAGGGAAGAAGTTTTAAACTACAAAATTGTTGGAAGTAGAGATAGATAAAATGATGTTTTGACCTTGAGAAAAACAGGTATACAACCACTGCACACGCCGTTATACCAAAAACAAGCCATATTTATACGAATCCGGGCTGTCTTTACGGGAAAGGCACACGCTTCGTTCGGATGACACTGGAAATGATAAAAGGAACACATATGAAAAAAGAGAGAAAGAAGGGGATAATATGAAAAAGAAATATATGATCATTGCAGTGGACCAAGAGGGAAATGAAGTCGGACTCGAACCATACATGGAAGATGAACACCGAACAGGCGTCTACTTCGAATCAAAAGAGCAAGCATGTGCTTTTTATGACGTCATGAAAACAGACTTATCGCCATGCTCTGTAAAAATGCTTACCGTGAATCCTTAAAATACCAAGGGACACCTCCCTTGATAAAATAGAAAAAAGATACTGTAAAAGAAAGCAGCGTTCCAGGGAAAGGGACGCTGTTTTTTTACTGGGTGGCATACCTATGTATGAGAAACGGAGTAAAAGACTACTAGCATCCCATTCGATATTTTTTGTATAGAATCCTTCTGGCAAAATTTTTAGAATACAGATATAATTTATTCAATGGCTAATATTAAAATTATCAAAAGGAGGAGGTGGAAATTATGTTTCAACTGCCGGTAGAAACGTTTTGGCTGATTGTGCCTTGGCCGTTTATTTGGCTCGCGTTTGGAATCGTGATGTATGTAGTCAATAAGCGTGACGACAAGCGGGAAGAAGCATATGAAAATAACGCAAAGAAGGTGAATTAGATGAATCAGGATGCTATTATTTTTATCATTTACTTGCTCATTTTGTTAACGATAGGTTTATATTTTTCAAGAAAAGCTTCCAAGTCGGCAGATAGTTATTTATTAGGAGATCGAAATGTCGGTCCTGCCGTAACTGCATTTACAATGCAAAGTACATCGATGAGTGGTTTCATGTTTATGGGTGGTCCTGCGATGGCTTTCCAGCAAGGGTGGTACGCCATTTGGTATGCGATCGGGGATGCCGGGGGCGGGATTGTCAACTTGTCCGTCCTCGGAAAACGAATGAGAAGGATGTCTGAAATTCTTCAAGCTCTTTCTCCCATTGAATACTTAGAAAAGCGTTATGAAAGTCCAGCGGTTCGTATTGTTGGCGGTATTATTTCCATCATTTTTTTATTTGCCTATGTATTTGCTCAATTTATTGCTTCCGGAAAAGCGCTCGAGTCGCTCACAGGGCTTCCGTTTAGCTGGGCGCTCATTATTGGCGTTAGCGTAATCATCGCTTATACCGTAGTCGGCGGGTATCTTGCCGTTGTCTGGACGGACTTCTTTCAAGCAATTGTCATGCTTCTCGGCGTCGGCGGCATTCTCATTATGGGACTCATTCATGTCGGCGGTTTGTCTGGGTTAAACGCGGCTCTCGCCGATATCGATCCGACCTATCTAAGCATTTGGGGACAGGGTCTTGAGTTTTATGGTCAATGGGGAGTCGTTCTCGGAGCAGTTCTCATTTACTCGATCGGTTATATGGGGCTGCCTCACGTGGTCGTACGCCATATGTCCATTCGGAGTACGAAAAGTGTAAAAAGCGCGATTTTGTGGACGTCGATTTACAATCAATTGTTTGCCTATTCTCCGTATCTCGTCGGGTTTATCGGCATTATTATGCTGCCGACGCTCGGAGATCCAGAAATGGTCATCCCGACTTTGGCATACACGTTTTTCCCTGGTTTGTTTGCAGCGATTTTGCTGTCCGCGATTATGGCAGCGATTATGTCTACCTCGGACTCTATTTTAATGCAAGCCGGCACCATCCTGTCTCGGGATGTGTATCACCGCTTTATTAACAAGAAAGCCGGCCACGGTCAACTCGTCTTAGTGTCGCGTCTCTGTATTTTACTCGCGGGAACCATTGGTGTCATCGTTGCAATTAACGAGCCGCCAAGTGTCTTCACGCTCGTTGTATTTGCGTTCGGGACCCTCGGAAACAGCTTTCTCGTTCCTTACGTGTGTTCCGTGTATTGGAAAAATGCTAATAAGATCGGTGTCCTGTCCGCCATGATCGCAGGTGGAGCTTCACACATACTATGGACCGCGCTCGATTGGCAGTCGGCCACCGCCATCCATCCGTTTTTAGGTGGTTTGATTGTATCCATCGCAGCCATGATTCTCGGAAACTTTTTTGGCAGCCCGCCTTCGGATGAAATTCAAGAAGCTTTCTACAAAGCAAGAGGAACACATAAGTTGCCGAAGAACATTGATAAAAATGTAGCCCGCGATCTCGCGCCAGAAGCAAGCTCTATCGCAGACTTCACAGGCTACAACCGTCATCCGGTGAAAGGATGAAGTCGATGACAACAACAACGCTTGTTAAAACAGAAACGATTCACTACGATCAAGATGAAGTGAAAAAAGTATTGGAGACACTCGATGAATCACAGCTTTTTGAAGTCAACCAGCTCGTCTTTTATCCCTACTACTTTTTTGAATGCCAGCTGGAACGAAAAAGCTTGCTGCAGCCCAAAGGAGGAGGCAAGGCAGGGTGCGCGGTAGACGGAGTAAATAAAGTCGGCTCCCTCGTCGATCAATCACCCGTCTTTTTAGAAAAAGAATTACCAGCGAGTGACATGATCCCAGTCACCTATGATTGGGAAGAAGCAAAAAAAGCGGCGATTGATTTCGTTCGTCACTCTATCACGTACCGGATGAAAGTGCTCGCCCCTCCTAAAATGACGATCACGCGGGCAGAACTCTTTTATCGCCCGTATTGGATCGCAGAAGGCCAGTCTGTTCCTCCTGACCGCTACACTCTCACGGTCGATGCGGTGTCAGGAAAATATCATCCATTATAAAAAAGAAATCACCACCCCGCAGCTTTGAATGAGAGTTGCGGGGTGTGTGTTTGCCGGTTCACGGACGGGCTGAAAGATGCTTGGAATTCGAGATGTCTCTAGGATAGGCACGAAACTTCAAGAAACGAGAGTAACGAAGGCAGAAGCTGATACAGAAAAGTAGAAAGGTTACCATAGAGGAAAGAAAGGGAATTTGAGGCCACGGAAGCAAGGGGAAGTTGCCCTGAGAAGTAGAATGGAAGCTTGGGAGGTCATGCAAAGCATCGAAACGTACCCAAAATAGGAGAAGGGGAAGCAGAGAGGGAACGCAAGGGGTGGAAAGGTTACCGTAGAGAATAGAAAAAGAAGCCTAAGGTCACGGAAGCAAGGGGATGTTACCCTTAAAAGTTGAACGAAAACCTGTGAGGTAACGCAAAACGGAGAAAGGTTACCTGACAGTTGATCGAAAACTTGTCAGGTCAGGCAAACCAATGAAACTTGCCCGAAATGTAGAGCGTAATCCTACAAGGTGACGCAAGCTATCGGAACTTATTTAAATTAAACAGAATTACTAAAGCAGTGGAACGTAAAGGGGAGGAAGACACCGAGAACCCGGAATGATAGGCGGCGCAGCAAACACGAGACATCGACCTCCAATGCGTGAACGAAAGCAAGGCGCAACCTTCCGCATTCTCTGCTTCCGTGGTCACCTATGTTAAAATAAAACCAGACATTTCAAGGAGAAGGAGAGGAACAAGGGATGGCAATGATTTTGTCCTATGTAGAACCGCCGGAGGACGTCCTTGCATACATGAAAGAGCATTGTGACGTTCGTCTCGCGCGGCCACGAAAAGAAAAAGAATTGTTTTACAATTATTTAAAGGAAGCGGATGGATTATATGGCGCGATGCTGAAAATAGATGATGATTTGCTTGACCATGCGCCACATTTAAAAGTAGTAAGTAACGTATCGGTCGGTTACGACAACTTTGATATGGAAGCAATCACGAATCGCGGGATTATGGCGACACATACGCCGACTGTTCTAATCGATGCGATGGCAGATTCAATGATCGGTATGATGATCGCGACGGCTAAACGGATGTCTGAACTCGATCGGTATGTAAAAGAAGGACATTGGAAAAAGCCGCTCACCTCTGACATGTTCGGAATGGATGTGACCGGAAAAACACTTGGTATCATTGGAATGGGACGGATTGGAGAGGAAGTTGCTCGACGGGCATCCGTTGGTTTTCGTATGAATGTGCTTTATCATAACCGGCATCGAAAGCCGGAAGCTGAGAAAACGACAGGTGCTGTATATGCGGACCGGGACGAGCTCTTAGAGACATCTGATGTGGTCATGGTGTTAACCCCTCTTACTGAATCAACCCGAGGCATGATTGGAGCCGAGGAGTTTAAACAAATGAAAGAACGTGCTATTTTTATCAATGGTGGCCGCGGCCCAGTGGTAGTAGAAGAAGATCTCGTACAAGCGCTGGAAAAAGGACAGATTCAAGCCGCTGCCGTTGACGTGTATGACAAAGAACCAGTTGATTCGGATCATCCGTTATTAAAAATGGACAATGTCTTAACGCTTCCTCATTCGGGTACCGCTACGGTAGAAACGCGTCATGCGATGTACCAGGATGCCGCAGAACAGTGTGTGGCGGGTGTCCTCGGTCAAGAACCGAAACATGTGATAAAACGATAGAAACATGGTTGGTCCCAGGGAGAAAAAAGGATGCGGTCGATAGAGACTGGATCCTTTTTCTCATTCCCAAAAAATTGACATTTCAATAGTTTACCAGGTAAACTATTATGTAGTTGAGGGAGTGAACGTCATGGATACAAAACTTCAAGAAGCGATTCAACTGTTCACCGATGTGATGATTTACGGGCAAAATGAAGTGTTCCGGAAAGTAGAAAATGAGTTGCACCGGGAATTTTCACTTGAGCAAATTAAAATGCTGGACTGGCTGCACCGATTGGGACCGCTTACCTCGAAGGAGCTTACCGAATTGCAGGGTACCCATAAGAGCGCGACCTCCAGCCGCCTCAAGAAGCTGCTCGATAAAGGGTATGTCGAAGTGGCTCACCATGAACAAGATAGACGAGTGAAGTACATAGACCTGACCGATCAAGGAAAGAAAGCCTATAAAAAAACACAAGAACAAGTAAATGACTATTTAAGAGAAGTGTTGTCAGGAATTAAAGATGAAGAGATTGATCAATTCATTTTTATTTTTCAGAAAGTGAAAGAATTACTTAAAGAACAACACGACAGATAAAAGAGGGAGAGCTTTTCAGCCGATTTTACATTTCAAAGTTGATCACACTCACTATCACGGATGTGACCACTATGCTTTCCGATCTTATAATAAAGTCATGCCAAAAGGGGCGTCCTTCGGCATGACATTTCATTTTCTTATCATCAGGTCGGGAAGCAGAAAAGTGATAACTAAGAGAGCGGTAACAAAAATCAGAAACTGCATGTCCCGTTTATTCCAAGTGAGGCGGCGGTAATAGCTGCGGTCGCGGCTCCCGTCAAATCCTTTCGATTCCATTGCAACCGCTGTCCGTTCTGCTTTGCGGATCGCGCTTGCCATCAATGGGATAAAGTAGCGTTTCCACTGCTTCCATTTTCTCTCTTTCCCAAAGCCGCGGATCATGTGAGCGGTTCTTACTTGTGCCAATTCATCGCGAAAAGCGGGGAGAAAGCGATAAGCCGCCATCATTCCGTAACCGAAGCGGGGCGGCAGCTTGCATTGTTGAATCAGACTGAGCATGAATTTGGTCGGTTCCGTCGTGAGAACGAATAGTAGCGACCAGGAAGCGAAAACAAGCGCCCGCAGTCCGAGGGAAGCACCGATGATTACGTTTTCGAGAGCAACAGGAAGCGGCCCAATTTCAAATAAAACAGTCGCTCCCTGTTCATCGGGAAAGACGACTTGCATCCATAGAAAACTAAAAGCAAATAAGAGAAATGGCAATAGCAACAGCAATAGAAATCGGGGTGAAATGCCACCCAGTCCAATGATGGACGCGATCGTCAACACAAAAAGAAATAACGGCGTCCAAAGATCAAACACGGGAATCATGACAGCAATCATGATTAGAACAGCAACCAGTTTCAATGAAGGGTTCACTTGCTGTAAAAAACGTGGCTGTTGCTGATATTCTTCTATCATGGAACCATCGCTCCTTTCTTATAAGATACGAAAGTATAGCGTTCCTGGAGTCACGTTCAGCTTCAGCGCCTGCTCGTTCGAGGTCAGTGCTTGTCGCATAGCGGTTCTTCTGCTAAGAACGCAAACGTCAGGTAGGGAACTTTTGCTAAGTACACGAACGTCAGCAATTGATCTTCTGCTAAGAACGCAAACGTCCTGTTTGCAACGCAGAAGTCAGTACATCGTGTACTAGCTAACGCAAAAGTCAACGCATCCTGCGTAAGCCAACGCAGAAGTCAGCACGTCATGTGCAAGTCAAGGTGCTTGCGTTTTTCTTATTCATTGCTCTCTCCCAGCGTTCGAGTTCCCAGGAGAGAGGTGCTTTCAATGCTGCTTTCTCTAATCGATCGCGATCGTTAAAAAAGGGGGCGATGGGTCCTTCGTAAGTGATTGTCCCTTCTTCCACGAGCAACACCTTTTCGGCATAGCGGGCGACGAGTTCCATATCGTGTGTGATCATCACAATCGTTTGTCCTTCGTCATGCAATTGTTTCACTTGTTTCATCAGCGCTACTGTACTTGCTTCATCTTGTCCGAATGTTGGTTCATCAAGAATCAATACATCTTGCTGCGGAGAAAGCATGGAAGCAACAGACAAGCGCCGCTTTTGCCCTTGGCTGAGGGAGAAAGGATTTTCCATCCGCTTTTCCTGGAGGCGAAATTCGTCCAGCTTGTTCTCGACGTCTTGCTGCCATTCTGCTGCCGGTGTGTCTGTTATTTTCCAACCATAGGACAGCTCTTCTTCCACAGTATCGGTCACAAATTGGTGTTCCGGTTGTTGAAAGACATATCCGGTACGCTGAAATAATTCGGCTCGTGACATTCGTTGTTGGTCTTCTCCGTTTCTTCGCAGCACCCCATGTGTCGGGGAGTGGATACCCGCAATCACTTTCGCTAATGTACTTTTGCCAGCCCCGTTCGCGCCAACCAGCACCGTGAATTCACCAGAAGCGATAGAAAAATAAACATCCTCGAGAACGGTTTGATTTTTATAGGAAAAACATACCGACTCTGCTTCCATGATAGGGGCATCCGTACGAACAGAAGGCACCGTTTCCGTTTCCGTTGAAGGAGATAGAACAATGGCTTGCTTTTCACAGGCAGCTTGCCATTCTTTTAGTGATAAAGGAAGTGTCGGCCACGTGATTTTTCCTGCTTTTTCTAGCTCCAATGCTTTCATGCACACTTGAGGGAGCCAAATTCCTTCTTGCTGTAACGACACAGCATCATTCGTGAATATTTCACGAGGCGAGCCTTCTGCCAATATCCCTTCTTTTTCACTTAGCGCGATTACCCTGTCAATAACAGGAAGGACTGGATCAAGCTGATGTTCAATAAAAATAACAGTTTTGGAAGGATCACGGGCGATGTCAGCGAACAATCGAAGAATGTCATCACTACTTTTCGGGTCTAAATTAGCGGTTGGCTCATCGAGGACAAATATATCCGGATCTAAGGCAAGCAAACAAGCTATCGCTGCCTTTTGTTTTAACCCGCCGGACAGCTTATTCAACGCCTCATGACGACGGTCCACTAACCCTGTGTACGCGAGACTTCGTTCTAGTCGCTCTTCCATTTCTTCTCGAGACAGCCCGAGATTTTCGAGACCGAATAAAATTTCATCCTCCACGGTCAGCATACAGAACTGTGTTTCCGGATCTTGAAAAAGAATACCAACGTGCTGAATCGCTTCTCGCGGCGTCCATGTGGCAGGGTGTTCTCCTTTCACGGACAACGTCCCAGTAACGTCCGCTTCTACCGATCTTGGAATTAAGCCTTGAAGAGCGTGGGCGAGTGTACTTTTTCCACACCCGCTGGGACCAAGGAGGAGGACGGTTTCCCCTTTAGTAATGAAAAAAGTAACGTGTCGTAAGGACGGTCGTTTCTGAAGGCCGAACGTAATCGATACATCTGTTGCTTCGATGATACTCATGATGCTGATTTCTCCATTTTTTTCTTCTGATACTCTTTACCGAGTGCAAAGTTATGGAGCACTCCTGTCCGCACGAGCGTATAAGCGAGTGAACGGCTCGCCCAGCCACCGAAAATCGCACCGCTGAGAAGAGCGGTAATGACCATGAACGCAAAAACGGGTGGAGCATATTGGCTGTAGCCGTAAATGAAATACAGGGTAATGACATTTGCCATCGTACCGGCCATTCCCGCGAGCATGAGAACGGGGAGGGTGAAGATTCGATATCGGAACATCGCAAACATCATTTCAGCTCCGAGACCTTGCGTGAATCCAAGCAGCAACACAGTTCCGGCATTCACCGAACCGACCATAATCTCCGTGAAAGCAGCAATCATTTCCGCAGCCAGAGCAACCCCGGGTTTCTGAATAATCACCATACAAATAATCGGTGCCATCAACCATAACCCTTTCATCAAACCAGCGCCCGCAGGACCCGTGATCCCAGTGAGAATTTGATTGACGAAAATCCAAACTAAATAAAGCACTCCAAACACGGCAGAGAGAAACGCTATCACTACGATTTCACGCAAATTCAACGTGCTCATCGGCTTGTACTCTCCTCCGTAAAGGCAAGTGGCCAATCTGCGGCTTGATACGCCATGTCAAAGAACATATACTCCAGCTGGCAGCCTTCCAAAAAATGATCTTCCCAGCGCTGTTTTTCTTCAGCGGTTGCTTTTTCCGCAAGTTGATCCAGTTTGTCTAAGTACACATTCATTCGCGGTTCTTCTTGACTGCCATAAAAGGAAATCCAGTCATAATACGGGTGAGACGGCTCTGGATTGTAGTCTTTGATGAGACGCTCGCCGCAGTCTAAATAGACCCACGGGCAAGGAAGAGTCGCCGCAATGATGTCTCCAAGCGTTCCTTCATACGCCGCATGAAGCATGTGCTTCGCGTAATGCTGGGCGATCGGAGCGAGACGGTAGCCTTGTAGTTCCTCGTAAGTTACCCCGGCCTGTTCGCACATATTGTGATGGGGGTGAATTTCACTGTTTAAAATAAATCCAATGCTCGTATGGAACATTTCCATATCTTCCCGTGTTTGGCATTTTGCCAAGCCGAGAGCGCGCGCTTGAATCATCGCATTCAAATATTCATAGTCTTGCTTCACATAATGAATAAGCTGATCTTTCTCCAATTGTCCTTTGCCGATACCTTGAACGAATGGATGCTCATAGCACGCATCAAATAAATGGTCTGCCTTTCTACGTAACTCCTGGGAAAAACTCATTCACATAACTCCTCCTTTTTATGATTGCAGTTAGTCAGTTGCAGCTTTTTGAAGACCGCTCCGACCTATCATTGAAAAAGAGGAAGCCGCCGGGATGGGGCAGAACAAACCATGTCAACGCTGCCCCGGATTTTTGTGTAGTGAAAAAGGTACCTGCTTACTTGAAAGGATTCACACTGCTGTCGTCTTACGCACACAAAAAAGCCGCCCCCGGAAATGGAGCGGCTGGTATGTCCAATATCATGGTAATACAAGAGTACACCTCTGTTAAAAGAGATGGTACACTTGGAGTTCATTCAGACACCGTCTCCACTTCCCTACGCTGGTATTAACCAGATCAGGTTCTAAGGGACCAAGGCTATTCACCTTATCTCAGCTTTTCGAAAAAAGCGCCCCTAGCGGACTTCCTATTCAATTGAAATCAATGTAACAAAGGTTCTTATAAATGTCAAACAGTTTTGAAATTACGGTTACTTTTAATCTTGAGGAAAACATGACTTTAAAGGTTATGATGAGTACAATTTGTCGCTTACTATATTTTTCATTCGAATTATAGTTTGACAAATCACTATATTTAGAATATTATTATATCAGAGTACCTTTACATTATTTTCCTATCATTTCCATTTCTTTATCATTCAACTTATGTGAAGTGTCGTACTTCTACGTGCGAATGGTTCTACTGGATGCGGAACGGTGATCCCAAGAACGACTTGCCGTGGAAGGGAACATAGAGAGATAGATCCCTGTTCAATAATCAGTGGTTTACGCAGACAAAAGAGACAAGCGCCATTCCTGGAAGAGGAATCAGGCGCTTCGCGTGTGTAGCGGAGAGGAAAATAGCACTTCACGTATCGATCGTTCCCTTCAACTGGAAGGAAAGATCGACATGTAGGAATATGATAAAAAGCTAGGAGGGAGTCATGAAAAGGATCTCAAGTTAGCTTCAATTCAGCCGTGTAGGAAAGGAATTAGCGGGACCAATAGCTTGCGCCTCAACATGTAACGGAAAACCGAGATTATTGATAATAAGGGGGACTTTGGGTTGGTTCGGTCGAGCTTAGCGTTCTATTCCATTAACGAGCTTCCACGTAAATTAAAGGAACTGGAGAGTAATTGGGAATATTTTATGAGTGAACAAGAAGTGCCTCATTCGAACAATGTACGCTTAGAAGTTCTAGAATCATGGAAACGTTGCCAACAATATGGAGTCGACCCGCTTCAAAAACAATCACCCATCAAAATGAGTGAAGCAAAATTAAAGGAACAAATTAATCAGTCCACCTTGTACAACATCTCCCTGCCCATCATTGATGCATTTTCCAAACAAATTGCTGGTACCAATCATCTCATCACGTTAGGTGATCATGACGGTAGAATTATTTATTTACAAGGGGAAACCCCCATACTAGATAAAGCCGAACAAATGAATTTTGTCATTGGCGCGGATTGGAGTGAAGAGTCTGCCGGATCAAATGCCATCGGAACATCTCTCGCGGCGAGAAAGCCGATCCAGATTCTTTCCTCTGAACATTATTGCCAAGGTGTCCATCCTTGGGTTTGTTCCTCTGCGCCAATCCGTGATCCGAGGACAAATAAAATATTAGGCATCATCGATGTAACAGGTCCTAGTCATCATGCACAATCGCATTCTTTAAGCGTCGTCCAAAACGTTTCTCATTTAATCGAACAACAGTTGTTTATCCATTCCTATGATGTGTTTAAACATTTACAAGACACGTATCAAGAAATGAAAACCAATACCTCCGCCCATGTTGTAATAGTGGACGAGATGTTAAATGTAGTACATGGAGATCGTGCGTGTTTAGATCTTTTTTCGCTCTCCCATT
Organism: Alteribacillus iranensis; assembly: GCF_900113025.1. Lineage (GTDB taxonomy): Bacteria > Bacillota > Bacilli > Bacillales > Marinococcaceae > Alteribacillus_A > Alteribacillus_A iranensis. The sequence goes on along the minus strand of NZ_FONT01000002.1, from coordinate 422,668 downwards.
GGAATCAGTTATGGGCAAAAGAAGAGCTATCCTCCTTAAAAAAAGTATTACAAGAGAAAAAACCATACGAAGTGGAATGGGACGTAGCTTCGTGCCCATCAAAAATATGGGTGCGACGGATTACCTTCAACGCGGAGCACATCGGTTTTGCTCTTTTCATTGAAAAACCGAGACTGTCTACGCCACCGAATACGGAGCTAAAAGGAGTAATTGGGCAATCGGTGGCTCTTCAACAAGCGATTCAAAAAATCGGTGTCATTTCGGACAAGAATATACCTGTTCTTCTTACAGGGGAAAGCGGGACCGGGAAAGAAGTATTTGCGCATAACATTCATTTGAAAAGCCAGCGTAAACATAACCCGTTTATTGCTATTAACTGCGGGGCCATTCCTGAGAACTTAATTACGAGTGAATTATTTGGCTATGCCCGTGGAGCATTTACAGGTGGAGACCCCCAAGGAAAAAAAGGAAAGTTCGAAGAAGCCAATGGCGGGACGTTATTTCTTGATGAAATAGGGGAGATGCCTTTAGATTTGCAAGTTCACCTGTTGCGAGTGTTACAAGAAAAAGAAGTCGTTCCTATCGGTTCCTCGAAACCCGTTCCGGTCGATGTTCGTATTATTGCGGCAACGAACCAAGATTTGGCGTCCTTAATACAGAAAGGTACGTTTCGCTCGGATCTTTACTATCGTTTGAATGTGGTGGAAGTACATTTGCCCCCGTTGAAACATCGAAAAGGAGACATTCCTCTTTTGTGCCAGCACTTCGCAACAGAATTAGCGAAAAGCCATGGAAGAGAAGTACCTGCTATTGACAACGAAGTGCTTGCTTTTTTTGAAGAGCATTCTTGGCCTGGGAATATCCGAGAAATGAAGAATGTCATGGAGTACGCGGTTCTCTTTCACGGGGGGCAGCATATTACGATGGAATCTTTGCCGAAATCTATCTTAGAAAAACAGAAAGAAGTTGATAGTCCCCCGGTTGATCGGTTCACTCCGTTAGAACGAGCGGAAAGAGAAGAGATCATCGAGTTAATCCATGAAACGAATGGCAACTTATCAGAAGTGGCAAGACGCTGCCAAATTGCGCGGACCACCTTATATCGACGAATGAAAAAGTATCACATAGACCTCATGAAGAAGGTATGACAGTCATTTCTATCTCTCGTAACAAATATTTATAAAAATAAGAGACTGTATGGGAGGATGTTACCCCCATTTACAGTCTCTTTTCATGTGTATCGTGTAATGCGGGAAAGGATAACACGTTGGCAAGAAAAGCGGAGGCGTCCCGATCAGCCACGACAGGTTCTGGAGGGCAAGCGAAGAAAGCCGCCTTTTGCTTTCTTTGACTGGACCAGGTGGATGATCGGCTAAACCCGTCTTGTCCTGAGACAACGCCGATCTGACCCACATCGTGTGGGCCTCCCGAGTGGCTGGACACCGCAGTTAGACAGATAGAAAAGCGAAAGGCGCCCGTGCCCGCGTTCTTTACACCGAGCGGGCGCCCTCACCAGTTCTTAGAATCTACTTTGATTTCACTTCAGGGAGAGGAAGCTTGACCCAATCTTTGTAAAACGTATCGATATCCGGTTCAAAGTCGTGGATCACAGGATACCAAGGAGTGACGGCTTCTACTTCTAACTGTGCGGCACAACTTGGGCAGTAATATTCACGGATCACTTGCCATTCTGGATCAGGTGCCATTAATACGGGATAAATCTCATTCATTTTTTCTTCGTCATCCCGGATAAATATATTCGCGTGAACTTTCCAGTTTTCTTGATAATCGCAGAATTCGTGACCGCAATCGCATTTCACGATCCGATCTCCATTTTCTTTTAATACGATATATAAGTGGAGTCCGAGTGGTAATAGGATAGGGTCATCCCAGGAGACTCTCTCTTGCATGACTTCCCGGTAGACTTTAAAACGTTCGGCATCTTTATGACTAGACATCATGTTTTTAATTTGATACCACTCTAATGTCCCTTCGACCAGTTCATTAATTACTTTATGATCGTATTTGTAGTCGGCCATAACCATCCTCCTTTATTGATTGTCTTTAAAACGATTAATGTGTCTTCCCAGTTTCGTCACGTTTAAGTCATCTTCATAAACCATCCAGTCTTCGCCGATATCCCAAAATTCTTTAAAATCATCGGTGAATTTTTTACTTAAGGCGAAGCTTTCTGCGAACATGAGTTGGACTTGCTTGGAAGCATCTTTGTTCAAAATGCGTTTCTTTTCCTCTTTCATCCATTCTTTCGTTGGGACACTTTTTTCTAAGCGTTGTTTGCGCATTTCTTTCCGCTTTTCTTTGGTTGCTTTAAGATCAACGACAAATTCACCGTCTTTCTCTTCGTACACGCAACCGAACGTGCTTTCAGCAAAGCGAGGTAAAATAAACCGTTCATTTAAATCGTTTTCTACCTCTTTCGGATCTCTATCTAATGGATCGCCGAACCCTGGACCCCCGCGCAGGTAATTCAACATGAGATCATAATCGCCGAACTCTTCTTGTGTCGTCACGGCCTGTCTGTCACGATTGATTGTTTCTGCCTTTAAGTTCTTCTCGTAGCCTGGATCGTCTGGATCGGTATCTCCGCCGAGTGGAAGAGGTAATCTCTTTTCAATCCGTTCTTTCAAGTCGGTGTTGTACGCACTGAAGCGGTAACCAGCAGCACCTGGGTAACCCCCCATTAAACCGCAGTCTGTGGCCATGGCTCCTGAACCTGCAACCAACATGGTCCATTCTTTCGCACCCCAGCCAAGACGCAAGGATTGCCAGCCATTCCCACCGCGATATTTACCGGGGCCTCCGGAACCAGGTAATATTTCTCTTCCCATGAAGATGAGAGGTTCAAGAACTTCCCAAATTTCCATATCGCCCATATCGCCTTCTGGATTCCATAAAGCAGCGGAGTGGCTAATTCCATCTTTTACAGCGCTTGCGCCTACCCCGCAGGCTGCGGATTCAAAACTGTTTAAAGCGGACAATTCGCCGTGATGGTCGTACCCGCCACCTTGCAGCCAGTTCGACGTGTGAGCGTTCCCGGCATTGATTTCTTCTAAAAATCCTCGGCCCCAATATCCGCGGCTCAGTCCGCGCCAGAGCGGTGTCCACCCTGCAACGAGACCGTGCCATGTGTTTGAGTGGGCAGATCGAATATCATCCGGGCTAAACCATGACCCTAACGGAATACCGAAGCTGCTAGCGTAATAGGCACCGTCATTGATTCGATCATTTGGAACGAGAGTTTGTGCAAGCATTACCCAAATACCGCTCGTTATCGATACAGGTGTGGCGTTGAACGGGTGCCATCCCCAACGGCTGGACCCCTCAAAGTCAATTTCTAAATGGGCATCTTTATGAATCTTTATTTCGGATGGGGTATGAATGATAGAGTCTTGTTGGGCAAACTTAGGCAAATCGAGTCCTTCAAATGGCACATCGATAAATGAAGCGGCACGATACGTACCAGGAATCGTCATCGTTTTTACTTGGTTGACGAAGCCACGGCGGCCATCTTCAATAATTTCGCGCATGAATTGTTTATAATTATCTGCGCCTTCTTCTTCAATGACGTCGAGAACTAAGTCACGAATCATATGACAACCGGCGACGCGTGTCTTCTCGTCCAATGTCCAATACTTAGAACCACGTACAGAACGAGTACTCTCTAGCAGCCAGTCTTTGGACAATTCGTCATTTTCTCCAACTTTCCGGCAAGTGATCTGGTAGCCGTCATCATAACGTTGAACAGGTCCCATCGGCATGCTTCCCGGTCCAGAAGCTCCCGTATCAATAACGTGAGTTACTCCTCCGACCCATCCGAGCAGTTCTCCTTCCCAGAAAATCGGAACGAGGGTATGAACGTCACACGTATGCACGTTACCGACGTGGTTATCATTGTTACAGAAGATGTCACCGTCATTAATACCAGGATTGTCTTCATAATCTTTATCAATCATGAATTTGATGGCGGCACCCATGGTTCCCACGTGGATGATAATACCGGTGGACGTAACGATGGAATCGGCTTCTGGTGTATATAAGCTAAAGCATAGTTCCCCTTCTTGTTCAACAATAGGAGAAGCCGCAACTTTTTTCGCTGTTTCTCTCGCATGAACGACCCCGCCGCGAAGTTTAGAGAATATTTTTTCAAATCGGATCGGATCCGCCTCTTTAAACGTTAACTCTTCAAGACCGGCGTAATATCCTGTTTCTTTACTTACTCTATCAATCTCGGCTCTCATTTCCTTTAACGTTTTTCCATCCCAACCAATCGGTACTTTCTTATTTTGAATCTCTTCGATTGTTTTCAAAAAGATAACCTCCTATCTTATTTGTTTAATTCTTTCAAATGGAAAATGCGGTTCTCATCCAAGTACGTCTCAAATCCAGGTGGAATAACGAGGGTCGTGGCCGTTGATTCAATGATCGATAACGATCCGATTTTGTTTCCAGGTAACAATTTTTCCATTTCATAAATGTCTGCCTGGATCCACTCTCCATCCCAATATACAGGGCGATTCCCCAGGAATGCTTCATCGGGTGGTATGGGACTAGATAGAGGTTCTTGTGGTATTTTTGGAAGTGGAACGTCAACGACACCGCGAACGATAGCTCCCGTGATGGAGTAACCTAATTCAGGAGATAAGGCAGATTTGGCGTAGACACGCGTATACATGTCTTCAAACGCTTTTACGAGTGCGTAGTAGTCACTCACATCTTTGAATGCACTAATCGGCGCTTCAATCTCTAAGTCGTTTAGCTGGCCTTGGTATTGCATGCGGAAAAACAGGCGGTAATCCACATCATCTTCGGTATATTCATTTTTCTTAAATTCATCACCAACGTGTCCTTTTAGTTCATCCCAAGCTGCTTGCAGTTCTTTCCCTACGGCTAAAATTTCTTTTTCCGTTGCTTTTTCAGGGAGGTTAAGGTCTAGTGTTTTATCGTAACGGTACTCAAAGTCAGCAGCGCCGCACCCAAAGGCAGAAAAACCAGCAGCCCAAGCAGGGATAAGAATATCTTCAAATCCAAGCCCTTTTGTATATCCTGCTGTATGAAGAGGGCCACCTCCGCCGTAAGAGAAGCATGCATATTGAGAAGGGGAGAAGCCTTTTCCTAAAATCATGGATTCCAAATAGTTTTTCAATTGAGATTCTAGTAGTTCAGTAACACCGAAGGCAGCATCTTCTACTGACAATCCAAGCGGGTCCGCCACTTGTTCTTTTACCGCTTGATACGCTTTTTCACGTGACAGTTTAATCGTTCCGCCAATAAAATTGTCCGGGTTGATGAGTCCTAACACGACGTGACAATCAGAGACTGTTACTGTTTCAATGCCGCTGTCTGGATTACATACACCGACGAGCGAGCCTGCGCTGTCCGGACCTAACGTTAAGTTTCCGTAGTTTGGATCGATGCGGACATAACTGCCTGTTCCCGCTCCGGTAGTGTCCATGGAAACGAGTGGTAACGACAACACAAGACGTGCCATATCCGGGCTTGATTCAATATCCAAATCTCCTTGGGTAATGAGACCAATATCAAAACTAGTGCCTCCAATATCGGAGCAGGCTACATTTTTAATCCCTAAATTGTCACTTAAATATTTCGCGCCCACCATGCCGCCGATCGGACCCGAAACGCACGTGCGGGCCAGTTCATTCGCTTCAATACTGATCGTTCCACCGTGGCTTGCCATAATGCGTAAATTAAAATCAGTGCCGTTTTCACGCAACGCTTTATCAAGGTTTGCTAACGTTTCTCGAGATGGTTCGGCCGCATACGCTTCAACGATCGTTGTATTCGTCCGGTGAGATTCTTTCCGAACCGGATAGTAATCAGCCGTAGCAAATATTTTGATATTTTTATTTTGTTCCGTGATCATACGTGTTGCGATATCGCGAATTTTTCGTTCATGATCAGGATATGTGTAGGAATGCAATAAACTAATAACGATCGCTTCGACATCTTCATCAATTAACTTTTGGATGGCGCCTTCCACTTCATGTTCATAGAGAGGGATCACCACATTACCAAACATATCGACTCGTTCGGTTACTCCGACTGTCCATTTACGAGGGACGAGGGGTTCATCAAAGTGGTGAGTGTTAATATGGACGCGGTCGGAATAGGAGTACCCGAGAAAAGACTGGAGTCCCCGTCCCATCCGGTGCATATCTTCGGTTCCTTTATTCAGGACGAGTCCCACCCGTAAACCAACCCGGGATACAAGGCGGTTAAGCATGGCCGTACCAGAGTAGACACCTGCTAATAAGTTAGGAAACTCATCTTCTACCGTGGCCCCCCATTGATCCAACGCATCTTTAGAAGAATTCATGAGACCAATATGCTCATCCTTAGGTGTCGTTTGAGCTTTCCCAACGACAAATTCTCCTTTTTCATCAATAATGAACGTGTCTGTCATTGTGCCGCCAGCATCAATTGCAAGAATTTGTGATTTTGCCAAATACCTTCTCCTCCTTTTTTTGGATGTGCCCATGTAAATTGCAAATAGCGTGCCAAAACAGAAAAGCGGAGGCGTGTAAGGAAGTTCGACTAAGAACGTCACGTCCTGTGACAACGTCGAACTGACCCACGTCGTGTGGGCCCGCGACAGGTTCCGACGTACAGGATGTACTAGCACCGCCGTTTCCACAGGACGTGGAGTATTTAGGCGGTGATCCTTCGAATACAGGCCATCCCGATGGCCGGAGGGGAAGACGATTATAGATGATCGGCTAAAACCGTCTCGTCCTGAGACAACGCCGATCTGACCCACATCGTGTGGGCCTCCCGAGCAGCTGGACGCCGCAACTAGACAGATAGAAAAGCGTAAGTGCCCTGCTTAGCCGCGACAGGTTCTGGAGGGGCAGCAAAGAAAGGTGCTCTTCCTTTCATTGACTGCACCGAAGAAACCCCGAGCGGCTGGGCACTGAAGCTAGACAACAAGAAAAGCGGAGGCGTGTAAGGAAGTTCGACTAAAGAAAAAGGAACTTCTACTAAAACCGCCCACATCGTGTGGTCAACGTAGAAGCCACCGCCTCCTGCGGAAGTTCCTGAGACAACGTCGAACTGGCTTGCACAGGATGTGCTGACTTTTGCGTTGCAAACAGGACCGTTTGCGCTTTTAGCAAAAGAAACATTCATCTGTGGGCCCGCGACAAGCTCATGAGACGTGCAGAGGAGACTTGCCACAAGAAATCTCACAAGAATACAAAAATTATTTTTTAATGAAGTAAAACAGACAGTATATTCAAAATTTTTGCGCCGACTGACAGCAACAATGTTTGTTTTCGCTACACGTGTAGCGATGCAGGTGTAGCTAGCTGTGTCGGGGTAGAAAGGTATTGATACATGTACAAAGGACATTCGATCACTGAATACGATAGAGAATAAGGGAATGGAAATAGAGGAAAAGACGAAGACTTAGTTTCTCGCCAAGTCTAGAGGGAAACAGGTTAGGTTTTACGTGAACATCAAAAAAGAGCTGCTGGCATATAGCCCGCAGCCCAATTTCTACCAGTTGGAGAAGTTCCATGTTTACAACACTGTCTTCAACGGTTATGTGTACTGGTAGAAGAAACTAAGGTTATTTCCCAACGGTGTCTAGCGCATCAGATAACACTGCATCTATGTCTCTCACCCGTTTGGAAATCGTTGTCGGGGAGACGTCATATTTCTCCGCAAGCTTTTTCTGTGTCACGTTCTCGAGGGCGAGACTATGTTTCCCTACATAGTATTCTAAGGCCGCCGCAAACACTTCTTTCTTTCGAATAACAGGAGAGGTCTGAGAGCAAAACGTGACCCATGTCTTCTCAGCTTCAGCTATGCCATTGTTTTCTCGAAGCTCTGGCTCTGCTTTTTCAGTGAACAGACGAAAGACATCTTGTTCGTCTTCGCTCCATGAATGGTCTGCCGTTATGTTTTGGTTTACGGAAGTATCTTCTTCGCTTGCTAAACGCTCTTCTCTCAAATGCGAGAAGTAATCATTCAACAATGCAGGGAACAATTTCTCTTTTTCCTCTTTCTCTAATCGTTGATATGCATCACGAGCGGATAGCTGAAATGCTTCCACAAATACATCATACTTTTCCATTTCCGCCGTTTCTCGTTCGGGGCGGGTCACGATCATATAAGGGACGCCGAATGCAAACCATTTTCCTTGGACAGGGACAAGGCCGAGAAAACCAAGTCCAGCCGGGCCAGGCGGATAATCAGACGGGAGCTCCACCTGATACGATTTACCGCTCGCCAAATCTGTTGCCTGCATGGACGACCCAGACCATTCCTCCAACTGAAACAACGAAAACACCGCTTGATGCTGCCAAGATTTTAATAAATGCCGTTGTTTCACATTCCAGATTGGGGCATCAGCCAGCAGCTTCATTTCTTCATCGCCGCGTTCCAAAAGGTAATGGCCAAAATAAAGAAGCGTAAACAACTGCGTTTCCGACTCATCATTCAGATGAATAAACGCTTCTTCTTCCAACGAATCTGCCATATAATGCTGGAACGAGGCTGGAGAATGATTCATAATATATTGGAAAGATTGGCCTTGAATCCATGTAATGTCTTTCCCTGTATACGTAATAGACGTCACTTTATTCATACAACACTTTTTATATTTTTTACCGCTGCCACAGGGGCACGGTTCATTTCTTCCCACTGCCATACATACACCACCATCATTTAAGTATAGTTTTACTTTACCACAGATCCTGGCGTGGAAGAAATTTTCATCTTGACCGTGCAATCTCCCTACCGCTACGATAAAAGAAAAAAAGGAGACATCCTCATGGATGATAACAACCTCGTATTGATTGGATTTATGGGTGTCGGTAAAACGACAGTAGGGGAGTTGCTTGCCGATCGACTGCAGCGAGAATTTTTAGATATGGACCGTGTCATTGAGAAGGAAACGGGCCGGACCATACCAGATATTTTTGCGGCGGAAGGGGAAGTGGCTTTTCGAGAAATAGAGAAGCGAATAACCATTGATTATTGCCGTAACACGAAGAAAAACATTCTCTCTCTCGGGGGAGGAGCGTATATGCAGCCAGAGATTCGAGAGGCTTGCCTCAAAGAATGTACCGTCATCTTTCTCGATATTTCCTGGGAGCAGTGGCTTGAACGTATGGAGGAGCTGAAGGAGGGACGTCCTCTGTTGCAGGAGAAAAGCCTAGAGGAGATTCAAAAGCTTTTCGACTCTCGTCACGATACGTATCGTCACTGTACGCATCACGTGTTGACCGACCGTACGACGCCAGAAGAAGTGACTGAAATCATCATGGAAAAGATGTCATGAGGGACAATAAGCTTCCTGACTACTGCTGACCAGGAAGCTCTCTTCATGCGAGAAAGGATGAACGACAATGAATATCATTCAAGTAAACGATACTGAGGAAATGAGCAGCATAGCAGCTGAGAAAATGATAGATTGCTTAAAAGAAAAACCACACGCAGTTTTCGGGCTTGCGACAGGGAGCACACCAGAAGGAACGTACCGAACGTTTATTGAACAGGTACATGAAAGAAAGCTTGATATTACCAAGTTGACGACGATTAATTTAGACGAATACGTAGGGCTTGCCCCGAGTCATCCAATGAGCTATCACGCTTACATGAAACAGCATTTCTTCACCCCTTTAGGGCTGGAACCGTCGCAGACTAATTTACCGAGAGGGGATGCCCCTGATCCTGAAGAAGAAGCCCAACGGTATGAAGCGCTCATACAACAGGTAGGAGGCATCGACTTTCAACTTCTTGGCATTGGGGAAAACGGACACATCGCGTTCAACGAGCCAGGAACCCCGTTTCAGTCTAGAACGCAAGTCGTCCGTTTAACAGCGAACACGCGGGAAGTCAATTCGCGTTTCTTTGACAAAAAAGAAGACGTCCCGACCCATGCTTTAACGATGGGATTGGCTACGATTATGGAAGCCCGGTCCATTGTCCTGCTTGCAAATGGGGAGCGGAAACGAGAGGCGATCACCCGGTGTATCGAAGGAGAAATAAACGAAGAAGCTCCTGCTTCCATTTTAAGAAATCATGCTCACGTGACGGTTATTGCTGATAAGGAAGCATTGAGGGACATATCAGAAGAAAAAATACAGAAAGTATAAGTTGCGCTCCATACTCTAATAAAGGGGAAGGAAAAAAAAGGAAGTAAGCGAATGTGATCCGTAGAGCTTTTGGCCTAGTTACTTCCTGATTTCTCCTCTTTTTGTAAAAAATAGGCGTTTTGTCCTTGGAAAAATGGCATATGATATGGTTTTCTTATCGATTCTTGTGTAAAATGAAAAGATAAAGAGGAAAGGAGCACGTCACTTCTATGTCTTCTTCATTAGAGCAAAGATTATACGTCATACTGCAAGAAGCGATTCATTCCAAGCAATTTGATCAGGCAGAACAAGCCATCGCCTATTTAAAAGCATTAAAGGAAATGGAACTCTTTGTATCCGAGGAAATGCAGGAAACGGCAGCCGCATTAACGGATCCCCCCGAACGGAAGGAGATCGCGCGCCCTATCGAGATAGCAGCTTCTCGTCACTCTCTGGCTCCGGAAACGAAAAGACAATCTTTATTGCTGCTTTTTTACATGAAGGACGAAAACGTTCTGAAATTTAAAAAAAGTCCGCAAACGTACACGGTGAGTGTTGAATTTTTCAAAGCATTTCTAACGCACTTAAAGAGTTGGGAAGAGAGGGCTCCTTTTTCATCGAAAGATTTTTACGGCGAGTTCGCAGACGAACTTCGTACCTATACAACTTATCAGAATTCCACGTTACGACAGTTCATCACACTTTTGTTTCGTTTTATCCATAAAATGGAAATAATAAAAAAGCCCAACCCACCCCAAAGGAATCTCTTTTACGTCGATCCAACCTTTGAGCCGGACGAAGTTATCGATGAAATAAAGAGTAAAAAAATGTTGCAATTATAAGGGGGGAAGCCCTGGTAGGACGCTGGTTCAAGGATTTTTCGAATCAGCGAAAAAGGGCTTCTTTTTTTATTTACAAAAAAGTGAGAATCACCGCCATTTTATAAAAAAGGTGTGCTATAATTTCAAATAGTTCATGGGAAAATTGGCAAGATTAGACAACTATCCGGGACAAAATGCGCGAAATGCAGACAACCTGGAATGACATAGGTGTGGGGGTTGAACATGGAAGAAGAAACAATAAGCTTGCAAGAAGTCTTTCAAACGCTGAAAAAACGCCTTGCGATGATTGTCATTATTACGTTTTTGGTCACAGCAGCAGCAGGAGTAGTCAGTTTTTTTCTTTTAACACCAATCTACCAAAGCAGTACCCAGCTCCTTGTCAGTCAGCAAGCGACCGGAGCACAGTCGGCTTTGGAAGCGGTCGGGTTTGACACGGATGCGGAATACATAGAGACGTACAATGTCATTATGAAAAGTCCTTACATATTGGATCAAGTAGTGGAAGAATTGGGCACGGATGAAAAAGCATCCCAGCTCAACCAAAAGCTGAATATTTCGAGAGAAGGGGAATCACAGGTCATTACATTAACGGTGGAAGATCCCGACCCGGCTAGGGCGGTAGAGATTGCGAATACAACGGCCTCCGTGTTTGAACGGGAGATCTCTGATTTGCTGCGTATTGATAACATTGTTGTTCTGGCGCCAGCTGAATTAAGTGAGAATCCAGCGCCCGTGAAGCCGCAGCCACTGTTAAACATGGCTATTGCTTTTGTCGTTGGTCTCATGGCAGCAATTGGTCTTTCCTTCTTATTAGAGTACTTGGATAATACGTACCGAAACGAAGAGGACATTGAAAGAGAACTCGGCCTGTCTGTATTAGGCAGCGTCCCGCTCATAGATGAAACCAATTATAGAAGCACCGCTGGCAAAGGTTCAGCATCCAGCAGGACAAGGAAAGGGCGTGAAAAAGTTGGCTCGTAAATCGAGAAAGAATAAGTCATCCAGCAGCCGTAATCTCGTTACTTGGGAAGACCCGAAATCCACAGTCTCAGAGCAATACCGGACAATACGGACGAATATTCAATACGCCTCGGTACAAAGGGAAATGAAAACCATCGTGGTAACCTCAGCCGGTCCGGAAGAAGGAAAATCCACGACCGTCGCCAACCTTGCAGTGACGATGGCGCAACAAGGGAAGAAGACGCTCATCGTGGATGCCGATTTGCGTAAGCCGACCGTTCACTACACGTTTCGAACGATGAACACTCACGGGTTGACGAACGTGCTTATTCATCAATCTCGATTTTCAGAAGTGATACAGGAGACAACGGTTGAGAATTTATTTATTTTACCGAGCGGTCCGATTCCGCCCAATCCAGCAGAGTTATTGAGTGCGAAGAAAATGGAGCAGCTTCTGCTCGAAGCAAAGCAAGAATTCGACGTCATTTTGTTTGATACTCCTCCTGTCCTGCCAGTAACGGATGCACAAATTCTCGCTGGTCAAAGCGACGGGTGCATACTTGTCATTAGAAACGGAAAAACGGACAAACAAGCTGGAATGAAAGCAAAAGAATTACTAGAAAAAGCAGACGCAACAATGATCGGAGCCATTTTAAACGAGAGAAAAATCTCTCAAAAACAGGAATATTACTATTATTACGGCAAGTCATAAGAAAAAGCTGAGCTGTATCACGTACCTGTTCCCGTGGTGAAAGCTTTTTAACTGATTTTTTATCCTTCGAGAGGCTGGACGCTGAAGAAGACAAACCCTATAAACGTTCACATTTAAATTTCATAAAAAAGAAAGGGGGATATCCAGAAGATGGATAGCTCCTTTCTTATTTTTATGTGATAATAGGGGAGGATAAGTACAGGAGATGGGGAAATTTCCCGGGAAATATATCATATTGTCGAAAAGGAACGTGTAAACTGTAAAATATCGCCATCATGACAAGGGTGCGATACATCTAGAAGGGAAGAGATGAACGTGAAACAGTTTGAACATTCCGAGGTATTAAAACGATTGCCAAAACAGTTTTTCGCTGATTTGGTGCAGAAAGTGCAGCGCTTGAAAGCGGAGGGGCATGACGTTATTAACTTAGGCCAAGGAAATCCTGATTTGCCTACGCCTCCGTCCATTGTAAAAAGCTTACAAGAAGCAGCGGAAGATCCGCAAAATCATAAGTATTCTCCATTCAGCGGGAAGAAGGAACTGAAAGAAGCAACAGCCGAATTTTATAAGCGCGAGTACCAAGTAGAGCTAGACCCGGAAACAGAAGTAGCCATATTATTTGGCGCTAAAACGGGGCTCGTTGAAATTACACCGAGTTTAACAAATCCAGGAGACACTGTCTTACTTCCAGATCCTGGATACCCTGACTATTTATCTGGAACGGCAATGGCGGACGTACGGGTCGAAACGATGCCCTTGCTGGAGAAAAACAGCTTTTTGCCGGATTATGGGGAGATTCCGGACGATGTGCTATCCGACGCGAAGCTGCTTTTCCTCAATTACCCGAACAATCCAACATCCGCCACAGCGGACAAAGCATTCTTTGACAAAACGATCGACCTTGCGAAAGAGCATGACCTTTGCGTCGTTCATGATTTCGCATACGGTGCCATCGGCTATGATGGGAAAAAGCCCCAAAGCTACTTGCAATCAGAAGGAGCCAAAGACGTCGGGGTAGAAATGTACACGTTGTCCAAAACATACAACATGGCTGGTTGGCGTGTCGGCATGGCAGTCGGTAACCGCTCTGTCATCGAGGCCATTAATTTGATTCAAGACCACATGTACGTTAGCTTGTTTGGAGCCATCCAAGACGCATCGATCCACGCGTTAACAGCCGATCAGGAAATGGTCAGGCAGCTTGTAGAGACCTATGAGTCCCGCCGAAATGCCTTTATCGGAAAGATGCATGACATCGGTTGGCACGTCGAAGCACCGACGGGCACATTTTTCGTGTGGCTCCCCGTACCAGATGGATATTCTTCCGAAGAATTCGCGGATATCCTTCTTGAACAAGCACATGTCGCCACAGCACCTGGTAATGGGTTCGGGGAATACGGGGAAGGATATGTCCGCGTCGGACTCCTGGACTCCGAAGACCGGTTGCGTGAAGCCGGCGACCGCATCGCCAAACTGAATCTATTTTAAGATGAATGACAGACGGACACCAGACCTATGGCAGCAGCCGAGGCTGGTGTCTTTTTAGGTGTTAGGAAAGCATAGAGCGTACGGACTTGGGTCATGTGCAATAGCTGGTAGAAGCCCAGTCGGACAAAAAGCAGCCACTCATCCGCAGCGAACGGTAATTCTGAATGCACGTTCTATGAAGGGAGGAGCATAATCCGAGGAGGTCATGCAAGAAGGAGAAAGATGTCCAAAAGCCGTGGCAATATTTCAGGTGGGAACGGAGGCGGTGGGAAGTTACCCGGAAGGAACGGCAACCCCATCTGGAGGTGACGCAAGGAAGAGGAAGATGCCCAAAAGCCATGGCAATATTTCAGGAGGGAACGGAGGCGGTGGGAAGTTACCCGGAAGGAACGGCAACCCCATCTGGAGGTGACGCAAGGAAGAGGAAGATGCCCAAAAGCCATGGCAATATTTCAGGAGGGAACGGAGGCGGTGGGAAGTTACCCGGAAGGAACGGTAAATCCTCAGGGAGGTCATGCAAGGGAAAGTAAGATGCCCAAAAGCCGTGGCAAAATCTCAGGAGGGAACGCAGACGTTGGAAAGTTGCCTTGGAGGAGCGTCCAATCCCTCGGGGGGTGACGCAAGGAAGAGGAAGATGCCCAAAAGCCGTGGCAATATTTCAGGTGGGAACGGAGGCGTTAGGAAGTTACCCGAAAGGACCGGCAATCCCAACTGGAGGTGACACAAGGAAGAGAAAGATGCCCAAAAGCCGTGGCAATATTTCAGGAGGGAACGCAGGCGTTGGGAAGCTACCCGGAAGGATCGGTAAATCCTCAGGGAGGTCATGCAAGGGAAAGTAAGATGCCCAAAGTCAAGTCGGCAGTAAGCATCCTACCCCATAGGAACATATGGAATTCATCGATAGAGACAAGTGTCTTTGTCTTCACGAAAGGGAGCAGTCCCGAGAAACGTACATACTTAAAAAGCGCCATGTCCCGTGAGATTAGGAACAATGGCGCTTTAGTTATTGGAAAGGATAAAAGCTATTCGGCTTGTGTGAAAGGGCCAGCTACGTCCAGTTCCAGGCGCCTTGCACTTTTCCCTATTACTCTTTTGAATGCTTCACAGCTTCCAATATAGGTTCTTTTAACGCGAAAGCTAACGTACGAGAGTACATCGTCGTGATATGATTGTAATCGCGATAAACAAGAACATTTCCAATGACAGGACGGCAGTACTCATCATCGCAGAAATACTCCGTTAAATCGGCGAACGTGACATTGTCAGGAATACCGTCTGTGTTTTCCCATGGTGGGATATCAGAGAGGAAATCGTCCGTTGGAATCGCGCACTCCTCTAAGTTATCTGGATTTTCATCCACACAGATCGGAATGTCTTCTTCCATTCTTGGAGTATCACGAAGTGCTAACACTTCCGTACTCTCCTCGAGCTTTTCCCATTGACTCATGTATCCCTCGGGTACTGTCTTACCGTCATTGACATTGGCTGTCGTAAAGACGACGTCCGGCGGGTTTTCAGTCAGTGGATCAATCACTTTTTCGTTCCATTCCATACACGATTCCGTCAATTGACCATCGAAATCTTCATCAGAGAAACGGCATCCATCTTTATTGTACACATCAATTTGCATATTCAGCTCTTCGGTTAACTCCATAAGAGCCGGGAACCAGTGGCCCGAATGGGAGCCTCCGACGAGAGCCAGTGTGAAGGCTGGTGTATCGGTCTCACCATAGGAGCAGATAGTGACATCAGAGTTCTCGAGACCGGAGTAACAGTTGTCACCGTAAAACTCAGGTAAATCTTCTTTCGCCTGTAGCGTCGTAGGAATCATCTCCGCCTCCGGATCTGGTTTAATGTTTTCAGACACGGCGCGTGCCCCTGGGTTCTCTTCCACTTCATAATTCTCTTCTTCTACCTCTTGCATATCGGCGACATAAGAGCCCCAAGACGTACTAACAATGAGGATAGGAAGCAGCAAAGAAGTAAAGATTGCTGTCAATTTTACTTTTGATTGTTTCACGCTTAGCTTTCTCACCGGCGTCTCAATGAAATGGCTCGTCAGTACAGAGAGGCCGAATGCTGCCGCGATAATAGCAATGCCGCCTAACAAGGAAGCCGATTCTACCCCGAAGAAAGCGAAATAGAAGATGAGAAGCGGCCAATGCCATAAATAAAATCCATACGAAATACTGCCAAAAAACATAAAAGGTTTTGATCCTAATAATCGTTCCACTCCGAATCGGCTGCCATTTTCCGCCGCGATAATGACGAGAATCACACCACCGGTTGGCAACAAAGCAGCAATCCCTGGAAATACAGTGGACACAGGTAAAAGCATACCGGTAAACGCGATAATGGCTAGGCCGAGCCAGCCAAGAATGATGCTGGCCGTTTTTGGAAACGACACATACGAAATCAGTAAAGCCAGCATACCGCCTAAGCTGAATTCCCATACACGGGCGAACGTATCAAAATAAGCCCATGGTTGGTTTACCGCCGTGATGTACACCGAATACGAAAGAGAAGCAAGGAATAATGTAATAAGTACGCCTAATAGTGTTTTTCGTACCGGTGTTTTGAACAATTTCGTAGCAATAAAGTAGGCGAGCAAAATAACCAATGGCCATGTGACATAAAATTGACCTTGCAGCGAGAGCGCCCAGAAATGCTGGTATGGGCTCGCTTGATTGTTTTGTGCTAAATAATCCACGGCGCTAAACGCAAGCTCCCAGTTTTGAAAATAAAAAGCCGACGCGTAAATTTCAGAAATGGTTTGTTCCCACTGCGCTTGAGGAAGCAGCAGTAGCGACAACACTGCTGTCGTTAAAATGACGGTAAACGCCAATGGGAATAACCTTCTCATGATTCCCATTAAATAGTCGAGTATATGTAGCCGGCCTTCCCGTTGTATCCTGGATAACAACGATGTCGTAATTAAGTAACCCGAAACAATAAAAAAGACATCGACTCCCCCAGATACAGAGCCAAGCCATATGTGATAGATTGCAACGAGAAACGCTGCAACCGCTCGTACCCCTTCTAGTTCAGGGCGGAACTTTTTCTCAGGTGACCTTAAATCCCCCATCATACCCATCTCCATTTGCAATGATCTGTAACTTGATCGACAGACGCAAGCCGGCACGGAGTAAGTGTAGGCAAGTTGTCATGACGTTCTCCTAGCTCCCAGGATCGACATGGTTTCCTTTCATTTTCCGAGCTGTTCGTGATGTCAGGCATTCGAAAAAGGGTTGCGACACCTAGAGAAGCTAGAGAATAGACAAGTTTTTCTAACATTTATAGTCGCATTTCTCCTCCAGAATTTCAAGAGTGGAAGAGAGATAACACGGATGTTGTCGTTTCCTAAGAATAATTTCAATGAGGAGAAAATAGAGGCTTTACATAAATTTTTATTGGCCTTATGAAGAGTATATCTGTACACGGAAGTCATGCAAAGAGGGGGAAGCTACCCAAAAATGATGTCAATCTTTCAGGAGGGAACGGAGGCGTTGGGAAGTTATCCGAAAGGAACGTCAACTCCTTCTAGAGGTTACGCAAGGAGGAGGAAGCTGCCCAAAAGCCGTGGCACTATCTTAGGAGGGAACGCAAACGGTGGAAAGCTGCCCTCAAGGGATGGCAAAATCTCCAGGAGGTCATGCAAGGAGGGGGGAAGATACCCCAAAATCAGTGTTATTTTCACATTAGGTCACGCGAACACAGGAAAGCTGCCTAACATCGAGCCAATATGTTCAAAGAGATCACACGGAAAGAGCCGGCGTGAAGTAGTATCCTCCCGATCCGGCTCTTTGGCATGATTCGTTTCTCCATTCCCTTACTCGGCGAGACCAGGGATAAAGGTTGATAACGTTGGGACATAGGTGATCACTAACAAGGCAATAAGCATCATGATTAAAATTGGAATAATCGCTTTGGCTATGTGTTCAAATGGTACTTTTCCTGTCCCGGAAGCGACGAATAAGTTGATACCAAGTGGCGGTGTGACGAAACCAATGGCCAAGTTGGTAACGAGAATAACCCCGAAATGGACAGGATCCATTCCAAACCCGGTAACAATCGGCAAGAGAATAGGCGTTAAAATGACGATGGCTGAGATGGTATCAATAAACATCCCGACAATTAATAAGAACACATTAATGATTAATAAAATGATAATTGGATTCTCGGAAATTCCTGTAATGAAGCTCGCGATCGTGTTAGGAATGCGTTCGAGCGTCATTAAGTATGCAAACGAGATAGAAAAACCGATAATGATAACAGTCGTCGAATTCGTTAACGCAGCGTTCGCGAAGCTGTTATATAATGCTTTTAAATCTAGCTCTCTGTAGACAAATACACCGATCAGCAAGGCGTAGACGGCTGCAATAGCTGCAGACTCGGTAGGGGAGTAAAGTCCCGCATAAATACCTCCCAAGATAATGACAGGGATTAAAAGGGCCCACTTTGCTTCATTAAAGGCTTTCCACACGTCTTTAAATGTAGGTGGCTTCCCGGAGCCGACATAATCATTTTTCTTCGCAATCGCGTAGGACACAATTAATAAGCATAAGCCGAGCACGATGCCTGGCAAGATACCGGCTAAAAACATGGATCCGATCGACACCGTCCCGACGACCCCGTACATGACGAAAGGAATACTCGGAGGAATTAATACCCCGATAGAACCCGCAGCTGCCGTAATTGCTGCCGCAAAGCCGCCTTGATAGTTGTTGGCTCTCATCGATGGAATCATGAAAGAACCAATCGCCGCTACAGTCGCTGGCCCAGAACCGGAAATCGCCGCAAAGAACATACTGGCAACTACGGTAACCATCGCCAGTCCCCCGACGACATAGCCGATTAATACGTTCGCCAAATCAAGCAAACGCCGTGAGATTCCTCCGAAACCCATCAGAGACCCGGCTAAAACGAAAAAGGGAATAGCCAGCAAAGAAAAGTTATCGAGAGATGTGAATGCATTTTGTACGATTGTATTAATCGGGACAGACGTAGATAGCATGATCGTCACTAACGATGAAATACCGAGCGACAGTGCAATCGGTAATCCGATCAGCATTAATACAAAAAATGTCCCGAATAAAAGAGCAACTGTCATTTAATTCACCTCTTTGATGTCCGGTCCGTTTTTGACGATTCCGTACATTTGCTGAATGAGCCGAATGGCCATGAGAACACCGGCCAATGGGATAGCGATGTAGGGAATCCACATAGCGATGTCTAACGTAGGCGATGTTTGGCCGCTGCCTGAAATGCTGTTAATGAAAATGGTACCTTGAATAGCTAAAAATAAGGCAAAACCAAACCAGACGAGTAATGCAATCAAATCCAGCACCATTTTAATTTTAGGCGGAAACAATTTGACGAATACGTCCACCCGGATATGTTCTTGTTTCTTTATTCCAAGGCTTGCTCCCAACCATATTTGCCAGATATGAAGATAAATTGCCAGCTCGGTCCCCCAGGCTAACGAGTTTCCAAGCAGGTATCGAGAAACGGATTGAAAGGCGATCAATGCCACCATCGCCGCCATCGTAAGGACAAGGAAAACCTCTTCTCCTCGTTCGTCTATCGTTTTTAACATGCAATTGCCTCCTCTGTTGAAGAAAAGCGTACATCCCCAAGTTGTACAGATTGAATAGGGTTGGAATAGAACGGCAGTAAGTCATGAGCTTGCCCATTACCGACTACTGCGAGCTCTATTCCAACCATATGATAAAAGGTGTACCTGTTTTTCAAGCCCCGATGCACCAATGGGTCAAACGATACATGAAACTTACATACAGGAGGGCCAGGAGAGGTCTTCTCCTGGCAGGTTATTGTTATTCTGTTTCATTAAAGGAGCGGGCTTCATTCACGAGATCTTCACCGATTTCTTGTGCGAGGCTTTCATAGACAGGCTCCGCTGCATCAATGAAGGCTTGTTTTTGTTCAGGTGTCAGCTCATTAATTTCCATGTGGTCTTGCACCACTTCAAGTCCTTCTTCGTCCTGTTGTTGAGCTACTTCACGCTGGTGATCTTGCGCTTCTTTTGCTGCGTCACTAACTACTTCCTGAAGCTCTTCTGGCATAGACGTGTAGAAATCATCGTTCATAAAAGCAACGGTAGCTGTGTACGCATGGTTACTAATGGTCAAGTAGTCTTGGACTTCAAAGAAATTCATTTGGTGAATTAAGTTAATCGGGTTCTCCATGGCGTCATAGACGTTTTGTTGAAGAGCACTGTACAATTCACCGAACGCAAACGGAGAGGCGTCTGCTCCGTACGTGTTAAATGTATTAATATGAACATCATTTTCCATTGTTCTTATTTTTAGTCCTTCTAGGTCTTCTGGTGATTCAATCGGATGGCTGCTGTTTGTCATTTGGCGCATGCCTGTTTCCCCATAAGCGAGACCGCGAAGGCCGCTTTCTGGAAGCTCATCAAGCAAGCTTTGACCGAATTCTCCATCCAATGCTTCATACGCAGTTTCATGGTCCGGGAACAAGAAAGGCAAGTCTAGAACAGCAAAGTTCTTATTGAAACCGGCAACTGGTGCGGATGCAGTGACGGTCATTTCAATATTACCTGCTTGCACGGCTTCAATGGCGCCGCGTTCGGAAGCATAGAGCTGACCGTTTGGATACAGTTCTACTGTGACTTGGCCGTCAGAATTTTCCTCGGCGAGTTCTTTAAAACGCTCCATTCCGATATGAGTCGCACCGCTTTCTGGAGTCGTGTACGTCACACCGATTGTAAATTCCTCACCAGAACCACCGCCATCTGCATCGGCGCCGCCTCCGTTTTCGCCGCCATTGTCACCGCCTCCGCCGCACCCGGCTAGAAGTAAAGCTGACAATGTACCAGTAAGTAAAGTAGTTCTCCATTTCATCGTAATGTTCCCCCTCAGAGTAGTTGGAACGGGGCCTTCTAAAGCTGGAAACACCCATGACCCCTGTTCCTATATTTGAATTTTTTTGTCTTTCAAAGCGTGCTTGCTGGTCTGTTCTGACCTAGCAGGACACTGTACGTTTCTGTTTTTATCGGAACCACTGACTGGAATAGTGACTTTACACAGAAATATCAGGATGTCAGAGTAATGAAAGAGTCCTGATCGTGACCAATAAGAATTGAAAAGTGATTCCATGGTCACCATTTCAGTTGGATAATGCCCTGGGTGACAGGTCCAAGGGTTGTAAGGGAACGCTAGGTGGGAGATTAGTTACGGTGTACGCGAAATTCTTCTATTTCAGTCACTAACCTCTCCTTATGGTGCCACAGAACGTGTGAAACATGATGTCAAGGTCACTAGAAGATGTAATGAATGCCCCCCCACAACCCTTCTGTTCCTTCCAAGGGAACCATTCCAGTGTTAAGCGGAAGCTAGTTGCCCTTGGGTGAATAACCTTAGAATCTGAGTCACTAACCTCTCGAATGAATTGCCGGCAGCTTGGAACCTGCGTACTCAAGGTCACTATCCCAACATGCTGTTACATCCCAAGTCTGCTGTCGTTCTTTTCTTAAAGTCCAATCGATACGTATTGTTTTTCTAAGAAGTCTTCAATGCCTTGCTGTCCGCCTTCGCGTCCCATGCCGGATTCTTTCATCCCTCCAAATGGAGCTTGAGCTGCCGATGGAGCACCGTCGTTCCAGCCGACGATTCCGTAATTCAGCTTTTCAATGAGCTGGATGCCGCGGGAATTGCTTTCCGTAAAGACGTAAGCAGCAAGACCGAATGGTGTATCATTCGCAAGTTTCACAGCTTCTTCGTCGGATGTGATCTTCTGAATAGGAGCGACCGGGCCAAACGTTTCCTCGCTCATGACAATCATGTCGTGATTTACGTCTTTAATGACAGTCGGCTTGTAGTAGTTCGGACCAATATCTTCCGCCTTGGAGCCGCCTGTTGTTACTTCTGCGCCTTTTTCCACAGCGTCTTGTACGTGGTTTTGTACTTTTTCTACACCGTCTAAATTGATAAGCGGTCCGACATTTACACCTTGATCCATTCCGTTTCCAAGCTTTAAGTCTTCGACGGCAGCCGTGAAGCGGGTGACAAATTCATCATAAATGCGGGCGTGAACATAAATACGGTTTCCGCAGATGCACGTTTGGCCGCTGTTTCTAAATTTAGAAGCAAGTGTGCCTTGAACGGCTTTATCAATGTCCGCATCATCCAAAACGATAATCGGGGCATGTCCACCGAGTTCAAGAGAAAGGCGTTTTACTGTATCAGCACCTTGTCTCATCAACTGCTTCCCAATTTCAGTAGAGCCAGTGAAAGTGATCTTGCGTACTTTTTCATTCGACATCATTTCGCCGCCGATTTGGGAAGAGGAGCCGGTTACAATATTTACAACGCCTGGCGGGAAGCCGACTTCTTCGCACAGTTCAACAAGACGAATGGCAGAGAGCGGTGTTTCCCGGGATGGCTTGATGACCACGGTACATCCGGCAGCAAGAGCCGGGCCCATTTTCCGTGTGAGCATCGCAAGCGGGAAGTTCCAAGGTGTGATGGCAGCGACGACTCCAACTGGCTGCTTCCATACTTGCATGCGTTTCCCTGGAAGATGAGCAGGAATCGTTTGTCCATACACACGCTTTCCTTCCGCAGCAAACCAGTCAATGAAGGAAGCGGCATATGCAACTTCACCTTTCGCTTCGGCAAATGGTTTTCCCATCTCCATCGTCATGATTTGAGCGAGCTCTTCTGTATTCTCCAGAATAGCGTCATTGAACTTGTCCAATAGGGCAGCACGTTCATACGCCGTAGTTTGGCTCCACGTTTGGAATGCATCGTGAGCGGCGTCAATCGCTGTCCGTGTTTCCTCCGTTCCTCCACGCGGAACCTCTCCTACAAGTTCCTGTGTGGCAGGATTATGAACTTCCATCATGTCTAGATCTCCGCCACTCCATTTTCCATTAATATAATGCAACTTTTTCACGTAATTCATCCTTCCTTTCCTAAAATAATTGCAGGGGTTTGCCTGTTACTCTGCTAATCCACAGTAATCTATAATGGCTAAAGCCATAATTTCTGCTGTTTCAAACATGCTGTCTATTTCAACATATTCATTCGCAAAATGGGCCATAGCTGTCGTTCCAGGTCCGAAAATAACAGCAGGGATGTCGGCCGCTTGAGTGAATAAACCACCGTCCGTTCCCCACGTGGAACCAGCGACATCAGGTTTTTCCCCTTTCATTGCTTCATAGTGCGTGCTTAAATGTTTGATCAAATCATGGTCGAGCGGACAGTTACCAGGTGGCAGACGAAGGCCGAACCATTCCACTTCCACTGGTTTATCATTAAAATAGGAATCTTCTTTCGCCAAGTCTTTCATCACGTTTTCAAATTCTTGCTGCGCTTCTTCAATGGTTTCCCCAGGGGCGATGCCCATCCGGCCTTCAATCACGACTTTGTCGGGGACGGCAGAAGGGAAGTAACCGCCTTCGAATTTGCCGATATTAATAGGAATCGGAATAGGATTTGAATCATAAAGCGGATCCGTAATGCGGTCGTTGCGACGCTTCTCCAAGCTCTGGATTTCTCGGAACACATGCCAGCCTTTTTCGATAGCACTTACGCCTTCGTAACGTGTTCCACCATGCGCCGACACTCCTTGCACCTTCACCCGAAACCAGCAAGACCCTTGTTGTTTTGGGAAAATACGCATTTGACTCGGTTCCGGAATAAGTGCGACATCTGCCTTATAGCCGCGTTGAATACAAGAGAGCGTACCGGAGCCGCCGCTTTCTTCTTCGACGACACTTTGAAAAATGACATCACCTTTCAAGCGGATGCCGAGTTTCATTAAGGTTTCGAGGGCGATGAGAGAAGATAAGTTTCCTCCTTTCATATCAGTAGTGCCTCGGCCATATACTTTACCGTCTTCGATTTTTCCGGAGAACGGATCAGCGTTCCAATCAGATAAGTCGCCTTCCGGTACGACATCCACGTGCCCGTTTAATATGAGAGACGGCCCATCGCCTGTTCCTTTCCAAACCGCAGCGACATTGGGGCTGCCTTCAAAGCTCGTCCGGGTGGAGTTGAAAAAAGAACTCTTGGATAATTCTTCATAAGAAAGATCCCACATATCCACATCGAGCCCCGCTTCTTGTAAACGGCCGGCAATGAGTTCTTGTACCCCTTGCTCTTTACCAACCGTGCTCGCTTCCTGAATCGTTTTTTGAAAAAAGGTTAAATAGTCTTCTTTTGAGGAGTGAATGTAGTCGCGAATCTGAGTTTTGTAATCCATGTCTGTACTCCTTTCTAGTGGACGGGAACGTTTGAATATTGAGAAAAATAATAGAAAGTGAAGGTATCTCTGTTTCCTATCTAGAAAGATTCTAGAAAGTCTAAGGAAACAGCAACCTGTTTAATATGTGCTTTGGCAAGACGTTCCACCGCTTCTTCATCTCTTGCTTTAAAAGCATCTAATAGCATCGAATGTTCTTGGGTAAACATTGTCTTATTTTGTGCATAAAATGGTTCCAGTTGGGACAAAAATGTACGGATTTGGGTTTGAATGACTTTGTATGTTTTAATGATACGGCTGTTTCCGCATAAATTGACGAGCGTTAAGTGAAAGGTCATATCAAGATTAAAGAGCTTATACCAATTTTCTTCTTCAAGCAGACGAGTCATATCGTCGAGCAGTTGTTTCAAGTACTCGATGTCATGATCGGTGATGTGAGATACCGTTTTTATAAGTGCGGGAATTTCAATTAAGTAGCGCAATTCATTGATTTCTTTCATATCGTGTTTCGTGAAGTTATAGACAAATGTGCCTTTCCGAGCTTTGTTAACAACCAATCCTTCATATTCAAGCGTTTGCATAGCTTCACGAAGGGAACTGCGACTAATATCCAGTTCACTGGAAAGATCAGCTTCTAATAGACGTTCGCCAAAAGTAAGCTCGCCAGTCCAGATCCGTTTACGAAGTTCATCCGCCACGATCTGACTCAATGACTTTCTTTTAATAGCACGGGAGTTGTTATTGACTGTATGTGAGTGCATAATCCAACTTCCTTCACAATGTAAAAGTACAATCGTTGGAGATGGGGAAGGCAATGTTTTTTGTCTTCCCACGATTGTCGACAAGGTTACGTGTGGTTTTTATCTTAACGGCGGTTTCGTCAATTGTCAATGGTTTTAGAAAATTTTAAACATATTTTTGTAAGCGTTTAACTTATTGATGCTAGTGGGTATAGCCATTTTGTGAATTTCCTGTGAAAACTTATTAAACTGAAAATTTTTAAAAGGATTGACAAAAGAAAAGGGCGTTGTAGAATGAAGGTGGAGATGGGGATCGTCGTATGCCGTTTGTCGACAATTGAACATAATAAGGAAAGGGCGAATGGCGATGGAGTTCCTATTAAATGAGAAACAAAAGATAGTCGCATATAATCGCGTCAGTCCTGTAGTTTTAGAAGAGCTGTCCGATCGTTTTGATGTTTCGTATTTCACAGAGGGAGAATACATTTTCGATCCGGACTTCCGAAACGCTCTTCAGGAGGCTGTTGGAATCATTGGTGTGGATATGAAAGTGTCAGACGATCTCTTGAAATTAGCACCACATCTAAAAGTAGTTAGCAATGTTTCCGTAGGATATGATAATCTTGATATAGACGCTCTTACGAAGTATCGGGTTGCGGCTTGTCACACTCCAGGTGTATTAACAGATACGACCGCAGATGCTATATTTTCCTTATTAATGGCAACGGCACGAAGAATACCAGAACTAGACCGTTATGTCAAAGAAGGACAGTGGAAATCCGTCCTTCCGATGGAAAAGTTCGGTACCGACATTCACCATAAAACATTAGGGATTATCGGAATGGGCCGCATTGGCGAAGCGATTGCTAAACGAGCCTACGCCGGTTTCGATATGAATATTATGTATCACAGCCGGACTCGGAAGATCCAGGTGGAGGAGAAGTATGAAGCGAGCTACGCCAGTCTCGAAGAACTGCTAGAAACTGCGGATTTCGTCTGCCTGATAACACCGCTCACTCTAGAAACCCGGAATCTTATGGGACCGAAAGAGTTTAAAAAAATGAAAGCGAGCGCCATTTTCATTAATGGCTCCCGCGGCGGGACGGTGGATGAAGAAGCACTGGTAAAAGCGTTGGAAGCAAACGAAATCCGCGCTGCCGGGCTCGACGTGTTTCAAAATGAACCAATATCCGGAGATCATCCACTCTTTACCTTACCAAACCTCGTTACCACTCCACATATAGGAGCGGCAACGATAGAGAACGAGTACCGCATGGCTTCTCTTGCTGCAAAGAACTTAGTAGATGCACTGGACGGAAAACGTCCGGAAGGGGTACTGAACCCGGAAATATATGATGATTATATAAAAGAAGCGTAAGATCTGTTCAGTCAAGGTCATAAACGCCCCACCGATGGGTTTTTTCGCTTCCTCCACCGACCAAATATTGGCCAGCGGAGGAAGCGGATGAACCTGTCGGAGCTGACGAGGGCGTTTCCGCTTTTCTATTTTATAAATAGTATTTTCCAAGAAAGAAAGGATGATAGAGATGGCAAAAGTTTCAACGTCTCAATTGCACGAGAAAGATCGCGCAAACATTTGGCATGCGATGCGTGCGGACAGCAATGCAAAATCCGTCATTGCCAAAAAAGCGGAAGGCGCTTGGATCACAGATAGCGATGGCAACAAGTATTTAGATGGTATGGCTGGACTGTGGTGCGTAAACGCTGGATACGGAAGAAAGGAATTAGCAGACGTTGCGTATGAGCAGCTGATGGAAATGCCATATTTCCCACTTACACAGAGTCACGAGCCTGCGATCGAACTAGCAGAAAAGTTAAATGAATGGCTCGGAGACGACTATGTCTACTTCTTCTCCAACAGTGGTTCGGAAGCAAATGAAACGGCTTTCAAGATTGCTCGTCAGTACCACCACCAAACAGGGAACCCACGTAAATATAAGTTCATCGCGCGCTACCGTGCATACCACGGCAACACCATGGCAACGATGGCAGCCGGCGGACAAAATGAGCGTGCTTATAAGTATGAACCATTCCCAGCAGGATTCCTTCATGTGACTCCTCCGGATTCTTACCGCGTACCGGAAGGGGAAACCGTAGAATCTTGGAGCATCAAGTGTGCGAATGAAATTGAACAAATGATCAAGTGGGAAGTAAAAGATACAGTAGCTGCCGTTATCATGGAACCAATGATCACTGGCGGAGGTATCCTCATCCCGCATGATAGCTATATGCGCCGCGTTCGCGAAATTTGTGATGAGTACAATGTGCTCCTCATTTCTGATGAAGTCATCAACGGATTCGGACGTACTGGGAAGCGTTTCGGTTTCCAACATTCCGGCGTGAAACCAGACATCATCTCGATGGCAAAAGGAATCACAAGTGCTTACTTGCCGCTTTCCGCTACAGCAGTGCGTAAAGAAATCTTTGAAGCATTCCAAGGCTCCGACGACTACAATCACCTCCGTCATGTGAACACATTTGGAGGAAACCCGGCAGCTTGTAAGCTTGCGATCAAGAACTTGGAAATCATGGAAGAAGAGAAATTGGTAGAACGT
Organism: Alteribacillus iranensis; assembly: GCF_900113025.1. GTDB lineage: Bacteria > Bacillota > Bacilli > Bacillales > Marinococcaceae > Alteribacillus_A > Alteribacillus_A iranensis. The sequence continues at coordinate 394,984 of NZ_FONT01000002.1, read as the reverse complement.
TCTGCTGAACTCGGAGAACGCCTCTTAGAAGAAATGGCGGAATTAAAAGAACTTCCTTACGTAGGCGATGTGCGTGGCCGCGGCCTTCTCTTCGGTATCGAAATGGTTAAAGACAAAGACACGAAAGAGCCGCTCGAAGGGGAAGTGCTCGGAAAAATCGTAGCCGGCTGTAAGCAAGATGGTCTTATCATCGCGAAGACATCCGACACGGCAGCAGGAAACAACAATATCCTAACACTCAGCCCGCCGCTCAGCATCACAGAAGATGATTTCCAATTCATTGTAAAAACAGTGAAAAAGCACGTGAAAGAACAAGTATCCAACGCGTAAGTAAAAAAGCGGAAGCTCCTGACTGATACAGGACGTTTGCGCACTTACGAAAATCAACGAACAACGAGCCCTTGAGGCTGGACAATTCTATACGTTGTGATATGACAAGAAAAGGCGGACCTCTCAAAAATCCGCCTTTTCTTGTTTCCTTAGGATGAAACGATAAGGGACGGAGAACATAACAAGTACCATTATTTTTTGAAATTCTCATTGAATTCTAACAAGAAAGGATCAGATTCATATGGAAACTTTTAAAATAGCGGTTATCCCAGGGGACGGCATCGGGCCGGAAGTCATTGATGAAGGAATCAAAGTGCTCAATAAAGCGGCAGAACTGGACGGCTCTTTCTCATTTGACTATACATATTTCCCATGGGGATGCGAATTTTACAACGAGCACGGCAAAATGATGGACGATGACGGCATGGAAACATTGAAACAATTCGACGCCATTTACCTCGGAGCTGTCGGCTATCCAGGCGTCCCTGATCATATTTCTCTCCGCGAGCTTCTTATTCGCATTCGAAAAGAGTTCGATCAGTACGTCAATTTACGCCCGATTAAATTGTTAAAAGGTGCCCCGCAAACGTTGAAAAAAGACCATACCATCGACATGCTCGTCGTTCGAGAAAACAGCGAAGGCGAATATTCGGGCTCTGGGGAACGACTTTTTCAAGGAAAACCAGAAGAAGTCGTGTTGCAAACCGGTGTATTTTCCCGCAAAGGCACCGAACGCATTATTCGCTACGCGTTTGAAGAAGCGAAAAAAACAGGAAAGTCCGTCACGAGTATCAGTAAAGGGAACGCGCTGAACTACTCCATGGTGTTCTGGGACGAAGTGTTTGAAGAAGTTTCTCGCGACTATCCAGAGGTCGACACCTACTCTTACCTCGTTGATGCCGCCAGCATGTTTTTCGTTCTCGATCCTGGCCGGTTTGAAGTGGTCGTCACCTCGAACTTATTCGGAGATATCGTGACCGACATCGGCGCCGGAATCGCAGGGGGACTCGGACTCGCAGCCGGCGCGAACATCAACCCGACACGCGAATATCCATCCATGTTTGAGCCAGTCCACGGGTCCGCCCCCGACATCGCCGGTAAGAAAATCGCGAATCCCCTCGCTGCCATCTGGTCCGCGAGTCAAATGCTCGATTTCTTTGGCCAAGAGCAATGGGGCGCCCGCGTCCTCACTGCCATGGAGGATGTTCTGCAAGACGGAAGCACGCTAACGCCTGATATGAACGGCAACGCCAGCACCGATCAAGTCGGCCAAGCCGTCACCGACGCTTTGGATAAAAAGATAAAATAAGAGATGAAAGCTGCTGCTAAGGTGCAGCAGTTTTTTCTATGGGTGAAAAGATAAAGATTCATTTGTTAAAAGAACTCCTTGGGGACACAAAAAGCTTTATGACAAGAACCCAGAAATAAAAATTGGGGGTGACTAAGGGGCGTGGATGATGACCGAGAAACAACAATAGCAACATTCAATGTCATCAAACGGAGCGATTACAGCGGAATAGTAACCTACTATAGGGAAAAGAAACAAACAAGGGTTCTAAACGAAGTGGAAGATGCCGTTGAAAATCAAAAAAGAGAATTCAAGGTAACTAATAGGTGCGACTACTACCCTTGAGATTGAAAAAGCAGTGTTCAAGGTCAGTCAAGTAGAACGATTACACCGGAATAGTAACCTACTGTAGGGAAAAGAAACAAACAAGGGTTCTAACCGGAATAGAAGATGCCGTTGAAAAATAAAAATGACAGTTCAAGGTAACTAATAGGTGCGACTACTACCCTTGAAATTGAAAAAGCAGAGTTCAATGTCATCAAGTAGAACGATTACAGCGGAATAGTAACCTACTGTAGGGAAAAGAAACAAACAAGGTTTCTAACCGGAGTAGAAGATGACGTTGAAAATCAAAAAGAGAATTCAAGGTAACTAATAGCTACAGATACTGACCGAGAAACAACAAAAACAACATTCAATGTCACTGAATAGAGCTGTCACAGTGGAATAGCTACCTAGAACATGTAAGCACAACAACTGGTACATTACTTTCTATAGTAAGTACCTCTTCCATGCCCGATCTGTGTATATTCTTTGGTAAGACTGATCCTAACCGCTTTAGTAGAAACAATTTTTCCAATCCAATCATGAATTTGTAACGTGGTGATTTTTCTATCAGGGAATAGCAATTGAAATTCTTTGACGCTTTGCAGTATTCCTATTGCTGTTGGTATACGACTCCGGCAAACGGGGCATGTAAGGAACTTAACTTGCTCGACTTGGAGAAAAGCAGAACAGGTCTCGCAACAAATTCCTTTCTGGAGATCTTCGTACGTATAGGATGGTTGTCGTCGGTAAGGAGATTCCGATAAGTGTTTGCTCATGAGGCGCTCGGCTAATTGGTGCTGCTTGCGGCCAAGTACCACTGAACTTTGTTGCAATCGTTGGAAAAAGCGAGGAAGTTGCCCGGGAAAGACGATCGGTGTTTGTCTGGAGGCTTCGTAAAGTACAAAGGCAGGATGGACAAAAACAAGGTATGCTTCAACGGTAAAGGAGACATGTTCTTTCTTAAGGAAGCGGGTGAGTAAGGATTTGCTTCGGTCGAGCTGATGGAGGGGGTTGCGGAGGCCGGTGCCGGTCATCGAATACCATTGATCACCATCTACATAGTAATCACCTTCGAAACTCTTCACTTCAAACAGCAAGACTTTATCTCCGGCAATCACAAGAGAATCAAACTGAAGCACGCTTTGGTTCGTTTCGATCAACAGATCATTTAACACCAGATAATCAGGCGGCAGTTCACGCAGCCAATCATCAAAACGACGTTCTCCTTCGATTCCTTTTACCAAATTTTTGAAATAAACGCGATCCTCGGCGGTAAGATCCATACGGGCATCCAGGGCTTGCCAAATGCGAAGGTCAGGGGGGTCTGTACGGGGTTTCGTAAACATATCGACATATCTCACATCCTATTTAAAATGTTGGAAAAACTATTACCATCGTACGAAAAAACTGACAAATATACAAGACCAATAGGAACTACTGTGCTGAGCGCAGCAGTTTTTTCTTTGGGAAACGTCCAGCTGCGAAATACTAGTTTCAAATGAATGAAGAGTGATGTGTGAGGTCTATTCATTCCCTTGGATGCCATCAAAGCCAAAGGAGAGTCATTAACCAGAGATGCTAGTGACGTTGAAAATCAGAATAAAGAGTTCAAGGTCACTTTTGAAAGCAGGATTGACTGATTAGCGACCTACAAGGCTGTAGAAAAGTAATCAACGTAACGAACAAGAGCAATTAGTGACATTGAAATCTAAGAAATAGAATCAAAGGTAACTAATGGGTTAGATAAGTGACCTTGAAAGTAGAAAAATAGAAACTAAGGTTATTAAACGCCTATATCTAGCATCGATGGTGACTGTGACAGCGTTAAATCAATATTTAGCGTCACTTATCCAATCGAATGTTTCCCTTGAAACATGAAAAATTCTAACGTATGTCACTAACCGGAGAAAGGCTGAAGTTGGATATCCCAGCTGCTAGCATATTTACATTAACCAAGCGTAATTGCGCTGAAAAATAAGTCGCTACCTAACATAGGGGAGCGAAATACAGTCCAACCTATACTGCCTGTCCTCAGAGTTCAATATCATTCTTGCAACAAGACTTTTCCACAGTTCCAAGTCAAGCGGCTTGGTTCTTTTTTTGTGAAGAATCGACCACTTCCTTTTTTAATGGTTTGAACTCTTCCTTATCATACATCCATTGTGAGAAAGCCAAACGAAATCCAACAAGGAAACTAATTTTAACAAAATGACAATTTTTATTGACTTAATGTTAAGGATCATTTACATTTAAAGAGTAGGAAACGGGTAAGAGGGGTTGCTAAGCTATGCTGAAAAATAGAGTGAAGGAATTACGTGCGAGACACAACTTTACCCAATCGGATTTAGGTGAATTGGTCGGTGCCACCCGCCAGACGGTTGGCATGATTGAAAAAGGTGACTATGCCCCTTCCGTTCTGTTGGCATTGAAAATTGCAAAAGCACTTCGTGTCGACTTGGAAGAAGTGTTTTGGATTGAGGGGGAGGAGGAAAAATGATGGAACGATTTTTGCGTTCACCTTTTACCATGAGTGTGTTTCTAATTGGGCTCGCGTTGATATATTCGACGAGCGCGTTAATGAAGCAGCAGGACGGCTTATTTTTCGTGTTTTCCATTGCTTACGCGATTTTCGTCACGTTCTATTTCGGATTAATGATGTACTACAACCGTAAGTTCCCAGATCGGAGAATCCGAATTTGGACATTTATTCCGTATGAACTGAAAGAAGAAGACGAAGGGCATCAATATATTACGTACCGGGCTTGTCGAAAAGTGTATATTTATTATTATTTTGCGATTCCGGCGGCGATTGTAGTGCTTGCTATATTTAAAGAAGTGGAGTTGCTTCCTATCATTGTGTTGACAGCGCTTGGGATTGGCCAATATTTCATTTTCTGGTCCGAAATAAAACAACTGTATGATTAAAAGAGGAGATGGGGACGATGTTTTTGTCATATGTACTCGTATTTATATTGGCGGCGATTCCATTATTTGAACTCGTCGCGGTCATTCCGTTAGCTGTCATTGGGGGGCTTTCTCCTTTACCAACAGCGCTGCTTGCATTATTAGGAAATGCGTTGACCGTGGTGTTATTAATTGTGTTCATCGATTACATCAAAAAATGGATGTATCGACGAAAGCAAAAACGAAGTGAAGACGTCATACAAGAAGATACGACAGAAGAGAACGATGAAGCGATGGAAGAATCGAAAAAAGGCAAGCGGGCTCGAGCGCTTTTTGATAAATATGGTTTGCCAGGTTTGACGATCATCGGTCCTTTTTTTGTCGGTTCTCATATTTCCGCGTTTATGGGAATGAGTTTCGGTTCAAATAGAAAAGCAGTGATGAGCTGGATGATGATTAGTTTAGTGTTATGGACAGTTATTATGACAGCAGCTGCCGGCTCAGGAGTTTCTTATTTTATGCCTCACGTAGAAGAGGATGGATTTCTCATTCGCCTGTTCAGCCAGACTTAATGGGATAGAATAGAAATTCTTTAGCTTCCACACAAGATGGAGTCATTCCGGACACCTTCCATTCTCACGACGAAGGTGTTCGGCATTTTTTAAAAGATGGAAAGTATAACATTCATGGGGTGATGTCTAGCTCCAGGCGCCATCGACTCGAAGTCGCTTCAACCCTAATCTTGGCGGCAAAGCCTCCTCAGGCCCACACGATGTGGGCGTTTTTAGTAGAAGTTCCTTTTTCTTTAGTCGAACTTCCTTTTCCAACGCTTGTCGCCGATAGGCGGGCTCCTTGAGCTTTTGTTCTATAATGAGAAATATAATAGAAGAAATGAGGTGCTTTCAATTGGAAGAGAAGGCAAAAATCGGCATTTTAATGTTAGATACGACGTTTCATCGACCAAGGGGGGATATTGGAAATCAAGATACATTTTCATTTCCAGTCAGGTATAAGAAAGTGGAGGGAGCTTCGCCTACTCGAGTGGTCGTGGAGAAGGATGCTACATTAATTGAGCCATTTGTTGAGGCTGCACAGGAACTAGAAAAGGAAGGAATACAAGCAATCACGACAAGCTGTGGGTTTTTAGCTATTTTTCAGAAAGAAATCCAGTCGCGGTTGGGTATTCCGTTTTTTTCTTCAAGCTTACTACAAATTCCCTTGGCACACACCATGGCTGGAGGGCCGGTTGGAGTGCTGACGGCTTCAAAAACAAATTTAACCGATGCCCACGTAAATGGCGTAGGTGCGGATCCTCATCAAGTCATTATCAAAGGGATGGATGACAAACCTGCATTTGCCGGGGCGATTATGAAACAAGAAAGAGAGCTGGATCAAGAAGCCGTAAAAAAAGAGATGCAGGAAGTGACAACCGAACTGATTACAGAACATCCTGACATAAAAGCTATTGTTTTGGAATGCACGAACATGCCTCCTTATCAAGAAGCGATGCGAGAGGTAGTGGATGTACCAATATTTGACATTACTACGTTAGTCAAATATATACATTCCTCGCTATAATTCCACATTTTTTCACAGAAAAAGAGAAATAACGTGAAGAAAGGAGGAGATATAACCTAAGAGGCGAAAAAGTAGGGAGGGGGGATGTGTATGCTTGAAATTATTATACCGCTATTATTGTTATTTATTATCGCGTTAGTGAAACCGCTGCCAAAAATCGGGGGGAATATTAAAGTAGCATTAATTGTGGCGGCTGTGTCATCTGCTATTATTTCGGGGCTTGGGATTGGCGAAACGTTACTCGCATTTATCGATGGTATCGATCGTCTTGCTTGGGTTATTATGTTATCTGTTTTTGGCTCTTTGTACGCAGAATCCCAAGTGAAGCTGGGCGCCATGGACACGACACTTAACAGCTTGCGCTCGATATTTGGTAATTCGCCAAAAGGGCTAATTGCAGCAATTTTTGTCACGTTAATTATCGCAGGATCGTTTTTGGGGGATGCCATCGCTGCAGCCACGGTCATTGGTTTTTTAGTGATTCATTCGTTAAATGAGTTGAAAGTGAAACCAGAACAAATTGGTATGATTATACTGGTCGGAGCGTCGGTTGGCTCGATTATGCCTCCGATTACGCAAGGAGTATTTCTTTCCGCGTCCCTTATCGAAACCGATCCGAGCCCGGTTATTAAATTGGCTTATATGACGGTCGGGTTTGGTGGATTAATTGCGATACTTGAGTCTTTCCGTTTTGTACGAGGGAAAGCGATGCCGGAACATTTAAAAACCACCCAGTCGTTATTTCAAATCTTAAAAGAGAGATGGACGACGTTGGTTCCGCTCGCTGTATTGGTTGCAATCGTGATTGCGAACACGTTGTTTGAGTATAATATTTTCGAAGAATGGGTGTTTTTTGCGGCAGTTTTAGGTCCTATGCAAGAAATCCCAATTCTGCAAGGAATCACGTTTCAAGTCGTATCGGCTATTATTTTAGCTATTATCGTTAGTTTTTTCTTTCCTTCGGTTCGCAAGGATACAAAAGGTGTATTCAAAGGCGGCTTATCGAAAGTAAGTCAAACGGTACAAATTCAACTGTGTGCCAGCTTTATGGTTGGTGTATTTTACGCATCAGGTCTCATTGATAAAGTGTCTGAGATGGCGGAAGGGCTGGCCCCATCGATGGTGAAGATAGGCGGTTCCTTAAGTGTAGTGATTGTAGGGATGCTGACCGGTTCACAGACGACCGCCCAGTCCGTAAACATTACATTCATTGGGCCGATACTAGAAAGGATGGGCGTCGATCCAACGTTTATTGCACTCGGTGCTTCCCATATTGCGGCAGCCGGCCAAAATATGCCGCCGGTAGGACTGACTGCCTTTGTCGTATGTGGACTTATTGGCGGGATTCTCAACAAACAAGTAGACCCATTGAAAGTCATGTTTCTCGCCTTGCCAAACGGTTTATACTTTTTCGCTGTCGGATTAATTTTCTGGTTTATATAGGATAGAGGAAAAACTTCATATATGTTTGGGACACCACTTAGGAAAAAGATTTCACTAGGTGGTGTTCCGTATGTCGGAAATTATCTCATTCATGGAGCGTTGTTTAGCTTCAGCGCCCAGCCGTTCGGGAGGCCCTAGGTGATTGATCTTTTGCTAAAAGCATACACGTCAACAGTGGATCTTCTGCTAAGAACGCAAACGTCCTGTTTGCAACGCAGAAGTCAGTACATCGTGTACTAGCTAACGCAAAAGTCAGCACATCCTGTGCAAGCCAGTTCGACGTTGTCTCAGGAACTTCCGCAGGAGGCGGTGGCTTCTACGTTGCCCACACGATGTGGGCGGTTTTAGTAGAAGTTCCTTTTTCTTTAGTCGAACTTCTTTCTCCAGCGCTTGTCGTATTAGTGTTCTTCTGCTAAATTCGCGAACGTCTGATACGGATCTTTTGCTAAAATCACAAACGTCCTGTTTGTGACGCAAAAGTCAACGCGTCCTGCGTAAGCCAACGCAGAAGCCAGCACGTCCTGTGCAAGTTCGGGCGCCTTACGCTTTTCTATCTGTCTAGCTTCAGCACCCAGCCGCTCGGGGTTTCTTCGGTGCAGTCAATGAAAGGAAAGGCACCTTTCTTTGCTGCCCCTGCAGAACCTGTCGCGTCTGAGCAGGGCGCTTGTGCTTTTCTTTATAAATAGAATTACAGTAGGAGTTATCTAATTTGAAACGTATAGCGAATAGCATCATTGTCGTTCTCATTATCACTTTTATCATTGGACAATTTTTCACGAATTCATGGGTGACGGGGCTGTATACCGTCCTAACCGCCTTAACCGCTTTGATTAGTTTGTTTTATAGTCGAGGAATTCCTAAAGTATTTGGGAGTCTTATGATCCTTGTGGGAGGCGCCGTTCTTCTTTATCAGCAGCAGCCGATGGACATGTGGGTAGAAGGCATAACGAGAAACTTGCCGCTTGTCTGTCTTGTTGTGGTCGTACCGATTTTAGGAATACCGATCAACATCGGACAGTATCACAAACACTTAGCTGGAATTACCGCGCGTTTTCACCAAAAGCCCCAAAGGATGTATTTGTTTCTATCCGGGCTGTTTTCGCTCATCGGACCGATCACCAACATAGGCTCGCTTTACATCATCCATGCGATGGTGGAAAAATTAAAATTGCCACATACCTTATTAGGACGAGTGTACGTGAGAGGCTTCACCTCCGTTCATACGTGGTCTCCTTATTTTGCATCCGTGTTTCTCGTCGTATATTCTCTTCAGGTCCCGATTTATCAGTACTTGCCGTATGGCCTGCTGTTAAGTGTGTTTCAAGTACTGACGGCATACGTTCTGTTTCGATTCGTTGAAATGAGAAATATTTCTTTCGACACACCGGAGCGTTCTCTTTCGAGGAGTAAATATAAGTTGTATGAGCTTTTTGCTGTATTGCTGCTGGTGACTGGTTTTATTTTCATTTTTGAACCAAGGATCCCGTTAAATGCTAGTGTGATCATCTCATTAATTGTGTTATTTTTTGCTTTCCTATGGGCGCTGTATTTAAAACATGCGAAACCATTTGTACACAAAGTGAACGATTACTTGAAAGAAGTTTTTCCGAACCGAGCCAATGAAGTGGGGTTATTACTCACGGCTGGATTTTTTGGCGTCGTGTTATCCAACACACCAATTTCTGATCACATACATAGCGTCTGGGTCATGCTGGCTGACACGTCTGTGTTTCTATTAATTATGATGACAACGGTGATTATTTCAGTTCTTTCTTTTATCGGCGTTCACCAGATTGTGACGATCAGCGCGATTGTAGCGACGGTGTCGTATGACGAATTGGGGATTCCTGTTATCATGATGGCGATGATGCTTCTTAGCGCCTGGTCTGTCGCAACGACCGTTTCCCCGGTTTCCCCTGTTGTGATAGGGGTTTCCAGTTTACTCAAAGAGAATGTGTTTCGCATTATTTTGCGGTGGAACTTGCTGTACGCCATCGTCTTGATGCTCGTACACACGACTCTCATTTACTGTTTATATCTTTTTTGGTAAGGACATAGCGTTCTTAGAGAACGGTCAAGCTTCAGACGCCCAGCCACTCTAGAAAAGGCCATGAAAGAAGATTGGGTAACTTTATGAATCCATTTCGGTTATTATCAAGGTTTTTAAAATTATATATAAGATCCAGTGAGTTAGTTTCTGGAGAGGAAAAATGTAAGAAATCCATTGTTTTCGGTATGGCTTCCTACGAATTGGTTAAGCTATGTTGGAGAAATGAACCATAGTAGGAGGAATGTAGATGGCTAACAAAATATTATTTAAAATAGGTTCCCCTCTATTAGCATTATTACTTGTAACGTCTTGTGGGGAAGTCGAAGAAGAAGAAGATTCATTTGAAGAGGAAGAACCATTAAATCAATACGAGGAAAATATGGATAATGGTCCTACTGAAAATGAAATGAATGATGAGTTTGGTGAGGAACTAGATGAAAATAAAGAGGTAGAAAGGGACATCCCTAAAAATCAATTAGAGAGTGACGAAGAAACAGAAAGTGATGAATAGTACAGCCAAATTTTTTCCTTGTGATGATATATCAGTCAGCGACGTAAATGCTTTTTTCTAATCCACTTACATTTATATGTTGTCTCCAGAGACCACCTTCATCGCTTAAGCAGATCAGCTCTGTCACCTATGTCTTACGAACAAAGAGCACACCAACTCTTTTTTTTGAAAGGTCGGTGTGCTTCTATGATACATTCATATAAACGCCGGGAAGTAACCCTGGTAAATCATTCTCGCGTTACCTGATTATTCTCAGTTTTTTCATCCATTACTAATCTTAAACAAGCGATCCGCCATCTTTACTATAGTCGATAATCCCTTCTGATGCTCTATAAGCAAGCGCTCCTAAAGTGGCAGTCGCATTGTAACCACTTTGATGAGGATATGCGGAGCCGCCAACGACAAACACATTATCAGCTTCCCACATTTGCAAATAAGAGTTGACAGCTGACGTTTCAGGGTCCTCCCCCATGATGACACCGCCTGTATTATGTGTCGCTTTATACTCTGTAATGTCATAATGTTCCATGGATTCATTGTCTGAAACATGCGTTGCTCCCATTTCCTGCATGATTTTCTTTGTTTGTTCATTCAGGAAGTGACCTCGCTTTCGATCGGTATCCGAATAATCGAACGTCATGCGAAGAAGGGGATAGCCGTGTATATCTTTATATGTCGGGTCTAAATCCAGATAATTATTCGCATGAGGTAAACATGCACCATACGTATATATATTGATCGAGCGGTTAAAATATTTGATCGATTGTTTTTTGAAATCACTTCCCCATCTTGGTGTGCCAGGAGGAACTTGATTGTTAGCGATTGGTCTTTTTGCGTATTGTCCCATGAGGATGGAGCCACCGTGCAGGAAGTCATGATCTGTGTGGTCAAAGTTATCTGCATTAAAATTATCTAATGTCGCAGCGAGCCCACCTGAGCCCATGGCCACATTGAATTTTTGATCGTCGAAAAACCCGTCCGTCCCTACGATTACTTGGTAACAGTAATTCTTTCCAATCGTACCTCTTTGTGTTTCCGGATTATAGGGAGTACCAAGTTCTGAGGCGAGCAACAAGCGGTTATTATTAAATGTGTAGCTTGTCAATGCCACGACTTCCGCTGGTTGTTCAAATCGCTCTCCTGTACGTGTATCAATGTAAAGAACCCCTGTTGCTTTCTCGCCATCATGCAGTACTTCAATGACTTCAGAATTGGGGCGAAGTTCGAAGTTTCCAGTAGCTTCCGCTGTCGGGATTACCGTAATGTTCGGACTGGCTTTCGCTCCGTATTCACAGCCAAACCGTTCACAAAATCCGTTATATTGACAAGCACCTATACGCTGGCCATCTGGATTTTGATAGTTTTGTGAGTTATTAGCTGCCGGCATGACAAAAGGATCCAGTCCCATGTTTTTCGTTGTTTCTATAAATAGATCCATTGCCGGTGTACTCTTCATAGCCGGGTTCGGAAAGGGTTCCGACCGCTCTCCACGAAGCGGAGTCTCATCAGCAGAAATACCAGCCATCTTTTCAAATTTCACATAGTACGGCTCAATTTCTTCATAGGTGATCCCCCAGTCTTGGAGGTTTAATCCATCCGCAATTTTACTTTCTCCATACTTTTCAATTGTTTTTGATCTTATTTCAAAATCATAGGGAGAATAGCGATCTGTCAGCCCATTCCAATGTGTGCCTGCTCCTCCAACACCTTCACCTAATAGGAAAGATCCAAATTTACGCATAGGTAATGCTCGCTGGCCACTATTATTTCTAAATGTTAGTGTTTGTCTCGATAGATCTTGCCCATTTTCATATCGCAAGGCATAACGGAGTTCATCATGTTTCATCGCAAAATCTTGTGTTTCCCGATTTCTCCCACGTTCTAACCCGACAACTTCTAACCCTGCTTTACTGCACTCAGCAGCAATAATACCACCTGTCCAACCTACACCTACCGTTACAACGTCTGTTTTAGGCAGTTTCGTAACCATAATGGATATACACTCCTTGTCCTGCGATTCATCTGTTATATACAACTCCATGAAAGGACTCATTCTTACTTTGCCGCTTACTTTCCCTTACGTGTTAAAGCGTTTATGTAAGCTCACCGGATCCATTTCAACGAAATCTTCAGATTCTATTTCTTCTGTATAACTCATTTGTACACCAGGATACTCCTTCATCTTCCAGCCTTGCATATCCTTATTACCGCCATAAAGAGGGTCTGCATAAACCCCTTCAAAAGTCATGGTGCGTAAAAGTTCAAAGAAGAGGCTTGAAGAAATAACAGACATGTCCACCTCATCATTATCAAACGCCATTAGCACCTCGTCCTGCTGTTTGCCTTCTAATTCCGCAAACCTTTCATTAAATGTCGATTGACTATACTTTTCGAGCGCTTCAATTCCTAAATCAAAAATCTCGTGATGCTTTAAATGCGTCTGATATCCTTGATTTGGCTCACCCTTATAGAAAGGACCTTGCCTATACTCTCTGTCATTGATTCCCCATCTGCCTGCCAGTTGGTGATCAATATAGTAAGGAACACCTAATTCAATTGCCCCTGGACCAAGTTCATCCGCTGGAAAAATCCGCTCTGTTGCGCTCGATAAGACCTGGAAATCAGCTCTACTCTTAAAATATTGTAAAGCCTGATCATGCTGCTGTAACTCTTCAGGTGCAACCTCAGGGTCAGTGGTAGTATTCCAAACTTCACTACCGAGTAATCCACCTAGAACACCACCACCAACCACCCCGCCAGTTACATAACCGGTTTTTTTAATGAAATCTCTACGAGTGATGGTTTTACTTTCATGCTTTTCATCAGCCATTTTTGAACCCTCCTATAACATTCCATCTGTTGGGTTGGACGAACAAATTTTTTGGGTAGGGCCACTATATACATCAGCGGATAAGCCGGCCTTTCTACCAATGATCAGTACCTAATATATGACCTGCAGACTCCACCTTTTTGAGAGGTACGTCCCGCTTTTCTTTACGTAAATAATCTTAAGAAAAACCTGAATGGAGCTATTTACTGCCCGTTAAGGCGTGAACTTCTGAATATCATCATTAACCACGAAAAGAAATTTATACATAATATGGCAAATTCTGTTTAAAATTGATTTCGATTGAGGAATGAAAAACGATTCCAGCCTGCTGCGAGCCCTTTTCTATCAGGACATGAACACAGAGGTTCTTCAGCTAAGCCCGCTATGGTAAAATGAAAAGTGTTAAATATGTAGATTCATCTCTTTCATAATGATCATGTTTGTCATAATAGATCGAATAGCAATATAACGTTGTTCGGATGGGCTTTTGCATAAATAGGTAAGAAAAGAAGTCATGGGTGGAGGAGGCATCACGTGAGTTATAAGGTAATCGTCGTTGGCGGCGGTTTGATTGGAAGTTCTACGGCCTATTATCTGGCGAAGTTCGGAGCGGAGGTCACCTTGGTGGACGCAAAAGATATTGCATCGGGGACGTCAGGTGCTTGTGACCGTGCCATTATGCTTCAATCGAAAAAGCCGGGGCCGACATTAGATCTCGCTATTCAAAGTGCCAGCGTCTATGAAACGTTGGAAGAAGAATTGGAAGCAGATCTGGAGTACAACAAGGCCGGTGGAATGATCGTCATCGAGACAGAAGAAGAATTAAAAGCAATGGAAGAAATGGTAGAACGACAACAAAAAGCGGGGATCGGCGTAAGACTGATCAGCGGGGAAGAAGCACGAGAACGACAACCCGCGCTATCAAAAAACATTATTGCCTCGACTTGGTGGGATCAAGACGCCGAGTGCAATCCATTACATGTTTCTTTCGCGTATGCGAACGCGGCTCGGAGACTGGGGGCAGAGCTGAAACTGCGCTCACCGGTGACGGGGTTTCTTCGTGAAAAAGACCGAATTGTAGGCGTCCAACTGAACAATGAAAAGGTATATGCGGATGCGGTTGTGCTGGCAATGGGGGTATGGACGCCTTTACTGTTAGAACAACTAGATATCGAGCTGCCCATTACACCGCGGCGCGGTCAGATTTTAGTAACTGAACAACTGGATAAAGTCATGCACGGCAATGTGTTAAGTGCCGCGTACATCGCAAATAAACTAAGAAGAAATCAAGGCAAACAAGCGGAGGACCCATACGGGATCGGGTTAGCGATCGGTCAGACGCACAGCGGCCAGTTATTAATAGGGGGCTCCCGACAATTCGCGGGCTATGAAACGGATACCGACCCGGAAGTGACACGAAAAATAGCGGAAGTGGCCGTCCGTGCATTCCCTATGCTTGCTAATGTACGGATCATTCGAACATTCACGGGGCTGCGTCCGTATACGCCAGATGGCATGCCAGTTCTTGGTCCCGTACCGGGAATGGAAGGCATATTTGTTGCTGCCGGACATGAAGGAGACGGCATTGCCCTTGCCCCTATTTCAGGGAAAGTGATGGCAAACGTCGCTTGCGGTGAAGACCCGGGAATCGACATACGGCCCTTTTCTATGGATCGTTTTCAAGAACCCGTTACTCCTAAAGGGAAATAAGAATTCCTCTCCTAAAGGGGACCGCTTCTATGAAACGGGATCAGCCAAAAGGGAGTGAAGAACATAATGAATGCCTACCGATTGGATTCCTCTGAAAAGAAACGAGAGCCCATCGAATTTTATTTTAATAACAAGAAATTAAGTGGCTATGACGGCGAGCCCATTGCCGTTTCCCTGCTTGCGAACGGAATTCAAACCATTCGAACGTGCGAGGTGACGGGAGAAGGACGAGGCGTGTTTTGCGGTATTGGCCATTGTTACGAATGCCGCGCAGAAGTAGACGGCGTGGCCAACGTACGGACATGCCTCACGCCGAACCATCAAGGAACAAAAGTCATTTCGCCTCGTTCGTTTACGATAAGGGAGACATTAAACGATGATAGTTGATGTAGTCATTATTGGCGCAGGGCCATCCGGCTTATCTGCTGCCATAGAAGTCGCGCAACATGGATTAACGGCAGCTGTGATCGATGAATATTACCGTCCTGGCGGTAGATTACTAGGACAGCATTACGAAGATCCCAATGCTCCTCCGGACGACAAAGTATGGGACGGCAAAAAAGTGGCAGACGAATTGGCGCGCAAAGCAGAGGACCTGGGAGTTCATTTATTTACGAATGTTACCGCTTGGTCGGTCAGTGGAAAATGGAAGGTTGAACTAACAGGGGCTTCTGTAAAGTCTGTAGAAGCAAAAGCCATGTTATTAGCGACCGGCTCCATCGAAAAGGCCTTGCCTCTTCCAGGGTGGACCTTGCCAGGAACGATCAGTATTGGCGCTGCGCAAACGTTTACGAATTTACACCATATTGCCGTAGGGAAAAAAGTGATGATCGTAGGGGTGGATCCTCTTTCTTTATCCGTCATGATGGAGATGAAAAACACGGGCATTGATGTCGTTGGCATGGTCCTGCCTCCCGATACGCCAGCGATCGGACACGGCCATTCACCGGCACGAACGCTCGAACGACTGAGTGACGTCGCGGGACTTGCTCCGAATCCGCTGTTGCGAACAGTCGGGAAATTTTCCTTAACCCGCTTTCCACGTCTTGTCGCCCACGCCTTGCGTTTTAATTTTCTTAAAGTAAATGGCGTACCGCTCCAACTCCGTAAAGTGGCGACCGAGATAGAAGGGAACGGAAAGGTCGAAGGAATCACACTGCAATCTGTCACAATTGATGGCAAGATAACCGGTGAGCCAGAGCATGTAGAAGTCGATACCGTCTGTTTATCAGCTGGCTTATATCCGATGGTAGATCTTGCGCAAACGGCTGGCTGTCCGATGGTCGATGTCCCTGAGCTTGGCGGGACGGTTCCGCTTCATGGCCCGGACATGTCTACCCCCGTGGAAGGGTTATACGTGGCAGGAAATATCACCGGCATCGAAGGAGCAAAAGTGACCATCGCTCAAGGCCAACTGGCGGGCATCTCAATGTTAGCGTCTTTTGGCAAATCAGGGTCGCTGTCCGTGCAAGAAGCAAAGGAGAACGTCAACAAAGCTCGTGATATTTCTCCACTGCGTTTCATGCCGGACATTGAAAAAGGACGCTTGAAAATGGAAGAAATATGGAAGGAAGAGGGAGTTTATGAGCGACGTAATCATTTGCAGGTGTGAAGGTGTCTGTCTTAATCAAATTACAGAAGCCATTGACCAGGGGGCGAGCAGTGTACCAGGAATTAAGAAAAGAGTTCGCGTCGGCATGGGATATTGCCAAGGAAGAGTGTGTCAGCCTGTTGTTCGTCAAATTCTCGAATCCGAACTGAAAGAAGACAGCAAAACAAAACCGCCGCTTCAGCGGGCTCAATCTCCCGTCCGTCCCGTTCTTTTAGGAGATATCCTCAAGGAGTAAGGAGCGGAATTCAAGCAGAAGGCAAACGAAAATCTCGCGAAATACGAAAAGGGGGTAAAAAAGTGGGGGAACAAACGAACTTCCTCGTAATGGGGGGAGACCAACGGTATGTGGAAGTTGTCCATCAATTATCTCAAAAAGGAATCCATATTTATTTAGCAGGTTATGATCATTTATCATTTTCAAAACCAAATGTTCAACATATCGATTCAGAGAATGCAGACCTTAGCAAAATGGATGCCATCCTGCTTCCTTTAAGTGGAACGAATGCGGATGGCGAAGTAGAAGCAGAGTATACAGATAAACAATGGTCCCTGACCCTTGACATGTTAAAGAACATGCCAAAACATGCCGTCGTCTACACAGGAATTTCTAACGAATATTTAGACCGTATTACTAGCGAAGCAGATAGAAAACTAGTGAAGCTCATCGCTCGTGACGATGTAGCGATTCTGAATTCGATCCCGACTGCAGAAGCGACACTAGGCATTGCCATCCAGGAAACAGACATAACGATACACGGTGCAAACGTGTTGATCCTCGGATTCGGAAGAACAGGTATCACATTAGCAAGACTCTTTGCCGCGACAGGAGCGAACGTAAGCGTCGCTGTTCGAAAAGAAGCAGATGCTGCGAGAATTACAGAAATGGGACTGCTTCCGGTTCGTATGGAGGATATCAACGAAGAAGTTACAAATATGGATATTTGTATCAACACGGTGCCTCACGAAGTGTTGAACGAAGACGTGATTTCCCACATGTCCCCGTCTTCCTTGATCATAGACATTGCCTCGAAACCAGGTGGCACAGACTTCAAAGCTGCAAACGAAAAAGGAATAAAAGCCATACATGCTCTCGGCCTTCCCGGAAAAACAGCACCAAAGTCAGCCGGAGAAATCATCAGCTCTGTTTTGCTGAAACTGTTGCTTCAGAAGTGATCATATTTTGCTTCAGGGAAGAAAAAAGAAGTCATGGAGCAAAGGTAACGGGTTCGCTTCAGAGGTGCAAACAAGTCATTCACAATCCAAAACGCATGGGATTTCACAATGAAATTCTCATGCGTTTTACTGTTGATATATAAGGGATTCTTTATCTTGTTCATACATTTACACCTTAAATTCGCAAGGGGAGAATAAGTCATTTCCTGACTACGATGTTGAGTGCGATTGGTCATGTTTAATAAAAGGGTTTGGAGATAAATGATAAAATGAATAGCAGAAGGAAGGCGTTGTATGACAAATAGAATAAAAATAATAATAGCAATAAGTGTTTTATCTATTGTTACAGTAGCGTTTTTAATTAGTACTCAATCATATTTCAATAACAAAGAAATTAGACTTGCGAGTGACCAATGCTATGAAATAGGTGGCTTGCCTAAAGTAGAACGTGATTCTCTGACTTTAAGCTTTTCATTTTCTCGCCAAAAGGATAACTAATTTAGGTGCAGTGTAATGGCTAAATGCTTATGTCACTAAAGGGGGAGCTTGTTGAAGAATAAAATGAACGTGAAATTTTTCTTTTCTAAGCTTTTTTATAGTGAATTCCGTTGGGTATTTCCATGATTTGACATGCGCCATGGAAAAGGTATGAGACAAGAATTCTAGTGAAGTCTATAAATGTATGTTTCATGGATGATAAAAACGAGGTCATAGAGCAAAATTATCTTGTTTTTTAAAGAAAAAGTGCTCCATGGACGTTTCATAAGACAAGTATTCCATGAAAAAGTACAAAACTATGTCTCATGGCATAAGAAAACGAAGAAAATAGATCATCCGAACGAATGGACCTCGTATCCACCGTTCGGATGAGTTTCGTTATACGCTGTTTCCTATTTTACCGATTCCGTCTTCTTAGAAAGCCATGTTTCAAATGTATACGACATTTCCCAGAATGCGAGCTCGTATTCTTTTGCGATCACAAACTGTTCTTTGATCTTTTCTTTTTCTGCGTCACTCGCCTGGTCCGCCAAGGAATCGAGCAAATCAATCATTTCCTGGGTGGAATTCTGGAACCAATCACTCGCATACATCTGGATCCAGTTGGCATAGATTTTTTCCTCCGGCTTCGCGTCTTGATATTTCAGCCCAATATCAGCATAGAGCCAATAACATGGCAGCATCGCCGCTACGATTTGTCCCAAGCTTCCAGACAAAGACGCTCGGTACAAATGGGACGTATAGGCATAAGCGGTAGGGGCCGGTTGAAAGGTTTCCATCTCTTCCTCGGTGATATTTAAGAGGTCCGCATGCTCCTTATGCACGGTGAGCTCTGCTTCCGCTGTCATCTTCGCTTTCTCAGAAAGACTCGCGGAAATGTGAAAGTCGTCTGCATGAGCTGCCGCAAACGCATGCACTTTCCCGTAATGCTTTAAATAATAAATATCTTGCATGATGTAGTTTTTAAATGTCTCGAGCGGCAAATCACCATTGGCAATCCCTCTTACAAACGGATGATTCAAACTCAGACCCCAGCTATGCTTCGTTGCTTCTCTTAATTCTTCTGTAAATCGCATAGAAAAATCCTCCTCTATTTTCGTTTCCGATGATGGAGGAGGAAATGGATGTACGCTATAAGAACACAATCATTTTATGTTGAATCAGCGTGACTTCCACTTCCCTCCGCTGGTATTAACCAGATCAGGTTCAAAGGGTGACTCTCAAGCCCGGAGGCTACCCCTAGCAGAAACGTATATTGTATTTCATCTCTACCGTAACATAGTTACTCGATTTTTCAAAATAATAATAACACAGAGTATGCGTCAAGTTTTCCTCGTGAAGGTTATTGCACTAATATTTCCAGCACTCGATTTTTGTACACCGTTTATCTCTGAAGGGGCGGTTTGACTTCCATTCGCTCTGGACGAATGCTTTCCGCGGGCATGGCTTGAGCCTCCTCGACCCTCTAAAGCGGGTCTGCGGGGTCTCAAGACTCATGCTTTTCCCGCAGGAGTCATCGCCCAAAGCTCCTTCCAGTCAATAAACTCGCTAGAAAATTACAAATAGCTATAGGATATATAAAACATCAATAAAACACAGATATTGCTTATTTTGGCCATCTTCACCCTTTTCCGTGGTTCTTCATGGGTGAAAAACCTTTCAAGGGTTTAACGTTGTCCTCGCTACGTTCACTCTTGAAGAAACCTTCCTCCATAAGATGTTTTTTGCAATAATTAGTTCAAATAATCTCGAGAAATATTTTACACATACTAACACAGATGGTTATTATCGTGAAACAACATATAGAGTTTCCATCGAATCATCGGATGGACTTTGGAAATAGGCGCCGGTTTCTTTCAATTTGTTGATCGCCTTGACGTGCTTCGTTATTATTTTTTCACCCGGGGTGAGGAGCGGGATTCCTGGTGGATAAGGAAGGACGGTTTCCGCGCAAATCTCACCGACCGCATGTTTCAAGGGCACCTGTTTTCTCTTACTGTGAAACGCTTCACTCATTGGCATTTCCGGTTGATGGATGGTTCCTTCTTCAGCAAACAACTCCATATCAAGAGAGGACACTTCAGCCCATTGAGACATGTTCTGCAGTTTTTTATCGATGGTGTTGATCGCAGTAACGACTTTTTTGATATCCTCTTCGCTTTCACTGAGTGAGAAAAGGAAGCAAATATTTCGTGGATCACTAATCTCAGCCGTACACCCTTCTTCATAAAACATATCCAGTAATTGATACCCCGTTACCCCTTCGCAGGAAATAATCCATTTGAGAGGATCCATGTGATCGACGCCCTCGCTGCCACTCCAAATGGAAAGCTTCTGCAATTGACAAGAAAGCACCCTTCTCTCTTTTTCCAATCGCTTCACTGTATCTTTTAATTGCACGGCCCCTTGTGTCGCGATGTAACGTCTGGCCAAGTCCAAGGATGCAAGAAGTGGATAAGAAGGACTTGTCGATTGCACCATTCCGAGAACTTGAGAAAGTCTTTCCCGATCAATGAAGGTGGATTGGACATGCAGCATGGAAGCCATTGTCATCGCCGGCAACATTTTGTGTGTCGATTGAACGACGAGATCGGCTCCTTGGGATAAAGCAGAAGGAGGAACCTCATCAATTAGACCAAAATGGGCGCCATGTGCTTCATCAACGATAAGAGGGATCTCTCTTTCATGACAAAAACGGGCAAGCGACGTCATGTCCTGGTGCATGCCGTAATAGTTTGGATTCGTGATCCACACTCCTTTCGCGTCAGGATGATCCTCTAACGCCTGTTTGATAAAGGAGATATCCGACATTT
Source organism: Alteribacillus iranensis (assembly GCF_900113025.1). Taxonomy (GTDB): domain Bacteria; phylum Bacillota; class Bacilli; order Bacillales; family Marinococcaceae; genus Alteribacillus_A; species Alteribacillus_A iranensis. The sequence continues at coordinate 373,917 of NZ_FONT01000002.1, read as the reverse complement.
TTGCTACTTTTGTCGTCGCTTCCATGGAAGGCGCGATAAAAATAGGACGTGCACCTGCGATCATTAGTCCGTGAAACACAGACTTATGCATGTTACGCTGCACGAGAATTTTATCGCCTGGTCTACATAAAGTAAGCGCCGTACTCATATTTCCAACCGTGCTTCCCCCAACGAGAAAATACGTATGATCGGCCCTGAATGTCTCCGCTGCCAAACGCTGAGCTTCCGCAATAAAGTCTTGCGGGTGATGCAAATCATCGATCCCTTTTGAATGAGTCGTATCGATTTTCATCACTTCCGAGAAGTGAGCGGTTCCTATTGGATCGAATACCCGACCGTCTTTATGTCCCGGCACATGAAGAGAAGTGCGATTGCTTTGTTCGTAGGAACGCAGGGCATCATATAGAGGAGCCTGCTTTTGTGTATCTTCGTGAATCGGCTGCTCGTTAATCGTAAGAGCTGACATGTTCCACATCGTGATCCCTCCGCCGTTAAGTTTGAAAACAGACTTATTTCTCTTCCTTTTTAATTTGCAAGAATTGTGCCAATTGACATCGAGGGCAGGAAATCAAGATCTAACAGGCGTTCCGGGGTCTAATGGTGATTCATGAAGAGGGAGTACTGACTTTGTAACGTAAAAAACCGCCGAATTTTTGGCGGTTTAGATCTGACAGTGAGAGGTAACTTGTTGTTTTCGATAAGTACAATGCTAAGAGAAGGAGGTGAAGCAAAAGATAGAGGAGAAAGACAAGAGTAGAAGCAGCAGAAATCTAGTTTTCATTGATGAGTCTTTCGTTTGTGGGTATGATAAAGAAAAGGCACCCGCTGTGAACGAGTGCCATGCAGCTTAGCAAGAAAGACAGAGTCCCGATGGAAGTATAGTTACCAAAGAGAAGTAACCTATATCCTGAGCAAGTTTTCCCCAAAACGAACGCAGGATAGGGTTACTTTTTTGGTTTATGGATACAATAATTCGTCTAGCACTTTTTCTGTGAAAATAAAAAGGTAAAACTTCTACGGAATTCTGCATATTTGTCATGAAGCGACGACTTGAAAGGGGGATTTGTGTTTGTAAACATTTAAAAAGTGGATTTTTAGAAAAAAAGACAATAGGAAATAGAGGGTGTGATCTCATTTTTTTGAAAATCACAACCTAGAGGAATATTGTGTTGGATGGGTTAACCGACTAGACGTGGTTCAGAAAAATGCTGTTTATTAAGAAGTAAAGTATAAATGATCCGAAGAACCTTGTGTGCGATAGCCTGTAAAGCCTTTTTCTTACCTCGTCTTGCGGAAAGAGACCAGAAAGTATTTGCCATTGAAGTATTTTTCGATCTTGATATGGCCCACGCGACCTCACATAGAGCTGCTTTTATATGTGGGTTTCCTTGAACGCTTTTGGTGCTTTTTTTTTACCAGCACTTTCATTATTCCCAGGTGATACACCAGCCCAAGAAGCTAAATGTCTTGATGAAGGGAATTGGCTCATATCTGTTCCGATTTCAGCAATAATACAGGCTGCGGTATTTTCTTTTATTCCTGGTATCGATAATAGAATCTCCTGTTCTTCCTGGTAATATTGTAGAATCGTTTCAATGCGTGTTTCTAGCTCTTGGATTGATTTTTCCAAGTACACGATGTGGTTCCATGAGCTTTTGATCATAAACATTTGGTGTTCATTTAACGTTCCAAAAAGGGATTCAGAGATGGTGTCAGCCTTCTTACGGAGTGAATGATGGATATTGGCATCGACATCCGTTTTATCAAGATACCCTTTTTCCGCGAGTTGATTTAAAAGTTTGCGGCCGGATACTCCGAAGATGTCAGAGATAACGGAACCGAGTTTTATGTTAGAGCATTCAAGCACTTTTGAGATTCTATTTTTTTCTGAGGTCAAGGTACCAATCCATTTTTTTCGTAATCGAGTGAGATCACGCATTTCTCGAAGGTCTTGCGAGGGAACAAAACTTTTCTCAATTAACCCGTGACGAAGAAGTTTGGCAATCCATTCCGCATCAGAAACATCTGTTTTACGACCGGGAACGTTTTTGATTCGTTGGGCATTGGCAACCGTAATGTCAAAGTACCCTTCAAGGATATTATACACCGGCTTCCAATAAATTCCTGTACTTTCCATGGCAATGTGGGTAATTTCCTTTTCCTCCAACCATTTTAATAATTCAAAAAGACTTTTGGTTAGAGTTGAAAAGGTCTTGATCTCTTTTTGGATGACTTCCTCACTAGAGCCAGTTAAGGTACAGACAACAATCTCTTTTTGATGAACATCCATCCCAGCACAATGAGTTAATAAAATGTCCAAATAAAACAACCTCCACAATAATGTCTATGGAAAGTGGAATAAGCTTGGTCAAATAGCATTTTTCTGTACGTGATCATCTTCAAACGTTGAAGAGTCGACATAGGGGTGTACACAAGACAAATCCCAAACAGTTTCTTACACAGGGTAAAACCACCACAAAAGCGCACGTAAAAATTACTTTCCATAGCATTAATCAGTATGGAAAAATAGACAAAAATAAAAACCCCAGCTTTAATAATTTTCATGCCGGGGTGTGAGTGTGAAATCATGAGTGTTTCTTAGTGCACATTTAATTTATTCATTTTATATTGAAGCGTTTGTCTCGGGATGCGTAACAGTTTAGCTGCTCGTTGGACATTGCCGTTCGTTTCTTGCAAGGCTTCTTGGATGAGTCGTTTTTCCGTGTCTAACACGGCTTCCCGGAGAGGCGGGAATGTTTCAGGACTGGCCTGCGACGAGGAAGACATCGTATCAATGATATGTTGAGGCAAGTGCTCGGTTGTGATAGTGTCTCCTTCAACCAGGTTCATCGCGGATTCAATGGCATGCTCGAGTTCACGCACATTTCCGGGCCAATGGTACGAGTGAAAGATCTCTTTCACGGCAGGGTCTACTCTTGTAACGAGCGTTTCGAATTGATAGTTGTATTTTTGAATGAAGTGATCGATGAGTACAGGGATATCGTCTCGTCTTTCCCGCAGTTCAGGGATAGGCAGATAAATTACATTGAGGCGGTAATAGAGATCGGAACGTAATTTTTCCTTTTCCACACAGATTTCCGGTTCTTCATTCAACGCTGCGATGATACGAACGTTAACCGGAAATTCTTTTGTCCCTCCGACTCTCCGAATCAAGCCGTTTTGCAAGACACGGAGTAGTTTGGCTTGAATATCAAGCGGCATCGAGCTTAATTCGTCCAGAAAGAGAGTGCCGCCATCGGCGAGTTCGAACAGGCCAGGCCGGTCGATCGCTCCGGTGTAACTTCCTTTTACTGTTCCAAACAAAGTACTTTCCAATAGAGAAGAGGGAATAGCGGCGCAATTTTGGGCGACAAATGGCTTGGTTTTCCGAGGGGAGGCATTATGGATGGCCTGCACGAGAAGCTCTTTTCCCGTACCCGTCTCCCCGTAAATTAATATCGGTGATGTCGTCGCCGCGACTTTTTCTGCCTTCTTCTTCAATTCCTGAAATGCCTCGTTCTTCGTAATAATATCCCTCATATGAAAGACAGCGCCCGTCGTGTCGTTCGTGTTGCTTCTGTTCGTTTTCCCTTTTTCAATTTTTGCTTGTAAATCTAGAAGCTTCTCCGATAAATGCTTCACTTTCGTAACGTCTTTTGCAACTTCCACCGCTCCGATAAGCTTCCCGTTTTCTTTAATAGGAAGCGTTGTGTTCACGGTATCTACCAATACACCGCGGCTGTTTTGATACGTTTGGTGCTGGTTATAAATGGCTTCCCCGGTCTGGCACACTTTCATTAACGTGCTTGTCTCGATTGTTAGAGAAGGGAAGTTCGTAAGCAAGTGCTTGCCGAGAACCTCTTCTTGTTCGAGGCCGTCAAGCTTGGCGGCTACGTGATTATAATAAATCGTAATCCCATCCGCATCCACCGCATGAATCCCTTCATCAATCGTACGCAAAATAGCATGAAGCATTTTATTTGTATTGTTCATTTATGACCTCCTCCAGTCAGAGAAGATTGCCAACTTTTCGTCATTTTAACCGCCGGAAATTCGGCACCCGCTCTACAAGCAGGAAAAAATTTCATGCCATGATTATAAGTTATTTTTTCATGTTTGTCACAAGAGCCACAAAAGCAATACATACCTCGACCTTTATATTTTCTCAATAAAACTTTACGTAAGATTAAGGCTAATCTAATAGTACCTACATAATTATTCGATACGATGTAACTGTCGAAGCAATTACATATCCTCTTTACCAAGGGTGATGAGACGATGGAGAATACCCAAGTGTAGAAGAAGGAAGTTATCAACGTGTGGATAACTATGCCTTCCCGCGCTTGGGTATTCTTTTTTTACACAAGAAGGAGGGGCGCCATGTTCAGAAGAGAGCAGTGGGAACCAACGTATCCGATCACGGCAGCAGTAAGGGATCTGAAGCATATGGATATCGCCGTTCAGTCTGCCGTACCTACTATCTTTTTAATGTGCGGTGACATTCTAACCGTGAAAGAATGTGTGGATAAAGCGAAAGACGCGAATAAAAAGATTTATCTACATGTGGATTTAATTAAAGGTCTTGCCAATGTGAAAGAAGGCATTATGTATCTTGCGAAGGAATGTCAGCCCGATGGTATCGTTACGACGAAAACCCAACTGATCAAAGCAGCCAAAGAAGCAGGTCTCACGGCAATCCAGCAAGTCTTCTTGTTTGATACACAAGCCTATCACACGGCATTAAAAAATATTAACAAGTCCGAGCCGGATGCGGTGGAAATGATGCCTGCGTTGATGCCACGAGTCATTGAAGAATTTACTAACGCCGTACAACAGCCCGTCATTGCTGGCGGCTTAATACAGTCGCAGGGCGAAATAGAGGCGGCTCTCGAAGCGGGAGCCAATGCGGTGACTATCGGAAACCCAGCGATGTGGGAGATAGATATTAGCAAAAGTAAAGGGAGACAGCGATATGCATGAAACCTTACAGAGAGTGGAGTGGGAAAAGATAAAAGGCTTTTTCTTTGACTTGGACGGGTGTATGTACGCAGGGGACAAACCGTATCCGAGGTCCCAAGAATTAATTCTGTACCTTCTGCAACAGGGAAAGAAAGTAGCCTTTCTCAGCAACAATTCCACCGATCGAACGGAAACGGTAAGAAAGAGAATGAGACGGATGGGCTTTCTCGTGGAAAAGACACCGATTGTGTTAGCGTCCGAATTAGTAGGAGATTATTTGAATAAAAAGGTTGGAAACGTAGCGGCTGCCATTTTCGGTTCTGACGAATTAAAAGAGTCAGTGCAGAAAGCTGGGCACACACTGGTGGACTCTCCCATAGATGTGAGCGAGGTCGTCATTGTCGGGAGGGATGAAACTTTTTCCTATCAGAAACTGCAATTCGCTTGTGACCAGCTGTCTCATCATTCAAGGCTGATTGCAGTGAATGCCGATGTGTCCCATCCGCGGACGAACGGTAAAATGGTCCCGGATACCGGATCTCTCATTGCGGCCATTGAAGCGGTGACGGGCGTAGAGGCAGAAATTGTCGGTAAGCCTTCCACTCACGCTTTCGAGCATCTGTGCCAAGTAACAGGGTTATCCACAGACGAATGCCTCATGGTCGGTGACAACCTATACACAGACGTGGAAGGCGGGGAAAGAAGCGGCATGCATACGTGCTGGATCACTCACGGAAAAACGAAACCGGATTTTGTTTCCGTCCAGCCAACGATCGAAATTCCAGCCATTGCGAACTTGTATGATCTGCTGATACAGAAAAGAAAACATATTTTACATTAGAGAGGCAGGAGAGGGAAATGGAACGTCGCGTAATCATGATTTGTATTGATGGAATGGCCGGGTATTACTTACATGATTCACAGTGCAAGATGCCGAATTTACATAAACTGTTGCAAAGCGGGGTGCACTCTAAGAATGTGACCACCTCTTATCCTAGTTCCACGTGGATTGCGAACACATCGATTGTGACAGGCGTTCATGCGGACAAGCATGGGGTTCTCGGTAATTGGGTCGTCGATCGCCATACGAAGCAAGTGAAGCAGTTTTTCGGAGACCGTGATTTCAACAAAGAAGATGTCGTAAAAGTGCCGACTATTTACGACGTCGCCCATGATAACCAACTGAACACAGCAGCTTTGTGCTGGCCGGTCACAAGAGGCGCCGAGAAATTGGACTGGAACATTCCTGAGTTTTATGAACAGGAATTGTTCGAAGAGTGGGTCGATGAAGGGTTTTGGAATGAATTAAAACAAGCAGGACTTCCCGTCGAACAATACGGAATCTGGAGCAAAGATCATGCGCGAGGACCTATGCAAGATTGGTTGACGACCGAAATCGGTAAGCATTTACTAAAAAACCACCAGCCAGAAGTGCTTCTCATGCACTATTTAACAGCAGACAGCTTCCAGCATGATTACGGGGTTCAGACGCCGGAAGCATACTGGGCACTTGAGTATATCGATCGGATGATTGGAGATCTCATCCAGACGCTCGAAGAACAATCTCTTCTTGAAGAAACACATATTCTTCTCGTCTCTGATCATGGTTTTTCGAAAGTGGACCAAGTGTTTGCGCCGAATGTGTTATTCAAACAAAAAGGCTGGCTGAATGAAGCAGAACCGGAGAAAAGTGATGTGATCGCAGTCTCCAATGGCGGCTCAGGTTACATTTATATTCTGAACGAAACGAAGAAAGAAACATTGCGCGAAGAAGTGAAAGAAGCATTGCAAAGCTATGGGTGTGTGGAGCATGTCTATGAAGCAGATGCCTTCGAGTCGCTGCATTTACCACAGGAGGAGGAAAACCGATTTACCCCTGACTTCGTATGTGAAGTGAGTGCTCCGTATTTTGTCTACTACGGAAGCGAAGGAGAAGACGTCCTGTCTGATCATCCGTACCGTGGAATGCACGGATTTTTGCCGGCCAAAGAAGATCTTAAAGCTCTTTTCATCGGGGCGGGTCCTCAATTCAAGCCGAACCAAGAGATCGAATCGATGAGTACGGTAGATATTGCGCCTACCATTGCGAGACTTCTCGGCCTTGATATGAAAAATACCGATGGCCGAGTGCTTGAAGAAGGATTAAAACAGGAGAGTTTCCTATGAATGGCATGAAGCCGCAGAAGTCGTTTGCCCATGTACCGACCGACGGAGCGAATACGGCAGGAGGTTCATCTGTTTTCGGAGGACAAGCCCCCTCTCACAAGAAATGGCTGACAGGAATCAAAGAGAATATATGGGCGTATGTGTTCTTGGCCCCCGCTCTCCTGTTATTTGGCATCTTTTTTGTCTATCCGTTTGTCTATTCCAGTTATCTTAGTTTCATGGATTGGAATTTATACAATGATGCTAAGGAATTTGTCGGACTTGCCAATTATCAAGCGCTATTCGGAGACCCTGTTTTTTGGAAAGCAGCATTAAATACCGGGTTGTACGTCATTGGAACGGTTCCGGTCTCGATGATTCTCGCCCTCGGGTTAGCGATCCTCGTAGAAAAGGCGGGAAAGCTAAAAGAATTTTATCGGTTTCTCTTATTTATTCCGGTGGTAGCTTCGATCGCGGTCGTAGGGATTATATGGAGTCTCTTGTATAGCCCAGCCGGAGGATTCATCAACCAAATGTTAGCGCTCATCGGTATTCAAGGACCAAACTGGTTGAACGACCCGAAGTTTGCGCTCGTTTCTTTAATGATCATCGGGATTTGGAGTGCGGTCGGCTACAATATGGTGCTATACATCGCCGGCTTAAAAGGGATTGATCCACAGCTGTACGAAGCCGCCGAGCTGGACGGAGCTTCCGGATGGCAGCAATTCTGGAAAATTACTGTCCCTCAATTATCACCAGTCTCTTTCTTTGTGTTTATTATTAGTATTTTTAACTCGTTTCAAGTATTTTCAACGATTCACATTATGACACAAGGGGGACCGAACAACGCTACAAACGTCGTCATTTACCAAATGTATCAAGAAGCCTTTCAATTTTTTAACATTGGCAAAGCGAGTGCATTAACGTTTGTCATTTTCTGCGCCGTCTTACTATTAACGGTTGTCTTTATCCGATCCACCCAACGAAACGTTCACTATGAATAGGAGGGAGTGACGTGGCTGTTCCGACGAAAAAAATAAAAGCAGGGTTTTTTCACAGTTTCATGTTTGGCGTGATTTTAGCGATTCTCTTTCCACTGCTATGGATGGTTCTCGTGTCGATCCGGCCGGCTGATCAAGTCTTTGGGGCAAGCTTGTTTTTCTCTACCTCATTTTCACTGGAGTCTTATAAGCAAGTGTTTGAACAACGACCACTCGGCGTTTGGATGATGAATACCGCTGTAGTTTCCATCTTACAGACCGCAGGCCAAGTAATGATTGCGATTTTCGCAGCGTTCGCTTTCAGTTACTTTCGTTTTCCAGGAAGAGACGTGTTATTCTATTTCGTTCTCGTCACGATGATCGTACCGCTCCAGGCTTTAATGGTGCCGACCTATCTCATTGTCGATACGATGGGCTGGCTAAATAGCTTTGCTGCGGTGATCGTGCCGACACTAGCAAGCGGCTACGCGATTTTTCTCATGAGACAATTTTTCCTGCAAGTACCGAAAGAATTGACAGAAGCGGCCAAAATGGACGGCTGCGGCCCGCTTCGGATATTACGAAATATTTACTTACCCGTGTCGATTCCAGCCATCACGGCACTGTCCGCTATTTTGTTTGTCACCAACTGGAATGAATACTATTGGCCGCTTTTAGTTCTCACCGATGAAATGAAACAAGTGCTGCCTGTTGCCATTACGAGCTTCACAAATGAAGGAATTGTCGATTGGGGACCGACTATGGCAGTAGCAACATTAACCGTATTACCGGTGATGGTTCTATATTTCTTTTTACAAAAGAATTTCGTCGAAAGTTTCTCACAATCTGGGTTAAAATAAAGGGGGATACTTCATTGTTAAAAAAATCATGGTTTGCGTCAGGTGCTGTATTGTCTATGCTTCTCATCGCAGGGTGTTCAGGAGACCCGAGTAGTTCCGAAGCATCGAATGAAAATACAAATGGAGAAGGACCGACAGAAATTGAATTCTATCATATTCACGGCGGGGAAGCGGGAGAAGCTGTCGATGAATTGGTAGCAGAATATCACGAACAACAGGATGATGTAAGAGTCACTCCGGTATACGTCGAAGGTTCTTATGAAGGAATGCTTGAAAAATTGCAAATGCAAGCGACGTCCGGAGAACTCCCGGCAGTTGCTCAAGCCGGATTTGTGTACAGCCGTTTCATGATTGAAAACATGCCAGTCGCACCGATTCAAGACTTTATCGATGAAGAAAATTACAACTTAGATGATTATTATCCGAAAATGCTCGATTTAGGCCGGGACGATGAAGAAACAATTTGGAGTCTGCCATTTGCGGTGAGTACCCCAGTCGTCTACTACAATAAAGATTGGTTTGAAGAAGCAGGATTAGACCCAGAAAATCCACCGCTTGACACATGGGAAGATGTGCGTGACACTGCAAGTGTGTTAGCAGAAGAAGATGGCAAGTATGGAGTCTTCTACAACCATACGATCACAGGAAACTGGATGTTTCAAGCGATGACCGAAACAGCAGGTGGACGTATGGTGAACGATGACGCAACAGAAGTCACCTTTAATGAAGAACCAGGTGTGAAGTCCCTTCAATATTGGGTGGACTTAGTAAATAAAGATCAGTCAATGCCGAACGTAAACAATGACCAAGCGGTACAAGCATTCAACAGTGAAGAGCTTGGCATTTATATCAATACGACCGCAAGCTTGCGTCAGCTGCAAACGAACAGTGAATTTGAAGTAGGTACCGCACCGTTTCCAACCGTGGACGGCCACGATCGTCAAGTACCTGCAGGCGGAAACAGCGTCTATATCATGGATACCGATGAAGCACAAAAACAAGCAGCCTGGGATTTCATTAAGTTTTTAACGAACCCAGAAGGCACAACGACATTCTCCTCGGCATCAGGATACATGGCAGTTCGCGAAAGTGCGGTCGAACAAGATGAACTGTTAGGAAAGTATTTAAATGAAGAAAATCCAGCTGCGAAAACAACGTATGAACAGACAGACGAAATGGTACCATGGTTTAATTTCCCAGGGGACGCTGGTACGAGAATTTACAAGATCGTTCAAGACAATATTCAAGCAGCCTTAACCGAACAAAAGACTGCCGAAGAAGCGCTGCAGGACGCGGCGGAAGAAGCAAACCAATTGATTGAAAAATAGGAGGGATACCGTATGGCAGACATTTCCCTGCAGCATATTTATAAAACATATGACCAGTCGGTAACGGCCGTGAACGATTTTGATTTGAACATCCACGATAAAGAATTTATTGTTCTCGTCGGACCCTCCGGATGTGGAAAGTCGACAACGTTACGGATGATCGCGGGACTCGAGGACATCACTGAAGGCAATTTAATCATCGGGGACAAGCTCATGAACGACGTCCCCAGCAAAAAACGAAACATAGCGATGGTCTTTCAAAACTATGCCCTATACCCGCATATGAACGTCTATAACAATATAGCGTTCGGCTTGAAATTAAGGAAAATGAAAAAAGACGAGATCGAGAAAAAAGTGAAAAGAGCCGCTCACATTCTAGGCATTGAATCACTGTTAGACAGAAAGCCGAAAGAGTTATCAGGCGGCCAGCGCCAGCGTGTCGCATTGGGACGAGCCATCGTTCGCGAAGCCGATGTCTTTTTGATGGACGAACCTCTTTCTAATTTGGATGCAAAATTAAGAGTACAAATGCGTGCCGAGATTTCCAAGCTCCACAAACAACTGCAAACAACAATGATTTATGTGACGCATGACCAAATCGAAGCGATGACGATGGCAGACCGTTTAGTAATCATGAAAGACGGTGTCATCCAGCAAGTCGGCACGCCGAAAGAAGTATACAATTCTCCAAAAAACGTATTTGTTGGTGGTTTTATCGGTTCTCCTCCGATGAACTTTATCAGAGGCCAGCTGGCACAAGACACCTTTTACTTCGGAGATCAAGCGGTCGTCCTCCCAAACACCGTACGAGACCGTCTGGCAGACTACCAAGGGAAAGAAGTCATTATGGGAATACGTCCGGAGAATATGGAGATTGAAGACAGTTCCGACGAAACACCGGGGCAAGCAGTGGAAGTATATGTAGAGGTGTGCGAATTAATGGGAGCCGAATCTTACCTTCACTGTCACGTTGCAGAAAATCGCTTCATTGCCAAAGTTTACACCCAAGATGAGGTGGCAGAAGGAGAACAACTCCAACTCCGTTTTGATATGAAAAACGTACATTTTTTTGATACCCAGACGGAAGAATGTCTGACCCTGAACCATACAGCAAAAGAGGCAGGAAAACCAAGAAAGCTTGCGACTGTTTAATAGAGGGATGAGAGAGGGAGAACAGAGGATTCATCTGTTTTTCCTCTCTTTTTAATGGCTGTTTGGCGATTGTAAGATCCTGTACCAAGGGCGTCTCGCAGCAGTCCGAGGTTGCGTGCCCGGAAATGAAGTCGGGATTCGCTTGAGGTCAAGCAAGGTTCTGGATCGTGCCCGCAAATGGGAAAACTGTCGTATAGAGTCACGCAAGCCAGTGGAAGCTGCCCAAAATGGAAACGGAATTCTTATGAGGTCACGCAATCCAGAGGAAGCTGCCCAAAATGGAATCGGAATTCTCGTGAGGTAACGCAATCCAGTGGAAGTTACCCAAAAAGCAAATCGGCATCTTCGTGAGGGCAGGCAGGGAGTCGGAAGCTGCCCAAAATGGAATCGGAATTCTCATGAGGTCACGCAAGCCAGAGGAAGTTGCCCAAAAAGCAAATCGGCATCCTCGTGAGGTCAGGCAAGGAGATGGAAGTTACCCAAAAAGCAAATCGGTATCTTCGTGAGGTCAGGCAGGGAGGAGGAAGCTGCCCAAAAAGAGAATAGGCATCCTCATGAGGTCACGCAAAGAATCAAAACTTACCCAAAAACAAAAGAATAATCTTGGTAGGTCACCCAAACCCATCCTACAAACGTTTCCCAAGTGTTAGGAGCATTCGATAAGCGAAACCCCATTCCAAATGTGCTAGTAACGTACATACAATCGACAGTCTACTTCACGCATTGACCTTCTTCCGCACCGAAAAATGTGGTAAAATATTACATAATTTTATTTTGACATATAACTGACCCTTTTCTATCGTAATCTATTCCATAGAGAAAGAGGAAAAAAGAAGGATTAACAAGATTTTTGGAGAATTTTACAAATAATAAAATGGGCTTTGGTGTACCAAATGATGTACAATGAATAAAAATAGGTTCTCTTCCAGAGAAGCTGCAACATGTCACTTTTCTGATGCTTGGCTCGGTGGGAAGAGGTACAACGAGATAGTACTCTATAAGCAATGGGGGAATGTAAAGTGGCAAAGCGGGCTCAAGGATTGCAGGAATTTGAAATAGACGTCGGGCACGGACACTATACGTGGGATTTAAAGCAAGGAAGCTATCAATTAGAAGGAGAAGAAGTTGTCCTCTTTTGGGTGGAGACGGCGTTGAAGTCATTCATCGACACGATCGAGGAAGTATCAGGAGATGACGCAGCGAGCGTCGTTATGGAAACAGCTGGGTACCGGATGGGGAAAATCGTCGTAGACTTTTTCAAGGCAGAAAAAGGTGGAAGGGTGCTTGACTATCTGCCATCGATTTACGCGTCTGCAGGTTGGGGGACCGTGGACATTGTAGAGGCCTGCGAAGAGAATAAATCATTTACGATCCGCTTTACAAATACATGGGAATACAAAATCAATAAAGCACAAGGAAAGAAAAAGATTGGCTCATTTATTCCGGGCCACTGGGCTGGATTATTAACGTCTCTGTATGAAACGGAGATGGGGTACTACAAAGAGAAGAGCCAGGTGGAAGGGGATGAGTATGACGAGTTTCTCTTTTATCCCACCAATGAATCGCCAGTAGAAAACATTCATACCTTCTCACGCCGACGCGAACAAGAAGAAATAGAAAAGCTGGAAGCTCTCGTCAGCGACCGAACAGCGGAACTAGAAAATCTGGTGCGAGATATTTCTTCTCCGATTATTCCCGTCTTGGAAAATGTTGTCGTCGTGCCGATGCTCGGAAAATACGACCGGGAAAGAGCAGAAGACATGCTGGATCAGATTATGTACAGAATTCCGGAGTATGGCGCGAGATATTTAATTCTTGATTTAACAGGTATCGACGAAAACATTGATGAGTTTGCGATTACACTCATTAACCGTCTCATCCAAGCAACCACTCTCTTAGGAATCAAACCAATTTTAGTAGGGATCTCACCAAAGCTCAGCATGCAACTCGCTCATTCTGATTTTGACTTGGAGCGCGTTGACTGTTTTGCTAATTTAAAGCATGGTGTACATTTCGCCTTGGCACAAGAAGGGAAACAAATTATGGGATAAACCGGACGGAGTAGAAGCCGTCCGGGTTTTCTTATTCATACGGTAATCAGTGATTCTCTTTTCTTATGAAAGTCTTGTAAATACTCCTTTTCAAAAGCGGCAGCTGCTTGTAAAAGGCGGCGCTCTTCGTGATAACGGCCGACGAGCTGCAACCCGAACGGCAAACCGGAGCTGTTGAGTCCTCCTGGCATGGACAGGGCTGGATGACCAGACATGTTAAAAATAGACGTGTAGCGGATCATTGCTTCGAAAATGCTCTCTTTTTCGCCGATTTCCACTTCGGTGGTACCGAGCTTGACGGATGTCATTGGAAGAGTTGGAGTTGCGAGCACATCGACATCACGCAAAGCTGTGTTCACCGCTTCCCGAATTTCTTCTCTACGCTTCAACGCCTCAATGTACATGAAAGAAGAAATCGAGAGACTGGACGTTAAAAATTCTTTCACGTTATCACTATATTGGGACAGAGAGTGTTCCATGTCGTCGCGGTGCACGTAGGCTCCTTCTGCTTTTTCGATCACAAAGACGCGGTCCACGTCACGCTTCGATAAGGGAAGAGCCACCTCTACTAATCTCGCTCCTGCCGCTTCCATTTGGTGGAGCGCGTGCTGATAGAGGGCAAGCACTTCATCTTCTGCTTGTTCATTAAAATACGTCAAAGGCACCCCGATGCGGACTCCGCGCAAATCGTTTTCCGCTTCTTCGATTTGATAGCTTTTTCCTAACAAGGCCTCTGTGAGAGAAATCAGATCGCTCGCATTGTTTGCTATCGGACCGATATGGTCGAGGGACCAAGCAATGGCTGTCACGCCAGATGTTGAAACAGAACCATAAGTCGGTTTCAAACCAAATGTCCCGGTTAAAGCAGAAGGCATGCGAATCGAACCGCCGGTATCTGTCCCGATCGAGCCTAGACCTAAGTGAGAGAGGGCCGCTACCGACGAACCACCGCTTGAACCGCCGACTGAGTATTTGTCGTTCCATGGATTTCGTATCGTTCCAAAGAAAGGATTTTCTCCTGTCGTGCCGAGTGCAAATTCATCCAAGTTCGTTTTGCCGAGGGAGACGGCACCTTCCCGTTCTAGAAGATCCACCACAGCTGCATTTTTCGTTGGGACGTGTTCGGTGTAGATCGATGACCCACTCGTCGTCCGAATTCCTTTCGTAGCTATCAGATCTTTGATGGAGAGAGGAATGCCTTCCAATGCACCGATATACCCGCCGGCTACATATTTCTGTTCGGCGATACCCGCTTGATGCAACGCGTGATCGGCTGTCACGGTAAGAAAAGCGTTATAATCTTTATTCATTTGTTCGATACGATCAAGAAAGGCAGATGTAATTTCTACGGGGGAGAATTCTTTTTGCCGGTATCCTTGTAACAATTGTCGGATCGTCCATCGTTCCATTCGTTTTTCCCCTTTCAAACAAAAGGCGAAGCGCTCAGGCTCCGCCTCTCCTTATAGTTCGTACAGCTCTTCGCGACGGTCGTGAAGCACGTGGTTGCGCTCACTTACCGTCCGGGATAGTGTGGCCTTGCTTAAATCACAGGAACCATACACGATTTCTTCTTGATCCTGAGATGCAGGTCCTGATATCGGCCGGCCGCTAGGTTCAATAATGACACTATGTCCGAGAAATGATTGTCCTCTTTCTGTTCCGATCCGGTCCGCGGCAGCAACAAACACACCATTGGAATGAGCGTTAGCCATGCATAAGTGAACGGCCATCGGGAGATCTTCCTTTTTCTGTTCGGGCATCGGGACCCAGTTTGTCGGGACAGCGACAATTTCAGCACCGTTTAAGGCGCAAGTACGGAATGATTCTGGGAACCAGACGTCATAGCAGTTTAAAATGCCGATGCGCCCGACCGGTGTATGGAAGACAGGATTTTTGGCGTCGCCCGGTTCAAAAAAGAGCTTTTCTTTGTTCCATAAGTGAACTTTCCGGTACGTTCCAATGTAACCTTGCGGGCCGGTGAGAACGACGGAATTGTATAACTTGTCGTTGTCTCTTTCATTAATCCCCGCCGCAATGTACACATCATGTTTGCGGGCAGCTTCCGTCCACGCTTGTGTCGTATCTCCTTCTGGAATGGGTTCGGACAAGGAGTATGCTTCTTCGCGGTCGTTAAACACATAACCCGAATTACACAGCTCTGGAAGAACGATCAGTTTCGCACCTTGGCTTGCTGCTTCACCAATCAACTTCAGCGAATGTTCAACGTTGTACGTTTTGTCTCCGACGCGCGGGTCAAACTGTATACAAGCGACTTCCAACATAATTCATTTCCCCCTTATGAAAAATTTGTTTATACTTTTCGGAATTCACGCCCGCCAATTTTGGGACATACACAGGCGCTTGTTGTCGCCGATAGGCAGGCGCCTTCCGCTTTTCATGATGTCCAGCTTCAGCGCCTAGCTGCTCGGAGGCCCACACGACGTGGGTCAGATCGGCGTTGTCCTAGGACAGGACGAATTTAGCCGATCATCTATAATCGCCTTCCCCTCCGGCCATCAGGATGGCCTGGCATATTCGAAGGATCACCGCCTAAGTACTCCACGTCCTGTGGAAACGGCGGTGCTAGTACCTCCTGTACGTCGGAACCTGTCGCAGCTAAGCAAGGTGCTTTCGCTTTTCTGTTTACCAAATGCTTTTTTGTTTTAGTTCATAGACAAAGTAACCGAAAACGGTAATCATCAAGATCGCAGAAATGGCAATGCTTCCCCAAACGAGGATTTGAAATAATCCTAATGATATATACATTATGAAACCTCCTCTTCTTTTCCTGCATCTTTCAGTGTTTTCCAGTTAAAGTTGGCGGGCATCAGTAAGCTTCCGATCCAGCAAATGAGGAACGAGAGCCAGCCGCTCGTCACAATGCCTTGCAAGTCGCCGATTGTGAAGTAAACGACGTAGCCGACTGCAATCGCGACAACGGATGCGGTGAACGTGACATTCACATTGAGCTTTTTCCAAAACAAGCCAAACGTGATTGGGAAAATAAAGGCAGCGTTCACAACACCTAAGAACAACAGCATCTGCAGCATCGATGTAAGCTGTGGCAGACTGAAGAGAAGGGCAACGACCCCGATCACGAGCGTCATCATACGAACGACTTTGATTTGGTTCTTTCCTTCTGTGTTCGGTTTGATTTTCAAATACACATCATTATAAATAAGAGACACAAGAGCGTTAATTAAAGCAGCAATCGTTGACGCAAGCGCCGCCCACACACCAACTAAGAAAGCCCATTTCGCGAACTGGCCGCCGTAGATTTCAGCAATGTAAGGAGCAACTTGGTTGACTTGATCAGGAGCCTGCTGGGTACTTATCGCAACGAACGCGAGAGATGCAACAGCAAGTGGTACGAAAATCCAACCGATTCCCGCTAAGCTGAAGATTCCCATAATTTTGTCGCGACGTACAGCATAAGCTCTTTGCCAAAACGTATTATCCATGAACACTTCCCCGATAAACATCGCAGGAGCGGCAAACAGGAATAACAATCCTGGCTGGTTCAGTAAATTCAACGAATCAGGATTCACTTGCATCATGCCTTCGTAAACAGGAGTCGCGCCAACTGTAAAGTAAACAATAGGCGGTACGACGATGACGACGACTAATATCAGCATAACTTGGAAGAATGCAATCCCCGTAACGGATGAAAAACCACCCATCGTGGAATAAATGATAACGATAAGAAAGGTAAGAATAACAGCTAACTCATAAGGTACACTAAATATTTGCTCAAGCAGAAGTCCTCCGCCGATACCTTGTGTCATTAAGAAGCCAAATACCCATACAAACGCCATAATTAAAAATAAAATGTAATTTTTGCGGTCAAAACGGTTTTTAAACAAATCCCCGACCGTACGCCCATTTGGAAGCACTTGATGTATCCGGCGGGCGAGCGGTGCAAACGCAAACACAGCGACACCGGCCATAATACCGTATCCGAGCGCACCTAACACGCCGTCTACGTAAGCCGCTTCCGGGCCGGCCATAATGGTGTTTCCTGTAATCCAGAATGCTAACAGAGACGTCGTTCCGAACGCCACTCCGAGCTTACCGCGGCCGCTAATATAATCATCGACCGACGACAGCTTCCGGGAAATAAACCAGCTCGAAATGATAAAAGCAGCCCCTAATAGCAAAATAATAAAAACATTACCCCAAGGTATATTCATCTCTCTTCCCCCTCTTGAAGATTACTCTTTGTCTTTGGTGCCGTATAAGTTGAAATACGTGCCGAATGAACAAATTAAAATAACAACAAATAATAGAAAACTAGCGATAATCCAAAACGTCATCAGTTTTCCCTCCTTTCCTTCGCAACGAGCCGCGTCTCATTATACAAACGCGTATCTAAATCCTCTAAGTAAGGAATGCGGCGGCGTTGCTTATCGACGTCAGCCAAATTAATGGTTGCGACAATGACGTCGTCTTCTCTAGTTGCTTCTTGAAGTACGTCTCCACTCGGAGAAACGATGCGGGATTTGCCGCCAAAGACCGTTTCCGACTTTTCTGTACCTGTCCGATTGGCGGCAATGACGAAAATGCCGTTTTCAATCGCACGGGCACGAGTAGCGATATCCCACACATGACTGCGCGCTTTTCCAAATGCAGAAGGGTAGACGATAATATCTGCCCCGTTTAAGGTAAGAAGACGTGACGGTTCCGGAAAACCGACTTCATAACAGATTTGCAGACCGACTTGAACGTCACCATCGATGTTAAATGGCTCTAAATCCGAATGTCCAAAAGAAAAACGTTCTTTTTCTCTGTCCCATAAATACGTTTTGCGGTAACGGCCAATCACACCTGTCTCATCAGCAGCAACAGCAACGTCATATACCTTGTCCTCACTTTTTTCCATATAACAGGCAACGAGAGTGATGCTGTGTTCTTGGGCGATATCAGTCATCCAGTGCGATGTTTTCCCGGGAATGGATTCAGCGAGGATGCTGTCGTTTTCTTCCACGCGGTAGCCGGTATTGAACAACTCTGGAAGGACGATAAACTCGGCTCCTTGCTTGACCGCTTCTTCAATCAACCGTCCCGCTTTTTTCGTGTTGGCTTCCCAATTTTCTAAGTCGCAGTTCATTTGCACAGCGGCGACGGTCATTTGCTGTTTTCTCATAGTCTCACCTCCTCTGTGGCACTTGTACTATAAAATATTGCAATAATTGTGCCAAAATTTTAAATCGCGACACAGAGAAGTTTCATGTGAAACAAAAATCACTCGGATGCAAATGTGCATTTCAAAATACTGTAAAATAAGACAAAATGAGTAGAAAAACAGCAGATTGGTATTCATGCAAAAAGGCATGAGTCATGCTTAAATGCATGAACATTAGAGAGTAATACGATATTTTTTCAGCTTCCGGCTGATGGTTGATTGATTCACACCGAGTTTTTCGGCCATGTCATACATATTTGGATACTCCTTAGCCGCCCGCTCGAGCAACATCTTTTCCACTTTTTCTGTCGCTTCTTTTAAAGGAAGAATGGAAGAAAGATGAACATCACCGTGGATAGGACCGTCTTGATTGTGACCAAACAGACCGGGTGGCACATCAGCAAGGGTAAGCACGTTAGTAAGAGACGTAACGATGAGACGCTCTGTGACATTTTGAAGCTCCCGGACGTTCCCCGGCCAAGCATGGCGCTCGAAAGCTTCTAACAAATCTGTATCAAACTTAATGTCTTTTTCATATTTCTCGTTATAATAATTTTTAAAATGCATGCAGAGCGGAATGATATCTTCCGGCCGCTCGCGAAGGGGAGGAATCAGAAGAGGCACGACATGAAGGCGGTAGTAGAGATCTTGCCGGAAACGCCCATGTTTCATTTCTTCTTCTAAATTTTTATTCGTGGCGGCGAGAATACGCACGTCCACTTTCACGGACTGGTCGGACCCTAATGGATAAATCTCCTGGTCTTGAAGAGCTCGCAACAGCTTCACTTGGAGAGCCAAAGGTAACTCACCAATTTCATCTAAAAATAACGTCCCGCGGTCGGCGAGTTGAAACATCCCTTTTTTCTTGCTGGAAGCTCCGGTATAAGCACCTTTCTCATGACCAAACAATTCTGATTCAAGCAGCTGATCCGGGATCGCTCCGCAATTAATTTTAATAAAAGGCTGGTCCGCTCGTTTACTGTGATCATGAATGTACGTGGCTACGACTTCTTTTCCGACACCGGATTCTCCGGACAAAAGAACCGTCGAATCAGCGTCTGCCACCGTCGAAGCAAGGGTGAAGACGGCTTCCATTTGACTGCTTTTATAGATGATGTGGCTTTCTTGATCTCTCGTAATTTTTGCTTGCTTTAACTGTTTACGGTAGCCATCGAGGGTAGAACGAAGCTCGCCGACTTCTTCCTCTAAACGGGACTCCGCGGTAATATCACGAGAAGTGTTTACGACGCGAACGATGTGGCCGTCATCGTCTTTAATCGGAGTACCAACGACAGTAAGGGTCCGGCCCGTTTTTGTTTTTTGCAACGAACGAACCGGCTTTTGACTCTCCAAGACGAGTCTCGTGATGGACGGGGAATAAATACCTTGTCGCTCTAACTCATATACATTTTCTCCAACGAGTGATTCCGCCTCGATGCCCCAGAGCTCTTTGGCGGCAGAGCTGACTCGCAGCGTATTACCGTCTTGATCGGCCACATAAATGACGTCGAAGCTTGACTCAAATACAGCCCGCAAATCGAGAGCTAAATTCGAGCTTTCCTCAAACACTCTCTCTAGTAAGGAAAAGAGAGGCATAGTGGCCTGTTGTTTCTGTAAATCAGCGGAAGTCAGAGGTGGAGACTGCAGGACACGAAACAGCTCTTGATACTCTTTCTTTATTTTCCGTGTGAACTGCTCCTCATCCAGCCAGCCTGTATAACGGCCGTTTGTTTGCAGTATATACACATCCGTTGCCTCGAAATCGATTGTTGCAACCGAAAATGTTTGTGGCGTTACCACTTCCCATCTGGTTAGAGAGCGAGCGGTTTGGGGTACATAAACATGCGTGAGCTTCTCATCTTGGACAACGAGCTGGGCATCATCCGTCTCTTGGTTCACGTCGCTTATGTTTGTTCGTACAATAATCGATTTATTAAAAAAGTAATCGGCATACAATATAATGTCACCTCTTTCGGTCTTTGAAGGAGAGAATCTCGTCAACACAAGGAATAAAGAAAAATCATGATGGAAAAGTCAGAAAAAAATGTGTAATCTTATTATACTAAAAAATAGACGGAGTGACGACTGATGCAAAACGAATTCAATTGGTATAGAATGGATCTAGAATTGTCGACAAAGAAGGTTTGGTAAAGATGAAAGATTCGCCATACGAGGAAAACGTTTCGGCGCCTCCGGAAAAGACAGGAGCTATTAAGAAATTCAACCCGTGGCAGATGCTCGGGTGGCTGTTGGTGACACAGGTGATGGTCGCCTTCGTCGGACGAAGCATTGCGCCACTTGGCGTGTTTATCGGGAGCAGTTTGTCGCTCACAAACACGCAAATCGGAATGTTGCCGGCAGCTTTGTTTCTCGGACAAATTGCAGCATCGATTCCGTCGGGTCTCCTCGTCGATCGGATCGGATCGAGAGCACTACTGTTGCAGCTTTCCCTCTGTCTCGGCTTGAGTTTTATTGTCGCAACCATGACGTCGAGTTTTATTTTGCTGCTTCTTATTTTAGTCATTGGCGGAATCGGCTATGGATCGATGCATCCCACATCGAATCTCGGTATCTTGCATTGGTTTGAAACGAGGAGCCGGGGGACAGCAATGGGAATAAAACAAATGGGCGTGACCGCGGGTTCGGCGCTTGCCGCTATTATACTCGTTCCGCTCGCCGCTTCATTTGGCTGGCGTCCCGTCGTTTTCGGAGCTTCTCTTCTGCTCGTAGCGATAGGATTAGTAAGTTTTCTCCGCTTCCAAGACGGACCAGGATTCAAGAAAACAAAAAAGGGAGAGAAAAAAGAAACCGGAAAAGCATTTCTAAAGATGACGAAAAATCGCACCTTGCTGGCGTTAAGCAGTGGAGCTATCGGGTTAACAATCGCCCAGACATCGCTAAATACATACGTCATTATTTATGCCAATCAAGTGCTTGGGATTTCGATTGCGCTCGCGGCGGCTTTGCTCGTTATTGCGGAAGTTGGCGGTTCGATCGGCCGCATCGGTTGGGGAATGATCAGCGACCGGCTGTTTAACGGCAATCGTATGATTATTCTCATGATGACGGCTTTGATTTCTTCTATAGCTGCCGTTTGTATCGCACTGTTTAAGCCGGGAGTCCCGTTCTTGTTTCTCGCCATTGTCATTTTCTTTTTCGGCCTCGGGTGTTCGGGATTTAACGGCCTGTGGATGAACGCAGCGACCGAAATTGTCCCACCGAAGCAAGCAGGATTATCGAGCGGTTTCAGCCTCAGCGTCGGGTCCTGGGGAATGGTGATCGGGCCGCCGCTATTCGGATTTATCGTTGATATGACCGGTTCGTTCACTCTCGGCTGGTATATTCTTGCAGTCATTCTCATTCTTACCGCTATGTTATATTTACGCATTCATTTCACACTGAAAAAGGAAGGAGCTACCGAACATGCCTAACGAACATGCTCACATTTTTAATCCAGAAGATCTGCGCACGCAAGACATGTACAAGTTAATGATCGGGTCCGTGGTGCCACGCCCGATTGCCTGGATCTCATCGAAGTCCAAAGAAGGAGTGCTCAACTTGGCGCCTTTCAGCTTTTTCACCGTCGCTTCCCGCAAGCCGCCAACCTTGCTTGTCTCCATCGGACCGGGGGTAGGCGAACGGAAAGGTACCATCAAAGACACCCTCACGAACATCCGCGACGTCGAAGAATATGTGATTAACATCGTACCAGACAAACTGGCAAACCCGATGCATGAAAGCTCACTCCATGTCGCACCGGAAGTGAACGAATTTGAAAGCGCCGGACTTACTCCCGAGCCATCAGTCACGATCGACGTGCCGGCTGTGAAAGAATCACCCATCGCATTTGAATGCAAGCTCGACCGCATCATCGAAGTCGGCACCGACCATCTCGTCCTCGGCCAAGTACAACGGGCCCGCATTGACGACGATGCCTACCTCGGCAACTACAAAACCGACATAGAAAACTGGAAGCCGCTCGCCCGTCTCGCCGGCGACTACGCTAATCTCACGCCATCATTTAAGCTGCCGCGAGAGTAGAGCGGACCATGGATTGTACCCTTGATAGAAGAGAAGGGGAAATCAAGGTTACTAATGGTAGCGGTAGGTGCCCTTGAAAGTAAGAGAAAGAAGAGGAAGGGAACTATTTTCTCTCTAGGAGCTGTGTTAGCGACATAGGAAGAAGAAAAACGAGAAGCAAGGGCATGAATAAGAATGGATATGGATAATGCCCTTGAAAGAAGAAAAAGCAAACTCAAGGTAAATAACGGGTTCGGTTGGTGCCCTAGAAGGCAGGAAAAAGAAGAGGAAGGGAACGAACTTTTCTCTAGGAGCTATCTTAGCGACGTAGGAAGAAGAAAAATGAAAAGCAAGGGCATGAATAAGAGTGGATGATGACCTTGAAAAGAGAAAAAGCAAACTCAAAGTAAATAACGGGTTCGGTTGGTGCCCTTGAAAGTAGGAAAAAGAAAAGGAAGGGAACGAACTTCTCTCCAGGCACAGTCTTAGCGACGTAGGAAGAAGAAAAATGAAAAGCAAGGGCATGAATAAGAGTGGATGATGACCTTGAAAAGAGAAAAAGCAAACTCAAAGTAAATAACGGGTTCGGTTGGTGCCCTTGAAAGTAGGAAAAAGAAAAGGAAGGGAACGAACTTCTCTCCAGGCACAGTCTTAGCGACATAGGAAGAAGAAAAACGAGAAGCAAGGGCATGAACAAGAATAGATGATGCCCTTGAAAGAAGAAAAAACGTAATCAACGTCTTTAATGAATGACGTTCGTGCCCGTGATCACAGCAAAAAGCCAGGCATGGTAACGAGAACAACCTACCCCCCACGAACGACACCAATGACGACAGAGAAGAAAGCAAGAAAAGGGAGGCAATGACGATGAAGCTGAGCATACTCGATCAATCACCGATCATGGCAGGACAGACACCGCAAGAAGCATTAGAAGCATCCGTCACCCTCGCACAGCTAGGAGAACGGCTCGGGTATACTCGTTTCTGGATGACCGAACACCACGATTTAGCAGGGCTCGCCAGTTCTGCACCTGAAGTGATGCTCAGCTACATCGGTGCACAGACCGAATCGATCCGGCTCGGGACAGGAGCCGTGCTGCTTCCGCATTACAAGCCATACAAAGTGGCAGAAATACACCACACCCTTGCGACATTGTTTCCGGACCGCATCGACGTTGGTGTCGGACGGGCACCCGGCGGATCCGCAGAAGCGACCAATGCCCTCTCTGACAACTATCTGCAACAAGTATATAAAATGCCTGACTTGGTAAAACAACTGCTGCGCTTTATAGACAATATGGGACCCGAAGAAGGAGCCAACCCATTATCTGCGGCCCCGGTGCCAGACATTCCCCCAGAACAATGGCTCTTAGGTACGAGTGAAAAAAGCGCCCGGCTCGCCGCGGAAAACGGCATGGCCTATGCGTTCGGCCAATTTATGAGTGACAACAACGGCCCGGCAGCGGTACAAACATACCGGGAATCGTTTCAACTGAGAAAGAGAGGCCAGACCCTGCGCCAGGCCTCCCCCCAAAAACCACAAGTCATCGTCACAGTCTCCGCGCTCTGTGCAGAAACAGCATCCAAAGCGGAAGACCTGGCACGCTGCAACTTTGTCTGGTCGCGGCAAAAAGACAAAGGGGAAGAAAAAGAAACCATACCCTTCGTGGACGAAGCAAAAAAATATCCTCTTACCGAAGAAGAGGAAAAGAAATTCGAGAAAATGAAGCGCAACATGGCGCTCGGTGATCCCGCACAAGTGAGAGATCAGCTTCTCGAATTCAAAGCACAGTATGAAGCGGAAGAAGTAATGATCAACACGATCGCACCGACTGTAGAAGACCGCTTGGAATCATACCGGCTGATTGGAGGACAGCTCCTGTAAGACCAGCCGGTTTTCTTTTTTAGTAGGGGTGAATCTCTGATAAGTTCTCTTGTTTCGCTGATAACACCTTTTACTTCGCTGATATTCTACTCCAAATCGCTGATACCCATCCCAATTTCGCTAATACAGACGTACATTTATCCATCCACATACCTATGCAGGTAGACGACACCTTCCGTACAATTCGCACCGTCATTCCAACAAAGAATGAGACATTTTAGCCACATGTAACCTAGCCAATTGTTAAACCAACTCAATCCATTCCCCACGATGTACTAAAAAATGATATAATTAATTTCTAAATTTTTTAAAAAGGTGATCGTATGGGGAGCTCTGTTTTGTTCGATGTTCAAGAAGAAGTGAATCTAGTCGCAGAAGCTATTAAATCGGTACTTAACATTGAGGTTATTATATACGATAGAAATAAAAGAGTGGTCACGTCGACAGGGGGCGGAGAGCATGCGCGCGTGGGGGAAACCGTACGAGGGCATATTATAGGGGAAGTGTTTCGGACGGAGGAGCCCGTTTTTAATTTTAATCCCGGCTTTCACTCGATCTGTCAAAGCTGTGAATTAGTTGGGAACTGTCCCGAAAAGGCAGACGTCTCATTCCCGTTGTATCATGAGGGGGAGATCGTTGGGGCCATCAGTCTGACCGCTTTCTCCAACGACCAAATGACCGAATTTCGCCAAAAGTATTCTGCTTTTTCTAATTACTTGGAAAAAATGGCAGATTTAATTAGTCATAAAATAACGTCCAGCACGATCCTGAAAAAATATATATCGACCTCTCGCATGTTAGAAGTATCTATTCAGTCCATGTATGAAGGGATCCTGGCCTTGGACCAAAATGGTTATATTAGTGAATTAAATCGTTCCGGAGAAAAGATGCTCCAATTGAAACGAGAGGAGGCTCTCGGTGTAAACATAGAAGATGTTCTTCCAGAGCTTCCTATTCAGAAAGTGTTATCCACAGGAACGGGGTATAATGATCACCCGTTAACGAGTGTCATTGATGGTACTGAAATTCAATTAGTGGGCAGTGCGACTCCTTTAATTCACGACAGCCATATCATTGGTGTAGTGGTTTCTTTTAAAGATCTCAATGAAGTAAGAAACTTAGTGTACTCTATCACTTCAGAGGATGATAACAAATCAAGTTTTGACATGATTATCGGAGATAGCGACTCTATTATTCGTACGAAACAAACAGCGAAAAAAGTAGCGCAGACCGATTCCACGGTCATTATTTTAGGGGAAAGTGGGACAGGGAAAGAACTCTTCGCGCGTTCCATTCACCATGAAAGCCCGCGTGCAGATAAACCATTTCGAGCGATCAATTGTGCCGCCATTCCGGAGCATTTGCTCGAAAGTGAACTATTTGGGTATTCGGAAGGAGCGTTTACAGGCGCGAATAAAAAAGGGAAGCCTGGTAAATTTGAAATGGCGAATGAAGGTACTCTCTTCCTTGATGAAATTGGCGATATGCCGTTACACCTTCAAGTGAAAATACTTCGTGTGCTTGAAGAAAAAAGAGTAGAACGAGTAGGATCGAATGAGGTTGTCGATATTAACGTTCGCATTGTCGCTGCGACGAACAAGAATTTAGAGAAAATGGTGGAGACGGGGGAATTTCGAGAAGATCTGTATTATCGCTTAAATGTTATACCTTTGCATATCCCGCCTCTGAAAGAAAGAGTCTCGGATATTCCTAAGCTCTTGAATCATTTTGCGGTACACTATAGTGAGTTATTAGAGAAACCAATACGAGGATTCACGAAAGAAGCCGAAGGGATACTAAAAGACTATACATGGCCCGGAAATATTCGGGAACTCCAAAACGCAGTCGAGTATGCGGTAAATATGGCGATAGGTCCTTGGGTCAAGACAGAGTACCTGCCTCCAAGAATAAAAGATAAGAATGGAGAGACAAGTCAACCAACGGATGCCATCATGACCTTGGAAGAAATGGAAGAAAAGCTTATCGAACAAGCGTTATCGGAGTACGGGGAAACAGTGGAAGGGAAGCGGAAAGCAGCAGAAGCTCTCGGCATTAATTTAGCAACACTTTACCGAAAAATAAATAAGTTAAAAAAGCTTCGCGAAATGCAAAATTGATTTGCAAAATGCGAAAAACCGTTAAATACAAGCTATCCACCAAACGGCGGATAGCTTTTTCTAATTTGAGAGATGATATTATTTCGCAAAGTGCAAAAAATATCACATTCTCTATAGCTTAAAAGTCTCGGGCGAAAAAGAAAAGCTGTAATCTAGGTGGGTTCACAGGTGATGTCAAATTGGCACAATTATTGCAATTATAACTTGTGAACGAAAAGTCAGTAAAAGCATCTAAAACGTATACTATCATTGTTACCTATTAGTAACTAAGAGAGGTGATTCTTCAAAGATTATCTTGTAGGTAACTCTCTGACTCTCAAAATAAAGGACATCAAATGGAAGGAGAGAAAATTCATGAAAGCTTTAGAAAATGTAACAGTACTAGATTTGAGCCAAGTAATGGCAGGACCTTATTGCGGGATGTTGCTCGCGGATATGGGTGCAGATGTCATAAAAGTAGAACCTCCAAAAGGAGAAAATACTCGCCACTGGACGCCGCAAGTAGAAGGGGAAAGCGGCGCATATATGGCGGTGAATCGGAATAAAAGAGGAATTACCCTTAACCTAAAATCAGACGAAGGAAAAGAAGTTCTCTATGAACTTGCGCGCAAGGCAGACGTCCTCATTGAAAACTACCGGCCAGGTGTGGTAAAACGGTTAGGTATTGATTACGAGACGCTAAAAGAAATCAATCCTGGACTCATTTACTGCTCAATTTCTGGATTTGGTCAGTACGGCCCGTATTCGTCCCGGGGCGGCTATGATCTCATCGCTCAAGGAATGACAGGGATCATGAGTGTGACCGGAGAACGAGGCGGTAATCCAGTAAAATGCGGATTACCGATTACAGATCTCGGGGCAGCTTTGTTTGCCACGTATGGTATATTGAGCGCACTATACGCCAGAAAAACAAGCGGAGAGGGACAATTCATTGATGCATCTCTCTTTGACACGGGGCTCGCTCTATCCGTTTGGGAAAGTGTTCAATATTGGTATACCGACGAAACGCCAGAGCCTACGGGAAGTGGACACAGGCTATCTGCTCCGTACCAGGCCTTTCAAGCAAGTGACGGCCACTTCACAGTTGGGGCCGATACAGCACACCATTATCCCGTGTTTTGCCAATTGATTGGCAGACCAGAAATGGCCGAAGATGAGAGGTTCAAAGACGATGCTTCTCGTATCCAACATCTAGATATCTTTGTATCTATGATCGAAGAAAAAACGAGTCAGCAAACACGTGCATATTGGCTCGAAAAATTCGAGGAAGCAGGCATTCCGGCTGGCCCGATTAATACGTATCCAGAATCCCTTAGCGATCCACATACGCAAGCACGGGAAATGGTCGTCAATGTGGAACATGCTACAGCCGGTACCCAAAAAGTACTTGGTGTTCCGGTTAAATTGTCTAAAACTCCTGGACAAGTCTCAAAGCCTGCTCCACGGTTGGGAGAACACACACGTGAAGTATTACAAGAAATTGGCTGTCGTGAAGATTTGATTGAAAGCGTTACAAAAACTGAAACTGTTTAAGTTCTAAATAGCTCCTATGTTTGTAAGTGGAAAAATGATAGAAGAAAAGAGGTTATATAAATGGATGCCATTAAAAAGATGTATATGATGAAATCATGTCGGAAAATTTTAGAACAGTGTCTGAACGTTCAACCAAAGGAAAATTTGCTTATCCTTACAGACATTAACACAGCCGAAATAGGTGAAATGTTCTCGTTGGTGGGAGAAGAGATGGAAGCTGAGGTAGTAATGACCATCATGATGCCAACATCACGTCATGGGGACGAGCCTCCTCGAATTATTGCAGAGGCAATGAAGGCTGCAGATGCCATTGTTGCGCCTACTACGTATTCCGTAAATCATTCATCAGCACGAAAGGCAGCTAGTGATGCCGGAGCTCGTTTAATTTTTATGCCGGATGCAAATGAGGAAATTTTCTTAGACGGTTCTCTCGATATAGACTATTTAGAACAAAAGAAAAAAATTGACAAGTTATCTAAGATATTAGAGGAAGGGTCTGAAATCCGTATTCGTTCGGCTCTTGGCAGCGATATAAAAATGGATATTCGTGGTCGTCATGCTGTTCCGCAAACAGGTATATGTCATGAGCCTGGATCCATTTCGCCACCACCTTGTATAGAGTCTGCAGTAGCACCGGTTGAAGGTTCAACAGAGGGAGTCATGTATGTAGACGGAGCGATTGTACCAGGGCGCCCTTGTGAGGAACCAGTCAAGCTAACATTTGAAGAAGGCAAAATTGTATCTATTGAAGGTGGTCAAGATGCGAAGATGCTTGAGGAACTTCTAGCGAGCTATGATCATCCCAATGTCTATCATGCCGTGGAAATGGGAATGGGTATGAATCCCAAAGCGAAGATCGGTAGAGGTGGTCAAACAGAAGATGAAGCGGAGTTCGGCACAATGCATATAGGCATCGGAAACGGTATTACGTTCGGAAGTAGTATTCGGGCTCCAGGTCACTGTGACTTAGTAATGAGAGATCCAATGATAGAAGTGGACGGTAAATTATTAATGAAAGACCGAGAGATTTTTCTAGACTAAGCTTTGTAGAGGTGGAGGGGATGGCGTGCCAGATATAACTTTAATATTAGATTCGCTCTGGAGCATGCTGACTATAAAACACTTACTTTTATTTGTTATAGGTACGATAGCAGGAATATTGATAGGATCTTTACCTGGATTAACAACGACGATGGGGATATCTCTATTAATCTCGTTTACATGGGGGATGGATTGGTTAGAAGCCGTCACCCTCATTATCGCTCTACACGTTGGTGGTACGTATGGTGGGTCTACAGCAGCCATATTTTTGAATATTCCCGGGACTCCAGCAGCAGCAGCTACAGCCCTTGATGGATACCCGATGGCTCAAAAAGGGGAGGGGGGTCTGGCTAGAGGGATAGCAACCGTTCAGTCTTTTTTAGGCACCGTTATAGCTGCAGTTATCTTTTTAGTTGCCGCTCCTCTACTTGTTGAGCTTAGTATGAATTTTGGTTCATGGGAGTACTTCATGTTAGCCTTCTTCGGGATCCTAATTAGTGCAAATATAACTTCAGGATCACTGATCAAAGGTCTCATGGCGGGGGTTTTAGGGTTGATGCTTGCCACCGTTGGGATGGACAGCATTACGGGGAATCAGAGGTTTACGTTCGGTGAAGCGAGTCTCATGGATGGTTTTAGCTTAATTGCTGTTTTAATTGGTTTGTTCGGGATTACAGAAATCATCCACTCCCTAATGGAATTAAAGCCTCCTCTGAAATCAAAGAACGTTAAGTCAACAATCCCACCTTGGAGGTTAGTTAAAAAGTTCTTGCCTCTAGGAGGAAGGTCTTCTGTAGTGGGAGCATTTGTAGGATCCGTGCCGGGGGTTGGTGCTGATGTGGCCTCATGGGTTTCTTATGACTGGGCACGAAGAAAAAGCAAGGATAAAGAGTCATTTGGTAAAGGTAATCCAGAGGGAGTAGTAGCTTCAGAAACAGCGAATAATGCCTGTATTCCAGGGTCTTACGTGCCGATGCTCACTCTAGGTATTCCCGGGGATTCGGTAACGGCGGTAATCATGGGAGGGCTGTTACTCCATGGTCTCCAACCAGGACCGAAGTTGACCGTATCCAACCCGACGATCGTATACGAAGTGTTTTTTATTCTCGTTATCTCTGCGGCAATGATGTTGATCTTTGGGTTATTATTTACTTCTGTCTTTCAGAAAGTGCTTTTGCTTCCGAAAAGTACAGTATTAACCGTCATAGTCGTTATCAGTATCATTGGAACCTTTGCAGTAAACAATCGTCCGTTTGACATCCTAGTGATGTTTGCTTTCGGGATTATCGGTTACTTTATGAGAATGTTTGGGATGGCTGCGCCGCCTCTTGTTCTAGGTTTAATACTAGGATTAATGGCGGAACAAAACTTTCGTAGAGCAATGCTGAGTGCCGACTACTCCTTTTTACCATTTGTAACAAGGCCGCTAAGTTTGCTGTTGTTGATTTTAATTGTCCTAGTATTTTTGTTCCAAAGTGAGAAAGTGAAGAATTGGTTTGCCGCTAAGAGAAAGCGCTTATTTGGGAATTCCTAACAAGAAGAAAGGGTGAAAAAAAATGAAAAAGTTCATAAGTTTGTTATTATTTATACTCTTGGTTTTTGTCAGCGTGGCTTGTGGAGGTGCGAATGAAGAAGGGGAAGCATCGACAAGTGATAGTGGTGAAAATAGTGAAAATGCCGCGGAAGGCTATCCAGATGGACCGATTGAAATCATCGTAGGATTTGGAGAAGGAGGCGGAACAGATACAATGGCGCGCATGCTCCAGCCTATATTCCAAGAAGAGCTGGGTGTAAATGTAGCGGTCCGAAATATGCCAGGAGCCTCCAGTGCACTTGCCCTAGAACATGTAGCAGAACAACCAGCAGATGGGCAAACTATTTTATTCCAGACTGATCTATTACGTGTTTTTCCAACGATGGGAATGACAGATTTAACGTACAAGGATTTTGAACAAGTTGGAGTAGGAACGATGGGTATTGCAAATTTTGTTGTCTCTCCTGATTCAGAATTAGAAACCTTTGATGATATCGTATCTTTACTTCAAGAGGGAGATGCCACTATTGGTGTAGCAGGGGTAGGAGACCCATGGCACTTAACTGCAGAAATTGTGAATAGCGTAGTTGAAGGGGAATCTGAAATCATCACTTATGAATCAGGTTCAAATGCGGCAATGGCCACGTTAAGAGGGGAAGTTGATTTTTCAATAAGTGGCGTAAATGAAGTAGTTGATTTGTTACAGTCAGGAGAAGCCGAATCATTAGCTGTTATGGACAAAGAAGGATTTGAAGTTCCTGATTATGGAACAATCCCTCCAGTTACTGATTTCGTTGAAGAACTTGAGGCTTACGCGCCTGAAGGAACATGGTGGGGGCCTGCAGTAAAAGCTGGAACTCCTGAGCCAATTGTAGAAAAACTGCGTGAAGTTTACAATAAAGCGCTTCAATCAGAAGAATTTAAGAAGTTTGCTGAAGAAGGTGCCATCGTTATGATAGATGTGGATGATCCGCAAGAGTATACAAAAGAAACAACGGAAATAACGAGTTGGCTATTATGGGACATTGGAACGGGCAAGCGTTCACCAGAAGAGGTTGGTATTCAAAGGCCTGAATAAAGGAAGTGAAACGTCGTGAGCAAAAAAGACTTGGGATTAGGAGTGTTTATGGGAGTGATAAGCTTGCTGTATCTTATGCAAGCTTTCCAACTTCCTGCAGGACAGCATTGGTTAAATTCTTCTAGAACCTTTCCTCTTTTGCTAGGTTTTGGTCTGTTACTATTATCCATTTTATGTATAGTCCAAGCATATAGACAAAAGCAGAGAGGAGAAAAAAACGAGACTCCCATCACGAAAGCTATGTTACTGCGGGGGCTGTTTTTTATAGTAGTGACCCTGATATATCTAGCTGTATACCCTATGATTGGTTTCTTTCCAGCCACGTTCATATATGTAGTTGCCATGCTCCTCTTTTACCGTGAAATTAAATGGTACACAGCTTTCATTGTGGCAGGAGCAACTCTATTATTCATTCATCTCATTTTTGAACGGCTGCTCTTTCTCCCTCTTCCTACTTAAATTTGAAGGAGTGATCACCAATGAACCACGTATCATATAAAATAGAAAATTACGTTTGTGTCATAGAAATAAATAACCCTCCCATGAACATATTAACGAAGGAGTTTCGGGAAGAGTTTGTGCCTTTTATGGAAGGCTTGAAAACAAACAAAGAGGTCCGTGCCATAATTATTACAGGGAGCGGGGACCGCGCTTTTTGTGCGGGTGCCGATTTAAATGAAGAAGGGGAACTGGATGACGAAACGGTGTACCAGTTCATCAAAGAGGATAACCGGAACTATGATATTTTGAATGAAATGCCTCAGCCTGTGATCGCAGCCGTGAATGGCTACGCGTTTGGAGGAGGATTAGAACTCGCACTGGCAGCGGATATCCGTTTGCTCTCCGATAACGCCAAGCTATGTGCGGCAGGCGTAAAAGTAGGACTGGTTGTCGGACCGACACGGCTTGTTCGTTTAGTAGGAATGGCAAAAGCGAAGGAAATCCTCTTATCAGGAAACACCCTCACCGCGGAAGAAGCGGACAAGGCAGGATTAGCTTATAAAGTCGTTCCTCAAGATAATCTATTAGAGGAAGCGAAACAGCTGGCAGAAAAAATCGCTTCCCGCGCGCCGGTCGCCGTGGCAAACGTGAAAGAATCGATCCATCGTGCTTTTGATGAGGACTGGGACGGTGCGATGGAAGATGAAATAGGGCGCTTCATCAAGTGTCAGTCAACAAGAGACCATAAGCATGCCATTGAAGCCTTTTTTAATAAAGAGAAGCCTGTGTTTACAGGGGAGTAGGATAGGAGGGAAAGTCATGATCAGACATTTGAAAGGGAGAATACCATCGATTCATTCGGAAACATATGTGGATGAAAGTGCCCAAGTCATGGGAGATGTCAGACTGGCGAAAGATGTAAGCATTTGGCCGACGGCAGTTCTTCGTGGAGATGATGGCAATTATATCGAAGTAGGAGAAGGGAGCAACGTACAAGACGGCTCCATATGCCATGTCACCAATGAAGATCCGGTCATCATTGGAAAGAAAGTAACGATTGGTCATGGTGTCATTCTTCACGCCTGTACCATAGAAGATTATGCTCTGGTCGGAATGGGGGCGACGGTTCTGGACGGAGCCGTCGTGGAGACAGGGGCCCAAGTCGCTGCCGGAGCGTTGGTGCCGCCCGGAAAACGAATTCCGAAAGGGTCTCTCGCGGTCGGGGTTCCGGCCAAGGTAGTGCGAGAGCTAACAGAGGAAGAGAAAAAAGAAACAGTCGAGAATGCCAACGAATATATCGAATTATGGAAAGAAGATTACCAAAAAGATAAGCTGAATATGGAAGGATAGCATTATACGAAAACCCCCGATCCTGCGAGAGGACGGGGGTAGCATGTGTATCATGTAGTGTTCGGTCTCGCTAGTACCGGCCCTGCGGCAACTCCAACCTGCTCACCAAAACCCATATGCTTTTTCTTTCTCCTGTTCCCAGTACGCGGCTTGCTTATGGTCGCCCCGTTTCTGACACAACCAGATAAGCGTGTCAAAAATCGGTTCATTGTCTTCAAACAAAGCGACGACTTGGCTGAGCCGGTTGATCGCGTCCGTCCCGCGGTCTTGCTTCCAAAGCCATTCCCCGAGCCACGTAACGAGCTGGACGAGGCGGTATTCTTGCTGCTTGCGCATGTCGAGAAACCAGTCATCGTACACTTCGGTCAAGTAGTCCCGAGAGGAAAGCTGGCTCAGCAAATGGGTGATTTTTTCATACTTACGATGGTCATTTGCTTCCGCCATGGCCGACTCCGTTCCCTTAACGAAAGAAAGAGCGTCACTTGTCACACGGCCATTCAGAAAAATGTGTTCCCGGTCAATCACAAGCACGGGTTCTTTCGTCGGAAAAGAATGGAGCACGCGTTTCAAGTGAGACAGATACACCCGTAAGTTTCGTTTCGCGGTCATGAGCGGTACTTCCGGCCACAGTTTTTCACACATATTATCCCGGGTGGCCGTTTGGTGAAACAACAAGTATACTAAAATCTGCTTCGCATACCGTTGATTCCACCCTTTCGTGATCGTTTTCCCGTTCACGTTGACCCGGAAGGCATGCAACAGATCGACGTGGATCGTATTCACATTCTGCTGATTTTTCCCCTCCAGGTAGATGTCTCTCGAGTAGCGACGGATATTTTCATGCATGAAATGAACAAACTCATCCTGTTTATGTATCTCTTCCGGAGCGGAGCGAAAAAACTCTTCAATCATAGAAGCTGTTAAGTCTGGCTGATCGAGCATAATAAACGAGGACGCATTCGGTATAGCCGCATACTGGAACTGTTTTAAATAAATAGCATTAAACGCAAGCAAATTTGTCGGAAACAATGCTTCTTTTTCGCCCGACAAGACAAACGAAGGGGTACGGATCGCTCGCATGAAGGGAGTAGGATCCGTACTGATTGTAAAATCCATAATCTCTTCATACAATGAAAAGTCCACATTCCAGATGAGGCGTCGCAGCTTTCGGTAGCCCTCCTGTTCCGGTTTTAACACGGTAGACATTTTGGTGATGTAGTCCACCAACGGCGTCGACCGTCCACCGAGAAGAAGCTGTCTCCGGTGTCTCCGCACAGAAGACACTGATTCCTCCGGGAAAAATACCATCGAAATGAGTACATTCTTTTTGACCATATCCTCATGTATTTGCGTGTACTTCAACGCAAGTAACGAGCTAAACCCCATACTGACCAAATAAACCGGGCCGAGATCCAGCGAATCAATAAGAAAACGCAAATCATCGACATACGTATCGAAAGAAAAAGCAGCATCCCCCCGGTCACTTTTCCCATACCCACGCAAATCATAAAGCACTGTATGATAGTTCACTCTCAAACGAGAAACGATAGAATCATAGATCGTGTGGTCAGAAATATTCGTATGAATGAAGACGATCGTTTCACGACTGTCAGGGTTCAACGCCCGCTCGGACACATAATAGATCTTCGTCCCATCCTTATCAAGAAACGGCAAACTTCATTCCCTCCTATTCACAAACCTCAGAAGAGCTATCAAGAAAAAATACTGCGAATAAGTTATAGACTACTATAAGAAAGGCTCTTCAATGTTCCTGTTGTTCTTCGAAAACATTCTTTATTAAAAAGTAGGGTAGCACAATGTATGTAAGCTAGCGATTCAGGGGCTCGCACCAACGAGTGGCAGTCTACGTAGAAAAGACCCGCATAATGTAATTTTATCAACCGAACTTTACAAGAAGTATTCGCTTTTCCATGTCTAGCTACGGCGTCCAGCCACTCGGAGGCCCATAAGCAAATGATCTTCTGCTAAGTGCGCGAACGTCCTGTTCGCAACGCAGAAGTCAGCACCTCCTGTGCAAGCCAGTTCGGCGTTGTTCCACGGATGGAACGTACTTAGCCGATCGTCCACTTCAGCAAAGAAAGCAAAAAGCGGCTTTCTTTGCTGGCCCTCCAGAACCTGTCGTGGGCCCACAGGAAGTGGGTCAGTTCGACGTTGTCACAGGACGTGACGTACTTAGTCGAACTTCCTTAAATGCCTTCGCCTTTCTCAATGTCCAGCTTCAGCGCCTAGCCGCTCGGGGTTTCATCGTCCTCACCTCCGGCCATCGGGATGGCCTGTGGCAAGGACAGATGAACCTGACGCGGGCCCACAGGAAGTGGGTCAGTTCGACGTTGTCACAGGACGTGACGTTCTTAGTCGAACTTCCGTAAATGCTTCCGCTTTTCGCTTTGTAACGTTAGTGTTGCGTTTGGTGTAGTAGGATTATAACACTAGCAAACAGGTAATTTGTACCATGAATTTCCAATTCCGCACCAATCGACAAAACTTTTATTCACAAATTAGACAAATATTATTCCCATATTTGGAAATTCGTGGTAGGATGCTAGTAACAATCATGATGATAGGCCCAACGTAGTCATGTCATGGGTGAGTCGTTAGTCACTGGGGGAGGGGTGCGATTGATTGATCTTCATACGCATATCTTGCCGGGGATCGATGACGGACCGCAGTCAGTGGAGGAAGCGCTAGATGTCGCGGCATCTGCAGCAGCGAATGGGGTATCGACGGTTGTTGCGACACCGCATCATCGAAATGGCGCTTTTACCAATCCGGGGGATGCGATTTTGCCATTGGTACACAGCTTCAACCAAGAGTTAAAAGCAAAAGGCGTTCCCCTCACGGTGCTGGCTGGCCAGGAAAATCGAATTCATGGTGACTTGTTGGACGAGCTGCGCGATGGTACTGCCATTACGCTCCATCACAGTCGTTATGTATTTATTGAGTTTCCGTCTGTCGAAGTACCGGCGTATGCGAAACAATTGTTTTTCGATATCCAGATGGAAGGGTATGTACCGATCATCGTGCATCCAGAACGGAACAAAACATTTGTTGAGCAGCCGGAAAAGCTGTATCAGTTCGTGAAGAACGGCGCGTTAACACAAATTACGGCTCGTTCGATCTTGAACCGAAGCAGCAAACGAGTTCGCCGATTCACCGAACAATTAATCACACACCATTTGACTCACTTCATGTCATCGGACGCGCACAATGCAGGGTCTCGGCCATTTGATTTGAAACGAGGGTATGATGTGGTTGCCGATGAGATCGGGGCACATTATATGGAAACGTTTCAATTAAATGCCGCCCGCATCCTTGAAAACAAAAGCGTCCTCGTCGACCGGCCAGAGAGAATAAAAAAGAAACGGATTATGGGGCTCTTTTAAAGCTATTGGTCTATCGGACAGACGCTCAGGGACGCATGCCCTGAAGCGTCTGAACACACTGTTGTTTTTGTTAATTAAAAAAATTTCCATTTGACGAAATTGTTTATTGACTTCTATACCCAAGAAAATTAAGATGTAAACATAACATTTACTTACATTTTTTTACAATAAGTGAAGTCATTCGTCGAATGGGATCAGGGGGAACATCATGTTACAACATCTCATTACATCCAAGACAAGACTGCGATTATTAGTGAAGTTTTTCGTTTATGAAGGAACGGAAGCGTACTTGCGGGAACTGGCAAAGGAATTTGGGGATTCCACGAATGCCGTCCGTGTGGAATTAAATCGACTGACAGACTGCGGGCTATTAACCCGTAGCGAAGAAGGAAACCGCAAATTCTATCAAGCCAACCCGGAACACCCTTTCTATGCAGATGTTCAATACATCGTACGCCGTTATATCGGCTGGTTTGAGTTTGAACAAGTGTACAAGTATCAGAAAGAACACATTCAGTCCATCTATCTACGAGAAAAAGAGGACGAACGGGATACATATGAATATGTCATCACACAGAAGAGTGGAGACGGACACATAGACCTCGATATGGCAGAGGCTGTGGGAATTCCGATTGTCCTGGAAGACAACGTAGAGGAAACGAGAGACCCGCATACACCTTGTTTTCTCATTTGGATGAACGAACAGCAAGACACCGTTCCTTGTTAGAGGGGGCACCAGGTAACGCTCGTTACACCGGTATCATTACGAGCACTCGGCCGTGCTGTGGGCTGCTTTCCAGAAAGCATGCCTTAGACGCCCGTTGTCAATAGCGCGGTGTGAGGAGAGGTTAGATGCCTCCTATTTATTATTTAAGAGGAATAATAATTATATAACGTATTCTGTCTTGGCAGAACAAGCCAAATTGTTCTGTCCAGAGAGGATACGTTTACGGGAGAAAACACCATCTTACAATCATAGGAGCGGCTTTTCACTTACGCAACAATCATTCAGAATCATCAAAATAGAAAGATACATAAAGGGGATAGGAATAGGTAATGGGTTTTACTTCAGTGAGTAATCAATAGAGGAACTGAAGTTTTTTTGAATAGGAGGAACAAGACCATGACATACGGGAAGCGCCTGCTCGCGCTCATGGGAATTGATACATTTATTGTCATGTCTGCAGTGTTTATTGGGGGATATTTGATTTACGATACGAACTACATCGGTATGCCGATCATCTTTGCGAGCTCACTCACACTCGTCATTTCACATCATTTGTATGCGCACTTATTCAAACTTTATAAACGGGTGTGGCAGTACGCGAGTATCAATGAGTTGATTGAAATCTTCAAAGCCGTATCACTTTCGATCGCAACCACCGGTTTGATGCAGATCATTGTTTTCACGACGTTGCACAGCCGTACGCTGATTATTACGTGGATGCTTCATATCCTATTCATCGGCGGTGCGCGTTTTGCGTGGCGGATGTTCCGCGATACATATATGACATCGAGCAAAAACAAAAAGCGGACACTCATTATTGGTGCGGGCAGTGCAGGCACGATGATCGCACGGCAAATGCTACATAGTAAAGACAGTGAACTGTGGCCGGTTGCGTTTGTCGACGATGACATGACGAAACAGCATTTAGAAATTATGGGGTTGCCCGTAGAAGGGACCGTCCATGACGTGCAAAAAGTTGTGAAACATGCACACATCCAGCACATTGTAATCGCGATTCCATCGATGAAAAAAGCAGACTTACAGCGAATCTACGAACAATGTATTAAAACAGGGGTACGCACACAGATCTTGCCACTCATGGAAGACTTATTAAGCGGAAAAGTATCCGTCAGTCAGTTCCGTGACGTTCAAGTTGAAGATCTGCTCGGACGTGAACCAGTCGAGCTCGACATCGATAACATTGCGGACTCTATCACTGGGAAAACAGTACTCGTTACCGGCGCTGGTGGATCGATCGGCTCAGAAATTTGCCGGCAAATCATGAAGTTCCAGCCCGCGCGTCTTATTTTATTAGGGCACGGAGAAAACAGTATTTATGACATTGAAATGGAACTGAAGCAACAAGACAGTCCTACAGAAATTATGACAGAAATCAGTGATATTAAAGATAAAGACAAAATGCAATTTATATTCTCAAAAGAGCACCCAGACGTCGTCTTTCATGCAGCGGCACACAAGCATGTACCGTTAATGGAAAGAAATCCAGAAGAAGCGGTTAAAAATAATGTCATCGGCACGAAAAATGTTGCCGAAGCTGCTCACAAAAACGGGACAGAAACTTTTGTCATGATCTCAAGCGACAAAGCGGTCAATCCGACAAGCGTCATGGGGGCGACGAAACGGATTGCCGAAATGGTCGTCCAGCACATGAACAAAACAAGCTCAACGAAATTCGTCTCTGTCCGCTTCGGTAATGTACTCGGAAGCCGTGGCAGTGTCATTCCGCTATTCAAAAAGCAGATCCAGGCTGGGGGACCCGTCACAGTTACCCACCCGGAAATGACACGTTACTTCATGACGATTCCGGAAGCCTCACGTCTTGTTATTCAAGCAGGAGCACTTGCGAAAGGCGGCGAAATCTTCGTCCTCGACATGGGCGAACCTGTTAAAATTGTCGATCTTGCCAAGAACTTGATCAAGCTCTCCGGGTGTAGTATCGAAGAGATTGGTATCCAATACTCCGGTATTCGGCCTGGCGAGAAAATGTACGAAGAACTATTGAAAGACGACGAAGTCTATCCCGAGCAGATTTATCCGAAGATTCATATCGGGAAAACACCAGAGATCGAAGAAGCGTATTACATGCATGTGCTGGAGAACTACACACGTATTACATCGGAAGACTTGCGAGAAACTTTAGTAAATATAGCGAATTTTACAGAAAAAGAAAGAGTACTTACAGAAATGGGGTAAGTAGGGACTACATACAAGTCGCTACAGGCGGGTTGCTTTCCGCGGGCACGGCCTCAACTTCCTCGGCAGAAAGTCACTGCTTGCGGGATTTTCGGCTCGCGCTGTTCCCGCAGGAGTCAACCTCCTTTCGCTTCGTGTAACTGTGATCACTAGTTCACTCTTTTCGATAATAAGCTTACAAAGATAAAGACTACAGGTAGGTTTGGGGGTTTTGGATATGAGGGTTAGGAAGGCGATTATTCCGGCGGCGGGTTTGGGGACTCGTTTTTTGCCGGCGACGAAAGCGCAGCCGAAGGAGATGCTGCCTATTGTTGATAAGCCAACGATTCAGTATATTGTGGAAGAAGCGATTGCATCTGGTATTGAAGACATTATTATCGTTTCCGGACGAGGGAAACGTGCGATCGAAGACCATTTTGATAAATCATACGAATTGGAAGAAACATTACTCAAGAAACAGAAGATAGAGATGCTTGACGAGATTCAGCGCATTTCATCCCTTGCGAATATTCATTACATACGTCAAAAAGAACCGAAAGGACTTGGGCATGCCATTCATTGTGCAAGCCGCTTTATTGGCAATGAACCATTCGCCGTTCTATTGGGAGACGATATTGTTAAATCAGAAACGCCATGTCTCCGTCAGCTCATTGACGTATACGAACGGTATTCGTCATCTGTTGTTGGTGTGCAACAAGTACCCGATGAAGATGTTTCAAAATATGGGATAGTAGCTCCAAAAGGGAATCCTATCCAAGACGGTGTTATTCATGTAGAGAATCTCGTGGAAAAGCCACCATATGCAGATGCCCCATCGAACTATGCAGCGATGGGGCGTTATGTGCTACGACCAGAGATCTTCGACATTTTAGAAACACTACCACCAGGAGACGGAAATGAAATACAGCTCACCGACGCGATTAAACAACTGAACCAACAACAACCTGTTCTTGCGTGTGAATTCAGCGGACAACGCTACGACACTGGCGACAAATTCGGGTTTGTTAAAGCAACCATTGATTTCGCATTAAAACGAGACGACTTGAGAGAAGACGTGAAACACTATCTGCAAGAAGTCATCGGATCAGAACTAGTAGAAAAATAACGTCAACAACAAGAAAATAGCCCTCTTAGAGCAGCAATAGACTGCTTTAAGAGGGCGTTTTTTGCTTGATAAATTGGTCGAATTTTACGAGATGGCTATCTGAAGTAGATAAAATTTAGTAGGTTAGTAGTTGGTTGGAATTAAGCTTCCGGCGAAGTCCTAATCTACTAAAAAGTGACTTAACCCAATAGAGGAAGGAAGACTTATAGATGGATTCAACAAAAGTGAACGAAAGAATATTTCTTTCATCACCTCATATGAGTGATGAAGGTTATGAAATGGAATATGTAAAGGAAGCTTTTGATACAAATTGGATTGCCCCTCTTGGAGAAAACGTGAATGGATTTGAAAGAGAGCTTGCTGAGAAGGTTGGTTCTAAAGCTGCAGCAGCACTGTCTTCAGGAACATCTGCTATTCATTTGGCTCTTAAAGCAGCAGGAGTCGGAGAAGGGGACATTGTATTCTGTCCAACACTTACATTCTCAGCTACAGCTAATCCAATTATCTATCAAAATGCAGTCCCGGTATTTATTGATAGTGACTATGAAACGTGGAATATGTGTCCTAAAGCATTAAAAGAAGCCTTCGAGAAATATCCGGAAGTGAAGGCTGTTATTGTTGTTCATCTTTATGGTCTATCTGCTGATATGGATAGAATAATAGAACTTTGTAAGAAACATAACGTCGTATTAATAGAAGATGCTGCTGAAAGTTTAGGAACTTACTATAAAGGTAAGCATACTGGAACATTTGGCGATTACGGCATCTTCTCTTTTAATGGGAACAAAATCATCACTACTTCGGGTGGTGGAATGCTTGTATCTAATAATGAAGAACGAATTGCAAAGGCTAGATTCTGGGCAACACAATCTAGAGATCAAGCAAGACACTATCA
Source organism: Alteribacillus iranensis (assembly GCF_900113025.1). GTDB lineage: Bacteria > Bacillota > Bacilli > Bacillales > Marinococcaceae > Alteribacillus_A > Alteribacillus_A iranensis. The sequence continues at coordinate 331,917 of NZ_FONT01000002.1, read as the reverse complement.
ACACAGTGAGTTAGGTTTCAACTACCGTATGAGTAATGTTATTGCTGGGATTGGTAGAGGGCAGCTTAAAGTGTTGGATCAAAGAATTGCTAAGAAGAACTACATTTTTGAGTTTTATAAGAGGGAGCTTAGTGTTCTTGAAGGTGTTGAGTTCATGCCTATTAATGAGTGGGATGAACCAAATTATTGGTTAAGTTCGATGACTTTGACGGGCAAGGTAAGGCCAACCGATGTTATGGAGGCTCTTGAAAAAGAAAACATTGAATCAAGGCCAGTGTGGAAACCAATGCATATGCAGCCGTTCTTTGAGAAATATGATTTTGTTGGGACGGATGTATCGGAAAGATTGTTTGAGAAGGGTGTGTGTTTACCTTCGGATACGAAAATGACAGATGAAGATTTAGAAAAAGTAGTAGAAAAAATTAAAGAACTGTGGAGCTAATATAGGAAGGATGAATAATTAAGTGAATGAGATTAATGTTCTAATCCTAAGTGCCGGAAGAAGAGTTGAATTAGTACAAGCTTTTAAAAAAGCAGGTCAAAAATTAAATATTAATAGCAAGGTTGTGGCAGGTGATTGTTCTGAAACGGCACCAGCATTATATTTTGCAGATACAACTTACAAATTACCTCGTATTAATGATCCTAACTATATTACTTCTATTCTCGAAGTGTGTAACGAAGAAAACATAACTATTATAATCCCAACTATAGATACAGATTTATTATTACTTGCAGAGAATAAAAAGTATATAGAATACGAAACAAATGCGAAAGTATTAATTTCGGATATTAGAGTTATAGAAATTTGTAGAGATAAAATAAATACTCATAACTTTTTAGAGGCTAATGGATTTGGGATACCTAAAATTTACTCTAATCAGGATTTAGCAAGCAGTAGGGTTGAGTATCCATTATTTATTAAACCCGTATCCGGGAGCTCTAGTATTAATACATTTATAGTGAATAATAAAAAGGAATTGGATACTTATAGAGGTTTAATAGAAAAGCCTATTATCCAAGATTTTATAGAAGGTGAAGAGTATACAGTCGATGTCTTTCTGGACTTTGAAAGTAATGTAATCACAGTTGTTCCACGTCTTAGAATGGCTACTCGGAGTGGAGAGATTTCTAAAGGGAAGATTGTAAAGGATCAAGAAATTATAAAAGATGTAAGTCGTTTGATGAAAGCACTAAAACCCGTCGGACATATTACCGCACAACTCATGAAAACAAGAGATGGGATAAAGTATATTGAAATAAACCCCCGGTTTGGAGGAGGAGCTCCCATGAGCATTCAGAGTGGAGCTGATTCATGTGAAAACCTCTTTAAAATATTGATGGGGCAGAAACTAGAATATAACGAAAATTACAGGGATAATATTATGTTCTTAAGATTTGATAGCAGTATCTGTGTAGATGAAAACATGCAAATAATTGATAATACCACCTTGGATAAAATTTGGAGTTAGTTAGATGGTGAAGACGAAAGCAATAATATTTGACTTAGATGATACTCTTATTTCGGAAAAAGAATATATTAAAAGTGGCTACAAACATATATCGAAAATATTAAGTGGAAAATTAAACAAAGATGAAAATGCGCTATATGAACTACTTCTCAGATTGTTAAGTAAGAGCTCTCAAAATGTTTTTAATAGACTTCTAGATATATTTGAGTTTAATTACACAAGAAACGACATTGGATATCTTGTAGAAGAATATCGCAACCATTTGCCTAATATCGTATTTTTTGATGATGTATTACCATGTTTAGATATCTTGAAAGACAGAGAGGTTAAAACAGGAATCATAACTGATGGTTATTCAAATGCACAAAATCAAAAGATTAAAGTAATTGGTGCAACCAATTATTTCGACAAGATTATTGTCACTGATGAGCTAGGGAGAGAATATTGGAAACCACATCCTAAATCATTTGAAATCATGAAACATGCGTTAGACGTTGAGTATGATGAAATGATTTATGTTGGGGATAATCCTAAAAAGGACTTCTATATAAGTAGAATATACCCCATTAAAACTATAAGGGTACAACGGGAAAATGGCGTTTATGCTACCAGTGAATATTATCAAGGTGTAAAAGAAAATATCACTATTTCCACTTTAAAAGAGATTAATGATGTGCTCAATTTATAAACTCTGAATGATTGGAGATCATTTATGAATACAAATTCTAAAAGAATTGCAATTACCGGTCCATTCGCTGATGTTAATTTTGGTGATTATGCAATGCTAATTAATAACATTTACGACCTAGATATAAAAGACATTACACTATTTTCATATGATAATGATTTCCTTAGAACTATAAGAGAGGATTATCTAAATGATTATAATGTAAATATAGTTGAGGTTAAACTCAAAAATGAAAATAGCAATTGTATAAAAGATGAATATACATTAATGCCAATTGAAATATTGTCAATGATTAGTAATTACGATGAACTACGAGAAAAAATAGAAGATATCGATGTTTTGATAGTAAATGGTGGAGGTTATTTTAATGGTCTGTGGAGTATGCCTCATAGAATAGTAAGGTTAATAAAAATAATTTCACCAATACTAGTAGCCAACCAATTAAATAAAAAAATAATGTTTACAGGTAATAGTTATGGTCCTTTTGCAAAGGATTCCGAGTTTTTTGCTACTCTATTTAATGCATTGAGTAATGTAACTTTTGGATGCCGCGATAATTTATATTCTCCAATGTGGGCTAGACAAGTTGGAGTGAAAGACATCGGCATTAAAAATATTCCGGATGACCTATTTTTAATAAACGATAGGATCCTAGCACAACAAATAACTACATCAGTTAAAAGTAAAGATTATATTGTTATGGAAACCTACTTACCTTTAGATTTTATTAAAGAGAACATTAATTACTTTAAAGACTTTTCAAACAAAATATTTGAACGATATGGTTTAGAAATAGTCTTTCTACCACTTAATTTAGAGCATGGTGGTATGCAACAAGGAGTGTATCTTAATGAAGTCCTTGATAACTATGAGTATGTGGATATAACTAAGAAGGGGTACCTTCCAATCCAAGATGCGGTAGAAATAATTAGGAATGCGAAGTTAGTGGTTAGCTCCAGGTATCATGCTTTGGTAGTTGCATTAGGAACAGAAACTCCAACCATTAGCGTCTTGAAAGATGTCATGGGTGATAAAAGATACTACTATAACAAGAATTGCGGGATGTTAAGGCATGCTTTAAATGGTACTGACTTTGATGAAAGATTTTATTTAAGATTAGATTATCTTGAAACATTAGACTTTATTACAGAGAACTTTAATGAAATTGTTGAAGAGCAAAAGAAAAATTATAATTCACGGTATATCTCAAATATAGAATTTCTTAAGGCAGTTAGAAAAGAATATTTAAATGAAATAATTAATTAATGTATTTAATTGATTGGTGAGGGTGAATAAATGATTTATAGAAAGTTTCTTAAAAGAGTAATGGACATTATTTTTAGTGGATTGGCTTTGTTAGTCTTGTCTCCAATATTTTTAGTTATTGCCATAGCGATCAGGGTAGATACTAGAGGGCCTGTGATATTTACGCAGAAAAGAGTTGGAAAAGATAAAGCACCATTCAAAATTTATAAGTTCAGAACAATGCTGACATTTGAAGATAGCTTTTATGAAGATGGAACACCAATTGAAAACTATGACCGAATAACAAAAGTGGGAAACTTCTTGAGGAAGACTAGCATGGATGAACTTCCGCAGCTTATTAATATATTTAAAGGTGATATGTCAATCGTAGGACCTAGACCAACCTTGCAATATCAAGTGGAAAAGTATAATTCTATACAAGTAAGACGTTTGGAGATTAGACCAGGTCTAACGGGTCACGCTCAAGTGAGTGGTCGGAATAGTCTGAGTTGGGAAGAAAAGATTCAATGTGATTTAAATTACGTTGATCGGATAACTTTTTTAAGAGATATTAATATAATTTTAAAGACTGTATTAGTAGTTTTAAAAACTGAGAAGGTAGAATTTACACGACCAGACAGTATTAGTAAGCATTCAGGGGATGTAAGGAAAGACGTTGAAAACTCTTAGGGGGATAATAGACTTGTGAAGAAGGTTTTGGTTTTAGCAAATCATATTTTAGGTATTTACAGTTTTCGAAGAGAACTGGTACAAAGATTACTTGATGAAGGATATGAAGTCCTTATTGCAGCGCCATCACACGAAAAAATGTCTTATTTTAAACAAGTGGGATGTAAATGTATTGAAACACCAATTAGAAGACGTGGGGCAAACCCCATTACTGATTTTAAACTGATTTTAAATTATTACGAAATAATCAAAGAAAATAAGCCACATTTAGTATTAACATATACTATCAAGCCTAACGTGTATGGGGGATTCGTTAGTAGGTTTTTGCGAATTCCATATATTGCAAATGTTACTGGAGTAGGGACTTCGATAGAAAATAAAGGCTTTATTCGAAAGATATCATTAGAGCTATATAGAATTGGCTTAAAGAGAGCAAAGTGTGTATTTTTTCAGAATGAACATAACAGGTCATTTTTTTATAACAACGATATTGTAATAGGAAAAACTAAGTTAATTCCTGGATCAGGTGTGAATCTCCTGCATCACACATTAGAGGAATATCCGAGCAATGATCGAGTAATAAAGTTTCTTTTCATTGGTCGAATGATGAAAGATAAAGGCATTAATGAATTACTTATAGCTGCTAGTAAGGTTAAGGAAATATATCCTAATGTACAATTTGATCTGATAGGTAGAATAGAAGATGATTTTAATAATTTGTTAAAAGAATATGAGAATAATGAGATTATTAAATATCATGGCCGCCAAAATAATGTTCATAGTTTCATAAAGGATTGTCATGCAGTTATTAATCCATCCTATCACGAGGGTATGTCTAACGTATTGCTGGAATCAGCATCAACAGGACGGCCTGTACTGGCCTCCAAAATACCCGGATGTAGAGAAACATTTGAAGAGGGAGTTAGTGGTTTTGGCTTTGAAGTAAGAAATGCTGATGATTTAGTAGAAACAATCATTAAATTTATTCGACTCCCCTATGTAAAAAAGAAGATGATGGGTATTGCTGGACGCAAAAAAATTGAAAAAGAATTTGATCGGAATATTGTAATCGATGCCTATATGCATGAAATTAACAAGGTAACGGGATGGGGGAAATGAGATGGGCCTATATGAAAAGATTGTTAACAGAGAAGAGAAAATCTCATTAGTTGGACTAGGCTATGTTGGTATGCCAATTGCTGTAGCATTCGCTAAAAAAGTTGATGTTATTGGATTTGATGTAATTAAACAAAAAATTGAACTTTATCAAAAAGGGTTAGACCCTACAAAAGAAGTAGGAAATGAAGTGATTAAGAACACAACTGTTGAGTTTACATCAGATGAAGCAAGCCTTCGCGAAGCGAAATTTCATATTGTAGCTGTACCTACGCCTATAAATGATGATCATACACCTGATTTAATTCCATTGGAATCTGCTAGTCGTACCTTAGGTAAAAATCTAACAAAAGGTTCGATAGTTGTCTTTGAATCCACAGTTTATCCAGGTGTAACCGAAGATATTTGTGTTCCTATATTAGAAAAAGAGTCAGGGTTAGAATGTGGCATTGATTTTAAAGTGGGTTATTCACCAGAAAGAATTAATCCCGGTGATAAAGTTCATAGATTAGAGACTATTATAAAAGTTGTAGCTGGTCAAGATGAAGAAACCTTAGATACTGTTGCTAAAGTATATGAATTAGTTGTTGAAGCGGGTGTGCATAAAGCCGATAGTATTAAAGTAGCTGAAGCTGCCAAAGTTATAGAAAATTCACAACGGGATATCAATATTGCTTTTATGAACGAGCTATCAATTATTTTTAATAAAATGGGAATTGACACAAAAGCAGTTCTTGAGGCCGCAGGAACAAAATGGAACTTTCTTAATTTCTCGCCTGGACTAGTTGGTGGCCACTGCATAGGGGTAGATCCATATTACCTTACATATAAAGCAGAGCAGATCGGTTATCACTCCCAGATCATTCTTTCAGGAAGAAAAATTAATGATGATATGGGCAAATATATAGCTGAAAGCACAATAAAGAAGATGATTAAGGTAAATAAACAAATAAACGGTGCAAAAGTAGCTATATTTGGTATTACGTTCAAAGAGAATACTCCTGACGTACGCAATACAAAAGTAGTCGATGTCATCAAAGAATTAGAAGAGTACGGAGTAGAGGTTAAAGTAGTAGATCCTATTGCAGAAAAAGAAGATCTATGGCGTGAATATAGAATCAATCCTTGTAAAGTGGAAGATATCAAAGAGATAGATGCAGTAATTTTTGCAGTTCCACACGATGAATTTAAAGCTATTCGTTTAGAAGATGTAAAAATGATGTTTGATCCAATGGGATATGCAAATTCAGAAGCAATGGATGAAGTTGCTGCAACATCTGAGCGTAATATAGCTCTTGATAGAAAAGATTGTGTCCTAATGGATCTCAAGGGAGTATTTAATAGAAAAGAAGCGGAAGATGCTGGGTTTGCATATTGGAGGTTGTAAAAAATGGGCTATGAAAATATAAAGTTTCCAGAGGGTAGTACATTCTTGGTTACTGGATCTGCTGGTTTTATTGGTTCTAATTTAGTAGAAGCCATTCTTAACTTAGGTCATGAAGTTAGAGGTCTTGACAATTTTTCAACTGGTAAAAAAAGAAATGTAGAAGAGTTTTTGGATAATCCTAATTACGAATTTATTGAAGGAGATATTCGTGATTTTGACACATGTAGGAAAGCATGTGAAGGAATTGATTTTGTTTTGAATCAAGCTGCTTGGGGGAGTGTTCCGAGAAGTATTGAGATGCCTTTGTTTTATGAAGAGGTAAATATAAAAGGAACATTAAATATGATGGAAGCTGCCAGACAAAACGAGGTCAAAAAGTTTATCTATGCATCAAGTTCATCTGTGTACGGCGATGAGCCCAACCTACCCAAGAAAGAGGGGAGAGAGGGAAACGTATTTTCACCTTATGCTCTAACTAAAAAAGTAAATGAGGAATGTGGAAAACTATATACCCAATTATATGGTCTTGACACCTATGGATTACGTTATTTCAATGTATTCGGTAGAAGACAAGACCCTAATGGTGCCTATGCAGCGGTAATTCCAAAATTTATTAAACAGTTACTTAATGATGAGCAACCAACTATTAATGGTGATGGAAGGCAGAGTAGAGATTTTACTTACATCGAGAATGTAATTGAGGCTAACTTGAAAGTTTGTAATGCATCTCATGAAGCAGCAGGGCAGGCCTATAATATTGCTTATGGTGGGAGAGAATATTTGATTGATATCTATACCTATTTGTTGAAAGCGTTAGGAAAAGATACTCAGCCTATTTTTGGTCCCGATCGTAAAGGTGATATTAAGCATAGTAATGCTGATATTAGTAAAGCGAAAGAATTGTTAGGATATAGTCCAAAATGGAGTTTTCAAAAAGGAATTCAAGCTGCGATTAAATGGTATAAAGAAAATCTTTAATAGGCAAGAAATATTATAGATAAATTGACCATTTGATACAATAGGTAGGTGGAGTCAAATGAAACTACTGTTTGTTCATGATACGAAGCTTAAAGAAGATTTTAATGGTACATATTATACCGGTGGTAGCTATAGTGGAAAAGTATGGGATAGATATTTAACTATAAGTTCAAAGTTGAGTATTATTGCACGGAAAGAGCCAATTATATATGATGTTGATGTTGCAAAGAAATGGTTTAATTATTTTGACAAAGAAAAAGTCAATTTTATTGAGGTTCCAAACTTAAATTCATCTTATAAAGGTTTTTTTAATTTCCAAGCTCGAAAAAAGATACGTGAAATTATAAAGAATGCAGTATTAAAAACTGATTTTATAATTGCAAGGTTACCTAGTAACAATGGAAATATTGCAGTATACTATGCAAAAAAATTTAATAAGCCGTACTTGGTTGAAGTAGTAGGCTGCTCTTGGGATGCGTTATGGAACTATAACTTTAAAGGGAAATTACTTGCGCCACTTAAATATTTTAAACAAAAGAATGCAATTAGAGGAAGCAAGTATGCTATCTATGTAACTAAGAGCTTTTTGCAGAGTCGTTATCCCACAAATGGTGATAGTGTAAATTGTTCTAATGTATTACTAACAGATTTTGATGAATCCGTGGTAAAAGAACGCATTGATAAAATAAAATCACTAGATTTAAAAAGTAAGTTAGTTATTGGCACTACTGCTGCAGTAAATCTTAGATATAAAGGACAAGGATCAGTTATTAAAGCTATAGGTAAATTAAAGGAGCAAGGAATAACAAACTTTGAATATCAACTAGTTGGTGGGGGAAATCGGTCTTATTTAAGTTCAATTGCTAAAAAATATGATGTTATTGAACAGGTGAAATTTTTAGGTCCAATGCCTCATAAAGAAGTTCTGAAGTGGCTTGAATCAATTGACATTTATGCTCAGCCAAGTAAAACAGAAGGTCTACCCCGTGCCTTAATAGAGGCAATGAGTCGTGGGGTTTTTGCAATTGGCTCTAATGCTGGCGGGATTCCTGAGCTATTAGAAGATAAATATATATTTAGTAAGGCAAAAAATAATGAATTAGAAGTTTTGAATATCCTAAAAAAGGTAACAGCTGAGGATTTATTAATACAAGCACAACGAAATTATAGAATTTCTAAAGAATATGATAAAAACGTTATTGAATTACGCCGCCAATTATTTTTCAGTAAAGCCCTAGGACAAACCTAATAAAAGTAATACTATTACGAAAGGTGTCGAATAAATATGAAATATGAAGTTTTTAGTTTTGTTTTATAGCATCTAGTCCGGTTATAAACGAACATAAAGACTGACAGAAACTTTACTGATTAGATATATGGTATGTTGCCAAGGGCCAGAAAATCTAATGTGAAGTATAAAAACATAATGTTGCAAGTGACAATGTAGTCTTTGTACCTAACAATAATATTAGAAACGATTATTGTTTTGTTGTATTCACAAAGATAATTATTACAAATTCTATAAATTGCGTGCAACGCTTGAATCATGGAAGAGTATTATCTAACTCCAAGCTTAAATACTCTAAGTAAGGTGTATGTTTATATTTGTATGTAAATATACTGAGATATGGTGATGCTTAAAATAAAAAACCTCGAAGAAAGTAGTGTTTTAGGTTGGCTATGGCGAATGAAAATAAATCAATAGTTTTTTTTCACCGTATATTGTCAAAATATTTCCTTGTTCAATATATAATTTTAGTAATCTCATTTCAATATGGTGTGAATTTGGAGATCCTTAATATCATTTTTTTTACTATAGCCTTTTTTTATGTAATGAATAAGATGCGGAGAGTTCAAGAAGAGGGTTTCCAAGGACAATCCTTTCTGGTTATTTTTCTAGTTTATTGTTGTTTTTTTATCTCAGTGCTATCTTTTACCACACTTTTTGCAAGTAATCCATCTTACTCCTTTATACGCATTCTGATTACAGCTTGGTTACTATTTACAATGATGGTTGTTTTTTATTATATTTTTATACAGATCCAAGGAAAAGAAGACCTGAATAAGGCTGTATCCAAAAGCCTCTTTTTAATCCTCTTAGTGGCTACTTTAGGACAACTTTTAATACCTGAGTGGGCTTATGGATTAAGATTGAGTGGAGGAGTGAACCCTAATGGGATGGGGTATATTGCCCTTTTTTGTAATTTCTGGTTTGCATATCAAAAAATTGACAAAAGTACTAATAGCATTATAGCTTATTCCGGTTGGTTATTATCATTTATTGTGGTTCTTTGGGCCATGTCACGTACAGTATTCTTATCATTGGGAGTTCTATATGCGGTTTATTTCTTCTTTTTAATATTATTTAATATGTACAAGCTAACTTTAAAAAGAATATTGCTTTTCCCAGTTTTTTGCGCCTTGTTATTTACAATATATAACTACGTGAGAAATTCTTTTTGGTATCAGCAAAATATCGCTAGACTATTAGATTCAACTAATTTAGTCTCTAGGGAATCAGCGTGGGCACTCGCTTTAGAAAAATTCAAAGAAAACATCTGGGTTGGGAGTGCCGGGTGGTGGAACATGTCTAAAATTTTAGATAGCTCATATGCTACTACTGATTCTCCGCACAGTCTTTATCTAAGATTATTATCGGAAACAGGAATTATAGGATTAATTACAGTGCTGGTACTCCCTTTATTTCTATTGTTAGCGTTAATATTCAAGGCTTCTTTAAAAGAAGTAATAAATAAAAAGCAAGTATTCCTTATTACAGGAATGCTTCTTGGTTTATTTGCTGGACTAGCTTTTGAGGATAGGTATTTAACTGGATTTGGAGGGTTTAATACAGGAGCTATTGTCTGGGTGATGGCTATGGGCGTAGTAAATTTAAGCAAACAATCCCCAAAAGGGGATTAAGCATTACTACAAAACAAAGAATTCTTTTAAAAAACACAAAAAGATTAAGACTCACATACTGGTCAATAGTTGAAAGAAATAAAGGAAATGTAAAGTATACTACCACCAATAGTTAAATTGATAGTATTTAAAGATGATATACAATGTAAGAATTCTATTTTCGAATAGGTTTTATTAGCATCTTAGTAGTACTATATAAGTATGTCTTTGTATAAATTTTTGGTGGGTTTTAGTGTGCTTGTTAAGAATTTATTAAGGCATTGGAGGAAATATGGAATACTTATTAGTTAGTGTGATAATTACAACATATAAAAGGGATAAAAAGGTCTTGAAAAGAGCAATTGATAGTGTTTTAAATCAAACGTATACTTCTTTTGAGCTGATAGTAGTAGATGATAATGGTCTGAATAATGAATTTCAAAAGGGGGTAGAAGAAGTAGTAAATAGTGTTAAAACAATAAAGGATATTAAACTAATAAAGCATGAAATGAACCAGGGTGCTCAGAAAGCTAGGAATACGGGTATAAAAAATGCAAGTGGTAAATATATAGCCTTTTTAGATGATGATGATGAGTGGTTAGATAGGAAATTAGAATTACAAATAGATAAGTTCCGAGATACCGCTGATGACGACTTGGGTTTAGTTTATTGTTGGTATTATAAATACAAGCAACTTGAAGAAGACAATTATGATGAAATTTTTCAAAAAACAACGATCAAAACAGAACGGGTAAAAAAAGAGCTGCTTTACAGAAATTTTATTGGCTCTACATCATTCCCATTAATTAAAAAGGAATGTTTTGATAATGTTGGTTATTTTGATGAGAATCTGGAAGCTAAACAAGATTATGATATGTGGATTAGAATAAGTAAGAAGTACAAAATAGATTATGTTGCGGAACCATTATGTAATTATTATGACCATTTTGGAGAAAGAATAACTAACAATATAGAAAAAAAGATAAGAGCAGAAAAAATTTTTTTAGAAAAGCATTTAGAGTATATTCAAAATGACAAAAAAGCACTTGCTACCAGAAATAAAATAATAGGTATGATGTACTTGAAGGGAAACGATTACACTAATGCAAGAAAATATATTTGGAATAGTGCTAAGTTACTACCATTTAATTATAAAGTGCATTTATTGATGTTGATTTCTATTTTAAAACACAAACCAACATTTGTAAAAAAATATATATAAGAGATATGTTTTTTTGTATGATTCTTGTTAGGGAAAAATGTTTAACACACTAATTCTAGCAAATATACTATTGATGTCGTATTAAATTAAGTAATAAAAGTACTACTACAATAAAGGAGCCTAGAATGAAAAGAAAAATTATAAAACTAAGTAGTAGCCCTTTTATTAAAAACGTAATAATATTATCCACGGGAACTGTTGCAGCTCAGGCAATTTCAATTTTATTAATCCCAATAATTACTCGATTATATGGACCAGAGGCCTACGGAATGATGGGAGTCTTTGTCGCTATTACTGGAATTGTATCTCCAATAGCCGCACTTACTTATCCTTTTGCTATTGTACTCCCTAAAGATGATAAAGATGCACAGGGGTTACTTCGACTGTCTTTGTATATTTCATTAGGAATTGCTACTTTAACCCTTTTTATTTTATTTTTTAATAAACAACTTATTGTTAGTTTTTTTAACATAGAAGAGGTCGCTCCTTATTTATATTTAATACCTTTAGTTATTCTTTTCGCGGGACTATATCAAGTAACTGAACAGTGGTTAATTAGAACTAAACAGTTCGGTATAACTGCAAAAGTAACCTTTGCCCAATCATTATTAATGAACGGTGGAAAAGCAGGAATCGGATATATTTACCCTGCTGGGACTGTACTAATAATTATGAGTGCCCTTGGGTCAGGACTCAGAGCATTTTTAATGATTTTCTTATTAAGGAAATCGAGGAACAAGATATCATTTCAATTCTTTAAGGGAGATTCTATTAAAGGACTTGCAAACAAATATAAGGATTTTCCCATTTTTAGAGCACCACAAGTATTTATCAATGGCATTTCTGATAATTTACCAGTTGTGTTACTATCAAGTTTTTTTGGCCCCGCATCTGTTGGATTCTATACCTTAGGTAGAACTGTATTAGCTATACCGTCGACTCTTATTGGGAAATCAATAGGTGATGTGTTTTACCCTCGTATTTCAGAAGCTGCACATAGTGGTGAGAACTTAACAAAAATTATTAAAAAGGCAGTATTTGCATTAGGTGCTATCGGTATTGTACCATTTGGAATTATTATAATATGGGGTCCCTGGTTATTTAATTTGGTGTTTGGAGCAGAATGGGGGGTAGCTGGTGAATATGCAAGGTGGATATCGATCTGGCTATTTTTCAAATTTGCTTATCAGCCATGTATAAAGGCGTTGCCTGTTCTATCTGCACAAGATATTCATCTTAAATTTACATTTCTCAACTTAATAATTCAATCAATTGTTATTTTGCTAGGATATTATATTTTCTCTAATGATTTAATAGTTATTGCTTTATTTGGCGTTTCAGGTGCAGTTTTATGTGTTATTCTAATTATTATTACATTACATATTAGTGAAAAATTTGATGAGTATAAAAGAGTTTCATAATATATGCTATTAAAATAAAAATTACAATTGCTCATACAGGATGTGTGACTTGTCAAAAGCCATTTTATTCGCCCAACATCATGAAGTCACGGCTTTTGATATTTCTCGAGAGAAAGTAAATATGAATAACGATAGAATATCCCCGATTGCTGATAAGGACATCGAGGATGTTTTTGCGTCTAACGATTTGCATTTAACTGCTACTACAAATAAAGAGAAAGCGTTTCGGGATGCGGCGTATGTGGTGATCTCTACTCCAACGAATTATGATCCGAAGAAGAATTATTTTGATACGAGTTCGGTTGAGTGTGACATTGCTGATGTGTTGGCGGCCCATAAAGAAGCTGTGATCGTGATTAAATCAACGGTCCCGGTTGGCTACACGTAGCAAGTGAGGGAGGAGTTTGGTACGGAGAATATCCTATTCTCTCCCGAGTTCTTACGGGAAGGTCCGGCGTTATATGATAACATGTCTCCGTCCCGAATCATTGTCGGGGAAGAGTCTAAGCGGGCGCGAGTGTTTGCTGAATTATTGGCAGAGGGTGCGGTGAAAGAAGATATTCCGATGTTGTTTACTCATTCAACGGAAGCTGAAGCAATTAAATTATTTGCGAACACATACCTGGCCATGCGAGTGGCTTTTTTTAATGAGCTCGATTCCTACGCGGAAGTGAAAGGGTTGAACGCCCAACAGATCATTGATGGCATTGGACTGGATCCGAGAATTGGCGATCATTACAACAATCCATCGTTTGGCTATGGCGGCTACTGTCTGCCGAAAGACACGAAGCAGCTCTTAGCGAACTTCGCTGACGTTCCGAATAACATGATCACCGCCATTGTGGACGCGAACCGGACGAGAAAAGACCACATTACAGATCAGATACTTGGACGGAATCCTGAAGTTGTCGGCATTTACCGGCTCACGATGAAAACCGACTCTGATAACTTCCGTCAATCCGCCATTCAAGGAATTATGAACCGGTTGAAAGTGAAAGGGATAGAAGTCGTCATTTATGAACCAACACTTACCGAGGATACATATGATGGCTTTCGAGTGATCAGAGATTGGGAAGACTTTAAAAAAACATCCGATGTGATCGTCGCCAATCGGATGTCCGACGAGCTGCGTGATGTCGAAGAGAAAGTGTACACACGCGATGTGTTTCGTAGAGATTAATACTTGACTCTTCGAAAGAATCCTTATGAGTTTGACAAGGCGTTCCATCTTTTAGAAGCTTCTAGTGCAAACGCTATTAAAAGAAAAAACGATGGGGAAGAAACCTGATAGCTAGTAAGGATTATGATGAGGTTATGCAAAAATACCTGATGGAAAATGGATCGAATTTCATCATAATAATAATATTTCGTAGGGGTTATTCATAACGGAATTAATAAACCTATTTATGAAGATTTTAATATTATAATTGTAACATTATTTAGTTTTTTCAACAGGAATGGGTTAGAATTAAAATAATTCACACTTACTGATATACAATTTGCTGAAACGCATATTAAAAACAACTTAGGACAATAGAAAGGTTAAGAATAATGAAGAAAAACGAAAAGAATGAGGAAGGATTAGTAAAGGACACCTGTGATGCAATTTTTGACTACACTAAAACTATCTATCTAGAGGAGGCTGAAAGATTTAAGCAAATTGAATCTAAAGCAAGTATAACTATTGGGTTTAGCGGAGTAGTTTTAGGAATTTATATTGCTTATCTAAGTAATTTTGAACCCATGGGAACTGGTTATCTAATTTATACTTTAGTTTTTGAGCTGGGAATCTTATATCTATTAATAATGGCATTGTTTGAATTTCTTAAGACAATTAAGAGGGATGACTATCGGCAGGCTGGATTAGAAAACGTTATAACTTATGAATTTGGAAGGGAATTAGTATCGAAGGCTAAACTAGATCTGGCAGCTACGTATAAAGAAGCAATTGATTATAATCGGGCGAAACTTGAAAATAAATTAAAATTTTACAACACAGGATTGTTACACATAAGTTGGGGGTTAACAATATTCCTAGTACACTATTGTGATAGAGGAGGTTTTAAAGTATGTCACATGATAAAAGGAAGAGATTCTTCGAGGATGCTTCTCAAAGTGGAGACGGGCCGAGAAGTAAAGGAGCAACTAAAATTACGAAAAGTGTATTTTATGAACGAGAAACAAAGCAAAAAAATTATAAAGGGCTTAATAAGAGGAAAGAAAAGTAATAATATCTCAGACAGAATAACCACTTTTAAAAAGGAGTTTGATGCCATTGATGCCATACAATAGTAGCATGAACATAAAGCGAAAGATTTCAAAGTTCCACCATCAATGTGCTGCCATGGAAACGTCGTAAACATACAATTGGTGAAGTATCGATAAGTTGTGATGTAAAAATAGAATACACATGTGATGTGTTCAGTAGAGACTAAGAAAGAACAGCGGTGGAGAGGATCCTCGTTGTTTTTTTGTATAAGACCGGGGAAGAGTATGGTTATTGTCGATATTCAAAATGCCCTGTCGTGTTTAACGGAAGAATAGATTTGAAAATTATAGGATTCTGTTTTTAGAGCTCATTATAAAGGACTTGTTGGGGGGACAGACTTGTTAGGATGGCTGAATATAAACGAAATGAAAAGCAGGCAGCGTCTTTTGAAAGGGCCAGAAGTAACTGCCTTATTGGGAATACTGTGAGGAACAACGGGGATAGAAAAATCTAGCCTTTATAAGCACGAAGATGACTAACTCAGAATCCTATTTCAGTGAGAGCAATTTACTGCCTTAGATGGAAGAAGGGAAGTTGCATAAGGATCCTATACCAGGCAGTAATATATAGTGGAGAAGTAATGAGAACCCATTGAGAAGGCTTAAGTTGCTTGGTGGGCTTCTTTTGTTGGTTGAGGGTGAGTACTAATACTTCTACGAAATTAAAACCCGATAAAGCATTTATAAGACAGATTGATATTATGTTAAAGCGATGAGGATAAATAAATAGTAAATTTATAAACTGGTATCTAAAACTGAAAGAGGAATATAATAGAAAAAATGTATGGAGGTGCCCGAATTGAAGGCAATAGGAGTCAGAGTTGAACCTACCAAAATAAACTATACAATCCTGAATAAGGAAAACGTGGAATTCTATTCAGAATCTTTAAATATTCCCAAAGTTATGGAAGATGATATACCAAGACAATTATCCTTCATAAGAACTACATTATACTCAATAATCTGTGAATATGGTGTGAAATATGCAGGACTACGAACTGCGGAGGGATCCACACAAAATTTGAATATATTTAGAATTAATATTGAAGGTGTTATAAAGGAACTTTTTTCGGATAGTACCATTGAATCTTATTTTACTGGCACATTAAATTCTATGGCATCACGCTTGGAAGTAACAGTAGATGAATTGAAATCATGCATTGATGGAGAGTCGGGATTGTTCGATATCAATTGGAGTGAAATAAATAAAAATAAAAGAGAAAGCCTTTTAGCAGGTCTTGCAGCACTCAATTCAAGTGAGGGAGTGTTTAACAATGCTTAAACTAAACCATGTAAACCCACATTTAACTTTAGATAAATGGAAGGCGATTGGGGGAGAAGGTAAAAATTCCGAGGTGTGGATAGCTAGAGATAAGCAATTGGAACAGGTATTGGTGTTAAAAGTAATAACAAAATTGTCATTAGAAAAGCAAAATGTTGAAGACTTTTTCCTTGAGTCAAAAATACTTAATGAAGCAAACCACCCACATATAATGCCTATAAACTATTCAGCTGAAGACGATAAAAACATCTATATCACGATGCCTTATTATGAAAAGGGATCTATTAATAGCCTTATTAATAAAGAGATGTTATCTGTGAGGGAGATTACTAAGTACAGCATTGATTTTTTATCTGGATTAATGTTCTTACATATAAAAGGGTTAGTTCACCTGGACATAAAGCCAACAAACATTATGTTGAACGATTCCAATAGAGCAATTTTAACTGACTTTGGACTTTCAAGATATTTAAACGAATACGGTTTAACAAACCAAGAATTTCAATATAGGATACATAGATCACCTGAATCATTTGATACAAGTGACAAGTCAATAACTGATGATATTTATCAAGCAGGGTTAACTATGTATAGAATGTGTAATGGTAACGAAAATTTCAAGGAACAATATAATGAATTAATTTCTAAACATAACGGCGATAGAGACAAGATTGTCAAAGCAATTAGAAAAGGTGAGTTTCCACACCGGAGACATTATTTACCACATATTCCAAAGAAGTTAAGAAGGATTATAAACAAAATGCTGCATCCTGATGTTTCCAAAAGGTACCAAGAGGTTCTAAGCATTATAAATGACTTAAGTAATATAGAAGAATTATTAGAATGGAAATATGAAAAGGTTAAGAGTAACGAAGAAGTCCAATGGACATATAATAATGAAAAGTCTATAATAATAATAAAAATTGAAAAAAGAAATAGTAATAAATTTGTTACATTAGGAAATAAATATATAAAGTCAAGTGGGAATACTCAGCGTATCAGAAAAAAAGTTGAAAAATCACATAGTTCATTTGAAGAAGCAATGAGTTTTATTGAAAGTGTTTTACTAGAATATTCGTAAAGGAGGTTGTGATGATGTATAAGAAAGCTATTAGTTTGTCGCGCAAATTTTTAGCTAACCCACATCAAAATACTCCTTTAAACGAATTACTAAAAAAGAACAAGTCTGTTGATTTACGTAATAACAGTATTGTCATTGATTACGAAAATGGATACGATCAAATTAAACCCATTGATACAGAAAAACGATTTTAGTAATTTCCTTCTAGGCTATTTTATACGAATAATAATTTAAACAAATGATACCTTAGCTCACTTATTTAATTGGGGGGCTATTTTTATTTTGGTTAAATGTATTAGGGGTAATTTTTTTAAAGTGGAAGAACACCTGGAATAAAAACTGAGAATGACTAGCTAGTATCATGAAGCTATTAGGAAAACCAGGCTACGAGAAGAGAACAGAAAAATTACAAGAAAGTTGATATTAACCATGAGAGCGATCGCCTTCTTCATCTTTTTACTCATTTACTTATGCGGCATGTGGACCAGCAGCCCCAGCGCATTTATTAATGGTCTTGATGTCTCCTTCCAATTCATAACAGAAGTAAGCTGGCCCAAATTCTGGGACGCCAGCTACATCACCAGCACCGAACCTTACTTCATCATCTCCAAAATCGGCCACCTCGTCGGCAGCTTCCTCCTAGCCATCCTCTACTTCTTCTGGCTCGAACGAACAAAAGGAACATTGACACTCTTAATCCTTCTACTAGCCACCATCGAAATCAGCCAAGAATACTTCACAAGAGACGCCCGCTTTCTTGATCTCACGATCAATCTAGCGGGCGTTTTGTTGGCTGTGGGATTGTTTAGAGAAAAAGAGAATTAATACGATAAATAATTTTAATCAAACTAGAAAAATTTTCTTAGAAAGTCTTTAATTTTGAAAAACATGGCCGATATAAAAGATACAAGGATGTTGAACTGAGTCTTTAAGGAGGAAGAAAACATGGGTTTAGTCGTATCTCGTCGCGAAGGTGAAGGTCTTATCATTGGAGATGATATCAAAATCACTCCAGTCGCTCTTGAAACGGGTTTCGTACGTCTGCACATCGAAGCACCAAAAGATGTGGAAATCTCACGGGAAGAAACGTACGAACGCGTGACAGGAAAAGAATTAAAAGATTTTCAAATCAACTCTGTCAAATCCTCGAAGAAATAACATACATACTTTTCTTTGAGATTTGAATACATTCCTTGCTCCCATATGGACGTGGTTGCAAGTAAAACACAATATGGAGGTTATTTATTATGATTATCAACAACAACATTCCAGCGTTGAACACTCATCGTCAAATGGGTATCAACCAAAACAACATGCAGTCTTCCATGGAGAAGCTGTCTTCAGGTCTTCGCATTAACCGTGCAGGAGATGACGCGGCAGGTCTTGCGATTTCTGAAAAAATGCGAGCGCAGATCAATGGTCTTGATCAAGCAAGCCGTAACGCGCAAGATGGAATTTCTTTAATTCAAACTGCTGAAGGTGCACTTGATGAAACACATAACATTTTACAACGTATGCGTGAACTTTCGGTGCAAGCTGCAAACGACACCAATGTAGAAGTAGATCGTAACGAATTACAGAAAGAAGTAGATCAGTTAGCGCAAGAGGTATCTCGCATCGCCGATACTACACAATTTAACACTCAAAACTTACTTGATGGTGACTTTGAAGCTAAATTCCAAATCGGAGCTAACTCAGACCAAAATATCTCTTTGGACATATCAGCAATGGATGCTGATACTTTGAGTATAGGTACTAACCTAACTGCTACTACTACGGATAGTACTGATATTGCTGGGGTAACAGGTAACCATCAAGTGCTCCAAGACGATGATGATGCTAATGTTGCTGTCCACGTAGATGGTGCATATTATGCCATTAGTGATGTCGAGGCAGATAATGATTCTACCCCTACTGAGTTAGTAGTAAAAGAAGGAGCTACTGCTTATCTTGAAGGGGATGCTTTAGCTGATGATGCCGAAACTATTAAAGGCATTGACGTTTCCAGTCAATCATCTGCAGATAGTGCTATTACAACAATTAATGATGCTATTGAAACCGTATCTGCAGAACGCTCGAAGTTGGGATCATATCAAAATCGCTTAGAGCATACAATTTCTAACTTGGATAATGCTTCAGAGAATTTATCTGCTGCTGAATCACGTATCCGCGATGTCGACATGGCAAGAGAGATGATGGAGATGACAAAATCAAATATCCTTTCTCAAGCTTCTCAATCTATGCTTGCACAAGCGAACCAGCAGCCTCAATCTGTACTTCAACTTCTTGGTTAGTCTGTTTAATGTATACTCAAAGACGAGGGACCTTTTCATTAAGGTCTCTTTTTTTTATTTCAAAAATATAAGGCGGGCCGTTATGGAGAGCTCGTATGTAGACGTTACGTTTGATAGACGAAGTCACTGACCTTATAAATGGTTCAGTAGAGATACATTTAATAAACATAGATAATGAAGAGAGTATAAAAATTGGTTGGGCCAATTTTATCTATTAAACACCTATACTAGTGTCGATCGAAGTGACATTCTCTCAAGAACAGATGAAGTTTCTGGTGACTTATTCGATGTAATGGGAGACTTATACGAGGTTCTAGAGGAGGATGATCTTGGTTTTGTAGCTGTGATGGCGCATTTTAAGATAGATGAAGAGTACAGAGGGGAGGGTTACGGAAAAGTAGCTTTCGAAAAAATCATCAAATACTTCGAATTGCTGAATGTTGATTATTTTGCCCTCATTCCTTATCCCGTGGAAATAGAAAGGGAAGATGTAACGAAACAAGATATACAAAAGTTAGTGAAATTCTATCAAGCGTTTCATCTGAATATTGTCAAACAGAACAGTGACACACAACTGGTAATGGGAGAGACTTGAATTTATTGGTTTAATTCCATCTCGCACGATATATAGAAGGATTTCCCCACCAAAAGATACTCCGGGCTCCTTTGTATTTTAGGAGTACATATTCCCCAATTACCCATAACATTCCCCCAAAAAACATAAAGAAAATTTACGTGATATGGATGTTATCCTCATATATTCCGTTACAGGGCAGCTCGGATTAGACAATGGATATGCCAGGAACGAATGACCCTACACATAACAACTTCTCTTATTTATTCAACTAACTGGGAGTATGATTGATTTAGAAACAGAAACGCAAACAATACCGCCAGAAGGGGAACGTACTCTTTTAATCAAAGGGGAAGTTATTAAAGAATTTAAGGAAATAAAAATATTTTTTTATCACACCAACGTTATGAAAGAGCAAAAATTACTAAACAAACAATGTCGGTAATTGACGAATGAATTTTATAGGTATTTAGCCTCTCTTGTCGAAATATAAGTCAGGAGGGTTCAAGTCAGATGATAGAAAAATATTTAATATCTAATTGTTTATTTATAATTGATGAATTTAATGAAAGATATGAAAAAGAAAGTAAAGAAGATCTTAAAAAAATTGCGGATGAAGAATATTCTGAGGCTGATTTGGTAGTTAGATTAGGATATCCATTTAGACATATGGCAACTTTTAATATGCAAGGAAAATCAAAAGATAAAGGTAATGATATAGTTGTAAAGAAAAAGAATTTTATGATTGAGGTCAAACTTCTAAGAAATTGGAAAAGTAGTGCGGGAAACTCGAATAGCATGTTGTGGGACCCTATCCAGAAAGATTTTAACTGGATATCAGATGAAATAAAAAAAGGAAAACAAGGTTACAGAGCTTTTGTTATTGGATGGTTCAATGCAGTTGATCGATTCAGTCAGATAGTACAGTTAGGTAAGGGTAGTGGGAGATTTCCTGAAATTGATCAAGAGAAGTCCGATTACTTCCCTTTTTTAAATAAAAGAGGAAAAAAAACAAAAGATATCTTTTATATGTATCCAAACGCATATAAAGAATTAACAGTGACTATACCTGGTACGCTGAAGGAAGTTTAAATTGCATGTTTTTTGGAAAAGAGACTGATAAATTTCATATGGCTATATTTTGGTGAAGTTTTAAAGGGCATTATTTTTCGAAATAAACTTACTTGACTAACTACCCAGTAAGGTGTCTATCAATGTCTATTATGTAATAGGGTCATTGATAGAACGAAGAGTAAACTTGTTTCAGCTACAAATAGCTTTCATGAAATTGAGTTTCATTATAGTAATCGATAAATAGAACCTTTTCGCATCACGGCTATTTCGTAGAGAATCTTTTTTATTTCTTCAGGAATCTAAGTAGCACTAATATTGTGGCAACCGCGGATTTTGCTTCCATCCGAATTGCTAATTCCCTAATAGGGCGTGGGATTTGCTGTCTTAATACATGACTTGATCTCTTTGGCGATGAACAAAGGGGAGAAGCCATAAATATCAATCAACCTCATCACATCTTCATTTTTTAATATAAATTCTGAAGATGATAACCGGTTTTTAATATGGACTCCAAGCCTTAGGGCTGTATCGGTCTTGTTCTCCACGTCTTCTATATCAAAAAGTAGCACAGACCAGCCGCGGTCTGTGCTACTAAGCTTCGCATTTCATACATCCATTAGATGTTTACTTTGTTCGGATCGTACTTTACTTCAGATCCCCATTGCTTCGTAAGGATATCATAGGTGTCTGGTCTGCGGTCACGAAGAAGGGGCCACAGTCTTCTTGCCTCTCGGATGTCGTTTAGATCGATCTCTGTAACGAGCACTTCGTCGTTATCTTTGGAAGCCTGGTCAATAATTTGGCCATACGGACTGGTGACGTAGCTAGAACCGAAGAAACGCATGTCATCTTCCCGGCCGGTACGGTTGGCAACTCCTACGAACACACCATTTGCGACAGCGGCAGATTTACCTTGAATGGCAGTTAACGTATCAAAGTACCACTCGTAGAAATCGTCTTCTCCAGATTCTGCGGTTGGTACAACGATGATTTCTGCCCCGCGCAGTGCAAGCGCACGCATGACTTCTGGGAACCAGGAGTCTTGGCAGATCGCTATGCCTATATTTCCGAATTTTGTTTTGTATACAGGATAAAGTGTGTTTCCTGGTGAATAATAGAATTTCTCATTATAATTTTCATGTTCATACGTGTGAGTCATTCTTGTGGTTCCGAGCAAGGTACCATCCGCATCGATACATACTGCGCTGTCGTAATATTCACCTTTCATGCCTTCTTCTAAGAGACTGAAGATCGTAACCATATTCAATTCTTTTGCCTTCTCTTGGAAGGTCTCCACCATCGGTCCTGGGATTGGCTCCGCAAGGTCGAATGAATGACTTTGCGCTCTGTGCTGTGGGAAGAATTTGTCAAACCCTACTTCGGGGAAACAGATAACATTCGCCCCGTCTTTTGCTGCATCTTCCATCATCTGAATTCCTTTATCTACATTCATCTTTCTGTCATCTGTTGCTGAAATTTGTCCCATTGCTAGTTTTATTTTCATTTTATTTCTCCCTCCAAATAATTAGTTATGTCGAGTGGCTGAATGTTATTTCTCGGATGAAGATGCTCACCCCCCTTAAAAAAAACGAACATGATTATCCTGCGATCTTTTTCGATTTCTCTTTTTCGGATATGGATCCCATAATAAGTCCGTATACAGCAACTACAACTATCATTCCAAACCCGTAGTAGAAGGTGTAAATATCCCCAAACGGAGGAATAACGGATAGAGCTAAGAAAACAACAAGACCAACTAATCCGATAATAGACAATATGGGTATGTTTCCTCCTGGAACCCGGTACGGACGCGGATAGTCAGGTATTTTCTTCCTTAGCGCTATATTAGTAGAGATAGCGATCACATATTGAACAATCCAGATAAAGCTTGATATATAGACGAGCGTGGCCATGCCGCCTCCGCCAAGCGAAAGCATGAGAGTGAGTGTTACAGCGTAATAAGTGATAAGTGTTCTCCAAGGTGTTTTAAATGTGGGATGCAACCATTTTAACTTAGCCGGCAGCATATTGCCTGGCTTTTCTGCCATCCCGTACATGAGCCGTGAAACCGATGAATAGTTGGCCAGGACGGTGGCGACCGTACAGAAGACGGCGAATAAAAATAAGACAACGACACCGACACTCCCGGCGATATACGAGCCAATTTGGATCAGGCCACTTTCAGAGGAGAGAACATCCGCTGGTACTAAAAGGTAAGCACCGAGACCAAAGATGATATTCAGAACTCCAATGGCCAAAATGGCGAAAAACATTCCTCGTGGTAATGACTTCCCTGGGTTCTTTACTTCTTCTGCCAGAGGGGCAGCTACTTCGAAACCTGCAAACAACCACATCGCTAAGAGAAAGGCCCCGATTAATCCTGCGAACCCGTCTGTAAAGAATCCGGTTGTTAGCTTCGAAAAGTCTGGTGCTTGAATGCTCAGCCCTGTAAAAGCAAAGATGCCAACAAGCAATGTGATGACGACAATGGCCCACAGAAGGTAGTCACTTAATTTTCCAACATTTTTAATTCCAATTAAATTAACGATAAGCCCAAAGGTCGTGACTAAGATGGCCCATCCCCACCACGGTACTCCAGGGACAAAACCGTTTAATACATAACCGAAGAAAATAACTTCAGCCGAAACACCGGCAGCGAAGGACAGAACATAAATCATGGATGCCATGGATCCTAATCGATTTCCAAACTCTCCTTCCACATACGTCCGAATACTTGCAGCCCGGGGATACATGGTAGCTAATTCGGAATAATTCATTGCAATTAAAAAATAAAGCAATCCAGCAATCAAAATACTTACTATAAATCCTACACCATACTCAGCGAAACCGATCAAAGCCGATCCCCACGTAGATACACAAACAACCAATCCAAAGGAAACGGCCATCACCTGTCTTGTTCCCAAGGATTTGTCAAAGTCCACTTGCTTGTTTGCACTCATCCGAGTCCCTCCTTTATTGATTACTTTAGAATACTTTGAAAGTAAAGAGTACATTTCTAAAGGGTGATCCTGTCTTTTAATAGGGAAGAATATAATGTGCTGCGCCGATTGACGATATATCTCATTTTCGGATCTAATGCTTGCTGTAACGGCAGTTCAACGGTTTTGACACCTTCGTTATCTTTCATTTCTAACAGAATGCTGCCAGTAGCGTCGATCACCATACTGTCCCCACAGAAGTTCAAATCTTTTTCTTTCCCGAGTCGGTTACATATAATGACTGGTATTTCATTTTCCATCGCCCGACATCTTGCATACAAGCGATGATGCTCCTCGTATGGGTCCATATTGGCGTTAGCGATAACTAAAAAGTCTGCATTTTTAAGTTTTAGGATTCTAGCTACCTCTGGAAATTCAACATCAAAGCAAATCATCATTCCGATGTTTCCTATCGGTGTTTGGATGACTTTCAGTTCGGATCCTGCAGAAAAGTACTTTTTCTCTTCATCAAACAAATGCGTTTTTCTGTAAATATCGACTATGTTTCCGTTGTCATTAATGAGGGCGGTTGAAATATAATAGTGATCTTGCTGATCCTTCTCCGCAAACCCTACTACGGCATAAATAGAGTGCTCGGTGCAAAGCTTTTTGATTTCCTCTAAATGAGGACCGTTTTCATCTTCTGCTAAAATGTTTACCTTGTCTTCAACAGAATACCCGGTTAAAAAAAGCTCCGGAAACACGATAAGATCTGAGTTTTCATTCTTTGCCTTGCTGATAGCGTGAGCAATTTGTTTTAGGTTATTTTTTTTATCAGCCAGTTTTGGTTTTAATTGAGCCAGTGATACATTGATGCTCTTCACTTTTTTCACCCCCTCTGTGATGCTCCCATCGTGATTAGCCCGTAGGATTAGTGACATCTTTACTTTCAAAGTTCTAACCTAATATATTGCAAGATTGGTGCCAAAAAAATTCGACGGGAAGTAATTCTGACGGAAATGCTGTGGGAATAAAGAAAACTAATTGACAATTTTGAGGATTTCTCTATACTGATAATAACAAGTGATGAATTATATCATTGATTTTTCTTAAAATAGGTTATTAACGATGAAAAAAATCATTAAAGATGAAAATAATCATCACTATAGGGGTGTTCATGCGAATGAATAATATTAGACAATTGCTCTGTATGATCGATCACAAAGGAATCATTCAAGATATAAAAGGAGATCAGGAAGAGGTATTTGACGTATCTCCGCCGATGCTTTCAGTCGGGTCTTCCTTTTACTCCGTTCCATGGAATTCCGTGTTTATTGAGCCCTTCTATCTTGATCACAGTAAATCGCAGCCGCTAACGACAAACACAGGAAAAAAAGTTTTCTTTCATTATTATCCTGTTAAAGCAGGCACAAGCTTATTTGAAGGAAGTGTATGTACCTTCACTAACACCTCGCCCGCGGTAAAATGGAAAACCGAGAGCTCTCTTATTTTGAAATCTTCGTCGATGCAACAAATCATGACAATTATCCAAAATGTCTCGCACGTAGATTCTACCATTCTTATTTTAGGAGAATCGGGGGTCGGTAAAAGTGTACTGGCCAAATTCATTCACGAAAGAAGCAAACGGAATGAGGGGCCTTTTCTTTCTATTAATTGTGGGACATTGCCTGAGAATTTGATTGAGTCTGAACTCTTTGGATATGAAGCAGGTACATTTACTGGTGGCAGCAATCAGGGGAAGAAGGGGCTGTTTGAAGCAGCAGAGAAGGGCTCTATTTTATTGGATGAAATTGCTGAATTGCCATTTTTTGTTCAATCGAAACTTCTAGATGTTGTTCAAAGAAATAAAATTCGAAAAGTAGGTGGGGTCCAAGAGAAAGATATTGATGTTCGCATCATGGCGGCCACCAACAAAGATTTATCGAAGCTCGTAGCAGAAGGGAAATTCCGGGAAGATTTATTCTACCGATTAAATGTTGTTCCTATCAATATTCCACCTTTGCGGGAGAGAAAAGAAGACCTTCCGGAGTTGATAGATCACTATTTAGCGTTTTTTAATCAAAAATATGATCGCCATGTCACGCTGAGTGAAGAAATGATCCACGATTTCATGAACGATGACTGGCCGGGGAACATCCGGGAATTAACAAACAAAATAGAAAGAATCGTCGTTACAAACAACCTTCCGAGCGGGAATCATGCTCTGCCTTCTGAGGAGAGAAACAGTCCCAACCTGAAAGCAGAGAGAATGGATGCTGCCGCTTTTCCATCCTTAAAGGAAGCAAAAGCACAAACAGAAAAAGACCTCATTTTGAAAGTCTATGATATTTATAAAAATACGTACAAAACAGCAAAAATACTAAATGTCGATCAGTCTACCATATCCAAGAAGATAAAAAAATACAGAGATGAAGATAAAAAGGAGAAGGCAGCGTATGAGTGAGCGAGTGATGAAATTAGCTTTAGCACAGCTTAGGTGTGAACTTTTAGATAAAGAATACAATCTCAGAAGGATTCTATTCAGCATCGAATCAGCGAATAAAAAAGGAGCCGATTTTATCTTATTCCCTGAATTGTGCCTAAGCGGCTATATGATGAGCACAGAATTATACCGTATTGCCGAACCCGTAACCGGTGACAGTATCATGAAAATTGCGGAAACGGCGAAAGAAAATAATATAGGGGTAGTCGTGGGGTTCCCTGAGAAAGAGGGAGAGAAGCTCTATAACTCTGCAGCGGTTATTGATAGAGATGGTTCCTTGCTCTGCACCTATCGCAAAACACACTTATACCATACAGAACATGATTTTTTCACCCCCGGCGATCGTTTTCCAACTATTGAGCTTGGAGTCGGTAAAGTCGGAATTCTAATTACCTATGACATGGAGTTTCCTGAAGCCCCGCGGATACTTGCTAAAAAGGGAGTTGAAATCATTCTCGTCCTTGAAGCCAATATGGTACCTTATCAAAAACACCAGGATATTTACTTGCGGTCCAGAGCTCTTGAAAATCATATTTATATGGCCGCCACAAACAAAGTAGGTTTGCATGTGGATAACGTATTTTTCGGCGAAAGCCAAATCGTTCACCCAAACGGCCACTCCTTATACAAAGCAGGGAACAATGAAGAGCTTCCAGTCATAGAGGTTCCGTTAAACGAAGCGAAAGCGGCAGTAGGAGTACTTGACTATCTAAATAACCGCCGTGAAGATCTTTACATGTAAAGTAGCAGACAAATTAAAGAACTGCACTCCGGCTAGCCATCCTCTATCCCCAGTGGCTTGGTAGAACGCAAGGAACATTGATATTCTTAGCACTCTTACGCTCCGCCGTTGAAACCAAATAATAACTCTTCACAAGTGACGCCCGCTCCCTTGGTTTTGCATCATTCTAGCGGGTGTCCTGTAGGTTTAGACAAAAACTGATGGTGTAAAACGATTTTTATGCAATGTGAGGAATTGATGCATTTCATTTAGTGTTAACAACAGTTTGCAGTTTCCTGATCACAAACGAAGCTCCTTCATCTCTTTTCTACTTCATTATCGATTTCTGTTATTATAGTAAACCATTGATTGAATTTTACATAACAGGAGGTTCATCATATGCTCTTAAGGCAACTAGAATATTTTGTGGCTGTCTGTGAAGAACTGCATTTTACTAGAGCCGCGGAAAAATTAGGGATCACTCAACCGTCGTTAAGCCAGCAAATTCGTGAGCTGGAACATGAAATGGGTACTCCGCTGTTTGATCGTATCGGGAAGAAAATCTCGATCACATCTAGTGGGAAACTGCTTTTAGAACACAGTCAAAAAATATTTCAAGAACTGGAGGAGGCTCACATCGCGATCAGTGAATTAAATGGACTTCAGAAAGGCCATATAAAAATTGGATCGTTATTGACTGTAGTTAATTATCTGCTTCCTCCCACAGTCATTGAGTTCCGGAGCATTTATCCGGGCATCAAGTTATCCATTCTCGGGTTACGAACTGTTGACATCTATTCCAAATTGTTAGAAGGGGACTTAGACATCGGGGTCGTTTCCTTACCTGTCATGGACGATAGGTTTGAATTTATTTCCCTTTACAGTGAGGAAATTTCTCTGGCTGTTTCAGTCAATCATGAATTATCAAACGAGGACTCTCTCTCTTTAGAGATTCTAAAAACAACGGATTCTATTTTACCTCCTACGCATTACTACCTCCGACAGGCCATCAATGAATCCTGCAAGATGCTGGGATTTGAACCAAAACCTGTACTCGAAATGACGACGATGGAGTCTATCATTAACATGGTGAAGCAGAATGTGGGGGTATCTGTTTTGCCAAGACCTTACCTGGATTATCTGAAAAATAAAGATATAAAAATTATCCCTATCACCGCGCCTGCACCAACAAGAGAGATCGGCATAATTTATCAAAAGGAAAAGTATTTATCTTTGGCGGTGCGTGAATTTATTAAACAACTTGAAAAACGTCCACTTGCATAATTGCAAATGAAGGTTCCTGGTTCTGTCACATCATTTTGTCTTTATCATAGGTGAAAACTATCGAAACTATATAAATAATTGAATTGATCTATGATTATTCCTCTCCTATACTAAAAATATGAAAGAAATAAACATTCAAAAATTTCAAAGTGGAGGGTCTTATATGTCAGTCAATCCAGGTAAAATTCTTCCGTATGTTGATTATGTAGAGGCAATGAGAAAACCGTTGCTTTCACCGGCGATGTGGAAATGGGACGATATTGAGAATCAGTTATATTCTAGTGATAGTGATCGTCGCCATTTAGTTACACTCGGGCATCCAGAGTTGGAAGAAGAAGCTTCGGCTGTTCATGATTTAGCTATCGTGATCCAAGTGATAAAACCAGGTGAAAAGAGCAATCTTCACCGCCATGGCCCTTGGGCGATTCACTTCGTAGTAAGGGGAGAAGGCTATACAGCCATCAATGATGAAAAGTATCATTGGGGATTTGGGGATACCGTGTTAACACCAGCTTGGACGTATCACGAGCATGTCAATACAAGTGAAACAGAAGATGCCATTCTCTATACATTCCAAAACAGCCCAGCTCTAAGCAGGAGTAATAATCTATTTCGTGAAGAGCCTGCGGGCTTGCCTCCTAAACATGTGTTACAGAAAGACGATCCGAACCAATCGTTCCAACCGGAACCACCCGTGACAGCGAATAACGATGTAACGAACTGGAAGTAAGTAAATGCTGGATTCAGAGAAAAATCTCTGAATTCAGCATAAAATCATCTTTTTGAAAGCGCTATTTTAAGCATACAGAGGAAAGGGGGCAACGATGTGAGTCATCTCAAGGAAGAGAGTGTCACAACACCAACTCAAAATAATGAGAAAGAAATAAACACGGAATCGCAGATGAAACAATATATAGGCCCTATGAGCAAAATATTAACTGCTATTTTTATATTCTGGTTTATTTTCCAGATGTATTTTAGCAGCATTGGAATCTTGGACGCGATTAAATTAAGAGCATGGACCCTTGGCTTTTTACTCGTTTTAACATTCCTTTTATTTCCTGCGAAAAAGGTTCAGAGAAAAATCCGTAGATTGCCAACAAAGATGGACATGTTACTCATATTCTTATCGATTGCTTCTGTCGGTTATCTCATCCTAATGTTCGATACGTTTGCCCGAGAGTGGGGCGGGATTCACCGTTCGAACTGGAACTATGTGTTCGGCGGAATAGGAATTATTATGCTATTCGAAGCGAGTCGGCGTGTGGTTGGAAATATTTTGACAATCATCGCGGCCGTATTCTTGCTGTATGATATCTTCGGAGAAGTGGTTCCGGGAGTACTAGGTCATCGGGGCTTTTCCCTTGAACGTATTATCGATCTAATGTTTTGGGGACCTTCTGGAATATTTGGAATTGCCTTAGGTGTATTTGCGACATATGTATTTATGTTTGTATTGTTTGGAGCATTTTTGAAAAACAGTGGATTTTCTGACTTTATTAATGACTTAGCGTTGACACTTGCCGGACGCTCTGCTGGCGGTCCAGCAAAAGTATCTGTCATCGGGAGTGCAACCATGGGAATGATTAGCGGCAGTGCGGTTGGTAATGTTGTAACTACAGGAGCCATAACCATTCCTTTAATGAAGAAAACTGGTTATTCCTCCCGTTTTGCTGGAGCGGTAGAAGCAGTGGCGTCAACCGGAGGGTTATTTGCTCCTCCTATCATGGGAGCAGCCGGTTTTATCATGGCTGAATTTATTGGAGTCCCATACTCAACAATCATGTTAGCAGCAATTATCCCAGCTTTGTTGTATTTTATTACGATTTTCATGGCTGTCCACTTTGAAGCAAAGCGAATCGGACTATCTGGAATTTCAAAGGAGAATATACCGAATGCACTGCAGCTATTAAAAGATAGAGGGCACCTTTTACTACCGTTAATTGTATTAGTGTGGCTGCTAGTAACTGGTGTCACCCCGATTTATGCTGCCGTCTGGGCGCTGGGTGCCACGGTTGTGGCCAGCTGGTTTAGAAAATCAACACGTATGGGCTGGAAAGACATTATTCGCTCCATTGAAGAAGGCTGTCGAGGGGCAATCATTGTCGGTATAGCCTGTTCGATAGTTGGAATAATCGTTGGCACCATAACGCTGACAAGTTTGGGCTTAGTCATAGGAAATAACATTCTCCACTTCGCTGGAGAAAACTTATTTCTAGCTGGCTTTTTGACTATGATCATTAGTATTATTCTTGGGATGGGAATGCCGGCTACGGCTGCATATATCATTGTAGCGACGATTTCGGCACCAGTATTAGTAGAATTAGGAGTGCCAGCTATCGTTGCACACATGTTTGCATTCGTTTATGCTTCTTTATCAAATATAACACCTCCAGTTGCTCTTTCGTCTTACGCAGCTTCGGGAATTGCTGGTGTCTCACCTAATAGGCTTTCTTTTACAGCGATTAAACTTGGGATAACAGGCTTTATTATTCCGTTCTTCTTTCTGTACAATCCCGTGTTACTGTTTAGCGGTGAAAATATAGGAGGAAGTATCCAAGCACTTATAACGGCAAGCATTGGTGTTGTCTGCCTGGCTGGCGGTCTTCAAGGTTGGTTAATAGGGAAAGCATCCATTCTTCAAAGAATTTCCCTTTTTATTATCGCACTTTTAATGATTACACCAAGTCTCGTTACAGACGCAGCAGGTATAGTAGTCTTGGCTTTAATAGTGATTTGGCAACGAATCAGTACAGGAAAAGACAGGAATATGTCTGCCAGTGTGAATTCTGCAGGGTAAATTTTTAACTTAGGGGAGGAGTCAAATTGAGTATGAAGAAAATTGGTTTTATCGCAATTATGGTAATTGCTGTGATGAGTATGATTGGTTGCGTGGATGAAACAGGTCAACCTGCTAGTGACTCTACAGGTGAAAATGCAGAAGCAAAAGGGTATCTTCAAGAAACGGATAACTACAAAATAAGCTTTACTACTGGGGGGGAGACAGGAGTTCTTTATCCATTAGGAGCAATCATGAGTGATTTCTGGTCAGGTGAGTTACCGAATGTGGAAGCAACATCCTCAGCTTCCAATGGAAGTACTCAAAACCTTACCTTCCTTTCCCAAGGGGAAGCGGAAGTTGGTTTAACGATGGGGAATGTACTCATGGAAGCGTATCATGGGGAAGGTGATTTTGAAGGGGAACCATATGAAGACGTGAGAGTATTGGCTGGATTACATCAAAATTATGATTACATCGTTGCTCGAGAAGGTTCTGGTGTGGAATCCGTTAAGGATTTAGAAGGACGCGATTTTGTTCCTGGAGCAACTGGCAGTGGTACGGAGAAAGTCTCACGATTAATTTTAGATGCGTATGGGCTTAGTATTGATGATGTAAATGCTTCTTTTGTGGGATTTGGGGAAGCAACAGAATTAATGAGAAATAAACAAATTGATGCTGCGATTATCAGCTCAGGCATCCCGGCCTCAGCGGTGACAGAAGCACTAAGCACTGCAGACGGTAAATTATTAGATATAGATGAAGAACAGAGAGACAAGTTAGTAGAAGAAAACAGTTTCTATATTAAGTCAGAGATTCCCGCAGGAACTTATGACGGACAAGAGGAAGCTGTAAAAACGACATCTCTTCAAAATATACTCGTTACCGACGCTAGCATGCCAGATGACGTGGCTTATGACCTAGTAAAAAGCTTCTGGGAAAACCAAGAGCAAATGGAAGGCTCACACGGCGTATTCGATGAATTTGACGTGGAGAATGTAATGCTAGGAACGGGCGAGGTACCATTCCATCCAGGAGCAAAAAAGTACTATGAAGAGCAGGGTGTGTTAGAGGAATAATCGATGTCACAAAATGTGGCTCCAGCTTGTATTTGACGTGTAATTCATGTATGAAATGGCAGTATATTTTTTGTATATGAAAGGACCTTAAATATACTGCCTATGTACAAAAGGTGTATATTTAAGGTCTGTTGATCATGGAGCTTATTCAAGTAAAACACCCAATAGCGAAAGAGGAACGCTTTAATGATTTTCAATAATTCATACCAACCATGCCTCCATCATGTCAGCATAGTCTTTTACACTAATTTTTTAAACCAGTTAATCAACGGAGGGATCTCATCACGATAAACGGTAGCGATCACATGGTTCCCATCTGTTACGAACAGAGAATCGGAAGGAACATTGTTTTCCTCGATAACTTCAGATATTCCGCTATCTGGCCAGTCTGTTCCGCATAAAAATGGTGGCTCTGATCCAACTAAAAAACCTGAAGGATCTTTTTCCAGCTGGGAAATCAACTTGTGATTGAGATCATAGCCTACAAATTCATACATTTGATTATGTACCTCTGTAATAATGGTTAGCTCATATAATGATGTTCGAAATAATCTTTTTCGTTCTTGCATATCCGGTTTAACTTTGAATTCTATTTCTTTTAGTTTCAGCGGTTTTGTTTTTTCGACATGATAGGTTGCTTGTTCTAAATCCATCGTAACTTTCATAACTTCATCCTCCTCTTTGAAGTCCTACCAAGAAAATGCGGAAAACATACACTAAGCAATTTTCGGCACAAAGCAAGCCGATATGTCCTACGCTAAGGAAAATAGTTACATTTTTAATGAGCGATTCATGAGTGTATGCTTCCATATATGTATACAATTATGAATCAACCATAACGTATGTTTTCCGCAAAATGGTAGGGGTAGCTCTAAAATTGTTCAACCTTCTATAATGACTAATACAACCCTGTATCAGCTAATTTTTATGAACGATGTAATTTTTAATAAAACATCATCAACTCCTCCCACAATCACTTTAAGAATCCAACTATTACAGTAATCCACCAGATGGTTACTTCTCCGTTAATGTATCTGCTTCTAACATTTTCTATCGTTTTTGGTGTCCCATAATCATATCTTAAAAAATCAACACAAGTAGAATCTATAATAATTAGTTCACTATTGTTAACAGCAAGAATAAAACCACCCTTATTCCCGGCGGTGGAAACTCAGCGATCGACTGGCCAGATTGAGCCCATCGCATAGAAAGCCTTATACTGCATGAGTATGCTAGGGTCATCGCTGGAAACCAATACAGCAAGAAGCCTAGATGAAATTTACAGATCAATAATATGAGTTATGAGAAAGACATTGTCGGAAGAGGCAATGTCTTCTTTTTATATCTTTATCAGGATGGTGAATAACATAAAAAATGTATAGTACTCCTCTAAACTATCAGGCTGTTGTTGCTAAGAGAATGACTTCGGGCGACGCATAATTGAATATTTTTCATCCAATGAAATAACAACAAATCTGGATAAAGTATCACGTACGACGTGCAAAAGGAGTTATATAACTATCAAAATGTCATCACTTTCATGAATGACAACATCAAATGATACGGCATGATGTTGAGATAGTAGATGAGGAGAAAGTTTTTAAAGAGGTTAATTTGAAAAATTTTCTGCCCGATATTTGGAAATTTCACCACCAATATTATATTAAAAAAATAAATAACTAGGGATACTAATTGATCATTTGTATTTTAAAAGACAAAGGTTATTAAAATCTAAGGGTTCTAGATAATTTTATTATTGTAAAAAAATTTTAAAACATTTCAAAAAATAATTGACATTGAATACGCTTACATATAAAATTACATTTATAAGTTCATATAGTAAACATATTGTTCACGATGTGAACAGAGGGAGGAGGGGAGAATGAGTACTGCTTCAAAAGGGACCGTACAATCTGTAGAACGTGCGATCGATTTATTATATTGCTTTACATTAAATGACTATGAATTGTCTATAAACGATTTTGTCGAAAGAACCAATCTTAATAGAACGACAGTATTTCGTCTTCTAAACTCTTTAAAAGTAAAAGGACTAATCACGCGAAACGAACAAAGTGGTTTATACCGATTAGGACTTCCCATGATCGGCATGGGGCAAATTGTTAGCGAAAATATAGATGTCCGAAAGGAAGCTTTCCCTGTATTAAAGCAATTGTCGAAAGAAACTGGGGAAACAGTCGGCTTAAATATCATACAAGCCAATCGGCGTGTGTGTGTGGAAAAAGTGGATGGGAGCGAAGATATTCGGCAATTTGTCAGGCTTGGCTATCCTTATTCGCTTGTCAAAGGAGCATCCGGGAAAACACTCCTAGCCTTTTGTTCCAAAGCATTTATTGAGCATGCGCTGAGGGAGTGGGAGGACCTAAATAATGAAACGATAGACAGAGCAAGTTACTTTGAGGAACTTGATAACATACGTAGCCAAAAAGTTGCTGTGAGTGAAAATGATAGAGTATTTGGAGCTTGCTCCATCTCAGCCCCGATTTTCGATGCAAACAAAAACCTTGTGGCTGGTGTGTCGTTGTCAGGCTTGTCCATGAAATTAACCGAAAATTTAAAAGAAAAATACACAGAACTTATTCGCGATGCAGGAAAAAAGATTTCAGAAGCAATGGGTTATGAATGGGAGTAAAAATAGATAGCAAGGAAAGGAGAAAAATAAATTGGCCCAAACAATTATAGAGAAGATTATCTCAAAACATGCAGGCCATGACGCAAAGGAAGGGGAGATTACTTTAGTTCAAGTGGATGGCACGATGGCATCTGATACCACGGCACCACTTGCGATTCAATCGTTTGAAAATATGGGTGGAAAACAAGTGTGGGACCCATCACGTGTATCCTTAGTAATCGACCATGCTTCCCCAGCTCCAAATCAAAGAATCGCTAATCTTCATTCAATGATGAGGGAGTTTGCTAATCAACAAAACATTAAATTATATGACGTGGGAGAAGGTATCTGTCATCAACTTATGGTGGAGAACAAACATGTGAAACCTGGAGACTTATTTTTGGGAGCTGACTCTCACACTTGTACGTACGGAGCCCTTGGAGCTTTTGCAACAGGTGTAGGTTCAACAGACTTAGCAGGTGTTTGGTTGACAGGGAAAACATGGGTAAAAGTCCCACCAACGATCCAGATTCGTCTCCATGGAAAGTTGCAGACAGGAGTTTCAGCCAAAGATCTCGTTTTACATCTTGTCGGCACACTTGGCATTGAAGGAGCAACGTATCAAGCCATTGAGTATACAGGTGAAGCCTTACATCATCTGTCGCTTGCAAGTCGGATGACCCTGGCTAATATGTCCATTGAGATGGGGGCAAAAGCAGGTTTAGTAGATACCATCGGCTTAGAATGGGAGGACGAATTTGAAGCGATTCACGCAGATGAAGATGCGGAATACAAGCAAGTAATTGATGTAGATGTATCCAAAATAGAATCGCAAATTTCTGTTCCTCATTCTCCTGACCATGTTCAACCTATTAGTAAAGTAAAAGACACCCCCATTCAACAAGCATTTATTGGAAGTTGCACGAACGGAAGACTCGAGGATTTACATGAAGCTGCGAAAATTTTAGAAGGAAATAAAATTGCACCTCATGTCCGTCTCATTATTGCACCTGCATCTAAGAAGGTGTTAGATGATGCTTTATCCGATGGGACTGTACAAATCTTAACTAGAGCTGGGGCTTCTTTTATTACGTCAGGGTGCGGACCTTGCGTAGGTACCCATCAAGGAATTCCTGGAAGTAATGAAAATATTATCTCTTCTTCCAACCGTAATTTTCAAGGCCGAATGGGAAATCCAGAGTCCAATGTGTACCTAGCTTCACCGGCAGTGGTAGCTGCCACAGCGTTACATGGAAAAATAACGGATCCTTCACAAGCAGAGGAGGTTGGTGTGTAACATGAAATTAACAGGCAACGCACATGTATATGGAAGTAACATTGATACGGATCGAATTATCCCAGGGAAATACACAAAAACATTAGATATGTCTCAACTAGCAGACCATGTACTCGAAGACCTCGATCCAGATTTTCGAAAGAATGTGAAAGAGGGAGATGTTATTGTAGCTGATGACAATTTTGGATGCGGATCATCACGTGAACAAGCCCCATTGGCATTAAAAGCGGCAGGAATTTCAGCGGTTGTTGCCCGCTCATATGCAAGAATTTTCTTTAGAAACGCTATCAATGTCGGCCTTCCTGTGATTGAGGCAAGTGATCATGCCATTGAAAAGGAGAACATCGTACAAGTCGACTTAATGAATGGCATTATTTTCAATAAGACAAAAAATGAAACCTATCAAGGGACAACCATGCCGCGGGTGATGATTAATATTTTAGAAGAAGGCGGTTTAGTTCCTTATTTAAAAAAACATAAAGATTACGTGTTGTAGTTGTTAGAAAAAACAAATTTTTAGGAGGGTTTCAAATGAATAAAAAGTGGTTCACTTCAGGAATATTAGCGGGCTCTCTCGCTGTACTGGCAGCGTGCGGTGGCGGAGAAGAAAATAGCAATAGCAGCAATGCAGAAAGTGATAATAGTTGGCCGGATGAAGAACTGACGTTAGTGGTACCTTATAGCGTTGGAGGTTCGGCGGACAGACAAGCAAGAGCGTTAGCTCCGATTCTTGAAGAAGAGTTAGATACGTCTGTCGTTGTTGAAAACAGAGAAGGTGGAGGTGGTGCTTCTGGTACAAACGCCCATAAACAAAATGATCCAGAGGATGGAACTCATATTATTTATCAGTCCCATCCCCATTTTGAAGCAGGGATTGTTAGAGAAGCAGGATATGAGTTTGAAGACTTTGACATCTTAGGCATCACCCACTCTTCTCCAATTACAATCTGGGTAGATAAAGACTCTGAATATGAAACAATGGAAGATTTATTAGTTGGAATTGAAAATAATCCTGGAGATTTAAGTTATGCGATGATGTCTAGTTCCTGGTCTGATATATCGGTGAAAATGATAATGGATGAGTTAGGATTGGAAGTACGTGACGTGCCATATGATGGCGGTGGACCTATGAGAACTGCATTGATGGGTGGAGAAGTAGACTTTATTGCTTCCGATATTGAAGGTACCCTTGCAGGGGCTGGGGAAGACTTACGCCCACTAGCTATTTTTAGTAATGAGCCGTATGAGCATGCTGCTGATGTTCCGTTGATTAACGATGTCATGGAAGAAATGGGAGAAGATGCTGAATTCCCAGCTGTTTCGAACCGAAGATTTGTCCAAGTGAAAAGCCAATTCCAAGAGAGCCATCCGGAGCGGTGGGAAACGTTAGAAGCTGCTTTTGAAAGCGCTGTAGAAAGTGAAGAATTTAAACAGTGGGGCGAGGACCAATCGATGTATCTCGGATGGATTCCATCAGAAGAAGCAACGGAAAGCTTAAGTCAAACGGTTGAAGTTATCTATGACTATCAAGATCTGTTTCAATAATTCCTGCAATGAAAGGAATTGATTACAATGGCTCATGAGATAAAAAATATATTATTTTTACTCTGCATCGGTACCTTCGCTGTCGTTTATTACTTGGATGTGCGAACCCTTCCGGAACCAGAGGAGAGAAACTTAGTAGTCTTACTGCTTTGGGGATTAGGTATACTGCTGGTCATTGAGACCAGCAGATCCCTCATCCGTGGATGGAGAAAAAGACAAGAAGAGCACTCTTCATTTTTTCAAGATATGAAAGCATGGGTAATGGGAAAGCAAGCTATATTGCTTTTTGGCATTATTGCTTATGTCATATTTGTTCCAATTGTAGGATTTTTTGTGACATCTTTCGTATTTATCGTCCTCTTAAATTACTTATTAGAGAGTCGAAAAGCATGGGAACTCACTGTGATCCCAGTTATATTGCTTATATTAATTTACGTATTGTTCAGTATGTTTCTAGGTGTAGAACTTCCTAGAGGATTCCTTGTTTAAAAGGAAAGGCAGGTGATAGGTAATGTCTCTTATAGATTTCTCAGCAACTGCAGAAGCGTTTAGCATGATTTTCAGTGTCGAAATTCTGCTTTACATAATAGCGGGACTATTTGTCGGCATTGTGTTGGGCTCCATACCTGGCTTATCAGGATCATTAGGTATTGCCTTAATGCTCCCAGTCACTTATCACATGGAACCTATTAGTGCGATTATGTTTCTGTCTGCTATTTTTACCGGAGGAGTATACGGAGGTGGTGTAACAGCCATTATGCTAAACGTTCCTGGAGCCCCCGGATCTGTGGCGACCACGCTAGATGGCTACCCAATGACAAGGCAGGGTAGGCAAAATGAGGCACTCGGTATTGGGCTCATATCATCAGTTATTGGGTGTCTTTTTGGATATTTATTAGTCTTTATATTGCTAAAACCCCTTGGCGGGTTCGTATTAAACTTTCAAGCCCCCGAGATGATGATTCTTACATTGTTTGCTCTTTCCATCATCAGTACGATTAAAGGGGACATTACAAAAACACTGATTGCTGGGTTTGTAGGTCTTTTATTAGGAACGATCGGGTCTACTGCATTCGGCAGGCCAAGAGGTACATTTGGTGTAATGGATTTGTATGAAGGGATTGAGATTGTACCAGCATTAATGGGGTTGTTGGCCATCTCAGAATTGTTTTTCCTCGTGCAACGAAAGTTTATTGTCGACTCAGAAGATGGAGTCTCTCAAAAGAACTTTAAAGATATTTTAAGAGGAATGGGAATTGCTGTCAAACAAAAGGTGAATACGGTTCGTTCCTCGCTGATTGGGTTATTTATTGGGTTATTACCAGCGGCGGGAGCTACGGTAGCGTCATTAGTAAGTTATTCTCAGGCTCAGACCTTTTCCAAAGAAAAAGACAAAGATTCTTTCGGAAAAGGAAATCCCTCTGGATTAGTAGCAGCGGAAAGTGCAAACAGTGGATCTGAAGGTGGTTCGATGGCCACCATGCTAACATTTGGTATTCCAGGTGGGAGTGCCGCGGCTGTTTTAATGGCAGCATTTATGGTTCATGGCTTAACTCCCGGTCCGTTTCTTGTGAGAGATCATATGGATCTTACCTATGCGGTTATTATCGGAAATTTCTTTCAGGGTTTTTTACTCATTGGGATTGGTCTTCTGTTTGTTTGGTATTTCAGTAAAATTGTTCTCGTACCAACCAGGTTATTAATTCCAATCGTGACCGTGTTTTCATTATTAGGAGCTTTTTCTGTACGTGGCATTTATATAGATGTCATTCTTACACTCGCTTTTGCTGTGATTGCGTTAGCGATGAGAAAACTAGACTATCCTATTATCGCTATCTTACTTGGGTTAATTCTAGGATCCACTATTGATGGAGAACTTGCTAGAACAGTTGTCTTGTACGAAGGCAGATATCTTGAATTATTTCAACGTCCTATATTCACCGCAATGACTGTGTTAACCATTATCATTTTCTTTGTACCAGCTATAAAAAAATTTTGGAAACGCAATAAAAAATCGGCATCCTGATAGTGATTGGTTTGCAGAGAGGAGAGATTGGTGGGAATCTTACAAACTCTTATCTTCATCATGCTAGCGATCACTGGAGCCTTTATTGGATACAAATTGAGAATTCCAATGGGAGCGGTCTTGGGGGCCATGCTATTTGTAGGAACAGGGAAAGCATTTTCCCTTCTTCATTTGGAATCCTCCGATCCCTTTTCTTTTATCGTACAAGTTTCTCTTGGGCTGATGATCGGTCTAAGTTTTACAAGATTATCAAAACAACAATTTAGTCAAGTAAGGAACAGCTTGATATTTGTCATCGTCAGCGTTGTTACGATGACGATACTTACAGGATACATCGTAAGTTTCTTTCCTTTTGTAACTCGCTCCGTGGCCATTCTTTCCTCTGCACCTGGTGGGATGGTCGAAATGGCAACCATGGCGGAAGCGCTTGATTTAGAAGCACCAGCAGTAGTCTTTTTGCATTTTATTCGGTTGCTTATTGTTATGCTCGTGTTTCCACAAATCATTAAGTATTTCTTTAAGACGATCCCGGTTTCTGA
Source organism: Alteribacillus iranensis (assembly GCF_900113025.1). Taxonomy (GTDB): domain Bacteria; phylum Bacillota; class Bacilli; order Bacillales; family Marinococcaceae; genus Alteribacillus_A; species Alteribacillus_A iranensis. The sequence continues at coordinate 290,883 of NZ_FONT01000002.1, read as the reverse complement.
TCGACCTGGATTGGATCTTACGATGGGCCAGCCCCCTTTAGAGAAAAAGGATGAGAAAACAAAAGAGATCATGCGAAAATACACTATTTTAGTGATCGCTGCCCTTACAGGTGCTTTTGTTGGTTTTTTAACCGGTTTTCCTATTGGTGCTTTATTAGGAAGTCTAATCACAGTAGTAGTGATTAACTTAAAAACAGGTCGTTATCGGTCATTGCCTATAACAGTAAAAAGGGGCATTCAAACACTTATTGGTGGAAGTATTGGATTAAACTTTTCCAAAGAAACATTTCTTATATTGCCCAAGTTGATCGCTCCAGCTCTCGTTATTACGATAATGACAATCGTGTTCGCTTTAATTTTTGCTTCCTTATTATCGAAGTTTTTAAAAGTGGATTACTTAACAGCTGTTTGTGGGCTGGCACCGGCTGGGATGAGTGAGATGGTATTAATCGCAGAACACTATCAAGTGAATATTCCAACCGTTGTTACCATGCATCTATTCCGGATTATAACCATCGTTACGCTTATTCCTGTTATCGTCTATAGTCTTTTTTAAAAAATTTGCATCTGATAACGTTGGTTTCCGCATCAGGTGGATGCCTTTCTTGGGCTCTGTCTCGGCCTCATCGAATCGCTGGGGGCGGGGGTCTTCGGTTTTCGCTGTTCCTGAAGAAGTCACCGCCTTCCGATTCAATCAACGAAGTGAAATAGACTTACTAAATATATATTCAACTGAGAAATACAAGTAAGAAAGGGGTATGGTTATTGTGAAACAACTAACAGGACCATTATCAGGCGTGAGAATATTAGATCTTTCCACGATGATCGCTGCACCTTTTGGGGCTACTCTCTTGGGTGATTTTGGAGCAGAAGTGATTAAAGTGGAAATGCCAGGGAGTGGAGATTCATTGCGAGGCATGGGTCCCTTTAAAGGAGAGGAGCCGTTACGCTGGCCGGGACTAGCTCGTAACAAAAAATCCCTTACCCTTGATTTACGCAGTGAGGAAGGAAAAGAAATTTTAAAAAAGCTCGTCGCAAAGTCCGATGTTGTGATTGAAAATTTCCGTACCGGCACGTTGGAGAAGTGGGGAATTGGCTACGATGTCCTAAAAGAAATAAACAAGGATATTATTATGATGCGAGTCACGGGTTACGGTCAAACGGGACCGAACAGTCACAAGGCCGGTTTTGGCACCCCAGCGACGGCGTATAGTGGGTTTACTTACCTGCACGGCTATACAGACAGACCTCCAATCAGTCCATCATTTTCCTTGCTTGACTATATTACAGGGGTGTATGTAGCTTTTGGTGTGGCAGCTGCTTTATATCACCGCGGAACAGAGGAAGGACAAGGTCAAATGATTGACATTGGGCTGTATGAATCTGTTTTTCGAATGATGGAGTTTCTTGTTACCGATTACGACCAAAACGGTAAAATTAAAGAACGTTCCCCAGGTCTTAGTGGCCATTCCGCACCAGCCGGGACATTCCAGACAAAAGACAAGCATTGGGTCGTTCTTGTAACAAGCTCCGACAGCACTTTTAACCGTTTAGCCAAAGCCATGAACCGGGAGGATATGCTTGAAGATGAGCGTTTTTATACAAATTCCGTGCGATTAGAGCATTTTGAATTAACAAATGGCATTGTTGCCGATTGGATCAAACAATTTACACGCGATGAATTACAAGATTTACTTGATGAATATGGAGTACCAGTAAGCCCGATTAATAGTATTAAGGATATCTTTGAAGATGAGCATTATAAATCAAGAGAAAATATTATCGAGATGGACCACCCTCGTTTAGGGAAAGTGAAAGTTCCAGGAATCGTTCCTAAATTCTCTGAAACACCAGGCCGTATTCAAAGAGGAGCTCCAGACCTTGGAGAGCACAACGAAGATATACTAACCGGACTACTTGATTATAGCGAGGAAGAAATCCAACAGTTAAAAGAAAATAAAGTGCTTTAAGAAAGGGGAAAGAGACATGGGATTACCAAAAGAAGTGAATATCACAGAGGTTTGTCCGCGTGATGGCTTTCAAAGTTTACCAGATCACGTGCCGACAGAGACAAAAATTGACATTATCAACCGTTTAATCGATTGCGGTTTCTCGCAAATGGAAGTTACCTCCTTTGTTCATCCAAAAGCTGTGCCACAAATGAAAGATGCGGATGAAGTGTTAAAAGGTGTGAAGAAGAGCAATAACGTATTATTTCGTGCCCTTGTCCCAAACCTGCGTGGGTTGGAGCGTGCCATAGCTGCTGACGTTGAAAAAGTAAAATTAATGCTATCGGCAACGGACTCTCATAGTTTGCATAACGCAAACGCCGCGACAATGGAAGCCATGGATAAATTTATTCCATTGGTAGAAAGAGCAAAAGAATCAAACACAAAAGTGGCCGGTTCCATTGCTGTTGCTTTTGGTTGCCCTTATGAAGGAGAAGTACCAACTGACCGACTACTTGAGATCTGCCAGCGTTATGAGGATATGGGAATTACAGATATTTCACTCGCGGACACCACGGGAATGGCTCATCCGGTACTTGTGAAAAGAGTTATTTCCACGCTTCGTGAAGAAAAACCTCATTTTCACTTTTCCTTGCATCTTCACAATACCAGAGGGATGGCTTTTGCTAACGCAATCGCCGGACTAGAAGAAGGGATCACCGACTTTGATAGCTCTGCCGGTGGAATTGGAGGCTGCCCATACGCACCAAATGCAAGCGGGAACATAGCTACCGAAGATATTGTCCATGGTTTTGAAGAAATGGGGATAAAAACAAACATTGACCTAGACGCCGTGATCGAAGTGGGACGAATCCTCGCAGAACAATTCCCAGCTCAATCCGACAGCTTTATCTTAAAAGCAGGGAAAAGCAAAGATCTCGTCACAGCCCCTGGAAAACAAGTAAAAATAGGAGAGAAATAAATGCCATGACCGCTCTGCCACGTAAGGTAGAGCGGTCCTCATGTATTATTCTTATTAAATTTTTCTCTTAATTGATATGAGGTAAGAAAGTAGCCTTGCCTAATTATTAGGAACTGAGAAATGTTGGGTAGCACTTGTTCATGTCTCCATTTGTTTTTATTACTTACATACACATTTTACTCTCCTGAATAACGCCAACTTCCAAGCCAGGATAGGTTGCATGCAGAAGAGCGTGATTCCAACACCTCAATTATAAGGTATAATATAGATACCCTCATTGTTGATCCAGTCAGCGTAGAGCACATCCTGACTATGCTGGATGCCATTGGCGGCGAGCTGATTGTTCAGCCACGTCTGGTCAAAGCCCAATGCTTTTACGTTATCTTCTAACACGACCCCATCCATAATCACGGTGGTGCTGAGGAAGACAGGCTGGTCCGGTAGGTTCAAGTCCTGATTGGTTACTTTTTGGTAGGGGTTCTTTTTTAAAATACTAATGGAACCGTTTGTTTCCAGAATGGCATAGGCGACTTCACGGATCGAAAAGATTTCACTCTGTCGAAGCAGACTTAACAGCTGGTTGATATTCATTCGATTCTTTTTCAGTTGGTCCCTGTCAATTTTCCCGTCTCGTACAATGATAGAAGGATTGCCTTCCCAAAAACCCCGGGCTCCTTTGTATCGTAAGAGCATCTTTTCCACAATCACTAATAAAAACCCCCATAAAAATACCGTATAGAAAATATACATAATATGGACATTTTTCTCATATATTCCGTTTCCTAGCAGCTCCGATAAGACAACGGCAGACACAAAGTCAAACGGCGTCAGCTGATTAATCGTCGTTTTTCCTAATAGCTTTGTAATGAAAAAAAGCAGAAAGAAGCCGATGATGACTTTCATAGAAATGTCAGTCACGCTTAGTTCCATCTCCATCCTCTCCTGTATCTATGAAAAAATGAATATATGTCATAGTTTGGGCTAATTTTCATGTTTTCATTCAAAAGGGATATATTTCGTTTACGGACTAAGAATGATGGTAAATATGCGAGACGAAGAGGGGAAGACTGTTGGATGAGGGCACCAAACGGAGTATAACGAGAAAACAGGAGATCCAGTTGTTTTTCGGTCATAAGCGGGGGAGTTACACTTCATGAGATGGCATCTTGGTGGCTGTGTGTGAAATGACTTCCATAATCACCCACAAAAAATAGCCCGGTCCTTGGAAAACTCGTAGGGTCTTCTCATTAAAAATACTGGATTCTACCAGGGAGGACCACACACATAACCACTTCTTATTTATTTGTAAGGGCATATGGAAAAGGATATAAGAATGGGGGAGAAAGTAAGGAAGAAGTGTATCGTGTCCGTCGCATACACTTTTTATAAGGCTGGATGGCGACGTAATGTGCGAATGTAAACTTCATGTTCTTCAATAATTTCGTGGATCGATTTCTGGTCTCCGACTAACTGGTTGAATCTGCTTGTCGTTTCATCGTGATATTCTGATAGCTTGCCCGTATGTTCTTTAACGATTCGTAGTTCCTCTGTGTTCTGATCTACTTTTTTCTCTAAATTTGAATGTTTCGTTTCAAGAGAAGCTATATTGATGTCCAATTTGTCAAAACGGTGATTCATTTGGGAATGGAGCTCATTTATTTGTGATCCTAGATCATTTGTTTTTGTCTCTAGGCCATCTACCTTCGATTCCAAACTATTTACTTGTGCTTGCATACCATTCATCTGAGTCTGCATTCCGTTTACTTGTGCTTGCATATCATTCACCTGAGTCTGCATCCCGTTTACTTGCGTTTGCATATCATTCATCTGAGTCTGTATCCCGTTTACTTGCATTTGCAAACTATCTGTTTTAGTGTGCAAGCTATGCATTTCATGTAAGATTAAGTCGAGCTTTTCTTCCATGTTTTCCTCCTCCTTTCCCCACAGATTACCATTATCATATCATCATTCTTTCAAATCTCAAGAACTAACGAAAGCAATCGTCGCATGGTGGTGTAGGAAAGTAAACGGCAAAAATTTGCTCTAGCAGGTATATCTCCGTAACTTCTACTGTCCGCGCTCAAGTGATCCCTCATAGTTCTCTATAAAAAATAGTTTGAAAAAACAGAGGGAAGACGATAAACTAGGCGTAAGTGATAATGATAATCATTTATATAGCGGTGAGGAGTGGATGGAGATGAGGCAGGAGGAACTGTTTGATGTCACGATCATCGGTGGCGGACCGGCGGGACTCTATTCGGCTTTCTATAGCGGTCTTCGGGAAATGAAAACAAAAATCATAGAGTATCAGCCGCAGCTTGGCGGCAAAGTCCATGTGTACCCGGAAAAAATGATTTGGGATGTAGGTGGCCTGACACCGACTTCTGGAGCGAGATTAATCGAGCAACTTACCGAACAGGCACTGACTTTTGATCCGGACGTGCTGGTAAACGAAAAAGTAGAATCGATCACACGCAACGCCCAGGGGATATTTATCCTGCAGACAGCCTCTGGACAGAAACATTATTCCAAAACAGTGATCGCCGCTGTCGGAAGCGGTATCCTGACGCCGCAAAAGGTAGACATAGAAGGAGCAGAACGGTTTGAAGTCTCCAACCTGCACTACACCGTCAAATCCCTCCAGCATTTTAAAAATAAAACCGTCGTTATTTCCGGCGGCGGAAACTCAGCGATCGACTGGGCGAATGAGATCGAGCCCATCGCAAAGAAAGTATACCTCATTTATCGAAACGACCAGTTAAAAGGCCACGAAGCCCAGGTAACACAGTTAATGAACAGCACAGCGAAATGTTTTCTTCGAACATCTATTACCACATTTATCGCCGACGACCAGCGTGAAAACATAGAGGAAGTCGAGCTGACAAACCAGGAAACAGGAGAGGTATCCTATCTTTCTGTCGATGATGTGCTGATTAATCACGGCTATGAACGCGATACCGAATTACTGGAAAACAGTGATCTCGATGTAGAGCTGACCGACCACTATATTGCAGGCAGTGTAAATAGTGAATCATCCGTACCAGGTTTCTATGCAGCCGGGGATATCTTAAAGCATGACGGCAAATTGAATTTAATTGCCGGCGCCTTTCAAGATGCAGCCAACGCCGTCAACAAAGCCAAGCAGTTCATCGACCCGGATGCAGGAAAAAGTGCCATGGTGTCTTCCCACCACAAAGCCTTTACGACACGTAACCGCAAGCTTGTAAAAGAGATGGTGAAGTAGGGGCGATTATTGAACGTCCCATAGTACTAACTATTTAGAACCGAGAGCTCAAGAGCATGTCCTCTTGATCGCTCTCGTTTTTTTCTGTGAGGGCAGGGGGATTCACTTGATGGTGAATGACCTTGGAGTAGGAAGAGCAAGGATTCAAGGTCAATATGTCTTTGGGATAGTGACCGACGCGCAGGCAAAAATTAGATCAAGGTCGACGAGAGACTGTAATTCCGTGGAATAGTACCCAATTTGATGAGAAAAGAAAGATCAACGTCACTAATGCCCACGTTGGATGACCTTGAAACATGCGATCAAGAAGACAAGGTCGATAAACCACTGGGATAACGCCCTACCCACAGGAAACAAGCCAGTCAAGGTTAACAAAAAGCTCGAATATCAGAGTATAGTGCCCTAGCTTTCTACACTAGAACCTTCAAAGTCATTAATCGACCTTGTTAATGACCTAGAATGATACACACAAGCATTCAAGGTCAATAACCCATGGGAATAATGCCCGACACTCAGTAAAACAAACCAGTCAGGGTTATCCATTCGAACGCTAAATCTAATTAGTTTTAATAAAGATATAGAATTAAAGATTTAGAATAAAGAGCAGTCGCTTTTTGCCATATATATTGACCTTCTTCTGGCATTAATTCATAGTTTATTGATTTGATTTCTTGATATAATAAAAATTATTCATTATAATATGAGAAGCTATCACGCACATACTAGGGGGAATAACGTTGGGATACGGAGCATATCGGGTTGGAGTGGATATAGGAGGAACGTTTACGGACTTTACCTATATTGACGAGACAACGGGAGATATTCACACCTTTAAGACACCAACCGTAACGGAGGATCCAAATATCGGAATTCTAAATGGACTTTCGTTATTACAAGACAATGGCATTGCGCCTGAGGATATTACTTTCTTTACTTATGGAACAACGATTGGTTTAAATACAGTTTTGCAACAAAAAGGAGCCAACATCGCACTGTTTGTGACCGAAGGGTTTAGAGATCTACTAAACTTCCAGAGGCTCAGACTTCCTATACCATACGATTTTCGCTCGCGGCATCCGGAACCATTCATTCCAAGGTCGCGTGTTTTTCCTATTAAAGAGCGGCTGCGGTTCGACGGATCGGTCGCCACGGCATTGGATCAGGACAGTGTCGATGAAGCCGTGAAGAAAGCTGTCTCGCTGGGAGTGGAAGGGATTGTTATTTGTTTCTTACATAGCTATATTAACCCGGCCCACGAAAAAGAGGCGGCAACCCGTATTTCTGAGATGGCAGAGGGAGTGGAAGTGAACGTATCCTCTGAATTATGGCCGCAAATGCGTGAATATGAACGAGCGGTCATGACGTCTATGAATATGTATATCCAGCCTAAAGTAAAGCGGTCCTTCCAAACGCTCACGAAAAGCATGGAAGACGCAAAAGTGGGATCAAAGCCGTTCATTACCCAATCTAATGGGGGCATTATGAATATTGAGTCGGCTGCTGAACTTCCAGTTTCTACTCTATTTTCCGGACCGGCCGCTGGTGTCGGTGGAGCGCTTGAAGTAGCGAAACGCGCCAAGATTGATAATATTGTTACCTTTGATGTAGGAGGAACAAGTGCGGATATTTCTATCATTGAAGGCGGTCATCTTAATTATTCAGAGGCAAATACATTAGCTGGATTTCCAGTGATGCTTCCTTCTGTTTCTATGTATTCTATCGGGGCTGGCGGCGGCTCTTATGCTTGGATTGATAATGGAGGTCTTCTAAAAGTAGGGCCGGAATCAGTTGGTTCGACTCCAGGGCCCGCTTGTTATGGTGTCGGAGACAAAGCAGCTTTGACGGATGCATTTTTAATTTGTGGCTATTTGAATCCTGCGAGCTTTGCAGGGGACATTGAATTAGATGTCAATAAATCACGGGAAGCGCTGCGGCCGATTGCCGATTATTTACAGGTAGAAGTCGAAGAAGCTGCGGATCAAATGGTTCGAGTAGCGATTGCCAACATGTATGCGGAAATGAGTAACGTGATGGAATATCAGGGGTTTGACCCGAGAGACTTTACCTTACTCGGCTTCGGGGGTGCCGGTCCTGTATTAGCGAATATGCTGGCAAAAGAGATTCAGGCAGATGGCGTCCTTATTCCGAAAAGCCCTGGAACGCTCAGTGCTTTGGGAGCTTTAACCGCTGATTTTATCCATGATGAAATCAAGTCGATCCAAACGCTGCTAGACCATATCAGTATTCGGGATTTACAAGAAAGCTATGTGAGTTTGATAAAATCTGCGAAGCAGTGGCTGGAAAAGCAGAGTACGCGTTTCGAACCAGAGCAGAAACTCCAGCTTTCGATGGATGCGAGATATGAGAATCAAGCCTATGAAATCAATCTTCCTCTTTCCATGTCGACTTTTGATGAAAAAGGAAAACAGACGATAACAGACAGCTTCCATGACCTACATTTATCAAAATACGGTCACAATGATCGGGAAGCACATATGGAGATCATAAACCTTCGCGTTCGTATCATTGGCAGTACTCCAGAGGCAGAGCCGAAGAGAGTTCCTGAAAAGGAAGTAGAAGCGCAGCCTGTGGCTACGAGGCAAGTAGTGATAGAGGGAGAAAAGTATGAAGCAAACGTTTATGGCAGAGATGATCTCAGACAGAATCATGTGATTTATGGTCCTGCGATTATCGAACAAAATGATACCACTGTTCTTATCCTGCCGGGGTGGAAGAGTGACGTCGATCCATTTGGAAACTTACTGTTACGTGCAGAAAAGGGGGAGGCATGATGCGGACAGATCCAGCAACATTAGAGATTATGAGAAGTTATTTCAACTCGATCGCAAGCGGGATGGGGCATGTTATTGAGCGCACGTCCTACACGACTTTTGTTAAAGAGTCCGCCGACTTTGCTACGGCGCTTGCCTCACCGGAAGGCGATTTTTATGCGTACCCGCGCTCTGTCGGAGTAACTATTTTCCTTGGTCTTAGTTTAAAGAAGGCCATCGAATCATGCGGGGAGCTAGAGCCCGGAGATATTTTAATTACGAACGACCCGTATACGACGGATGGTCTGGCCACGCATTTGCCTGACGTTCATATTATTAAACCCATTTTTCATGAAGATAAACTCATCAGCTATGCGTGGGCTTTCGTTCATTGTAGTGATGTCGGAGGGTTGGTTCCGGCAAGTATTTCACCAAAAGCGACAGATGTTCATCAAGAGGGCTTACGGATTTCTCCCGTGAAATTATATAAGCGAGGCCACTTGAATGAAGACGTCCGTCTCCTCATCGAAGCAAATAGCCGAGTTGCTCATTTGAATTACGGAGACATTAACGCCATGGTCGCAGCGGTAAATACTGCGGAAAGCCGCCTGGAAACAATGATCGAAAAGTTTGGGGCAGAAGCGGTGACATTGGCCTCTCAGGATTTATTGCAACAAGGGGAAAAAAGAGCAAGGAATGTGATCGCAAACATACCTGATGGCACGTATAGCTTTCACGATTATTTAGACGATGACATGTTGACGGATATACCTGTTCGCTTGGCAGCGGATATCACGATAAAAGATAGTGATATTAAGATTGATTTTTCGCGTTGTGATTCCCAAGTGAAATCCGCGTTTAATCTAGTTACAAATGGAAGCCGTCACTCTTTTATGCTGCAAGGCTTGATCAATTACATTATTAGTGAAGACCCTTATATCCCTATTAATGCTGGTATTATTTTCCCGGTAGAGGTAAACGCGCCAACCGGGACGATTGTGAATCCGGCATACCCGGCTGCTGTAGGGGTGCGTCACAGTATTACCATGAGATTGTACAGTGTAATTCTCGGTGCTTTATCCAAAGCGCTTCCTGAAAATGTTCCGGCCGCTGGCGCAGGACAAGCTGCTATCGTCGTGTTATCTACCTTAAATAAAAACACAGGGAATCAAAACATGGCAGTGGTTCAGCCGCTTGGAGGCGGTGGTGGCGGTCAGAGTGACATGGATGGGGTAGACGGCATTGATCACTCTTCCGGATTTTTAAAAAATACGCCGATTGAAAGCTTAGAGCAACATATTGACATCCTCGTTCATCGGTATGAACTCATGCCTGGCACAGCTGGACCAGGGTTTCATCGTGGTGGACATTCCATTCGGTTGGATTTTGAAGCGGTGCGCCCTGATTCCATGGTGACGGCGCGCGGGATGGAGCGGATGCGTTTCCAGCCTTGGGGGATTAATGGCGGACGAGCAGGCATTTCTGGCGAGGTTGTTACCAACCCAGATACCAATGATGAGAAAATAGAAGAAAAAATAAATGTGTTGACTCTTCGCGAAGGAGATATCGTTAGTATTCGGACACCTTCTGGCGGGGGTTGGGGAAATGCGAACAACCGTCCTCCCCACCTAGTGAAGAAGGAAGTGGAAGATGGGCTGCTTTCAATAAAAGCGGCGAACGAGATATACGGGGTAGTTCTTGAAGAAGAGGCGACAGGAGATTTCCGTGTTGATGAAAAAGCAACCGAAAAAACGAGACAGCTGATGGAAGACAAACCGGGCTCATTCTGGGACTTCGGCCAAAAACGTGAGGAATATGAAAAGGAATGGACGATAGAAGCGAGCGATGAGTTGGCTCGCTTGCTTCAGAAGATTCCACCTTCTGAGCGGTGGTATAGAAAGAAAGAAGTTCATGAAAGACTAGTGAATCAAAAAAATATCACTCGGGATGCTGTAGCGAAAATCTGGTCCGAGTGGAGCGAGAAAGACGAAGGAGGAAATGAACGATGAAAAAATATAAAAAGTACATGAAAAGTTTTTTTCTAGTCACTTCTTCCCTCTTCCTGTTAGCGGGATGTGGGGATAACGGTGAAAGTGAAGAAGAAAGCGCAGGCGGTGGCGAAACGGATGAAGTGACCATCGGAGTTTACGGTGGGGACTGGGAGTCTCAGATTAAAGAAGCGGGGCTCGAACAGTTTGAAGAGGAAACAGGTATTACTGTAAACGTTCAAGCTGGTGCTGATGCAGAATGGTACTCCCAACTCCAAGCATCAGGCGGTAACGACCCGCTGTATGATGTGCTCATTTTGCAGCCGGACACCATCACAAAAGGGATTTCCGCTGATTTGCTTCAGCCGCTGGACGCGGAAAACATACCCAACTTGGAAGATATTTACCCATCGGTACGAGAGCGTTTTACGGTGGATGGTAACTTATATGCCGCTGGATTCAGTATGGGTCAGTTAGGGATTGCTTATCGAAAAGACCTAGTGGAAGAGGAGCCGGAAGCATGGATGGATCTATGGGAACCAGAGTTTGAAGACAGCTTAGGTATCTCTTCTCCTTCTTATTCGGCTGGTCTGCAATTTTTCTCCGGTATTGTCAATTCGTTAGGGGGAGAAGAGTCTAACCCGGAAGATATCGATCAGACGTTTGAGAAGTTGAATGAGTTAAACAGTAACGTGGTGGCGTATCCTGATAATCCGGGAACGATACAGACTTTGTTAGAACGTGGTGAAATTAGTGCAGTACCTTTCTGGGATGGCCGGACGTTTGCACTGCAGGAAAGCGGCTTGGATCTAGGATTTACTTATCCGGAGGAAGGTCCTGTTGCAGCCGTGGCTAGCTGGGCCATCACAAAGGGGAGCCCTAATCTCGAGAATGCATACAAACTAGTGAACTATTTACTGGAACCTGAAGTACAAGCTAACTTTGCAGAGCTATCTTATTATGGTATGTCGAACAGCAATGTAGAATACAGTGAGGAATTAGAAGAAAGGATTCAAGTTGGTGAGGAATTTTATGAGCAGTTAAAATGGGTCGATTATGAAACGGTGACACCACAGTTAAACGATATCACCCAACGTTGGACTGACACATTCGGTGGTGCGCAATGAGCATCGAAGTAAGCGATATTAGTCAATATTTTGGTGATCAAGCCGCGCTCGAGAACGTGAGCTTAGACATCAAAGAGGGAGAGTTTTTTTCCCTTTTAGGACCTAGTGGGTGCGGCAAAACGACACTGCTTAATATTATTGCTGGATTTCTTTACCCAACGACAGGTACCGTGAATATAAACGGAAATGAGGTCACGGACCTGCCTCCTTACCGGAGGAAAATAGGCATGGTGTTTCAAAACTATGCGCTTTTCCCACATCTCAACGTATTTGATAATGTAGCCTATGGATTAAAAGTCCAAAAGCTCCCCAAAAAAGAGATCAAGGAAAGAGTTCATGAATCTTTATCGCTCGTGAAATTAGAGGCGTTTGCGAAACGAATGCCCCAGCAACTAAGCGGTGGACAGCAGCAACGGGTAGCCATGGCTCGCGCGTTGGCCATCCGTCCATCGGTCTTGTTGTTAGACGAGCCGCTCAGCAACCTTGACGCTAAGTTACGGAAAGAAATGCAAACGGAGCTGCGCTTGTTGCAGCAAAAAATAGGAATAACGACCGTTATGGTTACGCATGATCAAGAAGAAGCGCTAAGTATGTCTGACCGTATTGGTGTGTTAGGTGAAGGACGTGTTAAGCAAATTGGCGAGCCTTTGCATATATACCGACAGCCGGAAAATCGTTTTGTAGCCGAATTTATTGGACAAGCTAATTTGCTTGAAGTCACACCAGCAGATCATCCACCAGAGGATGACCGCTATTGTTATTTTCATGCGGATCATTATCAAGATGAAGAAGGGGAGCCATTGAAACTTAAGGTGTTAAAAGAGAATTTGGACGGCCCCGCTGAACATTGTCCATTACTGATGATCCGTCCGGAACGAATTCATATCTCGGATCAAGCCTCAGCAGAACATGCAAATGAGGTGAAGACTGAAATTCAACATGTAAATTACCAGGGGAACGCGATTCAACTAGAAGTGGGGATGCAGGGAAAGGGAACGTTTCAAGTACAGGTCTCTGATTCTGTATTTGTAGACCCTCCCGAAATCGGGATGCTCCTCTATATATCATGGAAAAATGAAGACATGATACCCCTTGCAGGGGAGGAGAGTCAGAATGCGCCGGTTTATCAAGAATCAAAGAAATAAAGGATTTTACTGGCTGCTGCTTCTCCCGTCCATTTTATTTTTAATCGGATTTTTAGTCATCCCTTTTGTATTGCTTGCTGATTTAAGTTTCCGTGATGTAGACGCCTATATGAACACGCAAGATACATATTCCTTTGCCCAATATGCGGAAGTGTTTTCTTCATCTACCAATCTAAAAACGGTAGGTATTACACTGATCGTAGCATTTATCACGGCCATCCTTACGCTCACATTAGCGTATCCGGCTGCTTATTTGCTTGTTTATGCGAAGAGAAGTTTTGTCCGGACATTGTTATATATTATTTTGATTACTCCACTATTAACGAGTATGGTTGTGTTGAGTTTTGCTTGGATAGTAATTTTAGCTCAAAATGGCCTCATCAACCAAATCTTAGTGTCATTGAATGTCATCGATGAGCCATTGTCGATGTTATGGAATATGCAAACGGTTATCGTTGCATACATTCAAGTGCTGTTGCCATTTGCCGTGCTGCCCATTGCTACATCGCTGAGTGACATAGATCCGTCGTTGACTAAAGCGTCCATGAGCTTGGGAGAAAGTCGAATCCGTACGTTTTTTCGTGTCATTCTCCCGTTAACTATTCCTGGATTCATTGCTGGATTTATTATTGTTTTTTCGCTGGCAGCAGGAAGCTATATTACCCCTCTTTTACTTGGAGGAAGACTACTTCCATTATTGCCACTGAATATTTATCAACAAGTGATACAAATGTCGAATTTACCACTCGCCGCCGCCTTATCTTTCACCCTGTTGGCCGGAGTGGGAATCGTCGTATCGTTTTTTGTTTGGATGTTGAACAGATGGGAGGCGAGAATGAATGGATAATCGTGTCGTAAATAAAAAGAAGAAACCACCGAGAGATTGGGGTGCTATGTTTCTGTGGATCGTTGGCGGGTTCATATACTTGTTTTTGACTCTGCCTATCCTAGTCATTATTCTTTCAGCATTTAGTCCCAATCCTTATCCTGAATTTCCGCCTACCAGCTTTTCGCTTACATGGTTTAACGAAGTCTTCACCAGTTCCGAATGGTTAGAAGCGTTATGGACAAGTATCCTTCTTGTGATCATCGTGACACCGATCACGCTCATCCTTGGAACGACTGCAGCCTACGCGATCGCAAGGCTCGACTTTCCAGGAAAACAAGCCTTGCAGGCATTGATGATGTCCCCATTAATGATTCCTCATGTTGTGTTGGGGATTGCTTTGCTTTATCAAGCAACCTCCATGGGCTGGATCGGGACCATTAATGGACTGGTCATTGCCCATTTGGTCATCGCATTCCCGTATGTCATTCGTACGGTCAGCGTCAGTGTCTCCAACTTAGATCCAGCATTAGAAGCGGCTTCTATGAATTTAGGAGCAGGTCCCGTCCGTACGTTTTTCAAAGTTACGGTGCCTTTAATAAAGCCTGGTATTATGGCCGGGGCTGTGTTTGCGGCAGTCACCTCCTTTGGCGAGATATCGATCAGTGCTTTTGTGTCATCTCCCAATTGGGTGACCGTACCAGTACGTATTTTTAACTACGTCGATCAAACCTTCGATCCGGCCATCAACGCCGTATCCGTCATATTCATTCTCTTGTCTGTAGGAGCAATGATAATTATTGAGCGCACCATTGGATTAACAAAAGTGTTCTAACCGTACATTTGGAAACGAGAGCCTCAAGAGCACGTCCTCTTGATCGCTCTCGTTTTTTTCTGTGGGTTACTTGCTCGTGAATGACTTTAGAGTGGTAGAAACAAGGATTCAAGGTCAATAAACCTTTAGGATAGTGACCGACATATAGGTGAAAAACGGGTCAAGGTCGACGAAAGACTGCAAAATGGTGGAATAGCACCCAAGCTGGCAAGAGAAGACAAATCAACGTCACTAATGCCCACGTTGGATGACCTTGAAACATGCGATCGAGAAGACAAGGTCGATAAACCACTGGGATAACGCCCTATCTACAGAGGAGATGCAATTTAAGGTCATCAAAAAGCTGGGAAATAAAAGTATAGTGCCCTTGCTTTCTGTGATAGCACATTCAGAGTCATTAATAGACCTTATTAATGACCTAGAGTGATACACACGAACATTCAAGGTCAATAACCCATTGGGATAATGCCCTACTTACAGGAAAAAAAGCAGGTCGGGGTCACCCATTCCAGTGACGAACCAGTACTAGGTTAAAACGGCAAAGATAAATACAAATATTCTTGCAAATCAAAAATAACTCGTTATAATAAAAGTACAGAATAAAGAACAGCACCCGTGTGGGAACACGGATGCTGTCTCGCAGCCATAGCAGAAAGGCGATGGCTCAAAAGAGGTTATGAGTAACCAATCCTAGCGCTACCTTCCAAGTAAACACGCAGGATAGTTACTTGTCATTATGGTTACAATGACGGCGATGATGCTCAAAAAAGGCATGAAAGACCCGAGATAACGGTCTTCATGCCTTCTTTCTATTTTAGTAACAACGACACCACATCATCTATCACTTGGTCCGCTCTTTCTTCCAATGATTGCTCTTCCGTGGCAGCGATCGGATGGGCTATAACTGCAAACGGATAGTCGGTGAACCCTTGCGCCAACGCCATCGCTTTACCAGATGGGACGAAGGGTTCTGTTAGTACTGCTGCTGCGGGAATCCCGAGCTTTTCCATCACTAACGCATCGAGCAAACTGCCCGAACTACAGGATCCTCAGTCCCCGGTCCCGGTAATGATGCCATCACATTGTTTCGCGAGGGCTTCCGCTTCTTCTTTCACAATCGGATGAGAAGACGTCGGCTTGCGGTGATAGATAACATGCTTCACCTTGCTCGTATCTTTCAACTGTTGACCAATCGCTTGTAAGACCACATCGGAGTTCTTTTTTCCATTGTCAATCAAACCAATGGTGGCTCCTTCAAGGGTATGCAGTCGCTCTGCCCTTGATGATTTTGCGGAGATGGTCTCATTGGTAGGATCTAACACTTTGACCGTTGTCATTGATGGTCCCTCCTTATTAAACATGATTTGATATCCTCTTCCTATGCTCATTAGCCTAATGAGCTGCACTTACAATTGTCAGCCACCGCCTGTACACGACTTAATCGAGCGGGTAATCGCTTGAGTTTGTTGTTTTTTGCCCCACCCCGGCATACATGCAGAAAAACGTCCAGCTTCTCCACCGGCAACGATTAATACAATATCATCCGGTGAAGGAACAGCCGTATGGAATGTTTCCTCATCTTCGGCCGTGATGTCGCCAGGGAGCATTCCAAATTTTTTCAAATCGGCTGTTGACCGTTTCGCATGTTCAAACAAGAATTCCCTGATTCTTTGTTTATTCCAGCCTTGATCTTGGCAGGTACGGTAATGCTCAGGACAAAGTACCACGGTAAACTGCTGATCATTGATCATATTAAACGTACCAACAGCTGACATGCGGTCCGCCATCGTCATTAACATTCCTTCTGCTTTTATAGCGGAATGGTTTTGGATTTGATTCGGACCTTCTGCGGCAATCACGGTGACGGTACTTTCCTCGGCTTCAAATCCTTTTTCCACATGAAACGGTGTCCACTCTGTTTCTTTTTCAGCAATACAAAAAGAAAACTTACCCGGATGTCCGAGGGTGGCACGATCGAAGTCACGACAGCCGCCTAGATTATGTAGAACAAGCCGAATCGCTCGTCCGATTGTAGCGTTCGCACGATGTCCCGGACCAAACACGCTTTGTCCGTTATTCAATCCAAGCTGTTCCACGACGGGGCCATTTACGATCACAAGGATGCCGGGACCATGCGTACTGGCAGTCGGCCCATGTAAATTAAATTTCTCATCACTCATCGCTGTCAACGCTGCGACAAGGACAGGAAAATAGTCAGGCAGACATCCTGCCATGACCGCATTGATGGCCACCTTTTCTGCGGTAAATACTTTTTGTCTTTCCGGAATCCCACCGATAACAAAATCTGGGGACAACCCCGAAAAATCCAGCATCTGCTGCACTTTTTCTGGAGTTGGCGGAATAATAGGAAGCCCATCCGTCCAACCCTTCGCCATGTAATCCTCATTTACTTCAGCTATATCCGGAAATTCAAACGTTTCAGATTGCAACATACGTCCACCCCTTTCTTCGGAAGCCCAACTTTCTCCCCTCTATTTTATTTGAAATATTAGAATTATACAATCAACGATCCTTTATTGGTATATTCAAAGAGTAAAATAGAAGAAACTTTCTTGTGATGAACAAAAAGTAGAAAGGTATCATGACTGGTAGGTTTGCATTGGATACATTGTGCTGACGTGATTCATTAGAAGGAAATCAAATGAAACGGTTCCCTGAAGTGGAGAATTTATCCATCCAACAGCGTTTAGTTTAACACCCGAATCCCTCTCCAGAAAATTATTGCCTGTAAACTTTCAGAGAAACCTTGTCGGACTGTGGAAAATACGTAATAATTATATTAAGAACATTATTACGTAAAAATAAATGTTAGTATATTTTCGGTTGTCAAACAATTGAAAATGATACGACAGTTAAGTAAACACGCTTTCATCTATTAAGTTTCGCATGAAGAGGGGTTCTTATCTCTTAAAAAGGGGGATTTTTTCAATAATAACACTCTGCTAAAAAACAGAAGCAATGATCGTTTTTGAAGTTGTATCGTTCAGATATTCTGATTCTTGCGCAATATAAGGATGGAAAAAACTTTTTCTTTTGACTTTTTTTACTTTTGAGAAAATGAAGATCAATAAACTAAGAACTAGTTTGATAATCTTTTCAATGTAAGGGAGGTTTCGCTAACCGGAATCGCCACGTGCTTGATGTATCATGTAAGGTTATTTAACTATAGAAAACTAACGACATTATTGCGAAATATATTTAATTAGACATGTTAAGGTTTCTCATGACGGTGATACCTTATAGTTTGAAAAAGGCGGGGATCAAATATGTTAGAACAAAAATTAGAGAATCTTCAAGAAATACTAAGGCAATTGGACACCATAGTTATTGCTTTTTCAGGAGGCGTTGATAGCACTTTTCTTTTAAAAGTTTCTCTTGAGACGTTAGGGAAAGACAATGTACTAGCTGTAACAGCGGATAGTGAAACGTACCCATTTGAAGAATTAGAGGAAGCCAAGCAGCTAGCTAAACAGCTAGGTGCCCGTCACGAGATCATAGAGACATCCGAGCTCAACATTCCCGGTTATTCAGAAAACACACCTAACCGCTGTTATTTTTGTAAAAAAAGCCTATTTGATCATCTGATACCTATTATGCATTCCCAAGGTTATAAGAACATGGCATTTGGTTTGATTGCTGATGATATGGGCGAGCACCGGCCAGGGGTGAAGGCAGCGAAAGAGTATAACGTTCGAGGACCTTTACATGAGGCAGAGTTATACAAAAATGAAATCCGTGAACTTTCACAGCAAATGGGATTACCCACGTGGGATAAGCCATCATTTGCTTGTCTATCGTCACGGATCGCATATGGGGAAAAAATCACGATAGATAAATTAAGGAAAGTACATGAATCTGAAAAGGCGATCAAAAATTTGGGTATTCGACAAGTGCGAGTACGAACCCACGGTGATACAGCTAGAATTGAAGTAGAACCTTCTGAAATGAGTACCTTATTAAAATACCATGAGACGCTCACAGAACAATTGACGGAGATTGGCTATACATATGTCACCATGGATTTAAAAGGGTACAAAAGCGGAAGTATGAATAAAGTTTTGTCCAAATAATCATAGACTTGCATAAATTTGCGAGATGGCAGGTGACATTGTGAAAAATTATGAGGATTTAGGTTTTAGTAAAGTGGATGTACAACGAGAAGAACGGTCGGGTTATCCAGAAGTCATCTTTGGAGAAGGCAAAACCCCAGAGCAGATCCGGGTCATCATGAGTATCCTAGTCGAAAAACATAAAAAAGCAATGGTAACGAGGTTAAGTAGAGAGAAGGCGGAAGCATTAATAAAGCATTTTCCAGAAGCTCGATACGATGACACCTCAAGTGTGCTGTTATACGGAAATACAGATTATGAGTACCCCGGAAGTGTAATGGTAATGTGTGCAGGAACCTCGGACTTACCAGTGGCAGAAGAAGCAGCGTTAACGGCGGAATGGATGGGGTGTCCAACTACAAAGCTTTATGACGTCGGGGTGGCAGGTATTGATCGATTATTAGGTCATCGAAAGGAAATTACAGAAGCCAGTGTACTTATTGTGGTTGCAGGTATGGAAGGGGCGCTTCCTAGTGTGGTGGGGGGGCTAGTGAAACGCCCTGTCATAGCGGTACCTACTTCCGTAGGCTATGGAACCCACCTCCAAGGAATTACACCGCTCCTATCCATGCTTACCTCCTGTTCCTCAGGTATGAGTGTGGTAAACATTGATAATGGTTTCGGAGCAGGATTCCAAGCGGCACTTATTCTAAAACTTGCAGCGGACATAGGAGGGAATAAATGAGACATTTATATTTTGATTGTCAGTACGGTATTTCAGGTGACATGACTTTAGCAGCGCTCATTGATTTGGGCGCTGATCTCCAATACATAAAAAAGGGGCTACAAAGCCTCCCGGTAGATCCTTTTACTATGGAAGTAAAGCCAATTGAAAAAAAAGGCATATCTGCAAAATTGCTAGAATTACAATTAAATGATTTATCACATGGAGAGACTCATGAACACTCGTCACACTCTCATCAGGAACACCATTCACACCCTCACACTCACCGTAAAGCTTCAAGGATTTTGGAAATGATTCAGAAAAGCGAGCTACCCGAAAGAGTGAAGGAACGTAGCATTGGTATATTTGAAGAGATTGCAGAAGCGGAAGGGAAAATTCATGGAATTGATCCAAAAGATGTGCATTTCCACGAAGTAGGAGCGATGGATTCCATTATTGATGTAATCGGAGTTTGTCTGGCACTAGAAAGTCTGGGAGTTGACAAAGTAACTGCAGCACCTGTACCAACTGGCTATGGCAAGGAAAAAATGGCCCACGGTCTCTATCCCATTCCTGCTCCTGCTACTGCTGAAATATTAAGAGACATTCCAATCGCCGACTTTCAAGCGGAGGGAGAATTGACAACACCAACAGGGGCAGCTTTCCTGAAGGTTTTATCGGAAGAATATGGATACTTGCCTCCGCTAACGATAGAAAAAATAGGTTATGGTGCAGGCCAAAAAGACTTTCATCATCCTAACGTGCTTCGCGCTATATTACTTCAAGATCGAAACAGCAACAATGAGAAGAGTATTATGGTGCTTGAATGCCAGGTCGACGATATGACAGGGGAAGCACTTGGTTATATAATGAATGAGATGCTGGAAAGAGGCGTGTTAGACGTTTATTATACTCCAGTAACCATGAAGAAAAGTCGTCCTGGCTGCCTAATTACGGTATTAGCGAAGCCAGAGGATACTGTTAAATTAGAGAATTTCTTACTTACCGAGACGAGTACATTCGGAGTCAGAAAAACAGAATGGAGAAGAAAAATTCTTTCCCGTCGATTCTGTAAAGTGACAACCCCGTACGGAGTTATCACAGTGAAGTTAGGTTATCAAGAAAGCAGGTTGATTAAAGCATTACCTGAGTTTGAAGATGTAAAAAGGGCTGCCCAGAGATATCAGGTGCAGTTAATGGAAGTATATACAGTAGCCCAGCAGGCTGCCACAGAACAGTTTCAGTAAGGATGAAATAGATGAATTGCAATAGTCGGGTTATATTGATTACTATCGCTTATTTGAGCATATTTTTATTGATTGGATGCTCAACGTCAGGCGAGCAGAACGATGGAGAGGTTGAGAAATCAAACTCTCAGACAAATAGTCTAGTACTAGCTGTCGGTGGGGAACCGGATGAGGGGTTTGACCCAACAATAGGATGGGGCCGGTACGGTTCTCCGCTATTCCAAAGCACATTACTGAGTCGGGACCGGAATATGGAAATTCAGATGGATTTAGCTGCTAGCTATCATGTTAGTGAAGACGGGAAGACTTGGATTGTGGAGCTGCGAAAAGATGCTCGATTTTCCGATGGTGAATCTGTGACAGCACAAGACGTTGTTTTTACATTTAACCAAGCTGCGAATAGTGCTTCAGTGGTTGACTTGAGCCATTTACAGAACGTAAAAGCGATTGACGATTTTAAGGTTGCTTTCACGTTAAAGGAACCTCGATCTACCTTTGTCTATTCTTTATTGACCATTGGCATTGTACCTGAACATCTGTACGATACTGATTATTATGAAGAACCCGTTGGCTCAGGGCCATATCAGATGAAGGAATGGAGAAAAGGCCAGCAATTAATAGTGGAAGCCAATCCGCATTATTATGGTAAAAAACCTGAGTTTGAAAGAGCGACATTTCTGTTTCTTGAAGAGGACGCAGCATTAGCGGCAGCTAGAGCAGGAGAAGTTGATGTTGTGTCTGTACCTCCTTCCTTTGCCGGTCAGGATATTGCAGGGATGGAGTTGGTGACATTGGAAAGTGTGGACAATTTAGGTATTATGTTTCCTGTAGTGCCAGAAGGTAAAAAGACCGAAAAAGGGGTACCTATCGGTCATGATGTAACTGCTGACAGGGCAATACGGCAGGCTATTAATATAGCGATCGACCGAAAGGACCTCGTGGAAGGTGTTTTAAATGGTTATGGCACTCCTGCATATACGGTTGCAGATCATTTGCCTTGGTGGAACGAAGAAACAGAGGTTCAGGACGGAGACATAGAACGTGCCAAAGACATAATGAGAAGCGCGGGCTGGCGACAAGGAGAAGAGGTATTTGAAAAAGATGGACTGGAAGCAAAATTTACTTTGTACTACCCTACTGAAGACCAAGTTAGACAGTCCTTGGCAATGGCGTTTGCTGAATTAATCTCACCTCTTGGGATTGAAGTGGATACAGAAGGGAAAAGTTGGAACGAGTTAGAACGTTTAATGCATTCACATCCTGTATTAATGGGGTGGGGAAGCCACACCCCCATTGAGATATACAATTTATTTAGTACAAGCACTCAAGGTGAAGGATATTATAATGCAAATTATTACTCTAATCCTGTCGTTGATGACTATATGAATAAAGCTCTTCGTGCCGCGACAGAAAACGAGGCTATTCCATATTGGCAAAAAGCACAATGGGACGGCCATACAGGATTTAGTGCAAAAGGAGATGCACCGTGGGCTTGGCTTGTTAACGTGGATCATACATATTTTGTGAAAGAGGATTTAGTCATAGGTGATCAAAAAATTCAGCCACACGGGCATGGTTGGCCTATCACTGATTTTATTACGGAATGGCACTGGGAAGATTGAATATTGAAAGAAGGAATAGCAGTGAGGCCGCAGAAATTAGCAAGCTACTTTATCAGTAAACTACTACGCCTCGTGCTGCTCCTGTTTGCAGTCAGCCTGGCATCATTTATCCTCATTAGTTTCTCACCAGTAGATCCTGTTCAATCCTATATTGGTGCAGAAGCTAGTAGAGTCAGTCCTGAACAGAGAAAAGAGATTGAGGCATATTGGGGACTCAACGAACCATTAATAGATCAATATAAAAAATGGGTAACTGCCATTTTGCAAGGAGACTTAGGGACATCTCTTCTTTTTAGAGCTCCCGTCTCTCACGTGATTGGAGAGAGGTTTGTTGCCTCTTTCTTATTAATGGCAATAGCGTGGATACTCTCTGGTGTCATTGGGCTCATTCTCGGAATCTTAACAGGGAGTAAACACGGAAGTTGGCTTGACCGTAGTATTCGTTTGTATTGCTACATACTCTCCTCAACACCTAGTTTTTGGCTCGGGTTGCTGCTGTTAATGACGTTTTCTGTATGGCTTGGCTGGTCTCCTGTCGGTTTAGCCTCCCCGGCAGGGATATTGACGGACGAAGTGACGATCTGGCAGAAGCTGAACCATCTAATTCTTCCTGCATTAACTTTAAGTCTGTTAGGTGTTGCTCAAACGACACTACATACAAGGCAGAAGTTAATCGAAGTACTAGCAAGTGAATATGCTATTTACGCGAAGGCCAAAGGGGAAAGTGACTTGCAATTGCTTTGGAGACATGGTCTGAGGAATGCCGCACTACCTGCAATTTCGATACAATTTGCTACATTTGGTGAATTGTTTGGCGGCGCTGTCCTTGCGGAGCAAGTTTTTTCGTATCCTGGACTTGGACAAGCGGTGGTGCAAGCTGGTTTAGGCGGTGATATTCCATTATTATTGGGAATCGTTTTATTTTCCACAATTTTTGTCTTTACCGGTAATAGTCTAGCAGATATCATATACCGGTTAATTGACCCTCGTTTAAGAAACGGAGGGAGACAATGAAAAAGGCACCTGCATTGAGTATTAGGGTAAAAACGATATTAAGGATGATGTTATCAGGTTTAATTTTAGTAGGGGTAGTAGTTGGCGGTTTACTTATCGGGGAAGGACGACCAAGTGTCGACCTACTAAACAGAAACACACCCCCTTCACTTAATCATTTATTCGGTACCGATTGGCTTGGGCGTGATTTGCTCGCTCGTACGTTGAGAGGTCTGACAATGAGTATCATGATTGGAGTCATTTCGGTAACTATAAGTGCTACTATTGCGTTCCTGCTGAGTATAATTTCGTCTTGGGGTCGTTTCTTGGATATATGTGTTAATTGGTTCATTGATATGTTTCTGAGTGTACCTCATATTGTTATTCTTCTTCTTATTTCATTTGCACTCGGAGGAGGAGTCAAGGGAGTGATTGCAGGACTTGCACTCACTCATTGGCCTATATTAACTCGTCTTCTTCGTGCTGAAGTTATGCAAATAAAAGAATCGGAATATGTGTCCTTGTCCCGACAATTGGGGAAATCACGCTTGTTTATTTCCCGTCGCCATATTCTTCCTCATATAATCCCGCAACTCTTTGTTGGCTGGCTGCTGTTATTTCCTCATGTTATTCTCCATGAGTCAGCTATTACATTCCTGGGGTTTGGCTTGCCGGCTGAACAACCATCAATAGGGATCATTTTATCTGAGTCCATGCAGTATTTAACGGCAGGTCTGTGGTGGCTTGCTTTCTTTCCGGGATTGGCGTTATTACTCGTGGTTTTAAGTTATGATTTGCTTGGAAATAGTATTCGGACATTTATCGATCCGTATCAAGTTCGTAAATAAATGGAAAAGGAGAGAAGTAAGGTGACTGGAGTAAAAAAGGAGAAGCCATTGCTAGAGGTTCTCGATCTTTCTCTCTCTTTTAAAAAAATAAAACGAGGATTACATGAAGAATGGCAAGATACGTTAAATCATGTAAATATAGCCATCAGCAAAGGGGAGGTAGTAGCTGTGGTCGGTGCCAGCGGTTCAGGCAAAAGCTTGCTCGCAAACGCTATTCTTGGACTCCTCCCTAGTAATGCTTATCTGTCCGGCAAGATATTCTACTATGGGGAACCCCTAACCGGTCGTGAACAAAAAAAACTTCGAGGGAAAAAAATCACCCTTATTCCTCAATCCATACAATCTCTGGACCCACGAATGAAAGCAGGAAAACAAGTGAGAGTGGCTGCTCATAGTAAAATCAGCAAAAAGAGTCAAAGAAAATTGTTTGAGAGAGTAAAATTACCTAGAGCTTCAGAAAAACAGTACCCTTTTCAATTGTCTGGGGGAATGGCGAAACGAGTATTGATAGCCTCCTCCATAGCCAGAGACCCTGAACTCATCATTGCTGATGAATCAACTCTGGGAGTAGATGACTATGTTGCGTCGGAAGTATTGTCACTGCTTAAGCAATTTGCGAAAAAAGGCAAAGGAGTGATGTTTATTACTCATGATATTAAGGCGGCCCTCACCATTGCTCATAAAGTTGTTGTCTTATATGCCGGTACAACAGTGGAGGTAGCACCCAGCTCTCACTTTGAGGGCAATGGAGAGAAGCTTCGCCACCCCTATACGAAAGCTTTGTGGCAGGCTCTTCCGCAAAATGGTTTTCATCCGCTCCAAGGGGAACAGCCGTTGCTAGGCCAAGTGAAAAAAGGCTGTTCGTTTGCCTCGAGGTGTTCTTGGGCGGATGATCAGTGTTATGAGGTAACACCGTCAAATAAAATATATGATGAAGGACAAGTGAGATGTTTTCATGCTTGAAATCAAAAATGTTAGTTATCGGTATGAAGAGTTCTGGTTATTAAAAAATGTCAATTTAGTTATACGGCCAGGAGAAGTAATAGGACTTTTTGGTCCCAGTGGGTCCGGAAAAACAACACTAGCCAAAATAGCAGCTGGTTATTTAAAGCCAAGAGAAGGTGAGGTCATAATAGATCAACGTATTCAGGGTACCAATAGAGAAAAACATCCCAATCCTGTTCAATTAATTTGGCAACACCCGGAAAAATCTATGAACCCTCGATGGCGTATGAAAGAAGTATTAAAAGAGGCTGGAGAACCATCCTCGGAAATTCTATCTGTTTTAGAAATAAAGGAAGAGTGGCTGAACAGATGGCCGAGTGAACTTTCCGGCGGTGAATTACAACGATTCCAACTAGCCAGGGCTTTGATCTCTACAAGTCAATACTTAATAGCCGATGAAATGACTGCTATGCTGGATGCTGTTTCTCAGGCAAACATATGGCATGCCGTTCTTCATCTTATGAAAAAACACCAGATTGGAATGCTCGCAATCAGTCATGATAAACGATTATTAGAAATGGTCAGTGATAGATTAATATGTTGGTAAGAATGGCGAGGTACTACTTGCGAACTGATCACTGCAGCCGGTTAAGTTACATCCAAAATTTTTCTCACCCGCTCATTAGTTACTAACTTATGTTAAGCCCACCTTACAAAAGAAATGTAGAATGTAAGCAAACAGCACAATATTTAGAATATTCTTGACGTAAATAATCTGAAATGTTAATCTGAAAATTAGTTGTAGGACGACTGACGTATAACAAAAATATTAAAATGACAGCTAGAATACAAGTCAGGGATATAAGGAGAGGAGGGCGTAGATGTCCATCTTCATTCAAAATGTGAAAATGGTTAATGATGAGATGGAAATAGAGGAGGGGAGCATTTATGTAGAAAATAGTAGGATTGAAGAAATTATCCCAGGGACGTGGCAGGCAGAATATCCATATAACAATGCAAGAGAGGTCATACGCGGTGATAACATGTTAGTGATCCCTGGGTTAATCAACGCTCATTATCATTCTTACTCGAACCTGTTTAAGGGGACTGAAAATTATTTTCCACTGGAACCGTGGACATTATACACTGTGGCATATGGTCACGCATTAGCCGAGGAAGACATAAAATTATCAGTTCAACTAGGTGCGATTGAAATGATGAAAAATGGGATAACTAGTTGTCTTGATCATTTCCCTCATATTTCTTATTCCGAGGCTGCTTTACAGGCCTACGAAGCATCGGGTATGCGTGTCTCATTCGCACCGATGATGCACGACATACCTGATCATCAATTTTTACCTGTAGAATTGCCACAAGATATATTAGAACAGTTGAACCAAAGTAGAGCACCTTCTCATAGGGAAATAGAGTTGTTTTACCAAGAATTACTACGAAATTGGCAGGATAAAAATCAAAAGATTACCATTATGGCAGCTCCAAATGCTCCTCAAAGATGCAGTACGGAGATGTTAGCTATGTGTGAGAAATTGAGTAATGAATATGGTTTACACATTCACACTCATTTGCTAGAGACTAAAATACAACAAGAGATAAGTGAAAAAAAATTATCAGGCAGCGTGGACTATTTAGGAAGGCATGGGTTAGTTAATTCTCAATTAACGGTGGCACACGCGGTATGGCTTCAAGAGAGGGAGCTGGAATTATTAAACGAGGCAAATGTAACAATTGTACACAATCCTCACAGTAATATGATACTAGGAAGTGGCAGGGCACCGATTGGAAAATATCTTAGAAAAGGAATATCGGTAGCTCTAGGAACAGATGCATCTAATTGTGGAACTCAGCATAATTTGTTCGAAATAATGAGGAGCACAATTATGCTAGACAGAATAGGGGAATTAGATTTCGGCAAATGGTTGCATGCCTCAGATGTTTTTAAAATGGCTACTCAATATGGGGCTTGTGCAATGGGCAAACAAGAGCATTTGGGTCAGGTACGTCAGGGGCAATTGGCTGATCTTGTTCTTCTCGATACAACTAATGCTACTTGGACACCAGAGAATGATGTTATTTCCCAATTGGTATTTAACGAAAATGGTCAATCTGTTGATTCAGTCATGATTGGTGGGGAGTGGACCGTAAAAAACAGAAAAATACTATCAATCGATGAAGAAGAAATCATTTGGAAAGTGAAAAAACAGAGAGGAGAACTTTTTGCAAAGTGTACAAGTAATCTTTCCTTTGCAGAAAAACAGCTTCCATATTATAAATCTATGTATTATAGTTACTCAAATTAATGCATTAGATAAAATATTTTAATAATTTTTAAAAATCTGTTGTTATTTAAAAGTACCCATGTTATTCTAATTTTAGAAACAAGTTGTAGGACGACTGACGTTCAATGTCAGAGAGAGGTGAGGTGCCATTAAATTAGCAAACAGGAGCCTGTATCTTCAGGCACGAGATGAAATTCTTGACTTGATCAACAAAGAATTAAACCCAATGGAGAAAATACCATCCGAACAAAAATTATCAAATCAGTTGGGGGTGAGTAGAAATACTATTCGTGAAGCAATTAGAACACTTGAACAAGAGGGGGTGTTATATTGTAAACACGGTGTCGGGACATTCGTTATTGGTTCAAAAGACAGTTTGAAAACAAACATAACAACTCTAGAAAGCTCGACAAATATTATCAAATCTCAAGATTATTTTCCTGGGACCCAAAATGTCGATACGAAAGTTATGAAAGCGCCTTCGAACGTAAAGTCAAAATTGTCTTTAGAGGAGCACAGTAATGTCTTCTATATTGAGCGAGTGAGAACTGCAGATACTCAACCCGTTGTCTATGTTGAGGACTATATACCTTACATCGATGAAATGGAAAACGAATACCGTGAAAAATATTATGAATCGTTGACAGAGTTTTTAGGTAAATTTGAAATGGAATTTTCATTTTCGATCTGTTCGATAAAGGCCGTCATCAGCGATGAAAAAGTGATGAAAAAGCTCGAATTAAAAGAGAAAAGTGCTCTATTGCTTCTTCAACAAACACATTACTCAGATAAAGGCATCCCGGTATTATACTCTGATAGTTACTACTTAAGTGATAAGTTTGAGTTTAATGTTATTAGAAGAAAAGGATAGTTGTAACTCTCATGGAATATCCCATCATTTCTTGGAGCTAAAGGAGGTAACAGTATGAGTGAGGTAGAAACAGTAAAACCGGTTTCTAACAACCGGAAAGT
The DNA here is from genome assembly GCF_900113025.1 of Alteribacillus iranensis. GTDB lineage: Bacteria > Bacillota > Bacilli > Bacillales > Marinococcaceae > Alteribacillus_A > Alteribacillus_A iranensis. Next base: position 262,298 of record NZ_FONT01000002.1, on the reverse strand, counting down.
GAAGAAGAAAGGATTAACCACGACAGATATTGTGTTGATCGCTATTTTAGCCATTGTTAATGGGGTTGCTTTACTCTACATGGCTATGCTAAACCAGTTACTTACAGCTTTAGGTGGCCCTATACTAACGTCAATAACAATTGGTTTCTATAGCATTTCCGGTGTTCTCGCTGCTTATATCATTAGAAAACCAGGTGTAGCATTTTTTACACTAACGTTAACTGGTGTGGTACAAGTTATTACTGGTAATCCAAATGGTTTGATTACCATGGTTGCAGGGATTACGGATGGCCTCGGAGTAGAACTCGGTTATGCGCTGTTTCGATATAAACGATGGGATTGGTTGAGTACTGCAGTAGCAGGTATGATGGCCGTGCCAGCATGGTTCATTATTTCAGCATTTTGGTTTGGATACTACAAATGGGGGATCGCTATTTTACTATCAGCATTTGTAGTTCGCTGTATCAGTGGAGTAGTACTGACCGGTTGGCTAAGCAAAATAATAGGGGATATTTTAGCCAAAGCTGGTATTTTGAAAGGTTTTAGTATTCACAAACAAGGAACAAGAGGAGGAAAGGCATGAATCCAATCATTCAGTTGAAAGATGTAACTTTCACCTATGAAGACGAGGATAGCTCTGTGCTGAAGAACCTCTCTCTGGAAATTTACGAAGGTGAGTTTGTACTAATTGTAGGGCCAAGCGGTTGTGGTAAAACTACACTCTGTCAAACATTTAATGGAATTGTCCCAAACGTGATGGAAGGGGAGATGGCTGGAGATATACAAGTTAATAATAAGGACGTTTTACACTTAGATTTGAAAGATTTATCGACGAAAATTGGCCTAGTCTTCCAAGATCCAGACGCTCAATTATGCAATATTTATGTGGAAGACGAGGTTGCATTTGCTCCTGAAAATTTAAGGGTGGACCCCGACGAGATTAGACAAAGAATTAGCCATTGTTTGAAGCTAGTAGGTATGGAAGGATTTGAAAATCGCAAGGTTCATGAGCTTTCTGGAGGACAGAAACAAAAAGTTGGTATCGCCTCTGTTTTGTCCATGCAGCCAAGCACTCTTATACTCGACAATGCTACTGCCAATTTGGATCCTCAGGCTACCAAAGATATATTCATGCTTATGCAGGTTCTCCATAAGGAGTATGGGCACACCGTTATAATGGTAGAAAGTAAAATTGATGACATTATGCATTTGGTAGATAGGGTTCTCGTTATGGACGACGGTAGGATTGTAGAGCAAGGCACCCCTCAAGAGGTGTTAGAGAATTCAATGGATGTACTATCAGAAATGGGGGTTTGGGTTCCCGAAGTATCTGAGCTAGCCCTGGAATTAAAACAAAAAGGCCTTCATTTTAATAAATTCCCTATTTCTGTAGAAGAAGCCGCTGAAGAACTAAGTGGAAAATGGTCGCTTAATAAATTCATTCCATCAACTATGAAAAAACAAAAAAAATCAGGTGATACATCAGCGATTTCAGTAAAAGGACTTCACTATAAGTACCCCAATGGCACTGTTGCTCTTAAAAATGTAAATTTTGAGGTAGAAAAAGGAAGTTTCGTCACTATTCTGGGAACGAATGGATCAGGGAAGACTACTTTAGTAAAACACTTGATGGGCATCATTCCACCTCCGAAGGGAAAGGTGTTAGTAAACAATAAAGATATAGCCAAACGAGACTTATTAGCAATGTCCGATGAGATCGCTTATGTCTTCCAAAATCCAGAACATCAATTTGTAGCTGACACTGTTTTCGAAGAAGTGATATACGGTTTGCGTGTCAAAGAAAATATAGATAGAGATGAAGAATTGCCACAAGAAATCGTAGATAAAGGGATAGATGCTCTTAAGCAGATCCAGTTATATGACCAAAAAGATAGAAACCCTTTTGTTTTAAGCGGGGGTGAAAAGCGTCGCCTAAGCGTTATGGCTTCCTTAATACTTGGTCAAGATATTGTTATACTTGATGAGCCCACAACGGGCCAAGATTATAAAAGTGCTACTCATCTTCTCCAGCTCTGTAAAGACTTACAAGAACAAGGAAAAACGATCATCATGATTACGCATGACATCAGATTAGTTTGTAAATGGGCAGACGATGCGATAGTAATGCATCAAGGAGAGCTAATTTATGACGGTTCTGTAGAAAGTTTGTTTATGGAGGAGGATGTATTGAAAAAAGCGTCTTTAATCGAGCCTCCAATTTCTAAATTGTCTAAATCTTTATTCCCTTCTTATGATAAAGCAGTAATTACTATAGATCAATTTCTGCAGTCAGAGGAAAGGGTGAAGCAAATCTTATGAGTATAGCTTTTCAATACCAAGAAAATAAATCATTTCTACATTCTGTTGATCCGGTGACGAAACTGGTTTGGATGGCCTGTGTTTCTATCTTAGTTTTTCTGTATGAATCTGCTATTCCTCAATTAATGATATTCTTGGCAGTTTTTCTCACTGCTATCATTTTTGCAAGGCTCAGCTTTTTGTTCCTAATACGAGGAATATGGATAATGCTGTTATTTGGAGTAGGGTTCTTTGTTTTACAAGTCATTTTAGTGCCTGGAGAAACATTATTATTCAATGTCGGATTTTTAAATATTTATCAAGAGTCATTGGACTTTGCTTTAGCAATAACAGGAAGGCTGGTGACTATCTTCACCACATCATTAATTTTCGTCGCCACCAGTGATCCTAGAGACGTCGTTATTTCATTGACCCAAAAACTGAAAATTCCGTACAAATATGCGTATTCATTATTTATTGCTTTAAGGTTTGTACCTACACTTGAACAGGAAGCAAAGGTAATTGAATCTGCGCAAAAAATAAGAGGGGTTGGTAAGCAAAAAGGACTAAGAAATAAAATGGAGAATTTAAAGCGTTTTACAATGCCACTACTAATGGGAGCCGTCCGTAGAGTAAGAGTTACTGCTAACACCATGGAGGCGAAGGGATACGGAGCATTTCCTGATAGAACCTATATCCGTAAGATATCATTTTCAGCAAAAGGTATTTTATTTGGCATTGCATGGTGTGGCCCTACCATTTATTTAATTTTTAATAGACTACTATAAAGGAGGATATCAAATATGGATTCAATCACCTTTGAGGTTGCTTTTACACCAAACGATATAAAGAATAATAATATTTCACAAGTCTGCGTACTTGTTGACGCTTTAAGGGCCACTACCGCGATGATCACGATGCTGGATAAGGGCTGTAATGAGATTATATTAACAGACGAAATTTATCCAGAGATCAATAATCATGTATCAAACGTAGAAACACTATATTGTGCGGAAGATAAAAGTGGAAACATTGCTGAATCCGCGCATTTTGGCCCGTCCCTTCATTCCTTAGAGCGAGTGGATGTAAGAGATAAGAATGTTATATTACGTACAACGAATGGGACACACGCAGCAATCACATTATGGAATAAAGGTATTGAGAATATTTTAGTGGGTTCTCTGCGGAATGCAAAGACAGTAATGGAAAAAGCTGTGGCGATTGCTGAGGAGAATGGCTACGGAGTGACTATTGTTTGTGCTGGTCGAGAAAAAGGAAATATTACAGCTCTAGATGATGTCTATACAGCCGGAGTACTAGTGGAATATGGAAAGCAAATCACTATAAACAAAAACAGAAAAGTGACTTTTAAAGATTCCGCGAAAATTTGTAGAAAGATAGCGGGAAACCATTCTACAGCTATTGAAGCCTTTGAAGAATCAGATAGCGGTGAAACCATGAGAAAGATAAACTGCCAGGAGGATATTGAATTAGGGACTAGGAAAAACATTTCGACAATTTCTCCATTAATTAGTTTTACTGAACAAGGTGAACTATCAATTAAAAATAATGAGGTGAAGATGAATGAACAATTGGAAATCTGAAGCGACAAAACCAGTAATGGAAGAAGGACTACAGTACCATATTAGGTGTAAAGAGGGAGATATCAATAAATATACTTTACTTCCTGGAGACCCCGACCGTGTCGATATGATTGCTGAAGAATGGGATCAGTCCAGGAAAATAGCTAATTACCGGGAGCACAGGACTTTTAGCGGAAAGGTTGGAAATACAGATATATCTGCTTGCTCAACTGGAGCTGGTGGGGGTTCAACGGCCAGTGCGTTTGAGGAGTTAGCAACATTGGGAGCAGACACCTTTATAAGGGTTGGTACAACGGCAGCAATCCAAGAGCATATATCACCAGGGGATATCATTATTTCTTCCGGTGCAGTTCGTCATGACGGAACAAGTCAGTTCTATATTGATGATAGATATCCGGCTAGCGCACATTATGAAGTAACCACAGCCTTAGTGGAAGCAGCCGAACAACTTGGTTACAACTATCATGTAGGTGTTTCTTGTTCTACAGCTTCTTGGTACTGTGGTCAGGGACGTCCAGGTCTTAACGGTTATGAACAGTCATTCTTCAAAGATAAAGTTAATGATTTAAATAAAGCCGGGGTTTTAAATTTTGAAATGGAAGCCTCCACTATTTTCACTCTCGCTGGTATATATGGTTTACGTGCTGGCTCTGTATGTACAGTGGTTGCAAACCGAATAAGAGACGAATTCGTTTATGGCGGAGTTGAAAAAAGTATTCAAGTGTCAAACTTAGCGGTACAAATTCTTGATGAATGGGAAGAACGAAAGAAACGAAATCAGAAAAAGTATTGGTTCCCATCTTTAGGAAGTGAAGTAACTAGCAAATAAAAGGAGAGACATTGGATGATTACGGAGACAGCTAAAGGAATTTATATAAATGGAAAATGGACGAGCACAGAGAATAATAAAACGTTTGACATTGTAAATCCAGCAACAAACGAAAAAATTGCTGAAGTACCATACGGCTCTGGCAGGGATATGAAATTGGCTATTGAAGCAGCTGATAAAGCTTTTACAACATGGTCACAATACACAGCAAGAGAAAGATCCTCTTATTTGTATAAGGCTTATCAACTTATGCTGGATAGAAAAGAAGAATTAGCATCAATCTTAACACAAGAACAAGGAAAGCCACTAAGCGAGTCACGTGGAGAAATTGATTTTGCTGCAAGCTTTCTTCTATGGTTTGCTGAAGAGGCGAATCGTTCTTATGGAGAAGTAATCCCGGCTTCGAAGAAGAATAAACGTCTGATGGTAGTCCCGCAACCTGTTGGAGTTGTAGGAGCAATAACACCTTGGAATTTCCCTTCAGCCATGGTGACACGGAAAGTAGCACCCGCTTTAGCAGCTGGATGTACAGTTGTATTAAAGCCGGCAGAACAAACACCTCTGAGTGCCATTGAAATTGTCAAAATCTTTAATGAAGTGGGACTTCCAGAAGGAGTTTTGAATATAGTGACTGGTGATCCCCAGTCAATCGGGAAGGAAATGATGGATAATAACATTGTTCGTCATGTCACTTTTACTGGATCCACAAAAGTAGGTAAGCATTTAATGAAAGAAAGTGCCAATACGGTGAAAAAACTTTCTCTTGAACTAGGCGGGCATGCCCCTCTCATTGTTTTTGAGGACGCAAATATTGATCTTGCTGTTGATCAAGCCATTGCAAGCAAATATCGTAATGCTGGGCAGACTTGCATTTGTACCAATAGGATCTTTGTCCATTCCAATATTGAAGAATTGTTTTTAGAAAAACTTGAAAACAAAGTAAAGCAGATGAAAATTGGTAACGGTACAGAGGAAGGGACTGAGATTGGTCCTTTAATCAATGAGGAGGCACTTAGAAAAGTTAAGACCCAAGTAGGAGATGCGATTGAAAAAGGGGCAGACTTGAGAACTGGCGGTGAAACATGGGAAGGACCAGGAGGATATTTTTACAAGCCCACTATTTTAGCAAACGTGTCTCATTCGATGTCCATCATGTCCGAAGAAACATTTGGCCCTGTTGTTCCAATAGTCTCATTCACTGATGACAAAGAGGTGGTGAAGGAGGCGAATAATACTAATTACGGACTTGCGGCTTTTTTATTCACAACAAACATAGAAAGGGCTATCTCTACGATGGAAAAGCTAGAGTACGGAATTGTTGGCATCAATGATGTGTTTCCTGGTACCGCAGAAGCACCATTTGGAGGTATAAAAGAATCGGGAATGGGGAAAGAAGGCAGTCATGAAGGACTTAAAGAGTTTTTGGAGATGAAATATGTTTCTCTCTCTTTGTCCGAGTAAGAAAGTGAGGAACAAGCTATTAAATTTCCGAAAGTATTAAAAATTAGACAGAATTTTAAAAACGAAAAAATAGAAAACATTGATACACATCTTATAGAGAAATTGAAGAAACATTTGCCTTCTATTAAAAACTCGGCTTCCATCGCAATTACGGTTGGAAGCCGAGGAATATCGAATCGTGTATTAATCGTTAAAACTCTCGTGGATTATTTAAAAAGAATTGGAGCTGCTCCTTTTATTATCGGAGCGATGGGTAGTCATGGAGGAGGAACAAGCGAAGGACAGAGGGAGGTACTCCAGAGTCTTGGCTTTACAGAGGAAGAGATTGGCTGCCCAATTTATACATCTGATGAGGTAATAGAAGTTGCTGAAACTAAGAATGGTTACACTGTGTACTGTGATAAGTATGCATGGGAATCAGATGGAATTATTGTTCTCAACCGAATTAAATTACACACTGCTTTCCGTGGATTGAATGAAAGTGGCTTGTTAAAAATGATGACAGTTGGTCTTGGCAAATCGAAAGGTGCCAATCAATTACACCGTCAAGGTCCGGCCTACATGTCCGAAACGATTCAGGAAGTAGGAGCCGCATTCATTGAAACAGGTAAAATAATAGCAGGAGTAGGAATTGTAGAAAATAGCTATGAGGAAACCGCTTATCTGGAAGTGATTAAACCAGATGATATTTTAGAGGCAGAGAGAGAATTGTTAGTAAAGGCCAAAGAATATTTTCCTCGCGTTCCAATTGAAAATTTAGATTTGCTCGTAGTTAAAAAAATGGGGAAAAATTACAGCGGAACCGGAATGGATACCAATGTCATTGGCAGGTCCAAAATTCAAGGTGTGCCTGAGCCTAAGTCACCTGAATATAAGAGAATTATCGTGACAGACCTTCATGAGTCATCTCATGGGAATGCAACAGGAATAGGACTTGCGGACTTCACCACTGAAAAATTAATAGGGAAATTGGACCGGGAGAAAACATACTGGAATTGTATAACGAGCACTTATGTTCAACGTGCGATGATCCCCATGGTTTTTGATAATGACCAACAAGCAATTCAAGCAGCTTTGAAAAGTTTAGCGGTCGACAATCCTGAAGAGTTGCGTATCGCTGTTATAGAAAATACTCTTCATTTGGAAACATTATATATTTCAAGTAATTTAGGAAAGCACTTATCAGATAAAGTAGAACTTCTATCAGAGCCAATGGAATTGGAATTTTCAGAGCAAGGAAATTTAATGTTTTTCGAAGAAGAGGAGGATTCCTATGGTTAGAACAAAAACTTCATATGGTGATGCAGGCTTCAGCGATTTTATTCAAAGAGCTTTTAATCGTCATTTAGGGTACGGGAATGAGGAATCTAGCAAGCCCGTGATTGGAATATGTAACACTTTCAGCGAAGTGAACAGATGCCACGCCCATGTACAACCGTTGGTGGAAGCGATCAAGCGTGGAGTAATTATGGCTGGAGGTGTTCCTCTTGAGTTCCCGACAATATCCGTTGGAGAGATGTTTACTAGTCCCACAACGATGTTGTACAGGAATCTAGTAGCGATGGATACAGAGGAAATGATATCAGCTCAGCCTGTAGATGGAGTTGTATTAATAGGCGGTTGTGACAAGATGGCCCCCGCTCAGTTAATGGGAGCGGCAAGCGCCAATAAGCCAGCGATATTATTTACAGGGGGACCAATGAATAATGGAATTTACAAGGGAAAAACCCTAGGCGCCTGTTCAGATTGTCGTTATTTTTGGCAGGAGTATAAAGCAGGAACGCTGGAAGAAGAAGAGTTAGACGTGATAAATGAAAAATTAGCTCCTACTCCAGGTCATTGTATGGTAATGGGTTCCGCAAGTACCATAGCTGCATGTACAGAAGCTCTAGGTATGATGCTGCCAGGAGGATCTGCAACCCCAGCTACGGAAAACTATAGAGTTCATTTAGCACAAGAGACTGGAAAGCAAATTGTACAACTTGTGGAAAGTGATATTAGGCCGGTCAATATTATGACAAGAAATGCTTTTGAAAACGCCATAAGAACATTAATGGCGATAGGCGGTTCGACAAACACGGTCATCCATTTAATTGCAATAGCGGGAAGGTTGGGAATAAAGCTTCATTTAGATGACTTTGATAAGTTAAGTAGTTCAACTCCATTCATAGCAAACATGAGACCGGCAGGGAACTACCAGATGCAGGATCTCTATCATGCTGGAGGTATCCCAGCAGTCCTAAAGGAACTTTCACCTCTTTTGCATGTAGGAGAATTAACTGTTACCGGCCAGACTTTAGCTGAAAATCTTGAACAAGTTGAGATACATCAAGAGGCTAGAGAGGTCATTCATCCAATATCAGCTCCATTACACGAAGATGGGGGAATCAATGTCTTAAAAGGTAACTTAGCACCTGATGGAGCGATCATTAAACCAAAAGCAGCATCTTCCTCACTACTTAAGCATAGAGGACAAGCTGTTGTATTTACCTCTTTAGAAGATTTAGAAGAAAGAATAAATGATCCACAACTTCAGGTAACCCCTGATAGCGTACTAGTCTTGCAAAATGCAGGACCTGTTGGTGCCCCAGGAATGCCCGAAGCCGGAATGATTCCAATCCCAGATAAGCTGCTAAAGCGGGGAGTACGGGACATGGTCAGATTATCTGATTGTAGAATGAGCGGTACAGCATTCGGAACAGTTATCTTACACGTAGCACCGGAGGCAGCAGTAGGAGGCCCTATCGGTTTGATTAGGGATGGTGATATGATTGAATTAGATGTAGAAAATCGTAAATTAGAATTATTGGTGTCCGACGAAGAGTTAGAAAATAGAAAAGTGGATTGGAAAGAACCAGAGTTCACAAATTATCAAAGAGGATATCCATTAATGTATCGTAATCATGTCCTACAAGCAGACCAAGGATGTGATTTTGACTTTTTATTACCAGTGAAAAAAGAAGAAGCTCTAGCTTCTCAAGTTCCTGCTCAAGACGAGAAGTAAAATAAATGGTGAAGTCATGTAGGAAGGAGTAGTCTATGCAGGAGTTACTAAAAAAAGAACTCAGTTATGTATCGCAGAAAGTGTTTGCCCGGGGGATGATACAGGCTACTGGAGGCAACTTGAGTGTTCGAATACCCGGAGAGAATACTATCTTGATTAAACGATCAGGAGTTAGCTTGGGCGAAATGACAAGAGAAGACTGTGTTGTTATGTCCATGGGTGGGAAGAAAATGGAGGGACTAGGTGACCCTTCGAAAGAATACCGTTTTCATTTAGGAATTTATCAAGAGCGCCCCGATATTCATGCTATAGTACATTGTCACCCAAACTTTGCTATCGGATATGGAAGCTTAGGAATGGAACTTCCACTCCCCACCGTCACTGCCAAAAAAATACTTGAGTATGTTCCAGTGGCTGAATCCGCTCCTTCTGGATCAGAACAATTAGCAAAAAGTGTGACTCAACTCTTTCGTGAACATCCATCCATAAAAGCATGTCTCATGGAAGAACATGGAATATGCGCAACGGGGAAAAGTCTTGAAAATGCATTCGACATTGCCACTTTAGTGGAGGATACAGCAAAGCAAGCATTTATCATTTCGAGTTTGAAAGCAAACCATTCCATCATAGAAGGAGGATTAAGAAGCCGTGGATCAATTACAGGAGTTAATTGAAAGGTTTCATTATGAAGATTTATTACTCCCGGTATGGCTAGAAAAAGATCGTATTTTTCTAATTAATCAAAAAAAACTCCCGACAACTCTTGAAACATTAACAATCAAAAATGTAGATGAATTGGTAAGTGCAATTAAAAATATGACGATAAGAGGGTCAGGAGCTATTGGAATATCAGGAGCCTACGGAATGTATCTTGCTGCTGTGCAATCAAGGGGAGACCGGGTGGCAATCCAAACGGCAGCGAAAAAGTTAAAAAGTTCTCGACCCACAGCCGTTAATTTAGTGAAAACAATTAATGAAATCCTACTTATCGTGGAGGAGACTAATACAAATATTGTAGATCAAATAGAAGAAAAACTAATTGAAGTCCTGAATAGGCAATTAACATTTGAATTTGACCTTGGTAAATACGGTGCAGAGCTAATCGATGATGGAGATACCATTTTAACCCATTGTCACTCAGGAGCACTGGCAGGGTCTGGATACGGAGGTCGAGCTCTGTCCGTTCTTCGGAAAGCGAAAGAATCAGGTAAAGATATTCATGTATACGTGTGTGAAACACGTCCTTACTTACAAGGTGCACGAATAACAGCTTTTGAGTTAAAAAAGTTTGGTATTCCCTTTACATTAATAACCGATAACATGTCTGGGTATTTTATGAGAAAAGGCGATATTCAGAAGGTGGTAGTTGGATCGGACCGAATCACTTCCCATGGTGACCTTGCAAACAAAGTAGGAACCTATATGCATGCAATCGCAGCAAAGGAAAATAATATTCCTTTTTACACAGCCACTTCCAACCACACGATAGATTCAACAATATCAGTTGGGGATGATATAGAAATAGAGTATCGTAACGGAGCAGAAGTGACATCCATCCAAGACAAACGGATTGCTCCAGAAGGAACAAAAGCTGTTTATCCGTCATTTGATATTACTCCCCATCATCTAGTTACAGGAATAATTACGGAAAAAGGAGTGATCACCCCACCTTATGATGAAAAACTCCATAAAGTGGTTCAGCTTCAAGTATAGGTGGGAGGTTGCTCGTGAAGAAGGGAATCTTTTATTCATGTAATGGATGGAAACTTTGCTTGGGGTTTTTGTGATACGGGCCTATTATCACATTACTAGTTTCCTTCACATCTTTGCTTTTCCGGAATCCCACCGATAACAACATCCGGTGACAATCCCGAAAAATCTAGCATTTGCTGCACTTTTTCTGACGTTGGCGGAATAATAGGAAGACCATCCGTCCAACCCTCTCTTTAGAAGCCTTGCTTTCTCCTTTCTATTTTATTCTAAATGTTCGAACGACACAATCAACGATCCTGTCATTGAAATAGAATGAATAGTTTTCATGATTTTTACCTTTTGATTGAGTATCTAGGAGATAGGTTAAAAGGTAAAAAACAAAAGAAAGCAATTATGATCATGTTTTTCTGACTCTTGCGCAGTGCAGCGGAAGAGCTGATAAAAAATAAAGGGATAGTTAGCCTTGTGATGGGGAAGCGGGAGCAGCATCACTGAGCTAGTGTAGACGGCGATAGTGCCCCAGCGTGCTGGGCCAGAGTATACTAGGTCATTAATCGGCTTGGTTAAAGACATAGAATGATTCGAAATGGAGTTCCAGGTCAATAACTTAGTGACATAGTGCCCTACCTACAGGCGGAAAGTAATTCAAGGTCAACAGAAAGCGAGAATGGTGCCCTAGCTCTCTTCGCTAGAACATTCAAAGTCATTAATCGACCTTGTTATTGACCCAGATTCATACAAACAAGCATTTAAGGTCAATAACCCATTGGGATAATGCCCTGCCCACAGGGAAAAATGAAGACGAGGTCATTAATTCTAAAGGGGAGCTCAAGAATAATTCGTTATAATAAAGGTATAGAATAAAGAACAGTACCCGTGCAGGAACACGGATGCTGTCTTGTAGCTCGTAGCAAGATCAAAAGGAGTGGATTACCAAAGAAGTAACCTCATCCCCTGCGCGTGTTTTCTCCAAGTCGTACGCAGGATGGGGTTACTGCTTTTGGTTTATGACCGCACATGAATGTACCAATCGATATCTTGGACAGCCAAATTGCAGTTCAATTATAGGTTTTTAGACAAATTAAAAAGGAGACCAGACGCATCCAGTCCCCTTAAGTGTATGCCGAAGCAATACACCGCTATTAATTAAATGTTATGATACTACAATTTATTCGTAAAGTACAAACCTAAATGTAATCCCTTAATTTGTATGCTTTATTTCTAAAATCCAATCCCATTATAGAGGTGTGGACTGGTATTGGGACTGTGCTTCTAAGTTCTTCGGAGAAATCACGGCCTTTTGCTCGGGATAATTATAACTAATCTGTTGGTTAATTTTGTTACGTAACTCCAACCGTGTCTTTTGGTGCTATACTAAAGATGGGAACACACCTACTGCCAAGAGCAAATTAAATTGTCTTTTAAAACGAGAGGGAGGAAGAACATGGGGTTAACAATCGATCGTATGGATCCAAAGGAGACGGCATTATTGGTCGTTGATATGCAAAATGATTTTGTCGCGAAGGGGGCACCACTGGAGACACCGATGGGCCAGGAGATGCTTCCTACACTAAAAAAAGTATTGGACTTTTCCCGGGAAGAAGGCATTTCCGTGATCTACACGGCTCACGTTCATCGAAAAGATGGATCGGACTTAGGACTGTATGGGGAAATTTACCCTCCTATTTTAGAAGGGGCCTGCTTAATCGACGGGGAAAAAGGGAGCGAGATCTACCCTGAAGTGACACCGCGGGACGGGGAGCCTGTCATAAAGAAGCGCCGCTACAGTGCGTTTTTTGGGACAGACCTTGATATCATTTTAAGAACAAAAGGCGTTAAGAATCTCGTCATCGCTGGATTGACAACGGAAGATTGCTGTTTTGCAGCGGCGCGGGATGCCATGTATCGAGGGTATAAAGTGGCCTTTTTGTCAGACGCGACGGGAACCTATGATTACGCGGACATTGGGTTTGGAAAAGTACCAGCTGAAGAAGTTCACCGTGTCATGCTCACGGTCCTCGGAGGCTCCACGGCCCACGTCATGACGGCTGAAGACTACATGAGTAAAGTGAACACGGATCATACGGAAAAAGTATAGGAATTCACAGAAAACGCCCGTACATGGACAGAAGTCAGTGCGGGCGTTTTTTTCAAAAAGTTAGAAGATGATCATCCATCCCGGCCATTATGCTTTTCTATATTTGGTGGGCCAACAGTTCTGAAACATTTCTCGAGATTTCTTTTAACTTTACAACCTCCGTAGAGTCGGAAGCCGTGTTGAAGTCATGGGTAAAGCCGATTAAACCTATGACAGCAACGGCTTTTCCCGTATGGTCAAAAACAGGGCATGCTATTGTTTGATTCCCTGGCAAGTCCCCAAATTGACTTTCCCTCGTAGCAAACCCTTTTTCTCTTATCGCGGTTAGCTCTTTCACAATAGCTTCCTCCTCTAATTGGTAAGAGGAAATTTCTATATCCACTAAATTCTTCGTTACCTCGTCCGGCAAAAAGGCAGCAAAACATTTACCGACTGAACTTACAAGTAAGGGCGGCCGATAACCTATTTCTATTTCCACGTTTATGGATCTTCCGCTACTTTGATACTTCACAATGATCGGACCTTGTTCTGTCCAAAGAGCAAGAATGGATGACTGGTTTAATTCTTCTTTAATTTTTAACAAAAATGGATCGATGATGGAGATAATATCAATTCTATTTAGCGCATTTAATCCGAGATCTATCAATTTCGAGCCCAGACTGTATGTTCTTGTTGCTTCGTCATAATGCAACATATCTAATTTTAAAAAACTGACAAGGTATTTTTGCAAGCTGCTTTTCGACATAGACGTTTTATGGGAAAGCTCTGTTAGTGTGATCGGGGCACGATTGTTCTTAATCTCTTCTAAAATGTACACAGCCCGTTCTAGAGATTGAATCCCTTTTGTTTTTAAAACTCTCTGATCCAAGATTACTCACCACTTTTATGATTACTGATTAATGCCTTGCGTTTGTAAGACAATATCTGCGATGCACTTTCCTCTTATATTGTCCTCTTCTCATACTACCGTATCCGTTCCTTTCCGGCTACTCTGAAAGCCTTGGCATCCCATTTATAGAATTGTTTCCGTTAATGAAACAGGCAGAATTCTTTTTTTGTAGCTGTTTCTTCCTCTTACTAGCAGGATTTTACACTGAATCTCTGTCTATACAGATGAAACCATTAGGTAGCACTTGGATAAATTAAATTTCTAAAATTATAAATCAATTCTTGATTTTCGAGCGTATCCCATGTAATATAATAAACAAGTAAACTAATAGTGTACATGATTAACTATTAGTGTACAAATTGAAGGGGGATAAGATAATGAGTCATTCAAAAGCGGATTTTATTAGTTACAAAGATTTTCTTCAAAAGAGCACAAAGCCGTCTGTCAGTCCTTGTATTTGGAAAGGGAACGACATCATGGAGCAATTAGATCTGTCTTTATCCTCGGATTTCATGGGTGATGGTAGAGGGGCTGTATCACTTATCAATAAAGACACCGGCGATGCTTACGGTGTTTCGCCTAATATAAACGCTCTGGTACAAGTGTTGAAGCCGGGAGAGCACAATAACCCGCACAAACACAGTAATATGGCACTGTTTATCGTCTTCGAGGGAAAAGGATACAGTGTCATTGACGGGGAGAAAATAGAATGGGAAAAAGGAGACGTGTTTTTCTCTCCAGCATGGCTTGAACACGAACACTGCAACTCGTCGGATAGTGAAAATGCTATTTTATATACCATTCAAGACGTCCCAACCGTTTCTGGAATGGGAGCATGGTTCTTAGAAGAGCCTGTCGGAACAAAACCTCAACATGTAGTAGAAGATGAAGTAACGGATAAGGATTCTATTTTGCCAGAGAAATAAATAGCGATAGATTGTAAGAGTACAGGGTTGCTAGAATTTAATGGGGACACAGGGCATGATGTAAACTGACGCTGATTTCTAGATATGTTAGTCAGTATGTCATGCCCTTCCGTTTATTCATTGTTCGTCTGACTAGCGGCGTTATTTACAATTTACGGAATATTTGAAATGCCGTGATGTCATCAAGGAACAAAGGTAGAAAATGTTTTTTCAGAGGGGGGAAGAAAATGGATTTATGGATGCTGTGTATTATTGGAATTATCCCAATAGCTATATTGTTTTTTTTCCTGGTCATCTTACGTTGGACAGCAAGAACTTCCATGTTGTTAGCGTTTATATCTGTTTTATTTATCTCCATGTTTGTATGGAAGGTACCTATTGATCAAGTATCGGCTGCTAGTGTTGACGGGCTCACTACCGTATTCAGTATTTTGTATATCGTGTTTGGGGCATTGCTTTTACTCAACACACTAAAAGAGAGTGGTGCCTTGGGTGTTATTAGACAAAGTATCACTGGGGTCACACAAGACAGAAGAATTCAAGTGATCATTCTCTTGTGGATCTTCGGGGCTTTTTTAGAAGGTGCTGCGGGGTATGGATCTACAGGAGCAGTAGTTGGATCGATATTAGTAGCTCTAGGATTTCCGGCAATGTCTGCGGCTTTGATGGTAATGATTTTTCAAAGTACCTCGGTATCCTTTGGGGCAGCAGGAGCTCCTATTTGGATTGGCGTTAGTGATGGACTAGGAGGCGGTAAAAATGAGGAAATTAATTCCGTTTTGAATGTTACCTCCTGGGATCAGTTCCTTTTAGATATGGGAGAAAAAGTAGCGATCATCCACGGATCAGTGGGAGTTTTAGTGCCTTTATTCATGGTCGTACTGCTCTGTGGCTTTTTTGGAAAAAACAAATCATTTAAAGAGGGATTTGGGGCGTGGAAGTTCGCTATTTTCGGAGGGGTGTGCGTCTCAGTACCTTATATTCTGTCAGGGATGTTTCTAGGTCCTGAGTTCCCTTCCTTATTCGGTGGCCTTTTGGGACTTATACCGGCGATAATAGCGGCGAAAAAAGGATGGTTTATGCCGAAGGATAAGGTGTGGCAGTTTGGTGATAAATCCAATTGGGAGAAAGATTGGATTGGAGTTTTGGAAGTAGAAGAAGAGAAGATTGCTTCCTTTTCTACATTTAAATCGTGGCTTCCCTATATAATCATGGCTGCTCTGTTATTTATAAGTAACGTATCCTTTTTGCCTGTGTCTTCTTGGCTAGGGAATACGACCATAGAAATTAATAATCTTTTTGGCACCGACATTAGTACAGGTATTGATCTATTAGCGTCCCCTGGTACCATTTTTGTAACCGTTTCCATTCTTACAATTTGGCTGCATGGGATCAAGTGGCCTACCTATAAAAAGGCATTAAACTCATCTGTTGTAACAATTGGGGCAGCGGCGGCTTCCTTAATATTCGCGGTTCCTATGGTTCAAGTCTTTTTACAAAGTGGCGGCGGTGCAGCAGGATTTGAAAGTATTCCATCGACTCTCGCCAGCGGTTTAACATTTTTTGCTGGTAACTCGTGGGCTTTTATTGCTCCAGTTATTGGTGCCATGGGAGCATTTCTTGCTGGGAGCAACGTATTCAGTAACTTAATGTTTAGCCAATTTCAAGTAGAAATGGCCCTAAGCTCGAATTTAACGCCGGCATGGATAGTCGCACTTCAGAGTGTTGGTGCAGCAGCTGGAAACATGTTTAGTGTTCATAATGTAATCATGGCTTCAGCGGCAGTTGGTTTAGTTGGAAGAGAAGGAAATATTATAAGGAAAGTGCTCATCCCCGCAACCTATTATATCCTTATGACGGGTGCCATCGGCTACGTTATACTAGTGGGGATCGGATTAAATGCAGGGACGCTCGTGATTTCAGCTGTCCTGGGGACTATTTTCATTGCCATTTTCGTAAATAGAGGATATTACAAGAAGGAACCCTACCTTGATTCCAAACCCGGTTCTGCTAATATGTACAGTAAGACTGGCTCAAAATAATTGACTAGGAAAAGGGGAAAGGAATGGTAGAAAAAGAAGATAAAGAATATCTTTCAAAAAGAACTAACTTTCCTCTCTGCCCTAAACTAAATAGGATCGTTACCATTATCATGGGAGAGAGTATCTTTGAAACAGGACGCTATTCACATCCAAAATCAAGAAAGCAAAATTGCTCGGTGGTCATTGTTAATCGGAATTCTATTCATCTCTTCCAATCTGCGGGTACCTTTAACCTCGGTTGGGTCATTATTGTCACAAATTCGGGATGATCTAGGGATTAACCATACAATAGCCGGGAGTCTTACCACTATACCATTATTAGCCTTTTTTCTCGTATCTCCCTTTGTATATGTAGTTGCAAAACGTCTTGGTATGGAATGGACCATTTTTTATTCCTTTCTATTACTAATAATCGGCTTGATCGTACGTACGTTATCTGATGTGGTTTTATTAATGTCAGGGACCGCGCTGATCGGGGTAGCTATAACGTTTGGAAATGTTCTATTACCTGGATTAATTAAGTTAAAATTCCCATCTCACATTGGACTGTACACGGGACTTTATGCAGTATGTATGTATATACTTGGTGCTCTGGCAGCAGGGGTTAGCGTCCCGTTGTCACGGATGTCAGAATGGGGATGGCGGGGCTCTTTGCTAGCTTGGACGATGTTGTCGATCATCGCTTTACTCTGTTGGATCCCGCAACTTAGGAACAAAACAGGGATAAGAAAAGGAAAAGACGCCGGTCCTACAGTGCAAAATAATGTCTGGAAATCACCATTAGCATGGAATATTACCTTATATATGGGAATTCAATCCATGGTTTTTTTCACCATGGTGTCTTGGCTCCCGGATATACTGAAAAGCTTTGGATATCCTTCTGATGTAGCAGGTTGGATGCTATCTCTGCTGCAAATGGCATTTGTCCCCTTTACATTTATTACTCCACTGATCGCAGAAAAATTGAAGGATCAAAGACTATTGAGTGCGATAATTGGCGTAATAATTATTTTTGGGGTCGGTGGCCTTCTAGTGGGAAATCCAATCATCATTGCCTTAGCGATTATATGTATTGGAGGTGCCTGTGGGGCGGCGTTTAGTTTGTGCATGATGTTTTTTAGTTTGCGAACAAACGATGGACAAGAAACGGCTCAAATGTCTGGAATGGCCCAATCTATTGGCTATTTCATCGCAGCGGTTGGCCCGATATTGTTAGGGTTTATACATGATATAACAAACAGTTGGAGTCTTCCTATTATAATCCTGGGAGTAGCCAGTATTTTCTTAATCATAACAGGGATAAAGTCGGGGACGAACAAGAAGATAGAAGTTCCGAAGACAGCTTAAACATTTTTACCATAAATTATAAACGTTTCTGTGTATCTCTGTCTCGCATACACACACAGCACCTGTCCTTGGCGGGTGCTTTATTTCTGCGGCGCGACATATGTTTTTATGTAACTAATTTTTATTCGGGATAGGGAGGAGATTTTGGTGCGTTTTTCAAGCTTGGAGCGAGGTGAGATTCTTCGGCACATGGGCCGGCAAACCCATGATTTGCTTGTCATTGGCGGCGGGATCACGGGAGCGGGGATTGCGTTGGATGCGGCGAGCCGGGGGATGACCGTGGCGTTAGTAGAGATGCAGGATTTTGCGGCGGGTACTTCGAGCCGATCCACGAAGCTTGTCCACGGAGGTCTCCGTTATTTGAAACAAGGAGAAGTGAAAATGGTAGCCGACGTCGGGAAAGAGCGGGCGATTGTTTATGAAAATGGACCCCATGTGACGACACCCGCGTGGATGTTACTTCCTATGTATGCCGATGGATCGTTAGGAAAAAGGAGGACAGCGCTCGGATTACGGCTGTATGATTTTTTGGCTGGCGTGAATCGGAACGAACGTAGAGTGATGCTATCAAGAGAGGAAGCTTTAGCGAAAGAGCCTCTTTTAAAGAAGGAAGGATTACAAGGGGCGGGGTGTTACGTGGAATACCGCACCGACGACGCTCGCTTAACAATCGAGGTCATCAAAAAAGCGGTACAATTCGGAGCAAAAGCCGTGAATTATGCGAGAGCGGACGGTTTTATCTATGACGGACGGCAAGTGGCTGGAGTCCATGTGACCGACCAGCTGAACGGAAACAACGTTGTCATTCGTGCGAGAAAAGTCGTGAATGCCGCTGGGCCATGGGTGGATGTCTTGCGGGAAAAAGATCAATCCAAACAGAGAAAGTTTCTCTGTTTAACAAAAGGCGTTCATCTTGTGTTTGATCAAAGCGTTTTTCCTCTGCGGCAAGCGATTTATTTTGATAACAGCGATGGACGCATGCTGTTCGCAATTCCGAGAGAAGGCAAGACGTACGTAGGAACGACAGATACGACATATACGGACGATCCAGCTAATCCCCATGTCACAAACGAAGACCGGGTTTATATTCTCCAAGCGGTATCGTACATATTTCCAACGCTTTCACTGACAGACGGAGACGTGGAATCAAGTTGGGCAGGAGTGCGCCCGTTGATAGAAGAAGCAGGAAAAACACCATCTGACATCTCGAGAAAAGATGAAATCTGGGAATCTCCCTCCGGTCTGATCGCGATCGCTGGCGGAAAGCTAACCGGCTACCGGAAAATGGCAGAAATGATTGTCGACCTAATCGCTGATAAATTTAAAAAGGAACGCTACAAACTCTTTTCCCCAAGCATGACAACATCCATTCCGATATCAGGCGGCGACATAGGCGGATATGAGAAGTTCGAGCACTTTGTTCAAGAAAAAACAGAAGAAGGAATCAAGCTCGAATTACGTACAGAACATGCAGCGTTTCTAGCCAGACGCTACGGCTCGAATGTCTCTTCATTATTTTCGATCATAAATGAAACGCGACAACAGAAGGGCTGGAACGAGTCAGACCTCCTCACATTCGCGCAGCTGAAATATTCCATCGATCATGAAATGGCAGTCACTCCCGCTGATTTTTTCATCAGGAGAACCGGAGCGATGTATTTTCATAGAAGATGGATGGAGAAGTATGAAGATAAAGTGAAAGAATGGATGGGCGAAAAGTAGAAAGGATGATGCACCAAGCCGTGCTTACATCCCTTTAAGATTATCAATCAAACGTTTGTTTAACTCGTACGTTCCCGAGTGGAAAGTATCTATTTCTTATAATCCCACAGTATTGTCCACTCGTCGTCTTCTTTCACGGCAAACACGTCCTGTGAGATATCAAAGTTGCCGTATTTTCCTTTAAAGGTTTGAATCACGTTCACCTGATACACTTCCTCTAGAGGAGTCGAGTTTTTTTCCATCTGCCATTCTTTTAATTTTTCTGGTTCCCCGATTTCATACGAAAAAGTAGAAACATCAAAGTGATTCATAAAAACGTGAGCACGGTCTTGAATGTAGTGTCCTTTCGTAAATTTATTTTTCATGTCAGAGTGGAACAAATCCCAAGATTGGGCAAAGTCGCCTTCTTGCTCGTAATCATAGAAAGATGCAACAGTATTCTTAGCTTGTTCACTCGGTGATCTCACAAGAGAAAAGAAAGCAAACATACCGAACAACAGAAATAAGAAGATGATCGCGATTGTGAGGATACCTTGATGTCTGATGACGGGACTCCCCTTTTTGTATAAAGAGTATTCACGAGTCCGGTGTTTTATTATTAAACTACTGGTCAATGTCCTATCATCTGGGTTTATGAGACAAAAGAAAAGTGAAATCTAGGAAAAACCTACTCCATGGAGGCTTTATGGAACAAATAAATCGATGATTCTACTGAAAACATGTTCCATGAAGGGTTCATACGACAAGAAATTGCTTGGAAACAAAAAGAAAGTGCATCATGACAAGGGTTTCAGGGGTTCATAGAACCAAAAAGAGATGAAACGAAGGAGAAACCTGCTCCATGAAAGCTTCATGAGACAAGGAAATGGATGATTCTATTAAAAATACGTTCTATGGAGAGTTCATACGACAAGAAATCATTGGAAAACAAGGAGAAAGTGCTCCATGCCCAGGGTTTCGGGATGTCATGGTAAGGTTCCATCTGAGTTACACTCTACCTCCTTTTTACGGGAAGTTTACCATACACGTTTTTCTCTGTTCTAAGAAGCTAGGTGATGTTCTTTTCAAAATAGAAAGGCTTATGCGACAAATAAACTATGAAAAATTGACTAGGAAAATAGATTTCTATCCTATACAATAAGAATAAGGGTACATACTGGAACAACAAGAGAAAGAGGGACACAGGATGAAACGAAACGTGATAGTATGCATGTCTTTATGGGTATTTATTTTAGCGGGGTGTGGGACGGAGAGTCCTGATCAAACAGTAGATGGCTACTTGTCGGCGATTCAAAGTGGTGATTTGGAAGCAGCAGGTTCTTTTGTCGCCGGTGGAGAAGAAAGTCTAACTATGGATGAAGAGGGACTAGAGGATGAAGAAATGACAGCGGAGATGATAGACGCTATCTCCAATGGGTATGAATACGAAAGTCCTGAAGTTGTTTCTGAAGAAGAAGGAAAAGCCGTCGTAAAAACAGACATTACTTCTGTGGATTTTGCTCACGCTTTTTCAAAAACGATTGCTGAGGTCATGCCTTTGGCTCTGGCTAGTGCGTTTGAAGAGCAAACAGAGGAGTCCGAACAGGCATATGAAGACCTCGTCCAAGAAACGTTAATGGACTATCTCACTGACGAAGATGCTAACATGACAACTCGTACGGTCGAATTAACCTTAGAAGAAGACGAAGACGGGTCTTATAAAATTGTAGATGATGAAAATTTGGCAGAGACCATTTTTGCCAATTACACAAATCTAGAAGACATGTTTGGCAGTGGAGAGGCCGAGGCCGTATCCGTTGAAGAAACAGAAGAACAAACCGTAGACAGTGAAGTCGTCCAGGTGATTGCCGAAGATGAAGCATACGATGTGGAGCCCATTCAATTTACGCTAAACGAACTTTCCTTTAAGAAAGTAGCCAACCTCCCAGCAGAGGAACAAAACAGAATTAGCATGACGACCGACAAAGAGGTCGGGGAAGAATTGGAATATATCTATATCAATTATACGGCTAAAAATACTTCGGAAGAAGACATCACTTTTTACGGAATTCAAGAAGCTGTCGTCTTTGCAGACGGAAAACAAGAAAAAGTCGATCTCGCTATGAGCGATTTCATCGATTACGATGAAGCCGAAGACAGTGAGTATTATGGAAAAGTTCATAAAGAAGGTGAACAAGGAGCTGTGTTCAGCACACCATTAGCTGACGTGGAGAAAGTAAGACTGACCATCAGCTCCTCTATGAATTCCGAGTCCTACGACCAGACTTCTGAAGAACAAGTTATCGAATTTGAGATAAACGAATAGGAATGAAAACGAAAGTAGCCTATCAGGAGAGAGATAGGTTACTTTTTAGTTTGCATACAAGGTCGGACGAAACATCTTAAGCACGTAGAACGACATTACCCTTGAGTGTCTGCTGAAATAGTGACTGAAGATCTATCTTCCAATCACCTGATAGATTGACTTTATTTTTATGTTCTTATCATATCACTTGATAACTAGCTTTCTTTCCGTTAAGTACGGATATTACTTCTTGGACCACAGTTTTTCCCATGCGGTACATAGCTTCATCTGTTGAAGCGCCAATGTGCGGCGTTGCAATGAAATTGTCTAATGAGAGCAGAGGATGATCTTTTCTAGGTGGTTCTATATTAAAAACATCACTAGCTGCCGCTTTAAGAATATTGTTGCTTAATGCTACATATAAATCCCTTTCATTTACTGTGCCGCCCCTAGATGTATTAATGAGGATAGCACTTTTTTTACACATTTTTAATTCTCTCATCGAAATAATATTCTTTGTACTCTCTGTTAATGGGACACTAACGTTAATAAAGTCGACTTCAGGTAGCATCTCTTGCAATGATTCAGTTTTAGTAATGCCATGACTGGCTGCTTTTTCTGTTGTCACATAGGGGTCGTACCCAAGCAAATCTACAGAAAATCCTTTTCTGAGAATATCTCCTGTAAGTAATGCAACATTCCCCAATCCTATGAATCCCATCTTTTTGCCAAGAAGTTCATTACCTATTAAGTCATTAGGAGCATTTGTTTGAGTTTCTCCTTGTACTAACCTTCTGTGATTTGGGATAATATTCCTCGTGACATTTAGAAGTAAGGTGATAATTAACTCAGCAACTGACTGCGAATTAGCTGTAGGGGTATATACAACAGAAATCCCTAGATCATGAGCTGCGTCGATATCAATATTGTCATATCCTATGCCATGTTTACCTATTACTTTTAGATTTTTTGAATGTTCCATCATTTCTCTGGTTACTGGTTCAGTACGGACAATGATTGCATCAATTTCCGTATTCATATGATCATTTGTGATCTTTGCATGTTTTTTTAATTCTGTTATCGCTTCGGGGTGAATGTTTTCATTCAGATAAACTAACATCATTACTCCTCCTTTATCACCTAAAGCCTGTTAATAACATAATAAACACTTGTATTCTTATTTTCAATAAATATTTTTAGAAAATAAAAAATAATATTGACATAAAAAATCATCATATGTATTATTTAAAACATCAAATGAATAGGCGAGTGAAAAATAATGAAAAAAACGCAGTATCAAAAAATGCTGGAGAATATGACAGA
The DNA here is from genome assembly GCF_900113025.1 of Alteribacillus iranensis. Classification (GTDB taxonomy): domain Bacteria; phylum Bacillota; class Bacilli; order Bacillales; family Marinococcaceae; genus Alteribacillus_A; species Alteribacillus_A iranensis. Next base: position 238,758 of record NZ_FONT01000002.1, on the reverse strand, counting down.
GCAGATCCTCCGAGGAAATTGGGCGAAGGGTGAAAAGCTCCCAATTTTACCAGAGCTGTCTGAGAAATATAATGTAAGTGTATCAACAGCTAGAGAAGTTTTAAAAGTATTAGAAAGTAGAGGATTTGTACGAATTCAGCAAGGAAGTGGAACGTTTGTTTCATCGACTCTCCCTGAAAGTGAAGAAAATGCTTCTCATTCAAAAATTTATAACATTTTACGCTTAATCGAATACAGAATAATTATCGAACCAGAGTTTGCTAAAAGTGCTGCAACTATAGCATATCAGGAAGAAATAGATGCTATCTATAACTCGGCTATAACCATGTTAGAGCTTATTAAAAGTAATTCACCAATAATTGAAGAAGATCTTAATTTCCATACTCTTATCGCAAAGGCTACTCATAATAATTATGCCTTATCCTCTTATATGAATCTCCAAACCGAACTAAGAGAAAGCAGAGTTGTACTCAGACAAGGAAGAGAGCACCAGAATATTTTCGGTATGAAGGAGAGAGCTGCTAATTATCATATGCTCATCGCAGAATCTATAAAGGCAAGAAAAGCGGAGGAGGCAAAAGAATACATGTACAAGCACTTACAATGTAGTTATGAATTAGCAATGAATAACTTATCGGGTCATATCTATTCTGCATATTAAATATTACAAGTTGGGAGGGAAAACGAGTGAATAGGATAGATAAGAGCACCTTAACACATTGGGTTCAGGAGATTTTCACCAGTATCGGAATAAGTGATACGCATGCAAGAACAATAGCGGACCATCTCGTATTAGCAGATATGAGAGGCGTACATTCTCATGGAGTTAGCAAAACTAGTATTTATACAAAAAGATTAGAAGAGAGGATAGTTAGAAAAGACTTATCTTATACTTTAATGCGAGAAACTCCAGTTAGTGTGCTCATTGATGGTGAAAACAGTATGGGCATTCCGTTGGCAACAAAAGGAATAGAACTAGCCATTGAGAAGGCGAAAGAATCTGGGATTGGAATAGTAGGAATAAATCATTCCAACCATGCAGGGATGCTTGCCGCCTATACAAGTTATGCTGCTGACCATCAATGTATCGCTCTTGCAACTACTTCTGCGCCACCAGCTATGGCACCCTGGGGAGGTAAAGAGAAGTTTTTTGGTACAAACCCACTGTCATATGCTGTTCCGACTGGGAAAGAGATAAACATCGTATTTGATATGGCAACCACTGTTGTTGCTAAAGGAAAGATCATTCTTGCCGAGCAAGAAAATCGCCAAATTCCTTTAGGTTGGGCCTTATCTAAAACAGGCGAAGAAACTACTAATCCACAAGAAGCTCTTGAAGGAATAATTTTACCAAGTGGTGGTCCGAAAGGGTATGGGATTACTTTTCTAGTAGAAGTCTTATCTTCTCTGTTTACTGGGGCATCTTATGGGCACCACATCGGCAATCTTTTTGATGACTTTCAAAAGAAGCAAGATGTTGGACAGTTCTTCTTTGTAATGCGAGCAGACTTATTCGAGGAGCTTGATATTTTTAAATGTAGAATGGATCAGTTAATTGATGAGATTAGAAATGTAAAAAAACAAAAAAACGTAGAACGAATCTATTTACCAGGTGAAATTGAATTAGAAAAATCTAAAGATAGAGAGAAACATGGAATCCCATTAACCAAAGAAGTAGTGGACGACCTGGTAAGAATAAGTGAAAAATATAAAATTAGTATCCCTCAAGAAAGTGTAAAATAAATAACTATATTTATATAAGGAGAGTGGAACAATGAGATTAGCAACAGTAACACATAATGGTAGAGAAAAAGCTGCTGTAGTCAAAAACGAGAAGGTGATATTAATAGAAACGATCAATGATTTATTCCAAAAAAATTGGAGTACAAATTTATTTGATTTGCTTCAATCTAATGACTTAACTTCCATAAATGAATGGTATCAATTAAAGGGGGGAGAAGAATTAAAAGAAGTAGAAAGTTTGAATAAAGAAAGTGTGACATTTGGCCCGTTGTACCGGCATCCAAGGAAAATTTGGGGTATTGGATTGAACTACGTAGAACATGCATCCGATTTGAGTGAAAAAGCTCCGAATACTGAACCAGCAAGCTTTATGAAACCAGACACAGCAATTATAGGGCCCAACGATTTTATTAAGATCCCACATCAATCGAAAAGAACAACAGCGGAGGCTGAGCTAGGAATCATTATTGGAAAAGAGTGTAGAAATGTATCTGAAACAGAAGCCATTAATTACGTTGCTGGCTATACTACTATCATTGATATGACTGCTGAAGATATTCTACAGCGTAATCCGCGTTATCTAACAAGGTCAAAAAGTTTCGATACATTTTTCAGTTTTGGACCGGAGTTAGTAACAACTGATGAAGTAGAAAATGTGCATTTACTGGAAGTATCGACTGTAATTAATGGGAATCTACACAGGAAAAATATTGTCTCTAATATGACTTTTACGCCTTGGGATCTTGTGTCCTTTCATTCAAAAATCATGACGCTTCTACCGGGTGACATTATATCGACAGGTACCCCTGGGGCAATTGTTATACGAGACGGTGACGTAGTAAAGTGCGAGATTGAAGGCTTTACTTCATTAGAGAATGGAGTAATCGACTTAAAAAAATAAATGTAATATTAAAGGAGGATCCAAATGGAACTAGGGTTACAAAATAAGTCTGTTGTTATCACAGCCTCTAGTAAAGGATTAGGAAAGGCAACCGCCATTCAATTTGCCGAAGAAGGGGCTAATGTTCTCTTATCTAGTAGAAGCGAAAACGAATTAAAGGAAACCGTAACAGAGATCAAAGAAAAAACAGGAAATAAAAATGTCGACTATCAAGTGTGTGATGTTACAAAACCAGAAGATATTAGGAAGCTTGTTCAGTCAGCAGTAGAATGGAATGGCACGGTTGACATCTTAATAAATAATACTGGAGGGCCTCCGGCTGGGACACTTGAAAAGTTTTCTGACGATGACTGGCAAAAGGCGTATGAACTGAATTTGTTAAGTTTTATTCGTTTAATAAGGGAAGTCTTGCCCTACATGAAAGAAAATAATCATGGAAAGATTGTTAACTTTGCATCCTCTTCTATAAAACAGACACTAGATAATTTACTTTTATCTAATACTTTTAGAGCTGGTGTCGTTGGGTTATCCAAAAGTTTATCACAAGAGTTGGCGAGCAATAATATTTTGATTAATACAGTCGGGCCCGGCAGGTTTGCTACGGAACGAGTGGCTGAGCTTGATGAAATTCGGGCCAATAAGCTCGGAGTTTCAATTGAAGAATTGCGGCAACAGACGGAAAGGTCTATTCCTATAGGTCGATATGGACAACCTGATGAATTCGCTAAAATGGTTGTATTTCTTTCTTCCGATGCCAACACATACATCACGGGCCAGTCTTTTGTTGTAGATGGCGGTTTGGTTAAAGCCTTATAATTTAAAACCTAAATTAAAAATATTACTTCTAAAGATATAAATTTTTTTCAAGTAAAATCAGTGATAATAGCTCCATTTTTTTCTTCATTAACTCCTTACTTCTTGGTAAAACCTCTCATAATTACTTGTAGAAAGCATCAATTAAGAAATAATAGATTCAAATATTAAAAATTGTTTGACAAGTATGACTTAATTAGATATATTTTATATTGTATACAATATAAAATATTAAATGAGGAGGTCGAGATTATGCTTCCATTAGATGGTGTGAAAATTTTGGACATGACGCAATTTCTAGCAGGGCCATATTGTACAATGGTTCTCTCTGATATGGGGGCTGAAGTAACGAAAATTGAGCGATTTCCGGGAGGGGATGACTCTAGAAGATTAGGCCCGTTTATTGATGGGGAAGGTTATCCTTTTGCAATGCCAAACAGAAACAAGAAGAGTTTGGCACTAGATTTAAAGTCTGAAAAAGGAAAAGAAATTTTTTACAGGCTTGCAAAAGAAGCGGATATTATTATTGAGAACTTTCGACCGGGTGTGGTTAAAAAGCTAGGAATTGATTACGACTCGATAGAAAAGAAGAATCCATCAGTTATTTATTGTTCAATATCTGGTTTTGGGCAAACTGGTCCGTACAGTCAAAAAGGTGGGTTTGATATCATAGCTCAAGGAATAACTGGCTTCATGAGAATGACTGGTGAACCAAATGGAAAGCCGGCAAAAGTTGGAATAGCTATAAATGATATTGCAGCTGGAGCAACAGCTATTTACAGTATTTTGGCAGCTTATATCCATCGATTAAAAAGTGGGGAAGGCCAATATATTGATACATCTTTAGTCGATGCAGGTCTTGCGTGGACTATATGGGAATCTGCTGCTTATTTCGGTGCCGGTGAAGTGGCTATGGCAACAGGGACTAGGCATCGTCGTTCGACTCCTTATCAATCCTATCAAGCAAAAGATGGTTATGTAACAGTTGGTGCTGGAAATCAAAAGCTCTGGGAGAAATTTTGCGAACAAGTTATAAATAGGCCCGAATGGATTGATGACCCCCGCTATAAGACGTTGATGGATCGAATGGACCACATTAACGAATTAGAAAAAGAGATAGAGAACATTTTTATTCATGAACCTATGCAATACTGGGTTGATAAATTAGACAAAGCTGGCATCCCTGCAGGTCCTGTTTACACGTATGATCAGACGTTGAGTGACCCTCATGTGAAGGCCAGAGATATGATCGTTGAAATGGACCATCCAAAGTTGGGGTCAATAAAAACAATTGGAATACCAGCTAAAATGTCAAAAACTCCTTTAGAAATCAAAACACCGGCACCTTGGCTTGGCCAGCATACGACAGAGAAATTGAGAGAAGCGGGCTATTCTGATGATGAAATACAGTTGTTATATGAAGAGGAAATTGTTTTTAATAAGTATGAGAAGACGGAGGAGGAAGTTCATGAGTAAACAAGACATATTATTAGAAAAAAAAGGTGAAATTGCCACAATAATTTTGAATCGCGCGGAAAAACGGAATGCTCTAACTCATGAAATGTGGAAGGCCATACCGTCCCTTATAGAGGACGTAGAAAACGATCCGAATATTAAAGTCCTCATTGTTAGAGGTGCTGATCAAACGGCTTTTGCAGCAGGCGCTGACATTAGTGAATTCAAAACTTTGAGAGCAGATTCAAAAGGTGCAAAAATTTACAATGATGCGACCCACAAGGCTGAGAGAGCAATAGCACTTATGTCAAAACCAAGCATTGCTATGGTTCAAACATGGTGTATTGGAGGTGGGTGTGAGATTGCATTAGCTTGTGATTTTAGGTTTGCAGATACGAACAGCAAATTCGGTATTACCCCAGCAAATCTAGGGCTGGTATACAGTTTAACAGCTACTAAGCAACTAGTTGATTTAGTAGGGCCATCCCAGGCAAAATACATCTTACTATCAGGGAAGCATGTTGATGTCAATCACGCATTACGAATTGGTTTAGTTGACCAAGTTTTCTCACCGGAAGAAATTCAAGAAGAAACATATAATTTTGCTGAAACGCTCTGTAAAAAAGCGCAATTCACTGTTCGCAGTATGAAGGAGATTATTGGTTTAATCACTTCAGGGCAAACAGAAGATGACGAATACACGGAAAATTTACGTACTAGCTCTTTTGACACAACTGACTATAAAGAGGGAGTCCAAGCTTTTCTAGATAAAAGAAAACCTCAGTTCACATATTCATAAGGATGGATCAAATGGACAAACAACAAGCGAAAGAACAATTTAACTATGCCTTAGAACACGAAAAACCAGAATTTGAACATTTCTTTCTCGCTAAATTTCTAGGACTTAATTTTTTATACGAAAATGAACAATGTATCATCACCTTCTCTAGCAAGCGTTTTATGTTCAATCCGCAAGGCACATTGCATGGTGGAGTAATAACTTTTGTATTGGATGTTTCCATGGGACACCTTTGTAAAAAGCATTTAGGTACTGCAATAACAGTGGAAATGAAAACACAGTTCTTAAGACCTGTCAGTGAAGGAGATGTACAGTGTGTTTCTACTTTTGTGAAAAAAGGGAGTAAGTTAGCCTTTTTGAAATCTAATTTGTATAATGAGCAAGGAAAATTAGCGGCAACAGCAACCTCAACGTGGTTGAAAACTGAATAGAAATTCCATTAGGTGGAATTTCTGTTCAGACTGTATTACAGAAGGTATGCCATGTTTCTTATGGTGTAAATTATCTGAATAGGGAGAATAAAAAATATTTTTGAGTGATTTAGTAACTATTGAAAGCGCTTAATTAAGGAGGAGAGTATGAAAAAAATAATTTTTTTCTTATTAGTGATTGGAATTATTGCGACAGGGTGTTCCTCGGATGAAACATCTGGAGAGACATCGCACGCTTCAGAATATCCATCTACTGAGAACACTTTGGACTGGACTATTGCCTTTGGCCCTGGTGGAGGAAATGATGTAATGGCAAGGGAAATGATTAAAATACTTGAAAAATATGACCTGTATGAGGGTGATATTGTTCCTGAAAATCGTGAAGGTGGAAGCGGAGCCGTAGGGTGGGGACATGTGCACCAAAATATTGGAGATCCATATCAAATATCTACAACTAGTGGAAGCTTCATTACCACCCCGCTACAATCAGATCCAGGATGGGACTATTCTGATTTCACACACGTAGCTTTAATGGCCACCGATGATATGTTTTTTATGGTAAGCGGGGATTCCGGTTACGAAACAATAGATGAATTTGTTGATGAAGCAAAAAATAAAACGATGAATATTGGCGGGATTGGTGTAGCTAACGTCGACCGTATGATTGTTGAGACATTTGGCAAAGAAGCAGGTATAGATTATGAGTATGTATCCTTTAATGCGGAAGGGCAGCTTCAATCAGCACTGATGTCAGGTAGCTTAGACGCAATAGTGGCAAATCCTAGTGGTGTAATTGGCCAAATAGAATCTGGTGAAATGAATGCTCTAGCATTTAGCGGACTTGAACCGTTAGCTGATTACCCAGACATTCCGACATTTATTGAAGAAGGGTATGAGGTAAACATATCAATGCCACGTGGTGTGATTTTAGCGGGAGATGTGGATGAAGAAGTTCGCCAATGGTGGATTGATACGATGAAGGAAGTAGCAGAAACCGATGAGTGGGAAGAGTACATTCAGAAAAATTACCTAAGTGAAAATATATTATATGGCGAAGACTTCACGGAATATCTAGAAGAGACCTCATCAACATTCAATAATATTCTTAGTGATCTTGGAGTACTAGAAGAATAATCGATGCAATAGGGGATATTTATCCCCTATTGAAGATTTTTAAAAGATTGAGGGAGATAGTTCATGAGGATTATATTTTCTGTATTTTTGTTTTTATTTTCCATTTATTTCACGGTACAGGCATATGAATACGACTACATGACCAGCTCAGGACAGTTTGGACCAGGTTTTTTCCCACTCTGGATAGGTTTTCTTTTGATAGTATTCACAGCGATTACTCTTTTTAAAGCAATCAAGCAAAGATTGGAACAAGAAGATTTGAAATCCAATCAATTAACTACGTTATTTCTAGTTTTCGCCGTTACGTTTCTGTTTATATTCTTACTTAACATTTTAGGTGCTGTCATAGGGATGGTTATCTATGTGTTTGCCTTGCTTTTTATTTTAAACAGAGAAAAACTTGTACTTAATACCATTATATCCATCACTATCCCAGTCGGAACATATCTGCTTCTAGATGTTTGGCTGAACGCAGGATTTCCAAAAGGCATTTTTGGATTGTAAAAGAGAGGAGGGAACATCTTGGAAATACTAGATAATTTATTATTGGGCCTGTCAGTAGCAGTTACACCTATTAATCTCCTATTTCTGATAGTCGGTGCATTTGTCGGTATGATTGTCGGTATAATACCGGGATTCGGACCTACCGCTGGCATTGCAGTTTTACTTTCGTTAACTTTTTCAATGGACCCTATTACAGCCGTAATAATGTTAGCTGGTATTTATTATGGATCTATGTATGGAGGAACGATCACATCGATTCTTATAAATACTCCTGGTGAATCGGCCACAGTTGCTAGTACCTTTGATGGTTTTCCCTTAGCCAAACGCGGGAGAATAGGGCCAGCACTTGTGATGCAGGCAGCCGCATCCTTTATAGGCGGAACAATAGGTGTCCTACTAATCTCAGGGTTTGCCCCTGCATTTGCAAACTTTGCAAAATCCTTTGGTCCCCCAGAATTCTTTCTGATCATAACAATTGGACTATTAGCGTTAATAGTGGTCATGGGGGATAACAAAGTTAACGGTGCTATTTCAGCACTTCTAGGCTTAGCGGTATCACTTGTTGGTGTGGATGTCATCACAGGAGCACAGCGATTTACTTATGGTCATCCTGAATTGATTAATGGGATTTATTTTCTCCCAGTAGCTATTGGATTATTTGGTCTTGGAGAGCTATTCTACTCTATTTATAAAGGAACTCATAAAGAAGAAAGAAAACAAGCAGTTTCATTTAAAGATAAGGAAACTTTTTGGCCGAATAAACGAGAATGGTCAGAAAGTAAAGGAACATTTGCAAGAGGGTCTGTTTTAGGTTTCTTCGTTGGGATGTTACCTGGCGCGGGGGCAACTGTAGCTTCACTATTATCCTATTCATTAGAGAAAAAAGTATCAAAATTCTCGGATAAGTTTGGAAAAGGATACATGCCGGGTCTTGTCGCACCAGAGTCAGCAAACAACGCGGCCTCAGCTGGAGCTATGATTCCACTACTGACATTAGGGATACCGGGATCGGGAGCAACAGCAGTATTATTAGGGGCATTTTTAATGTGGGGACTGCAACCTGGACCACTTATGATGGAAAATGAACCAGAATTCGCCTGGGGTTTGATTTCGAGCATGTATCTAGGAAATGTGATTCTTATTTTAGTTAATATATTTGCCATTCCGCTCTTTATAAAAATCATGCAAGTACCTTATAAACTAATGATACCAGTTATTTTAATACTTTGTACAATCGGTACATACAGCTTGCATGGTAGTATAGTCGAGACATGGATTATGCTTGCCTTTGGACTGATTGGTCTGTTTATGAAGCTGTATAATTTCTCGCCGGCTGCCCTCGTTCTTGCTTTAGTCCTTGGACCGATGGCGGAGGATACATTACGACAAACTTTGATAACGTCTGGAGGCAGTCTAGGAATTTTTGTACAACGGCCTATATCACTTATTTTAGTTCTAGTTATTGTATTTATAGTTGTTTTGCCCGCTATTAAATTTCTTAAAGATGGAAGAAAAAAAGATAGCAGTAAAGATATATCTCTTTAGGAGACACACTGTGTAAAACTGTCTATGATATAGTTAATATAATATTTTAATAGAGGAAGAACGGAAGGAGAAGTAATAAACACTATGCGGGTAATTCATAAAACAGTCACCACTGCAACCTACGAAAAACTAAAAGCTGATATCTCAGCGGGAAAGTATAAGCCTGGTGATCATTTGTTACTCAAACAATTATCTGAAGATTTACAAGTAAGCAGAACTCCGATTCGAGATGCGCTTATCAGATTACAAGAAGAAGGGTTGGTAGAAGCAAAACCCCATCGTGGTATGTATGTCCGTAAGTTAAAAGAAAAAGATATCAGCAATTATTATCAGACAAGAGCGGTATTAGAAGGGCTTGGAGCTAAATTAGCTGCGGAAAACATAAAACAAGAAGAGACCCAAGTGTTAGAAGATTTTATAAATAGGATGGAGAAAGTGCTTATTCATAGGGAAGATCAAGGGGATGAAGCCATCATAAAACTTAATAATTCCCTTCATGATTATATATTTAAAATAGCAGATAATGAGGTCCTTGATCGACTAAGAAGGACACTTGCTAGTCCAATTGCTCTCATACGAGCTACTTCATGGATTGATAGTGAAAGGAAATACGAAGTTTTTAAGGAACACGAGAAACTAATTATAGAGATTATCGCGAAAAATCCAGAAAGAGCAAAAGAAGCTGCTGAGAATCATATTCACAAAGCATGGGAGTCAGCAAATAGAAACTTGAAGAAGTTACCAGAAGAGGAGGACTAATATATGCAATATCGATTAAATAAGAAAGAACCTACTATCCACGACAGTGTTTACATTGCCCCTGGGGCGCATGTAATTGGAGATGTAACGATCGAACAGAATGCGAGTATTTGGTTTAACGCGGTTGTACGGGGGGACAATACTTCAATAAAAATTGGAGAAAGATCTAATATTCAAGATGGAGCGGTTATACATGTAGACCCTGGATTCCCGGTAGCCATTGGCAAGGATGCAGTGATTGGTCACAATGCGATTATCCATGGTTGCACGATTGAAGATGGGGCTCTCATCGGTATGGGTGCTTCTGTATTAAATGGAGCCATTATTCAAAAAGGCGCCCTTGTGGCAGCAGGCGCTCTTATCACAGAAGGCATGGTGGTTGAGGCAGGGATGCTAGCAGTTGGTACTCCCGCTAAAATAGTGAAAAAATTATCTAGTGAACAAATGTTAAGAATAAAAAAAGGTGCAAACAGCTATGTTGAAAAAGGCAAGCTCTATCATCAAAATCTAGAAATAATCTAGGTATAAATCAAAATGAAATGCCTTGTAAATAGTAGAAGCTTATTTTATATTTTAAATAGTTTGAGCTGGTTACTTATTTTCATAGTACCAACACATCATGCGCTGATGTTAATAGTATTAATTTTTGCCTTAAGTGGCTGGGCGTTAGGTGTGTGGCCACAACCGATCATATCTCTTATAATTTTAATTTATTTAGAAATCGTGGGTATTAAAACGTTTTCAGAAGGTTTACAAGGGTATGCCCAACCATTTGTCTGGTTACTAGTCGCAACGTATATTATTGCCTCTGGATTTGAGACGACTGGTTTAGGAAGACGGATCGCCCTTCATATCTTATCCTTTGTCAAAGGAAACATTACCGCGTGTGTATTTGTTGTGATCGTTACCTTAATGGTCCTAGGAATAATAATTCCGACTGGAGCAGGAAGAATCGCCATGATTCTTCCAGTCTGTACTGGGTTAATTGAGGTAGTAAAGGTCAATAACAATGGACAGTCATTTTCCAAAAGTGTGTTGTTAGCCGTCACATTATCCTCAACCGTCATGTCGTTTGCTTTGATAACTGGCTCTAGTTCGTCGATTTATGCAGCCTCCACAATCGAATTGATAACTGGTTTCAAATGGACGTATTTATACTGGATTATTGTTCATGCCCCATTAACCATAGTCGGATTGATGAGTATATGGATAATCTTAGTGAAAAAGTATCCTATGAAACAGGCTGGGTGGGGAAGTGGCAAATTATATATCATTGAAAAATTAGCGGAAATAGGAAAAATATCCGTACAGGAGAAAAAACTTTCTATACTCAGTGCCTTTATGTTAATTGGGTGGATGACAGAACCTTTACATGGATATACCGTACCTGTGACAGCAATGTTTGTTGGCATCATTTCTTGTCTGCCAAAAGTTGGCGTACAAAGCTGGAAAGATGCGAGCCAAGCCATACATTGGGATGTGATAATTTTATTCGGTTCCGCCTATGCATTAGCGGACGCTTTCCAGTCCAATGGCACAGCAGACTGGATAGCAAAAGGGTTATTACACTTTTTACCAGAGAATTCTCCACTTCTAGCGGCAATTGTTATGATACTTCTTGTGAGCTTGTTTCGTCTTGGGTTTGCTAACATGCTAGGAATTACTGCGGTATTTTTACCTTTATCCATTAGTGTCGCACAAACTCTATCCATAAATCCTATATGGTTAGCTCAAATTGTTTTTATCACTTGCTCCATGGGTTATTTTTTGCCAACACAAAGTCCGTCAAATTTGATGACTTACTCCTTAGGTATATATTCCATCCATGATCTCTTTACATCTGGTTTTTTCTTATTTTTGATTATGATACCATCGTTATTAATAATAGCTTATTTCTATTGGCCTCTTTTAGGGATAGTTCCAAATTAAAGAGCAACCTAAGGGATATGTGTCTGACTTTTACTCCAAGTTACAATAGAAACATTTAACCCAGGTTGGCATTTTCCTCTGATCTACCTATAGCTCTTGCAATCTCCAGATCATAATCTACTCTATTACTTCAGAAAGTTTGACTAAAGTTACTTCAGTATCCATGATCCAGTCTTATTTAAAATAAAATAATGACATTGATACGGAGGATTTGAATTGTAGTGTAACCAATGGTGCTCGTTATCACCCTTGATACAATCAAACTACCAACCAAGGGCACTACTGCCCTAGGTTAATGCCCTACCTAATGGTAAAAAGCATGTCGAGGTCAACCAAATATGGTTTTCGCTAGTATAAGTAACTTAGCGGCATAGAAATAAATATTTAAGGGAACTAATGACCTCGAATATTTCCCTTGAGCCTACGGAGGATCCCATCCATGTCACGAATTCTCAGGATGAATGAATTTCCTATTTTTCAACGACATTTTCTTCCGAGACCCTATCAATGCTTACGCCATTTTGTTCTCCTCCTTCCTTTCTCACATGTTTCTCTTCCCCTCCCTTTGTTATGATAGGTTCACATCTACATACAAACCAATGCAAAGGATGGGATACATCATGATTTTTTCTGATACCGCTTTATCTGGGAAACATGTGATCATCACGGGAGCGACGGGCGATATCGGCGGGGAGATTGCGAAAGTGGTTACTGCCATGGGGGCTAAAGTGTCTCTTACAGGCCGCAATGAAGATAAATTAAACAAGCTGAAGGCGGAACCGGAACGCTCTGCAAGAGAAGAGAACATTTTCATCCAGCCTGCTGAATTAAATGATGCTGCCGATCGAGAACGAATGGTGGATGCGATGGAGAGAAAGAACGGCTCTATCCATGGTCTCGTGAATTGTGCGGGCGTCGTGAAAAGAAGCATGGTGACCGATATGACCGAAGAAATGCTTCACCATGTGATGACAGTAAATTTCACGTCTACAGTTCTACTCACGCAGCTGGTGTACAAAAAGATGATTCCTAACGAAAGTGGATCGATCGTTAATATTGCTTCGTTGTCCGGGCTTCGCGGCACAATCGGCAATGCCATGTATGCCTCCAGTAAATTCGCTTTAATTGGCTTTACCCAGTCCCTTGCGCTCGAAGCCATTCAGCATAACATCAATGTGAATGCGATTTGTCCTGGATTCGTGGAAGGCCAAATGGCACGCGACGTGATTGAATACAAAGCGAGAGAAAATAATATTTCCTACGAGGAGCAAAAGAAAATTACCTCCAACACGATCCCGTCCGGAGCGCTCACTCAACCTGAAGAAATTGCGAATATTACCGGCTTCCTCCTCACAGGAATAGCCACCAATGTCGTTGGAGAATCTATTAAAATATCAGGCGGATCCGTAGTATAGACGATCTGTCGAAGGAAGGCTTTTGGATGTTCTGTCCAAGAGCTTTCTCTTTTTACAAGGTAAAGGTATAACTTTTATGGCGTACTGTACAGCTTTACATGCCATCGCTTTAAGGCAGAATCATTTCGCACTGCGGTGGTAAAGTCTCCTCGACGGGGCATCGGTGCTTGTCGCTGAGAGGAGAGTACCTCCCGCTTTTTTGGGGAATTCAATTTCATAGATAACAACAAAGATGTTCGCCCCTCGCTCCTTTCCATAAAGGTAAAAAACTTACTATTTCCATAAAAAAGCCCTAGGGAAAAAGTTGACCGGATAATTTAAATTTAGAAAAATTAAAAAATGGGTTGACTCCTGTCTCAATTTGGAATTATAATAAATTTACAAAATTAAACCGACCGGTCAAAATAATCACGTCGATAGTTAGACTGACCGGTCAATATAATTTGAAAGGGTGTTAAATATTGGCTCAAGCGAATGCCGTGAATTTTGAAAAGATAAAAGTGGAAGTAGAGGAATCGTATGCAATAGTTTACATCAATAATCCACCCGCTAACGCGCTCAATACGGAAACGATACGTGAATTATCGAGTTGTATCGATCACTTGGCTTCACAGGAAAATGTAAAAGCGATCCTTCTTACAGGAGAAGGTAAGTTTTTTATAGCAGGAGCAGATATTAAAGAATTTCAAGATGGGTTTAACAAGGCTGAAGTTGGAAAGACAATGGCTGAAGAAGCCCAAGCGGTCTTTCAGAAAATCGAAAACCTGTCGATCCCGGTGATTGCGGCCATTAATGGGGCTTGCTTAGGGGGCGGGCTGGAACTAGCGATGAGTTGCCATATGAGGATTGCTTCGCATGAAGCGGTCATCGGTCAGCCGGAATTAAATTTAGGCTTAATTCCCGGGTTCGGAGGCACACAGAGACTGCCTCGTTTAACGAATAAAGCTAAAGCACTTGAGTTGATTTTACTCAGTAAAAACGTAAAAGGCGAGGAAGCAGAAAAACTAGGAATCGTCAATAAGTCAGTCGATAAAGAAGACGTTTTACAAGAGGCGCGGCAATGGGCAGAGACAATTGCTACTCAAAAAAGTGCCTCCTCGGTTGCAGCCACTTTGAAAGCGGTAACAAACGGATTGAACAATGGGCTTACCGAAGGGCTCCAGGAGGAAGCTCACTTATTCGGTGGTTTATTTGAGACAGAAGATATGCAAGAAGGGGTCACTGCCTTCATCGAAAAAAGAAAGCCAGTATTTAAAGACACTTAATGGATAGTTTGGAAGGAGCAGTTATATGGCGGAAGAACATGCACCAGTTATCACCGAAAAGAGAAATGGGGTTGGCTGGATCCGATTAAATCGGCCGAAAGCATTGAATTCCTTAAATGTTGAGATGGTGGAGAGTATTTATACCACTCTCCGTAAATGGAGGGAAGATGAGGAGGTAAAACTGCTGTGCTTGGCTGGCGAAGGTGAAAAAGGATTCTGTGCAGGAGGTGATATACGTTCACTGTACGAGGCAAAAGAATCAAATGTAAAAGAGATGGCTGTTCAGTTCTTCGGAGTCGAATATAAGATGGATCTTTTATTGAGGCACTATCCGAAGCCTGTGCTCACCTTAATGAACGGGATCGTCATGGGCGGTGGGGTCGGTATTTCAGAAGGGACGACTTACAGAATTGTAAGTGATAACACGAAATGGGCGATGCCTGAGATGAATATCGGCTTTTTCCCTGATGTCGGTGCCAGCTTTTTCTTAAACCAAATGCCAGGCTATCTTGGAAGATACTTAGCCCTTACATCGACTGTCATTAAAGCAGAGGATGTGATATATGCAAGAGCAGCGGATGACCTTGTTCCGTCAAGACAATGGGGCCCTTTCGTCAAGGAATTGGAAGAAGCAGATTTCAGAGAAGGGGATGTGAACGAAAAAGTAAAGGCGATTATTAGCCGTTTTTCAGAAAAAACCGATGTCTTCTCCCTTCAATCGATTCAGGGAAAGATCGACAAACACTTTCGGCATAACAAAGTCGAAAAAATCATCGAGTCTTTATCTGCGGAACGAAACGACAAATGGGCAGAAAAAACACTTCAAACCATACGAGGTTTATCAGCCTTATCTTTAAAAACCACCTTAGAGCAGATCGTAAGAGGAGAACATGCCAGCGTTCTAGACTGTTTTCAGATGGAAATGGAATTAAGTATGAACTTCATGGATAATCCGGATTTTTATGAAGGAGTCCGTAGTGTACTCGTTGACAAAGATCGTAACCCTCAGTGGACGTACAAACGCCTCGAAGATGTCACAGACAACATGGTTACAGATATGTTTTGCTACTTTGACAGCAAGGATTATCACCCCTTAGCTCACTATGAGAACGTACTTCATGGTAATAAATATATTCATTAATTATAGGAGGAATGG
Source organism: Alteribacillus iranensis (assembly GCF_900113025.1). Taxonomy (GTDB): domain Bacteria; phylum Bacillota; class Bacilli; order Bacillales; family Marinococcaceae; genus Alteribacillus_A; species Alteribacillus_A iranensis. The sequence continues at coordinate 222,909 of NZ_FONT01000002.1, read as the reverse complement.
AACGAATGAGTAATCAAGTAGAAGAAATGTTAAATGGAATTAATGTAGAAGGGCTTCAAGAATATCGAAAGGTAATTGGAAAAAGTGCGAACGATGCAATGATTGATTACAAAGTGAACTTGGAATGGCTCGGAGGCACGAAATCGCGGGTCACCACACAAGGGATTACACTAGGAGATCAGAAGCTGGAAAGGAATTTTTCTTACGAGGTAGATGAGCCGCCACAACTATTAGGAGAAGACACACAGCCAACTCCTCAAGAGTATTTGCTCGGTGGAATGGGCGCTTGTATGCTGGTCGGCTACACGGTCGGTGCAGCGGTGAAGGGCATTAAGCTCGAAAAGCTGGAGATTGATATCGAAGGTGGTTTGGATCTAAGAGGGTTTTTAGAAGTCAATCCAGATTCCCCCATTGGAATGAAAGACGTGAAATACAAGATTCGCGTCAAAGGAGATGGAACGGAAGAAGACTTCAAAGAGATTCACGAAAAAGTAATGGAAACATCACCAAACCGTGCAACTATTGCTGAATCAGTGAACCTGATCCCAGAACTAGTCGTTGAAAAGTAAATAACATCGGAGGGGAGAAGACTCCCCCTCCCCTTTAGCATAAGAGAGTTTCTACTTCATCATTTGTAGAAGGGAGAATCATATGGACGCATTAAGAACCTATATGTGGGTTGGATTTGCCTTATTTTTAGTCGTGATGATGCTTCTTGGATATGTCAGTGCGAGGAAGACGAAGAATGTCAGTGACTTTGCGATTGGCGGAGGAAACTTAGGTCCGTATGTGTTAGGTCTGTCATTTGCTGCTACTTATTTTAGTGCAGCGACGTTTTTAGGCTATCCTGGTTGGTCCCATGAATGGGGATATTCGAATCTCTGGCTGTTTTTAGCGATGATGGCTGGTGGACCGATCGGTGTCTTGATGGTGGCAAAAAAGGCAAGGAAGTTAAACACGACTCAAAAATCACTGTCTTTGCCGGATTGGCTAGGTGACTTTTACAACAGTGATTTCTTACGAGTGGGTACCGGTCTTATACTACTTTTTAATCTCTTCTACATTGCTGCTCAGTTTGCAGCAGGGGCTAGAATATTTGAGTATATGTTAGGGCTTTCTTATACGACAGGGTTAGTTATTATCGCAGTCATCGTTGTTATATACGTATTTGCAGGAGGAGCTTTTGCCGATGTTTACACGGATGCCGTACAAGCGGTTTTGATGGCTATTGCCGGAACAGCGGTATTCGTATCTGGGATCATCATATTTTGGGATGGAAGCATAACTGCTACATTCTCTGGCATAACAAGCAATTTGGCATCGCAAGACGGAAATCTGACGAGAGTGTTCAACCCAGATTCCACTTATTTTTATTCCATGATAGCAGTGTCGGGGGCTGTCATTATCCAGTGGGCATTCGCTTCAGCCCCGCAGCTGTTTAATAAAGTGCTTGGCTTAAAAAATGAACGAGATATGGGAAAAATGATCCTCACCTATGTGGTGACAACCGCTCTTTGTCTCGTTGTATTTTTCGGAGGTATTTACAGTCGTATGGGTTTAGGGGACCAAGTGTCAGCAAGTGACCTTGCTCTCATGGAATACGTCGTTTGGGCTGCGCCAGCCATCGTAGCAGCGTTTATGGGAGTTGTTATTCTAGCTGCCGCGATGTCGACAACCGATGGATTGTTCGTCGTACTGTCTACTGTGTTTGCTAATGATATTTATCGAAAGGTTCTTGTAAAAAGAGGGATTATCAAAGCCGATGAAGAAAAAGTCAATCGCATCTCTTTATGGATCAGCCGCGTTGCTGTTGTCGCGGTAGGACTTGCTGCTTTTCTTATCGTACTCCAGCCCCCGCAGTACATGGGTGATGTTATGTGGATTGGAATCTCAGGGGTAGCTGCAGGGACGATGGGACCCATTTTATATGCTGTGTTTGGTAAGAAAAGAGCTTCACCACGAGCGGCAGAGATTTCAATGGTAGTTGGGTTAGTCTCTTACTTCGTTATATATTTCGGTGGAATTGAACCGAGCACGATGGCCGCTGGAGCATGGTCGACGCTCATAGGAATTGGGACGATGCTTCTATTGGTCAAACTCTTGAAATCACCGCCGGCGCAGACCTTGGAAGAAAGGGAAGAAGAGCAAACGGATTATCACAGTTATGAAGCGCGCGACACCATGGTGAGGTCTGAGTAATGGGGAAGGGGTGAGGACCATCTTTGTAAATGAAATGTTATCCGTTTGGCTGTATGGATTCATTGGCAGTTTAGCTATAATAGGATTTTCTCTTTGGAAATGGTATTTTAAAGATTAATTTTTAAGAAGAATATTTCAACTATTTTTAAGAATTAAAAAAGGAAAGGTTGATGAAGATGGAAATCACAAAAAAGTACGAAACGGTAGATTATGAGGTAAAAGGGAATGTAGCGATCGTAACCATGGACCGCCCAAAACAAATTAATTCTATTAATAAACAAATCACGATTGATGTAAAAGCAGCATTAGATGAAGCAGACAAGAACAAAGAAGTACACGCCGTCATCCTCACTGGAGCTGGCAATAACTTTTCTGCAGGGGTGGATTTAAAAGAAGTGTTTGACATGCCATCTCCGATTGGGGAAGAACCTTCTGAAGTGTGGAGAGACCACCTCGAGGATATGCTTACGGTGTCCCTGAAAATGTGGAACTTAAGAATGCCAGTGATTGCTGCCGTCGATGGGTATGCCCTAGGAGGAGCAGCTGACTGGGTATTGTCAGCAGATGTAGCGATTGCGTCAGATAAAGTAACATTCGGAGAGCCGGAAATCCGCTTCGGTGCCGCCCCTCCTACCTTGATGATGCCTTGGGTGCTCGGTATGAGAAAAGCAAAAGAACTCTTATACACCGGAGACTCTGTCGATGCGGAGGAAGGCCATCGCATTGGAGTATTTAACCGAGTGGTACCACAGGAAGACCTTATGGAAGAATCACTTGCTATGGCGGAGAAAATGGCAAAAATTCCACCGTCTGCTTTAAAAATCACGAAAACGACTATCAACAAAATCTACGAAATGATGAATATAAGAGAATCGCTTGATTACAACTTAGAAGCCGCGATCTCTATGTTCTTCCTCAATACAGAGCGAGAAGTATCCGATGTCGGGCAAGCAATCAAAACCGAAGGATTGAAAAAGTTCTTGCAAGAAGCGAACAAAGATTTTGAATGAGAAGAGGAGGGATCTCGGTGAGTTACTTGAATTATGACTTAGATTCCATGTTCAAGCCACGGGCTGTAGCGATCATTGGCGTTTCTCCAAAAGAGAATAGAGCGACACTCGCATACAGAAACCTGCAGGAGCTTGGATATGAAGGAGAAATCTATTTCGTTAATCCAAAATATGAAAGTGTTCATGGGAAACCGTGTTATCCAACGGTGGATGACATTCCTGGTTCTATTCAATCGATCTATATTAGTATTCCTGGTGACCATGTCCTTCCTACATTAGAGGCTGCGAAGCGAAAAGGGGCATCGAGTGCGGTTGTTATCTCGAGCGGTTTCGGCGAAGGAGGAGGAGCTGGCCAGGATAAAGCAGAAGAATTAGCTAGATTCTCAGAAGAAAACAACTTTGCTGTCTGTGGCCCTAATTGTCTTGGTCTCATTAATGCGTCTCATCGTTTTTCTTCCTATGGATTTTTCTTTCCTGATGGGTTCCAGCGTGGGAACGTCGGAGGGGTCTTCCAAAGTGGCGGCTTGATGCACGCTATCGCGGGAGAATTGAGTCAAAGAGGTGTGGGTCTGAGTTCCATCGTTTCTAGTGGTAATGAAACAGTCGTTAACAGTAGTCACTACTTGGAATACTTGGCCAACGATCCTAACACGGATGTCATCATTGGCTTTCTGGAAGGGATTAAAGATCCAGAGCGCTTTGTTAAAGCGGCAGAAGCAGCTTACCGTAACAGGAAGCCAATCATCGTATTTAAAGTAGGGAAATCTGAAAAAGCAGCAGAATCTGCAGTAGCGCACACCGGAAGTATGACAGGAAGTGACCAAGTCATTGATACTTTGCTAAAGCAGAAAGGTATTATAAGAGTAGATGACATTGATGAGCTCATAGAGACGACTGTTTTGTTTTCCAATAAGAAATTCATGAACGGGCCTAATTTAGCGATAACAACAACATCTGGCGGGGAAGCCGGCATGTATGCAGATATCGGTGAAGATTTAGGCATTCAATTTGCTGAGTTTTCAGATGCTACGAAATCAAGGTTAAAAGAAGTGCTCCCAGAATTCGGGAGTATGGGGAATCCGCTTGATACGACAGGGAATGCCGCTCTCGATAAAGATTTATACTCCAGCTGTATCAGTATCTTAGCCGAAGACAACCAGGTTAATATGATTGCTGTGTCACAGATGGATATTAATGAAAGCTCATTAAAACATAATAAAGCGACTCAAGTGATTGTGGAGAGTTTAGAAGAAAACTCACAAAAATATGATAAACCGATGATCTGCTTCACCCCAAATGCAGGCGGTGCCGACAAATCAGTCTGCAGCAAGTTAAGTGCAATCGGTGTGCCGCTATTAATTGGGGGGAGATCCGCACTCACTGCAATCAATAATTTGAGCTGGTATTCGCAGCTCATCAGGGAGGATAACCTCTTAAAAGAGAGCAGAGAGTATAATAAAAAAACTATCACACCGCTTCCTGACAAAAGGGTATTGACAGAAAGGGAAAGTCAGGAACTTCTGAAATCATATGGCGTACCTATCGCAGAGAAACAGCTAGCCACTTCTGGAAGAGAGGCAGTGGATTATGCAAATGCGATTGGCTATCCTGTGGTCATGAAAGTAGAATCATCCGATGTTCCTCACAAGTCAGACGCTGGGGGAGTCAAGCTGAATTTAAAAAATAGCGAGGAAGTGATGCAGGCCTTTGAAGCCATCATGACCTCTGTTCAAGCGAAACATCCGAATGCTGCCATCAGCGGTGTAGCAGTAGAGGAAATGGTCCAAGATGGGGTGGAAGCCCTGATTGGAGTGAAAAATGATCCCCTTTTCGGTCCAGCCTTAGTCATCGGAACAGGTGGGGTGCTTGTAGAATTGCTTCAAGATTATGCAACACGGATTGCTCCAATCGATCGTGAAGATGCGCTTACGATGATTCAGGAAACGAAATTAAATAAGATGCTCTCAGGGTATCGTGGACGGCCAAAAGGAGACGTGGAAGCTTTAGCGGACACACTGGTCAAGATATCTCAGTTGGCACTTGACTATAGTGATCAAATAGAAGAAATTGACATCAATCCTTTGCTTGTTCTGCCTGAAAACAAAGGCTGCCGAGCAGTAGACGGACTCGTTGTCTTAAAAGAAAAAGCGGCTGATAATATAAAAGTTTAGCTATGAGTAAGGCTGTTTCAAAAGGGCATAGCCACTTTGAGACAGCCTTGTCTGTCACAGGTTACAATAGAAAGAAGAAGGGTAAAGATCTATGGGAAATTATCCGAATTCTTACCTATTAAAAAATAAAGGAAGAGGAGGTACTGAATATGAAAACATTTCAGGCATTGGTAGTTGATAAGAATGGGGAGAAGGATGTTTCGGTGAACCTGCAGAAATTAACAGCTGATGATCTTCCAGAGGGGGAAGTACTTATTAAAGTTCGTTATTCCAGCGTCAATTTTAAAGATGGATTAGCGAGCATACCGAACGGAAATATCGTCTCTACTTATCCCATTGTACCCGGAATCGATTTGGCGGGTACGATAGAAGATCCTGGCAGCTCGCAGTTTTCTTCCGGGGATGAAGTGATAGTAACCAGTTATGGGTTAGGCGTTTCCCAGCACGGGGGATACAGCGAGTATGCCCGTGTACCAGCAGAATGGATTGTTCCGTTACCTGAAGGGCTTACGCAGAAGGAATCGATGATTTTCGGGACAGCCGGATTCACGGCAGCCCTTTCTGTGTTGCGCTTGGAAGAAGAAGGGATTACCCCGGATAGTGGTCCGGTGCTAGTTACAGGAGCGACAGGCGGAGTAGGAAGTATGGCTGTTGCCATGCTCGCAAAACTAGGATATGAAGTGGTGGCCAGCACAGGCTCGGAATCGGAAGTCGATTACTTGAAAAGAATTGGCGCTTCTGAAGTTATGTCGCGGGATGAATTAAAGCCGGAAAAGATCAGACCACTCGATAAACAGCGCTGGGCAGGTGCTGTAGATCCAGTAGGAGGAGAACCCCTCGCTTATATATTAAGCACAATGAAGTACGGGGGTTCCGTCGCAGTCAGCGGGTTAACAGCAGGAACCAAGGTACCGACGACTGTCTTTCCATTTATATTGAGAGGAGTCAACTTGGTCGGGATCGATTCTGTGAATTGTCCGATGGACCGGCGACAGAGCGTATGGAAACGCCTAGCCAGTGACCTTAAAATCGAACAGCATCTCCATGACATCGGTGACGAAATTACCTTGAACGAATTACCAGACACTCTTTCTAGTATTTTAGAAGGGAAAGTAAGAGGAAGGAAGATAGTGAGCATCTAATAGAAACACGGTGTTTATAGTACTTTGATTTTAGATATATTAGGGAGATAAATCCTAGAAAAATTGCGTTATAGCGCAGTTTTTCTGGGATTTTTTGTGCTAGACATATGCCAGGCGATTGGTAGTGTCTAAATCTTAGCAGGAAAACTCTATTAAAAATTAGCTCTAGTATTTGAGTAAGAAATTGTTGAGAGTGTAGGAAAATAGTGCTAATATTTTTGTTGGGGATAGGATCTTCGATGGGGCTAGAAGAAGCTGTACATAAGAATTGATATAATAAGGGGGATTATGATGAGAAGACTATGTGTATCGCTCTTGCTGGTGCTAGCGGTAGCTTTCACCGCGGTTGGTCAGGCAGCGGCAGAGACAACAGATTATTCAAGAGCAGAAGTGTTTGACTTCTTACAAGAAGCAAGCGATAAACAATGGAATACACCAGGCCCGTTTGAGACAAAGCGTGAGCTGCAGGACGAGTTTTCCTCACATTTTTTAAGAGAGTATACGGATTTCTTTATTGAGGAGATGTATTGGAAACAGTTTGGCCAATGGGAAATAATTCCGACGGATGCTCTCATCGGTTTTATTCCTGAATTTAGCTACAACAGCAGCACGGATGTGGAGTATACCGACAATGAAATTATCGTTTCAGAATATTTCCCGTTCCGTGATGGACCGATGATTCGTCCCGCTGGCACTCGCACAGTGACTCTTGTCGAAACGAGCAGCGGTCTTCGGGTGAAAAATGTGAATGACGCCGTCACTTACGGCAACAAACTGTTTGCTGACGTGGAAAATGATTATTTTGCCTACGACGAGATTTCTTACCTTACCGATGAAGGAATTATTGGCGGTTACCCCGATGGAACTTTCCGTCCCAACGATTCCTTGAAGCGCGCGCAAGCAGTAATCATGATCGCTCGTGCCCTTGACTGGGATCTTTCTTCTTCCGCAACGGATTTCTCGGATGTAGATAGCGATTATTATGCTGCCGATGCAATCGCCTACGCTAGTTCCAACGACGTGTTGAATGGTTATCCGGATGGCACATTCCGCCCGAACAACTCCATCACAAGAGCCCAAATGTCTGCGATTCTCGGGAAAGCTTTTTCTCTCGGAACAGATGCCTCTGGACCTTTCCGTGATGTCACCGAAAATACAACGGGCCAAGGAGAAATTAACCAGTTATATAACCTTGGTATCATATCCGGTTATGATAACAACACTCGCTTTAACCCGAATGAACCATTAACACGGGCCCAATTTTCTATTATTCTATCAAGACTGTTGAATGACGATCTGCGTTTGGCTGGTGAAGAACAAGCAGAAGCAGAAGAGGAAGCAACGCCAGCCTTTGTCATAGAATATGGATTAAAAAATGGCAAAGTAGTCAATGTGACGCCAGATACGGATCCAATTGTCGTGGAAAAAGGGCAGCGGATTACACTTGAGCCCACTTTCCTCGACGATACAACAGAAAGAGTTCTAGTGGATGGTTCCCTGTTTGAATTCGAAGACCAATATACGATGTATGCTACAAAAACAGGCTCAGGATATATTAATATCATCCCTAATGCCTATGATTGGGAAGAAGCGAAAGAAATTACAGTGATTGTAGAATAACGAAAAAATCATGAAGGTTGTCCTGTGTGGTGGGACAGCCTTCTTTTTCTATGTCTTTGCAGCAGGTTTTTTTGTCTTCGTTCTTGAAATGAAAGAGAGAATAGAAAGATTAGGATGACGTAAGAGAAAGGAAGTCTTAAAGTTGGTACACGATGAAACGAAAGAGAAACCAGTCCTTTACAAAGAATACGAGAATGGAAAAATAGGCTGCTTGACCCTTCACCGTCCGGAAAATTTAAATGCGGTGAATGAAGATTTACTTGACGCATTGCATCAAACGCTTGGAAAAGTAGCATCCAATGAAAAATTGTCGATTCTTATTCTCCACAGCACGTTAGAAAAAGCTTTTTGTGCAGGAGGGGATGTAAAAGAAATTCAGACGAAAAGCAATGAAGAGGCGGCTCGTTTTTTTGAAAAGTTAGCAACCGTCCTCGATACCATAACAAAGCTTCCGCAATTAACCATAGCTGCGATCAACGGAATTGCTTTTGGCGCGGGGGCTGACCTTGCCATAGCCTGTGATTACCGAATTGGAAATTCAAAAACAAAAATAAAGTTCCCAGGCCCTCAATTTGGTGTCATTTTAGGTACGCACCGATTGGTCAATGAAATAGGCCCTTCCAAAGCAAGGCACCTCGTCTTAACAAATCAACTGATGGATACCGAACAATCATTACATCACGGGCTCCTTCATGAAATCAGTGAAGAGGACGATAGCTTCAACACAGCAGTCACTCGAGCGCAAGCGATGTTACATATGACGGATTACACGAGGAGGGAGCTGGTGAAAATATGCTCCTACGAGGAAGAGGTTCACGCTGGAGATCCGATCGCTTTAGCAAAAGAATCAGTGCTGCAAGGAAATTTCCAAGAGCGATTTTCTCAATATGTGGAGACGGTAAAGAAGAAGAAATAAGTACTGTTGTTATATTTCTTTTATTGGATGAGAGAGCACTGCAAAGTAGAAAAACAGGAATGAATATAAAGTAAAGTAGAAGGGTGTCCAAAAGGGGACAGCCTTCATTTATTATTGGATGTATATGAGAGTGTTCCCATGCCGCACTTACTCTAGGGTCTAAACGTATGGGTACATGTCATCATGTAAACGTAGTATATTACAGATAAGATAATTAGCTAATGAAGAGTGGGGTTGAAAGTACATGGAGAGTCAGTTCGATGTTTCGATAGTACGGAAAGCTTTGGAGAGCCTTGGCATCGAAATGAAAATTGATGAAATCGATGACAATACAAATGATATTCACCACCCCATCCGAAACGATGGATCTCATATCACACAGTCTGCTTCGTTTCAGTCCGACAATAAGGTTTACTTGGTTCAGATTTCTCTGTTGGAAGAAAGAGCTATGCCACTGTTACAACAGAGCAAGGCCTTTCAAGACATGGAATTAGATCTACAAACCATTTTAGAAACATGCCGCGAAGTTATTTTTGTTTCCGACAAAAGCGGAAGAGCGTTACGGGTGAGTGATTCATGGAAAGATCTCTTCTTTGCAGAAGGGGAAGACTTTATTGAAAAAGGTGTATTAAAAGTCGAAGAGGAAGGAATCATCAACCCTTCTTCTACGAGACTTGTGATGGAACAAGGCGAGCAGGTTCAAATTGTCCAGGAGACGAAGAATGGAAGGACATTGATGGTTACTGGAATTCCCATTAAAGACGAGGATGAAGCGATCAAACGTATCGTAAGTATTTCTGAAGATATTACAGAGGTTCACTCATTGAAGAAAAAGCTGTCTGATGAAAAAGTGAAAAACAAACGTTTGAATGAATTACTATATGATAAGACGATGCCTTCTTTTGTTTTTAACAGTGAAGTGATGAATACTGTCATGTGGACGGTGTTTAAAATTGCCCCGGTTGATTCGACCGTTTTGATTACAGGTGAATCAGGGGTCGGAAAAGAGGTCATTGCAGAGTATATTCACAAATGGAGTGAGCGCGTGGAACAGCCCTTCGTGAAAATAAATTGTGGATCCATACCGGAAAACTTATTGGAATCCGAGCTGTTCGGTTACGTGAGAGGGGCGTTCACGGGGGCGTCCGGTGAAGGAAAACAAGGATTATTTGAAGCCGCGGATGGGGGCACGATTTTTCTGGACGAAATTGGGGAGATGCCTGCTGCGCTTCAAGTGAAATTGTTACGAGTGCTTCAGGAACAAGAAGTGATACGTATTGGAAGTACGTCGCCGATCTCGATTGACGTTCGCGTCATAGCGGCAACGAATCGTAATTTGGAAGCGGAGATCAAGGAAGGGAATTTTCGAAAAGACCTCTTTTACCGTCTAAATGTTGTCCCTATCTTTATTCCTCCGTTACGCGATCGTTTAGAAGATCTGTTGCAGCTCGTGCTTCATTTCACGGATGTATTTAATCGAAAATTTAATAGTTCGAAAGTGTTTTCGCCGGAAAGCAATAATCGGTTTTACCATTACGGTTGGCCGGGGAACATCAGGGAATTGCAAAATATCGTGGAGAGAACGATGGTAATGGCTGAGACTAATTACATTGAACCAAAGCACCTGCCTGACTTTTTACAAACCGTGACAACAGAAAAAGGAGAAGAATTTCCTCCATTAAGCAAATCGGAGCCTTCCGTGTCCGCGGGAATGGCCACGCCTTCCATATACAATCAACTAGCCCGTCATTACAGAGAATTAGGAATCACTCATGGAGAATGGGGCTTGATCAGCGTCCTGTTCACTTGTGAATCTGACGGCTGGACGTTTTATGTGACCGAGGGGGAGCTTTCTCAATATCTGCGGTGCGGCACACGTCAAGTGAGAAAGTTGATCACCTCCTTAAAGAAAAAAGGATATCTTCAAGTCACCCAGCAATGGAAGAAAAAAGGGTACGACTTGAAACCACTAATATCGTCAGTAGAAGAATTTTTAAATTAGGCACTTTATGTTCCTTTGTTAAAATAAAATCGGAACTTTAAGGTCCTTAATGTCATTTTTTATTCCTTATTTAATTGATTCTTCTGATCGTCTGACTTGCTGTAAACCCTTTCATAGCGGATAATTGTAAAAATAATAACAACTGGCACGGTATTTGCAATTATTAAAGAGGAACAGACAAACATGAGAGGGGTTATGATATGGGTGCAGTCAATGAGAAAAATGTCGGTGAGCAGCAAATAAATCCAGAAAACGGTTTTGAAGAATCAGCATTAAAAGTGGAGAACATCAGCTTTTGGGATGGGGTAGCCATTATTGCTGGTTCAAGTATTGGGGCAGGAGTTCTTAGTCTTGCTTTCGGGAGCAAAGACGCTGGTTTTCCAGTCCTCGTGTTTTGGGTGTTGGTGACTGGTTTGTTTACGACCATTTCGATGTTGTATGTCGCTGAAACTACATTACGAACAAGAAAGCCATTTCAGCTCAGTGGACTTGCGAAGTGGGAATATTATCTCCGAATTTCTGAACGTACCACCTATCATTGGTAGTATGATATTTTTTGTTCCGGCAGTGGTCGTAGTTTGGCTTGGACTCAAAGCGACAGGAGCTAGTGAGAAAATTATCACATTCGTGATGATCGCTATAGTTATTCTTTTAATTATTGCCTCTATCGTTGGACCTGGCCTGGAAAGCCAGCATTTAACGTATATGAACATTGGAGTGTCCATTCCGGTTTTTACTCTTGTTATCTTTAGTTTTATTTCCCAATATGCGGTACCTGAGTTAGCGCGAGGTTTCGTTCAGGGGGATGTGAAGAGACTCCCGAAAGCGATTATTACAGGAAACGTCATTATTGGTAGTTTGCTTATATTGGTACCAATGTCGGCGATCGGTCTGACAGGTCCAGAGAACGTAACGGAAGTCGTGACGGTTGCGTGGGGACAGGCATTGGGACAATGGGCTTTTTTCGTAGCAAACATTTTCACATTATTTGCATTTTTGACTTCATTCTGGGCCATTGGGCAAACATTAATGACAAATATTGTGGACAAGCTCAAATTTTCTTCCGAATGGGATATTAAGTCAAGAATTATAGCCATTAGTTTAGTAGCATTGCCGCCATTTATCATCGCCTATACGGGGTTGATTGGATTTGTAGATGTGTTGTCTCTTACAGGAGCTTTTTCTGGTGTCATCATGGGTATTTTGCCTGTCATTATGTTGAATCAATCGAGAAAACATGGGACGAGAGAGCCAGAGTGGACCGTGGGGACATTAGATCATCCCATTTTTCAAGGATTAATTATTTTGATTTTCGTGGGAGCTTCCATATACACCATCCTAGAAAGACTTAGCTTACTACCAAGCGGCTGGTAAACAACAAAGAAAGAAGGCAAGGAGACCGATAATCATGTCAGTAAATGAAGTGAAAACAGCAGTTGTACAAACAGATCCAAAGTTAGGAGAAGTGGCTCACAACTTACAAGAAACAAAATATTGGGTAAAAGAAGCACATAAACAAGGAGCAAAGCTGGCTGTATTTCCGGAATGCTCTCTCACTGGTTACCAATTTCAAGATGAAGCCAGTTCTCGTGAAAGTGCTCTCCGTATTGGGGATACATGGACGCAAGAATTGCAACAGTTGGCCAAAGAAACGGATATTCACATTGTGGTCGGATTCGTCGAAGATGCGGGGGAAGACCTGTACAATGCGTTACTCGTAATTGCGCCCGATGGGGAGTTGTTTAAGCACCGGAAAGCTCATTTGTCCAATTTAGGGGTAGATAATTTCATCTTGCAAGGAGAAGATCCATTTGAGGTCTTTGATACATCGATTGGAAAGTTAGGCTGCTTTATTTGTTATGAAGCGCGATTCCCAGAACACAGCCGTTCTTTAGTTCTCGACGGAGCAGACATTTTGGTTCATATCACGAACTTACCTGAAACAGCCAATGATCAAGTCGATCTTCTGCTTCCGGCTCGAGCTAACGAGAATCGTGTATTTCTCCTTTCTTCCGGGAGAGTAGGAGAAGAAAATGGTTATCGCTATTTAGGCAGAAGTTCAATTTACGGCGTAGAAGGGGAAGTGCTGGACCAAGCAGACCGCACGTCAGAAACAATCATTTACAGTACGATAGATTTAGAAGTGGCTCGTAACAAAGAAGTATATTATCCACCCAGGGACGGCAAGCCAAAAGGACATATCAATCCTTTGTTCAGCCGCAGACGACCAGAATTGTATTCACGTTTGGTTCAACAATAGGAGATGCCCGTGTTCCGTAAAAGGACACGGGCAATTTTTGTCTGGCGAGAAATCATGACCTTCTGGCTCCAGCACTTGTTACAGGCCCACAGGTAATTGACCTTTTGCTAAAAGCATACACCTCCTGTGTATAACGCAAAAGTCAGCACATCCTGTGCAAGCCAGGGCGCTTACGCTTTTCTATTAGTCTAGCTTCAGCGCCCACTCGCTCGAGGTTGCTTCAGGCAACTGGCAGAAGCCAAAAAGCGGCTGCTGCCAGCGGCCTTCCAGCACTTGTCGCGGGCCCGCAGGTGATTGTTCTTTTGCTAAAAGTGTACACCTCCTGTGTATAACGCAAAAGTCAGCACGTCCTGTGCAAGCCAGGGCGCTTACGCTTTTCTGAACAAAAGCATTAATGCTTTAAATGAGTAAAACATTTTTGCGTTTTTATGATACAATAATCTAGTTAGCTTTCTTCAAGTTGATAGAGACATAGTTTTTAATAGATAGGAGGGGAGGCTCGTGGCGGGGAAAGCTTCGGAGCTCGGAAATTCTGACAGTGCAGCGAAGAACATCAACCGGGAATATGTCGGGAAAGCGGCTCTTGCGGTGTCGGTGTTTGCTGTCATTTGGTCTCTTTTTCAATTATACTCGGCAGCTTCAGGCACGTTTGACGCCATCAGTTTGCGGGCGTGGCATATTATATTCTTATTAACGATGGCGTTTCTCTTATATCCAGCCTGGAAGAAGAAAGAGAGAAGCACACGTAAATATCCAGCCGTCTTGGACGTATTACTTATATTGTTGACTGTTGTTTCATTTGGCTATTTATTAATCAATTATAGTAATATTGCACTTCGTGGCGGTTATTTGCTTCCGCAGGATTACATATTTGGCGCGATTGGAATCCTGGTCATTTTTGAAGCGGCACGCCGTGTGGTGGGCAACTTGGCGGTTTTGGCGCTTGTGTTTCTTCTTTATAACTTTTTCGGCAATATGGCTCCTGGTGATTTCGGACATAGTGGGTTTAGTATCAACCGGGTGATTGACCATATGTTCTGGGGGAGTCAAGGAATTTTCGGTATCGCAATTGGTGTATCGGCAACGTTTGTTTTCTTATTTATTTTGTTTGGTGCCTTTCTGCGGATCAGCGGCTTCAGTAAGTTTATTAATGATTTGGCGCTGACAATTGCCGGACGCTCTCCTGGGGGACCTGCGAAAGTGGCAGTCCTTGCGAGCAGTTTGATGGGGATGATTAACGGAAGTGCTTTGGCAAACGTGGCCACTACGGGAACGATCACGATTCCTATGATGAAAGACAATGGCTACCGAGCTCGGTTTGCGGCAGCGGTAGAAGCGGTCGCATCAACAGGCGGTCAGTTCGCTCCGCCTATTATGGGGGCAGCGGGCTTTGTCATGGCGGAATATCTCGGTGTGCCATATACCACTGTGTTAGTAGCGGCGTTTATTCCTGCCTTTTTGTATTATTTAACATTAATTCTAGTTGTTCATTTTGAAGCGAAACGGCTGGGGCTCAAAGGGATATCGAAAGAGAACATACCCGCCGTCAAAGAAGTATTAAAAAAACAAGGCCATTTGTCACTTCCGCTCATTATTCTTATTGCTTTGTTATTTATGGGATACACTCCCCTTTATGCGGCCGTGTTTTCAATCATTGCGGCTGTCGTAGCAAGCTGGTTCCGGAAAGAAACACGGATGGGCGTGAAAGAAATTTGGCAGGCGCTCGAGGAAGGCGCAAAATCAGCGGTTGGTGTTGGTGTCGCTTGTGCGGTGATCGGTATTATAATCGGTACCGTGTCATTAACCGGGCTGGGGCTTGCATTTGGCTATTCGATCATGGAATACACCAATGAAAGCTTACTGCTTGCCGGTATTCTCGTCATGCTCATGAGTATCGTACTCGGAATGGGAGTGCCGGGTGTGGCCGCATATGTTATCGTTGCAACGGTCGCAGCTCCTGTTCTCGTCAATCTCGGTGTTGAACCGATTGCAGCCCATATGTTCGTCTTGATTTATGCGTGTCTCTCTAACGTGACCCCTCCGGTTGCGCTTGCTTCTTATGTAGCAGCAGGGATTGCAGATGAAGACCAGAACCGGGTATCGCTGACAGCGGTGAAACTTGCCTTGACTGGTTTTATCCTGCCCTTTTTCTTTATTTTCGAGCCGGCGCTCTTGCTAGATGAGACACAGCTGGGAGTTAGCATTATGCCGGCTGTGACTGCGACCATTGGAGCAGCATCGTTGGCATCCGGTCTGCAAGGATGGCTTCTGACACGTACTTCGATCGTAGAACGTGTCTTGCTTATTGGAGCTGGATTTTGCATGATTGCACCGGGATTTTGGTTAGACGGCCTTGGGCTTGCAATTATTATCATTATTTTAGGGTGGCAATTCATCCGAAGAAAAAACAAACAAGACGTATTAAAGAAAGAAAGGATGTTTGTATAATGAAGAAATTTTCTTGGCGTAAAATGATGTTAGCAGGTTCTCTTGCCGCAGTGACGGCATTTACGGCTGCATGTGGAGGCGGCGAAGAAGAAGGTGGATCGGAAGAAGGCAATAATGAAGAATCTTCCGGGACACAAGAACTTAACTTCCCGACAGCAAGTACAACGGGAACCATTTATCCGCTTGGTTCTGCGATGGCCAATGTGTGGAATAATGAAATAGACGGAATCCGCGTGAACGCGCAAGGTTCCAATGGTGGTGTTGAGAACTTAAACATGCTGAAAGAAGGCGAAGCGCAAGTTTCTTTCGCTACAGCTGGTATTATTTGGGAAGCTTACAACGGAGAACGAGGCTTTGAAGGCCGTCAGTATGACGATGTTCGTATTGTGGCCGGTCTGTACTACAACCCGAATCAATTCGTTGTCCGTGAAGACGCCGGCATTGAATCGGTGGCTGATCTCGAAGGCCGTAAATTTGCGCCAGGGGCCGTTGGGAGTACACCGGAAGTAGAGTCCAGCATTATTCTGCCTGCTTACGGTATCGATTACCCGGACGGCATTGAAGAAAACTTCGTTGGTTTCACAGAAGCGATTGATTTAATGAGAAATAATCAAATTGATGGAGCGCTCATTCAAGCAGGACTTCCGACAGCGGCTGTCACAGAAATGACGTCCACCGCAGGCGGAAAGTTAATAGGTATTGAAGAAGATGTCCGCTCTCAATTGATGGGCGAGTATCCTTGGTACTCTGAAGTAACGATCCCGGCAGGCACCTATGAAAATCAGGAAGAAGATGTCGAAACGCTTGGTATTAAAATGATGCTGATGACAGATGCTTCAGTGGATGATGAAACGATTTATGAAATGACAAAAACGTTTTGGGAAAATCTTGATCAACTCGAAGAATCCCATGCGATTGTAGAACAGATGGACATCGAAGAAGCAACAACCGAACTTAGCGGTATCCCGCTTCATGACGGCGCGAAACAATTTTATGAAGAAGAAGGCGTCTTAGCGGAGGAAGAAGAGTAAGAGAGTTTAGCGGAGAAGAGCGGAGAAGTGAGGAGACGAGAGCAGTGAAACAAACAGTTACCATTGTAGGAGTAGGGCTGATCGGAGGGTCGATCGCCCTTTCCATTAAAAAAGAACATAATGTTCATGTCATTGGATTAGACGCGAAGGAAGAATCATTACAAGAAGCACTCCGTTTGTGAGTGATTGACGAAGCCGCCACTGACTTTTCACAAGCGGCTGAACGATCGGACTTGATTGTGCTCGCCACCCCTGTTCGGGTAACAGAAACGTTCATACACAAACTCGCAGACCTGTCATTGAAAGAACATGTCATCGTGACAGACGTCGGTAGCACGAAAATGCAAATTGTGCGGGAAGCTGAACAACTGACGAAACGAGGAGTAACCTTCATTGGCGGTCATCCGATGTCAGGTTCTCATCGGAGCGGTGTGGGGGCAGCGCGCCCGGATCTTTTCCAAGCGATGCGTTATGTGTTGACACCAAGCGCCGGGACATCCAGCCAAAAGGTGACGGTGCTGAAAGAGTGGCTGAAAGGGATGGAAGCGGAATTTGTGGAACTTACTCCCGAGCGTCATGATAAGCTGGCTGCTACGGTCAGCCATTTGCCCCGTGTCGTCGCAGCAACCCTTGTGCAACAGACGAGACGAGCAAGCAGCGATCATGCCATCGCTATGGAACTTGCGGCCGGCGGATTTCGAGATACGACTCGAATCGCTTCCTCCAACCCGCCGATGTGGAGAGACATTCTTCTTCATAACAAAGACAACATCTTACATTTATTAGATGGATTTCAGAATAAATTAACGAGCGTCGAAAAAATGGTTGAACGAGAAGATAGTACGGAAATTCTGGAGTATTTTCAAACGATCAAAGCTTTCCGAGACAGTTTTTCCATCCCAGAACAGCATGCAAATTCAGGTGAACATGAACTTTTGGTTAAAGTGCCAGAGGGAGCGGACGCCATTGCGAGAGTCAGCGCAGTACTTGGAAAGGCTGGGATCAACATTACAGCCATCGATATGGTAGACGAGGAAAGCGCCCATGGAATGTTGCGTATCGTGTTCCGTACAGAAGTGGACCGAATGAAAAGTATAGCTCACTTAGAAAACGCTAATGTAACGTGTATTCTTGATAAAACAGAAAAAATAACAGTAGGCTAGGAGTCCTTGAACAGGGCTCCTTTTTTCATGCGACCAGCAGGATGGTGGAAGCAGAATAAACGGTCTGAAGAAGATCAACCATAGATTACTCTTTCTCTATAGCAAGAAGGATGCTAGCTTCCTTAACGTGCTATTTCTCATAAAATATTTTCTATATTTTGTCACTTCTTCTCTTCTTTCACGACAAATAGTTAAAGACATGAAATAGGGGGGGATGGGTTATTTATAATAGCAGGGGTTGGATGACAGGGATTATTCTTTTGTTTCTGTTGATGGTGACGGCCGGGTGCAGTAATAACGACAGTGGAAATGAGGCAGCTGTTGATGGTCCGAGCTCTTCTGTGGGGGAGAGCGATCAGCCGACTGTGGAACAAAGAGATGACGCAGGTTCCGTCGAAGAAGCGAGTGATTCTCGTGAGGCAGAAAACAATGCGGAAGTGATAGATAACGCCAACCAATCGGAACGCAAAGTGATATTCCATGGGGATATGACGATTGAAGTCTCAGCACTAGAAGAAGTGCAAAGTCATATTCAACAGCGAGTAGAAGAAGTGGATGGGTATATTGTAGAGTCCTCGGTAAACGAGTCGGAAAACGATCGTCGTCGCGGTACGTTAGTGGCGAGAGTCCCTCAAGAGCATTTTTCCTCCTTTCTAGATGAAGTGGAAAGTGCGAGTCAACGTGTTGTGAGGCGTTCCACCCGTGGGAATGATGTCACCGAAGAATATGTCGATCTCGAATCAAGACTACGTTCCAAAGAAACCGTTGAACAGCGTCTGACTACCTTTATGGAAGAGGCAGAGAATACAGAGGATTTATTGAATATTTCAAATGAATTGTCTGCTGTGCAAGAAGAAATAGAACGTCTGGAGGGACGTATTCAATATTTAGACAATCGTGTTGACTATGCAACAGCGACCATTCAGATGGAAGAACATGCGGCTTCTTCATTGCAGGATAGTGATAGTCTCGAAACATGGTCGAAAGCGAAAAATTTGTTTATGAGTTCCATCAATGGAATCGTTTCCTTTTTCTCTACTCTTATCGTATTTGTGGTTGGACTCTCCCCTATTCTCGTTCCGCTTCTTGCGATCACCGCCCTCTTATTATTTATACGGAAGAGAAAGGCAGGGAAGGAGAAGGGGGAGTGAACCAGCTCTGAGAGAACCTTTTCTTCCTGTGCAACACGGGAAGAAGGTTCTTTCGGAAGTTCTAACAAGGGCTGTTCTAAAATGAGGGCATCGCTATAATAGATGTAAGTTGTTTGTTAAAAAATTCATGCAATCTCAACTATTATTACAAAAGGATTTTGCGTATGAAACGTACATCTATCAACCTGTTATCAGCCGGTCACTTCACGGTAGATTTTTACCAGGGAGTGGTGCCGGCTTTGATTCCGTTTTTCATCGAACAGCATCAATTTACATATGCCGCGGCGGCAGGGCTGATATTCGCAACAAATATTACGTCTTCGATCGTTCAGCCGTTGTTCGGTCAATTCTCTGATAAATATCCAGCTCCGTGGCTGATGCCGCTTGGTGTGTTACTTGCCGGCGGTGGCCTCGCGCTGACAGGACTGTTTGAAGGGTATTGGATGATATTGCTTCTAACGGCACTCAGTGGGATCGGGATCGCCGCGTATCATCCGGAAGCGGCTCGAGGAGTAAATCGGGCGGCGGGGGATAAAAAATCGCTTGGTATGAGTATTTTCTCGGTGGGAGGAAATGCAGGCTTTGCGGTTGGACCGATCGCGGCGACCGCCAGCCTTGCGATGTTTGGTTTGCCCGGTACGTTATTGTTGATTATCCCGGCGGCTGTTGTCACCGTCCTTCTCATAACCCAGCTTTTTCGTTTTTCTGCCACGGCAGGCTCTGCGAAAAAGCAAGTGGCTGTGACGGAAGCAGAACCCCAGAAAAATGAATGGGGCGCGTTCAGTCGTTTGACAGTGCTGCTCATTTGTCGCTCGATTCTATTCTATGGGTTGAATACCTTCTTGCCGCTGTACTGGATTCATGTTCTGATGCAGTCCAAGGTAGCAGGGGGCAGTGCGCTTACCGTTTTGCTGCTCAGTGGCGCGGCCGGGACATTACTCGGAGGATATCTTGCTGATAAATTGGGAAGAAGACGAGTGGTTTCGACGTCGTTTGTTTTCATTGTCCCGGTTTTGCTTGTCTTTTTGATGTTGGAAAACGTGCTGGCGGCCACACTGTTACTCATTCCTATCGGCGTTCTATTGTTTGCGCCGACGAGTGTGATGGTTGTGATGGGGCAGTCCTATTTACCGAATCGAATTGGAATGGCATCCGGAGTGACGCTCGGCATCGCGATTTCGGCGGGTGGTGTGATGGCTCCGGCTCTCGGTTGGCTCGCTGATCATAACGGTCTGCCACTGATGATGCTGACACTGACGACCTTGCCTATTCTTGCTGCTATATTATCGCTTACTTTGCCAAAAAAAGAACAAATGTAACGTTTGCACAAATGCTCTTCTCGCCAGGAGTGTTTGTGCTTTTTTTCTGTCATTATTTGCTCATTTCATGTTCCTCTTTACATTCTGAAATATACTGGGAAAGTCCGTTTGTTCCATAGAATTATTTCATTTTTGAAAATAAACCTTTCATTATTGAAATAAAATCGACAAGGAAGTATCTATTTTTTAAAAGGATTTCCTATTATGACAATAATCTTAAAAATTGGAATGGAAATTGCATTTATAAAAAGAGCAACAACATAGAATAACAGCGTGAATATAGTAACTGTCTATCTAACAGGATCCACTCACCGTGGACCATACCTTAGATCAGAGCCAGTTATATGTATTTACCAGGCACCCTTCGTGTGTCTGAAATATATAGCTGGCTCTATTTGTGATTTTTATCCTATCCAGGAGGTGATCCTGCTTCTGACATCTAAGTGTTTGCAACTCATTCATCGTTTAGAAAAACTATATTAAACTAAGAGGTGAAAGCATGGAACAATATCGATTAGCTATCGACGTTGGTGGGACGTTTACAGATGTGTTTATTTTTGATGAAAAAACAGGTGCTATTTCCGTTACGAAAACACCTTCTACGCCTTCCAATCCAGAACAAGGGATTTTAGATGGAATTGCAAAGGCAGAGTTGAGTGGTGAAAATATAAAAGTTTTCTCTCACGGTACAACGGTAGGAACAAATGCTTTAATTGAAAGAAAATTGCCAAAAACAGCACTTATTACGACCAAAGGATTTCGGGATGTCACAGAGATCCGTCGTGGTACGAAGCTGGAGTTATGGGATGCGTATGACGATGTCGCTCAACCGTACATTCAACGCAGAGACCGCTTCGAAATAACAGAGCGTGTCGACTATTCGGGTAATATTTTAACAGAAGTGGATGAAGCGGAAGTCCGTGAATTGGCAAAAACACTAAGAGCTCGTGGGACAGAATCTGTTGCGATCTGTTTTATGAATGCTTATGTAAACGGTGCCAATGAAGTAAAAGTAAAAGAAATCCTCGAAGAAGAACTCGACAACGTGTATCTCTGTGCTTCATCAGAAGTATTGCCGGAAATTTTTGAACACGAGCGTATGTCGACTACGATTGTAAATGCTGTCCTCGGACCGCCGATCACTACATACATCGACGTGCTCGAACAAGAGATGGAGAAGCAAGGGTATGAAGATGACATTCTCGTTCTTCACTCCGGTGGTGGTGTGATGACTTCTGAAACGGTTCCGAAGTATGCGGCTCGTCTTGCAAGTTCCGGTATCGCTGCTGGAGCGATTGCTAGTAAACATATTGCGAAACTCTGCGGTTACGATAATGCGATCGGCCTTGATATGGGGGGGACAAGTACGGACATTTCTCTCGTGTACGGCGGGGACCTTCGCATTACGAAAGACTGGTATATCGAATATGGATACCCAATCGGCTTTCCGAGTATCGAGATTCTTACGATCGGTGCCGGCGGCGGTAGTCTTGCATGGACAGATGAAGGAGGATCTCTCCGCAATGGACCGCAAAGTGCGGGAGCGGCTCCGGGACCAGCGTGTTACGGAAAAGGCGGCGATGAACCGACTAACTCGGACGCAAACCTTGTCCTTGGCAGACTTGGTACGAAGCTTCTTGACGGCAAGATGGAGCTCGATAAAGAAAAAGCTGTTGATGCCGTAAACAAAATTGCTGACAAGTTCGGCTATTCTCCTGAAGAAGCGGCCGATGCAATTATTAAAGTGGCCAATGCAAACATGTGTGACGCGCTTCGCTTGATTTCTGTAAGAAAAGGATATGACCCTCGTGAATTCGCACTTGTTACATTCGGTGGCGCGGGGCCGGTTCAAGGAGCGTACGTAGCAAAAGAAATGGAAATCCCGACTGTGATTGTGCCTCCGCATCCAGGTGTTGCTGCAGCAATGGGCTGCTTGCTTGTCGATGTTCGTCATGATATTTCGAGAACCTATGTAAAAAATGTAGATGCTGTATCGACTGATGAACTCGAAAACCAATTTAAAGAAATGGAACAAGAAGCGGCTGGTCTTCTGCGTGAAGAAGGAGTGGCAGAAGAAGATTCCAATCTTGTTCGCTATGTGGAAATGCGTTACATGGGACAATGGCGTTCGCTGTCTGTGCCAATCGGACAAGACATTATTTCTCTTGATGAAGCGCTTGAGAATTTCCACCAAGAGCATGAACGCGAATTTGCATTCTCCAATAAAGATCAGCAAGTAGAAATCTATGGGTTGCGTGTAACGGCAATTGGTACGGTGCCGAAACCGGAATTCCCTACGTTTACTCCTAGCGGGTCCCTTGAAGAAGCAGTCAAAGAATCAAGAGAAGTGTATTTTGAAGACGGTTTTGTCGACACAGTGGTGTATGACCGTGAAAAAATCCCAGTCGGAGCTACGATCAACGGACCGGCCATTGTGGATCAGCTTGATACAACGACAGTGATTCCACCGGAATTTACGGCAGAAGTAGATCAATATAAGAACTTAATTATCAAAACCAACTAATCATAAAGAGGTGATATGATATGACAACAGAACATCAAGCAAGCTCTGTGACGGCGAAAAAGGCATTAGATCCGGTTACGTTTGAAGTTCTTAAGAATGGTTTTACAAACCTCGTCGACCAGATGGCTGAACAAATTTTGAGAACGTGTTATTCTTTCGTTATTTATAACCGTGACTTCAGTTGTGCCATGTGTGATGCGGAAGGAAATACGATCATGCAGGGGACACAGGACATTTCCGTGCACGTCGGAACGCTTCACTTAACTGCAAAAGCAGTGTTAGAAGATTTCGGAGATGACATTAACCCGGGAGACGTGTTCTTAGTCAATGATCCTTATCGCGGTGGTACTCACTTTAGTGATACGAGAGTAGTTCTTCCTGTCTTCGATGGTGACAAATTAATTGCTTTCATGCAGACCAATGGTCACTGGGCTGATATGGGTGGTTCCACACCTGGTTCCTTTGATGTCAATGCGAAAGATCATTTCGGTGAAGGAATGCGTATTCCACCGGTCCGTATTTACAGCGAAGGGGAATATTTGAAAGACACCGTCAATTTGTTAGTTTCTAATATGCGTGTACCGGAAGAACGTGTCGGTGACTTGAAGTCTCAAGTGGAAGCAGCGAAAGTTGGGGAACGACAGCTCCACGGCATGATTGAAAAATATGGCTTGGACACCATTTTAACGGCATTTGATGAAGTGCAAGACTATGTGGAAAAAATGACGAAAGCAAAAGTGTCATCCCTTCCGAATGGCACATGGGAAACAACGGATTACATTGATATGGACCCGGAAGTGGGCGACGGCCTTATTCCTATTCAGGTCAAAATGGAAATTACCGATGACCAGATTATTTATGACTTGGAAGGATCGCATCCGTACATTGGCTGTTTCTTGAACTCCGGCTTCGGTGCGTCAAGCTCAGCGGCGTACGCAGGTACGAAGACATTTTTCCCGGATATCCCGTTGAACTCTGGTTTTTATCGAGTGGTGAAAGTGAAGCTGCCAGAAAACTCGGTCGTAAACGCGCCATATCCGATTGCGGTAACTGGTTTCTGTTCCGGGGCTTACGAAAAAATTATGAATGCGTGTTTCGAACTCTGGTCTCATTTAATGCCAGAACGTGCGATAGCTTGCTCCTTTAACTTGGAATACTTGCTTATTGGCGGGAATGACAACAGACACGAACAAACGAGCTATTTCATGTGGTATGACTGGATGGCAGGTGGACATGGGGGCCGTTCTGACCGTGATGGTGTCAATGCGCTTTCTCCCGTGTTCGGCGTGGGTCTCAGCGTGCAGCCATGTGAAGGACAAGAACGCTTGTCTCCAGTTGTCACATCGAAGCACGAAATTGTCATTGATTCCGGTGGGCCGGGTAAGTTCCGCGGTGGCTGCGGGGTTGAAAAAGGTGGTACGCTTACAGACATATCTGATACCGTCATGTCAGTATGCTGTGACCGTTCCCGCTCGATCACGTGGGGTCTGTTCGGAGGATTGCCGTCTTCTCCGCACGGTGTGTGGTTGAACCCAGGCAAAGAAAATGAAGAATTTTTAGGCGCCATTTTCTCCAACGTGAAAGTGGGAAGTGGAGATTCATTCACCCGTCCTTCAGCTGGCGGTGGTGGACTCGGTGATCCGCTCGAGCGTGAGCCAGAAAAAGTATTGGAAGACGTCATCGACCAATATGTTTCTGTAGCACGTGCCGAAAAAGACTACGGGGTAGTTATTAAAGAAATGAATGCAGAGCTCGATCAATATGAAATTGACTACGAAGCGACAGAAACAGCAAGAGAATACATTCGCAACAACCGGAAAGATTGGTTAGAAGAAGATGCGGAGAAAGTTACCGAAATGTACCATAAAGGTGACATTGATAAGCTTGACGTCATTCGCCGCTATGGTGTCATTCTTGATTACAAAAATGACGAGCTGCTGCCGATCTCTACTCAGCAATTTAGAGAGTCAATGAAAAAGCGCAGTCTGTCGTACTGGAATTAATCAAAAGTTAGCTGACTGTTCCATATGTTTTTAAATTTTTCGCGCTATTTTTAGTGTTGCAGTTGAAATGTACTTCGCTTTCCGTGGGCAACGCTTCAGCTTCCTCGTGAGCAAAACCCGCTCACTGCGGGATCTTCAGCTGTTGCTGTTCCCACAGGAGTCTCGTACATTTCAACTGCTCATTACTTCGAAGAATTTAAAACTAATTTTGTGACAGCTGCGCCTATATTTAATTTTAGACTGAAAATTTTTAAAATTAATTCTATTGAAATATTTCATAAGGGAAAGGGAGATGAGAATGGAAAGAATTTCTGATGAAAATGTCCAGGGCGGAGTTGAAGATAAAGAAACGAAAAAGGATGACTTCGCGTTAGAGAAAGTACCAGCGGAAGGCCGCAACATGGGATGGTTAAGCTTAACCAATGTCACGCTTGGGGTGGCAACCGCCCTTCTATTCATGCAAATGGGGAGCTTAATGGCGGTATACTACGGATCTGTCAATGCTCTTTTGGCCGCTATTTATGCGACAGTGGTGGCTGGTACACTCGGAATCGGAATTTGTTATTACGCGGCGAAATCAGGGATGAATGTTAACTTAATGGCGAGAGGCGGAGGCTTCGGCTACATAGGGGCGTCGATTACCTCCTTCATTTACGCCACAAATTTCATTATGTACTGTGCGATTGAAGGCTCCATCATGGCCTATGCGGTTCATGAATACTTTCAAATGATTCCAGCCTGGGTACTTATGGTGTTTTTCGGACTTGTTGTTATTCCTTTAAACTGGTTTGGAATCAAGCAGTTAAATAAATTACAAAAATGGTCACTGCCTATTTTCATCGTATTATTGGCTGCCGGATTTGCGATTGCCTTAAATCGTGCTCCTGAATTTGCCGGAAATGTATGGAGCTTTTTACCAGAAGGTGTACAAGTCGGAGGGGGAGCTCTCTTAGCTTGTATTGGTATCATGAATGGACTTGTCGGAATAGTAGCACTTCTTGTTTCGGACTATGCTCGTTTTATTAAAAAAGAAGAATTCAAAATTGGTGTGTTCGCAGTGGGCTTTATCCCGCCGCTCGTTTGTTTCTTCTTAATGGGTGTAATTGGAATTTGGTTCGGAGTTCGCTTGGCGGAAGAAAACCCTGGCGTTTATTTCGTTCAGTTGCTTGGAATTGGAGGCGCCTTATTTACGATTTTAACGCAGCTTCGCATTAACATTACGAACTTATACAGTGGTTCTTTATCGCTGTCAAACTTTTTTGAAAATGTATTTAAGTTTACGCCAGGTCGTACTTTCTGGGTCTGCTTTACATCCATTGTTGCGATTATCATGATGTTAGCAGGGGTACTTGATCACTTGGATGCCCTGTTAACTTTCCAGGGAGTGTTCCTCTTATCATGGGCGGCAGTGCTGGTGTCTGACGCTTTTGTAGTAAAACGGGTAATGAAAATTGGACCGCGCTACTTTGAGCACCGACAGGAATATTTATACGCCTGGAATCCGGTCGGTGTCATATCATTATTAGTCGCAAGTATTATCGGCTCGATCGCCGCTTTTGGTTACATGGGAATGTTTTTACAAAGTGTCGCCGCTTTCTTCGCTGCCGTCATTGCTTTTGTCTTAACGATTATTATCGCTGCAGCTACGAAGGGGAAATATTATTTAAAACAAGAAGCTAATGATGTTTCAAAGGATGAATACATCGCTTAAGTAAACAAGGATAAGTCTATGGGAAAGCACTGCCATAGACTTATCCTATTTTTATGGGGAAAGGAGAGGGGGAAGTCAGAGATGCGAGGCTTGCACATTTTCGTTTATTACTAATTGTTGCTAACCTCGTAAAAATAGCCAATGAAGGAAAAAGGCTATTTTTCATTTTTGAAAAAAAGTATAATGATAGAAAAGGAGGGATACATTGATTGCCTGGAAAGACATCGTACGACCCATCGAAGCCGTGATTTACAAGAGTGATTGTTTTCAACAAGCAATTCGAGTGATGAGAGAACATCAGACTGATCTTGCACTTGTGAAAGATGACGACAACTATGTTGGCTATTGTACTCTTTCCCTTCTTCTCGATCATATAGGGGATGGCGGTCAAATCGATGAAACTGTGACGTATCAGACGGATATGATTACCGTGCCTGAAACCTCTGAGGCTGAGTTCCCTCATAACATTACTCTGATTGTGAGTGAAAATAGAAAGCAGGAAGCGACGGGATTTGTCACGTTAGAGGACGCGCGAAATAAGATGAATGCCTATCGCTTGAAAGAGCTGAATGAAATGCTTCACGGTTCAGGAATAGGGATTGTGAAGATGAATCTCCACTATGAAATAGAATTTATGAATGAAGAAGCGGAAAGTATCTTAGGGATACCTAGTGATTTCTTGCTTTTGCGAAATTATAAAACATTGTTAACGATGGAGAAGGATTTAGATCAAGTCGCTCAGGGAGAGACGATGATAAACGTCAGTAGTTCCTTTAATTTTAAAGAAATGAACGGTAATTTTTATCCGCTTCGGATTGACGGGAAAATAAAAGGCATTGTACATATTTTTTCTTTAAAAGAGGCATTTGAAAAAGCCGTACAGGAACTCGATTTTGTTCGAAATATTTATTCTGATTTGCATGCCGTGTATGCGTCGTCCCAAGAACAAATTATAGTGGTGGACCATAGCGGCAAAGTATTGAGAGTAGCCGGCAGTTTCTTAGAAAATTTCTGGGGTATTGAGACGCCGGAGGATATGGTAGGGAACGACTGGGGGCGCTACACCGAGGAGAAAAAGATGGAGCCGGATATTTTTAATATGTGTGTCACGCAGCGCCAAAAAGTATCCGCTCTTCAAACAACAGATCTTTCAGAGAAATTATGGTCCGTGGCAACGCCGATTTATCATGAAGGTCAGCTCGAGCGGGTGGTGATTCTTCTAAGAAACATTTCAGAAAAGAAAGGAAGCGGGATGGGAGAAAACCGTGATATGTCTGAACAGGTAGCTGAAGCCAATCAATTAGGAAACGAGGTTGTCTACCGCTCAGAAAAAATTGAAACCCTTCTTGCTGAACTGCACCGAGTAGCGCAAATGAATTCCACCGTTCTTTTAGAAGGAGAATCGGGGGTAGGAAAAGAGATATTTGCGAACAACATTCATACTTCCAGTCCGCGGCACGATCAGCCGTACATTCGCGTAAACTGCGGAGCCATTCCTGAACAGCTCATTGAGAGCGAATTGTTCGGTTATGAACGTGGGGCTTTCACCGGAGCCGATCGTAATGGCAAAGCAGGTTATTTCGAATTAGCTCATAATGGCACGCTCTTTTTAGATGAAGTTGGGGAGCTTCCATTAAATATGCAAGTAAAGCTGCTTCGTGTCCTTCAGGAAAAAGAGATCGTCCGCGTCGGTGGTACAGAAACGATTTCTATCAATGTTCGTCTCATTGCAGCTACGAATAAAGACTTAGAACATATGGTGCAGATGGGGGAATTTAGAGAAGATTTGTATTATCGTTTGAATGTCATTCCTTTTCAAGTCCCACCCCTTCGCGAGCGAAAAGAAGACATTTTCCCGCTGGCCATTTATTTTTTAGAACAGTTCAATCAGATGTATTCTTTCCAAAAAAAGTTCACGTCAGAAGCTATTGATGTGTTAGAAGCCTATGAGTGGCCGGGAAATGTAAGGGAGCTGCAAAACATCGTTGAACGGTTAATCGTCTTAAGTCAAGATGATTGGGTGGATGAAGATATTGTTGTCAAAGCATTATACGGACGCAGCGGTAGCACGAAAGAAGAAAAACCGTTTGCCGTAGAGATTATGCCGATGAAAGAGGCTGTGGAAAAATTGGAAAATGAATTAATCCGGCAGGCCATCAACAGATATAAAACAGCGACAAAAGTATCAGAGGTCTTAAAAGTGAGCCCGGCCACGATCAGCCGCCGTATGAAAAAATGGAAAGGAGGAGGGGAGAATGCCAACGTTTAGTCTTCCGGAAACAGTCTTCAGTTTCGGGGGAGATGAATTCATTTATGCAGAAATTACAAGAGATATGAAAGTGGAAAGCAATCTGAAAGCACTAGCGGTCACAAAGGAGCTGCGGGACAGAAATATTCCCGGAATTAGCGATGTTGTATCTTCCAATGCCTCCTACTTGGTTCGTTATAACCCGGAAGTCATATCAGGAAAAGATCTGGTGGATTATTTAAAAGAAATTGATTACACGAAAAGTGATCCTGCAAACCTCGGCATCTCCGTGCGAATGCTCGAAATTCCTGTGTGGTACGACGACCCGGTAACGAGAGAATGCACGGACCGGTTTATTGACAGACACCCTGATCCTTCTCTTTCTAATTTAGAATTTTGTATGAAGATGAATGGCTTTTCGGACAAAGAAGCGTTTATTGAACATCATTCCAGCATTCCTTATTTAATTACGATGCTTGGCTTTATGCCAGGAACGGCTTGGCAATTTCCACTAGGTTTGAAAGAACAGGAAATGATTCAAGCACCTAAATATAAAAGTCCGAGAACCGATACACCTGAAAGAAGTGTTGGCGTCGGGGGCGCTTTTACAGTGATATATCCCGTGAGAGGCTCCGGAAGCTACCAATTAATAGGAAGATCCGCTGTCCCTGTGTATGACTCCTCTCAGAAACTGGCTGATTTTCAAGACACTTCCTTTTTAGCTCGTTTAGGAGATTTATGGAAGTACCGACCGGTGAATGAGTCGGAGTACATGCGAATTCGCAAGGAAATAAAAGACGGGACGTACCGCTTTAACAAGAAAGATATTGAGCTCTCACCGCTGGAATATGTCAATAAAGGAAAAAAGTATATTCAAGAGCTGATGGAGGACATCCAATGATTCACATAAAAAAGGCAGGATTTTGGACAACGGTGCAAGACACAGGCCGAACTGGAACCTACTACTTAGGACTCCCACCATCAGGAGCTGCGGATAAATACTCTTATTATATTGGTAATATGCTCGTTGCGAACCCGATGAACTTTGCTGCTTTAGAAATGACACTTGTCGGCAGTACGTTTGAATTCCATAAAAGGACTGTCGTTGCATTAACGGGAGCTCCTATGAAGGCATACTTAAACCATGACCCTATCCCTTTTTGGGAAGCGTTTGAGGTCAAAGAAGGGGATATTTTGTCGGTTCAGGAGTGTCGCAAAGGTGTGAAAAGCTACCTATGTATTTCAGGTGGCGTTCAAGTGGATGAAATATATGGGAGTAAGTCCACTTATGAATTTAATAAAATTGGCGGCTTTAAAGGGAGGAAGCTGAAAGAAGGCGATGAGCTGCCAATCAATGAGCCGTTACCCGGTGCATTTAAACAGGTCGGAAAATCCGTGCCGCTCACGTACACTCCCTTATTGGACGATTTTCAAGAATTACGATTTACGATCGGACTTTCAAGCTATTTATTAAGTGACGAAGGGTTGAAAAATTTCTTATCTACGGATTGGACAGTGTCCTACGAATCCAGCCGAGTGGCATATCGGTACAAAGGGGGAAAGGTATCTTTTTCTCAACAACATCGGCCATTCGGAGCAGCCGGAGGTCCGGCAGATGTTGTTGATTTCGCCTATCCGATTGGCTCGGTGATGTTTGTGAATGAGGAAGAACTCATTGTCCTTCAAAATGACGGCACTACTGGGGGGAGTTATGTATCCGTCGGTGCTGTTATTAGTTCAGACTTGGATCGAATGGCTCAGTTGCGACCGAAGTCTACGTCACGTTTCCGGGCTATTACGTTCGATCAAGCAATGGAAGCTAGAAAGAATAGAAAAGCGAGGCTCGGAAAACTAGAGGAAATATTGTTATGAGAAAAAGCTGGAATGCGACAAGACTAGTACAAAATCTGTCTAAGAAGCAGGAAATGAAAAGAGAACTAGAGAATTAGTAGGAGAGAGGTTTGTGAACGGAGAAAGCCTCTCTCCAATACAAAGAAAAAAAGGAGGAGCATACGTAAATAATTTAAATAATTCTGGCAACAGGTAAGTAAGAGCCAAAAAAAAAGACGACTGCCTTTCATTTATGAAATATCCCTTTTATTTTTGAAAGAAAAACGAAGATAGAAAAAAAGAAAATACGGAACGAGTGGAATTTCGTGAGTTGGCATAGTATTTGCATTATATAGTTGAAAGATTTTTTTGAAATAAATGAAAGAACAACCATAAGAGAGGTGAAGGATGGTGCCCCGTTACGAATATGGCGGTGATGAGTTTATTTTTGTCGAATTGGCGGAGGAAATGAGTTTAGAAGTGAATTTCCAAGCCATGGCCATCACAAAACAATTAAAAGAAGATAACGTACCTGGAATTGTGGACATATGTCCTTCGAATGCGTCTTACATGATTCGATTTAAGCCAGAAGAGATCCATCCGGATGATCTTATTTCAAAATTGAAAGAGTTGGAGAAAACCGTATCACTCGAAGGTTTTGAAATTAAATCTCGTATTGTCGACATGCCGATCTTGTTTGAAGATCCGTGGACGCATGAAACAGTAATGAATAATAGAGATCGCCACCAAGATCCTAATTCGACAGACTTAGAGTATGCAGCACGCATCAATGGCTTTGATTCAAAAGAAGACTTAATTCAAGCCATCACGGATTACCCGTACATCGCTTCCATGATTGGTTTTGTACCTGGTCTGCCGTGGTGTTATCAAATGGTACCTCGCGAACAACAAATCGAAGTTCCGAAGTATGTTCGCCCGCGTACGTTTACGTCCGAAAGAGCGTTTGGGTTTGGCGGTGCATTTGCGGTTATTTACCCTGTTCAAGGCGCAGGCGGCTATCAGTTGTTCGGAACAGCGGCAGCACCGATCTTTGAAAATGAACAGCGCCTCCATGATTTCAAAGATTCGATGACGTTCCCGAGACAAGGAGATTTGCTTCGCTTCCGCAGCATTACTATGGATGAATATAAAAAGATCCGTAAAGAAGTAGAAGATGGAACGTTCCGCTATTTAATCAAAGAGTTCACGTTCACTCCTCAACAGGTGCTGGAAAATCCGAAAGCGTTTTCAGATGACGTGTTAGGGAGGTTGTATGCATGATTAAAGTAAAAAATCCCGGACTCCAAACAACGGTACAGGACTATGGACGAATTGGTTATTATGACGTCGGCATGCCGCCTTCCGGAGCAATGGATAAATATTCTTACACGGTAGGGAATTTGCTTGTCGGCAATGATGAAAATGCAGCTTCTCTCGAAATTACATATATGGGACCAACCCTTGAGTTTCAACAGGATGCGTTTATCGCTGTTACAGGGGGAGAAATCCCGCCGAAAATTAACGGAGAAGCCGTACCTATGTGGGAAACGCATTCCATCAAGGCAGGCGATGAGTTATCGTTTGACTTTGTGAAAAAAGGAGCTCGCGTTTACTTAGCTGTAGCTGGTGGAGTTGACGTTCCTGTTATTATGGATTCCCGTTCCACTTACACGCTGTGCGGCGTCGGTGGAATGGAAGGACGTGCTCTCCAAGCGGGTGATGAATTAAAAATCGGGAATGATAAAAAACAAGAAGTTAAAGAAGGAACAAGTCTTCCGGAAGAATATCGCCTGGACTTCAGCGGAGATAACGAAATCCGCGTCATTCTTGGTTTGTGCAGCTACCGCTTAACGGAAGAAAGCAAAAAGCGATTCTTCGAGCGTGAATGGTCTGTCACCACAGAAGCCAACCGTGTCGGTTACCGCTTTAAAGGCGAACGTCTTCATTTCGTGGAAAGAGAACAACCATTTGGAGCGGGAAGTAACGCGTCAAACGTTGTTGACCTCGGTTACCCGATCGGCTCCATTCAAGTTCCAGACGGCGTTGAGCCGATTGCTCTCTTGAATGATGCGGTTACAGGTGGAGGCTACGTTACAATCTGTACAATCATCAGCACCGACCTCGATAAAATGGCGCAAGTGAAAACCAACGAGAAAGTTCGCTTCGTTTCTGTTGATATCGAAGAGGCATTACAAGCAAGAAAAGAATACAGAGACACCGTAGAGAAAGTAAGACAATTTGTAGCGCAATAAAGGGAGGAATTTATAATGGCAGACAAAGTTTTATCACCACTACCAGGGATTTTTTACCGCAAGCCGTCTCCGGATAAGGATGTATATGTGAATGAAGGAGATTCCGTGAAAGAAGGCGACATTCTCGGACTTGTTGAGGTAATGAAGAATTTTTATGAAGTGAAAGCAGAGAAAGACGGAGTCATTGAGAAGTTTCATGTAGAAAATGAAAGTGAAATCGAAGCAGGCCAAGAAATAGCGACAATATCCTAACAAAAAGAATGAGGCGAAGAAGCAGTGAAACAGCGTCTTCGCCTTTTACTAACATAGAGGTGGAAATGTATGGCTTATTTCAACAAAGTGTTAATTGCTAATCGGGGAGAGATCGCTCTTCGAATTATCGATACATGCAAAAAACTCGGCATTCAGACAGTAGCTGTTTATTCCGAAGCGGATGCGGATGCACCATTCGTGCATGCAGCGGATGAGGCCGTTTGTGTCGGGCCGTCTCAAGCAAAGAAGAGCTACTTAGTCGTTGATAAAATCATTGATGTAGCGAAAGAAACAAATACAGATGCGATCCACCCGGGATATGGTTTCTTATCGGAAAATCCTGATTTCGTCGAGCGTTGTGAAAAAGAAAATATTACGTTCATTGGCCCTTCCGCCGATATTATGAAGATTATGGGAAGTAAGCTGTCGGCGCGAGAACAGATGCAGAAAGCAAATGTTCCCGTTGTACCGGGGTCAGAAGGTAAGTTGAATTCGATAGAAGAAGCGCTCGAAACAGCAGAAACTCTCGGTTATCCGCTGATGCTGAAAGCAAGCGCTGGCGGCGGTGGAATTGGGATGAAGCTCGTTCACAGCCGTGAAGAACTCGAGCGTGCGTTTGATTCTACGGTCCAGCAGGCAGAGTCTTACTTTAATGACGGAGCTGTATTTTTGGAAAAATTAATTACAAAGCCTCGCCATATTGAAGTACAAGTCGTTGCGGACCATCACGGCAATGTGGTTCACGTGTTTGAGAGGGAGTGTTCCGTGCAGCGCCGTAATCAAAAAATTATCGAAGAAAGCCCGTCACCTTTTCTCAATGAAGAAAAACGAGCAGAGCTTCTCGAAGCAGCTGTTCGTGGTGTGAAAGAAATCGGGTACACCAATGCAGGAACAATGGAATTTATTTTCGATGAAGATGGCAGTTTTTACTTCCTCGAAATGAACACACGTCTTCAAGTGGAACA
Organism: Alteribacillus iranensis; assembly: GCF_900113025.1. Classification (GTDB taxonomy): domain Bacteria; phylum Bacillota; class Bacilli; order Bacillales; family Marinococcaceae; genus Alteribacillus_A; species Alteribacillus_A iranensis. The sequence continues at coordinate 188,692 of NZ_FONT01000002.1, read as the reverse complement.
CCCGGTAACGGAAGAAGTGAGCGGATTGGATCTTGTTGAATGGCAGTTGAAAGTCGCAGCTGGAGAGAAGCTTCCGCTTGTACAGGAAGACATTCAAAAACAAGGTCACGCCATCGAATGTCGTCTGTACGCCGAAGATCCGAAAACATTCTTCCCTTCACCAGGAACCATTGAAAAGCTAACCGTTCCATCAGAGAATGTCCGTCTTGATTTCGGCGTGATAGAAGGAAGCAAAGTAACGCCTTTCTATGACCCGATGATCGGAAAAATTATTGTACATGGCGCAGGCCGCAGCGCAGCCATTGAAAATATGAAACGAGTGCTTGATCAAATAGAAGTAGAAGGGTTAACGACGAACCTGGATCTCTTGAAGCAAATTATGGAAAACAAAGACTTTGTGAGTGGAAACTACACGACCCAATTCATTAAATCACTTGGACTTGAGGGGGTGAGCTAATATGGCAAAGATTGATTTGAACTGTGACATGGGAGAGAGCTTCAGCCAGTATGTCCTCGGAAACGATGAGGAAATGATGCAGTATATTACCTCAGCGAATATTGCCTGCGGTTATCACGGCGGAGATCCGCACGTCATGAGAAAGACAGTAAAACTTGCGAAAGAGTATGACGTAAAGATTGGAGCCCATCCTGGTTTTCCAGACTTACTAGGGTTTGGTCGTCGTGATATGGCAGCTACTGCCAGTGAAGTGAAAGATTATGTGACTTATCAAATGGGGGCATTGCGTGAATTTGCCCGCGCGGAAGACATTCAGCTGCAGCACTGTAAGCCGCATGGAGCTCTTTTCATGAAAGCAATGAGAGACCGTGACTTGGCGCGCACGATTTTAGAAGCAGTGCATGAAGCAGATCCGAACATGGTTGTCTTTTCATTAGCCCGGTCAGAAGTGTATGAAGAAGCACAAAAAATGGGCGTTCCGGTTGCAAAAGAAGCTTACGCGGATCGCGAACATACGAAAGAAGGTTCTATCGTTATGACGCGGAAAGGCTCTGCGATCGAAGACTACGACAAAATGGCAGAGCGTGTCGTCCGTATCGTTACCGAAGGAAGAGTGATCACAAACGAGGGAGAAGACGTGAAGCTCGAAGCAGAAACCGTATGTATCCATGGCGACACACCAGGAGCACCCAAGCTCGCAAAGACCATAACAGAGGCTTTGCAATCAGCAAACGTTGATATTACTTCTGTAAAAGGGTAACACCTATACGCAAGAGGGGGGCTTTCATGAAGCCCTCTTTCTGTAAAATAGGAAGGTTCAGCATTTTCTCTGTACTGCTCAAGCCTTATCGACTCAAGGTCGCCTCAACAAATGCTTGCGATTTTTTTTACAAGGCTGTTTTCTAAAAGATTGTTGTTTGAAAAATACGAGTATAGATGAGCGATAGGCGGCGACTCCTGCGGTCGTCGGCTAAAAGGTCACGTCCTGTGACCAAACCGACACTAGAACGTCCTGTTCGTCGCAGCACGAGCTGAAAATCAACCGAAACAAGCTCGGCGAGTTTCGGGGGAGTTGAAGCCGTGCCCGCGGAAAGCGTCCGCCGATAGCGAATCTATTTCTTCATTTAAAGCAACAAAGTTTGCATAGGTAGCCTTTTACAATAACAATTGCCGCCAATTTTTCTCTCCTTTCGTTTCACTTGATTGTTTCCATGGGGAAGGGATCGAATAACTTCCTCACATGCCTCTTGAGTTTTAGAAGTAAAAAAGTTATTCACTTTTGAAATCCGCTGACATTTTCCAAAAGCTAGACGCCCCATGCTGCCAACGTTTTGAAAATTGGAACGGTTATTGCATGTTAATAAGAATAAAATAATCTTTCAATAGAACGAGGGATAACAGATGATAAAAGCAAGACAAGCCATAAAGATTGAGGAAGCGAGAGACAGGCTGCTTCAGTTCGACAAACCACTTGATCAAATTGATATTCCTGTCGATGACAGTATCGGCTTCGTGGTAGCCGAAGATCAATATGCTCCTGTTTCCATTCCATCTTTTAGAAGATCCCTATATGACGGTTACGCCATTCGGAAAGAGGATGACGGCCCATTCCCCAAGGAATTTACAGTAGTGGGCAATGTTCCTTGTGGCTTTGTATTTCCTGGTGAATTGGGGGAGCGAGAAGCTGTCCGTATTATGACGGGCGCGAAAGTTCCTGACTCTGCCGGCAAGATTATTATGCTAGAACAAACTGAAACGACGGAAAATCCGCAAAAAGTACGTATCCTCGACACTCATGAAACCGATAACATAAACCCGATTGGCTCTGATTTTCGGAAAGAAGACAAAATTCTGTCCAAGGGAGAAAAAATTAACAGTGGAACGATTAGTCTGTTCAAGGCGTTTGGAATGGAGACCATTTCTGTCTATCGTAAGCCAAAAGCCGCTGTACTCTCCACCGGTTCAGAGCTTCTTTCTGCAGGAGAAGCATTACAAGACGGGAAAATATATGACAGCAACAAGCCACTGTTAGAGCAATTGCTTCGTGAACACGGCTCAGAAGTGACATACTCTGGCCAGCTTGCTGACGAGAAGGAAAGTATAGAAAAAGAGTTAACTCAATTGGCTGAAGAAGTGGATCTCATTGTGACAACAGGCGGTGTGTCTGTTGGTGACTTTGATTTCATGGCGGATATTGTGCTTGATAACACTTTTTTATTTAACAAAATCCAAATGCGTCCGGGCAGTCCGACAAGTGCTGCGATGCTCGGTGACACTCTATTGATGGCGCTTTCTGGTAATCCTGGGGCTTGTTATATTGGATTTCAGCTCTTTATCCGAAGCTATATCAGCCAATTACTCAAGACGACGGATACAATGATTGAAACGAAAGCAGTCTTAGAAAAAGATTACCTTAAACAATCTTCTTTTGACCGTATTTTACGAGGACAATACAGGTTTGATGCCAATGGACAATTGTATGTAACTCCAGTTGGCAGCGACCAATCGAGCTCTCTCGGCAATTTACATCAGACAACCTGCTTGATTAACATACCAGGCCATTCCAACGGACATAAACGTGGCGACACGGTACAAATATGGTTGTTATAAAGCACGAGCGAATAAAGGGGCAGGCATATGATAGATGTGAAACTACAATATGAACCGATTGATATTGGCGAGTTTTTCAACAAAATTTCAAACCCGCATCATGGCGGGAACAACTTGTTCGCCGGTACGATCCGTGACATCACGGAAGATGTACAAACGACAGCCATCGAATATTACGCCTATGAAGAGATGGCCATACAGGAGCTGAGAAGCTTAGCGGAAGAAGTAGAAAGCCGTTTTAAGGCAGATATCATTGTCGTTCACCGGCTTGGAAGATTAGAAGTGAGTGACATTGCGGTGCTGATAGGTGTTTCTACCCCACACCGACCCGAAGCTTACGAGGGCTCTCGGTACATTATTGAGGAATTGAAAAAACGAGTACCTATCTGGAAAAAAGAATTTGATCACGACAAGGTGAGATGGGGAGGGATTCGTGATGACGGTAACCATTAAGTTTTTCGCTTATTTAGAGGAAAAGCTGGGATGATAAAGACACAATGAACATCTCTCGTTTGGAGACGATCGAGGAATTGAAAGAAGAGTTAAAAAGAAAATATCCATCTCTTGCGAACGATGTGTCTCAATGCAAAATCGCCGTAGATATGACCTTTAAACAAGATGACGACCCGCTGGAAGCAAAACAAGAAATAGCAGTTATCCCACCGGTGAGCGGCGGTTGATAACTGCTGAGAGATTACTGAAATAGCTGGTAATATATCTTTTTGGCAGCTTCTTTACTGTCTACTTTGTGAATCAGCATTCTTCCGTCTTTAAAGAGAGTAAACGGATGATTTTCATACGTGAAAGACAGAATAAATGCATTGCTTTTGTATGGAATGGCATGCTGTTCTAAGTAATCGGCCACTTGATGAAAATCAGTGCCGTTTTGAATGGTCGTTCGAAATTGGACGGTGTCTCGGCCGCAAAGCTGCATGGCTTCTTCCGAAAAAGGTTTATGTAAATAGTTATATTCCTTTTTCACGCAAGAAGGACAATTTTCTTTTCGAGAAAGGTTAAATTTATTCATCTCGAGTTTCCAAGAATCGACTTGGTAAAAGTAATAATCATCAAAATCTTCTTCTTCGATAAGCATTCGAACCATGATCGAGCACTGGATACTAGTAATAAAAGGGACTAATGTCGTTTGCACCCCAATTAAGTCACAGCTTGCTCCGTTTAAAAAAGGAGTATCGCTTAACAAACAATCGAGACAGGGAGTTACTTCTGGTTGAATCGGGACAATATTACCGTATGTGCCAGCACAGGAAGCATAAATCCACTTTTTTTCGTGGAGGATGCACGCTTCATTGATGAGAAAGCGGATGTCAAAATTGTCCGTACAATCAAGAACGAGGTCGGCGTCTGCGACATAGTGACCCATTTCATCTTTGGTGAGATCGGTGACTACCCCTTTGATGTCGATCGTTGAGTTAATTTTCTTTAAATGTTTTTCGAGGGCAAAGGCTTTTGCTTCTTTTTGTGCCACATCTTGTTCTGTAAAAAGGGTTTGACGCTGAAGGTTGCTTAGCTCGACATAGTCGCGGTCAATGATCGTCATGCTGGCAATTCCCATACGAGCACACATTTCAGCGGTATGGCTTCCGAGCGCACCCCCTCCGATAATGAGAATGGAGGCGTGCTGCAGCTTGCGTTGACCTTCTTTTCCAATCGATGGGACGAGAACATGACGGGAGTAACGGTCAGCACTCATACGAGGAGCTCCTTTCTGATAATGTATGTCATTTATCATAAATCAGATAGGTAAAACAATCAATTTCAAATTTTTTTAGTTTTCGGTTTCAGTTTCTTAAAAATAAACAAAATGTTAGCAAAGTCTAGTTGCGATATGAAAGGCATCACATTCCATGTAAGCTAAGTCATTTACGCTTTTCATGAAAGGAGGCGTCATATGATTCATGATTCTTACCAACGGCCGCTTCGTGACTTACGGATTTCTGTGACAGACCGCTGTAATTTCCGTTGCACGTATTGCATGCCCGAAGAGATATTCGGCAAGGACTATCCTTTCCTGCCGCGAGAAGAAATTTTAAGTTTTGAGGAAATCGAACGTACGGTTCGGCTACTCGTGCCATTAGGAGTGAAAAAGATACGAATTAGTGGCGGGGAGCCGTTATTAAGAAAAGATATACCGACGCTCATTCAGTCGCTAAGCCGCATAGAGGGCATAGAAGACATCGCACTCACGACAAACGGTACGATGCTTAAGAGGCTAAGTAAAGATTTAAAAGAGGCGGGTTTGCAACGTGTGAATGTTAGTTTGGACACCTTGGATGACAGGGTGTTTCATCGCTTGAACAGCCGACACCACTCGGTTCGAGACGTACTCGAAGGGATAGAGGCTGCCGCTTCAGAGGGCATCCAAGTGAAAGTGAACATGGTCGTGCAAAAAGGGGTGAACGACCAAGACATCTTGCCAATGGCACGGCATTTCCGCGACACCGATCATATTCTGCGTTTTATTGAATTCATGGATGTCGGTAACTATAACGAGTGGAACATGGAAAAAGTCATTACGAAACAAGAAATCCTGGACTTAATCCACAAAGAAATGCCTCTCGAACCTGCAGACCCTCGTTACTTTGGGGAGGTGGCCAGCCGTTTTACTTACAAAGGCACCGATAAAGAAATTGGCATCATTTCTTCCGTAACGGATACATTTTGCGGGTCTTGCACGAGAGCAAGGTTGTCAGCGAACGGTCAGATGTATACATGTTTATTTGCGACAGGAGGACACGACATCAAACGTCTCCTTCGCTCCGACGCAACAGATCTGGAAGTGAAAGAACATATAGCTTCCATTTGGAACGGACGTACGGATCGTTACTCTGAAGAGAGAGGAGGTGGGGACAGGAAAAACGGCAAACGAAGGAAGAAAATTGAAATGTCATATATTGGCGGATAACACGTTTGTTATATCCTAACTCTACTATTTTATTCCAACATGAAAGGGGATTTTACTGTTGGATATTACATCATCACACACATTTAAAGGAATCTCGAAGGACACTTTGTGGAGTACTCTACAAAACAATGAAGTTTTGAAAAGTGCTTTACCAGGATGCAAGAAATTTGAAGAAGTCGAAGAGAATGTGTATGACGCAGAACTAGGTATTAACATTGGCCCAGTAAAGGGGGTGTTCACAGCAAAGGTAAGCCAGGTGGATATTAATGAACCAGATTCTTATCGACTGTTGGTAGAAGGACAAGGAAAGCCCGGTAAATTCAACGGGGACGCAGCGATGGAATTAGTGGAAGAAGGCGACAGCACGACGCTTCATTGCAGTGCGGATGTGGAAGTTACAGGTGTCCTTGCTACAGCGGGACAGCGCGTCATGAGCGGTGTTGCCAAAGTAGTGATGGGACAGTTCTTCAAAGACATTGAGAAAGAAGCGAAAAAAATCGCGAGCTTATTGGAGGGTATGTAATGGCAGTTGAGAAAAGGAATGTATCAGTGACAGCAAACGGACAAGCATGCAGTGCAGAAGTGGAGCCTAGAAAATTGCTCGTTCACTATTTGCGTGATGATCTTGGCTTGACTGGAACTCACGTCGGGTGTGATACAAGTCAGTGCGGTGCTTGTACGGTCATGGTCGATGGGGATATTGTAAAATCCTGTACGACGCTTGCCGTTCAAGCAGATGGTTCCGAGATTACAACCGTCGAAGGGCTTGGAACAGCAAACGACCTTCACCCGATGCAGCAAAGCTTTTGGGAAGAGCACGGTCTGCAGTGCGGCTACTGTACACCTGGTGTCATGATCGCAGCCCTTGGTCTCTTGAAGGAAAACCCAAATCCGACGGAAGAAGAAATTCGCGAAGGGCTCGAAGGTGTCATTTGTCGTTGCACAGGCTATCAATTTATCATTTCTGCGATTCAAAAAGCCGCAACTATCATTCAAGAATCTGGTATCGACTTAAACAGCCAGCAATTAGTGGGGGAGGGAACTCACAATGAGTAAAGTGGTTGGTACGTCCGTAAAAAGAAAAGAAGATTCCCGTCTTCTTACAGGGAACGGTCGCTATTCCGATGATATCGTTCTCCCTGGTATGCTTCACGCGACAGTCGTCCGGAGCACAAGTGCGCACGCGAAAATCAAAAAGATCCACGTGGAAGAAGCACTTAACCATCCGAACGTTGTGGCCGTTTACACCGGAAAAGATTTGGAAGGGAAAGTAGGTCCTGTCCCAACGTCTTGGTATGTCCCTGGATGTAATTTAAAAGAGCCTCCTCAATACCCGTTGGCGATTGACCGTGTTCGCTACGTAGGAGATGGTGTTGCGTTAGTTATTGCCGACGACCGTTATGCGGTAAAAGATGCAGCGGAATTAATTGAAGTGGAATACGAAGAGTTACCAGCAGTCGTAGGTCAAAAAGAAGCCATGAAAGAAGATGCCCCTCTTCTTCATGATGATATTGAAAATAACATAGCTCTCCAATGGAAAGCAGGAGAAATTCCTGAAGGTGTCATGGAAAATGCCGAAGTTGTCGTGAAAGAAAGCTTTTATGTGCAGCGCGTATTCCCGAGTCCGATCGAGCCAAGAGCAGCAGTGGCCCAGTACAATCCGGGAAGTGGGGAGTTGACACTGTGGTGTTCCTCTCAAAACCCTCACATACACCGTATGGTTCTTGCTGAAGTGCTTGGTATTTCTGAAGCGAAGTTCCAAGTCATTGCTCCTGATATTGGCGGTGGATTTGGAGGAAAGATTGGTGTATATCCAGACGAAGCCCTCGTTGCTTTTGCATCGCGTGAAATCGGAAAACCTGTGAAATGGATTGAAGAACGCAGTGAACATTATACCGCTGCTAACGCGGGCCGTGATGAAATCATTGAGGTAGAACTTGCTGGTAAAAAAGATGGGACACTAGAAGCGATTCACGTCAAAAATACAGCTAACTTAGGCGCATACTTATCTACAATGGGCGCTGGCGTGTCTACTATTGACTTTGGCATGATGATCACCGGTACTTATGATATCCCTTACGCTGCCTGTGAAACGACTGGCGTATATACAAACACAACGCCTACAGATGCCTACCGCGGAGCTGGTAAACCAGAATCGACGTATCAGATTGAAAGAATCGTCGACTTGTTTGCACGCGAAGTCGGTATGGATCCTGTGGAATTAAGAAAGAAAAACTTTGTTAAAAAAGAAGCGTTCCCTTATCAAAACGCACAAGGGCTTTTGTATGATAGCGGAGATTATGAAAAGCCATTGAATAAAGCGTTAGAAACACTCAATTATGAAGAGTTAAGAAAAGAACAAGAGAGAAAACGTAAAGAAGGAAAGTTGATGGGAATCGGCTTTTCTACGTACGTTGAAATGTGTGGATTCGGTCCTTCTGAAGTCGTTGGTGCCGTTGGGTTCCAAGGCGGAACATGGGAGAACTCTACCGTACGTGTCCATCCTTCCGGAAAGGTAACCGTATTCTGTGGAACGTCACCTCACGGGCAAGGGCACGATACAACATTCAGCCAAGTGGTCGCAGATAAGCTTGGTATTCCTATCGAAGACATTGAATTTGTGTTTAGTGATACGAAATCAGTATCGATGGGCTGGGGAACATACGGATCCCGATCGACTGCTGTCGGTGGTGCTGCAGTATCGTTTGCTGCAGACCGCGTCGTAGAGAAAGCGAAAAAAATTGCGGCTCATGAGCTGGAAGTAGCAGAAGAAGATGTCGAATTTGAAAACGGCACATTCTCTGTCAAAGGAGTACCTGGAAAAGAAAGAGCGTTTAAAGACATTGCTCATTCTGCCAACATGGCTTGGAATTTGCCAGAAGGAATGGAACCGTCATTAGAAGCACAGTATTTCTTTAAACCAGAGAACTTTGTTTTTCCATTCGGAACACATGTCGCTGTCGTCGAAGTGGACAAAGATACAGGAGAAATTGACTTGCAGCGTTACGTATGTGTGGATGACGTAGGAACCGTGATTAACCCTCTTACTGCGGAAGGACAAGTACACGGAGGAGTCGCTCAAGGAGTAGGACAAGCCCTTTGGGAAGGTGCCGTTTACAACGACAACGGTCAGCTGGTGTCCGGTACATTGATGGATTACACCTTACCGAAAGCACGTTTCTTCCCTACCATTGAATCGGACTTTACAGAGACACCTTCTCCGGTAAACCCGTTAGGAGCCAAAGGGGTCGGCGAAGTCGGGACAACCGCTTCCATTGCTGCTGCAATGAATGCCGTCGTAGATGCTCTATCGGTTTACGGTGTAACGGATGTAGAGATGCCGCTTACTCCGGAGAAAGTTTGGAAAGTCATTCAAGAAAAGGAGGGTAATCAATGATCCCAGTAACATTTGATTATGTTCGTGCGGAGAGCGTAAACGAAGCCATTCAACAATTGAAAGACAGCGATGGGGAAGGAAAAGTGTTAGCAGGAGGACACAGCTTACTTCCATTGATGAAGATGAGGTTAACAGAGCCGCAAGTGTTAATCGATATTACCGGTATCGATGCATTGAAAGAAGTAAGAAAAGAAGGGGATCGTCTCATCGTTGGTGCCTTGAACACGCACAGAGAAGTATCGATCCATCCTGACATCAAAGAACATATCCCTCTCGTTGCCGAGACAGCACGCCAAATTGGAGATATCCAAATCAGGAATAAAGGAACCATGGGTGGAAACATCGTTCACGCCGACTCCGCCGCTGACTTGCCGGCAGCTGCCTTCGTACTTGATGCGGAAGTTCTGATTACAAACGAGTTTGGCGAACAAGCAATGGGCATCGACAGCTTCATTCTTGGACCATTAATCACAATGATGCCGGAAGATAGCATTGTAACAGGGGTTTCTTTCCAAATTCCTCCGACTCATACGAAATCGACGTACTTGAAGTATTTCCATCCTGCGTCCGGTTACCCAGTCGTTGGTGTCGCAGCCGTAGCTGGCACGGACAGCAATGGAAACATTGACTTCGTTCGCGTTGGAATTACGGGCGCCGGAGACGTGGCGTTCCGAGCGACATCTGTCGAAGAAGAGCTGCTCGGTAAAGCTCCATCCGAAGCAGTGATCAAAGAAGCATCCAAGCTCGCGGCCGACGACGGAGAAATGGGAAGCGACTTGTTCGCGTCACCAGAATACCGTGAAAACTTGTGCAAAGTTTATACAGAACGTGCGTTGAAATCGATTTTACTGTAAATCACACATAGGTAGTGGCTTAGGGGCAGCACGTGAAAAGTGGTGCCCCTGCCTTTCCTTGTATGGGGAAAGCCCATTGGTCACCCACCGGCTCTTGGAATAGTGACACAAAGGTTCATGAATCCGTATGCAACGTCAAGAACAAAAGTAGATAATGCCCTAGGAATAGAAGAAATCCAACCCAAGGGAAATAACAAGCAATTTAGATGCCCTTGAAGTCATAGTTTTCAACACCAAGGTAATGTATACTGTTCTTCCGTCTGTAATAGTGACCCAGACATTCCTGTGCCAGTATTCAACGTTACTAACAGGAGACGTTCATGCCCTTGGAGAAATAAATATGCAATCAAGAGTCACTACCCCTAAATATAATCTTTGTTTATTTGTTTACATAGAAAGGAGTGGAGGGATGAGCATCCAAGACGGTATCCGTTCAATTGAAGAAGAGTTTGATCAGCACGGATACATTACCGACCATGCCGTAGCTATTTCGTTACATCTCGTGAAGACATTGCAAAAGCCTTTATTGATCGAAGGCCCTGCGGGAGTCGGAAAAACAGAACTTGCGAAGGTTCTCGCCCGATCGTTAAACACGAAGTTGATCAGACTTCAATGTTATGAAGGGCTAGACGCCGCTCATGCCATGTATGAGTGGAACTACGCAAAACAAATGCTTCATATCCAAATGAGGAATGGAACGAATGCCGATCCAACTCAAATCAAAGAGGAGATCTTTAGTGAAGACTTTTTATTAACGAGGCCTTTGCTGCAAGCGTTAAAAGAAGAAAAAGCTCCCGTGCTATTAATCGATGAAATCGACCGAGCGGATGAAGAGTTTGAAGCGTTTCTCCTAGAAATGCTTGCTGAATTTCAAATTTCTATACCTGAGCTGGGAACGATTCGCGCCAACGAGCGTCCTTATATTATTTTAACTTCAAATCGAACGCGTGAATTAAGTGATGCCTTGCGCCGGCGCTGTTTGTATCAATGGGTGGACTACCCAGATTTTGAAAAAGAAACCGCGATGATTAAAAAACGTTTCCCGGATATTAGTGCGAAGCTCGCTGACCAAATCGCTGCCTTTATGCAAAAGCTGCGGACACTGCCGCTTGCCAAAATACCAGGAGGAGCGGAAAGCCTCGATTGGGCGGAATCGCTGCTTTATTTACATGTCAACGAGCTCGACAAAGAAATTGTGACAGAGACGTTGGGGTGCTTTATTAAAGGAAAAGAGGACTGGAAAACAGTGGAGGCTGTTCTAGAAGAAGAGGAGTTGCTCCATCCATGATATTGTCGTTCCAGCCCCTGTCCAGAACGGGTAATTTGACAGAATATGTGTTATTATTTTGTCAAGCCCTGAGACGGGAAGGTCTTCTCGTCGGTATCCAGGAGGAAATCGATAGTTTGCGAGCATTGGAAGCCGTCGCCATCACGAACTATGAGCAGTTTAAGTTTGCACTACAAACCGTGCTTTGTTCGGGGAAAGAAGATATCCCTATTTTCGAAGACGTTTTTTATCAATATTTTGAAAAAAAAGACGATACGCGAGAGATGCAAAAAAGAAAAACAAAGGACGGGCAGTCCGATCCCCATTCCCCACACAATAAAAGAAAATCCGGCTCCAATGACGAGCCCATGACGAAAACAAAGCGGAAGCAAGGGAAAAACAAGGAGATGTCTTCTTCTTTCTCTTACGGGGCCGATCAACAGAACACAAGCGAGGGACTCGGTCAGGCTATTCAATTTATGGCGGCGAAAGCGAACAAGCAAAGCCAAAAACCTCGAGAAGCGATCATACCTGAAAGCGACTTGGACAAAATGGAGAAAGCGGCGTACCGGTTTATAAAAGCGTTGAAACTCCGTCAATCCCGTCGGACGTCATCCATTGATGGACTGCTGTTACATGGACGAAAGACGATCCGTCGCAGTATGCATACCGGTGGTGTTCCTATCGACCTTATGTTTAAAGGAAAGAAGCCCGAGCAAGCGAAAATTGTATTGTTGGGAGACGGTAGTCGGTCGATGGCTCCTTACACACCAAGGTTTTTACAATTTGCGTATTGTTTAACTGCGAAACATAGATACACAGAAACGTTTCTGTTTTCTAACTCGTTAACCCACGTCACCTCCCAATTAAAAACGGAGGAGCGTTATCTTCCTGCTCTTCACATGTATGAGGATACATGGGGAAGTGGAACGTGTATTGGCGATTCGTTGAATGAATTTGTGAAACAGTACAGTCACGCTTATTTAACGAGAAACACAATAGTTCTTATTATGAGTGACGGGTTAGATACGAGTGAAGCGGGACAAATGAAAGAAGCGTTACAGGAAATCAAAAAGAAAACGTCTCTTCTCCTTTGGTTCAACCCATTGCTTGGCACTCCGGGCTATCAGCCTGAATTGACAAGAATCAGAGAAGCTCTGCCTTATATCGATATTTTTGCGGAAGCACATCGGCTGGATTCTTATGTACAAGTTTCAAGAGAGATAAATAAACAGAGGTGATGATGGTGGAGGAACAAAAGAGGGTATTCGAAGCGATTCGGAAGGCGCAAGTAGAGAATAAAAAATCTGTGCTCGTTACAGTGGTAGAAGTGAGTGGGTCCGCATATCGCCGGGAAGGGGCAAAAATGCTGGTCGATGAAAGCGGAAAGACGACCGGAATGATATCAGGTGGCTGCTTGGAGTCAGACGTGGCAGAAGTTGCGAAAGAAGTATTGGAAACAGGGAAATCGGTGCTGAAGACGTACGTCATGGATGAAGACCTCGTTTGGGGACTGGGACTAGGGTGCCCGGGAACGGTTCATCTCTTTATGGAGCTCGTTCCAGCGGAAGAGGAAGCTTTCTCAGCATGGATCAACGCCATAGAAACAGATCAAGAAGGTATGATGGCTACCGTAGTAGAAGAAAGCCAGTCATCGAGACGGTTGTTTGTGCCGAAGAAAGACGGAAATAGCGTAGGAACCATACAAGATTCCTATCTCGAACAACAAATCAAAGATACAGTAGCAAAAAAGTTTGCAGAGCGTAATCCCAAATCAGAAACGGTACCATACAAGGATGAAGCCGGTAATCAGGTAGATGTATTTTTGGATGTGTATCAGCCGCCCATTCCTCTTCTTATTTTCGGTGCTGGTCATGACGCAATCCCCGTCGCTCGTTACGCAGTGTCACTGGGGATGAAGACGACCGTTATCGATCAACGACTATACTATAACAGTGAGGAACGCTTCCCGGGTACCAACCGGATTATCGCGTCTCCCAGTCAGTTTGCCGACAACGTACACATTGATGACCGTACGTATGTCATTGTAATGAACCACCATATCGAAAGAGATAGAGACACGTTAAAGTTCGTCTTACCGTCTGACGCATGTTACGTAGGTGTATTGGGGCCGCGGAAACGCCGGGTGAAAATGCTGGAAGCTATAAAGGAAGAAGGGATCGAGTTTAGCAGCAGCCAGCTCGCACGGATGTATAACCCCATCGGATTGGACATCGGGGCTAGCACCCCCGAAGAAATCGCGATTAGCATGATGTCTGAAATTATTGCTATTCAGAAAGGCCATACTGGTGGCTTTCTTCAAGGAGCCGAACATATTCATGAGGCGCAAAACGCATGAAGCCTCCTGTGTTCGCGATCATCTTGGCTGCAGGTACTTCCTCTCGAATGGGGGACATAAAGCAAATGCTGCCTCTCCAAGGGAAGGCGATGCTCCAGCACGTCATAGACAAAGTGATAAAAGAAGACTTTACGGAAATCATCACTGTCGTAGGGCACGAAGCGAAGCGAATCCAAGCAGAAATAGAAGGGAAAGATCCTCGCTTCCAGTGGAAGGTAAACCCTGACTACAAACTTGGTCAAAGCACCTCATTGAGATGTGGGTTAGAAACAGTCATCAAACAAGCAGAATCTTATCCCTGTCATGTTATGGTATTCCTTGCAGATTTGCCTTTTCTTTTACCTTCTACCATTCGTGACGTCTATACAAAAGGTATAGAAGTAGCTAAAATGGAAGATAAACCATTTATCGTCCGGCCAAGCTATGAAGACGTAAAAGGGCATCCCGTCTTTTTCGGAAATGCCGAAAACCTTTCCATGGACGTATTGCAAGGGGATGAAGGCGGAAAGCCGCTGATGTCCCAACTACACAAAAAAGAAATCCTTCCTGTGACAGATGAAGGGATTCTTCTCGATATCGATCATAAGAAAGAATATGAGATGGCACGGAAGCGAACATAAAAAGCAGGAAGGCAGATAACAGTCCCTTCCTGCTTTTGTGTGTCATACGGTATTCAAGCGCAGGCTTTCTAGATATTAAAATTCAACGCATTTTCTATTCGTTTCAGTTCCTTATAGATATATTGTTTACTAAAGTCATAACAAAATGAATTAAATGACTTCTCTTGAGTTGTTCCGTCTCGGAGTATTCAGCTAAGAGAATGAGTAACAAGAGCCCACTATCATTACGATGGTGGGTTTTTCCAATATATCGGATACAATCACAATGTACCATGATATACTTATAAGACAATAGATTGGTAACTCAAGGGTGGTCAGGCATCATCTCCGAGGAAAGGGGGTGGTGCACTATGACGGTATTTCAAGCGCTTATTTTGATGATTAGCTTTGCTAGTCTTGTCGTGGCGATACTGTCATTTTACGACAAAAAATAAATCACCCTTGAGTTAGGTTAGGCCCAGGGTGATTTATTCGCACCTAGCCGATCCCCCTTGACGGGAACCAACTATTGTGTGAGACCGTAGGTGTTACCGCACCTATGGTCTTTTTTAGTATATGAATTTTCTAATTATAGTATACCCTAAATTTCGGGAACAGCAAACAATCAGTTATTAATCATAGTGATATTCACTGTGGAAGAGAACGTTTGCTTGAAAAACTTCACCTTATCGAACGATCCGCATGATATCGGTGTGATTAGTGACATAGTTAGATAAAAGTTGAAGTTCAGAATAACGAATTACCTCTATTATTGCCTTTGAAAGGGTAAGCTCACTAATCTCAGAAATTATGCCTTTCCATTCCGATAAAAAGCGGTGAGACAAACGCACCGTTGTTTTTCTGGTATTGTTTGAACTGCGGAAGGACTCCATCTCATTTCCTCTGTAAGAAAAGGAAGGTATTCTTTTATAGGAATTTTACGGTGTTAGATTTTTCTTGTTATCAAATTACCTCCATTAAGAATGGTAACTTTCTAACAAACATGAGTGAGGTTAAAATGTGGGATTTTAGTACTTTAGGAATCTTTGCAAATACATTAATCTTACAGTCCTTTGTTCTCTTATATTATCTTACTAAAAATAAAGATTACTTATAGCTAACATTAAAAAAATTTATTTTTCATGTCGTATATAACATTTTATGCTGAAATGTAACAAATTATTATTGAACGCTTACTCCGTAGGTTACTAACAGCAAAAACCGGTAGTGAAGGATAAGCTTAAGACTAATTAGCATACAGGGAACACATAAAAATGTATTTTATTTAATTTTTATATAATTTTAAAAATTGTGTTGATTATTGGGTAAAAAACTAATATAATCTTTTTTAGGGACAGTGTCCCTCTTACAAAGTTTAAAGAATATTATAAGGAGGTTTTACATTATGAGTACTAAACAAACACAAGTAATCGAGAAAAACTCGCTGTCAATTAGACAACCTATTATCGATGTGGACGTGCATGAAATGTTACCTCATCATCATGATTTAGCTCCTTATTTAGAACAACCCTGGAAGAGATGGTTGACGGAATGTGGTTGGAATGGTACCAGACAGTTACCATATGTACAACACTTACCAGGAGGGGTTGAGAAAATGGACGCAAAGCCTGGGGATGGTAGGCCCGCGGGCTCCGATTATAAGCTAATGAAAGAACAATTATTAGATAAATATGATGTCGAGCATGCAATATTAACTGGTTTATTTTATCCATCTACTATGAAAGCCCAATATGAATTTGCTACAGCACTGGCGTCTGCCTACAATGACTGGCAAATTGAGAATTGGTTGGATAAAGATTCACGATTTAAAGGATCTATCCACGTTGCTGCACAAGACCCTCACTCGGCAGCAAGAGAAATTGATAGGCTCGCGTCACACCCTCAAATGGTTCAAGTATTACTGCCTATTGCCTCATTTTCTTATGGAGACCCATTTTACCATCCGATTTTTGAAGCGGTAGAACGTAATGGACTACTTATCGCAATGCATCAAAGCACCCACACTACCACAGCTTTAGATAATGGATACCCACGATTTTTTATCGACTGGCATACTTTATTACCCCAGGCTTTCATGTCTCAAGTTGTAAGTTTAATAACGAATGGCGTATTTGAGAAATTTCCAAGTTTAAAAGTAATAATGCTTGAGGGAGGTTTTGTATGGTTACCTGCTTTAATGTGGAGGTTAGATTATAACTATAAGTCTCTGAGACAAGAAGTACCTTGGGTGAAAAGGATGCCTAGTGAATATATTAAGGAGCATTTTCATTTTGCTACTCAGCCTATTGAAGATGCGGATCCCAAGGAAATGAAACAAGTAATTGAAATGATTGGAAATGAAAAGACTTTGTTATTTGCAACCGATTATCCTCATTGGGATTTTGATTCACCGACAAGATCACTACCCACAACCTTATCCAAAGAGTTGAAACGTAAAATATTATTTGAAAATGCCAAGGAAGTTTATGGACTATAACAATATGAGAAGAGGTGTTTTTGATGAAATATACCATTTGCAAAAAAAATGAGCTCCTTCCAGGTGAAAAAAAAGCAGTTTCAGTAGGTAAAAAATCTATTGTAGTAGTTTGTACTGGAGATAATGAATACCACGCCATAAAAAATTCGTGTCCACATCAGGGGGCGGAGTTAAGTGAAGGTAGAGTGGGAGGTACTACAGTTTCGCAGGAGGTAGGTGTAATTCAATACGATAAAATAAATGAAGTAATTCGATGTCCCTGGCATGGGTTCGAATTTAATGTAAAAACAGGATGTCCACTATATCCGAGTGATAAAACTAGGATAAAAACCTATGATGTACAAGTTGAAGACGAAAATATCGTAATTAATCTTTAGTAGGTGAATAACTTGGCCGATCACATTAAAATTGTTGAAACTACTATTAGAGCTTTAAAAATACTAAGCGAGACTAATGAAGGCATGGGTGTTAGAGAATTAAGCAGGATGTTAGAGGTTAACAAAAGTACTTGTCATAGAATGCTCTTAACATTAGAGGATAATGGGATCGTTAACTATGATAATAGTAATCAAAAATACCAGCCCAGTTTAGGAATGCTCCAGATAGCTAATAAAACAGCTGAACATAATAACTTGATAAACACTGCTCTCCCTCATATGACAAGGTTAAGAGACTTAACAAATGAAACAATAGCATTGTATGTCCGTATATTAGATTATCGTATAGTTGTAGCGAAAGTAGAGAGCAATCTTGATCTTAGGTGGTCTCCAGTCATCGGAAACGCTTATCCCCTCCACCGAGGAGCAGCAAGTAAAGTTTTTCTCACTTGTGAATCTGATGAGCTTTTTCAGCAGGTGTTGGAAAATTTTTCCGAAGATAAAGACAAAGATAAGTTTGTTCAAGAAATTAGGGAAGCAAAGTTAAATCAATATGCAACAAGTGTTAATGAAATTGAATTAGGGGGCACAGGGATTGCTGCACCAATATATGATAAAGAAGACAATTTGGCAGCAGTAGTCAGTATTTATGGTTTGTCAAGTCGTATAGATAATAAAATGCTAGGTTCATTTATTGAAGAAATTAAACAGACAGCAATGAACATAACAAAGGGGTTAACTCTTACGCTAAAACATTAAATTTATGACTTAATGATGTTACTCGCAGGTATTTAACTAGTAACGAAAATGATTTTTTAATACTTTCTAGAATAATAAGATTTTCATAGGAGAGTGGGGGATATACTGAACAAATAAAGTTTTCATCAATTGTAGATGATATTTTTGAATAATCAAATGTATGTTCGATTATTGGGGAGGTTTTTCTGCTGCAAAGTGACAAAGTGATTTATGACATAACTATTATTGGTGGGGGCCCCACAGGTTTATTTACAGCATTTTATGCAGGCCTACGTCAGATGAAAGTGAAAATAATTGATAGTTTACCAGAGTTAGGTGGTCAGCTAGCCACACTTTATCCGGAAAAATATATTTATGATGTTGCTGGTTTTCCAAAGGTAAGAGCACAAGATCTGGTTGAACAGCTTGTGAAGCAAACTAATTATTTTGAACCTACTATATGCCTTAATCAATTTGTGGAAACACTAGTCCGCACAGATAACAAAACTATTAAACTGACAACAAATAAAGGTGTCCATTTAACAAAGACTGTCGTACTTACAGCAGGAAACGGTGCTTTCAGACCTCGGAAACTAAAAATTGATAATGTGGATCAATATGAAGGGAAAAACTTACATTATTTTATTAATGACCTAGAACAATTCCGAAATAAAAATGTTCTTGTCTGTGGTGGTGGTGATTCAGCAGTAGACTGGGCTCTTATGCTAGAATCATTGGCAAAAAAAGTTACCTTAGTTCATCGCCGTGATAAATTTCGCGCCCATGAACACAGTGTCAAACAACTTCTAGACAGTAACATTGATATAAAAACCCCATACGTTCCGGAAAGTTTTAGGGGAGATGGTGAATTTATTCATGAGTTAGTACTTCGTCATAGTAAGGACAAAAATAATATAGAAACAATCAAGGTTGATGATGTGATTGTAAACTATGGTTTCATATCTTCCTTGGGGCCAATTGTGGACTGGGGGTTAGAAATTGAAAGGAACTCGATTGTCGTGAATACAAAAATGGAGACAAATATTCCGGGAGTTTATGCAGCTGGGGATATTTGTACTTATAATGGCAAGGTTAAATTGATTGCAACTGGTTTTGGTGAAGCACCTACGGCTGTTAATAATGCAAAAAACTTTATAAATCCTGAAGAGAAAGTACAGCCACGTCATAGTACATCCATTTTTTCATAAGGATGAAATGATTTAGAGAGAAGAATGTTTATTATTCTAGGAAGCTATTATAAATATTAGTTTAACTTTCTCCTATCACTAACTTCATGGCAAATTTATTTTTTATAACGCTTCCTCTTAGGAATGGAGGAATAAAATATGGGACTTCCTTTAACTGGAGTAAGAGTCCTGGATCTCTCACATGTCGTAGCAGGTCCTTTTTGTTCAATGCTTTTAGCTGATGCAGGCGCAGAAGTAATAAAAATTGAAAACCCCAGAGGAGGTGAGTATGGAAGGAAAATTGGTCCATTTAAAGAAAATGGGAATGGTGAACGAACTGCAGCATGTTTTACGAGAATGAATCGTAATAAAAAATCAATAACAATTAATTTGAAAGATGAACGAGGACGAAAAATATTTTTAGATATGATAAAAGAAAGTGACATAGTTATCGAAAACTTTAGACCTGGAGTTTTGGATAAAATGGGTATTGGTTATGACGTGTTGAAAAAAGAAAACCCAAAATTAATTTTAGCTTCAATAAGCGGATTTGGCCAACAAGCGGAAGATAGCCCTTATTGGGAGCGGCCCGCTTATAATATGATCGCTCAATCTATGGGGGGGATTATGAGTGTAACAGGGGATGAAGAAGGACCACCAATGGATGTTCCTTTACCAATCGGCGATATGATTCCTGGAATGATGGCTGCATTCGCGATATTACAGGCACTCATTTATCGGGGACAAACGGATAAAGGTCAGAAAATTGATCTTTCTATGTATGACGTAATGTCCCTGTTGAGTGAAAGGAATATGTTTAATTATCAGTTTACTAACATATTACCTAAAAGGGGTAAAGAGGACTATATCGCTCCACATTCTGCCTACAAGGCAATAGATGGTTATTTCGTCGTAGACTGTTATTCGAATAAGGAATGGAGGAAGATATGCGAGAAAATGGGCCACCCAGAGTATATTGAAAGTTTAGACACAGGAGTCAAACGGGCAAAGCAAGCTGAAAATTTAATCAGACCAATGATTGAAACATGGGCTAGTAATAAAACTAAGTTCGAGGCAGCCGAAGAGTTGGTACTTGAAGGAATAGCAGCTGGCCCCGTACAAGACATCTCAGATTTATTAAATTGTCCGCATCTTAAACACAGAGACATGCTTGTAGAAGTAGAGGATCAAATTGCAGGGAAACTAATATACCCGGGTAACCCTATTAAATTCTCTGCAATTGAAAGGAGTTCTTTTGAACCCTCTCCAACTCTAGGAGAACACACTGAAATTTTGAAAGATATGTTGGGTATAAACGAGGCGGAATATGATGAATTAAGAGAAAAAAATATTCTATAGGTTAATTAGGAGGGCTCTTCCAGATGAACACTCGCATAACTGAACTCTTTGGTATAGAGTATCCAATTGTCCAGGGAGGTATGGCCCATATAGCTTATGCTAGGCTAGCTGCGGCTGTTTCTAACGCTGGTGGTTTAGGACAGATAACAGCTATGTCATTAGAGACTCCTGAGTTATTAAGAGATGAAATTTCTAAAATCAGAGAATTAACATCTAAACCCTTTGGAGTAAATTTTGCAATTGGGATGGGTAGAAGACCTTATAAGGAACACTTGAAAGTTGCCATCGAGGAAAATGTACCAATTATTAGTATTACAGGTGGGAATCCCACCCCCTTAATTGAAGAAGTGAGAGAAACTGAAATAAAAACTCTGATCTTAACAGCCACTGTAAGACAAGCTCAGAAAGCTGAAGAGCTCGGTGCAGACGCTATCATTGCCGTAGGACAAGAAGGAGGGGGACATATTGGAAGGGAGAACATTGGCACGATGGTTCTGTTACCAAGAATAACTGAATCTGTCAGTATTCCTGTTCTTGCAAGTGGAGGCATTGCTGATGGTAGAGGATTTTTAGCAGCTATGTCTCTAGGGGCAGAGGGCATTGAAATGGGTACAAGATTTATAGCCACCAAAGAGTCAATTGTGAGCAAAAATTATAAGAAGGCTCTGGTGAATTTGTCAGAAATGGACACCGTAGTTATTAAACGATCATTGGGACAGCCGGGAAGGGCTATAAAAAACAGAGCAACAAAGGAAATTTTAGAAAAGGAATCTAAAGGGGCTAGTTTTGAAGAGTTAAAAGAATACTTAAATTCAACTACCAATAAAAAAGCGATTTACGAAGGGGATGTTGATAATGCCTATTCTTGGGCTGGACAAGCTATAGGATTAATTCATGATATTCCGAGTTGCAAAGAGCTAATTTCAAATATAGTAGAAGAGGCTATAAGCATCAATAGTAATATTGGAGTCAAAATAAAAGGCGAGAATAAGAATTTTGTTTAACAAGTTTTTGACTGAAAGTTTATGCAAGAGATTTACATTTAAGGATATTTGAGATATCAAAATCGAGTTAATCCATAAAGCATAGACCCAGAAACAAAACTACTGTACAGATATAATTTCAACAATTTTTGAGCACCTTCAAAATAAAGAATTTACCAGGGTTCATGCCTACTGGAAATCCCTTATTGGGAGGTGAGTCTTTTAATATTGCAGGGGGGATGATTCTGGAGATTCTATTACTATTAACAGGGGCTTTGCTTACCGGTGTAATTAAAGGGAGTGTGGGTCTAGGCAGTGGGATCCTCCCAGTCACTGTACTATCCATATTTTTGCCTCCTGATCAAGTAGTTGTTTTATTGTATCCTGTCATGCTTACCACAACTTTATTTTCTCTGGTGCCTAACTGGAAGAAATGGAATACTACGATGTTAAAAATCTTATTACCATCCAGTATTTTAGGTTCTTGGTTAGGGGTATTACTGTTAGTAGCTATTACAAATAATGTTTTGCGTATAACCGTAGGGGCTTTAGCTCTCTTATTTGTTATAAATGAGTATTTTAAAACAAGAAAATCAAATAGCGAAAACGAAAAGAGTAAAAAAAAAGGATGGGTATTTTATGCTGTCGCTATCATCATTGGCTTTTGTGGAGGTGTTATGAGTAGTCTGATTCATTCCGGTGGTTTAATTTTTAGCATGTTTTTACTACGTTTGAATCTCTCTAATAAATCATTTGTTGCCACTTTAGTTGCGCTAATGGCAGTCAATGACTTAGTTAAAGGTTTATTTTACGGACAAGCGCAACTTATTGATCTTTCGAGTATAGCCCTTCTAATTGGGATTGTTATTTTGGGAATAATAGGTGTGGCCGGTGGAAATTGGATCCAAAAATTTATTTCGGTAAAACACTTTCGTCTTATAATACTGACTGTCTTAACAATAAGTGGATCATCATTATTTTTCAGTGGTATGAGTTTTTGAAATGAGCATTCAATCGCAAAACCAAATCAATGTAACTAATTTTTACAATATTAAATTTACTGATCTCAAAATGCTTTCTATCATATGTTTGGGGTACCTTTATTCGCGTATTAAGCGATGAAATATATCAGTGAGGAGGAAAATAAAATGAAAAAGTTCCTATCGGCGTTATTTAGTTTATGTTTGGTTTTTGCATTAGTGGCTTGTGGATCGAGTGGAGGAGGAGAAGCATCTGGAGGTGAAAGTGAGGAAACCTTTCTATCAATTGGGACTGGTGGAACTGGGGGTGCTTGGTACGCAATTATGTCAGCTGCAGGAGCGGCGCTTAACTCTGATTTAAATTTAGACGTTCAAGCCACTGGTGGAAGTATAGAGAATATGAAACTTGTGACAAATCAATCAGCCGATCTTGGGTTTGCATCACCTGATACTGCCTACTTTGCGTACGAAGGCGGTAGAGAATTTGATAATGCTAACCCTGATTTAAGAGTAGTAATGGCAGGAAATATGATGTACGAATATATAATTGTAAGAGCTGACTCAGATATTCATGAAATGGAAGATATTAATGGAAAGACCGTATCTATTGGAGCTCCTGGTAGTGCCACAGATATTGTGGGAAATGAGGTTCTTAGTTCATTAGGAGTTGAGCCAGCCGAAACTATAAATCTAGCTCACTCAGAGGCTGCAACTGCGTTACAAGAAGGAACGGTTGATGTCATGATGGCTCTATCTGGAGTCCCGTTTACTGCGGCTACAGAATTAAGTACCGTGGAAGATGTTAGATTTATACCATTAAATCAGAATGAAATTGACACAGTAGTCGAAAATAATCAGTACTGGTCAGGAGGAGAACTTCCTGCGGAGACTTATGAAGGTCAAAATCAACCTATCCCTGGTATTAATGTAGGGTCATTGGTAATAGCAGATGAAAGTGCATCAGAAGATGACATTTACAATCTATTAAATACATTACTGGTAGAAAATCATGATGAATGGGAAAAAGGGCACAATTTAGCTTCTGATTTTACTATCGAAATGATGGAAACCTATGTAGAGAACGGAGTGGTATTGCTGCCATTTCATCCAGGGGCTGAGAAATTCTTTGAAGAACAGGGGGTTACACTCAATAAGTAATTACCTTATTATACCTAATTAGGTGAATGTTATGAATATTTGGAATATTGTCGGCAGATGCACCGTTAATTTAATGATTCGAACTCTGAAGAATTCTATTACCTAGTAAATAAAATTAATGGGATATTGCGCGGAAGGGTCAAGTGTTTAACGCTTTCCTTTCCCGCCCTATCATTTAATAATGCTGAGGCGTGATCGGATCAATAGAGAAATTTAATCTTTTCAAACCTTCCCATTCAAGGGGAGTCAGGAGGGAAATAATGAAACAGGATGTTACTAGTTTTAAAAGTGCATCGATGATGCAAAAAGCAGCTTTTATTATTGCAACCATTTTTGCTCTCACAAGCTTGTACTTTGGCTTAAGTCCCCAAGCCGGGATTATACAACAGGTGGTCCATTTAATGTTTGCGATAATAATAGTCTTATTGTTTTATCAAAACGGTAAAAAGACAATTGTTGGAATAGTCACACAGTTTGTTGATTTAATTGTTTTGATTATGATTACCTGTAGTATGCTGTACTTGCTGATTAATTTTGAGTCTATTGTTTGGAGAGCGGGAAATTTAAATACACTTGACCTAGTTGCCGGTGGTGTTACCATATTCGCTGTTTTATACGGAACCAAAAAAGTTATCGGTTGGAGTTTACCGATAATTGCCTCAGTGTTTATCTTGTATGCAGTATTTGGAAGACATGTTCCTGGGCCTTTTCAACACGGCGGATATAGTTTAGATCGAATTATAGGTCATGTCTATCTCACGGAAGACGGTATTTTTGGCTCACCATTACAGGCATCTGCAACTCTAGTTATCTTTTTTTTAATTTTTTCCTCCTTTTATGAAAGAGCAGGAGGTAGTAATTTAGTAATTCAGTTAGCTAACAGTTTATTTGGGTGGATGAAAGGAGGCCCTGCAAAAGTTTCCGTCGCGGCAAGTTCACTCTTTGGTAGTATTTCGGGAAGTGCTGTAGCAAACGTCGCCGGTACCGGGGCAGTAACCATTCCTTTAATGAAAAGAACTGGATACAAGCCACACTTTTCAGGGGCAGTGGAAGCGGTTTCTTCTACAGGTGGTCAGTTTATGCCGCCTATAATGGGGGCAGCAGCATTTATTATGGCGGAAATGCTAGGCATTTCTTACGTAGAGGTTATTATTGCGGCAATTGTGCCAGCCATATTATATTACTTCACGCTGTTTATCGTAGTACATCTAGAGGCTAAACGGCTAGATTTGAGCAAGATTAGTAAATCTGAACTTCCTCCTCTGAAAAGTGTGTTATTGGACTACGGTCATATGATCATACCCCTGATTATCTTGGTTTATCTTTTAGTTTTTTTACATTATTCACCTGCAAGAGCGGCTTTAATTGCAGTGGGGCTTACTGTTTTGGTGAGTTTTTTACGGAAAAGCACTCGACTAAATATTAGGTTGATATTTGATTCTCTACGAAGTGCCTCTATGAGTGTACTACAAGTAGCATTAGCATGTGCTTGTGCTGGCATAGTCGTAGGTGTATTTGCTTTAACTGGGTTGGGGATGAAGTTGTCACACATTCTGATAGACCTTGCTGGAGGAAGTCTGTTATTGTTACTCATTCTTACGGCCGTTACGAGTATTATTTTAGGTATGGGAATGCCAACTGTTGGGGCTTATTTAGTTTTGGCTATTTTGATTGCCCCTGTACTAATTGATGCAGGATTTCATCCAATTGCGGCTCACTTGTTCATCTTTTACTTCGGTAATATGTCGAATATCACTCCTCCCGTTGCGTTAGCATCTTTTGCCGCTTCAGGGTTAGCCAAGGCGAATATATCTAAAACTAGTTGGACGGCAACACGATTGGCTGTTGCAGGCTTCATCTTGCCGTTTATGTTTATCTATAATCAAGAATTGATGCTGGTAGGTAATTTTATTGATATTGCACGGGTTGTATTCTTCACTGGAACAGGGATTGTATTTTTAGCAATAGGGCTTCAAAAGTATTTTTTGACAACCCTAGGACGCATGGAGCAAGTCATTTTAATTGTCGCTTCTATTATGTTAATAAGTCCAGAAGTCATAACCTCTATAATTGGAATAGTACTTGGAGTAGCTATACTAATTAACAACAAAAGAAAGGTAAGTTCCCTGGAAGCAAAAATCCCTGCCTAGTCAGAGTTTAGGCAATCATTGTTCACCAACGTGTAAATTTATTTTAAAGGTATCAAATGATAATTTATGGAGGTATGTATGGAGTGGCAAAATATACTATGGTTGATCAGGAAACTTGCATAGCTTGCGGAGCTTGTGGGGAATCTGCCCCTGAGGTCTTTGAGTATGATGAAGAGGGTCGTTCCTATGTTGTCTTAGATAGTAACAATGGGATCGAGGAAATTCCAGAAGAACTTCTAGAGGGTGTGGAAGACGCCTATGAAGGCTGTCCAAGCGATTCCATAAAAATGAGCAATAAGCCTTTTAAGGTATTGAATAAATAAAATAATATTTTCATTTCAAATTAGAATTTTTTATGGGTTGTTCACTAACATCTTCGTATTCCCAATACTAGAAAGGTTGATTATATGGGCTCCTATGTAAAAACAAAATCAGGTAACTCATTGTATGTTGAGGATATACACGGGGTTCAAGGAACCATTATTGCTGCCCATGGACTGACTGGAACACACAAGCAACTTCACTATTATAAAGAGGTATTTGGCGGGGATTACCGCTTTATTAGTTATGACCTACGAGGACGCGGCAACAGTGACCCGGCTTCGCCTAATACTTCTATATTTTCTCACGCAACTGATTTAATTGAACTCATCGAAGAACTAGATGTTGAAAACCCAATTTTAATGGGGTATTCGATGGGAGCTTATATATGCGCTCTTGCTGCGGCTAATTTACCCAGGGTCTCTTCGCTTATCCTACTAGATGGCGCTGGAGATGCAGATGAAGTTTCTAGAGAATTAATGCTTCAATCGTTAAACAGAATAGCAAAAGAATATTCCTCTACAGACATGTACGTTGATGAAACACGCCGTTTGTACAAGAATTTTAATATTGAATGGGATGAAACTATCCATTCTATTTCCCGATATGACATTCAAAAGGCACAAAACGGTAACTGGCAGCACAAATCAAATGTTTCCGCTTTAAAAAAGGACATCGAAAGCTTTTATTCTTTCAATCCCATGGAAACTAGTGCTTCCTTGTCTTGCTCAATACTTCTTGTTATTGCCACAGGGAGTATTGGAGATAAACGCTCATTATTTACAGAGGAAATGTATCATAGAATTCAGCACTCCAGTTCTGACTTACACACAATTAAAACACGAATCAATCATTACGAACTTGTATTCAATAGACAACCTGACGATTTCTATCAACGTATCCGCTCGTTTTTAAGCCCGTAAGATAATATGAACTCACTTTTAAGAGCGAAATGTAAGCACAACTCAACATCTTCCAAATTTTTACTAGGTTAATGGCTTAATTTGTCAATTGTCGCATAATAAACTAATAAATTTTTTATATGAAGAAAAAGCGATCAACAACTCCGAAGGAATAACTTAACACTTTTCGTACTTCTGATTGAAAGATGTCAATTAACAATCTCTATCTAACGCGTCTTAAAAGACTATAATTACTCTTTATGGGATCGACGTTCCCGATAGTTTGTACCTAGTTCTTTCTTTTATACAACAGCAAAGACAGTTTGAAATCGTTCTCACCCTGCGACGCAAATTCACTCATGGCAATAACGCAGGGGAGAACTTTTTCGTATGGGTTACCTTCTACTCAGGTGCCCCGTTTTCATATGGCTTCAATAATCCATACACCGTTTCCACTACGGGAACGGAGACGTTATATTTTTTCGCATAACGGAGGGCGCCGCCGTGCAAGTGCTCGACCTCGATCGGAAGTCCTTTCCTTAAATCTTGATGCATGGAAGACGTGGCATCCATCGGTGTTTTCCTCAATCTATCTTGAATTTCCTGGATCTCTTCCTCCGTATAAGGCGTGCCATCTTTTTCAGCAAGCATTGCCATTTCTTTGATCATATTCTTCGAGACAGCAAAAGTGGCTTCGTTATTGAGCGTAAATCGATGAGGGAGGCGAGTAGTGGCAGTTACTCCTGAGAAAGCAGTGATGTAAATATATTTGCTCCACATTTCTTTCGTGATATCGTCCACCTGTTTAATCGTCGTATTCGCCCGATGTCCAATATCAGCGAGTTCTCGGCAAATGCCCCGCTGCTTCTCATGGATTGGCCCAAATTTTAAAGAGCCCTTCGCATTCGTGTGTTCGACATGTCCTTTTTCATTCAATGTGGCAATAATAGCCACAAACCCACCAAGCACATTTTCAGCTCCCACCGCTTCCTGCAGCCTCGGCATATGTTCCATTCCGTTCAAAAGTGGAAGGACAAACGCACCGGTGTTTTGCTGGATTTGTTTGAGTTGCGGCAATACGCCATCCAAATGATAGCCTTTCACCGCAAGAATAATAAGGTCTATGTCGGTTATATCATCTGGCGAGGTGAACAAGACAGGATCCTTTATTTCCATGTTTCCTTCCGGGCTATGGATGTGAAGCCCTTCTTTCCGTAGCTGGGCCGCCCGCTTGTCACGGACGAAAAAGGAGACATTCTCTCCAACCTCTGCTAGTCTCCCGCCAAAATAAGCTCCCAACGCCCCAGCACCATGAACTAAGATATTCATAAAAAAGCAGCCTCCTTATGTACGATTGTTTAGGTTCCTTTCATCGTAACACGGAAAAGTATGTCGATTCTGTTTATTGTCGAACTAAACCGTAATCAATTAAAAACGAACGATGGTCATATAACTTTGTCCCATGACTATATACCACAAATTACAAGTCTAGCTCCAAAAATACAAGGATAAAAGGATGGTTTTATTAAAAATATATTTAAATATTCTGAAATAAATGTTTTAATGAATTTATATAACGGCTTCTATCTAATTTACTAAATATTAACAGGAGGGATGGAATGAGTAAGAAAAAAGCCTTATATGTAGCAATGATTGTCAGTTTGATTGTGTCTATATTTGGCGGGACGGCTTTCGCGGAAGCAGACCGAGTCCCAGGAGGTCCATCTACGGAAGGAAACACAAATATTTCAAGTATTATTACATACGATGAGATGATAAAGGAGCTGAACAAACTAGAAAAACGTAGCAAAGGCAGCCTGGAGATCATGACATTGGACGAGTTTGGATACGAGCCTGGGAAAAGTGAAGCAGGCAGGGATCTTTATGTTGCCAAAATTGGGGAAGGGGATGAAAAAGTATGGGTTCAAGGCCGTATACACGGGAATGAACCATATGGAACAGAAAGTATTTTAGAAGTTATGAAAAAACTAGTTTCAAATGGATCACCTACTTATGAAACGTTAAGGGAAGAAATTACTTTTTATTTTATCCCGATGTATAATCCGGATGGAAGCGAAAAAAACATTCGTCATACGCTGCTGGAAGAATCAGAAGATAGGAGAATTGATTTAAATCGAGATTGGGCAGAGGATGGATTTGCAGCCTCCGAATCTCTTGCTTATTATTCGTTCTGGACCGATGTAAAGCCTGATTATGCGATTGATATTCACCACCAAGGTTTGAAAACGCAATACGGCACAAATAAAGCAGTCACATTGTCGTTAGGTATTTCTCTTGCGCCAGGCGGTCCAACTCTACCATCCATAGAAGACGGTGCTTATGATGAACTAACTCGTCAAATGCAAGTGTATGTATATGATGCTTTAAATGATTATGGAAATATTAACATTGATCGCTACACTGTAGGTGGTGGAGACTACGTCATTGACATTAAAGGAGGTGTCGTTTCCGCGATGATGCTGGGTCTTAATTACGATGGTATGAATGCAGACGGACACAGCAACCCGGCTGTTTTCTTTGAAACCTCCGGCAATACCAGAGATGGAAATTTGGGACAAAAATCCAGAGGTAAGCTCATCCGTCAAAATGTGCGTGGGCTTGAAAGTCTGTTGTACGGCATCGCTACGGAGGAAGTAAAAGATGTCGATGCCGAGCGCTGGGATGAGATTCCTATTTCTCCTATTAAAGGATACCAAACCGACGATGGTATTATTCCTATCGATAACGAAGGGTTTTAATAGCTGGTATTTTGCGACTCGTCGTGGCAGGGACTCAAATGTGGAAAGACCATAGGTGTTCGCGTACCTGTGGTCTTTTCTATCGTACGGATTGATCAGTGAATTGACCAAATCATCATATGACATGGTAAAATTATGTACCAAAATATACAGTTATTGAAGTTCTAAAATGATATACTTACAGTACAATTGTTGGTAACTCAAGGGTGCATTCGGAGATCCAAAGGATGATGGATCTTTTGCTAAAAACATACACCTCTTGTGTATAACACAAAAGCCAGCACATCCTGTGCAAGCCAGGTCGGCGTTGTCTCAGGACGATACCGTTATAGCCGATCTTCCATTGCGCTTTTTTGATGATTACCTTTGCTAGTCTCATCGATGTCTACTTAATTGTTCGCTCGTAGTTAATTAATTGAGAGGTTTTCATTTATCATTAAAAAGTGATTGCGAGTAAAAAAACGATAAGACATATTAATGGAACGTAGTGGGATGTAAAGATTAGTTTTTAATCAATACGAAAATTTTAACTGAACGTAGTGGAAACTCTCTGTACTAGCAGGGAGTTTATTAATTCAGAAAATATTGACAAAATACTACAAGTGTACTACATTACATTTAAAGAAAAATATGGATTAAAATCTAATAGGATCCTAAATAAAGGAGGAGGTTCAGTGAAACTACGAGTGACATTTACCATTCCAGATGGATATTTAGACTACGGATTTCAAATGGGTGTA
Source organism: Alteribacillus iranensis (assembly GCF_900113025.1). Classification (GTDB taxonomy): domain Bacteria; phylum Bacillota; class Bacilli; order Bacillales; family Marinococcaceae; genus Alteribacillus_A; species Alteribacillus_A iranensis. The sequence goes on along the minus strand of NZ_FONT01000002.1, from coordinate 158,075 downwards.
GTTTCTCTTATTAAAGAGGCGTTAAGACGTTCTGATAACACATATTTCAACAAGCTGTACGGAAAAGACAATGTTACAAAACCTTTTTGTTTTGCTACTTTCTTTCATGAGCCTACATTTAAAAAAGATAAAATATTTCTTAAGCAGTTAAGCATAACCGTAAGCTCTCTTGATCACGAGTTTCTATTACACTTTCATAATGGCCTCATTCAGATAGTGGAGTTTCAATACAAAGAAGTATGTTGGATAAAAGAAAATGTCCAACTGTTGAAAGAAAAAAATATTTCTTCCCCGTCAGTCATCTTCAAAACCCTTTCCCCCCTCCTTATAGAAGACAAAAAAGGTAATCCGCTTTCTCCAGAACATACAAGCTACGAAGAAGAGTTAAACTACTATGCCGATGTGTTGGCTCAGGAATTCCACCACCGCTCGCTTTACCGGTCCATTGTCGTGAAAAATCACAATATGAAAAAGACGGTCATTAAGTCTACTAATCGAGAGTGGGAGAAAAATAAAAAAGGTTTTTTATATTTTACTGCTTATCGAGGGCTGATTGAACTAGATGGCCATCCAGAAGACCTAAAATTGATGTACCGAGTTGGCTTGGGTAGACGAAGAACACAAAATTTTGGACTGCTTGACGTTTATCGACAAACATAGGGGGTGTAACTGAAATTGAAAGTTGAACTACATGCGGATGACTGGCTCCTTACTATGAGTTTAGTTGGGTTAAAACGTTTATTCCCAGAAGAAGCGGAAGCGATCCCAACAGGAATTAGGTTTGACATGAGTCACTTAGAAGATATAACAGACAGGTATTTTAACTATTTATTAAACAATTACAGCATTGCAGAACGTGAAAATAGGATTACAGCTCGTTCCTTGTCAAGAATTGGTAGTAGTACCGATACATTCAAGGAAGCAAAAAAGCAAGTACAGAAACGAATGACAGACCAGCTTAAGAAAATAGTAAAATACTTTCCTGATTTAGAAGCCACGGCAGAACTGGAAAACTCATTAGAGGTAGTTAAGAAAATTAAAAAACAAGAAGAGTTACCGTTGCTTGAAGAGAAGAAAGATATTTACATTGAAACATTGCGAACAGAGGCCATCCATGACAAGTTAACACTAAATTTTGCTAAATCAGTCATCCTCTCCCCACTCTTCGGACAAGTAAGCTTTCTAAACGTAGTCCATAATTCAAAAACAATTTCTGAACAAAAAGAAATTATGGAGAAAGATTATATTCGACCCGCTATATTGGAGACGAAGTGGCTGGAGTTATTGAACAATGAAACAGACATGGAGAAGCTCCGCCAGTTTTTGGAGGATCACAATGATTACAAGCCATTTAAAAATTGGCTGAAAGTAGCAAAAAAGCTTGATACTGTCACTCAAATGAAAACTTATATGGAAGGAAATATACCACCCTGTATTTTACTCGAAGGCCAGCTCGGTACCGGGAATTTTGAAGAGATGATCTTTTCACCATTGGGTACTTCACTAGATAAATCGCTTAATTTCTCTTGGAACCTAAACAAAAAGCAACCAGTACCACTATCTGCTCTAGGGAGATTAATCCTATTTATGGTCCCGATTGGAGCTTCTGTTTATCAACGAAAAATCGGATTTGGCAATCAGTCTGAATACGAGAATTTCTATGGGTTTCTCTATTATAATGACCATTTTGCCAACGTTTATCAAACTAATAACCACTATCGAAGCCACCGCTTAAATGAAAATCCATTTGAAGAAGTTATTATAGATGTACTACAGGAAAGTACATCTAAAGCACAATACAAAAAACAAGAGTACATGTTCATTGAATTCCACTCCAATTATGATTCCAAAAAGACATTATTAGATTACTATCACATGCCAGCATACATCACAGAATTTTTCCTGCAGTCTGGCAAAACCCTGCGATGGATTCATCGCTATGAATACCGAGAAGCTTTCATTCGTTCTATTCTTGATGGAAAAGATCCAAAACAGATTTTATTTCGTTACATGAAAGAAGTCGTGAACAGTAACCGAGATGGGATAAATATTTTAATGGCCGTACGAGAGAGGAGAAGGTTTCAATTACTGAAAAAAGGAGTGGCTGATGTGAAAGAGAATAGCAAAATTGTCTATCATACTTTCAAGCAAGGGCAAAGTCTTCGTAGAAATCTACTTGGAGAACAAAAAGCCCGCGAAGCAGCAATGAAGGGGGTATACACTGCAGGCGGAGATAAACGTATAAGAGGTATCGCGTACAGGTTATTAAATGCTTCCAAGGCAGGGCACCGAAAAAACTTTCTTGATACAGTTTACCGATTATATTTAGGAGCTGATATGGAAATCCCTACCGTACTTCTTAATGTCTTACATGAGAGAGACGCAGATTTTGAAACGATAACTAGTGCTTTTATTAGTGGGCTGCTAAGTAACGACAATATTGAACAAGAAAATGGAGTGAAAGAGCAATGAAAAAAGCTATTACAGTGACAGTCGTCTTTCAAGCGAATTCATTAAACTATGGAGAAGGGATCTCAAATATTTCAGAGCTGAAAAAAATACATCGGGCAAATGGAGATGTATTAACATTCGCGTCGCGACAGAGCTTGCGTTACGACATTGTCCGGTTAGGTAATGAACTGTTCGATTGGAATTTAAATACGGTAGACAAAAGTAAAGGAACGGTCCAATTTAAGGATGATGTCACGATTGAAGATTCCGTGGAAATGGACTTATTCGGTTATTTAAAAACATCTAAAAAATCACAAAAACGGCCAGCGGTTGCACGTCTTTCCCATGCTATCTCGCTTGAGCCTTACAATAGTGACATGGAGTTCCTGAACAATATGGGTTTGGCAGCACGTATAGATGAAGATCCGAACTTAGCTAATATTGAGCAGCATGAAAGTTTATACACCTATACCATAACTCTCGATCTTACTAGACTAGGAAGAGATGGGGAAGTAGATTTATCAACGCAAGAAAAAACGAGTCGTCTACATCAATTACTAGATATTTTGAAAATCTTGAACCGTAATATTCGCGGTCGTCAGGAAAACCTTGCCCCGCTATTCGCAGTAGGTGGAGTGTATAAGGTCGCCAACCCATTTTTCCTAGGAAGAGTGAGTCTTGATACAGAAGAAAAAGGATGGAACATGGATATTGGGACGATTCATTCGGTCTGTGAGCAAACATTTGCAGGGAACAAGGTTGGAGAAGAAACGAGGATCGGTTTATTGAACGGTGTTTTTAGCAACGAAGAGTATATTCATGATGTGTTTGGGGAAAAAGTCGTCTCTATTGAAGAATTTTTTGAACGGTTAAAAAGTGACGCAACCGAGGCGCTCGGTGAGTTAGAATGAAGACTTTGCGTTTGGATTTATACCAAGAAACAGCCTGTTATAAGAAACCCCTAGCATTCAAAGTTGGAGAAACATACCCTTTACCTCCTTATTCGACGGTGAAAGGTATGTTGCATGCATTGATGGATGCTAAAACCTTTGTCCCTATGAGGTTGAGTGTACAAGGGAAATGTGATTCGCTGCTAATTGACTATCAATCTCATTATTTTTTTAAAAAGCTGGATAGCGGTGAATTGCCAATTATTTATGATGGGCTCGGTGTTTCTGTACCGGATAAGCAACACATCACGAAAATGCCTTTATATTCTCACCAGCTCTATAAGGTAGAATTAATGATTCATATTCAAGCTGATGAAGAAATAATTGATTCAATAATCCATGCCATAGAATCCGGGAAAGCGGTTAGTCTCGGCCGGTGGGAAGATTTAGTACAAATAAAGGATTACAGGGTAGTTGAATTAGAAGAAATGGAGGAAGGAACGACGAAGCTACCTGCATATGTTCCCGTGTCGCTTCTCGATGACGAAAATTATGTACCATACCGGTTAAATTGGAAGTATGATATCGTCCAAAATATAAGAAAATGGGAAAAAATTGACGTTGGTTATGTACAGGCCAATTACAGCATCGAAGAAGAACATTATATGGATGAGTGTGGAGATCTCGTATTTTTTCACCAATAATAAAACACCTCGGAGGCATGCTGCTTTCGGGGGTTTTTCTAAAGGTGGGATAGAATTGAAATGGTATGCTAAGTCAGAAAATGAAGAATCTATTAGAGAACATACAGATAAGCTACTAGAAAATCTCGTTATTTTGAAAGAACATTTAAGGGAAGAGCAAAAATTAGATAAAGCCTTTTGGGATTTACTCACAAGAATCGTAGAGTATCATGACATTGGGAAATTCGACTTAAGGTTTCAGAATAAAATACATGAACATCTTGGAAAAAGCCGTCCGTTTTCTCTGAAACGAGAGACGTTCGTCCCTCATAATTATATTTCTGTCGCCCTCATGCCACTGGCAGAATGGGATCTTTCAGAAGAACTTAAGAAGGCTGCCGCACAGGCGGTCGGTTACCACCATGAAAGAGATGTAGAGTTGGACCCTTCCTTAGTAAAGGATATCGTAAAACAAGAATTATCTCCGTATTTAGAAGAAATCCAATCACAAATGAAACTATCACTCCCAGATAAAATTAAAGCGAAGCCGGTTACATGGCTCCGACGAAGAGTGAAACCAACAGCAGATGAATCATTGTTTTACTATTATGTATTACTCAAAGGTTTCTTGCATCGGTTAGACCATGCATCATCCGCAGGCATACTTGTTGAGGAAGGAATACAGGAAGAAATAAGCGAATACACAAATCAATTTTTCAAGGAAAGGTTGAAGAAGCCGAAGCGTCCTTTACAAGTTTTCTCAGAAGAACAGAGAGAAGCTCATGTCCTGGCGGTAGCCCAAACAGGCATGGGAAAAACGGAAGCAGCCCTTTTGTGGGCAGGAAACAGAAAATTATTTTTTACACTCCCATTACGTGTGAGCTTAAACGCGATGTATTCCCGTATCATTAACGATCAAAATATTGCTTTTCCTTCTGAACATACCGGCCTTTTACATTCCACAAGCATGGAAATCATGGAAAAACATTACAAAGAGAAACAGGAGACGGAGTATTCAGAACCCCTGCACGAACAAACAAGACAGCTATCGAAGCGGCTTACATTAACAACGATTGATCAAATCTTAAAATTCCCTTTTTATTATCTGGGATTTGAAAAAGAACTTGCAACAATGTGTGGAGCAAAAGTAGTTATTGATGAATTGCAGGCGTATGATCCCAAAATAGCAGCAATGCTTATCCGGTCTCTTGAGATGATTGACCGTATTGGTGGAAGTTTCATGATTATGACCGCGACGCTTCCCGGCATTTATAAGAATTATATATTGAACAACGAGCGTATTAGTAAAAAGTCGGTCACATATAAGGTCTTTTATGATAACACCCTTCGTCATCGTGTCCGTCTACTTTCCTCTTCTATACTGGATGAAAGAGACACTATTGCAGAAAAGGCAGAAAGGAAAAAAGTCCTTGTTATATGTAACACAGTAGATCGTGCAAAAGAAATGTATTTCAGTCTTGAACAAGTCACCAGTCAGGTATACCTTCTTCATTCTCAGTTCAAAGCAAAAGACAGGCAGACGTTAGAACAACATATCCAGGATTTTGTCCAACAAGATGAGCCAGGGGTATGGGTGACAACTCAGCTCGTGGAGGCTAGTTTAGATATTGATTTTGATGAACTCCACTCGGAAATATCTCCCCTTGATAGTCAATTCCAGCGTTATGGACGCTGTTATCGTAAAAGAGAACTAACTGAACAGGAGCCTAACATATTTGTTTATACGGAAGATGTCTCTGGTAAGGGAACTGTGTATATGGAAGATATTACAGATAGGAGCATTGATTTGCTACAGGGACGACAGAAGGAAGAGTTGGAAGAAAAAACAAAAATGGAACTTATTGAAGACTTATATGACGAAAGAAAATTAGAAGGAACTGCTTTTTGGAGAGAATTTCAAGAGGCGGTGAGTTATTTTGACAGTATAGAACCTTACCAACTGACAGGAAAAGAAGCTCAAAATTATTTGCGTAATATCCAAAATATAAAAGTGCTACCGGAGGATGATGAAGATATTCTGGATTTAATAGAAAAGTATAAAAATGAAGATGAACAGGGAAAAAGGCGAGTGAGAAAGCAACTGGAGAGGCATTCCATAAGTGTGAACAAATACAGAGCAACAAACCAAAATCTTGTTCATCAAGCTGGTCTGCCAACTCGTTTGGGTGATTTTTATCTCATTGAATGTGAGTACGATTTTGATCAAGAGACGAAGAAGGGATTCGGACTGACTCTAAATAAGAACGAGAATTTAGCAAGCTTTCTTTAGAGAGGAGTGGACAAATGAGAGCCAAATCCGTTGGTGGCATCCATCTGCATTATTATGCACTGTGTAAGCGGAAACTTTGGTTATATGACAAGGGAATAGCGATGGAACACGAATCAGATCGCGTGCTTCAAGGAAGTATTTTGCACGAACAAGCCTATCCTCGTCTTCAGCAAAAAGAATGGCTTGTGGATGACGCGTTTCGAATCGACGCCATAGATGGGGAATACATTCGGGAGACTAAAATCTCGAGCAAAATGAAAAACGCAGACCGATTGCAAATGCTTTACTATCTTTATCAACTGGAGAATAGAGGGATTAGGAAGAAAGGTCTGTTAAGCTATACGAAGGAGAAAAGAACAGAAGAAGTCATGTTAGACGATGACACCAGAAAAGAGATAAAAAGAGCAATCGCAGAAACTCACGGGGTACTTGAGGAAGAGAGAACCCCTAAAGTCATAAAGATGCCATATTGTAAGTCTTGTGCCTACTATTCTTTTTGCTATGCCATGGAGGAGGATGAGGAATGAAAAGGGATCACTATTTATATTCCAATGGCCGTCTGAAGCGTAAGGACAACACGATTTACTTTGAAGCAAAAGGGGAACGTGCTAAACCACTTCCTGTCGAAAAGATACGTAACATTCATATTTTCGGCGAAATAGATATGAACAATAAAGTGCTGAATTATCTTAACCAATATGGGATTTGTGTGCACATGTACAACTATTATGGTTTTTATTCCGGCTCTTTTTACCCAAGAGAAGTACAACTATCGGGATATTCTATTACGAAGCAGAGTGAACATTATTTAGATGAATATAAAAGGTTGTATCTGGCGGTCTCCTTCCTGCAGGGAGGAATACATCATATGAAGCGTAACTTACGCCGCTATAAAGAAAAGACAGAAAAACAGCTCAGTGAAATCGAACAGAGGAGAGTACCTTGCAGGAATACAGGTCGATTCAGGAACTAATGGGAAAGGAGGGACGCATACGCCAATCTTATTATGACGCTTTTACAGCTATTTTGCCTGAGGATTTCGCTTACAAAGGTAGGAGTAAACAACCGCCGAATGACCCTTTGAACGCGCTCATTTCTTTTGGGAATTCCATGATGTACCGTGGCGTTCTGTCAGAGATCTATCGTACACAGCTCGATCCAACAATCAGCTACTTGCATGAACCTTCTACGAAACGATTCTCTCTAAGCTTAGATTTAGCGGAGATTTTTAAACCCTTGATCGTGGATCCTCTGATTTTTTCTCTTGTAAACCGAAAAGCTCTTACTTTAAAACACTTTGACATGCTTGAGGAAAAGATGTGCTATTTGAATGAAGAAGGATAGAAACGATTTTTGCGTGCATGGGAAGAAGCATTAGCCAGGTCTATCAAACATCGAAAGTTAAAGAGGAATACCAGCTACCGATATCTCGTACGCTTGGAGTGTTATAAATTGATAAAACACGTGATTAACGATGAAGTGTACAAACCATTGAAAGCGTGGTGGTAGGATGTTTGTGATGATTACCTATGATGTAAATCAAAAACGGGTTGGAAAAGTATGCAAGAAACTTAGGGAGTATCTAGATTGGACGCAAAATTCTGTATTCGAAGGAGAAATAACAACTGGTACCCTTAATAAATGTCTAGCTGAATTACACAAGATCATTAATGTCGAAGAAGATTCTATATATTTATATCGTGTATCCAATCCAAGGAATATAAAAAAAGATATTATAGGAGTCGAAAAAAGCCCATTTGATATCTTTCTTTAACAAAAAAATTAGAATATAATGTCAGTAAGTGAATATATAAGACCTGCAGTAAATCTTAAATTCGGTGAATGTGATTGAATCCCTTGCCAGAAAAGCATCAAAGTAGTACATGAATTATCACGTGAAAACACGACTGGTGATTCACTGCAAAATCACTGAATCCTATAGGGTCGGAATTCTTCTGAAATACCCGTCATTAAAGGAACTTACTGTTGTTCCATTTATGGGGGTTTTAACTGAACGTAGTGGGATATAAAGCGGCTATGCTCGGTATATTGGAACATGAATTTGGTAGTTTTAACTGAACGTAGTGGGATATAAAGTATACAAGGACGTCTTCTCGTAGAAACAAATCAATCGGTTTTAACTGAACGTAGTGGGATATAAAGCAACGAGAAAATCAAAAGAAACGCTAAAAAATAACTTGTTTTAACTGAACGTAGTGGGATATAAAGTTGCGGGCAGACGGAACAATGTCTCATCAAATCAAACGTTTTAACTGAACGTAGTGGGATATAAAGCCTTATA
>NZ_FONT01000002.1:0-148996 GCF_900113025.1 Alteribacillus iranensis | reverse complement strand
GTTTTAACTGAACGTAGTGGGATATAAAGGGTGTAAGAAGAAGTGTTATATACCCGTGAATATCATTAACCAGCGATAGAGAACAAGACTTTTTTACACCACTAAAATAAGAAATTTAAGTCTTACCGTGTAAGCTTAATTTAGGAGTTGATTTTGTAAATACATAGAGTACCGTCGGCTCGAGGGCGCTTCCACCTGTACTGTAGAAGAAAGCTGCAGGGGGAGGCGGTTCTCAGAACGCTCACCAACAAAGTCTGTTTGATACGGTAACAAAATATGCTGATGTCTGAATCACCGAAGCATTGTGGCTTCATTAAAGACTGGTATATAGAAAACCGACCTTGTTTGAACAAGGTCGGTTGGGTGGAGATATGTGGAGATATATGTTTATACTTTAAACCTATTTAACATCTCACGTAATTCTTGCGCCATGGCGTTCAGTGATTTGGACGTTTCTGTCATTTCTTCCATGGATGCGAGCTGCTGTTCAGCTGCGGCAGCTACTTGTTGGGCATGTCCGGAAGAAGCTTCTGTGCTGCTTGCGATTTGTTGGGACTCCGCAGAAATTTCCTCTGATACAGCTGACATTTCTTCGGCAACAGCGGATAATCCTTCAATTTCGGTAACGACGCGTTGAATCGTGTTTGTGATTTGGTCAAAGGATTGTCCTACTTCTTCTATGCTGTCGATGCCTTTGTCTACCTCGGTGGCATTCGTATTCATAAAGTCACTGGCTTGATTCGTATCGGACTGAATCCCGTCTATGAGTTGGGAGATATTAGCCGCCGAATCTTTCGTTTCATCTGCTAATTTACGTACTTCGTCCGCGACAACAGCGAAGCCTTTCCCGGACTCTCCTGCTCGAGCTGCTTCAATGGCCGCATTTAAAGCGAGCAAATTGGTTTGTTCGGAAATGTCGGTAATGACAGAAACGATGCTTCCAATTTTGCCGGCGCCTGTTTGTAGTTGTTGAATAACCGTTTTTGATTCTTGTGTTTCGTTCTGAATGCGTCCCATCTGTTGAATGGCTTGCTGGACCGTTTCCTGGCCGGATTGGGCGGTTTTATTCATTTCGTTTGCTGCGTCTGATACAGTAGACGCTGTGTCCGCCACGCGCTGTACTCCTTGTGTCATCTCTTCCATGGATTTCGCGTTTCCTTCTGCTCCTTGCAGTTGGTTTTCTGATGAACGAGACACTTCTTCGATAGAGGAAGCGACTTCGTTGGCTGCCGCCGTGGATTGCTTCGCTCCTTCATCCATGGATACGGACGATTCCGCAAGCCTTTCTGTACTGTCTTGGACGCTGCCAATTAATTCTCGCATATTCTCCCCAATGGAGGCGAAAATTCGGGTAAGGTCTCCGATTTCATCTTGGCGGTTCATGTTTTTATTTCTCATGCTCCTTGAGAAATCTCCGGCTGCCATCTCTTTTCCGTGCTCTACGCTTTGACGGATTGGTTTTACAATGTTTCTGGTCACCATGAATATAATGACAGCAAGAACAATAATCACAACAGCACTTACCATTACAATCGTGATGGTAAGGTTCCTCGCATCCTCCGCGACTTCATTCATAGGAGCTGTGACAAAAGCGCTCCAAGGTGTGCTAACGCCATCAATCGTGACTGGAGTAAATAATTGATAGACTTCTTTTTCCAATGTATTCGAAAACGATTCGATATTTGCTACTTCCCCGGTTTGCACAGCGGCACTTACCGCGTCACCAGCGGACTCATTTTCCATTGAACTTTCAAAATATACCGTGTCTAACAAACTGTCATCCTGGTGAGAAATGACTTTTCCTTCATTCGATAATAAGCCGGCAAAGCCAGTGTCATAAAACGAAAAGTCACTCACGTATTGATGTAACGATTCTAAGGCAATGTCCACCCCTGTCATTCCAACAGTTGTTCCATCTACGATAACAGGCACCGCAATAGAAGTAATCAATTCATCGGTCCCATTCACTTCATATAGAAAAGGCTCAAATATGGAGCTTTCCCCTGTTTCTAACACGTGATGAAGATTATGGTGGGTATCATCGTTTGTGTCGTCATACCCAATGACCGGTTCTACTAGAAAAGCGTCGCCCTCTGTCATGGACCATACCGGAAGAAATCGCCCGGTCTCATCATGGCCCTCTACGTTTACAAACTCTTCATCTTTCCCGTCAAACGCGTCTTCTTCCCAAAACATCCAAGCCGTTAACACGGTAGCGTTTTCTGAAAGAAGCTTCCGTAAAGCCGCATTGGCCTCTTCACGTGCAGGGCTCTCCCCATCTTCAATCATTCCTTCGAATGAATGAGATATCGTTTCTACGGCACGCAAATTCTTCTCCAGTTCCAACTGAATGTCGCCTGCCAGGGACTCCCCGTGAGCTTCCAACGTCTCTTCCGCACTAGTGTGGGCCATGTCATACACAGTCGTAGACACGTACGCTACCATTCCAATAAAGAAGAGAAGGGTAGGAAGTAGAAGGAACACCAACATTCTTGATTGCAGATTTTTCACTATGTCCGCCTCCGTTAACAGATTGAAAAATTGGTCCTATGTACTAGTGAGATCTGATTCTATGATGATAACAAAGACCTAATAATAGAAATATCGGCATTTGAGACAAAATTTTTAATTTTTCAACCTTCGTAAATAAAGGGGAGGTAGAGACAAAAAATATCAAAGAAAAAATAGGAAAACGACTAAAAAGATGGAAGGAACCACCGATATAAGAAGTGAAGCAAGAACAAAACATTGCTTTCAAAAAAGAAGTCCAACGAGACTCACACTCGCGCGATGAGAAGGAGCATACATACCCTTCAATAGAGACTCCAAAGACTTCAAGCATTTATTACTTTGTCAAATCCTCAAAGAAAGCCTTTGAGATTTGAATAGAACACTTGTAACACAAGGACGTGGAGCAAGTAAAAACAAAACATTTGGAGGTTATTTAGTATGATTATCAACAACAATATCCCAGCGTTGAACACGTATCGTCAGATGGGAATCAACAACCAGGCAAACCAAAACTCAATGGAGAAGTTATCTTCAGGTCTTCGTATTAACAAAGCAGGAGACGATGCAGCAGGGCTGGCAATCTCTGAGAAAATGCGTGCACAAGTTCGAGGGCTAGATCAAGCGTCTCGTAACTCTCAAGATGGTATTTCTATGATTCAAACCGCTGAGGGTTCATTACAAGAAACGCACAATATTTTACAACGTATGCGCGAACTTGCGACACAAGCATCGAACGATACTAATGTAGAAGTGGATCGTGAAGAAATTCAAAAAGAAATGAACCAACTTTCTTCTGAGATTAACCGTATTGGTAATACTACTGAGTTCAATACACAAAAGTTATTAAAAGGTGATGGAGGAGTTAAATTAGAAGGAATTGGTATTGATGCAGCCTCTCTTGGCAAACTATCAGGTGGAGCAGAAAGATCGACTACTGAAGCAACTGTTACAGGGACTGTGGCTCAAGGTGCTGATGCTACAAGTACTGCATCAATTACAATCAATGGTCAAACTCTAACATTAAAACTTTAAAGCACAGAATACAGCGGGTGAAAACTCTAATGAGGTTTATAATGTCCAGTCAGGTGGAACAAATACCACCGCTGATGTAAATATTGATGCCGATCAATCAAAAGCTGAAACTGCTCAATCAATGAGAGAAGGCTTTCAATCAATGATTGATTCGAATGAGGAATTAAAAGGTAACTTCATTGTTTCAGGTGGTGGAGACTCAATTACAATTTCAGCAGTCAAAGGAGGAGATTTTGAAGGCGAAAAAGGCGATATTTCGGCTTTTTCTGAAACTGGAACTGAAGTATTTGATAGTACTAGCACAATTGCAAATCTTGGTACGGCTGACGAGGGTTCTACTACAGCTGCAACACAGGCTACTGGAACACTTACTATGCCAGCATTTACTAGTGTAGATGATTTAGTTGGAAAAGGTATAACAATTAATGGAGAAGCTTTAGAATTTTATGATGCTTCAAAAGGTGCTTACCAAGGTGATGCACAAGGAATTGATATAGGTGGAGCTGCAAGTAAGGCAAACGTAACTGATGCAATTGTAAGCCAAGCAAAAATTGATGGTGTAGTTTTAGAAAATGATGGTGTAGATGATGATTTGAAAGTTACAGCAGCTCAAGGTGGATTAGCTGGTAATGAAATTACTACAGCAGATGGTGGAATTCAAGAAGAATTTACAGCAACATTCCAAGTAGGGGCTAATAAAGACCAAAGTATGACAATTGAAATTGGCGATATGAGAGCTAAAGCACTTGGTGTAACTGCTGAAGCAGGTTCAGAGGGATTTGTTAATAATAATAATGTTACAAATGGTACTGATAATGTTACTAGAGAAGCTGCACTTGATGTATCAACCCATGAAAGTGCAACAGCAGCTATTGAAACTATTAACAATGCAATTGAAAAAGTATCTTCACAACGTTCTAATCTTGGTGCATTCCAAAACCGCTTAGAGCACACAATCTCTAACTTAGGAAATGCTTCTGAGAACTTAACAGCAGCAGAATCACGTATCCGTGACGTTGATATGGCGAAAGAAATGATGGAAATGACACGTACAAACATCCTTTCTCAAGCGTCTCAATCAATGCTTGCACAGGCTAACCAAAAGCCACAATCCGTATTACAATTACTTGGATAATATTATTATTCATATTGAGAGGGGGCTCTAGCATTGCTAGGGTCTCTTTTTAACTTGATATTAGGAGTGCATGATGAATAGAAAATTTAAGCAGTTTAGTGAGTTGTACTATACTGACATATGGCTCTTAGAAAAAATGTTAGCATTACCGAGAGATGAAAAACCTGGTATGGTAATTGGTGAAGGCGTAATTGAAGTAGAGATTCATGATACTTTTTCATTGAAGGACCAACAGGAAGCAATTATTAAGTATCGTTCTAGTGTTATCCCTGCAATATTTGTTTTTGCTCAAAAAATATATGGGGAGCTGTTTCATATAGTATTAATTAATAATAATAACAAGAAGAAGTCTAAACAAGAACACATTGAGAAGTGTATAAAAATAAAATGGATAAAATAACCAAAGTCTATCCGTTTTACTCAAAAGAAGAAATGATTGACTGGTTCAAAGGTAGTTACGAATTTGAAACACTTCGCCTTGCAAGAAATAAAGTGACTCATGATAAATATGAAATGAAGAACGGTTTACTGTATGTGATAGTTAGAACAGGAACTCTAGCATGGAAGGAAGATGAAGTTTTGAGTTTTGCAAGTTCTGTAATAAATAAAGCAAAAAAATGTTTGGTGAAGTAGAATTAAGAAGTGGATTGGAGGTCCAAGGTCTGTTTCTAACTCCACTAAATGCACTTTTGGGAAAAACGAGATAATTCCACACTACCCCGAAAGCCCATATGGCAGTAACTAGTACCCTGCACTAAAAAGACATTTCCCCCTAAACCCGCATCACCTCTACCTTGAAGCATATATTATAATAATAGAACGTACACTTGTTCTATGAACACTAGATGTTCAAGAATCAAACGACTTAAGCCTCTACTTTGATCATCGGAGTAGGGGCTATTTTCGTTTTAGGAGGAATAGAAAATGAAAAAGTATGCTTACAGAGGACAGTTACAAATGCCATTCACAGATGTTATGAAGAAAAAACAAAACCAGTCAAGAGGGTAAACATCGTCTCTCTCAAAATGGTCAGGGAGCCAAGCGTGTTGTACAAAGAACGAAAGATCAAGTCTTCAGAAAATACGTACAATTTGCTAAAACCATTTTAAGTAGATTCAGATAGAGAGAAAATGGTTTTGCTTGCACTAGACACGAAGGCGCAACCAACTGCTATTTATACTTGAGTGTTGGAAGATTGAATTCTAGCCTCGTACATCCATGAGATGTGATGAAGTTTGCCATCCTAAACGATTTGCATTTATTATATGGAAAACATTGTTAAAACGTCATCTCCTTATGCCGATAATAAAGGTATAGATGAGATTCTAGAAAAGAAAAGGTTTTGGAAATAAGGTGATGGGTATGAATATTCGACCTGCGGGACTGATGATTGGTCAGCAACGGAAAAATCAACTGCAGTTAAATCAGTCGTTTGCCAAGTTGGGGTCTGGACTACAGATTACTCGTGCAGCGGACGATGCGGCAGGGCTTGCCATTAGTGAAAAGATGAGAGCATTAATCCGCGGGGCTGAACAGGCATCTCGGAATATACAGGATGGTGCTTCGATGCTGCAGGCAGCGGAAGGTGGTATGGAAGAGATATCAGAAATGCTTCAGAGAATGAGGGAGTTGACTGTACAGGCTTCGAACGATACGTTGACCTCCCGAGACCGCCAGCTTATCGATGAAGAAATTAAACAATTAAATCAAGGAATACGAAATACGATTTTACATACAGAATTTAATACCCAGCAGGTACTTTCGAATACAGAGGAAGCGACTTACGCATATGAGGAACGGTCAGCGTCCATCGTATCTCACGTTGGTTCTGTAAGTCAAAGTCATAGTTTGGTAACGGACTATAATAAAGTTGGCTGGAATAGTAGCCAGAGAGAAGTAGTTACGAGTAATGAACGAGGGGTGACTCGTCCATCTACACTTTCCTCTACTGATGCACCATTTTCCTATAAAGTTTCAACCGTGGTGGATCATGAACCACGTTGGAGTAATGATGGGAAATCGATCATTTTTCAATCCACTCGGGACGGAGGAGAGTATGTGGTGGCTGCAGATGGAAGCGCAGATCCTAAGGAAAATACAACAGGTCTTGCCTCCAGAGGTCAGCAGGTCTACACGGACAATAATACGGTGAGGCTGAGTCAAAGTGGTGATACTCTACGCTTGCAAGAGAGAACAGCAAGTGGCTATTGGAGTACGATCTCTCATTTTTCCTACAATTCTTCAACCGACTCTAATAGGGGGTACAGTTTCTCTCCACGTATTGATGGCTCCAATCAGACATCTTTCGTTTACTCAGATTCCGACGGCAACCTACAAAGAGTAGACTTGGATCTTAATACCAGAGAGATTACAGGCACTGAACAGCTTATCACTACCAATGACCGGTTGAACCTACCTCCAGAAAATAATACAATCACTCTTCAAGATACACCAGACTTGTATCGGATGAATACGGGGGAGACATCTTTACAAGTTGAAAAACATACAGACAGTGGTAAAGAAGTTCTGACATACTGGGATGGAAACGGTAGTCCTCCTGATGGAGGATATTACACAGTTAGCGGACGAGATATTACATTTCATGACAAAGCGGTCATTGGTAATGAACCAATAGATGACGCGCAGGATTATTATCACGTATCCTATGTTTCTTCTTCTAATCCCAAACCCGAGGCTCATGTAACTTCACTTTCAAGTAGTGCAGAGATCTACAACATGGATGGTTCAGATGGGCCACGCAGCCTTCGTATTATGGTAGGAGGAAGGGAGGTATCACGTGAAGACTTATTGGACACGGTTCCGACCGACCCAACGACGGCAGATGGGGTATATGTTAATACGGGCAGCGGCCAAGTTGAATTCTACGGCAGCTGGAGGCCGGCACACAATGAATCGGTAACAGTAGAATATCTTCGTGATATGGATGGGCGGAACGGCATCCATTCCTATGATATCCCTTCTGATATTGATACATATAATCTTGATGAGCCGGACGGACCTCGTTCCCTGCGTGTGTATGTAGGAGGTACAGAAGTTGAATATAGTGATACGGATGGTTATACATTTAACTCGACTTCTGGAGAAATCAGTCTACATGGGAATGCACGTCCTGATGTGGCGGCAGGTGAAGAAGTTAGATATGAATATGTAAGAGATCGTCAAGATTATTTAACGACGGAAGAGGTATACGGCATTTCTCTTGGAAGCACCTATCCCGAAGTATATAACTTAGATGGTAATGGCCCTTCTTCTATCGTCGTATTGAAAAATGGAACGGAACGGGTGCCTTATTCTTATGTGAATGGTTTTCAATATAATGAGGATTCGAATGTTATTGAACTTTATGGTGATCATCGCCCGGATGTGAATGATACTTATGAAATACGAATGACGGCAGCAGGAAGTATCAGTCGGCAGGATGAAGTCGTAGAAGTGGACCTGATGCGGACACCGGAGACGTATGGAGTGGAGGATGACAACATCCCATCGACCTTTGATGTAAAAGTGGATGGTGTTACCATTGACTACGATCCAACAAAACAAAACGGCTATGTTTATAACTCGGCTACAGAACGAATCGAAATATACGGAGATGCGAGGCCTGATGCTTCAAACAGCGGGACGACGAATGTTCGGGTTGAATACGTTTATGAAAACCCACGTGTTGTATTGCGACCTGACACGTATGATTTCCGCGTTCCAACCGATACGCTGAACTATGGCCTAGGTGAAGAGGATGGACCGGTATCAGCGGTCGTGACATACAAAGGCGTGGAAATCCCTTATGATGAAGAAAGTGGTTTCACGCTTGATATTGGCACAGGAAAGTTGTCACTTCACGGAGATTACAGACCAACGAACGCAGACAACGCTGGTGATTACAGGTTTTATACTCTTCGGCAGAATGCAATTGAAATGAGCGTACCACCTGGAGCGCAGGTATATAAAGTAGAGTGGAATGGCGAGGACGTTCCTGAGGTCAAAAATGGTCATGGCTATCAGGTAAATGAAAATAATGTAAAATTAGTAGGAGATGCCCGGCCGAATGTAACGCCTTCACTGTCTAGAACAGAGATGGAAGTTTTTTATCATGATTCCACCGATGTCCCCCTCGATATCTCACCGATGACCATGGACATGAAAGTCGATTGTGAGAAAAATAACGTATCTCATTTATTTTCTGAAGTAGATCCGGATG
Organism: Alteribacillus iranensis; assembly: GCF_900113025.1. Taxonomy (GTDB): domain Bacteria; phylum Bacillota; class Bacilli; order Bacillales; family Marinococcaceae; genus Alteribacillus_A; species Alteribacillus_A iranensis. The sequence goes on along the minus strand of NZ_FONT01000002.1, from coordinate 140,099 downwards.
CCATCGAAGTGAAATTAAATGGAGAAACCCTCGCCACTGACCAATTCTCATTAGCAGGAGGAAAAATTGATATCCATGATGAACTAGTGAATTTGCAGCTTGGGGACAATAGCATTGAAGTTGACTATCGTATACGTCATGTTACTGGCTATGAATCCAACTCATATACGTACCAAGTAGGTGCGGGCCAAGGAGATCAATACCAAGTGGACATTGCTTCTTTTAATAATTTGTTGTTGGATACAGACCAGCTTTGTGTCACTTCGGTAGATACAGCTCAGCAAAGCCTGGGGGTTATTGATGAGGCCTTAACCTTTGTAAATGGAGAACGAAGCAGTATTGGGGCAGCTCAGAATCGAATGGAAGCGATGAAAAGTGTAGCGGATACAGTAGCGGAAACAACGAGTCAGTCAGAAAGCCAAATACGAGATGTCGATATGGCAAAAGAAATAATGAAAATGACACGTGCCAACCTTCTTTCCCAGACCACTCAATCGATGATTGTCCAGGCGAACCAGCAGGCGCAATCTGTACTACAATTGCTTAAATAATAGGTATAGAGAGAAGTGATACAATGGAGAAACATATACATGTCATGAAACAGTCGGTAGAGTTAACCGATACGATGATAGAAGGATTACAACACATCCAATCCTTATTCAGCGAGGGTAAAATGGAGAGCACCATGTTTTTGTTTGAGGATATTGTGACGGCATTTTCGAGTGTGGAAGGAGCGATTCAGCCGGTGATGGAGGAGTTGTCTCAACAAGATCTGGACAACCATCTTCAACGTGTCCGAAACGCTTTGGAAGTTACTGTTACTGCGTATGAGAGGAAGCAATATGGGAAGGTGCAAGAAATCATTCAATTTACACTGCTTCCCCAAACCACATCGCTTCAACAAAATTTAGAAACAGCTTTTCAGCCCTATATTCTCTCATAAAATGTCAAGGTTAGGGGAGGTACTCCAAGCTCCGCTGTATATTGGAAGATAGAGGTTGTCTCAAAACCCCTAAAATAAAATGGTTGTCATTGTTCATGTAACTGACGACACGAGCAACATAATCCTTCGGTATCATAACTGAAAAATCCATGGGAAGATAGAATTGATTCATGGTATAAATCTTGGAAACTGACCATTTGGTTACTCATAAAAATCTCCTCTTTCTATAAAGTTTGTAGGGTTACCTGCATTATAGCGAAAGAGGCGATTTTTTCTATTACCTGGTTGATGGCGATCAGGTGAGACGCCTGCGGGACGTCGGCTAAGATAAATGAACTTCTACTAAGACCGCAAACGTCCTGTTTGCAACGTAGAAGTCACTGCATCCTGCGGAAGTCCGTCCTGTGGCCAACGCCGACACTAGCACTTCCTGTGCGTCGAAGCAATAGAAGGGCTTCTACGCCCGCGGCTAAGAAGACACAGTGAAAGCAAGCGTAGTGCCGCTTGAACTGATGTCGCCCTTGTGCCTGTGGTGCAAGCGAATGTATTTTTGTACAATCCACCCTTTCATGAAAAAGCCTCAATATTGAAGACTTCTTTGTTTACTAGGTTTTGTCTCACCCCTCTTCTTTGTACTTATGCCAGCGGCGCATGAAGGCGGATTGGCTGATGCCGAGGGCTTTGGCTGCTTTGCGGGTGGATTGATGTTTTTCGTACATTTGAGTGATGGCTTTTCGTTCGAGTTGTTCGATCATGTCTGGCAACGTCTCATTGAAGTCGATCTGCATGTTTGATTTGTCTTCTTGTTCCTTTTTTACGTCTTCAGGGAGGTCGTTCTCTTCAATCACGTCGTCACCGCTTGTGATGACGAGTCGTTCTACGACATTTTCTAGCTCTCGGATGTTGCCGGGCCAGCCGTACTGCTGCAGGTGGTCAAGTACGGGGCCGGAGAATTGCTTGGACTTCTTATGTCTTTTGTTGAAACGGTCGAGATTGGCTTGCAGCAAGGGGAAGACGTCTTCCTTTCGTTCTCGCAAGGCTGGTACGTGGATCGGTAACACGTTGAGCCGGTAGTATAAGTCTTCCCGAAATTCTCCATCGGCGACTTTTTGTTTTAAGTCTTTGTTGGTGGCGGCGACAATGCGGGTGTCCACCTGACGAACCGTCGTATCTCCTACAGGGAGAAAGGTTTTATTTTGAAGGAGCTGCAACAATTTCGGTTGTAAATGAAGAGGGAGTTCCCCGATTTCATCGAGAAAGAGGGTGCCTTTGTCGGCAAGCTGGACCATTCCTGTTTTTCCGCTGGCTGACGCTCCTGTAAATGCCCTACCGGTATACCCGAATAACTCTGACTCTATCAATGTTTCTGGGATCGCTCCGCAATTGACGTGAATAAATGGTTTTTCATGGCGCGCGCTCACGTCATGAATGCGCTCCGCTATGACATTTTTTCCGACACCTGTTTCTCCGGTAATGAGAACCGTTGTATCGACTTCCGCCACTTTATCAATTAAGTCTGCTATATAGCGGTAGGTCGGTCCCTTTCCGATGAAATTTCCTTCCTCTGCCTCTTTTTGGTGAACTTGCATTTTTCTTACTTCCTGGCTGTATTTTTGCAGCAATTGTTCAGTTTGCTGTAGTTGAAGGGTGGTCGCGATATTGTTGGTAATATCGCGGGATTACACAATCACGAGTGTCTCTCCATCCAGGTCGATTTTATGGCCGGATACGAGATATTGTCGGTTTCTCGTGGACGATTGTACCGTTGTGACTGGCTTTCCTGATTCTAATACGAGCCGTGTAATGGAAGGGTTCATGACACCTTCCTTTTCCAAGTCCCTCACGTTGCGTCCCACTAATTCCTCTCTTTTTTTGCTTAAAATCTCTTCACTTTTGTCATTAATCCAAATGGTCGTTCCGTTTCTGTCTGAGAAATATAACCCATCATTCAAGACATTGAAAATTTTTTGAACAAATTTATTACCTTTTATGATGTCAATACCCATATTCTCCCACCAATCATACAAACATTGAATCTGAAATGGTTCAATTCCTTCTTTATCTCTTTCTTGAGTGAACCAAATGACATTCACTCGAATCAAAAATGGTTCGTTCGAATAATATTTCATTTTATACGACGTTCCTTCTTTCGTCAACGCCGCACTTTTCTCCCATTTTCAATTATTAAAGTTGGCACAGTTTTTGCAATTAGTAATGACAACGATTTCAAAAATGATTAGTGAAGGGAGGTAAAAGTAGTGAACGTCGATGTCTTTATATTATTCCTTAATGCTTTTCTAACGACTTTCATCTCTTCGATCGTAGTCATTTGGATACTTAGAAAGACTACCTGTTATTCGTAAGCTTGAACAAGAAGAAGAGAGTCGTAATGGCGAAGAGAAACGACATATAAATTAGATAAGAAATGGGGGAGAGAGTCACATGACAACGGCAGTGTTTTTTATTGTCATCGCGGTTTATGTGATTGCCGGCGGCCTTGTTGCCAGGCTTATCAAAAATAAAGCAGATTTCTATGTCATGGGGGAGAAAGGAACGACGCTTTTAATCGTTGGTACATTAGCTGCCACGTATTTAAGCGCGGTAACGTTACTTGGTATTTCTGGTCAGTCTTACTCCGAAGGACCATTGGTTATTGCGGCACTTGGGTCATTCGGTGCTTGGATAGGAACGCTCTTGGCAGTCGTATATATAGGCAGAAAAATGAAAGCGCTTGGCTGCCAAACGATGCCGGACTTTTTTGAAAAACGTTTTAATAACAGAACAGTAAGTGTTATTGCCATTATTATTATGATCATTGGCCTGCTGGGCTATGGTGTGATCCAATTAATTGGTGCAGGATTAGTCCTTAGTGAGATTACTGGCATTTCGTTTCCTCTTATGATCATCTTATTTACCGTTGCATTGCTTGTGTTTTGTGCGATTGGCGGCATGTACGGTGTGGTCGTAACGGATACGATTATGCTATTTACCATGCTTGCGATATCGGCGGTGATTGCACCTTTGCTGATTGGAACGGCAGGCTTTGATAATATGAAAGCGATTGAAGAAACCATCCCGCATTATTGGACGATCGGAGGAGCCGAACAACGTCCGTTAGGCTGGTCGATTTCTCAGTTTCTCGTTTGGATTTTGTTCTTTTCTTGTACCCCTGCATTGGTTTCAAGGGTTTTTCCAGCCAAAAACGATTTCGTTATTTTGAAAGCAGCCGTCATTGGTGTGTTTCTCGCGCCATTTATGCAGCTCATTGTGTTCCTTGCCGCTGGTGCGATGCAAGTTATTCAGCCAGGAATACAAGATACGGACAATGTCATGGTCATTGGATTCTTAAATCACGTGCCGTCTTTCCTTGGAGGAATCGGTCTTGCCGGTCTCATGGCTTCTATCATGTCTACCGCATCTACTTTGTTTGTGTTGACTGGTTTCGCACTAGCAAGAGACTTATATGAACATATGCGTGATGAAAAAATGGATGAAAAACAAAGTCTTCGCGTCGGACGCTGGGCACAAGTGATAGTAGCCGTGGTCGTCTGTCTTATCGCGATTGCCCGCCCTTCAGCGATATACTGGATTTCCATCTATGCCGGTTCCATTTTCGGAGTAGGTTGGCTGCCAACCGTCGTCGGAGGATTAGAATGGAAGCGTATGAACAGTCAAGCGGCGATCGGCAGTATGATTGTCGGTACGGCCACGTTCATTTTAGTGGATGAATTAGCACGGAGAGAAATTATTTCTTTACCTGTTCATATTGATTCGTTGATGATCTCATTTGCCGTCGGAGTATTGACTCTTATAGTGATTGCATTATTTACGAAACCAAATGAGTATGAATTAAATTACTATAAAGAAATGAAACAAACCAACTTTGCCGATATTACGATTAATCAATACATGGCACAAGAAAATGGGTTGGCGAAGTTGAAGAAAGAGTACAAGCAAACGATGGTAATATCGATTGCCTTCATCTTCATTGCAGCCTTGATTTGGGGTTATTTCTTCATGATGATCGGTCTGTAATATGAGAAATTTCTAAAGGGAGTGAAGACTGTGAAAACAACAGTGAAAAATACACAAGTAACAGAAGACATTTTTAACCAAGTCGATCAATTGTGGGATGAAGAAGTGGAATTTCTACAGGAAATCGGACGCTATCCTACAACCTTAGGGAATGAACAAGCCCTTCAAAATTACCTCGCTAAGCATTTTGAAGAAATGGAACTCGATGTCGATCAGTTTGTCCCCGATATGAAAGAGCTGTCTTCCCATCCTGGCTTTTCCGTACCGGAATGGGGCTATGACGGTCGTACGGTTGTCGTTGCGAAAGCACCAGGAGCCGATGTGAAAAAAGGAAAAAGTCTTATATACCAAGGACATATCGATGTCGTGAGCCCGGAGCCGGTTTCTGCTTGGTCGTATGATCCATGGGGATCCACCATCAAGGACGGGAAAATGTACGGACGCGGAATCCAGGACATGAAATCAGGTGTCGCGGCCATGATTTATGCTTACAAAGCCGTTCGTGCAGCCGGCTACCGCCCAGCCGCTGACTTCATGCTGCAAACTGTCATTGAGGAAGAATGTACAGGAAACGGCGCACTTGCAGCTCTCGAAAAAGGTTATACGGCCGATGGAGCGCTCATTCCAGAACCATTCGGCTACAAAGCAACCAAATCCCAAGTCGGTGTCATGTGGATGCGCGTCAAAGTGAAAGGACTTGGCGCCCACACGGAACGCGCCAGCGAAGCGGTGAATGCAATCGAGAAATTGTATGTCATGATGGACGCGCTCAAAAAATATCGGACTCACATTAATGAAGAACCGAAGCATCCGGACTTCGCGGAACATCCGCATCCGCTCAATGTCAACATCGGTACAATCCAAGGGGGAGACTGGCCATCCAATGTTCCATCGGAAGCGACACTGGAAGCTCGCGTCGGCTTCTACCCAGGACAGGATCCAGACGAAATCAAAGCGAACGTAAAAGAGTGGTTGTTAGAAGCGGCCAAAGAAGACGAGTGGCTCCGTGAGTGCCCGCCGGAAATTACATTCTACGGCTTCCACGCTGAAGGATTCGCACTTGATGATCAATCCGAGCTTTTCCAAGTGCTTGACAGCGCTCATGAAACCGTCCTTCAAACACCGCCAGAGCGTTCAATCTTAACCGCAACCACGGATGCTCGCTTCTTCAATCTCTATTACGACATCCCGTGCACATGCTACGGACCAACCGGCGGTAACATGCACGGCATCGACGAATGGGTCGACCTCGAAAGCGTCAAAAACGTCACCAAAGTCTATGCCGATTTTCTCGTGAATTGGTGTGGAGTTGTAAAAGAAGAAAAATAATAGCTATGTCATGATTCGTTATATCTCTGACTTCAATGAAGTGAATATAGCAAATAACCCCCTGTCACGCTGATGACAGGGGGTTGTTTTGATACTTATTTATTATGAGGCTTCACGTATGCTGTTTTCCATTCGGTGAAGAAGTTGATACCGGTGCTTCCTTGTTCTCTGTATCCGCCGATACCTGTGTCTTTGATTCCTCCGAATGGAAGGTGTGGCTCACTCCACATGGTCATCATGTTCACGTGCGTTAATCCTGCTTCGACGTGATCCATGAAGTGTGTTGCTCGTTCCATGTCGTTCGTGTAGATCGTAGAAGAAAGACCGTAATCAATGTCGTTTGCCCACTCTAGCGCTTGATCGTAGTCTTCTGCGATCATGATGCTGATCACGGGACCGAAGATTTCTTCTTGTGCGATCGTCATGTCTGGTGTCACGTTGCGGAAGACAGTAGGAGCGATAAAGTAACCGTCGCTATGTTCGCCATCTTCCAGTTGATGTCCGCCGGCAAGAAGTTCCGCGCCTTCTTTTTTACCAATTTCAATGTATTCGAGGATTGATTTCATGGCGCCTTCGTCGACTACAGGTCCCATGGTTGTTCCATCTTCCATTGGGTTGCCTACTTTAACGTTCTTAACTTTTTCAAGCAGCTGTTCAATGAAGGTTTCGGCGATATCTTTGACAAGAATCACACGGCTCGTTGCTGTACAACGCTGTCCGCTTTCTCCAAAGCCGCCATCGATAACGTTGCTTGTCGCAAGGTCTAGGTCAGCGTCCTCTAGAACGACAAATGGGTTTTTTCCTCCCATTTCAGCTTGGAAGCGGCCGCCGCGTTCAGCCACAAGCTTGTTGATGTGGCTGCCGACAGGGTTAGAGCCAGTAAAGGAAACAGCTTTAATATCTTTGTGGCTCGCGATACCGTTCCCGACGACAGAACCAGAACCAGTGATGAAGTTAACCACGCCATCTGGAAGGCTTACTTCACGATATGCTTCGATCAAACGATAGCTGATTAATGGTGTCTGACTGGATGGCTTGAAGACAACCGTGTTACCAGTAGCGATCGCAGTAGCAATTTTCCAAGCCGCGATGGCAAGTGGTACGTTCCAAGGAGTAATGACGCCTACCACTCCGAGCGGTTCGCGTTTCGTATATGCGCGGACACCTGGAATCCAGGATGGGATTGTTTCACCTGTCATGCGCTCTGCTTCTCCGCTTAGAAAACGCATCGCACGAATCGTACGTACAACCTCTGCGTCCGCATCCTTGTAAGATTTCCCTACTTCACGAACGAGAAGTTCTTTGTATTCTTCAGCTCGTTCTTCAATGTAGCGTGCTGCTTTTTGAATATATTCTCCGCGAGCCGGAGCCGGTGTTTCTTTCCAATCTGGGAGTGCTTTTTTAGCAGCCTCTACTGCTTTTTCTAAATCTTCTTGGGTAGATTTTTGGAAGATACCTAGTTTCTCAGATTTTTTCGCCGGATTTTCTACTACGATCGTTTCGTTTGCACTAGATGCTGTTTCTTCGCCGCCAATCAAGTTGTAATATGTTGTGATATTAGAAGTTTGAGTCATAATATTTGTCCCTCCATAAATGTAATATATTTGTTCACCTTTTGATTATTGTTTTTGCTTTTGTCCAAGCTTCTGCAAGTACAAGTAAACGGCGGACATATCGTTATGTCCATACCCATTATCCGCCACTGTGGAATACCAGTCAACTAGTTTATCTCCGATAGGGAGTTGGGTTCCTGATTCTTCAGCCATTTGCTGGGCTAATTTTAAATCTTTTAATAAAAGATTCGTAGAGAAGCCAGGCTCGTAATCTTCATTGGCCATGTATTCTTTATAGTTTCGGTCATAGATTTTACTTTGTCCGTAGCTGACATTTAAAATGTCGTACATTGTCTGTCTATCAAGACCCATGTTCTCTCCTAATGTAAGGGCTTCGCCGACCGCTTCTGTATAGAAGCCGATCATTAAGTTGTTGATTAACTTAATGACAGTGCCGCTGTCATACCCTTCTCCGAGATAGAAGAGGTTACCACCGAGCACGTCGAGAACTGGACGGACTTCTTCATAATCTTGTTTAGGGCCTCCTACCATGAATGTAAGTGTCGCATTCACAGCACCGATAACTCCGCCGCTGACAGGTGCTCCTAAGTAGCGGACGTTTTTCTCTTTGCAGGCTTCTCCCAGTTCCCGGTTCAGCTCAGAAGAGACGGTACTTGTATCTGCGATGAGTAAGTTTTTTGGTGCATGAGCGAGAATACCGTCTTCTCCTAGATACACATCGCGTACGATCGGAGGTGACGGAAGGCTGACAAACAGTACATCTGCGTTTTCTACCGCTTGTTTGACTGTTGGACAGCTGTTTCCGCCTTTATCGGCAAATGTGTTCAACGCTTCTTCATTGATATCATACCCATAGACCGTGTAACCATTTTTTAATAAATTTTCTGCCATGGGCGCTCCCATGTTTCCTAAACCAATAAAACCTATAGTCTTGTTGCTCATAATTATTTCCTCCTCATGAAGTGATAGGTATTAATAGAAGATCGTGTAGGCTGCGACAGCCAGGATTAATACGATCGTTGGAACGATGATACTTACTACAATAATCGGCTTATACGCACGTGCATGTGTTTCTCCACAAATGGCCCGTACAGTTGTGACGACGTATCCGTTATGCGGAAGCGAGTCGAGACCACCGGAAGCCAGAGCGGAAATACGGTGCATCGCGCCAGGATCAAGACCTTGCGTTTGATAAATAGGGGCAAGGATAGGAAGTGCAATCCCGAGACCGCCTGATGCTGACCCGGACACACCTGCGATAATCGTAACGGCTAACGCGAGTCCTGCATATTCGAGACCTGGAAGGCTTGTTAATACATCTACCATATTTTGAAAAGATGGGACTTCCGCTGCCACGCCGCCGAATCCTACTACCGCGCATGTATTCGTAATCGCTACTAAGGCGTTGTCTGTGCCTTTGGTCAACGCTTTTCCGTAGTTTGCGGCGTGTTTGTTCATTAACGTCCAACCGGCAATAATACCTATGAATAAAGCAATCATTACCGCGTTTTCTGTTGTGATCGGAAAGACGTTAGAAATAACATTTAATAAGATAATGACGAGAGCCAAAGGGATCATAGCAATGATCGGGTTAGGTAGTTTGCTTGTATCCTCTGCGTCTGCCTGTTCAAGTGTACTAGCGACTTCATTTGATGATGTGCTCACCAGCGCATTCGGTGGTGAGAAAGTTTCTCCGCGCTTTTTTGCTTTCATTGCCATCTTACCGAGTGCCCAGCCGCCAGCTATCATAATGACAAAAGCAGCAATCACACCGATGATACCGCCGGCAGTTGGCGTAGTGCCAAAATGTTCTGTTGGAATAAGATTTTGAATTTCCGGTGAACCTGGTGCGGTCATCGTAAAGGAAATACCACCGAATACGAGACACGCAGGAATAAAACGGTGCGGTAAATCAGCACTCTTAAACAAAGCTACAGCGATGGGATATACAGTGAAACCAACGATAAATACGCTGACTCCTCCATATGTCATAATACCGCAAGCGGCAACGACCGCGAATATGGCGCGCTGTGCACCAAACTTGTCTTTGACGAAATGAGCGATCGAATTCGCTGCTTTCGTATCTTCCATTACTTTACCAAAAATGGCACCGAGTAAAAATATTAAGAACCAAGAAGCAAAGAAGTTGGTGAAGCTTGCCATGTAAGGACCTGTCATCGCTTCCATCAAATTTAACCCACTTGTTAACGCTACCACAACGGAACAGATAATAGCAGCGATAATGATGTTCATGCCCCGCATCGTGAAGAAAATAAGTAGCCCGAGACCGACGATTAATCCAATATAACTTAGTAGCATCGTTTTACCTCCTACACCTTTTTGGCTGTACCATCAACCGCTTCATAGTCATAGCTGTAAGCAATGCGGTACAACTCCATAATTTCTTCTTTTGTCGGGACGATCGGGTTGTTGCCAGGGCTTCCACTCGCTAGTGCATCTTCTGCCATTTTTTCAAGGGACTGTTCAAACTCTTGAGCAGAAATGCCCCATGATTGTAAGTTAGGGATATCTAAATCTCGGCATAGTTCTTTAATGAAGGAGATTGTCTTATCAGCTGTTTCTTGATCAGACAACTCATCCACGTCATCTAAAATGGCACGTCCGATGTGCGCAAGCTCTTCGACGCAATGATTTTTCGTAAATTCCAGGACGACAGCGAGGAGCATAGCGTTCGAGATTCCATGCGGTACATGGAAAAGAGCTCCAATGGGGCGGGACATTCCGTGAACCAGGCACACCGATGAGTTGGAAAAAGCAATACCGGCCTGCATGGATGCGCGTGCCATGTCTTTTCGTGCCTCCATATTTTCTCCGTTTTGGTAGGCGTCTTTAATACTGCCAGTAATGAGACGAATCGAATCAAGCGCAAGCACGTCAGTCAACGGGTGCGACTTTTTCGAAATGTACGCTTCCAAACTGTGGCACAGCGCGTCAATCCCTGTCGCTACTGTCAATTTTGCAGGGGATGTTGACGTAAGAATAGGATCTACAATCGCAACTTCCGGTGTGATGACGGGTTGTTTAATCATCATTTTTATATCTTCTTTCGTGTTGGTCACCACAAATGCGTCTGTCACTTCGGACCCTGTTCCAGCCGTTGTAGGGATAGCTACCACAGGGAGTGGAGCATTCTCGATTGACTTTTTATTACCAACATAATCCATTAAAGCGTTATCATTTGTAGCCTGTACAGCCGTTGCTTTCGCGGCATCCATACAACTACCGCCGCCAAGACCGATAATGAAATCGCAATCATTTTTCTGAAGAATCTCTAACGCTTCAGAAACATGCGTGTCTTTCGTTTCAGAATCAACACCCAAGTACGTGACACAGTCGATGTCTTCGCTTGATAAAAGCTCGACCACTTTGTCAACGTAACCGAGATCTTTCATCGGCTGATCACTAATTAATAGAGGTTTTGATCCTAGTTTTGTTGCTTCCTCTTTTAATTGAATGAAACTGTCCTCGCCGTAATAGACGGCACCAGGGATTCGAAGTCCATGAATCATGATGTTATTCCTCCTCTTTCTATTTCAAAGCATGTTAAAAGTAGATGAATCCGTATGCCAAATAATATTGCAATAATCATGCCAAGTTTGAAATGGCGCTTTTATCAAATAATTATTCTTTTTTTGTCACATTCAGTGTATAATAAAAGAGACGAAAATATCCAGTGTTGTTTTTTACCATCTACACTTTTGTTTATAAATGGAGACAGTTAAAAAGAGAAGGAGGGACAAAAGATCATGGTGAGCTTAGACAATCAGATTGTCAGAGAATGGGTGAATAAAAAAGTAGTGACACTGAGGACTCATCAAACGATTCAAGAGGCAGTTCAGCTCATTTCTCGTCAAAAATCCTCCCATATTGTCATCGTAGATAAAGATAATTACGTAGAGGGCGTCATTTCTTTTGCCGACCTCATTGAATCAATATTGCAAGGTGTTGATCGAAAACAACCGCTCGGAAGTATCGCCAATCATGATTTTTCTTTTTGCTATGAAGATGATCCATTATCACGTCTCACTTTCAGAAAAGAAATCATAACATTGGCACTCGATCATAACGGTCGTCTGCTAGGGAAAATAGATGCATCCGACATAGCTAGACATGGGTTTGAAATGATGCAGCAGATCCAAACGTTAGAACAAATGATGGAGTGGTATAAATCAAGTTTTGAAACGGCGTATGAAGGGGTGACTGTCGTCGATCAACATGGCATCATTCGTCTGTTCAATGATTCATACGCCAGGTATGTGGCCATGAGCAGGGAAGAAGCTATCGGAAAACATTGCACTGAGGTTATTGAAAATACTCGTTTACCCGTTGTATTAGAGACAGGGATCCCGGAAAGAAACCAACCTCATACGTTGCGTGGTGTTCCCGTCATTGCCCATCGTCTTCCTATTTGGAGAGGAGACGAAATCATTGGCGCGGTGGGAATGTTAATTTTTGAAGGGGTATCCGAACTGTTCCGAACGTACGAAAAAGTGCAACGCTTCCGGGAAAAAAATGAAAACGATCGTGTTGCCTTAGGGATACCAAAGTCTTCAAAAGACGATGTGATCACAATTGATAAAATCATCGGCTCCAGTCCGGAAATATCCCATGCCAAAAAACAAGCGTTACGAATGGCGAAAACGACGGGAACGGTTCTTATCACAGGGGAGAGTGGCGTAGGGAAAGAGTTGTTTGTAAAGGCGATCCATCGGTCAAGCCCGGTGAAAGACGGTCCCCTTATTTCTGTGAACTGTGCCGCGATTCCTGAAGAGCTTATTGAGTCTGAATTGTTTGGCTATGAGGCCGGTGCTTTTACAGGAGCGAGGCAGGGAGGAAAACCTGGTAAATTTGAACTTGCTCACGAAGGCACTTTATTTTTAGATGAAATAGGGGATGTATCCATACATTTACAAGCAAAGCTGCTGCGTGTGCTGCAAGAGCAAACGTTTGAAAGGGTTGGGGGGACAAAAGAACAAAAAGTCAATGCCCGCATTATCGCAGCGACAAACCAACCACTCGAACAATTAATAGAAGAAGGGAAATTTCGAGAAGATTTATATTACCGGTTGAACATTTTACCTTTAAACATCCCGCCATTAAGAGAGAGGAAAATAGATATACCTATTTTAGTTTCTCATCTTATTGAAAGAGCGTGTGAGAAACATGGGTTGGAGCGGGTGGAAATGGATCAACAGGCAGTGATTGCCTTTATGCGTTATCACTGGCCGGGAAATATTCGAGAGCTCACTAATTTGCTCGAGCGTCTCGTCATTTTGTCGGAAAAACAGCGAATCACATGGGAGGACTTGCCCCCTTATATAAGAGCGTGTTATGAATCACCACCAGCAGAAGAAAGGGAAAGCGAGCCCAATGTCCAATCGGAAGAGGAGGAACAGGGTCTTATAAAGAAATATCAACTAGAGGATATGGAGCGGGAGAGAGAACTTATAGTTACGACCCTTCAGCAAGTAAATGGAAATAAAACGGCAGCCGCCAAGCATTTAGGAATTCATCGTTCTACGTTGTATAAGAAAATGAGGAAATTGGCAGTGGAATAACTGGTATCTTAAAAAAGAGGCGCCCAAAAGAGTATCATTTTCTACCTTTTGAGCGTCTTTTTCTTATGTCTGTTTTCATATTTAAATAACAAACCCGTCGACTTTGTCTAAGACATGTATAATATCCGGCTTACTGATTTGGGCATCCGCTCCTACTTTTTCTCCTTTATGATACAAATCATGCGTGATTAATGAAGAAAAAATGATGACGGGCAGCTGATGAAGGTCAGGATGGTTTTTAACATGTTTTGTTAAGTGGTGGCCATCCATCTGCGGCATTTCGATATCGGTAATGATAAGGTCCGGATAGGCTAAAGCCTCGTCTTCGGAGACACGGTTGAGGTACTCCCACGCTTCTTTTCCGTCTTGAAAAACAACGGTGGAGTAACCTGCACCTTCTAATGTATCTTTTAGCATGCCTTGTAGAACAGGGGAGTCTTCTGCGATCAAAATTTGTTTGTCTGCCCGCTCTTCTTTCTTTTCTCCTGCCGGAGGACCCATCTGAGAGTGAGGAGAAGTAGAGGACGTTTCCATTACGATTTTTTCATAATCTAACAGTAAAGCCATCTCGTTTTCCAACTTTACTACTCCAATGGTATACGTGTTTTCCCATTCATCAAAGTACACCGGCTTTTCAATTTGACCCCAGGTTAAGCGGTAAATTCGGCTCACATCATGAACATGAAACGCTGCTTTTCGGTTATTTAATTCGACGACAATAAACTTATCTTGTTCCGGGTTGGCTGATGGCTGACAGTGTAATACCTCCGTCAGATCGACAACAGGAATAATTTCATCTCTCAAATTAATGATACCTTCCACATACGGATGAGGATTTGGCGTTTCTGTCACCACAGACGGTTGAATAATTTCCCTCACCTTAAGCACGTTGATCCCAAACTTTCGTCCATCCACGTCAAACAAAATAATTTCTAACTCGTTCGTCCCACTTTCTAATAAAATATTGCTTTGGTTCATCGTTATTTTCCCCCTCACGTTCTCGAAACAGATCAGTTACTAGGTATATCGGATTGTTTCCGGTAAGTTTTAGACAGGAGGTGTCGTTGCTTACCAAATACTCTAGGAAAATCAAACGTTTGATTAACATCCACGTCAGACTTTCGAATTAGAAAGCAAGGGAGAAAAGTCCCTTGTTCTACTCTTGTTTTCTGCACGTTTGTCATTCACTATAAATATTCTTGAAAAAGGGAAAGTAGAGGAGAGAAGGGTATGGAAAAATGAAAAGGGTAGCAGCTGCGTTGGGGGTTACATTGTGAGTAACTGCTTCCGGGAAAACGGCTTCAGAGACAAGTGAAGAGATGACGGAAAAGAAAACAGAAGATACGATGGTCGGGGAAGAAGCGGAGCAGGAAGAAGAATCACTTGGTGCGACCACTGATGACAATAGTACAAGAAGGCCAGACAATGACCATGTTCCAATTATCCCAAGGAACTTTTCTGATTATGACGAAGCCGGTGCCATCAAAATCCCAGCAGACACGAAAAAAATGCTAGTGACATGGAACAGCAAATAGAAGATATCGAAATGGAAGAAAATACACCATATAAATAGGAAGAGAGGATTCCTGCCTCCTGCCGGCTCCCCAAAGTAGAGATTTTTAGCGTTTTTTGGTATTTTCTTATGCCTCACTTAGTACGTTCTTTTCGGCATAATTTATCAATAATCCCATCAACTTTAACAATCGTGTAGGTTTTTATCCCACATTATGCAATTAAACACTGGATTTTAAAACATCTTCATAATATAATTCTATCTATAAAAATTTAAGAACATTCAATTTAAGAACATTCATAATGTTCATTATTATTGTCAGGAGGAGTAATATTGTGAAGAAAGAATTACTAAATGAAAAAGTAAAAGTTTCTGATGCTAAACTTTTTATTGACGGCGCATACGTTGATGCTTTATCAGGTGATACCTTCGATACGATTGATCCTGCAACCAATATAAAGCTCGCATCGGTAGCTAAAGGTAATGAACATGACGCAAAGCGTGCCATTGAAGCAGCCCAACGTACTTTTGAAAGCGGAATCTGGAGTAACATGCCTGTTGAAGAAAGGTCGGACATCCTTTGTAGAATGTCCGACTTAATACTGGAACGGGTGGATGAGCTTGCTTACCTAGAAACCCTTGATGTGGGGAAGCCAATTACCGAAAGCCGAGGCTTTGATATTCCACGTGCTGCACAGAACTTCCGCTTTTTCGCAGAAATGGCGAAATACGTGGTTCAGGAAAACTACCAAAAACACAATGTTATGTCATATGCCGAATACGGGCCAGCTGGTGTGACAAGTTTAATCATTCCTTGGAATTTACCCTTCATGCAATTGACTTGGAAAGCCTCTGCTGCATTGGCGGCAGGAAATACCATTGTCGTAAAACCGGCATCCTACACACCTTTAAGCGCTGTGAAATTAGGTGAAATTGCTAACGAAGCAGGGTTACCGCCTGGTGTATTAAATATTATTACGGGACCGGGAAGCACGGTTGGTACAGAAATGTGCACAAACCCGTATGTGCAGCGTATTTCATTTGTCGGTGAAAGCAACACGGGGAAAACGGTCATGAGAAATGCGTCAGAGAACTTAACCCCTGTTTCACTGGAACTCGGAGGGAAATCTGCGAATATCGTTTTCGAAGATGCTGATTTAGATGAAGCGGTTTCCGGATCCATTGAAGCCATTTATCGAAATCAAGGTGAAATATGTTTGGCAGGATCACGACTGCTTGTCCAAGAAAGTGTGTACGATGAGTTTCTAGAAAAGTTCACTAATGCCGCAAAGAACATTAAAGTAGGCGAACCGACGGATGAACAGACAGATATGGGAGCCCTTGTTTCAAAAGGGCACATGGAAACGGTAGATGAATATGTGAAAATCGGTATTGCGGAAGGCGCTAAATTGGCGCACGGAGGACAACGTGTGGCAGGACTTGATAAAGGTAACTTTTATGAGCCGACTGTTTTATATGACATTGATAATAAAATGCGGGTAGCTCAGGAAGAAATTTTTGGCCCGGTTATCGTTATCATTCCTTTTAAGACAGAAGAAGACGCGATCCGTATTGCTAATGACTCGATTTATGGACTCGCCGGAGTCGTGTGGACCAATGATATGAGAAGAGCGAGAAGAGTTTCTTCTGCGGTAGAAGCAGGTTTATTGTGGGTCAATTGCTGGTACATCCGGGACTTACGAACGCCGTTTGGTGGATCGAAAGCGAGTGGTATCGGTCGTGAGGGAGGACGCCACAGTTTTGATTTTTATACAGAAGCTAAAACGGTAACGATGAAATTGTGAATATAACCATTTCAATTCTCCCTTAGCTAAAAATTATTTCTAAGTTAAGATCTCTCTTTGAAATATTTTTCTTGTTCATTTCATGATAATATTATTTTCTTACCTAGTTTTGCTCCTTTTAGGTATTTATTTTTAAAAAATTTAAAATAATAGAATTTATGTTAAGCAGTTAACAGTTTACAATGCCTCATTAATATAAAATATAAGTAAGAAAAATGTAATAAATGCTTATTTTTTAAATAGCAATAATGACCATCAGGATGGCGGACTAATAAAACAAATAAATGTTGGAGTGTTCAGGGTGGAGAAAAATAAGATTATTCTTAAAAATTGCTTTATTGTTGACGTAAATAAAGAAAACCATATTACAAGCGGAGCTATAGTAGTACGTGATGGAAAAATAGCATGGCTAGGTCATACAACAGATATAGAATGGACTGAGAAGTCTGCAAAAGTAATTGACTTGAAAGGACTAACCGTTGTCCCAGGCTTAATTAATGTCCACGTTCACCTGTGCTTGTCTGGGGAAGCGAACCCAAACTTACTAAATCAATCGGATATAGAAACTACTATTAATGTTATGGATAATTCTAACAAAACGTTATCTGGCGGTGTAACGACTATTCGTGATTGTGGATGCAGCAATTCAGCTGCCATAGAAGTTTCTAAAGCGATTGAATCGAAAAAAATAAAAGGACCAAGAATTGTTTCAACAGGGAGAGCTTTATTAATGACAGGGGGGCATGGAAGATTTTTGGGTCGAGAGGTGGATGGAGTTGAAAATCTTAGGCAAGCTGCTCGAGAAGAGATAAAAGCAGGTGCCAAAGCATTAAAAGTGATTGCCACGGGAGGCGTTTTATCTCCAGGGACAGAAATAGGAGCTCCTGAATTAAATTATGAGGAAATTTCTGCTGTCGTTGAAGAAGCTAGGAAAAGAGGAATAACTGTGGCCGCTCATGCCATAGGTACTACGGGCATCATGAATGCTATCAGAGCTGGTGTAGATTCCATAGAACATGGTAGTTATTTGACAAACGATGGCATTGATTTAATGAAAGAAAAGGGCATATTTCATATCCCGACGTTAACAGCCTACCATCGCGTTGTGGAAAATAGTAATAACTCAAAGATGGACAGTACAACCGTTCAAAAAGCTAACCAGGCACACGATGATAACATGAAAAGTTTTATTAACAGTAGACAAGCAGGTGTGAAATTTGCTACAGGTACTGACGCGGGAACTCCATATAATCCTCACGGAAATATTCACATGGAGATGAGATTAATGGAGGAAAGTGGAGTTTCAAAGATTGATATTTTACGTGCTGCTACCATTAAGGGAGCAGAATTACTTCAATTAGAAGACAGGGTAGGTTCTATTTCTGAAAATAAAATAGCAGACATAATAGCAGTAGAAGGAAATCCACTTGAAAACATGGATGCAATAAAAAACATCAAATTGGTCATAAAGGAAGGCGACATCGTTTATTCTACCCTTCAATAAAGGAGATGATTTCATGGTAAGTGAAATAATTCATAAGGATTTACCCTTTGAATTGGTTGAGTATCAGAATAGATTAAAAAAACTGAAAAAAGAAATGGCCTCTGAAGGTGTAGATTATCTGCTAGTAAATGATCCAGTAGACTTGAATTATTTACTAGGTTATCGGTCTTGGGGGTTTACCTTCCTTGATTGGCAGGTATTGATTATATCTCTAGATTATGAACCAATTTTAGTTACAAGAAAGTTAGAATCTACAAATTTTAAATATCAAACATGGATTGAAAATATGGTGACATTTAGTGATGAAGAAGATCCGATGGACCGAACAATTGAAGTGCTGACACAACGAGGGGTAGTCAACAAAAGAATAGCACTATCGTTTCATTCATGGTTTATAAACGCTAATCAGTTTCTAGCACTAAAAGATAAACTACCTAACGACGTGGAAATAGTGGATGGGACAAACATAACTATTAAATGTAGACTAATAAAATCAAGTCGGGAAGTCACCTATATTCGCCAGGCGGCAGATATAACAAGTAAAGTGATGAACCAAATCAAAGAAATTTCCAACGTATATCCAACAGAAAATGATATCGCACAGAGAATAATGAATGACTTAATTTCATCAGGCAGTGAATTTCCTGCTACCCCTCCATTTATAGGAGTAGGGAAAAGGTCGACATATGGTCATCCTACTTGGGAGAATTATAAAACATCAAAGGGAGATGTCGTCTTCCTGGAATTCAGTGGATGTACTTACAGGTATCATGCACCTATTATGAGAACATTAAGTATAGGGGAACCATCGAACCAAGCGAAAAGGTTTGAAGAAACAAGCAGAGGAGTAATCAATACGATAATAGATTCCATTCAACCAGGTATGAAAGTGGAAGATATCGACCGAATTTGTAAGGAATATTTATCTAGCAAAAATATGAATCAATATTTTCATAATCGAATTGGCTACTCTGTTGGCATTGGATTCACTAAATGGATGGATGGAATGAGTATAAAAAAAGGAGTAGATATGGAACTGCAAGAAAATATGGTTTTCCATATCATACCTTTTATTACGGATTTTGAAATTAGTGTAGCAATTAGCGAAACAATTTTAATAAATAAAAATGGTGCAGAAAAATTGACGAATGCTCCGCAAGAGATTTTCGTCCTCGATAATGAATAGAAGGAGCGATAAATATGGAAAAAGTAAAGAAGTGGTTTCCTGATGTAGAAAAAATATGGTTTAATGGTAAGTTGGTAAAATGGGAAGAAGCCAATATTCATGTATTATCTCATGGCGTTGCCTATGGATCAGGTGTTTTTGAAGGACTTCGTTGTTACAACACGATTTACGGTCCGAGAACGTTCCGAGTCAAAGAACATATCGAAAGATGGAGAGATTCCGCTAAACAATTAAGAATGACAATACCTTATAGTGATGAAGAACTGATTGAAGCAATTAACAACACTATTATAGAAAATGATTTAGAAGCCTGTTATATTAGACCGTTAGCATTTTTCGGTTATCATTCTTTGGGAGTAGATCCGCTTGATTGCCCTGTAGATGTAGTAATAGCAACATGGCCATGGGAAGATTACCTTGGTTCAGCGGCTAAGAGTAAAGGAGTACGTTGTTGTTTTTCACCGTGGATTAGAGTCCATTCTCAAATGGTTCCTTCCGCTGCAAAAGCAACCGGATTGTATATAGGTTCTATGTTAGCTAGAGTTGACGCAAAAGACAAAGGTTTTGATGAAGCAATCATGTTAGACGGAGTAGGGAATGTAGCTGAAGCGTGTACAGAAAATATCTTCGTTGTGAAAGATGGTGTAATTGCTACTCCAGGATTAGATTCATCCATATTACCTGGCATCACCAGAAAGTCAATCATTGAGTTAGCAAAAGAATTAGGTTATACGGTAGAGATAAGAAGCATAGCTAGAGGAGAAATTTACAGTGCAAATGAGGTTTTCCTTACAGGAAGTGCTGCGGAAATTAAACCTGTTAGAGAAGTAGATGCTAGAAAAATTGGTAGTGGGGAACCGGGACCAATTACGAAACATTTAATTTCAGAGTTCTCAAATATAGTCAGAGGAAAAAATTCGAAATATTTGAAATGGTTGGACTCTGTTATTAATGTTAAACCCGTTACATGATTGGCATCCAGGATAATAAACCGAGAAAACTGTATATTCACTTGTTTTCCGAAACTGGCGATCTACTGTGCAAATGAAGAAGCTGACTTTTTTAGTATTTGGGAAATCTACTTCCATGTACCAGAATAAAAACTAAATACTCCTTTAATGATAAAAGCTTCCTCGCAAAACTCACCCGCACTCAGGGAAAAAAATAAAAGGAGAAGTGAGCGGATGAAAAAATCCAGACATTTAATCTTATTCTTGTGTTTATTGATAGGAGTAACGGGCTGTGGAAGCAATCAAGGAGCAGACGAAGCTGCTGGTAAAAATAATGAGGACGGCACCCACACATTAAAATTAGTAAGCGTATTTCCATCAAATCATGCATATACAAGAGACGTTGTCCCAATGTGGATAGATAAGGTGGAGTCAGAGATGGAAAACATTACAATAGATTGGATTGGAAGCGACGAAACGATACCGGTTCCAGAACAATTTAGTGCCGTTCAAACTGGTATTGCTGACGTTGGGTTTAATGTTGCTGCTTATTTCGGAAATGAAGTTCCCGAGGCAGAATTTGCGTCTTTGTCTCCTTTTACACCTTCAGAAGAAAGAGAAAACGAATTTTTTAATTACTTGTCAGGGGTATACGAAGATGCTGGAGTTGTTTATCTAGGTAGATGGTTAAGCACATTTCCATTCTATTTTTGGAGTAATGACGAAGTAAAAACGTTGGAAGACTTCCAAGGGTTATCGATCCGATCCAATCCAGTATATCATAGGTCACTCGAAGCTTTAGGTGCAAACCCCGTCGCCGTTGTACCAAGTGAAATATATACTTCTTTAGAAAGAGGAATGGTAGATGGGTTTGGTTTTCCGTTATTAGGACCTAGAGAAGATGGCTGGACAGAAGTTACAAGTTACCTTATTAATGAACCGTTCTTTAATCAACAAGCTGGTATCTATATTAACCCGGATGCCCTGTCAACTTTGCCTGAAGGGTCAAAAGAGAAACTGATCGATATCACGGCAGAGTTTGAGAAGGATATGGTTGATTATTTCGATGAAGAAATTAATAAGGAGATGAAAGCGGTTAAAGAGGCTGGGGTAGAGTTGACTACTTTAAGTGAAGAAGAAAGTAGAGAATTTCAAGAAATTGTGTATGAGGCAAAATGGAGTGAATTAGAGGAAAGCATGCCAGATGCAGTGAAAGAAGTAAAAGAGATATTTAACCAATAGAATAATAGAGTAGATGAAAGGTCCCCAAAATATATTTTCGTTAAAGACGATACTATTGGGGACTTTCAGGCTTTTCTTTCATATTGCGATCATGCGGGGGAGTGAGAGATGTTAAGAAAACTATCAAAAATGCTAGATATGGTCGAAAACATTATGTTAGTCATTGGATCAATTTTGCTAGTTTTATCTGTTTTAACAATAGTTCTAGAAGTTTTCTCCCGATATCTAGCCAACACCTCTTTTGTTTGGGTGATTGAAATCAATGAATATATTCTTTTATATTTACCATTTTTAGTAGCGGGTTGGCTGTTGCGAAATAATGGTCATATCACTCTTGATTTGATTGAGGGTTTACCAGAAAAGTTAAATACTCTTTTAAATATACTTGTAAATTTAATTGGTGTTTTTGTTTGTGCCATCATCACGTGGTACGGATTGTTAACAACTATTGATTTTTACACACAAGGTGTCCATAGTTACTCGGTTCTAAAAATACCACAAGTATATGTTGTATTAGCTATTCCAATAGGAGCCGGTGTGTTAATGCTTGAATATATCAGGAAATTATACAGGGGAACATCAGGTGCGAAGAAAAATGTCAAAGCGGATGTGAATAATGCTGATCAAGATTACTCTGCATGAATAAATAGAAAATGCGTCAGCAACCTAGGTTTGAAGAAGGTGGACCGGTTTTTGTCATGATATACGGGAGATGTGTGTGCCACAAGATTTATCATCCTAACGAGTGATTGAGCACTGAAGTAGGATTGAAAAACAAGCATAATTAGGAACATATATGGACTGTAATTACAATGGTTCTCCTCTTAGACAAATTTACTTTTCGCTGCAGTGATATTTAGTTGATGACAGGTTGGGAAGTTTGTGATACCAAGATGAAAATATTGAGAAATATTGAGTAGAGACAGAAAACAGCAAGGTAACTTTTATTGCAGGGAGGGGTTACGTTGGGGTGGATCCAATTATTATTGTTAATATTGATAGGCTTACTACTGTTAATGCTTATAAAGCTTCCAATTGCCTTCGCGTTTATGTTTATTAATATTATGGCAGCAATATTTTTATGGGGAGGAGAAAGAGGATTATTTTTATTAATTCAAAGTATTCAAGATTCATTAACATCTTTCTCTTTAGCACCTATCCCTTTTTTCATTCTGATGGGTGAAATTATGTTTCATGGTGGGATAGCCTCAAAACTAATAAATACGATAGACAAGTGGTTTGGGAAACTACCTGGAAGATTAAGTATGATGTCAGTAGGAGGGGGAAGTTTACTTTCAACCTTAACAGGTTCCAGTATGGGGAGTATAGCTATCTTAGGATCAACTCTGTTACCTGAAATGGAAAATAAAGGTTATAAGAATCCTATGTCCATTGGACCTATATTAGGAAGCGGTGGGCTGGCAGTCATGATACCTCCAAGTGCTCTTGGAGTTTTATTAGCATCTATTGGTCAAATCTCTATAGGAGATTTTATGATTTCCATTATTCTGCCTGGCGTTTTAATGGCTATTTTAATGTCTGTTTATATAATAATCAGAGCGAAAATGAATCCAAGTATTGCACCTACTTATGAAGTACAGGCTATTCCTTTTTCTGAGAAAGCCATAGATACAATTAAATACATTTTACCATTGAGTTTTATTATATTTTTGGTAATAGGGCTAATTTTTTTAGGCGTTGCGACACCTACAGAGTCTGCAGCTATGGGGGTATTTGGTAGTGTGATTTTAGCGTTGTGTTATAAATCTTTTAATTACAAGGTGGTCAAAGAATCGATCATTGGTACCCTAAAAATAACAGGTATGATTTTAATCATCGTTGCTGGATCTGCCGCTTTTAGTCAAACTCTTTCCTACACTGGTGCTACTCGTCATTTGACAAGCATGGTATCAGAGGCACCTTTAAGTCCGATGATCATTGTACTGTTAATGTTGCTCTTGGTTATCGCATTCGGAACGTTTATGGAATCTATCACCATTATGATGATAACACTTCCAATATTTGTACCCATTGTAGAAATACTAGGCTTTAATCTACTATGGTTTGGAGTGTTGATGCTTATTGCTATTGAGATAGGAACAATCTCTCCTCCATTCGGAGTTAATTTGTTTGTTATGAAATCAGTGGTAAAAAAAGGAGTATCGATGAAGCAAATTTATGCAGCAGCGTTTCCATTTATAATTATTAATTTACTACTAGTCTTTTTAATTATTTTAGTACCAGAAATAACGACTTGGTTGCCAGACATGGTTAGAAGCTCTGAATAGTAAGGATATAAGCTAATTAAGAAAAATTTCTCTCACAGACAGAATGGTACAGCTCTTTTACGAGAGTTCCCCAACTTAACTTTATCAAGAGGACCGGTATTATTGCCTGGGCTATTTCGATAGGCTTTTTACCGGTATGGACATCGTTTAGATTTTTTGAAAGAAAAGTTAGCCAATAACATAGTTATATAAGAAACTCTAATTTCTAATTAGGGGGATATGATTAAGTGTGGTACAAAAATGAGACAAAGGGGCTGTCAGATCTTAAATACGACCCTTTACAGTCCTTTTTCAGTGATGACAGATATGGAGGAAGCGGCATATAGTTTCTTCCCGGTCATTGGTGAAAGCCATCCTTACCTGTCACTTTGGAAAAAAACGCGTTAGAACGCGAATACTATTTCCATGAGCGAATGGATGCAAGCGCGGAAAATCGCCCTGTCGTCAAGTTAGAAAAACGGGAACGTAATGATCCTTGCTTTTGCGGGAGTGGGAAGAAATATAAAAAATGCTGCGGAGCTAACAAGGGCATATGAAACGGGGCTGTCTCTATGTATGGGGCAGCCTCGTCCTGTTCGTTTCGACTTCCGAGGCAGCTTTTGGAGCAGTCGATTCTATGGATGGGGAGAATGTACAGAAGGTGGGATATTAATCGAGAGTGTAGATAATCTCATTAATTTGTGAAAAGTTATTGACATATAAAAATGCCATGCTATGATGAGAATAGTTATCAATGATAATGAATCTCATTATTGTTTAATAAGTACATAATAAATAAAGGTAAAGGAGAAAGGAGAAGGATTGATGAAGAAATTTCGTAATGTGGCAGGGATGTTATTGATGGCTTTAACGGTTTCGGCGTGTGGCGCTGGTGGAGAGGAAGAGGGATCCACAGAAGCTTCCGGAAGCAGCAACGGCAGTGAAGGGGGAAACAACGAAGCTGCTGAAGAAATCGTTATAGAACATCAACTTGGAGAAACAACCGTAGAGGCTAATCCTGAGGAAGTTGTCGTTTTTGACTTTGGCAGTCTCGATACACTAGACACATTGGGAGTGGACGTGGCCGGAGTACCTCAAGCAAACATTCCTTCATACTTAGAAGAATATGAAAGCTCCGACTATGAAAACGTGGGTGGCTTAAAAGAACCAGACTTTGAAAAAATCGCCAATATGGCACCGGATCTCATCATTATTTCTGGACGTCAGCAAGATGCCTATGAAGAATTCAGTAAAATTGCTCCAACCGTTTTCTTGGAAGTGGATACTCAGGACTACATGAATTCTTTTGAAGAAAACGTCACAACTCTCGCTAAAATTTTTGAAAAAGAAGCAGAAGCTGAAGAGCACCTAGCAGAAGTGAAAGCAGATGTAGAAGCATTAAATGAAAAAGTATCTGCGAAAGACGAAGAAGCTCTTATCGTTCTTGCCAATGATGGTAAAGTCAGCGCTTATGGTTCCGGCTCCCGCTTTGGCATCATCCACGATGAATTTGGGTTCCCGGAATCGGATGAAAATATCGAAGCATCGACACACGGACAAAGCGTATCCTTCGAATATATTGCAGAACAGGACCCGGATTACTTGTTTGTTATAGATCGCGGGGCGGTAGTAGGCGGTCAATCCTCCGCTCAGCAAGTTGTTGAAAATGAACTCACCGAAAAAACAAAAGCGTACCAAAATGACCGTATTATTTATCTTAACCCTGACTTCTGGTACCTCTCCGGCGGCGGCTTCGTATCCGTATCCGAAATGGTAAAAGAAGTAGAAAGTGTCATAGAAGGATAGAAGGGAAGCTGCCTAGGCTAATGAATAGCCAGGGCAGCTTTTTTAGTGCGCCCGGCATGGGCTATAACTTGGTGGTGAAAGTCCACTACAGGCTTGGCAGTGGGAACTGTTAGCCAAAGGCAAGGATGTCCATCGCGAGGTGGAATCTGAAGGAAGCCGGAGGCAAATTCCCGAACTGACGGACAGAAACTGTATACAAGGCTGAATTGGAATGGACGAGTTTGCTAAACAAAACGAAGTCCGATACTGCCCGAGTTCCATACAGTAAATACAGCAGTTACATGGGATGAAGGTTATAGCTCTTACCCGGGGAGGCCTCACGGACGGGTAACCCCCGGTTGAAATAAGATTTATCGTGAGGAGTCAGCAGAGGCCATAGTAGTTTCTGAATGGAAACGAAGGGCTGAACAATCTTAAATCTTGGAAAACAAGGAGGTGTAGGCATCGCCGCCTAAGCGCAGAAAACATCGCGGTACTGACCAAAAGATGGCTGCCTGTGGAGAGATAGGTTGGAAACCAAAGGGTACACAGGAGCGCGCAGGGATGCCGACATGGACATGAAAGAACAAGACGGTATCGAACTGATTGACAAAGTTATTGCAGGTAAAAACCTTTGGAGCGCCTATAAGAAAGTAAGAAAGAATAAGGGCGCCCCGGGAATCGATGGTATTACCGTATATCAACTGAAAAGACATATGGAAACATACTATCAGCCACTTAAAAAGAAATTAAAAGAGGGAACCTATCAGCCTCAGCCAGTCAAAAGAGTTGCCATCCCCAAACCTGATGGCGCGAAACGTTACCTGGGCATTCCATGTGTACTGGATAGAGTAGTACAACAAGCTATACTTCAAGTAATCGAACCCATCATAGACCCACACTTTTCTCAGAAGAGCTTCGGATTCCGTAAAGGCAGAAATGCCCATCAGGCAATTAAGCTTGCGGAACAATATTACGAGGATGGTTACAAGGTCGCGGTGGATTGCGACCTGAAAAGTTACTTCGATACAATCCACCATCAAAGAGTTAGAGCGTATCTGGAGGAGTTCATCCTGGATAAAACTGTCCTTAAACTGATCTGGAAATTCCTTCGATCAGGAATCCTTGACAAAGATATCTATATTGAGACGACAGAAGGTGCCCCGCAAGGGGGACCCCTCTCTCCAATATTGGCAAACGTCTATCTAAATAAATTAGATAGAGAACTTGAACAAAGAGGACATCGTTTCATTAGGTATGCCGATGACTTCGTTATATACGTAAAGAGTTCGAGGGCCGGTGAGCGAGTGATGCAAAGCGTCACAAAGTTCATCGAGAAAGACCTTAGACTCATTATAAATCAAAAGAAAAGTAAAGTCTGTGGGGCAACTTCAGCTATATTCCTTGGATTCAACATACAAAATCACATGGGAAAGTCGGGTGCCGGCCAAGCAAGCCGGCAAAACAGCGATTCAAACTTAACTTGAGGAAACTGACCAGTCGGAAACGTCCGGGAACATTCAGACAGATAATCAAAGAAATCAATCAGGTAACAGTTGGATGGATTAACTACTACGGGGTTTCTAGAATGAAGTATTTCATCATCAAAATCCAGCAATGGTTACACCATCGACTGCGACAACTCATCTGGAAAAGGTGGAAAAAGGTTAAAACAAAATACAGGATGCTTCGAAAATATGGAATCAATCACGACAACGCCATGAAATATGCAAATTCCCGGAAGGGATATTGGCGAATATCACGAAGTGAAGTCCTGCATATCGCAATAACAAAAGAAAGACTCACAAAGTGGGGATTAAAAGACATGTTCCAACTTTATGAGTCTCGATACTCAAAAGATTGAACCGCCGTGTACGGAACCGTACGCACGGTGGTGTGAGAGGTCGGCTAATCAAATAATGATTAGCCTCCTACTCGATTATTATCAACGGTTGCTGAAGCTAGAATTTGAAAGAATGACATACGTCGCATGAAAGGTTCATAGAGCAAAGAAATCGAGGGACGCGATGGGTACATGTCGTATGAACGCTTCATGAGACAAGAAATCAAAGTTGAGAGCTGAAATCCTGCTGTATAGACAGTGTTTTGCCGTTCATACGACAAGCATCTGATAGAATGCAAGAAAAATATGTCGCATGAAAGTTTTATAGAGCAAAGAAATCATGGAATGCGATGGGAACATGTCGTATGAGTGATCCATGAATGTTGGAGAGAAGTGATTACACTTCTCTCGTGAATAACGAGTCGGGGTTTCACCAAACACTGATTTATATTTTTGTAACTTTCTTACGACCGTTGGCTGGGTAACGCCAAGATACTTAGCCATGGCGGTGGTACTATTACAACGTTCCAAAGCCTCTCCGAGCACCCTCATTTCTGTCTCTTTCATAATCTCCGGTAGAGGTTTTCGACCTAAGGCATGTAACGAAACTGATAAATAATTGGAGTCGATTTGTTCTGGTAAATGTTCAGGCAAAATTGTTTGGTCGTCGACAGTTAAAATAAGTCTTTCCATAATGTTTGATAATTCACGGACATTACCAGGCCAATGATACTGGAGGAGACAATCAATGGTTTCATGTGAGAATTCTTTTTGTGTTTTATAGCGTTTAATAAATGTGTTTGTTAACTCCATAATTAACGCTAACAAATCTTCTTGACGTTCTTTTAAAGAAGGAATCGGGATATGAATAACAGATAGTCTGAAATACAGATCTTCTCTAAATAAATTTTCATTAATCCGTTTTTCTAAATCTCTATTTGTTGCCGTGATAGTCGGAAATTGACTGTCTTCGCTTCCGTTTCGCCAATACGATAAAATTTCTTTTCTTGTATAAGAGTTAGCAGTTTTGACTGCAAGCTAAAAGGCATTTCTCCGATTTCATCTAAGAAGAGAGTACCATCATGCGCTTCTTCGACAAGGCCTTTTTTTCCTTTTGGATTAGCTTCAGTAAATGCGCCGGGTGTATATCCAAAGAGCTCAGATTCTAAAAGTGATTCGGGAATGCTGCCACAATTGATGGAGACAAACTTCCCTTCTCGTTTACTCGTTTTGTGTATATGCTCGGCAAGTATTGTTTTTCCGACCCCTGATTCTCCAGTTAACAATACAGTTGCGTCTGTTTCGGCTACTTTATCAATCGTTCGCAACACATTTTTCATTTTCTCACTCTTCGCAATGATAGAAGACGGGGTTGTTTTCTTCAGTTGCAGCTCTACTAATTCTTTCTTTATGCTATTCAGCTCGCCTTCTACTTTTTTTACATATGCTTTTAGTTCCTCTAATTCGGTAACGTCTTGAGAATAGCAAGCAATATATTTAATTTGGTCATGATCATCATAAATAATATTTCCCGTCACGAGAAGTTTTTTACCATTCCGCGTTGTTTGAATTAAAGTTTGTTTCTTTTCTGTCTCAAGCACTTTTCGAGTAATGGAAGGCACAAACACTCCTTTTTTTTCCAAGTCGAACACAGAACTTCCGATAATTTCTTCTCTTTTCATATCAAACCAGTATTCCGTAGAGTCATTTGCATACAACACTTTCCGAAAAAGCGGGGCAATCGCATATGAATTACCTCTGCCTTTTTTCTTTTAAGTCTTTGTGCAAAATTTGGTTAGCTCTCCAAACCCCTTGCATTTCTTCCACCGTTGCTTTTTTATCAAAACTCCAAAAATCACCAAAAAATTGAACATTTCTAATAAATCCCTTTTCTTTTTTTAAAGGGTATGCTTGTTGACATTTGGTGTTTTGACATAAAATGAGCGTTGCGTTAGAAATTTCATCTATAAGTTTATTATCAGCTTTGATTGTTTTGGGTTTTCACAATGCTCACAAGTTATCATTATTTTTTTCATCTATATCACTCCAACTAAAACAATTAATCGCATTCTTGGAATGGTAATATTAAAAAATACCTTTTCCAAAAATTTCACCTGTCTTACACCCATATTAGCATACCTATTAACAGTTATGGAACGTTTGTTCTCAACTTTTTTGATCACGATGAGATTTATCATGCAGTTTTGTATACTAATACCTCTTAAACAAATAACACTTAAAAATAGGGTGCGAAAATCATTGCGATTTAGCACCCTATTGCTATTTCCTGTTTTGCACTCTTAAAGAGAACCTATTATCCTAACGAGTGACCGCTTTTCATTTTTGGCTATCCTAATAAATACCGAATGATGCGAGAAGAATAGCGACAGCGACGGAGAGAACGGGGATCAGGACAGCTACGATAAAGATGTCTTTGTAGCTGTCTTTATGTGTCATTCCTGTGATCGTCAAAAGCGTGAGAACTGCACCGTTATGCGGCAGGGCATCGAGTCCGCCGGATGCTAGTGAGGCGACGCGGTGAAACGCTTCAGGATCGATGCCGGTATCCATCGCGATTTCATAATAACGGGCACCGAGGGCTTCGAGAGCAATTCCCATTCCTCCGGAAGCAGATCCTGTGGCTCCAGCTAAAATATTTACCGCCACCGCTTCAGAGATTAATGGGTTGCCACGGATACCCATTAATAGGGCAGTGAGTCGTTCAAACCCAGGAACGACTTGCACGACGGTTCCAAAGCCGACAGCGGCGCTCGTGTTAATGATCGCAATAACAGAACCGCCTGCTCCTTCATTAATCGAATTCACGAATCCTTTGAATTTTGAAAGGTTTAATAACATGATGAGAACGATTCCTGAAATAAGAGCGACGACGATATCCCAGCCGAATAGGTTTAAAGTGACGAGAACAGTGAACAAAGGAAGAAGAGAAAGGACAAAATGCGGTGTGTCGCCTTCTACATCAAATATTTTGTTATCCTTCGGTTCTGTATAGGTTTCTCCCTTTTCTGTTAATTGCTTTTCACGCCAACGTAAGTAAAGATACCCGCCTACAGCCATGACGATGGCGGCGACGATTCCCATGATTGGGGCTGCCATTGCGTTTGTGCCGAAATGCTCCGTCGGAATCAGGTTTTGAATTTGAGGGGTGCCCGGCACTGCTGTCATCGTAAAGGTGAAGGCTCCTAATGCGACAGTACCGGGAATAAGACGCCTGCTTATGTTTGCTTCCCGGAATAAGGTTAAAGCCAATGGGTAAACAGCGAAAACAACAACGAATAAACTAACGCCTCCATATGTTAAAACGGCACAGGACACGAGAACGCCTAAAATGGCTCGTTTCGTGCCAATTACTTTTGTGAACGCAACAGCTACAGACCTTGCCATGCCTGTGTCTTCCATCAGTTTTCCAAAAATAGCACCAAGCATAAAGACAGGGAACCAGCTTTTTGCAAAGTTGACAAAGCCACTCATATAGGTGTCTGTGTAGGCTTCCAGCAGGTCAAGGCCTCCCGTCAATGCGACGACACCGGCCGCAATAGGAGCGACCCAGATAATTGACCAGCCAAGGTAGGCAAGCCCCATCAATACAATCAGGCCTAAAATGATGCCTAGCATGCAAACTCCTCCTTTTCAAATTATCCCGGTTCGTCAATTACTGGGCCGTGTAGCCGCCGTCGAGAACCGTAGCTTGCCCTGTAATTCCCTTCGCTTGTTCGCTTGCTAAAAACATTACATAATCAGCAATTTCATCCACACCGATGAGGCGCTTTTGTGGGACGAGGGGATAAATGACTTCTTCTAATGCTTTTTCAACGGAAACTCCACGATTTTTCGCTAAGTCTTCCATTTGGTTCCGAACGAGCGGTGTATCCGCATAGCCAGGGCACATCGCATTCACCGTAATTCCGTGCTCTGCCCCTTCCAAAGCAGCCACTTTTGTTAAGCCGATAACACCGTGTTTGGCACTGTTATACGCGGCTTTTCCGGCAAAACCAATGAGGCCATTAATGGAAGCCATATTAATGACACGGCCGCCGCCTTGTTTTTTCATGATCGGAAAGGCGTGTTTAATAGCCATGAAAGGAGCGACAAGCATCACTTTCGTAATCAATTCAAATGTTTCAGTTGGGAATTCTTCAATCGAAGCGACGTGCTGCAAACCAGCATTATTGATTAACACATCGAGTCGTCCATATGTTTCGACCGTTTGATCGATCGCTTGTTGCAGGTCTTCTTCTTTCGTGACGTCACAAGGTAAGCCAACGCACTCATACCCCTGCTCGACAAGCTCTTCGGTAACCGCTTTCAATTTTTCATGATCAATATCAGATAGAACGACTTTCGCTCCGTTGCGTGCGAAAGCGGCACCGATTTCATATCCAATTCCGCTCGCAGCTCCTGTAATAAATACAACTTTATTTGTAACCATAAGGCATCCTCCTTTTTTTCTATGCCTTATTTAATAAGCAAAAATTATGCCAGTTTGCTGAAAAGCGGTAAGAAGGGATATATCGAGATTTTTTATCAAAAATATAAAAAACTCTTTCCGAGATTTCGGAAAGAGTATGGTTTGTTATGTAACATTTTTTATGAGAGAAGGGATGGTGTACTTTCCGGGTTTTTGGAAAGTTTTCCGCGGACGTGGAAATTTATAGCTGGTATTTCTTTACTTTATCGTAAAAGCTTGATTTTCCAATTTTTAATTTTGCGGCGGCTTCTAATTTATCCCCATTTGTTTCTTGAAGTGCTTGAAGGATCGCTTGTTTTTCAGCTTGTTCCAGGATGTCTTTTAAGCTTTCTCCCTGTACATATGAGGGGGAGGGAGCGGGCTGCAAATAGTCAGGAAGATCTTCTAATGTAATGATTTCTTCGTTTGTTAAATGGACAGCTGATTCAATGACATTTTCAAGCTCTCGCACATTGCCGGGCCAAGAATAAGTGGTGAAAAACTCCATCACCTCGGAGTCAAGGTCGACGACGCGTTTGCCCGTTCGATTCGTAATATGGTGCAACAAATACTTAGCGGTAATTCGAATGTCTTCCGGACGAGTACGAAGGGGTGGAATCTCTATTTGAATGACATTAATTCGGTAAAAGAGGTCTTCCCGGAAGCGATTTTCTTCAATTAACTTTTCCAAAGGCTGATTGGTAGCGGTAACAATACGTACGTCTACTTTTTCTGGAGTAACAGATCCGATTCGTTCTACTTCTCCCTCCTGCAGGCAACGTAAGATTTTGACTTGAGCATCTTTGGGCATATCACCAATTTCATCAAGAAACAGCGTCCCGCCGTTAGCAAGTTGGAATTTTCCAGGTTTTCCGCCTTTTTGGGCTCCTGTAAAAGCACCTTCTTCATAGCCAAAAAGTTCAGATTCCAGCAAGTGATCAGGGATCGCTGCACAATTTACTTTCACGAAAGGTTTCGTGTGCCGCTCACTTAATTGATGAATACTATGGGCGAATAATTCTTTTCCTGTCCCGCTTTCTCCGCGCAGAAGAACGGACACATCACCGGAAGCCACTTTTTTAATTTTTTCTTTGACTTGATTTAATGCGGTGGAACTGCCAACCACGTCATGAAGAGAGTAGGTGGCGCCATTTTTGTCCTCTAGTTGTTTACGGTAATAATCCATCTGAAGAAGAAAATCCTTGACTTGGCTGTTCATCTTCATAAGTTCTTGAGGATCACGGTAGAGGACCGTACCAACGGCGCCGACTACTTTTCCATCTGCCCACACCGGCGTCCGGCTCGCGATCATATGATTCCCGCGAATATATTGTAAATCCGCAATTTCTTCCTTTCCTGTCTGTACCACAATGTGCATTCTCGAATTTTCAATGATTTCTTGCACAGGTTTTCCAATCGCTTTCTCACGGTCTACGCCTAAAAACTCACTATAATTTTCACCGAGGTAGGTGATCCGCCCCGTGTCATCCACGACAACAAACCAATAATCCGACTTTTCCAAAATAGTTTCAATGATTTGTTTACTGTATTTTCCGAATTCCTCTAGCATGTTTATCTCCCCCTTTCTTCGAATTCTTGATACTATTATTTTATTACAAGCTATTGCTATTAGCTAGAACGATAGATATACAGAGGAAAATATAAGCAGTGTGTTCATAGAAGTTATTCCTGTGGGTGGCGAGGTTAGAAATCAGTAGTTAACGACATTGAAAAAAGAAATCTTTGTTTCAGAGTAACTAAAGGTATTGGTTAATGACATTGGTAGATAGAAATTGAAGAAGAAGGTCAATAAACGATTCAGCATCCTGCTAATAGTGCCATACGGCAGAGCGGTCTGGAGGTCAAGGTCATTATACGGAGTGATTAATGACGTAGAAAAAAGAAATCTATGTTTCAGAGTAACTAAAGGTATTGGTTAATGACATTGGTAGATAGAAATTAAAGAAGAAGGTCAATAAACGTTTCAGAATCCTGGTAATAGTGCCATACGACAGAGCGATCTGGAGAACAAGGTCGTTATACGGAGTGATTAATGACGTAGAAAAAAGAAATCAACGTTTCAAAGTAACTAAAGGTATTGGTTAATGACGTTGGTAGATAGAAATTGAAGAAGAAGGTCAATAAAAACACAAAGGAATGAGTCGTTTTCTCCCTGTGTTGGCAAGGGGTTGGCCAGAGGAGAATAAAAAAAGCATTGCCAATTGTCGGAAGTTGTTTTAAAGTGAAAGATGAAACTAAGAAAAGCGAAAGGCGCCCGCTTATCGGCGACAAGCGCTGGAGACCCGCCGAGGAGGCTTTGCCGCCGCAGAGCGGGTTGAAGCGACCTCGAGCCGATGGCGCCTGTATCTGGACACTACATTCTTAGAACAAGAAGAATCGAAAAGAAGAAACACATACAACAAAATATTAGGGAAAGGTGAAAACAGGAGATGAACCTGTTTTCTTAAAAGGGAAGTCCGGTGAAAAACCGGCGCGGTCCCGCCACTGTAACTGGGTTGTTTGCTCGCTGAACCACTCTCGATTCATCACCGAGGGGAAGGAAGAGCAAACGGAAAACCAGGAGCCAGTAGACCTGCCTTTTTCAATAACACCGTTTTTACCTACGGGGTCATAGGGAGGTGTTAAAGGGCGCGGCCTTAACGATAAGTGTCTTATTGTCTTATGATATAGCCGTTCAAGCATCTTTAACATTTCCAATATGTTAGAGATGCTTTTTTTGTTGCTAAAGAAGTTTGTGAAAGGGTTAGCTACGTCTCTAGGTTCCTTCAGAAGAGGCAAGCCGACACACTCCCTTATACCCCTCACTAAAAAATGAAAAGAAAGGGTGGATCATGTGGCCACTGGGAAAATTTTTGTCGTTGGATTTGGTCCGGGAGATGAGGCGCATATGACTCATCGGGCGAAGGACGCGATTGTCGAGTCAGATAGTGTGATCGGTTATAAAACTTACATGGATTTGGTCAGTCATTTGATCAAAGATAAAGAAATCGTTCGTACCGGGATGACGGAAGAAGTCAGCCGAGCCCGTGAAGCGGTAAGGCAAGCAGAGTCCGGGAAAAAAGTGGCTGTTATTTCAAGTGGTGATGCCGGTTTATACGGGATGGCCGGTCTCGTGTATGAAGTGCTGATGGAGCAAGAGTGGCGGGAAGAGGATGGAATTGGTGTCGAAATTATTCCTGGAGTATCCGCGATAAATTCTTGTGCCTCCTTGCTCGGAGCTCCCGTGATGCATGACGCGTGTACGATCAGCTTAAGTGACCACTTAACGCCGTGGGAATTGATTAAAAAGCGTGTCGAAGCGGCAGCACAAGCGGATTTTGTTATTGCACTTTACAATCCGAAGAGCGGCAGAAGGACTCGTCAAATCGAAGAAACACAGAGAATCCTGCTGAAATACCGAGATCCGAAAACGCCAGTCGGTCTCGTGAAGAGCGCTTATCGCGAGAGAGAACATATCGTCATGACGGATCTTGCGCGCATGCTCGATTATGAAATTGGCATGCTGACAACAGTCATTATCGGCAACAACTCAACGTTTTACTATGACGGGAAAATGATCACGCCACGTGGTTATCAAAGAAAGTATACGCTGGGTGAGGATGAGCAGTCACTTAAGCCGGCGCAGCGGTTGAAGCCGGAAGCCGAGCCGTGGGCGATGCACGGCGGGGTGGATGACAGAAAGAAAAAAACAGCTCCCCAGCCAACTCGCGAGTCAACCGCCGACTTAGCGAATGAAGCCCTGTCCATGGTAGGTGATACGTCCGCCACAGCCGTACAAGAAGCACCGGCACCTTCTGCATTCAAGCAAACGTCTGTGTTTGAATTTGCTCTTTCTCCTGGTGTTTGGAAGAAATCAGTAAACGCATCACAGCTAGCACTACTTGCTGAAATCATCGGTGATCAAGGAGAAGTCACGTATACACCGAGTCACTATTTACGAGTGTCTCTCGAGACGGAAGAGCCCCAGGAAATTACACGAAAATTGGAATCGGAAGGGTGGTTGGTGTCCCCGGTAGGCGACGTAATACACGTAAAAGCCTGTGACTTCTGTGATGGAGAGAAAACAGGAGGCATTCCTTATGCGGAAGAGTTGAAGGAACGTTTAGGGGGTTTGAAAGTACCAAAAGTGATGAAGATTGGATTCAACGGCTGCGGAATGGCTTGTTACGGAGCAGTGGCTGATGATATTGGAATTGTCTATCGCAGAGGGGCATTTGACGTGTTTTTAGGGGCAAAAGCGATGGGCAGAAATGCTCACACCGGCCAGCCGGTAGCGGAAGGACTGCCACCGGAACGATTGATGGATACGATCGTAAGCATTGTGGACGAATATCGAGAAAAAGGAATGCCGAATGAACGATTTTATAAGTTTTTTAAACGCGTGCAACGAATTCAAAACTTCCAGTATCAAGAGATGTTCACACCGGTAGAAGTGAATAATCCATGTGAGTAAAGGAGTGGGGAAATGAAAGCAGTATTATTTGTCGGGCATGGAAGCCCATTGGATAAAGGAAACGAGGAGACTATTCAATTTATAAATAATATAAAAAATAAAATCAACGTTCCCATTATTGAGACTTGTTTTTTAGAATTTGCAGCTCCTAATATTGCATCAGGTATTGAAATATGTGTCGAAAAAGGGGCAACGAGCGTAGCGCTTGTGCCGATCATGTTTCTCCCGGCAGGGCATTCGAAGATTCATATTCCACATGCGATCGATGAAGCAAAGGAAAAATATCCGCTCGTGCATTTTACGTATGGACGCCCCATCGGAATCCACGAAGAAGTCGTGCGGATTTTGGAAGAGAGAGTTACCGCTGTATGGGAGCAGGAGGAAGAACATACTGATACGGCTCTATTAATACTTGGACGTGGGAGCAGTGATCCAGATACGAACAGCGAGGTGTATAAGCTGTCACGTTTAGTTTCGGAGCGTTTGAACCAACAAACGACGGAAGTCTCTTTTATTGGTGTCACCACACCGACCGTAGAAGAAGGAGTGGAACGCTGCCTCCGACTCGGAATGCGAAAAATCATTTTAGTTCCGTGTCTCTTCTTTTCCGGAGTTCTTATGGATCGGGTCGAAGAAAAAATGGATGCTTTTCGGAAGAACTATCCGGATAACGAATTTGCGAGCACTGATCCCGTTGGTTTTCACCCGCGTCTCGAACGCGTGCTATTAGAACGGACCGAGGAAGCGCTTGCTGGATCAGCTTCATTGAACTGTGATTTATGCCAGTACAGGCAGTTTGCCATGGAACATATGGATGGGTTGGATCATCACCACCATCACGAGCACAGTCATGGGTGAGGGGGAAAAGGTCAATGATTTTTATGTTAGCGGGGACGAGTGATGCAAAGGAACTGGCGAAAAGAGTGAAGGAAGAAGGACACGAGGTGTTGGCATCTGTCGTAACGGAGGAAGCCGCGAAAAAGTTAACCGATAGTGGTGTGACAGCGCGAGTTGGTCGATTATCGTCACAGGACATGATCACGGTTTTAAAAGAGATAGGAGCACAAGCTTTTGTAGATGCCTCTCATCCTTTTGCGGAAGAAGCTTCCCGGCATGCTATCACAGCTGCCGAGGAAGCCGGCATCCCTTATATCCGTTACGAAAGAGAGTCCATCACTCACTATGACGAAAAGCTGATGAAAGTACATTCGTATGAAGAAGCAGCGAAAGCGGCTGCTCAAAAAGGCGGAACAGTATTTCTAACTACCGGGAGCAAGACGTTACAAACATTTGCGGAGATCCTTCTGCCTTGTGACCACGTCCGGATGATTTGCCGGATGCTTCCGCGTATAGAAAATATGGAAAAATGCAAAGCACTTGGGGTGGAACAGCAAAACATAGTGGCCATGCAAGGACCTTTCACGAAGGAATTAAATCTTGCACTATACAAGCAGTTTGACGTCGATATGGTAGTGACGAAAGAAAGCGGCAAACAAGGATCATTTGATGAAAAAGTTACAGCGGCCCTAGAGCTGGGCCTGGAAGTTATTTTAATCAAACGGCCTAACATTTCTTACGGAATGAAGACAGCCGATGCGGAAGAAGTTGTAAAACAATTGGAGGCCTTATTGGAGGAGGAAGTGTAATGGATTTTTCTACAGAGTTTAAACCATTAACCGTACAGCCTGTTGAAATTGAGGGGAAAAGCTTTGAGATGATTACAGAAGAACTGGGTGAACATTCTTTTACCGCTGAACAGTATCCAGTGGTGCAACGGGTCATCCATGCCTCTGCCGATTTTGAGCTGGGGCGAAGTGTACAATTTCATCCTGACGCCGTCCGTGCGGGGGTAGCAGCCATTCGAGCCGGTAAGGACATCGTAGCAGACGTACAAATGATTCAATCCGGGATCAGTAAGCCGAAGTTGAAAGCATTTGGCGGTGATGTCAGTGTGTACATATCAGATCCTGACGTCATGGAGGAAGCGAAACGGCTCAATACGACAAGAGCGATTATTTCCATGAGAAAAGCGATCAAAGAAGCAGACGGTGGTATTTTTGCGATTGGAAATGCCCCCACGGCTTTACTTGAGTTGATTCGACTTGTGAAAAACGGGGAGGCGAAGCCAGGCCTTGTCGTCGGCATGCCGGTCGGTTTCGTATCTGCTCAGGAATCAAAAGAGGAGTTAGCAAAGCTTGATATTCCTTTTATTACGAACCTTGGAAGAAAGGGAGGAAGCCCGGTCACTGTAGCCGCCGTCAATGCGCTGATTCGAATTGCCGAAGAGCAGGTGAAACACGATGAAAAAGAAACCACCTAAAGACCCGAAAGATTTACGGCATGGGTACACGACAGGTGCGAATGCAACAGCTGCAGCAAAGGCGGCTTTACTGAGTTTAGCCTCGCAAACAGAAGTGAAGGAAGTGGACATCACTCTTCCGATTGGTGATCGTGTGACATTTCATATGGAGAAAGTCTCCTTTAAGGAAGATCAAGCGACAGCCATTATTATAAAAGATGCTGGAGATGATCCGGATGCTACTCACTTAGCAGAGATCGAAGCGACAGTACGCTGGAACGATAACATTGTCATCGATGGGGGAAAAGGGGTTGGCCGCGCAACGAAATCAGGGCTTCCGATAGCTGTTGGAGAAGCGGCCATTAACCCGGTTCCTCGAAAAATGCTCAAAGACATGGCAGAAGAGGTTCTCGGAGAAACGAAACATCGTGGAGCAGAAATCATCATATCCGTGCCAAAAGGAGAGGAAATCGCCGAAAAAACAATGAATGCGAGACTAGGAATTATCGGTGGCATTTCCATTCTTGGCACTCGGGGGACGGTCGTTCCTTTCTCCACAGCAGCGTTTCGGGCGAGCATTGCGCAAGCAGTCAGTGTTGCAACTGAAAGTGACTGTGACCACATTATTCTCTCTACTGGCGGTCGAAGTGAGAAATATGCCATGACACTCTTTCCAGAGCTTACGGAAGAGGCTTTCGTGGAAATGGGAGACTTTGTCGGCTTTAGCCTGAAGCAATGTAAAGGTAAGAAGAGAAAGCGAGCCACTCTCGTCGGGATGATGGGGAAATTTTCGAAAGTAGCGCAAGGTATTATGATGGCACACTCCCGCAGCGCGCCTGTCGATTTCGAGTTTCTTAGAGATTTGGCAGCAGAGGCTGGTGCGGATCACTCTCTCTTGGAACAGGTGGAAAACGCCAACACCGCATCCGAAGTGGGAAATATTTTGAACGAAGCTGGGTGTGATGACTTTTTTACGTTGCTTTGTGAACGGGCTGCGAAAAACGGTTATGACCATGCAGGGGGAGGATTGGAAGTGGAAGTGATATTAATGACAATGAAAAATGATTTGCTTGGACGGGCTGTATACGGAGAGGTGGAAGAACAGAAGGCAGGGAAATCATCATGACGATTAAGGTAATTGGGATTGGAGAAGACGGAGGAGAGGCGCTGCATCCGACGTATCGTGAGTGGATTATGAACAGCAGTCGATTGGCGGGAGGTCACAGGCAGCTTGCTTTTTTTCCTGAATATAAAGGCGAAAAAGTCGTCCTCGAAGGAGGCTTACGAAAGACCATTGACGCATGGCGGGAGGATGAAAAAGACACTGTCGTACTTGCTTCCGGAGATCCGTTATTTTACGGAATTGGTGCTTATTTAGCGAAAAAATTGCCAGAGGTACATATTTACCCATCGATGAGTTCGATTCAGCTCGCATTTGCAAAAATAAAAGAAAGCTGGCATGATGCTTCGTTTGTCAGTGTGCATGGCCGCTCGCTGAAAGGATTGGCACAACGGATAGACGGCAAGAAAAAAGTGTGTCTCCTCACAGATAAAGAAAATACCCCAGCGGTGATTGCTCGTTACTTGGATCGTTTCGGAATGGACGAATACCGCATGTGTATCGCAGAAGTATTAGGAGGTGAAAAAGAAAAAGTAACCTGGCTTTCCCTTCCTGAAGCCTTCGAATATGAAGCAGATCCATTGAATGTTGTGATCTTAAAAACAGAACATCGAAGAAAAAAGCAGCCGCTCGGTTACCCAGATCATATGTTTATGCAGCGAAAGCCAGATAAAGGGCTGATCACGAAGAAAGAAGTACGTGTTCTCAGCTTGGCCGCTTTGCAGCTTCAGAAAGACAGCACAGTTTGGGATATAGGAACATGTACCGGCTCGGTTGCGATTGAAGCAGCACACATGGCTTCAGAAGGAGAAGTGTATGCCATTGAAAAGAATGCGGATGATGTCGAGTTTGCCCGAGAAAACAGCTATAAGCTGCGCGCGGATCTGAATTTATACCATGGGAAAGCACCTGAATATCTCGATGAATGGCCGGACCCTGATGCCATCTTTCTTGGGGGCACGGGAGGTAACATCCGGGAACTTCTCACGATTTGCGTGAACCGCCTGCGGTTAGGAGGACGAATTGTCTTGAATGCGGCGACCATTGAAACGTTACACGAGGCAATGAGCCTATTCAAGCAACTGGACTGTGAAGTAGAGATAACCATGTCCCATCTTGCCCGCAGCAAACCTATTTTACATATGACACGATTTGAAGGGTTGAACCCGGTGTATATTATGACAGCTTCAAAAAAGGAGGAAACTTGATGGCACAATTAGGAAAGGTGATCGGTGTAGGAGTGGGGCCGGGAGATCCGGAGCTATTAACGATAAAAGCATACCGGACTTTAAAAGAAGCCGATTTGGTAGCTTATCCGAAAAAACGAAGAGGCGCCGACAGCTACGCGAAAAAAATCATTGCACCCTATGAACAAGCAATAAGAGAGAGTCTAGGACTTGTATTTCCGATGACGAAAGAGAAAGACGTCTTGGAGCGGGAATGGAACCGAATTGCAGAAGAAATATATGAGCATGTCAGCCAAGGGAAAACGGTGGCATTCGTTACGGAAGGTGACCCGATGCTCTATAGTACTTTCATTCATTTATGGAAGACAATGAAAGCGAAATATCCAGACGTAGACATATCATCGATACCGGGAATTTCCTCTGTAACGGCTGTGGCTTCCCAACTTATGATCCCACTTGCTGATGGAGATGAGTGGACGGCGGTTATCCCAGCCACCGAAGGCCGGGAGAAAATGAAAGAAGCTCTCTTACAACATGACGGGGTTGTTTTCATAAAAGTAGCGAAAGTTCTTCCGATGATGATAGAGCTTTTAGAAGAGTTGGGGATGGCACAGTCAGCAGCGGTAGCGACGAAAGTGACATCAGAAGACGAATGGATTTGGAGAAATGTAGACGAGTTAAAGACGGCAGAACTCGAATATTTGACGTTAATGATGGTCAGGCAGGAAAAGAAAGAGGTGGTCGTATGACACAGCCGCTCGTCCATATTATCGGAGCGGGGCCGGGGGACCCAGAGTTGATTACAGTAAAAGGTCAACGATTGATTGAAGAGGCCGACCTTATATTGTATACAGATTCACTTGTAAATCCCGAACTGTTCACACATGTAAAGCCGGAAGCCGTTGTGAAAAAAAGTGCGGGTATGCACTTGGAAGAAATCGTAGCCCTTATGGTGGACGCTGTGAAGGATGGAAAGCGAGTCGCTCGTGTACATACGGGAGACCCTTCTGTATTTGGCGCCATTTTAGAACAAATGAAAAAGCTAACGGAAGCGGGTGTGGAAGCGAAAATAATTCCGGGGGTCAGTTCTGCTTTCGCAGCTGCGGCGAGTGCTGGTATCGAATTGACCGTACCTGAATTAACACAAACGGTTATTTTGACGAGAGCGGAAGGGCGTACCCCGATGCCGGAAAAGGAAAAGCTCGCCGACTTAGCCGCTCATCAATGTAGTATCGCATTGTTTCTAAGTGCTACCCTCATTAAAAAAGTAGTTCGTGAGTTCATCGAAGCAGGCTGGAATGAAAACGATGCGGCCGTCGTTGTTTACAAAGCAAGCTGGCCTGACGAAAAAGTAGTTCGTGCGACATTAGGCACGCTTCATGAAGCGATGCGGCAGCATAAAATTACGAAACAAGCGATGGTGATTGTTAGTAAAGCGGCCGATGAAAGCATTATTGAAAAGGGAACGTTCGAATCCAAATTGTATGATAAGACATTTACGCATGGTTACCGAAAAGGAGCGGCTGTCCATGAATAACATCGCTGCAGTGGCAATTACGAAGCATGGTGTCTCACTCGTTCGTCGTCTTGCTAAAGCCTTACCCGGAACCGACATCTTTTATATGAAGAAGTTTGAACAAGGAGATGAAGAGAAAAAAGGCTTTACTCTTTTCGAAGGCTCCGTCCGAAAACAGCTCCCTTCTTATTTCGAAAAATATGACGGGATCATTATGATTATTTCGCTCGGAGCAGTCGTTCGAATGATCAGTCCTTTACTGAAGGATAAAAAGACAGACCCAGCCGTTGTAGTTATTGATGACCGTGGAGAATTTGTGATCAGTGTACTATCTGGACATTTAGGGGGAGCTAACGGCTTAACGAAGACAGTTGCTTCCCAATTAGACGCCACTCCGGTGATCACGACGGCATCTGATGTTCAAGAAACCATTCCAGTGGATATTTTCGGCAGAGCATTTGGTTGGGTACCGGAAGACTTTGAACAGGTGATCCCAGCTAGCGCTGCCGTTGTTAATGAAGAGCCGCTCGTTATTGTTCAGGAGTCAGGAGAAAAAGATTGGTGGACGTATGACAAAGACCTGCCAGGACACATGACTGTCGTATCTTCACCAGAGGAAGCGAAAGAGTTAGATGTTAAGGCCGCTCTCGTTATCACACATCGGAATTTGACAGCGACAGATAAAGAAAGCCTCCCGGAAGTCCGCATGATTTACCGTCCAAAAGTCGTTCATATTGGAATTGGCTGCAACCGGGGGACGGAGGCGGATGAAATAGAGGCTGTTATCGAATCCACGTTACAACGCCTGCAAATTAACCGCTTATCCGTCAAACAAGTGGCTACGATTGATTTAAAAAAGGATGAAGAAGGCCTTTTAAAAGTATGCGAGAAAAACAGTTGGCCATTTGTGTATTATTCTCCGGATGAATTAAATCAAGCCCCCATACAAAATCCTTCCGATGTCGTGTACAAATACACAGGAGCGTACGGAGTCAGTGAACCAGCAGCTGTTCTATCTTCAGGAAATGAACGATTACTGCTAGAGAAAGAAAAGTCAGGGAATGTGACCATATCCATTGCCATTCAAGAAT
Source organism: Alteribacillus iranensis (assembly GCF_900113025.1). Classification (GTDB taxonomy): domain Bacteria; phylum Bacillota; class Bacilli; order Bacillales; family Marinococcaceae; genus Alteribacillus_A; species Alteribacillus_A iranensis. The sequence goes on along the minus strand of NZ_FONT01000002.1, from coordinate 96,389 downwards.
CATTCGGTACGAGGGGGAGTGAACATGAGATCTAGAATTACTATTGCAGGTACGGGCAGCGGTACTGGGAAAACAACGGTTTCCATCGGCTTGATGGCAGCTTTTAAAAAGCGAGGCTTGGCTGTACAAGGATTTAAATGCGGACCGGACTATATTGATCCTAGCTATCATACGGCGGTTACGAACCGAACGTCACGTAATTTGGATAGCTGGATGCTGGAGGAAAGTACTCTCTTCGATGTATTTCAACGTGGCAGTGAAGATGCTGATATTTCTATCATCGAGGGTGTGATGGGAATGTATGATGGAAAAAGCCCCGAGTCTGATGTGGGGAGCACCGCAGAAATTAGTAACATTCTAGCGTCCCCCATTATACTCGTCGTCCATATCGGCGCGATGGCCCGCAGTGCCGCCGCTATTGTGAAAGGCTTTCAGTTGTTATCCCCCAAAGTAGAGATCGGTGGGGTGATTGTGAACCAGGCCGGCAGTGAAGGACATTACCAACTTTGTAAAAAGGCAATTGAAAAAGAGTGCGGTATTCCAGTTGTCGGTTATTTGCTGAAAGGAGCCGTTCCTTCTATTCCCGAACGTCATCTCGGATTAATTCCTGCCATAGAACGAGGAGAGCTAGATAGCTTCTTTGAAAAACTTGGTGAAACAGTTGCAGAAACCGTTGACTTGGAACTTATTCAAGAAATTGCGAGACAAGCCGTCGTTCTTCCGAAGCCTAATATTTATGACCCTTCGGCGGAAAAACAAGCGACTATCGCTGTCGCCCAGGACGCGGCTTTTAATTTTTATTATCCTGAAAATCTTGAGTTGCTTGAGGAAAATGGAGCAGAGTTGATTTACTTCAGTCCGTTGGCAGGAGAACCGCTGCCGGAAGAAAGCCATGCATTATATATTGGAGGCGGCTTTCCAGAAGAGTTCGCGGTGGAATTGGCTGCTCAATTCAAAGTGAAACATTCCATTCGCAAGGCGGCACAAGAAGGTATGCCAATGTATGCGGAATGCGGGGGCTATATGTTCTTCATGGAGGAATTGGTAAAGACAGATGGTTCGTCTCATGACATGCTCGGTCTCATTCCAGCTGTAGCTACCATGAAAGACCGACGAGCCGCCTTAGGATACCGGGAAGTGACGGCGTATAAGGATACGGTTATTTTACGAAAGGGTGAATCAGCAAAAGGGCATGAGTTTCACTATTCGACGGCAGACCTCACAGGAGAAGTTGAAGCTGCTTATGATGTGAAAGCTTTGAGGAAATCTGGTCCAAGCGGGTACAGCGAGGGCAATATTACAGCCTCCTACATACACCTCCATTTTGGATCGAACCCTCAGGTTGCCCAACGATTGGTTCATCAAGCGTGGCAATGGAAGAAAAGCATGGAGGCGGTTAGATGAAACAAGGATATGTTTTTTTAACAGGTGCAGGACCCGGCGATCCGAAACTGCTTACGATTCGGGCATTAGAGTCAATTCGGGCAGCAGACATCATTATTTATGACCGGCTCGTGAATCAAGAGATTCTGAACGAGTGCAAACCGGATGCGGAATTCATCTATTGCGGAAAGTTTCCTAAAAACCATACGCTCCGCCAGGAACAAATCAATGAACTGCTTGGAGAAAAAGCGTTGGAAGGGAAAGTGGTGACTCGTCTGAAAGGAGGCGATCCTTTCGTTTTCGGACGGGGTGGGGAAGAGGCTGTTTATCTTGCTTCTCTTGATATTCCGTTTGAGGTCATTCCAGGAGTGACGGCGGGAATTGCTGCTCCTGCTTATGCTGGCATTCCTGTCACCCATCGTGATTACGGAGGCTCTTTTGCTGTTGTAACTGGTCATCTCCCTCATGAAAAAGACAAGAAACAATGGGAAGCTTTAGTCGTTGGTATTGATACCGTCGTATTTTATATGGGGATGAATCAGTTAGACGCGATTGCCAATCAATTAATGGACAGTGGGAGAGCAGCCAACACGCCGGCGGCGGTTATCGAATGGGGAACGACGTCACGGCAGCGGACCGTAACAGCATCTCTTCGCACTCTTTCCTCAGAGGTCAGAAACAGAGGAATTTCGAACCCGGCCATTGTCATTGTCGGGGACGTGGTTCATCTTCGCGATGAAATGAATTGGTTTACGGAAGAAGCGGATTATTTATTTAGAAAACCGGCGGAACTAGGGAATGAAACATAAAAAAACGAGCTTCTATGTGTTGTTTTTCTTCTCACTATCTATTCTGTTACTAGTTGTTATTCTCGCGTCTTTAATGCTCGGTTCAGCCTCTATCCCGCCCAGCGATGTTATGCATTTACTGTTTAATATGGCACAAGGCGGGGGGAGTAGCAATTTGACTCCAACCGAACAAATTATTTGGAGCTTGCGGTTGCCGCGAACGGTTTTAGCGTTAGCTGTCGGTGCAGGGCTCGCGATCGTCGGCGTAGCTATCCAGGCCCTCGTTAAAAATCCGCTCGCTGATCCTTACATATTAGGTATTTCATCAGGAGCTTCAGTCGGTGCTACGCTTGTTATTTTGGCAGGAGCCTTTTCATTTTTAGGAACGTACGCTGTATCAGGAGCCGCTTTTATCGGGGCTTTGTTAACGGTGATTGCAGTGTATTTGTTAGCTCAGGAGAGATTCCGTATATCTGTAACCAGGCTCTTATTATCTGGCATTGCTGTCTCAATGATGCTTAGTGCGGTTACTAGCTTTTTAGTTTCCACGAACCCTCACAAAGAAGGGATTCAAACGGCTCTGTATTGGATTATGGGGAGTGTGGCTGGAGCTACTTTAGAGCAGCTCTGGATTCCTATAGTGTCCGTTGCAGGGGGATATATATTTTTACAATCCTCGTATCGTTCCTTGAATGTTCTTGTAACAGATGATTCGACAGCTCGCTCATTAGGCCTGAACATCGCATCCTACCGGCTGTTACTCATTGTGGTCACGGCTTTGATTACTGGAGTTCTCGTCGCAGTCAGTGGAGCGATCGGCTTCGTTGGCTTAATGATTCCCCATATGGCGCGGATGATCGTAGGAGCGAACCACCAGGTGCTGCTCCCGGCAAGTGCCATGCTCGGAGCTATATTTATGGCAGCAGCAGATATTGCAGCCAGAGTTGTCATTGCCCCTGAAGAATTACCGGTCGGAATCATAACGGCCATGTGTGGCGGCCCGTTTTTCATTTGGCTGCTGCGAAAAAGCAATTATTCTATTTAGGAGGAAGAAATGAAGAAACTACTTATCTTTTTCGCTTGTCTCTTGCTGGCCGCGTGTCAAGGAGAGAGTAAAGCAGAAGAAGAGGCACAACATAAAATAAAGGTGGAGAACGGGGAAGAAACCGTCATCGTGGAACAAGCACCCCAACGAGCGATAACGATGAATCAGCATGTGACCGAAATCATGCTTGCGCTTGGATTAGAAGATCGCATGGTAGGTACTGCTTACTTAGATGATGGCATTCACCCTGATTATCAAGAAGCGTACAAAAGCGTCCCTGTGTTGTCGGATACTGATCCTTCCAAAGAAAGTATTTTAGCGGTAGAGCCGGATTTTATTTATGCTGGCTGGGAAAGTGCTTTTCAAAATGAAGCCGCCGGCAACCGTCAAGCATTAAAAGAATACGGGATTGCCAGCTATTTGCAGGAATCATCGAACATGGTGAATCCACAATTGGAAGACCTTTTTCGTGATATCCGCAATATAGGAACACTATTTGAAGAAGAGGAAGCAGCAGATCAATTAATTGAAGAAATGACGGCCGAAATAAATGAAGCAAAACAGCAGATTCCAAAGAACGTGGAGCCTAAAAAAGTATTTGTGTATGACAGTGGAGAAGATGCTCCTTACACCGCAGCTCAGAATATGTTAAATACCTTAATTGAAACAGCGGGCGCCGACAATATATTTAGTGACGTAGAGAAAGGCTGGGCTTCTGTCAGCTGGGAAGATGCAGGCCGTGAAAACCCGGATGAAATCATCATTATCGATTATGGAGAAACGAGCACAGAAGATAAGAAGGCATTTCTTGAGAAACATCCGGTCATGAAGCATACGACAGCTGTGAAAAATGAGGAATACACGGTGATTCCTTTATCAGAGGCTTCGGAAGGGATTCGGATTCCTGAAGCCTTTCAAAAAGTAGTGGAGGGACTGTATAATTAAAGCGGTGATGTCTAATGTTTAATTTTCCACTATTCTTGGATGTAACGGATAAAAAGGTCGTTATCGCAGGCGGAGGAAATGTAGCGCTGAGAAAAGCGAGAAAGCTGACAGCGGCCGCTGCGAATGTTATCGTGGTAGCGCCTCATATAGTATCTCCTCTTTACGAGATGTATAAGGAAGGAACGATTGACTGGATGGAAGGAAAGTTAGATCCGGAGCATATACGCGATGCTTTTCTTACCGTTTCTGCTTCCGGAAGCTCAGAAGCGCAACACATTATATCGCAAACAGTCCGTCCCGATCAGCTCGTAAATGGAGCCGATCAGCCAGCTATCGGAAATGTGGCCTTCCCGGCTTCTGTTGAAGAGGAAGAGATACATATCGCCATTTCGACGAAAGGAAAAGATCCTTCTCGCGCCAAAGTGCTAAGAGAAGAACTGGAAGAATGGTTAAAAGAGAGACAAACTAAAGATAGACATGAATAAGTTAAAAGAATAGAAGCCCGGTCACTAGCAATCTGCTAGCGGCTGGGTTTTCTCTATTTATGTATTATCATGACAACAATCAGCATAGAAACAAAGGAATAAAAAGGAGTCGACAAGAAGTATAGAAGGATATAAGTTTTAAAGAGAGGGTTAAGATGATGAGAACTGAATTAACGAAGCTACTGAATATAACATATCCAATCATTCAAGCACCGATGGCCGGCGGTATTTCCACGCCAGAGCTCGTAGCTGCCGTTTCCAATCATGGCGGACTTGGAATGATCGGTGCCGGCTACTTGTCCGCCGAGCAAATGAAACAACAAGTACAAGAGGTAAGAAAGCAGACTACTCAACCAGTTGGCGTGAACCTGTTTGTGCCGGAAGAAGTCGAAGTTACCGGGAAAGAGTTGGAAACAGCAGATCACTTTTTACAAGGGGTACGAGAAGAGCTAGGTATTGAAAAGCAATCAGCTCCAACCATTCCATCGGAAGAAGATAGATGGCAAGCATTTGAGGAACAAGTGGACGTCATCATACGAGAACGTCTCCCTGTTTGTTCTTTCACTTTTGGTCTGCCCCCTAATGATGTGATTACTGAAATGAAAAAAAAGAACATCATATTAATTGGGACAGCTACCACAGTGGAGGAAGCCTTAGCCGTTCAAGAGGCTGGTCTAGATATGGTCGTTGTGCAAGGCAGTGAAGCGGGTGGCCATCGTGGTAACTTTATTAACGACCATGAAGGCAGTTTGATCGGTCTCATGTCGCTGATTCCTCAAACTGTTGATCACGTAGATATTCCTGTGATCGCCGCTGGAGGGATTATGGATGGAAGAGGACTTTCCGCCGCTTTTGCATTAGGTGCCCAAGGAGTACAAATGGGGACTGCATTTTTGACCTGTACAGAAAGCGGAGCATCTTCTGCTCACAAACAAGCAGTAATGGAAACTAGTGAAGAGAAAACAGTACTTACGCGTGCGTTTTCTGGAAAATGGGCACGCGGGATACAAAATTCGTTTATCGCAAACAGCCGGAACATAGAAAGTCAACTACCTGGTTTTCCCGTCCAAAATATATTAACAAAACATATGAGAAAAATAGCAGGAGAAGAGCTGAATACAGACTATATGTCTTTGTGGTCAGGGCAAAGTCCGCGGCTTGCTGAACCGTCCACGGCCGCTGAATTAATAAATAGAGTAATGGAAGAAGCAAAAGACACAGTTCAAAGACTTAGCAATTCGTAGCATTATCCATAGATGGGAAGAGAAGGAGAACATATCAGATGCAGACTTCATCGAACACAAACCAAGATAATCATATTTTAAAAATATCTATTTTCGGAGGAGTTTTGTTCTCCGTGTTAGGAATCATTTGGGGGATCATTGCGAACTCCCAAATGATAATTTTTGACGGCTTGTATTCCTTCGTTAGTCTCGGGTTATCATTTTTATCATTGTTTGCGTATTCTTTTACTCAAAAAGTAGATACAGAGAGGTTTCATTTTGGGAAAGGGATCATCGAGCCGTTAGTTATTATGTTTAAAGCGAGTGCCATTATAGCGATGTGTCTTTTTGCGTTGTCGAGCGCAGTTATTGACTTGTTTAAAGGCGGGCGGGAAGTGGCTTTGGGACAAGCTGCGATTTATGCATTGATCGCAACAGGATTATGTATATTGTTTTATTGGAGCATGAAAAGAAAAGAAGGAAGCTCGGAATTTGTAAAAGCGGAAGCGGCTCAATGGCTGATGGATACGCTTTTAAGTGCTGCCGTGCTCGTAGGTTTTGTGATTGCTCTCATTCTCCACGCTTCGCCGTTCGCGTATATTACACCATACATCGACCCATTCATGGTTTTAGCCGTTTCTGTCTATTTTCTGAAAGTCCCGGCACAAATGTTCGTTCGTAATGCGAAAGAAATACTCATGATGGCTCCACCAGGTAACATTCAGACACATGTTGAGAAAGTCGTACAGCAAATAAAAGATAAATATAGAATCGAAGAATCTTTCGTGAGAATTTCAAAGGTAGGGAAGACAGTGTTTATTGAGATTGATTTTGTGTTGAATGAAAAAACGGTCGTGCAAACGGTGGATGAGTTCGATACTGTCCGAGAAGAAATGGATAGGAACCTGCAGCTCGATGGGTATGATGAATGGCTGACTTTGTCATTTACCAAAGATAGGAAATGGGCGTTATAGTAGAACTTCTGAGGAGGATGTATAAAGAAAACTGAGCTAAAGGTGAGAAGAGTATTAACGCACAAGTCTCTCTCTGGTTCGTCAGACAGGAAGATGCAATGTTATAATGATTTTGAACTTACTTTCTAAAATGAGGGTGATACGTATGGTAATCGGTTTTGTCGGGACAGGTGTAATGGGAAGCAGCATGGCACGTCGTCTGCTTCAGCATGGCTACGAAGTCATGGTATACACGAGAACGAAAGAAAAAGCCCAGCCTATTTTATCAGAAGGGGCGGAATGGGGAGAAACAATACAAGATGTCACTCGAAGCTCGGATGTCGTTATTACGATGGTAGGTTATCCGAGTGATGTAGAAGAGGTGTACTTTGGAAGCAATGGTATTCTGGAAAGTGCAGAAGAGGGTACATACGTAATCGACATGACGACGTCGAAACCGAAGCTGGCTCAGCAAATTTCTGAGAAAGCGAAGGAGAAAAAACTGTATGCGCTTGATGCTCCTGTGTCAGGAGGCGACATTGGGGCAAGAGAAGGTCGTCTCACCATTATGGTTGGAGGAGACAAAGATGCCTATGAAAAAATGAAACCTGTGTTTGATATTCTTGGGACAAACGTTGTCCTGCAAGGGGAGGCAGGTGCAGGACAGCATACAAAAATGGCGAATCAAATCACAATAGCATCGAATATGATAGGCGTTTGTGAAGCCATTGTATATGCACAAAAAGCAGGACTTGATCCAGAAAATGTGTTGAAAAGCATTGAATCCGGAGCAGCTGGAAGCTGGTCTTTGAGTAATTTAGCGCCGCGGATGTTGAAAAAAGATTTTGAACCAGGCTTTTACGTCAAACACTTCATTAAAGATATGACGATCGCTCTAGAAGCAGCGGAAGAAATGAATATGATGACCCCCGGTCTGGAGTTGTCTAAATCACTCTATGAAAAACTCGCAAAAGAGGGAGACGCGAACAGCGGGACCCAAGCGTTAGTAAAATTATATGCAAGAGACCTCTATTAATATATAAAAAGCACGAAGGTATGTGTATCCACCTTCGTGCTTTTTTGCAGTTAAGAAATATCTGTCCTGATTCAGGTGTCATCAGCTCGAGATCGCTTCAAGGCTTCACTTGATGTCTCGTCCGATGGTATGTCTATCCGAATTGCCACACGCTGTGGCTTAAATTGCGATAACGGTAACTGCGATGAAGAAGTTTAGCTTCTTTTACATCATCTGCGGCTCCCATGGCGTAAAAAATGGGAATAAAGTGTTCGTTCCCATAAGGAGGGACAGCCATGCTGGCGGCAGGGGCTTTATCTTCGTAATCAAAGAGAGTGGGAAGGTTCCACCCGTTTACATGCTGTTCGAGCCACGCATCAAACTCGAGTGCCCACTCATCCACTGTATCACTATCATCATGCATGCTTAATATCCCTAGATTATGAACAGTGCCGCCGCTCCCAATCACAAGTACATCCCTTTCACGCAGGGAGGATAATGCTTTTCCGATCTCATACTGTTCTGCGGGAGTGAGTCTTGGATTGACGGACATCGATATCACAGGGATATCCGCTTCAGGATAAAGCATTTTTAAAACGACCCAGGCTCCATGATCAAGACCCCGTTCAGGGTGAACATTATAGGAAATACTATGAGCGGAAAACAATTCCTGAATGTCTTTCGAAAGCTCATGATCTCCTTTTGCAGGATATTCTATTTCAAATAGTGCCCGCGGGAATCCGCCGAAATCATGAATCGTGCTGTATTCATCGACATCGCTCACCTGCTGGGTGTTTGCTTCCCAATGAGCAGAGAAAAGAACAATCGCCTGAGGACGCGGAAGGGTGCGGCCAAGCTCTTCTAAAAACTGTGTATATTGATTATCTTCAATCGCCAAGAGCGGAGCCCCATGGGCGATGAATAGAGAAGGCATCATACGACAACTCTCCTTATAAGTTTTCTTATATGAATATTTATTTCTTAAAAGATAACAAAAAGCGTCTTGGCTTGTCAACAATATTTTTGTTAATATGTAAATAAGTTTCATATGAGAAAACACTTGGAGGATATCGATATGGATATAGGTTCAGCTGTGCGCACGATCAGAAAACGTAAAAATATTACAATTGCACAAATGAGTGAGGGGACAGGTTTGTCGAAAGGCTTTATTAGTAATATGGAAAATAACAATACTTCTCCTTCCATCAATACTTTACAGACTGTCGCTCAGTTTCTCGACATTCCTCTTCCTTATCTACTCTTAGAGAAAGAACAACGGATGAAAGTGTTCCGCAAGCAGGAACGACAGCAAACAATTCATAACAAGGAAAATGTTAAAGTAGAGCATTTGACTTCCCGGGCAGGGCTAAGAATGCAGAAGGTAGAATTGCCTCCGGGTGCTGCAACAGGAGAGGAACCCCATGCCCATGAAGGTGAAGAGTGTCATCTCGTTCTCCACGGTACCATTCTTGCAGAACAGGGAGAGGACTCGGTCGTATTGGAAGAAGGGGATTCATTCAGCTGGAATGCTATCGTCCCTCACTACGTGAAAAACATTGGAGAAACACCAGCAATAATATTGATAGCCATTTACTCCAACAATCTCCATGAGGACTTATTATAGAGAACGAAGAAGTAAGCAATCCGGTGCCTTTTCTTAGGTTCTATAACCAAGCCGCATAGTTGGTAACATGGAAAAGACTCCCGCTTAGCCAGACGAGCTGCGGGAGTCTTTTTGTGTAACTTAGATAAAAGGTTTGACACTTGGGGCATTCCCACATATACTATTACTATAAAACTTATTAATATTATCGGAATTAAAAAGTTGGTGATCAATAAATGGCTGATGTTCTCATCGACCAAGTGGAGAAAACATTTTACGATAAAACGAAAGATACTTCCTTTACAGTATTTAAAGATATACAAGCGGAAATCAAGTCAGGGGAGTTCGTCTCTCTTCTAGGCCCTTCAGGGTGTGGGAAGTCCACCTTGTTGAATATTATCGCTGGTCTGGAAGAGCCGACAAGCGGTGTCGTTGAAGTAGGGGGAAGAAGAGTGACAGGGCCGGGACCTGACCGAGGGGTTGTATTTCAAGAATCCGCCCTCATGCCTTGGCAAACGGTATTAGACAACGTGATGTTTGGCTTAAAGAAAAAAATGAACAAAGAAGAAGCGAAAGAAAGAGCAGAATATTTTTTGAAGCTCGTTCATTTAAGTAAATTTATCCATTCCTACCCGCACGAGTTGTCGGGAGGGATGAAACAAAGAGTGTCCATTGCCCGAACGTTAGCGTTGGACCCGGATATTTTATTGATGGATGAACCGTTTGGAGCACTTGATGAACAAACCCGGTCGATGCTTCATAAAGAAGTGACGTACATTTGGGAAGAAACACAAAAAACAGTTGTATTCGTGACACACAACATACGCGAATCCATATTACTATCGGATCGCATTGTATTGATGGGAACACGGCCAGGAAGAATTGTGGAAGTGTTTGATGTGCCAATGGAACGCCCGAGAAAAACGTCCAGCAAAGAATTTGGAGAATTAGAGGAGCGTATCCAACAGAAGCTGGCGAAAGAAATAGAGAAGGTCATGAGAGAGGAGTTAGGCGATGATTACAACAGTAAGAAGGGTGCTCTTCTTTATCATACTGATCGCGATATGGGAAATCATATATAGATTTAACCTTTCTTATGAATTTTTTTCGGTGACCGCCTTTCCTTCTCCGATCAATTCAGTGAGAGAATTGTATCTCGGATTTTTTGAGACGGGGATATTGTTAGAGGCGTTGGGCACGAGTTTTCAGAGGTTAGTCGTTGGATTCATTATCGCTATGATTGTTGGATCGTTACTTGGATTGTTGCTTGCGCGCTCGAAGCTTGCAGATGAGACACTTGGTTCGCTCGTCATTGCTTTGCAGTCGATCCCAAGTATTGTCTGGCTTCCGATTATGCTGATGCTTTTTGGAGGCGGGAATGTGTCGATTATTATTATTGTTGCGTTAGGGGGCACTTGGGTGATGACCTCCAACATGCGACTAGGAATTAAGTCCGTCCAGCCGATCTTAATCAGAGCAGCGAGAACGATGGGGTACAAAGGCGCAGAGCTTGTTTGGCGTGTAATGATTCCTGCATCGGTTCCTTCCTTTCTCTCTGGAACACGTCTTGCCTGGGCATTTGGCTGGAGAGCATTAATGGCGGCTGAATTAATTGGTACGGGCGGTTTAGGGCGTACCTTAATGGATGCGAGAGACTTTTACAATATGGATTTAGTAATTGCTATTATGATTATTATTGCAGCGATTGGTATTATTATGGAATTTGTTATTTTTGACAGGTTAGAAAAGAAAGTATTTTCACGTTGGGGATTATCTTAAAAGGAGTGGGGACATTGAAAAAGAGGATATCAATCTTGTTTATTGCTGTATTAACAAGCTTACTGGCTGCTTGCGGGCAAGGAGGGGACGATACGGCGTCTGGTGAAGGAGGAGAGCCGATCGAGCTTGGGTATTTCCCAAACCTTGACCATGCAGCGGGCATCGTCGGGATTCAAAATGGATATTTTGAGGAAGAGCTCGGGGAAGGAAATATAGAATTTAAAAACTTTCCAAACGGAAATGATTTTATTGAAGCGTTGGATTCTGGATCATTAGATATTGGTTATGTCGGACCCGGTCCCGCTATTAACTATTTTCTTAGCGGTGGCGATGTGAAAATTCTGAGTGGGGCCGCAAATGGAGCAACATTGATCGTGTCGAGAGAAGATTCTGGTATCGAGTCACTCGAGGACTTCGGCGGAAAATCGTTTTGTACACCAGGTAACGGGTGCACGCACAACGTACAACTTGAAATTATGTTGAAAGAACTTGGGCTCGAATCCAACCGAGTGGGCGGTACGGTTGAGCATCAATCTCGTGTCGATCCAGCATCGATGATGGTTCGTTTTGAACAAGGCGAAGTGGATGCAGCTGCGGCACCAGAACCGTGGGGGACGTACCTTGTAGAAGAATTTAATGCGAATGTTGTGACAGAGTGGGATCAAGTATTCCTCGGAGAAACACTGCCGAGTGTGGTTCTTGTCGCTTCTAAGGAGTTCGTCGAAGCCAATCCTGAAAAAGTAGAAGCTGTATTGAAAGCTCATCAGAAATCAGTTGACTTTGCCGTAGAAAATGAAGAAGAAACACTTCAAGCAGTAAATGATCTCATTTATGAATTGTCACAAACTGAATTTTCAGAGGAGGTCCTCACAAAAGCGTGGGATCGGATGAATATTTCCTCTGACGTTTCTGCGGAAGCTCTCCAAAGCTGGGCGGACGCTTCTTATGAACTTGAATTTTTTGAAGAAGAACCAGATTTAGAAGGGTTTGTAGATACGTCTATTATCGATAATTTAGAAACAGATTCGGAGTAATGGAAAAGAAATAGGTAAGGAGCCCCCAATTCTTTTAATGAAGGATTGGGGGGCTTTTGTGGTATAGAAATGGACTATCTTTTCTCCGCTTCCAGTTCCTCTTCGGTATTCTCTTCATCGATTTCCGCTTCGTCTCCTTCTGTGACAGGTATGTACCTTAATACTTTGGAGACGACATCTTTTCCGACTTCTTCCCATTTTTGCTCTTGTTCAATATTTCCGTCTTTATCAATCGGAGTTTGAAATTGGTTAAACCCTAATGCAGTTTGTAAGGAATCATCATCTTTATCTAATCCATAATTCACAATGTGCTTAATCACATATGGCGTTCCAAAGACAATTTCAGCACGGGGTTGGTCCAGCATTCCTTCCACCACTTTAAAAGGTAAACGGATATACATTGATTCTGGTCCCTCTTGGGAAATGACAGCATCAAAACAGCCATTGTCAAAGTCCCAATTGTCCCCAAGTTCAAATCCGTGTTGCTGTAAAATATGATGAACGGTTCCGAATGCACCATGTTTTCCTTCTAATTCTGTTTCTAAAGTAAGCATAGATAGCCTTCCTCCTGTATCTTACGTATTCTTCACTTAGTATGAACGAGAGGGAAAGAACCCATACTCTTTACTTGGCAGTAATGAGTCTCTACGTTATTCGGAATGTAGCTTGATCAATCCATTCAATGTCAGCGTAGTGGTGAAGATCAGTTACCAGCTTAAACAATGCTTCATCTTTCTTTTTTGCCTCAATCATACAATCTATTTGTTCCGTGCTCCCTTTAACTTTCTTTAAGAAATCCATGAACATACCAGGATCAATATAATCGGCATGAGCTCTGTATTGACTTTCACTTTTAGGGCTGGAGATATGCATTTTTACAGGAAGTGGAGAATCTTTCCATGTTCCAAGTACACGTTCCCAATCTTCCTCCCATGCAGCCTTTTCATGATGAGCTAAGTGATGATGGATATCAAAAGCGAGAGGAATATTCAATTTTTCGCATAAGTATAACGTGTCATGGAGCGTAAATGATTTATCATCGTTTTCCAACATGATCATGTGCTGGATGTTCTTTGGTATGACACCCCAATTTTCAATAAACGTTTCCAACGCTTTTTCTTTATTATTATAAACACCACCGACATGCATCACACAGCGGTGAACCGGATCAATTTTCATGGCTCGGAGCATATCATAATGAAGTTTTAATGTATGAAGTGATGCTTTTACTACTTCACTGCGCGGGGAATTTAATAAAACAAAGTGATCCGGGTGGAAATCAAGTCTCATCTCATGTTTTTTCGCGAATTCACCAATCGCTGCAAAATCCTCTTGGAGAGGTTGAAGGTAATCCCAACCTGCCAAATCTTCATGAGTCGCTAAAGGGATGAGACGTGAACTCAAACGAAAGAAATGAATATCATGAGCGGCATTATGTCGTAACAGCCGTAAGCAGTTTTGGAGGTTGGATGATGCAATTCTTTCTAGCTTGCGCTTAGCCGCTTCTTTATCAGGAAACGTGGAATAATGTTTATACGTCATCGTTTGAGAAGGAGAGCTGTTCTTTAATTGAACGATCATGGCCACGTAGCCGAGCCGAATAACGGTCATAATGAAACCTCCCAGGAATATTCAAAATATCGGGAAAGGCAAGGATTTTGTCTGCCCTGCCGATGATACTTCTGTTAAAAGTGCAGACAACTGTTAAGGATCCTTTGCAAATCACGCAAACGTTAGAAGTTCCTTTTTCTTTAGCCGATCTTCCATCTGGCAGTGCAGACAATGAAAGGAAGAGCACCTTTCTTTGCTGCCCCTTCAGATCATGGCACGGCTAAAAAAGGAGCTTCCGCTTTTCTTCATAACGTTCGCAATCCATGGTGCGTTTATACCCGGGAAAAACAGGAGGGAAAACTACTCTGGATAGAATTAAGCCAATAAGAAACGGGCAGAAAGAAAAGACCTTTCTACCCGCGCGGGAGAGAATACTAAAAGAAGAGAAGTCCGATGGAAATAGGGAAGAAGCTGTAAATGAGGATAATAACACAAAAGCCCATGATGTCACGTACTTTTAAGCCAGCGATCGCAAGAAGAGGCAAAGCCCAAAAAGGCTGAATCATATTCGTCCACGCATCGCCCCAAGCGACAGCCAATGTTGTTTTCGCTGTGTCGACTCCTAACTCTAAGGCTGCCGGGATCATGATAGGCCCTTGGATGGCCCATTGTCCACCGCCGGATGGAACAAAGAAGTTAACAAGGCCAGCACTTAAGAACGTAAAGAGAGGGAGTGTGAATTCGGTAGCCATATTGATAAACCACATCGAAATTTGTTCGGACAACCCGGAAGCAACCATCATTCCCATAATCCCCGCATAAAAAGGAAATTGAATGATGATTCCGCCGGCATTTTTCACTGCGTCCGAAACACTGCGAAGGAAACGGCGTGGTGTTCGGTGAAACATAATTCCAAGAAAAAGGAAAATAAAATTCACGATGTTGATATTTAAATCGAAACCATTTTGAACAAAATGAAAAACAATGAATGCCAGGCCTAAAATCCCAATCAACAAGGAAACGATTTTACTGTTTTCTATACGTTCTGCTGGGGAAGGATGTTCAGGTAAAGGAACCTCTTCCGGTTCATTTTTTTGTTTTTGCAGAAACGACGGTTGATTCTTTTCTAATGATCCTCGCGTACGAAGTAAATACCGATTTAACAAAGGAAGCGTAGCTAAAAGAACAACAATAATAAATAAGTTGGCGCTGCTGAATAACGTTTCCGTAACAGGAACCGTCCCCATCGTATCTTCTAGAAAGTGCCCAGGCGTTGCGATCAAGAGCGGAGCAGAAGCAGACAACCCGCCGTGCCAGAGTAAAAAACCACTATAAGCACTAGCCATTAGCAAACGGTAATCAACATTCGGAACTCTCCTGGCTACATGGATACCAAGTAGTGCTCCGACGACAAGACCGAAACCATAACTGATCAAACATGCGATAGCAGCAACAAATGTTACGAGTACAATAGCCTGGCCGGGTGTGTTGGCGAGCGTACTGATTTTTGTTAAAATCCGGCGTACGATCGGTGTGTTAGCTAAAATATAGCCAGTTACAACGATGAGTGACATCTGCATCGCAAATTCCAGCAGGTCCCAAAAACCAACGCCCCAATACTCAACCATTTGAACAGGAGAACTGTCTGTGAAAAAGAGACCGAGTACAAAGACAACGAAAGTTAATAAGACCGCGAACAGGAAAGCATCGGGAAGATAACGCTGCACCATCCTGTCAAAAAAATTGGTGAGAGCTTGCAAAAAAATCCCCTCCTTCACCTCATGCTGTCAGCTTCCTCACCAAGCTGCACTATAAAAATATGAGCAATATGCTCGTTGTAGTACAGTGATTAGCAGGAACAAGAGGAGAAGGGCGAGAAATGAATACAAACATCTATTATCGTTAGACGGTTAGGAGGAATTCACGATGGAGTGGAATCGGATCCGAGAGTGGTATCCTTCCAAATGGGTTGTGATCGAAGCACGTTCGTCTCACTCCCATCAAGGCTATCGAATACTTGATGACATGGAGGTGCTAGAGGTGTTTGAAGAGCCAATGAGTGCCATGCGATGTCACGCTAATTTACAAAAAGAAAATCCGACAAGAGAATTGTATTTCTTTCACACGTCACGAGAGTTGTTAGATATTCATGAAAGGAAACGGGTGAGGTTCCAAAAAGTATGATTGCGATTAGGGAATTACATGGACTGCCATTCATCGAAGCTTCCGTCACCTTCCGTGGAAACACGATTGACCTTCCTCTTATTTTAATTGATACCGGTTCGGCAGGAACGATTTTAAATGTAAACCGTTTAGAAGAAATCGGCGTGGCACCAGAGCCTGACGATAAAGTCGAAGTGATTTACGGAGTCGGAGGACACGAATTTGTTTATACAAAACCGATGGACGTTATAACTCTTGGGAATGGAATCCGTATTGACGACTACATGATAGAATTAGGGACAATGGATTATGGGATGGACATCGACGGGATTATTGGTTATGACTTTTTAAAGGAGCTCGGAGCTATCGTTGATTTAGATCATTTGAAATTGAGATGAAAGAAAATAAAATTCGGTGAGTATATCTGTATATAAATTGGGAATCGATGAAAAGAGGACCTTGTAGGTTGCAATGCTGCTTTGAGATATGGAGGGTCACGATGATTTATAAGGCGCAAAAAGGACAGATCAGTTACGGGGAAGAGATAGGGATTATTATGATGGATGCTCACGTACCTTTCATACAAGGAGATATAGGACACGCGGCGACCTTTTCATTTCCTGTCCGCTATCAATACGTCCCGGGCCTTACTGTAAACGCCATTTATAATGAAAACATAGATATTTTTCCTCAAGTAGTGACCGCTGGGAAACAATTAATCCAGGAAGGTAACGTTAAGGCAATCACGGGAAACTGTGGTTACTTCTTAACATTTCAGGAGGAGTTAGTCAGAGAGCTGAACGTACCTGTATTTATGTCCAGTCTGTTGCAACTGTCTCTGCTTGAAAAAATGATTGATCCAACTTCACAGAAGATAGGAATTATCACCGCTGAGTCGTATCGTCTATCGGATGACCTTCTCCAGGCCGCAAACATTGATCCTGCAAGCGTACATATGAAGGGCATGGAACAAAATCCTCACTTTGTCGAAGTAGCCATTCAAGAAAACGGAATCTTAGACAGTGAAAAACTTGAGCAAGAGACGGTGCAGACAGCGATGGAACTCGTTATGGAACATCCCGACACAGCGATCGTGGTAATAGAATGCAGTATATTATCTCCCTATTCAAAGGCAGTTCAGCAGCATATTAAGCGACCGGTTTATGATTATATCAGTTTAGTGAATTTTGTTCATGCCGGTCTTTAAGAAACTCGAAGTTTCTTTTTACTTTCAGTGTGAATAAGGAATTTGTATTCAGTAAAGAAGTATGGCTACCTTTCTCCTGCATCTTATTTACGAGGGAAGAAGCAGGACTCTAGCAGAATAGGCATGCCCCGCTTGTTATGTTATGTTCATAGAAGTGGAACAACAGGGGGATTGTTTTATGAAAAAGAAGCTTGCGGCAATAGGGCTGTCTTCACTCATTGCTTTTACTTTAATGGGATGTGGGGGAGACGAAGAGTCCTCCGCTGATGCTGAACCGGAAAATACGGAAGAAACAGAAGAGAAAAACGAGGAAACGGTAGAAGAAGTAACCAATGATGAGTCAACAGATGATTTTGAAGTGGCTACCAGTATCGAGCAAATTATCGAAGAGGAGCCTGGACAATACGCAGGCACGAAGTATAATAAAGCCGTTGTACACCGGGCGTTGGACGAAATGGATTTCGCCGGGGACGATAGCTTTGAAGTGTATGCTAAAATCCTGCCTCTTCTGAATGAGTCGGAAACATATAAAGACATGTATCAATCAACCAAAGAGTTTAATGCAGAGATAGAGTCTGCTATTTCAGGTACACCGGAAGGATTAGACCTCGATGGGACAGAAGGTGGTCTACCGCCAGCGAATATTGTCATTTTGTTAGACGCGAGCGGAAGTATGTCCGCAGTGATAGATGACCGAACGAAAATGGGGCTCGCGAAAGATGCGATAAATGATTTTGTGGCATCCATGCCTGAAGGAGTCCATGTAGGTCTTCGCGTTTTTGGGCACGAGGGCAGCAGTGAGAAAGAAGACAAGGAAATATCGTGCGACAGCACAGAGTTAGTTTATGGATTGGAAACCTACGACAGCAACACTTTTAACGAATCTCTAAAACAATTTGAACCGACAGGATATACTCCTCTAGCCAAAGCGATAGAAGAAGCAAAAGGTGATTTTGCAAACGCAGGGGATGCTCAACAGAATATTGTTTACGTTGTCAGTGACGGGGTAGAAGCTTGTGGAGGCAACCCCGTAGCAGCAGCGAAAGATCTACAAGAATCAGATATTGAAGCCGCAGTGAATATCATAGGCTTTGACGTCTCAAGCTCTGACCAAAAAGAATTAAGAGAAATTGCTGATGTAGGAGGCGGCTCCTTTGAAACTGTCCATTCAGCAAGCGATTTCAACCGCTTATGGGAAAAAGAACGAGTGCGACTGTATAATGAGTGGAGCTCATGGACGGCATCCAATTATAACGAAGTATCCAGTGAACAATCTAGCAAATTAAACGAGCTATACAGTAAAGAGTCTAACTTTGCAAACCTGACATTCAAAGAAGAGTCTCGTTTAAAAGAAGCGGTGCAATACTTGAAAAATAATGAGAAGATAGATAATGAAGTCAGCCAGGAAGTTCGCAGCATGGTGATTCAACGGCAGGACGTGTTGGAAGAATTTAGAGATGACATGGACGCCCTTCAAGATAAAATTAAAGAAGAAGGCGATCGTATGAAAGACACTATTCAAGAAAAAGGCGATGAAATGAAAGAAAAATATCGAAATTAAATGAATGACCGCAGGCAGAGAATATGCTGTCTGCGGTTATTTTGTAAAAACGGTTCCTCGTATCAAGAAGACGACATGTATGGGAGAGAAGGACTTTCCGTGTAAGAGAAAGGTGGTTTAGAGAGGAGAAAAGGGAGGAAAAAGAATGAAGACAGAGAAATTATATTATAGTCGCTATTTGTTTTTCAGAAATCTCTGATTTGTGCCATTTGGTGAGCATACACTAGTAATTAGGAATAAAAAGATTATGATAGAGAAGTGGAGGTGGATGTATGGATATGTTTTCCGAGGCAGAACGTATTTTTAAAGCAACACGTGATGCCCTAAGTGAATTTAAAGATATTATTACACCAGTGATAGAACATGCAAAAGATGAGCATGAAAGGTTGTACTGGCATCACATTTATGAGGAGGAAGACCACCGTCTGGATCGGTTGGACCAACTGCTTCCAGCGCTTGAAGCATTTCAAAATAAAAAGGATACACCTTCTGGGAACAACAGTGAATTCGTTCGGTTGTTGCAAGACATCAGTTTAGAAAAATTCGGTTTACATAACTTCCTAGAGCATTTAGATCTCTCCTTGTACACCTTTGAAGGTACCGAATTTGAAGAAAAAATTAAGTCCTTGCGAAACATGACAGCCGAAGATTATGAGACCTCCAAACAGCTGCTGGAGCAAATGAATGAAGAGTTTAACGTAGGGCTCGACTATAAAGCGGCAACACCCACTGATGAGAAAGAAGAATTGGATGAAAGCTTGAAAGTAGAAGCGTATACGGGGGAACCCGCAGAACAAGTGGAAACTCAAGTTGAAACGGAGAGCGAAAAAACTGAAAAGCATAAGAAGAAGCTGACAGTCGGAAGTTTAAAAAATAGATAGCGATAGGATTACCAGAAGTAATGGTAAAAGTTAAACTGGGGGTTTGTTTATGGATAAAACAACAATATTTGCCGATTCGCCGTTAAATAATGAGCAATGGAATGCACTTGACCAAACGGTGTTTGAACATGCGAAAAAACAGCTGGTTGGAAGAAGATTTATTGATATATACGGACCACTGGGAGAAGGAGTCCAATCCGTCCCAACTGACATTTACGAAGCACCAGGAAGAGGAGGTATGAGCTTTCATGGCTCGGATTCCGAACTTTCCACGCCAACTCGTCGTGTCAACTTAACAGTACCTTTATTGTATAAGGATTTTATTTTGTTTTGGCGTGATATTGAACAAGCAAAAACATTGGATAGTCCCATAGACTTCTCAGCTTCTGCCAACGCAGCGCAACAGTGTTCTTTGTTAGAGGACGATCTCATTTTTAATGGATCGAAGGAGTTTAAGCTAAAAGGTCTTATGAATGTGAAAGGAAGACTTACTCATATTCGTAGTGATTGGATGAAATCCGGGAATGCTTTTGGAGATGTAGTTGAAGCTAGAAATAAACTGCTGCAAATGGGGCACACCGGTCCGTTCGCGCTCGTACTATCACCCGAATTGTATGCATTGATTCATCGCGTTCATCAGGATACAAACGTATTGGAAATTGAGCACATCCGTGAATTGATGACGGCGGGAGTCTTCCAGTCGCCGATGATCCGAGGAAGCCGAGGAGTCGTTGTGGATGCAGGACAGCAAAATGTAGACCTTGCTATTGCCAGTGATTTTGATACATCCTTTTTAGATGAAGAAAACATGAATTATTTATTTAGAGTTTACGAAGCCATCGTTCTCCGCATTAAACGTCCAACAGCGATATGTACGATAGAAGAACCTGAAGAGTAGATGCGGATGAAGACATGTTAAAAGGAAACCAATCGTGGGAGTAACACGGTTGGTTTCCTTTTATCTAGGCTATCGTATATATTTTGTCTTCAGGGATCACGGAGCTGACATCGACTTCTTGGTGCACATTCTTTAAGCCAATGTCTTCAATAAGCAACATCGCTTCTTCTAAGAAGAGAGGATTTAAGCTATCTTCATTTAATTCAAACAGGCGTTTTAAATATTTTAATTTCTGCTGCATTTTTCTATGCTTAAATGCTTCATTGTTGAGTTCGCATATCTTTTTATGTTGGGGCTGATGAATAAGGCTGACTTCTTTTACATTCACCATAAGAGTCTGCCCATCCTCTGTTACACACGTCATCGAACACACTGCCGAACCAATTAACTCTACTTTTGTCACGACCACATTCTCGTATTCTTCTCCAGAAGTGAGACGAAGATAATCACTTTCAATGACACCGCCTACTTTTCTCTCATTGCGAAGAATAGAATTCATATCGTCAAAGCCTGTAACCTGTCTGTTCATGACGATGACTCTCCTTTTTATCCTTAAGTATTTACTATTTAAGTTATTTTATACCCATGACGTGATAACGATTCTCATTATCATAATTGTAATCGATAAAGAAAGGCAGGTCAAGGGATTATTGTTAGAAATGTCTAAAATTTTAATGAGTAGAAATGAAGCCGAGAATTTTGTGTTTTTACGGTATGGAGAAGAAAGATGGGAGAAGGAATACTAGCTTTTTGTGTTTATAGCTGGGAATTGGCGGTGTGATCGATGTTCCGAAGTACATTAATAATAAAACACAATATACCGAGAATCGTGATAACCCCACCAATAGTAGCGAGGAGGTAGAAAGTTGGTATCTCAGTTGCAGCCCCCAATACAATTGCAAACATCATTACGGGAAGCCCTATGTTATGAAGCCAAAAATGCCAACGTGCGGCAGGAGTTCTTTCAAGCATAGGAAATAAATGATACAAGAGACCAGCGATGGCCAGTGACGTCCATCCAAGCAAGTTTAAGTGAATATGAACAGAGGTTAGATTCATCAAGTGAGTGACAGATAAGAACAACCCAAGTAACACGCCTATGATGAAATATATAACCGCTATCTTCATTAAACGAATTCCCAAGACGGTCGTCCTCCTCTCTTTAGAGGTGTAGTACCACACGAATTATATGAGCGTGTCACTCAAAAAATGTTATCTTTCTACACAAATACAGATATAAAAGAGGAAGTAGGAAGGTAAAAATTTTTAGCATGACGACGATACCAAGTGTAAGTGGGAAAGGGGGAATTAGATGGATATCGCTCTATTATCAATGGCTATGAGTCAAGGAAAAGTACAACAAGATACGTCCGTCGCTTTAATGAAGAAATCGATGGATCAAGCTGAAGGACAAGGAAAAGCTCTTGAAAAATTAATGTCTTCTGCCGATGTGCAGAAAGTACAGCAGGCAGCTCAACCGCATCTAGGCAGCCGTATTGATTTAAAATTATGATAACAAAGCTGTATTCGCAAGCTTAGTTGCTTGGAACGCATACAATTCGTAAGCAGCGGCCGCATTTCTTAGGAGACGGCTGCTGCTCATCTGTACTCGTCTCTAAAACAACAATCTTTACAAAACAGCCTAACAAAGGGGTGGGGTTACGTAAGCATTCGGAAGTTGCCCCAAAACTAGTGGCGAACCAGGAGGAGGTCACGGAACGCGCCGAAAGGTACCCAGTCAGAGAGGACATGAGTTGCTCGCGTCACGCAAAGGAAGGAACGTTTCCCAGTGGATATCCATAATCTTCAGGAAGTCACGCAAAGCCGAGACCATACCCAAATGATTCCGAGACGTCTGATCCGGTCACGCTATTGCTACTTCCAGGCTCAGCGCTCCATCGCATCCGCAAACCTCCTGTTCCTTAACCAAGAACCTTTCCGACTCAGCGCTTTAATATTAATCAAACGTTGTTTAAGAAAGCACTGTTTTCTGGTAGCCTCTGACACATCCTTGTTTTGGATCATTATTGAGAGTCTTATAAACACAATGAAAAAGCGCCGGCCTCTTCTTAAAGAGAACCGGCGCCTTTGTATGAGAAAAAGGATATGAGGTGTCCTGTGCATTCTATTTACATCGATCTTGTTCTTAAGAAGTTTTTCTTTGAGCTGGTGTATCCTCTTGGATTTCTTCTATAATATTGCTTTCTGGCTTCGTCATGAAGGTTACAGCTAGAAGAACAATAATAGAAATTGGCAGTCCAAGGAACACGGGATGCCATCCGAATGGGTGACCAGCGAGTTGCCAGATAACTGCTACTACCAGGCCAGTCCACATGGAGGCTAAGCCAGCTTTACGAGTTGGGCGCTTCCAGAACAATCCAATAACGATCGGTGCAAGTAATGCAGATACGAGCATGGCTGTTCCGGTAATCCATAGCTGCACGAGCTGTGGAATATAAAGAGCTAACAGCACGGAAATAAGGGAAACAATCCCAACCGACATACGGCTGTACAACAACATATTTTTTGTTTTGTTTTCGTCCTTCAAACGTGGCTTAATAAGGTCATTTACAATAGAAGATGATGCAGCCAGGAAGAAGGAGTCAGCACAAGAAATAACAGTTGCCAATAAGGCAATCATCATTACAATCACTAATGGGAATGGGAAGACATCCCCTACTACGTAGTAATAGACTAACGCTGGATCAATATTGTCAATTCTTAGTCCATAATTAGCGAAGACACCAATAGCAACCGTAATGACACTAGTAATGATGGCTAAAACTGCAGAAAGTAAAAATCCATTTTTTGCGACTTTTAAGCTCTTTGCAGCCCAGAAACGTTGCCATACGTCTTGTCGTACAAATTGATAGGCACCTAATGTTAAGAAGAGCACCGCAAGTTCAGTCGTAGAAATATTAAATATGCTTAGGCTTTCTGCTTCACCTAGAGATTGTGCGTTTTGAGAAATGCCTTCCCAACCGCCAGAAGCTAGAATAACGACGACGAACAATACGAAGATACCTACTGTTTGAATGGTGCCATGCACCGCGTCTTGCCATATGACAGCTTTTAGTCCGCCAAAGTACGTTTTCATTGTGAGTAAAACCCAGCCAATAAGAATACCAATCGTCATGTTAAGTCCATTCGTTAAATTTAAAATTGTCGCAATAGAGACGAACTGCATCCCTGTAATTGCACAATAGGCACATAAAACAGCTATAACAGTCGGGATACGAGCACCTTCACCGTAACGAAGTGCAGTATAGTCTCCCATTGTCACCATGTTATATTTTTCGCCAAGCTTTCTAATCCTGGTTAATAGGAAAAAGCCCATGAGAAGCATAGGAATACCTAAGGAAAAACCTAACCATAGTTGTCCCATTCCTAAACGGTAACCATCTGTCATGTATCCAAGTAGAATGGAGCCACCGACAGCTGTACCAATAAAAGTTAAAATGAGGGGATACATAGAAACAGTCCGTCCCGCTACATTATAATCGTCATACGTTTTCACTCGTCGATTAATAAATACGGCAGTTCCAAATAGGAAGAAAAAATAAACAATTACAGTAATACCGATAATTAACTTCTGTTCTTCTGTAAACATGATTTTAACACCCTGCCTTCTTAAATGAGTAATATCTTAGTTGAGAGATTAATGATATCGCTTTCACCATTCTGGGTCAACTGGAAATTAGGTTTTATTACCATGAAACTTCTTAAATAAGGTGTCATCCGAGAATGGTATGATGCTCTTTGTTTCGTATTTTTTCATATTTGACTTGCCCTTCCACCATGGTTAATTCTACTTCGAGGTCTTTGATATCTTCTTTCTCAATTTCCAGAGGATCTTCATTAATTACGATGAGATCAGCGTGTTTTCCAACCTCCAGGCTCCCGATAAGATTTTCATCAAACCCGCTATAAGCAGCGTCCCTTGTATAAGCTTTTAACGCATCCTCTGCGCTGATTTTTTCCTCCTCTCCACAAGCTTGACCACCAACGGTTTTTCTAGTGATGGCAGCATACATTCCTAGAAAAGGGTTTCCGTTACAGATAGGCATGTCGGAATTCCCAGGAGCAACAATGCCATAATTCTTAAAGGAAGCTTGTGGAAACGCCTTGCTCGTACGCTCTTTTCCTAAATTGAGAAGATAGCTTTCACCGAGTGAATAGATAAATCCAATAGAGGAACCGGCAACGATGTTATTGTCTGCTATCCGTTCTAAATGGTTATCTGATGGCAGACAACAGTGTTCGATCCGGTTTCTCATCGAACGGATCAGATCTTGATCTCCTGCATTTTCAATGGCGGTGACAGCTTGTTCGATTGCTAAATCTCCGATTGCATGAATAGAAACGCGCAAACCATTTTCAATCGAACGGCGTACATGGTGATTAATTTTTTCCTGGTTCATATAAAGAACGCCGTGATTATCTGATTCACCTTCAAATGAATCCGAAAAAGCAGCAGACCTTCCTCCGACACCGCCGTCAAGCATGTATTTCATACCTTGAATATTCAGACGGTCATCTCCGAACCCGCTTTGGAGACCAAGCGAGAACATCTCCTCTTCATAGCCCTGAAAGCCAGTTTGCGTAATGCCCCATATCCAGAGACGAATTTTCATATCCAGAATTTGATCATTATAAAGCTCCTGATAGACCTTCATTTGTTCAACATTTACGGCCATGTCATGGGCTGTGGTAATTCCCCATTTCAAGAACTGCTTTTGGGATTCTTTGAAAGCTTCTTTTAATTGTTCAGGCGCAGGCTCTGGTATGTGAAACATCTTCGCAGCATTTTCTTGCGCGTAACCATTAAACTC
The DNA here is from genome assembly GCF_900113025.1 of Alteribacillus iranensis. Taxonomy (GTDB): domain Bacteria; phylum Bacillota; class Bacilli; order Bacillales; family Marinococcaceae; genus Alteribacillus_A; species Alteribacillus_A iranensis. The sequence continues at coordinate 71,043 of NZ_FONT01000002.1, read as the reverse complement.
TCCTGTTTCCTTATCACGAAGAAAACGTCCGCCATCTGGATCTTTCGGGTTTTCCGGAAGGTTTGAAGCTTCCAGCGCCTTTTTATTTACTACAGCATTATGTTTACATTGTCGCTGTAGGATGACGGGATGATCTGGAGCGACTTCGGTTAATTCTTTCAGTGTAGGAAAACGTTTGTCTTTCAAGCGCCCTTCATCCCAACCGTGACCGATAATCCATTCGCCCTTTGGAATTTCTTGGCTTCGCTCTTTTACTTTTATCAATATATCATCGATCGTAGGCGCAGCTTCAGGGCGTAAGTCTAGAAGCAGAAGATCAGCAGCATAAATGATAGGATGAGCGTGACTTTCTATGATACCTGGAAGAATAGTACGTCCTCCGGCATCTATTACTTTTGTATTCTCACCTTGCCAATCTTTCGCTTTCTCTCCAACAGAGACAATTTTTCCATCTTTGATAGCTAATTCATGAACCTGAGGATTGCTATCATTCATTGTATAAATGTTGCCGTTTTGAATAATCGTATCAGCACACATCACATCACCTTCCTTGATGTTGGAATCTATGAGATTTTTGTGACAAGTTTTTCTTTTCTTTTAATATTGCAATATTCATGCCAAGTTTGTTTTATGGGAATATATGTAAAACGTTGTCAAAACGCTTACATGATACTTACACATAACGACAAATAATTTGAAAAATACATATTTGATCTTAAATCGAATCGACAATTGTCAAAAATGGATCAAAAAATATCTATTTTGCTGAAGTTTTGATCTGTTAATGGATCTTACGGTGGGCTGAGTGAACCATATTAAGGTAGGATGCGAGAGAAGGTGATAATTATTTACGAAAAGAGACAGGAAAAGAACGCCCTGTTTACGTTTTACAGGACGTTCTTCCAACCTTTTATAATATTGCGGGGGAGGGGGTGGAGGATTAATTTATTTGTTCAAAAGCACGTACGCCAGCTTCTGCTACTTGTACGTCATGTGGCACGGTGCTGCCGCTAACGCCGATAGCGCCAATCACTTTGCCGTCACGTTCGAGAGGGATGCCGCCTCCGAATACGACAATGCGTCCATTATTGGTTGTATTTAATCCATATAATTCTGCATTTGGCACGGTTGCTTCCGCTAATTGGGAAGTAGGCATCTTTAAAGCAACCGAGGTCCATGCTTTATTTTCTGCGATATCAACACTGGCAATCCAAGCATCATCCATTCGATGTTTTGCTACGAAATTTCCTCCCTCGTCTACAATAGCGATAACCATGGAAACACCAATCTGTTTTGCTTCTTGTTCAGCACCTTCAATGATCTTTCTAGCTTCTTCTAATGTTATTCCGTTCATAAGTATAAACCTCCTCGTTTAAATTAGTTACGCACGAGTCCGTGTGGGTCAATAACAAATTTTTTAGCCACTCCGCTGTCAAATTGCTGGTATCCATGAGGAGCCTCATCTAGGGAAATCAGTGTGGCATTAACCGCTTTCGCAATATTTGCCTTTCCATGCAAAATAGAATTCATTAAATCACGGTGGTATTTCATCACAGGGGTTTGACCTGTCACAAAGGTGTGTGCTTTCGCCCAGCCTAATCCAAAACGTATGCTTAAGGAACCTTGTTTCGCAGCTTCATCTGCAGCGCCTGGGTCCTCTGTGACATACAGTCCAGGGATGCCAAGCTGACCAGCTGCCCTAGTGATGTCCATAATGGAATTTAAGACAGTGGCAGGAGCTTCTTGTGCATTCTGTCCGTGAGCGGAAGCTTCAAAACCAACAGCATCGATTGCACAATCTACTTCTGGTGTGCCGAGAATCTGATCGATCTGCTCCCCAAGGTCATCGTGGTCTCTCAAGTTGATCGTTTCACATCCAAAGCTGCGAGCCTGTTCTAACCGTTCGGGAATGAGGTCGCCAACGATAACAACAGAAGCTCCTAGTAACTGAGCAGAATGAGCTGCTGCCAGCCCTACTGGTCCTGCACCCGCTACGTAAACCGTCGCTCCCGGATGAACCCCAGCACTTACGGCGCCGTGATAACCCGTTGGGAAAATATCAGAGAGCATCGTTAAGTCCATAATTTTATCCATCGCTTGATCTTTATCAGGGAATTTTAGCAGCTGAAAATCAGCGTAAGGGACCATCACATATTCCGATTGACCGCCTACCCAGCCGCCCATGTCAACATATCCATAGGCAGACCCGGGACGGTCAGGGTTCACGTTAAGACAGACGTGAGTATGCTGTTCCCGGCAATTTTGGCACCGTCCGCAGGCAATATTAAATGGTACTGACACCATATCGCCTTTCTGTATAAACTCCACGTCTCGTCCGGTTTCAATGACTTCTCCTGTAATTTCATGTCCTAATACAAGACCTTCAGGGGCGGTGGTGCGTCCCCGTACCATGTGTTGGTCACTGCCGCAAATATTGGTCGTAATCACTTTTATAATGACGCCATGTTCACACTTCCTTCCGACGTTGAGCGGGTTTACGCCGGGTCCATCCCGCAGAACAAGATCCGGATAATCAATGTCCTGCACTTCGACTTTTCCAGCACCCATGTAAGCAACAGCCCGATTTCCTGCCATTACGCATTCCTCCTATAGTTAAGTAATGAGCGGTTAACAGATCCTTTGCATTGAAGAATAATAAGTACTCCAGTAAAATAAAAGGGAGGTAAAAAAAGGAAGAAGGAATCTTAGTCCCCGATGAACTCCCTGATTTAACTTTACCAAGAGCAATCAGTCACCGAAAGAATGCACTTTATTGTAATAAGGTAACCTTAAGGAAACTATAGGAGGGTGACAGCGGTTGGGAGATGTTCGTGAAGAAACGTTAAAGAAAATTAAAAATGGCCAGTTTAACTGTGAGAAAGAACTGACTCTGTCGTTAATAAGTGGAAAGTGGAAAATCACCATTATCTATTACTTAGGAACAGATGGAACGCTCCGCTTCAACGAGATCCGGAGGTTGTTCCCGAAAATCACCCATAAAGTGCTTACCACACAGCTCCGCGAATTGGAAGAAGACGGTATAGTGAATAGACAAGTTTACCCCGAAGTTCCGCCAAAAGTAGAATACTCACTGACAAAAAGAGGAGAAAGTTTAATGCCAATCATTCATCACATGTATGATTGGGGGAAAGAACACATCCATTCTTTCGCAAACGCAGTGGAAAAAAATACGCCTATCAGTTAACGCCTGGTTTCGTTTTTCTGAAAAATGAGACAACGATACTATAGATATCTCATAAAAAGTAAAAATAGTTCTCAAGAGGAAGGATAAAGAGTATAATGAACTAGTAAATTTCTCATGAAACAGAACGAAAACAGGGTTCGTTTTACCCAAAACGTGGTATAGCTAAGGGACGAATGTTCCGCCCCCAGTATGGCCTATGATGAGGACAGGTGAACCTGTCACAGCTGCGCAAGGCGCTTCGTTCTCTTAAAGTCAATGTGTAGTGTAGAAGAAAAACACGAATCATTTGAAGTTTGCATTGGCAATACTATGTTGGGGGATAAACTATATGCGGAGTAACCGAGAAGGCAAAGATATACACGCACTCCAGTACCTTTTAGCACAATATGAACAGTTATTAGAAGCGGTAGCTAGAGCATCCAATCAGTTGATTGTGACAGAGGACATTCCACTAGCCATTGAAAAATCTCTTAAGGCTTTTGGAGAAGCGATAGGTGCCAAAAGAGCGTTTATCATGGAATATCATCCTCATTCTGATACAAAAGAGCCGGCTCTTAGTATGAGATATGAGTGGGTGGCGGAAGGAGAACGTCCAGCGATAAACGATCCCGATGAACAAAATGTACCTGTTCGGCAAAAAGGAACAGAGCATGTCATAAAACAATTAAAAGCGGGTAACATTGCCACCATGCACATAGATACTCTTCCAGACAGCACACAAGAGAACCTGCTAAAGAAAAAAATTCCCACTCATCAGCTTGTTCCTATTATTATAGGTCAGAAGTTTTGGGGTTTTTTTGGAATTATGGATGAGGACGAAACGAAGTGGGGAGACGTCAATTCCCGTGCATTATTTACAATAGCTGGGAGTCTTGGTGCAACGATCAAGCAATTAGAAGAACATGAGGCGAGAGTTGAAATAGATCATAAGTTTGCAGACGTGGTGGCAAATGTACCTGGAGTCATTTATCAATGGGTAGAAAGAGCGGATGGGACTTACGCAATGAATTTTGTTAGCTCGAAGTTAGAGGACATGTTCGGGATAGATGCCAAAGCGGTGGAAGAAGATGTGCAGGAACTGACTAAATATATTCCTCCTGAAGATTGGAAAAATTACAGGCATGCCATACATATTGCTAAAACGGAAATGACGCCGTGGGATTTTAAGGGGCGTTTTCGGACAACAGAGGGAGTAAAGTGGTGGCATGGTATTGCACGTCCCTCGCTCTCTAGAAATGGCGATATCATATTTAATGGCATTTTAATGGATATTACAGTACAGAAGAAAGATGAAGAAGAGCTGAAACGGAAAACTCTTGAGTTGGAAGAAGCGAATCGAAAACTGGAGAAAATGTCGCGTGTCGATTCGCTTACCGGCATTCCTAACCGAAGACAGTTTGATGAGTTTCTTACATTTACTTGGGAAAGTGCCCGACGAACAGCTTCTGACGTATCTATTATATTTATCGATATTGATGACTTTAAAGCCTATAACGATCATTACGGACACTTAAAAGGGGACGACTGTCTGAAAGAAACGGCGTCGATCTTAAGAGACGTGTTGAAACGATCCACAGATTTTGTTGCAAGGCTCGGAGGGGAAGAGTTCGTGGCGGTTCTCCCGGATACTGATCCAGAAGGAGCTGTCCTTGTCGCCGAACGAATGCGCGCCCGTATCGTAGAAGAAAAAATGAAACACGAAGGCCCGAGAGGCGGAACATACGTTACAATTAGCGCGGGCGCAGCAAGCGCAAGACCTGTGGATAAAAAAGTAACCATGCACCAGCTCCTTGATATGGCGGACCAAGCGCTATATGAAGCAAAAAGCAATGGAAAAAACCAAGTTGTTTGTAAGAGCTGTGGTGTGATGAGTACCGATAAGAAGTGAGATGTGATTGGCTGTACGCTACAAAGAAAAGGCTGTAGTGAGAGTTTCTCATTACAGCCTTATTTTCATATATACAACGAGGAGTCAAAAGGTTATTGTTTCCTGAAAAAGAGAAGAATCGCTATAATACCACTGACCCCAATCAAAATTTGATAAAAAGAATAGGGGAGGATGGCCAGAGGAGAAACGGCAGCAAGTCCAGTTGCCGCGAGCATCTGTCCGCTGTACGGAACGAGGCCTTGAACACAGCAAGCGAAAATGTCTAATATGCTTGCGGATTTTCGACTCTCGATCCCATATTCTACTGCAATATTTCTGGCTAATGGACCACTCATCAAAATGGCCACAGTATTGTTTCCTGTCGACGCATCGACAGTACTAACCAGTCCGGCAATTCCAAATGCTGCTCCTCGCTTTGTCTGAACTCTTTTATTAATAAACTCCAGGATGAAAGCTATTCCCCCGTTATGCTTGACTGTCTCTACCATCCCACTCAGCAATATCGCTAAGATGGCGATATGTTGCATGCTCCCTATCCCTTCTTCGGCAACTTGCAGAAATTCCAAAAACGTAAATGAACCATTCAACAAACCGATAGCGCCGGAGAAGAGAATTCCTCCAATTAATACGATGACAACATTCACTCCTAATAAAGCAATAATAAGAACAGCTATATAAGGAAAGATCGTAATAATATCAAAATGGTAATCTCCACTCACTACTGCCTCTCCGGTCGGAATGAGAGCGAATATGACTGCGGCAGCAATAGCAGCAGGAAGAACGATGAAAAAATTCGTTCTAAATTTATCTTTCATTGTCGTTTGTTGAGTACGCACGGCTGCGATAGTTGTATCGGAGATCATTGATAAATTATCACCGAACATGGAACCGCCAATGACTGCCGCGAGTGCTAATGGGATAGGGGATCCTGTCTGTTCAGCGATTCCGATGGCGATGGGCGCAACAGCAACGACCGTCCCTGTCGAAGTCCCCATTGATATGGAGATGAAACAGCTAATTAAAAAGAGACCTACCATAAGAAGGTTTGGCGGTAGGGAGGATATCCCCAGGTTTACGATAGAATCCACAGCTCCGGTGGCTTCTGCTACGGAAGCAAACGCTCCTGCCAATATAAATATCAAGGCAAGCAAAATAATATTCGGACTGCCGCCGCCTTTTGTGAATATAGTAACTTTCTCCGCAAACGACACTCCGCGAATCATTGTAATCGCAACAATACTTGCTATTAACGCAGCCACAATAATAGGCATGCTCTTAAAGTCTTGGGTGATAGCTGCTGAACCAACAAAAAGTAACACAAATATAGCTAAAGGAAGAAGTGCAAATGGATTCGCTTTCCTCATTTCCTCACTCATCGAAGATCGTCCTTTCTACTATTCCTGTTAGAACGAAATTGAGTGTAACACTGTATGGCGGCGATGTCCAAAGAAATAAAAGAGACCTTAGTAACGTTATTTCCAGATCATCCTTTGACACCAATAACAAAAATTTTCTTGAAATAAAGTGAAGGTTATATTATTGTATACTTATAATACAAGTTAACGTTTTATTATTCACTTAGGAGATAAATAGAAATGAAAATAGAGCGCAAAAAAGTATCTATGCAAGTGGTAGATCATTTAAAACAAATGATCAAAGATAAAAAGTTAAAGCCTGGTGACAAACTTCCCTCCGAAAACCAATTAACGGAAATGTTCGGAGTAAGCAGGACGCCTGTTCGAGAAGCGTTGAGTGTTCTCGAGGCAAGCGGCCTCATTATGTCCCGTCAAGGAGGAGGAAGTGTCGTTCAAACAGCTTCTATTGATCATTTTCTGGAAGAAACACAATTTGAGTTCGTTGATTCTCAAGATATTTTAAATTTGCTCGAAACAAGGATCATTGTCGAAACAGGAGGAGCCCGGATGGCGGCAGAACGCCGTACCTCCGAAGATTTGAAGATAATAAAGAAAAAGCTGGAAGCTGTCCGGAAAGCTTACGAACATAACGAGATCGGACATCAGGAAGATATTGCTTTTCATACAGCTATTACAGAAGCGACTCATAATCCGATACTGCTTCGAACGATGAAAAATATGTCAGACTTATATGAAAAAGCAGTGAAATTTTCCTTGATGAAAAATATGGGAATTCTAGGAAAGCGCACGAAAGTACTTAATGAACATGAACGACTTTTTAATGCCTTGGAATTGGGAGACAGCGCGGAAGCCGAGAAAGCAATGTATGAGCATTTAAATAACGCGAAGAAAAAGTTTGAACAAGAGATTGGCCGATTACCTTAACATCCCTGCCAGCATGTCCTGTGCAAAGAGAGCAACTAAGATTTTTTGAAAGATAAAACATTCAGAGTGATGTCTAGCTTCAGGCGTCATCGGCTCGAGATCGCTTCAACCCGTACTGCGGCGGCAAAGCCTCCTCAGGCCCACACGACGTGGGTCAGTTCGACGTTGGCACAGGACGTGACGTTCTTAGTCGAACTTCCTTCCAGCGCTTGTCGCCGATAGGCAGGCGCCATGTGCTTTTCTTAGTAAGGTGTGAAAATTTCTTTCAATAGGAGGCGTTTCTTTTGGAAAAATGGAAAGAAGCATTAACCACGTTTATACCAAAACAACAAATTTTTACAGAACTTGCGGATCGATACAGTTATAGCTTTGACGGTTCGTTTGGTGAATTCCTTCCGGATGCGGTCGTCCAAGTGAAGACGAAAGGTGAAGTCATCCATTTACTGAAAGTGGCTAATCGCTACCGAGTCCCAGTTACACCAAGAGGACAAGGGACGTGTTTAAGTGGCGGCCCGCTGCCCGTGAAAGGTGGGATTGTACTGGATATGTCGCAATGGCCGGCTACGATTGAAGTGATTCCGGACGATTTAATAGCGGTCGTATCTCCAAGTGTTCTTACCGCAGAGATTAACAAAGCAGCCGAAGAGCATGGATTGATGTATCCGCCTGATCCAAGCAGTGCTCATGTGTCTACTATCGGAGGAAATTTGGCAGAAAATTCAGGAGGTCCTCGCGGTCTAAAGTATGGTGTCACGAAAGATTATGTGATTGGTCTTGAACTCGTCACTCCTGAAGGAGAAGTGATTAACACAGGAGGCCGTACAATCAAAAATGTCACCGGCTATGATTTAACGAAGATTATTGTTGGTTCGGAAGGGACTCTCGGAGTAATTACGAGAGCTACTTTAAAGCTCGTACCAAAACCACTGGCGGTTCAAACGTTGATGGCAGTATTTAACGATGTGGAACAAGCAGGTAAAGCTATTTCGAAAACATTAACATCAGGGATTGTCCCTTCAAAAATGGAGTTTATGGATCAGGCTTGTACGATTGCCGTGGAAAACTATAAACCATCGGGGCTTCCGGTCGATGCGGCTGCGGTTTTAATTATTGAGCTGGACGGTCATCCTTCAGCGATCCAAGAGGAAGCGGAAGCGATTGAACATATAATGGTAGAGCTCGGTGCGGTGAATATAAAAGTACCAAAAGATGAGGAAGAAGCGGCTAATATTTGGCATGCGAGAAAACAAGTATCACCAGCTATTGCGAAGATCAAGCCAACGAAAGTCTCAGAAGACGCCACCGTTCCGCGTAGTAAAATTCCGGCTATGATTGAACGGTTGGAAGAGATTAAAGAAAAATATCAAGTGGAACTGGTTGTCTTCGGTCACATTGGGGATGGGAATCTTCACCCAAATATTTTATGTGATAAACGAGATAACGAGGAAATGGAACGGGTAGAATTAGCGGTTGGAGAAATATTTCAAGCTGCTATCGACCTTGGAGGTACACTCTCCGGTGAACATGGCATCGGTACAATGAAGGCTCCTTTTATGGAACAAGAGCTTGGGGAGGTCGGTTTGGAAATGACAAAGAGAATGAAAGACAGTTGGGATCCAAACGGCATCATGAATCCGAATAAGATATTCCCTGAAAAAGGCCAGAAGCTGGTGCTGCGAAATGAGTAATATACAAGAGCTTCAACGAAAACTGAATTACGATAAAACCTTTGACTGTGTGCAATGCGGGTATTGTCTGCCAGCTTGTCCTACCTATGAAACGATGGAAAAAGAAACTCATTCTCCGCGTGGGCGTATTAATATGGTAAAGATGGTGGCTGAAGGAAAAGCCGATCTTGAGGATTTACAAGAACCCATTGATAAGTGTCTTGGCTGTATGGCCTGCACGACAGTATGTCCAACCGGTGTAGAATACGGCGCCATTTTAGAAGGAGCAAAGGAAACACTAGAGGACAACCAACAGAAGTCTAAGCCACAGCAAAAAGCAGAAGACTTTTTATTTGGAACATTCTTCCCTTCTTCGTCGTGGATGAATCGGCTGGGAAACGCAGCCTGGCTGTATCAAGCGACAGGACTGCAAAAAGCAGCTCAGGCATTAAAATTAACAACAGTTGCTCCGCTGCATTTGGATAAATTTGAAAAGGTTCTGCCGAAACAGCCATCTCCGAATGAAAGGAAAAATCGCCCGCAACGGGTATTCCCGGATGGTCCGTCAACTGCAAAAGTCGCCTTCTTTACGGGATGTGTGATGGACAGCACCTTTTACCGGATCAATGAACAGACCATTGAATTGCTTCGCTTAGCGGGAGCGGAAGTCATTCTCCCAGAAGCTCAGACGTGCTGCGGGGCACTTCATGCTCATTCTGGTAAAACAAAAAAATCCAGGGAACTGGCGATGGAAAACATTAAAGCCTTCGAACAAGAAGATGTCGATTTCATCGTTAATAATGCGGGAGGTTGCGGGGCTCGCCTTGTAGAATACGACCATCTTTTCGAATCAGGAAGCGACTGGCATGCAAGAGCAAAAGCTTTCACGAATAAAGTGAAAGATATCTCCGAGGTATTGGTTGAATTAGATGGTCTTGAATTTACAAAGAGTGTTAATAGAGTCATCACGTACCAGCCGTCATGCCATATGACAAATGTCCAGAAAGTCGTGGCCCCTCCGCGTCAGTTAATGGATCAAGTACCTGGACTTCAATTAAAAGAGTTAAACAATCCTGATTTTTGCTGCGGTTCAGCAGGAATCTATAACATAGTGAACTACGAAGACTCAATGGACATCCTTGATCGCAAAATGGAAGACGTAACAACAGTTCAACCAGAAGCTATTGTTACTACAAATCCTGGATGTCTCTTACAAATGAAAATAGGGATAGAGCGGGAGAAAGCAGGGAAACACATGGAAGCTGTTCACTTAGTTGAGCTCTTAATGGAAGCAGCGCCAACATCTAAAGAAAAAACAACTTCCATAAAAAGATAAATTTTATAAAAAGGCGGGAATGATATGACAACAAAAACAACGAAAGAAACACTTGCACAACGAGCAGAAAAGGTAATGCCTCCTATCGCTAAACGAGCAACGGAGTTAGGAGTAGTGAAAGCAGAAGGTCATTACCTTTACGGGGAAGATGGCAAAAAATACTTGGATTTTGCGAGTGGTGTGGCTGTAACAAATATCGGACACAATCATCCCCGTGTTGTAGAAGCAGCGAAAGAACAGCTCGATGAAATGATTCATGCTGGTCATAATGTAGTGTATTATCCAAGCTACATCGAGCTTGCTGAAAAGTTGAATGACCTCACTGGCGGCGACAATATGGTATACTTTAGTAATAGCGGTGCGGAAGTAAACGAAGGTGCTATCAAACTAGCAAAAAAAGTGACAAAACGCCCTGCACTTATCTCTTTCAAAAGAGGATTCCATGGTCGTACACTTGGGACGACGTCGATTACAGCATCAAGCTCGTCATATCGTGCCGACTATGAAGGATTAATGCCTAGTGTGTATTATGCAGATTATCCTTATGCCTTCTATCATGGACGCACAGAAGAGGAAGAAACAGATCGTTGTATTGCTCAGTTAGAAGAGTTGTTTCAGTTACAAGTCACTCCTGAACAAGTGGCCGCTATTATTATGGAGCCGATTCAAGGGGAAGGCGGCTATATCGTACCTCCTGTAGCATTTGTCCAAAAAATAAGAGAAATCTGTGATAAACACGGCATTCTACTCATTTTCGATGAAATACAAACAGGATTCGGCCGTACTGGTAAAATGTTTGCCTACGAGCATTTTGACGTAAAGCCTGATATTGTTACACTAGCAAAAGGAATCGCTTCCGGGTTTCCTTTAAGTGCTCTCGTTGCGAAACGTGAGTATATGGAACAATGGCCGGCAGGGACACACGGAGGAACATTTGGTGGTAACCCAGTTTCATGTGCTGCTGCTATAGCAACTATTGATGTGCTCGAAGAAGAAGGATTAGAGAATGCAGTGAAACAAGGAAACTATTTTAAACAGCAGCTTCAGAAACTTAAAGAAAAGCATGATTCTGTTGGGGAAGTAAGAGGTCTCGGCCTGATGCTGGCGATGGAATTAGTAGATGAAAAAGGGCAGCCAAACCCTGATAAGTTGAATCAGATTAGAAAAGCAGGATTGGAACAAGGTGTTATTTTGTTAGGCTGTGGCACCGAAAAGAATGTTTTGCGTTTTATTGCACCAACTACAGTAGAGTCTGCTGAAATTGATAGAGTCATAACACTAGTAGACCAAGAACTTTCCAAATAATACATACAAGGGAGATGAAGAGATGCTTTATATTAATGGGGAATGGACAGAAGGAATCAATAAGGAAAAAATGGAAGTTATCAACCCGGCTACAGGAGAGCTTGTTCAAGAGACAGCAAGAGCAAGCGAAGAAGACACAGAGCAAGCAATCGAAGCTGCATCTGCCGCTTTTCCTGCTTGGAAAAAAACTCCTGCGAAAGAAAGAGGAGCGTATATTTTAAAGGCTGCTAATATAATGAGAGAGAGACTAGATGAAATCGCAGAGACTCTTACAAAAGAAATGGGTAAGCCTTTGAACGAAGCAAAAGGGGAAGTAAATCAGAGCATTGAATACTTTGAGTGGTTTGCAGAAGAAGGAAAGCGTCTGTACGGTGAAATTATTCCTGCATCTGTCAACTCCAAGCGCCTCATGGTTGTAAAAGATCCAGTAGGTGTTGTAGCTGCGATTACACCGTGGAACTTCCCAGCTGCAATGATTGCCCGTAAAGTAGCACCAGCTCTCGCAGCAGGATGCCCGATCATTGTAAAACCAGCTTCTGCTACTCCGCTTTCTGCTATGAAGATAGTAGATGCGTTCCATGAAGCAGGTCTTCCGAAAGGTGTCTTGAACTTGGTCATTGGATCTGCTTCCAAGACAGCTGGTCCAATGATGAAGAGCCCAGAAGTACGTAAAGTAACATTCACTGGTTCTACAGAAGTAGGAAAAGTGTTGATTGAACAATCCGCAGCGACAGTGAAGAAAATGTCTATGGAATTGGGCGGCCATGCGCCATTCATCGTGTTTGAAGACGCAGACCTCGATAAAGCAGCAGAAGCTGTAGTGGGAAGCAAGTTCCGTAACGCGGGGCAAACTTGTATCTGTACTAACCGCGTGTACGTCCAAGAATCTGTAAAAGACGCGTTTATTGAGAAGTTTGCAGCTAAAGTTAGCGACCTTAAAATTGGTAACGGACTGGAAGAAGGCGTAGAAATTGGTCCACTGATTGAGCCATCTGCTTTAGATAAAGTAGAAGAGCACATTCAAGACGCTGTTCAAAAAGGCGGTAAAATTGAAACTGGTGGTAACCGTGTCGCTGGTCAAAAGAGTGATCAATTCTTTGAGCCAACCGTTATTTCTAATGCAAATGATGAAATGCTCATCACCACAGAAGAAACATTCGGACCGGTTGCTCCTGTTTACACATTTAAGACAGAAGAAGAAGCAATCAAGCGTGCAAACCATAAAGAATACGGCTTAGCAGCTTATTGCTTCACAAATGACCTCAGCCGCAGCCACCGCATCATGGATGATCTTGAATACGGTATTGTAGGTATCAACGATCCAATTCCTACCACAGTTCAAGCTCCGTTCGGTGGTGTGAAAGAAAGCGGAATGGGACGCGAAGGTGGAAGACAAGGTATCGAAGAATTCGTAGAAGATAAATACGTTTCCATCGGTAATATCTAATTGGAAAGAGAAATGGCCATTAATCCAAGTGATTAGTGGCCTTTTTTTGAAAGTATTATGTTGATGTGAAAGTGATCCGGTTTCGGGTGTCCAGATGGATGGTTTACCTGTTTATTACCGACGTTTTTGTAAAGAAATTATTCATATAAAGGAGTGTCTCAGATGAGTGATTTGATCGATCATCAACAGTTCAACAACGCATCGAGAACAGTAGAGGAAGAAAGAGCACATAGAAAAAAGATGCTTGCTGCCTCCTTTCGCCTATTTGCAAGGTTTGGCTTTGACATGGGAGTGGCTGGACACATCACGGCAAGAGATCCTGAATTAACAGATCATTTTTGGGTAAACCCGTTTGCGAAGGACTTTAGTCAAATCAAAGTGTCTGATTTAGTATTAGTAAATCACCGGGGAAAAGTGGTAGAAGGGGACCAGCCGATCAATAAGGCGGCCTTTGCGATTCATTCGCAAATCCATGAAGCGCGCCCGGATGCAGTGGCTGCGGCTCACTCCCATTCAACCTACGGAAAAGCATGGTCAGCGCTGGGGCGACTGCTTGACCCTATTTCTCAAGACGCGTGTGCGTTCTACGAGGATCATAGCCTGTTTAATGACTACACGGGAGTGGTATATGAGACGGAAGAAGGACAGCGAATTGCTAATGCGTTAGGAGATAACAAAGCAGTCATTCTTCAGAACCATGGTTTGTTAACCGTGGGAAACTCTGTTGAATCCGCTGCATGGTGGTTCATATCCATGGAAAGAGCTTGCCAAGCGCAAATGCTGGCAGAGCAAGTGGGAAAACCAATTGCGATTGAAGAAGAAAATGCCAAGAAAACATGGGAGCAAGTCGGGTTCCCGCAAGCAGGTGTTATCAACTTTGAACCTCTCTATGAACGCATTGTAAAGGAAGAGCCAGATTTTATCGATTAATCATTAATGAATGACAGGTCGCGGAGGCTTTCTCCGCGGCCCCATTTGTATCTAGAGAAAGTTTTTTATATCATAGGAACATCTACTCATTTAGGAGGGTCAACATATGATTACACTGCAAGAATTGCTGGCTGGTAATAAGGTGAAGGCTCGAAACCATAACAAAACACTAGTGAACCATGTATGGGATCGCTACTGGGGATGTACTGATCATGTGAGCGAGGTGGAAACAGTACTTGTTCACCGGCCCGGAGAAGAGGTGTTAGAATTTCAGAATGCTTCCTATGATGAGAGATTTGATGCCCTCTTTCTTAAAGGGGAAAACGGAGAAATTAACAGTTACATACTCGGCGACACTCCCCCTGACCTTGAATTAATGCAAAAACAGCATGATACGTTGACAACAATTTATAGACAGCACGGCATTGACGTTATTGAACTAGAAGATAGTCCGAAACTTTTAACGAACCGTTTGTTTCCAAGAGACGTTGGTATGGTCATCCCTGGAGGGGTCGTACTGTCACGTTTTGCCCTCCCTATGAGATATGCAGAAGTAAGAAACGCCCAAAAAACATTTGCCAAACACGAGATACCTATACTCGGGACGATTCAAGGGAAAGGGACCATGGAAGGCGGCAGCTTTATTATGATTGACCCTAACACCGCTGCAGTTGGGACATCGGTCCGCGTCAACCAGGAAGGAGTTCAACAACTTCGATCCATACTTGCAATGCAGGATATCGAATTAATAGGTGTAGACTTGCCTTCTAATTTAATTCATTTAGATGAAGTGTTTATGATGGTGGATCATAAAACGGCATTGGCCGATTATTCAAAACTTCCTCACTGGTTCATAGAAACGATGAAAGAAAAAGAAATAGAATTGATACCAACGGATAACAGAGATCCAGAATTAACAACGAATTGTCTGCCGATTGCTCCGGGGAAAGTTATCTTTTCCACGAACGGCACTTATACCATGCAACGTCTTAAGGATCATGGCATTGAAGTGATCGAGATTGATATATCGGAAATTAATAAAATGGGTGGAGGTATTCACTGCAGTACGCTCGTCTTAAAGCGGAAATATTCAGCATGGGCTGACATGGAAGAAGAGTGAGCTATCAGAGGATAGTCTGTCGTAGTATAATGAGGTGGAGACGTGTCTTACAAAGCTGATATCAGCATGTTAGCTTACGGTTTGAAGGGCCGTGCGTCGTCCATCTTACATCCTTTCCAGAAGCAACAACTTTGTTAGAAAATGAAGGAGGATCATCATAGTGTCTTTACAGCACGTACAAACAACAAGAGTTCCTGAAGCTTCCATTGTATTTAAACGTATGATGGAAATGGATGAATTTGAAAGGCTAGAGTATCTGACAGAAGTACTTGTTTCGATTCCCAGCGTAAACGGAACAAGCGGCGAAGCGGACATCGCTGAATACTTGATAGATTTACTTCGTCAGGCTTCTTATTTTCAACAGAATCCCGAATATTTGTGGAGCGTACCATTGAAGGATGATCATCTGGGCAGGAAAAACATATTTGCTTTTCTGAAAAAAGAAAATGCAGAAAAAACGATCATTTTTCATTCTCACATGGACACAGTAGGTGTGGAGGACTTTGCAGATCTGCAGAAGTTTGCTTTTTCTCCCCGGGACCTACAAGAACATTTTAAACAACAGACTCAGTTTCCAGAGCTGAAAGAATGTGCCGAAAGTGGCGAGTGGATGTTCGGACGCGGGGCGACGGACATGAAATCAGGTGCGGCAGTCCACATCTCTAACTTATTGTATTTTATGGAGCATCCAGAAGAATTAGAAGGTAACCTACTTCTTATGCTTAATCCTGTAGAAGAAAATGAACATACAGGTGTAATTGAATCTGTAGCTGAACTGCAAAGCTTGCGTGAGAAACATAACATAACCTATAAAGCAGCGATTAATAATGATTTTGTGACAGATTTATACGAAGGGGATTCTTCTATTAATATATACACTGGTGCGGTAGGGAAACTTCTCCCGTGCTTTTCGATATATGGCAGAGAAGCTCATGTCGGAGAGACACTGCATGGAGTGGACCCGTCTCTCGTATCGGCCGAAATTAACCGACGCATTAATAACAATATGGATCTTGCGGAAAAGATGGAAGGAGAACACATGCTGCCTCCCACTTGTTTACAACAAAGAGATTCCAAAGATTTTTATAATGTCCAAACGGCGTTAAAAAGCCGCTTATACTTTAATCTGTTTATTTATGAACGATCTCCGAAAGATGTAATGGATCAATTAAAAGAACAAGCGGCGGAAGCATGCCGTGAAGTTGAACAATACATGAAAAAACAATACGAAGCTTTCATGCAAAGGGGAGGATACCCTCGTGGAGAGACTCCGGATTGGAACGTAGATGTATTTACGTTTGATGAATATAAGGAGTATCTACAAAATATTGGAGTCCAAGCAAATCAAATCATCAATGATATGACTGCGGATTATAAAGGAGAAGAAAAGCGTGAAGTAGCCTTTGCCATTGTAGAAGCGTTACAACAAGCAGATCCAAACAGAAAACCCAAGGTTGTTATTTTCTTTGCTCCGCCATATTGCCCACATAATTATTTGCGAGAAGAGGTCGAGGAGGAAGAACGCCTTCTTCACATTCTGAAAGATATTGCTGAAACCTATGAAGGAGCTCTTAAAAAACAACTGAATAAAGAGTTTCAAGTAAAGAAATTTTTCCCGTTTTTATCTGATAGCAGCTACCTCTCACTGCACGATACAGAAGAAGAGATAGATTCATTAGTAGAAAATTTTCCTGGCTACGAGACGATTTACCCCGTCCCAGTCAAAAAGATCCGCGAAGCTAATATTCCGGCTATTAATTTAGGTGTATATGGAAAAGACGCCCATCAAAGAACAGAACGGTTATATAAACCATATTCTTTTGGCCTTCTGCCGGAATTAACGAGGGAAGCGGCAAAATTAATGCTAAAATAGAAGAAAGATACGCGACTAACGAACGTTTGTTCTGTTTAAAGTTCTATGCTATAATCAAAACAGCTGTTATAAAGGGAAACGGCGGTACCTTGCTTTCTGTTGTTCTCCTCTCCGGAGACGGGAAGGGGGTGCCGCTATTGGTAACTCTGTTCGAAATGCTGATGGTGATGATTGCTTTTGGCGCTCTCGTTGCAACCATTGTTTCGGAAAAAAGAAAAAAGTAACCCCATTATCCTCTGGCCGGAGGCAGGTTACTTTTTCCAGTGATCCGATTTTCATTACCGCCGCTTCTCTTTAGCAGCCGTCTTGAACGTCAGAGGACAATGTCCCTGGCGTTCCTTTCTTTTCTCTATTTATTATAAGCCACCTTCCCGTGAAAATCAAAAATTGCTGCAGGTTAAACGCTTTGTTGTAACTGTAAGAGAAAGAGGAGGATGCAAGTGAAATGCCGGATTGGGATACTTATTGCCGTCATAAGCATGGTATTTACTATGCCGCTCCATGCTGAAGAAAATAATACACTTACTGTAGCGTATGATCCTCATTTGCCGCCAATGCATATAAACGAAGATGATCGTGTCACAGGGTTTTCTGTTGAATTATTAAATCACGTCGCTAAACATACAGGTTATTCCGTGGAATATATCCCTATGACCCAGGAAGAATCATTGAGAGCGATGGCGAATAATGAAATCGACATGATTCTATCTATTCCTTTTTCAGACCGAAACGCAGAAGTGGTGGAATTTAGTGATTCTATTTTATCCACCTCGTCAGGACTTCTCGTGCCGAAAGAGGCGGATATACATGGAATTTCAGATTTGTCGTCTCACACGGTTGCATTGCAGCGACATAGTGTAGAGGAGGAGTTTTTAAGAAATATTAGAAGGCTCCGCTACCAAGCTACGAGTAACCAAGAGACGGCGCTGCGTGTCTTTTTGCAAGGAAGAGCGGACGCTTTTGCTGGAAACGTGTTAATGGCTGAATACTATGTGCAAAACCATGCTCTTCACGATTCGTATACGTTTGTAGAAAAACATATGTTACCGCTTGAATATACTATTGGCGTCGGCAAAGAACGTTATTCATTGTTAAATACTGTAAATGAAGGTCTTCGAGAGGTAAAGAGCAATGGGACATACCTTGAGTTGTACGAAAAATGGTTTGGTGAAAGAGAGAGCCTCATCGTTGATCAACTGTGGAATGCCGTCCGAATTATAGGGACATTGCTTGTCATTGCTGTTATACTCATACTCATTTGGGTGAGATGGAATCGGCAGCTCCAAATAGAGGTAAAACGAAAAACAACTGATTTGAACGTTCTCAACCAATCTCTGCAAGAACAAATCAAACAAACGAAGAATAGCACGGAATTTCAACGACAGATATTAAATTCCAGCCCGCGAGGAATTATTACCATTGATGAGGAAAAAAAGATTACCTCTATTAACCCGAGAGCAAAGCATATTCTTGGTATGGAAGGAAAATATACAGGCAAGTTTTACACAGAGCATCCATTTTTAAAGGAGGTACTCCATTCCAAGTTCTCTCCTGTGATTGAAGGAGACGGAACACAATATTTAGGGTTAGAAACGACTTGGATAAGAAACGGCGATCAGAAATTATACTTACGTTATTATGTTTATCCTTTAAACGATTTTACCGGTGACGTGAAAGGGATAATTTTTGGATTAGAAGATAATACAGAAGAACAGAAGATGAGGATGCAAATTTTTGAGCAAGAGAAGAGCCGAGCGTTGATTCGAGTAGTGGCAGGAATTGCTCATGAAATCAGGAACCCTTTATCCTCTATAAAAACATTTGTGGAGTTGCTCCCGAAAAAGTTTCAAAATGAAAAATTTAGAGAAAAGATGAGTACATTTTTACCACAAGAAATTGATCGAATTAACCAGCTAATTGAAGGATTAATGAATTACTCACGACCACCTCGACAAAAAAGGGAAGTAGTCAATGTAGCAACTATCATTCAAGACTGTGTCGTATTGTTTGAAAGTGCTATGGAGAAAAAGGGCTTTATCCTTTCTTGGTCAGCTCCAGAACACTTATATGTTAAGGTAGATGCAGACCAATTAAAGCAAGTCATTATTAATTTAATGATTAATGGAATGGATGCCATGGAGGAAAAAAATAGAGAAGGGTTAACTTTTACTATTCGGGCATGGAAAACAACGAAAATGGTTCACATCGTTCTAGAAGATGAAGGAACTGGCATCTCCGACAATGCAAAACAAATGTTATTAGAGCCATTTTATACAACGAAAGAAAAAGGAACTGGGCTTGGCTTATCGATTGCCCATCAGTACGTGACAGAGAACAAGGGACAGCTAATAATAGATGGAGAAGAAGGAGAAGGGACGCGTATTGAATTAATATTTCCATTCGTCGAAACAAGAAAAGATGTGATAAATGACTAGAGGAGGTGCGATATGGCCAATATTCTTATTATTGATGATGAGCCATCCATTTGTTCTGCTTTGGAGTTTGCGTTAGAAGATGAGTACAGTGTGACAAGTACGACAGACCCCGATAAAGGCCTTCAATGGATGAACGAGAATACGATTCATTTATGTTTATTAGATTTGAAAATAGGGAATCGGGATGGCTTGGAAATACTAACTGAAGTGAAAAAGCGTCATCCTGATACGCTAGTAGTAATGATCACCGCTTATGGTTCCATTGACTCGTCTGTTGAGGCTTTACAAATGGGGGCCTACTCTTATTTAACCAAACCGATCAATACGGAAGAGTTAAACTCAGTCATTGAAAAAGCACTTCATTACAGTGAACTTAATCGAAGAGTAGAGTACCTTACGGAAGAATTAGAGAGAAAGTATAACGAGGAAGGCATGATTGGGACAAGCCGATCAATGACTGAAGTGTACCAGATGATTCACAAGGTGAAAGAAGTAGATACGAATGTATTAATCACTGGAGAAAGCGGCACAGGAAAAGAACTCGTAGCCCGTTCCATTCATTTTTCAGGGAAGAGAAGGCAAGGCCATTTGGAAACCATTAATTGTGCAGCAATTCCTGAGAATTTGCTTGAAAGTGAATGGTTTGGTTATGAAAAAGGAGCTTTTACAGGCGCTGAGGGAAAAAAGCAAGGTAAATTCCAACTGGCTGATGGTGGAACGATCTTTCTTGATGAAATTGGAGATATGCCCTTATCTTTGCAGGCAAAACTATTAAGAGTTCTTCAATTAAAAGAAGTTACGCCATTGGGGTCAAATAAAACAGAAAAAGTAGACGTGCGAGTGATTGCAGCAACTAACAAAGATTTGCAGCAAGCAGTAAAAGATGGATCCTTTAGAGAAGATTTATACTTTCGCCTTCACGTCATCCAAATCGAACTTCCTCCGCTACGAGAGAGGAAAGAGGATTTGCCTTATTTAATCAAACACTATTTAACGATATATAACAACGAAATGGGAATGAGAATAAAAGGATTATCAAAAGAAGCGGAAGAATGTCTCTTTCAATATCATTTCCCGGGAAATGTACGAGAACTGGCAAACATTGTCGAAGCTGCGATGGTAATGGCGGATGGAGAAATAATAGAAAAAACAAACTTACCTTCCTACGTGCAAGGAGTACACATGTCGCCGTTATCGAAAGAGGAAGCAGCAGAAGCGTTTGTAGGAATGACGATGAAAGACGTGGAAAAAAGAATCATAGAAGCTACGTTAAAAGCAAATGATGGACATCGAAAGCGAACAGCATCAATGCTTGGAATTAGTGAACGCAGCCTTCGTGACAAAATAAAAACATACGATCTCTCTTAAATGAAACGGCAAAAGATGCCACTTCGGCATTATTTGCCGTTTTTATAATGTTCAAAGAGAGTAAAAAAACTGAATTGAAAGCGTTTTTATTTTGGCATAAATATTGCAATGTAATGATGTAGTAATAAATAAGGGGGAAACAACATGAAAAAATTATTGACGGCAGTGTTATCCAGTGCGCTCTTACTTACGGCTTGTGGGGAAGATGGAAGTCAGTCAGCCGATGGAGGAAATTCCGGTGGAGCAAGTACTAGTATTTATACAATAGCTACAGGCGGTACGTCCGGAGTATATTATCCAATCGGAGGTGCGATTGCAAATATTTTGGAAGAGAGTGAAGTAGCAGATACTTCTGTACAAGCAACAGGAGCTTCTGTAGAAAACATTAATCTCTTAGATACAAATCGAGCGGAGCTGGCATTAGTAATGTCAGATAGTGCATTACAAGCGTACGAAGGAAGTGGCGCGTTTGAAGAAGAAGAACCTCGAGAGCATTTGACAGCTATCGGAAACCTTTATCCGAACTATGTGCAAGTAATTGCTCCTGCAGATTCTGGCATTGAAAGTGTTGCTGATTTAGAAGGGAAAAAAGTCGGTGTTGGTGCAGCCGCGTCCGGTACAGAGCTTAACGCACGCCTTATCTTGGAAGCGTATGGCTTAAGCTATGATGACATTGAAGAAGATTATCTTTCTTTCGCTGAATCTGTAGACCAAATGAAAAACGGTATGATTGATGCAGCTTTCATTAACAGTGGGGTACCGAATTCAGCTGTTATCGATTTCTCTACTCAAAATGATGTGAATGTGCTTCCGATCGAAGGAGAGGAAATGCAAGCTCTGTTAGATAAATATCCATTCTTCCAAGAAGGGGTAATTGAAGCTGGAGTATATGAGAATGAGGAAGATATAAATACAGCAATTATTCAAAATGTGTTAATGGTAAACTCCGAACTAGGTGAAGAGGAAGTATATAATCTCACGAAATCTATTTTCGATAACATTGAGTCCTTGCAAAACGCTCACAATGCTGCAGCTGATGTTTCGCTTGAAGGGTCGGCAGATGGTGTTGTTATACCTCTCCACCCTGGCGCTGAAAAGTACTACCAAGAAGAAGGTGTGCTTGAATAGAATGAATTGGTATAAGGATGGAAAGGCCTCTGTGAAGGCCTTTTCATCCATCCTATTAGCATTACCTATATTGCTTGCTTCCTGTCAATCCACTGAGTATTGGGTTGTAGTCAAGCACCAGGAGACGGGTGAGACATATTGGGAAGAAGAAGCGGAAATAGGAGAAAAAATCACTATCAGTTGGACTCATTCCGTTGAAAAAACATTATGGGAGGACCAATTGAAAGTAGACGAAGAAGGAGAATTAATCCTTACGCAAACTCGCTTTCAATCTTATGGAGCGGGTGTAGATCATGAAAATGATGAAAAGGTCACGTTTAAAGATGGAAACGTTGTCTATGAAGATATCAACAAAAAGTTAGACTGCTATCAATGGATTCATTCGCATGATGCAGAACACAAGGTTACTTTCCGTGAGGAGCACTCGCTTATGAAAGAATTACCTCATCATGAACCAATCGAAATATGTATAGAAAGTAGGTGAACGGGATGGAAAAAAAGGAGAAAAACGTTACGTATGATCCTGACCTCACCCCGGACAACAGTGTAGATGAAGAAACATTAAGAAAATATGACAGTGAGTCACGATTTCGTACATTTAAGAATCCATTAGTACCAAAAATAGTCACTATACTAGCCGTGTTTTTATCTGTTTATCATTTATATACTTCTTATGCCGGGATGCCGCAGACTCTTCAGCATCGCTCCTTGCATGTGGCAGTGGTACTTGCCTTAATATTTATTCTTTACCCGCCTTTTAAAAAGTCGAAATCAAAAAAAGTACCGATTTATGACATTGCATTTGCTCTTATCGCATTTTCTACCACCATTTATTTCTTTATCGATTACACAGCAATCATGAATCGCGGAGGACTGCCGAACAGTACCGACTTAATTTTTGGTATTATTCTCGTATTGCTTGTATTAGAGGCAGCTAGACGTGTGACAGGCTGGGCTCTCCCTACCCTAGCCATACTGTTTTTCCTCTATGGAATGTTCGGAAACTTAATGCCTGGTATTTTCCGTCATCGCGGATATACATGGGAAGATTTAGTTGGTTTTATGTATGTGACAACCGAAGGGGTTTACGGTACAGCTATTGGAGTTTCTGCGACTTATATATTCTTATTTATTTTATTTGGAGCTTTTCTTGGAAAATCAGGGATGGGTCAATTTTTCAATGATTTGGCATTAGCTGTAGCAGGACAGTCAAAAGGCGGTCCAGCAAAAGTGAGTGTAATCGCTTCAGGTTTTCTTGGCAGTATTAATGGCTCTGCTATTGCGAATGTTGTAACTACCGGTTCATTCACTATACCGCTCATGAAGAAAATTGGGTATAAACGAAACTTTGCCGGAGCCGTGGAAGCTGCAGCTTCGGTAGGAGGTCAAATTTTACCTCCTATTATGGGGGCATCGGCATTTATTATGGCCGAAATGTTAGGCATACCATATAAGGACATTGCATTGGCTGCGTTGCTTCCGGCTATATTATTTTACGTAGCAAGCATTGTTCAAATTCATTTGAGAGCTACGAAAGAAGGATTGCAAGGTATTTCTCGAGATAACTTGCCGCAAGTGAAGCAAGTAATGAAAGAACGAGGACACTTGCTTATTCCATTGCTGTTTTTAATGTATATGTTGTTTTTCAGTGGTCGCACGATTATCTTCTCTGCATTGCTGACGATCGTTGTAACAGTCGTAGTAGCCATGTTTAGAAAAACAACCAGAATGTCGTTGAAGGATATTGTGGAAGCCCTTGAGGAAGGGGCTCGTACGGCGCTTGCTGTTGCTATTGCCTGTGCCGCTGTTGGGATCATAGTTGGTGTCGCCACAATGACTGGTTTTGGTATTAAGCTTGCCAACGCCATTGTCACATTAGGAGGAGCCAACTTATTGCTGACACTGATCTTCACGATGCTTGCATGTATCGTGTTAGGAATGGGACTTCCAAGTATCCCAACATATATCATTACTGCAACGATGGCTGCGCCTGCCTTGGTGGAGCTTGGAATTCAACCACTAGTTGCTCATTTATTTGTATTTTATTTTGGTATTTTCGCAAACATTACGCCACCGGTTGCTCTTGCTGCTTTTGCCGCAGCAGGTATAGCAGGCGGGCAAGCCATGAGGACAGGGTTCATATCGATGAAACTGGCAATAGCAGGGTTCATCGTACCTTACTTGTTCGTATTTAATGAGTCTCTTTTACTCACAAATACGACGTTAGGAGAAGGCATTGTTGTTGTTATTACGTCCGTGCTAGGGGTAATCATGCTCGGAACAGCAACAGAAGGATTTTTTATGACACATATAAACCCGCTGCTGCGCGTTTTATTATTCGCAGGGGCCTTGATGTTTATGACCCCGGCACTCCTTCAAGATATTATTGGATTATCTATCATTATCGTCGTTGTCGGCTTGCAGTGGCTGAGAGCGAAGAAAGAAGGAGTTGCGTCCTTAAAAGCAATCTAAATACGATGAAGGGCTGGGACATAACTAGCCAAACATGACTTGAAAAGGGTTCCAATCATCAATTCTTGATGGTTGGAACCTTTTCTGATTTGAATGTTTGTCATCATCTCAGGTAGGATTTGTCTTCTCGGCGAAGGTATCCTTTTTGTGGGAAAATGAATACTTTCCATCTATAAACGCATGGATTGTCAAAAATCATGAGACGCCTGCGGGAAAAGCAAGAGCGGAAGATCCACCGACGATGGTTTTCCGTCGGTTAGCTGACGCCTTGCCCGAGGCAAGCGAATGTATTTTTATACAATCTATACTTAGACGCAGAACACACTCACTTATTGTGAGCGCATTATTCATTTACTGGGTTTGGTCCCAGGCTCTTTTACGTGCTTCGGGCATATGGACCTCCTTTTCAGGGAAAAGTGTTAGTACATAGTTAATGACATTTGAAAAAATAGCATGTTATGAGTAACGCAAGACTATAATGAAGGTGGAAAATGAATAGAAAAGTGGGGCGTCATGATGAATGGCATGAATCCAGCGGAAGAACGAATCCTTGTGTGCGTTGATTATGGACATACCGGGAGAAAATTAATCAGACGTGGCGGCTATCTAGCCCGAAAATTAAATGCTGAGCTCATTATATTGGTTTTCGATTCCTTGCCTGATGAAGAGTATGAATATCACAAAGAAGTCGATATTCCCATTTTTAAGCAGTTGGCAAAGAAATATGGGGCAAAAGTGATCATAAAGAAAGCAAAAGCTATTGATATCACAAATGTTGTGATAGACACTGCTCGTAAGGAAGAAGTTACTCAAGTCATCATCGGCCAAGCTGCGGAAAGTGTATGGACTCATTTGCTCGGTCGCTCCATCATTGATTTATTATTAAAAGAGCTGCCTGATGCAGATTTACATGTCGTACCTAAGGAGCGATCGGAAGAAGAAGAGGATTGGGAATATGCGAAAGGAAGAAAGGCTTATTTATTCAAAAGGGATGATGGTACGTACACGTTAAAAGATACAGACCCAAATGAGAGAGCGAATTATGAGGGAGTGTTTTTCAGGCACATACACACTGACTTTGATAATGGAATTTTTGCTTTCGTAGCAAATGAGGATAAGACGATAGAGGTAAGAGTGAAAGAAGGCATTGTTTATTCTCTCAAAGACATAGAAGAGGATACGTAAGAATAAGAGAAAAAGAGGAAGGCGCCTGTCCGTCGTGACAAGCGCGGAAGAGACCCTGCTGGGACAGAACATGGTTTCTCTAACATCTGAGTAACGGCTGTCCCTGCTTTCGACAGCCTTCTCCTTTCTCTATGACCTACCCGACGCGAGACGGAGCAGGTACCGACTTCTGATTGATACCATTTTTTCGTCCCTTCTCATAGCCAGTCACGAATGCTTCATCGACAGAAAGATCAGCTAGTTCGAAAGCTGCTTCAAGACACTCATCTAGTAAACGGTTGTCGACTTCCTTCTCTTTCAGTTCTGCTTGAAGGATGTGGAGTGCTTCTGTATACTTTTCCCACTTGTCTTCAAACAAAATATGCCGTACAGGAAGTTCTTGCATATTTATCCCTCCTACCTAAATGGTATGGTGTTGTCCGGTCTTGTATTCTATTTCTATTCTAAACAAGAAGGGAGAATTCTAAACAAATGGAAGGCAATAAAGATTTTAAGTCTAGGAAAGTATGATTATTTGTTTATTTAATAAAAAATTTGTAAGATACAAGTAGAGAAAATCATATCCTGATCACGAAGCGGGGGCTGGCCAATGAATGTGAATCCTGAAGAAGAGCGCTTGTTAGTGTGTGTTCGTTATGGCTATACAGGAAGAAAACTGATAAAAAGAGGAGGACATCTGGCAAGGAAATTAAACGCTGACCTAACGATTCTCATCTTTGATGCGATGCCTGATGATGAGTATGCTTATCACAAGGAGATAGATATTCCTATTTTTAAGCAGCTTGCCAAGGAATATGGGGCAAAAGTAATCATAAAAAAAGCTCGTTCCTTTGACATTACTAGAGTGATAGCAAAAGCCGCGGAAAAAGAAAAAGCCACTCAAATTGTTATAGGGCAAGTGGTAGAGAGCGTGTTGACGAACTTGTTAGGTCGTTCCATCGTAGATGTGCTCCTAAAAAAACTTCCGAACGCAGATCTTCATGTTGTCCCAATTGAAAGGTCTTTCGGCACAGAGTTTGATTATGATCTTGGAACGAAAGCGTATTTATTGGAAAAGCCAGACGGTACTTATCATATGACATTCATTGATCCAAAACATCGAGCTGCAAAGCAAGGTATCTTTTTTAAATCGCTGCACACCGATTTTAATAATGGAATATTTGCGTATCATACGGAAGACGATCAAATTATTGAGACGAGAGTCAAAGAAAATATTGTTTATTCCTTAGAAGATATCGATGTGGATGAAGATCATTAACGAAGGAAGCGGAGAACAAGGGAGTTCTTGTCCTCCGCTTTTTTACGTCTTTGGATTAGGAAATGACAAAGCCGATTTTTCCAAACTGTTCCGCCTCGTCTAACCGTTGAAATGCCTCTTTGTATTGATGTAATGCGTATGTTTTATCCATCACAGGCTTAATATGATGTGTTTCAATAAATTGAAGCATTTCTTTGTACTCTTCTCCGCTCCCCATCGTAGAGCCGAGCATGTTAAACTGTCCATAGAAAAATGTACGCAAATTTATTTTAATCTCGTCACCTGCAGACGCTCCAAATGTAACAAGAGTACCACCTGTTCGAACTTGTGACAGGGACTGATTAAACGTGGCAGCTCCGACTGATTCAATAACCAAGTCCATTTTTTCACCGTTTAGTTCTTTTTCCCAATCACTATTGCTGTTTATTGCTCTGTCGGCTCCTAGCTCAAGCGCTTGTTGAAGTTTTGTTTCTGAACGGGAAGTAACGTACACTTCGGCGCCAGCTGCTTTCGCAAACTGCAGCAAAAATGTCGCGACACCGCTTCCGATTCCAGGAATGAGTACTTTCATGCCTGGTTTTACGTCTCCTCTTGTGAATAACGCTCGGTAAGCTGTAAGGGCAGGAAGCGATAAGACCCCAGCTTCTTCCCAAGTTAAGTGAGAAGGCTTTGTAACTGCATTTTCCGCTGGAATTACAATTTGTTCGGCAAACGTTCCATCGTCTGGCAGCCCGATAATTTCAAAGCCTTTTGGGGGGGCATCGCTATTTTTATGCCAACCCAATCCGGGGTTTATTACTACTTCATCTCCAGGGCGAATCCCTGCTACACCTTCACCTACTGATTCCACGATACCCGCCCCATCGGAACCAAGGACGAGGGGAGGATCTTCTGGCTTGTGACGATGGAGCACAAACAGGTCTCTATGGTTCAAACCAGCTGCTTTTACATTCACTCTCACTTCACCAGCTGATGGAGAAGGTGCTTCGGCATCACGATAAGACAAGCCTTCCATTCCTGGCGTTTTTTCATGAATTAATGCTTTCATTTCTATCACTCCTGCGTTATTATTCCATTGCCATCGTACCATAAAAAAGATTCTGACGACGATAGGAATGTGCTGGAGACCGCTGACAACGTCCGCGAATCATATTATCCTAGAAGAGACAAGCTTTCATACGCCGCTAGTTAAGTGGACGTTGGAAACGCTACAGGGAAGGAGTAATAGAATTTGCCCGCTATATACTGAATAAGAAAGGAGGCATCTATAAATGACGCAGTCAAGTACGGCAGCTGGTGAAGATTCTTTTATAAAATATAAAGAAATAGCCAAACGAGCTATCTTCCATTATCCGGGTAATGATCAGGCAACAGTAGAGTTACTAGATTACTCCGAAAACTATACATACCTTGTAACCAATAACGAAAATAGGAAGAAAAAAATACTGCGTGTCTGCCGCCCGAATTATCATTGCAAACTACAAATTGAGAGTGAGCTGAAATGGATCCAAGCCGTCGATGAGCAAGTGCCTGTCGAAGTGCCCATTCCTATTGAAGGCAAAAATGGGAAACTCATACAAACGATTAATATGGAGAATGATCCTTTTGAATATTATTGTGTCATGTTTACTTTTTTAGAAGGAGAAGCACCAGACGAAAAGAAAGAAGAAGAATTAATGATTCAATTTGAGAGGTTAGGAGAAATCACAGCTCGACTTCACAACCATACGCAACACTGGAAGGAAGCCGCTACCTTACATAGGGAGTCGTGGGATTTCGATGCGATTCTTGGGGACCATCCTAAGTGGGCACGATGGCAGGATGGGATTGGTATTACTCCAGAAATAAAGGAACTGTTCCAAAATGTTTCGAATATAGTAAAACATCGTTTGGAACGATTCGGGAAAGGACCGGATCGTTTCGGTTTAATTCATGCGGATCTACGTTTGGCAAATCTATTAATAGAAGGAAAATCAATAAAAGTGATTGACTTTGATGACTGTGGGTTCGGCTGGTATCTATTTGACTTAGGAGCAGCCTTAAGTTTCATCGAACACAAACCATATGTTCCTCATCTCGTTCGAGCGTGGGTGAAAGGATATCGTAAATGGAGAGCGCTCTCTAAGGAAGAAGTAAATGAAATTCCGACATTTATTATGATGAGACGTCTTATGCTTATTTCCTGGATCGGCAGCAGAAATAATAACACAACGAAAGAATTAGGAGAAGAGTATACAAAACAAACGATTCCGCTAGCAAACAAATACGTAAAAGACTTTAAAGAATAGTAGAACTAGTAGTTACAAATATAGATAGATCGGGTACAGATGAAATAACTCGCTGTCTACATGTTGTACGTCATATGATGAAATGATTGGAATTTCTATTTTTCCTTTGAAGGAGAGGGGAATGTGTATGCTTAAAAAAGCAAAGTTGTGGCTTGTTACAGGTGCCGTATTTATGGGGTTGACGCCGGTTGTCGAGGCGGAAAGAAGTTTCCAAGACATCCCGGAGTCCTACTGGGCTTATGAAGAGATGGAGGAAATGGCGGAAAAAGGGATCGTAAATGGTTATCCGGATGGTACATATCGACCGCAAACCCCTGTCACTAGGTCACAAAGTGCTGTCATTATTGGACGAGCTCTTGAGATAGACGTAGGAGGACGGCCAGATCCCGGTTTTGAAGATGTTTCAAAAGAGATGAGCAGTTCTCCATATATTGCAGCCTTAGTCGAGGAAGGGGTATTCGATCAAGCGAGTCATTTTCGACCAGGGGAGAGCTTGACTCGAGCCCAAATGGCAAAGGTATTAACCGAAGCATTTGATTTAAAAGGAACAAGCAGTCACTCTTTCAGAGACGTGGATGAGGATCATTGGGCTTACAGTTATGTTAATACTTTGCTTTCTAATGACATCACGACCGGAACGTCACCAACGACATTCAGCCCAAACGATCCGGTAACACGTACACATCTAGCAGTGTTTATTTATCGTGTACTAGACGAGGAAAGTGATGAGCCTCCTCAGGAGGATCCCCCTGATGAAGAGGATACCGAGGAGCCAGGAAACAACCAACCTAGTGTTATAGAAAATATCGATGATATCCGTGAGGCTTACAGTAGTGAGATGACAACGATGGAAGCGGAAGTCTTACGCTTAGTGAACGATATTCGCAGGGAGCATGGCTTGCAACCTTTGAAAGCGGAGCCGGATGCTGTGCGTTTATCACGTTTTAAATCAGAGGAGATGAGAGATCAAAATTACTTTGATCACGTTTCACCTGATTATGGTATGGACATTGGTTATGACGAAACATTTGATGCTCCTATACAAATCCACGGTTCGAACATTGCAGCCGGTCAGCCTACCCCTGAAGCAGTCGTCGATGCGTGGATGAACAGTCCGGGGCACCGTGAGAATATATTAAGAGATTATTATGATGGTATTGGTATCGGGCTTGCTGAGGGAGGAAGCTACGGGTATTATTGGACACAATTATTTACAGTAGATTGATAGGAGAGGATCTGGCTAATAAAATAAAACTGTCAAAAAATATATCAATATATATTTGCGTGAAAAAGGAGGCTGGCACAAAACTAGAATAGTCAACTCTAAAGACGAACGATCACATGTTGAAGGAGTCACCCGTTTCATAAACGCAGTGTATCAGCGTAGTCAAAATACGTAGACTCCAGCGGGAACAGCACGAGCTGAAGATCCCGCAGGAAAGCCGTTTTCGCTTTCCTAGGAAGCTGAAGCCGTGCCCGCGGAAAGCGAAGTATTTTGACAAAGCGACAACATAAGTTGTTCGGATTTATCTTTCATTTAAATACTTTTGTCCCAGCCTCTTCCTTATTGTTTACTCCAATGAAAACTTCCACCAATCATGGTAGCTTCTACGCTCATTTCTAACAGTTCTTCCGGAGGGACATCTAAAATGGGTTTGTCTAAAATGATAAGGTCAGCCACTTTTCCTGATTCAATACTGCCTTTCCAGTCTTCTTCAAAACTGGCATAGGCTCCGTTGATCGTATACTGTTCAATGGCTTCATAAATAGAAATTTTTTGGTTTTCCCCGACACTTTGTCCTGACTTTGTTTTTCTTGTTACGGCAGCGTAAAGGCCAACAAAAGGATTAACAGTAGTGACCGGATTATCTGAACCGATAGCGGGGCGGACTCCTAAATCAACAAGATCACGTGCTGGGAACATATCATGTACACGTTCGCCGTAATCTTTCAGGTAACCATCCCCGAACTCATAGAGAAAAGCCGGGTTTAGAATAGGAGTTGCTTTTGCTTGTTTTATTCTTTCTCTCAGATCAGCTGGGGCGATGCCGCAGTGTTCAATCCGATGTCGAAGCCCCTCTTCACTTATTTCGTTGGCTTTCTCAATACAATGTAAGAGCATGTTGACTCCTTTATCCCCCATCGCATGAGAAGTGATTTGATTTCCCATTCTACTCGCTTTTACAAGCGTTTGTTCCAGTTCTTCCTGTGTATAATAAAGAACTCCGGAGTCTTCAGGATCACTGGTGTAAGGGTCGCGAGTGGCAGCTGTCGGACCGCTGCTGCTTCCGTCAATAAATAGCTTAGCAGGACCGACAGTTAAATGACGATCTCCCATTCTTGTAAGTAAGCCGCCTTCTAGTGCTCTTTCTAGTACTTCCCTCGAACGGCTGAGCGATCCCATCATCATATATAAGCGAGTGGGAATACTATTATTAAGAACCCCTTTCTGCAGCCATTGAAAATGAATATTTCCATACCCTCCGGCTTCGTGCACACTTGTTATCCCGTTCTCTAAGTATTCCCCGGAAGCTAGCTCGTAACCTTTCATAATTTCTGATTCGCTGTACTGGGAAAATTCATACATATCCATATGAATCGACTCGAATAATTGCCCGTTAATGATCCCATTTTCACGGCCAAGTTTGCCGCCTTCCGGGTCTGGAGCGTCATCGGCTAATCCGAAGCGGGAGAGGGCTTCACTATTCACAACGGAAATATGATTACATGTCCTTGTTATCATAATAGGATGATCAGTAGAAACTTCGTCAAGCTCCCAACGTGTAGGATGTCTTTGTTCGGTTAATTGTTTATGATTGTATCCCCAACCGCGTATCCATTCCCCGGCAGGAGTATCAGCGGCTCGCTTAGACAAGGATGCTTGGATGTCTTCAATCGAGTGTAACTCTTTACAATTCACACCTAACTTATTCGTGCCATTGATCTCAATATGGGCGTGCGAATCAATAAATCCGGGTAGCAAGCTGTTTCCTTCTAAATCTATTCGTTTTGTTTGTTCATCCGCATAAGCTAAAATTTCCTCATTAGCCCCTGTATCTAAAATTGTCTCTCCTTTTATTGCGACAGCCTGATGGATATTACGGTTGGCATCCGCTGTTACTATTTGTCCATTATAAAATACGATGTCCGCTCTCATGAGGACTCCCCCTTCTCCCAATTACACATTTTTCTATGGTTATCAGTAAGTATATAGGGACCGTTCGTTTATTGTCAAAATAGATTAAAAATATATTTTATTTTTATATCAGATCGTAAACTACATAAAAAAGCCGCACTCTACGTGATGGATCTCACGTACGAGAGCGACATTCCACTAATTATGACTCAGGGAGAACATAGCGGTTTCTGGATGCTTTTAATCCGGCAGTAAGAATGATAAGCACAGCAACAAATAATACAATAAGGAACGGTTTCCAAGTTCCGAATACGTCATACAAAAAGCCCATAAATATAGGTCCTGTTGCTGCAAGTAAATATCCAAATGACTGAGCCATTCCTGATAGCATGGCTGCATGCTTTGCGTTTGCCGCTCTGAGACTTAAGAGAGTGAGCGATAAACTGATGGCGGCTCCTTGAGAAATGCCCATCAGAAGTACGGAGATAATAATAACGGTAAAATTAGAAATGAAGAGAAGTCCGAAAATACCAATGATATACAATGTACAAATAGTAATGACAATCGGAGACTGATTCTCCAACTTATCCGCCAGGATAGGAGTGAAAAAACTAAATGGTATCCCGATCAGTTGAAGAAGAAATAACATCCAGCCGCCTATTGTTAAGCTAACATTTAATTCTTGCAAGACATCAGGAATCCAAGTAATCAAAGAGTAAAATAAGAACGATTGAAACCCCATGAATAGAGTGACTTGCCATGCTAAAGGGGAAGACCAGATCGATCTTCTTGATTGTGGTTCCGTTTCTGGCTTCACTGTTTTATCTCTTTTTTTATCTTTTCTAATTTGAGGAAACCAAACGACTAATGCTAAAAGTGCCATTAGTGACCAAACTCCGAGTGTGATTTCCCAGCCAAGTCCTATGTTTTCAGAGAGAGGGATGCTTACACCTGAGCCAAGACTTGCGAATAACCCCATTGTCGCTGTATAGAGACTTGTCATAATACCGACTTTTTTGGGGAAGCTAGATTTAATAATACCTGGAAGTAGAACATTGCAGATAGCAATACCAATCCCCACCATAGCCGTCCCTAGAAATATAACCGCTATAAAACCGGTAGCTCGTATAGCTGCGCCTGTCGTTAATATAAGTAACGCTATAAAAATAGCGGTGTGATTTCCGTATCGTAATCCAAGTCTCGGAGCCAGGAGAGAAAATACGGCGAAAGAAAGCAACGGTATAGTAGTCAGGAGTCCAGCTGCGCTATTACTCATACCAGTATCTTCCCGAATAATAGGTACGAGTGGCCCGACTGCTGTAATGGCGGGTCTTAAATTAAAAGCAACAAAAATAACTCCAGCTATTAATAAAAACTGGCGTTTTCTCTGTTCCTCTTCTTCTGTTTGTTGAGACGAGAGAGAAGTCATAAATTTCATAAGTTCCTTTCTACGAATAGTGGCGTGCATTATTACCATTATATATCTTACCTAGAAGTAAAGAAAGCCGACGAAAAGACAATACTTTTCGTCGGCATCACGTCCGAGTTTAGAATTAAACATTAAGCATACTGTTGGAGATGCTGGTTGCGGCAAATTTCTTCGTATGCATCAACTAACTTGGTTAAAGCTTCTTTCCTTGTTTCTGGATCAATACTGCCTTCTTTACGGATGGTGTGTGATAAAGCAAGAAAACTAACATGTGGATTGGAAGAGGATAGCATGAGTTCAACGTACAGCTTGTCATCTTTCATTTGAAAGCCCCCTATTTCTAGCTGGTAAAATATTCATTATAAATACATATTATCATGTAATATGTTTGTAATAAACATTAGGATAGTCGGATTTTTAAAAGGTTAATAGGGAATATATAGGCGGATGGACGATCAGTTTTAATTTTATTATGGTAGGTAATGGTATTCCATCAAGAAGGGAAGGATTATTCATGTTTAGAGAGCTATTGGGGACTAGCTGGAACAACCTATGGTCATCCCATAACCAGGTGAAACAATTATTAACTTTTTCATTTGGCCGCGATAAAAGAGAGAATTCACGTATTCTTCGGCCTGATACGGCGGTGGGAAGTGGTCCAGGAGGGCCAGGCGGAAAAGGTCCTGATGGAGGTAAGAAGAGACCCGCTTACACAAAAGCACAACTTGTTGGTCTCATACTAGGTCCATTACTATTTCTTATAACCATGTTATTTTTCCACCCTGAAGGACTAAGCGGGGAAGCAAGAGCAGTTCTTGCATCGACACTGTGGATTGCGACTTGGTGGATTACAGAAGCTATCCCTATTCCTGCAACATCATTATTACCTATAATTTTATTGCCTATTACAGGAGCTCTGGATGGCGATACTGTAGTCTCTTCTTATGGTAATGATATTATATTTCTTTTTTTGGGTGGTTTTTTTATTGCGGCTGCCATGGAGAAGTGGAACCTTCACAAGCGAATGGCTTTAACTATTATTGGCCTTATTGGGACAAGCACTCGAAAGATTATATTAGGATTTATGATAGCCACCGGATTTTTATCTATGTGGGTATCTAATACAGCTGCTGTTATGATGATGGTGCCCATTGGACTAGCTATCACATATCAAGTTAGTGAAGCGCTGAAAGGGGAAGAAGCGAAAGAGCTGCCTAAGTTTGAAAAGGCTATTATTTTTGGTATCGGTTATTCAGGAACGATAGGTGGCCTTGGGACACTGATCGGAACACCACCGAACATTATTTTAGCGGGAACGGTGAATCAGTTGTTTGGAGTGGAAATCACATTTGCGAGTTGGATGCTGTTTGCCGCACCACTGGTCTTTATTCTTATTATAAGTGCGTGGATGTACTTGACTCGTATAGTGTATCCATTGAATCTTCAACAGCTCCCTGGTGGAAGAGAGCTGATTCAAAGAGAAAAGTCAGCACTTGGTACCATTACTTATGAAGAGAAAGCTGTATTAGGAGTCTTTTTGTTTGCGGCTTTCATGTGGATTACTCGAACGTTCATCTGGCAAGATATCGTGGGCGTTCCCAGGATTAGCGACGGAATTATAGCAGTGACTGCGACTGTGTTGCTTTTCTTAATCCCTGCCAAAAAAACGGAAGCCACGAAAATACTAGAGTGGCACGACTCAAAAGAGATACCTTGGGGCATTTTATTGCTTTTTGGCGGTGGTCTCGCCATTGCGTCAGGATTTAGTGAAACCGGTCTCTCTAATTGGATTGGGGAGCAATTGACGATACTAGAAGGAATGCAGTTTATTGTTATTGTTTTAGTGGCTACTACGATTGTATTGTTCTTGACTGAAATCACTTCCAATACGGCTACAGGGACGATGATTCTACCAGTGGTGGCATCCTTGGCTCTTGCGCTGAATGTACATCCTTATGCTTTAATGGTTCCCTGTGCGATGGCGGCTAATTGTGCATTCATGCTTCCTGTTGGTACACCACCAAACGCCATCATTTTTGGAACCGGGAAATTAAAGATTATTGAGATGGTGAAAAATGGGTTTTGGCTGAATATCTTGGCTGTTATTTTAATTGTTCTTGCTGTGACATTCTACCTTCCAGGAATTTGGGGGATTGATCTGCAACACGTTCCATTATCGTTCCGTTGAACTACCTAACACTTAGCTAATGATTGAAGTCAGGGCTTCCTACGAACACAATTCTAATCATGAGATATTAAGCAGGCTACTATTAGTAGTCCCTAAGGTGATGTACGCTGGACTTTCCACTCGTCCGACTCCGTTTGATTTTCGCTAATTTAATTGAAAAAAATTTTGTATTGACATTAATCTGACATATAAGGATCGTAAAGTAAGAATTGTGATCGGGAGATGACCGATCCGCACACCATCCCATACACATTACAGGAGGGAAGAGAGGTGCTGCTGGAAACGAAAACCTCAAGTAGAAGATCGATGACGATTACGGAACTGGAAAAGAAAGCTGCGGAACTTGATATCGACACAAGGTACAAAAATGTCTATGAAGTAGCAAGAGAAGTGAAAGAAGTCGAAATGAAGATCGATGCTGCGAGACTTGGTATTTCGACAGACGGTAAAGACTTGGATACCCTTGCATTAGACATCCGCAAGGCTAGAGGTAAGCTTTAGATCCTGTTACATTAAGGCGTGTTCCCCCCACAAACTGCCTTAAAAGTACAACCCTAAGCCAGGGCATATTGCTTATATAACACCATACTTGGTTTCTCTTTTTCATAAAACCCCCCTATTTAAATAGCGGAAATCCCTGAAGCGGAATCAGGGGTTTCCTTTTTGTATAATGAGAAAAAGGATGGAAGGGAGTGATGGATTAGTGGCCACTATTTTATTAATTGAAGATGAAGTTGCTATTAGCAAAGTGATCAAAGCATATATGGAAAAAGAAGGATATCAAGTCAAAGCAGTTTTTCACGGTAATGAAGCAATTCCTGCATTTGAAGAAATACAGCCAGACTTGGCTTTAGTTGATGTGATGCTTCCAGGAAGGGATGGCTGGGGCATTTTAGAGGAGATTCGGGAGAGGAGTGCTTGTCCGGTTATTATGCTCACTGCCTTAGGGGAAATAGATAACCGGTTAAAAGGGTTCGACAGCGGAGCTGATGATTATATACCAAAGCCGTTTGATCCGGAAGAGGTAGTTGCTCGTACAAAAGCTGTTCTTCGTAGAAGCGGGCCTTCCATTATAGAAGAAGATGTGAACCAATATGGAAGATTACACATCAATCAAAAAGCGCATACCGTTAAACTAAATGGCATAGAGGTTCCATTTACTCCAAGAGATCTATCTTTGCTCTTGTTTTTAGCTAGACATCCAAATCAAACATTTACTAGAGAGCAGCTCATTGAACATGTTTGGGGAATCGACTATGATGGCAGTGACCGGGCGGTCGATTTATCTATTAAACGTATTCGTAAATCGTTAAAGAATTGGCCGGAGAATGAAGGTCAAATAAAAACTATTCGTGGATTGGGGTACCAGTTCTGTGTATATAAGTAACAAGTTTCAGAAAGAGACAGCGGAGAAAACAACGAGTCAAAAAAAGATATCATTGCTTCGTTATTGGACGACCCGCTATTTTATTACACTTGTCATTGGATTGCTGGTAGTTGCTTTTTTATCTGTCCTGTGGATCCGTCACACGAACTTGGAAAATAGGTTGAACATGACTCAATATCTAGTCCAGGAAGTGGCAGACCGATTTGTAGAAGAACGTTCAGGTAATACTGTTCCACAGGAAGGAATCCTGGAATACATGGAACAGAGAAAAGCTCTGCTGGAATCAGAAATAGATCCTATTATTTATGTCGTGAATGCGGATGGACGTGTCATTGCTAATCCATTTGAACGGAACCCGTTTACAGAAGAATATTTCCCCCTTCCTTTATTACGGGCAGAGCATGACACACACAAACTTCAGTTAGAGAACGGAGATCAGTCCTACATTGTAAAAACACCGATTGATGCAGGAGGGGTAACAGCAGGCTTGGTTGTGGCTATTCAATCCGCTCAAGAGTTAACGGAAATGAATGAAGAGTATCGATTGTTGGCCATATTAGTTGTGGCATTAGCACTTATTGGCTGGGCAACCATTTATTTTCTGTCCAAACGGTTAACAAGGCCCATCGAGCAGGTAGCATCAGCTGCCAAGCATGTAAAAGAAGAGAATTACGACTTTACCCTTCCTGAACATATGAGAGAGCAAGAAGTATATGAACTTGTTCATTCCTTTAAGGAAATGGCAGGAAGGCTGCAACAACTGGAATTATTACGGTCTGAAATGATGGCAGGTGTGACGCATGAGCTAAAGACTCCGATAACGTCTATGACTGGGCTCATTCAAGCTGTAAGGGATGACGTCGTCACAGGTGAAGAAGCGAAAGAATTTCTCAATGTATCCTTGAACGAAGCGAACCGTTTAAAAACGATGGTGGCGGATCTATTGGAGTTTAATTCATTTACAGCTAGGGCGGTCCCGATGAAAACAGAACGTCGTGAAATAAATGTATTATTGAAAGAAATTATGTATCAATGGGAAGTCGCTAACGATGAAGAACATCTCCATGTTTCAAAAGAGCTGCTTCCACACTCGGTCTACGTAGAAGTGGATGCCATTCGAGTACAACAGATCGTTGTCAATTTGATGAACAATGCAAAGCAAGCATTAGAAGGAAAAGGGAGTATTCACGTTTCTTTATATCTTAAGAAAGAAAATACGGTTGAAATAAATGTGATGGATAATGGGGAAGGAGTGGCAGAAGAAGAAAAAGATCTTATTTTCGAACGGTTTTTCCGAGGAGGAGAGAAGAAATATCATACCCATGGGTTAGGATTAGGGCTGCCTTTTAGTAAAATGATGGCTCGGAGCATGGGAGGAGATCTTTTACTAAAAGAAAGCAGCCCCGGGCGCACCATCTTTACATTTCAGTTGCCAGTTTATGAATGAAAGGATTAATAGTTCTCTAAGTCGCGGAAAGTTGCCATGTCTTTCACCATAGCGCAAGCCGCTTTAAGGATAGGAAACGATAATGCAGCCCCCGTTCCTTCTCCTAATCGCATGTCTAGCTCGAGAAGCGGCTTTTGAGTCAACAGTTGAAGAGCGACATCGTGACCCGGTTCAGTCGAACGATGTCCCACAAACATATATTCAGCGGAGTTAGGATGAAGTGCCTTCGCAACTAGGGCAGCGGTGGAGCTAATGAAGCCATCCAGTATTATGGGTGTTCTTTGTGAAGCCGCAGCTACCATAGCACCAGCCATCGCCGCTATTTCAAGTCCTCCAACTTTTGCTAATACATCGAGAGGGTCGTCTCGGTTTATTTTTCGGTTCTTTAATGCTTGGGTTATGACGTGCTGCTTATGTTGAACGCGATCTTTCGTCAGACCGGTGCCCATTCCTGTGACCTCAGAAATTGGCTTTTTGCTCAGAGCGGCGATGACAGCACTGCTGGACGTCGTGTTTCCTATTCCCATCTCCCCGAGGATAAGACATTTTACACCTTGATCTGTAATCATTTTCTTTCCTTCTTCATATCCCGCATCCAAGGCTTTCATTGCTTCTTTTTTCGTCATCGCATCAAGGTGTAGAAAGCTTTCCGTGCCGTGTTTAACTTTTCTCGAGATCATCCCCTCTGCGTTCATTTCGGTAGCCATTCCAATATCAACTAGTCGAAAATGAGCATCGATTTGGTCCGCAAACACGTTGATGGCGGCACCGCGATGCAAGAAATTTTGAGCCATTTTTGCTGTGATTTCTTGAGGAAAAGCAGAGACCCCTTCGTCGACAATGCCATGGTCAGCCGCAAATACAAGGATTCCTGGCGGGGACACGTCCGGGAAAGGGGAAGCAGTCATAGCTGCTAAATCAGTTGCAATGGTTTCAAGCCGACCAAGACTTCCTGGAGGCTTAGTTAAATGATCGATGTATGTTGCCACCTGTTTTTTGATATTTGTATCCGGTGATGGAATATGTACATTTAAGCAATTTTGCGTAGTCATTTGGTGTCTCCTTTATGTGTTCTCTCGAAAATAAAATAGATAATAGTAGTTTATACACGAAATATGTGTTGTGTCTCCCGAGATGCCAACACAGACTTCCTTCTAAAAACGTAAGCTGGATTTTTCTGTACAACGGGGCTGTATCAAAAGGGAGACATATTCATATTTAATAGGCGGCGTCGTCTTCGGCGAAAAGCGTCCGCCGATAGCAAATCTCATTTTGCGTTCAAAGCAACAAGTATTGAAGAGAACAGCCATTTTCTAAATCTAATGTCTCAACTAAATAGTATCTTTTGATACAGCTCATTTCGATCACGTTGACAGCAAATTTAAAGTTGTAAAAGCTGGTTCGTTAGTTCATAGACAACTAATTTTTGGTAGTCTCCATTCTTTCCGTAGCGTGCAAAAATACCTTCATAGGCTTTCTGACGTTCTTCATCTAGTACAGGATTATCTGCGTCAAGGTTAAGCTGTTTAAATGCAATCATCGGTTCTTGTATATATGCCGGACGTGGTCCCCAGCTAAAAAGAACATCTCCTTCTTGATTGGTGAGAATCACTTTTGGAACAGAGCGCCCGCCCATAGTAAGAAACTGTTCCATTAAGTCATCGTGCTCTTCCATGATAAATATTTCTGTCGGAATTTCAGCTTCTTTCATAACTTCCAAAATAGGACCGAGGTTGCGATGGACGTCACCACACCAATCTCCTGCAAGGATACTGCACTGTATATCCTCTCTTTGCTTCAAGGGTGCGATCGCTTCTCGGTTGTGGGCTTCCCACGTAAATAAGTTGTAATAGCGGTCAAGTGTTTCTTTGTATTTTGGCCTCATTTTTTCAATGAAAGACTCTGGGGTTATCCCTTTTCCAAGTTTACTGTGTATATTTGTACTAGATAGCATGATTATCCCTCCTCGCTATTATTTTAACATTTGTCAGAAAAAAGTCATGGAAGGAAGATTTAGCGAAGGAAGTATAGAAGCAGAATTGTTGCTGTCCCGACTCGTTGTCGATAAAATGGAACATGGAATAGTAAAAAGATTCTATCTTTGCATAAAAATAGGAACTAGGAAAGGATGAAGTGTAGTGTACGATATAATCGTTATTGGAGCAGGGCCAGCGGGAGCCAGTGCTGCTATTTACACGGCAAAAGCAGGGAAGAAAACACTTGTACTAGAAAATGACCAAAGTGTAACGAAGCCGGCGTGGATTCGAAACCATTACGGGGCACCGGATATTGATGGGCCGGAATTGTTAAAAGTCGGACAAGAACAGGCGAAATCATTCGGGGCTGAAATTGTTAGTGAAGAAGTCACCGAGGTTTCTAATGAAGGAAATGGGCAAGTGAAAGTGAAAACAGAGAATAATGAGTATGAAGCGAAGTATGTTATTTTAGCCACGGGTAATTCTGCAAAGCTTGCAGAGGCCTCTGGAATTACTACGAAAGAAGGCACAGAGCCACGTATCAAAACAATAGTAGATGCGGATAATGATGGCCGTACTAGTATGGAAAATGTATGGGCCGCAGGTGTGACAGCAGGTGTTAGTGTACATACTATTATCACAGCAGGAGACGGAGCGAACGTAGCTATAAACATTCTTTCTGAAATGAATGGCGAGCGTTACGCGGACCATGACATGTTAAAAGACAAAGAATAATAATCAAAACCAGGCGATAGAGAAGGATCTCTATGAGCCTGGTTTTTATGTGACTGCGGAAAAGTGAAATATCAAGTCACCTGGCGGGCCTACACGCTTCTCCTCTACAGCGAATCACTTTCCGCTCTTAAATCAAATGTTTCAGCAAGTAGTTCATAAGAATGTAGTTTGTCTTCAAAATCATACACGTTGGTGATAACCATGATTTCATCTGTTTGGTAAGCATCGGCTAATTGTAAAAGCTTTTTCTTGACTTGGTTGGGCGAACCAATGACGGTACGTTGCCGGTTTTCTATTATTCGTTTCTTATCCGCTGAAGAAAGTGGAATTCGTTTTGCTTCTGCGATGGATTTTACTTTTGTGCTTCTACCTTTTTCGACTGCTAATAACCACAAATCCTGGCTAATAGCGATTTTTTCCGCTTCTTTTTCTGTTTCGGCACATATGACAAATACACAAGCATTTACTGCAGGTTTGGGCATGCGTTCAGATGGTTGAAAGTGCTCGAGATACGTTGCTATCGCTTCCTGCCCTTGATGAGGATGGATGAAGTGTCCGTAAGTGAACCCTGTACTGTTATGGGCGGCATGTTTGGCGCTGCGGCTGGATAGGCCAAGTACCCATGTCGCAGGGAGAGTTTTCGTAACGGGAGATGTTTTGATTTTGCGATAATCATGCCCTATAGGAAAATTGTTATCAAGAAAGCCTTGTAATTCAGTCAGTTGTCGTGGAAATTCAATTAAATTCTTTTTTATGCCGTCGGTTAGAGCAAGCCTTATTGTCTCCCCACCCCCTGGGGAACGACCGACACCAAGGTCAATTCTTCCTGGAAATAAGGCTTCTAGTAGTTTGAAGTTTTCAGCCACTTTATAAGGGCTGTATTGGGGTAATAGCACACCCCCTGAGCCGAATCGAATACGTGTAGTCATTGTTGCCAGATGAGGGATTAATACCTCTGGCGATGTAGAGGCAAGCCCGCTCGTACTATGATGTTCTGCTACCCAATATCTGGTGAAACCAAGTTGGTCTGCAACTTTGGCAAGACGCCGTGTGTTTTCTAAAGCCTCGGCTGTATCTGACCCCTCAGAAATAGGAGATTGATCAAGAATACTTAATTTCAATAGGAATCCACCTCATTTATATTGTCTACCCTTATTATTGTAGAAGGTGAAGAGGAGATGCAACGATATTGCGCAATGTTTAGCAAGTGTCATAAAAGGAAATGGTTAAGTTAGACCTATAGTCGAAGGTTATGAATGAAGGAGCGATACGATGGCTGACGAATTCGTTTATGGAAATACACCATGTTTTTTGAACAGTAAAAAGATACATTCAAAAGAAGATGCAGAAGAGGTAGATGCTGTGATTTACGGGGTTCCTTGGGAAGGAGGC
This sequence comes from Alteribacillus iranensis, assembly GCF_900113025.1. Taxonomy (GTDB): domain Bacteria; phylum Bacillota; class Bacilli; order Bacillales; family Marinococcaceae; genus Alteribacillus_A; species Alteribacillus_A iranensis. Next base: position 28,148 of record NZ_FONT01000002.1, on the reverse strand, counting down.
GTCACATGGGGAAATTACACAAGTTGTGAAATGGGTCCAAAATCAATGAGGCTTGCTTCCGGCCGGTATTCAGGATTTCTCCCAGAGCTTGATGGTATAGACGTTTTTGAACATATGGCACTTGGGGACATGGGCGATGTAACAATCAATTGGAATGATCCCGAAGAGACGATGGATCGTATTACACGTTTTACAAAAGAGCATCTTTGGAGTCGGTCTGTTTTCCCTATAGGATTGGGTGGCGACCATAGTATAACCTATCCGATTATTAAAGGACTAGTGGAAGAGAGAAAAAAGAAAGTAGGGATCATCCATCTCGACGCTCATTATGATAACGCGATGACTTTTGGAAATGATAAATATGCTCGAAACACACCATTTGCCCGTCTATACGAATTGGACGGTGTCAGAAATGAAAGTCTCATTCACACTGGAATTCACGGACCAAGAAATAAACCCGAAAGTGGGAAGTATGCGAACGAAGCAGGAGCCGTAACGATTACAGTTCGAGATATCCGAGAGTGTGAGGACATCTATCAAATGGCAGATCATATTTATAAAAAAGCCAGCAAAAACGTGGATGTCGTATACTTATCTATTTGCAGTGATATTCTTGATTATGCGTTTAATCCGGGAGGTCCCCCTGATGCAAATGGACTCACTTCCTATGAATTATTGACATTAGTACATGAATTTGGAAAAAAAGGAATCGTTGGTATGGATTTTGTGGAAGTATATCCCGAAACCGATGTCAATCAATTTTCCGCTCATCTCGCATCAACTATTATATTGTATGCGCTAGCAGGGGTTGTGAAGAGTGGAAGTTAGGGTGTGTCGCGTCTTAACACCGTAAAGGTACGTTAAAGTAACCGGAATCATTGTCTTGCCAAAAAACCGGATTGAAACAAATGAGAGGAGATTCCTCGTCTGAAGTAATGAAATAGACTGCCTCTAAGAAAGTAAAAAGATAGAGACAGTCTTAGCCCCTTTTATTTTCTCTGGTAGCTTTCATAATAAATAAGTTCACTATTTTCCGGAGGCTCTTTAGAACCGGGATGAGCCGCTGGATATCCAAGACCGATAATCGCAAGAATTCGAGTATCCGATGGAATGGACAGCGCTTTTCTGACAAAGTCTTCTCGTATTTTTGACTCTTTCTCATCGTGCGCATGATAAACGGCACCAAATGCTGCTCCGAGTCCTTGGTCAACTGCGGATAACCAAATGTAACTGCAAGCAATCGATGCATCTTGCAGCCAATACTTACTCACGTCTGGGCGACCTGTGACGACAATCGCAGCAGCTGCTTCTTTTAACCAAGGCATGAATGGAGTAGTTCCCTCTAGATGGTGTAGTCTCTCCTTCTCACGTACAACAATAAATTCACGGGAAGGAAGGCCGTTTCCGCTAGGGGCGAGAAGTGCGGCATCTAAAATGTTACGCAATGCATGATCGGGGATGGCATCATTGGTATATTGGGTAATTTCTCTTCGTTCCCGTATAAGCTGATTAAATTCCAAGAGTAGATCTCCTTTCCTTATAGGATAAATAGGGATTAAATAAATTATAACACACCTTACATATATAAGGATTTACACATAGTATCAAAGTTTTTGTCATAGGAGGGGCACAAGGGTATGAAGAGGAGACCTTGTCCATACCTAGAAACAGGAGGACACTAAGTCGACCTCCTCCTGTCTGATGATAGCTCCATTGCTCATTTTTTGGGGATAATATCGAAAATTCCTCCATTTTCAAAAAGGTTAATGACCTCATTCAGCCAACTATAGTAGCGAACCGCTTGATCTAATATCTCAAGGTCCTTTTGAATCTCTTCTCGTAAAGAGCCCTTTCCTGTTATTTGAAAAAGAAATTCTAATTCGGATTTAGCTTTCACTGCCGCATTCTTGTTTTTATCCGTAGACTCTCGCCACCGGTTAACAAAAATAGAAGTAAACGATTTATACCAATCATCGTCCGTCTGATATAAGTCTTTTCTTACACCTTTTTCCCAAACGCGTGATAACATGCCAGCTTCTGTTAATGAGCGAACCCCTGTACTCATACTTGTTTTGCTCATTTCTAATGCTTGACTCATATCATCGAGTGTCATTGGTTTATCCGAAAAGAGAATGGTGCCGTATAACCTTCCATTGGTCTCGCTTAATCCGTATAAGTCCATATTTTGAGCTATGGAAGAAATGAAATTGTGGCGCGTATCGTGAAGCTTCTGACGACCTTCTGTTTCTTCGCTCTCTAGATGTTCCATGATGTGGGCCTCCCTTTGCCAATAAATAGAGGGATATATTTTTAGGTCTATCCTAATACAATCACCAAAATTTTAACAAAATAATATAAACCGTCCAAATCGAATATGTAGAAGGAAAGGTTACGAAATGAGGAGGAAATTGTCGATATTGCCTAATAAAGTTTGTACGGTAAAAACTGTACGTACGAAACGAACAATAAGAAGTTCACATGACGTTTGATACTTTGTTACTACTCGCGTATAGTAAAATGGGTGTTTGATCAGTACGGAAAAAAACGGATTGTAGAGGTGTTGAATGGTGGCCAAAATTGAAGTGGAAGGCCTGACCAAAATTTTTGGCAAAAAGCCGAAACGGGCTTTAGAACTTTTACAAAAAAATAAAACCAAAGATGAAATTTTGAAGGAAACAGGTAATACAGTAGGTGTAAATCGTGCGTCCTTCTCGGTGGAAGACGGCGAGATATTTGTAATTATGGGTTTATCCGGCAGTGGTAAATCAACATTAGTTCGTTTATTAAATCGGCTAATAGAGCCAACAGCTGGAAGCGTGTGGGTAGATGGAGAAGATCTATCAACCATGGATGAAAAAACACTGCGCGAGACACGCAGGAAGAAAATGAGCATGGTGTTTCAGAAATTCGGACTGTTCCCTTTCCGTACTGTTCGCAGCAACGTAGAGTACGGTTTAGAGATTCAAGGGGTCAGTCAAGAAGAAAGAAAGGAAAAAGCGATGACTGCATTGGAGCTTGTCGGCTTGAAAGGATACGAAGATATGTATCCGAATGAGTTATCAGGTGGAATGCAGCAACGGGTCGGTCTTGCACGAGCACTTACCAATGATCCCCAAGTGCTTCTCATGGATGAGGCTTTTTCCGCTTTGGATCCATTGATTAGAAAAGAAATGCAAGATGAACTGATGGATTTGCAAGAGAATATGAAGAAGACGATTATCTTTATTACCCACGATTTAGATGAAGCTCTTCGAATCGGGGACAGAATTGCGCTTATGAAGGACGGATCGATTGTCCAAGTAGGAACCCCGGAAGATATCCTAATGAATCCTGCCAATAATTATGTAGAGAAGTTTGTGGAAGATGTCGATCGTTCGAAGATCCTGACAGCGCATCATATTATGAAGAGGCCGGAAACCATTGACATTGATAAACACGGCCCTCGGGTAGCTTTAGAGCGTATGAGACAGGAAGGGTTATCGAGTATATATGTAGTCGATAGAAAACGTAATTTAAAAGGGTACGTAACAGCCGATGACGCTTCGGAGGCACGCAAGAAAGATATTAGAGATTTACAAGAGATTTTAACAACAGATGTTCCAACAGTGACGAAGGATACACCAATGCATGATATTTTTAATGCTATTTACGATTCTTCCGTACCGATCGCTGTTGTAGAAGATGGTAAGTTAGCTGGCATTATCGTTCGTGGTGCGGTAATTGCTGCGCTTGCGAGTGATAGTGAGGTGACATTAGACCATGCTTGATTTTATGAAAAATGTACCTGAATTACCGATAGCAGATTGGACGAGTAACTTTACGGATTGGCTTACAGATACGTTTGCTTTCCTATTTGACCCGATAAAAAATCAATTTGGCGATTTTATGGAATTCACAGCGGATAAGTTAGCTGCGATTCCTCCAGTAATTGTTATACTTATCGTAGCAATTTTGGCGTTTTTTGTGTCAGGTAAAAAATTCGGACTTGCTGCGTTTTCGATTGTCGGCTTGTTACTGATTTACAACCAAGGATTATGGGAAGAGTTAATGTTTACTTTCACGCTTGTTTTGATAGCGAGTGTGCTGTCTGTAATTATTGGTGTACCAATAGGAATTCTGATGTCAAAGAGTAAGACAGCTGAGACCATTATCACTCCAGTACTGGATTTCATGCAGACGATGCCGGCTTTTGTCTATCTCATTCCAGCAGTTGCTTTCTTTAGTATCGGCATGGTGCCGGGGGTGTTTGCATCTCTCATATTTGCAACCCCGCCGACTGTGCGTTTGACTAATCTTGGGATAAGACAAGTGCCTACAGAGCTCGTGGAAGCATCTGAAGCTTTCGGTAGCACAGCCTCTCAGAAATTGTTTAAAGTGGAACTTCCTATGGCGAGGTCAACCATTATGGCTGGCGTTAACCAAACAGTTATGTTAGCTTTGTCTATGGTTGTTATTGCTTCGATGATCGGTGCACCTGGTTTGGGAAGAGAAGTGCTTTCCGCCTTGCAGAGAGCTCAAGTAGGTACTGGGTTTGTAGCGGGACTCGGTATTGTTATACTCGCTATTATTATTGACCGCTTCACACAAAACGTAAACAAATCAAAATAGGGGTGAAACTTACCAGCTGCACATCCTTCAGCTGGTAAGTAAACCATAGATATTATTAACTAAAGGGGGATATTTTACAATGCGTAAATTTAACTGGAAACGTCTTAGTGTAGCAGCTGGACTATCTTTTACTCTCGTAGCAGCAGGCTGCGGAGGCGGAGAAGAATCTGGAGAGGAAGGTTCTGAAGGAGGAGAACAAACGACGGAAGAAACGTCTGAGGAATCCGGTGGAGAATCTTCTGAAGGCGGTGCAGCTTACGGTGAAGAGCTTGACTATACGATTACTGGTATCGAACCTGGTGCCGGCGTAGTACAAGCCTCTGAAAATGCAACAGAAGAATATGAAAGCTTGGCAGGATGGGAAGTAGAAACATCTTCAAGCGGTGCAATGGCTACGGCGTTAGGAGAAGCGTTTGATAACGAAGAACCTATTGTTGTGACAGGTTGGAGCCCTCACTGGAAATTTGAGGCGTATGATTTGAAATACTTAGAGGATCCACAAGGGGTCTTTGGTGAAGCAGAAGAAATTAAAACAATGGTTCGTGAAGGCCTTGAAGAGGACTTGCCAAATGCTTATACAGTTCTTGATCAGTTTGAGTGGAGTGAAGATGATATGAACTCTGTTATGCTCGAGATCAATGAAGGCGCTACCCCTGAAGAAGCAGCAGAGAATTTCGTAGAAGAGAATCAGGATGTCGTTGACACTTGGACAGAAGGTGCAGAAGAAGTAGACGGTAAAGAAATCGAGCTCGTGTATGTAGAGTGGGATACAGAAGTTGCCTCTACGAATGTAGTAGCTAATGTTCTTACTGATCTAGGATTTGACGTAACGATTACTCCTCTTGATAATGCGGTAATGTGGGAATCTGTTGCGAATGGTGATGTGGACGGAATGGTAGCTGCATGGCTTCCGGCTACACACGGGGATTTGTATGAACAGCATAAAGATAATTTAGTAGATTTAGGTGCTAACTTAGAAGGTGCTAAAATTGGGTTGGTCGTACCTGAATATATGGATGTCGACTCTATTGAAGACCTTGATCCAGCAAATTAATCAAAAACCGGACATGGGCATGAAAGCCTTTGTCCGGTTTTATTGTTCTTAAGAAAGCATTAAAATTTGTGTTATATTCAGCTTTAAACAGTCTTGGCTAGACCAGGCGTTCCTCCATCTCACCCTCCGCTAACGGGGGGAATAAGGGCAACGGTGTCTCCTTCTGATAATAAAGCGGAGTCATCTGTGTAATTTTCATTGATTGCGGTCATCGTGTTAGAAAGCGAGGTTAAACCATATTCTTTTTCCAACCATTGTTTCAACTCAGCTACCGACATATCAGATTGCGGAACAGTAAGGCTATCCGTACCTGCTTCTTCTTGAAGGCGGGCGAACAGTAATACTTTAACCATGGTGTGCTCCTTTCTGAGGGGCACCTTCTGGATAAGGAACCTTTTCTAGCTGATCGCCTACCCAAGTAGTGCCATCCTCCCAATACTCTTTTTTCCAAATCGGAACAATTTGCTTAATTCGCTCGATAATGTACTCGTTTGCTTCATATGCTGCTTTACGGTGAGGAGAAGAGACTGCGATCACAACAGCTGTCTCCGTAATTTCTAACGTGCCCACACGATGAGTAATGGCTGTTGTTACTCCGGGCCACTTGTTGCTAACTTCTTTGTCAATTTCAGCGAGCATTTTTTCAGCCATACTTTTATACGCGTGATACTCTAAGCGGATAGTTTGTTTTCCCTGAGTAAATTCTCTTACGGTTCCCATAAATGTCGTAACCGCACCGCATTCTCGGCGGATCACTTTTTGAATAACATCCTCTGTTGAAATTGGCTCCTCAGTAATGAGGAAACGTTTTTTTTCAGTCATACTGAACTCATCACCTTTTGATAGATATGTTTGGGTGTATGTGGATCGTCCATACGATAGAACGGGAATTCGTTCATGTAACAGGCTATAGAACTTGGTCCCACAGCACAAAATATATTGGAGCATTCCGATAACAAGTGAAGGTCATGTTTGTCTCTAAGAAGCACCACTTTTGGATAATCCTCTCTCTTATACCCTTCTACAAAAATGATGTCCGGCTGAAACTGGCGGTACAGATGGAGGAGATCTGCGAGGGACCAGCTTTCTTGGACGGCCTGTAAATACAACTGCCCGTCCCCTTCGACAGAGGAAAGGAAGGCACCGGCACGACTGTGACGGGAGCTGTCAGTAGGAGGGAAGTCGTTTGCTGGATACCCTCCATGTCCATGATGTTTGATAGTAGCCGCCTGCAAGCCATCTTGGGCGCTGAAGTGAATTAATTTTTCCATCAGGGTAGTTTTCCCGCTGTTTTTATGTCCTACTATCTGTAGGATGGAACAATGTTGCTCCAAGGCCATTCACTTCCTTTATGGTCTTCGAGGAAAAGAACATCAACCGACATTCCCTTTTCATATCCTCTCGTCCCACCTGGGAGCACAATAAAGACATCTGCTTGTGAAAGGGAAGTGACCGAACCTGATTTGTCTAAACCGGTAGGAACGGCAGTATATTGGCCATCAGTGTCTATTATGGAAGCTCTTACAAAACGAGTAAATGGATTTGGTTTAGGAAAGTCACTTCCTAACACTGCTTTTGTTTTTCGTAGGTGCGGCGTCTGGGAACTTAAGGAATGGCGGATAACCGGTCGAGTAAACACTTCAAAACCTACGTAACAAGCAGATGGGTTTCCGGATAAGCCATAAATAAGTTTATCGCCGACGGCCGCTACTGTGGTCACGCTTCCTGGCCGCATTGCCACTTTATTAAATAAAACAGTTGCGTCCAGGCTTTCAAGAATGGCAGGGACATAATCAAAGTCGCCAACAGAAACACCGCCCGTTGTTATGAGGATGTCTACTTCGTCAAGGGCGTCTCGAACCGCTTGTAGACATTCTTCAAAATCATCCTGTAGCTTTCCTAAGTACTTCGCTTCCGCACCCGCTTTTTTTATTTGAGCTAACATCATATAAGAGTTACTATTACGAATTTTTCCCGGAGATAGTGGCTCGCTCACATCGAGTAACTCACTTCCGGTTGCGACCACCCCAACGACAGGCTTTTTCGCAACAGGAACCTGATTGTATCCAAACGTAGCTAATAAAGCATTCACACCAGGATTGATGCACGTCCCTTTTTGGACGAGCGGGGTTCCTTTCTGAGTGTCTTCTCCTTGGAAAGAAATGTTATCTCCTTCTTGTAAAGACCGTTTTACTTCAATATAGGGCTTACCATTCTCCATGAACTCATGGACGAGCTCGAGCATGATGACAGCATTACAGTCATCAGGAATTTTTGCCCCCGTCATAATACGAACGGCTTGATTATGTGTGACGTGTCCTTCAAATACATCTCCCGCACCTATTTCGCCAATGACTTCCAAGGTAACAGGGTTCTCTCTGGAAGCCTCCGATGTATCACCGGCAATAATAGCAAAACCGTCATAAGGGGAACGGTCGAAGGAAGGAACGTCATGATCAGCGATTAAATCTTCAGCGAGATATCTACCATATGCCTCTTCCACTGAAACCCATTCTTTTTCAGGTGGTTTGGTGTGCTCCATTACTCGTTCTACTGCCTCTGAAATGGGAAGAGGAGTTCTTTTTTCTACTGTCATTCTGCTATTCCTCCTTTACTGCGATGTTATCTTATATATTGGGTTATCGAGTTCAGGATCCGGTATGTTCAAAGAAACGCTGGTATAAAAGTTTTGCTCGTTCCACCTCATTAACGCCGTGGATGAGCACTCTTCCATCGTGAAAAACATTCATTCTGCATTCCGGCAGAACACAAGTCAATATATATTGATTATGGTGGACATCACCGTGTTGCTCGAGTTCCCTGGCTAGTGTGGAGAAATTATAAGAAGTGATGTTTGGGGGACGAATTTGGACAGTATCCCGCCCGCAAAGAACTTCAAGTTTCGTATTTCCCTCCGCTTGTAAGTAAGGATAAGAGGGGTGGTCTCCACAAGAAGAACAACTAGCTTTTTTTACACCTTTCATTCCGATAGATTGGTGCTGTGCCTTCCAAACGTCAAATAGTAAGAGCGTCTGGCGCAAGTCCGAGGTATTTTCCGTCAATATTTTCATAGCTTCAGCTGTTTGGTAAGAGGCGGTCACTTGAACAGCAGGAGCGATAATTCCAGCAGTTTCACAGCTCATTCCATCGGTCGGAAGAGCAGGGAGCAAGCATTGAAGGCAGGGGGTCTGACCAGGAATAAAAGTATGACTCATCCCAAAGCTTCCTGCAAATGCTCCAAAAATCCAAGGGATTCGGTACTTTAAACTTAAGTCATTGATAATAAAACGTATATCAAAATTATCACTGCCGTCGATAATCACATCGGCCTCTTTAACAAGCTTTTCTAAATTATCTGCTTTTGCGTCTATGACGTATGACTTGATAACCGTCTCTCGGTTCAGATTTTGCAATCGCTCTTTTGCAGCGATGGCTTTTGGTGTCTGGTTTTCTGCGTGCGTTTCCGTGTACAGCTGTTGGCGGTGCAGGTTGCTCCATTCTACGATGTCACGGTCGATAATAGTTACCGTTCCCACACCGGCACGTACAAGCATCTCTGCATTCGCGCTTCCTAAAGCACCTACGCCAAGTATGAGAGCATGCTTTTCACGCAGCCTTTTTTGTCCTTCTTTCCCGATTCCTTTAAATGTTTCTTGACGTGTATAACGACTGTTCAATGCTTTGCCTCCTTTCTGCAGCCGTCTATAGTTAGCCGCCGATATAAGACATTTCAATTTTCTTTCGATTTTTTACCGTTTCTTCCGTCCGCTCATCAGAATAACGGTCGGTTCGTTTGCTCCAGATAGAAGCAAGTGTTTGTCCTATTTCTTCTGATGTAGCATTGCTGCGAAGCATATCACGCAAGTCAAATCCAGACTCGGCGAAGAGACAGGTAAATAATTTACCATCAGCAGAGATACGTGCTCGCGTACAGCTAGAACAAAACGTTTCAGAAACGGAAGAAATGAACCCAACTTCCACGTCAGAATCTTCATAGCGGTAGCGAGAAGCTACTTCCCCAAAGTAAGCTTTTTCTAATGGAATAAGCGGGGAGATGTTCGTTAATTTGTCGTACATCTCTTTCTTGGTAACAACGTGAGAAAAATCCCATCCATTGGTCTGTCCGACATCCATGAACTCAATAAATCGGAGAATGATCCCTTGTTCTTTACAATATTTAGCCAGCGGGATAATTTGATTATCATTCTCTCCTTTTTTAACGACCATATTTACCTTTACTTCCAAACCAGCTTCCATGGCAGCGTCGATTCCTTTTAAAACAGCACTAGGTTTAATGTTGCGTCCGTTCATTCTTTGGAATACTTCCTCTTCGATAGCATCGAGGCTTATGTTAACGCGCTGCAGGCCTGCTGCTCGTAATTTTTTAGCTTGATGAACAAGCATTACACCATTTGTCGTTAAAGCGATGTCATTAATTCCTTGTATAGAAGAAAGACTTTCTATTAAGTCAGGAAGATTTTTTCGGAGAAGAGGCTCTCCTCCTGTTAATCTTATTTTTTCGACACCTAACGATGCAAACTGTTTAGCAAGTGTCGTGATTTCTTCAAAGGAGAGAAGGTCTGATTCGGACATAAATGGATAATCATCTCCAAATATCTCTGCTGGCATACAATAGGTGCACCGAAAATTGCAGCGATCAATCACTGAAATGCGAAGATCACGTAAAGGGCGTTTCCAGTAGTCCGTGACTGGTTGTAGTGGCACAATCTCCCTCCTAGAAAAGTAACATTTTCATGTATTTTAACATCTTTTCAAAATAATTTGCCTCTTTTTGATTAAATGCTAACATAAGAGACGAAGAAATGAATTGAATATAGTTTAACAGAAATCAGGAACGGAGGATAATATATATGCATGAAACAAATGAAGGAATTAGAGGACGCATAGGTATTATTACAGTAAGTGACACAAGGACGGAGGAAACGGACAAAAGTGGTGCCATCATTCGTCAATTAGCAGAAGAACAGGGTCATGAAATTACTGCGTATGACATCGTAAAAGATGAGAAAGAGAAAATGCAAGATTTATTACATACATGGTTGCAGGATGAACCAGTGGATGTCGTAATTATGAACGGGGGTACCGGTTTCTCTCCTCGTGACGTCACGTATGAAGCAGTGAACGAGTTATTGGATAAGGAGATGGAAGGATTCGGTGAACTGTTTCGTATGCTCAGTTATGAGGAAATTGGAGCAAAAGCGATGTTCAGCAGAGCAATTGGGGGGAGCGTAAAAGAAAAAGTGATATTTGCACTGCCTGGCTCCTCAAATGCTGTAAAACTTGGAATGAATCAATTAATTTTGCCTGTGCTTTCTCATTTTATGGAAGAACTGAACAAATAGCCAAAAAAACAGGCTCCAGTATAACCTGGAGCCTGTAAAGAAATGGCAGAACCATTTCGGGGCATCACGGTTTCCTGTGGTGCCCCATATATAAGAGGTATGGGGGTGGGGTAGTAATGGTATACCCGCTCTGCAGAAATTTAATCATAAAAAAGAGCCCGATTTCGAAAAAAATCGGACTCTTTTTTTTAGAGGTAGCTGTAGCCCTTGGTATATCAAGGATTTTACTAAAAAATATTTTTAAAAGATTTTAGTTGCTGCCATAAAATTCTTTTGCCTTTTCCAAGAAAGGCTCCGTCTCAGGTGTAAGCTCAGTGTCTTCCACAATCGCTTCCACCGGACATACTACGATGCAAGCACCGCAGTCGATGCAAACATCAGGATCAATGAAAAATTGATCTTCTCCTTCTTCAATACAATCAACCGGACATACATCTACGCAGTCGGCGGCTTTTTCCCCAATGCAAGGTTCAGTGATAACAAAAGCCATACGATCCACCTCCTTATCAACGTGGCCCCATGTAAGTAACCCCATGGTGTCTTCCATACTGATGAATATAAAAGCTATATGGCAGGATATAAGTTATCCATAAACCACAAGATTAGTGGGCAGGATGAGCAAAAATACTTTTCCTGTTCCCCGCTTTCATTTTAACAAATAACTCTTCAAATTCCGAGAATGAAAAGCAAAAAGAATTCAAATCATTCGCTTTTCTACCATGTTAGGAAAATTTTACTTGGAAAAACAATTAAAATTCATTACAATTGGGTAAAAATCAAGTAGTGATTAAAGAAACACACTGTCTATCATATAAAATTTATTAAATGAAAACAAGGAGGAGGAGGAGACATTGGAAAGAAAGAAACAAGTCATTGCTTTAATGGAACATCTGCTAACGGACTCCGAAAAAAACCCAGATAAAACCGTGGAAGAAGTGCTTCAAGAAATTTCCTGCAAGTTACGCAAGATTTATAGTGACCATCCAGTCGATTCACAAGAAGGTTGAAGATGCGGAAGAAAGTAATGTACGCTCTTCCTCTCCTTTTGGTGGTGAGTGTGATAGTTACTGCCTCATCCATGTCTTATGAACAGCAGGATCTTCGTGAATATATCAATAGGTTACCGCTGGAATGGGTAGAACATGCATTAGGTTCCATATCTTTTACATACTCAACGGGAACAGTAAGTATCGAAGAAAAAGGCACGGCAGGGTTTATCGAATTTTTTATCCGAAAAGGTACACATTTTGTTGTCTATGGTTTAATGATGATAGGCTCTTATTTAGCTTTAATACCATATCGGATTAATTTTGTTTGGAAAATTATCACTTCTTATTTATTTATCACATTGTTTGCTGTGATCGATGAATTAAGACACTTTTACCATCCAGACCGAACAGGTTTATGGCAAGATATTGTTCTTGATATGACAGGCGGCTTATTTGCTGTCCTCGTCATCGTAATTGATCATCATCGTACGAGCACGAAAGGAAGATAACACAATGAGCCGTTGGCTGGCAGCGTTTACTGTCGTTTTAGCTATAGCTATAGGGGGAGTCGGCTGGTTGCACTGGAATCATTCTACGTCAAATTGGACAACCTCTTCCGTTTCCTCTGCGAAGGAAGTTAATGATGAAACAGAAGAAACACAGGAGGAAACGACCTCTCCCGCGAAAAAAAATAAAGACAAATCAGATAGAGACCCCCGTTCTGTGCAAGATATCGTATATCCATACGCGGTGAAATTCGAACGAATGAATGAGAAATACAAGAAGGAATTGGAAGGGTATCTGCAAGCTGCTGAAGAAGAATATTATGCAAGCTTAAAAACGCAAGACGATGCCCACCAAACCATCGTCGACAAATATCGGAAAAAAGCAGATGATTTAGAAGATCAGCTGGATAACATGCATGAAAAAGAAATAGAAGAACTTAAGCACCAACTTATGGAAAAAGAGTACGAGCCATCTTATGCTTGGGAATATGAATGGGAATATGAATCAGTAAAAGAGAGCAGTCGACTTGCTTTTATCCGAGCATTAATTAATCTTCGCAGTTTTGAGTAATTTTCTGGATCTTGTATATTTCTTCCAACGATTATAAACTAAGAGTTAAGAATTAGCTCCAAAAAAGGAGTTGGATGGATGAAAAAATGGATTGGCCTTGGAGCGATATTCCTCGTTATTTTGACAATTACCGGAATGGTTACATTCAACAACAAAGTGGAGAAAAGTCAGGCTGATATAGGAGAAGTAGATCGAAGCTCAGAGGAAAAAGAATCTTTACAAGCTGCGGAGAAAGAAGACGAAGAAGACTCTGCAACGGCTTCATCTACGGAAAGTTCTGAAGAGCAGACAAGTTCTGATCGTACAAACTCAACCAGCACAGAACCGACGTCCAAAAATGAAGAACGAGAAAGTGAAAATGATTCCGAAAATAATGAGAGGAATCAGCATTCACAATCTGCGTCAGACACTTCTGATTCATCGGGAGCAAAAGCCGGGACTTCTCAAAGCCAGCCCCATAGTGAAGGGAACAGCAGCTCAGGGAATCAAGGAACAAATGAGAACAACAATGATAACCAAAGTACCTCCAGTAAGAGTGCTGAAGCGATATTAAACAAATATGAAGCAGAATTCAGAGCTATGGAATCACAACAAAATGCAAAACTCGACAGTCTTGTCGATGAAGCATACAATGACTTTTTAAATGAAGGTGTTAATGTGGAAGCTTATAAATCACGTGCACAATCAATGGAAGCTCAAAGTGATTCTCAATTTTATTCGAAATACGAAGCTTTACAGTCAGAATTAGTTAAAAATGGTTATAGTCCAAGCCTTGCCACACCATTTAAGAACACATATGAGTCAAAAAAAGCACAAAAAAGAGCTGAGCTAGAAAGCTATACCCAGTGAAAAAGCGGACATGTCCCTTGTTCGCTTTTTAGTATGAACAAGAATAGTGAGTAAATATATTATACATTTTTGTAATATTTTAAAATTTAATAAAAGTGTGTTTAAATGCAAAATGTATATTTTGTTTTTGTAAACATAACAGAAGAGGTGAAAGGAAAAGATGAAAAAGTATCCATTTAGCAAACAAGCAATCAAGGTCATGTTAGCTGCAGCTTTAATAACTTCACCGCTTACAGCTAGTCTTCCGCTTTTCAATGGGAGTGTAGTAGAAGCTAAAGAAGTAGATGTTGCAGAAATTATTAATGAGGAACTAGGTGACGGAACAGCTGAAGAGATAGCAAAAGATGTAGCTGCAATTTTATACGAATCCGATCCAGATACTATAGAAAGCAAGTTACAAAACTTGAAAGAAGATCACGAGGATAACCTATCGTCCCTATTTGATGATGACATTGATATAGATACATTACTCGATTTTCTTACAAAGCTTGAGGGGAAATTAAAAGAAGAAATTAACGATGGTAATAAGGATGATATTGTCAGCCAGATTTTTGCAAAAGGATTTAATAATTACATGGAAAAGCATATAAACAAAGTATTAGAAGAGAACCCGGAATTGGATAACGCAAACGATGTAATGAAAGAAAAAATAGGAATTGAATTTTCTTCTTTTTTAAAGATGAAAGATCGTTTAGAAAGTAAATTAGAACTAAGTTCAAGTGAGAAAATCAATTTAATGACAGGTCTAGCCTCGGCATATGTTGCGTCAGAGGATGAATTTGAAAACCCTGACGATAAGGTTGAAAACATTGCCAACAAGTTAGCTACCATCCACGAGAACTTAGATGATGAGGAAAAAGAAATTGTAAAAGAAATCAATAAAGACATTGCAATCTTGGATGAAAGTGATTGGAGAGAGATCTTAGGTAAAGGAAACATTGATGACGACTCGTCTAGTGGTGGTTCTGGAGGGTCTGGTGGTTCATCAGGCGGGGGTTCTGGCTCCGGTGGTGGCGGTAGTGATGACGATGACTCTGACCAAGATGAAACTCCGGGAACTCCTCCAGAAGACACGTATGAAGATGAGCGTGTTACCGATGAAGATGGGACAGAGCGTGTGATTCGTCATGTCGATAGCGATAAGCTTGAGGATTACTTAGATAACCAAGAAGAGGTGGAAACGGTAAGGCTTACCGTGGAAAAGGAAGAAGGGGAGCAAGGTGAGATCCGGATCCCACAAGAAGCTATTGGTTCCATTCATGAAAAGAATCCGAACGCGACAGTAGAAGTACGTTCAACGGAAGGATCCATTTATCTTCCAGTTAGCACGCTAGTAACGACGGAGGACGGATCGACGGTACGGGTTGCTGTTAACTCAACTACAGAAGGTACAGAAGTATTGGAAGAGAATAATTTAACTGCTACCTCCCCTATTGTTGAGTTTCGGGCAAGTATAATTTCTTCTGATGGGGAAGAAAGAGAGCTCGATAATTTTGATCGACATATTACACGGGAAATTAACGGGGACGAAGCCTTCGATCCCAATGCCGTTGTCCTTCGATTAGGAGAAGATGGTGACTTTGTTGCTGCTCCTACTATCATTAATGAAGAGACTGCGACATTTAAAACTCAGTATTTCAGTAGGTATGTGGTGGTAGAGCATGAAAAAACGTTTGTGGACGTGCCAAACGATTATTGGGCAAAAGATCAATTTGATAAATTAGGGTCTCGCTTTATTTTCCAAGGACGCTCGGACGGTACGGTGGCACCTGGTGAAGAAATGAGACGTGCCCAATTTGCCGCTTTAATTGTCCGGTCTCTTGGTCTTTCTGCGGAAAGTGAATATGCCGGTGAGTTCGTAGACGTGGACGAAGATGATTGGTTTACGGAAGAAATTCAGCCAGCAATTGAACAAGGAATTATCCAAGGTCGAAAAGACGGGACGTTTGCGCCTAATGACCGGGTAACTCGGCAACAGGCAGCGGCTATGCTTTCAAGGGCTATGGACATCACAGGCTTCAATGAAGAAGAACTTGATATCGAACGAACCATTCAATCCTTTGAGGATGTAGAGCGTATTGGGGAGTGGGCTCAACCTCACGTGGAGCGTTTAATGCAAGCTGGAGTGATCGATGGCCGTGATGATGGTAGAATCTTTGATCCAAAGACGGGTACAAGTCGAGCTCAAATGGCAAAAATGCTGGATGAGTATCTGACATTCATTGATTTCATGAACTAAAAAAATCACAAGTCGCTCCTCTGGAGGAGAAAGGCGTAGACGTAGTGCGGTTTACAATGATCGCCAAGCCGGATCCTTGAGGATAATACTTCGTGATTGCTCTGAAAAACCACCTCTTGCTATGTTAGCAGGAGGTGGTTTTGGTGGCTTATGCCTATGTCAGCTATATTTTCTTTTGGAAAGAAGACTGCTAACATGAAGGAAGGAGATAAAATGAGGAGGAATCCGTATGACTCTTCCTTTGCGGCAAGCAGAGCAGAACTTTCTTAATCGATATGTAGAATGGTTGGAGCTTGTAAAAGAAGGCTTATCTTCCATCGTATATTTTTATAGAGAAGGATTTATAGAAAGCGGAGACCGTCTGCTTCATCAGATGATAGACGGGTTTGAACCTTTTTCAATGGAAACGATGACGATGCGTTATCTGTTCGGAAACGTTCCTGAATATCAAGAGGAAATGAAGTCTATTCATCATATCTTGGAACAGACGAAAGAAGGACTGTCGGATAATACGATCACTGACCGAATGTTTTATGTGACTGCGACGTTTATCCCTGCCTTTGAACGCTGGACTGTGATTGCGCATGTCGTACGTGAAAGAGCTGTTGGTGAACAGGCGACCAACAGCTTTTATGGAGAGGAATACGAGAAAAGAGAGTAGAAGGTAACTGGGAGAGGAAAATGAAAGAGGGCCTGTTTTGATTGCTAGGAAAGATAAGACAAACGGTCGTGCTTAATTACTATGTTCTCGAACGACAGTACCTGCCGTAGTGTCAGTAATGGGTGTCAATGGAGGTTTTTCTAACAAGGAAGCAGGGGACGTATTCTTGTCTGGATTAATTTTTAGAAAGCGTACTTGTTCTGCATTTACATCGATTACTTGCACTTTCTTTTGTTCTTTATTTTCATAGGTTCGAGTATGGATCCGCCCGTTTATTCCTACAAGGGCTCCTTTATGGCAATAAATAGCAGTGTTTTCTGCTTGTTTGCGCCATACCGTGACGGGAATGAAGTCGGCATCGAACTCGCCCTGTGCGTTACGAAATGAGCGCTGCACTGCAAGGGTGAAATTACAGACAGCAATCCCATCTTTCGTATATGTCAGCTCCGGGTCACGTGTGAATCGCCCTACTATTGTCACTTGATTAAACATATGGAAAAAGGCTCCTTTCTGCATAGAAGAAGACACGGCTTTAGGAGATAAGATTTAAAAACTTCTGGAAAGCCTGATGTTTTGGATGGGGAAAAGGAGATAATGTGCGGTCCAGAGATAGTACGGGATGAGGAGGATCGCCTTCTGGTTGGGGAGATAAATAGTCTCTCGCGCTGCACCACCGGTAAGACGATATATCTTCTTTGGGTTTTTCTTCGAGAGGAGTTAAGTGAATGATACGGCTCGTTTCGAAGAAGTGAGTTTCGTCTAGGATTAATTGGGAGACGAAACGCCCATTGAAAACATGTCCACTTTGTTTGTGCCTCCGATTGTAATACATGGCATAGCTCGTGTGGAGGCGCTGTATTAATGATGATATTTCTTCGGTTACGGTTTCTATTAATAGATGAACTTTTTTAGGAAGAAGAGCATAAGCATGAATATCAAAATTTTCCCGTAGTTTGTGTTTTGACAACAAGAACAGGTAGTGAGCGTAATCTTTTCGATCACAGAAAAGAGGAGCATTCTTCAGCCCACTTGCTTCCACGTGGA
Organism: Alteribacillus iranensis; assembly: GCF_900113025.1. Classification (GTDB taxonomy): domain Bacteria; phylum Bacillota; class Bacilli; order Bacillales; family Marinococcaceae; genus Alteribacillus_A; species Alteribacillus_A iranensis. The sequence continues at coordinate 10,264 of NZ_FONT01000002.1, read as the reverse complement.
AGGTAGCACCAGGGAACCAAATACGCTGAGGGCGGGCCACAATTAGCATCACCTCCGATTAGTATAGAAATGTTGTTAAAAAACAGGAATAAAATCGGATAGATAAGGGTAGAGCATTGGGGGTAAGCTTAGGGGGAGCTTACATAGGGGATAACACTTTTTAAAACGGCCCTCCTTCCTTAGTAAGTTATCTTTAATATAACAGATTTTTCAAAAAAAGGCACTATTAATCTTTTGGGAATTTTTGCGGGGTCGGACCTCGAGAAAAAAACCATAATCGTAAAGAGGAGGATGATTTCAAAAAGGTAGAACACGGTCTGAAAAGAAGGATATCTTAGTCAGAGAGGAGGACATGCTGTTGGAACTAGATATTTCACAGTACATACGAAAATGCGGAAAGGTGGCTGCAACGGCTGCATTAGGCTCTATTTTATACATAACTTCAGTTAACGATTCTACTGCTGAGCCTTCCGAATCATTTCCAGATGTGAAGAACGATTACTGGGCGGCAGAAGAAATTTATTGGGCGGAAGATAGAGAGCTGATCCAAGGTCATAAAGACGGCACATTTGGACCAGGAGAGGAGATGACGGAGGCCCAATTTGTGACGATGCTCAGTCGTTATTTTGGTTTCGAGACGAACAGAGTAAATGATGATAACCATTGGGCCCAACGTGCTTATCAATCTCTTTCTCATAACAAACTACGCATGCCTGGATTACGTGATAACTCGATAAAAAACAGGGAAGTTACAAGAGGGGTTATTAGTCAAGCATTCGCTCATTCGCAAGGCCAGGAACAAGGGTTGGAAAATTCAGTAGCTTGGATGTTTGCTGAGAATATAACTACCGGGAGAAAACAAGGCAAATCACAGATGGAGCGTTATGATGTCAACGGAAAACTGACCCGTGCGCAAGCGGCAGTTTTCTTTAAACGTTTTCATGATCAATCGATGTCTGAGTGGCAGGCCCATTCTCTTTTAGATCTCACTCCAGAGGGGTCGAATCAATATACCGAAAAAGTTCGTGAGCTGTACGAGGAAAAAGGTATAACGGTTTATGCTAGGGGAGAGAACGGATTTGGAACGGCAGACCCCGAATTTTATCATCTATTCCAAGCGTATCAACTCGATGTAAGAGAATATGCGGTAGCTCGAACGACAGAAGAAAACTTTTCCTTGGCGGCTCGTGTTGGGGAAGCATTAGGAGCTCCTGTCTCTGCAAATGAATTGCGACAAGCACTCATTCGAGCGAACGAGACAGAGGAGGAAATTGTTATTTCTGGAGTGGAGATTATACCACAAAAAAGTGATATATTTATTTTGTGGAGCGAGGAAGAGTAAAAGACTGGAGGGTATGACGTGAAAGTTAGAAAAGCAATCATCCCGGCTGCCGGGTTAGGAACGAGATTTTTACCAGCAACCAAAGCACAGCCAAAAGAAATGCTTCCCATTGTCGATAAACCAACCATACAGTATATCGTAGAAGAAGCAATTGATTCCGGGATTGAAGATATTATCATTGTTAGTGGACGCGGTAAACGTGCGATGGAAGACCACTTTGATAAATCATACGAACTCGAAGAGACATTGGCCAAAAAAGAGAAGTGGGCTATGCTGGAAGAAGTACAAGCTATTTCCAACATGGCGAACATTCACTACATCCGTCAGAAAGAGCCGAAAGGTTTAGGACATGCCATAGCATGTGCCAGCCGATTTGTGGGAGATGAACCGTTCGCTGTACTGCTAGGCGATGACATCGTAAAATCAGATACTCCTTGCCTCAAGCAATTAATTGATACCTTCGATCGCTACCATTCTTCCGTCGTTGGCGTACAAGAGGTTCCGGATGAGGATGTGTCTAAGTATGGCATTGTCTCTCCTAAAGGAGAAGAGGTAGAAGATGGAGTTATCCATTTGAATGATCTGGTCGAAAAGCCTGCCTTAGATCATGCTCCATCAAATTATGCCATTATGGGCCGTTATGTTCTACGTCCGGAGGTCTTTTCTATTTTGCATCAGTTACCGCCTGGCTCTGGCAACGAAATCCAATTAACCGATGCGATTAGAAAGTTAAATGAAACACAAGCTGTCCTCGCTTATCAATTTGGCGGTGTCCGTTACGATGTTGGAGATAAGTTTGGTTTTATCAAAGCAACCATTGATTTTGCGTTAGAACGGGAAGATTTACGAGAGCCATTAATGGGTTATTTAAAAGAGACGCTTTCAGACCATGTGAATAAATAAAAGAGAACCAGCTGTGTCGATTCACACAGCTGGTTCTTTAATTCACCATTCCTACCGCAACTTTTAAATTGGCATTTCTTTCTCGAATCGCGTCCATTAAATCTTTATCCGAGATCCCTTCTTTTTTGGCAATCAAATAAGTTAATTGATACATCGTTCCTAGATTGGTGGTTTCCACCATATTTAATTGATAATAGTCCAAGTACTCCTCGAATATATCATCAAATACATCCTCGTAGTGCATGTTTTCTGGAATTGTGATTTTCAGCGACTTATACGAGCTTTTTATACCCCCGTAATCAAACGCATAAAGAAGGTAAATTAATACGGATAACATAATGGTAAATACGATAGCTAGTAAGTAAAAACCTAACCCGCATGATATACCTGCTGCCATGCCGAAAAAGATAAATGCAATGTCTTTTGGATCGCTCATGGCACTGCGGAAGCGAATGATAGAAAAAGCACCAACCAGTCCAAATGCCACAGCGATATTATTGCCAATCACTATCATAATAATCGCCACAACGACAGACATGATGATAATGGTATGTACAAACGATTGCGAATAACGGCCGCTTTTGTGTGTCTTCTTATATAAGTATGTAATAATTAAACTCAATACAAAGCTTAGTACAATAGCAGTAAAACCTTCAATAATACTAGCTCTCGTGGTTAAGTCGGATATATTACGTATCTCATTCATAAACTGATTCATTATGCAATCTCCTCATCCTATACTTCGAAAACATGGAGAGGCTGTTTCCTGATGGAGAAACAACCTCTAAGAACGTCCTATTTCATTATAGAGATCAGTACTTACTCTTTCAATGGTATAAAATCTCTAACATAGAAGAATAGGGCATACTTTGAAAGCGAACATCAATCAAAACGTTTTCCTGTAGCTTAAATAATGATAGAGGCATTGTCAGGATTTCTCAAAGCTGATGAAGAGGAACGCAGTTTTTTTGCAGCAATGTCTTCCATTAAATCAATGCTAGTGCAAAACTTAGACACGCTTTGACGAGGACACTGAAATTCACTTAATAACCTTGAAAGCCAAAGGGGGACACTTTGCGACACTTTAACTTCCATGACGACTAGGTTCGGATCTACAAAATGCACTCCATCAGGACCGTCCTCGATACGCAAGTTATTATCACGAGCCATAAGATTATAATCAAATGTCACCCGCAAGTCAGAATCTTCGATGCCATGAAACGCTTGTCTGTCATAGCTCACAACTACTCGAGGTTGAAGATGATAAAGAGAACGAAATGATTCAGCTTCTTTCATGATTTGAACATTCGTAGGTTCGAACTGACTTACATCATTTTTTGCTTCTGCTTTCAAATATTCATAAGCTTTCCGTAGAGGGAGCTTCGTTCGCCTTTTATTAACTACTTTGTTAAATTTTTGTTTCACTTCTAAGAAAGAAGGGCTGTCTAAGGTGGCATCATCATAAACACGAAGGCGAAGCTTTTGCCTGAAATTCAGCTTATTACGAGTTTCATAGTATATCTTCTTGTCTTCAGAATCGAAGTAGAGGCTGACAATATTGTAGCGGCCAAGCCCGTCTCCAAACTTATCATATCTCATTTTATTAGAACGGATAAGTGTTTCCGCAATTTCTTCATATACGTGAAAAGGGATTAAATATTTGAGCTCATATCGCTGAAATATTTCCTTAGCCTGCATGTACAACCACCACCTATCTATACACAAACTTAACAACATCTTTACAATATTAAAATTATAACATTAGCAAATACAGATGTCAGCTTAAAGGAAGTTGTGGTATCAGAACTGTTTGTCGAGACAACCGTTTGCTATAATAGGTGTGGTCCGCAATTCATGGATAAGATAGAAGATCGAGTAGAAAGGCGGGACATCCCTTTGAATAGCAAAAACAGTAAAATCACAGCAATTATGCTGATTCCTATCGCACTTGCAATCAGTATTATTGCTCTTTATATGGCACAGGAAACAAATATAAATTTCGAGGATGAAAATTTGGAGCTCGCAGTACGAGAAGAATTAAATATAAAAGAAGGACCGATTAGAAAAGAGGATGTAGAACAAGTAGATAAATTGGATTTAAGTTACAGCGGGATTGAGTCCTTGCATGGCATAGAAGCGATGATAACCGTCAGACATCTTAATCTGGAAGGGAATCGGATCAAAGATATTTCACCGTTAGAGGAGCTTACTTATTTAGAGGAGCTGAATCTGCGTGAGAACCGTATCAACGACTTCTCTGTGTTAAGTAATCTTAAACGTATAACCTCCCTTGACTTGAGAGATACGGGGATGGATACATTAGATCCAGTGGGAGAAATAATACAGCTCACTGATTTGAATGTTCGTGGGAACAATATCAAATCTCTTCAGCCGTTAGAGAACCTTGAGCAGTTATCTGTGTTAAATGTCCGTAACAACCAAATTGAAGATATTTCAGTACTTACGAACTTAGAAATGCTGGAAGATATCAATCTAAGAAATAATCGCATTCAAGATTTCTCTTCTGTATTTCACTTGCCCAATCTCACAACCCGTTTGTACGTGATGGGTAATCCAGGGGTAGACATAAAAAAATTTGTACCTTTGTACGAGAAGATAGAGAACATGGATATCGATGAACCGGAGCTAGCTTTAACTTTTAATATGGAAGGAGGGGTTTATCCCAACCCTCAAACCATTGAATTAAGCCAGGTTATCGGTGCGGAAGGAACCATCCGGTACACGTTGGATGGAAGTGAACCATCAGAACAATCCAAGGCATACAAGAACCCTATTCATTTAGAAGAGACTACGGTTGTAAAAGCTCGATTTTACGACCAATACGGGAATGCAGGAGAAAGGGTGTCGAATACGTATGTCATTGGAGAAAACAGCACCTTGCCTGTCGTTTCTCTCTCGGGAAATCCCGAAGACTTTTTTAGTGAAACATTTGGTATCTATACGGAAGGCGCGCATACAGAGGGTGGAGAAGAATATAATGAGGAAGCAAACTATGCGCAAAGTGGAGATCTTTGGGAGAGGGAAGCTACGGTGGAAATGTACAAACCGGATGGCACAGAAATGATTCATCAGCAAGCGGGTGTAAGATTGCATGGGAATAAGAGCCGTAACTATCCGAAAAAGTCGTTTAGGCTATATGCGCGTTCTGATTATGATACGGAAAACACGTTTAATTATCCGTTATTCCCTAAAGAAGAGGAAAGTGAGTTTAACCGCTTGATCTTGCGAAATTCGGGGAACGATTGGGACGAAACTTTATTTCGAGATGCATTTCTTCAGGAATTAATTGGTGGATTTGACGTAGAAACACAAGCATTACAACCTGTCAATCTGTATTTGAATGGAGAATACTGGGGCGTATACAACCTTCGTGAAAGGATAGACAATCATCATTTTGAATTCAAATATGGTATTACGGAAGATCGTTTAGAATACCTTGAACATGATTCTAAGGTTAGAGTCGGGGATAATCGTCATTACGTGAATATGCTTACTTATATAAAAGAAAATGATATCAAGGATCCCAAGGTATACAAGTGGGTCTCTGAACAGATGGATATGAACAGCTTTATCGATTACAATATCGCTGAGATTTATGTAAGTAATCTGGACTGGCCCGCTAATAATATTAGGTACTGGAGAGAAAAGCCTAATGGGAAATGGCAATGGACAGTGTATGATCTGGACTTTGGTTTCGGAAAAGATGGAGTGGAAGAAACAGTTGCACATCACACGCTAAACTTCGCGACAGAAGAAGGAAATACTGGTTGGCCGAACCCGGATTGGTCGACATTTCTACTCCGCAGTTTACTTGAGAACGAAGAGTTTCGCGCACGTTTTGCTGGAACATTTTCTCATTACTTAAATACTCATTTTAATGAGGATCGGGTAACAAACAAATTAGACAAATTTGCTTCTATTTATCAACCAGAAATAGAGCGTAATATAAAGCGTTGGAACGCCCCTGAAAGTATGGAAAAATGGCAGGAAAACGTTAATGTGATGCGTGAATTCGGTCTCGTCCGCGATGATTATATGTATGCACATTTAGTAGACTTTTTTGATCTTAGTGGTTATGCAAACATGACTGTTACGGTTGAATCAGATCAACAAGTAGAAGTCTATGGCAAGGACATCCCTATGGATAGCAACAAGGAATGGACAGGAATGTACACGGCAGACACTCCATTGGAAATCCAAGTGGAAGGCAAGAAGGCAGTACTGACAGCAAAAGAGAATGAGGGAAATCTTATTGATGAAAAAGGTCGTCTCGTATTACCTTCCAAAGGGAATGGAGAACTTGTCATTTCTGATCATGAAGGAAACCGAGTAGGGACCATTTCTGTAGAAGGAATACCTGTTGAGAAAGATACCATTTCACTTGACGTAGGAGAGGAGTTCAACTGGTCGGAGGTTGCTTCTAGCAAAGGGACATATGCCACCATTGACAACCCTGATTTAGGAGATGTGAACGATCGTACATTTACAGCCGAATCAGCGGGGGAGGGACTTCTTACAGTACACAATGAAAAAGATCAAGTTGTTTCTATGATGAGAGTGAAAATTGTCCAACCAGCGAAAGAACCAAGTGTATATAATGAAGGTCACCCTTCCGCAACATATCAAGGTACTTGGCATGATACTCAAAACGAAAATCATCACCGAGGAACAGCTTCCTATAGTGAGGAAAGAGGGGGCGAGATAACAATCACATTTGAAGGCACAGGAATTCGATGGTATGGCTATAAAGGGCCTAGTCAGGGAATTGCTACCATTCAAGTAGATGGAGGAGAGACAGACTCCGTAGATACGTACAATCAAAAAGGGATGTTAAATACGGAGATTTATTCTGTGACAGGCTTGGAGAAAGGAAGACATACGATGACGATCACCGTTACAGGAAAGAAGAACGAACAAGCTAAAAACCATCGTATTCATATTGACAGTTTTGAAGTAATTGGGTGATCAAGAAAAGCGCAAGACGCCCACCTATCGGCGACAAGCGCTGGAGAAGGAAGTTCGACTGTGTTGGTGAGTACTTCTACTAAAAACGCCCACATCTTGTGGGCAACGTAGAAGCCACCGCCTCCTGCGGAAGTTCCTGTGACAACATCGAACTGACTTGCACAGGATGTTTATGTTTTTAGCAAAAGGTCATTCAACTGTGGGCCCCGAGCGATTAGGAGCTGTAGCTAGACATCACTCCGTGCATGCTATACATTCCTATCTTTGAACAAAACGCTTCCGTTTATCGCATTTGATAAGCGGAAGCGTTTTTATATTATTGAGAGATTTGTATGAGAATTTTGAAAGAGCAAACATTTGTCATCCATCTTCGGTTCTGCCAGTTCTAGGCGGGTGGCACGTTTCATTGCTTAAAGCCGGAAGAACGACAAAATCTGCTATTTTTGATAAGTTACCTATCTTTTTTCCTATCTTCTTGATATGGAATTGACACAATATGACAAGTAACATATCCTACAAATAGATTATTAGAATCAAAGATTTTACATAAAACGGGAGAGGGTTCATTTCATGTCAATAAAAACGAAATTACACCGCGGCGCAGTATCTGTTCTGTCGCTTGGATTTTTATTTACGGCGACGCAGGCAGATGCTTCTTCTTTTGAGGTCAGTCCTGGGGTTACGTATGAAAAGGATGCTGGAACAGGAGCAAATATACTGAAAGTAGATTTAACGAATGATTACAGTCAGCTAGATGTAGGGGTTCCGACACCGTTAAACCATCTAGAAACAACATCTCAGCAAGCGAGAAAGGCAACAAGCGAAGGGCATCACGCCGTCGGGGCGATTAATGCCACATTCTTTGATATGGGAGCCGGTAATTCGAAGCTGCCATTTAGTATCATTACGGTTGATAATGAGATTATTAGCTTTGGAAGAATCTCAAAAGGGAGAGAGCATTACCGCAGCAAACCGATTGTCTTTGGAGAACGTTCGAATGGCAAGGCATCTATTGGAGACTATCAGGCAAATGTTTCTGCTCAAGTGAATGGCAAATCTATTAAGATTGATACGATCAATAGTGACCGACGAAGTGATGAAGCTGTTTTATTCACACCATCTTACATAAGTAATCGCACGGAGACCAATGAATATGGAATGGAAATAATTGTAGAACGTGCTTCTGGAAATCCAGGAAGCTTTTCATTTGGTGATGAATTAACAGGAACTGTCACAGCAGTTCGGGGCTATAAAGAAGCTGGCAACTCTCGCATCCCGGAAAATGGATTCGTAATCTCTGCAGTAGGAGATAAACTACATTCATTAGATAGTGTTAAAGAAGGAGATACAATCACAGTTAACGCGTCTATTAATGATCGTTGGAAAGATGCCTCGTTTATTTTAGGAAGTGGACCGCAGCTGGTTAAGAATGGGGAAGTAAATATAACAATGGATCCGAACAGTTGGCGTTACACTTCACAAACTGCTAGAACGGCTGTTGGAGTAGATGCTTCTGGGGACAATGTATATATGGTAACAATGGATAAAGCAAATATTAGGCAGTTGGCCGAATACATGAAAAAGATTGGATCGGACCGGGCATTGAATTTTGATGGAGGCGGCTCCACCACATTGGTTGCACGTAAACACGGCGATAAATATGCAAGTGTCATGAATAACCTTTCAGCAGGAAGCGAACGTTCTGTTTCGGCAACACTTCAAGCTATAAGTACAGCACCTACCTCGGATCTAAGCCGGCTGATCCTTTCAAGAGAAGGGAATGGAACAGTAGAAATTGGTGATCAGATAAAGGTTTCTTATCTATATGGAACAGACCAATATTATAACCCTGTAGATATAAATGAGAACGATGTGACCTGGACAGTAACAAATGATGTGGGAAGAATGAAAGGTTCTACGTTCATTGCTGAAAAAGCAGGAGAAGGAAGAATTCGAGCTCATTACAATGGAGAACAAGTTGGGTCTGTATCTGTTAAAGTTGTCAAACCAGCACTGTTCAAAGATGTAAGTGCAGACTATTGGGCAGCTAGTGAAATCGAGTATCTGTACGAGAGAGAAATTATAGGAGGATACGGTGATGGAACGTATCGTCCCGGAATGGGCTTAAAACGCTCCCAAGCAGCAAGCATGATGGCTAGAGCGTTTGATCTTAATACGGCTAATCGATCTAACCCAGGATTCACCGATGTTGATACAGACTTCCATGCATTTGAAGATATTGCAACGGTAGCGGATGAAGGGTTAATGCGGGGAAGTGGAAATGAATTTCGGCCGAATGGAGAACTCACCCGTGCCCAAATGGCTGTGATTTTAACTCGCGCCTTTAACCTAACGAGTGATTCAACGTCAAGCTTCCGTGACGTAGACTCTGATTTCTGGGCATACGAGGAAATAGAGGCCTTGGCTGCTCATGGTATTGCTAAAGGCAGCAATGGGAAATTCCGGCCTGGAGAAACAGTATCCAGAGCACAGTTTGCTGTGTTTATGAAACGGGCTCTCGAAAAGTTCAATTAATATATGTATAAAAGGGGCTGTATCAAAAGCCCTTAATGTTAAAATACCATGGACGCCATCCATCTAGATGGTGACCATGGATTTTTTAAAATCCAACTTATGCAGCTGGCTTCATTTTGCGGCGTCTTGCCACCGCCATCTTACGTATATTGTGAGCGAGAGCCACCCAACCAAACTCCACCTGAACTTTTTCCAACCCTCTCAGGTGGAATCGCTGGAAGCCAAGATTTTGTTTGACATGACCAAATACACTCTCCATGTCCGTTTTTCGGCGCGCGTAGAGTGTTCGTCCGAACTCGCTTTTCAGTTTGATCGCTTCTTTCGCTTTGAGTTCCTCGTAGACCGGATTATAATAGACCTTCCGGTTTCCTTTGGCGGTGGTGCAGTCCGCTTTGAATGGGCATTCTTCGCAGGATTCACATTCATAGATTTTAAAGTCCCGCCTGTATCCGTATTTATCTGTACGGCGGCGGTAGTGACGGAAGGTGACCTTTCGCT
>NZ_FONT01000004.1:46848-341756 GCF_900113025.1 Alteribacillus iranensis | reverse complement strand
GCAAGCGAGTAAGACCCCTTGTAGATGACAAGGTTGATAGGTCTGAGGTGGAAGCGTGGCAACACGTGCAGCTGACAGATACTAATCGGTCGAGGGCTTATCCAACGCAAAGGATGAGGCGCCTCGATACACGCTCTTTATATTCGTTATCCAGTTTTGAGGGAACACTTGCACAGGATGTGCTGGCTTCTGCGTTACAAACAGGACGTTTGTGTCCTTAGCAGAAGATCCTTTGACCATAAGTCTGGTGACGATAGCGAAGAGGTTCCACCCGTTCCCATGCCGAACACGGAAGTTAAGCTCTTCAGCGCCGATGATAATGAAGGGGCAACCCTTTGTGAAAGTAGGACGTTGCCAGGCTCTTTTGCTATCTTACTTTTTTATATTACATAAGCTTCCTTAGCTCAGTTGGCAGAGCGCATCCATGGTAAGGATGAGGTCAGCGGTTCGAGCCCGCTAGGAAGCTCCATGACAATGCCTATTAAAGGGCAGGTTTCAGAAATTAGAAAACCTGCTCTTTTTTTGTGTTAACCTGTCATCTCTTCTATCAGCCTACGCAATGAAAAATATTTTTAGTCCATCCTTCTTTCCCTTCTGTGCCTTGAAACGACAGGTAGGAGGCGGGGTATCCTTTAAGACCCTTCTTTATCCCTGTCATAGGGAAGGATAACCGCTTTTTTTTAATATTCCTAGACGTTTCTTTAAACTCTGTTGTGCTACACATCGATTATCTATTTGTTGGTGAAAAAGGGAGAAAACCCGTGCTGATAGAAATTATACTTTGTGTTAAAATGTGTATAGGAAAGCTATAAGTGAGACCCTGTCTATTATCGATCAACTGATTCATATAGGAAAGTTTTTCTGTTTTTATCTATCCATGTTCTAGAACAATTAGGAATTGATGGCAATGGTTTATATATAACAGCTGTTACCATCGCAAGGCTTCGGAGTTATCGGATCATTTCCTTATTCGCTTACTCATTGACGTGGGGGACGGTAAATGTTCGCTTTCCGTTAGCTTTTAAATCACTTGTAATTATTCTATAATAGTAGATGGCTTAAACTATAAATAATGAAGGAATACAATATCGGTATAGTTGAGACAGAAAAGGTGTGTGACTGGGCCGCACCTTAGCTTGGTATGACACCTGCATCTTTTCTGCAAATTTTAGGGAAAAGGTTGGTAAAAATGAGCAACAGAGAGAATAAAACGGATGTCATTTTAATTGGCGCAGGTATTATGAGTGCGACATTAGGAACCATTTTGAAAGAATTAGCCCCGGACTGGAATATTAAAGTCTTTGAAAAACTGGCGAGTGCGGGTGAAGAGAGTTCAAATGAGTGGAATAATGCAGGAACTGGACATGCTGCATTATGTGAGCTTAATTACACGGTAGAAAAGCCAGATGGATCTGTAGATATTAGCAAAGCGATAAAGATTAACGAACAATTCCAGGTTTCTAAGCAGTTTTGGTCTTATCTTGTAGACAGCCAATTAATCCAAAACCCTAAAGCATTTATTAGACCATTGCCTCATCTAAGTCTAGTGCGCGGAGAACAGAATATAGAGTTTTTGAAAAAACGTTTTGAAGCCATGTCACACAATCCTTTATTCGAAGGCATGGAATTTTCTGATGATCCAGAGATGCTGAAAGATTGGATTCCTCTCATTATGCGAGAGCGCGATCCTAAAGAGGCTATTGCAGCTACGAAAATAGAGGATGGTACGGATGTTAACTTTGGCGCGTTAACGAACACTTTGTTCGATCACCTTCAATCGAAGGGTGTAGAAATCAACTACAAGCATAGTGTGGATGATTTGAAACGCATGGATGGCGGGGCATGGGAATTAAAAGTACGAAATGTAGATAATGGCCAGGTAGAACACCATTCAGCAAACTTTGTATTTATTGGTGCCGGTGGAGGCAGTCTGCATTTACTTCAAAAATCGGGTATTCCGGAGGGAAAACGTATTGGCGGCTTCCCTGTGAGCGGCTTATTTATGGTGTGTAAAAATCCAGACATTGCTGCCGAGCACCATGCGAAAGTATACGGAAAGGCAAAGGTTGGCGCCCCGCCAATGTCAGTACCGCACCTAGATACAAGATATATTGATGGCCAAAAGTCACTGCTGTTTGGACCATTTGCTGGCTTTTCACCTAAATTTTTAAAGACAGGCTCTATGCTAGATTTATTCACTTCTGTCAAACCAAATAATCTATTTACAATGTTAGCGGCAGGAGCAAAAGAAATGTCGTTAACCAAATATCTCATTCAGCAAGTCATGCTATCAAAAGAACAACGTATGGAAGAATTGAGAGAGTTTATCCCTGGCGCTAAAAGTGAGGATTGGGACTTAGTAGTTGCTGGACAACGTGTACAAGTGATAAAAGATACAGAAGAAGGCGGAAAAGGTACCCTTCAATTTGGGACAGAGATGATAACGGATGCAGACGGCACAATTGCAGCGTTACTAGGGGCTTCTCCAGGTGCATCTACTGCTGTTCATGTGATGCTTGAATTAATTGAATCGTGCTTCCCGGAACAAATGAAAGAATGGGAACCAAAAGTGAAGGAAATGATTCCATCATATGGTCTCTCTCTAATGGAACATCCTGAGCTTTTGAAAGATATTCATCGCTCTACAGCAGAATCATTGAGCTTAAATGATAAAGAGACACCGGTGCATAATTAGTAAGAGAAGGGGACCATCTCTTTGTCTAATGTTTACTCGAACCCTTATTTACGTGATAGGGTGTAAGAAAACTATAAGTAGTTAAAGGTGTGACGTAGGTCACGCCTTTTTTGTGTTTGTAACTCTCTCCGACTGCAAGACCAGCAACTTTTCGTGCGCAGACGGACTATCTCTCTGTGTTTCTTTATTAAATTCGAGCGATAAACTTCCCGCTCCTGTCCATGGGAAGAGGAAACTTTTGAAGTAGGCTTCCCGATCATGGCCAAGGGCGTAGTGACAGGTGACAGATATGAGACATAAAAAGTTGGAAAAAAATATAAGCTTTCTTTCATCCTATTACCTGATGGAGAAAACATGTTAAACTATTGGAGGAATATGGACAGACTAGAACTATGCACCTTAGATGGTAAGAGGAGAAAGAGAGGACGATCAATGAGGAAACAGTCTGTTATTTTAGCTGTTGCCATCACACTAGCAGTACATGGCTGTTCTTCTCAAGAGGAAGAGCCAGCTCTTGAGGAACCGAATAAAGAGACAGAAACGGAACCAGTATCCACCAATCAACAGGACAAGGGTGCGGAGAATGAGGAAGCTCCTGCCGCCGGTAGAGAAGCTGTGTCTCTTAAGGTAGACGATCAAGGACTATTATCAGAGCCGGATGATACATTGGCGCTTGTGAATAAAGAGTATCGCTTACCTGCAGATTATCAGCCAAACGATTTGACTGTTCCTGACGTACCATTCCCATTTGAGGAAAACCATCCAAAAAAACAACTAAGAGAGCCAGCTGCACGTGCGCTAGAAAATTTGTTTGCTGATGCGGAAAAGGAAGGTTTCTCCCTTTTCGCCGTTTCAGGATACCGCTCCTATGATCGTCAAGAAGCCATTTACACAGCGAATGTAGAAGCGGATGGGGAAGAAGCGGCAAATCAATATAGTGCAAAACCAGGAGAAAGCGAGCATCAAACTGGTCTTAGCATGGATGTCAGTTCGTTGTCCAACGACTTTGGTCTTACTACAGAATTTGGAGAGACACCCGAAGGACAATGGTTGAAAGAGAACGCTCATCGGCATGGATTTATTATTCGCTACCCCGAAGGCAAAACAGAGATTACGAACTACCAATACGAGCCGTGGCATATACGTTACGTAGGGGACGAAGCAGCAACTATCATGTATGAAGATAATTTAACATTAGAAGAATACTACGGACTATCAGGTAAGGAGTAACCATAAAATGCGCTCCGACCAGTCAACTGGCGGAGCGCATCTTTTATTCATTATCGTCCTCAAAATAATCTCCCTGACGGCCGCTCCATAAAAAGATGGCAAGGACAGCCGCGGCCAATGTGAGATGAGGAGCAACCATAATAAGAAAATGATTGAGATCCATTCTTCATTCCCTCCTATTGTTTTAACCTTCCTATTATCGTTTTCCCTTTACGTAATCTGCGTCGAATAAAAACAAGCGCATTAAAAAGTAAAGAGATGGCAAAAGCAATAGTAACCCGGCGAGAAATGCAAGAATAAGAGCAAATGCCATAGTTTCGTTAACAAATCCATCGTAAATCGTTAAATATGGATAGAGCAAATATGGTAAATGAGAGGCTCCATATCCAAACCATGCGCTAAAAAACTGAAGCATGACTAAAACAAAAGCCAACCCGTGTCTTCGCTTTTTATAAATGAGATAAACAGAAACGAGAAAAAATAAGAGAGATAAGAAAAACATCCAGCTGATATGAAGCATTTCAGTAAAGTGATCCGGGTTATGCTGACTGATTGCAAAGAAAATAAATATGCTAGCTAAAATGGTAGGCAAGGACCATCCAAGCGTGTAACGCCTAAACAAGTGATAAGATTCTGTATCCCCGGCTTTGTAAGCGTAATAAGTTAAGAAAGAGGCTGAAATAAATAATACACTTACAATAGCTAGAATAACGACACTCCATGAATATGCACTTGTAAATAACTCCCCTAACAGCAATGTCACGTTTCCATCCTGAATGTCCAAATAACCCCCTTCTGATATGGTCAATACAATAGTGAAAGAAGCAGGAATGAGTAACCCGCTCATGCCATAGAGAAAGGAATATATTAAGTTATCACTTGACCCATACGTGTTAAACGCATAGTAAGAACCGCGAATGGCGATCAATACAATAGAGATACTTCCTGGTACCAAAAGAGCTGTTCCAAAATAATAAGCGGTATCCGGAAAAAAACCTATGATCCCGACAAAAAAGAAGACGAGAAATACGTTAGTTACTTCCCATACTGGTGAAAGATAACGTTGAATGAGCCGATTGACCTGATAATTTCTATGAAATGCCTTATTATAAAAGTGAAAAAAACCTGCACCAAAGTCAATAGAGGCAACAATTAAATAACCATAAAGAAAAAACCATAATACGGTGATCCCTAATACTTCATAGCTCATTACCTGTCACCCCCTGTTTCAAAACCTCGCTGTTCTAACTCATGAGCAGCCGGATTACTACGAAACATTTTCCTTAATACGATGGCACAGGTGATGCCGAGGATGATATACAAGGCAATAAAGAGATAAAGCATAAGATCGACGTGAAGAGAAGTGGTAGCGCCATCTGGAGTTCTCATGATTCCATAGAGAATCCAAGGCTGCCGCCCGATTTCTGTAAAGAACCAACCAAATTCTGTTGCTAATAAGGATAAAGGGCCTCCTATTGCTACGCCCCATAATAAAAATTTGGTATGAAGCCAGTCTTTCTTCAACCAGCTGATGAGCAGATAGAGAAAAGAAATGAATGCCAAATACATACCAATGGCTACCATGCCGTCAAAGAAATAGTGGACGTAAGGAGGAGCGGTATCTTCTTTTGGAAATTCTTCAAGTCCCACCACTTCTGCATCGGGAGTGCCGTGTGCTAAAATACTTAACGCGTAAGGAATTTCAATGGCATACTTGATTTCATTTTCTTCTGTTAGCACACCGCCAAAAACGAGGGGTGCTTCTGTTTCCGTTTCAAAATGCCATTCTGCTGCTGCTAGCTTTTCTGGCTGATACTCTGCTAAGTATTTACCAGAGAAGTCACCGATAAGAACCGTGGCTATCGAGAACACGAATGCAGACATCATCGTCATGCGGAGAGCCTTTTTGTGATACACATGACGGTCTCCTTTAAGGAGTTTTACTGCAGCGATCATGCCGAGAATGAAAGCCGAAGTAAGGTAAGAGGTAGCAAGAACATGAGCTGTTTTTGTAGGTGTGGCCGGATTAAACATAGCCGCTAGCGGGTTAACGTCTGTCAACACGCCGTGAATGATCTGGAAACCATGAGGTGCATTCATAAAACTGTTAACAGTAGTAATGAAAAAGGCTGAAAGAGAAGCACCTATAACTACTGGGATGATTAATAAAAAGTGCCGCATTGGCTTCTTAAATCGATCCCATGTGTATAAATATATTCCAAGAAAGATAGCTTCAAAGAAAAAGGCAAACACTTCCATGAATAGCGGGAGAGCGATGGTTTGGCCGGCAACCTGCATAAAATTCGGCCATAATAAGCTTAGCTGCAGCCCTATTGCGGTTCCGGTAACGACTCCTACTGCGACTGTCACAACAAATCCACGAGCCCACCGTCTAGCCAAAAGTTGATAATGAGGGTCTTTTTTACGAATTCCCATCCACTCAGCTATTGCAATCATGAGCGGGACACCGACGCCAATCGTGGCAAATATAATGTGAAAAGCGAGTGTGACACCTGTAAGTATCCGGCTGTATAGTGCCGGATCATATTCCATAAACATAGATGAATGCTCCTTTCTTCTTCTCTCTATGTTTAATGCGATAAGGGACATGTTTGCTTTCTTTGGACAAAGGGACGTTTTAATAAACCGTTTATGTGAAATATATCACAAGCAGAAGAAAAACTGGGTGAAAACAAGCATCTTTCACATACAATTCATAGATGAAGACACATACTTTTCACAGTTCGTCTCGTAGGAAAGGGAAAGAGGTAAAATAGACAATTCTCGTTTTTATTCTAATATGGTAAGATATAGTGGTGTTCTTATGCACAAAAATACATTTTCATTTTAGTATATATAACATAAGTTTAAAAGAATAGGAGCGTTTATCAGTGAATATCGATATAGACGGAGTCAACGTTCATTATCGCGTCTCCGGAGAAGGGGTGCCTGTAGTGCTTCTTCATGGCTGGGGAGCCAATATTCAAGCATTTGCTCCCGTTCATCAATTTCTGGAGAAGCATTTTAAAGTATGGTCGATTGACTTTCCGGGATTCGGAGAGAGTCAAGAACCTCCCGAGCCTTGGACAGTGGGAGACTACACGAATATGCTTGAGAAATTTTTAACACATTTAAATATTGAAAAACCCATACTGATCGGGCACTCTTTCGGTGGGCGCGTCTCTATTAAGTATGCTTCGAGAAAGCCGGTGAGAAAAGTTATCCTCGTTGATAGTGCCGGGATAAAGCCAAAGCGAAAACCAAAGTATTATGTAAAAGTGTACACGTATAAAACGTTTAAAAAACTACTGAAGCTGCCTGTGATAAGAAATTATGAGCAAGAAATATTAACGAAGGTAAAAGGGAAGCTTGGTTCTGCTGATTATAAAAATGTCTCAGGGGTGATGCAGCAGACCATGGTGAAAGTAGTCAATGAAGATCTCAGACACCATCTGCCTCATATAAAGGCCCCGACGCTTCTCGTTTGGGGAGAAAAAGATGAAGCAACCCCAGTAGAGGATGGTAAGATAATGGAGGAAATGATCCCGGATGCGGGGCTTGTCGTATTGGATAACGCAGGGCATTATTCGTATCTGGACAAACGAAATGAATTTTTAGTCATCATTGATTCTTTCCTTCAAAAAGACAAGGAGGAACAGAAGTCATGATCACCGTATTAATTCTGTTGTACTTGGCAGCTTGGGTATATTACAATAGTAAACTTGTAAAGAAAAGCACTCACATGCTTCAGCTTAACTCGTATCGAAATGAGCGATACTGGCGGTGGGTAAAATCAAATCCATCGAAAGCGTTTCCTAACAGACACTATGTACTGCTCGTTTCACTCCTTCCATTTCTGTTCGGAAGTGAACTATTTGCTCTACTTCTAGGCATTGTACTATTTGGCGCTTTCGGGTATTGGACACCGGAAGAAAAAGAGAAAAAGAAACTTGTGGTTACATCGAGAGTAAAACGACTATTTATTACGACTGGTATTTTATTCGTGCTAACAGCCATTATCGGTCTTTTAGTAGGAACAGGTGAAGAAAGCTCGCTTGCTTGGTTCTTAATTTTAACTATCGGCGCTTCCATCCTCTCATACTTGTTTACGGTGGTTGGCAATGTCATTAACTGGCCGATTGAGAGGCAAATTAACCAATACTACTTCCATGATGCAGAGAAGATTATCAAATCAATGCCGAATCTAGAAGTGATTGGAATAACAGGAAGTTACGGGAAGACAAGTACAAAGCACATTGTTGAAACGGTATTGTCTTCTCAATTTAATGTATTGATGACCCCGGAGAGTTATAATACGAAAATGGGGGTTACGAAAACGATTCGCACCATGTTAAAACCCTATCACGAGATATTTATAGCAGAAATGGGTGCGAAGCAGGAGCATGATATCCAAGAGATATGCGATCTCGTGCATCAAAAATATGGAATACTTACGGCTATCGGCGAGCAGCATTTAGAAACCTTTAAGACCCTCGATAACATTAAAAAAACAAAATTTGAACTGATTGAAACGCTGCCTCATGAAGGAACGGCATTCCTTAATAAGGACGACCAAAATATTATGTCATATGAACAGCGGAACAAATGCCGAGTGATTTATTATGGTATCGAAGCGGCGGATCTGCATTACCGAGCTACTGATATTTCATACTCGTCCAAAGGGTCATCATTTTCGGTGTTAAAATATGACGGGACGTCCGTCGACATACAGACAAAGCTGCTCGGCCGTCATAACATCTATAATATTCTTGCAGCCATCGCAATCGGCTCAGAGAAGGGGATACCGCTTGAGAAAATCGCTCGTGCTATTAAACAGGTGGCTCCCGTAGAGCATAGGCTTGAACTTAGAAAAAAATCAGGGAATATAACAATTATTGATGACAGCTTCAATTCAAATCCCGTTGGATCACGTATGGCAGTTGATGTACTTGGTCAAATGCCGGAGTATAAAGTATTAGTGACGCCCGGTATGATAGAGCTTGGAGAAAAAGAATATGATTTAAATAAAGCTCTAGCAGAACACGCGGCAGACGTATGTGACTTTATTATTCTTGTTGGCAAAAAGCAGACACAGCCACTGCAGGATGGCTTGATAGGAAAAGGTTATCCGGAAAGCCAATATTATGTCGCAAGCGACTTACAGGACGCTATCGCCAAGATGAATGAAGTAGCTCGTCAAAAAACAGTCGTGCTATTAGAAAATGATTTGCCAGATACTTTTAATGAGTGAGGAAATGAGGGGGAAGTCATATGAGAACGAGAGTGGGCGTGTTTTTTGGGGGGATTTCTGTTGAACATGAAGTCTCGGTAATCTCAGCGTTACAGGCGATGAAAGCGATGGATGATCAACAGTATGAACCGATCCCTATTTTTATAAGCAAAGATAGAAGCTGGTACACAGGGGAAGAATTGCTGGATATTGAACAATATAAAGAGCTGGATAAACTACTTGAAAAGGCACAAAAAGTCACTGTCACCCGGGACGATTCCGGGAAAGTGGTACTTCAAAAAGACCCTGTGCCTAAATTTGGCAAAAAGTTCGTCGCTGAAATTGACTTGGCTTTTCCTATCCTGCATGGAACATTTGGTGAAGACGGGGCCATCCAAGGATTTTTTGAATTGCTTGATTTACCGTATGTCGGTTGTGATGTAGCTTCCTCCGCGGCCGGCATGGATAAAGTGATGATGAAACAAATTTTAAGGGATTCCAAATTGCCGGTATTGGATTATGTTTGGTTTTATAGTAATCACTGGGTGGATGACAGTGAAGAAATCATTGATATGACGGAAGAGAAATTCGGTTATCCCGTCATCGTGAAACCGGCAAATTTAGGTTCTAGCGTAGGAATCGGCACAGCCGAAAATCGAGAAGAGCTCGAGGAAGCTGTCGAAGAAGCGATGGGATTTGCCGTGAAAATTGTAATTGAGCCTATGGTAGAAGATATGACAGAGGTCAATTGCTCGGTCGTTGGTGACTTTGAAGAAGTGGAAGCTTCCGTGATCGAAGAAGTTCTAAAAACAGAAGAAATTTTAAGTTACCAGGATAAGTATGGAGGAAGCGGCTCCAAGAGTGATGGGGGTGCAGCGAAAGGCATGGAAAACACAGATCGTGTAATTCCTGCCCCTTTGTCAGACGACCGTACGATAGAGGTTCAGGAGTTGGCAAAAGATACTTTTCAAATTCTTGGGTGCAGCGGGGTTTCTCGCATAGACTTTATTATCGATAAAACAAAAGACAAGGTTTATATTAATGAAATTAATACTATCCCAGGTTCCTTATCTTTTTACTTATGGGATCCAGCGGGAAAAAATTACACGGAACTCACTCACCAATTAATACAACTAGCTTTGAAACGGAAGCGTGACAGGGAAAAAATCACGTTTTCGATCGATTCTAACTTGTTTTCTCTTCAGAGTGCCCAAGGGATGAAAGGAAGCAAAAACGGTTCCAAACAATAAGTATATGAAATAAATAGGGGCTGGCAAAAGGTCATAAAAATGATCCTTTGACAGCCCCTTGTTCGGTTTGTCACTCTATTTCCTACTTTTTCCTTCCAGGTAGCCCCCAGTACTCTTGACCTGGGTAACGGTGTAGCTGGATGGCTCTATCTATCGTTCTTCATGTTACAGGGTTTTCGCCAGTCAGATGGAGGACTCTGTAAAATTTTGTGCTATTCTTTGGAACAAGTCTATGCTTTCAAAGTAGGAGTCTAATTCAATATATTCATCTGGCTGATGGGCCATTTTCATATCTCCAGGACCTAATATGACAATGGGCAGATCCTTTTCCACTTGGACAAACTTAGAAGCGTCCGTGTAGGCAGTTATTCCTTTTATTTCTGTTGGTTTCCCATGTTCGCTTAATGTGTCTTGTAACATTTTTACAAAAGGGTCATCACTTGATGTTTTAAGAGGCGGAAGGTCGTTCAGTAATTTTATCTCTGCTTCTAAGTCAGGATATTTCGTTTTTACAGATAAGAGAAGGCGTTCTAGTCTTTTTATAATATTTTCATGTTTTTGAGAAGGCACCGTCCTAATATCTATGTTCGCGGAGCATCGATCTGGAACGACATTCGTTCCGCTGCCGCCATGGATAACATTAACGCTGCAAGTAGGACTTCCAAGTAGCTCATCTTCTTCATATTCCATTTGAAATTCATTGCTCATTATCCGGCTTATAATTTCATGCATATGAAGAACTGCATTCACTCCAGCCTCTGGCATGGAGCCGTGGGAAGTCTTTCCATAGGTGATAATCTGAGGCCATAACGCACCTTTGTGACAAGTTGTGATGTTATTGTTAGTAGGTTCCGCGATAATCAGCGCGTCCAAATCATCAAGGTACCCCAATTCGGTTAGTTGTTTAGCCCCCACTGCTGCTACTTCTTCTCCTACCGTAGCTAAAAGTGTTATTTGTCCTTTTTTAGGTAGTCCTTGCTCTTTCAAAGATAACATGGCTAATACACATGCAGCCAGCCCGCCTTTCATATCACAGGATCCGCGCCCATAGATACGTCCATTCTCTTCCTCCGCTTCAAATGGTTGATGTTCCCACTTTACATCACCGACAGGCACTGTGTCCATGTGACCTGAGAATCCCAGGTGAGGGCCGCTTTCTTCTCCTTTGAGACGTGCAATGAGGTTCAGCCTGTTTTCTTCATACGTAACAAGTTCTGTTTCAATTCCGTTTTTTTCAAAAAGTGTACGTAGTTTCTCAGCAATAACCTTTTCATTTCCTGGTGGGTTTACCGTATTCATTGTTACTAATTCTTTTAATAAAGACGTTGCAAACTGCTTATCCATTCGATCACCTCTTATTTTAATCACCATGCAGTTAAGAATTAAAAGCGGAACAGACTGATGAAATGATTGCCTCCTTACAAATTTCTTCATTTATCTCTAAAAACCTCTTGCATCAGAATAGTTTTTTATTATATAATGTCTTGTGTCAGCGGATAGATGCTGATTTTAAAGAGCTGTGGCCCGTTGGTCAAGTGGTTAAGACACCGCCCTTTCACGGCGGTAACAGGGGTTCGAATCCCCTACGGGTCACCATTTTTATTTTTAATCGTTAAACCTGTTGACAAAAATTAATAAATTTGGTTTAATATAGTGGTGTCTCAATAAGCGGGAGGGGTAGCGAAGTTGGCCAAACGCGGCAGACTGTAAATCTGCTCCCTCTGGGTTCGGCGGTTCGAATCCGTCCCCCTCCACCATCATTATAATGAAGGTGTAAATGGGGGAAAGCTTCATATAAAGGATTTTAATTTACCATATGAGCCATTAGCTCAGCTGGCAGAGCATCTGACTTTTAATCAGAGGGTCGGAGGTTCGAATCCTCCATGGCTCACCATTTCTTTTAACAGCGAATGTTTTCTTTTTACTCATGCGGGTGTAGTTTAGTGGTAAAACCTCAGCCTTCCAAGCTGATGTCGTGGGTTCGATTCCCATCACCCGCTCCATTTACATAGAAAGGGGCCTTAGCTCAGCTGGGAGAGCGCCTGCCTTGCACGCAGGAGGTCAGCGGTTCGATCCCGCTAGGCTCCACCATACATAATAACGGGAATTAAGGGTTGTTCTTCCAAGTAGAAGGACAACCCTTTTTATGCAGTTAGGAAGGTATAAAATTGAGCGATCGTTGTCTAGCTGCAAGCGCCATCGGCTCGAGGTCGCTTCAACCCGCTCTGCGGCGGTAAAGCCACCTCGGCGGGTCTCCAGCGCTTGTCGCCGATAGGCAAGCGCCTTGCGCTTTTCTATTTGTCTAGCTTCAGCGCCCACTCGCTCGAGGTTGCTTCAGGCAACTGGCAGAAGCCAAAAAGCGGTTGCTGCCAGCGGCCTTCCAGCACTTGTCGCATGAGCGGTTGATCTTCTGCTAAAACGCAAACGTCCTGTGTAAGCCAGGGCGCTTGCGCTTTTCTTTAGGTCTTCCGTTGAGGAGACTTTTCGTTTTTTGTGGTGAGAAATTGGGAAGAGGGAAGGACTCACCGGAGCCTCCAACTTTCAGATTGTCGCATAGTCAGCGTGTGTTTAGGAAGCAGTGACAACAACTCTCTCATATTTGTTTAAAAGGCAGTCTAGTTCTTTGCTTAACTGAATGACTTTTTCAGAGGATAATGGCTCGTTTTGAGCTGTTTTATTTAATATATTTCTTTTCTCCTCAATGGCTTGTAGTAAAGTAATAGGTTCAGGCATGATAATCATCCTTTCTTACAACAGCATGTTCTATAAAATATTACCCATTGTTCGATAATTAAAAACCTTAATTCAATTTAAAAAATAACGCTCTCTTGCTCATTTTTAGAGGAGTGAAGTAAACAAACGTTTGATTAAATGAATGCGTCACCAAGATTAAACCTCAAAGTAGGAAAACGAATCATCTATATCGCGAGGTTACACAAACCGTTGTATGAATAAATGTCACTACGCTAAAAGGACGTTCTCCTCATTCGCCCCGTATAGGAAAAGTTTTTTACAGAAAGAATGTAACAAAGAGCTCTTTACATCGACTAAATCCAAAGGCAGAATGTAAGAAAGTCATTCTTGTTTTTACGGATCTCCTCACGGATGGCAAAGTGATATGTGGTATAATTACCTTTGTAAATGGAGAAGGCTAGGCGTTTGCGCTTTTCTTATTTATAGAGACAATTGGAGGAAGAGCGATGTTTCCCGGAGAGGATTTTCAATTTCTAAATATATTAGGTGCTGTCGTGGACATTGCGCTAGTGGCGTATGTCATTTATAAACTAATAACAGTTATCCGAGGAACCCGAGCCGTTCAGCTTGTGAAAGGTATAACGGTTATATTGATCGTCTGGTTTTTAAGCAGTTTCTTTGGGTTACGGACACTTCAATGGATTATGTCACAAGCTGTTACATATGGACTGTTAGCAATCATCATAATTTTTCAGCCTGAATTAAGACGAGCCCTTGAACAGCTGGGGAGAGGTCGATTTTTTGGCAGATCGTCAACTCCTGAAGAAGAGAACACTATGAAAACGATAGAAGCGATTATGAAATCGATTAAATATATGGCCAAGCGCCGTATCGGTGCACTCATTTCTATCGAAAAAGAGACAGGAATGAATGATTACGTGGAGACAGGTATTCCCATGCATGCTGCGGTGACTTCAGAGTTACTAATTAACACGTTTATCCCAAATACTCCTTTACACGATGGAGCTGTCATTATGAGAGGGAATGAAATCGTGGCTGCTGCCTGTTACCTTCCTTTGTCGGAGAACCCCTTTATTTCGAAAGAATTAGGGACGAGACACCGCGCGGCTTTAGGAATAAGTGAAGTAACAGACAGTATCACCATCATAGTTTCAGAAGAGACTGGCAGCATTTCTGTTACAAAGAATGGAGATCTGCATAGAGATCTTGATGAAGAACGACTACGGGCAATGTTAGAAAGAGAGCTTTTAGAGGAAGTGAAAAGTACCTCCGGCTTATGGCAATGGGGAGGCAGCAAAAATGGATAAACTATTTAATAATCAATGGTTTTTAAGATTCATTTCCTTAGGGATAGCTGTGATGCTCTACGCTATGGTGAACATGAATAATGTCAGCACTCAGCCGGGTGCTTTGCCTGGGACCGACGAAAGTACTTACACCATCAACGATGTAGAGATTCATGCATATTATGATGAAGAAAAATATGAAGTAGTGAATATAGAGTCCAGCGTTGATGTCAAACTGACAGGTCCTCAATCGTCTATTATGTTATTTCAGCTTTCCAGGCCTTCTTATGAAGTGTATGTTGATTTAGAAGGATTAGGAGCAGGAGAGCATAATGTTCAAATACAACATAGAGACTTTCCGGCTGACTTAAAAGTTTCGTTAACACCTCGATTTACTTCTGTTACGATCGAGGAACTGAAGACAGAATCGTATCCGGTGGAAGCGGAATTACAAAATGAAGAGGAAGCTCCTGAAGGATACACATTTGGTGGAGCAAAAATAGAGCCATCGGAAGTAGAAGTGACAGCCGCTCCCTCGATGCACGAGCGAATAGACACGATAAAGGCAATGGTAGATATAGCGGGAGCTGATTCCAGAGTAACAACCCGTTCAGATATAAAAGCGTATGATGCAGATGGAAACGAACTCGACGTTACCATAGAACCAGACATAGTAGACGTAGAGGTACCGGTGACGGAACCTTTTAAACAAGTTTCTGTTAATTTATTAAGAGAGGGTAACTTGCCGGATGGTTTGAGTGTTGAATCACTGAACATGGAGCCGTCAGAGGTAACCATTTTTGGACCACTGGAGGTCATAGAGGGCATCCATACGATTGAAACGACGTTAGATCTCTCAGAAATAGAAGAGAATACGACAATAGAACTCGAGTTGGAAGTGCCTGAAGGAGTACAAAAGGTACAGCCTAATAAGGTTACAGTGGAAGTTGAGGTAGGGGAAGAAAATGACACTGTTCTAAAAGATATCCCGATTCGAATCGTAAATATGCCCGAAGAGTATTCATACAGTATAACAAATCCTGAAGAACAAATAGCAGACGTGGTGGTTTCTGGGTCTAAAGAAGTGATTAACAATGTAACAGCGGAAGACGTATCGTTAATTGCCGACTGGAAGGAGCAAGAGGGCGAGCAAGAAGGGACTTCCCTTGAAAACTCTGCTGTTCTACCTGTTGCACCTTCAGGGCCGCCAAATATTAATGTAAAGACGGAAGTAGAAACAGTAGAAGTGGAATGGTCGGAGGAAGTCGTTTCGGATAACACAGAAGTGGAAGAAGAAACAAGTACCGATGAAATTACGGAAGAAAACACTCAGGAAACACAATAGAAGTATTTAACCGCCTTAAAGGAGAGATGGTGTGTATGGGTAAATATTTTGGAACAGATGGGGTGCGAGGGATAGCAAACACAGAATTAACACCGGAGTTAGCTTTTCGTCTAGGTCGGGCGGGCGGCTATGTGTTAACAAAAGAAGTAGAACATCCAAAAGTATTAATTGGAAGAGATACGCGAATTTCAGGTGAAATGCTTGAAGGAGCACTTGTGGCCGGCTTACTTTCCATAGGGGCTGAAGTAATGCGTATTGGAGTGATATCTACGCCTGGTGTTGCTTACTTGACGAAAGCCGTGAGTGCCCAAGCGGGTGTGATGATTTCTGCTTCCCATAACCCGGTAGAAGATAATGGCATAAAATTTTTTGGTTCTGATGGGTTTAAGTTATCTGAAGAACAAGAACAGGAAATAGAGTCTTTAATCGAAGGAGAAGATACAATGCCTAGACCGATCGGTAAGGAGTTGGGCGTTGTAAATGACTATTTTGAAGGTGGACAGAAATATTTGCAGTTCTTAAAACAGACAGTAAATG
The DNA here is from genome assembly GCF_900113025.1 of Alteribacillus iranensis. Lineage (GTDB taxonomy): Bacteria > Bacillota > Bacilli > Bacillales > Marinococcaceae > Alteribacillus_A > Alteribacillus_A iranensis. The sequence continues at coordinate 325,468 of NZ_FONT01000004.1, read as the reverse complement.
AGGATTTTGAAGGTCTTCATATTACTTTAGATTGTGCACACGGGGCGGCTTCTTCTCTGGCACCTCACTTGTTTGCGGACTTAGAAGCAGATATTTCAACGATTGGCAATAACCCTGATGGCATTAACATTAATGATGGGGTAGGTTCTACCCATCCCGAAACATTGGCGTCCTACGTGAAAGAAAATAAAGCAGATGTGGGATTGGCTTTCGATGGGGATGCGGACCGCTTAATCGCAGTGGATGAAAAAGGTCAAATTATTGACGGTGACAAGATTATGTACATTTGCGCGAAGCATCTAAAAGAAGAAGGGTTATTAGCTCACAATACGGTCGTGACTACTGTCATGAGCAACTTAGGTTTATACAAGGCACTGGAGCAAATCGGGATTGATACGAAAAAGACCGCTGTAGGAGACCGGTATGTCATGGAAGAAATGAGAAAAGGCGGCTACAGCCTTGGTGGAGAGCAATCCGGGCATATCATTTTCCTAGACCACGTAAAAACAGGAGACGGTATGTTAACGGCTTTGCAGCTGGTCGATATCATGAAATCCACTGGTAAACCGTTATCAGAACTGGCCGCAGAAATGGAAAAATTTCCTCAAAAACTCGTTAATGTACGAGTCGTGAATAAACACGATATTCACACGAACACTCAGATAGCGGAAGCAATAGAGAGGGTAGAAGAAGAAATGGGCGGCAATGGAAGAATTCTCGTCCGACCTTCCGGAACCGAACCTGTAGTAAGAGTCATGGCAGAAGCAGAAACAGAAGAGCTGTGTGATAAATATGTCCAGCAAATTGCAGCTGTAGTTGAAAAGCATATGGGACAAACGGAGGATCAGTAACTAATCGCGCAGACTGCACATTCATCGCAGTCTGCGCGTATTGTTATAGTAGCAATATCTTACGATTCCTGAATCCCGTGTTTGCCACCATTTGCGGCAGGGAAAGGTCACACAGACACGAATAAAGGGATTGATACGTTTGTTGAGATGTAGTAAGATTATGCCATTCTGAAACAGAGAGGAGGACAGAATGTTAATTTTTAAAAGCGCCTGGACTGCCTAGAGTGAAACGGCAGTTGACGAGGAGGAGGTTTATCGAAGGAGATCGGCGGATGCCTCCCGGTTGCACGTCACAACCGAAAATACAGGCCAAAAGGCAAAGGCGACTTTGCTAACAAAAGTCTGTATCATGACGTCAGGAAAAATTCAGATCGGAAAGAGAGCGGGGTTAAGTATGCCCCGCGGCATGCTGACCCCTGTTCGCAAGGAGGTCATTGTTCAATGTGCGGAATTGTAGGATATATAGGCGACGATCAAGCAAAGGATATTCTCATTCAAGGATTAAAGAAGTTAGAATATAGAGGATATGATTCAGCGGGAATTGCCCTTTTAGAAGAGTCAGGAGTTGACTTTTATAAAGAAAAAGGACGTATCTCTGCTTTGGAGGAAGCGATTGACGATAATGCGGCAGGAAATATAGGAATTGGCCATACGCGTTGGGCGACCCATGGAGTACCAAGTCGGCAAAATGCTCATCCTCATCAGAGCCGAAATAAACGGTTTACGCTCGTGCATAATGGAGTCATTGAGAATTATCGGAAATTAAAAGAAAAGTATCTTTCGGAAGTAGACTTAAACAGTGAAACGGACACCGAAGTCATTGTTCAACTCATTGAACATTTTACGAATCAAGGAAAGACGACGGAGGAATCGTTTCGCCAAACGCTCTCTCTTTTACATGGTTCCTATGCAATTGCCCTCTTAGATAACGAAGACAAAGAGACCATTTACGTAGGCAAAAACAAAAGCCCGTTACTCATTGGAGTAGGGAAAGGGGAGAACGTCGTAGCATCAGATACAATGGCTATGCTGTCGGTGACAAAAGACTTCCTTGAAATTATGGATGAGGAAGTAGTGCTCGTCACAAAAAATAGTGTCCAAATAAAACAATTAGATGGAACGACGGTGGATCGAAATACCTTCACGACAGACATCGACGAAAGTGACACAGAAAAAGGGACATACAACCATTTTATGCTAAAAGAAATAGATGAACAGCCATTCGTTATCCGTAATATTATTCAAAAGTACCAAAATGAAAACGGAGATATAAAATTAGAACCAGAGATACGCTCAGCCATACGAGAAGCAGATCGGTTGTATATTATTGCAGCAGGAACGAGCTACCACGCAGGACTTGTAGCAAAAGAATTAATGGAAAAAGAAGCAAAAATACCAACTGAAGTTCATATCGCTAGTGAATTTCTATATAATGAGCCATTACTGTCAAAGAAACCGCTGTTTATATTTATATCCCAGAGCGGGGAAACAGCCGACTGCCGCGGCGTGCTTGTCAACGTAAAGAAGCACGGCTTTCCATCCCTCACTATTACAAATGTGCCAGGCTCCACGTTATCCCGAGAAGCGGACTTTACTCTTCACACGTATGCCGGCCCAGAAATTGCAGTAGCTTCCACAAAAGCTTACACGGCACAAATGGCCGTTTTGTCTATTCTCGCCATGGACAGCGCACGTGCCAAAGGGATAGACGCTAGGTTCAATGCTATGCAAGAGTTAGGTTTGATCGCAAACGCCATGGAAGCACTATGTGATCAAAAAGATAAAATGGAACAAATCGCTCGTGATTATATGTACGATACACGTAACTGCTTCTTTATCGGCCGTGCTCTTGATTACCATGTCGTCTTGGAAGGGGCGCTTAAATTAAAAGAAATATCTTATATTCAAGCAGAAGGTTTTGCAGGTGGAGAATTAAAGCATGGAACAATTGCTTTAATAGAGGAAGGAACTCCCGTAGTGGCCGTTGTCACACAGCCTCACGTGAACGGGAATATAAGAGGGAACGTACAAGAAGTGATTGCTCGCGGAGCAAATGCTTGTATTATTAGTACGGAGGCAACGGAAGAAAAGGGAGATCATATTGTATTGCCGGAAGTACATGAATGTCTCACACCACTAGTTTCGATTATTCCACTGCAGCTTATCGCTTATTACGCCGCCCTGCATCGTGACTGTGACGTCGATAAGCCACGCAATCTAGCAAAAAGTGTTACAGTAGAATAGATCATTAGCATTTTCTTCATCTCATATTATTTTGTAATTATGGAGTTATCATCTTTAGCTTAATCCTCAAACTATGGAAGCGATTTGAAGCTACTCCAGTTGAAGAAGCAGTATAAACTCTCGGATGTCTCTTGAACAAGTATTCAAATTAAGGGCGCTTATTTTGGAGAAGAATAACAACAAAACAAAGTCATTAGGTGCGCAGTACAAATGTACTGTTCAACAGAAAATGATACTCCAAAACCGGAGCGCTTTTCTGGAGTGACGACAAAAGCCTAATTTCTCAATTTTAATGCTGAGAAATTAGGCTTTTTAATATTGAAATTAACGTTGTAAATTCGCAATTTCCTGACTCCTGATCAGACGATAAAATAAAGAAGTATATATTCAAGGGCATAAGTTACTTTAAAGTTGCATCAGACAAAACAAAAATAAAGAAATTATAAACTTTGCAGTTATTTAGCGAAACTGTGATACATTAATTTGCAGGAGGAATCACTTATGAATGCACAATTACTGCTGGTGGAAGATGATCCTGAAATTGCGCGTGTTATTCGTGATACATTCGTGCATGAAGGCTGTGAGGTGACATGGGCGACGACGGGATTGGAAGGCTGGGGAGATTTTCAAAAGGAGAGGTTTGATCTTGTCCTTGTTGATCTCATGCTGCCTGAAATGGATGGATTTACTCTCTGTAAAAATATTCGCTGGAAAAGCGACATACCCATAATGATTATTAGTGCACGAAAAGAAGATGAAGACAAGGTAGAAGGATTGGGAATTGGTGCCGATGATTATTTGGCAAAACCATTCAGCTTAAAGGAACTAAAAGCACGTGTGGAGTCATTACTCCGTCGCTGGAGGCGTTACCAAGGTGCTCCAGATTTCGAAAAAAAGACGGAATATATGAATGGACTAATCCTTCTCTGGGATCAACAAAAAACTTTGATTTACGGCAATGAAATTGTATTAACAGGAAAGGAATTTGATTTATTGAAAGTAATGGCACAAAATCCCCAGCGCGTCTTTTCAAAAAGTGAGTTATATCAACATGTTTGGCATCAAACCGATTCGGATGGTCTGCACACGGTCACTGTTCATATTAAATCGTTACGGCAAAAACTCGCAGATCCCATGAAGAACCCTCACTTTATTCAAACGATATGGGGAAAAGGCTATCGATTCATTGGAGAACCGTTATGAAATTAAAAACATGGCTGTTGTTATCTTATTTCATCGTTATGACCCTTCCGCTCGCTGTCGCTTACATGCTGTTTGCCTGGATCAGTGCATATAACAACGATCAAAAGGTGGAAGAATACTTTCAAAATTGGACAGAACTGCAAACCATTACAACCGTTTTAGAAGACCCATCCCTTTATCAACCAAACATAGAACGTCCACAAGTTGAGCGTCTTAGTCACCCACAAGTGTCGATTGTTCTTTACAATCGTGATGGCCTTGCTCTATACAATTCCGATCCTGTGAACACCTCTCCTTCATTTGCCCTCGGCGAGGAAGAATTGTATGAAAATTTATATTCCCTTGAACAAGGTTATCGGACCTTTAGTTACAAGCAGCCGGTTTTATCCGGAAACGAAATCATTGGTTTTTTTGAGGTGTAACTTGCTCGTGATGAGTGGACGGCTGGTGTTATAGATCGCAGTTGGTTCATGGCGGGAGTGTTTGTGGTCATATTTTTGCTGATCTATCTAACCGTTGTATTTCTCGTCCATCGAAAACTGAACAGAAGATTAAATCGTTTAATGAAACAAATGACAGCTTTCGCTAATCGGGAAAAAGTCGAGAAAGTACCCAAAGAAAAAGATGAGATCGGGGAATTAACGACACACTTTAATGAGATGCGAAAACAAATAGAAGCGGCAAGGGAGAAAATAGCAAAAGAACAACAAGAAAAAGAATACATGGTTGCAACTATTTCCCATGATCTGAAAACACCGCTCACTTCTATCCGCGCATATACAGAGTCGTTGGTCTCCGAACGAGAATTGTCTGCCCAAGAGCGAAACGAATATCGTAATGTTGTTGTCGATAAAGCAAATTACATGAAACAGATGCTTGATGATTTATTGATGTATACGCTCCTGCAATCACCAACATACGAAATGGAATTTGTCGAAGTGGACGGTAATGAGTTTTTTGATATGCTTGTTTCTGATTACGAACCCCTATGTAGGGAAAAAAACATACACTTACATGTTCACTGTGATGTGACAGGGAATTATCAAGTCAACCCGAAGCAAATGGTACGCGTTGCAGATAATCTGATGAGCAATGCCATTCAGCACACGAAGGAAGGAGCTCATATTTGGATAACGGCCATTTCAGCTGACAGGCCGATCCCGGATAGGATGTTCCCATTTTTATTTCCTCTCGTCAAAGAACAGGTCCGTGAAGACAAGCAGGACAGTGTGTTTCTCGTCGTTCAAAACCAAGGGAAGGGCGTTGATGATGAAAAGCTATCCCAAGTATTTGATCCTCTTTATCAAGTCGACCAAGCAAGAAGTAAAAGGGAAGCACGCGGAACAGGTCTTGGACTAAGTATTACAAAACAGATTATGAATAAACATGGCGGAAATGTCCGGATGCTTTCAAACGAAGGTGTCGGAACATGTGTCATATGTAAATTGCCAAAAATACATAGAGAAGGTGAAGATATTGAAATTAACTAAATTGGCTGGTTTGATCAGCCTCACAGGGGTGATTATAATGGCGGGCTGTTCGTCAGGAGAAAATCAATATTCACCAGCAGAAGTGATTAATAATGCACTAGAAGAGACAACTGAACTGGGAGCATATTATGCTGAAGCTGAAATGATGACTAATGAAAAAGGAAAGGATCCTGAACAAATCCTTATGAAAGAATGGGTAAGTGAGGAAGGAAAAAGGAGAATTGAAACGGAGACTCAAGACGGAAGTGGAAAAAGCATTACAGTGAATGACGGCACCAACCTGATTAGTTACCAGCCAGAAACAAAACAGGCATTTGTAGTTGAGGAAAACCCGGATCTTCTTTCACTTAACCAAGTGTCGCCGAAACAACAGGCCGAGCAATTGCTTGAAATGGTTCAAGACACACATGACATTTCTTTAGGTGGCGAAAAGAAGGTTGCCGGCAGAGAGACCTATCATCTTATTGCAAAACCAAAAGAAGACAATGCTCTAGTTGGTGATCAAGAATTGTGGGTTGATAAGGAAAATTGGATGGTATTAAAAATAAATTCAAGTTCCGGTGATATCAAGACAAAAATGACATACACAAAAGTGGAAGTTGATCCAGAAATTCCAGCCGGAACTTTTACGTTTACCCTTCCAGATGATGCAGAGGTTCAGAATCTGGAGGAGTTGAATCAAACGCAGGAAGTGACGCTTGATGAAGCTTCCGTAAACATTGGAACTCCCTTTTTTTATTTCCCAGAAACAGACGGACTTTCAATCAGTCGAGTGGAGCTCTTAGAAACACAAGGAGAAATGCAAAGGAAAGAAGTAAATGTTGATTACCAAAAGGATGGAATGCCTTATTTTACAATGACCGTGTTTGAATCTCCGGAGGAGACAGGGGAGAACTCGGAAATGCTGACTGGTGAGGAAGCCGTTACGGTTCGCGATCAAGAGGGGACATATATGGAAATGAATGATTTTCGATCATTGGTTTGGCAGGAAAATGGCTTGAGTTATTCGATCATCTTTGTTGATCCAAATATGACAATGGAAGATTTTAAAGAGTTAGCAGATAAGATGGCGCTTGTTGAATAACGGTATCGGAAAGGAAGTTGGTCCGATTGCTCTATCAGCTGTTTTTCAGGGCTAATCCCTGCCGCATTATTTGGAGTAAATCGTTTAATAACGGCCAAAACAAATGGGGAGGAGGCAGCCAATGTAATCATCTTTGCAGGAATTATTTTAAAAGCAGCGACCTTTATCTTAATAGCTGTTGAAACTACATTTTAAACAAAAAGGTGATTTAGTTGTTTCCCAACACTTTGACCATTATATTCGTCGTTCTATTAGCTATTATGATTCACACTATTTCGGTTATTATACCGAAAAAAAACTGCACCAGTCATTGAAATGGTTTTAGTCATCACTGTTTTGGTGTACTTGTTTATCCAATTTTCGTTTGGACAAGCAATGATACTAATGGCTTTTGGTGCCAGCGCGTATTCTGCTTATGGTTTGTTAATAGATAAACGGAAAAAAGAAAAACGCATGGAACTAAAACAACGATTGCAAGAAGTTAAATCGATAGAGATTTATCATGAAAGAAATGTCAAACGTATAGTTGCTGACCTCGTGTTGACATTTCTAGTGTGCCTTGGTGCTGTTTTCTTTTTCTTGTTTGCTCCTGATACCTATGCTGTTTTAAAAATGTTTATAGGTTTTATGCTATTGTCCATGTCAGCGCAAATGGTCGAGCGTATAGGAAACTTTTCTTCCACTCGTTTGTATTGGCTGCCGGATGAGGAGCGTCTTGTTATTTTATCATGGTTTCAGTCAAGGGATTTCCCACTTCAAGATTTGAAAGAAGCTGGGGTGGAGACCTCTCCTGACTTACTGAGACTGCACCCGTTGTTTACTTTTTTATCTTCTAATCAAGACTTTACGGTTTCATTTAAACAAGTACTGAAACTTTCCTTTCCGGAAGAAAACATCTACCTCACACCGTGCCATGCAGAAAAATGGAAAGAAGTTTTTGAATCATTTGCAGAAGATACAAATGAGAAAGAAGAGAAAAATGTACTGCCTCTATGGCATCCGACTATATTGAAGCGTTTGTTTTGGAAAGGGTATTTTGCTATCACGGTGAAAGGCATTTCTGCTTATACGGGATTATTGATCATTTTGATTTGGCTTGATGTACCGGGGTGGTCGATTCTCCTTTTCGTGAGCTTATGGTGGTTGTTGAATGTGTGTGTTTCCGATCGTGTCCTGATCGCTGCAACGGACGCTGTTCCGGTCACGGAAGGAGAAATATACGACCGGGCACAAGTCATTTTCGGGAGAGCGGGTGTTTCTCAAACTAGGTTATTTATTGTTGATTCGCCAGTTCAGAATGGTTTGGCAACCGGCATGAATATCGGCCGTGCCACTGTGATGCTGACGACGGCAACACTACGATTGCCACAGAGGTCTGTTGAGGCCATTTTGGCACACGAAGCGACCCATGTTAAAAAAAGAGATGTCCTAACGAATCAGTTGGCACGAATGACTTTCCTTGGGGTATTCGCCGGGCTGATCTTCCTGTTTTTTGATGAATTACGATGGGCTGCTGAAAATCAGACGGTTGTTCTGTTTCTCATCGTATATGCATTAATAATGATTTTTCCAATCTATCTGTCATTCGTTGGCCAATGGACAGAAGGACGAGCGGATCACTTGGGTGCCACTTATCTTATCGGAGGCAGCAAGCAGATGGCAGAAGGGCTGTCTGATTTAGCTAATGCCCAGGATCGTGATTTGGATAAATCATTTGAATACAAATTATCAGACAAAGGTTCTTCACGAAAATCTTCTTCCAGTGTGGAACGGGATTCATGGTTCTGGCGGTTCATAGAGTTTCAATTCCAAGTCCACCCGCCAATGTATTGGCGCATTCAAAGCCTTTCAAATGACTTGAATTGGCGTGAAGCACGAAAGGACTGGTTGATTGATAGAATAAAAGAATCAATGCCCGATTTCTTGAGGAAAAAGGAAGCTTCCAAGACATAGGAGGAAAAGTATGGATTTTGTATGGTTGGCGGTCGGTATTGCTGCTGCGGGGTACTTTATTGGAGATGGTTTAAAAAATTTCAAAAACCCAAATGCGATAGATTCTATGGAAAATTTGTTCGGAAATGATGAACACGAATTGATTAAAGAAAATGAGGTTCATCATTTTATAGGTGTATCAAAAAAAGATACGAAAACTTTACTTCAAGACTATCCAGACGTTCCACATATTACATTAAATGGCGAAGTTTATTACCCGAAACAGAAACTTCGAGAATGGTTAGTGAAATTAGGAAAATAGATTTTGTATCGAAGTTATATTTACCCTTTGAATTGCGAGTAAGAAGTAAAGGGGAATGATTATGTCTTTTGACTACGATACTTCGATCGAAACAACTGAAAAATGCTAGACTGAGAATTTTGATAAGCGGTGAGAAGTTTGAACCGATGACGAGGAATTCGATTTATTTATAGAGAAGTAATTTAAGGTTATGACATGAGAAGAGGAGGTATGATAGGGTTGAAAGTTATTTGTGAGGAAAACTGCGGGAACGCACCTAAAAAGCAATTATTAAAAGACTTTAACATTGCATTTGCAAAATGTGACGTAGAATCTATTATCGAGCAGGTATCGGATGATATTATTTGGCACATGGTGGAGGATAAGAAAGTTAATGGGAAAGAGGAGTTTGCTAAAGAATTAGAACTCATAGATGATGAACAAGCGACGGAGTTACACATTGAACATATTATCACCATGGGAATACAGCTTCAGCGAATGGCTTGTTGACAACAGGTCGTGAGCAGCGTTTTGCGTTTTGTGATGTATATGTATTTAACGGCTTCGCCAAACATGCAAAAATAAAAGAAATTCACTCGTATGTGGTTAAAATTACTTGATGGGAAATAGGAATTTATTATGAATTCAATTGTTGGTAGCTTAATTATATCTCTTAATGTATCTCATCTTGTTTCATCCTATTAGACATTTTTATCACCTCTTTCAAGGTTATATGCTACCCTCCATACTAACTATTATTCAGGAACAAGGAGAATGAGATTTATTAAGTGTAATCTGCGCAAATGATTAGTGCCTCTGAATGGTACGCCCTTTCCTGATAAGTCTAAAGCAGAAGTAAAGCCGACTGATTTATGTAAAATGATCGGCCGGTTTACTATTTGCGAGTAGAGTTAAATTATTTTACGGCACTCGGTTATTTTTGGAAACAAATAAAAGAATTTGGGAGAAGGCCGCCAGGATAGGCAATTCTAATAGTGGTCCAATGATCAAGGACAAGGCAATCAAGGGTTGGTCTGGAAATGCAGTCATAGCAATGGCTAAAGCAATGGGAGAATTTCTGGCTAACGTAGTTAAGCTAAGGCTCGCTCTGTCTCTGTAAGAAAACTTCATCAGTTGTCCAGCCCATTGGCCAACAAAGAAGTTTATGACAAAGAATAAAAGGATCGGAATAGTGATTCTCCACATGACATCTAAGTTATGAAGCAGTAACTGTCCTTGAGAAGCGAACATAGCAACGATGGCTAGACTTAGAAACATAATGGGCAGAACGCTAAGTCTTGAGATAACATGTTCTCTTACTTCCTGTTTATTTCTTAAAAACCATTTGGTCAGTAATGATAAAAGGAATGGAAGAACTAAAACAATAAGAATACTTTCTAATAGAAATGTAAGTTCGATTGTCCCTGTTGTCCCGCCAAAGATAAGGAGATAGATAGGGAGCAGGACCACTTGTAACAGGAGATTCAATGGTAAAATCGCCGTCGATAAAGCGACGTTTCCTTTCGCTATCCCCGTAAATATTAAGTACCAGTCTGTACAAGGGGTGACCATGAGCATAATAAAACCGATATACAAAGCAGGACTGTCACCTAGTAACATTACAGCTAGAAACCATGCTAAAAAAGGTGTCCAGACAAAATTAATAAGGACCGCAGTATAGGTGAATGTTATATTTTGAAAAGCTTTTTTAATCTCTTCGACAGGGATTTGAATAAAAGTAATATATAACATGGCTACTAATAAGGGTACGATCAAGCTATCAGCATTGGTACGTACCATTTCTATTTGTCCCATACTTATCCCAAGGAGGACAGCAGAGAAAATGATGAAAGTATACCATTTTTCAAGTAAACTCATTCTTACTCACGCCTGTCGTCAATAGTAGTGGTTTGAACTTCGATTTTAGCATAATGAATGTGATGAAGTGACAACGTTACCTCATGATGAAAATATTTACATGTAGCAAGGAAAAAATCTTTTGCGCATATAAGCATATGCTTATATAATGATGTGGGCGACATATACTTGTTTCTATCTTTCATTATACAGATAAAGAGGAACAGAAAAAGTGAGGAGGTGTTATCTTGGAAAAGACGGTTTTACATATTGAACGAGCTGCAAGTGTGCTGAAATTGTTGGGGGATAAAACACGATTAACGATGGCGGGGCTATTGTTTCATCGCGAGTGTTGTGTATGTGAGTTTGTTGAAGTCTTTAACATGAGTCAACCTTCCATCAGTCAGCACCTTCGAAAATTACGTGATGCGGGAGTAGTGAGAGAAAGGCGGAAAGGACAATGGGTTTTTTATTCGCTCAATCAGGAAAGCGAAGCCTATCCTTTGATCGAGACTCTCATAACACATGTTCCCGATCAAAAAGAAAAACTAGACGTCCTAGAGAGAAAACGAATGATTTGCGACTAATGGAGGGTTTGTTCATTGACTTCTATACTACTAGCATCCATCATTTTTATCATTACATTAGTATTTGTGATTTGGCAGCCGAAAGGTTTGGGGATTGGCTGGACCGCTTGCGCCGGTGCTATTTTAGCCTTGATAGTTGGCGTCGTTGACTGGGGAGACGTCGCAACGGTCACAGGTATCGTCTGGAACGCGACGTTGACATTTGTAGCCGTAATTCTCATTTCCTTAATCTTAGATGAAATTGGTTTTTTTGAATGGTCGGCATTACATATGGCTCGTGTAGCTAATGGAAACGGGCTTAAGATGTTTGTATACATCATTTTACTTGGCGCGCTGGTGGCTGCCTTTTTCGCAAATGACGGAGCCGCACTTATTTTGACACCTATTGTCCTCGCTATGGTACGTAACTTACATTTTGAAGAAAAAATGATTTTGCCGTTTATTATGGCTAGCGGTTTTATCGCGGACACGGCATCTTTGCCGCTAATCGTGAGTAACTTAGTAAATATCGTATCGGCGGATTTCTTTGGTATTGGCTTTGCCGAATATGCCTCACGGATGATTGTACCGAACTTCTTTTCGATTGGAGCCAGTATTCTCGTTCTTTACTTGTTTTTCCGGAAAAGCATCCCAGGAAATTATGAGGTTAGTCAATTACGAAAACCGAAGGAAGCTATCAAAGATCACAAAATGTTCCGTTTGTCCTGGATCGTACTTGCGGTTCTCTTAATTGGGTATTTTGGCAGTGAAGCTCTTGGTATTCCAGTATCGATTGTGGCTGGTATTATTGCCATTTTCTTTATAATAATGGCACAGAAAAGTCCAGTTGTTCCGACAAAGCAAGTGATAAAAGGAGCACCTTGGGATATTGTGTTTTTCTCTGTTGGCATGTATGTGGTCGTCTACGGGTTACAAAATGTAGGCCTAACAAATGTATTAGCAGGCGCCATCCAAGCAGCGGTTGATCAGGGCCTGTTTGCTGGAACAGTTGCCATGGGCTTTATTGCAGCTATTCTTTCTTCCATCATGAATAATATGCCGACCGTCATGATCGATGCGCTTGCTATCGCAGAAACAAATGCTTCCGGGGTGATGAAAGAAGCATTAATTTATGCGAATGTGATCGGTTCAGATTTAGGGCCGAAAATAACTCCGATCGGGTCACTAGCTACTCTCTTATGGCTTCACGTCTTGAGAACAAAAGGTGTAAAAATTTCGTGGGGTTATTATTTTAAAGTGGGGATCATCTTAACCATCCCTACCCTCTTCATCACACTAGCCGGATTATATATTTGGCTGCTCATCATTTCTTAATAACACTTTTAGACAAGGAGCGAGGACACGATGTCAAAGCCAGTTATTTATTTTTTATGTACCGGCAACTCTTGTCGAAGCCAAATGGCGGAAGGGTTTGGCCGTAAGTATCTTGGGGATAAGTATGAGGTATATTCAGCAGGTATTGAAGCCCACGGATTGAACCCAAGGGCAGTGAAAGCGATGAAAGAAAAAGACATTGATATTTCAAACCAAGAATCCTCTATGATTGATACCGAGATTTTAAATAAAGCAGAGCACGTGATTACACTGTGCGGGGATGCTAATGACAAGTGCCCGATGACTCCGCCACATGTGAACCGAGATCATTGGGGGTTTGATGACCCGGCAAAAGCAGATGGGACAGAAGAAGAGCAATGGAAAGTGTTTCAACGGGTTCGTGATGAAATCGAAAAGAGGATAAAGACGTTTGCAGAAGAGGGAAAATAACAAAAAGCAAAAAGAAAATATTTTATTCGTTTTTGAAAAGTGTTGGAGAAGCTGGGGCTTTTGCGTATAATGCCTCAAAAGGTGCCGTGAATTTAAAAGCATCCAATTGGCCGTTTAGGACGACCAGAAGAAATTGCTCATGCTATTGTTTTCCTCTGCGAAAATGATTTCACAACAGGGACAACTGTATTAGTTGATGGTGGCTACACCGCACAATAACATCCAAAAAGGGCTGTCAAAAGGTCATGAATGACACTTTGACAGCCCTTCTTAGTTTCTGAGCTAGATGTTGTTTGCGGAGCATGTCACTACCAATTCGCCAATTTTAAACTGGCTAATTTTCTCGAGACGAAAGTGAACCATTCTCGATTTCGTTCAGATAGGGCCTGGTCAATTTGTTTTTGCCATAGGCTCGCTTTCATTTCTATATCAGCGGCGTTCATTAACAACTTTTTTTCGATATACGAATCAATATCGGCAAATGACATATATACATGAGTGATTTCATTGATGTAGGTTAAGATAAACCAGCCTTCTCCGTTCTTATAAAAGCCTTGGTCTGTGATATGCAAGTGATCTCCTTCGTGGAGAGTCAGTTTATTTACTTTTGTATTCTTGAAATATCGTGCCTCGAGAGTCGAAGGATGAACAACTGCAAAATAAGAATGCAACATGATCCCCTCCAGGAGAATTTTCTATTTTACTTCGTAATAACGCCTTGTATCACGTGGCCTAATCCCGTATGAAATAATCCTTCTTCTCTATGTTGTTCTCCGTAAAAGAAGTGAAGAACTTTATAATCTTTCGTCCATGTGAGAATGTCATGCGGGTCGTACAACATATCTTTCATTTTCGGTCCACCGGTTTGGTATTCCAACTGTTTTTCCGAATACACTTCAAACATAATAATCCCACCAGGTTTTACGCTTGATATTACTTTTTCCAAGACAAGTTGTTGATCTTCTTTCATGAAATGACCGAAGACCATAATAGCAGCATCAAACGTCTCCTGTGGAATGGTGTCTGCCACGAGATCTTTTTGAATGGTTTCGATACGAACATTTTCTCGTTCCGCAAGCTGCGTTGTTTTTTGCAAGCCATTAACAGAATAGTCATAAGCAGTAACGTGGTGTCCTTGACTAGCAAGGTACACTGCGTTCCTTCCCTCTCCTTCTGCAAAAGCAGCAACAGTGCTGCTCTCCGTGAGGCGGTGCGCTTGCTCTTGAATAAACAAGTTTGGTGTTACGCCATACACATACTCTTCTCGTCCGAAACGTTCATCCCAGTGCTTGGTCATTTTTAACATCCTTCCAGTATCTTATATAGCATCCCATTTGTTATTCTATTACAATTAAAAAGAGACTAAGTAAAGTGCGGTGAAAACGATGGTTAAAATACTCGTTGTTGAAGATGATACGACATTGTTTGCTGAGATTGAGAGTCGGTTCGCGCAGTGGTCTTACGAGGTATACGGTATTAACGATTTTAACAAAGTTATGGAGGAATTTACAGTATTAAAGCCTGAACTCGTTATCATCGATATTCAGCTGCCAAAATTTGATGGCTTTCATTGGTGCCGGATGATACGTACTCACTCGAATGTACCGATCATATTCTTATCGTCGCGGGATCATCCAACGGATATGGTCATGTCCATGCAGCTGGGAGCAGATGATTACATACAAAAGCCTTTTCATTTTGAGGTCTTAATAGCGAAAGTCCAAGCCGTCTTGCGTCGAGTCTATCATTATAATACGGATCAACCGGTGTTAAAAAAGTGGTGCGGTGCTACCGTAGATATGGAGAAAAATCTTGTTTCAACAGATGAGGGTTCCGTTGAATTGACGAAAAACGAGATTTTTATATTAAAAGTGTTGCTTGATAGAAAAAATAGTATTGTGGGTCGTGAGGAGATCATTCAAAAACTATGGGACGATGAGAAATTTGTTAGTGACAATACATTAACGGTCAATATTAATCGATTGCGTAAAAAACTAAACACCCTCCAATTAGGTGACTTCATTGAGACGAAAGTGGGGCAGGGTTATATCGCGAAAGAAAAGGAAGACTTGTCATGTTAGTGACATATTTAGTGGAGAGGAAAAGTTGGATTATGTTTTTTATGGGGAGTCAGCTGCTGCTTCTATTTGTTGGTTATGTAGATGCGAGTATATCTGTGTCCTCTCTTCTGTATCCTGTTTTTTTACTAAGTCTTCTCTTTGTTGTATTTTTACTCTTACGCTGGCGGGCCGAGACAAGGTTTTATCGAAAGCTAGACCAGGGCGAAGAAAACGTGGATGTGATGGAACTGCCTGAAGGGAGAAGTCCTTTTGAGCTAGTCGTAGAAAAGAGACTTATTCAACAGGGGGATAAACTGCAAGAAATAACGAGCGACAGCAAAACAACTTTGGAGCAGGAGAAAGACGACTTGTTATCATGGATTCATGAAGTGAAAACGCCTATGACAGCAATGCGATTGATGATAGATCGATTGCAAGATAACGAATTAAAAAGTGGACTGTATTATGAATGGCTCCGTATCCATTTGCTTCTAGATCAGCAACTTCATCAAAAAAGAATTCCTCATATGGAAAATGACTTATATATAGAAGAGACTTCTTTAAAATCAATTATATTTAAAGAAATTAAGACCTTACAATCATGGTGTATTCAAAAAGGGATAGGAATAGATGTGGACCTTGACGCCGACTCCGTATTAAGTGACGCCAAGTGGCTGGCTTTTATTATTCGGCAGTTACTGACTAATGCGGTGAAGTATAGTGAGGGATCAAATATTGAAATAACAAGTTATGAAAAAAATAACCAGGTTCATCTGGTGATAAAGGATAAAGGACGCGGTATTGACTCAAAAGACTTGCCACGGATTTTTGACAAAGGATTTACTTCGACATGGAAGCATGAGGATAACACAGCGACGGGGATGGGATTATACTTAGCAAAGAAGTCTGCTCAATCCTTATTAATAAAGATCGAGGTGGTATCGAAACTAGAAGAAGGTACAACATGTACTTTATTGTTCCCTGGTAAAAACGAGATCATAAAATTGAGGAGCGTGTGACAAAAACGTCACATGCTTTTTGTGTTTGTTAGATGAAACGAAGGAATAGAATGAACCTAGCTTTTATAATGAAAACAGAATAATAAAAGAGGAGCGGAAGAAATGAGCGTACTAGAGGCTGCTAAAATTTATAAGAGTTACGGAAATAAACTGAATAAGTATGAAGTGTTAAAAGGGTTAGATATTACAATAGGAGCCGGAGAATTTGTAAGTATTATGGGGCCTTCTGGCTCAGGAAAAACGACGCTCCTAAATGTGCTGTCATCCATTGACCGAGTCAGTCAAGGTTCCGTACACGTGAAAGGGAAAGAAATTACCAGAATGAAGGAGAAGCAATTAGCAGAATTTCGCAAGCATCATGTAGGTTTTATATTTCAGGAATATAATTTACTCGATACATTGACGGTGAAGGAAAATATATTACTCCCCCTGTCTGTTACGAAAATTCCTAAGAACGAAGCCGAATTAACATTTGAAGAGATAGCGAAGGAATTAGGAATTTTTGATGTGAAGGATAAATATCCGAGTGAACTATCGGGAGGTCAGAAACAAAGAACCTCCGCCGCACGTGCTTTTATACATGAGCCTAGTATTATCTTTGCGGATGAGCCGACAGGGGCTCTTGATTCTAAATCTGCTTCTGATTTATTAAGTAACATCGAACGGATGAATAATAAAAAACATACTACGGTAGTCATGGTTACTCATGACCCGACTGCAGCTAGTTTTTCTAGAAGAGTTATCTTTCTACAAGACGGACACATTTATACTCAACTAAATAAGGGGGATGAGACGCGGCATTCATATTTTCAAGCGATTATGAAAACGTTAGGAATACTTGGTGGGGTAACATATGACGATTAATCAATTGATCATGCGAAACTTAAAAAAGAACCTTCAACATTATTACCTCTATGTATTTGCTTTAATTTTTTGCAGCGCTCTATATTTTGCTTTTGTTACTTTGCAATTTGATCCCTCCATGAGTGAGGCGAAAGGATCCATTAAAGGAGAAGCGGCAATTCGAGCTGCATCGGTTGTCCTTCTTGCTATTGTCACTGTATTCCTTCTGTACGCCAATAAGATGTTCATCAAACGACGCAGCAGAGAAATTGGCTTATTCCAGCTTATCGGAATGACCAAGAATAAAATAATTCAAATATTGTTAGTCGAGAACTTAATCATTTATTTCAGTTCTTTACTTGTAGGAATATTTTTTGGGTTTGCTGCTTCGAAATTATTACTCATGATTTTAATGCAAGTAACAGGTGTGGAAGCAGTGACAAGCCTCCAGTTTTCACCACCTGCCTTTTTACAAACTGTCATTGCCTTTACTGCTATTTATTTACTTATACTGTTAGCAAATTATATTTTCATAAAAAAACAAAGTGTCCTCTCTCTATTCCGCATGTTATCCACCTCAGAGGATAGTGGAAAAAATATCTCTTTTATTGAAATGGTTGCCGGTATTCTTGGTATTTTACTTATTGGTGCAGGATATGCTGTGTCATCTCAGCTATTTAATGGGGACTTCACCACCATGGCTGAACTCTTCGTTGCGATGTTATTTATTCTAGTATCAGTTATTGTGGGAACCTATCTTTTTTATAAAGGATCGGTCCATTGGATATTACATGTGTATAGAAAAAGGAAAGACGGCTATTTAACAGTAAACGAAGTGTTGTCCTTATCTTCGTTAATGTTTCGGATGAAATCAAATGCTCTCCTCTTAACGATTATTACTACTATATCGGCATTAGCGATCGGATTATTATCTCTTAGCTATATTACCTACTACTCAGCTGAACAAAGTGCTAAAGATAATGTGCCGCATCACTTTGCGTTAACGAACGTCCAAGATGCGGAACGGTTTGAAGAACGGTTACGAAAAGAAAATATCCCGT
Source organism: Alteribacillus iranensis (assembly GCF_900113025.1). Taxonomy (GTDB): domain Bacteria; phylum Bacillota; class Bacilli; order Bacillales; family Marinococcaceae; genus Alteribacillus_A; species Alteribacillus_A iranensis. Next base: position 307,172 of record NZ_FONT01000004.1, on the reverse strand, counting down.
ATTATAGAGAGGTTATGGAAGTCATTCAATTTGAAGCCGATGTGGAGAGGATACTTGAAGCCGATATGGATGGATTGAATTTCAATCCGAATCTGATGGTTTTGCCAGTGATTAGTGATGCTAATATTTCCACTGTGGATCTGTCACCAGAAGAAACCATTTTTACAGGCTACAACGATATGTTACAAAGGTTTATGACGTTAAGTGAAAAGGGATCGTTAACATGGGAAGGTGCAACAGATAGTATTTCCCAAACGTATCTAGGGTTAGAAGGTGATTATGTCCTCTCCTATTACTTCACAAATGGAGGCTTGCCCACCGCTATCGTTGATAATAAAGTGTTTGAGCGTATGCGGGCAGACATAAATGAAGACATTCAAAAAGTTTCCGGGGTTTATGTAGGTATACAAGTGGGAGAAGAAAATGTTGATCAGGCCAACGCTATGTTTCAAGACATGAATTTTAACAGTAAGACACCTCATCATTCTCAACAAGAAATAAGTGAGAACCAGAAACAAAACATGGGTCTAGCTATGTTTATCGTTGGATTTTTGGGGCTAACCTTTTTAATTACATCTGGATGTGTTCTATACTTTAAACAATTGGACGAAAGTGAAGAGGAGAAGTCCAACTATGTCATCCTGCGAAAACTTGGTTATACGCATGGGGATTTATTAACAGGAGTGAAGTATAAACAACTCTTTAGCTTTGGAATTCCTTTATTTATTGGTTTGCTTCATAGTTACTTTGCCGTTCAATCTGGATGGTTTTTGTTTGGCACAGAGCTCTGGACCCCTATGGTTATCGTAATGATCGTTTATACATTGCTGTACTCTGTGTTTGGAATTCTGTCGCTGAGGCATTATAAAAAAATCATTAAATCAGCTTTATGACTTTATCTAAAGATCAGAAGAAGGAAAGGGAAAAGCACCTTTCCATATGCCGGTCTTTCGGACTTGATGCACGTGAACAAGGCGCTTGCGCTTTTGTGAAGCACCTTGTCGTTTTTTCAAGGAACATGTCCAATATTGGCCTTTGCTATTCGTGAAGGATAAAAAGCTTCATCCCCCTCAAAGGCTATGAGGAGGATGAAGCAATTGTTTTTACATCCTATTTTTGTGGTTTTACTAGATCTAAATCGATGGTATCAGTTAGAGAACTTGTTTTTGATTTTATTTGCTGCTTTTTTCGCTTTATCCTTATAATCATCTTTGTTATTATCCCAGTGGTTCTGGGCATTCTCTCGGTACTTTTCGTTATTCTCATTCCAATATTCTCTTGCGCGGTTACTAAAGTTGTTGCTCATGATGATCACTCCCTCTAAAGAGAATTGGTTCTAATTCTGCCATTCCCGATAGCACGTTTTTTAAACCTGTGGATCATTGGAAAGTACAGATACGGTTTGTAACGTGGAGTCCGAAGGCTTTTGAAAATAAGCTCCCATCCTTTTTAAAGCATCAAGAGTACTGATATGCTCTTCTCTTATTCTTTCTCCTGGAGTAAGAAGGGGAATGCCAGGAGGATAAGGAAGTATGGTTTCTCCACATATCTCACCAGCTGCCGTCCACAAGTCCACTCGTTTATGAGGGGCATGATAAGCATCCAGTAAAGATAATTCAGGCTCATACACATGACCTTCTCGTTCAAATAATGTTAATTGAGTGATAGGTGTACGAGGGGAACCATGTAACGTTTGTATCTTTTTATCTACTTTTTTTACAGCATCTACGACGGATTGGATGTGTTCCAAACTTTCAGAGATAGAAAATAAAAAACAAACATTTTGTGGATCACTAATTTCTGCACTACAGTTTTCTTCATAACATAAGTCAGATAAATCGAAGCCAGTAATAGTCCTATTCTTAGAAGAAAGAATCCACTTTAAGGGGTCACGATAATCCACTCCACGGCTGCCGTTCCATATGGTCAAAGTTTGTAATTCATGATTTAGCTTTTCACGGGCTTGTTCTAGGCGTTTAACAGTGTCACTTAATTGTTTTTGGCCTTGTGTCATATAGTATCTTCTTGCAGTATCTAATGAGGCAAGCAGGGGGAAAGAAGGACTGGTAGAGTGAATCATGCTAAGAATTTGAGCTGTTCTATCAGGGGATATTCGTTTGCCTTGAATATGAAGCATAGAAGCCATTGTCATAGCAGGAAGTGTTTTATGGGTGGATTGCACAACGAGGTCTGCTCCCTGGGATAAGGCAGAGGGAGGAACTTTTTCTGTTAAACCAAAGTGAGCGCCATGTGCCTCATCAACGAGGAGTGGTATATTCATTTGGTGACATAACCTTGCGAGGAAGTCTAGTTTTTGTCCCATTCCATAATAATTGGGATTCGTTACCCAGACGGCTTTTACATCGGGATGTTGTTGTAAAGCTTCTTCCCAAAACCTATTCGCTGGCATTTTAGCTGTATTCGTCTCTGCTTCGATAGAAGGGTTTACATAGACGGGACGTGCGCCAGCCAAAAGCAATCCATGAAATACAGATTTATGCATACTTCGTTGTACGAGTATCTTATCACCTGGGCGGCATGTAGTAAGAGCAGCTGCCATGTTACCAACGGTGCTGCCACCGACTAAAAAATAAGTAGAGTCAGCACCAAACGCATCGGCCGCCATACGCTGCGCTTCTGCAATAAATGTTTGAGGATGGTGTAAATCATCAATTCCTTTCAGGTGAGTAGCATCAATCTTTAGGATATCAGAAAAATGTTCTTTTGCTTGGCCATCAAAAACACGACCATCTTTATGACCGGGCACGTGTAAGGAAATATGGTTTCGTCTCTCGTAGGAACGCAGGCCTTCATATAAGGGAGCGGAATGATGATTAACACGAGAAGAAACATGGTTGTGATGGGGCATAGGAAGGGAACCTCCCATCTTATTTTAAATTAGTGTACAGTGATAGGGGTTCCAGGCTCAATGATTTGAACCCATGTTTTCCCCGGGGTTAACTGTACGGTCTTATTATATTCATCTATGATTAATAACTTTCCATTCTCATTCTTCCAAGCACCTTCTAGTAATGTTCCTTGAGAAAGAATAGTTGCTTTCCCTTCCCCAGAAAGACGTATGTCAATACGATTCGATGTATCTCCTGGTATCGAAGTATGCTCTGCTTCCAGAAAAATGATATTATCTGCATAAATGTAGCGGTTCGTTTCCCTATCTTGTTGGGGAGTTCCTTCTTGGTAGCGAATATATCTTTCTTTCTCCTCATCCCATTTGTATTGAACAGCAGTGAAATCATTATAGGAAAACGAAATATCTTTTGCTTCCATATTCGTAGATGGTTTGTCGGTGCTATATTGCCAATACGGCTGAAATTTCTCTTGCGATCCTAAAGACAAACGTTCTGGGTAAAGATAGGCGTTATGAGGTGCCTGCCGGTTTCTGTCCCGTGAGAAAACGTTATCGTTTGTCATCCCATCAATATGAGAAGTGGCTGTTGTGGCGAGACGTTCATAAGCCTGGGGGCTGCCGCCGTAGTGAATAAAAGAAGTGTGAAGCATGTTTGCCAATGGTAAAAAGTAATGGCGGGCACTTCTTACAGGTCCTACTCGTTCTGGAATGTCATCATGAAAAAATGCAATATAGCGGCTGATATCTCCTTCGGTTTTCATCTCAAACACAAGATCAGCTTGGGATAACCCACTTTGCGGTCTCGCCTGGATAGAATTTTCAATAACAGCGGCAAAGTGAGGATACGACCCTTCTTCAATCTTTAAACCTGTAGATGGCGAAATAAGAGTGTGCTCTGACTTCTTAGGAGCAACCTCCTTTTCTTCATCGTCTTTATGCTCTTGTTCTGACTGCTGTTCTTTTTTAGACAGCTCGTCCTCGAGGGGCTCAGGCTCTGCTTTCACTATGTCGGGTGTGTCTTTTACAGGTGTCGTTTCGTCCAGAGTGCTTGTACGATCTGGAACATCTTCTCCACTAGAGCAAGCCATTAACGTAAATATGAGGGTGAAAAATATAGCGGTTTTTTTCAACATAAAAAATCTCCTTCTCTTACATGGTCAGAAAAGTGTATCCGATACTATAAATATAGCTAACATGATGAGAATTCATGACAAATTTCCAATCCGATGCAATACTATTATTATATGTATGAATAAAAGAAGTACTTGCGAAACACCAGAAACGCAATGGGGGTAGTAGAGAAGCTCTAACGACGATGGAGTATATAGTTAAGTTATGAATTTGTCAAACCTTGTGACGGTTCTTTCGTGAAGACTTATATTGTCGCATGTAGTGAGAGGCACAATTAACTGTGTAATGGAAGGCGAGGAGGAGATAAGGATGACTTGTTTAAAAAACAGCACCCCAAAATCAGACCAGTTTCGAATGCCTGGAGAATTTGAACCTCACAAAGGAACATGGATGCTGTGGCCGGTACGAACCGATACATGGAGGTCAGGGGCGAAGCCAGCGCAACGAGCGTACGCCGACGTGGCAAATGTGATTGCCCAATTTGAACCTGTTACGGTAGGGGTTGGTACAGAACAATTTGAAAATGCTCGTGCTATGCTGGCCGATAACGTCCGCGTGGTGGAGTTATCATCAAATGATGCGTGGATGCGTGATATCGGGCCGACATTTGTAAAAAATGATAAAGGAGAAGTTCGTGGTATCGATTGGAGGTTTAACGCATGGGGGGGTATCGATGAAGGACTCTATTTTCCATGGGATCAAGATCAGCTTGTGAAACAGAAAGTGGTAGAAATAGAGCAGCTGGATCATTATAACGCTAGAGACTTCACGCTTGAAGGCGGGGCGATAACAGTAGACGGAGAAGGGACGCTCATCACCACAGAACAATGTGTCTTAAATCCTAATCGAAATCCGCACCTATCAAAGGAAGAGACAGAAAGAAAGTTAAAAGATTATTTAAATATCGATAAAATTATCTGGTTAAAAGACGGGCTCGTTGGAGATGAGACGGATGGACACGTGGATGAAGTTGTATTTTTTGTCCGCCCTGGAGAAGTAGCCATTGGCTGGACAGACGACCCGGATCATCCACATTACAATGTTTTGCAAAGCGCCTATAAACAGTTGGAGAAGGAAGTAGACGCCAAGGGGAGAAAACTAAAAATCTATAAAGTTCCGATGCCTGCTCAAGTTACTATTAGTAAAGAAGAAAGCCGGGACATAGATTTTGCAGCAGCTGCCTTTAACAGGGAGGCGGATACATCATTTATAGCTACGTATATCAACTGTTATCTTTGCAATGGGGCGGTGGTGCTGCCCTCATTTGATGACCCTAAGGACAAAGAGGCAATGACACTATTTCAGCACATGTATCCTGACCGGAAAATTGTAAGTGTGAAAACACGTGAGATCTCACTCGGTGGCGGCAATATTCATTGCATTACTCAGCAGCAGCCGATGCCATAAAACATTAAGTGGTGATCCCTTCCTCTTTCTGGTATTCCATCTAATCGTCTCCTGTTCTTGTAGTCTTGGGGGGGAGAAACATGTTTAAAATGAAAGTAATACAAGCAAGAATAGCAAGAAACCAAAATATACTCTGGATAGAAATGGCTAGTCCCTCTTGAAGGATGCCTGCCAGTTCGTTAGGAAGCTGGTCCCGTTGTATAGGATCAAGAAGAGTATCGGCGATCCCGAGGCCGAATGAACTTCCCGATGGAGCATGCTCCTCAAGATAGACTAGTAGACGCATGTTTAATAGGGCACCCATGATAGAGACTCCCATCGTATTACCCAGAATACGCATGAACATATTGGACGCAGTAGCAACTCCTCGGACATTCCATGCCACGTTGCTTTGGATAGAGACGATATAGGTAGTTGTAGTAAACCCCATCCCGGCTCCGATGAAAAATGAACCAAAGCCTACCAGTACTGGTCCGTACTCCGGTTGGGAGATCAAAAGAAGGATAGAACCAATGATTAGACATACTCCGCCAATGAGAGCCGTCTTCCTAAATCCAATAGTAAGGAGAATTTTTCCTGCAATGGTTGAACATATTGGCCAGCCAATGGACATAACCGCTAATGTAAATCCACCAACGATAGCGGAGTGTTCCATTGCTCCTTGCACATAGGTAGGGATAAAACTAATGATTCCAATCATAATCATGCCGGTTGTGAGCGATGCAGCATTCGCAATGGATATGATCTGATTTTTCCAGATCCAGAGAGGCATAATGGGCTCTGTTGCCCGGTTTTCTTGAATAAGGAATAAAAGGAATCCACCGAGAAAAAGAGATAAAAAGAGAAGACTTTCCGTGGAGAGCCAGCTCCAGGCGACCCCTCCCTGGATAAAAGCGATCATTAACCCAGTGACAGAGATGAAAAGGAAGGCAGCTCCTAAGTAATCGATGGATCGCTTCTTTGTTTCTATTCGTTCATCTAAAAAGAAAATAATACCAGCTAGTGAGAGAACGCCGAACGGTATATTAATCCAGAAAATCCATTTCCAATGTAAAAACTCGACAAAAAAACCGCCAAGTGTAGGGCCGATGATGGCGGAAATACCCCAAACGCTTGCAAGATATCCTTGGATTTTAGACCGTTCTTCTATCGTATAGATGTCTCCAACAATCGTCATGGCGATCGGTTGAACTGCTCCAGCTCCAATTCCTTGCAAAAAGCGGAACAGGATAAGGAATGGCATAGAATTCGCTATTCCACAAAGAATGGAGGCAATCAAAAAAATGATAACTCCGGTCACGTACACTGGTTTTCTTCCGTATAAGTCAGCTAACTTACCGTAAATCGGAACTGTGATCGCTTGCATTAATAGAAAAATAGAAAAAACCCAACTGTATAATGAAAATCCCCCAAGGTCTGCCACTATATTTGGCATAGCGGTTGCCACGATGGTTGCTTCAATCGCTGCCATAAACATTCCAATAACAATAGAGGTAAGTACAATTGGCCGGTGTGTCGCAGGTTTCCTCCTCATAGCTTGTCCCATACTATCTCCTCTTTTACTATGTTCGTAGATTCTCATCTATTCAGATGAATTTTTTTCATCATGTAATACAAGCATTATCATGATGCCTTGTTTATGTCAATTTTCAAAAAGCTAGAATGTGTGGGATGTGTTAGGATTTTGTTGTATTCCCTCTTAAAAGGGTCTCTTAGGAGTGATAGCCATCCATTTAGTAACATTTCTACCAAGAAGATAAACTTAAAGAGTCTTGCCAGTAACAAGGGGCACTAAACTGGCAAGACTTTTCCTGCATGGTCCTATCACCTCTTAACCTTTCTTTCCGTACGTCCCCTGGTTGCAGCATTGATGGTAGATACCAAACGGGCGAGGATAAATATCTAATCGGGGATCATAGCAAGTAACCAGCTCATCTATCGTCTCTGCTGTCATCTCTTGGCTCCACGGTGGTGTAGTCTCTCCAGGGTTTCTAGTATCTTTAGGCATTCGGATGCCAAATAATCGTCTTGTTTCAGTCTCCACTGTATTTGTTAGTTCAATTCCCAGCCATAAGCTTTCAAGAAGACGTTGGTGAACATTCGCGGAAATTAATTGTGTTGCTTCATCATATTGGTGATTCTGAAGGAGCCGTACATAATTTTCTTCCAATCCTTTTCTTTCCGAGATCAATCTTTGCTCAAAGCACTCGATCGCTCCTGTTACGTAATTTAAAAAGTATTCCGGATGCTCACTAGTGAAATACATAAGGCGTTTAAATTCTCTCACCGCGTATCTTGTTGCTTCTTGAGGGGCATAGTTGGCACTTAAAAAAGCGGAATCCGAATACTTAGTCATATATCGATGTTGCAAAAATTCGGGTGGTACCGCATAGGGATTGGTTGCTATCGGTATCGGTACATAAGGGGTAGTGACTGCACCTGTAACAGCAAGCCACAACGTTTGTAGTTCATTCGGTACGTTAGGACGGATGTGAGCCACTTGACCATAGCCAGCTCGGTCATTAGACCAGCGCGGATCCCGGACAAGAGCAAGCATATCTTCAAGCCCAACTGGAACAAGTGACATTAATTCTGCTTCTCTTTCGGTAGGTATACGCATCGCTGTAAAGTGATCCTCTCTTTTACTCACCCCTTCTCCTGGAAAAGGCTCTCCATACACGTCTTGCAAGTTTAAATAATCAGGATGATCCGTTGCTGGATTCCACCATCCCTGTCTTCTTGCAAACTCAACAATATTATCTGAACCCATATAATTCTCATTGTTTTTAAAATCAACAGGGAAGTTATGAATATAACCAGGGTAAGACACACGAACTTCGTCTGGACCCAAACGTTCTGCTGCCCATAATCCCTGCCCGCCAGCGTATTCAATAACAACCCATCCTTCATCTTTATCAGCAAAAAGGTGAGAATTTCCACCATATGTGGAGTACCCATAGGTGTTAATAAGATCCCCTATGATTTCAACGGCTTCCCGGGCTGTCTTCGCTCGTTCCATGGCGATACGCGCGAGATCACTATAATTTGGTCCTTGTTGCGGCGTCGGAGTCATGTCGACTAACTCTGGACGGGAAGGTGACCAAATATCACGTCCAGCCACACCATGTTCATTTAAGCCCCCATTTGTGAGAGGGGGAGGAAACCCTTCAAATTCAGAATATGTGGAACTGATATACTTGTTCGTATAGGGAGCTTGTGGAATATCGATAAGTCTGCCGGGAATGTTTGCATTTTCCGTAACTCCGACTTTCATTGTGGACCCTGCAGGATGACGCTGCCTCGGGACAATATCGATCCAGTGACTGGAAGGCTCATGACCAAACCCACCTAATAATGTTGAGCCATCTTTTGTTAATTGATGTCCCACATAAAACCCAATACTCATACGAAACACTCCTCCCAAGACTATGTCAGTTCACCCTATGCCCAGAGACATTCTTTTATGTATCTCATAATTCATCGTCTGGGAGGAGACATTTCAGATGAAGGAAGAAAAAAGCCGCACCGTATGAGTGGAGGCGCGGCAGCGACAGTTGTTATGGTTTCAGTACGACTTTAATACAGCCATCTTCATGTTCATCGAAAATATTGTAAGCTTGTTCGGCGTTGTCTAAATCAAATTTATGGGTAATGATGTCCGTTGGGTCAAACTCACCCTTTTGAACCATATGAAAAAGCTCTGGCATGTAATGGATAACAGGAGCTTGTCCTGCTTTTACTGTGACATTTCGACTGAAAATGGAATGCAAAGGATAGGCGGTGGCCGGTGCCCCATATACACCGGTTAATTGGATGGTTCCAAATTTTTTCACAGAATGAGCTGCCATAATAATGGGATCAATAGTTCCGACTTGTCCTGAAAGTGTTTTTATTTTGTCTTTTAAGCCAGTGTCACCATCCATCCCTACACAGTCAATGACGACTTCCGCTCCGCCTTTTGTGATTTCATGTAAATGACCAGACATGTCTTTAAACTCTTTATAGTTAAAGATTTCAACATTGTTAGTACGTTTTGCATGCTCTAAACGGTAAGCTTCATGGTCAACAGCGATCACTCGTTTTGCACCCTTTAACCAGGCAAATTTTTGTGTCATTAAACCGACGGGGCCAGATCCGAGAACAATCACTGTGTCATTTGGTTTCACACCACTATTTTCCACACTCCAGTAAGCAGTAGGAACAACATCCGATAAGAACAAGACGCTTTCATCCTCTAATTCGCTGTCTTCAGGGATAACAAAGGAAGAAAAGTCAGCATACGGTACACGTAAATATTCAGCTTGACCGCCAGGGTAGTTACCAAACATTTCGGAGTAACCAAAATAGGCACCGGCGTCTTTATGAGGATTGGAGTGATCACACTGGCTCTCCATGTGGTTTTTACAAAAGTGACACTCTCCACAGCTAACATTAAAAGGAATGACGACGCGATCGCCTTTTTTCCGGTTTTGTACGCCAGGACCTACTTCCTCTACAATTCCCATTGGCTCGTGACCGATGACATAGTCTTTGCTTAAGGGAATGGAGCTGTGATACAAGTGAAGATCAGAACCACAAATAGCAGTGGAAGTGATACGGACAATCATATCATTTTCATGCTGAATGCGGGGCGCTTCCACGTTTTTTACTTCTACTTTTTCTTTGCCTTGATTGGTTACCGCTCTCATGAGGTTTCCTCCTTTTAATAAGGCATCACCTTCCTATTTCCGTTCCATGGAACAAACGAAACACGTTCTTCTCACCATCCTTGCACTTTTTGGCTGAATTTTTATAATGAATGCATAAATATAAAGAAATGTTCATTTTTATTCTTGCGGTGCTGGTCATCCCGATCTATAATAGAAAAACAGAAAAAAAGAAGGATTCGTTGATAGCGTGTTATATAATAAACGTTGCAACAAGAAAGGGGCTTCCTATGACGACAGGATACCTTGTTTTAGAGACTGGGGAAGTATTTGAAGGAGAGTGGATAGGAGCAGAATATGAGATAGCGGGAGAAGTTGTATTTAACACAGGCATGACAGGCTATCAGGAAATGATGACAGATCCATCCTATGCCGGACAAATTCTTACGTTTTCTTACCCTCTCATCGGGAATTACGGCTTGAATGAAACCGATGATGAAAGCTTTCAAGTTTCTGCTTCTGCAATATTGGCAGGGGAAGTGACGGAAACACCGAACCATTATCAATCCCACTCTACGATGACAGAGAAATTAATGAAAGCCAATATCCCTGGTTTAAAAAATATAGATACACGAGCAGTGGTGGCTGCTGTTAGAAAGCACCAGACCGTACGAGGAAAAATCGTTTTTAATGAACGCAACGTGAAGGACGATGAGGACTGGGGAGTAAAAGAGAATGCAGCATTAGTCGATAGTGTGACTGTCCAGGAAATGATGACATATGGAAGCGGAAATCACCATGTCGTCCTTGTAGATTTTGGCTATAAAAAATCTATCCTAACAGCATTATTAGAGAATGATTGTAAAGTAACAGTAGTGCCATATAACACATCGTATGATACAATACAGGATCTTTATCCGGATGGTGTATTATTCAGTAACGGCCCCGGAGATCCTATGGAAATGAAGCCTTACTTTACAACAATAAAAAAACTAACCCAGTCTTATCCATCTCTCGGAATATGCTTAGGCCACCAGGTTATTGCACTAGCATACGGAGCGAGTACGGAAAAAATGCCATTTGGACATCGGGGAAGCAATCATCCGGTCATCGATACAACGACAGGAAAAGTATGGATTACGTCACAAAATCATGGATATGTTGTAATAGAAAACAGTGTGGATTCGAATGAGTTTGAAGTATTATTTCGTAATGTGAATGATAAAACGGTAGAAGGCATGAGGCATATAAGTCTTCCGTTACAATCTGTTCAATTCCATCCGGAAGCACATCCAGGGCCTAGTGATACAGCTTACGTTTTTGATGATTTTATCAAGCAAGTCAGCTCTGCAAAGGAGAATGAAGTTGTAAAGATATAATACCGATACATTGGTTTGTTGCCAACGCCATGTAGGAGAGAGGGGAGCGGTATGCTGGATCTAAATCCCGAACAATTTATCTTAAAACCATCATTTGCGACGATTAATTGTGAACCAAATTGGCAATGGAAACGTAGAGATAAGCCTATTCCTAACTATGATTTGTTTTATGTTTGGAATGGGGAAGGGAATTTAATATTAAACGACCAAAATTATAATCTGAAAAGGGGAAGTTGCTTTCTGTTTCGTCCAGGAGATTGGACAACTGCTACTCATAATCCTCAAAATCCGCTCATACTAACTTACATCCACTTTGATATAGAGAAAGTGCCCCGGATGATCCCGGGGCCCTATCGCGTTCTACAAGACACTATTACCTTTGAATCTCTTTTAACTCGTTATGTACGTCTCTTTCTAATAAAGACATTTGGTTCTGAAACAGAAGGGAAGCTTATCCTGAAACAGTTAATGATTCAGCTTTTGAGAGAGGAACAACAAGAAGAAGAACACGTCGACCAAACAAAAAACACACTTTTGGCAGCCATTCAAGAAATTGCAAATTATGTCCAACAGCATCCCGGAGAAGACCACTCGGTAGAGAGCTTAGCCGCTCGCGCTAATTTTTCACCCCGTTACTTTTCACGAAAGTTTAAAGAGATTATTGGGCAGACTGTCCGCTCTTATATTGTAGAAGTCCGCATAAAAAGAGCGGAACATCTTCTCCACTATACAGGGATGACGGTGACAGAAGTGGCCCGTGCCCTCGGGTATAGTAATCTTCATTTCTTTAGCCGTCAATTTAAAAATTACACTGGAAAAGCGCCTTCTGAAATTAGGTGATCAGTTAGTCATGGAAGCCTTTTCAAAACCAAAAATGTAAAACGATGCAAGTGTTTTTTTGAGTTTGCAAGAACGCTTTCCTTATAACCGCCTAGCCTCAATGGTCTTGGCGGTTTTTTGTTTGCTTATAGAAAACATAAGTGTAAAAAAGTGCAAACATTATAGCAAATTGTTTAAATATTTTTTTTTTCGCAGGTGCTATTATTTAATTAACATCAAAAACGAAGCAAAGAACAAAGGAGGATAACAATGCCTCACATGAAAAAGCAAGGTTTATATGATCCTCAATGGGAACATGACGCTTGTGGAATTGCAATGCTCGCTCATATAAAAGGGGAGAAATCCCATACGATTGTTCGGCAAGCTCTTACAGCTCTTGAAAGATTAAATCATCGCGGCGGCCGTGATGGTTCCGAGAAATTAGGAGATGGCTCGGGAATACTAACAGGCTTGCCTCATGAACTACTCGTAAGCTTTTGGAAAAATAAGGGGAAGCAACTCCCGTCCCTTGGTTCCTATGGGGTAGGAATGTTCTTTTTACCTCAAAATGAAGAGAAAGAATGGGAATGCATCAAAATCATTGAACAAGTGATTACAGAAGAAAATTTAGGATTATTTGGCTGGAGACTTGTTCCTATAAACGATAAAGAATTGGAAGAAACAGCAAAAAAATCACAACCTGTTGTACGACAGCTATTTGTTACTACTCGAGATGAAAAAAAGGAGAATAATCGATTCGAAAGAGCTCTATATCTCCTGCGCCGTAAAATAGAAAAAAGATTAAAGGAAGCAGATATTGATGGCGAGGAGTGCTATATTGCCAGTTTTTCTTCAAGAACGATTGTATACAAAGGGTTGTTGTTACCAAAACAGTTAAGTAGTTATTACGATGATCTAAACAACGGTGATTACCAGTCAGCGATGGCAATGGTTCATAATCGGTTCAGTACGAATACCTTTCCAAGTTGGAGAAGAGCTCAGCCGAACCGTTTCTTAATGCACAATGGAGAAATCAATACGATTACCGGAAATGTAAATTGGATGCTCGCTCGGGAATCAACTTTTCAATCAAATTTTCTAGAAGACAACGAGGCACTTCATCCAGTTATTGATCTAGAGGGCAGTGACTCTGCTATGTTCGATAATGCGCTAGAATATTTAGTTCAAGCAGGGTGGTCTCTTCCGCACGCTATGATGCTGATGGTGCCCGAGCCTTGGCAGAACAACAAGCTACTCTCAAAGGAGAAAAGAGCGTTTTATGAATACCACAGCAGTCTCATGGAGCCGTGGGATGGACCAGCGGCATTAGGTTTTACAAACGGGAAACAAATGGGGGCATGTCCGGACAGGAATGGATTAAGACCAGCACGTTTTGTCATCACGGAAGATGACTTTATGTACCTGTCATCTGAGGTAGGCGTTGTCGATATCCCGGAAGAAAAAATTATCCAAAAAGGCCGTTTAAAACCAGGAGAAATGTTACTTGTTGACTTCGAGCAAGAGAAGCTCCTTCTAAATGAAGAGCTTAAACAACAATACATTCATCATCAACCTTATAAAGAATGGTTAAAGAAGATAATAACGCCTATCGAAGATATTATCAGTAGAGACACTAAGGATAAAGAGGTAAACCGAAAAGAGCTATTAACAGTACAAAAGGCATTTGGTTATACCTACGAAGAGTGGAACAAATTGATTAAGCCGATGGCACTAGATGGGCAAGATCCAATTGGTTCCATGGGATACGATGCACCACTAGCTGTTTTGTCTGACCAACCTCAGCTGTTGTTTAATTATTTCAAACAGCGATTTGCCCAAGTGACAAATCCGCCAATTGATGCGATACGCGAAGCCTATGTGACTTCCATGGAAGTATTACTTGGACCGGAAGGCAATCTCCTGCGACCAAATACTGAAGATTACAAAAAAATAAGACTTAAGTCTCCTTTGTTAACAAGGGAAGAGATGAAAAAGATAAAAAATTTACAGAGTATGGGGTGGAAGACCTCTAACCTATCTCTCTTGTTTTCGGCTCAGCATCAGCCTGGAGGCATGCAAACAGCTCTCGAAGAAGTATTGGAGAAAGCACAAAAGGCGGTAGAAGAAGGAAGTAACCTTCTTATTTTAAGTGATCGAGGCTTAAATCAAGAAAAGATGGCTATTCCTTCATTATTAGCAGTTTCGGCTGTCCATCATTATCTGATCCGGGCGGGCCTTCGCAGCAGAGTAGGTATTGTATTGGAATCAGGGGAACCGAGAGAAGTTCATCATTACGCAGCGCTACTCGGATATGGGGCCAATGCGATCTACCCCTACCTGATTTATCATTCATTTCATGACCTAGAAGAGAGCCATGAAGAGAAAGATTTAGCAGAGAATTATAGAAAAGCTGTAACAAAAGGTATCTTAAAAATAATGTCAAAAATGGGGATTTCCACTGTACAAAGTTATATTGGAGCACAAATTTTCGAAGCTGTCGGGTTAAGTAATGAGGTGATAGAGAGGTACTTCCCGCGAACGGCCTCTCAAATTGGTGGTCTTCACATCGAAGATATTGCCGAAGAAGTAACAAAACGGCACAACAAAGCTTGGGTAAACTCGGAGTCATTACTAGATGAAGGCTCTGACCTCCAATGGCGACGAAATGGAGAGGTGCATTTGTACCGTCCGGAAACGATCCACTCTCTTCAACAGGCGTGCCGGACTGGAAATTATGAGCTCTATAAAAAGTACAGCAGCATGATCAGTAAGGACACGGAGAATCAGACTACTTTAAGAGGGATGTTTCAAATAAAAAGTGATAAACAAAAAATTCCATTAGAAGAAGTGGAATCGGTAGAATCTATATTTAAACGTTTTAAAACGGGTGCTATGTCTTACGGTTCTATTAGTAAAGAAGCCCATGAAGCTTTAGCAATAGCCATGAATCGTATCGGCGGGAAAAGTAATTCAGGTGAAGGAGGAGAAGATCCTGAACGATTTAAAATTCTTCCTAATGGTGATTCAAAATTAAGTCGAATAAAGCAAGCCGCTTCTGGAAGGTTCGGAGTGACCAGTCACTATCTCGTCAATAGTGATGAGATTCAAATTAAAATGGCGCAAGGGGCAAAACCGGGGGAAGGCGGACAGCTGGCAGGACACAAGGTTTCCCCGTCTGTTGCGAAAACGAGGGGTTCTACTCCTGGAATAGAGCTTATTTCTCCACCGCCGCACCATGATATTTATTCTATCGAAGACTTAGAACAACTCATATATGACTTAAAAAACGCCAACCCGAGTGCAGCTATTAACGTAAAGCTTGTAGCTGGTGCTGGTGTAGGAACGATTGCTGCTGGTGTAGCAAAAGCGAAGGCAGATGTCATTTTAATCAGTGGCTATGATGGAGGAACAGGAGCCGCGTCAAAAACAAGTATTAAACATGCCGGAATGCCTTGGGAATTAGGGCTGGCAGAAGCTCACCAGACATTGATGATGAATGGCTTACGAAATAAAGTGAAACTTGAAACGGATGGGAAATTAATGAATGGGCGTGACGTAGTTATTGCAGCTCTTTTAGGAGCAGAGGAATATGGCTTTTCCACTCTGCCTCTCGTTTCGCTAGGTTGTGTAATGATGAGAGTTTGCCATTTAGATACGTGCCCAGTGGGGATAGCTACTCAAAACCCGGAACTACGAAAAAAAATGATAGGTACAGCAGATCATATCGTCCATTTAATGACATTTATTGCGGAAGAAATTCGTGAATACATGGCGGAATTAGGTGTTAGAAAGCTAGATGAAATCATCGGGCGCACGGACTTGATACAAGTCAAGAACCAGGAAAGCTGGAAACAACAAAAGCTGGATATGACTCCTATGTTGGTACGACATGAAGGAGACAGGACGTCAACGACACCACAAAACCATGAACTTGAGGAGACCCTTGATTTTAAAAAGCTTTTACCGATTAGCAGGGAAGCGTGGGTTAATCAGCGTTCTGTTCAAGCGATACTCCCTATACAAAACACAGACCGTTCTGTAGGGACGATGACAGGTAGTGAGATATCAAAACAATTTGGAGCTAATGGACTTCCGAATGACATGCTTCAGTTCTTCTTCCAAGGTTCAGCGGGACAAAGTTTTGGAGCTTTTATACCGAAAGGACTCACGCTTCAGTTAGAAGGGGAAGCCAATGATTATGTTGGTAAAGGACTGTCTGGAGGAAAAATCGTCGTTCGCCCTCCGCAACATTCAGTCATTCCTGCTTCGGAAAATATCATTGTCGGAAATGCAGCCTTTTATGGGGCTACAAGCGGTAAAGCATTTATTCGCGGAAAAGCTGGTGAGAGGTTTGGGGTACGTAACAGCGGAGCTCATCTTGTTGTGGAAGGAGCGGGTGACCATGGCTGTGAGTACATGACAGGAGGGCGAGCAGTCATTTTAGGAGAAGTAGGAAAAAACTTTGCAGCTGGCATGTCAGGTGGTATTGCTTATATCTATAAACCACTGAACAAATATTTTGAAGAGGAGTGCAATCAAGAACTAGTTATCTTAGAGACGTTGACTGATCAAGATGAACGTGATGCTGTGTACTCACTTATAAAAGAACATTTGCGCTATACAGATAGTCCTTTGGCTCAGCACTTGATAGAGGAATGGCCAAGGAAAGTGGAACAATTTATACGAGTGATTCCTCGAGAATACAAACGGATTCTGGAATCGGAACATCAAGCAAAAGACTTACAACATAGTGGCTGATCAAAAATAGAAGAGAGGTGAAAGGTTTGGGTAAAGCTACAGGTTTTATGGAATATGATCGTCAATCAGCAACGTACCGAGACCCATCAGAACGGTTAAACGACTGGAGAGAAATATCTGTACTCCCTCCCGAAGAAAAGATAACACAACAGGCAGCACGTTGTATGGACTGCGGTGTACCTTTTTGTCAAAACGGCAGTGAACTTGCAGGAATGGCCACCGGCTGCCCCGTTTATAATCTAATTCCTGAATGGAATGAGCTAGTATACCAGGGAAAGTGGAAGGAAGCATATGAGCGTCTAAGCAAAACGAATCCTTTCCCAGAATTTACAGGGAGAGCATGTCCGGCTCCGTGTGAAGGAGGGTGTGTCGCTTCATTATACGAAAGTTCAGTTACGATCAAAAACATTGAATGGGCCATTATTGATAAAGCATTTGAAGAAGGTTGGGTGACTCCGCCAAAACCAAAGAAGAGAACAGGAAAAAAAGCTGCTATTATCGGTTCTGGTCCCGCAGGTCTAGCATGTGCTTCGGAACTAAATAAACAAGGGCATACCGTTACAGTATTCGAACGTTCCGATCGACTCGGCGGTTTGTTAACTTATGGTATTCCGAAAATGAAGATAGAGCAGCATGTGGTTGATCGACGAGTAAATCTTTTAAAGGAGGCCGGAATTCATTTCAAAACAAATGTAGAAGTCGGCAAAGAGTATCCAGTAGAGAAGCTCAAAACAGAGTTTGATGCAGTCATTGTATGTACAGGTGCTACAAAGGCAAGAAATATAGAACTCGATGGGCGGCATTTTAAAGGAATTCATTTTGCAATGGATTACTTGCACTCGAATACAAAGAGCATGCTTGATTCCAACTTCAGGGATGAAAACTATATATCTGCAGAAGGGAAAGACGTGATTGTCATTGGAGGAGGAGACACCGCTACCGACTGTGTATCAACTGCCTTAAGACATCAATGTAAAAGCTTAGTTCAATTCGATATTTACCCGAAACGCCCTGAAGATCGAACGCAAGCAAACCCTTGGCCGCAATTCCCTGTGATACACAAGCTCGATTATGGGCAAGAGGAAGCAAAGTCGAAATTCGGTAGTGACCCACGTTCCTATGCCACTTCTACCATTGAATTTCTGGGGGATGATACCGGATATATTAGCGGGGTAAGGAGTGTTGAGGTAAAGACCATATTTAATGAAAAGGGTGAGAAAAAAAGAGAACCGATCCTTGGTTCTGATAAAGTTTGGCCAGCTCAACTTGTGTTTCTAGCAGTCGGGTTTGAAGGCCCGGAACAACATTTGTTAGAGCAAATGAACATTCGCGTGACAGAGCGGTCAAACGTAGATGTTCAAGAGGGCTCGTACCAAACCAGTCAGGATGGAGTGTTTGCAGCAGGAGATGCCCGTCGTGGTCAAAGCTTAATCGTATGGGCTATCCAAGAGGGGAAAGAAGCTGCAGAAGCCTGTCATGACTACATGATGAACAATTAGCAACTAGGATTACTGGAGGGATACTGATGACAACATTAACAGATTATACACAACAACTTTTTGCCGATCGTATCGGTGGCTCAACGTTTGGTCTCAAAGAGGAGATCTTTAAATTCGAAAAAATAAAAAGAGCAAAAAAAGCAGCGATTCAAGAAAACCCAACTACGGCCTTAATAGACTTAGGAGTTGGTGAGCCGGATGCCATGGCGGATAGGACCGTTGTAAACACATTATCGAAAGAGGCAGCAAAACCAGAAAATCGTTTTTACTCTGATAATGGAATTAGTGCTTTTAATGAAGCAGCATCACGGTATATGGAAGAAGTGTTTCAGGTAAGTGGCTTGGATCCAGAAACAGAAATCAATCACGTGATTGGTTCAAAGTCCGCATTGACTATGCTGCCTGCGGCTTTCATCAATCCAGGAGATATTACACTAATGCCATCTCCTAGTTACCCAGTGTTAGCTACCTACACGAAATATTACGGTGGAAACATCGTACAGATGCCCCTGCTCGAGGAAAATCAATTTCTTCCACAACTTGATCAACTAGATGAAGAAACGTTAAAAAAAGCAAAGCTGCTTTATTTAAACTATCCAAACAACCCTACAGGAGCAGCAGCGACAAAAGAGTTTTTTGAAAAGGTAGTAGCCTTTGCAAAGAAAAATAACTTAATCGTTGTCCATGACGCAGCCTACGCAGCACTTGTGTTTGACAACGAGAAGCCGCTCAGCTTTTTATCAGTCCCTGGTGCAAAAGAAGTGGGGGTAGAGCTTCACTCTTTATCAAAGTCTTTTAATATGACAGGTTGGAGAATTGGATTTATCGCAGGGCATCCAAAACTTGTGAAAGCTTTTGCAACAGTGAAAGATAATAGTGACTCAGGTCAATTCATTGCTATCCAAAAAGCAGCAGCCTACGCGTTAGCACACCCTGAAATTACAGAAGCGACGTCTGAAAAATATTCACGGCGGCACGAATTACTTGTTGACGCTCTGCGCGAATGTGGATTTAAAGCGGAGAAACCAAAAGGATCATTCTTTCTTTACACACAAATACCAAAAGGCGTCGAAGGTGGTCCCACATTTACGAGTGCAGAAGATTTCGGTCAGTATTTAATTCGTGAACATTTAATTTCAAGTGTCCCCTGGGATGATGCAGGTCATTACGTAAGATTTTCCGTTACTTTTCAAGCAGACGGTGAAGAAGAAGAAAGAGAAGTAATGGAAGAAATAAAATCACGTCTGCAAAGGGCCGATTTTATATTTTAAGGAGGAAGAGATGACATGTTATTTACCAAAATGCATGGTTTGGGAAACAATTATATTATTTTTAACCTTTTGGAGAATTCACTGGAGGAGCAAAACCTCCAACCCCTTGCCAAGGTTGTGTCAGATGTCAATTTTGGAATAGGTTCGGATGGCATGATTCTTATCTGCTCTTCAGAAATAGCGGATTTTCGAATGAGAATTTTTAACGCAGATGGGTCAGAAGGAAAGAATTGCGGCAACGGTCTGCGATGTGTAGCGAAATATTTATACGACCACATGTTTGCGGAAACTGAATCCTTTTCCATTGAGACACTCGGCGGTGTAGTGAAAGTATCCATTCGCTCAGATCGAAAAAATGTAGCACACTCCGTAACAGTGGATATGGGAGAACCAAAATTAATCAAAGGAATGATCCCGATGAAGGGGGAGCCATTTTCAACCACTATTAATGAAACCTTTTCAATTAGCGGGAAGGAATACCAGATGACATGTGTGTCGATGGGTAACCCTCATGCTATCATTTTCGTGGACGACGTGGACGATGTGCCTCTAGAAAAAATAGGACCAATCATTGAGCGCTCGGAGCTGTTTCCAGAGCGAGTAAACGTAGGAGTGGTTCACATTAAAAACAATGAAGAACTCCACTATCGTGTATGGGAAAGAGGCTCTGGAATAACAATGGCTTGTGGAACAGGAGCATGCGCGGCAGTTGTTGCGGCTGCGTTAAATAAAAAATTGAAGAAGCACCAACCCGTGAGAGTTCATCTTCCAGGAGGGGATTTAGAAATCCGTTGGGATGAAAATAATCATATATGGAAAACAGGTGCAGCCGAGTACATTTGCCATGGTGAGATACAAATAAATGATTCTTTATCAAGATCAATAGTGTGAAAGACTTAAAATAGTGAGTAATTAACATCAGGACATCTGATGACCCGATGATATATGAAATATAGAAATCACAAAGCTTAATTATAAAAATAGGGGGAAATAAAATGAGAAAATCCTACACCAAGGAAGATATTTTGAATATTGCGAAAGATGAAAATGTCCGTTTTATCCGATTGCAGTTCACAGACTTATTTGGAATTATTAAAAATGTTGAAATACCGGTAAATCAGTTAAAGAAGGCACTTGATAATCAAATGATGTTTGATGGCTCTTCTATCGAAGGTTTTGTACGCATAGAAGAATCAGATATGTATTTATATCCCGACCTCGATACTTGGCTCATATTTCCTTGGAATGCAAATGGAAGCAAAATCGCCCGTTTAATTTGTGATGTCTACGCGCCAGATGGTAACCCATTCCCGGGAGACCCTCGGGGAGTATTGAAAAAAGTATTGAAAGAAGCGAACGAATTAGGTTTCACCGCTATGAACGTAGGGCCGGAGCCCGAGTTCTTCTTATTTAAAACAGATGAAAATGGCCACCCTACGATGGAATTGAATGATAGCGGCGGTTATTTTGACCTCGCACCAACAGATCTTGGGGAGAATTGTAGACGTGATATCGTTCTTACATTAGAGGAAATGGGGTTTGAAATTGAAGCCTCCCACCATGAAGTGGCCCCCGGACAACATGAGATTGACTTCAAGTATTCTGACGCTATCGATGCCGCAGACCAGATCCAAACATTTAAACTCGTAGTTAAAAATATTGCGAGAGAGCATGGGCTTCATGCCACCTTTATGCCGAAGCCGCTCTACGGGGTGAACGGCTCTGGCATGCATTGTCACCAGTCTCTCTTCCGTGGGAAAGAAAATGCGTTTTATGATGAAAGTGATGAGTTAGGGTTAAGTGAAACAGCAAAGCAATATTTAGCAGGAATTTTAAAGCATGCTTATAGTTTTGCTGCATTCACAAATCCAACAGTCAACTCTTACAAGCGACTAGTACCAGGTTTTGAAGCGCCAAGTTATATTGCCTGGTCCGCAAAAAATCGCAGTCCACTCGTCCGTATTCCAGCAAGTCGAGGGCTGAGTACACGTATAGAATTGAGAAATCCAGATCCTTCCGCTAACCCATATCTTGCTTTGGCAGCTATGCTTGCTGCCGGACTAGATGGAATTAAAAATGAGCTAACGTTAAGTGAGCCCGTCAATCAAAACATTTATGAAATGGAAGAAGAAGAAAAAGAGCGTATTGGGATAGTAAGTCTTCCAGAAAATTTGAAAGAAGCTGTTGAAGCATTTGCAAGTGATGAAGTACTCACAAACGTTCTAGGGAAACACATTAGTGACCATTTCATAGAGGCAAAGCAAATAGAATGGGATCAATTTAGAACCCAAGTTCACCCTTGGGAAAGGGAACAATATATCACTCTGTATTAAGGGAGGGGGCTGTATGAAAAAAATAGAAGTGATTGCTCGTCCGGAGAAATTCCAGGAGCTAAGAGATCATTTATATGGTATCGGTATAGGGGGACTTACTGTAACAGAAGCGGCCGGTACCGGAAGACAAAAAGGAAAGCAAGGGTTGTTCCGCGGAACAACCTTTGAAATCGAAGTCCTTCCGAAGCTAAAGATTGAACTGGTAGTAGAAGATCAGCAAGTAGATGAAGTCGTTTCTTTAATAATGGAGACTTGCGATACCGGCACAATTGGGGATGGCAAGATATTTATCATACCAGTCGAAGAATCCATCCGGATTCGAACGGGAGAGAAAGGCAAAGAAGCGATCTTATAAATATAGAGGAGTGGGGATACTATATGCTTATGAAAAGTACTATCGCATTCTTGCTGATATTCTTATTTGTTACACCAGCCCAAGCAGCTGTTCCGACAGTTGAGTCACTAGAATCATCTATTAATCTTGTGTGGGTTATGTTTGCGGCGTTTCTGGTATTTTTCATGCACACAGGTTTTACGCTTGTAGAAAGTGGTTTTACGAGAGCAAAAAATGCTCTGAACATCATTATGAAAAACTTTTTGACGATCAGTGTCGCTGCTATATTATTCTTTATGATCGGGTTTGGCTTTATGTTTGGCGAGACAGTTGGAGGCTTTGTAGGAGGAAATGCATTCTTTCTTGAGGGAAGAGGAGATATTGACTTTTTTGTTTTTCAAGCTATGTTTGCCGCTACTTGTGCTACGATCATATCCGGTGCTGTAGCGGAGAGAATGAGACTTAGCAGCTATATCATAATAACAATAGCTATAACAGCGTTTATTTATCCAGTGGTAGGACATTGGATATGGGCAGATGGCTGGCTTGCTATGATAGGTTTTTCTGATTTTGCTGGATCTACTGTCGTTCATTTAACAGGAGCCAGTGCAGCCCTTGCTGTTGTGTTGCTGCTTGGACCTCGTATTGGTAAATATTCGGGCAAGAAAGTGAATGCGATCCCCGGACATAATATCCCGCTCGGGGCGTTAGGTGTATTTATTCTTTGGTTAGGTTGGTTCGGATTTAATGGGGGCAGTACGTTAGCTGCGGATCCTGAACTTGTTCCTAGTGTTATCTCAACTACGTTACTATCAACAGCTGCAGCTTTTATTGCAGCCGCATTATATACGAAAATCCGGTTTGGAAAAATGGATCCTTCTTTATCATTAAATGGGGTTCTTGGCGGGCTGGTCGGAATTACAGCAGGTGCGGCAGAAATATCACTCGGTGGTTCTATTATTGTAGGATTAGTATCTGGAATTATTCTCGTCGAAGACGTACGTTTCTTAGAGACAAAGGTGAGAGTGGATGATCCTGTGGGTGCTATTACAGTACACGGATTATGTGGGGTTTGGGGAACCTTGGCAGTAGGTTTGTTCTCTACTACAAATGGGGCATTCTACGGTTGGGGATTCTCTCAATTAGGTATACAAGCTGTCGGTGTGTTTGCAGTTATTATTTGGACTGTTACTGTAACTGGTATATTTACAGCGGTTATGAGCTGGTTTGCCCCTATTCGTGTGTCACGTGAAGAAGAAAGAACCGGACTCGATTTTGCAGAACATGGTTCGAATGCATATGAGTGGAGTGAAAGTCTCTATGGAGGACAAGACTCAGATCATTACGAAGAAAAAGGAAATGGTCTAGGCCTGGCAGATAGGTTGAACAGTTTCGAGAAAGGTAACGGTTTAAAAAAAGAACCTGCTTCTTATACAAAAACCTAACGACAATGTTACAAATAGGTTTCAAAGATTAATAAGAGGGTTAAATTTTTACAGACAGTTGTCCTTTTCTTCTTTCTCCTAGTTAGATCTAGGCACTGAAGGAACGGGATTTCTGTCTTTTTTGCTTTGTACAAAAGGAAGAATTAACTAGTAACATGTAATATTTGCTAGTAAGGATGTAATAGAATGGGAATTCCTCTGATATAGTCTTGTAATATACCTATGGTAAAGTAGCCCTGTGATAGAAAATAAAGGAGTTGATCTTTTTGAAGAAGTTTTTCACTGCGGCTGCGACTGCCGTTATTCTATTTGTAGGTACATCTATTGGTAGCGCTGCAGCTTCAGATACATATACAGTAAAAAATGGAGATACGTTATACCAAATTGCTGCGAATCATAACCTTACTGTCGGTGAGTTAAAAAACGTAAATAGCTTATCTTCTAACCTTATATATCCAAACCAGACCTTGAAAGTTTCGACTAGCGAATCAGCCTCCTCTGATAAGAAAGCGGAACAAGATGTGAAGAGCAGTACAAGTTCCTATAAAGTAAAGAGTGGAGATACGTTATATCGAATCGCTGTGAACCATGGAATTTCTGTGGGACAGTTGAAAAGCTGGAATAACCTTTCTTCAAATACGATTTATCCTGGTCAAAGTCTTAAAGTAACTGGAAAAGGTAGTACTTCAGCAACTTCTGCATCTCAAAGCTCTTCCAAATCGGCTACTCAAAAAGCAGCACGTGAAATGACGGTAACGTCTACGGCTTATACAGCAAACTGCAGTGGCTGCTCTGGGATTACAGCTACAGGAATTAACTTAAAGGCTAACCCAAATCAAAAAGTAATTGCAGTTGATCCTAACGTAATCCCACTTGGAACAAAAGTACACGTTGAGGGATACGGCACAGCTATAGCTGGGGATACTGGCGGCGCTATTCGTGGTAACAAAATTGATGTTTTCTTCCCGAGCAGAAGTGACGCTCTAAACTGGGGAAATAGACAAGTGAAGATCAAGATTCTTAATTAAAAAAATAGCGTAAGCCTGTAACATGAAGCCATGGAACCATCCAGTGTGATGGGACCATGGCTTTTCATGTTGATTTTCAGATATGCGCTTGCGCTCTTCTAGCATACAGTTACTGTTGATGAGATCGAATGAGTTTCTCTCGATTAGGAGCTCCAGGAGGCTGTTCCAGCCAATTATTTTTTATCATAATGTCTGCTCCGCTTTTTGCCAGTTTTGCTGTCTCTAACGAAAGACGTTCATAATTTAAAGACACATCACTTCGCTGGCTAGCTGCTGCAGCTGTCGCGTAATTACCGATCCCTGCAGCTGTTAAAAGACTCATTTGAAACATCATTAATTTGTCTGAAAAGGTACGTGTGGTAGATTGGCTTATACTCACATCAGGTGAACGAGGCGTTTGTATTTCATCTTCCAATAAAGTGTCTACAAATATTTTTATATGCTTTTGTGAAATATTTTTGGCTCTTATCATGAATTCTTGAACTTCCTTATTGGAAGAAGTTTGTGCAAAGCTGACAGTAATTTTCTCACCAATAGCGTTTGTCAATACATTCATATATAAATGAGCAATTTCGATAGCATTTATTGGTCGTTTTTCACTAAAAGGGTTTATTCCACTCATATATTTCTTACTATTTACATAATCCGTTTCTTTTGGAACATCGATATAAGGATGTCTTGGATTCAGTCCTTTCCGTTCAGCGATATCCACAACTATGTTATACAAGTGTGTTGTTTCCTCTAACCCCTTCGTAAAAAATTCTCTAATATCCTTCCTCATACTCATTGCTACAAATCCGCCATATGTTAATAACCCAACTTTAGACAAGTGACCTACATAAATAAGGCAGAACATATCGGAGTATAGCCAAGGTGCTTCCATGTTAACGTCTTGATCATCAAAACCATTCGGGATTGCAAATTGTTCACGCTGAAATAGATCTGTCAGCTGTTGTTTATGGTTGGAAGACATGTCGAAGGCAAATTGTATCACAGGCTTAATTTCAGGGTCTTGAATATATTGCAACATAAATTTCAAAAAGCAAACTGACGCCGAATCATTCATGTATAAGTTCCACAAGCATGCTATTTCGGCTGAAGTCAATGGAATGTTTTTTTCGCTCATTACAAACCTCCGCTATTCGTCAAAGTTGTGTGAATTAATCATATTGTGCCGCAATAAGGGGAAAATATGAGGAGAACACGGAGTGGGTCAAAGCATTCTCTGCATGTATATCTCGTTAGTTAGTTTCAAATCCTAAAAGAGCAGATGAGAAAGGAGGACAGATATGAAACATTTGGTCGCGTTAGCAATAAAGACAATGCTCGTTTTTTTAGTGCTTAGTATTGTGCTCTCTTTGTTTAATGACTATGCCTTATGGAATACGCTTGGGTTGAGTCTCATTATAGTCGTTGCTGCGTATATCATTGGTGATATTTTTATTTTGCGAGCGACGAACAATCTAATCTCTACGCTTGCTGATATCGGACTTTGCACGTTAGTTATTTGGCTGATTGGCCCGCTTATATTAAATGAACCAGTATCTTTCGGCTTAGCACTCTTAACATCTATTATTGTAGGAGCAGGAGAGTGGGTGTTCCATAAATACGTGGCGAGAGCAGTCTTCCCTAATAACGAAAGAGCTTACTCTTAAGTTTATTTACGCGCTACAAAAGCGATAAACACCAAGATATCAAGAATAGGCATGTTTCCTCTCACAAAAGAGCTTGGACACGCGCATTTGTCCAGGCTCCCATGCTGATTCGAAAGGTGATTTCTCCTCAAAAAGGGAGGTAGAACATAATGAAAAGAGCGGTCTGGGAAAGAAAATTTCTTAAGAGAGTATGGCTAATCAATATCATAGTGGCAGTCTTTGTTTTTGCAAGAAGTCCCCATAAAAAGGATTTATTGTTTGTGTATTTGTTTAATGCGGTGACCAATATAATTATTGATAATATACTTGTTACTCAAAAAATATTAGAATATCCGACCCGTTTATTTCCAAAAACCTTCCGTACTAATATCGTGTTTGATTTAGTGACCTATCCAACCATTACTATGTTATATAACCATGTGACTCACAAAGATAAAATCTTTGTATCTTCATTAAAATTGTTGTTGTTTATAGTCCCCATTCTTCCAGTGGAGGCATGGGCTGTTACGAAAACGCAATTAATAAAATGGGGAAAAGGATGGGGATTGTTTGAATCGTTTCTTACACTTTTCATAAAATCACTATCCTTACGTGTTCTCGTCCACTTTTTTAAAAAGCGAACGGCTACGGAAAGGTAAAATATCGAACGGAAACGAAAGAAGGGAAATAACATGCACATCCTTCTCGCATTATGTTTAGCGTTGTTTAATATAAAAAGACAAAACTGGCGCTATGTATCCCGCTACTCCCGAAGCATATGGCTGGTAATTCTTTTCAACTTACTTTATTACTTTCTTTGCAAGAATTACTTGCTTTGGGACTTTACATCTAAAAAGTTAGGAACGAAGACAGTCCGATTTCTACACATATTTATTATTAATCCCCTTTGTATTTTGCTGTTTCTTTCACATTATCCTTCGAGCTGGGGCAGGCAAGTGTTATATAACATAAAGTGGATTATCTTTTCTTTGCTAGTAGAATGGGTTGGGAAAAGATATTTTAAAATGATTTATTTTACACATGGTTGGAATTTGAAATGGTCAGCTCTCGTCTATGCTAAAATGTATACCTTCAGCTTATTAGTATTAAAAAAACCATTTCTCACTTACTCTCTTTCTGGGGCTTCCGCCATTTTTTACTTACTTCTGTTTCGTGTACCCATGAACTGGGATATAGAAGGATTTTTAAGAAGAAAAGGGTCATAGAGCCTTGTTAAATATAACGAAAAAACACGATCTGAAAGGTCTTGAGGTCTTGAATAGAGGTTCGTCTCATACCTTTCCCATTTAAATGAACGTATTTTTGTGAAAAAACTTCTAAGAGAGGAAGTTGATCATTCGTTATACTGGGGGTAATATATGATTATATTCTTTCTCGTCGTAACGAATGGAGGCTGTTGAGATGAACCACGTATATAAGGATGATGGGTTCGCTTTACATACGGATCTATACCAAATTAATATGATCCAGACCTATTGGGAGGATGGAATACATAATAAAAGAGCAGTATTTGAACTTTATTTTCGAAAGTTACCTTTTGGAAATGGGTTTGCTATTTTCGCAGGTCTCGAAAAAGCAGTGAAACATCTGAAAGAGCTGAAATTTACCGAGAGTGATATCGAATATCTCCGTAAGGAACTCGGGTACAAGGAAGAGTTTTTAGCTTATTTAAAGGAATTACAATTTACTGGGACGCTTCGGTCGATGCGGGAAGGTGAATTAGTTTTTGGCAATGAACCATTAATGCGAATAGAAGCACCTCTGGCTGAACTCCAGCTTGTTGAAACAGCCCTGCTAAATATCGTTAATTTTCAAACCTTGATTGCCACAAAAGCTGCTCGGTTAAAGCAAGTGGTCGGTGATGACACCGCATTTGATTTTGGCAGTCGTCGTGCGCAGGAAATGGATGCCGCCATTTGGGGAGCACGCTCTGCATTTATTGGTGGATTTGAAGGTACTTCGAATGTGAGAGCAGGGAAAATGTTTGGCATTCCGGTATCAGGAACCCATGCCCATGCAATGGTTCAAGTGTATCGAGATGAGTATAAGGCGTTTCATAAATATGCCGAAAGCCATAAAGATTGTGTGTTTCTAGTGGATACGTATGACACATTGCGTTCTGGCGTACCCACCGCAATCAAAGTAGCCAAAGAGCTGGGGGACACCATCAATTTTAAAGCGATTCGGCTCGATAGCGGGGATTTAGCTTATTTATCAAAAAAAGCCAGAAAGATGCTGGATGACGCTGGCTTCACGGATACAAAAATTATCGCATCCAATGATTTAGATGAAGAAACCATCATCAATTTAAAGTCCCAGAATGCAGCTATTGATATTTGGGGAGTCGGGACAAAGTTAATCACTGCGTTTGACCAGCCAGCTTTAGGGGCAGTTTATAAAATTGTCTCTATTGAAGAGGAAAACGGAGAAATGGCGGATACAATAAAAATTAGCGGGAATCCAGAGAAAGTAACAACGCCAGGCCTCAAAAATGTGTATCGAATTATCAACAACAAGACAGGAAAATCAGAAGGAGATTACATTACTCTTGATTATGAGCAGCCTCAAAAAGAAAAGAGCCTAAAAATGTTCCACCCCGTTCATACGTTCATTAAAAAGTACGTTACAGATTTTACAGCGGTGGATCTTCACCATGATATATTAAAAGATGGAGAGCAAGTGTACAATTTACCACCTCTCGAAGAAATTCAATCTTACGCTTCCGGGAATTTAAGCCTCTTGTGGGATGAATATAAACGCACATTAAACCCTGAAGAGTATCCTGTAGACTTGAGTCAGGCATGTTGGGATAATAAAATGGATTTTATACAAGAAGTAAAGGATAAGATTAAAAGTGAAAAGTAATCGTACAACCGCTGGGTGTAATCAAACGTTTGTTTAAAAATGGTGATTGATTCAAACAGAAAAACGCCATAGAATAAGGATAGATATAATATAGTTTTCTTGCCTTTTCAGCAAGAGATGAATGTTTTAAAGGGGTGGGACAGGTGAATCCTATTTCTGGAAAAAAAACGCCGATCCTCGTAAAGAAAGAATTTGAAGAGATCGAGCCTAAGCTGTCACCTTTTGTTAAGAAAAGCAAAATACTTGGTTCTATATCCGTGCCTCTTCTCCTCTTTTCATTAGGTAGTATATATTTCTTACTGCTAACGGAAGCGGTAAACCGTAACACGATAGTTATGGTTGTTCTTCTTTCTTTTGCTGGAGCTGTGGGAATGGCGCTATTAAAAGAAGCGATGTATCAGCTAAAAGCAATTCGAGATAAGAGCTTGGAATACATCAAAGGGAGGATCGTAAAAAGCGAGGTTCTCCCTGAAGGGGCGAAAGTAAGATACTTGGAACAACTAGGCAGCGAGGAAACGGATATGTATCACGTTTTCCATGAATTCCTTAAACACGAGCGGCGAATGAATAACATGACTGCTTCTTAAACTTAAGGATAATGAAAGATGGTGGTGTGAAGACACACCGCCATCTTTTTATTTTAGGTTCTGAAACAAATGCTGGGATGAATAGGATTAGATTCTTCCACTTCTTACATAAGGTTGATGGCGAACAGGTGAGACGCCTGCGGGACGTCGGCTAAGATAAATGAACTTCTACTAAGACCGCAAACGTCTAATATGGATCTTTTGCTAAAAGCGCAAACGTCCTGTTTGCAACGCAAAAGTCAACGCGTTCTGCGTAAGCCAACGTAGAAGCCACCACATCCTGTGGCAGTAAGATCCACCGACGGCGGTTAGCTGAAGCCTTGCCCGCGGCTAAGAAGACACAGTGAAAGTCGTTTGAACTGATGTCGCCCTTGTGCCATGGTGCAAACGAACCTGAAGAGCCATTTATACGAAAGGGGATAAGTTCATTTTAACAACAAAGCTTATTTAATTGAAAAAAGGGCTGTCACAAGTTCATTTTTTATTAGCTTTTGATACAACTTTATTTTAAAGTTACACCATCACCTTACACATATCATTAGTGAAAGCGACGGGATCTTCTACAGGTAGCCCTTCAATAAGACATGCCTGGTTAAAGAGAAGATTCGTATACAATTTCAGTTTTTCCTCATCGCTTGCTAATGCGTTGGTCAAAGAGTTGTATATTTCATGGTCTGTGTTGATTTCTAACACTTTTTCTGCCTGAATGTTTTGATTATCCGGCATCGACTGTAATACTTTTTCCATTTCGATAGAAACTTCACCTTCTGCTGTTAAACAAACAGGATGGGTTTTTAAACGCGTAGATGCTCTTACGTCTTTTACACGAGTTCCGAGGATATCTTTCATTTTCTCAAACAGTTCTTTGTTATTCTCCTCTTCTTTTTCCGACTTTTTCTCTTCCTCCTCTTCGAATCCTAAATCCCCGCTTGCTACAGACTTAAACTCTTTACCTTCATACTCTCTTAAAGTTTTGATAGCAAATTCATCGATATCTTCATTTAAGTAAAGAATTTCATAGCCTTTGTCTAACACCATTTCCGTCTGTGGCAGTTTTTCTATGCGATCATATGAGTCACCTGTAGCGTAATAGATATAATTTTGATTTTCGGACATACGAGAGATATATTCTGAAAGTGTCACTAACTTTTTTTCTTTGGAAGAATAGAAAAGGAGCAAGTCCTTTAAATCATCCTTATGAGCACCGAAGTCCATTTGTACGCCAAACTTCAATTGGCGGCCAAAAGAACGGTAGAATGTTTCATAGTTCTCTCTGTCATCTTTTACCATGCTTAACAGCAGGTTTTTGATTTTATTTTTAATATTTTTGGCGATGAGTTGAAGTTGCCTATCATGCTGTAACATTTCCCTTGATATGTTTAAGGATAAGTCCTCTGAATCAACCATTCCTTTCACAAAGCTAAAATAATCAGGTAATAGATCAGGAGACTTTTCCATAATCAAGACACTATTAGAATACAATTCCAACCCCTTTTCAAATTCTTTCGTATAATAGTCAAACGGGGTTTGTTCAGGGATGAAAAGAATAGCTTGATAGCGAACTGCCCCATCCACGCTGAGATGGAGATGTTTTAATGGTTTATCAAAGCCATAATGCTTTTCCGCATAAAAAGCTTCATAATCCTCTGTTTTTAATTCACTTTTGTTTTTTCTCCAAATTGGCACCATGCTGTTAACCGTCTGCTCTTCCACGATTTCTTCAAACTCATTTTCCGTGCTTTCTTTTGGTTTTGGAACAGTGATATCCATTTTTATAGGATAGCGGATAAAGTCAGAATACTTTTTAATAATTGTTTTGATACGATGCTCATCTAAAAACTCATCGAAATTCTCATCTTCTGTGTTTTCTCTAAGTTTGATAATAACTTCCGTTCCCGTGTGCTTTTTATCTGCTGGTTCAATGGTGTACCCATCTGCGCCATTGGAGTTCCATTTAAAAGCTTCCTTACTGTCTGCGGATTTAGTCAAGACAGTCACGGTGTCCGCAACCATAAACGCAGAATAAAACCCAACACCGAATTGGCCGATAATATCATGACCATCTTTTATTTCTGTTTCCTTTTTAAATGCCAGTGATCCACTTTTTGCAATCGTTCCTAAATTGGACTCCAACTCCTCTTCGGACATACCAATGCCTGTATCTTCAATTTTCAATAATCTATTATTTTGGTCAGCAGTGATTTTTATGTAGAAGTTGTCTCGGTCGAAGGATATAGAGTCATCGGTTAAGGACTTATAGTACATCTTATCAATCGCATCACTTGCGTTTGATATTAACTCTCTTAAAAATATTTCTTTCTGAGAATAAATGGAATTAACCATCATGTCTAACAAACGTTTAGACTCTGCTTGAAACTCTTTCACAGCCATTCGGAGAGCTCCTTCCTTTTTAGCACTCCAAAACGTCGAGTGCTAATTTGTTTACTTTTATTTTACAACGTAAGATTTGTATGTCAATAAGTTGAAAATAGGCAGGCTATGCTAGTATGTCTGTATCAGGTCTTGTTTTGTGATCTTTGTGCAAAAGGCAATTTTAAACATTCATATGACAAGTTGATAAGGAGTGGAATGGGTGACAAAATATACGAAGCTAGGAAAGTCTGATGTCTTCGTTCATCCTGTCGGTTTAGGTACGAACACAGTGGCAGGGCATAATATCTATCCGAATACGCTGGACGAAGAAGAAGGAATTCGTACGATTGGTGTATCGAATTTTACGATTGAACAATTAAAGGAAGCAAACAAAGATGGGTACGTGGATGTTGTTCAGTCTGAATATAACTTACTAAACCGAGGAGCGGAACAAGACCTGCTTCCTTACACTGAAGAAAATAACATTACGTTTGTTCCTTACTTTCCATTAGTGTCTGGCTTGCTTGCAGGTAAATATTCCGAATCCTCCACATTCAATGACATCCACTCATCCTGAGTTTCAAGGCGAGCGTTTGAATCTATAGAAAGTAGAAGAACTTCGTGAGATTGCTCGCAGCAACGGAGTCGATGTTCCTCATGTTGTATTAGCCTGGTATTTAACCGTCCCTTCATTCGATGCTATTATACCGGGGGCAAAACGTCCTTCACAAGTCTTGGACAACCTGAAAACGATGGATGTGTCCCTTGCCTCCAAAGAAATACATAGCATCGATCACATTTTTCAATAATAGTAAAAGAACCAGCGGTGATAATGCGTCATTGCTGGTTCTAAAAATAGAAATCTCGGCTTGAAATTGTCTTACCCTGAATGGAGCTATAATAATGTATCCCTTTTCTTCTCCTAAAAAATATTTTGTTTTTTAATAAAAGTATTTCAATAGTTATTATGTTATTGTACAATATGATTAAATAATAACCTGTTATAGTACATTCAGGAATGATGAAAGGGGTAATTTTCATGGAAGGCTCGTTAGATTTTCGCGAAATTAAAGACATGGATCAGACCGCGAACCTTCAGAATTATGAGCAAACAGTGAAGGATATGAACTGGAAAGATATAGAAAAGCATTTCACCTGGTCTGATACAGGAAAAGTAAATATGGTCCATGAAGCCATTGATCGTCATGTGGAAGAAGGGAAAGGAAACAAGGTTGCACTCATATATGCCGATAGTCAACGAGAAGAAACTTTCACTTATTCTGAATTGAAAGACTTGTCTACCAGGTTTGCTAATGGCCTGCGTGATAATGGCATAACAAAAGGTGATCGAGTATTTATTTTTATGCCAAGAAGCCCTGAATTATATATTTCTATGCTCGGAATTCTTAGAATAGGGGCAATTGCGGGACCGATGTTTGAAGCGTTTATGGAAGGCGCTGTCAAAGAGCGGCTTTCAGACAGTGGGGCAAAAGCCGTCGTTACTACCCCTGAACTACTTGATAGGATACCAGATAACGATCTGCCTGATTTGGAATACGTCATTTTAGCAGGGGCGGACGAGAGAACCAAGAATAACCAGCTTCTGTTTAAGGATTTAATAAATAGTAAGGACGAACACACTATCGAATGGGTAGACCGTGAAGATGGGATGCTGTTAATTTATACCTCGGGATCAACTGGTAAACCTAAAGGAGTTTTACAAGCTCATGATGCCATGCTTCATCAGTACTTAGCAGGCAAATGGGTATACGATCTAAAAGAAGATGACGTATATTGGTGTACGGCAGATCCTGGTTGGGTTACTGGAACTTCAGCAGGAATGTGGGCACCTTGGCTGAATGGTGTGACAAATGTAGTTCGTGGTGGCCGTTTTGATGCAGAAGAATGGTTTTCTACCCTTGAAAAGCACAAAGTCAGTGTGTGGTTTAGCGCTCCTACAGCCTTTCGCCTCTTAATGAGTAGCGGGGACGAGCTTCCGAATAAATATGATCTTTCTCACCTTCGTCATATGTTATCGGCGGGAGAGCCATTAAATCCAGAAGTCATTCGCTGGGGACAAGAGGCATTAAAGTTACGTATTCACGATAATTGGTGGATGACAGAAACGGGAGCCCCGGTATGCGCGAACTTCCGTTGTAATCCAATCAGGCCAGGATCCATGGGTAAACCGCTTCCGGGCATTGAAGTCTCTATCATAGATGATAATGGAGAAGAACTACCGGCTCGCCGTATGGGTAATCTTGCCATTAAGCCGACATGGCCGGCTATGGTACGTACCGTTTGGAATAACCCAGAACGCTATGAACAGTATTTTTTAAATGGTTGGTTTATTTCGGGAGATACTGCGTATAAGGATGAAGAGGGATACTTCTGGTTTGAAGGACGGGTAGATGATGTAATCAATACGTCTGGTGAACGTGTGGGACCATTTGAAGTAGAAAGTAAACTAGTGGAACATCCGGCTGTTGCGGAAGCTGGTGTCATTGGCGTACCTGACCCTGTACGAGGGGAAGTGATTAAAGCGTTCCTTACCTTAAGAGAAGGGTATGAAGAGAGTGAGGAACTACTAGAAGAAATTAGACAGCATGTGAAGACAAAACTTGCAGCGCATGCGGCCCCTCGCCAATTTGAAATACGTGATTCCATCCCGAAAACGCGTTCAGGGAAAATCATGCGCCGCGTGTTGAAAGCATGGGAGCTTAACCTTCCAACTGGTGATTTATCAACCATGGAAGAGTAGTGGAAAAAGATAGTGACTGAGACCATTTCTTAAATTCTTCGTTTGATTGGTGAACCGTGGAACGTCGGCTGCAACAATCGAACTAGCGAGAGTGTAACCGATCTAGAATATCCACCTAGTATAATGTTCCATTGTTAGAAGAGGTAGTTGAGTTAGAAATAGAATAAAATAGAAAAACAACCAAATCCTTTGAAAGAAATGCTGACACGATAGCGGGAACGGGTGAGTGGAAAATCTGCAAACTAGAGAGCTTGCTCACTCATCTCCCGTGAAAAGTGGATAAGCATTTCTTTTTTGCTTCGTAGTACCATAAAGAATAGAACCACGTATGCTGGAGTAGTGATCTCACATAAGGAATGAGCAACTTACTTAGAATAAAGATAGTAATGATTTATACTTTTTATAGTTAATCGTTAGTTAACAAAATAAGGAGAGATAACAATGGATCATTTATTTTCCCCTTTCCGTTTAAAAGGACTGGACTTAAAAAACCGAATTGTGATGTCCCCCATGTGCCAATATTCCGTGACGGCTGAGGATGGAAAACCAAATGAATGGCATTTTCAGCACTACGTCAGCCGTGCCGTAGGAGGGGCAG
Source organism: Alteribacillus iranensis (assembly GCF_900113025.1). Classification (GTDB taxonomy): domain Bacteria; phylum Bacillota; class Bacilli; order Bacillales; family Marinococcaceae; genus Alteribacillus_A; species Alteribacillus_A iranensis. The sequence goes on along the minus strand of NZ_FONT01000004.1, from coordinate 271,414 downwards.
GGCTTATTATGATAGAGATGACGGATGTGGAGCCAGACGGTCGTATTACAAACCGTGACCTTGGCATTTGGTCAGATGAACACATAGAGGCTTACGCCAACATTGTGAAGGAAGTTCATCGGTATGGGGCAAAAATTGGAATTCAAATTGCCCACGCAGGGCGAAAAGCAGAAGATGCTGAAACTCCTGTAGCCCCATCGGCAATTGCTTTCAATGAAAACTTTAAGCAACCGCGGGCTTTAGAAACGGAAGAAGTCAAAGAAATGGTAGAGAAATACCGTCTTGCTGCACGACGGGCTGTTCAGGCAGGATTTGATGTAATTGAACTTCACGGGGCTCATGGTTACTTAATACACCAATTTATTTCCCCTTATACGAATAAGCGAGAAGACGAATATGGTAAAGACCGCACGAAATTTGGAGTGGATATCATCCGGGCCGTAAAAGAAGAAATACCAGAAGATATGCCTTTGTTTATGCGCATATCAGCAAGAGAATATGTGGAAGAAGGGTACGGATTAGAAACAAGCATCTCCTTTTCTAAAGCTTTTAAAGAAGCGGGAGTAGATTTGTTTGATGTAAGCTCTGGAGGGGAAGGACCAATTGGCGGCGGGGGTAAACCTGGCACACATGCCGGCTACCAAGTTCCTCTCGCTCGTGAAATCAAAAAAGCTGTAGAGGTACCAGTCGGTGCAGTAGGACGCCTAGAGGACCCAGTACTTGCCAATTCTGTCATAGGGAATGGGGAAGCAGATCTGGCGATTATCGGAAGAGGAATGTTACGCAACCCTTATTGGTCATTAGAGGCGGCCAAGGCATTGAAGATGGAAGCAGAGCCGCCTGTTCAATACATGATGGGTTTTAAATAAAGTGCTCCTCGATGTTTTAGAAGATATAGAGGGAAATAAGGCATAATATTACATACTCCAGCTTTGACTCAGTCAATAGCTGGAGTATTTTAGTTGAAAAGAGTACAAGCATCACCAAATATGAAACGTTGGCCACCTTCTGTGCCTAGCCTCAGCGAACTTTGTAGGTAGTGGTTTATTCACAGGAAGTAAACGTAAATGTATTTTTGCGTGTATGTCTCTTGACCATTGAACTATAGGAAAAAGAGATGTATAATTTATAATCACATATTCAAATTTTTGAATATGTGATTATATAGAGCAAAAGAGGTAATATCATGTGGAATGATTTACAGCAATTTAAGGCGGATTTTTTTAAAGCATTGTCACATCCGCTAAGAATACGTATTTTAGAAGTTTTATCAGAGGGAGAAAAAAGTGTCAATGAGATCCAGCGTGCGCTTCAAAGTGAAGGGTCAGCTGTTTCTCAACAATTAAGTGTGCTCCGGAATAAAAATATCGTAGTTGGAACAAAAAATGGAAAACATGTCGTCTACTCGCTGCGCGATCCTGCAATTTCAGAATTGCTAGATGTAGCAAAAGATATATTTAACAATCATTTAGTGGATACCTATTCCATGTTAGAGAGGTTAGAAACCGACAAAAATAGTTAAGTAGATGAAACACTTTACTAGCAGACATTTTTTCTGGAATATACAAACAGCTTGAAGAAATGCTTGGAGATAACACAGTACATTTCAGGCAAATAGAGGCGATACTTTTTATCGGACAAGATAGAAGAAGTTTTTGGATAAAATAAATTTATATCGAAAAGAAGGGTGAAAAGTGAAAGGGTTATGGAGAGGGAGATTTGAGGGGTATTCCTTCCAGCATTTGCAAAAGGATTTATTGTCAGGGGTTATTGTAGGAGTTATCGCTATCCCATTAGGAATGGCATTCGCTGTAGCTTCTGGTGTAAAACCGGAATATGGAATATATACAACGGTTATCGCAGGTATCCTTATTTCAATTTTCGGTGGTTCAAAATTCCAAATTGGCGGTCCAACTGGTGCATTTATACCTATATTGCTAGGTATTGTGATTACATACGGATATGAGGACTTACTGCTTGCTGGTTTGATGGCGGGTATTATTCTCTGTTTGTTAGGTATGTTTAAGCTTGGTTCCTTCATTAAATTTATACCCAGACCTGTTACCATCGGGTTTACATCGGGCATTGCTGTCATTATTTTCACAGGTCAGATAGCTAATTTTTTGGGGCTGACAGAGATTGAAAAGCATGAATCCTTTATTGCAAATATGAAGGAAATTTACAAGCATATGGATACGATTAACGTCTATGGAGTCGCCACGGCAATGATTTGTCTCGTTACCATACTTATTTCCCCTAAGTTATTTCGGAAAGTACCAGGCTCGCTCATTGGTTTAATCGTATCAACGGTAATCGCATCTATCTTTTTTTCAGGACATGTTCCAACGATAAGCACAGTATTTGGCAATATTCCAAGTGAGTTTCCATCACTCTCTGTCCCTGAAATATCATGGGAACGTATCCAGTACTTGCTCGCACCAGCATTCGCCATTGCTATGCTCGGCGGAATCGAATCATTGTTGTCGGCAGTAGTCGCTGACGGAATGACGAATAGTAAACACAACAGTAACAAAGAATTAATTGGTCAGGGGATCGCTAATGTGGTGACACCATTGTTTGGTGGGATTCCAGCCACAGGAGCTATCGCTCGTACTGCTACGAATATAAAATCCGGAGCAGTATCTCCAATGTCGGGTATTATTCATAGTATTTTTGTGTTAATAACTATTTTACTTCTGGCTCCGTATGCATCTCATATTCCACTAGCGAGCATGGCTCCTGTTTTAATGGTGGTAGCTTGGAATATGAGTGAAAGGAAACAATTTGCCCATGTATTAAAAATGAAATCAGGAGACTCTCTCATTTTACTGACCACTTTCTTATTCACGGTATTTACAAGTATTACAACAGCAGTACAAGTTGGGCTAATATTAGCAGTGGTATTGTTTGCAAAGCGCATGAGTTCCATGCTTGTTGTGTCTAAGGTGCTCCCGGATCATTCGAAAGAGCAGGAAACCGTTCAGTCGCATGTAGTGAATGATCAACATGACTGCCCGCAAATTAGTATGTACACCATTGAAGGACCTTTGTTTTTTGGTGTAGCTCAATTATTTGAACAACGGATTATGGAATCGATTCACTATAAACCCAAGATATTAATACTACGCATGGGGAAAGTACCCTTTATGGATACAACAGGGGAGGCTAATTTCAGAAGCCTGATCCAACACTTTCAGAGAGGTGGCGGGACTGTTCTTGTTTCCGGCGTATTACCAGAAGTAAGAGAATCATTTAGGCGATCTGATTTAGATAACGTAATAGGTAATGAAAATATATTTGACCATACGGGAGAGGCTATTGATGATGCTCTCTCTCGAATAAACGAGAAGAAGTGTTCTGGCTGTAAGCATTTTGCTTTTCATGAGTGTCACAAGTTCTCACAACAACCTGGACATAAGGAAGTGGAATTCGTCTGATAATCGATTAGCCACCGTATGTATTATCTTTGTGTAATTATAGGAAAACAGGAATAAATGAAATAGCTTTATCTTCATGTGTCCACCAGTACATGGCATACTCCTCTTTTCCATATCGATGAAGTTGACTTTATACCCCTTGTGGTATAAAATGTAAATACTATGTTTAGAAAAAAGGAAGTGTCCTGTATGGAATATACAGATCAAATGAAAAATAGAGTAAAGAGAGTAGAGGGTCAGGTTAGAGCCATTCTTCGCATGATGGAAGAGGACAAAGAATGCCGAGATGTCGTAGGACAATTGTCCGCTGCCCGCAATGCCTTGGATCGCACTATTGGCTTAGTCGTTAGTACTAACTTGGAAGAATGTATACGAGAACAGATCGAAAAAGGGGAAGGTACCGAAGAAATGGTACAAGAAGCTGTGAATTTGCTTGTGAAAAGCAGGTAACCGGAGGCTTCCTAAAGGAGAATTATCCTTTAGGGGGCTTTTTTTGTGAGTGATGTCAACGACACAGCGATGATATTTAAACAATATTTGTTCAATTGAGTAAAAATGTTTTTAAACGCTCCGATATTAAGAATAATAGAAGTTTTGACAGATGCACGTTGAGCAGTCATTTATAGATAGATTCATGTAGATGTAGAGTGACAAGGAATCAGCAGCACGGCCGACCTGACCTGCCCTATATATGGTCGGTTCTTTTTCACTTGTTGAAGCTGACTCTACAATAGGGGCTCTTACAGCAGGAATGATAGATTTTAATCAGCTAGATGAGATGGATGACATACGAGATGGAGTGAGTAGCCAGTGAGTATTTTTGCGAAAAAGATTAGATCATGGCAAGAGTTTATGAGTTACGATGGCGATACAGACATCTATGTCGATACACGAGCTAAGGATTACTTGAAATTCTTAGGGATTGAACATGACACCCTTGAAGATGTACGGTCAGCAGCGCATGTGCTCGCCCCTCATAAAGAAGAAATCGTTAATTATTTTTATAAGCAAATAACACAGGTACCTCATTTGGAAAGTATTATTTCCAATTATTCGACGGTGGAACGATTAAGGAAAACGATGCAAATCTATCTTGATCAATTTCTCGCCGCAGATTTGAATGAAGACTATATTAAAACGAGGATCACGGTTGGGGAAGTACACAGCCGTATTAGTTTGACAGCCGATCACTTTATATCAGCTCATCATATGCTTATGCAAATGATGACATCAATTCTCATGGAAAAACTTCAACGTAAACCTAACCAGCTAATGGCTTCTGTTTTGGCTATTCAAAAATTAGCGGCATTTGACCAACAATTAATAGTGGGAGTTTACATGGAAGATACGTTTAAGTCCTTTTTGTTCGATATTTCCGGATTGTTAAATCACACGACTCAACTCGATACAACGAAAAATCTTGTAGTTGGTATGGATAAACAAATTGAGGAAACTCACAGCGTCTCGGCGGCAACAGAGCAGATGAGCGCCTCCATAAATGAAGTGGCAGATTATGCCATGAATGTCGCTGAGAGTACAGGTGATGCAGTAGTATCCGCAGAAGAGAGCAAAGAAATTATTCACCATTCCCTTGATGATATAAAAAATGTTGGAACAGTTTACGAAGATGTAGTGGAAAAGGTTAGTCAGCTGGATAGAGAAATTGAACATACGCAGAGTGTGGTAGGCATCATTAAGGATATTGCTGAGCAAACAAATTTACTAGCATTGAATGCCAGCATCGAAGCGGCTCGAGCGGGAGAACATGGACGGGGTTTTTCTGTGGTGGCCTCTGAGGTGAGAAATTTATCTGAGAATACCCAGCATCAAATCAAGCAAATTACCTCGAATATAGATGCACTGCAACACCTCTCCCGTGAAGTCACTGATCGTATTAAAAAGACTGGTAAGTGGGTGGAGCAAAGTGTGGATGGAGCGGAGCAGGCTGGAGATGCACTTTCTATGATTGTATCTACGATGAGTTCGATTAACGAATCCATCTCTCAAATTGCTGCCATGAGTGAAGAGCAAACGTCTACCGTCATGGATATCGCACAAAGAAATACAAATATATATGATCTAAGTAGTGAAACGGTGAAAATAGCGAGAGAAACAGGTACATTAGTGTTCGATCTCAGCAAACAAATGGATGACTATAGAAACTCCTTTTTTAATATAAACGTTGAACTAAATGGAAAAGACATTATGAAAGTAACAAAGACAGACCACTTACTGTTGAAATGGAAAGTATACAATACCATTCTTGGTATTGGGGACGTAAAATCTGAAGACTTCCACGCTTGCAGTTTTTATAACTGGCTCCAAGAAGACCTGCGCTCTCCTTTGAAAGATAATGAGATGTTACAGAAAATAGAGGAATCCCATGAAGCTATTCATCAACTGGCGGCACTAGCCGTGAAGCAGCATGGGGAGGGGAAGGGAAACGAAGCCCACAATACTTACGAGCGGCTAGCCACCGCGTCTGACACGTTTCTCTCTCTCGTATCTGAAATAGAATCAACCTTTCATTAGTCCAAGCCCCGTTCTAAACGAGTGAACGATGGCATCAGCTAGTGGACGGCTGATGTAGTTACACAATTTCGAATGAGAAGAGAGGGTACTTACGATGAAAGTTGAACATCCACATTTCCATCAGGATCAAACGAAGATTATCCAAATGATCTCTTCTGGGACATCGCTCAGAAAAATATTGAAATTCATTACGACAAGCATGGAAAAGTTGCAAGGTAGTGTTTCAATGTATGCTTCTATTATGTTGTACCATCCTTTAGAAAAAAAACTGGCAGATATGATTAGTACTTCTTTGTCTAAAGAATTCCGTAAAAGGATGGGAAGTGTGGATATTGGTCCTTATGAAGGCTCTTGTGGAACGGCGGCATTTTTCAAAAGAAATGTAATGGTATCCAATATAGAAGTAGATCCTTTATGGAGGAAATATCGTCACATCGCTGCTTCTTATGGATACAAGGCGTGTTTTTCCATGCCAATCCTATCTTCGAAACAGAAGATATTAGGGACAATGACTGTTTATTACAAAAAAGTCCACACACCAAGTGAAGAAATGATTAAGGCGTTAGAAATGTATAAAAGACTGGCGGCCATTGCTGTAGAGATACATTGCACAGGTGAGAGAGTGGATACGGCACCAAAGAAGGATAAGGTGGGTAAAAAAGAGAGTATCTTAATTGGGAAAACACAGAATGAATCCATCCTCACCCAGCTTCGGCGTGCTTTAGAAAAAGAAGAGTTTGAAGTATATTTTCAGCCTTATTTCGGTATAGAAGATAACAAATTTGGGATTGAAGCATTGATACGATGGAACCACCCAAATTCAGGATTATTACCCCCGGCCGCATTTATTGAAGTAGCAGAAGAAACAGGTTTTATACTGGATATGGAACAGTGGGTTCTTAAGAAATCCTTGGATGAAGTGAGCAAACTCCATCAAAATGGTTGGAAGCACCTTACCTTATCCGTTAATATCTCTGCCCGACAATTTGGGAATGATGATTTCGTCGAAGCAGTGGCTGATCTCTTACAAGTGTATTCCTTCCCTGCCTCACACCTTGTATTAGAAGTAACCGAACGCTTTATTATCGAGCGAGATAACATGGAAGTCCTAAGCAAGCTTCGAGACATTGGAGTAAAGATTTCTATTGATGATTTTGGAACGGCCTATTCCTCCTTGCATTATTTGAAAGATCTACCTGTCGATGAGTTAAAAATAGACCGCAGTTTTATAGCTAATATGGAAAAAGATATCAATAACCAAAAAATCGTTGAAATGATTATTTTACTAAGCCGACAATTAAATGTAACAACCGTTGCTGAAGGAGTAGAAACAAACAATCAACTGAAAATACTTACAGATATGCGTTGTGATCGTGTTCAAGGATTTTTGTTTAGTAAACCAATGCCTCTCAGAGAGATCACGAGAAAGTATCCTGAGATGAGAGGGTTACTGGAAAGTACCGCTAACATAACATAGCATACACGACTATTCTAACGTTACTAGGACTTGTGGCTTGGCACTTTCTCGGTGGGCTGTATGGTTAATCCTGCTTGATGCTCCTTTAAAGGTGATGCTTTGAGCAATGGCTCCGGTAATATATTCTTTAGCTGTTTTGACGCTGTTAAAGACGGAATGGCCTTTTGACAGCTCAGCTGCTATTGCCGCAGAAAAGGTACAGCCGGCACCGTTTGTATCAGTTGGTATGCGTTCCGTAGCCAACAACGTATACTGTTTTCCGTCGAATAACACATCTACCGCTTGTTTGGATGTTAGCCGCCCTCCCTTCACTATTACATATTTCGGTCCGAAAGAATGGATGATGTTGGCCGCCTCTTTCATTTTTTCCACTGAATCTACGCGGGACAAACCGCTTAGTTTTTCGGCTTCTGGGGTGTTTGGAGTTACAATAGTCGCTAATGGCAGAAGGTTGTTCTTCAACTTATGGATGGCCTCTTTCTCTACGATTTCTGCGCCGCTTTTTGTAACAATCACCGGGTCCACAATCACCCGTGGGATGCTCTGATTTATTGTTACATCCACTACATATTGAACCTGCTCTTCTGAATAAATCATTCCTGTCTTTATGGCATCTAGATCGGAACGCTCGGAAGCAGTAAGAACTTGAGCTTCCAGGGATTCTAACGATTGGGGAAAAATGTGTCTGCCTTTTTGGTCACTGATCGTGACGATCGCTGTAATAGCAGCCATGCCGTACACTTCTAACTCTTGAAATGTTTTTAAATCCGCTTGTATGCCTGCTCCGCCCATACTGCTAGAGCCTGCTATGGACAATACTTTTCTCATGTAAACCTCCTCTTTCCTACAATGCAGTTTACACTTCAATTCACGTTTATTTCTAATTCTTGGCGAAGTTTCGATCTTTCTAGCTATTATAACCATAAAGACGATTCTTTTCTAATAAAGCAAATGGTACAATGAGGGCAAAAAGAGTACCGGAGGTTATCAATGATACAAGTACTGTTTGTTTGTCTTGGAAATATTTGTCGATCACCCATGGCGGAAGCGGTATTTCGTCATAAAGTGAAAGAAGCAGGTCTTGAACGTGACATTGTCGTAGATTCTGTTGGAACAGGAGACTGGCATGAAGGAGAAACCCCTCATCAAGGAACGTGTGAATTACTCCGTGAAAAAGATATAGATTTTTCGGGGATCGTGGCGAGAAAAATAGAGAAACGAGATGTAGAAAATGCTGATTATGTCGTAGCGATGGATGCCGACAATATGAGGTCCATCCGTAGCTTGGCTGATGAAGCGAATGATACTAAAATAACGAAATTAATGGACTTCGTTCCTCGAAATAAAATAGAGGACGTACCAGACCCTTATTTTACCGGTAATTTTGATGAAGTGTATAACATGGTGGATGAAGGCTGTGACCAATTACTTGCTCATATACGGGAGCAAAGCAGCATATGAGAGAAAAGATAGAGAACGTGTTAAAAGACATGGGAGACACTTCTTCATTGAAGAACATTTATTCCGTTTCTGGAGGGGATATTAGCGAAGCATACCGGATAATCACTTCGGATGACCAATATTTTTTCAAGTATAACGGAAAAGCACCTAATGATTTCTTTCAAAAAGAAGCAGAAGGTCTTCGCATGTAAGAAACACAGACGCCTTGCAGGTGCCTTTGGTATATCATTGGAGTCACGAGAGCCATTCCACGGCCGGCTATATCCTTATGGAATGGTTGGAAGGGGAAGCGACAGTTGATACAGAGGAGCAATTAGGGCAAGGTCTGGCTCATTTACATTTTTCTCTGTCCAAGCATGGTTACGGATTAACATCAGATAATTATATTGGGACTCTCCCTCAGCCAAATGGGTGGCGGGAGGACTGGGTGACGTTTTTGCGGGATCAACGTCTTGGCTTTCAAGCGAACCTTGCTGAAAAACAAGGAATGTTGCGAGGAAAGCGAAAAGACAACCTTTATCGTTTGTTAATAAACTTAGAAAAATGGATCCCTCATCAACCAGGTCCTTCGATGTTGCATGGAGATTTATGGGGAGGAAATTGGATGACCGGTCCCAAGGGAGCCCCTTATTTAATTGATCCAGCTGTTTTTTATGGCGACAGAGAATTTGAGATAGCTTTTACTGAACTGTTCGGAGGATATTCCTCTCGTTTTTATGACGCATATCGAGAGATTTCCCCTTTATCTCCCGAATACGAGGAACGTAAACATATCTATCAACTATATTATTTACTTGTTCATTTAAACCTTTTTGGTGAGTCCTACGGATCATCGATTGACAGAGTTCTCTCTAGATATGTATAAGGTATCGAACTTTTCTCCTAAATAAGTGAAAAAAATAACCGATATTAAGGACAAGATAGTTCATAAAAAGAACTGTCCTGTCCTTTTTTAAGATAAGAAAGTATTACATTCATGGAGTAATGTCTAGCTACAGCTCCTAGTCGCTCGGAGGCCCACAGTTGAATGATCTTTTGCTAAAATCACAAACGTCCTGTTTGTAACGCAAAAGTCAGCACCTCCTGTGCAAGCCAGATCGGCGTTGTCCCAGGAACTTCCGCAGGAGGCGGTGGCTTCTACGTTGCACACACGAGGTGTGAGGTTTTAGTAGAAGTTCCTTTTTCTTTAGCCGATCATCTATATTCGTCATCACCTGCGGCCACCAGATGACCTGTATCTTATTGTCAAGCATGCGCACGACAATATGTATTCATATGAACGAATAGAGTGTCACTTCCTTTAGTAGATAGTTTTCTGCTGATAAATGATATAAAAATATTAAATTATGAAAGACGAGGAGGGGATTACATGGAGTACCAGGTAAGGAATGTGGTGTGTCAAATAGAAGAAGAGGAATTTGCTTTCCCTGTCGATCACATCACGGGGATAGAGAAACCACAACCGATCACGAAAGTGCCGAACACAGCTGATTATATAAAAGGAGTAACGAATATACGTGGAGAGGTTACCCCTCTCTTAGATTTGAGATCGTATTTGTTGCAGAAAGAAACAGAGTTGGATAACGATTATAAAATACTTCTGGCCCACGTTGGTGATATAAAGATAGGTCTTATCGTGGACAAGGCAAATGAAGTAATGGATATTCCTGAAACTATCCTTGAAACAGTTCAAGTTGATGGAGAGGAAACCGACCAAGCAGTACAAGTGGCTAAGATGGAAAACCGGTTAATTATTTTATTAGATATTGAGTACATGCTGAAAGAAATGGATGAGGAAACATTCGGTAAAATTAGATCTATGATATGAAAATAGAACACGGAATCCAGAGTGAGGAGATAACGAATGAGCACAAATCAATATATGGACCTCTTTCTAGAGGAAAGTGAAGAGCATCTGCAAGCGGTAAATGCCAATCTTTTAGAGTTGGAAAAAGAACCTGATAATTTATCGCTTGTTAACGAGATATTCAGATCTGCTCATACATTAAAAGGAATGGCTGCAACCATGGGATTTGAAGACCTTACCGCACTCACTCATCAAATGGAAAATGTGTTAGATGCCATTCGAAATGAAGAAATTCAAGTAGAGACAGATATTCTGAATGTTGTTTTTGATGCGGTGGAGGACCTTGAAGAAATGATAATAGACATTTCTCAAGGAGGGAGCGGGTCAAAGGATACAACCGTCATCGTCAGCCAGCTAGAGCAAGTATTGGAAGGATCTTCTGTTAGTGATTTCGTTGAAAAAACAGAGCGAGAGCAACCCGCGTTTGACTCCAATGTTGAATATGATGGCTTTGTACAATCTGTTCTTACACAGGCTTTTGAAGAAGAGTATCACGTTTATCAAGTGCAGGTTGAACTGCGAGAAGATTGTGTATTAAAACGCGCTCGTATCTTTATGATCATGGAGGGGCTGGAGGGCAAAGCGGAGATCATCCATTCTTCTCCTTCTGTAGAAGAACTAGAAGAAGAAAAATTCGATTATCAATTTACGATGACTTTAACTTCTATGAAAAACGCAGAGGAAATCGAAAAAATAGTCAGCCACGTTTCAGAAGTGGCATCTGTTAACGTGAAGCCGTTAACAGAAAAGGAGATAGCACCGGTAACACAGGAAAAGGAAACAGAAAAAAGCGAGACGGAGAAAAAAGTCGAAAAAGAGAAAAGTGAGCCAGCAAACAAGCCCGTTGGGGGAGGAATCACCTCTAAATCTATCCGAGTGAACATAGATCGAATCGATCAATTAATGCGCTCATTTGAGGAGTTATTGATTTATCGAGGACGACTTGAGCAATTGGCAAAAGAAAATGGAAATAAAGATAGTATAGAAACTCTTGAAAAGATGACAAGAGTATCGAACGACTTACAAAACCTTATTTTAAGCATGCGTATGGTGCCGGTAGAGCAAGTGTTTAACCGATTTCCACGCATGGTCCGAAGCTTGTCTCAGGAATTAGGTAAGAAAATTAACCTCAGAATTACAGGAGCCGATACAGAGCTCGATCGTACGGTTGTTGATCAAATTGGAGATCCTTTAGTTCATTTGATACGTAATTCAGTCGATCACGGGCTTGAACTGCCTGAAGAACGATTAGAAAAAAATAAACAAGAGGCTGGTGAGATACACCTCAAGGCTTATCATAGCGGCAACCACGTAGTCATTGAAGTGAGCGATGACGGAGCAGGCATTAATAGGGAAAAGGTAGCAAGTAAAGCGGTGAAATCTGGAATTATAACGAAAGAAGAAGCTGATCAATTCTCTGATAATGAGATTTATGACTTATTGTTTGCCTCCGGGTTTAGTACAGCAGATCAAGTTTCAGATGTGTCTGGACGCGGGGTAGGATTAGATGTAGTGAAAACAACGATTGAATCTCTAGGTGGTGCTATCACCGTCACTTCAGTCCCAGGGGAGGGTAGTCTCTTTTCTATTGAGCTGCCTCTCACGTTATCAATTATCTTGGCGTTGCTTGTAAGAGTGGCAGATGAAACATATGCTATCTCCCTATCCTCAATTAAAGAAACAACGATTATTCCAAAGTCAAAAATACGTACCGTCCATCATCAAAAAGTGATCAATTTCCGAGATTCCGTCATACCTATTATTTCGTTAAGAGAAACATTCGGATTTCCCGAGATCGATCAGGAAGAATGTCCCGCGGTTATTGTTCAAAAAGGAGAAAAAATGGTAGCACTTCTTGTCGATTCCTTGATTGGGCAAGAGGAAATTGTAATAAAATCACTTGGGGCATTTTTAACGAATGTACATGCTATTTCTGGAGCTACTATACTTGGGGATGGGAAAGTGGCTCTTATTCTAGACAGCAATGCTTTCATTGGGTAAAGTCAGGTGATTTTTACCATCGTCCTCCACGTCAGAGAAAGGTACGTAAAGAAGGAGAAACCAACATGAAAGTTGATGATTTTCAGGCTTTTAAGATGAAAGTAAAAGAGAAGGCAGGCGTAGATTTGTCTCAGTATAAAGAAAACCAAATGAAAAGGCGGTTAACTTCTTTACGGGACCGCCGTGGTTTTCACACCTTTAAAGATTACTATACCTCAATGGAAAGAGACCAGGCGTTGTTCGATGAATTTTTAGAACGAATAACCATCAATGTTACTCATTTTTTCCGAAACAAACCACAATGGACGGTACTAGAGAAAGAGCTTCCTTTATTGACCGCGGGGCGCTCCAAGATAAAAGTGTGGTCAGCTGCCTGTTCTACGGGGGAAGAACCCTACTCATTAGCTATGTTGCTTCATTCCATACCATCCATAAACGATTTTCACATTCTCGCGACCGACTTGGATGAAAAGGCACTTGACCACGCGAAAAGAGGCAAGTATAACAAAGAATCACTAAAAGAGTTATCACCGGACGATAAAAATAATTTTTTTAACAAAGACGATGGTTATTATAACGTTTTACATGAGCTCAAACAGTATGTGACATTTAAACAGCAGAATCTATTATCAGATCCTTTTGATACAGGGTTTGATCTCATTGTCTGTCGGAATGTGATGATTTATTTTACGGAAGACACGAAGAAGAAACTATATCAGAAATTTTCTCGATCCCTACGTACCGGAGGGCTATTATTTGTTGGGAATACCGAACAGATTTTTCAACCACAAGAATATGGTTTGCAATTGAAGCATTCCTTCTTTTATGTAAAGACATAGCAGCGGTGCGTGTATAAAAAAATATCATTTTCTGATATACTCAACTTTACCTCAGCTTATTGAAGGAGGAGACAGCGTTGGGTAATCAATCCAAGCTTCAAAAAGAAGCGATGCGGGTTTTAAAAGAAACAAGCAGGACATTTTACATACCTATTAATTCACTCGTCCCGGTATTAAAGAAGACCGTGGCATCTGCGTACTTGTGCATGCGTGCGATAGATGAAATAGAAGATCATGAAGGGTTAGCACCTGAACCGAAGGAGCATTTGTTGAGAGAAACGAGCAAATTGCTAAGCCAAAGGTTTGACCGGCAAGCATATGAATCTTTAATAGAGCCGTATGCATCTGATTTTCCTGAAGTGACTCGGCGTCTCGGTGATTGGATTGCATTTTGCCCGCAAGAAATTAGAGAGAAAGTACAAGAGTCAACGAGTATTATGGCTCAGGGCATGGCAGATTGGGTGAAAAAGAACTGGAACATTAATACAGAGGACGATCTTGATAACTATACCTACTATGTAGCAGGACTCGTTGGTGTGATGCTGTCCGATATATGGGAGTGGTATAATGGCACAAGCACTGATCGGGATTTAGCAATCGCGTTCGGGCGTGGCCTGCAGTCCGTGAACATTCTTCGGAATCAAGAGGAAGATTATGAGCGAGGCGTGGAGTTTTTCCCTGAACATTGGAGCCGGGAGGACATGTTTCAATACGCCCGCAGGAATTTAAGACTAGCCGATGACTATATGAAAGAACTCCATACAAGAAACATTCGTCTCTTTTGTAAGATCCCGCTTGTTCTTGCAAAGAGAACACTCAAAGCGTTAGAGCGGGGGCAAGAGAAAATGACTCGAACGGAAGTAGAAGCAGCTGTAGAACAAGTGAAAAGTGAATCGTAACAGGATGCCGCTCTAATGGGCGGCTTTTTGTTGCTCTCTTTTCCTTTTTTCGATATTATTTTAAGTAGAGAATAACAAGGAGTGGGTATATAGTGGTTGATGTTTCTATCACATCATTGATTGAAAGCTTCGAAGAATTGTTACCAAAAGAGACCTCTTACGCTATAGCGGATCCCGACCATTTTATTTACTATAAACCAAGCAAAATCATCGACTTAAAAATTAGACCAGGCGACAAAATAAATGAAAATACAGTGACTTATCAAGCGCTGGCAGTTCAACGGAAAATGTCACAGAAAGTAAGCAGTCAAGTCTTTGGAGTACCTTATTTCGGTACATCGGTCCCCATTCTGGATGAAGGTAATCCAAAAGGCTGTGTAACTGCTATTTTGCCAGCCAGTTATGGGAAGCCTCTTTCGAATGTGTTAACGGTTCGCACAGGGGACACTTGGAAACCGACAACGCTGCAAGATATCATATATTTAGAAGCCCAGAATAGAAAGACGTGGGTACAGTCCGTAAAAGGAATGGGAACGAATAAATATACTTTGAGTGAACTGGAGTTCCTGCTCCCTGACGAAACGTTTTTACGGTGTCACCGTTCTTATATTATTAACGTTCATTACATTGAAGAGATACAGCCTGATTCTCACTCAACGTTTTTGCTTATTATGAAGGATGGGTTAAAAGTACCTGTCAGTCAAACGTACGCTAGAGTATTTAGAAAAAGGCTCGGTTTTTAATAGGAGGAAGACTGCTCTTAAAGATGAGAGCAGTTTTTTTATTATAAAGTTAGGGAATCATAACATCTACAGCGAACAGTCCATTCAGATGATATCGGGTCGATCGTCTTAACATTACGGTGGGTGCTTTCTGTTTTTTTGTCAGTTGAGTACATGCTTTTCTGCTTCGTCCGATATATTTCTGTTTCGATCACAAATTAAGCCCTTTCATACAAAAAGACAAGAAATCGCCAAAAAACACTGATAAAATAGTGAAAAAACAACAATGAAATGAGGGATTGGTGTGGAAAATAGCATTAAGGAGCGTGTGCGTCACGCAGACCTCCAGAATCGTGTGGTTTCCCGCCAGATTGCGGCGTCATGGATTGAGGATGGAATGACGCTTGGCTTAAGCGGTTTCACCCGAGCAGGCGATGCAAAAGCAGTTCCGCTGGCACTCGTGGAACGAGCAAAAAAAGAGAATCTAAAAGTGAATGTATATACAGGTGCTTCTCTAGGGTCGGATGTAGACCGACTAATGGCGGAAGCTGGGATTGTTAATAAACGCTTACCGTTCCAGGCGGATAGCGTGATGAGAAAAAAAATAAATGAAGGCGACATGTATTTCGTAGACCAGCATTTATCGCATACCGCTGAGTATTTACGCAATGATGCCTTGGAGGCAGTGGACGTTGCAATTGTGGAAGCGGTTTCTATCACGGAAGATGGTTTCATTATTCCGACAACTTCTGTAGGTAACTCTTCTATTTTCGTAGAAAAAGCGAAGACAGTGATTGTTGAATTAAATGAAGCGCAGCCTCTTGCTTTAGAAGGAATGCACGACATTTATGAATTAGGAAAACAAGGCGAGCGGAATCCGATACCTTTGCAACACGTGGACGATAGAATAGGAACGCAAGGAATTCCAGTAGATTTAGATAAAGTAAAAGGAATTGTGTTAACCAATCAGCAAGATAGTCCGTCTACCATTGTTCCTCCTGATGAAGAAACAGCGACGATGGCAGACCATCTTATTCAATTTTTGAGAAAAGAAAACAAAGAAGGACGTCTACCGAAGAATCTTGCACCTCTGCAATCTGGGATTGGTTCCGTAGCGAATGCTGTTCTTCACGGATTGCTCGAATCCGAATTTACAGATCTGGAAGTTTATTCTGAAGTCTTGCAAGATGCTGTATTTGATTTACTGGATGCCGGTAAAGTCAGATTTGCTTCTGGTTGCTCCATTACGCTTTCAGAAACAAAGCTTGAGGGATTGTTGTCTGACTTAGATCGTTACAAAGATCGATTGGTTTTACGTCCGCAAGAATTTTCAAACCATCCTGAGATTATTCGTCGTTTAGGACTTATCGCTATTAATACAGCCCTTGAATTTGACATTTATGGAAATATAAATTCCACTCATGTTTCCGGTACGAAAATGATGAATGGCATCGGCGGGTCAGGAGACTTTGCCCGAAATTCAAAACTGTCCATATTTGTAACGAAATCGATTGCGAAAAATGGAAATATATCTAGCGTTGTGCCGTTTGTATCACATGTAGACCATACCGAGCATGACGTAGATGTTATCGTGACAGAACAAGGATATGCTGATTTGCGCGGGTTAGCGCCAATAGAGCGTCCGCCGGTCATCATTAAAAATTGTGCTCATCCTATGTATCGGGAACAATTACTAAATTATTTTGAAGAAGCCTGTAAGCGCGGCGGTCAAACCCCACACGTGCTAGAAAAAGCATTTTCCTGGCATACAAATTTTGCGAATAACGGAACAATGCTTGAAAAAACACCACAGTATTCAGGATAATGAATCATCAAAATGAGGATAAAATTAAAACGCACTTCTGATTATCAAAATGATATCGGAAGTGCGTTTTTAATACTACGTTTTGTTCTTAGAGAGAAAACTTTAAGAGATATAAGAAATTTGCCTCCATGTTTCATGTGAAACAGAGGAAATTCTTGTTGTGAGGGCAAGTAACTTATGCATGAGTGAATGAAACATGTAATTTACTCTATGAGGAAAGTCAGAGTCTGCTTTCCTGTCACAGGATATAATTAAATCACATTTTTAATTTATCTTCGGTCTCCTCCGAAAATATCATAAAGGCCGCGAGCAATACTTCCCTCGCCCTTAGATCCGCCTTCTTGCGGCATAGCAGCAAACACACGGCTGGCTAATCGGCTGAATGGAAGAGACTGAACCCATACTGTACCGGGGCCGCGTAAGGTAGCAAAAAAGATACCTTCCCCGCCAAATAATGCAGTTTTAATTCCTCCTACAAACTCAATGTTGTAATCCACATCTCCTGTCATAGCGGCAAGACAACCGGTATCCACTTTAAGTACTTCTCCTGCTTCTAGTTTCTTCTCATGTATTGTACCTCCTGCATGAACAAATGCCATGCCGTCCCCTTCGAGCTTTTGCATAATAAACCCTTCTCCACCAAAGAAGCCGGTACCCAGTTTCTTTTGGAATTCAACCCCAACAGATACTCCTTTGGCTGCTGCTAAAAAAGCATCTTTTTGGCAAATAATTTTTCCACCCACTTCGCTTAAATCAACAGGTACAATCTTACCTGGATAAGGGGATGCAAAAGAGACATGGCTTTTTTCTGTTCCCTCGTTCGTAAAAGCGGTCATGAATAGACTTTCCCCAGTTATCACTCTTTTCCCCGCTCCGATGAGCTTTCCCATAATCCCGCTCACGCTTGATTCATTGGATCCGTCCCCAAAGATTGTTTCCATTCTGATATTGTCGTTCATCATCATTAAGCTCCCAGCTTCGGCAATAACGGTTTCTTCCGGATCCAGTTCTACCTCAACAAACTGCATATCGTCTCCGAGCAGTTTGTAATCAATTTCATGATTATTCATCGTATCCCACTCCTTTCAAACGTAAAAACTAACATAACCTCGTTTAATAATTCGCGTTAGTTTCTGCTCATTCCTTTTCAAAATAAGTGAAACTATGGAGGGGATGTAATATTTTTGTAAAATGAATGTTAAATATTTTTAGGTTTTTACATTTGATAAAGAGGAAATATAGAGGTAGTTTAGAGGATAAGGGAGGTATGATGAATGAAAGGAATTGTACTAGCTGGTGGAAGCGGTTCAAGGCTTTACCCGATGACCAAATCAATTTCAAAACAAATGCTTCCTGTTTATGATAAACCAATGATTTTTTACCCGTTATCTGTACTCATGCTATCGGGGATTAAAGAGATTTTAATTATTTCCACTCCGAAGGACACACCGAGATTTCAGGAACTTCTCGGGGATGGAAGCCAATTTGGTATTTCATTGTCTTATAAGGAACAAGCTTCCCCTAATGGTTTGGCAGAAGCTTTTAAAATTGGAGAGTCATTTATTGGAAATGAGGATGTGGCTTTAATTTTAGGAGATAATATTTTCTATGGACAAGGTTTCACCCCTCTTTTAAAAAAGGCAGCTACTCGAAAAGAAGGAGCTACTGTCTTTGGATATCGCGTAAGTCAGCCGGAAAGATATGGAGTTGTAGAGTTCGACGAAGATTTACGGGTGAAATCTTTAGAAGAAAAACCGAAGAAGCCGAAATCAGATTTTGCGGTGACCGGTTTATATTTTTACGATAATGACGTAATAGACATTGCCAAAACCATTCGTCCGTCTGCCCGGGGAGAATTGGAAATTACTGATATTAATAAAGCTTATTTAGAAAAAGGAACATTGCACGTCGAACTTCTTGGCCGAGGGTTTGCTTGGCTGGATACGGGGACGCCGGAATCTCTGTTTGATGCCTCGCAATTCATTGAAACGGTCGAGAAACGTCAAGGATTCAAAGTAGCTTGTTTGGAAGAGATTGCATTTTATATGAATTATATTAGTAAAGAGCAACTCATGCAGCGGGTGGCCGGGATGAAAAACAGTGATTACAAAAAATATCTCTTGAAAGTCGCAGAACGGTCGGAGCACATGGCATATTTGTCTAACTCCAACGAGGCGTACAGAATGGAATTGATGAAATGAGGAACAACCATCAAACTCTATTAGTGACAGGCGGTGCTGGTTTTATAGGTCTGCATTTCATTCATTACTTTGCGGAAAAGTATCCGGATACCCGAATAGTGAACCTAGATAAGATGACCTACGCCGCCAACCGCACCGAAGAAGAAAAACTCAAGAAATATCCTAACTATCGCCTCGTCGAAGGAGACATCTGTGATAGAGAACTAGTAGAAAAGCTGTTTAAAGAAGAGGACATCCGAGGAGTTATACATTTTGCTGCAGAATCCCACGTGGATCGATCCATTACCGGACCCGACTTATTTATTAAGACAAATATTGAAGGAACCTTCGTTTTATTAGATACCGCCATGAAATATTGGATGAGACGTCCAGGTGAATATTATTCAGGTTACGAGTCATCCAGATTTCATCACATTTCGACTGATGAAGTGTACGGCACACTTGGGGAGACTGGTTTGTTTACAGAAACTACTGCTTATGCGCCAAACAGTCCGTATAGTGCTAGTAAAGCAAGCTCTGACATGCTAGTTCGCAGCTATTATCATACGTATGGTATGGATGTCGTTATGACTCATTGCTCTAACAACTACGGACCGAAACAACATAGTGAAAAGTTGATCCCTACCATTATCAGGAAAGCAGTTCATTTAGAGCAGATTCCTATTTACGGAGATGGAAAAAATGTACGTGACTGGCTTTACGTAGACGATCATTGCAGAGGCATTGATCTTGTGTACCGAAAAGGTAGGGCAGGAGAAAGTTATAATATAGGCGGTAACAATGAACGGACGAATGTGTATATTGCGAAAAAAATATGCGAACTCCTTGACGAAAGACGTCCGCATCAACTAAAACATAAACACATCACCAGTCATAAGGATCTTATTACATTTGTAGATGATCGCCCAGGTCACGATCGCAGATATGCAATTGACGCTAATAAGATAAAAACTGAACTAGACTGGCAGCCTGAAGAGAACTTTGAGAGTGGGATAAAAAAGACAGTGGAGTGGTATTTGCGCCATGAAGAATGAAAATCCTCATATGTCTGTGGTGATCCCAGTATACGGGTGTGGTGATTGCTTAATACAATTATATAAGCGACTGAAAGAAACACTAGAAACGGTAACGAACAACTTTGAAGTTATTCTGGTGGATGATTGCAGTCCCGATCAAGCTTGGGAAGTCATTCAGCAATTAATTATTCGCGACAACAGGATACGCGGTGTACGTTTTTCCCGTAACTTTGGACAGCATGCTGCGATTACCGCCGGTCTTGACAAGGCTTCTGGTGATTGGGTGGTTGTGATGGACTGTGACCTCCAAGATCAACCTGAAGAAATAACAAAGTTATATGCAAAAGCTCAAGAAGGGTATGATGTCGTCTTTGCCAGACGTTATGACCGCCGTGACACTTTTATGAAAAAGTGGAGTTCCCGAATGTTTTATAAAATATATGATTATTTTACAGAAGGGAAGTCAGATCCAACCATTGCCAACTTCAGCATCACTTCAAGAAAAGTAGTGTCTCATTTCAGGCAGATGCGTGAACAGAATCGTAATTTTCCATTATTTATCCAATGGATGGGATTTCGTACGGCTGCTGTTAACGTAGAGCACCACGAGCGGGTGCACGGGAAATCATCATATAATTTATCAAAGCTGGTAAACTTGGCCATTGACGGTATTGTGTCCCAATCCAATAAGCCACTTCGTCTTTCTATTAAATTCGGTTTTCTTTTAGCGGTGGGAGCCGTAATATATGGCCTTTATTTAATGTACCAGTATTTCTTTATGTTTAAACCTGTTCCGGGCTGGACGAGCTTAATGGTATCCATTTACTTTGTCGGAGGATTGCTGTTTGCTAATTTAGGTATGATTGGATTATATATTGGAAAAGTTTTCGACGAGGTAAAAAAGCGTCCTCTCTATATCATTGAGGAATCTTCCGGCTTTGAGGAGAAGAATATTCATAAAACCTTTAGAGACTCCACGTTAGCCGATAATGGGGAATAGAGTAGGAGGATAGAGAAGTGAAAGAGAATCTTATTCGCGAAACGCCATGGGATAAACGTTCCTTAGAGATGGAAACGTATGAATTGCTAGAGCTCTCTGAAGCAGCTCTCGATAAGAGTCAAGCAATGAAAGGTCATTTTTCCATTAAAGTAGATCCACTTGCCTCAAAAGAGCTTCTGCATGAATATGGGTTCTATTACACAGATACGTTGCTTACACCCGTTTGTACAAGAGATCAGTTTGTTCCGTATGATCATGATAAGATAGACGTTATCAGTGAGGTGGAAAAGGGTGAAGTCATAGCCATATCAGAAGGAATATATGAACATGGCCGGTTTCACAGAGACTTCATGTTAGAGCGCCGACTTGCTGATCAACGCTATGATAATTGGCTGGGACAGCTGTATGATGAAGGTACCGTGTGGGGATTCGTGTATGACGAAGAACTTGCTGGATTCTTCGCATACTCTGGCAATCAAGTATTGCTGCAGGCCTTTAAAGAAGAATATCAAGGTAAAGGGCTGGCAAAATACTTTTGGAGCCGCTCGGTCCGTACTCTTTTTGATGAAGGACATAAGGAAGTGGCCACCTCCATTTCTGCAGCTAACTTGGCAATGGTGAACCTTACTGCTTCTTTAGGATTTAAATTTAAAAAAGCCGTTGATGTTTACCACAAACTGAATAGGTAAAGCAGAGAGGATTTTAATCGTGGGTTATATCTATATTTTCGGCACGGTGTTTTTTACTGTTTACGGGCAAATTATACTAAAATGGCAAATTTCTAAATACGGAGGCCTGCCTCCAGAACTATGGGACAAAGTTCTATTTGTATTACGACTGTTATTAGACCCGCTCATTCTATCGGGTTTTCTTTCTGCATTTGTGGCTTCCTTGTTTTGGATGGCGGCGATGACGAAGTTTGATATTAGTTATGCCTATCCGTTTATGAGCTTGTCGTTCGGGCTTGTTTTCTTATTATCGATTTTTCTTTTTCATGAACCGATTACCGCCCATAAAGTGATTGGGCTTGCTTTAATTATCGCTGGTATCCTTGTAACCAGCCAGTCTGCTTAATGTGGTTATCTCATTGCATGGAGGTAATGAACCTGTGATTCCTTTTAACCGACGCCCTTATTTAGGGACTGAAGATACTTATATACAAGAAGCGCTGCAGGGTCAGTCATTGGCTGGGGATGGTCCGTACACGAAAGACTGCCAACAATGGCTGGAGGAGGAGTTTCATTGCAATCGTGCTTTTTTAACGCCATCTTGTACGCACGCTTTGGAAATGACTGCCATCCTTGCAGGAATTGAGCCGGGAGATGAAGTCATCATGCCTTCTTATACCTTTGTCTCTACGGCCAATGCTTTCGTTCTTCGAGGCGCTGATATCGTATTCGTGGATATCCGTCCTGATACGTTGAATATCAATGAGAAGTTGATTGAGGATGCCATCACTCCCAAAACAAAAGCGATTGTTCCTGTCCATTATGCTGGGGTTGCCTGCGAAATGGACACGATTATGGAAATAGCGGAAAAACATAAATTGTTTGTCATTGAAGATGCTGCTCAAGGCGTAAAAAGTACATATCATGGAAAAGCGTTAGGGACAATTGGGCACTTAGGGGCATATAGTTTCCATGAGACTAAAAATTACACAAGTGGTGGTGAAGGTGGCGCTCTGCTCGTAAATACGAATGATTTAGAAACACGTGCAGAAATTATACGTGAGAAAGGAACAAATAGATCTCAATTCTTTCGTGGGCAAATCGATAAGTACACATGGGTGGATGTTGGCTCTTCTTATTTGCCGGGAGAATTAAATGCCGCCTATTTATATGCTCAATTAAAAGAGGCAGATCACATCAATGAAGACCGTCTGACTTCCTGGAAGCGTTACTATGAACTCTTAGAACCTCTTTGTGAGGAAGGAAAAATATCTCTTCCTGTCGTCCCGGAAAGCTGCAGCCATAATGCTCATATGTTTTACATAAAAACCAATAGCTTAGAGGAACGGACCGAGTTAATCCAGTGGTTGAAGCAAAAGGGCATACAAAGCACGTTTCATTATGTACCGCTTCATACCTCAACAGCAGGAGAACAATTTGGCCGTTTTCATGGGGTAGATAAATACACGACTGAAAATAGTGATCGCTTAGTAAGACTTCCTATGTATTATGGCCTTACATTAAAAGATATTAAATATATAACTACGACGATCAGGAGCTTTTACGAATGAAAAAAGAGCGTTTTTATATATTTCTTTCCATTGTAGGCATCATTATCTACTGTTCCCCCTTTCTATTTCTCGGGGAAGGGGTGCATGTACGTCTGCATGATCATTTGGATTCAAATGTAATCTGGTACAAGACATTGGTTGAGACAGGTACGGTGTTTGCGCCAAGTCATACAGAGATTCAAACGATGATGAATGGCTTGCCGCGTGGATCATTGGATACTGCCTTTAGTTTATACGTTCTTTTATTTTCGTTGTTTGAGCCGTTGACTGTTTTAGTCTTGAATGAATTTCTTATGAGATTCATCGCTTTCTTCGGAATGTTTTTGTTTTTAAAACACCATGTCTTCAAAAGCGATCACTCTTACATTTTAATTGTGGCAGGAGTATCTCTTGCCTTTGCCCTACTCCCATTCTGGCCATTTGGAGGGGCAAGTATTGCAGGGATTCCTTTGGCTTTATATGCTTTTCTTAATATCAGAAACCGGTGCTCTTCTTTCAAAGACTGGTTTATTATTACTTTCCTTCCTTTTTACTCAAGCTTCGTATTGTCTTTTATTTTTTTTCTTGGTCTTATGGGAGTCGTATGGCTCATTGATTGGTTCCGAACAAAGCGCTCTAATTGGCAGTTTTTCTCAAGCATTGCCTGGATGACTATGCTATTCCTTCTGAAGCAATATCGGCTAGTGATGGGAGTGTTGTTTGGGCAAGGGTTCGTCGATCATCGCGTCGAATTTTCTCGTGGCCATAATTCGTTTTCACGTACGATGGAACTTTTCGGGGAGAACTACTTAACAGCGCACACTCACTCTTATTCACATCACGATACTCTCATTGTGTATGTTGTTCTTTTTGCCCTCCTGCTTCTGGCAGGGCTGAGAATACGAGAGTGGCTTCGGCCTTCTGGACAATTAATAACATTTACGGCCGTTGAAAAAGCGTTACCATCTTTGTTAATAGTGGCTGCCTTGTTTTCTTTTTGGTATGCCCTGTGGTACTGGGAAGGTTTCCGGTTATTAAAAGATACGATTGATATTACAAATACTTTTAATTTCGGCCGCTTTCATTTATTAAATGCTGCCATTTGGTACATTGTGTTTGCCATTTCTTTGTCGGTGATAAAAAAGTATATACCGCGGATTTCCTGGCTCATTGCTATACTGATAGCAGGACAGCTATATGTTGTCTTCTACGAAAACTTCGAATGGAAGTATTCGCGTTCTGATTATCCTTCCTATGGAGAGTTTTATGCGGAAGAGCAATTTAAAGAAATAAAAGATTTTATTGATAGACCCCCAGAGGAGTATCGGATCGTAAGCATCGGCATGTATCCAGCGGTTGCTCATTATAATGGAATGTATTCGTTAGATATGTATGTAACGATGTATCCTCTCTCTTACAAACATCAGTTTCGGGAAATTATCGAAGGAGAATTAGAGAAGAACGAGTCACTGAAAGACTATTATAATACATGGGGGAGCAGAGTATACGTGTTTGCCGATGAGTTGGGAAAAGAGTACTTATATACGAAAGATAAAAATGAAACAATTGAGAACTTGGACTTTAACACGGAAGCGTTTAAAGAAATGGGCGGGGAATATGTATTGTCAGCCGTAGAAATAGAAAACGCAGAAGAAAATAATTTAGAGTTGTTGAAGGTGTTTGAGTCTGAATCCTCTGCCTGGCGCATTCACTTATATGAGGCAATATAAAAAATGGCTTGCTATCATCTCGCCAAACAGAATAGTAAAAACAAACGCCGTGTAATGATATTCATTCCATGGCGTTTGCTCGTGCAGACAAAGAAAAGAAAGGCACCTTAGCTGAAGCACCTTTCCGTATTATGGTCCTTCTGTCAGGAGTGATAACGTCAACACCTCATGTATGAGCCATACCAAGTCAAGGCACTTACGTTTCTTAATGCGAGAGAATTTTCTCCAAGTGTTTGACCGTAGGTGTTAAATTTACTAAGAAGTAAGCCTCACGAAGCCTTCGTGATGGATTGCTCTTGTACAGATAGCCCCCGCCACCGTTGTGAATCATGCTCGCTTCTACAGCGCGCAAGGTTAGATAGGTAATTTCTAATCGAAAAGCAGCAAAATCCTTCCACTTATAGTTCTCTGATCCTCTATCTAAATAACGGTACACCCGGTTTCTCACATCAGTATGAGATGTTTTTAGATCTTCGGGTTGAACAGGCAGGTACTGGTTGCAAGCAGATTGTTTGTTTTTTACTTTTTCCATCGATTGAACAGAAGCATCTGTAACTCCCAAACCAAGAGGTATTTGGTACATCAGGAAATACGGCCGTACGCGGCTGATAAAAGTATCTGCATCCTCAGCAACAATCCATTTATCAGGGATGAAGCATTGGTCAAACTGGCAAACATACGTAGCACTTCCGTTAATTCCAAGATAATCTGTTTTTTCTTTAAGGGTTAAACCGTCTGCTTGGCAGGGAATAAAAGCCATAATACGCTGATTATCAGCCGTGCTCGCCACTGCTCCAAACCAATGATCGGTCCCTAGATTAGAAACCGAGGGGAGAGTACCAGAGACAAGATAACCATCATCTGTTTTTTCGGCTCTTAAATGGAGTTTCTCCACTCCTCCATAAAATTTCATCGGGTTCGATAAACCAGTACCTGCCAATAAACTGCCATCTTCCAGCTTTGGCAATATATTATTTTTTAAAAATTCATTTGTCGTGTGGCGCAAGTAAGTGAGAGCAGCTAACTGACACCACAATACGAAACCAGTCGTCATACATACCTTGGATACTTCTTCAACCAATTGGAATTCTCGGAGAAAAACTTCCTTCTTTGTACAAGAATCCGATGCATAGTAACCCTCTTTTCCCAATTGATGTAAAAATTCTTTAGGGTACAAACTATCCGTATCAATAGAGCGGACAAGTGGTTTTAAATTCTTTTGGACGAGACGGGTTAAATGGTTGGACTCTGTCATGGGGTTTGACTTTATCATAGGACAGTTTCTCTCCTTTCCAATACGGACTTTTATTTATCAGTTGAGATTTCAGTGATGGAATCAAGTGGTGTTTTGACAGCTTCACGTGCACGTTTGACAGCGTCTTCGTCTGGAGCATCATAAAAACATAGACACTTGGACATGTCTTCACATACATACGTACGTTCAAAAGATACTTCTGGTACTTCGGCGTAATGAATAGAATTTTTCTTCTTCCGGGCTAGGTATTGATCCATCGTAAGATCCTCGGGAAGGTTCCATTCTACAAGATAATTTACTTTATCTGATTGCTTTTTCACTTCTTCTAGATCCTTTCCAACAATACGAACGGCTTTCACTAAATCAACAGATAACCCATTGCCATTTAAAGTGTCAGTAAGATTAGATTCATTTTCCGTTTCGAAAATGAAAAAAGATCTTGAAAAGTCAGCAGCTGTTTGGACTTCGATTAATTCTATATTTTCTTTTTGAACAGCTTCCTGTAAAGCAGAGACCCTATCTTCAAACGTTTTCTTATCATTGATTTCACCGTTAAAAGTTGATTCTACTAAAAACAATCCCATTATTACTCCTCCTAATCATTAAATCCGATAATTTTTATATGAAATTAAGTTTATAATTCATATTATTATACTATGATTAAAAAATCAACTGAAAATAGAAATAAATTTAAATAAATATTAAGGTGCTCTATTGCTCTATAGAAAGGAGAAAGAAGGAAAAATAAATATAATAAAACTGAGTTGACAAATTGGTAAACATATAATAAAGTGGTCAAAAACATACTATTCTTATTGGAATAAAAAACAAAAGGGGGGACTTTTTTGAATCAAACAACTATCATAAACGTTGAAAAAATGAGCAAAAGCTTTGAGAAAAAATCTGAAGTTCTTCCCGTATTGAAGAATATAACGTTTGACATTCAAAAGGGAGAAGTTGTATCTATCTTAGGTGAAAGCGGTTGTGGTAAAAGTACTCTCTTAAACATCGTTGGAGGATTTGTCACTCCTGATGAGGGAAACGTTTATTTAGATGGAAAAGTGGTAGAGCAGCCAAACCGAAGATGTATTATGTTGTTCCAAGATTACGGATTACTGCCGTGGCGATCGGTACGTCACAACGTCGAGCTTGGCTTAGAAGGGTTGAAATTAACTGCTAAGGAACGAAAAGAAAGAGCGTTATATTACTTGAAGTTAGTCGGTCTTGAAGATAAAGGGGAATTGTTTCCAAAAGAGATGTCAGGTGGTATGCAGCAACGTATAGGAATAGCAAGAGCTTTGGCGTTACGTCCTGAACTCATACTGATGGATGAACCGTTTGCGGCCCTTGACACTTTTAATAGATACTACCTTCAAGACGAACTTTTGCGAATTCAAGAGCAGGAGGATACAACCATTATACTCGTTACTCATGATATAGACGAAGCGATTTATTTGTCAGATCGGATATTTATTATGCATCCTAACCCTGGGATTATCCACAAGGAAATCAATATTGAGCTTGCAAAACCCAGAGATAGAAGTCATGGGGATTTTCAATATTATAGGAAGTATATCTTTGAAGAATTTCGCTTTAATCGGCCGGAAATGGCTATTGATTTTAATATTTAAGAATAACAAAGCAATGCACCAAACAGATATGAAAAATACCTGTGAGTAACTTTAAAACATGTCATATAATTGTTCGGGTTAAACGTTTAATGAAATTATATGGAGAGCAACGAAAGAAATAGGGAGGACGAACAATGAAGAATTTGAAGGGTGTTTTACAATTAGCAGTGTTTATCTTTGTAATAGGGCTGTTGGCAGCTTGCGGAGCGGGGGAAGACACAGCAGCAGATAGTTCTAGCGATGAAAAGCCTACCATAAAGATCGGGTATTTGCCGATCACCCATGCGGTTCCCTTATTCATTGAAGAACAAGAAGAGAAGTATGAAGGTTTTAATTTAGAATTAGTGAAATTCGGCTCATGGACTGAGTTAATTGATGCCTTAAATACAGGTAACATTGATGGTGCGTCCATGTTGGTAACACTAGCGATGAAATCAAAGGAACAAGGGATTGATTTGAAAGCAGTAGCCCTTGGTCACCGTGACGGAAACGTATTAGTTACAAACAACGATATAGATAATGCAGAAGACCTCAAAGGGAAAAAATTTGCCATCCCTCATAAGTTTTCTTCTCATAATATTTTACTGTATCACATGCTTAAGCAAAATGGACTTGAATATGAAGATGTCGAAGCAATTGAACTGCCACCTGCTGAAATGCCGGCTGCATTGGCTGAAGGAAGAATTGCAGGTTACTTAGTAGCTGAGCCGTTTGGAGCGGTATCTGTTGCGATAGACCAAGGAAAAGTCCTATATCAAGATCAAGAAGTGTGGCCGGGATCGATTGATTGTACACTCGTTCTTCGAGAAGAATTTATAGAAGAACAAAATGAAATAGCACAAGAGTTTATGGATTATTATGTAGAAGCCGGAGAGACAGCGGAACATAAAGATGAGCACGCTTACGAGATGGCATCCGAATATTTAGATGTTGATCAAGAAGTAATGGACTTGTCTTTTAAATGGATTGCTTATGATGATTTAAGAATTCACGAAGACGATTATGAACAATTAACGGATAGTCTTGTAGAAATGGGCCTTCAGGACAATCCGCCGTCCTATGAAGAGTTTGTGGACAATTCTTTCATTGATAAGGCGAAGTGATACGATGAGCATTCCTAAAACTACCATAAATATCATTGCTGGGATGGCAATTTTGTTAGTAGTGTGGCAAGCTTTGATCCTAATAGGAGGATATGAAGAAGCACTTTTCCCACCGCCTCTGCGAGTGGGAGAGGGCATTCTTTCTTTAATAGCGGATGGCACATTATTTACTCATTTCCAAGTGAGTTTCTTAAGGTTCTTAGCTGGATATATATCCGCGGTTATATTGGCTATTTTCTTAGGGCTCATCCTTGGTAGAATGCCATTATTATGGGGAGTTCTAAACCCGATTGCACAATTAATAAGACCGGTTTCGCCCGTAGCGTGGTCTCCATTCATTGTATTATGGTTTGGAATAGGTAATATGCCAGCAATCGTTATCATTTTCATTGCTTCCTTCTTTCCGGTTTTGCTCTCCACTGTATCAGCTGTTAAGAATGTTGATCAAACCTATTTAAAAATTGCTCAGAATTTCGAGATGAAAGGGTTCGAATTAGTAAAAAAGATTATCTTTCCGGCTGCATTTCCATATATTGCAAACGGATTGCATATTGCTGTAGGAACAGCTTGGATTTTTCTTGTAGCTGGAGAAATGGTCGGAGCGCAGTCTGGTTTAGGATACTTGATTGTTGATGCCAGAAATTCGATGAGACTGGATCTTGTGATGGCTGGTATTCTGTTTATAGGAGTATCCGGATTGCTTCTCGATAAAGCGGTAGGGCTGTTTGAGAATTGGATTAACAAAAAATGGGGAAGAACTTAAATGGATACGCTGCTCAGCTTGTAGTTTAAAGCATGAGCAGTTTTTTTATTATTATCGCGACGATTGTGTCGAATACTACAAGAGGAAGGTGGGGATAGTAAGGGCATGAAAAAATGAGCGGAGGGATAGTTATGACTCAGTCTGAAGAAAACATGCCTAAAAATCCGGAACCTTACTGGCGAGAAGGGTTAAATCTGCCGGAATTTCCTCGTTTGAGTGAAAGCAAAGATGTTGATGTCGTTATCATCGGAGGGGGTATGACGGGGATAACATCTGCTTATTTATTATCACAGGAAGGGTTGAAAGTGGCTGTATTGGAGGCAGATAAACTGTTAAACGGTACGACTGGGCACACTACAGCCAAAATTACCGCACAGCATGGACTTATCTACGATACTTTTATTCAAAACCTTGGAGCTAGCAAAGCAAGATTATATTATGAAGCAAACGAGAAGGCAGCTCAATTTATACGCAATACAATCCAAGAAGATAACATAGACTGTGATTACAAGGAGCAAGATGCTTATCTATATGCCACGACGGAGCAATATGCAAAAAAGCTAGAAAAAGAATGGAAGGCGTATGAGCGTCTTAAAATAGAAGGAGAAATGGGGAACGATATTCCTTTTCGTATAAAGGTAACACAGTCACTATCTATGAAAAATCAGGCCCAGTTCCACCCTTTGAAGTATTTGACTCACCTTACGAATAGGATTAAAGAGAATGGGGGAGACATACATGAACATACAACGGCGGTAAACATTACAGAAGGAAAAACTCATCCTATCATTCACACTCGGGATGGGTATAAAGTGAGAGGACGCTATGCACTTATCTGCTCTCACTTTCCATTTTATGAAGGTGCAGGTTTTTACTCGACTCGAATGCATGCAGATCGTGCTTATGTGTTAGGTGTTACAACAAAAGAATCTTATCCTGGAGGTATGTATTTAAGCGTTGATCAACCGAATCGTTCATTGCGGGCCGCCAATATAAATGGAGAAGAACTCATATTAGTAAGCGGAGAGAGTCATAAAACGGGCCAGGGCGAGGATACTATGAATCATTATAAAGCACTGGAAGAATTCGGGAGAGAAATATTCACAATTGATAAAATAGCATATCGCTGGTCCACCCAGGACTTGATCACGTTAGATAAACTTCCATACATCGGACCTATCACAAAAGGAGAACCTCGTGTTCTTTTGGCCACCGGCTTTCGAAAGTGGGGCATGACGAATAGTACAGCGGCAGCATTGCTTTTCAAAGATAAAGTACTTGGTGAGAAAAGTCCGTACGAAGAACTTTATCATCCATCACGTTTTTACGTACAGCCAAGCTTGAAAAATTTTCTCGTAGAAAACGGAGATGTAGCTCGTCATTTAATAAAAGGGAAGCTTGATGTTCCGGCGTGGAGTCCGGAAGTTGTAGTAAAAGGAGAAGGGAAAGTGGTCTCGGTCAACGGCCATCGAAAAGGAGCATATCGGGATGAAACGGGTGATTTGCACATCGTTGATACTACATGTACTCATGTCGGTTGTGAAGTAGAGTGGAATGACGGAGACCGTACTTGGGATTGCCCGTGTCACGGCTCTCGTTTCTCTTATACGGGAGAAGTCATTGAAGGTCCAGCCGAAAAGCCACTACAAAAACACGATCACACGATTTTTGACAACCTAACATCTGAAAACTCGGGATATTAACATTCGGAAAGAGGGCTCTCAGCTCTCTTTTCTTTTGCGAATACATAAAATCGTTGCTATGCTCGCATTGAATGTTGATTTAAATGGAGGGATAATAGTGAGCGAGGTAGTGCTTCCAGACCAAACCGTTGTTTCTCAACTCGGACAAGGAACATGGCACATGGGAGAAGATCCAAAACAGAGGGCTGCAGAAATCAGGGCTTTGCAGCTTGGGATTGATCGAGGAATGACGCTGATCGATACGGCTGAAATGTATGCCGATGGAGAAGCCGAAACAGTGGTAGGCGAAGCAATAAAAGGGAGAAGAGATGATGTTTTTTTAGTTTCTAAGGTGTATCCGTTCCGGGCTGGACGGGAGTTGATTGAGCAGGCATGTGAGCAAAGCTTAAAACGTCTGCAAACAGATTACTTAGATTTATATCTGTTACACTGGCAAGGCAATGTTCCGTTATCAGAGACCATTGAAGGCATGGAAATGCTGCAAGCGGCCGGCAAAATCAAACGGTGGGGTGTGTCTAACTTGGATATATCCGATATGAAAGAGTTACAGAGCCTTCGTGGCGGAGAGCGCTGTGCTGTCAATCAAGTACTATACCATTTGGGTTCTAGAGGAATTGAGTATGACTTGTTACCTTGGCAAAGAGAAGCGGGGATGCCCATTATGGCATACTGTCCCCTGGCTCAGGGAGGGAGACATCGTCAACAATTAATACAAAATCCGACCCTTGATAAAATTGCCAAAAATCATGACGCCTCCCCTTTGCAAATTGCACTCGCTTGGACAATGAGAACAAATGATGTGATATCGATACCAAAAGCTGTTCAAGAGAAACATGTAATTGAGAATGCGGAAGCCGCAATGATAAAACTGACAGAGACAGAACTCGAGGAATTAGATCGTGCGTTTCCTCCGCCTAACAGAAAACAACCACTAGATATCGTTTAATAAGGTAAAGGCAAGGTTCATTACTACCCTGGATTTCCACGAATCCTGGGTAGTTTTTGTATGTATGGAGGGGGGGAGTGGTGTTTTGATCATTTTCTCAATTGAGGTTTATATTTTTGATCCTTCTCATGGTAAATGTCACTGGGTTTAACATCAACGTAAAAAAATTGGAAGGTTAAGCTTTCTGTTCGCGGGTATAGAAATATTGACTCAAGCTAACAACCACAACAGAAAGAAAGAGCGAGGTGTATCAACAATGAACATTTTATTAACATCAGGCGCAAGGAGAATAGATTTTGTTAGTTTTTTTCGAGATGCTTTAAAAAATGCAGGTATCGTTGGTGACGTTATTGTGGCAGACCCAGAACACAATGCTCCATCACTCCAAGTGGGTGATGTGAACTATGTCATCCCCCATCAAACAGATGAGCGCTATATGGAGGCTATCGTTAATATATGCAAAGATCACGAAGTAAAAGCGCTTGTCCCATTAAACGATTGGGAAGTGCCAAAGATTTCAAACCATAAAAAAGAACTCGAGGATCTAGGTGTTCACGTTTTCACGCCTGATTCTGAAGTGGTAGATAAAGTGCGCGATAAAGGGAAGTATCGGGAGCTGCTCGGTTCATTTGATGTTGTCGCTCCTCGCTCCTATTTAAACGTAGAAGACGCAGAACGTGCTCTCAATAATAGTGAAGTAGATTATCCTCTGATTGTCAAACCGAGAAATGGCTCAGCATCTATTGGTATTGAAATTGTTCATGATTTAGATGCATTAAAGTTTGCGTATCAGCAAGCGGTTCAGACCATTAAAGAAACCCCGCTGGATGACGCGACTTCTAAGAATGCGGAAGAGAACGTTATTATTCAAGAAGTGATTGAAGGGGAAAAGTTTAGCTTGGATATGTTTAATGACTTAAACGGCAAATTCCTCGCTTCGTTTGTTCGTAAACAGCTAGAAATGAGGGGTGGAGATGTAGATCGGTGTATCACTGTCCACCAGAAAGAATTAAAAGACATTGCTAGAAAAATGGGAGAGAATTTAGGACACGCTGGTTATATGAATGCAGACGTATACTATGATGGAAAAGAATATTATGTGATTGACATTAATCCTCGCTTCGGCGGCGGCTATGCATTTTCTCATGTGGCGGGGGCAGATATACCGTCAGCTATTATCGCATTAGCAGACGGCCGAGAGGTGAAGAACGAATGGCTTGAAGATGATCAGGAAATTGAACTGGCTCGTCATGACACGGTTGTACGAATTGACGAACGGAAAGTAAAAGATTCTCTGACTCTACGAAACTAAATAGTGTTAGAAGGCTGTCTCGCGCTTCTTTTATTTCATAACCGTAAGAGAATGTTTATCTCCGGAGTCCTCAGGAAAAAGAAGTATGGAAACGGTAAGAATAATAGGAGGGAGACAATGGGTGATCCAATCCCTTTGTTAGAAAAACTTGTGAAAATAGACAGCTCAACAAAGTCAGGCGTTAATCAATCCATTGCTTATTGTGAAGAGTGGCTGAAAAAACGAGGATTACCAGTGAAAAAGCTTGAGAACAATGGGTATCATATGCTTGTTTCCGAACTTGGTAAAGGTGATAAAACAATCATCTTAAACGGTCATATTGATGTAATAGAAGCCGATGAAAAACAATTCCAACCTTATATAGAAGAGGGGAAATTATATGGCCGTGGTTCAGCCGATATGAAAGCCGGCGTAGCGGCGATGATGGAAACGATGGATCAGTTAAAGAAAATGAATCCTAATTGTAAGGTGCAACTGCAAATTGTCCCTGATGAAGAAACAGGCGGGATTAACGGAACGAAATATTTGACGGAACAAGGATATATTGGGGACTTCATAATTTGTGGTGAACCGACAAATCTCGGAATTGCTATTCAATCCAAAGGTGTTTTACAACTTGATTTTACACTAGAAGGAAAGCCGGCTCATGGAAGCAGACCTTGGGAAGGAAAGAACGCAATAAAAGAAGCGTATGATCTTTATGAGGATATTCTGCAGCTTCCTTTTGCATTAGAAACAGCTCCTCCGATGTTTGATAAACCATCGATTAATCTGGCGAAGATAAAGGCTGGCACAGTGTACAATAAAGTTCCGGAAAAATGTGAGATGTCACTTGATATTCGCTTTCTGCCGGATCAGTCGCCTGAGGAGATATTCAAACAGATTAAGGACATTACAAAAGGTGAGGTGCACATTCATATACTGAATGACCCTGTTAAAACAAAGGAGGACAATCCATTTGTTCTTTCCTTGGCCGAGTCCTTAACCAGCCAAACACAGTTAGAACGTGCAAATTTATATGGACAGCATGGTTCAAATGACGGACAATATTTCACAAAATACGGAGGCTCCGCCGTTGAATTTGGACCTGCCGGTTTTGATTGGCACGGAAATAAAGAAATGGTCTACGTGGAATCCGTAAGAGCATATCAGAATGTACTTGTGGACTTCGTACTATCATGTTCTGGAATTGAGAAAGCTATATCAAGTGGATAGATAATAAAAGAACCCCATCCGTCAATGACGGATGGGGTTCTTTGTTGTTCGTGGGGGAGTATTAGTAACCTCCGTATCCTCCGCCCCAGGCAGCTCCTACGATAATTAACAAGATAAACAGAACAACAATTAAGGCGAAGCTTCCGCCGTATCCGCCTGAATAACCCATTATAACCTCTCCTTTTATTTAGTAATGTTCAGCTACCGCTGACGTTATATCTATATGTAGCTAAGAGAGAAATGGGAGAGCATAAACACATTTTATGTAAATTGGGCACCCACTAATCTTTTTAACAAATAATACACATAATTAAATTATAATTATTATAAATTAGTATTGATTTTATTTTGATAAGTGTTATCATATAAACATAGAAAATAACTGAGGTGATGACAATGAGTATAGATAATAAAAAATTAACAACAGCATCAGGGGCTCCTGTTGGAGATAATCAGAACTCCATCACAGCCGGTTCACGCGGTCCTGTACTAATTCAGGATGTACATTTATTAGAAAAGCTTGCCCACTTTAACCGGGAACGCATCCCGGAACGTGTTGTCCATGCAAAAGGGGCAGGGGCCCATGGTTATTTTGAAGTGACCAATGATGTGACAAAATACACAAAAGCTGATTTCTTGAACCAAGTTGGAAAACAAACTCCTGTCTTTCTTCGGTTTTCCACGGTCGCAGGGGAGTTGGGATCAGCCGATACAGTTCGTGATCCACGCGGATTCGCGGTGAAATTCTATACAGAAGAAGGGAACTATGATCTAGTTGGGAACAACACACCTATCTTCTTTATTAGAGATGCTATCAAGTTCCCTGATTTTATTCATACTCAAAAACGCCATCCGCAAACCCATTTAAAAGACCCCAACATGGTCTGGGATTTTTGGTCCCTGTCACCAGAGTCCCTTCACCAAGTTACGTACTTACATGGTGATCGAGGAATCCCGGCCACTCTTCGCCATATGAATGGATACGGAAGTCATACCTTTAAATGGGTGAATGACGAAGGAGAGGCCTACTGGGTAAAATACCACTTTATTAGTGAGCAAGGTGTAAAAGCTTTAGACGAATCACTTGCTACAAAAATAGCTGGAGAAAATCCAGATTATCATACAGAAGATTTATTTCATGCTATTGAAAATAAAGATTTTCCTGCGTGGAAGCTTTACGTTCAAATTATGCCGTATCATGAAGCAGCCACATACAAGTGGGATCCATTTGATGTGACGAAAGTGTGGTCACAAAAAGACTATCCGAGAATAGAAGTGGGACGTCTTGTACTTAACCGTAACCCGGAGAATTACTTCGCAGAGGTGGAACAAGCCGCGTTTTCACCTGGTCACTTTGTACCTGGAATAGAGGCTTCCCCTGATAAAATGTTACAAGGTCGTCTGTTTGCCTATGCGGATGCCCATCGTTACCGTCTTGGTGCCAACCATGAACAGCTGCCGGTTAACCAGTCTCGTCACAACCCTCATAATTACCAGCGAGATGGTTACATGAGAGTCGACGGGAATGGGGGCAGTTCTGTAAACTATGAACCTAACAGCTTTGACGGACCAAAAGAATCACCAGAAACGAAACTCACTCCTTTCGAAGTTTCAGGCCAAGTGGACAGTGTAAGTTATGATCGTGATGATCATTACACTCAAGCTGGTGATTTATACCGATTGATGAGTGATGAGGAAAAAGATCGTCTCATAGAGGCTGTTGTTAATCATATGAAGCCTGTAGAGAAAGAAGAAATAAAGCTTCGACAAATCTCTCATTTTTATAAAGCGGATCCAGAATATGGACGCCGTGTTGCTGAAGGTCTTGGTCTTTCAGTACCTGAAGACCAAACAGTAAAAAACTAATGTAAAAAGCCAGCAGAGTCAAACTTTGCTGGCTTTATCTGTATCGGCTCTCGGAACGTACGCCGTTATGAATCTGTTTGAGTTTTTCCTGGGTGACCTTCCCACGAAGGCTGATCATCGGTTTCATATATACCTAAGGTAACATCATCAATGTCAGGATCTGATAATATGTCATTTTGTACCTGATTCTTTATGTCGTCAGCTTCATCAAGGGATAATCCTTTCGTCAATTCGATATAAGCTTCGACATGATATTGCCTTCCTTCTTGTAAAATGCGCATTTTCTTAATATCTACTACTTCCGTGTGACTTAGAATTGTATCGGCCACTCGATCTTCCACTTTCTTTGGCGCAGCTACTCCAATGAGGCCGACCATATTGTCATACCCAACTTTCAGGGCGATTCCAATAAGAAGAAGGCCAATTAATAATGTCCCTACCCCGTCAAGAAACAACATACCGGTGTAGTTAGCCAATAGCACGAAAATCAAAGCAAGTAACGTACCAAAGGTAGCAATGTTGTCTTCGTAGAATACGAGCCGTGTGGGCGGTGATGCGTATTTAACATTTTTATATGCCTCAGGGATGATTGCGAACCCAGTAGTATCGGATCGTGATTCTTTCGCTATCTCCTTTATAACTTTAATTAAGACGTAACCATCAACGAGAACTGCAGCTGCTAAGATAAAAACATTTAACCAGAAGTTAGAAGAGGCTTGTGGATTCCAAATCAGATCCCATCCAGTAATAATCGATTCATATGCCATAACAGCTACTACCATGACGGCGACTAGCACAAAAAGGTTAACGACCCGTCCGAATCCTGCGGGAAAACGCTTAGTAGGTTCTTTTTCTGCGAGGGCACTCCCAAAAAAAACAAAGCCTTGGTTTGTAGCGTCAGCAACTGAGTGCAACGTCGTTGCAAACATAGTCCCACTCCCGCTTAAAGTCGCAGCTATACCTTTTACAACAGCTAATACTGTATTCCCTAAGGCTGCTACACCGGAAGAGACATTTCCTCTTTTGAAAAACTCAATGATTGCCATTTGCTTCACCTGACCAATGTCTTTTCTTTTAATGAGAAGAGACAGATTTTAATCTTAGTATGGCTTCCGCTCAAAAAAATATGAATGCAGTCCTGGAATGAGATGAATAATTGTAGTCTAAAAAGGATTGACAAATATCAGGACTGATCTTATACTAATAAAACAAATGAATGAGTCAATAAGTGATACTTTTATCAAGAGCGGTGGAGGAAACTGGTCCTATGAGCCCGCGGCAACCATTTATAAGCTGATTGCTTTATAAAAAGGTGCCCAATCCAGCAGACACGATGTCTGAAAGATAAAAGGGAGTAGGATATTGAATATTATTCGGCCCCTTTTTCTTTTCAGGAAAAGGGGCTTCTTGATTGATATAGAGAGAAAAGGAACATTATTGATATCTAAAACCAAGTAAATTTATAAAAAATATAAAATATATTAATTAGGAGATAGGAGAGAGATACATGAGTGCTTATGGAGCGTGGACGATTGGATTTGCACTAATTTATACACTGGCCTTGATTATTGTTGGAAACGTTGCTAAACGGAAAACTACTCGTGGAGATGGCTATTTTGTTGGTGGAAGAAATTTTAGGTGGTGGACGGTCGCATTTTGTATTACCGGATTGTTTTCAGGTTCAACGTACATATCAATTGTTGAATTATCATATCTTACAGGTGTGTCGGCAGTATGGTATGGGGTAGCAGAGACCATTCAAGTGTTGATTATTGCTTTATTAATTATTAAACCATTTCGTAAAAAAATGCTTACTACTGTATCTGGTCTCATCGGAGATCGCTATGGCCGCGGAGCGAAGGCTTTATCAGGAGCGATTACTGCCTTTGCATTTCCAATGTGGTCGGTAGCAACAGCGATTGCCTTTGCTTCTGCCTTTCACGTATTTACTGGCATCTCTTTATCCGTTTCTGTTGCTTTCACAGCGTTATTGTTATTTATTTACTTGCAGGCGGGAGGTATGTGGTCTGTCGCTTTTACACAGACGATGAATACGATTGTTTTTGCTTTAATGTTCATTGTCGGGGCCATCGCATTTTTCATCAATCCAGGTATATCCGGTATCCAACAGTTAGCTGTAGACCGTCCGGAATTGTTCGATTTTGGCGGGGCTGGCTTACAAGTCATCTTAGTATGGTTTGGGACATTCTTTGTAAACGTTATTCTTGCTCAGGCGGCTTTCCAAATGGCTTTATCAGCAAAAAGTCCGGAAGAAGGGCAGAAAGGTCTAATTATTGCTGAAATAATGAGTTTACCTTTTATCTTTTTTGGGGTGTTATTTGGGCTTTCCGCAGCTGTCGTCGTCCCAGGAGAAAGTCTTGGATTAGTCGCATTGCCGCTTTACTTAATGGAAGTTCTGCCTGCACCACTCGTTGGCCTGTTCTTTCTTGGTATATGGGCATGCGCGCTCGGCTGGGGAGCACCTTGTCAATTCTCAGGCGCGACTAGTTTAGGGAAAGATACAGGAAGTGCCATTTTTCCACAAGCAAATCCGGAACAATTGGTGAAGTATACCAAATGGTCCTTGTTGATATTAACAGGTCTGATGATTGTATTTGGTACCCTGCGGACAGAGCAATCAGCATGGTGGAATGTATTTGCTTGGACAATACGTAACTCCGCTACCTTTGCTCCCGTGGTTGCTGCTATATTCTGGCCGCTCGTTACACGGAGCGCGGTAGTTTCCTCATTAGCCACTGGATTTACTTCAGGCTTACTATGGTACCATTTAGGCGGATGGGCACCTGATCAGTTTTTCTTGAACATTCATCCTGTTTGGATAGGGATGTCTGTAAATATTGCTACAATCGTCTTTGTTACTGTATTAACTACTTTGGGTAAATGGAGCATTCAACCAAAAGAAAAAGCGGCAAAAGGATTCGGCTTCCTTGCCGTCGGGATCGTTCTTGTAGCGATTAATGTGGC
This sequence comes from Alteribacillus iranensis, assembly GCF_900113025.1. GTDB lineage: Bacteria > Bacillota > Bacilli > Bacillales > Marinococcaceae > Alteribacillus_A > Alteribacillus_A iranensis. Next base: position 231,410 of record NZ_FONT01000004.1, on the reverse strand, counting down.
TTATTTCCAACCACTGTATGAACAAGGACTCTTCGGGCTGGTTGCTTTCGCCGCTGTTATCGCCTTTTTCATTACGACAATGTTATTTGTGAGAGAGAAAGATACGGCTCATCGGATAGCGAAAACTGCATAATAAATTACAAAATCCTCGTTCCTGTCATAAGACGGAGCGAGGATTTTTGTATATAAAATCTAATGAAGAGTGAGTGGGAAAGTACGTAACTATGCATGCTGCCATTAGAAAAGGAAAGAATTTTACCTTCATTTATTGCTAAAGAGAATTTGAAGTCCGATTACTGTAAATAAGCTGCCTTGTATGATGTTCATCCGTCTTGAAATCATGGGGTTGTTAAAGATGAAGCGTCCTGTTTTACTCGCTAGTATACTAACAAGAGAAAAGATGACAAAAGCCTGTAGTAAGAATAAGAGGCCGAAGATTATCATTTGAATAGAGACCGGAACAGCTCCTTCATGAGTAAATTGCGGCAATAATGCTAGAAAAAACAACGACACTTTGGGGTTTAGTAAATTCATGACAATCCCTTTTCGGTACAATGCTTGATATTGCATGGAGGGCTGAGCATCCGCATCCAACGCTGCCTTTTCACGAGAACGAAAAGCTTGCCACGCTAAATACAGCAAGTAAGCGGCTCCTGCATATTTTACAATAGAAAAAGCGAGCGAAGATTGATAGATGAGAGCGGAAATACCAATGGCTGCTGCAGTAATATGTACCAATAATCCGGAACAAAGGCCGAGAGCCGTTGCTATTCCCGCTTTTTTATCTTGGGCAATGCTTTGAACAATGACAAAAAGAATATCAGGCCCTGGAGCTAAAGTAAGAGCCACTGCCGTTCCGATAAAAGCAAGAACAATGACAATATCCAATCCAAACTCCTCCTTTTATGCATGGTTAGTAAAGTATAAGATGTTAGAGAACGAATGTGTCCCATTTTGGCATTTTTTGAGAGTTATCTTCAGCCGCCATCAGCTCGAAGGCTCTCTAGCGTGCTCGTCAATAGGCAGGCACAAGCGCGCCTTTTATGAAGTCTCTGATTTCAGAAAATATTCAACGAAAGCGGTAAACTGACCAATGGAGTCCTTGGGAAAACGCTGAATTCTGCTTGCAGTCCATAGTGGGCGTTGAATCTGAATGCTACTTACTTGCACTTCCGAAAGGAGGCCTACCCTCAGTTCTTGCCGTACTGCCAAGCGGGAAACAAACCCATAGCCCAAACCGGACTGAACGGCGCTTTTTATGGCTTGTGTAGTACCTAGTTCAAGGGTTTGTTTGATTCTTCCTGTATTCAGCCGTTTGGCCAGGTGGTCCTCAATAATTTGCCGAGTAGCGGAATTGCTTTCTCGGCGTATCAGTCGGTCCTGGGTCAAATTGTTAGGCACAATTTGTTTCCCTGCCCATGGGTGACCGGGGGCCACGATGAGAATAATATCATCGTAAGCAATAACTCTTTTATTAAGCTCTTGGTTTGTTATACCACCTTCTACAAATGCGATCTCAATCTTTCTATTTTCAAGATCAGACAAAATAGTAGGGGTGTTGCTAATCGATAATTGCAAGTGAGTGGAGGGCTGTTTCTGCTGAAAGGCACTGATTATTTCTGGAAGTACATATTCTCCAAGAGTATAAGATGATCCGATGTTAAGGGAATGGGTTCCTTCGTTTCGGATGTTACTTATTGCCTCTACTGAATCATGGTAGTTTTCTATCATAGCCTTGGCATAATGGTATAGGCGTTTGCCGGCAGCAGTTAGTAACAGAGGAGTATAATCCCGTTCGAATAAAGAAGTAGAATAGTGTTCCTCCAACTGTCTGATTTTTTTCGTAGCAGCAGGTTGAGATAAAAAAGCTCTTTTGGCCGCACCACTGATGCTTTTTTCTTCGACTGCATAGCAAAAGAGCTGGAAGGTCTGAATATTCATACCATCGTCCCCACGTTAAATTTGAAAAAACATATTAATACCCATAATAATCACGACTGCGGCTAAAAGACGGACAATGGTGGTGGCTTTCATCTTTTTCGAAAGCATCGCTCCGGCTTGGGCACCAAGGAGAACACCGATTCCGCTCATGCCGACCACTGCCCAATCGACGGATTGGTCTATCACGGATGGAATGAGACCAACCAATGAATATATGGCAAGCGAAAACATAGAAGTTGCAGTGGCTGCCTTAATGGAAAGACTGTATCCATATACTAAAATAGGTACGAGCAGCCATCCTCCTCCAATGCCGAAAAAGGAAGAGATCACTCCTAACAATGCACCTGTTAATAACAATTTCCAGAATTCTACGGATTTATCTTCATTTTCTTCCTTAGTCTCCTCAGAGGACATAACATTTTCCGCCGTAGCGGCTGTTTCTGCTTCTGATTTGGCAGGCTTTTGCTTCTTTAATGTTAAGAATAAACCAAGACCAATGAGAAGACAAGCAAACAAAGCATAGAATATACCGTCCGGGCTGAAGGTGACTAGCCATTTGCCTAAAAAGGTACCGGGGATGGCTCCTAAAGATAAGAATAAACCTGTTCTTATTAGAATTCTTCGCTGTTTCAACAGTAAAGGCATCCCGGCAGCAGCATTAATGAATACAATAGCTAACCCTGTAGCCGCAGCAGCCTCCGGACTAATCTCGTAAAATGTTAACAGAGCCGGTACGAACAAAAAACCACCACCGGCACCGATGATCGTACCATAAGCGCTAGCGGCGAAACCCAATAAAATAAGCAGTATAAACGTCATGGTCACTCCTCCTTGCTGCTGTTACTTCTATTTATACCATGAAAAAAGGGGAGAAGAAGGTAAAACAGCAAAACAGAATAGCATATAACAAAACGCGATGAACGATAAAAAACGGTTCTCTGTCAAATGTGGTGGTGTGATTTCATGTCCTTCTCTTATTCAAAGGCTTTTCATTAACATGAGGGTACTTATAGGCCATAGAGAAAAAATACTCGCTTTCCGCGGACGAACGCCCGAGCCTCCTCACTTAGACCATTGCGGGGTCTCGGTCGTCCGTTTTTCCGCAGGAGTCTCGCATTTTTTCTCTGCTTCACGGTTTATCTATCATCCATCAGAGCTTTTCTTCCCTCTTGTCGCTATAATATTTTGCTTTTCTTCAATCGATATCATAAGACATGCGTTTGGTGACCTTAATGGTATTATTCACGCCTTCCATGCACTCATTATTGAATGCATACATAAAGGATTGTAAGATCTCTTTTCGGCCACCGTTTAAATGTCTTTATCACTTTAAGGAAGGCCTCTATAAAGGGGCTCTTTCCAAGTTCGGTTGAACCTCACGCCTTACTTCATCGAGCACTTAATACACTTGTCTCATAAAATGAAAACGATCAGCAAAGATACCCAACATTTCATGATAAAATGTTCTTGCACTCTTTTCCTCTTCTTTGATCTTTTGTGTCGCAACTTTAGATTGGCTAAAGAGAGGGAATGAGTGTATTTTTTGGCTTCTTTTAAGCCTTGATAGAATAGGAGGCACCATCACATTTAGTATAGAACCGAAAAAACTGTACAAAAAAGTGTCCCGTGAACCTGAGGAGGTTCCGGGACACTTTTAAAATGACTATTTAAACCTTTGGTGTATGTTATTTTTCTTATAAGTAGCGTGTTGAAATTCATGAAGTTCAAATGACAGAGCTAAGTAGCGTTTTTCTAGTAAATCTTCAAAGTGGTCAGTCATGACTTGAAATATATCATCGCATACTTTTTTCTTTTCCTCATCACTGCGTCCGCCACCAATACGAAGTTGAGCGTGCACGAATGCGTCATCTTCTTTGCCGTCTGCCACTACGTAATCCTTTAATTCTATGGCTCGTGAACGTATACCGCCGGTTGGAAATACACCCCCTTGATCAATGATGACATCGTTTACTTTTTGTAGAAGGGAAGGAATGTCTCCCTCTGATTTTAGGTTATCTGTATATTCCACAATGAAATGCGGCATGACATCTCCTCCGTTGTTAGATGTTGGAGTAATTGTAGCTGGGGATTAGGCAAATTCTTTATCACTAATAATATTATTTTTTAAAGCGCCGATACCTTCAATTTCAGTAACCACTTCATCCCCCGCATGAACACCAGCTGTTCCTTTTGGTGTTCCAGTCAAAATAATGTCATTTTCATTTAATGTCATGAAGCTGCTAAGATACTCAATTAAATCAGGAACTGTAAATATCATGTCTTTTGTACTGCCTTCCTGCACTACTTCTCCATTTACAATTGTACGTAATGGAAGATTCATAGGATCCTCTATATCATCTCGGTCTACAAGCCAAGGTCCAATCGGTGTACAGGTGTCGCGATTCTTAACACGCAGATTCGGACGATAGTAGTTTTCAAGATAGTCGCGAATAGCATAATCATTAGAAACGGTATATCCTTTTACATATTGATAAGCATCCTTTTTCTTGACGTTTTTAGCAGTTTTTCCTATTACAACACCTAACTCACATTCATAATGCATGAGTTCAACTTCATCTGGACGCTTCGTCCATGCATTGTGTCCAATAAAGGTGTTTGGGCCTTTTAAAAATACCAACGGCTCTTTAGGAGCACTAAAAGACAACTCTTTGGCGTGATCGGCGTAGTTCAAGCCTAGTGCAAATACCGTCTGTGGTTCCACAGGGGAGAGCCATTCTACTTCCTCTTCTGAGAATACACGGCCATCTGTTAATTTTACTTTTCCTTTATACTCAAAGGCATCATGGACTGTACCGCCTACAGCTACTCGTGCTTTTTTCATTGATGGAGCCTCCTTATTTGTCTCATTCTTCGTTATTCAGCTTCAACTTTGTTTTCTAGTGTGCCAATTCCCTCAATTTGTATGGCGACAGTGTCTCCTTCTCTCACAATCGGAGCATTTTCTGGTGTGCCGACGAGAAGGACATCATCTTTGTAGAATGTCATGAACTCAGAAACGTCCGCAATTAATTCCTTTACATTTCTTACAAGGTTCTTCGTCGAGTTTGTTAACTTTACTTCACCGTTTACCATTATTTCTATCCTCAAGTCATCCGGATTGGAGATGTCTTCTGCTTGTATGACCCAAGGGCCGATCGGACAAAAGCCGTCTCTCGCCTTTTGTTTAATGGCAGGGCGGTGTACACTTTCGTGAGGAATGCTGACATCATTTACAATGGTAAAGCCTTCGATATAATCAAGTGCCGAGTCAGCTTCAACTTGTGTTGTTGTTTTTTTAAATACTACCCCAAGAGCCGCACCAATCTGTAATTCTTGTTCTCCGTCAGGTAATGGGATAGAAGCTTGATGAGGGGTAAACGTGTTTATAGGCTTAATATATAAAACGGGCGCTTTTGGCGGAGCTTTATATGGATCTTCATTCAGACTGTCACCCATTTGCTCGAGCTGCCCTTTATAGTTAAGCGCAGTCCCATAGACAGTGCCAGACACAGGAACACGCCAGTGTAAATCGTTGGCTTGGTGTGTGTTATTTTTATGAGTTACTTGGTTAGTTGCCGTCTCCACTTCGACTGTTGTAGATTGATATAAGTCATTAAAGAGACTCCTTGCTTTCGCCATATATACATACAACTCCTTTATGGTCAGGAAGATAAATATATATGTTATTATATATAATGGGTTATAAGATTTCAATTAATTCTGATAATTAACAATGCAAGATGTTGCTTGCATAGATATAAAACCTTAGGTGGATCATAAATTTCGGTGGGGAAATATAAAAATTCTTCGAATGTTAAAAGGGAAAAACACGCGCAAAAAGAAGCGCCTTGTAGATGCTATAAAGAGGGAGGGCTGCCTGTAGCTATAATTACAGAATCAGCAGGAAATCCGTTTATAATATCGAAAATGCAAAATCTACCGACGCACAAGTTATTACGTAATAAGGGGATTTTTAGTCTTGTGGAGTACTGCCATAAATAGTTTCTAGGTTTTCTGCTGATAAGGTTTCCGGAGAATTATCAAATACGACTTTTCCGTCTGACAGGCCAATCACCCGAGTTGCGAAAGACTTAGCAAGGAAGACATCATGCACGTTAATAAGGGTAATAAGGTCTTCGTTTTCATGAATATTCTTCAAAAGTTGAAAGATGGAACGGGAAATACTAGGATCCAAACTAGCAACGGGCTCATCCCCCAAAAAAACTTCAGGTTCTTGCATCAGTGCTCGAGCTACACCTACGCGCTGCTTCTGGCCGCCGCTCAGCCATTCTACTCTGCGGTCGGTCATTTGTTCCAATCCCACTTGGCGTAACACCTCGTTTGCTTTTTGTATTTCGGAAGCATTAAAAAGGCCGAGAATATTTGAGATGGCGTTACGTTTACCAAAAAGGCCGGTAAGAATATTTTGCTCAACGGTAAGTCGTGGGATTAAATGAAAGTGCTGAAATATCATACCTGTTCTGCTTCTCCACTGACGTCGTTTGTTTTCAGACAGCTTAGATAGATCTTCTCCATTTATTAAAACCTTACCCTCACTTACGGGCTGAAGCGCATTTATAGTACGTATCATCGTCGACTTTCCTGCTCCGCTCGGACCAAGGACACAAATAAATTCCCCTCGCTCAAACGTGAGATTTACATTTTTTAAAGCCGCTTCTTTTGCTTGTGGATAAAATACGGTTACATCTTTTAATTCAATCATATTTTTCCCTTCTTTTTATCAAATCACTTTCTTACGAACAAAAGCCCCGAATAAATCAACAATAATAACTAAAATCATAATTAAAAGCACTTCAACTGTAACTGCTTGATAATTATAGCTGTTAAAATCATTGATCAATTTTTGTCCTATTCCTCCGCCTCCAATAAATCCGAGAATAAGGGAGGTACGAATGGCCACTTCAAACCGGTAAAAGTAATGAGATAAGACATTTGGCCAAATTTGTGGAAGGATAGAAAATAAATTACCTGTTCGACGTCCAGCGCCAACGGACTTCATTGCTTCCTGCGGCCCAGGATCTGCTGCTTCCACGAGTTCTGATATTAATTTACCCAACACTCCGATATTATGCAGTAAAATTGCCATCACAGCAGGGAAGGGGCCAAGGCCAAAAACTACTACAAAAATTAGACCAAATACAATCTCTGGAACAGAACGAAGAATAGAGAGAAAAAAACGATTAAAGAAATAAATGAAACGATTGCTTGTCGTATTTTTTGCAGCTGTATAACTAAGTGGTAAGGCGATTAGGAAAGCAATAAATGTCCCTAAAAATGCTACGGCAAGCGTAACAAGGATAGGATCCATCAGACTCGGAATAATATCCCAAGTACCGGGTAAAAATCGCTCTTGTAAAAATACAAATGCATTGCTGAGTTCCTTGAAATTTTCCCACTCAAATTCTGTTTTTCTCATGCTCCACCAGGTGAACAGAACTAAAACCGCGGCATAAATCCAGGCTCTTTTTCGAAACCAGCTCATTCCTTTAACCCCTTCTATTTAACGTACCATTCATATGTTAATCAAGACTGTCTGTGTTCAGCATACCAAAGTCTTCTGCTGCCTTTCTAATGCTTTCATAATGGCTATGATCTGTCTTTACGAACGCCGACGCTCCTCCGAATATATCCAAAATCTCCTGGTCTTCAATGTTTGTGAAAGCATCTTGAAGGTCCTCTTTTATTTCATCGTCCATATCTGCTGGCACGGCCCATGGATACTGATAGAGTTGTTCAGATTGCCATATTTTTTTAAATTGACTCTCATCTATTGTTCCGTCACTCACCAGTTCATGAAAAATAGAGCTGTCAATAGCACCCGCGTCCACTTCTTTACTTGCAATAGCCGTAGCCGTTACATCGTGAGAACCTGTATATCGCACAGTGGAAAAATCATGATCATCTTCTGAATTAAATACGCCTCGCTCTCTTAATTCCAAACCGGGGATCAATGAACCAGAGGTAGAGGAAATACTACCAAAAGCGAAGTCGACTTCCTCAGAGTCTTCCAGTAAATCATCCAAGTTTTCCCAAGGGCTATCTGCATGAGTGAGAATGTAGGAGTGATAATATGGTGTTCCATCAATTTCCTGCGTAATAATTGCTTCTGCCCCGCTAACTTCATGGGCAACGACATATGTAAGAGGACCGAGGTAAGCAAGATCAATATGACCGTAATTTAACGCTTCAACGACAGCGTTGTAATTTGGATAATGTTCTACTTCTACCGTTTGTTCCATTTGTTCATTCAAGGTATTTTCAAGTTTATCTAAACCAGTGGCCATTTCACCTGATGACTGGGCTGGAATTACTGCTACCTCCAGTGAATCATCGGAAGTATCCTTAGTATTTTCTTCTTGATTTTCCTGTCTCTCATTTTCTTCCCCGCCGCAAGCTCCTAGTAAACAAACAGAACTTACGATAAGAGCAGTGAACCATTTTTTCATACAAGTAATCCTCCCATTTCACAAATATCATTATCTCGCTCATTTAATTTCAAATCGTTGCGTAAATAAGCTATCATTGTTTATTCTTTGTGTAAAGGAAAAAAGGTCCTCAGTGGAAAGGAGAGGCTAACTGAGGTGGGGGGATAAGTGAGTATACTACCACCATTTAAAGTACTGAACCTGATCACATGAAGCAATGTGGTAATTTATGATGATATCATCGTTACATAAGTATGGAACGGCCACTTAAAAAAGGAATCTCTTTATACGAGGAGATTCGTAAATGCATCTGGTCTAAGAACAATCGATATAGTGTACCAATGTACCAAACGATAACGAAAAAAGCTCTCCGGACAGCACCAAGGGAAAAACGCATATCATGGGCGGTCGAATGAGAGGCCCTCTTTAAATGGATTCTTGCGTCTTTTTAACCAATATCTCTTCCAAAAAGTGATGAGTCTCTTCATTAGTACTATAGAGTTACCGGGATCAGTACGCTTTATTCCATTCAGGACACGTGCTTTTTCCTATTTTCCTCTATTTTTTTCATAAGCGGTCAGAGTATTTAATTTGTGCTGGCGTGTATATGCTTCTAGCTCCTCGGTAGGAGCTTTTTTCGTTAAAAGTTCAATGATATTATCATGTTCTTTTACAGATTCGGGCGCTCTCATCGGGAAGAAAGCAAATCGGGAATTCCTAACGGTATCTAACCTCTCCCATGATTCTTCTATTTGTTTAATAAGAAGTTTATTGGAGCAATGAGAGTAAATAGCAAAATGAAACTTCTTGTTTAATTCACTAAATGTATGAAGGTCATATTGATGAAGAGATTCTTTCATTTCATTATTAATGCCACGGAGCTCTTCGATATCTCTTTCGTTCATATAGGGAGCACTGCGTATAGTCGCGTAACCTTCAAGTACGCTTAATAGTTCTAATGTTTGCTTATAGACGTTCTCATCAATGGATAAAACAATAGCCCCAACATTGGGTTTATATTCGATAAGCTGATCTGCTTCTAAACGGCGGATAGCCTCCCGAACAGGGATATGGCTGGAACCAACCTCCTTTGCAATTTGATCCAAAATGATACGCTGGCCTGGAGCATATGTCCCATCGAGAATTCGTGTACGGAGTACGTTATATGCGTGTTTGCTTTTATTGATTTTTTTCTGTGTCATGAATTTTATTATATATAGTATTATATATAATGGCAACAGGACACCTTTTTATCACTACATTGTATGTGGGTAAGAGCTTTTGAATAGATCAAGTAATCGCTGGGCTGTCTTGGTTATATAATGGTCTTTTTTCCAAATGAGACCGAGCTCGGCAGCAATAGAAGCATCTTCTAATTCCAACACTCGTATATTATCATAGGGAAACCCATATAATGTGGATTTAGGAACAATAGTAGCACCAACACCACTGGAGGCAAGGGAAAGAAGCATGGTAGCGTCAGGACATTCACATATAACGTTAGGTTCGAATCCATGATTCCTGCATTCATTAACAACGAGCTCGAATTGCCCTGTTCCGCTAATTCGGTGTAGTAGCATGAGAGGAATGTCTTTTAATTCTTTCATGGAAACGTGAAAAACATCTGACTCACCATTCTGCCATTCTTCCGGAATAACAACGACGTATGGTTCGGAAGGGAGACGTAAAATAGAAAATTCCTCCAAGTTAACGGGGAGACGGACAAGAGCAAGCTCAATCTCCCGTTTTGTGATGCATCCTTCTAAAAAGTATGTATCACCTTCACGGAGTTGATATGAAATGTTTGGGTGCAGCATCCGGAGGCGCTTTAGCTGTTCTGCCAGATAGGAAAAACATGATTTATTGGAACCTACCGACAAGACCCCGCGGATTCCTTCTTTGGTTTCTTTCACTTCAACCATCGTTTCCTCCAGGTCTCGAAGAATCTTCTTTGCTTTCTTGTATAATACCTCTCCTGCCGCGGTTAATTCCAGATCACGTCCATGTCGTTCAAACAGTTTACCATCTACCTCTTCTTCCATTTTTTTTAATTGCTGACTGAGAGGCGGCTGTGCCATATGAAGTTTTCTAGCAGCCTTTGTCACTTGCTTTTCCTCTGCCACAGTACAAAAATAGCGTAAATGCTTGATATCCATATTAATTTTATCCTTTCTTCCATTCTGTTCAAGTCATTGTATATTAAAAAAGTATAAAAAACCAATATTTTAAATATTTTTAATATAATATATAACATGATATGTTGAAAACACAAGTATTTAGATAATTCCATAAACATACCTTATTTTTATTGAAAGTTGCGTTATTCCATGATAGGAGGAATGAAAGCATGAGTAATGATCGTCTAACTGATGTTAGCGAAGCAGGGAAAAAAGTAATCAATTCTATTACAGACATCAAACTATATATTGACGGTTCGTTTGTCGACGCCGAGAGCGGGGAGACGTTCGAGAATATCAGTCCTTACACGAATGACAAAATCAACGAAGTGGCTTTCGGAGATGAAGCGGATATCGATAAAGCAGTCAAAGCAGCCCGTAAAGCCTTTAAAGGAGAATGGGGCGGCTTGAAATTGAAAGACCGTCTGGCTTACATCTATAAAATCGCTGATTTGATTGATGAGCATATCGATGAAATCGCGCCGCTGGAGTCGTACGACACAGGTCTTCCACTGAGCCAGACGAAGAAAATGGTCGCTCGTGCGGCCAACAACTTCCGCTTCTATGCGGAAATGGTATCCGCCCGTTTGGTTGGAGAAACATACCAAGTGGATGATGAATTCTTAAACTACACGGTCCACGCTCCGGTAGGAATTGCCGGTCTCATCACTCCGTGGAACGCTCCGTTCATGTTGGAAACGTGGAAAATAGCCCCGGCGCTTGCGACAGGAAATACGGTCATTCTTAAGCCGGCCGAGTGGTCCCCGCTCACCGCGAACCGTTTGGCGGAAGTGATTGACAAAGCCGGACTTCCAGACGGTGTCTTCAACGTGGTACACGGCTACGGAGAAATGGCAGGGGCCTCTTTGGTGGCGCACCCGGATGTAGAACTGATCTCATTCACCGGGGAGACGACAACCGGCTCAGAAATTATGAAAAACGGCGCAGATTCCTTGAAACGCTTTTCGATGGAACTCGGAGGGAAATCGCCAATCATCGTGTTTGACGACGCTGACCTGGACCGCGCGTTGGATGCGGCGACGTGGGGAATCTTCTCCTTCAACGGGGAACGTTGTACAGCGAACTCGCGCTTATATCTTCACGAAAGTATCGCAGACTCTTTCATTGAACAGCTGAAGGAGCGGGTGGACAACATTATCGTCGGGGATCCAATGAAAGAAGAAACCCAAGTGGGACCGCTTATCCACCGTAAGCACTATGAAAACGTAAAGAATTATCTCGAGATTGCGAAGGAAGAGGGCTGCGAAATCATCAGCGGTCATATTCCAGAAGGAACGAAAGGAAATTATATAGCACCGACGATCCTCTTGGATGCGGATAACAGCATGAGAGTCGTTCAGGAGGAAATCTTTGGCCCGGTGATCGCGGTCATGACCTTTACAGATGAAGACGAAGTTATCGAAAAAGCAAACGATGTCCGTTACGGTCTTGCAGGTTACGTGTGGACGAATGACATCAAGCGCGGCCATCGTGTCGCTCAAGCAATCGAGTCCGGCATGTTGTGGGTGAACTCTCAAAACGTACGCGACCTCCGTACGCCGTTCGGCGGATCAAAACACAGTGGTATCGGACGAGAAGGCGGCCATTATGCGTTTGAATTCTATACCGAGCAGAAGATTATTCATGTAGCCATTGGTGATCATCATATCCCGCAGTTTGGGAAGAAAAAATAATTTCTTAAGGAGGAGTTTTTGATGCCTGCAAAAACAGGAGCGGAATACAAAGAAAGAATTCGCAATGCGAAAAACAATGTGTATATTCATGGGGAGCGCGTCGAAGATCCGACGACGCATCCCGGTTTTAAAAATGTCATAAATTCGATGGCAAAGCTGTATGACCTGCAATACGAAGAGCCTGCAAAAATGCTTTATACTTCCCCGACATCGGGTGATAAAGTCGGTATGACATTTATGCGGCCTGAAACAATCGAAGATCTTGGGAAAAGAAGAGAAGCTATTCAAGCATGGGCACGAACTTCCGGAGGGATGATGGGGCGTTCTCCCGACTATTTGAATGCGGAAGTGATGGCGATGGGTGTTGCAAATGATCTTTTCGCAGAAGATGACCCTATGTTTGCTGAAAATGCGAAAAATTACTACGAATACGCTCGTGAAAACGATATTAGCTTAACGCACACGCTTATACACCCGCAAGTAAACCGTCAAAAAGCACAGTACGAACAGAAAGATGCGAATGTAGCACTCCACTTAGTTGAAAAGAAATCTGACGGGATTATTGTAGATGGCGCGCGTCTTCTGGCAACACAAGGCGGCATAACAGATGAAATCCTTGTATTCCCATCCACAGTGAAAAAAGCTGGAGAACAAGATGACCCATATTCCCTTGCATTTGTAGTACCAAACAATACACCAGGATTGAAATATATCAGCCGTGAATCCTTCGATTACGGTAAAAATGAATGGGATCATCCGATGAGCAGCCGCTTCGAAGAAGGCGATGCAGTTGTTTACTTTGATAATGTGTTCGTTCCTTGGGAGAAAGTGTTTGTTTGCGGGAACTCTTCCATCTGTAACCGTACGTTCCGTGATACAAACGCTGTTGTTCATATGTCTCACCAAGTTGTTTCTAAGAACATCGTAAAAACTGAATTTATGCTTGGCATCATTTTAAGCGTCATGGATGCGATTGGCATTGATCAATTCCAACACGTACAAGACAAAGGCACAGAAGTCATGCTTATCCTTGAAAATATGAAATCTCATCTATTCCGTGCCGAGCACAATGCAAAACTAGATAAGTGGGGTACCATGACTCCAGATTTCGATGCGCTCAATGCAGCGAGAAACTGGTATCCGCGTATTTACCCTAGAATCGTTGAGATCTTGAGAATCTTAGGAGCATCTGGTTTGATGGGTATTCCAACGGAAGCAGACTTCCATAACGATGAAATTGGCCAGCTTGTAAATAGAGCTCTTCAAGGTAAGAACCTCGAAGGTTATGAAAGAGTTAAACTCTTCCGTCTCGCTTGGGACGTTACATTGAGTGCTTTTGGAAGCCGCCAAACGCACTATGAGTATTACTTCTTTGGCGATCCAATAAAAATGGGAATGGCATATTTCGATCAATTTGAAAAAGAACCATATAAAAAGTACGTACAAGAATTCTTAAACCAAATCAAGACCTCAAAACCAGTGCTTTAGTATAGGAGGTATTTGTTATGAGTTTTGATATCATTCGTGCTGGACGCGCTATTTTACACGTAACGGATCTGAACAAGTCAAGAGAGTTTTATGATGCGCTTGGCTTCGTCGAGACCGACTCGGATGAAGAAAACATTTTCTACCGTGGCATTGAAGAGCGGAACCATCATTGCTTGTGGTTGAAGAAAAAGCCGGAAGCAGCCGTGGAGGCCATCAGTTACAAAATGGCTTCTGAGAAAGATCTCGATGCGTTACATGCACATTTCCAGCGTCAAGGTTTTCAGACGAAATGGATGGAAAAAGGAAGCCAAACAGCTATCGGACGTACGCTGCGTATCCGAGACGTTTCGGGGCTCCCGATTGAATTTTACGCGGAAATGGATCAAGTGAATCGCATGACACAGCAATTTCACTTGCATAAAGGGGCGAAAGTCCAGCGCATTGACCACTTTAATTGCGCCGTGCCAGATGTGGAAAAAGCATACGATTACTACGTGAAACAATTAGGATTTTCCTGCTCCGAGTACACAGCGACCGAAGAAGAACGTATTTGGGCAGCGTGGCTGCACCGAAAACCAAGTGTTCATGATGTAGCTTTTATGAATACACCGGGTCCTCGTCTTCATCATGTTGGTTTTTGGTTGAAAGACCCTCTTAGTTTAATTGATGCATGCGATGTGCTGGCGGCAATGGGGAGGGGGAAAGCCATCGAGCGTGGGCCGGGGCGACACGGACTATCCAATGCCTTTTTCCTTTATTTGAGAGATCCAGATGGGCACCGTATAGAGCTATACAACGGAGATTATTTTACAGGGGATACAGATTTTGAACCGATCCGATGGGCCCTTGATGATCCGATGCGTCAGACATTTTGGGGTCACGAAGCACCAGACAGCTGGTTTGAAGAGGCATCTGAAGTGCTTGATATTCATACAGCAAATAAAATCAGTATCAAAGAACCAACTTTGAAAAAGCGCAAGCCAAATTTTGTAATATGAAATCTTGCTCTAAACGGAGTGGGGAAACCGCGGATATGAGTCTAACGAGAAATAACGATGATAAATGGGAGGGGATATGTCCCTCTATTTTCTTTATCGGGCTAATAATTGGCACTCGAGGTATGCATTCAGGAAAGTAATATAATAGGGAAGGATTATATAAATCGTACGACGATGAAGAAAACATGAGACTGCTTTTAAGCAGCCCCATGTTAGTAGTCGTATAGATAAATATTTACATTTCCTTAATACGTTTTAAATAGTCACCGAACTGTTCTTCATATTGTTCATGGAGTGGCTGGATTTTCTCACGGAATGCTTCGATATCTACATCATCGGCTTCCGTAATTTCTACACCGTCTTCCTGAACTGCCTCTTTTGCCTGCTCTACTAAGTCTTGGTTAATATCACGCTGGATTTGTGCATATTCTTTACCCACGTCTACTATTATTTCTTGAATGTCTTCCGGCAAAGACTCGTAAAAGTCTAAATTCATTAGAAGCGTAGCCGAAGCATAGTAAAATCCTACTTCTGATAAGTAATCCTGTACTTCATATATATTTTTACCCCAGAATATTGGGTAAGGCTGGTCTGTTCCATCTATGACCCCTTGTTGCAGGGAGGAGTACACTTCAGGGAAGGCCATTGGCACAGGATCGGCCCCAAGCATACGATAGGCATCTAAAAACATGTCGTTCTCGACTGTACGGATCTTAAGCCCTTCCAGATCCTCTGGAGATGTGATCGGTCTTTCGTTATTAGCAAGGTGACGATTCCCGTTTTCCCAAAAAGAAATGCCTTTCAATCCCTCTTCTTCCATGCCATCAAGTATTTCTTGAGCAAGGTCACTGTCTAAGACTGCGTACGCATGTTCTAAATCTCTGAATAGGAATGGCATTTCAAAGACGGTTATATCTTCTACAAAGTTACCAACAACTCCCGTGGTTACAACGCTCATGTCAAGACTGCCTAATTGAATCTGTTCTGTAACGTCTCGTTCGCCACCAAGTTGGCCATTACCAAATATCTCAAATTCCACACGACCGTCTGTTGCTTCTTCAACAGCTTCAGCATACTGTTCCATCCCGATGGAATATGCTTCATCAGGTCCTGCTATGTGGCCGACTTTAATGGTGATTGGATCATCATTAGACTCACTTATGTTTTCTTTTTCATTGTCATTTTTCGCTTCTCCCGCACTGCTTTCTTCTTGTCCACCCCCACAGGCTGCCAGCAGTGTCAGTGTCAGCAGAAAAAACAATGAAACAAAAATTTGCTTCATTATTTTATACCCCCTTATATGTTCTGCCTTTATGTTCTCTGCAAGGTTATGTACTTGAATGGCTATGGAAAGACTGTAATGTTATCTCAAAGAAATAAAGTTTTAAATCATGAACATACCAATGAACTTCTTATAACGGTTTAGCCAAGACAAAGCACACCCTTTTAGTGTCTAAAAATTTACACTATTAAAAGATAAATGTCAATTTTCTGAATGGAATCTAAATAGTATAACTGTGTTTATAATTATCTGACAAATATATTGAAATAATATATGAAAATATATATAATTAAATTAGAGTAAAGGTATCCTGTCTCAATAAATATTAATCTTGCTAGTACAAGGAGGAGTATCGATGACTCAACGTTACGCGGAGATTAAAAAAAAGTTAAGAGGATCCATCTGTCCGGTTATTACGCCATTTAAAGCGAACTACGAGCTAGATTTAGAGAAACAATCTGAATTAATTGAATGGCAATTGGGAAATGGCACTCATGCTATATCAGTGACAGGGACATCTGGTGAACCAAGTTCTCTTACGACAGAAGAGCGCGTCCAAGTAATGGAAAATGCTATGAAAACGATTAATGGACGTGTTCCGTTTGCACCAGGTACAGGCTCTGTGAATCACGACGAGACAATGTATTTGACAAAAAAAGCACAGGAAATGGGAGCAGACGCTGCTATGGTTATTGTTCCTTACTACAACAAACCGAACCAGCATGCTCTTTATAAGCATTTCAAAACAGTTGCGGATTCAGTAGACATCCCAATTATTATCTATAATATACCTGGGCGGACAGCCCAAAACATGGAAGTTAAGACAATGTCCCGTCTCGTAGAAGATTGTCCTAATATTGTTGGTGCGAAGGAATCAAACAAGGATTTCGAGCATGTTAATAGAGTGATGCTTAACTGTGGAAGGGATTTCCTTCTTTATTCAGGAATTGAGCTTCTCTGCTATCCTATGCTTACTATCGGGGGAGCTGGTTCTATCAGCGCAACAGCGAATGTAGAACCGAAGAAAGTGGCGGAAATGCATGATGCGTGGGAAGAAGGAGATGTAAAGAAAGCTCAGGGTCTTCACTATGAACTTATGAACCTGAATGACGTTCTTTTCAAAGATACAAATCCAGCTCCTGTGAAAGCTGCTTTAGGAATGATGGGTAAAATCGAGCCGGTACTTCGTATGCCAATGGATCTTCCATCTGAGGCACTACAGGAGGAAATTCGGGAAACATTGAAGCAATACAATATTGAGGCCCCAGTTGCAAAATAATAATTCAGTTGAAAAAGAAGAAGGGGGGGGTCGTTACACAACTAGAATCCCTGCATAGAAGAAACAAAAGGTTATCGCTTCCATGCCTTGAGACTGTGGCAATAACCTTTTGTTTACACTAACTCCATGTTTTTAGTAAGTCTTCCGAGAAGTAACCGTCCTATGACTACCCTTTTCGTTCGTTTGTTCATTGAAATGATCCCAAATCACTCGAGTCGCGTCGATTTGCTGACTAACAGGACCGTTAAAAGCAGGAGGCTGTAATTTGGGTCCTCCAGGCCAAGTGTGTCCTCCCCCTTTTATAGAATAAAAGGTCACCGGAGAACGTCCAGCATGATCATTAAAACGGATGCAATCTACTCGGGTTGCATCTTCTAAAACTTTAGTAGGCAGCCGTTCTGTTACTACTTGTGTTACTTCGTATGACCCGTAAGCAAAAGCTTCAGCTGTTTTTTGTGCTCCTAGTAATTCATATATCGCATATTGATGCTCCCCGGCTGCGTGGGCAGCAGAATAGGGGATAATAGGGTCATCCGTACCCATCATAAAGACAAGGGGAGGCATATCTTCAACTTTGTCGCTGAAAGCTAATGGAAGTGGACCAGAGACAACTCCAATTCCTGCAAAAGTATTCGGAAGATCGATAGCTAATCTTAAACTAAAACCAGAACCATTGGAAAACCCGGTAGTGAATATTTTACCCTTATCTACATAATACAATTGTTTCCATTGTTCAATTAATTGTTTAATAAATTCTATATCGTTTACGTTTGCTTCCTTAGCAGGATTGCCTGATACTCCTTCATTCCATTGCTTGGATGAAGGGTTAGAAGGATCTAATTTGGTAGATTCAGGGTATAAGACAAAGAAATTCTCTTCTTCTGCCAGGTGATGAAATGTTGTTAAGCGGCTATGGTAGGATGCGTCGCTTGCAGCCCCATGAAAACTTAAGAGTAAGGGGATAGGTGCTGATCCCTTGTAGGAAGTTGGTATATAATATAAAAAAGATCTTTCTTGACCTTGGACAACAATGGTTTCTTTGGATACTTTTCCTTTTTTCATTGTATTGGTCTTCACCTCGCTCAAACACTGCTAATCTCTTTAAATAGAAGGCTATACTCGATGAACAGCCTTATTTTTTAATGATTCTGCTGCTTCAAGCCAAGCTTCGTTAAAGCTAGGGTGAGGGTAGAAAGGGTAAGTAATATCTTCATCCCGTGCCCCCATCTCAAGCGACTGTACAGCTTGGCTGATCATCTCAACAGATCCCTCTCCAATAGCTTGAAATCCTAGAATAACATCTGTTTTTTTCTCGCTAATGATCTTAATGACACCTTCTTTTTTATTTGTTAAAGCTGCATATCCGTTTGCGGATAAGGAGAAATTCCCAACTGCTACATCAAAACCTTCTTTTCTAGCAGATTCTGCGGTGAGTCCCACAGACGCAATGGGGCGAATAGCATGAGTCACTTGTGGAATAGCATAGGGGTCCCATTCACTTTTCTCTCCAGCCATTCGCTCCCCGGCAACTTTTCCTTGTTTTATAGACTCTACTGCTAATTCGCTATTCGGGGTGACATCACCTACCGCAAAAATGTGAGGTTGATTTGTTTCTGTTGTAGGGGTGATGGGTATAAAACCATATTCATCTGTATTCACTCCACATGCATCGAGACGCAGGGAGGGTGTATTTGGTTTTTGGGTGCAGGATATATATAAATGAGAAGCAGTCACTGTTTTCTCTTTACTGTCAGATAGGAAACTCACGGTGATGTCATTATCTCCTGGAGAACATTCTTCTAGGGAGGTTTCTTTTATTACCTTTATTTTATGTTTTTTCATAAGACGTAATAATTCTTTTGTCACAGCCGGGTCATAAGGTAATTCATCCTTGTACGCGAAAGTGACTTGAGAACCTAGAGCTGAAAACGTAGAAGCTGCTTCCACTGCTTGATAATCGGATCCATAAACGATAAGGTGTTCCGGTAATTCCTTTAATTTGTAGAGAGTGGAAGGATCTAAAATTCTTTTATGTTCCATAGAAACGGAGTCGGGGCGTGTATAGGTCGCCCCCGTTGCAATAACAGCTTGCTCAAATTGATATTTTTCAAATGACTCGCCACGCTCTACACCAATTTGATTATCGGCGAGGAATGTTGCCTCCCCTTTAATCATTTCAACATGATACTTGTTTAAAAGGGCTTTTACACCTTTTGTTAGGTTAGTAATAATGGTTTCTTTTCGTTCTTGTAGTGCACTCATATCAAATGATAGGGAAGAGGCAGTAACGCCAAATGAGCTTAAGTCAGCTGCATCTCGCATCCTTTTCGCAGCTTCCGCAAATAATTTAGAAGAAATGCAGCCATTATTTAAGCAGATTCCACCAATCGCGTTCTTTTCAATAATAGCTACTTCTTTACCGAGTTGGGCGGCCCGGATGGCAGCATGATAGCCTCCAGGACCACCGCCTACAATAATCACTTCTTTCTCGTGTGAAAAGTCTCCTACCACCACTTATATCAACTCCACTAGTAATAAATTAGGGTTTTCTAATAATTGCTTGAGTCTTGTAAGGAAGGTTGCCGCTTCAAATCCGTTCAACGCTCGCGTATCAAAGAAAAGAGTGGTGTCCATATACGGCTGAATTACAACTTCGCCGTCCAACACAGCAGGTCTCTCTTCTTCAGGAGATACAGCAAGAGTGGCAGCCTGACCTTTTGGCAGAGCTGTGGAGATTCGTGTGTAGTTATCTGTAATGAATATAGAGAATGTAGAGATATTGTTAGAAGAGCTTTCTTCCTCTAGCTTACGTTCTATTTCACGCAAGCCTAGTTTCTCAACGTTCTCGATCCGTTGCATTTTATTTTCTACGTGTACACCGATGTGATAATCTGTGAAAAACCTTACTTTTTGCTCTTTTTCATCAACGAATGCATTCACTTGAGGGTATTCTCGTGAAGCAACTTGAGCACTTTTTGCTAGAAACGCGAATGGAGAGATTCCAAGTTGATCACTTAGGTCTTTAATGGCACGCGTGTTAATAGAGACACTATGACCCGCAACGGGAGTGTGTAAAAATGATCTACTGTCATGAGAGTGTACTTCGGTGTGAAAAAAATGACTTTCTTCTGTTTCTCCACTTTCGTCTATGGATAGCTGGGCTTCCTCCAGCTCACTGGTCTCTATAGAGGATGGTTGTTGACGTATATAGGCATAAACATCTTCGTCCATAACCCGGCCGGCTGGTCCTGTCCCTTTCACTTTCTCAATATCAATATCATTATCACGGGCAATCTTCCTTGTATATGGCGCAGCTAGCACACGTCTTGCGGTAGAAACGGATTGTGGCTCTTCCATTGGGCCTCCAGCAGCCACTGGTTCGCGAACCTTCTCTGTCGTCTGTTTGCTTAGCTGGGAGTTTGTGTTGTTTTCATTTTCGTTCCCAATTTTTAAAATAATATCTCCGACTTCCACTATGTCACCTTCTTGAACTTCGATGGAAGTAACTGTTCCTGCTTTCGGGGCAGTAAGTTCAGCGGTCATTTTATCTGTTTGTATTTCAACGAGAGGTTCGTCATTTTTAACACCATCTCCCTCTTTTACGAGGAATTGAAGAATTTCAGCTTCATGCATTCCTTCGCCAATATCATGAAGTTTGACGTCAATCATACGACCGGCACTCCTTCCTTTTGCATATCCTAACGCCTGTGAGGGGCGCTCTAGCTCTATTATTAAAAATCCACTGCTCGCTCAATGGCGGCTTGAATTTTTGCGGCACTTGGCAAATATTCTTGCTCTAATGAATAAACAGGTACTGGTGTATCAAAGCCGGTGACACGCTGAATTGGCGCACGAAGGTAAAGGAAAGAAGTATCATTGATGAGAGAAATAACATCATTACTTACTCCACCTGTAGCGGGAGCCTCATGAACAATGGCTGCGCGGCCTGTTTTTTGGACCGAAGATGAAATGGTGTTTTTGTCCAGTGGATAAAGTGTACGTAAGTCGATGACCTCACATGAAATATTACGTGTCTTTTCAAGTTCTTTTACTGCTTTTAACGTGTCTTGAACCATCGCTCCCCAAGTAAAAACAGAGATGTCTTCCCCTGTTTTCAGTACGGATGACTTCCCGATGTCAATGTAATATTTTTCATCGGGCACTTCTGTACGGCTGGATCGGTAGCAACGCAAAGGTTCCAAAAATAATACTGGATCTGGGTCTTCTAAGCTTGAAATGAGCAGGCCTTTTGCATCGTAAGCGTTTGATGGAACAACGACTTTTATGCCGGGCATGTGAGTGAAAAGACCTTCCACGCTGTCTGAGTGAATTTCTGGAGCGCGTACTCCGACGCCATATGGAGCGCGAACGACTAATGGCACAGTATAGCGGCCCATAGAACGCTGTCGTAAGCGTGTTGCGTGAGTCATTAATTGGTTGAAAGCCGGATAAATAAAGCCGAGAAATTGAATTTCTACTATAGGGCGAAACCCATTCACGGCTAAACCAATGGAATTCCCAATAATACCAGATTCCGCCAGGGGGGTATCGATCACACGATCTTCACCAAATTCCTCGTACAATCCTTCTGTTGCACGGAATACCCCGCCATTTTTACCGACGTCTTCACCTAGAATTAAAATATCATCATTTTCCTTTAACATAAGACGCATCGCTTCTCGAACGCCCTCTATCATCGTTAATTTCTTCGTTTTAACATCAGTTGTACTCATTGTGTTTGCCTCCTTTTAATTGCGAGATGCTCATTCACTTGATCCTGAATTGTCCAAGTAGGTTGGTCGTAGACATGATCAAAGAGATGGGCAAACTCATGGTCTGGGTAAGATTCCATTTCCTCGAGGGCGGTTTCAATTTCGGACATAATGGAGCTTTCCAGTTCATTAATCCATGCTTCCTCCCAAGCAGACTGTGCTTTTAAGAAACGTTCGATACGTAGAAGAGGATCGGTTGTTTGTCTTCTTATCTCACTTTCTTTTTGATCACGATACATAGAGGCGTCGTCTGCGGTCGTATGAGCACCATAACGCCAGGTGACTGCTTCAATTAACGTCGGACCGTTACCGGCACGAGCGCGTTCTACCGCTTCCTGCGTAGCAAAATACACAGCGAAAACATCATTTCCGTCAATTCTTACAGAGGGAATATTGTAACCCAGTCCTTTCTGGGCAATCGTCTTCGACTTCATTTGCTTTTCCATAGGGACGCTGATCGCATAACCATTATTTTGGTTAAAAAAGATAGTCGGTGTATCAAAGACACTGCCGAAGTTAAGGGCTTCGTGAAAATCACCTTCCGAGGTCGCTCCATCTCCAAAATAAACGAGAGATACCCGATCGGTTCCGTGCTTTTTCTCTGCCCATGCTGCTCCCGTAGCATGGAGGAGCTGAGAAGCGATAGGAATGCCAGGAGGGAAGATATGAATCCCTTCAGGAGGGACGTTCCCTTCATATCGACCTCGCCAGTTTAAAAGTAAGTTCCGCATGGAGAAGCCAAAAGTAAGAGTGGCGGCATGATCACGATACGTCGGGAACATCCAGTCTCCTTCATCAAGGGCGCAAGCGCTTCCAATTTGGGCCGCTTCTTGTCCTTCGTACGGTACATAAGTGCCAATACGTCCTTGGCGTTGAAGATTGACACATTTCTTGTCAAGAAGGCGAGCACGCAGCATTTTATAATAAAGATCTTTTGTTTTATCGATTGAAATTTTTTCTTTGTATTTCTCGTCTGTAATATGGCCGTCTTGGTGAATGACTTGCTGGATGGGAAATTGATCAAGCATGAGGAGACATCTCCTTTCTGTTTTGAAGGAATTCATGCAACTCTTGCTTCATTTCTTTCGTTCCTTTTGGTGTATTTGTAATCTTCTGAAGTTAGCTTATATTCATCGGAAAATTCGTGCAAGAGCGTAAGTTAAAGCTTTTAAGCTTTTACGTGTTGAATAGTTAATAATTTTGTTTTTACGGACGAAATCGAGGAAAATCTAATCTTCCTTCGATGGGAGTGGTAAGGGAGGGGTAAGTATGTAAAAGTACAAATCTGCGAATTGCTGCTTTCAATAATAGGCTTGAATAACATGGAATAAATAGTTCATCGCTGTGACAGGAAGGAAGCTGGTGAATAACCATACACAACGGAGCTGATAAAAAGAGCAATATAAAAAAGGCTGAGAACGGAGAGGTCCCCGTCTCAGCCTTCCTTTATAAAACTTATTTTTACGCTTTTTGCATGTCTTCTTCTTCGATACGCTTCAAGCGTTCATCAATTTCTTCTTGTGATAGATTATGCTCGATCACATAACGGTTTCGAGGTGAAACTCGGCATTCATGCGTACATCCGCCGAGATATTTGTGTTCATTCTCTTCGGAGCATATAATTTGTTTGTTGCAATCTGGTTCTGCGCAATTGATATAACGCTCACAAGGTGTTCCATCAAAGTAGTCACGACCGACCACGTTATGCTCGATCTGGTTAATTGGAACACTGATTCTTTCGTCGAACACATAGCATTTTCCGTCCCAAAGGTCACCTTTTACTTCTTCATCTTTTCCATACGTAACGATACCACCGTGAAGTTGAGCGACATCTTCAAACCCTTCTTTTTTCAACCAGCCAGAGAATTTCTCACAACGAATACCACCAGTGCAATACGTGAGAATTTTCTTGCCCTCAAGTTTTTCTTTATTTTCCTCGACCCATTCAGGGAGCTCGCGGAATGCTTTAATATCCGGACGAATCGCCCCTCTGAAATGACCTAAATCGTATTCATAATCGTTACGGGCATCCAAAACAACAGTATCCTCCCGCAAAAGCGCGTCACGAAATTCTTTAGGGCTAAGATATTCACCCGTGATCTCGTTCGGGTCAATATCATCTTCGAGACGAAGTGTGACAAGCTCCGGGCGGTGACGGACATGCATTTTTTTAAAAGCATGTCCTTCCGCTTCATCTATTTTAAAAACGATGTCAGAAAAACGTGGATCGTTTTTCATGTCTTTCATATACTGTTCTGTCTGTTCCACTGTCCCAGAAACCGTGCCGTTAATTCCTTCGGTAGCCACAAGAATCCGGCCTTTCAAACCGAGGTCTTTACAATAGTCTAAATGATCGGCGGCAAATGTCTCTGGATCCTCAAGTGGTGTGTAATAGTAATAAAGTAATACGCGATAATTTTTTTCTCCCATTATTCATCACCTATCTGTTTTATATTTGCAAGATATAAACTCGTATAGGTGTATACGATATCTCTTACAATATTCTATTGTATATAGAACTATACATCGATTGCAACCTCTATTCACTATTCGGTTTAAAGACAGAATAATGTTATAATAAATGGAAAAGAGAGCAGCAGAAACGGAGGAACAACATGGTAAAATCGGTCGACCGGGCGCTTCGAATTATTAAAATAGTCAGCATGAGAAAAGATGGTTTTGGTGTGACGGAGCTGGCTGAAAAACTTGAATTGAACAAAAGTTCCGTGTTCCGACTGGTAGCCACATTAATAGAGCATGGATTTATCGAGCAAGACAGTGTGACAAAAAAATATCGGCTCGGTTATCAGTATTTGGAACTTAGCTCGAAATTGCTTGATTCTATCGATATTAGAAAAGAAGCGGCTCCTTACCTGAAGGAATTAGAAACGCTCACAAATGAAGTGATTCACTTAGTCATCTATTCACAAAAGGAAGCGGTGTATATTGAAAAACTAGAAGGACATGAAACATTGCGCATGCATTCTCAAGTTGGAAAGAGAGCGCCTATGCATTGTACGAGTGCCGGTAAAACGATACTTGCCTATCTTCCAGAAAGGGAAGCAAAAGACATTCTAGCTCAAAAAGGTCTCCCTCCCCATACAGAAAATACGATTACAGATCCCGAAGAGTTACTAGAAAAACTCAAGGAGATAAGAGAGCGTGGGTACGGACAAGAAGTGGAGGAAAATGAAGTCGGTATTACGTGTATCGCTGCACCTATTTTTAATTTTAAAGGAGAAATTGCCGGATCGATCAGCATTTCAGGACCGACAATCCGGATGAGTGAAGAACGGATCAAACAATTAAAAGAACCTTTGATGGAAGCAGGGAAGAAAGTATCTAGAAGGCTGGGGTACAGTTACAATATTCATAGTTGAAGTGGGGAAACACCAGTGTGAAGGAGACACTGGTGTTTTTTATGTTAGGGAACATCAAAGAAAAATTCGGTATTTAACAAAAGACATTGACGATAATGATTCTCAATTATATACTGTCCGTAGTGAGAATGATAATGGATATCATTTATATAAGGAGGAGACCATGATACATAGGAAAAGTATTTTAACTATATTTTTACTACTTTTACTTTTCGCAGTACTTACTGCTTGTGGTACAGATGAGCAAAGCGCTGCCGAAGGGAACAACTCGAACGATGAAGGAGTGGAGGCTGGAAACGTAAGGACAGTCGAGCATGCGATGGGTGAGACAGACATTCAAGGCACTCCTGAGAAAGTGGTTACCTTGTACCAAGGTGCCAATGATATTGCGGTTGCTTTGGAGACTAAGCCAGTTGGGATAGTCGAATCATGGACAGAGAAGCCGATTTATGAGTACTTACGTGATGACCTTGAAGGTGCGGAAGTGGTAGGGGAAGAAACGCAGCCTAATTTGGAAGCTATTGCCGAACTGGAACCTGACGTTATCATAGCTTCTAAGACGAGACATGAAGAAATTTACGAGGATCTTTCAAGCATTGCTCCTACTGTCGTAGGCGAAGCTGTCTATGATTGGAAAAATACATTAGAAATCACTGGTAAAGCTCTCAATAAAGAGGAAAAAGCGGAAGAATTACTAGCGGAATATAATGATCGCATTGCTGATTTTAAGGAAAAAATGGGAGACCGTCTTCCAATAGAAGCAGCGATCACTAACTTCCGAGCTGATCACGCCCGTATTTTCTATATGGGATATGCGGGGCAAATACTTGAAGATGCAGGATTTTCCCGCCCTGAAGGACACGATAATCCCGATGAATGGGGGATTAAATTATCATCTAAAGAAAGTATTCCTGAGGCAGATGCAGAGATCATTTTTAATTTTAATTCCGGGACAGAGACTGAGCAAATACAGGCTACTTATGAAGAATGGACTAGTCATCCTCTTTGGGAGGAATTAGAAGCTGTTCAAAACGACAATGTGTACATGGTTGAGGAAGTTGCCTGGAATGCTGCCGGAGGTTATATCTCTGCACATCATATGCTCGATGATCTATATGAAATCTTTGAACTGGAATAAGAAACGGGAGCGAGGAAGAGTGGCTAGCCTTCCTCTTTCTCAGTTTGTGAATACGGAAGTGGCAGAATGACTCAACTTTCATCGATAAAAAACAGACAGTTTCTGATGTTAATTGTATTCATTGTTTTATTCAGTGTGGCGTTTCTTGCAAGCATCGTATTTGGGCAGACACCCATTACTTTTCAAGAAGCTCTTTCCTCTTTTGTAAACTATGATGAATCTTCAACGGAACATATTATTATTCAGGCTGATCGTCTTCCAAGAGCTATTATCGGCAGTATCATCGGTGCTAGTTTAGCTGTAGCAGGAACACTTATGCAGGCATTAACGAAAAATCCGTTAGCCTCACCAAGCGTATTTGGAATAAACCACGGAGCCATCTTTTTCGTTGTTATTGGAGTGTTATTTTTTTCCGTTACTTCTCTTATTCAATTAACAGCTCTTGCCTTCGTTGGAGCAGCGATTGCTGCCCTCATCGTGTATGTTCTAGGAGCGATCGGAAGAAATGGCTTAACCCCTGTAAAGATCGTATTAGCTGGTGCAGCAATCAGCGCCCTCTTTCAATCATATACGCAGGCTCTGCTCGTTTTAAATGAAACAGGTCTTCAAGATGTGTTGTTTTGGTTGGCTGGCTCGATCAGCGGTCGAACTCTTGACATGCTGATACCTGTGCTGCCATTTATAGGGACAGCCATAGTGAGTGCAATGCTTATGGGAAAGTCCATTAATCTGCTGGCTACTGGTGACGATATAGCAAAAGGTATGGGACAAAATGTAGCAATCGTGAAAGGGCTAATGGGTGTAATAGTAGTGATTCTCGCTGGTAGTTCAGTAGCAGTCGTAGGAGCAGTGGGTTTTATTGGGTTAGTGATCCCCCACGTGGCACGTTTTTTTGCCGGGAACGATTATAGATGGATTATTCCTTTCTCCGGATTACTAGGTGCTGTTCTACTATTAATTTCTGACGTATTAGCAAGATTTCTGATCATGCCCCAAGAAGTGCCTATAGGGGTTATGACAGCCCTGGTCGGTGGTCCTTTCTTTGTTTACATTGCACGGAAGGGAGTGTCGAAGCTATGAAGCGGCATCTAGGATTTCGTAACAGAAGCTTCTCTTTTCAAGTGAAATCAAAAACCGTGCTAATGATAGGACTGCTGGCATTGCTTGTGGTATTGGCATGTATCGCAGGGCCAAGTCTTGGAAATAAATTGCTCAGTCCATGGGAAGTCGTGAAGACAATCATCGGACATAGCACAGGTGGAAATGAATTTATCATCATGACATCTCGCTTGCCGCGGACGCTTGCATCTCTTCTTGTCGGTGCAGCTTTAGGGGTGGCAGGACTGATCTTGCAGGGTATTGTACGCAATCCATTAGCGGCGCCAGATGTTATCGGCGTAACGGGAGGAGCCTCTGTAGCTGCAGTAGCATTCCTCACTTTTTTGGCGGGCAGTGTCAGTATGGAATGGATGCCGGTTGCCGCAATTGCTGGAGCGCTTATTATATCGGTGTTTATTTATATGCTGTCTTGGAGTAACGGGATAACGCCGATGAGGTTAATACTTATCGGAATTGGGATGGCAGCAGTGATGAGTGCATTAACAACATTTATGATTGTACTGAGCTCCTCTGTTACAGCGAGCCAAGCATACTTATGGCTGACGGGAAGCGTATATGGAGCTTCTTGGGAAGATGTAATGATGATGGCGCTGCTAGTATTTCTCTTGATACCGCTTGCTTTCATTTTCTCTAGAAGCTTAAACGCTCAGCAGCTGGGAGATGAAGTGGCCGTGGGGATGGGCGTTCAAGTGCAACGAGATCGCTTTATTCTACTTGCGATCTGTGTCATTTTAACAGGTTCCGCAGTCGCCGCAGTAGGAGCGATTGGATTTGTTGGTCTCATTGCTCCACATATTGCGCGTACATTGGTGAGTCAGACGTACGGAAGCTTAGTGATTGCGTCTTCCCTAACAGGAGCATTGTTGTTATTTACGGCTGACCTGACAGCAAGAACTATTTTTTATCCTGTTGACATACCGGCGGGTGTGTTCACAGCTGGTGTAGGCGCTCCGTTTTTTCTCTATTTGTTGTTAAAAAATCGGAATCAATTTTAAGGGGGCAGTTTGATCATGAATCTTGAAGCGAAGGATTTGACTATTTCCTATGGGCAAGATCCAATTATTGATAATTTATCTATCCATATTCCGAAAGGTGAGATTACGGTTTTTATTGGAGGGAATGGGTGTGGGAAATCGACTCTCTTACGAACGTTAGCCCGCTTGTTAACTCCTGAAAAAGGAACGATTTTGTTGGATGGAGAAGAAATGGCCCGAATGAAAACGAAGAATATTTCTAAAAAGTTATCCATCCTTCCACAAGGCCCGACCGCCCCAGAAGGATTAACTGTGAAACAATTGGTCACCCAAGGAAGATACCCCCATCAAAGCTGGTTAAAACAATGGTCAAGTGAAGATGAAAAAATGGTGAATGCGGCCCTTAGAGAGACAAATATGTCCGAATACGCTGATTTTCCTGTGGACGCGTTATCAGGTGGTCAAAGGCAGAGAGCGTGGATCGCTATGACACTTGCACAAGGAACAGATACGCTTTTGCTCGACGAACCAACCACTTACTTAGATATGTCTCATCAAATTGAAATACTAGATTTGCTTTATGATTTAAACGATAACGAAGGACGGACGATAGTGATGGTGCTCCATGATATGAATTTAGCCTGCAGGTATGCTCATCACTTAGTGGCTATTCAAAATAAAAATATTGTCGCGCAGGGGAGACCGGAAGATATCATGAGTGCTGATCTCGTCCGCCGTGTATTTCATATGAACTGTGATGTGATGAGTGATCCTTTGTTTGGTACCCCTATGGTGATCCCTCATGGAAAGGGGAGGAAGCGTAATGAAAAACTCATTAATGCTAAAGCACAGTAGCACTATCTCATCGATAGACTGGACGGATGCCTCTCTTTGCGAGGAATATCTTTATTATATGAAGCGCCTTATTCAGGCACCTTCGCTTGATGTCACTGCATCTCAATTTGCGAAGAGTTACGCCAAAGTAGTCGTGTTGCCTGCCCTTTCTAAAATGACACTAGAAGACAAAGCATATGATATGTCCATCCATAACTGTCAGCTCACGTTAGGGAAGAATGAAGCAAAATGGAATCCTTCCTTACAACTAGTGAATGCTCAGGAGGATTTCCATAAAAAAGGTCCTCGGGAAATATGGAGAGAACAAGCGATAGCGACACTCTTTAGAGAGCATGTAAACAGGATATGGTATACCCTCTTTGATGTTACTGCTGTCTCAAGAGCATTGTTGTGGGAAAATACTGCTGTTCGTATTTTCTCCTTATATGAGAAGAAACTGATGAAACATGCAACTCCAGAAGTTAAAGCAAGGATTGAAGAAGACTTCCAATACCTTATTCATGATGCAAAAAGTGAGGTCTTTGGCACAAAAACAAACCCGTTACAATTATTTTACTCGACAAAACAAAGCGAGGATTCTGTCCGCGTTCGGCAAACATGCTGTTATTATTATCAAACCGGTACAAGTAAAGGGAAGTTTTGCGGAGCTTGCCCAAAAAAGGAATGTAATAGTAAGTGAACCAAGCTCGTTCAATTTTCGTTTAGTCACCATATTTTCGGTTCTTGTTAGGGATGCAAAGGCAATAATTATGAAATTTCAAATTAACTTGTATGTTATCAGCTAAAAATAGAGAGCCAGGCTGATCCATGTTTATGCCAGCCGGGCTCTTGCTATATATGAATTACTGTACTGATTTAGCGAAAGATGGCTTTTGTCCTTGAAGTGGATTTGTCTTTTCAAAAGCGTAACCGACATTGAGGATAAGGTCTTCCCGTAATGGTGGGCCTATGATCTGCATTCCTATTGGCATATTTTCTTTCCCCACCCCACATGGGACAGATAAAGAAGGAAGACCGGTTAAGTTACTAGGACCCATAAACCGAATGGTATGATTAATAAGGTCTACTTGCTTACCATTCAAATCAACTGTATCTTGACCTATTTCAGGCTGAATAATTGGAAGTGTTGGTGTTACTAATACATCCACTTTTTCAAAGGCTTTTTGATAATCTAATTTCAGTTGTCGACGCAACTGTTGTGCTTGTAAGTACTCAACTGCTGATGGCAGCTCGCCTAATTCGAATAAGAGACGAATGTCATCACCATAGTCATCAGGTCGATTGACTAAGTTACGGTGATGGATTGCTGAAGCCTCTGATAGGCTTGTAACAAGCTCTGCGTATTCTGCATGCTTAAGGCCTGGAATGCTAATGGTTTCTACTTTTGCACCAAGCTCCTCCAACTTCTTAATCCCTTTACGCACGTTCTCCTCTACTTCTCTATCTACATCTTTAAAGTAATAGTCCTCATTCACGCCTATAACAAGGTCTTTGATATCCCCGTTTAATTTATCTACATATTTATTTTCTGGGACGTTTATGGAAGTAGGATCATTTTTATCAAATCCTTGAATGATTTCAAGAAGTCCGGCAGCGTCTTTTACGGTTTTGGTCATCGGCCCGATATGGTCAAGGGACCACGCAAGCGGAAAGCAGCCGTATTTGCTGACTCTTCCAAATGTAGGCTTTAAACCAACAATACCGCAAGTCGATGATGGAATACGGATGGACCCCGCTGTGTCCGTTCCTAAAGATGCAACACTCATATCTGATGCAACAGCAGCGCCGGATCCGCCACTTGATCCGCCTGGATATCTTTTTGTATTCCAAGGGTTTCGGCAAGCACCCCAGTGTGGATTATTAGTTGTTATTCCCCAAGCATATTCATGCATATTTAATTTTCCAGTGAAAACAATACCGGCATCTTTCATTTTATCGATGATGGTTGCTGTGTAGTCAGGTATATACTTACCATGTATTTTGGACGCCATCGTTGTCAGTTCATCTTTGATATATAAATTGTCTTTAACAGCCATAGGAATGCCGTGATACATTCCTTTATAGTTACCTGATGCTATTTCTTGATCTGCTTGTCTAGCTGCATTTTCAGCTTGCTCTCTTGTCATAGATATAAAAGCATTTATCGTTTCATCAACCGTTTCAGCGTGATTCATCACAGCTTTTGTTACTTCTAAAGAGGATACTTCTCTGTTTTTAATGAGGGGAGCCAACTCTTCTACAGGCTTCGACACTAGATCCTTACTCAATATGATCACCTCCAGGAATATTCCTTAACGCAATATCATAATCATCTAAGTTGGCATCTTCTGCTTCTTTTCTTAACAACTCCATGCCTTCCCAACGCTCTTCAAGTACCGGTAAGTGGTTATTTTTTACAATAATTCCTTTATCCTTCAGCACGTCTCGGATGGATAACTTCATTCCTCATCTCTCCCCTCGTTATTTTATAGGGTGTCTGCACGTTCCGCACTTCTCCTTCAGTAGACACTCACCTAGTTAATTTGCAAAATGCATGCCAATGAGAAAGTCAGGGATAGAAGGCACATTGGAAAAGCATTCGTTTGAAAAAGAGAAAGATTAATTCCAAATGTTCTGATATTTATTGTAAAATAGATGATGTAGAAAGGTTTTCTAATTTTGAGACAGCGTATCTCAAAATAAAACACTCATGGAGGGAATGTGTGTGGAAATCAAGGTAGGATTATTGTTTTCTTTGACAGGGACGACCTCTATTACCGAAATAGGACAATGGAAGGCAACAAAATATGCCATTAGCAAATATGAAACACAGGTTCATTCTATTACCACATTCACTCGTGATATCCGTTCTGATCCTGCACAAGCCGCAAAAGAAGCAGAGGATTTGGCAAAAGCGGGCATAAAGATTTTTGTTGGATGCTATACTTCCGCTTGTCGAAAGGCTGTTCTTCCGGTGTTAGAGAAATATGACTGTCTCCTTGTATATCCAGCTTTGTATGAAGGCCAGGAATGTCACCCAAACGTTTTCTACACAGGCGAAGTACCTAATCAACAAGTACATACCCTCTTAGAATACGGTGCTCAACATTACGGAAAACGAGTTTATGCGATCGGCACAGATTACGTTTATCCCCGTGAAACAAATCAGCAAGTTAAATTATTCTTAAAAGGAAAAGAACATTCTTTAGTGGGGGAGCGGTATGTTCCGTTTGGTTTTACGTCATTTTATGAAATTTTTCAAGAAATCGTTGAAAAAAAACCAGATATTATCTTTTCAACCCTTGTGGGAAAAAGTGTCATCCCTTTCTATCAAATGTACAAACAAGTCGGGCTGGACTTTAATGAGATGCCCATTTTTAGTCCGATCACTAAGGAAACAGAAGTTGACGTTATGGGAGCTGAGTTTGGGGAGGGACATTACAGTTCGGCAAGCTATTTCCAATCCATTCCTTCTATAGAAAACCGACAATTCGTGGAAAATTTTCAACAGTTTGCTGGAAGAAAGCAGCCTGTGTCTTCTGTAATGTTTAATACTTATTTAGGAACTCAGCTGGTATTAGACAGCATTGTGAGGATCGAGACAGAGGAATTCCGGGAGATTATCTATCATTTAAGTGGACGTAAATATAACACCTTATGCGGAACGATTGTTACTGATCCGAATCATCGCCATTTATCTCGCCCTGTGAAAATAGGAAGAGTTACACACGAAGGGCAGTTTGAAACTGTATGGGATTCTGAAAAAGAAATATCACCGCAACCTTTTAAGTTGAATACTATTTCTGAACGGTCATACCATAAGATGGTTCTTAGAAATTGGGGGAAGGTAAGTGAAGAAGCTGTACTAGCGGTCTCTAGCGAAGGAGAAATCGTCTATCAAAGTCATCAAGCAGCTAAAATGACCAACTGGATGGAAGGTTCCTTTGTCACTAAGGAAATGCTGGAGAAGATGAAGAGATCGTTTTATATCCACCAATACCCAGGAAAAGAACAAAACCTTTTTGTTTTAAAACCAAAATTGCCGTCCATTTCTTCAAAATCGCCTTATGTGTTTGGACATGTAAAGACAGTGAATGAAGAATATCAATCAGAGTTGGAAGTAGGAAAAATCGCTGCAGAGTCATCTGCTAATGTTCTTATACTTGGTGAAACAGGAACTGGTAAAGAAATGGTGGCACAAGCGATTCATAATATGAGCGAAAGAAAAAACGGCCCCTTTATATCTGTAAATACAGGCCTACTTCCTAAAGATTTAATTACTAGTGAATTATTTGGTTATGTAGATGGGGCTTTTACAGGTGCACGGAAAGGCGGATCAACTGGGAAGTTTGAAGCAGCTCAGAATGGAACAATATTTTTGGATGAAATAGGTGATATGCCATTTGAACTTCAAGTGACTTTGTTGCGAGCAATAGAAGATAAAAAAATTGTCCGCGTCGGAGATACAGTGGAACGGCCTATCAATACACGTATTATTGCTGCGACTAACAGAGATTTGGAAGAGGAAATTGCCTATGAGAACTCTTTTCGCTCTGATCTGTATTATCGGTTAAACGTTCTATCCATCACCATCCCTCCTCTAAGAGAACGTTCGGAAGATATCGAGCATTTATGTTTCGAATTTCTGAAAGATTTCCAGAAAGCTTACAATTATGGGCCTGGTTTCATAAAAGATGAAGCTCTGCAGCTTATTTTGTCTTACCCATGGCCCGGGAACATTCGCGAATTAAGAAATGCATTGGAGAGAGCATTTTTAATTGCGCGAAACGAAGGAGCTTCTATCGATATGAAACATTTGCCGAAAAAGGTTAGAAGCTTCTCGGAAAGTAAAGTAAACAAGCTGTCATTAAAAGAAGTAGAAAAAAGAACAATCGAAAAAGCAGTCAATCAAACATGTTCCGCAGCAGAAGCAGCATCCATACTTGGAATTGCTCGAAGTACTTTGTATAGAAAGATGAAAGAATACTCCATCTCTATGTAAATGATATTCGGTAGAGACACGAATGAAATAGATGAATAATCAACGTCCCCCGCGTTACATAATAACGTAAGGGGGATTTACATTGCAGCACTGCAGATATATCCTATTACTTACATTTTTATTTCTCCATCTCTTTTCCCACGTATCTGCTGCGCCAGATGACAGCTTAGTCGTTCATTTTATTGATGTGGGCCAGGGTGACAGCACATTAATTGAATATAGAGGGCAGACGATGTTGATTGATGGAGGCAGAAGGGATGCAGGTGAAAAGGTTGTTACCTATTTAAAAAAATCTGGCATCGAGCACTTAGATTATGTTGTCGCTTCACATCCAGATGCAGATCACGTTGGCGGGTTAATCGAAGTGTTGCGTGAGGTAGAAGTAGAGCACGTGTTAGATAGTGGAAAGGAACATACGACGGATACGTATATCGAATATTTAAAACTCGTAGAAGAGAGGGAGATTCCTTTTGATATTGTAAACCACGGGGAGACGATCGATTTTGCCCCGCCTGTTGAGATGCAAGCGCTGAATGCCTTAAGTGAAAGTGAGGAGCGCAATGAATCCTCGATTGTTTTTAAAATAACGCACGGAGAAATAGACTTTTTGCTTGCTAGTGATGCTACAAAGGACAATGAAATGAGAATGGTAAATGAATTTGACGTAGAAGCAGAAATTTTAAAAGTAGGGCATCATGGATCGAAAACATCCACAAGTATGGACTTTTTAAGAAAGGTACAACCGGAGACCGCGATACTTACTTACGGGGAAAATGAATTTGGCCACCCGACAAGAAGGGTTGTAAGCAGACTAAACCGTATAGGTGCAACGATATACAGCACGTATGAGCATGGAGATATAGTAGTGACAGCTGACACAAACTCCTACAACATAGAAACAGAGAAATGGTATGCTATCTATGATAGGTGCAGAGAAGCAAGCGAATTAATTCCATCATGTGGGATGTAAGAGTTTAATAAGGGCTGTATCAAAAGGTAAAAAATGACTTTTTGATACAGCTTTTTTTATGTAAGTGTCCATTGATCTGCAGGAGAGCTGCATCTAATCATGAACAGAAAGGTGATTTTAAAAAAAGTAATCTGAACAATTGAAATAGATAAAATGACATGTTATTCTATAAATAAGAAACGTTGTTTCGTAATAAGCAACATTAGGAGGAGAAAAGAAAATGGGGAAATATGTTACAGTTGGTGGTTTGCAAGTAGCAGAAGAACTTTATGCATTTATAAATGAAGAGGCCATTCCAGAGACTGGAGTGAGCCCATCAAAATTTTGGCAGGGACTTGATACACTCATTCATGAATTAACTGCAGAAAACAAAGCTCTTCTTGAAGAGAGAGAAATGCTTCAATCAAAGTTGGATAAGTGGCATAAAGATCATCGAGAATCATTCGACCCATATGAGTATAAAAAGTTTCTAAAAAACATTCGTTACTTAGAGTCGGAGACAGAGGATGTGGAAGTGACAACGAGCAATGTGGATGATGAAATTGCAAAACAAGCGGGTCCGCAACTTGTTGTACCTTTAACGAATGCGCGTTATGCGTTAAACGCTGCAAATGCAAGGTGGGGGAGTTTGTACGATGCTCTCTACGGCACAGATGCTATCAGGGAAGAAAGCGGAGCGGAACGAACGAGCGAATATAACCCAGTTCGAGGCAAAAAAGTCATAGAATACGCAAAGCAATTTCTCGACGAAATTATTCCTCTCACAGAAGGGTCTCATCAACAAGCCACTCAATACGTGGTACGCGATGGGGAGCTTGGTGTCATACTTGAGAACGGGACGGAGTCATTATTAAAAGAAAAAACTAAATACAAAGGGTACCAAGGACAAGAAGAATCACCCGAGGCCATCCTCATTGAAAACAATGGTATTCATTTTGAGATTCAAATAGATCGGGACCATCCTATAGGGAAAACGGACGCTGCAGGAATAAAGGATATCTTAATGGAAGCAGCTCTTTCTACTTTGATGGACTGTGAAGACTCCATTGCGGCTGTAGATGCAGAGGATAAGGTAGAGGTATATCGGAATTGGCTAGGTCTCATGAAAGGAACATTACAAGCTACCTTCCAAAAAGGATTAAAGGAAGTGACCAGAGAATTACACCCGGATCGTGTCTATCGGAGTTCCACTGGTGAACAATTAACATTACCGGGACGCTCGAAGATGTTCGTGAGAAATGTTGGTCATTTAATGACAAACCCTGCTATTCTGGATAAAAACGGAGAAGAAGTACCAGAAGGAATACTAGATGGAGTATTTACAAGTCTTATTGCGATGCATGATGTTCTTGGAAATAGCAAATATCGAAACTCTGAAAAGGGCTCCATATATATTGTTAAGCCAAAAATGCACGGCTCAAAAGAGGTAGCTTTTGCGAATAAACTATTCGACAAAACAGAAGAATTGCTCGGATTAGAACGCCATACTCTTAAGATGGGTGTCATGGATGAAGAAAGACGCACCTCTCTTAACTTAAAAGCTTGTATCCGGGAAGCGAAGGACCGTATTGTGTTTATTAATACCGGATTTCTCGATCGTACTGGAGATGAAATTCACACATCCATGGAAGCAGGACCAATGATTAGAAAGGGTGATATGAAGAAGTCAGTGTGGCTAGATGCTTATGAACGGTCGAATGTATTTCGTGGATTAGAAACGGGGCTTGTAGGTCGTGCGCAAATAGGAAAAGGAATGTGGGCTATGCCGGATATGATGGCGGCGATGCTCGAACAAAAAATTGGCCAAGTGAAAGCAGGAGCCAATACCGCTTGGGTGCCATCTCCAACTGCTGCAACACTTCATGCTCTTCATTATCATCATATAGACGTTCAAGAAGTCCAATCACAGCTTAAAGATAAAGTGGAAGATTTGCATGATGAGATACTACAAATTCCTGTTGAAGAGAATCCGACCTGGTCAGAGGAAGAAATTCAGGAAGAATTAGATAATAATGCACAAGGAATTTTAGGGTATGTGGTTCGTTGGGTTGACCTTGGAGTAGGCTGTTCGAAAGTTCCTGATATTAACAATATTGGTCTCATGGAAGACCGGGCGACCTTACGTATCTCCAGCCAGCACATGGCGAATTGGCTTTACCATGGAATATGCACGGAACAACAAGTCATGGATACAATGAAACGAATGGCAAAGGTAGTCGATGAACAAAATGCCGGTGATCCAAACTACCGTCCAATGGCCGATGATTTCAATAAATCAATTGCTTTCCAAGCTGCATGTGATTTGGTATTTAAAGGAAGAGAGCAGCCAAGTGGGTATACTGAGCCAATCTTGCATAAACGTCGTCTCGAAGTGAAAAATAAAGAATTAGCCAAGAAATAACATTTTCACTGGATCATCTTAAATAAAGATATTTTCGAAGGGCTGTCCCAAAAAAGTAGTTAATAACAACTTTTTGGGCGGCCCTTGTTAACTTCATGGATTAATAACTTAATTTTCGAAAAGTATTGTAAAATCATAAGACGGCTTGGTATGATGAAAGCACTTACAATCGTAGACATCTGATGACCTTGTCATCACTTTTTAGAAGAAGAGAGGAGTACTTCTATGAAAGTTTCCTTGTTTATCACTTGCTTAACAGATATTTTTTATCCGGATGTTGGGAAAAATGTTGTAGAGCTTTTAGAGCGCCATGGATGTGAGGTTGATTTTCCTGAGAAGCAAACGTGTTGTGGTCAGCCCGCATTTAACAGTGGGTATCATAAGGATGCGAAAAAAGCGGCAAAGCATATGATTGAGACGTTTGAGCATGCCGAAAAAGTTGTTACGCCGTCTGGGTCTTGTGCCGCTATGTTTAAAGAATACCCATCACTATTGAAAGACGAAATACGGTGGCGTGAGCGGGCAGAACAATTAGCAGGAAAAACATACGAACTCACCCAGTTTTTATATCGTGTGTTACACGTTACTAATACGGGAGCTACTTTACAAGGAGTTGCTACCTATCACACTTCCTGTCATATGGTCCGTCTATTAGGTGAAACAGAGGCACCTTATGTACTTCTTTCTAATGTTCAAGGACTTGAGTTAAAAGAGCTTCCTAATAAACAGAACTGCTGTGGGTTTGGTGGGACCTTTGCTGTGAAAATGAGCACCATTTCCGAACAAATGGTAGATGAAAAAGTAGAGCATATAGAAGAAACAGAAGCTGATGTTCTAATTGGAGCAGACAATGGCTGCCTCATGAACATTGGCGGTCGGATTCAAAAAGAGAAAAAACCTATCAAGGTAATGCATATTGCAGAGGTATTAAATCACAGAGAAATGGGAGGAGGCGACGTATAATGGCGATGAAAATAGGAGGGCGATCGTTTGACAAACGTGCGGAACAAGGGGTACGCGACTCCTATATGAGAGAGACGGTCCGCACAGCTCAGGAACGACTTTATACGAATAAATCCCAAGCGGAAGAAGAGCTGGGGGACTGGGAAGAGTGGCGTTCCCTCTCGGAAAAGATTCGATCTCATACGGTTGACAATCTAGATTACTATTTAGAAAGGCTTAGCGAAAATGTGTCGAAAAATGGGGGGCACGTGTATTTTGCCCAAACTGCTGCTGAAGCGAATCGATATATTCAATCCATTGCCGAAAGAAAAGAAGCAAAGAAAGTGATGAAAGCGAAGTCCATGGTAACTGAAGAAATAAGCATGAATGAGGCATTAGAAGCCACTGGA
This sequence comes from Alteribacillus iranensis, assembly GCF_900113025.1. Lineage (GTDB taxonomy): Bacteria > Bacillota > Bacilli > Bacillales > Marinococcaceae > Alteribacillus_A > Alteribacillus_A iranensis. The sequence goes on along the minus strand of NZ_FONT01000004.1, from coordinate 192,163 downwards.
GTAGAAGTGATTGAATCGGACCTGGGAGAATACATACTACAAATAGATGATCATGATCCTCCCTCTCATATCGTTGCGCCAGCTCTCCATAAAAATAAAGAGCAAATTAAAGACACGTTTTCACGACGGAAAGGGTATCAAAAGACATCTAAGCCGGAAGAGCTGACACAATTCGTCCGAAAAAAGCTTCGTCGAGAATTTCTAGAGGCGGACATCGGTATCACTGGATGTAATTTTGCGGTCGCAGAATCAGGGAGTGTAGCACTTGTTACGAACGAGGGAAATGCAAGGCTTGTCACTACGATTCCTAAAACACATATCGCAGTGATGGGGATGGAGAGAGTGGTGCCTACCTGGGAAGAGCTCGATATTCTCGTTAGTATGCTGTGTCGAAGTGCAGTTGGACAAAAATTAACGAGTTATGTTACCGGGCTGACCGGTCCGAAAGCTCAGGAGGATGTGGACGGCCCCGAAGAATTTCACCTAGTTATCGTCGATAATGGCCGCTCAAATATTCTCGGCACACCTTTTCAATCAGCCCTTCATTGCATTCGCTGTGCGGCTTGTATTAATGTTTGCCCGGTCTATCGGCATATTGGCGGTCATGCCTACGGATCCATTTACCCGGGGCCAATTGGTGCGGTCTTGTCCCCTCTTCTTGAGGGATACGAAGATCACCAAGACTTACCATATGCCTCAAGCCTCTGTGCTGCTTGTACAGATGCCTGTCCGGTAAAAATCCCTCTACACGAACTGCTTGTGGAACACCGGAAAGTGATCGCGCAAGAAAAGAAAACAACATTAGGGGAAACATTTGCTATGAAAGGATTTGGACTAGTGGCGAGCTCTCCCCGTTTATTTGAAATGGCAGCAAAAACAGCTCCCGCTCTGCTCGCTCCGTTTACAAATAAGGAAACGATAGAGAAAGGCCCCGGCCCTTTGAAGGAATGGACGGCAATTAGAGACTTCCCCGGTCCAAAGAAAGAGCGCTTCAGGGATTGGGTAAAAGAAAGAAATAAGGGGGGAGCAGAATGAGTAGCGGAAATGTTCAAAATCAAACAACTTTTCTCAATCACGTGGCAGATAGATTAGGAAGAGAACGACGCACCACGGTGAATCCTCCTAGTTATTTCTCATTCCCTCATCAGAAAATGGGGAAAGAGGCAGACATTAGTGAATTAGCAAAAGTGCTAAAAAAGCAGTGTCTAGCTATTCACACAGATGTGAGAGAGGCAACCATCAACAATTTGAGAGAAGTTATTGATCAGGTATTCGTGGAATACGAAGCGATCACAGCAGCTGTATGGGATGATCCTCGTTTTCATCAATTTGGTTTAGATTCTATAGTAGAACGGCCCCAAGTCTCCGTGTGGGGAGAGGAACCGGGAAGAGAGGCAAATATCCAGGCTGCTGAACAAGCGGATGTCGGTATTACATTTTCGGATTATACGTTAGCTGAGTCTGGTACAGTGGTCATAATGAACGGGGCAGGAAAAGGACTGTCTGTCAGCTTATTGCCAACTAATTATATTGCGATTATACCTCTAAGCACGTTAGTACCACGAATGACACAAGCAACAGCGGCTATTCATGAACAAGCAGAAAAGGGCAGGCGTCTGCCGGCTTGTATTAACTTCATTTCCGGACCAAGTAACAGTGCTGATATTGAATTGGATCTAGTAGTCGGCGTCCATGGGCCGGTACGAGCCTGCTATATTTTAGTCGATGACTTGAAAAAGGAGAAGAAAAATGAGCACGAAACAAATTAAATCAAAAAAAATTTCTGAATTGGTTCGAGAAGAAATTGAACATATGATTAAAAGTGGGGAAGTACAGCCAGGAGACAAATTAGCATCTGTCATCCAGTTAGCCGATGAATTCCAAGTTAGTCGTTCAGCAGTTCGAGAGGCACTGAGCGCATTAAGAGCAGTCGGAGCGGTCACCATAAAACAGGGGGAAGGTACATTTGTCAATCCTTATGATTTCTCCGCAGTTTTTGACCCGTCAGAGCGTATCATTTCGAAGAAAGAGATATTAGAATTGTTGGAAGTACGAAAAATAATGGAAGTAGGTGCAGCAGAGTTGGCTGCGGAAAAGCGAACCGAGTCTCAACTCGAAGCGATGCAAGAAGCACTTCAACATATGAAAGCGGCATCCACTCGTGCAGATATAGGAGAGACGGCAGACATGGCTTTTCACTTAGCTGTGGTAAAAGGGGCACATAACCATATCATCACCGATATGATGACCAAGCTATCGGATACATTGAAAAGAACGATATTTGAAAGCAGGAAGGTCTGGTTATTTTCTGAAAGTCAGACGTTGGAACAGTTATATGACGAGCACGAAGCAATTTACCAGGCGATCAAAAATAAAAACAGGACCGAAGCCAGACAAACCATGCTTCGTCACTTATCAAGCGTAGAGGCTATTATAAGAAGAGAGGAGAACCGGGAAGGATGATCTTTTCTGGTTCTCCTAAAAAAACAATTAATGGTAATATTTAAGTTTTTCATCATTTCTAGTCCGTGTTTGTCCGACTCCTTCCTGAGCTAATTTCAATCGGAATTGCTCATATAAAAAAAGAGCCATCATTTCATAGCGTTCCTTCTCTGAGAGCTCAGAAAATAGTTTCTCAATATCCTTATTACTAAAGCTCTCTAAAATCCCTTCGATGACCACTAGCGCGTCTTCCTCATCACCGGTTAACTTATTCTTATACAACTCATATAGGTTATCAATGAATTCCATGAAATATTCCTCCTACTATATCCTCAATATACCATACCCCATCCGCCAAAGAAAAATTCCCAGGATGAAATGAAAAAATACACAAATTCTATAACAAGGGGTGAAAAAATGGCAGAAGTCAAAAAAGGAAAAAAAGAAGCTTTTTCTAAAAGGAAAACAAATATTGAGGAAGCCGTTGCCCATGGCTTGCAGGCAGACCACCCGTTTCACACGGGCGCTCGGTACTCGGGGAGTGCAGAAGAGGAACCAAGGTTGGTTGAAGAAGACAATGCAGACCTGGCAGATAAAGAAATTTCACAAGTATATCATAACTCTTAAAAAACAGGGCCGCCCCAACAACGTAGAGGCGGCCTGTCCATTCAGCTAAAAAAACAACAGTCCAATAGAGATTGGAATCACACTGTATAGTAGCGTGATCACACAGAAGCCAATTATATCTCTAACTTGTAAACCAGCAATTGCAAGAAGCGGCAATGTCCAAAATGGTTGAATCATGTTGGTCCAAGAGTCACCCCAAGCTACTGCCACAGCCGTCTTAGCCGTATCAACACCGAGCTCAAGAGAAGCTGGTATCATAATCGGGCCTTGAACAGCCCACTGGCCTCCGCCTGATGGTACGAAAAAATTAACCACGCCTGCGCTTAGAAAAGCAAACAGCGGGAAGGTAAATTCATTTGAAATGCTGACAAACCAAAGGGACATTTGTTCGGACAATCCAGAAGCAACCATCATCCCCATAATGCCAGCGTAAAATGGAAATTGAATGATAATTCCTCCTGCATTTTTAACTGCTTCTGCCACACTATTAAGAAAACGACGAGGAGTTTGGTGGAACAAAATGCCGAGAAAGAGAAAGATAAAGTTTACAATGTTAATGTTTAAGTCGAAACCATTTTCTGTAAAATGGTAAATCATAAATACTAAACCTAAAATACCAATTAGGTAGGAGACAATCCGGCTATTTTCTAATCGTTCAGCTGGTGTTTTTTCTTTAGTTTCGTTCTCATCAGGTTCATTGTTGTTATCTTGAGTTGGTTCAGCTGCCGCTGCTGCCATTTGTTCCTTGGATAGTTGTGAACTTGGATCATTAGCAGCGCTCAATAATAATCGATTTAAAAGTGGCAATGTGGCTAAGAGAACGAGAACAATGAAAATATTTGCCGAAGAAAACAATGTCTCGGTTATCGGTATGATTCCTATTAGATCTTCTGCAAAATGTTCGGGAGTGGCGATAGTTAATGGAATGGAGCCGGAAAAACCTCCATGCCATAACAAATAACCACTGTATGCACTGGCCACAAGTAATCGGTAATCTACTGTCGGGACCTTTTGTATCACGTGGCGTGCAAACAAAGCACCAATAACTAATCCAAAACCGTAATTAATTAAGCAGGCAATGCCGGCAACGAAAGTGACGAGTATAATTGCTTGACCGGGAGTATGGGCAAGCTGGGCTAGTTTGGATAATAATGATTTGATAAGGGGTGTATTAGCAAGTATATAGCCTGTAACAACGATTAAGGACATTTGCATGGCAAATGCTAATAGGTCCCAAAAACCATTTCCCCAATACTGCACCATGTCCATCGGTGAACTATCTGTCATACCAATACCTAAGACATATACGATCAATGTCAATATGACTGCGAATAAAAAAGCATCTGGTAAATAGCGGCGGACGAAACGGTCCACTACCATAGTAAATGACTTAAGCATCTATCCTTTCACCTCTCTTTTTGATTATTTTATTGTTGATGTACTTTTGTAAAAGTAGGTCGTTTCTCCCCGTATTGGGTAGCTTGTTCAAATGCATGTCCTACTTGGAGTACTTCAAAGTCTGCTTGATGAGGGCCGATAATTTGGATACCGAGAGGAAGTCCATTTTTCGTGAACCCGCCAGGAACAGACAATGCAGGATTCCCCACGGTGGAAATATAATAGCAAGACCGCATCCAGTCTAAATATGTTTCCATTGGAGTTCCATTTATGTTTGGCGGATACTCTAATTCCGCTTCAAATGGAGGAACCTGGCTGACAGGGAGCAGCAATATGTCATATTTCTCAAAGAAAGTTCTCATGCGATGATAGAGAAGGTTGCGTAATTGTTCAGCTTTACCGATATCAGGGCCGCTGAGTTCTTGTCCTTTTTTAAAGTTCCAGACAAAACTAGGCTTTAAAAGATTCTGAAATGTATTGAAAATTTCTCTATAGGACATCTCAAATTCCCATGCTCGTAATACTTGAAACACTTCTTCTGCTTCTGTAAGGTCAGGGAAATCCATTTCTACTTTGCAGCCTAAATCTTCAAATACTTTGATTTGTTGTTCAAATATCGTTTTTACCTCCGGATCGACAGGAAATAACCCGCCTAGGTCTGTGGAATAAGCTACCCGCTTACCAGATATGCTGTGTTCAAAAGACTCTAAAAAACGTGAACCGGGTTCTTCTATCGATAATGGAGAGCGGTTATCTGGTCCAGACAACACAGACATCATAAAGAAAGCATCTGTCGTGTTCCGGGTAATGGGTCCTTGGACGCCTAACGTAGAGTATAGGGCTGGTTTTGGATAGGTAGGGACTCTTCCTGGAGAAGGTCTCAAGCCAACGACATTGTTAAATGCAGCAGGAAAGCGAAGGGAACCTCCCATATCACTCCCATCAGCAAACGGAATCATACCTGATGTCACTGCAGCTGCAGCTCCACCGCTGCTTCCGCCAGCTGTATAGTTAAGGTTGTATGGGTTGCGGGTGGTGCCGAATACTTCATTAAAAGTATGGGCTCCCGCAGCAAACTCAGGGACATTCGTTTTGCCTAAGACAATAGCACCGGCGTTTTTAATTCTCTCCACCACAAGATCATCCTGTTCGGCAATGTTATCTTGTAATGCAAGGGACCCACTCGTTGTCGGAAAACCTTTTGCGTTATGCGTATCCTTTATAGCAATGGGGAGCCCGTGAAATGGACCAACCGCTTCACCTCTTGCTATTTTTTGATCTGCTTCTTTTGCTTGGGCTAAGGCTGCTTCTTCTTGCATAGAAACAATGGCATTAACCTCGGGGTTGGTTTTATTAATTTGAGTGAGAAATGCTTCCATTACTTCGACAGATGAGATTTTTCGCTGTTTAATCGCTAAAGCTAGTTGTTGAGCTGTCATGTAACAAATATCCAATAGCTAACCCTCCTAATGTATTAGTTTTAAAATTGTCTCTTATTTTTAAATATTAAATAATAAATGAATATAATGCAATTATTATTTTCTTAATATAGAGTTTGATAAGTTAATACTTTTTTGTGACAGCAAAGGTTCAACACGATAACTTAACTATAAATTATTAAAACCGAACATTATGCAAAGCCGGTATTTCAAAAAATTCTCACTAGCACCTGCAGATTTCAATTCATATATTAACGTTTATCCCCTCCACGTTGTCTTCCAACTAAAAATTGTTCCCTTTTCATTTGTGAACGATTAAATATAATTTAAAATTATTGTTCGTTATATAACAATGAAAATGAGTGTAGAGAAGAAAGAATGTAGTTTTTTTATATAGGTTTGAAGGGGGACTGACACAATACGGGTATATTTTCCAATATGTGTGAGAGGTTTGTGAGTGCGCCGCATAATATTTCTGCTTAAAATTAGATCAAGTAAAGTACTTTAGAAAAAATAGACGATAACTGGGTCACTGGGTACTTTTTAATGGTAATAAAAGTAATAAATTTGGTATTAATGTTTTACTAAAATGTCTGTTTCCAAGTTGGTAATATACAAAGATTAACGCCAAAAATTTCCTAAAAGAAGGCTGCATTTCTAAAGTTTTTGGACAGGTTAATGACAAATAAATTGAGCGAGAAAGTGTTAGTCTAATAACAATGTTGGCCAATACTAGAGACACGCCCTGTTTGACAAGTTATTTACCAATCAGAAAAAATAAGGTAGTGTGTTGCTTGTAGTGTTAATAATAATAACAGAGGGAGATGGAAATGAGTAAAGACTCTCGAAAAGTAGTGATTCTTCATGCTGCGGCAAGAATTGTAAAAGAAAGAGGGATTTTCAATTTAACGTTGGAAGCGGCAGCAAGAGAAGCCGGTATGAGTAAGGGTGGGTTATTGTATCACTTTCCATCGAAGGAAGCACTTGTTCAAGGAATGGTCGAACACCTCGCAAACAATTATATGACGAAGATAGAGGAAAACGCCGAGAACGACCCTGTAGATGAGGGGAAATGGACAAGGGCATTTTTAAACGTCACCTTTAATCAAACATATCAAAATAAGGATATGAATGCGGGTCTGCTTGCTGCGAAAGCGGTAAAACCTGAGCTGCTGCAGCCAATTAATAAGGCCTATGCTAAATGGCAGGAGCATATTGAAAATGATGGCTTAGACCCTGTTACTGCCACTATCATTCGATTAGCTACTGATGGAATATGGTTATCTGAGTTATTTGAAATACATCACCTGGATGACGAGATTCGAAACCAAGTTTTACAAACATTAGAAGAATGGGCAAATAATAAGAAATGCATATAAAAAAGCACTTGTCGTAATTTTACGGCCGGTGCTTTTTTGCTGTGCAGAGGCTTTATAACAAGAATTAGCTCATAATAATAAAAACTAACGTTGAAAAAAGACCGTCCGGATGGTATAGTAATTTTTGTTGTGTTATTCAAGCTAAGAAAGCAAAAGATAGAGAGAATATCCAGAAGGGGGCATTCCATTGTCTAACAAAGTAGTGATCACGGCTGCCGTAACAGGGGCAGGAGATACAATAAAGAAAAATCCTCATGTTCCAGTCACGCCAAAAGAAATAGCAGACTCAGCAATAGAATCTGCAAAAGCAGGTGCTGCTATTGCTCACATTCACGCTAGAAATCCCGATACAGGCGGGATTAGTCACAATGTTGACCATTATCGGGAGATCGTAGAACGGATTCGTGAATCGGAAACTGATGTAATTATCAATATTACATCCGGTGGGGGAGGGGATTTTATCCCAGATGAAGCCGACCCTGAACGTGGCGGGGAAGGCACAGACATTCAAACCCCAGCAGAAAGGCATAATCCTGTAAAAGAACTGCTGCCGGAAATGTGTACACTAGATTGCGGCAGCTTAAATTTTGGCAATATGATTTACATGAGTCCGGCAGACTGGCTCCGTAAACAGGCGAAACTTGTCCAAGAGAGCGGTGTGAAACCTGAATTAGAGTGTTTTGATACAGGTCATTTGCGTTTTGCCCAACAACTCATTGACGAGGGTCTTATAGACGGGGATCCAATTTTTCAATTTTGCTTAGGCATTCCATGGGGAGCTGAGGCTGATGTGGAAACAATTTTGTACATGAAAAGTAGAATTCCAGATAATGCTCATTGGTCTGCATTTGGAATAGGCCGTATGCAGTTGCCAATTGCATCTCAATCTGCTCTTTTAGGCGGGAATGTACGAGTGGGATTAGAGGATAATATATATTTAACGAAAGGTGTTCCGGCTCGCAATGAACAGCTTGTAGAAAAAGCAGTGTCTATTTTACAAGGAAATGGACAAGAACCAATGAGTCCAAAAGAAGCACGGAAACATTTAGGCTTACGAGACCCTCATAAGGAGAGTAGCATATGAAAGATGTTCAAATAAATAAAATAGCAGTCGTGGGTACCGGTGTTATAGGTAATGGTTGGATTGCCCGCGCATTAGCTCAAGGTTTTGATGTTATTGCAACAGACCCTGCTGAAGGGGCAGAAGACAGAATGCGAGAGGCAGTAGATCGGGCGTGGCCTTCTTTAACAAAAAGCGGGCTTGCACCTACCGCTTCTCGTGAAAGGTTGACATTCACTTCTGATATAGAAACAGCTGTAGAAGATGCGGATCTTATACAAGAAAATGTGCCAGAAAGAGAAGAGTTAAAAAGAAAGGTCCTTCAAACAATTGATACATTCGCAAAAAAAGATGCAATCATTGCGTCAAGCACTTCTGGAATAAAACCTACCGTTTTGCAACAAGACTGCATGTACCCAGAAAGGGTCATTGTTGCCCATCCGTTTAATCCTGTCTACATCCTTCCGCTAGTCGAAATTGTTGGTGGGGAAAAGACAAATTCTAGTGTATTGGAACGTGCTGTTGCCATCTATGAAAAATTAAATATGAAACCATTAGTTATACGCCATGAGATTGAAGGACATGTGGCTGACCGTTTAATGGAAGCACTTTGGAGAGAAGCCCTGCATCTTGTAAATGACGGTATTGCAACGACGGAGGAAGTGGATGCTGCGATTATTTATGGTGCTGGACTGCGTTGGGCTCAGATGGGACCATTTTTGACTTTCCATTTAGCGGGCGGAGACCAAGGGATGCGTCATATGCTTGGACAATTCGGTCCGGCACTGAAGCTCCCATGGACGAAGCTTGAAGCCCCTGAATTGACAGAAGAACTAAAAGAAAAAGTCATACAAGGTTGTGAACAGCAGGCTGGGAATACATCCATAGCCGAATTAGAGGAAAAGCGGAATGAATTTTTAGTCCGTCTCTTGGATTTAGTAGAAGAATATCGAACTGAATCTGAATCGATTTCTTAAAGAAAGGAGCAATATCTTGATAGAGACCTCGACTTTATTGAAATCTCAAGTGGATAGCAACTGGGTGGACTATAACGGCCATATGAACGATGCTGCATATGCCCTTGTATTCAGCAAAGCCGTCGATCAATTAATGATAGACATTGGATTAGACGAAGCGGCACGGGAAAAACTATCTTACACGATTTATACCCTGGAAACCCATTTGTGTTATTTAAAGGAAGCACACGAAGGGGAAATGCTAAATATTTCACTGCAACTTTTAGATCGTGACCCCAAACGATTGCATGTCTTTTTTGTTATGAAAAATGCCGCTGGGGAAAAAATCGCGACAAGTGAACAAATGTTGATGGGAATGAATAGTGAGGAAAATCGTCCTGTGCCGTTTCCAGAACCGATAGAAGAAAAAATTAAAGAATTGCCGCAAGGATTATCAGAATGGCCAAAGGAAGCGGGACGGAAAATAGGTATAAGAAAAAAACAGTAAACGTCGGAGGAATGAAGACTATCTTGGCGTAATGTGTATTATTTTAAGCCTTAAAAGAGATTTATGCGGAAGACTCCCTCCTTTTTCAATGTTGCCGTTCCTCAACCTGAATGTTAAGGTAATAATTGTGTAAAAAACCGTCCGGATGGTCTACTTTATCTAGGGAAAGTAGAAACAAGCTAAAAAATAGGAGAGGATGCTATGAATAAGATTGAAGTGAATAATCTTACGAAGATCTTTGGTTCCCATCCTCAGCAAGGTCTTAAGAGGTTGAGCAATGGTGAAAGTAAAGACGATATTCTTGAAGAAACTGGAATGACGGTTGGTGTAAACCAAGCTTCTTTTACAATACAGCCAGGCGAAATGTTTGTGATTATGGGATTATCTGGAAGTGGGAAATCTACATTAATTAGATTAATTAATCGTTTGATTGAACCTACCGACGGAGAAGTTCTCATCGATGGACACGATATTACAAAAATGGATAAATCAGAACTTATTGAAACGAGACGTAAAAAATTAGGGATGGTTTTCCAGCATTTTGGCTTATTCAGTCATCGTACCATTTTATCGAACATTGCTTACGGTATGGAGATCCAAGGGATGGCTAAAGACGAACGGGAAGAAATAGCAATGAAAACATTAGAAGACGTAGGACTCAAAGGGTATGAACATAGTTATCCCAATCAATTAAGCGGCGGAATGCAGCAGCGTGTTGGATTGGGAAGAGCTCTTGCGAATGATACCGATATTTTATTAATGGATGAAGCGTTTAGTGCACTCGATCCATTGATACGTAAGGAAATGCAGGACGAATTGATACGGATACAAAGCAGGCTTGGTAAAACTGTTTTATTTATTACCCATGACCTGGATGAAGCGCTAAAGCTTGGAGATCGTATTGCTATTATGAAAGATGGTCAAATTGTTCAAATTGGAACGCCGGAAGAAATTTTAGAAAAACCGGCAGATGACTATGTATCAAATTTTGTAAGAGATGTGGACCGATCGAAAGTACTGGAAGCATCTCACGTAATGAAAACACCTGAAGTACTGCTCTCTTATAAAGATGGACCGCGTGTAGCGATCCGCAAAATGGAAGAAGCCGGTGCCTCAAGTATTTTTGTTGTCGATCAGGAGAAACAATTCAAGGGATTGTTAACAATAGACGATGCGGTAAAAGCTCATAATGAAGATATTCCGATTCAGGACTTACTAATTAAAGATGTGGATAAGACGTCCCCGCATACTTTCTTAAATGATTTGATCGGAACAGCCGTCCAAGCAAAATATCCTATTGCAGTAATTGAAGATGGAAAGCTGTTAGGTATTGTTTCCCGAGTATCTATTCTTTCAGGACTTGTTCTTGGAAAAGAGAAAGGAGACGAACAGACCTCATGAACTATTTTGACTTCCCACTAGAAGAGTGGACAAATACATTTGTTGACGATTGGCTGTTACCAGTTTGGGGAGATTTTTTTGATGTTATAAGCAATGTCCTCACCGTAATTATTGATGGAGTAACTAATGGACTTCTGTTTATCCCGCCCGAAGTACTAACCATCCTGTTAATCATAGTTGCTTGGAAGTACGCGGGTAAGGGGGTCGCTCTCTTTTCCCTCATTGGATGTGTCTTCCTAGGATCTGTCGAATTATGGCCAGAGGCAATGCAAACACTTGCTATTGTACTTGTAGCAACATTTATTTCCGTTGTTATTGGAATACCAGTCGGTATTTTAAGCGCAACGAATGCCGCCGTTGATAAAGTTGTTCGTCCTATTCTGGACTTCATGCAGACACTACCAAGCTTTGTTTATTTAATCCCGGCTATTTTGTTGTTTGGTCTAGGTGGTGTACCAGCAGTTATTGCGACTTTTGTGTTCGCGGCTCCCCCAGCTGTTCGTATGACAGCTTTAGGGATAAGACAAGTGCCGAATGATGTTATTGAGGCATCAAAAGCTTTTGGATCTACTTCCAAGCAATTATTATTTAAAGTACAGCTCCCATTGGCGATGCCAACTATTATGGCAGGTATCAACCAAACGATGATGCTAGCGTTATCTATGGCAGTTGTAGCTTCGATGATTGGTGCACCGGGCCTTGGCACCACAGTATTAACTGGAATTTCCCGAGTAAACGTTGGATTAGGTTTAGTAGGGGGATTAGGCATTGTTGTTCTAGCTATTGTGTTGGATCGTATTACTCAAAGTTTTGGAAAAAAAGCTTAACGAAAAAGGAGAAGGGTCATTATTATGAAAAAAGTGCTATTTAGTTTAATGACAGTATTACTAATACTTATGATTGCTGGCTGCGGCGCTGGCGATACAGAAGAAGAAAATAATGAAGAAGCAGCAGAAGAAAATACAAAAGATCAGACAATTACATTTGGTGTTACGCCATGGACAAGTACTGTTCCACCGACAAAAATTGCTCGCTTGATTGTAGAAGACATGGGATATGAGGTAGAAGAAATAAGCGCAGATGTCAGCAGTATTTATGTTGGTCTCTCACGTGGAGATATCAGTGCCTACATGGACTCCTGGATGCCAGTGCATGAAACTTATCTTAATAAATATGAAGAGAATGTGGAAAAAACAGCGAAAAGTTACGGCCCAACTGAATCGGGTGTGGTCGTCCCAGAATATATGGAAGACGTAGAAAAAGTTTCAGATTTAAAAGGAAAAGAAGAGATGCTTGATCATACGTTTTACGGATTGGAAAAAGGCGGAAGTAACGCTGAGGTAATTGATGACTTTATTGAGGAGTATGATTTAGATCTTGAACAACTTAACTCTTCAGAGGGCGGCATGCTTGCGGAAGCGAGACGACACATGACAGATGAAGAACCTGTTGTTTTTTATGGATGGCGTCCTCATACGATGTTCAATAAAATGGATATCAAAGTATTAGAAGACGAAAAGAAAGTGAAAGAAGATTCTTCTGTTTATGTGATGACGAATAAAGAGTTGAAAGAAAGCGCACCGGATGTATATGAATTTTTAAGTAATTGGAGTATCGAAATCGACGACTTGGAAGAAATGATGATGAAAATTGAAGATGAAGGTCAAGATCCGGAAGAGGTTGCGCGCGAATGGGTAGATAATAACCAAGACAAAGTAAACGAAATGATCAATGGTGAAGAATAAAGAAAGAATACGTCTGTGCCGGAAGAGAGTTTTTCCGGTAGAGGCGTATTTGTTTAAACAGGAGATGGAGTAAATATGACGAAAGCAAACCAAATTATCGTAGAAAGAGATGTTCCATGTAAAGTTAGGGATGGCGTTACGCTATATGCCAATATCTATCGTCCCCAGGAAGAGGGGAAATACCCGGTATTATTATCGCGGTTACCCTATAATAAAAACCTTCCAAGATATTCACACTATTACATTGATCCGTTCCGCATGGCGCTCGCGGGGTACGTCGTAATTATTCAAGATGTTCGTGGCCGTTTTGCTTCCGAAGGAGAATTTAACCCATTAATACAAGAAATTGAAGATGGATATGATGTAGTGGAATGGGCAGCTCATTTACCATTTACAAATGGTAAAGTGGGAATGTTCGGGCTTTCTTATTATGGTGTGACTCAGTTATATGCGGCACTGGCTCATCCCCCTTCACTTAAGGCAATCTTTCCCGCTATGACAGCTGGACAATTGCGACATGGGCTATCGAGCAGATTGGGGGTTCCTGAGCTTGTGTTTTTAGAGACTTGGTTTTTGGAATCTATAGCACCTGATTATTTAAAACGAAAATTAGGATCTGAATATGAGAATGTAAAAAAAGAAATTGTGAAAGACTTAAACAACATTGACGAATGGCATAAACACCTTCCTATAAAAGAATGGCCTCCTATTAAAAAGCACCCGGAATTAGAAAAGCTCTTTCATAAATATATTGACCAAGATGTAAAAAGTGAACTTGTTACTAAGACACCCCATAGGTCACAAGGGTTATGGGATATTGATGTTCCTGCGTACCATCTAGCAGGGTGGTACGATAGTCATCTAGGTACGACATTAATGAATTATAAAGAAATGAAGGAATCTCAGAACAATCAACCTCAAAAGCTCATTGTAGGTCCATGGGCCCACGGGAATTTTGACTCTATTATTGGAGAGAGATTTTTCGGTATCCACAGCGAGGGAAGCTTCATTGATGAAAAAGATGACATCACTTCTCTTCATATAAAATGGTATGACCAATGGTTAAAAGAAGAGGAGCCATCTGATGTTGACCAGGATGATCCGGTGAAGATTTTCGTTATGGGTGTAAATAAATGGCGCTCGGAAAAAGAATGGCCTTTAAAACGCACCTCTTATACTTCTTTCTACCTTCATAGTAATGGAAACGCTGGAAAGGATATGGAATCAGGGACGTTAAACACAACGCCACCTGAGAATGAACCAGCTGATACATTTATTTATGATCCCGATAATCCGGTTCCAACAAAGGGTGGAGGGACATTGTTTTTCAAAGGGAAAAATGCAGGACCAATGGATCAACAGGAAATTGAGAAAAGAGAAGATGTCCTCGTTTACACTACCCCCCCTCTTGAAAAGTCTGTAGAAGTAACAGGACCTATAAAAATGTATTTGTGGGTGAGCACTGATGCACCTGATACCGATTTTACAGCGAAATTAGTAGATGTATTTCCAGATGGAAGATCATTTAATTTGACGGATGGAATTGTACGTATGAAAACCCAAAATACAAGAGGATCAGAAAATGACCAGAAAGATAAAGTGAGGCAAGTTGAAATCGATTTATGGGCAACGAGTAATGTATTCCTGCCAGGGCATTCCATTCGAGTAGAAGTGTCTTCCAGTAACTTTCCTCGCTTTGCTGTAAATCCGAATACTGGAGAAACGACCATGGAAACTAGTGAAGTAGTGAAGGCTGTTCAAACAGTGTATCATGATCAGGATTATCCTTCTTTTATTCTTCTTCCGATTATACCTGTTGAATAGAGACATATGGAGTTTCTGTTTGTATAGATTTTATTTCATCGGCGGGAAGCAGAAGAGATAGAATCACGTATTATTGCGACTAAAGAAGGGTCATGCGTACTACATGTACAGGGGCCAGCCAGTACTTTCGATGAGTTCAAGAACGTAAGAAGAAACTGAACGGGCATGACATGCATGAACTTCTCTAGTCGCCACACTTTTTCAGTTATTTATCCCATCCATCATTGGTCCTGTAACTTACGAGACGCTATAGTTAATATGAAAAATCTTCCCCTCCTCTCTATTAAGTGGGCTCACAATATCAGATGCAATAGTGGCGTCATTGCAGAATTGTAATGAAGAATTTAAAGTTTTTTAAATTATTGTTGATTTAATAAAGATTCACGTGTATATTTTTAATTATAATAAATTGTCGACAGTCCACAAAAATCAATTTCAGGAAGCAAAAGGGGGGGATCAATTGAGCGGACAGAGAGCGATTAATAATAATTCGTTATCTCACCTCATTGCTGAAAAAATTGCCGAACAAATCATGTCGGGAGAACTAGCCCCAGGAGAGAAAATTATAGAAACAACTTACGCAGAAGAGTATGGGACTAGCCGTGCGCCAGTTCGAGAAGCATTATATCTTTTAACTATCGAAGGATTAATTGAAAGAATACCACGTAAGGGAGCAGCGGTGAAAGGATATACGGAAGCCGAAGTTTACGACTTGTTAGAGATTCGTATGAGGCTTGAAGAGCTGGCCATGGAACGGATTGCCGCCATGGGAGTCGATACGTCCTTGTTAAATAAGATGGATGATTTAGTAACCCAAATGGAACAAGCGGAACAGGATGACAAGACGTATGCAGAATTAAATCGTGAATATCATTTTTGTATTATAGAGATGACGCAAAGTGAGATTATAAAAAATATGTATGGCCGCCTTGGGTTACCTTTATTATCTTTACAGCGGATGTCATTTGCAGAAGAGAAAAACATTGTAAAGTCGGTCCGAGAACATTTGAAAATCAACACATTATTAAGGGATAACAAAGTGAACGAAGCTAAAGATATATTAAAAGATCACAATCAAAGTGTTATTGAACGTGTTCGGGCGAGATTGTTTCATATGGAAAAACAATAATAAGGGGGCAATCGTATGCGTGTGTCCATCAGCAGAGTTGAACAAAATGGGAAAATTACTCTACAGGAAAGCGGTGGGATAGCCATCGTAACCATCCACCGACCGGAATACAAAAATGCGATGACAGCTAACATGTGGAAAGAATTAGCCCAAATCGGAAAAAGAATTCCGAAAAACCAAAAAACAAGAGTTGTTATTTTACGGGGCGCGGAAGGGTTATTTACAGCGGGATCTGACATCAAAGAATTCAATAGAATTACAATTGATGAAGCCAATGAAGCATTTGGATATATGGAAGAGGCTATTTCTGCTTTTGAACAAATAGAATTGCCAACCATCGGAGTTATAAGTGGGCCAGCAATGGGAGCAGGGTTTGAATTAGCACTTGCCTGTGATTTGCGGGTTGGAACACCTCATACCAAGATGGGAATGCCAATTGGCCGTTTAGGAATCACCCTCAGTAAGCCGTTTGTCAAACGTATTGTGGATTTGATTGGCCCAAGCAAAATGAAAGACCTTGTATATACAGGACGGATTCTCACCCCAGAAGAATGCGAAGATTGGGGATTGGTTAACTATTTGCTCACAGAGGAAGACAATCCAGACAGCTTTGCCGTTTCTTTAGCAAATAAGATCAAAGAGCAATCACCTGCTTCTTTATTTGCGGTCAAAGAGAGTGCGGCTTTTGCGAATCCTCGCTTTGACATTCCTTTAAAAAGTAAGTTTGAAAAAAGTGCCCATCCCATCGATTTCCCGGAAGGGGTCCGCGCTTTTGTGGAAAAAAGAAAGCCAAACTTTAAGTCTAGATAATGATAACACTAATTAATTATATAGGAGGAAAACATTATGACTACACCACTTCAAGGTATTAAAGTGCTTGACTTGACCCGTATACTTAGTGGACCTTTTTGTACGATGACACTCGCTGACCTTGGCGCAGAAGTAACCAAAATAGAGAGTCCTAAAGGGGACGATACGAGACAATGGGGGCCGCCATTTATAGAAGATGAAAGTGCATACTTTTTAAGTGTAAACCGCAATAAAAAAAGCGTAGTATTGAATTTAAAAGAGGAAAAAGGAAAAGAAATATTCTATAAACTAGTTGAAGACTCTGACATTGTTGTAGAAAACTTTCGACCAGGAACGTTAGACAGATTGGGAATTGGCTATGAATCGTTGAAAAAAGCAAATCCCGGTATTATTCTTGCGTCTATTTCTGGATTTGGACAGACAGGACCATACGCGAAAAAGCCTGGATATGATGTGTTAGCGCAAGGTATGGGTGGATTGATGTCTGTTACAGGTGAACCAGGTGGAACTCCAGTGAAAGGGGGGTATTCCCTCGCTGATATTGGTTCAGGGATGTGGGCGATTATCGGTATTTTAGCTGCATTACGAGAGCGTGAGATTTCTGGAGAAGGCCAATGGGTAGACTCTTCGTTGTTAGATACAATGGTTTCTTGGCAAACTTACCTAGCGGGAAATTACTTTGCTACAAAAGAGGATCCTAAGCCTCTTGGCGGTGCTCATCCGAATATCGTTCCATATGAAGTGTTCGAAGCGTCTGATGGCTATTTCATCCTAGCAGTGGGCAACGACAGTTTGTGGGAGCGTTTTGTAGAGGTAATGGATGATGATGTGTTACGGGAAGAACGCTTTTCCACAAATCCGAAACGCGTCGAGAACAGAGATGTGCTTGTTACATTGCTGAATGACCGGTTTAAAGAAAAAACGAAAAATGAATGGGTAGAAATCATCGAGTCAGCAGGAATTCCGTGTGGCCCAGTCAATAAATTCTCTGATATTCTAAATGATCCTCATATTAAAGCGAGGGAAATGGTAGTAGAAGCAGAGCATCCGAAACTGGGTGATTTCCAGATGTTAGGTATTCCTGTGAAATTGTCACGGACGCCAGGAGAAATTGGAAGTGCTCCTCCAGCTTTAGGGGAGCATACAGAAGAAGTATTACGCGAATTAGGGTATAGCGATGAAGAGATAGATTCATTTAGCAACAAATCTATCACGAAGTAAAATAAGAAGTTTTTACAGCTAGAAAAATTAATCATATAAATAACTAGGGCTGTACCAAAAGGTCATAAAAAATGACCTTTTGACAGCTCTATTTTCCATACTTTATTGTTAAATTTAATTTTTGATTTTCGTATACAGGGCTCTTCAGCTTCGCTTGCCCTAAAGTCATAAGGGCGGCCTCAGTTCAAACGACGGTGCGCACAAAGTTAGTGAAGACAGCTTTCTTCGATAACGATAAATCAGTTATCATTGTGCTCTTTGTTATACTGGTCTATCCCTTTTTTGAATAGTTCTAAGACGATGTCATGCTGCGATTTGCTCATGACGTGGTTTTTAATGTCGTTCAGTTCGGCAACAAGGTCAGCATCCAGATGGATATTCACCGTTTTTCCTTTGTCCACCGGTTGAATCTCAATGCCTTCTTCTCTTTCTTTCGCTTGACCTTCTACAAGCATTTCCTCCGTAAACCATTGTTTCTCAGGAATCCAAATTTCATCCCCTTCAAAATAAATCTCGGAAAGGTCTTTGCTAAAAGATATTTCAGCGGTATTGGAACGCTCGCGGTTAGCGTCGCGAATATTTCTTGCGATTGATTGATTTTCTATGGAATTTTTCATTTTTATTTTTGCTTTCATAGCAGATCCCTTCCTACTCTAATTTCGTTAAATACTCTTCTTTAATATTCGGAATGGCTTCAAATGTCTCCTCCGTTTGAATAGTGTATTGAAACTGATCTTTCTCTAAAATAGAGTCTACAACAATACCTGTAAATTTTTCTTGTCCAGGTTGTTTCACAACGACACGATCTAACACTTCATATTCTGGGTGTAAATATCCTTTTTCATATAAAAAACTATGAGTATTAATTTTCGGATACAAAAAACGTTTTTTTCCTTGTTTTGACCTTAACGCCCAAAACTTATCCTTCTCGTCGATTACTTCCCCTAAGTAACCTTCGTCCGCCCACCTTTTAACAGTAGACATGTTAATTTTCTTTCCGGTATTTTTATAAATTAAATCAATTATTTCTTTAGATGAGATATAATGCTTGCGTTCTTTTTCTTGTTCAATGACAATCTTTAAATGTTCACGAAGTTCTTTTAATTTCTCCTGTTCTTCTAAAATTTTATTTTCAGTGAGTTTTATTTGCTCTTCTAATTCCGCACGTTTCACTTTGTTTCACTTCTTCCCCTATAAAATTATCTGGATTGATCAATTTTCTCATTCACTGATTCTTTTAAAATCAGGAATAACGTATGTATGTAATGATTGGCAGGAATAATTGCAAAGGCAAACTTCCATCGTAGGTATCATGGAACGAGTACTTCTATTATATCAATAAAAAGCTCGTTATCCTAATATCCAATTGCAAATAATATAAATAATGCAATTAAAGTTATTGACATTTTAATATTGATATTATAGTATTTCATTAAGAACATTGAGAAAATTTAGAAGGGAGGTGAAGAGAGAGGACGGGATATAGAGAAGACTGATCGACATATCGTGATTCCGATGAATGAAGGAGGACGAAATCTTGGCAGTACAAGAAAAAACAAGGATATACCAGAACATAATTGGAGAAGATTCTGTCCCGGCGACTACTGGAAAGACATTTACTGTTACTAATCCGGCCGATACCCGTATGGAGCTTGGAATTTGCCAGCAATCAGGAGAAGAAGATGTAAATGCAGCAGTAGAGGCTGCGAAGAAAGCATTACCCTCGTGGAGAGAAACAGCGGCTCCAGAACGAGGAGTGTACATCCTGCGTGCTGCAGCTTACATTGAGGAACGGTCTGAAGAATATATTGAACAACTGATCAAAGAAGTCGGGAAGTCTTATGCGGATGCAAAGGCAGAAGTTGTTCGAACCATTCGCTGTATGCGTTACTTGGCAGGGGAAGCAGAAAGGTTAACTGGCGAAACCATACCTTCTTGGGACAAAGATATCATCGGATATACAAAACGTGAGCCGATTGGTGTAGTTGGTGTGATTACTCCTTGGAATGTGCCTCTTGCGATCGCTGCTTGGAAAATTGCTACTGCGCTCACTTGTGGATGTACTGTAGTATTTAAACCTTCCAGTCAAACACCGGTTGTCAGCTATTGGCTGGTAGAAGCTTATCAAGCTGTAGGTCTTCCAGGCGGTGCTGTCAATTACGTAACTGGTCCGGGATCCAAAGTAGGAAACGCTATTGCCAATCATGCAGACATTAAGGCTGTTAGCTTTACAGGTTCCAATGGAGTGGGACTAGCAATCAATCAATTAATTGCTAAACGCGGTGCGAGATTTCAGGCAGAAATGGGAGGGAAAAACCCATTTGTTGTTCTCGAAGACGCCGATTTGGAACTAGCAGCTAATCATGTTATTGCAGGAGGATTTGGCGAAAGTGGCCAGCGTTGTACTGCGACCAGCCGTGTCATTGTGGTTAAATCTGTAGCGGAAGAATTTATAGAGATTCTCACAGAAAAAGTAAAAAATCTGAATATCGGGAATCCGCTTCATTCTGAAACAGACATGGGGCCGGTTATTGATAAAGGGTCGATGGAAGATATTTTGGAATATATTGAGATTGGTAAAAAGGAAAACGGTGTGTTAATCACGGGAGGCGAACAAATAACTGAAGGAGAGAACGCGCATGGTTATTTTGTAGCTCCGACCCTCTTCCGGAATATTACTCCAGATATGACGATTGCACAGGAAGAAATATTTGGACCAGTCATCAGCATTATGGAAGCAGAAGACTTTGACCAAGCATTAGAATGGTCAAACAGAGTGGAATATGGGTTATCATCAACCATTTATACAAATGACTTGGAGCTGGCTACAAAGTTCATCAACAACATTGAAGCAGGATTTACCCACGTGAATATGCCTTCAACTTACAGTGAACCGCAATTTCCATTTGGAGGAATTAAAGACACTGGAGTTGGTGGCTTCCGAGAAGTGGGAAGCACAGCTATAGACTTTTACACTGAATATAAAACTGTGTACATGAAACCGCATAGTAAAAAGTGAGGAGGGTGTCCTTATGAATTTTAGTCGTTTTGAAAATAAGTCGATTTCCCTAGAAGACTTGGAAAGTAACTTTCAAGAAGTAGAACCGGATCTCACCCAGAAAGAAGCAATAGACGAATCTAACCGCTGTCTGTATTGTTATGACGCACCCTGTATTCAAGCTTGTCCTACAGGGATTGACATTCCATCTTTCATTAAGAAGATTGCTTCAGGTAACCTAAAAGGTTCTGCGCGAGTTATCATGGAATCCAATCCAGTAGGGGCAAGTTGTTCGAGGGTATGCCCGGTAGAAGAGCTATGTGAAGGTGCTTGTGTTCTTAATGATGCTTCCATGCCAATCATGATTGGTAACTTGCAGCGCCATGCGACCAATTGGGCTATGAAAAATAATGCTGAATTGTTCAAGCAAGGTAAAGACAATGGAAAGTCTGTAGCTATTGTCGGAAGCGGACCTGCCGGACTTGCTTCGGCTCGAGAATTGGCTCGTCTCGGCTTTAAAGTAACTATTTTTGAAGCGAAAGAAAAAGCAGGTGGTCTGGACACATTTGGTATCGTTTCTTTCCGACTTCCACAAGAAGTTTCGCTTTGGGAAGTGGAGCAGGTGGAGAAGTTAGGAGTAGAAATTCGTACGAACACTACGGTTGGAAAAGACATATCTGTAGATGAGCTTGTAAGCGGTTACGATGCTATTGTTTTGGCAGTAGGTATGTCAACCGTTCCAATGCTTGGTATTGAAGGTGAAGATGCAGAAGGAGTCTTTGATGCTATTGATTTTGTGGAAACGACAAAAACTCCTCCTATGAGCAGGGACTTTGTTGGTAGAAAAGTTGCAGTAGTAGGTGCGGGTAACACAGCGATTGACGCCGCAACTTGCTCCATTCGCCTTGGTGCAGAGGACGTTAAAATGATATATCGCCGTACAGAAAAAGAAATGACAGCATACGAATTTGAATATGAGTTTGCGAAACAAGACGGTATTGAGTTTGAGTGGCTCACACAGCCGACTCGTATCGTGACGGACGAAAAAGGTAAAGTGACAGGGCTTGAGTGTGTGAAGATGGAGCTTGGTGAACCTGGTGAAGACGGTCGCCGTCGTCCAACACCTGTAGAAGGATCAGAGTTTGTAATGGAAGTAGATGCAGTGATCAAGGCAATTGGCCAAACTCGTTTCGTAAACTTGATAGAAGAATTTGGCTTGAATCATAAGTGGGGAGTAGTAGAAGTGAATTTGGATACTTTCCAAACGTCAAATCCTAAAGTGTTTGCTGCTGGTGACGTTATTTTTGGCGATGGCCAAGGTGAAGCAATGGTTGTTACCGCTGCCGAGCAAGGAAAGCAGGCGGCATACGCTATTCACAAACAGTTAATTGGTGAAACGGAAAGCGCGGCTGTTTAAAAATAATTAAAGGCAGGAGGTACTTTTATAATGGCAGACTTACGTACAAATTTTGCTGGAATTAAGGCACCTAACCCATTTTGGCTGGCTTCAGCACCGCCAACGAATACAGGTTACCAGGTGCAAAGGGCATTTGAAGCAGGCTGGGGAGGTGCTGTTTGGAAGACGTTGGGTGATCCCATCTTAAACGTATCCTCACGTTTTGCCGGAACTAGCTACAATGGTAAGCAAGTTATGGGCTTTAATAACATCGAGCTCATAAGTGACAGACCGCTCGAAGTGAATTTGCAAGAAATTTATGAAACAAAGAAAAAGTATCCAGATCACGCGGTGATTGCCTCCTTAATGGTTGAGCCGCAGCAGGAAAAATGGCATGAGATTGTAAAGAAAGTACAGGATGTTGGTGTAGACGGGTTTGAATTAAACTTTGGCTGTCCACACGGTATGGCTGAACGTGGTATGGGTGCTGCGTCTGGTCAGGTGCCTGAATTAGTTGAAAAACAAACAATGTGGGCAAAAGAAGCAGCAGAAGTTCCGGTCATTGTAAAGTTAACTCCGAACATTACGGATATTACCGCGACAGCCTTGGCTGCTGTTCAGGGTGGAGCAGATGCAATCAGCATGATTAATACAATCAACAGTTTAGCTGGTGTTGATCTCGACTCGTGGAATACTATCCCTCATGTAGCAGGAAAAGGGGCTCACGGTGGTTATTGCGGGCCGGCAGTTAAACCTATTGCACTCAATATGGTTGCTGAGTGTGCGCGTGACCCTGAGCTGAATAACATTCCGATTTCAGGAATGGGAGGTATCTCAACTTGGAGTGACGCAGCAGAGTATATGTTAATGGGCGCTGGAAGTGTTCAAGTATGTACCGCAGCGATGCACCACGGATTTAGCATAGTAGAAGACATGATTGACGGTCTTCAAAACTATATGGATGAGAAAAAATTAGAAACATTAGATGACATCGTTGGAAAGTCTGTACCTAAGTACTCCGACTGGGGCGATCTTGATCTTAATTATAAAGTGGTCGCTCGTATTAATAACGATGTATGTATTAACTGTAATAAATGTCACATTGCATGCGAAGATACTTCTCACCAATGTATCGACATGCTGACGGCGGAAGACGGAACAGATTATTTAGAAGTGCGCGAAGAAGACTGCGTAGGCTGTAACTTATGTTCCATTGTATGTCCAGTGGATGGAGCCATCGATATGGTGGAGATTCCAAATGGTGAACCAATGACTTGGAACGATCGCCAGGCAGCCATCAAACAGACTTCTACAAGTGCAACAGAATTAGCTTAAACAAATGAGGAAGAACGGGGGATTCGCTTTTTTCCCCCGCTCTATTCTAAACACACAAGCCCTTTACCCAAAAGACGTCGCTAGCCAAACATTTTATATAAAAGATAGGAGCTGGTCGTATGAAAAAAATCATTAAAAACGGAACGGTCGTAACTGCAACGGATCAATATGAAGCAGATATATTAATTGAAAATGGAAAGGTATCAGCAATTGCTGCAAGCTTAAATGAAGATGCTGATGAAGTAATCGATGCGAAAGGCGCTTTCCTCTTCCCAGGGGGGATTGATCCTCACACTCACTTAGACATGCCATTTGGTGGAACGATGACCGCAGATGATTACGAAACAGGAACCATTGCAGCTGCTTATGGTGGTACGACTTCTATTATTGATTTCTGCTTAACTAATAAAGGAGAGCCACTCCAAAATGCGATTAATGTGTGGCATGAAAAATCCAGAGATAAAGCAGTTATAGACTACGGCTTTCACCTCCAGCTTACTGAAGTAACGGATGATGTTTTAAATGAGCTTCCAGGCATTGTGGAAAACGGAATCACTTCCTTTAAAGTGTTCATGGCTTATAAAAACGTATTCCAAGCAGATGACGAGACGCTTTTCAAGGCTCTTGTCACAGCACGTGAACAAGGCGCTCTCGTCATGGTCCACGCCGAGAACGGGGACGTTATTGATTTTCTCGTGAAAGATGCATTGCAAAAAGGGAACACAGATCCTATTTATCACGCTTTAACGAGACCGCCTGAAGCAGAAGGGGAAGCAACCGGACGAGCTGCTGAATTGACAGGTCTAGCTGACTCCCAATTGTATGTTGTTCATGTAACTTGTCAGGAAGCTGTGGAAAAGATTGCAGCGGCAAGAGAAAAAGGATATCGCGTATGGGGAGAAACTTGTCCGCAATACTTAACACTTGATCAATCTTATCTTGCTAAGCCGGATTTTGAAGGAGCAAAATATGTATGGTCTCCACCGCTTCGTGAAAAGCACAATCAAGACCTGCTTTGGAAGGCTCTAAAAAATGGCCAGCTTCAAACAATCGGTTCTGACCAGTGTTCTTTCAACTTTAACGGACAAAAAGATTTGGGCAAAGATGATTTTACTAAGATTCCAAACGGTGGGCCAATCATTGAAGACCGCTTTAGCGTGATGTTCTCCGAGGGCGTGAAAAAAGGCCGTATTTCCATCAATGAATTCGTTGATATGGTGTCCACTCGTACTGCTAAATTATTTGGTTTATTCCCAGAAAAAGGAACGATTGCAGTAGGAAGTGACGCGGATATTGTTATCTTTGATCCAAATGCAGAAAGAACGATCTCCGCGTCTACTCATCATATGAATGTGGACTACAGTGCTTTTGAAGGTATGAAAGTAACTGGAGAGCCGATTTCCGTCTTATCCCGCGGCGAGTTCGTAATCCGTGACAAGCAATTTGTTGGGAAGCCAGGAAGCGGTCAGTTCTTAAAGAGAAAACGATTCAATTCTAATCTACAGTTGTCCGAAGAAAAAGCAACGCAATAATAAGTAAAAGTTGTGATTATCTTCCAAGTTGAATAGAAAGAAAAGGGGAAATGAACCTTTTCTTTCTATTTACCACTATAAAGGACCACTAGGAAAAGGAGTCGTATATGAAATCAAATAACAATTACCTTAGGTCCCCTGATTTGCTTCCTATTCCTCATAATAAAAGGGAAATCAATACATTTGGTTTCTTCATCATGTGGATCGGAATGGCGGTCGTATTAGCTGCCTTTGCTGTTGGAGGAGCAGGCGTTCAGGAAATGCCGCTTGTATGGGTTCTAGTAGCCTCCTTTGTAGGCTGTGTTATTATCGGAGGTTTCATCAGCCTGATAGCAGACATTGGGGTGGAACATGGTTTGTCATTTCCCGTATATCTAAGGGCTCCATTTGGTACGGTAGGTACACATTTCCCAGCGGGTCTTAGGGGGCTTGCAGCATCGATATGGTTTGGTATTAACACTTACTTCGGCGCAGCAGCTATGAACGGAATATTAAATGTTCTGTTTGGCTTTGATAATTGGTTCATTTGTTTTGTAGCTTTTGTGGCAGTTCAAGTTGTCAATACAGCAATTGGTATAAAGTCTATCGAACGTTTCGCAAACTTAGCAGCACCAACCATTATCTTAATCTCTATTTGGATGTATTCAAGTCTAAGCAGTCAGGCTGCGGCAATCGACCGTAATGTCTGGACGTGGGTGGAGAACCCTGTGTCAGGTGGATTGCTTTTTACAGCAATTATGATGGTTATCATCGGTAACATGGGTTATTGGTCAACTTTGTCTGCAGATATATCATCGCTTTCTCGTTTCATCAAAGCTCCGCAACATGAAAGAAATTGGTTTAAGCGTAATAAAAGTGTGTGGGTTGGAACATTAGTTGCTTTACCTCTTACCCAGACATTCGTTGTTGCTATCGGAGGAGTAGCATATATAGCCGTAGGTAATTATGATCCTGTTGTTGCCTTACAGGAATCTGCCACGGGTATTGTACTAGCCATTTTGTTATTAATGATCGTATTAGCTCAATGGTCAACAAACACAGCTTGTAACTTAGTACCAGCAGCAACCATCTTCTCTAATATTGGCGGACCAAAGACACCATTTTACGCGGGAGTCATTGTTGCCGGGATTATTGGAATGGTTACACAGCCGTGGAACTTATTTGATGTTCTCATGCCATTTCTTTCTATTATTGGAGGTTTAATGGCTGGTATTGTTGGTGTACTATTCGCGGATTATTATCTTATTCGAAAACGAAGAGTCAATGTCCCAGATCTTTATGAACAAGAAGGACAGTACCGTTATGCAAACGGAATCAATTGGGCCGGGATCATCGCTTGGGCGGTAAGCGGTGGAGCTGCAGTTATTTTTTCAACGTATTCCTTTTTCATAGGATTTGTTGTAGGAGCGATTGCTTATTATGTCCTCGCAAAATTCTGGTGGTTCCAAAAGTACCCGCAGGCTGAATTAGAAGAACCGGATGACGAGAAATATTTAGGAATTACTGTTGGCAGAGACTGGGTAATTGAAGATGAATGGGAAGAGGAAGAAGAAGCTATCGGTTACGTTGCAGCCGGAAAAGACTGAATTATGGAAAATATAAAAAGGAGTGACAAGCATGGCATCATATGAGGAGTTTTTAGAAGAAAAAAGCAAAATTGATGAATTGGTGGAAAAAGGGTACCGGATTGGAAAGGTAGAAGAAAATTTAAGTGGAGCTTTTGTTGACTTCGAACGTCCGAATGAAAAGAAGCAAAGTGAAAAGAAACAGCTTCATATTTTAAATCCTGATACTAGAAAATATTTTTCAAATCTGTTAATCGCTCAACAGAAAAACAAGTAAGAGACAGAATGAATGTAAACAAGGGAGGAACGCTTCTTGAATCTAAAAGAAAAAGCCTTAGCCGTACATCAAAAATATAAAGGTAAACTCTCAGTTGAAGTAAAAACTCCGGTAGAAGGGGAAGAAGACCTTAGCTTAATCTATTCCCCTGGAGTCGCCGAACCATGTAAAGCCATTGCTGAAAATGAAGATAATATGTATAACTACACGATTAAAGGAAATAGCGTGGCCGTTGTGACAAATGGATCTGCTGTGTTAGGGCTGGGGAACATCGGGGCTGGAGCAGCAATGCCTGTAATGGAAGGAAAAGGAGCGCTCTTCAAATTATTTGGAGGGATTGATGCGGTTCCTCTCTGTTTAAACACAGATGACACACAAGAAATCGTTAACACAGTGAAATTATTAGAGCCTACATTCGGCGGTATAAACTTAGAAGATATTGCGGCTCCTCATTGCTTCGTAATAGAAGAACAATTAAAAAAAGAACTGAATATTCCTGTGTTTCATGACGACCAACATGGCACAGCTATTGTGACAGCAGCTGGACTAATTAATGCCTTGAAACTGGCAGAAAAGAAGCTCGCAGACATTAAAGTTGTCATCAACGGGGCTGGAGCTGCAGGGGTAGCAGTTGTCAATCTGTTACTATCCATGGGTGTAGAAGATATCATCCTTTGTGACTCGAAAGGGCCTATTTATGAAGGCAGGCCAAATGGGATGAATAACATCAAAGAGGATCTCGCGGCACAAACGAACAGAAAGAAAGAAGATGGATCGTTGGAGGACGCTGTAAAGGGGGCGGACGTGTTTATTGGTGTTTCCGTTGCAGGAGCACTTACCTCACAAATGGTCCAAAGCATGAACGATAAAGCGATTATATTTGCAATGGCTAATCCCGACCCTGAAATAACTCCGGAGGCAGCAAAGGAAGCAGGAGCATTAGTGATCGGTACTGGACGCTCAGACTTTGCTAATCAAATTAACAACGTCTTAGCATTCCCAGGGATTTTTAGAGGAGCATTAGATGTGAAGGCACGTGCGATAAATGAGGAAATGAAAATTGCTGCCGTATATGCTATTGCGAATCTAATTAGTGAAGAGGAGCTCCATTCTGATTATGTCATTCCATCCCCATTTAATGAAGAAGTCGTGTCCCGCGTAGCTGAGGAAGTGGCTAGAGCAGCTATAGAAAGTGGTGTTGCTAAAGCGGTAGGTCAAGAAGAAGTTGTCAAAGTATAAGCGTTGAAAAAGCCGTCAGGAGGGGTAGTATGCAACAAGCGGAAGCAAGCAAGAATAATTTATTTCAAAAAGACAAAGATCATCTCTGGCATGCCATGTCCAAATATAATGAAAAAGCACAACCTGTCGTGGTAAAGCAGGGAGAAGGCGCATGGTTCACGGATATGGATGGCAATGAGCTCTTAGATGGTGTATCTGGCCTTTGGTGTCTGAATCTAGGCCATGGGCGTGAAGAAATTGCGCAGGCCGCCTACGAACAAATGGTAAATGTGGCTTACTTTCCACTCACGTTAAGTCACGTACCAGCTATTGAACTTTCCGCGAAATTAAGTGAAGTGTTGAAAGGATCCTATACTACATTTTTCTCTAACAGTGGATCGGAAGCAAACGAAGTAGCCTTTAAAATTGCTAGACAATATCACGCCCAAAATGGAAACCCGGAGAAATATAAGATCATTTCCAGGTACCGGGCCTATCACGGCTCGACGCTGGGAGCACTAAGTGCGACTGCTCAGGCTAACCGAAAATCAAAATACGGTCCAAGTGCACCGGGATTCTTACAAGTACCACCTCCATACAGTTACCGAAGCGCGTTTGGGGATGGGGAAAAAAGTGACTTAGCCGCTGCTGACTATATCGAAGAAGTGATTAAATGGGAAGGTGCAGACTCTGTAGCGGCAGTTGTGTTAGAACCGTTTATCTCAGGCGGCGGTGTCCTCATTCCAGAGCCGGAATACTTAACAAGAGTGTCAGAAATATGTAAAAAATACGATGTCCTCCTCATTACAGACGAAGTCGTGTCAGGATTCGGACGTACAGGTGAAATGTTCGGGTTTATGCATTCAGCAGGAGTGCAGCCGGACATAGTAACGATGGCAAAAGGAATTACAGCTGGATATTTTCCTCTTGGAGCTACTGCAGTATCTTCTCATATCTATGAGAGATTTAAAGAAAAAGGAGAGAAGGAACATTTCCGGCATGTTTCTACATTTGGTGGTCACCCGGCTGCTTGTGCAGTAGCCTTGAAAACCATTGAAATATTAGAAAATGAAGATGTCGTTAATCGAGTATCCAAACAAAGTGATTCATTGCTTAATGAATTAAGAGAATTGGAACTTCATGAGCAAGTAGGGGAAGTAAGAGGAGTAGGCTTTTTATTCGGTATCGAACTGGTCCAAGACAAGGATTCTAAAGAGCCTAATGAAGAATTAGCAGCGAAAGTGATAGCGGGATGTAAAGAAAAAGGGCTAGTTATTGGACGTAATGGTGACACGGTGCCGGGATATCAAAATGTCTTGATCATTGCACCTCCGCTTACTTCTACAGAAAAGGATCTGCGCTTCTTAATTGATACGTTAAAAGCTGTCCTTCAAGATTTGCATTAATAGAAAACTTCGAATGTTACAGGGAGCAAAGCCGACGATGCGGCTTGTTCCCTATCATCTTATGGCCAGCAAACAAGAAGGAGGAAATAAAGATGAGCTTGTCCGAGCAAAAAATTCGTGAATTACTGCTCCAAGTGGAGGATCCTAATTTACATAGAAATATTACAATCAGAAACATAAAAGTGAAAGGTGACTATATTAGTCTCAAAGTTGCGCTAGCTAAAACAGCTTCCTCTGAACAAATGGAAGTTCAACAGAAAATAGTGAACGTGTTAAAAGAAGCGGGAGCAGATTCTATCGGTCTCCGATTTGAGGAATTAAAGGAAGAGGAGCTATCAATAGAAGATAAACAAAAATTACAACCGGAAACTCCTTCTCTTTTATCAGAACATAGCCAGACAAAGGTAATAAGTATTGCTAGCGGAAAAGGAGGAGTCGGCAAATCTACTGTTTCAGCTAATCTGGCAGTCTCTCTATCTCGCCTTGGATACAAAGTTGGTCTAATAGATGCCGATATTTATGGATTTAGTATACCCGCAATTATGGAACTGGAAAAAAGGCCGGAAATAAAAAATGACAAAATTATTCCCCCGGAAAAATATGGAGTTAAGATCATGTCAATGGCATTTTTCTCTGAAGATAACTCTCCCGTACTATGGAGAGGACCCATGCTCGGAAAAATGCTAAACAACTTCTTTTCTGAAGTAGAATGGGGAGAACTTGATTATCTATTGATGGATTTACCACCTGGAACTGGGGACGTTGCCTTGGATGTTCACCGCCTCTTGCCTTCATCTAAGGAAATTCTAGTAACAACACCGCACCCTAATGCTGCTTATGTTGCGGAAAGAGCAGGAAAGATGGCCAGAAAAGCAGAACATGAGATTTTAGGTGTTATTGAGAATATGGCCTATTATCAAAGCATAGAAACAGGGAAGCGAGAATACGTGTTTGGGCGGGGTGGAGGCCAAGCTATTGCTGACAAATTCTCTGTACCTTTGCTCGGAAGCATTCCACTGGCTCAGCCTGGAGAACATGGAGAAAGTGGCTCCACTTCCATTTTTGGAAAAGAGGAATCCATCGGAAAAATGTATGATTCCATTGCAGGACACGCAGTAAAAAGTTTAGAGATGGTAAAAGCGTAACCAAAAATAATATTCACTGCCTAACCTGTTAAGGCTTAGGCAGTTTTGGTGTGCTCTCGTCATTAGAAAACAGAAAATAGTAGTAATTGTAGAAAAAGTCTTTGGTTCTGTGATAAAATAAGTATTACTATCTAATCATTATAATAGTTGTGTCAATTGCCGCTTGTATGAAACAGAATTAAGGGGGAATACCCATGAAAAGGCTTGCGTATCGTGGAATTAGCTTCAATGAAGGCCAGTCGGTGATTGCTGATCAGAGGTACAAGAGGGATGAACCAAGGGATTTTCAAAATGGAATTAAGGCTCGTTCCGTTTTCGGGTCAGGCATTTACTTAATCAATGACATAGAATTGGTATCGTATTATGCTTTTTGCCACGCTGAACTGGAGAATGATCCACTAGCTATGGTACTGAGACAAGAGTTACAATTTAAAAATCCATTCATTTTAAATTATAACTTTACGGAAGAGCGTTTGCGAAGAAAGGCGTTAAACTGGAAATACGGAAAAGAAGCAAGACGTTTTATCGGTTTAGACGATGACCAGAACTCTATCGAAAAGATAAAGAAAATGGGAGATGTGATTAAAGAATATTTGATCCAGGCTCACTATGATGGCATCATCTATCATATTAATGATGAAATTATTTATTATGTCTCTTATTTTCAAGACGAACAGATTCAAAACATCGAATGCGATTTTTTCTTCAAGTTAGAAGACTTAACGAAACATAAGGCAGTATCTCTCCGCGAAGATTATAAAAAAGCGAAATAAACGTAACCCATTCCTTCAACGCAATTATCGGCTGACCGGGAAAATCCATGTTAAAATATATTGGATTTTACCCGGATCCAAGGCCGTTCCTCATCCCACTTTATAGAGACAGGTAGATGAAATGTATTCTCTATCTTTTCTTCTGTAAGTATATCCTTTTTTTCCCCGCTAGCTATGACAGAACCTGAATCTAATAACATAGCATGAGTAATAGAAGGAAGGACTTCTTCTATGTGGTGAGTCACGTATAACAACGTTGGACCAGATGGTTTTTGATTCATTTTCTCAATGGAAGCTAACAGTTGCTCTTTGGAATATAGATCGAGACCATTACAAGGCTCGTCTAAAATCAGCAATTTTGGAAAAGGCATGAGAGCACGGGAAATCATAACTTTTCTTTTTTCTCCTTGGGATAATGTAAAGAAAGGCTGGTCATAAAGGTGATCGATTCCAAATTCTGATAGAAGGCTTTTCGCTCTTTCGACATCTTCCTTCGAAAATTCAGTGTAGGTCCCTATAGAAGCATGTTTCCCGCTTAATACAACATGTAGGGCACTGTCATCCGAACGGTTTTTAAAACGTTCATCCAGTGACGTACTCACCCAGCCAATCGATTTGCGAAGTTCTTGAATATTTGCTTTTCCGAATAGGTTGCCAAGAACGGAAACGGTTCCTTCTGTCGGCCATTGGTACCCTGTAATCATTTTGAGAATCGACGTTTTCCCAGAACCGTTTAAGCCAAGTAGTACCCAATGTTCCCCTTTTTTTACTTTCCACGTCACATCTTTTAAAATAGGTTTCCCCTTCTGTTTCCAATGAATATCTTCTAACGATAGTATGAACTCTGATGGATCCATTTTCATCCTCCTATGTATTATTCCTCTACGTCTATTATGGCATGGATGGTATCTTTATCCAGTGAAAAAGCAGGCAGCGTAAAAAGAAATCCCTCAAGAGACTGTCCTGAGGGATAATATGAGTTACAATGATTTGATTGCTTCTTCCACAGAAGTATACGTATAACCTAAGTCTTCCGCTACTTTCTGGTGGGTGACCTTGCCGCCCGCAGTATTTAAACCAGGTGCTAGAGACTTATTATCTTCGATAGCCTTCTTCACACCTTTGTTAGCAAGTTGAAGAGCATACGGTACTGTCACATTCGTGAGACCTTGTGTGGAAGTACGTGGAACAGCTCCAGGCATGTTAGCTACCGCATAGTGAACGACCCCATGCTTTGTGTATGTTGGGTCATCATGAGTAGATACATGATCAGCTGTTTCGAAAATACCGCCCTGGTCAATAGCGACGTCAACCACAACAGATCCTTCTTTCATCGTTTTCACCATGTCCTCGGTAACAAGTTTAGGAGCACGGGATCCTGGGATGAGTACTGCACCGATGACTAGGTCAGACTCAGCAACAGACTCTGCGATATTAACCGGTGAAGACATTAACGTTTGAGCACTCTTTCCAAAAATATCTTCTAGTTCACGAAGGCGTTCTGGGTTCAAGTCAATAATAGTGACATCCGCGCCTAAGCCAACTGCAATTTTCGCAGCATTTGCTCCTACGACACCGCCGCCAATAACTGTAACTTTGCCGCGTTGTACGCCTGGAATACCAGAAAGAAGAATTCCTTTACCGCCTTTAGGCTTTTCTAGGAATTGCGCACCAATTTGAGCTGCCATGCGGCCGGCTACTTCACTCATAGGAGTAAGGAGTGGAAGCGTACCGTTCACTGTGACTGTTTCATAAGCAAGTGCAGTACATCCACTCTCAACAAGCGCTTTCGTAAGAGCTGGCTCTGCAGCAAGGTGTAGGTAAGTAAACACAATGAGGTCGGAGCGCAAGTAGCCGTATTCTGATTCCAGAGGCTCCTTTACTTTCATGATCATATTAGCTTTTGACCAAACGTCAGCAGCATTGTCAATGATAGTTGCACCATTTGCACGGTAATCTTCATCTGTATAACCACTGCCGGTACCAGCGTTTGTCTCTACTATTACCTCATGTCCGGCTTGCGTAAATGCCACTACCCCTGCAGGCGTGAGAGACACACGGTTTTCGTTGTTTTTAATTTCTTTTGGGATACCAATAATCATAAAAAAACCTCCTTCTCTATATAAAAACGTATGTATGGTTCTTAATATACGTCTCTGTTACAAGCCCCCGATGATATCCTCGATGTATTTTGAATGACAGGCTGTCCGCCCCCAGCAGCTTGCCAATTTGCGCGTCTTTAGATATCTAATAGAACAGAGCACAGTTATATAAGAAACATCTAAGTCAATAGTATTATAAAGAGAATAAAAAAACAACGCTATTTGCTATTTTCATTAAAAAAGATATTATAAAATGCAATCAAAATAATTAACTTACATAAATGATATTTTAATACGAAGGGCTGTATTGAGTGAGTCGTAGATGAACGGAGTATAACTCAATACTTAAATAGTTAAGAAAATCTCGATGGACAGATTCTTGAATTCTTTTAGAAACAGCAATTAAATCGACACCTATATCTGCTTTTAAATGGATGTCAGCTGTAACCGTTGGTAAATCTCCCATTGAAATTTTTACACTAGTACTGTCACTTACTTCGACTACGGAACGGCACGCCATAATGACGATCTTTTTTAACACGTCAGGCGAAATAGTAATAGATCCCATTTGAAAATTAGGTTCTACTACAGTTGTTTCCCCGATAACTTCTTTTTGTCGGTTTAGTACTCGATGTCCTTTCGCTATTAACTTTTTAAAGAAATTTTGTTCAACTTGCGCATAGGGAATCGGAATGATGTGCTTCCCTTGGGTACGGCGTATGAATAGAGCCAATTTAATTTCAGCAGAACTACGAATATCATTAATATCGATATAATGGTCAATTTTGCCAATCTGTAATTTATTTGCAATCAAATCAACCATTCTTTTTGATGTGCCAATGAGTAAAATTCGTGTTATCGGTAAGCTTCCTAGTATTTGTCTTACTTCCTCAGCGTGATCTTCAAAAAAGAATGTTGCACGTTTAACGGCAGTTATGTAATTCTTTTCATATTTTGCTGATCTCCCTGCTAATTTCTTTCCTTGGTATATCAATAACCCATCATCAATAATGGCGGGAATATGATGGTTATGGGCATATAGTAGAGCGCTAGAGCTTTTTCCGGTTCCACTGGGACCGTGAAGAGCATAAACTTCCATCCGACACACCTCCTTATCTTAAACGTTTCCTCAATAGACTTATTGCGTTCGAAGATATTGTTGTCTGTCTAACATTATAGCTTTCCAAGTAGGAGATTTACACATATATTTATTTAGCGTCCGCGTCAAACTTCTCGATGGAACGAAGAGTTTCAGCGACCCTACCATGTGGGCTTCCTACTACGATAATTTTACACAATTGTTCAACAATTAGTAACAGACGGTATGCCAATTTAGTCAGATAATTCGTTATAATATAGGTGTAAGGAAAATGTTGAAATAAGAAAAGGAGAGTATGGAGATGAGAAAAACAACAAGAGGTTCGCTTGAAGATCTCATTAAAAGAAACAAACAAGAAATAATGAGCAATCAAGAAATGATTAATGAAATAGAGAAGAGGTTAGAGAATAAATACTCTAGAAAAGTCTATACACAAAAAGAAGCTCAAGTAAAAAATATAATATAAATTTTTACGCCCGAATGGGGCGTTTTTGTTTTTCTGGCGCCCTAGACAGGGCTCGAACCTGTGACCTACAGCTTAGGAGGCTGTTGCTCTTCCTCTGAGCTACTAGGGCGTAACGGAAACAAGACCTATTATATCAATGGTTTCTTTAATTGTAAATTCATATGGAAGTGTTTGGACTGTGGGTTATCTACTCCAATCTTGTTAGCGCTAAGCCGATCCATCTCCCTTTCTGGGTTTTTGTTTCATGTTTACCGAAAAATGTTACGACTAAGAGTGATACAAACATAAAGTGAGGAGATGGACGTGCTATAAAATGTTTTTAGGCGTTGGCTCTTCGAAAACTTAGCGTAGCCAATAATACCAATATTACCGTAAAAACGATCATAAAGAGTACTTCTTCTAAAACAGTAACGGGTCGGTTAAAAATGGTTAAGTTAAGACCCATCACTTCGCGTACGAGTGGAGAAAGGCTGTCCACATCAATCATCACTTTTTTCATCACATCTACTCCATATGTAATCGGATTGATTTTCACAATAATATCCATCCAACCGGGCATGTTACTTACAGGAAATAAAGCTCCGGATAAAAAGACCATGGGCATGACGATGACTTGGACGATAAGCTGAAAACCTTGGGTGGATTTCAACAAGCTGGCGATTAAGAGTCCCACAGAAGCAAGAGAGCATGCCAATAGAAACATAAAGGGCAGCACTTGAAGCAGATTTCCAATGTCGTAGTGTATACCTAGGAAAGGAATAAGTGCAAACATCATCAAACCTTGTAAAAAAGCGACCGTGGAAGCTCCAAGCATTTTGCCGATTGCAATATTTACCCTTGATATAGGAGAGACCATAATTTCTTTCATATAACCGAATTCTTTATCCTGGATAATGGAAAGGGAAGAAAAAACGGCTGTCATCAGTAAAGTCATGGCCACAATACCAGGAAATACAAATTGGACATAGTTAAAATTCTCATCTACTTGGAGTCCCGACGTGACTAGTTCTTCCATTGTGCCACTCATTCCCCCACCGAAGATAAGGAGAAATAAGATAGGCATCACAAACGAACCGAAGAGTCTGGCTCGATCTCTGAAAAACTTTATGACGTCACGCTGCCATATAGCCAAGATCCCTTCCATATACGAATCAACCTTCTTTCTTAAGTGTTTACCTTGTCATCAGACACTATTTACTTACTTTGAGTTTCTGGCGATTGCTGGATGTTTTCACCGGTAAATGCGAGGAAGACATCATTCAATG
Source organism: Alteribacillus iranensis (assembly GCF_900113025.1). Lineage (GTDB taxonomy): Bacteria > Bacillota > Bacilli > Bacillales > Marinococcaceae > Alteribacillus_A > Alteribacillus_A iranensis. The sequence goes on along the minus strand of NZ_FONT01000004.1, from coordinate 155,647 downwards.
TAGGCTTTCGAATATTTAAAGTTTCTATGGGGACGGATAGTTTTTTGATAAACTGGGAAATAAACGCATCACTGCTATGGACTTTAATATATAGGATGTTATCTTGAACGGTAACATCGATAATGTTTTTATCCTTTTCTATGTCTCTCATGACTTGTGAGTTGTTTTTCGTAGATAACTCGATAATATCTCCGCCCAATTCTTTCTTTAACTCAGCCGGTGTATTAATAGTAATGATTTTTCCTTTATCCATAATGGCAATTCGATCACTGATCTCTGCTTCGTCTAAGTAGTGTGTAGTAAGAAACATCGTAATGCCCTCTTTTTCTTTTAACCGCAAAATATATTCCCAAATATGGGCTCGTGTTTGCGGGTCTAACCCAACTGTAGGTTCATCTAAAAAAAGGACTTTAGGATAGTGTAGAAGGCCGCGGGCAATTTCAAGCCTTCTCTTCATGCCCCCAGAAAACGTTTCCACTCTGTTGTCTCTATTTTCTACGAGGTCTACAATTTCTAACACCTCTTGAATGCGAGCTCCTCTTTTCCTTTTTGGAACTTTATAAAACTTGCAGTGCAACATTAAATTTTCATGAGCTGTTAGCTTTTCGTCTAGCGTATTTTCTTGAAAAATAATACCAATACTTTCTCTTACTTTGCTCTTTTGCTTGACCGCATCAAACCCATTTATGGTAATAGAACCGCTTGTCGGGACTAACATGGTACAAATCATATTAATGGTTGTACTTTTACCTGCCCCGTTAGGTCCGAGAAACCCAAAAATTTCCCCTTCTTTCACTTGAAAGTTAATATCTTTCACAGCATGGTGGTCTTTGTATTTCTTATTCAACGAGCGGACATCAATGATATTTTGCATATGTCTTGGCCACTCTCCTTGTTATGTCGCACTGTATTGTTAGAAAGTATAACATCTTTCACTTAATAGATGCATGAAAGTGCTCATTGCTTGCACAAGGTGTTACAATAATAGAGGAGTTAATGGACTTTTTCATAAAATATAGAGGATAGTGGGGCGTATGTATGGACATTGCGACAGTTGCCTTGGCTATTTTAATGATGGCTGTCATTATAGCTATCGGGTCAGCCGTGGCACTTCAAATCACTATTACGGAAGAAATTAAGCGAATATTCATTATTCTTATTATTTACGTAGTTGTCCCGGCTATGATCCTTAATGGCATCGTTAACACAGAAATGACAGACCAAGTTATTCGCCAAGTTTTTACTATATTTGGGATGTCTGTTGTGTTTAACGGGGCTGCGGTGGTGTTTTCTCTCTTTTTGGGTAAAGGGCTTGGTATTGAGTGGGCTTTAGCTAAAAAGTTATCTTTATTATCAGCCTTGGGGAATACCGGGTTCATAGGAATCCCGTTATGTCTGGCTATCTTTGGTCCAATGGGTGGAGTGCTGGCTGCAGTATTTGATGCTGGTCTCGATGTAATTGTATTTTCACTAGGGATCTATCTATTGCAGTCAGACAATGGCTTTGATTATAGACAGTTAAAATCGTTAATGAATCCTCCGCTTGGGGCGATTGTGATAGGAATGTTGGTTGCGATAAACAGTATAGAATCACCTCTGTTTATACAGGATTTAATTGCCATGTTAGCGGGGCTTGCTGCACCCCTGGCTATGTTTTACATAGGTTTTCTTCTGCCTTCTTTTTTAAAAGAAAAGAGTGTTTTCTATTTTCCTCAGTTGTGGTTCCCAGTATCCATGAAATTATTAATTATTCCTGTACTCACTATGCCACTCGTGATGATGTTACCGATCGAAAATTTCCTCAAGAACGTTTTTATTATTTTAACGGCAATGCCCAATTTTATGTTAGCTACCCCCTTATTTGCCATGTATACGGAGGAGGAAGATAAAGCAGTCATGTCAACAGTTTATTCCACCCTTTTCTCGTTATTGACCATCCCATTGATAGCTTTCCTTACCAACATCTTCACTAAATTATGAAGCAGGAGGATGTACCGATTGTCCGCATGGGCGATCGGTTTTTACGTCACGTTTCAAATTTTGTCCATTTTGGATAGATTCCTCCCCACACTGTCTCCGTTTCTATTCATACATTTATAGAAACGGGAGAAAGGAGGATGAATATGGAACAAAATCCTAAGTTAGCAGAACTGTTGGTTAAAAGACTATTAAAGAAGCATGGGATAGAGAAGTCGAACGTTAAACTTTCCGATGAGGAGAAAAGTGAACTGAAAGAAGTGATTGATAGTATAAAGGGCCAGGTGGAAGAATTTCTTGATAACATGAATGAATCCGGAGATGAGACAGAAGAAAATAGCAGTTCGGATGAAAAATAAACGATAACACTAGGTAGTTTGTCCAAACTAGAATCTCTTCCCGTCATAGACTAAAAGCAGAAAGGAGGTAATAAAAAATGGATAAAATGAGAGATAGAGATAGAAGAGAGAGAAGAGATAGGAGAGACAGAAGAGATAGAGATGATAGGCGAAGAGACAGAAGAGACCGCAGAGATAGAGACCGTAAGTTTCATGCGTTGGACCCACACTCGATGCCTTGTGGGGGCAGAAATGACGACACTCAACATGCGGAACAATCGAATAAAACAGTACAGCTTTCTGATGAATTAATAGAGGTTGTAGATTCTTGTGATGTCAGAATCATTACTACCGACACGAAAGGTGCTCTCAATCTCCAGGCAGGACTTCAAGCAGCTCTTCTAATCGTAGTAACAATCAGCATATTTGGTGGCGATGTCGATAAAGCGGAGAAGTTTACGCAAGATTTAGTCCAAACAGCAAAAGTGAAGCAGCTTAATTACCAGGAGACGTACGTGGAGAACAGCCGAGATGTAACTATTGAAACGAGCGACAGACACATTGCAATTAACATCCAGCTCTTGCTTCAGTTGCTACTTGCAGTGGCTGTTATCGTAGACATCTTTTAAATGTCTCAAGAGTACGAAGCTCAGCTTTGCAAAGCTGGGCTTCGTTTAACCTTTTCTCATTACGTGTATAATGAGGGATATAAAGGCAGAACAGGAAGGTTATGTTACATGGTATTAGACATTGTGTTTGTATTTGTTATTTTGTTTATAGGAAGTTTCTTGCAAGGGGCCAGCGGTTTCGGATTCGGCCTATTTTCTATGAGCTTTCTTCCGTTTATGTTCACTTTAAAAGAAAGCACATTACTGGCAGTGGCATTAGCAGTCGTTACCTCATTGACGATACTAGCCAAAGTATACAAACATTTGGACTATAAAGCACTTCTGCTGTTGTTAAGTTCGGCCATTGCAGGCCGAGTAGGTGCTTTTTTTATCCTCCATAATTTCGGGGAAATGGACATCATGAAGAAAATTTTGGGCTTTGTCTTGATCGCGATGGTCATATACATACTAAGCTCACGTAATAAAAAAAAGGTACCTTATCGAAAAGTGATGGTTGCTCTTCCTATTGTTATGGGGTTCTTAGGAGGATTGATTGGCGGAATATTTATGACGGGAGGTCCCTTTTTCGTGTTTTATTTAATGATAGCCAGCCGTGATAAGTATTCCTATACTGCTAATTTACAAGCAACGTTTTTAATTACAGGTCTTGTTACGGTGACACTCCATGGATTGGGAGGAGATCTTAACAGCCAATTCTTATTTTATTTCTTAGTTGGAATTCTTGGTGTTATTACAGGTTCCAGGTTAGGAATGAAATGGTTTGAACGATTATCCCAAGATCAAATCAAAAAAATTGCCAGCGCTGCAGTGGCGGTTGCGGGGATTAATTTAATATTGTTTTCTTAATGTAAGCAGGGAGTAATACTTCCAGCGAGCCACTTCCTGCTTTTGGGAGTGAATGAAGTAATCGGGAAAAAGTGTAGAGAGCTCAAGAAAATAACAGTCTAAACAGAAAGAAAGGATAAATTATGACCAAACATAAGATCTATAAAATGAGTTTTGCAAGTGTCTATCCCCACTATGTTACGAAGGCGGAGAAAAAAGGACGTACGAAATCAGAAGTTGATGAACAGCTTGCGCAAACTCGTGACTTCAGTCGTGAGTAAGCAAACTTCGGTTGAGGCATAGCTTTCGCTGTGTCAATCAACCGACATATATTAAATGCATAAATAGCATTAACACCTATTACAATGGGATTTAACTAATACATCTGTTAAAATAATGTAAAGGTTTTTTTATGGCTGAAATACATTACGGACGTGGCTACGTTTATTCCATGCAGTACCATTGGGCAGATCGATCATGACGTCAAAGGATTGTGAAAGCAAATTGCTTCAGATAATGATGTGAAAAATGTGAAAATTTCGGAAACATAATCCGATAAAGATCAACTCCATTTTACTGGCCGAATCCAAACTAGGTACTACATCCCAAACCGTTTGCGAAAATACAGAAGAACACATTCGCGAGTATATTCAACATCAGACAAAGAAGTGAGGGGAGCGCCATGCTACGACACAAAGCCTATAGATTTCGGATATATCCAAATAAAAAACAGGAAATGTTAATCGTGAAAACGATTGGTTGCTCCAGGTTTGTCTATAATTATTTTTTGGACATGTGGAATAAGACATACTCCGAAACGGGCAAAGGACTCACTTATGCAAGCTGCTCAAAAAAATTAACAGAGTTAAAGAAACAATCCGAAACGGAATGGCTGCGTGAAGTAGATAAGTTTTCTCTCCAAAATTCTTTACGGCACTTGTCAGATTCTTTCTCTCGTTTTTTCAAAAGACAAAATAATAAACCAACATTCAAAAGGAAAAACCACCCCATTCAAAGCTATAAAACCCAATTTACAAATAATAATATTGCGATAGTGGGTCGTCACATCAAGTTACCTAAATTAGGCTTCGTAAAGTTTGCCAAAAGCAGGGAGCCCCAAGGACGAATCATCCAGGCTACCATACGAAGAAATCCCAGTGGGAAATTTTTCGTCTCCCTTCTTTGTGAAGAAAACATAAAACCCTTCAAAAAAACAAACACCGCCGTTGGAATTGACTTAGGTATTCACGATTTTGCCGTATTTTCGGATGGCCGTAAAAAGGACAACCACCGGTTCACTGCCAAAATGGAGAAAAAACTAAAACGTGAACAACGAAAGCTGTCGAGGCGTGCGCACCTTGCGAAGAAGAACGGGATCCACCTCTCTGAAGCAAAAAACTATCAAAAACAAAAGAAAAAAGTGGCTCGCCTACACGAAAAAGTGTTCCATCAACGTACCGATTTTCTAAATAAGTTAACTACAGACATCATCAAGAACCACGATGTTATCTGTATAGAAGACTTACACACAAAAGGTATGTTGCGCAATCGGAAACTAGCAAAAAGCATATCTGATGTATCATGGTCGAGCTTTGTAGCGAAATTAAAATATAAGGCAGAATGGTACGGACGAGAAGTCATCGACATAGATAGATGGTTCCCATCAAGTAAGAAATGTTCCACAAACGATTGCGACTATATCGCACCGTCCATGCCACTGAATACGCGAGAATGGACTTGCCCTCGCTGTCATACAACTCACGACCGTGACATCAATGCGAGTAAAAACATTTTAGCCGAAGGTTTAAGACTACATTCTCTCACGTAATGAAAAGAAACAAGAACCGTTGGTACACCGGGGATCGCTTGGTCAATAAGAGTAACCGCTGATGATGGTATATACGGCCGTCCATCAAGTATGCTCTCTTCCCAAGAATCTAGTGACTTTAGTCATGAGAGGTTCAATAAAGGAGTCATCTGCGGTGTCCGTGTGGAAGACATCGAAGAACCAACAATGCAGAACATTCGCTATTTGGATAAGCTGATTGATGAATTAGCAAAGGGAAAAGCGATGGAAAAAATTTTACGGCAATAAAGGGGAAGAATATTTACGCAGATCTGTCTCGTTTTTCACCTTAATGAGACAGATGTTGCATAAAAATATCTTTCATTCAAGATATTTTATTGCTTTTATTTCAATTGATATGTAAAGTGAAAATCACGAAAGGAAATGAAGCCATTGAGAAAAAATACACTTAGTTCATTAATATGGTTGCGCATGGCTCGTTTTACACATCAAAGTAATTTATTATCAAATGAATTCTTAAAACAGTTTGGTATCACAGCTGCACAGTTTGATGTTTTAAATCAGGTTTCAATTTATCAGCCGATCACGCAAAGTCAGCTAGCGGTGAAAGCAACGGTGTCCGAAGGTGGGATTTCACGTATGCTCACCCGGCTTGAACAAGAGGGATATATACAACGTAAGCAGGACTGGAAAACCAAATGGATTAGCCTTACTGCAAAAGGGGAGAATAAAATGGAGGAAGCATTTGAACACCAACTTGCCTTTCAAACATCCATTGTCAATGAGTGCTTGACAAAGGAAGAACAGAAAACATTATATACCCTCATGACTAAGTTACAAAAGAATACCGAATTAAAAATTAAGAGTTCTCGTACTTGATAACTGTCATGAATTTTTTTTGCGCTGTCACTTGACTAGTAAATTGATAAGGGAGGAATGAGTCATGCATAAAATTCCCGGCCATCATCACATTTCAATGATTACAAAAAATGCCAGTCAAAATAATTACTTTTACCAGCGAGTGCTTGGTTTACGTCGTGTGAAAGTAACGGTGAATCAGGATGATCCAACGATGTATCACTTGTTTTACGGAGATAAAACAGGCAGCCCAGGTACGGAACTATCCTTTTTCGAAATTCCACCAGCAGGAAAAACTTATCGCGGTACCAATGCCATTACAAAGATTGGCTTGCTTGTCCCATCAGAATCAAGTTTATTCTTTTGGAAAGCACGTTTTGAAGAACACGGTGTAAAGCATAGTGACATTACTACGTATGCCAATCATTCAGCACTACACTTTGAAGACTCTGAAGGCTTACGAATGGTGCTTGTTGTCTCAAATGGAAAGAAAGCTGTTCATTGGCAAACGTGGGAAAAGTCTGAGGTTCCTGAAGAACATCAAATTCAAGGAATAGGCCCTGTGGAGATAACGGTACGTAGACTTGATAAGCTAGCAAGCACACTTACAGATATGTTTGGTTATACAGAGATAAGCCGTACAGATGACGAAGCAATTTTTCAATCAATGAAAGGAGAGGTGTTTGGAGAAGTCGTCGTCAAATATTTAGACGGTCCCACTGAAAAACCAGGCCGTGGCAGTATTCATCATTTGGCCATTCGTGTAAAAAACGAAGAAGAGCTTATTTTTTGGGAAAAGAAAGTACGAGCGCGTGGTTTTCAATCATCAGGCATCGTGGATCGGTTCTATTTTAAGAGTTTATATTTCCGCGAATCAAACGGGATTCTATTTGAAATAGCTACCGATGGACCGGGTTTCACCATTGATGGGGATATCGAAACCCTGGGTGAGAAATTGGATTTACCACCATTCTTAGAGGAACGTAGAGTTACAATTGAAGAAAATCTAAAACCTATTGAGGAGTATTACCGAGCAAACGAATAGAAGTAGATCAAAATTAAATTTTCTAGGAGGAAAACAGAATGAACCAACTAAAAGGGATTCACCACGTAACAGCTATTACAAGTAGTGCAGAAAAGAATTATGAGTTTTTCACATACGTTTTAGGAATGCGTTTAGTTAAAAAAACAGTGAATCAAGACGACATTCAAACCTATCATTTATTCTTTGCTGATGATATAGGTAGTCCCGGAACAGACATGACTTTTTTTGATTTTCCAGGCGTTCCAAAAGGCGTTCATGGTACAAACGAAATTTCAAAGACCGCTTTTCGTGTGCCAAGTGATGCAGCATTAGAGTATTGGGAAAGTCGTTTTGGTCGTTTAGAAGTGAGGCACTCTGGAGTGAAAGAGCAATTTGGCAAGAAAGTTCTCTCTTTCGTTGACTTTGATGACCAACAATACCAATTAATTTCAGATGAACGGAATACAGGCGTGGATTCTGGCACACCTTGGCAAAAGGGTCCTATCCCACTGGAATATGCTATTACTGGCTTAGGTCCTGTTTTTGTACGTATTGCGAACTTTGAGTACTTCAAAGAATTGCTGGAAAAAGTGCTATTATTTAGGGAGACTGCGCAGGATGGATCATTTCATTTATTTGAAGTAGGGGAAGGTGGTAACGGTGCGTCTGTTATTGTGGAACAGAATACATTACTTCCTCAAGCCCAACAAGGTTACGGCACGGTACATCACGCGGCATTCCGAGTAGAGGAACGCTCTGTATTAGATGAGTGGAACGGGCGTATGAGTAGCTTCGGATTCCCTACATCCGGTTATGTGAATCGTCACTTTTTTGAATCCTTATATACAAGAGTGACACCGCATATATTGTTTGAATTTGCTACAGATGGTCCTGGTTTTATGGGAGATGAACCTTACGAAACCCTTGGGGAAAAATTATCTTTACCTCCATTCCTAGAGCCTAAACGCGAACAAATAGAAAAAGCAGTGCGTCCAATTGATACGGTGAGAAGCACAAGGATATTTAACAAAGAGTAGAAGAAAGAACGATAGTGAAAATTAAGGTATTTCACATGGTTGAAGAGATTATTGAAATGTTCTCATTGCGAGTACAGAAAAGGATTTGGAATCATTCTATTCCAAGTCCTTTTTTTTTTTTGAATAAATGCTCTGTATAGATCTAACGCAAATAATGTTGTTAATTATCATGAACTAGTGTACTATGTAATTAATACACTGGTACAAAAGAGGAGGATCTTATATGAACAGTTGGGTAGCACTTGTGAGAAAAGAGTTCTTACTCACACGGGGGATTTTTGTAGGCGGGCTTATTTTCATTTTTATCGTTTGGGGTTTTTCTTTCGTCCTAGATAGTTTTATATCGTCTGAACGTAACGCCCTAACCTTACAAGTGAATTCAATGACGTTTGCTGGTCCAGCTATGCTGACGTTAATGAGTGCGGGAATATTTATGCATTTCCTCTATTTATCCGTCTACATCATTATCAGCATGCAAAAAGAAATGGACACTCTTCATTGGTGGCTTCACTCTCCAAAGTCGATGCCAGCCCTATTGTTGGCAAAACTGACGAGTGGTGTAATAAGTATTATCTGTTCTCTCTTGGTGAACGGAAGTATTGTCTTATTCCTCATTATCTCAACGAATGTCATGGCCGAAATTAGTGTAGGGGATATCATTTTATTGGCGGTTCAAGGCGGGCTTCTTGTTGTTTTGACGTCTTTGTATTTGTCAATCTGTGTACTGTTTTTTATTGCTGTGTATTTAACATTACGGGGAAGAATTGGGAACTGGAGCTGGGTTGTTGTGATTTTACTGTTTATCGTGATAAGCAGTATGTCGGAAAAAATATCAGAAAGCAGTTTTTACAATGCTATCACTCATTGGGGTGAATTTGAGTTACGGGCAATAAGTACATTTCGTCTTGGCACTGCTCACATGGGTGAAATGTTATTCCATATCATTCTAGCCGTTGTCATTTTTGTTATCTCCGCATTGTTGATCGATAGGAAGGTAGAGGTGTAGGGCATGGCTGATACATTTGATACGTCTAAACCAATATACAAACAATTGATCGACCAATTCTATTGGAAAATAATCCGTGGAGAACTGAAAGCGGGGGAGAAGCTTCCATCTGTACGAGAAACAGCAGTTGAAGTAGGAGTGAACCCGAACACCGTGTCAAGAACGTACAATGAAATGGAGAGAGCAGAAGTGGTAGAAACAAAGCGAGGGCAAGGAACGTTTGTAACAGAAAACCAGCAAATTATTCATGAATTAAAAGAAGAGATGAAGCAAATACAGATTAAGCAATTTGTACGGGAAATGGAAGCGATGGGATATACCGCCAAAGAGATGATTGCGGATCTCACTAGGTATTTGGAGGAGGAATATCATGATAGAGGTTAAAAATGTAAAGAAACGTTACCTCACAAAAACAGCTATAGAGCACATAACCGTAAACATTCCAAAAGGTGGCATTACGGGATTAGTCGGAGAAAATGGAAGCGGTAAATCGACATTTTTAAAAATTTTAGCTGGGTTAGTACGTCCGACCAAAGGGACCGTTCTCGTGGATGGAAATGTCGTGAGTCGCAGACTGGCAGACCGCATTGCTTATTTGTCAGAACAAGATACATTTTATTCGTTCTACCGAGTGAAAGAATTAGTTGCATTTTATGAGACTCAATTTCGGGACTTTAATAAAGAACGAGCCGAAGAGTTAATCTCTTTTATGAAATTGGACCTTAACAGCAAGATCAAAACATTGTCCAAAGGAAATCGCGGCCGTTTAAAAATAGTACTTACACTAGCTCGTGATGCTCCTGTCCTGCTGCTCGATGAGCCTCTCTCCGGGCTGGATCCTATGGTACGTGATTCGATTGTAAAAAGCCTTATTTCATTTATAGATTTAGAGCGTCAAACTGTATTGATTACGACCCACGAAATTAATGAAATGGAACCACTCTTTGACCGGGTGATTGCCATTAAAAATGGACAAATCTTAGGCATGGCTGATAGTGAAGAAATTCGCGACCAGGAAGGCCTTACTATTGTTGACTGGATGAAGAAAAAATATGAGTAAAATAATTATGGTTCTTTCACATAGCTTCTCTCCCTTCGCGCATACTAAAGATGATTTCTAAAAGGAGGAATGCTATATGCATAAACCGAAACCTGATGATCGTTCCAATAATGCGGAGCGCATTGAAAACACAATTGGGCACACGCTTCAAAATATGGACGAGGCGAGAGATTTTTTAAAAGCCCATTCTGAAGAATTGAGTGAGGAAGAAAAGCGTAACATTGAAGAAAAAAATGCACGTCGTGCAGAAAGCATTGATGGAATGCGTGAAGAGATTAAAGATGAAGTGGCGCATCAGCAACGGTACGAATAATCAGGATACACTCCTTTCAGAAACGCAGCCAGGCGAATGAGCCTGGCTTTTTACGTTGGAAGTCACGAGATTCATTCGTAAGACAAAGTATCCTGTACAAGTGGGAGCTTTTCACTTTTCTTATTGTCCAGCTTCAGGCGCTATCGGCTCGAGGTCGCTTCAATCCGCACTGCGGCGGCATGGCCTCCTCGGCGGATTTCCAGCGCTTGTCGCCGATAGGCAGGCCCCTTGCGCATTTCTTAGTGAAGATAGGCTTTCAGACGGTCGAGGTGCTCGTAGATATCAGAACTTAAACTTCTTTTATATAGAATAGCAGCCGGATGGTATATTGGAAAAAGGGTATACGTATGTTTTGTAAAACGGTATGTATTTTTTCCCCAGTCATCCAAGACGCGGATCGGTGAATGGATAAAAGTCCCTGTCACTTCATCCATTTTTGGAAATTCACCTAAGAGACGCCAATAAGCGATTCGTCCCATCGGCACAATGAGTTCAGGGTCTGCTATTTGAATTTCTGCATCTAAAATAGGAGCATGAGCTGCGATTTCTTTTTGATTCGGAGTTCGATTGTATTTTCTTTTTTTACCGCGGCTTTCTCCCCAGCGGTAAGGTCGGCTGCGGACAGCACTTGTAATAAACACTTCTTCTCTCGTTAAACCTGCGTAGAGAAGAAATTTGTCAAATTCTTCGCCTGCTCGGCCGCTAAATGGGATACCATTGTGAATCTCCGTCTCCCCCGGCGCTTCCCCAACAAACATTACTCGTGGATGGGAAGGACCTTTCCCCAGGATGAATCCCTCACAGGCAAAGGGATTCATCCTTTCCTGGCACTGATCAATTAATGTTTGGGACAGCATGATATTCTTTCCCTCTTTCTTTCACACATTATTTAATACTTGTAAAAGCTCATCAATTGGCTGGTTATCCTTTACGTGAGTCATTTCAGAAAAGGGACAGCCTCTTACTAACAGTCGCTGTAATACATACTCTGTCGTAAACAATTCCCTGTCAAGGTGAGAATCAACCTCCTCCCACTCCAAAGGACAGGCAACAAGAGGAAGCTCTTTTCCTCGTAATGAATAGGGAGCAATGATTGTTTTGCCTTTTCGGTGCTGAGGAATGTCGATATATAACTTTTTGCCTCTGTTTTTTTTCAAGCGTTCCTGGGTAAACAAAGCAGGATGTTTTTCTGTCAAAAAAGCACCGAATGCTTCTGTGATTTTGTTTGTGTCGTCCCACGTATACGTCTCATCTGGTAAAGGAATATGGATTTGTAATCCTTTATTCCCGGAAAACTTAACAAATGAAACAATATGAAAGGAATCGCACAACTCCTTTACTAATAATGCACCTTTAATAGCTAGACTAAAATAACTGGTATCCGGTGGATCAAGGTCAAACACAATTTCATCGACAAAGGTAGAGTGGTAACGTTGGAAAGGAGTGTGCCATTCAATGGCTAATTGATTGGCGAGCCATAGAAGCGTTTTGCTCGTATTACATAAAATAAAATGATTATCATCATCGAAATACGTCTCTACGAAGTCCGGTGCATAATCAGGACAATCTTTTTGATAAAAACCTTCCTCAAATATGCCATGAGGGTAACGGATCACGGTTAAAAGCCGATCTTTTAAAAAGGGAAGGACGTAAGGAGCTACGTGGCGAACGTAGCGGAGAAAATCAATTTTTTGCAATTGATGGTTTGGCCATAATGGTTTGTCTGGATGAGTGATCTCCACTTCTTCAGGAAAACGCAAATCGGACAATAACAATGTTTCCTTTGTACATTGAACCGCTGGAACATCAAATAAAAAACGTGAAAAACGTGGTTCTCTCAGCTCTTTTTCTTTTCTTGTTGTATAGGTAACCTCCACTACGAGAGAAGGATCGATTGTATACACTTTTTCTTTGGCATCCCATGAGCCGTTTCTCTTGATCGTATGAATGAGGGCTTCGGACTCTTCCGGTGACAAACCATGGGCACATTTTCCAATAGGTAATGTGGTATTTCCGCTCATCACCCCCAGATGAAAGTAGTGATTAGATGGGTCATATTTTGTAATAAAGCTCGGTGTGTGAAAGGGTGTTTTCATTTTCAACCAAGAAGATGTTTTCCCTTTCTCATAATGAGAGTTTTTTTTCTTTGCGACAATCCCCTCCCCGCGGCACACTCTATTTTTTTCTGCGATGTCTTCCTGACTTGAATAAGAAGGAATGAATTGAACACGTTTTTTATGGTGGGGGTGAGGATGGAGGGGAAGTCCTATAGTTTCTAAAAGTTCACGTAATTCCTGTTTTCGTTTGATCCACGGATAGTGGGTCATGTTCTCTTCGTGCAAGGTAAAACAATCAAAAGCAAGAAAAGAGGCGGGACGCAAGTTTGCTTCTTTTAGAATCGTTCGTTCAGATCGCAAGCGATGACGGCGTTGAAGTTGATAAAAATCAGATCGCCCCTCATTCTCCAATATCGTTAGTTCTCCATCTAGTTGCACAGAGACATTATGTGGGAAACAGGACTCCATGGTCTGGGCGATTTCAGGAAACAGTTGTATCAAATTATGACCTCCTTTACTGTGGAGGCGGGCTTCTTTCCCATCCCAAGCAAGGCAGGCCCGGTAACCGTCATATTTTATCTCATACTCCCAATTATCATCTTCTGGCAGCTCATTAGTGCGCGAAGGTCTCATCCAATCCATCAACAGTGCTCTCCTTTTTCAGTCATGGCGTACGATGGTGTTATCTCATCGTGTAAAGCTGAGCTATGCGTATTTCAAAAAAACAGGAATTGCAGTATAGGACGCGGTTTTAGTCGCTATCGGCCCGAAGTCGCTTCAACCCGATCTGCGGCGCCTTCTGCTTTTCTTAATAGTATGTATGAGAAAAGTTTGGTCCATGCACACTAATGTAGAAAAGGACTTATCATTAGCTGTTAAGTGAAATAGAAAAAGGTACTAAAACAAATGTTTGGAAGAACAGGATTAGATTCTTCCATTTCTTAAAAAAAGTTGATGGCGAACAGGTGAGACGCCTGCGGGAAAAGCAACAGCTGAAAATCCCGCAGGCAGCGGTACGATGCCGAGGAAGTTGAAGCGTTGCCCGCGGCAAGCGAGCCTAGAGAGCCATCCATCCCGCAGAAAAATGACTAATAACCCCAACAAATTTTACAGAGCCTAGAAAAAGGAGAGATTTTCATGCACACCATGTGGAAGGGAAGCATTCAGTTTGGGCTAGTGAACATACCGATCAAGATGCACGCTGCGACGGAAGATAAAGACGTGTCTTTTCGTTCGCTCCATCATAAATGTCATACACCTATTAAATATGAAAAAATCTGTCCGGTATGTGAGGAAAAAGTGGAAAAAGAAGATATTGTGAAAGGATATGAAACGACAAATGGAAGTTTTGTCATTGTGACGGAAGAAGAGCTTGCTTCTTTAAAAAAAGCAGCGGAAGATAAAGCGGTGGAGATCCTTGACTTCATTAACATCGATGAAATCGATCCTATTTATTTCAACCGCAGCTATTATCTCGGCCCGAACGATGGTGGCACGCGAGCGTATGCACTACTCCGTCAGGCCTTAGCGGATTCGAGGAAAGTAGGAATTGCCAAAATTATGATCCGTTCCAAGGAACAGCTGGCAGTATTACGCGTGTACAACAAGACATTGCTTATGGAAACGCTCCACTATCCGGATGAAATACGAGATGCTGCAGATGTACCAAACGTACCCGGAGAAGAAAATGTAGCAGAAAAAGAATTAGACACAGCTAAAATGCTGATTGATCAGTTGACTGCTCCATTTGAGCCAGAGAAGTACGAAGATGATTACCGCAAACGTCTGCTAGAACTCATTTCTGCGAAAGAAAAAGGCGAAGAGACGGTGACAGCGAAGAAAGAACCGAAGAAAGATAATGTGACTGATTTAATGGAGGCCCTCCAAGCCTCAGTCGATAAAAATAAGAAGAAGACCGGCAAAAAGAAAACGACAAGCAATACGAGCAAAAAGCGAACAGCAGCAGCTACTCGAAAAAAAGCCACCTCTTAACCAGTCATGGAGAGCAGGAAATGACATTGCACGTCTTGTCTTTTCTAGTTAAAAGGTCCTAAATTTACAGGGAATAGGGAAATAGATGTTTCAACTTCTCCAAAATAGTCTATTTAGATTTATGTAACATCACAAAAAACATTTTAGACTACTGAAAGGAGATGTTTAACATGGCAAAAAGAGATAACAGAAGAGATAACAGAAAAATGAGCGTAGAAGAAGCAGGTCAAAAAGGTGGCGAAACCACAGCAAAAAATCATGACAAAGAATTCTATCAAGAGATTGGCCAAAAGGGCGGAGAAACAACAGCCGATACTCACGATAAAGATTTCTATCAAGACATCGGCCAAAAAGGCGGAGAAACAACGTCCCGTGAACACGATAAAGAATTCTATCAAGACATTGGTCAAAAAGGCGGAGAGACAACGTCCAATGAGCATGACAAAGAATTCTATCAAGACATCGGCCAAAAAGGTGGCGAAACAACGTCCGATGAGCATGATAAAGAATTTTATCAAGACATCGGTCAAAAAGGCGGAGAAGCTCGCAGCCGTCAGAGCAATAATCGCTCCCGCAGAAGAAAGTAAGAAGCTGATGTCTTAACAGCCAGGTGAAAGGAGTTGGTCTCATGGCAACACTTCAAGATGTTATGACACCAATGGTAGAGCACTGCTCCCCTTCAGACGACATGAATTCACTGGCGAAAACAATGTATGAAAATGATGTAGGCTTTCTTCCAATTATGGAAGACGACCAATTAGTAGGGTGCGTCACAGATCGAGATATCGTGATAAAAGGTCTGAGCAAAGAAAGACCAGCCCAAGACGTAAAAGCTGAAAGTATCATGCAAGAGAAAGTCATCACTGGTTATCCAGAAATGACAGTAGAAGAAGCTTCACGCTTAATGCAAGATCATCAGATCAAGCGGTTAGTTGTGATGGAGGCCCAAAAACCCAAAGGCATTGTTTCTCTTGGTGATATGGCTCTTTCAAAACACGCGGGTCAAGCTGCAGGCAATGCGTTAAGCGAAGTCTCCAAACAACACCCTCATTAAGTAGGAGCAGCTTCCGCTTCATATAAATCAAAAGCATCCATGAAGATGGCAATCCACCCTCAATGGAATCATGCCTTCATGGATGCTTTGATTTTTTTATACCAGAAAGTAAAAAGGATAGCAAGTAAAACCATTTGAAATTGAGGTTCTGTTAAATTTGCTGGGGTTATTAAACATTTTGCTCTACGGGTTGGATGACTCTTTAGGCTCGCTTGCACCACAGGCACAAGGGTGACATAAGTTCAAGCTACGCTGCGCTTGCTTTCACTGTGTCTTCTTAGCCGCGGGCAACACTTCAGCTAATCGGGGCAATTCGCCCCGATGGATCTTACTGCCACAGGATGTGGTGGCTTCTACGTTGGCTTCCGCAGGATGCGTTGACTTTTGCGTTGCAAACAGGACGTTCGCGCTTTTAGCAAAAGATCCATATTAGACGTTTGCGGTTTTAGTAGCTTAGCCGACGTCCCGCAGGCGTCTCACCTGTTCGCCATCAACCTTATTTAAGAAATGGTAGAATCTAATCCTATTCACCCCAACGTTTGTTTTAGAACCGAAAATGAAGGACACTCCGCTACGTACAGTGGGGTGTTTTTTTAGTAAATAAAAATCCAAGGAGAGAGCTGGTAAATAACAAGGGAGAGATCGCGTAGGTTTTCTATACGTCT
The DNA here is from genome assembly GCF_900113025.1 of Alteribacillus iranensis. Classification (GTDB taxonomy): domain Bacteria; phylum Bacillota; class Bacilli; order Bacillales; family Marinococcaceae; genus Alteribacillus_A; species Alteribacillus_A iranensis. Next base: position 139,005 of record NZ_FONT01000004.1, on the reverse strand, counting down.
GTTAAAAAAGTCATCTGTTGTGTTTATGACTATTTGAGAGGAAATGAAGATTTCGTGGGTTTTTTGGAATCGAAACATATACTCAAATACTAAAAGGAGAGATTATCCCCAAAAGAAGGAGACTTTTGGGGATAATCTCTCCTAGATAGAAGTCATAATTACATAAACACTTAGCCGTTCTTTTTTATTATTTTCAATACTAATGGTTTCATCTCCGCTGCATTGAATAATATCGTTCGCGGATATAGTGTAGTTTTCAAGTCCATGAAATAATCGACCGCTTCCTTCGATCACTGTGAGAAAAAGTTGAGTATTCGGGTGCTTGTGAGCAGGCAGAATTTGACCCGGGTTAAAGTTTAATACAAATCGTTTGGATGTCCCTTCTGTTTCTATGTCTTTTTTTGTAAAGGTGCTTTCATCAAACTCTTGATAATCTCTTATGTTTTTAATCAATTTTCTTCTCTCCTTTTTCCATCTATTTCTTTCTCCTTTCTTTTCCCTTGTGAAAATCTATATAACCACCTTTTTCTGTTAAAGAGGAGATGGAATGAAAAAGAAAGCCGAAAGAGGGTATCCCTTACTTTCGACCTTCTCGTGCGTTTGTTACGTTCCTATTCTAGCGTACGATTCATTTCGTCTACATCAAAGGAATGTTTCGGCTCAGGGGAGTCTCCTGCCTTAAATTCGCCATCGCCTCCACAAACGGTACATGAATATTGCCATTGTTCATCGTCCATTAACAACCCGGTGCCATCACATGCTTTGCACACGTTCTCACGCACATTCATCATTCACCACTCCTTCACCTAAAGCCAGAGCGCCTTCAACAGCTTACTCGTTGAAAACATGGTCTAGCTGTTAAGATATCTGACATGTTACTGTTTGTGTTTGACCCAGTTAATGAGTCCTCCCATTAACATGATGTCCACTTGGCGGTCGGATAATGCGTGTTTGACTTTTATTTCTTTATTTTTGCCTTTCACGGCAGCGGTCAGTTCGTAACCTTGTTGGATGCCTTCCCGTATATTATTCAGCTGTATCACATCACCAGGTTCCAATTGATGATAGTCCTCATCATTCGTAAAAGTGACTGGGAGGATACCGAAGTTGACTAGGTTCTGCCAGTGGATCCGGGCGAAGTCTTTCACAAATACAACCCGCAGGCCGAGATAGCGTGGAGCAAGAGCAGCGTGTTCCCGACTGGAACCTTGCCCATAGTTCGCTCCGCCTACAATCGCGTGGCCCGTCTGTTCCCTAACACTCATGGATCGGTTATAATAATCTTGGTCCAAAATTTCAAAAGCAAATTTACTAATTTCCGGTAAGTTACTACGGAACGGCAAAACGCGGGCGCCGCCTGCCAATATTTCATCAGTTGAGAAGTTGTCTCCTACTTTTAATAATACAGGCACTTCGATGCTGTCTGGTAAAGGTTCCATGTCTGGCAACGAAGCAATATTAGGACCTTTGTGAAGTTCTGTCACCTTCGCTTCATCATAAGGAAGCGGTTCTTCTAACAGCTTAAAGTCAACGGTTGGCTGGTCGGGATCTTTTACGTCTGGATATTCCATATCAAGCGTTCTTGGATCGGTGATTTTACCGGTTAATGCAGAGGCTGCAGCTACTTCAGGGCTGCATAAAAATACGCTGTCTTCCCGCGTGCCAGAACGACCCGGAAAGTTTCTTGGTGTTGTCCGTAAGCTGTTTCGACCGGAAGCCGGAGCTTGCCCCATTCCAATACAGCCATTACATCCTGCTTGATGCAGGCGTGCCCCTGCAGACAAGAGGCTGGCGATATGACCATCCGCTACAAGGTCTGAAAGCATTTGTCGGGAAGTGGGATTAATATCAAAAGATATCCCACTTGCGATTTGGCGTCCTTTTACAATTTCAGCAGCTACAGCAAAATCACGATAGCCTGGGTTTGCTGATGAGCCTACGTATGATTGATATATTTCCTCTCCTGCCACTTCATCAACTGGTACGACATTACCGGGACTTGATGGTTTGGCAATCAGTGGAACAAGCTCAGATAAGTTAATTTCTTCATGAATGTCATAAGTAGCATCCGGATCTGCTTTTAATTCACGCCACTCTTCTTTCCGGCCTTGACTTTTCATAAATCTCTTCACTTCTTCATCGGACGGAAATACACTAGCGGTTGCACCAAGTTCCGCACCCATATTAGCGATGACGTGGCGATCCATCGCGCTTAATTCATCTAAACCGGGCCCGTAATATTCAATAATTCGGCCGACTCCGCCTTTTACGTCGTGCCGGCGAAGCAATTCTAAAATAACGTCTTTAGCGCTTACCCAATCTGGAAGTTTACCTGTGAGTTTCACACCCCAGATTTCAGGCATTTTTACATAAAACGGTTCTCCGGCGATAGCCATAGCGACATCAATCCCGCCAGCTCCAATCGCAAGCATACCCATACAGCCATTAGCACAGGTATGACTATCGGACCCTAACAAGGTTCGTCCGGGCCTGCAAAGCCGCTGCATATGCACAGGGTGACTGACCCCGTTACCAGGACGGCTAAAATGGAGGCCGAAACGTTTGGCGGCACTTTCGAGAAATAAGTGATCATCTGGATTCTTGCTGTCTTCTTGGATAATGTTGTGGTCCACATATTGGGCGGATGCTTCTGTCTTTGCACGCTCTACTTTCATCGCTTCTAATTCGAGCATTACCATCGTGCCAGTGGCATCCTGTGTTAATGTTTGATCGATGGTTAATCCTATTTCTTTCCCCGGTGTCATTTCACCAGAAACTAAATGTTCCTTTATCAATTTTTGCGCAACGTTTAAAGGCATGCAGAAACCTCCTTATCATAATGAAATGCATATAACTTTTGCAATAATATTCCATCATAATGTTTATTCCTTTCCATGTAGGAGAATAAACAAGTAAAATAGAAAGCAGCAAGATACGTGTGATATGTTTCATTGCTCGAAGTTAGTGAATAAAAATTAAGGATAGGAGGAAGTACGTAGTGGGAAAAAGAATCTTATTGTTTATCTTAACCAATATCCTCGTAATTACTACGATTACGATCGTTCTCACTGTGTTAAACGTACTTGGTATTAACACAGCTTATTTAGGGGCAGGCGGCATTGATTATGTCGCATTGTTTATTTTAAGCGCGGTTATTGGCTTTAGCGGATCGATCATATCATTGGCGCTCTCAAGAGTGATGGCCAAAAAAATGATGGGTGTACAAGTGATTGATCCGGATCAAAGTACAGGTCGTGAAAGAGAATTGGTTGAAAAAGTTCACCGTTTGTCACGGAGTGCTGGCATGATTCACATGCCGGAAGTAGGTATTTATCAATCAGGTGAGGTAAATGCGTTTGCGACCGGTCCTACTAAAAAAAGATCGCTGGTAGCAGTATCTACGGGCCTGCTGCAGGGAATGGATGAGGACGCTGTAGAAGGCGTGTTAGCCCATGAAGTCGCTCACGTAGCTAATGGCGATATGGTAACAATGACATTGCTGCAAGGGGTAGTAAACACTTTTGTTGTTTTCTTTGCTCGTATCGCTGCCGCCGTCGTTTCTCGGTTTGTTCAAAATGATGGTTTGCGGATGGTAGTACATTTTGGTGCTATTATTGTATTCCAAATTTTATTTTCCATATTAGGAAGCATTGTAGTTATGGGTTATTCGCGATATAGAGAGTTCCATGCCGATCGCGGAGGTGCGGATTTGGCTGGCAAGGATAAAATGAGACATGCTTTACAATCACTACGTTCCTATGCAGATATGGTTGATACAAGACAGCAGTCAATGCAGACGTTAAAAATTAATAGCCGCGCTTCTCTAGCTACACTCTTTTCTTCTCATCCTCCATTGGACGAAAGAATTCGTCGCTTACAATAAAAAGTGATAGAGACAGGCTCTCCCATCATAATGTAGGAAGGAACTACAATGTGAGGGAGGGCCTGCTTTGTATACAAATTGGGTTGAGGCAGCACGAGAGGAGCACGTCTTCTGGCTGCAAATCTTAGGGGACCATTCACGTTTTTTATATGAAACGCTGGCACCTTCGGAAGTGGAATATATAGAAGCTGCTTCTGGATATATCGATTTCTTTGACCAATTATTAGAATGGGCAAGAAAGTATTCCGCCGTAGAAGACATGGAACGTATTACACAACAAGCTTTTGAAGGGGCAAGAGACATTCGTTTCTTTAAGCTTCAAATTATTCAGGAGCAGCTGACAGGAAAAATAAAAATTCAACTGACTCCATCATTTATTAATCACATGGTGAATGAAGTGGAAGAGTACTTGCGGTTGTTGGAGTGTCTTAAAAATAAAGAAGTCCCGCCTGTTTGTCACCCTCTTCATCACCATTTAATCTGGCTCCTGGATGCGGCGGGACACGCGCATGCGATTGCTGGAAACTTAGACAAGGTAGAAGCACGGCTAGCAAAGAAATCTAAGACATTCATGAAGGAATTTGACCAGTTTTACTTAAAAGCGGTGGAGATGGCTGGGTATTTACGAGCAAATGTGGAGAGTTTTCCAGCGCTGGAAAGAATGAATCGAGAAGTCAAATTAGAGTTTGAAATATTCAAGAGTTTCCTCCGGGAATTAGAAGAAATGGGGCTTACTAAAGAATTGCTGAGCTCTCTTACTCCGTTAATGGCTGATCATATGGCGAGGGAGGAATGCTATTATTTAATGAAGCTTGCCGAGTCTGCCGATTTAGAAAAACCTGCCTGCAATCCTAGTAAACCGAGGACAGAGAGTTAACTTGGATAGATGGAGAATATAGGATTAGGATTTAGGGCTGCTTTGGAGAGTGAGAAAGCAGCTCTTTTCTATGTTTTTTTGTGAGAACCACTATATAATATAGAAGGAATGAGAAATCTAGAAAGAATTGAGTGAAAGACATGCAGGATAAACAACAACTCTGGGGAACGGGAGCGGCTATTGCTGCATATCTCGTATGGGGATTCCTTCCTTTGTACTGGAAGATGGTCGATAACGTTCCCTCGGGAGAAGTGTTAGCTCATCGAATCATTTGGTCGCTTGGATTAATGGTCTTGTTTCTTTTCCTCATAGGGAAGTTGAAAGGAATCATTCAAGAAATCATAAAGGTGTTCTCTTCACGTACATCTATGTTAGCGATTACGGCAGCAGCCATTTTTATCAGCTGTAACTGGTTTCTTTTCATCTTTTCGGTGAATAGTGATCGAGTCAACGAGGTGAGCTTAGGCTATTACATAAACCCTCTCATTAATGTTTTATTAGCTACCCTTTTTTTGAAAGAAAAATTATCAGTGATGGAGAAAGCAGCGTTTATACTGGCAATTATCGGAGTAGTGGTCATGACATTAAGTTATGGATATCTGCCGTGGGCAGGCTTAGGACTTGCCCTTTCGTTTGGTATATACGGGTTGATTAAAAAAACGTTAGATGTTGGTGCCTGGGCGGGATTGACGATCGAAACGCTTCTTATGACTCCATTTGCTCTTCTATTTTTAGCTTTTTTCCGGGCCGATAATGAGGCTCTCTTTCATTACGGGACAGAAATAAATATCTTATTAATTGTGTCAGGAGCTGCAACAGCCGTACCCTTGTTATTATTCGCCGCTGGAGCGCGAAGAATCTCTCTTTCTTTATTAGGCTTTCTTCAATATTTAGCGCCAACCATTATGCTCGTGCTTGGTGTCTTTGTATTTAGAGAGCTGTTTAGTACTCAACAGCTTATTGCATTTGTTACTATTTGGATCGGTCTTCTTCTCTTTACGATTTCCCGTTCCAATGCAACATTTCGACAGAGGAAAGAGAAAATGAAAGCGGAGAAAGCAGTATAAAATGAGAAAAAGTCAGCGGGGTTACTCCTCCAGCTGACTTTTTTCATTAAAAAACACTTTATAGCCATTTTGGACGTAAATAATGACGGTAAGAGAAACAGCGCCTGCAATTCCAAGTAATACCGCTATTTGGTATTCAATGGCTGTAATGGGGTTCACACCGGCGAGTATTTGTCCTGTCATCATGCCTGGCAGGAAGACGATACCTGTTCCGACCATAGAGTTAATGGTAGGAAGAATCGCGGCATCAAACGATTGGTTGACCAATTTACGAGTAGCTTCTTTAGGAGTAGCGCCTAACATTAATGCAGCTTCCACTTTTGATCGTTGCTCTGTCAACCCTTCCACTAACGTTTGGACTCCTAATGTAATGCCCGTCATGGAATTTCCTATAATCATGCCTGCAATAGGAATAAAATATCTAGGGTCATACCAAGGGGAGAACTGGATAACGACAAAGTTAAAGTAAATTAAGCTCGATAAGGTGCCGGCTGCCATGGAAATGGCAATAATGCGTTTCATTCTACGATTTAAATCATGCTTGATTCGTTTAAAAATGTTCCAAACCGCAAACACCACCATTAAAATAACAACAGCGATAGTTAGCAGCGGATGGGGGTTTTCGAAGAGATACATGAGCACATAGCCAACCAGGAGTAGCTGAATCGTCATTCGAAGTGTAGATATTAAAATCTCTTTATCGCGCGGGATTTTACGAACCTTCACGATAACAAGTAAGACAATAATAAATATGTAAGCCGAAAGGAGCTGCCATAGTGTCAGATCGATCATGTTATCTTCCATTATGGCCACGTCCTTTCTTGGAGTACTTCGTAATATCAATAATTCTATCGGAGAAATGCTCTGCTATCGCTTTCGAGTGAGTGACATAAATGACTGTTTTTGAATGCGAGCGAGCATGTTGGATAAAACGTTCCATGACTTCATGCTCTAGCTCTTCGTCTAAAGCGGAAGTCGGCTCATCCAACAGAAACACTTCCGGATCCATTAAAATAACTCTGGCAAAAGCCAATCGCTGCTGTTCCCCGCCGGATAACTGACCTGCTTTCTCATCAAGTCTTTTTTGCAGTTGAAAATCTTGCAAGGACGTAGTCATTTCCGAATCGGAGGGGGTTGGTTTATTAGAAAACAGAAGGCCTGCTTCTAAGTTTTCCCGAATTGTTTCTCCAAATAATACTGGCTGCTGGGACAGCATCACAGCTTGTCGTCTCAATTCGATCGGATCCATTTCATGAATCGGTGTTCCTTTAAAAGTAATGGTACCTCTATCGGGGGAATATAGGCGGTTCATTAATTTGAGAAGGGTCGATTTTCCTGAACCGCTTTCTCCCATAAGACAAGTGATTTCTTTTTCTGCAATCGTTAGATCCTCGATTTCTAAAATGTCTTGGAATGTAACCTGGTGAAAAGTAAACAAGCGAGTCAACTTCCTCTCTATATCAAAATCCCTTTTTAGTATACCCATTGTGAGAGAGGAAGTGCAAAATGCTGATATAATTGAAGGGGCTTATGTGCATATTTTCTTCACGGTAATTCATAAAGATCCTTAAAAACTCTTCTTTGATTGGATTCTACACTTCCACCACTTTATGCTCTTCCCCTTTGTTGATCAATAAGCCGCGAACATTTACATAAGAGGGAACTAAAGGGTGGCGGCGAATCATATCAATACTACGTTCTACATTTTTACTGACTTTTTCTTTCCCTTTTAACCATTCCTCAAACGTACTATCTATTAGTTCAGGTTTGCAATGTTCGAAAAGATAATTCAGTGTTTGAATTTCCCCTTCTCTGAAAGTTATATCATCAGGGACATTATCCAACGTATGATTATCTTCTACACCTACTACACAAATGTCCTCGATGCTTTCTTGATAAATCGCAATAATCACGGATCTCATGATATCACCAAAAGGGTGGGAAATGATGGTGCCGTAACTCTGTATCGTATGCATGTAATGCGGTGGAATACCAGTTTTTTGATGTATGATCGATTCCATGTCATGCTCCATGTCTGTTATGATTAAAACTTTTTTATTCTCCTCTAAGGTCACGCCGCCCACTCCTTTATCTTAAACGTAAGTGAATATATGTCGAGTTCACCAATTTTTCCAATATCCTTCAGGATCAATACTAGAAAGTTTAATCCAGCCATTTTGTACTTTTTCTCGAAAAGATTCGTTGTTGCTTAATAGACGATTGATATATTCATTTGGGGCATGTATAACCACCAACAGACGAATAGGTGAGTGATAAGGTTCGGAGTCCGATCGCATCACAGATTGCCAAGGTAAACCGATTAATAGGTCACTCGCATTGCCTTGCATCACACCCATGCCTGCTGTTATGGTTTGAGTTGTTTTATTGCCGCTTCCATAATAGTGCGGAGCTACCGTGGATGCGTAATATTGAAGGTTAATCCATTGGGCTACCGTGCCCGGCCCGTTTATAATATTTGCGAGGATTTCACCGTTTTCGTCTTTTTCCCAATGATAATTATGAAGAAAAGCTCTTCCTTCTAAGTTACAGTTTTTGGTTAATTCACGTTCACCAATAATGAAAGAAGCATTACGCGCTAATCCCCATTCAGGTCGTATCTCACTCCAATCTTCCGCTAACCTTTGTGCTTCGTCTTGCGGATTTTTAACACGCATGGAGAGGTGAGGAAGTTCAGCCATTCGATCTGCATTCGCATTGTAGCTTACTTTCGGCATCGCCGACTCAATACGGTCAAATGCTTTTTTTGCTGCCTCTGAAAGCTCTGGAACATAAATCCACGTTAACGTATCCACAGTAGTATTATGCTCCGCTGCTGCAAACACAGTTTCTTCAGGGATGTGGATTCCTTTATGAGACAGTGCTTCTCTTACTTCAGTAAGGTTACATAAGGTAGCTAATACTCTTGCATTAAAACCACCTGAAGCCCCTCCACAGGCCCCGCAGTCTAAAGAAGAAGCATAAGGGTTATTGGTCGTTTGACTCCCATGACCGCAAATGACAACGAGTGGAGAGAAGTTCTCTGTGAGCCCCATCATTTTCAAAGATTGCAAGACGTAATCTACTTTTTCCTCTTCATTAAAACCGATCGGAATGTTTTCGTTTTTTTCATGATCCAGCGTGATTTCCGTTTCTGGCTTTCGTAACCAATCATTTCGAAGTTTTCGCAACGCACTTCCTGTTTTTCTTGGCAGAAAACTGCGAGCGAACATATGCAAACTTAGCCATGGACCGCTTACTTCAGGCAAAAGCAGGCTTGCAAGGATATTTTGTTTCATAATTTTAAAGGTGTAGCTTAAAGAGTTTTCCGCTTGGTTTCGTTTTTGAAAGGATTCATAATCCTCTTTCCCAGCTTTTTCTTTTAGCTGGTGCTGTGGTTCTAAAATAACTGGCAAAGAAGGGTGGCTATGACTGCTGCCAAGTTCGTTTTTCTTAATAGGTAAACCAAAAAAACCAGCAGTGCCAATCGTTTCAAACGGACCTTCTTTTTCAAGATGACGGCGGAAAGGCTCGGAACGCACGTCTATACAGAAAGCAAATTGGGCTAATGCCGTTGATGAATGAAGATCGGTATCATTCTTTGTCGTTATTTTTTTGTTTAACTGATCGGCATACGTTTGCTCCCAAGCCTCTAACCATATTTTCTTTCTAGTGTTTTCATCAAAGCGGTAGGCAAATGATAAATACTCATTTTGCTTGGCTGCCGACATTTGGGCCCATGTCTCAGGTGTGAGGTCCCCCCAGTAAAACCACGATGCAAGAAGTGGAGCCACGGGAATACGAGTTTCACGGTACGAATGCTTTACAGGCAGAAACGGTTTGAGGAGAGCCCATTCCATAGCAATTCTTACTGCTACATATTCCGTTAAGAGGTCCGTTTCTTGGTCAGATTGATTTGTACGCCACAGTATCGCTCCTGCCCAGCCAGGTAATGAAAGTAAATGAGTTTCAATATAACGCTGTACCTCTGGACCGGAAATACCTAAATCAGATAGAGTGACGATTAATGCCGAGTGGGCTTCGTTCGGTAATTGTTTCAATCGTTTTCGTTGTTCGGCAGTAAGAGCTGGGTCTTTCTGAACGAGGCGGTACCAAGCATAATAAAGACCTTTTTTCCGATAAGGCATGGTCCAGCCTGCTTGAAAATCATCAATATATAATTTGCACCACTTAATGATGTGACGGTTTAGGACATGGATTAACTTAGTTCCCTTTGTATCCTCTACCCAGGAGCTTAAGGGTTGCATGGAATGTTGCTTAATATTTTCAGTGTCCAAGCCACTAATTTCTTCAGCTAATTGTTTTACAGATTCAGATAACAACCAATCAGAAGGTAACGAATCAGATGTTACTGCGGAGAGACAGTACTTTTCAGCAGTTGCCCAAGGTATCGTAAAAGAGGAGGAGTTAAGCCAACGCCTTACTGCTAAACGCAAAGAAGAGTCATCGATTTCTCCTCGTTCTTTGGCTGAATGAATCATAGAGAAGCTTGGATATATATCTACATGTTGAGAACGTTTAAGCCAACCAGCTACCTCATCAAAAGATTGCTTTTCCATCTCTGCCCAAGGATGACGTGCCACGAAAGCGGAGATAGGATGAAGAGGGGCAATAACTCGGCTGGCAGATTTTATGACAGCAGGGAGGTCTCTCTCATCCAGTGAATCCCTTTTAGAATGCGTTTCGGTACTCTGTACTTTTTTTAAAGAAGCAATGCTCATCATTCGTTACCTCCTTTCAGTGTATATGGACTGAGATAATGGGGATGACTTTCTACCGAGTGTTCTTTCGCTTCTCCTAAATGAACCAGCCATAGATATAAAACAGCAAATGTCGGAGAAGAGTGATGCCGCGCGATCAACGCCCCAATGATACTGCCGGCAAGCAATAGGATTACTACGAAAATAACAGCTGGCATGGGAGGCTGCGTGCTGTGAAAATCAGTAGCATGAAGCCATTCATGGAAGAGCGTATGAACGCTCATATATATAGCCATAGCACTAAGTAATACTAGAGAACCAATTAGTTTTCCAATCTTTCCGTATCCGAAAACAATGAGTTGAGTCCACGCGAAGGATAAGGACCAACCTAAAATTAGTGCACTAACTAATTGGTATCCATCCCCTGGTGCCATCAGCCAATAAGAAAGACCTAACAACAACCCTAAACCACGACCGGCTAAGACCGATACATAGGATGCCCTTTTACTATAACGAGGTAGCAATTCAAACCGGCGTAAGACAGAGCCAGACTGTAAAAACAAAGAAGCTTTAAATAGACCATGTAAGACAAGGTGGATAAGAGCAGCTAGATAAGCACCCAGTGCACATTGAATTAACATAAATCCCATTTGGGCTATCGTAGATCCTACGAGCTGACGCTTGTAGTCCACTTGAACCAAACTAATCCCGGTACCAATAAACACAGAAATACTAGAAAGAACTAATAAAATAAATTGAGCGATGTCACCATGAAAAAGAGGGGAGAATCTAGTTAAAATAATACCTCCTGCATTGACTAAGCCCGCATGCATAATCGCTGATACAGGAGTTGGGGCGACAACAGATTCTATGAGCCAACGCTGAAACGGCCATTGGGCTGCCGGGATCATGACGGCTAAAATAATGAGTAAATTAATGCCGATTGTCTCCGATGGGCCAATGTGTGCTAACGTTTCTTCTGTAAAAATAGTGGACAAACGCCACTGACCTGTTAGGTGTGCTATCCACATAACAGCTAATAAAAGAGCAATCCAACTTACAAAAAATAAACGTCTGGTTACTTTCACTGCCTGACTAACCACATTCCAGCTATTATTAAGACAAAGAAGCAGAACTAGCCCAACAAGAGTGGCTCCCCAACATAAAAGCATCAATCGAAGATCATCACTCAACCAAGCGATCGAAGCCATCGATGTAGTGAAAGTAAAGAGCGTAAAATATTTTCGGTAGGAACGATCTCCTTTTAAGTAATTAACGGAAAAACGTTGAATGACCAAACCGATTAGTAATATAAAAAAAGCTAATAACCAAGCTAAGGAATCTGCGTACCAAATGCCCAGCACGTCACTTTGATGGAGAGGGAGCAGCGCCGTGAAACACACCAAGGGAGGAATAGAGAAAATAGCAAGGTGTACACGAATATAACGTAAGGGAATGCTGGGATGTAAAAAGAGCAAACCACTTATCCAAGAAGCAATAAGTGCTATGAAATATAAGGTTATGAATGTTGAGGAACTTAACGAAAACAACATATTTTGCTCTCTCCTGACTTAAATTCATGGAATTTGTGTGTTTTATCAAATATTTCATAGAAAGGTAGTTTGTCTGTAATGATAGATTGATAAATAGCTCTCCTTCGAGAAAGCGCGTATTCAAAGGCGGGGTACGATAAAAATAAAAAAACCGACAACTTTTAGATTCAATGAGTATGTCTCATTGAATGTAAAAATTGCCGGTTTCATTTCAACTCACTTCGATGGATGAAGTTTTTTGAAAAGCTACCAGAAATATTCAAATGCTGCATAACAAATAACAACCGTGAAAAATATTTATAAACATTTATGTAGAATGTATTCTTATATTCATACTTTTTCATTTCTTCAACATGGATAGATTAAAGAAATGCTAAAGTATATCCATAAGAGTAATCAAAATATTATTTACAGTTGTTTAATATATACAATGTTTTGGAATTTGTCAAATGTTTTGTTGAAATTGACTTTCTATCTTTCAATCATTCTTTGCATGAAACCTATTTTACCTCATTTTCCAGGTTCTCGTATAATTTAAAGATCATCACACGCTCTCCATTACGGGAACTAATATCGGTATGAAAGCTTTTAACCTCTTTATCAGTGATCGTTAGGATACAATCCTTTAATTCCTCTATACCAGACTCCACTAATTCTGCTCTTGTTTTTTTTATCGATAACATACCTTCTTTTGTTTTACAAACGGTGTATTCTGCTGGCGTCAATATACCTTGCAGATTGACAATCACCATATCACGCAGTATGTCAGTCTTCACAGAGATAGAGCCACGTCCTAGATAGTCTTTTTCCCACTGAGTAATAGCCTTGCTTATTTCTGATTCTATAAAACCTTTCGACTTATTCACGATAAGATATATTCCTCCTTCATACTTGGTTGGTCACTCCCTAAAAGTGACGCTACGTTATTTGATTATTAACAAATCTATACTAACGGTTCAACTTTATCGTTTCAAGAGCTAATCAGTTAATCATCACAACATGGAAATGTTATATCAAAGCAAAAAAAGACTGCTAACAATTCTTAGCAGTCTTTATACTAATATAGTTTCTATATCGTGATTTTTTCTAGCAGAGGATCTTTTTAAATTTTAAACTGTTTGGTTAACGCTTGTAATTCCTCAGCCATTGTGGAAAGGGAGGAAGTGGAAGCCGATACCTCTTCAAGGGCTGCAAGCTGTTCTTCTGTAGCTGCCGATACATTTTGTGATTCTACAGAGGCTCGGGACCCAATTTCATTAATAGCATCTATCGTACTTTGGACTACTTTTGTACTATCTGCAATTTGTTGGATGGCAGAAGCTACTTCTTCTGTCTGCTTTGTAACATCATTGGTTGCTGCTTTGATCTCTTGAAATGCTTCTCCTGTAGAATGAACTAATTTGATTCCATCCGTCACTTCGTGAGTGGCTGTTTCCATCGTTTGGACAGCTTTCTTCGTTTGATTGTTGTTTCGGGAAATCAGCTCAGTAATTTGGTCAGCCGATCGAGCAGATTTTTCTGCTAATTTTCTTACTTCCTCGGCAACCACTGCAAACCCTTTACCGGATTCACCGGCCCGGGCAGCTTCAATGGAAGCATTTAACGCTAGTAAATTTGTCTCTCCTGAAATATCCGTAATGGTCTGGGTGATCTCACTAATTTGATAGGACTGTTCTCCTAGATTTTTGATTTCTTTTGAAAGTACTTGCATGGCGGTCTGTATGGATGACATTTGTTCCATGGCACGGTCACTCGCTTCATTTCCGGTTTCCGATTTAGCCGCTGTGTTGTGAGCACTGGCCGATACCTGTTGAGCACTAGCACTGATTTGTTCTATGCTGGTAGCCATCTCGGCGATTGTATTCGTTGTTGATTCTGTGCTGCTGCTTTGTTTTTCCGTGCCGGCAGCAACCTCTTGAATAGTTTCAGATATATGTTCGGCAGCCCGGCTTGTCTCATCCGTGCTTGCTGATAGCTCTACTGCAGATGATGCGATATTTTCAGAAGAAGCAGAAATGTTACTGATTAATTGTCGGAGGCTAGAAGTAGATTTCTGAAGGTGCTGAAACATTTCACCGATTTCATCGTTTCTGTTTGAAGACAAATCAATGGTTAAATGACCGGAAGCTATGTCAGACAAAGCTTCTTTTAAACGTGCAATTGGCTGTGAAATACTTTGTCTTGTAAAATAAATAATAAAGAGGACAGATAACAAAATAACGATGAATGCCGTGAACAAAAACTGTAACAGAAGCGTATTCAACTGGGCGAAATAGTCATCCGTATTTACACTCGTCATAAATATGCTGCCATCTTCGGAAGAACGCGTAAAAGACAGGAATTTGGTTACACCGTCGTCTTTATATTGGAAATTCCCCGTTTGTTCGTTGGACATGCGGTCACCAAAAGGAAGATCTGTTAACTGGGAACCAATTAATTCTTTATCAGGGTGAGCGGTTATTACTCCTTCCTTGTCGGCAATAAACGCAAAGCCGGTCTCAGCAAATGATAAGGTTGCAACTTCTTCCTGCAGGCTAAAAGAATCCAACAGCTCCTGATATTCAGCTGGCTCCAATCCAATTTGAACAGCACCAGGTTCATCTCTTCTAGCAACTCCTGCATACATAGAAAGTTTACCGTCTTTTCCGCGGGTGACTGGCTCTTGAGCTAATTCAAAGTCCGGGTTGCCGATAGCTTCCATAAAAGGGGATGATTGTTCATCGGAATCAAACATATATCCAATGACATCTTCTTCATTGCTATACGTGAGCTTACCCGTTTCATCCGTAATGTGAATTTCAGAAACCCCTATTTTCTCCGCAAGAGAAGAAAGAGAATCCACCGTAAGAGAACCCGTTACGGACAATGTTTCTGCAGTGGAGTGAGCGAGTTTTATATAATTATTTTTTAAGCTCTGTTCCACAATGTTCAAGGTTTGATGAAAGCTGGCAGTGTTCTCCTCTAATTGGATCAAAACATGTTCAGCATCTGATTCCATTTGCTCAGAAAGTAATTGATGCTGTGATTGGTAAGTAAATAGAGTAAGAGCAAGTACAGTTGCAATAATAATAGATATAGTCATCCCAATAATTTTATGGCTGAATTTCAACTTTGCCATGCATACGCAACTCCCTTCTTAATTAGTACAAATGTCTTATATTTTTATATCGGTATGAATTGATAATTGTTTAACAATTGATATTATTTTTTAATATCTGATTCTATTTATTTAAGAAATGGACTTCTCAAACTAGTAAAATGATTAATAGAATAGAGAAGTGGGGAATAAGTGAACAGACGCAGCAAAAAGGAGAGGATTACGAATGACTGAAATAGTGAAAGGAAACGGTGAATTTTATATAGAAGAGAATGGGGAGAAAGCAGCGGAAATTACGTTTTCAACGGATCATAACAGCAATATCATTATTGAGCACACGAGGGTATCCGAACAATACGGTGGTCAAGGTCTTGGGAAAAAACTAGTGAAGGAAGTAGTGGATAAAGCCAGGGCAGAGAATAAAAAAATTATTCCACAATGTAGTTACGCCGAGAGACAACTAGAGAAGAATGAAGATTATCATGACGTGTTAAGAGTTGCTGATTAACGAGCCGACTTATCGGTCCGGTTAGATCGAACCATTCTCTCGTCTTTTCTCCTTTTCCGTTTTATTCCAATCAAGCCAGGCAAATGTTTGGGTGCTGGCGGTAGATCTTCTACAGCAGGGCTCGCTTATCCTGAACTTGTTCATCCTTGTTTTCTGTAAGAAATGACACTTGCTATGGTGTGATATAATAAGGCTTGTGGAGAAAACGGGAAGGAGTAATTTACTATGAATAATGTAATTTTTATTGCGGGACATGCCCGTCTCCCTGGAGGAATGGCTGCTCAGAGTATGTTTCAAACATTGACTGTCACCGCTGAATTAGACCGGCGTTACGGGGTGATTTTGGAATGCTCTTGCACGTTAGCGACCGAGCACGGCCGTGAATTTATTAACCAAACGTTACGAGGCTATAGTTTACGAGATGGAATAGAGGGACCAGTGAAAGCGATTGAAAATAATTATTCTGGAAAAGCAAAAAATGCGATTACGGCTGCTTTAAAAGATTTGTACAAACAGTTTGAAATGCTTCAAAAGGAGAATGATTAAATTAAAAACGCCCTCTGCTTAACCTTTATCACGAAAAGAGTTATACTGGGACTTGAGAAGGAGAGGGAACTACAATGAAAGCTTATGTTTTTTTACTCATCACTGCGGTTTTGTATGCAGGTAATATCATTGTCGGCAAAGCGGTAAATGATATTCCCCCGTATACGGTCGCTTTTTTTCGTGTTTTCATTGCGTTATTACTATTACTTCCTATCGGATGGAGACAGGCATGGCGTTATCGACATACGTTCCGGACGGAATGGAAGCCACTGGTAGCTCTCGCGCTTACGGGAGTTGCTTTTTTTAATACATTTATTTATGCATCTCTTCAATTTACAAGTCCTATTAATGTATCGATCATGGAATCCTCCATCCCTGTGGTTACTATATTATTCAGTATGCTTTTTTTAAATGAAAAATTAAGAGGTATCCAATGGCTCGGAGTTTTCTTGTCAGTCGGAGGAGCCATCTGGGTTATTACAGGTGGTTCTTGGCAGGTCATTCGAGATCTCGCATTTAATGTCGGGGACGTGATCATGATCGGCGCTGTTTTAACATGGGTGGCATATTCCATTCTCGTGAAGTACCATTTGGCAAAATTTCCAGCTTACGGTGGATTATTAGTTATGTTTGTGATTGCCAATATAGCACTTTTTCCAATCGCATCGATCGAATGGGCTGTCGGAGGATTTCCACCTATTTTTGAGTCCGATCATATGTTAGGTTTATTATTTTTAGGAATTTTCCCATCCGTTGTTGCTCTCGTTTTGTGGAATAAAGGAGTAGAAGCCGTAGGGCCGTCCCAGGCTTCTGTGTTTTTAAACTTCTTGCCGGTTTTTACTATTATTGGATCTTACCTTTTCCTTGGAGAGAAAATTACGCCTGTCCAAGTGATAGGTGCTTTCGTGGTCATTACAGGTGTTTTGCTCACGACGAGGAAAAAACGAAAAGCGGTTCCCATCTTGAAAGAAAAGGAACTGGCTCAATAGCTAGGTGACACAGGGGACTTTCTTACAGCGGGAAAGCAATGAGCCCTCATAAGAGAATATACGAAAACGCATGGGATTGGTACTGTCCCATGCGTTTTGTTTTTTTAGTGCTTGTGTATAACTTTTATGAAGGGTTAGCTACGTCTAGTGCCAGGTACCATCGCTCGAGGTCACTTCAACCCTACTCTTGGCGCTAAGCCTCCTCGGCGGGTTCCTTGCGCTTTTCTACTATGCTTGATGTCGGTTCATCGATCGGTGCCAGGGCTTATTACTGGTTTCAGCTGTGCTTTCACATCTGGGATTTCTCCTTCAAATGGTTCTATATCAACTAGACAGCTTTTTGCGATTGGTCCCTGTGCAAGCGATGAAGTACCTATATCTGGTGTTAAGACGTTAGGGTTACCATGATATTCCAAACTTTCTGGCCCTTCTTTGTCATCTGGACAGAACCATGCGCCTGTCGGTAAGCTGATCACGCGAGGCATAATATCGTCCGATAGGTGAGCTCCTGCAAGGCATGAGCCTCGGTCGTTAAAGATACGTGTGATCATACCGTCTTTAATACCACGTTCCCTGGCATCGGCTGGATGCAAAATGACAGTCTCGTGATCGTGCGTTTTGGTTTCACGACTAAAGCGACTAAAATCCAATTGACTGTGGAGCTTGTTACGTGGTTGATGCGAAACCATGTGTAGTGGAAAGTATTTAGCTCTTGATCCTCCAAGCCATTCACGCTTATCATACCAGCGAGGATGTCCCCGGCAATCATCATATCCGAAAGAATCGATCGTACTTGAAAAAATTTCAATTTTTCCAGATGGAGTTCGCAGTGGATGGTGATTCGGTTGGTTGCGGAACTGAGTAAAGATATTCTTCCATTCCTTCACTTGCGGTTCGATGTTAATCGGTTCTCCGGCCTCCCAAAACTCAGTGAAGGAAGGCAGGTCAATTCCTGCTTTTTTCGCGTTCGCGCGACTCTCTTGATAAATTGTTTCCAGCCACTCCATCTCATCGCGTCCTTCCGTGAAAGCGTCTCGTACCCCCATTCGTTCCGCTAATCCAGAGAAAATGTCGTAGTCGCTCCGGGAGTCAGCATAATGATCTAACGCTTTTTTGGAGGGAGTAATAAAGTAGTCTTTCCCGCAAACGATATCATTTCGCTCCATAAACGTATTAGCTGGAAATATGATATCGGCATGGCGAGCGGTAGCCGTCCAGACAGATTCATTGACAATGACGGTTTCTGGTTTGCGCCAAGCCCTCCGAAGCCTGTTTAAATCTTGATGATGATGAAACGGGTTTCCGCCAGCCCAGTAAATACAATGGATATCAGGATAGGTCCTTGTTTTACCGTTGTAAGTATACGTTTCGCCGGGGTGTAATAACATATCGGCAACACGAGCAACGGGAATAGGCTGTAATACAGAGTTTCGGCCTTGAGGAAGCTTTCCCCATTGAAAAGGGATTTGATTAAAAATATTAGTCCCATTACTCATCCACATAAAGCCGACCCCGCCGCCTGGTTTTCCGAAGGCGCCCAACATGGCAGAAAGAACGACAGCCATCCAATACGTTTGTTCCCCGTGTTCCGCCCGCTGTAACGACAGGCTGACGGTGATTGCCGGACAGTTTGCTGCCGCAAGTCTAGAAGCAAGGCTTTGGATATCGGTTGGATCAATACCAGCGAGAGATGCAGCCCAGGAGGCATCTTTTGGAATTCCATCCGTTTTTCCTAACAAATAAGATTGAAATTCATCGTAACCAACCGTATGACTGTTTATGAATTCAGTGTCTACCCTTCCATTTACTTCGAGTTCATAGGCAATCCCTAACATAATAGCTGTATCAGTACATGGACGCGGAGTTATCCATTCCGTTGCTAGAAAGGAAGGGGTGTCGGAAGCCCACGGGCTAATCGAAATGACTTCCGTTCCCCTTTCCACCAGTTTATCTACTAGATTTTTATCACGGTGATCGCCCACACCGCCTGGCATGTTTTGATTATTGTATCCGCTCATGCCTCCAAACGCAACTAGGTAATCACAGTCCGCTGCTACGTCATCAAGGTTTAATTGCTTTCCTGCCGTAAAGGCATCAATTCCAAGTACATGGGGAATGATGACTTCAGCGGCGGCGGCTGAATAGGAGTTAACGGATCCGGTATATCCTCCAATCATATTGAAAAATCGGTGAAGTTGACTTTGGGCATGATGAAAACGGCCAGCACTCCCCCACCCATAGGACCCAGCGTAGATCCCCGAATTTCCTGCTTTATCCTTTGTTTTTTTCAAAGCGGAAGCTGCCAGGTCAAGGGCCTCGTCCCAACTGACAGGAACGAATGATTCTTTTCCCCGGCGCATCCGATGGTTCGGATCCCCTCGCAAATAACTGGATCGTATCATCGGTTGGGCAATCCGGTAATCAGAATTCGATATATCGTACAAGACATTCCCGATAGGTGAAGGATTGGAATCTTGTTGGGAAGGTTGAACATTTTCTACGACTCCATCTTGGGTCGTAATTTCATAATTGCCCCAGTGAGTCCCCACAAGGGATTTTCTTGTAATAGGCATGATAGATCCACTCCTTGTAAAGATAAAAACGTTTCTACTCATTTTGAATATAGATAAGGCATTACCTATAATTTTAACATTTAGAAAAGTTAAAAAATTTATATTATATACCAATGTGCAAGTTTATCACCATCAAAGCGTGCTGGAATTAAGCAGAGAATAAGCTGCAACATGTTATCGGTGAGCGGAGTTCCTTACTCTCTTACGCCAAAGTAGTATAATGGTAATAAAAAGGAAAAACCTTGTAATTTCAAATGGGGGAAGTGTAAGAAATGGCAGAGAAGGTTAGCCTCATACTGGAAGGTGGAGGGATGAGAGGGGCATACACTGCAGGGGTGCTTGATTTTTTCCATGACGAAGGAGTTGAATTCCCTCTTGTGGTAACCGCATCATCAAGCTCTATTATTGGGAGTTCTTACGTGGCGAAACAACGCGGAAGAAATCAAGAGATACTGAAAACATTGGTGAATAGCACCAATAGTATTTCATATCTACGCATGCTTCGTCAGAGAGAATTATTTGGGATGGACTTTATCTTTCACACGATTCCTAATGAACTCCTTCCTTTTGATTTTGATACATTTTCTCAATCAAACACGACCTTTGTGGTGAGTACCACGGATATTCATACCGGGGAGGCCGTTTATTATGATACCTACCCCACGAAAAAAGATTTACTCACGGTCATGCGTGCCTCCAGTTCATTGCCGATGTTAGCTAGTAGTGTGAGATATCAAGAGAAGGAATTGATGGATGGCGGAATTGCGGATCCTATTCCTATCACACCTGCTACCATACAAGGCTATAAAAAGCACGTTATCATTTTAACGAGAAATGAAGGTTATGTTAAAAAAGCAACCAAGTTAAACTGGTTATTTAAACATGCTTTTAAAGACAAATATGACTTTCGCCAAGCATTAAAAAATCGACATAACAAGTACAATCAAACGATGGAACTGGTAAAAGAAATGGAGAAGCGGGGAGACGTATTGTTGATTCAACCAGAGGAACCTTTACAAGTTAGGAGAACGGAACGAAAAAAAGAGAAATTGTATCAACTGTACCAACAAGGTTACCAAGAAGCAGAAACGTACAGAGAACAACTGCATCTCTTTTTGGGGGGAGATGATCAAACCAAAGCCTTATAGCTTTTTTTATTGAATGAAGCGTCTTTTGAAGAGATAAGAAGAAAAATACATGGAGATATTTTAGCGGAGAGGTTGGAACAAAAGTATTTAAATGAAAGATAAATCCGAACAACTTATGTTGTCGCTTTGTCAAAATACTTCGCTTTCCGCGGGCACGGCTTCAGCTTCCTCGGAAAGCGAAAACGCCTTTCCTGCGGGATCTTCAGCTCGTGCTGTTCCCGCTGGAGTCTACGTATTTTGACTACGCTGATACACTGCGTTTATGAAACGGGTGACTCCTCCAACATGTGATCGTTCGTCTTTAGAGTTGACTATTCTAGTTTTGTCCCAGCCTCTTAGTATTTTAACAGTGATAGTGATGCCCTCGAACATTTTGAATGATCCCTAATGAAGAAGGCAGTTCACTAGGATTGCACATACTTACATTAGAATCCTATGTTGAGGAGATTATCAATGTTGTTCCGCAAAGCGAAAAAGAATAGAAAGCTGAATAGTAAACAAGGAGCGGACAAGGCGTCCAGCACGTCTGCCCCTCCGTTTGGTGAAAAAGAAGTTGTTGAGAATCTTGATGAAATGATAGAACTGATTTTCCAATTGTTAGGGGAAAATGCTGATTTCGTGACTAGAGAGCTAACTATTTTTGGAGAATATCGTGCTGCTGTGTTTTTTATGTCAAGTTTAGTAGATCAGGCTGAAATTCATCAGCAAATAATGAAACCACTCATGATCTTGCCCGATGATCTTTCTTTTGATGAAATCCTCCAAACAGATATCATTCCAATAATAGCGAATGAATCGCTTTACCATAGTGAAGTGTCACTTGAATCAAGTACTGCAGCCTTGGTTGATGCCATATTGATTGGTGAAACAGTAGTTGTAATTGAGGGAAAAAGACAAGCTTTTCGTATTGATACCCGCAACATTGCGAAAAGATCAGTAACCGCCCCGGAAACGGAACAAGTCATTATAGGACCTCGTGAAGGGTTTATTGAGCAGATAGAGACGAATATGGGTTTGCTTCGATACCGGCTTCCTAATCGTGCTTTTTGTATAAAAACAACGAAGCTTGGAAAGCTGACAAAAACAACGGTAGCTATATGTTATGTAAAAGGGGTTACGAATCAAAAAATTGTGCAAGAAGTGGAACAAAGGTTAAGCCAAATTGATATTGATGCAACCCTTGACGTTGGTACAATAGAACAGTTTATTGAAGATAATTCATTTTCCCCTTTCCCGCAAACGTATTTAGCTGAGCGGCCGGATAGTACAATTGGCAACCTAATGGAAGGAAGAGTAGCCATTTTGGTGGATGGATCGCCGTTTGCTTTATTAGTTCCTGTTGTCTTTAATCAGTTTTATCAAACCATGGAAGACTACACGAGCCGGTTTTTATTAGGAAGTTTTACACGGGTTATTCGTGTACTTGCTCTTGTGTTTTCTATTGTTGTTCCATCTTTGTACGTTTCGTTAATATCTTTTAATCCTGAACTATTTCCGACTCAATTTGCGGTTGCTGTGGCCGGGGGACGAGCAGGGGTCCCATTCCCAGCTGTTATCGAGGTCCTCCTTCTGGAAGGGGCCATGGAAGTATTGCGAGAAGCAACCATACGCTTACCAACACAAATTGGCAGTGCGTTATCCATTGTTGGAGTGTTAATTATAGGGCAGGCAGCCGTAGAAGCAGGTTTTTCAAGTCCGATCACTATTGTGGTAATTGCTTTAACGACAATTAGTTCTTTTGCCACTCCTGTTTACAGTGCTTCTTTTGCCTTTCGTATTTTACGTTTTCCATTAATTATATTAGCGGGAAGGTTTGGACTTTACGGGGTCGTCATAGGAATACTTTTCATATTTAATCACATGTTGTCTTTACGGTCTTTTGGTGTTCCATATATGAGCCCAGTGGCACCTGGGAACGCACAGGGAATGAAAGACGTGGTTATTCGAAGTCCTTTTCAATGGATGACAAAAAGGCCAGCTTTTCTTCACCCTCTAGATAGGGACCGTGTCGGCTCGAAGGATGAATAGTCACACCTAATTACCCATAGGAGGAAAAGAAACATGTCCAATTCTCGAGAAATAACGGCTGTGGAAGCTGCAGCCATTCTTATCAATTCTGTGCTCGGTATTGGCATTTTGAATATGCCTCGCTTTATGGTGGAAGCTGCTGGAACGGGAGCTCCTATTGTAACGATTATAGGGGTTCTTTTTGTTTTCATTAGTGTGTGGGGAATTACGAAACTAGGAATGAGCTTTCCTACACAATCAATTGTCCAATATAGCGAAAGAATTATTGGGAAATGGTTGGGGCGGGCATATATATTTATTGCGATTATCGTATTCATTTTTGCAGCCGGCCTGCTATTAAGAGAATTTAGCGAAGTATTAAACACAGCGGTTTTATTTGAAACTCCTATTGAAGTTTCAGCACTTGTTATTCTTTTCTTAGCTGCCTATTTCACTCGAGATAGCTTAAATACGTTTGCTTACATACACCTTTTCTATGCTCCCTTTATTTTTATTCCAGGTATAATTATTGCGGCCTTGTCCATTCCAAAATATAACTATCTTTACTTGCAACCGTTGTTTCGGGTAGAAGTAAACGAATGGTTCACGGGAATTACGTCGATGGCACCTATGTTTCAGGGAGTTTTTGTCCTGACTATCATTATTCCATTCATGAAACAACCCGGGCTTGTTATGAAAGCGTCCTTTTGGGGGACAGCTCTGGCTGGGGGAGTCTATGTCATCACTGTCATTAGCGCACTTGCCATTGCTGGACCAGAAGAACTGAAAACGATGATGTGGCCGGCTTTGGAACATGCAAGGTCAGTGGAGGTACCAGGCAATTTTTTGGAACGACTGGGTATCGTGTTTTTAATCACCTGGGTTATTGCTGTATTTACTACTATTTTTTCCTATTACATGATCATCGTGAATGTATTACGACAACTGTTCCGCACACAAGATCATCGTATGTTTTCATTTTTTCTTTTTCCCCTTATTTTTGGTGTCGCGATGATACCAGAAAATGTGGTGCAGCTATATAAAGGGGAGATGGCAAAAATCGTTAACTGGATGGGAGTAATGTTTTTAATGGGTTTTCCCCTTCTTTTAGTGATTGTAATGAAACTCCGTGGCCTGCCTCTGAAAGGAAGTGGGAAGAAAAGTGATTAATCCACGGATTTATTTCTTTTTTTCACTTTTTGTATTTGTACCTCTTCTTTCAGGTTGCTGGGACAGTCTAGATGTAGAAAAAAGAGCAAGTGTTTTAGGGATCGCTATTGATAAAGTAGACCCTGCAGAGGCTAAGAAAGAGGAAAATCAAATCTCGCATTTAAAGGAAGAGGGGGAGTCGTCGAATGAACAATATATTCGCTTAACTGCCCAGATTGCAGTACCAGGACGCGTTCCTCTTAATGCCCTTGCCGGGGGAGGAGAAGGAGGAGCCCAGGAATCAGTGTGGGTCCTTTCTGTGGTTGGACATTCACTAGATGACGCCATCTTAAATTTGCAGCAGGAGGTGGCTGATCCCCTTTTTTTCGGCCATTTACGAATCATTGTCTTTAGTGAAAAGGTTGCAAGCGAAGGGGTGCAGAAATTTAATGATTATTTGAGGCGACAACCACAAGTCAGAAGAACGGCTTGGATGGCTGTATCGAAAGAAAACGCAAAGAAATATATGGAGATAGCACCGGAACTGGAGCCGATACCAGCCTTATACCTCTCTAGTATGGTGGAAGATGCCGTGGGGGCTGGTAAATTACCCTATGATTCGATCGGTATTTTCTGGATAGCTCTTTCTAACCTAGGACAGGATGGTTTTCTTCCTTACTTAACGATAGGTGAAAAACACAATGTTCGTGTGGAAGGAGTTGGATATTTTACCGGCGATAAAATGAAGGGCACCATCGAACCAATTAAAATTGGACCTCTAATGACTATTTTAGGGGAAGAACAAGGTGGTTATGGGTTGATGACTAATATGCCTGGTACAGAAGACAAAGTATTAGTTCGAGCTACCAAAAGACGCTCAAACATAAAAACAGCAATAAAAAACGAAGAGAAACCAGAGATTCGGATAAAAATTCGGTATGATGTTCGAATAGAGGAAAACGAGAGTCCAACTTATTCATTAGACAGCCCAGAAATCATTCGAAAAATTGAAGACCGATATTCCGAAGAGGTCAAGGACGCCTATGAACAATTTATTCAAGACATGCAAAAAGAAGGATCCGACATTTTTGGGTTTGGAGAATATATACGTGCAAAGCAGCCAACATATTGGGAAAAGAAAGTGAAGACCCAAGAACAATGGCGTTCCATTTATACCTCGCAACTGGATGTGCAAGTGGAGGTTCAAACCCGTATTACTCAAATAGGTATGAAGGAACAATAATAGGGAGGGGGTTATGTTATGGTTGGGACGAGCTTTACCTATTTTGTGACCCTTTTACTTATTACTGGTGGGCTTGTTCTGTTTTTCGATAGAAGAACCTACAGAAAAAATAACATGAAAAAAGAAGTGGCATTTGCAAGAGTACTGGGATGGGGGAATATTCTTGTTGGTGTTGTTCTTTATGTTGGAAATTGGGTTTATCAAAATTATTTTTGGTGGTAAGCGGGCGTCTCCATGTTCAAGTCTAAGAACCTTATCAATTCAAAGTTTAGACAAGCTTTATACAGCATTCACTCTCAGTTTACACTTTCCTTTTATACTTGAGATGAGAATAAGAGGAAGGATGTGGCAATAATGAAGAATCGAAATTTCTTGTTTTTTATGCTGTTCGCTTTTGTCGCAATGAATCTCTTAGGACCTATTGCTACGGCTGCACCGCATGATAATTGGCTAAAGAGTAACAAAATGGAAATTAGTGCTCATCGTGGTGCTCAAGTAGCTGCTCCGGAAAACACATTGGAAGCCATCACCCAAGCTGGTAAACTAGGCTATGGTTTCGTGGAAATTGATGTAAGAAAGACGAAAGATGGTCACTATGTTCTCATGCATGATGAAACGATTGACCGGACCACTACCGGTTCGGGTTCAGTCCAAGACTTAACTTTAGAGGAAATTCAAAGGCCTTCCATTGTTGATAAAGAAGGAAACGTGACAGAACATAAAGTACCAACTTTGATGGAAGCGTTAGAGGAAGCACAGAAATACAAGCTCGGTGTTAATTTTGATGGATCAAAAGGGAACTGGGGAGACAAGGAATTTGTGGATGGAATAATGGAAGAAGCGGAGGAAGCGGGAGTATTAAATCATTCGTTCTTTGTCCTAAGTGACAGGGAAGTCCGAGATCAATTCCACTCCTGGTATCCAGAAGCAACGCTCACTTTTCTAGGAAATGCATTAGAAAATGTAGAGGAAGATATGAAAGAATTAAAGAAATATGAGAACGCTCTTTATACAACATCGATCCATAATATTGATAAAGAAACAGCAAAAAAGATAAAAAAAGCGAAGTTGAAATTGCACGTCTATCAAGTAAACTCCGCTGAGACATATGGGAAAGCAAAGAAAATACATCCACGATTGATGGAAACAGACGTTATTATTCCTTAATGATCCTAGTACAACATGGCCGTTTTTTTCATAAAGGAATGGCGACACGATATGAAACAGATTGTAGGTAAGGGTTCGGTATTTTACCAAACTCTTATCTTTTTATGTTCTATGATATTAGGGCTACTTGTTAATCTTTCTATAAAACAGGAAGCAAAAAAATTGCAAACATCCAATTATTTCAAGTCTCCGTCCGTTAATGGATAAAGCAAAAGGTGTATTTTTTCTTTCATAGTTATATTCGCTTAATAGGGAGCTCAGAATACGTATGATTTGTTCCTAGTGATGATGCAAAATGTGGAATAATATTACTCCACATAAGGGTATAGAAAATTAGGTGATTAATAAAATGAGTGAATACGTGCCTATCAAAGTTTCTGGAGAAGCAAAAATAAAGGGAACAAATGCCACCGTGTCTGATTATTGGCGCTGGGCCTATTCAGACTTGTTAAGTAACCGAAACAGAGGAATCCTTGCTGAATTTTTAGTTGGTAATGCTTTAGGATTAACGGATACACCTAGAATTGAATGGGATAAAGCGGACTTCGAATATCATGGTAAACGGATAGAAGTGAAATCAGGAGCTTATATCCAGGCATGGAAACAAAAGCAACTTTCCAAAATTATCTTCAACATTCCAAAAGCAAAGTCTTGGGATTATAAGACAGGTGAAATGAGCCAGGATTCTAAACGGAACTCGGATTGTTATGTATTTTGCGTATACCGGGACCAAGATAAAACGAATTATGATGTCTTGGATGTCTCTCGCTGGGAATTTTACGTAGTATCGACTGATTTTCTTTCTTAATCAACACTTTTTTGAACGTACATCCATTTCATTATCAACGATACAAAAATCATGCGAGGCAACGAATTATGAACATTTAAAAAGTAACATTGATAAAGTATTAAATGGTGGCACTAGTTAAAAATATGACGATTTTTTAAAGGAATCCTTCGACTAGAAGACTAGTTGAAGGTTTTTACGTCATTTGTTCGTTTGAAGTACACTCTAAGTGAACAAATGAAAATCCTATCATAACAATGGTTTCACGTGTTCAAACAGACTTGTTCATTAACATAAGAAAAATGACTTTTAGTTATCCTATTATATAAAGAAATTAGGACGTGTTTCTCCCAAATTAAATATAACAAGGAGTACAGTTTACTTACTAAAAGTAAATAAAAATCATAGATTATAATACTTATAATGGTATAATTATCCTATGATTAATTGCGATCGGGGGGGCAAATGTTTGAAGTTTGAAAAACTGCACATAAAAAATTTTAGAAATTTTAAGGATGTAACGGTCGATTTGAGCAATAAGAATGTGGTTTTTGGTATGAATGACGTAGGAAAAACAAATTTCTTATATGCAATAAGGTTTTTATTTGATAAACAAATGAGAAAGAATGGGTTTACGGATACAGATTTTTACCAAAACGATACAAGTAATCAGATTCAAATTACCGTTAAACTGGACTTATCTGATTATGAGGAAAGCACGGATACTAAGAAGCTGGTGGCTAAAGCGAAAGATGCAAGGACTTCCGAACAACTAAATAGTTTTTATATCAGAATTAATTCGGAATACCTTGAAAGTGAAGGTTACGGTGAACCCTTGCTTTATTGGGGGAGCGATTTAGATAATTTACAAGAGATACCTTCTCGAGGGATTTCTTTTACTTTGGATAGCCTGTTTAAAGTCGTTTATGTTACTCCTTTAATTGAGCTAAACTCAATATTTAATAAAAATAAAAAAGCTTTATTTGATGAATCAAGGGAAAATGATAGTGACAAACAGATTATGGATGATATTAAAGGCTTAACAACTGATTTGAACAATAAAATAGGTGCTATGTCTGTCATTCAAGGTTTTCAAACTGATATTACTGAAGAGTATAAAACGTTTAAAAACGAAAAGATAAATGTTGAAGTGAAATCAGAAATGGCAATCAGAGGTTTTTATTCAGATCTTATACCATATATCAAACGTGATGGTGATGAAAATTATTACCCAACATCGGGGGACGGTAGGAAAAAAATATTATCATACTCTATTCTGAACTATATTACTAAAAAAGAACATGAGGACAAAATAGTAATATATCTGATTGAGGAACCAGAAAACAGCTTACATAGATCGATGCAGATCGCTCTCTCAAAACAGTTGTTTAAAAAAGATAACTATAAATATTTTTTTATGTCTACACATTCTCCTGAATTGCTATATGAGATGGAAGACAATAGATTAATCAGGATACACTCAAAAGATAAAATAGTCTGTGATTCCTATCTTTATAACATAGAGGATCTATATAGGAATGTTAAAAGGAAACTAAATAAAGATATGGCTTCAGCAGTATTTTCAAATAAAGTTCTTTTAGTTGAAGGGCCCTCAGAAAGAGTTTTATTCGAAAAAATTTTGGATGAAATATATCCAGAGTATGAATTAGATGGCGGGTTCATACTTGAAGTAGGAGGTATATATTTTTCTAAATATGTCGAAACGTTAAGCGCTTTAGGGATTACTGTGTTAGTGAAAACTGACAATGATCTAAAAAAGAAAAAAGGATCTGAAAATGAATATGAGCTTTTAGGTATAAATAGGTGTCTAAAGCTGATGGGTGAAAAAGAATTAAATAATATCACTGTTGAAGTGTCTTCAGATATGTCAAAAAAGGAAAAAGAAAGAATACTAACTACCCGAAAAAAAGAGCTTTTTACTCAAAACCAAGAAATCGTTCAATCCCTTATAGATAATAAAATTTATCTTTCAGAAGTGGATCTGGAGAATGACTTAAGTATTATAATTGGAAGTGATTTTGATTATGATATTGTAAAGTATCTTCAGGAGAGTAAATTGTTTAATATGGCAGAGTTTATCAATAGTTTAGACGAGGAATTGTGTAGGTCAGTTTTTGACAGTGCAGAATTTCGATGTTTAAGGGATATGGTTTCCGATGAGTGATACATTAAATAGAAAAGCAATTTTAGAGGATGAAGAGAACATAGTGGTAAGTGCTGGTGCAGGGTCTGGTAAGACAACCATTTTGATTAATAAGTTAAATTTAGAAATCGAAGAAAATAAGACACATTATAAAGTTGCAGCAGTAACATTTACTAACAAGGCAGCAGAGGAGTTAAAAGACAAGTTAGGGAAGGCTGCTCAAGGTCATTTTTTTGGTACTAATGACAGTTTTGTAGAACAAGAAGTAATTAGGCCATTTATAAAAGATGCTTATGGTAATAAGTTTTCCGGTGATTTTGAAACAGAATACTACACTACTAAGTTCCGGTCTTTTCAAAAAGGCTTAAAAGAATTAAAGAACAAAAACATTTTAGGGACTTATTATGAAAAGAAGAGAAACTTCAAATTTGAGTTGGCAATAGACATATTGAACAACTCTGCTTCAGCCAAGCAGTATTTACAAGCAAAGTATTTTCGTATTTTTATTGATGAATACCAAGATAGTGACACAGACATGCATAGTTTTTTTATGTATCTCAAAGAACATTTACATATAAATATGTTCATCGTAGGGGACCCAAAGCAATCAATATATGAATGGCGCGGAGCCAATCCAGAAAACTTTAGAAATTTGTTAGTTTCTGGTCATGAGTTTAATACTTATGAATTAACCCAAAATTTCAGGTGTAGTATAAGTATACAAAACTATGCTAATTTATTCTTTACTCATACTTGTAAACAATTTCAAAGAAGAGAAGAAAAAGTAGTAGACGTTATCGGTTTGACTAACTCATATACTCTTGAGGATCTTTATGATAATAATTATCTTGATCCCAATAAAGAATTGACTATATTAAGACGGAAAAGAAATGATGCTGAAAATATTGCCATTAATATGAATAAGCACGGGCATAATTTTTCATATATTCCTAGAACACCTTTGGATAAGGCTACTAAAAATTCTAGAGTGCTAAAAGAGCTTGCCGCATACTCTAAAGATAAGAAACACTCTGTTTATCATGTAATAAATAATTTAGGTATTGATTTAAGTGCTAAAGAAATTAGAGAGATAGAAAGTGAAATAGATATATTGAAAAATGATCACGTTAACTATCGACAAATTACAGGGATGTTAGAAAAATTGTCTAGTTTACTTCAAATAAACATTTTAGAAGATGAATTAGATTCTTTTACTAAAGTTATTTATACAGACGAATACGACGTTGCCTTTAAAGGCGATAGTAGTATTAATAAAGCGATGACTTTACATTCTTCTAAAGGTTTGGAGTTCGACCAAGTATTGTTTTTCGCTTCAGATCTAAAAGTATTTAAAGGTGAAGATTTAAATGAACACTATGTCGCGACCACACGCGGAAAGGAAAAACTAATAATCGTTTTAGATGAAGAAAGTTATCTTAATTACTTACAAGAATTAATACAAGGGCTAGGCTTAGATTCTTTAGACGAGTTAATAAAAATTATCTAAATTGAAGTAGCTTAGTAAAGAATGAGGGGGATATAATGACAATCAAAAGGGATCCAAAAACAGAGGGATTTATTGATTCATTACCAAAATTACAGAGTAAAATCTATAGATATATGAGGGGGAAATATGATGAAATAACTGATTATGGGGACCATTACGATGTAGAAACACAAGATGATGAAGTGGCTAGATTAGCCAGTGAAAAATTCAATATTACAGAAGAGGAAGCTGGAGATTTATATGAGAAAACAGAAATTCAAATAAGTAAATTTCACTCCAGCAGGTAATAGTCTCAAAAAGTTTTAGCTATAACTTTTTGTTTACACATTTCAATGTCTTTTATTTACGTATCTATAAAATGTAGCTCTACTTACACCAGCAGCATCCAATATCTCCTGAATACTGTATTCTTTACTATCATACATCTTAAAGGCCAATTCCAGCTTGGATTGGTCTTTTCTTGGCCTTCCGCCTTTTCTTCCGCGGGCTCTTGCTGCATCCAGTCCAGACTTTGTGCGTTCCGAGATAATATCCCGTTCAAACTGAGCAAGCCCACTAAATATGGTGAATACAAGTTTTCCCATAGCCGTTGTGGTATCAATGTTTTCATTAATGGAAACGAAGTTAATGCCTTTCTCCTGGAAATCATTGATTAGATCTACTAAGTGTTTTGTGCTTCTCCCTATCCGATCGAGTTTGTAAACGACGACAGTATCTCCTTCACGGAGATACCTGAGCATTTCATTAAATGCCGGCCGATCTTTTTTGGTCCCCGTTATTTTTTCCGAGAAGATATTTTTCTCTTCAACCCCATATTTCTTTAGCGCATCAAACTGCATATGTAGATTTTGATCTTTGGTACTGACTCGAGCATAGCCAAATAACATTTTTGTAACTCCCTTTTGAAACTTGAGTTTTACCCAAAAACTGGGAATTTTTAAAAGTTTCATATGTTCATCTGCTTTGTCTCAAAAACGAACATTTTTGATTGTTGAGGTAGAATTACAATAACCCTGGGCCTAACGATTCACATAAAAAAGCTTTCTACTTGATGGGTTACACGGCAGATAACGTTATTTTTTTGAACCGATTCGGTTAGGATAAATCCTGTAGTAAATGTAAATGCAGGGCTGCTTGCAAAGCAAACCAAAGCTCAGAAACATCGGTAATATTATTTAAGTCCCGTCCCGTAATTTCTTCTATCCGCTTAATACGATAAACAAGGGTTTGTTTGTGTATATGCAATTCTTGGGCAGCGCTTTTCCACGAACGATTTTCACGTAAATAAATGTAGAGTGTTTTTATCATTTGGTTGTCGCAACCGGTATCGTATATTAATAATTCACCCAATATGTTGTCAACCAATTGCTGAGCTTCCACCCTATTTCGAGGTAAAAAAGGGGAAATGGGTAATTCTTCTCTATAGTAAACAATAGATTTGTTATGAGTCTCGGCTGAGCGTAACGCCCATAGGGATTCTTGATACGCGTCTGGTGAACGTGAAATTCGATCAAGTGTATCACTTACACCCATTCGGACATTACTTGGTAATTCATCCTGTAAACTGGTTAATGTTTTCTCTGTCATTGGGAGCAAGACAAGTAGAACATTCTCTCGATACGTTAATAAGTGCGGAATTCCCTGGGCATGCAAATGAACATGCAACCATGAATGTTCAAAAGGCTGTCCATCTGCTGAACACACAACCATACATAATGGCCCTTCCTTTAATCCATGTTCAGCTAATAGAATGGAAGCGGCCTCATCTGTTATTTGTCCTTCAATCATCCCGGCTAGTATCTCAGATCCTAAACGTCTTTGGCGTTCATGGATCGTCGTATTTTTCTCCACTACAAGACCTGCTACGGTTGCAACATGACGTAATACCAAATTGTTAGGAGAGTCCGTTAGACTTCGCGAAATGACAAGAAGTTGTGCCGGTCGATAAGAGGGAACAGACATCAGGACAGTGGCACGTCCATTCCACTTTAAACGTCTTATAGATATTGACTTATTGCTTGTAAGTATATCTTTAAGGTTATCGATTAAATCGTTGTTTAAATGATTAAATAGAGGTTTTTTGTTCACGGGATCAATGACATACATATCGCAGTTTATAATCTCTCCCAGCTTATCAACAATCTGATCTGGTGTTGTATTTTGAATGGATTCACGTACAATATCGTAAATTCTTAAAGCCTGTACGACCTGAGCATGATCCTGATTAGAATTTGCAATGGACACGGCTTTAGAAAAGGCAATCCAAGGTACATCATAATCGGTTAATAGAATAGGAAAACCTTTATGATTAGCGGCTAGTAGTAATCCATCAGATAATTCAGGAGCATGCAAATCTTTACCGATTGCTAATCCACTAGCGCCTGCTTTCCACAAAAGATGTAAATATGCCTCTTGATCTTTTTCATTATCGGTGAAGACCAAACCATTCGTCATAACTATTTCGCCGCCTGTTAACCATGGAGTAGGGTCTTTTAATTCACAAACGTGGGCCCACGTCACCTCATTTTCTAAACCGGTTGTTCCAGCGATAATCGTTGTTTTCAAATGTGGGTTGTTTATAAGCTCACGTACAGTAATTGTCATCCTCTCATCCTATCGTATGAATAATTTTATAAGGTTTGTATTTTTGAATAATTGTTTTTCTATAGACACACTTCTATAATTCAATTATACATTATTTTCAGAATTATTAGTATTGAAATAAAGTCTCCGTTAACTACAAATATCATTCTCGATCATTCATAGGGGACTTTAAAATTTAAGGAGGTATAAGATGTTGAGAGTTGGAATTGACGTTGGTGGAACATTTACTGATCTATATGCTTGGGATGAAGAGGCATCGGGATCTCGAAAAGTACGTATGTCCAAGGTATTGTCGACACCTAATGATCTAGTTTCTGGATTTATGAATGCACTTTCTGAAGCTGAAATACCTCCATCAGAAATAAGCACAATTATTCACGGCACCACTGTGGGAACCAATGCATTGATCGAGCGTAAATATCCAGAGCCGGCATTAATAGCTACTGAAGGTTTTAGAGACACGATTGAGATCGGTAGACAGAGTCGTTCCCATCTCTATGATCCATATGCAGTCAAGCCCTCGCCTCTTGTCAGTCGTGATAAACGGTTTACTGTGAGTGAGAAACTAGGCGCTGATGGAAAAACGGTAAAACCTTTAGATAGAGAGGGAGCAAAACAAGTTGCTGAACAAATTGCTCAACGTGGCATAAAAAATATTGCCATTACATTTATTAACTCCTATGTTGATGGGCGTCACGAGCAAGAGATGCGTGACATTATTTTGGAAGTGATCCCAGACGCAAAGATCGCCTTGTCTTCCGAAACTCGTCCTAAAATGCGTGAGCTAGGTCGATTTGTCACAACGACTATACGAGCTGCACTTTTTCCCGTCATCGGGGATTACATTACACGATTAGAAAAAGCACTTAAAGACTCGGGATGTACTGCACCACTCTTTATTGTGAAGAGTAATGGCGGAATGATGAGAGCTTCTACAGCAAAAGAACGCCCCGAAGAGATGATAGAATCAGGACCTGCGGGTGGGGTCGCAGCAGGTAGCTTTATGTATAACATGCTTGGGTTAGAAAATATGATTATTACTGATGTTGGCGGTACTAGTTTTGAAGCAAGTCTGGTTGAAAAGGGACAAGGATTGATCACAGATGAATATGAGCTCGAATGGGAAATGCCAATCATAACACCTATGCTTGATATTCGAAGTATTGGTGCTGGTGGTGGATCCATTGCTTGGATTGATGATGGTGGTTCCTTACGGGTAGGTCCTAAAAGTGCAGGAGCTGATCCTGGTCCTGTTTGTTATGGAAAAGGCGGTACGCAGCCAACAGTGACTGATGCAAATCTAGTACTTGGCCGTTTAAACTCTACATTGAGCGGAAAGTTTGAACTCGATAAAGAAGCAGCGATCCAGGCCATAAAAACAGTCGCAGAACCACTTGGCTTATCTGTCATTGATTGTGCGGAAGGTATTGTTGAGATAGCATGCGAAAACATGGCAGATGCTATTCGA
Organism: Alteribacillus iranensis; assembly: GCF_900113025.1. GTDB lineage: Bacteria > Bacillota > Bacilli > Bacillales > Marinococcaceae > Alteribacillus_A > Alteribacillus_A iranensis. Next base: position 103,950 of record NZ_FONT01000004.1, on the reverse strand, counting down.
ATGGTTTCCACTGACCGAGGACGTGACCCGCGTGACCAGACGTACGTGTCATTTGGGGGAGCGGGTGGATTGCACGCTTTTGGTGTAGCCCAATCAGCAGGAATTAACCGCATCCTTATCCCTTCCTTTGTAGGAGTAGATTGTGCGACTGGAGCTACTACGATGGATGTACGTCATGATGTGGAAAGTGCTTTTTATCAACCAGTTAACGGAATTAACACAAACAAATTAACAGAGGCCTTTACGAAATTAGAGGAAGAGTGTGCGGAATTACTTGAAAATGATGGAATCTCCTCAGAAGACATGACGTTTGAGCGTGTTGCGTTAATGCGTTACATTGGACAATCCTATGAAGTTGCTACGCCAGTCCCTGATGGACCTATAAACGAGGATACACTTCCAGAGATAACGGAAGCCTTCAATAGAGAACACAAACGTGAATACGGAGTTTCAAATGAATCGTTCCCTACAGCGGTTGTTACTTTGCGTGTAACCGGACACGGGAAGACGGAGAAACCAAAAGATAATGACTTTCAAACAGCAATGGGACCGAATAGTCAAGAGGGTATATCTAGTGTAAAGGAAAGAAGAGACGTTTACTTTAGGGGAGAAAAGCATACGGTGGAAGTTCACGATGTGTCCCGATTTAGGGAAGAACAAGAAATTACAGGTCCGGCAATTATTGAACATCCAAACAGTGAGATTGTTGTTCCACCTGATGCATTTGCAAACATTGATCAGTATGGTTTTATAAATATTACTATTAATAAAACGATCAATGAACCAAATAAGGAGGTTTTGTCATGACCACCAATCATATCCCGAGTACACAACTTGATCCTATTACATTTGAGGTACTGAGACGTTCCTTTGAATATACGTGTGAAAGAATGAGTCTCGTGTTAAAAAAGGCATCATTCTCACCGATCATTTATGACATGGTTGATTTTTCCAACGCAATTTTTGACAATAATGTTGAGTTGATAGGTCAGACTGCGAACTGTCCTGTTCATATAGCGGCCATGCACTTTAGCGCACGAGCCTCCTTAGAAAAGTTTCCAGTAAATGAGTTGGGACCAGATGATGTTATTATGCTCAATGACCCGTATAACGGTGGGACCCACACGAACGATGTAACGATGACCATGCCTATATTTTATGACGGAGAATTGCTAGGTTTTGCAGTGAGTCGAGCCCATTGGACAGATGTGGGTGGTGGATTTGATACTCACGTGATTGGAGAAGGTCTCAGTCTATCTCCGTTAATGGTTTACAAGGGTGGAGAACCTAATACTGACTTAATCAATATTATAAAGAATAATTCACGTACCCCCCATTATGTGGAAGGGGATATTCAAGCACAAATGGGCGCCCTGCAAGCTGCTAAAAATGAATTAACGCGACTTGCTGATAAATATGGAATCGATGTGGTTAGACAAGGAATGCGTGAAACTCTGGATTACACACAAAAGATGACTAAAAATGCAATTAGTCAACTTCCCGACGGCGAATATGAAGCGAGCGATTACATTGAGAGCGATGGGTTCACTGATGACCCAGTAAGAATAAAAATAAAACTTACTGTTAACGGGGATAGGATTGGAGTAGATTTTACAGGGAGCAGTCCGGCTACGATTGGTCCAATTAATTCTCCCTATGCTAATACAGCATCAGCTGTTTACTATTCACTGAAATTTTTCCTTAATCCTGAGGCACCTGCAAACGCAGGAATGTACCGTCAGATTGATATAAATATTCCTGAAGGAACTTGGATGAATCCCACTTGGCCTTCTCCAGTTCTTGGATGTACTACGGCGTCATCTTCCAAGGTGACTTCGGCGATTTGGCTAGCTTTAGCAGAAGCTATTCCTGATGACATTGTAGCCCCAACATGTTCTGACGCAAATTGGTATACAGCAAGTGTTACTGATCCGGAAACAAATGAAACACACGTATTTTCAGATTTACCTGCTGGCGGATGGGGTGGAACACCCGCAAGCGATGGCATGCATGTAACCATGGATCCTCTTGGCAACTGTCAAAATTTACCTGCAGAAGTTGCGGAAGTTTTATTCCCGGTGCGACACAACGGCTTTGAAATGCGTACAGATTCTGCAGGAGCAGGACGCTTCCGCGGAGGAGTCGGGGTACGCACTGAAATTGAATTTCTTGGACGTGGCGAATTAATTTGGATGGAATCTTCACGAACACTAGAAGGTTCTCCAGGGGTGAATGGAGGCTTGCATTCCGCACAACAGCGTCAGTTACTCAAAAAGACAGATGGATCACTTAAGACCATTGGTGGTGTAGCAGAAGATGGCACTTGGTATCCGCAAATGTTAGGAGGCATTCGCTTTCAACCGGGTGAGTCCTTTGTTTTTGAGAGTACGGGAGGAGGAGGTTGGGGTAACCCCTTCGAACGTGACCCAGAACTTGTCGCCAAAGATGTTCGGGAAGATATTGTCTCCAAAGAAAAAGCAGCTCATCTCTATGGGGTTATTTTAACTGAGGATCTGGAAGTAGACATAGAGGCAACGAAAGAAAAACGTAAGGTCACTAGCAATGAATCTTAATCTTCTCAAATAGACTGAATGTTCAATAGAGTTATGGATGAAAGAATGAATGCAGCGGCATGCAGCTATGAATCTAATGAAAGGTTCGTAGCTGCATAGCTACATGTAATTCTTTTTTAAGAGATTGGAGGGAGAGCAAGTTGACTAAAGTTAAAACAGCGGACTTTTATAAGAACAAGAGCTTCTGGTTAGAGAACTGTCAGGACAATCTGACCCCACGTCCATCATTAGAGGAGTCGAAGGTTGTAGATATTGCCATCATGGGTGCAGGTTTTACAGGGTTATGGACGGCTTATTACTTAATTCGTCAAAATCCCTCTTTAAATATCGTCATTTTGGAAAAAGAGATTACTGGATATGGTGCTTCCGGGAGAAATGGTGGTTGGTGTTATCCTGTGTTCTCTGTCACCCCTTCGACTTTATTAGAAAGATATGGGAAGTCGATGGCACGTGAGTTACAGCTTGCTATGTTTGATTCTGTGACAGAAATAGGGAATGTTATTGAAAAAGAAAACATACAATGTGATTGGACAATAGGGGGAGGATTAAAAGTATCTCTTGGTCAACAAGGCATACCTTCGCTGGAAAATGAGCTCCTTACCTATAAGAAAATGGGAATTGACGCCCATTATCAATTATTGAATAAGTCTCAATTAGAAAAACGTGTTCGCATCCAAGGGGCAGAACGTGGTATTTATACGAAGCATTCGGCTGTATTAAACCCGGCTAAATTAGCGAGACAACTAGCCAATGTGCTGGAAGGGTACGGAGTCAAAATTTATGAACAGACAGAAGTACAGAAAATAAAGGAAGGCACTTCTAGAAAAGGATCGAGATTAATCACACAGAGTGGTTCAGTAACAGCCAATATCGCAAGTGTAATAGCTGGTGAGGCTTATGTTAGTCAATTAAAGGAATTTCAGAGAAAAGTCATTCCCATGTACTCATTAATTACTCTAACAGAGCCGTTGACAAAGCAACAATGGAGTGAAATTGGTTGGGAGAGCCGTGAGTCGATAGGATCCACTCGTTATTCTATAAACTATCTGCAACGGACAAGAGACGGCAGGATTCTTTTTGGTGGTCGCGGCCAACCTTATCGTTTTGGTTCTAAAATCAAAGATTCGTTTGATGTCCATGGACCAACTCATAAGACGTTACAACAAATGTTAAAAAAGTGGTTCCCATCCTTAAATAATATCGGTTTTACCCATTCTTGGGGTGGCCCTGTAGGGATAACTAGGGATTGGACACCGAATTTTCAATTTAATAAACACTCTCGAATAGCAAATGCTTGGGGTTATGTGGGACAAGGAGTTTCCACCACAAATTTAGCCGGTCGCATTCTACGTGACCTTATATATGAAAAAGAGAGTTCGTTGACAAAACTTCCAATGGTACAACATCAATCGAGGAATTGGGAAATGGAACCTTTGCGGTGGATAGGAGCTAGATTTGTACAGAACGGGTTAGAACGAGTGGATCGTAAATCTGAAAAAACGGGTTTCTCTCCAACAGGAAATACACTAGCAGAACGGATAGGTCTTCATTAAATATTTTTGATATTTTGTAAGAGCAATAGCTTAAACTATAAATTTAAGCTACTGCTCTTTTTTGTATAAAGAAAAACCATACGATCTTAATAGGTACATTAAGAGGTAGGTAATCAAATAAGTGACTTTTCTTCGAATGGAAATGTTGAAAACTCTATTGTGCCTTCTTTTGTTACTAATGTTGTTCTAACGCAACTCCATCCTTTCCACCTACCGCTTCTATATAACTCTCCACACACAAAACAATGTTTCCTCAATGACTCCATCAAAACCTCTCTCATCAAAAATATTCTCTTGGTAACAATATATGGATATTCACTACTAAAACCACAGCTATGATCAATAGCAGAATTTTAATTTTGATTTAATTCACTCTCATATGTTGTGGAGGTAAAAGAAGAACTTTGCCCAGCTTGCCCGATTCCTTGAAATATTTTTGTGCTTCTGCAGCTTGAGAAAGCGGGAAAGTGCGATCAACCATAGGAAGTATTTTCTTCTGCGAGATGGCAGTTAGCAAATCTTCAAATTCTTTGATGGTAGCTCTAGCACCGGGTGTAGAACCTATCAATGTTAGATACTTCAAATACAATGTTCGGAAATCTAGTTCGGCAGTAGATCCGCCAATCCCCCCACTCGGTATTAAAGCGACCTTCTCTTTTTAGAGCAGCCATTGATGTGGAAAATAGGGGCTGGCCGACAACATCAAGAACTGCATTTACAGGTCCGCCAGCTGCATCAAAAATATCTTCCAACAGGGTGTTAGATCGATAGCTAACAACATCGGTAGCTCCCAATTCAAGTAATGAATTTTTTTGAGACCAGTCTCCAACAACAGCAATCACTTTTGATCCATAGATTTTGGATGCAATTTGTACATTAAATGATTCAACCCCTCCTGTAGCTCCGGTAACTAGCACTGTTTCTCCTTCTTTTAAATTTGTGCGATTAACCTTATGCCACGAGGTTAATCCACTAACTGGAAATATCGAGCTTTCTAGATAATCTTCTAGAGGGAGAGGAAAACACAGTTCAGCAGGCCACGTCACGTATTGAGCATATCCGCCATCATACTCAGAGCCGATATAAGTGATATCTTCCTCGCCATTTTTCAATTCAGACCTAAATGGAAATAAAATAACCTTTTCATTGAGTCGGCTCGTGTTAATCTCTGAACCAACTTCTACTATATCTCCTGCAATATCAGAGCCCGGTATTCTGGGGAAAGAAATACCTTCTCTTCTCCAACCGGCCAACGTATTTGTATTTGTGTCTGTTCCATACGCTCCCTCACGCATATTAAGTTCGGAATTATTTGAGCGCAGGCAAACCATAATTAAAACTTCATAAGGCCCGGGAGTAGGGATTGGTAACTGGTCGACCACCAATTTGTCTACTCCGCCATATCCAGTAACTCTGACTGCCTCCATACTCATCCTTATCCTACTATCAAAATCAATTTCATTTACTAACTTTTTTAAGAAATTGTTTTACAAAAACATGAGAGAATTTATTACTGTAACAATCTAGTAAAATGTGTCACATCATTTATCCTCTCAAAGTGAATAACCTGTTCCACTATGTTATTTCTTTGTTTCTTATTGATATAGGGGTGTGTCAAAGCATGAAACTTATCGACGATGTCTACTAAGGTAAATGGTTGCTCAGGATCCCCTCTTGTTACATGAACCTCTTTTTCAAACACTTTATCATTTGCCATCCTGATAGAAAGCCTAGCAGGCCTTTTATCTGGAAATAACTTCTCTAGTTCAGGATTGGACACGATTCGAACCTTTTTTGCTATGTTACGTACTTGCTTATCACCTAAATTGTTATCTGAAATGTGATAAGGCTTGAGTTCGCCATAACAAAGGGCAACAGCAACGGTGAAAGGAATACTATACTGTGCCGCTTCAGTTGTTTCAGGTGCAACATGGTCGAGTGTTACAGCCTTGTTAAATGTCTCAATTAAAACTTCCTCTATGTCTTCGATGGCAGGGTGATATTCCTTTTTTATCTCAATTGCCGCAGTAATTGATGAGTGTGACCATTTACAAGATGGATACTGTTTAAAGTAGATATCCTCTAGTTTATATTCCCTGCCGAGAGAATAGAGGACATGATTCGCATCAATATTGTATAGATGATCATCTTGTAAAATACCATCTGGTCCGCTGAAGCCGTCTTTAGCTAATAACGTGCTAAACAGCCCAGTAGTTGATCCCCACCCAACTGATTCTTTCGTCATGGCGCCTGCTTTAATGGACTTTTCGCACTGAGCTGTTGGTCTAAATGCATCACTTATTGCCAATGCATTTTTTAATTGATTTTTTTTCAACATCAACAGTTTTGAAGTACCTGCGGCTGCTCCAAAAATAGCCCACCCACCTGATCCATAAAAAAACTGTTCATGATTGGAATTCATCACAATTCCACTTCTTATACCTATTTCATACCCAGCTACCATCGCCGTGAGAAAGTCTTTACCCCTAATTATCCTATCTGTTGAGTCGACAACTGCAAGCAAAGAAGGTAGAACTACCGATGAGGGGTGACCAACTGCATTTCTGTGTCCATCATCAATATCCAAACTGCTAGCTAGAGTGCCGTTTGCAAACGCTGCTACAAGGGGAGAAAAAGTTTTTCCGTTCCCTATAACTGTACATTCACCATCCTCACCTAAAAACACACTCGACTGAAGGACAATCTCAGCTGATTTACTTTGGTATCCTGCGAAAGAAGAGCCTATAAAGTCTAGCAAGCAATGTTTGGTCATGTTAATAACAGTCGGCGACAAATTGTCATACTCCAAGTCTTCTATAAATTTATTAATTTCATCGATAATCATTTCCACCTCCGAGACGTTGTCGTTTTACTGATGATTTAAAATTTTTCATCATACTCCCCTTTATGTTCAAATAGCTTGGTTGAAGACTTCACATTCTCACTATAAAGAGAAATTACTATCGCAACAAAAATTAAAATGCTGCCTCCAAAGAATTGCCAACTCAAAGTCTCTCCTAAAAAAATCCAACCTAACACACCGCCCACCAGTACATTGAAGAAAGTGAACATCGATCCTGCTCCTGCGTTAACATGTTGCATTCCTTGATTCCATAAAAGAAATGCAACAGCTGTTGCAGCAAGCCCCAAGTATAGAATGGCTAACCAAACAGTAACATCTAAGAGGTAAATGATATCTTTATCGTTGAATTGCCAAATCATGGCAGGGGTCGTAAATACGATTCCAAATCCTGTTCCGTAGGTAGTTAATACTAGTGGGGAATAGCTCCCTTTTTTCACATAGACAATATAGAAAGCCCATGCAAGAGCCCCAAAAATGAGAGCGAGTACACCGAATAGCTGACCATGATAACCGCCCGAATCAACAGCTACTACAAGCGTTACTCCCACCATTGCCAAGCATAGCGCACATACGTTATTCTTTGTTAATCTCTCTTTCAAGACAAAAGATGCAAGTATAACAGTGAAAATAGGAGGGGTAGACGCAATAAGAGCCCCCAATTGCGAAGAAGACAGGGCCGTACCCACGAATGCTCCGCCATTTGATAGGAAATACCCTACAAATCCCAGAAAAGCCATGAATGGAATATCTTTTTTCGTTATTCTTTGTTGTTTTATAACGAAAGAAATAATAAACAGTAGAATGAAAGCAACTAAATAACGCAGCCACAGTACAAGGAATGGTGGAAGATAATCCATTACAAATTTTCCTACTACATACATCCCTCCCCAACAACTAGCAGCTAACGCTAAACATGCATAACCAATTATCATCTTATTAGACATATATTGACCTCTTATATTTATTATTAATTCTTAAGCCACATGTTGGAAGATGAAAATACCTGCTGCTATACTTCAACAATAGTACGTGTTGAGCAAAAATGCCTTAACAATGCCACACCTAAACACAACGCTTACATAATTATTTAGCTTGCTTTCTATTTTTCTTTTCACTACTTTCGTACGAAACAAAAGCTTGTCCATCACGAGCGGTGGAGAATTCTTTTCGTGTCTCCTTTAAAAGGGAGTAACTAATAAACAACATGATAATGGTAAATGGGGTAGCTACAACGATGGAAATCGTTCTAACTGCGTCTAATCCTCCAGCTAATAAGAAAACAGTTGCTGCTCCTGCAGTAATAATACCCCACGTAATTTTAACTCTATGTGACGGATCTAGTTCGCCATTACTACTTAACATGCCAAGTACAAAAGTGGCAGAATCCGCTGAAGTAATGAAAAAAGAAAAAATAAGCAATATAGCAAGAATGCTAAGTATAGATCCTAATGGAATATTACTAAAAAAAGAAAACAGAGCCCCTTCAAGGTTGGTGTTGATGCTATCTGCAAGACTCGCATTTCCTAAGTCGTGTATTAAATGTATTGTACTTCCTCCTAAAATGGCGAACCAAACAAATGAGATGAAAGATGGGATTAGTAACACTCCTAAAACAAACTCTCTAATTGTCCTGCCTCTGGATATCCGGGCAATAAATGCTCCTACAAATGGTGCCCATGTTGTCCACCATGCCCAGTAGAATACGGTCCAAGCACCAATCCATGCATTGTTATCACTATTGAAAGGCTCTAATCTTAAGCTCATTGGAACGAGGTCCCCTAGATAGTTTCCAGTTGAACTAATGAGCATCTCCAAAATTTGTTTTGTAGGTCCAATTATTAAGACAATTGCCATGATGGTGATCATCAGTAACATATTGAAGTTGGACAAGTATCTAATTCCACGGTCTATACCAGACCACGAGGAAATAATAAACAAAATCGTCGCCAGGCCTATGATAGATAACTGAAACAATAATGTGTTTGGTATCCCCCACTGTGCGTTAATTCCATTGGCAATTTGAAGTGCACTTAAACCAAAAGTACTCGCAACGCCTACTGCTGTAATGAAAACAGAAAGAATATCTATAGTTTTACCTATAGGCCCTTTTATTTTGTCACCTAATAAAGGATAGAGAGTAGAACTCATTGCAGCTGGCAGATTTTTTCTGAAATTGAAATAGGCTAGACCTAATGCAACTACTCCGTAAATGGCCCAAGGATGGAGTCCCCAATGAAAAAAAGTATACTTCATAGATAAACTGGCTGCATCAGAGGTAGAACCCTCACCAAGAGGAGGAGTAATGTAATGCGAGGTAGGTTCAGCAACACTCCAAAAAACGAGGCCGACCCCCATTGCCGCACTAAATAACATTGTTATCCAAGATAACGTGCCGTAAGTAGGTTTGTCTGTGTCTTTACCTAGTCTGATCGAACCGTATTTTGAAAACATTAAATATAAACAAATTAATACAAACAATGAACCAACTAAAAGATAAAACCAATTAAAATTGGTTACAGAAAAATCTAGAAAAGCTGTTGCTATCGAACCAAGCCTCTCATGAAACGTCACGCCCACTAAAACAAACAAAATACTTAATATCAACGAGAAGTAAAGAACAAAATTATTGCTCTTACCCAAAAAAATCCCCTCCAGTTAGTTCATAATATTTTATTAATTTAAAATTTAAAATTGATTATATAGTAATCATGATTAAATTTAAAGCCCCTTTTAAAACAAATAAGAAAAATCTTTTGAAAATTTCCTCTTGCACAATTAATATAATCATGATTATAATATAACCAAAGTCAATAAATGAATGCGATTAACTATTCGGGGAGGTGGTGAGTAACTGTAAATGAGTCTAGAACATGTAAAAAACTACTAGAGAATTAAAGAGACTTTGTATAGCCGATCTAAAGTTTATCTAAATAAAAAAATAGTGAGGGATGTTTAACAATGAGTACAGATAATAAAGAAGTAAATGTAACATGGTTATCTCAGGAAGAATGCATCGAGAGCGGTGCAAAAAATATGGATATGATTCTGGAGTACGTAGAGAAAGTGAATCTATGGCTGGCTGAAGGGAAAGTTGTTGAACCTGAACTACTACACTTACTTTGGGAAGAAGGAAATTACTCCGGAAAAAGAATAGGGGTGCATGCTGCGCTCATTCGTTCGGAGGAAATGAAAGTGGCTGCTGTTAAAGGAATACCAAGTAACCCTTTAAACCCAATTGAACGAAAAACGCCTCGATCAAATGGAATGATTATTCTATACAATGAAGACACTGGTTACCCTTTTGCTGTCATGGATGACACGATTGTAAGCGCTTTACGAACGGGAGCATCAAGTGCATTGGGGGCAAAATACTGTGCACGCCCTGACTCGGAGGTACTCGGATTAGTTGGTTGCGGTGTTATTCAAAATGCTCATATTGAAGCGACGAGCCGAGTAATGAAAAATATCAAGACAGTTCGACTATATGATGTTAGTAGAGAGAGAGCTGAAAATTTCGCAGAGAGATGGAAAGGACTAGGGTATAAATTCGAAATTTGTGATGATGTAGAGAAGGCAGTAGCACAGTCTGATATCGTTTATACGGCTACCAATGTAAATTTAGGGAACGAGTACATTCCAAAAGAATGGATAAAGAAAGGGTCCTTTCATTCGGGCGTTTCCATGTGGGATCACCAAGACGAAGCCATCCTCGAAGGCTTTAATAAGTATTGTATGGATTATAAACTTCGTTTGAATGATGAGAAGTACCCTCTGTCCGAGTTAACGAGGTCAGGTCAATTGAACTCGGAAGACATTATTGAATTAGGAAGCGTTATAGAAGGAAAATCGATTTGTCGTGAACATGAAGATGATAGTGTATTTTTTGTCACTCTAGGCATATGTGCTACAGATACAGCCAATAGCTATAAAATTTATCAAAATGCGACAGAAAGAGGACTAGGTACAAACGTCAAGCTATGGTCAGAGCCTGCTATGTTTTAATGTCATAAAGGAGGTGGTTTAGATGGCTGTTTTAACTTTTCGCAACGAGCCACAGATCAATTGGAGAGAGAAAGAAAATAAAGATCGAATACGGCATGCTTTAAATAACGTAAAGGAACAATTTTCGAGAGAATACCCTTTGTATGTTGGAACGCAAGAAATTTTCACTGACAAGAAACTACCTTCCTATAATCCTAGTGATCATGAAGAGATTATTGGGTTTGTCAGCCAAGCTAATACGGAGAGAGTAGAGGAGGCCATACTGGCTGCCAGGAAATCCTTCCTTACTTGGCAGTTGAAGTCTTTTGAAGAACGCGCATCCTATCTATTTAAAGCTGCAGAAGTGATGCGGTCCCAGAAGTTTGAGCTGATGGCTTGGCAAATATACGAAGCGGGAAAAAACTGGACAGAAGCAGAAGGGGAACTTAATGAAGCAATTGATTTTTTAGAAATGTACGGGCGGAAAGCAATCGAAATAGGTGAAGGGAAAGATCTAATAAGATTACCCGGGATAGATAACCGTTTAGAATATACACCACTTGGTGTAGGGGCAATCATTCCTCCCTGGAATTTTCCGTTAGCAATTGTCGTTGGCATGACAGTTTCAGCGATCGTCACAGGGAATACCGTATTATTAAAACCAGCATCTTTAACCCCAGTAATAGCAGTTAAATTTATGGAAATTATGAAAGCAGTTGATTTACCTGAAGGTGTCATTAATTTCGTTCCAGGACCATCGAGAGAAATTGGAGATTATATGGTTGCCCATAAAGATGTTAACTTTGTATCCTTCACTGGTTCTAAAGATGCGGGGTTGCACATCGATGAAGTCGCTCACACTCGTATACCCGGACAGAAGTGGATTAAACGAGTAGTCGCAGAGATGGGGGGGAAAAATGGTGTTGTGGTAGATAAATCTGCTGACCTCTCTTCCGCTGCAGAAGGGATTGTTTCCTCTGCTTTTGGTTATCAAGGACAAAAGTGTTCAGCAGGCTCAAGAGCAATTGTCCATGAAAGTATATACGAGCAACTAATTGATGAAGTTGTTGAAAGAGCAAGGTCACTCCGAATTGGCCCTGGATATGAAAATAATGAAGTAGGTCCAGTTATTGATGAAAAAGCCTTTGAGAAAATTACCGAATATATTCAAATAGGGAAGGAAGAAGCTACTCTAGTTTTTGGTGGGAAAAGTGACAAAGAGGCTGGTTATTTTATCGAACCTACTATTTTTAAAGACGTGAACAGTAACTCACGGATCATGAAAGAAGAGATATTTGGACCAGTTTTAGCAATTTGTAAAGTGACTGATATAAAAGAAGGAATTGAAATATATAACAATACTGAATTTGGTTTAACTGGAGCGATTTATACAAATAAACGAGATCAAATAGAATACGCCCGAAAGCACATGGACTGCGGTAATTTGTTCATTAACGGTAAATGCACAGGCGCTATGGTAGGTGTACAACCTTTTGGCGGATACTACATGTCGGGTACAGGGTCTAAAACGGGATGCCTAGAATACCTATTAAATTTTGTGAAAGCTAAAACTGTTTCGGAAAATTTGTAACTTTCAGTGAAGAGAAGTTCTTGAAGAGTACATTCTGGAGAATAATTAAAAGGATTTAACAAATGGATGAGGAGGGTTATTGATGAAAACAATAGAAGGGGGATGGCCGGCTGAGGCCAAATTCGAATCTACTTTTCCTGGCAAAGAGTATTATGACAAGCAGGTCTTTCAAAGAGAACTAGAAAAAATATGGTTTAAAACATGGCTTTGTGCAGGTCGAGAAGAGGAAATTCCAAATCATGGTGATTATTTGACAGTTCAGATTGCCCACGAAAATTTTGTGGTTATGCGAGAGAAAAACGGTAATGTAAATGCCTTTTATAATGTCTGTCGCCATCGAGGTTCTCGTTTATGCAAATCGGAAACAGGACATTTCAGCAGAGGACAAATCATATGCCCTTATCACAGTTGGATGTATAGTGGCGATACGGGGGAGTTGGTGAAAGCTCCGAACGTACCTGAAGATGATGAGGAATTTAGCTTAAGTGATCATCCATTGGTACAAGTGCGTGCAGAAACGTGGGACGGTTTTATCTGGATTAACGTGGACCCTAATGCACCATCCTTAAAGGAGAGCTTTCGATTACCAGAGTCTTGGTCCATCTATAAGAAGTACCAATTGGAAAACCTTAAAATAGGGAAAAAGAAAAGTTACTTGGTCCATGCGAATTGGAAATTGATTATGGAAAATGCGGAAGAGTGCTACCATTGTCCGAATATTCATCCAGAGTTAAGCCGTACAACTCCTCCAAACCAACCAAGAAATTGGGTCAGCGAAGACGTGCCAGAAACGAAAGTTATTAAGCATGTAGGGGCAATGGAGCTAAAGGCTGGATTTGATCGTGTAAATATTGATGGAAAAGCTTATAGGCCTACATTTACTGAATTAACAGAGGAAGATAAGCGGAAGATTGCCTACCTACACATTTTTCCTCATTCCTATATTTGTATGGCCTCCGATTATGTTTTTATTGCTGCTATGTGGCCTATTAGCCCTGAAAAAACAATGGTAAAAGGTTACTGGCTATTTGATCCGGAAGTATTGGCAAGTGAAGATGCCTATATCCAGGATGCTGTTGACTTTTGGGATATAACAAGCAAAGAAGATTGGGAAGCAAGCGAGCTTGTTCAACAAGGGAACCAATCACAAGTTTATAAAAGTGGTGGTGTTCTTACCCCATTAGACTGGCGGGTTGCAAATTTCAAGAAATATGTAGAAGGGGAAACCAAAAGCTAAATATTTCATAGGGTGTAGCGTTCCATAGAACGCTGCATCCGCAAGGCTACAGTTGAAACCTTTATAAGGTGGTGGTATGTATGATAGATAAAACGAACTACACAGAATTGACTAACAATGGATACCACTTTGTTGGTTATAGCACGTCAATTCCGGATGGAGAGATGCAAGAACTGACTGTTGGCAAGGAAGTAGTTTTAATTGCCCGTATTGACGGCAACCTATATGCAGTTGATGGGATCTGCAGTCATGCATATGCAGAATTGGTAGACGGAGAGCTTGACGAGCATTGTTTATATTGCCCACTCCATTTTGCTTGCTTTGACGTTAGAAACGGGGAAGTGTTGGAAGGGCCAGCCACAGAACCATTACCAGTATTTGACGTTACAGAAGAAAATGGGGAAATCTGGGTAAAAGTATGAATTTTTCCACCCATTCCATAAAAAATAGTTTTTAAAATACCATTCCTTACAAACAGCAGGAGGGAGTGCTAGCTAATTGAGAGAATCAAAACCGATTATTATAATAGGTGCTGGTCTGTCAGGGCTGCATGCAGCTGAGACTCTTCGACATGAGGGTTTCGATGGCAGAATCATTTTAATAGATCGAGAGAAGGAATACCCTTACGATAGACCCCCTCTATCAAAAGAACTTATGATGGGGACGATGTCATCTTCGGAGATATATTTGAGAACCATTAGTGAGTATGAGCGTTTAAAAATTGAATTAAGACTTGGCTTAAACATTGACGAAATTAACACAGAAAATAAGACATTAATAGCGGACGATGGTACTATCATCCACTGGGGAAAAATACTATTAGCGACGGGAACGAAACTAAGAGAGTTAAATATTCCAGGAAATAACTTGGAAGGCATTCATTATTTAAAAACATTAGCTGACGCTAAGAGCGTACGGCAGTCTTTGGATGATGTCAACCAAATAGTTATCATTGGGGCAGGGTTCATTGGTGCTGAACTGGCTTCCTCATTTAATAAATTGGGAAAGGAAGTTACGATTGTTGAAAAGTCGGAAACTCCGTTAGCGCATATATTTGGTGACGAGGTGGGCAAATACTTTTTTAATTTGCATACATCTCACGGAGTAAACGTGATTACCGGTGATTCTGTAGAGCGTTTTGAAGGAACGGATAGAGTGGAGAGGGTTGTAACTCGAGACGGTAAAAACATCTCCTGTCAAGCTGTTATTGTTGGGATCGGTGTGAAGCCAAACACGGAACTTTTACAGGAGAAAATTTCCTGTGAAAACGGGTATATCGTCAACGAATTTGGTGAAACATCATTACCTGATGTTTATGCTGCAGGCGACTGTGCCTCTTGGCCTTACCAAGGTAAGCATATCCGTGTTGAACATTGGGACCATGCAATGAATCACGGTAAGAATGTAGCAATAAATATGGTGCAAAATCAAACGGCTCCGTATCATAAAGTTCCTTACTTCTGGTCGGACCAATATGGTTATCGGTTCCAATACTTTGGTTACACCACTCTTCCTAAACCAACGGTGTGGAGAGGTGATGTTCAAAACCATCGTTTCTCCTGTTTTTACATCAATAACGAAGGAATAATTGAAGCTGCATTAATTGTAAACCAGCCAAAAGAAGCATTACCTGTACGCCGATTAATCGCAGAACAGAAGTCTGTTGATATGGAGCAATTAGCAAACCCACAGTCTTCCTTAAAAAAAGTGCATACGTGAGTACTTGACAGGCCTCGTTCTAATTTGTAATCATGATTGTATGCATCAACATATGAAGAGAGGTTACAAATACATGAGCGAGGCAGCTTTAACAAATAAGGAAAAACAAAAACTGAGAATGTGGCAGTATTTTGTGGACGCTACTATTGATATTATTGAGGAAAAAGGGATCGATAGTATAACGATACGAGAAATTGCAGATAAAGCAGGGTACAATAGCGCAACAATTTATAATTATTTTAAAGAATTGTCACACTTAATTTTCTTTGCTTCTTTAAAATATTTAAACAAGTATCTCGAGGAATTACCATCTTACATGGAAAAGGGCAAAAATCCGTTAGATAAATATATTATGAGTTGGGAGTGTTTTTGTAAACACTCTTTTAAAAACCCTCAAGTATATTATGCCATCTTTTTAGCCGATTTAGGAGACGATCCTGAAGAGTTCCTTGAAAATTATTATAGTATATACCAGTTGAATATTTTTAAAGATATGACTGAGGATATTAAGACATTCTTGACGGAATACTATCTCTCGAAAAGAAGTAGAATGGAACTGGATAACTCTGTAAACGAAAGGTTTCTTAAGAAGGAGGATCTTCAGGATATCAATGAAAAAACCATCTTAATTTGGCAGGGAATGGTAATTACGTTACTGAATAATCGACGCGAATATACTCCAAAAGAAGCTGCAGATAAAACAGTGAAGCATATTAAGGAAATTGTAAACTCTTATCGCCTAAAGTAGGATCATAAATAAACGGACTCTAGGGATAAACATAGAGAAATTTTATGTTTTCTTTTTCCTCGAACGTAAACCTCTTCCACTCAAGCCTTAGTTTGGACTAACCATAAAACAATGCACAATATAAAACACCTCCAAACGGGACAATTATTGAAGTACATTCTCGGAGGTGTTTTTGCATGGGCAAAAACGTTTGTTCAAAAGAAATGAAAATGGGCGGTTGTTCCAGACAAGCTGAGTGGAAAACTGACAAACTGGGAGGTCATGGAGAACGGGTTTCTCTCCAACAGGAAATACACTAGCGGAACGGATAGGTCTTCATTAATAAATCGTATTAAAATGCAAAAGCCGTAGCTGAGTAATAAGGGTCAGCTACGGCTTTCTGTAAGTTTGACGGTATTCGAATTTAAGTAGTTGCCTTGTTTTTTGAGTGAGATTCTCGTATTCCAGGTTGGCCGTTATCCACGGTGAAGCTAGCAAGCTTTTGAATCGGTGCTCCTTTTTCTGTGACGAAAGGAACGACAAGATAGTCTGTTTTCCATTGGTCCTCGGTTATCGTACACCGTACATATCCGCGATGGGCATTGTAAAGTTTAACGTGATCATTACTCAACCAAATCGATGTGTATCCATCTGTGTCTGAACCATCCATTCCCGAGGAGATGGAGCTGGTGACAAATTCGGCTCCAATATTGGGGGAATGAGGATCATTAAAATCTTCTTTTAGGTTAGCGGCAACATGTCGGTGGACGTCCCCGGACAAAATAATTGGATTTTGCACATTATGTTTCTTTATCGTTGAGAAGATGCGGTCACGGTTTGCGACAAAGCCATCCCACTGATCCATGCTGAACTCTTTTCCAGGTCCTGTATCTCGGTCAATTTGTGTCATAACCACTTGCTGGGCAAGTACATTCCAAGTAGTTTGGGAGTTTTTAAGGTTATCGTACAGCCACTGTTCCTGCTCTGCTCCCAGCATCGTTCGTTTAGGGTCTAAACGTATGTCGGTATCGGGCCCGGAAACAAAGACCTCTTCATAATCATCTCGATATTGTCTGGTGTCTAGTACATGGAAGTCTGCTAGATTTCCATAAGTCAGATTACGGTATAATTTCATATTGGGTCCTTCTGGAATAGAGGTGCTGCGAAGTGGAAGGTTCTCATAGTGCGCTTGATATGCGGCAGCACGCTGTTCCAGAAATTGTTTTTCGGTAGCTCCGTATTGAGAGTTTTCGTCAGCATAATTATTTTCTACTTCATGGTCATCCCAGGTGACTACCCACGGAAAAGCTGCATGGGAAGACTGCAGGTCAGGATCTGTTTTAAATAAAGCATACCGAAGTCTGTACTGACCCAGCGTAACGACTTTTGCGTTACGGGCACTGGAAAGTTCCACGGGACGTACAAGATTATTGGAATTAATGGCATATTCGTAAATATAGTCTCCTAAGAAGAGTACGAGATCTAACTCCTCCTCCGACATATGCTGATATGCTGTGTAATATCCGTGATACCATGCCTGACAGGATGCCAAAGCAATGGATAGAGAAGAAATTGGAGTACCTGTTGCTGGTGCGGTTTTCGTTCTTCCTATTAGACTAAATTCAGGGCCTGCTTTAAAGCGGTAATAGTAATGACGCCATGGCTCTAGTCCGCTCACTTCCACATGCACAGAATGACCTAGTTCAGGTAAAGCAAGGGCTGTTCCTCTCTGTACGACATGATGGAAATTTTGGTCTTTTGCCACTTCCCATTGAACTGGCACTTTCCGGTTCGGCATCCCACCACGTCCGTCTTCAGCTAGTGGTTCAGGTGCCAGCCTCGTCCATAAAACGACCCCATCAGGGAGAGGGTCACCAGAAGCTACACCTAATGTGAATGGATAATCACCGAATGGTGGCGTATCATTAGGGTTTGCTAAAATTTTCTCAGCAGGCATTAACCCCATAGCAATAAGAGAGGCGAGTGACATGCCGGATGCTTTAATAAAGTTTCGTCTGCTCCGAGATCGTTCGTTATCATTCATAAGAGGATCCCCTTTCGTAAGTATTTGTTAGTGCATTGTTATGTGAATTACGCGGCTTGGTCTGGGAGATGCGGGTCCACGTAATCAGGGTAATCTGTAATAATTCCGTCTACTCCAACATTCAACAAGAAATCAGCAGATAGTTCATCTCTGACCGTCCATGGGTATGTTTCCATGCCCTGATTATGAATGCGTTGTACCAAATCAGAATCAATCATAGATAGATTAGGATTAACGTAGTCTGCGTAGGATGAGAATGCAGCTAGCTGAACATTAGAAATTCCATTGGGGCTGTATCCCACTAAAACTCCGACAGGGATTGAAGGAAGAAGGGAATGGAAGGTCATCACCGAATCATGATCAAAGGATTGAACAATAATTTTGTTATTGTTTGGTTTATGCATATTACGATCGACCAGCTCGTCCGCTATCTTTTGTTCAATGCCCGGGTAAAGGGAAGGGGATTTAATTTCGATCAGAATACCAATTTTCCCTCTATATTCGTCTAGAACTTCTCCAAGTGTCGGTATTTTTTCACCGGCGAACGCTTCATTAAAATAACTGCCTGCATCAAGTTGCAGTAATTCTTCATATGTCATGTCTTTGACGGCACCAGTGCCATTCGTTGTTCGATCCACTGACGTGTCGTGAATAACAACTAATTCCCCATCTTTGCTCATTTGTACATCCAACTCGAGCATTTCTGCTTTCATATCTACCGATTTTTCAAAAGCTGCCATGGTGTTTTCCGGTGCATAACCAGAAGCCCCGCGGTGCGCAACCGTCGTCATTTGTTTCTGTTCTTTTTTTGTGACCTCTTCATTTGCCAAAGCTGTCCCATCCGGTAATAACGATGTAAAAGCGAATACCCCCACTGCTAAAGTTTGTAAAATACGCTTCAATGAACATCTCTCCTTTCGTTTTATCACTTACGACTATAAAGGAGAGAGGTAAAGGGAAAATAAACAAACATTAAACATCTTGTGTTCGCTATGTAAAGAAGATTAAAAATTAGGACAAAGGGACAAGAGACGGCAAGAGGAAAGAAGGGGATTTTTCTGAATAGAACGGATTAAATAAAAAATAGGCACAAAGGAAGTAGGAATATTTGGTTAGGAGTATGAAAAACATGAAAATAATAAATCTTTTAATTTATCGTATTAGGTGTTTCAAACGAGTATAATAATTACGGATATGACATAACCGAGAAGGCTAAACACGTTGAGAAGAAAAGTAAACATACTTATAAGAAAACAAAGGATGGATGATATATGAAACTAGCTACAATAAACGTCAACCAACAACCGAAAGCAGCAATTATTTTTAAAGAAGGCGCGGTCACGATCGAATCTATTAACAATAAAGAGGAGAAGGCCTGGAAGGAAGATGTATTTTCGATCATCACTCATCAGCAAATAGAAGAAATACAAACCTGGTATGAAGACAATAAAGATACGTATAGAGGGGAAATTGTTGACATATCAAAGGAGGATTATGAACCTCTGTACCGCCACCCAAGTAAAATTTGGGGAATTGGTTTAAATTATGTGGATCATGCCAGTGATTTAAGCGAAAAAGCCCCAAGCACAGAACCTGCTAGCTTTATGAAACCTGATACGACAATTATAGGCCCTCATGATACGATTGAAATCCCTGTGCAATCGGATCGGACCACAGCGGAAGCAGAACTAGGACTTGTGATAGGAAAAGAGTGTAAAAATGTATCCGAGGAAGAAGCGATCCATTACATAGCAGGCTACACTACCATTATTGATATGACAGCAGAAGATATATTACAAAAAAATCCGAGGTATTTAACCCGGTCCAAAAGCTTTGACACTTTCTTTAGTTTTGGCCCGCATCTTGTCACCCCGGATGAAGTAGAGGACGTGCATGATCTTCAGGTGGCCACGGTGATCAATGGGAATATTCACCGGAAAAATGTCGTATCTAATATGACATTTACCCCCTGGCATCTCGTTTCTTTTCACTCGCAAGTGATGACACTCCAACCAGGAGATATTATCTCGACTGGAACCCCAGGAGCTGTTCCTATCCAGGAGGGCGATATTGTGGAATGTCATATTGACGGCTTTGAGAAGTTGACGAATCCCGTGAAGGACTTAAAGAAATAAGAGTTGTGATACAAAGGGGAAGGAACCTCCATACATTTAGATGGAAAAAGAGATTCCCCATAACTAAAATGTGCCCTATAGAGTAGACATTTAAAAGAGACACTCTATAGGGTACTTTTATGTATTATTAAGAAAAATTGTATGTAGATAGGGAAATGAAAATATCACTTATCCTGAGAAAATTAATAGATTATTCATCCCAGAGGACAAGTAACATAGTAATGGAAAGGAAGTAAGTTAAGCGTATCGCATGTTATCCGTGATCAAAGTATAAAAGACTTTTCGATGTGGAGTGAACTTGATGTCTTGGCGAAAGATTAAAGAAATCCACCTATTATCAGACATAGCTGGAACTTCGCGATAAGTTAAATTACTTTCCTTTAAAAAAGAAGAAATCATCCTACTGGAAACAATCGTGACCCCCATCCCCAATACGACTGTCTGGATGATGGCTTCTAATGAATTGATTTCCATAGCTATTTTTAAACGTAAATGATGCTTTTTACACCAACGATCGATCATCTTTCTTGTCGAGCCGCTGGAATGGATGATAAAAGGATATAAGCTGATATCTTCTTTGGCTAAAAACTCCTTCTTGGCCAAGGGGTGATCTTCTTTCATTACGAGAACGAGAGGATCTCTCATAAGACGTGTCAAGTTAAGTTCGCTGTCTTCCAAGTCCTGTTCAGAAACGAGTGCCATATCCAGCTTCTTTTGTTTTATGTCCTGGACGATGGAAGGAGTGGACTTCACGGTGAGAGACAAATGGACCTGAGGGTATTGCTCGCTAAACGATTTGAGTATAGGAGGCAGTACATAATTTCCAGGGATGTGACTAGAACCAATCAACAATTCTCCCCTTTTATGCTTCTGAAAGTCTTTCATGACCCGCTCGGCTTCCTCCTGCAAACTTACAATTTCATGGGCATAATTGTACATCACCTTTCCAGCTGACGTTAAAATGATGTCATCCTCGTTTTTTTCATATAACGGCACACCGATCGATTCCTCCAGCTTTTTTAAATGGAAGGAGACGGTTGGCTGCTTCAGATTCATTCGTTCAGCCGTTTTTGTCATGCTCTTTGTCTCCGTAAAAAAACGAAAAATAAGTAATTGCTGCATGTTCATATCCTGATTCCCTTCCTCTATAGATAAAATCTATCATTACTTCAATTATACATTAATAAAATTGAAGGAATATTAACCATTTGTTAATGGGGGCTTAAAGTTTTCCTGCTAAGCTTGAATTAGAAATGAAAGAGAGTAAAGAAAGGAGCGGGAAATGAATATAAGCCTTTCCGGTATAAAGAAAAACTTTGGATCCCTGCAGGCATTACGTGATATTCACCTTCAAGTGAAAAGTGGAGAGTTTGTGACATTACTAGGCCCTTCTGGATGCGGAAAAACGACGTTGCTTCGCATTCTGGCAGGATTGGAAGAGGCGGATGAAGGCAACATTCGGTTTGATGATTCGATCATTTTTTCAGCTGAGGAAAAAAGAAATGTTTCGCCGCAAAAGAGGCAAATTGGAATGGTATTTCAAGATTTTGCATTGTGGCCCCATATGACTGTATTTGAAAATGTGGCATACGGCTTAAGAGCCCGGGGCATAAGGAAAGGATTAGGAGAGAGAGTAACACAAGCGTTGGGTGATGTCCAATTGGAAAAGCACGCTTCCCGCTATCCTCATCAACTCTCAGGGGGACAACAACAACGTGTCGCATTTGCAAGAGCAGTGGCTGCTAATCCTAAGCTCATTCTGCTTGATGAACCACTTAGCGCATTGGATGCGGCGTTGAGGGTTGAGATGAGGATTCTTCTTCAAAAGCTGGTGAAAAAGCATGGCTTAACCGCTGTATATGTGACCCATGATCAGCATGAGGCGATGTCATTGTCCGATCGGATCGTTGTGCTGAAAAGCGGAGAAATCTTACAAACGGGTGCCCCAGAAGAGATTTACCGAAAGCCGGTCGATGAAAATGTGGCTTCTTTTATCGGGCATGGAAGTTTGATTCCGGTTGCTTTCCGAAAAAAAGAAATGATTGTAGAAAACCAATACGTTGGACCTTGGGACGGGGTTGAGGAGAAAGAAGTAGACGCTGATACCAGTTTTCAAGCAATAATCCGCCCCGAACAAGTAGCAGTATATAATAACAGCGGTCCACATCGTCTTTTAGGTGTCGTACAAGCAGTTAGTTTTCTCGGCGAGAGATATGAACTTAACATTCAACTGAAAAACAGTGACTATACCTTAATGGCATACAGCGGTACAAAACATACCATTGGGGAGGATGTGTATTGTAGTTTGGATACTGGCAACATACACATACTTTCAGAAAAAGAGAGGAGTACTTATCATGAAACGGCTTAGATTTGCTGCATTATTTACTGCTTCAGCCTTGTTCATCGGAGGTTGTTCTACATCCGGTGAGGCAGATCAGCCCAAAGAGAGCACGGAAGGTAATACTCAGGAAACGACAACGGAAGCTTCCTCCGGGGGAGGGACAGAATCTGGTGAATTAGTGATTTATTCATCGGGTCCAGGGGGAATGGCGGAAGAACTTGCTGAACAATTTGAGGAGCAATCCGGAGTGGAGGTAGAATTATTTCAATCTACTACTGGAGATGTGCTGGGACGTCTTGAAGCAGAGCAGTCCAACCCCGTTGCTGATGTGGTCGTTCTTGCTTCCCTTCAGCCGGCAGTCGACTATATGGAAAATGGGCTCATTCGTCCGTATGAATCAGAATACGCCGATCAGCTTCATGATGGCTGGTATGATGAGGACTATCATTTCTACGGATTTTCCGCAGCAGCTTTAGGTCTAAGCTATAATACCGATCTCATTGAAGAACCTCCTCGGGAATGGGAAGATTTAACACATGAAGCGTATCAAGACCAAATCGCGATCCCAAGTCCATCGGAGTCCGGGACAGCACGCGATTTCGTAGCTGCTTATATCGCCCAGGAAGGGGAAGAAGAAGGATGGGCCTTTTTCGAAGAACTCCGCGACAACGGGTTATCGATGGAAGGGTCCAACAATCCTGCTTTAACGTCTGTTATTAATGGAGCGAACGGTGTGGTGATGGCTGGAGTGGACTACATGGTCTACAACAACATTGAAGGTGGAGAGCCGTTAGATATTGTTTTCCCTGAATCAGGAACGACGATTACACCTCGCCCTGCATTTATCCTGGAATCAGCGGAAAATGTAGAAGAAGCGGAAAAATATATTGATTTTATTCTATCCGATGAAGGGCAGGGCATTGTCGCTGATCATTACCTGCTGCCAGCAAGAGAAGACATCCCTCCACATGAAGACCGGGCGGCGTATGATGAAATTGCAGAATTGGATTTTGAGTGGGAGTATCTCTTTGAAAATGGAGAAGATATTCTTTCTGAGTTCACAGAAATGATGCGGTAACAATGAAATATTTTTCTTTGCAAACGTTGAATAAGTATGGGGCTTTTTTGGCCCTGGGTCTCCTGGTGCTGCTTCCGATCACACTTGTCTTGTTACGAGCGTTTATGCCGGAGGGCTCCTTTGAAGGGCTGGCTCCTCTGGCTGTTCTGGGGGAACCGTATTACCGGGAAGTATTATGGAATTCATTACTATTGGGAGGAGGAGTTGTCATTGGAGCATCCTTATTGGCGGCTCCTCTTGCTTTTTTGATGGCTCGGACCGATCTGAAAAGACATCGTTGGCTTGATGTTCTTATTATGGTGCCTTTCATGACACCGCCGTATATCGGGTCAATGGGCTGGATTTTGGCTATGCAGCCGAACGGTTATATTGAACAATTGCTGCCGTTTATGTCATCGGTCACCCCTCTATTTTTTACATATTATGGAATGGTGCTCGTCATGAGCCTTCATCTGTTTCCGTTTATCTACATTATTATGCGCAATACATTGTCGAACATTGGAGGCCGTCTGGAAGAGGCCGGAAGCGTCCACGGCGGTAAATTTTTCTATCGCATGTGACGTATCATTGTGCCTTTATTCGCATCCGGCTTCAGTATGGGAGCGCTGCTTGTCTTCGTCAAAACGATCGGTGAATTTGGAACGCCTGTCACACTAGGAAACCGGATTGGGTACTATGTATTAACTTCAGAAATCCACCGGCATGCAACCATTTGGCCCATTGATTATGGGACAGCGGCCATTTTGTCTACCATGCTGATTAGTGCAAGCATGCTGGTTTGGTTCTTACAGCAGTGGATGGCTGCTCGGCGTAACGACACGGTGGTCACTGGTAAAGGACAGTCAGTCAGTATTTACCGGTTAGGAAAGGCCAAAGTGTTGGCATGGGTGTATGTTCTCCTTGTCTTCGGGCTCGCGATCGGAGTCCCGTACTTATCTGTTGTGTCCACCGCTTTTCTCGATGTGCAAGGAGATGGACTTGCCTTACATAATTTTACTTTCGCTCACATGATCGAATTATTTACAGACAGCGGAGGAAGAGAGGCACTATTAAATAGTTTGGGGCTTGCGGGGATCGCGGCAACGGTCAGTGTCTGTATCGGTGTGTGGATCTCCATTACGGTAACCAGACAAAAAGCAATTTTAACAAAAGCGATTGATTTCTTAAGTCTTGCTCCGAATACATTGCCTGCGATCGTTTTTATTATCGGACTAATTTTATTATGGAATGCGAACTGGATGCCGATCCCGATTTACAATACATGGGGAATGCTCGTTTTAGCGTACGTCATTTTATATTTGCCCTTTACCGTACAGAATATTAAAGCCATTTACGGCCAGATGAGTCATTCTTTATTGCATGCGGCTCAAGTTAGTGGTGCCGGACGTTTTTATCAGTTCCGAACGATTTTGCTTCCGCTTATCCTTCCAGGAGTTTTAGCGGGATGGATGATGACTTTTATTATATCGATGAGAGAGCTCGTTGGCTCGTTAATTCTCCGGCCCCCGAATATGCATACGACGGCGACCTTTATCTATTCAGAATTTGAACAAGGGTCCACGTCGCTCGGAATGGCGATGGCATTAGTAGCTGTTGTATTAACAACCATGATGCTCGTATTTGTTGAACACATGCAAAACCGTTGGAAAGCAAAACACTCTTCATGACCAATTGATCATTTCATAAGGTAACGTTTTTCAAGAAAAGGAGGTGGACGAGCGATTTTTCTCGCTGAAATGTAGCGGGAGATCTCTGCTTATTGAGGAATGAAGATAAAATTTCTTGGCGGAGCGGGAGAAAGTAACCGCTCCTGCTTTTTATTAGAGACGGATCAGGCACGTATTTTAATTGACTGCGGAATCAACAAAGAGGCAGATACGGAATTCTACCAATATCCACTCGACCTTAAGGAGATCGCAGCCGACATCGATGCTGTTTTTCTTACACACTGCCATATCGATCATTGCGGTGCCATCCCTTACCTTATAGAGCACGGATTTCAAGGATTGATTTATACATCGTCTCCCACGAAATGTCTGGTGCCGTCCTTCTGGCTCGAGTGGGAGAATACGTTAAAAAAGGAATTATCTCATTCTATTACAGAATATGATAAGAAAGTAGAATGGGTTGAACTTCCGATGAATAGCCACTCTACTTGGCATGATTTACCCCATTTGAACCTATCCTTTCAATACGGAAGAGCAGGACATACATTAGGGTCCCTATGGTTTATGTTTTCTGCGGTGAATCGGACCGTCTTTTTCTCAGGAGATTACCAAGTGGCTTCCCCGCAGTTAACATTTGATTACCCGCAGGCCGAATGCGTGGATGTCGCAGTAATGGACGGAGCTTATGGAAGGCGATTAAGAGACCCTTTCTTGTTTGTGAAACTAGGAATGGATGCATTAACAACCGGTAGGAAACTAGGAATTATCACACAACCTCACGGAAAAGGGCTCTCTATGTTGGTGGAATTAGAAAAAAAATCCGTGTTTGCCGGCAGGGACATTTATTTATCTCCAGCATATAAAGAAGCGATGAGTCAGTACCTGAATGAGGGAGAGTGGTGGAAGAAAGAAGTGCAAAATGTAGGAGAATTATTATGGAAACGGCATGTCAGCCAGTGGGAAGACACACCAATCATCGCTGCAACAGAGAAAGAATTCGTTGAAATGAAAAGAATGTATGATGCTCAGTTAACAAGAAGGATCTTATTTCTTCCATTTTATCCGGTGCACCCATTTTATGAAGAAACGCTCTCTGTGGTCGAGCACCTGCAACCTTCTCTCACCTGCGTCGTTCATGCAAACAGAAAAATTAGCCGCTCCCTTGTCAGGCAGATGGAAAGAGATAATCAAAGAGCAATCGCACCAGTTGCTGGGGACCAGGTAGAAGTTGTCTCAAAACAAGTTAATAATAATTACAAGTAACCATACATACAAAAGGCAACACTCATAAGATAGAACCACGTTTTAGAACCACCACTAGAGGTCCTTGACAGGAATTCGGATTACTCCTACTTAGCTGGGCTTGAAGCAGAACTAGGTCTAGTGATAGGTAAAGAGCGTGAAAATGTATCCGCGGAAGATTTTTAAAAAATTGTTAAAAGGAAAACGGCCTTTTCTCTTCCTATCGAGAAAAGGCCGTTTCATTTATCATTTTCCTCCATTTATTCGTGTCGCAATATAATCTGATTGCCGGAAGGGTCTTCGGTTACATATTCCCCATTTTCCTCTTTCACAGATGCTCCTACATCTTCTAACTGTACCAGTCTTTTATCTCTTGTTTCTTCATCCGGAAACACCACTGAAAATGATTGGAGTCCCACGCTTTCTGGTGATGAAGCATGAGCACCAATTCCTTGCCACGTATTCAAAGCTACATGGTGATGGTACTTCCCGTCTGACACGAAAATGGTCTGTTCGTTGTGGCGGTTTACCAATTCAAAACCTAGCCCTTTTGTGTAAAACCTCTCCGCGGCTTCTATACGGGCGACATGCAAGTGGATATGTCCCATGATAGTGCCGGCAGGAAGACCTTTCCACGGCTTCGGCTCTCCCTTAGGCAGGAGATCTGTCGTTTTTATGGGATCGCTGGTCATAGCTACTTCTCCATTTTTCCAATCCCATTGAGAAGGGTCGCGGTCTGCGTAGATTTCGATTCCATTCCCATCTGGGTCCCATATATAAAGAGCCTCACTTACCAAGTGATCCTCCGCAAGAAAAGAAACTTCCTTGTTGACAAAATGCTGGACAACTTCAGTCAAATCAGACCTTTTCGGTACGAGCAAGGCGAAATGATATAAGCCCGTTCTGTTTTTTTCTTTTGGCACAACATGGTCTGGCTGTTCTAGAGTGACTAATACGGAAGAGCCATCTGCCGTTAAGGCAGCTGTTTTATCTGTTTGATGGTGGACTTTTAAGCCAACCACTTCCGTGTAAAAAGCCACAGCGCGATTCAAGTCTTCTATCTTTAACGTCACATCACTTACATAGGTAATTGGATGCTGGTGGAAATTCATATCTTCATCTCCCTAACTTCATCATTGGTCGCTTCCAACTATAGTAACGTCCGCGATCTTTGTAAGTCAATTTAAGAGAAATTTTATAATATGGCACGGCCTTGGGTTTTCCAAAAATTCAATGATATGATGGTGATACACGTAAGTAATGATTATGTAAGGGGGGATAAAAAATGAGGGAGATACCGTACATTGTATCAACAGAATGGCTGGACAATCATCTGGATGATCCGCATGTAAGAGTATTGGATGCGACCACTTATTTAAAACACCCTGAAAAAGACGGATACTATGAGTTATGGTCAGGAAAAGAGGCCTATGACAAGGAGCACATTCCTGGCGCCGTTTTCGCTGACTTATACGAAGAGTTATCTGATCCCCAATCGGAATTTGCTTTTACACTGCCTTCTCGTGAAGAATTTGTAAAGAAAATGAGCGATTTTGGAGTTGGGGAAGGGACGTACGTTGTCATATATGATCGGGAAGCCGTTGTGGGTGCACCGGTGGTCGCCTCCCATTGGGCTACTCGATTGGCGTGGCAACTGCGATATGAAGGATTTAATAATGTGGCTGTTCTTGATGGC
Organism: Alteribacillus iranensis; assembly: GCF_900113025.1. Classification (GTDB taxonomy): domain Bacteria; phylum Bacillota; class Bacilli; order Bacillales; family Marinococcaceae; genus Alteribacillus_A; species Alteribacillus_A iranensis. Next base: position 75,500 of record NZ_FONT01000004.1, on the reverse strand, counting down.
GGCTTCCCCAAGTGGGTAGAGGAAGGGCGCCCTGTTACGGCAGAACCAGGCTCTTATCCAAAAGGAAATTTCATCGGGGAGAGAGAATCAACATTGTTCTCCACAAAAGAAGACGTATTGAAAGCGATTGATGATGAAAATACTGTAATTATTGATAGCTTAACGGAAGAGCATTTTCACGGAGAAGTCAACACGTATGGGAGGCTGGGGCATATCCCCAATAGTGTGAACGTGTTTTTTGGATCACATTCTGATCCAATCACGAGAGAGTTATATAACGAGGAGCAATTGCGAAAAAACTTTGAAGAAAGTGGAGCCCTGGATCCAAACAAAAAAGTCATTGTCTATTGTGGGAGCGCGATTGCTGCAACTTGGAATGCCACTTTGTTAAACAAGCTCGGACAGCACCATGTGTCTGTCTATGATGGTTCGTTGACAGAATGGGCAAGCGATCCATCCTTGCCAATGGAGACGAAATAATTTACGTAACCTCTCTGCGTGTCGCCGACAAAACAAAGAAGACCGTCCCACTGCAAGGGGCAGTCTTCTGTAAGGTGCGGATAACGGGAGCAGTCTATGATGAAGTGAATTTCCCGCCGTTAATATGAATCGCTTGTCCTGTCATATAAGATGATTCATCGGAAGCGAGGAAGACATACGCTCCTGCATGTTCGACAGGTTGACCAGGACGGCCGAGCGGTGTGTCCGTACCAAATTGTTCGACTCCTTCCGCCGGGAAGGAAGCTGGGATGAGCGGTGTCCACACGGGACCAGGAGCTACCATATTAATACGGATTCCTTTTTCAGCAAGCGGTTCTGTTAAGCTGCGTGTAAATGCGACGATAGCACCCTTGGTCGCTGAATAATCAATTAAGCTCGGATTCCCTTGGTATGCATTGATAGACGCTGTGTTAATAATAGAACTGCCTTCCTTTAAGTGAGGAATGGCTGCTTTTGTGACGTGAAAATAAGAATAGAAGTTCGTTTGAAAGGTTTCCTCCAGTTGCTCCGCTGAAATCTCAGATATATCGTCCACAACGTATTGGATAGCTGCATTGTTCACGACAATATCTAATTTGCCAAATTTATCCATTGTCTTTTTTACAATTTCTTTGCAAAATGCTTCTTTTTTCAAATCGCCGGAGAGAAGTAAGCATGATACCCCTTCGGACTCCACGATTTCTTTCGTTTTCTTCGCATCTTCATCTTCTTCTAAATAAGCAATCGCCACATGAGCTCCTTCTTTTGCATACATCATCGCTACCGCGCGACCGATACCGCTGTCTCCACCAGTAATAAGGGCAACTCGTCCTTTTAATTTATCGTTTCCTTTGTAATCCTCTGGCTGAACCGGCAGCGGGTTCATTTCTGTCTCTCTGCCTGGCTGTCTATCCTGTGTCTGTGGAGGCTGTCCATCGGTTTGTCTATTTCTAATATCCATTTCTCTCTTCCTCCTTTAGGTGTAACTTCACGATGTGTCATTGTATTAGTTCCACCTTCTTGAGATCTATAAACGAAGAAAAAACATATAGTACTATCCTCAGAAATTTCGGCAAAATAGAAAATTAGAGGTTTAGATGATAAATTTAAGAGGGAAGGAAGAGGAGAGGAGGTTTTGTGGAATGGAAAAAATGACATCAAAATTAGCAATTATCTTTCTGTTTACTGGTCTTCTTTTGACAGGGTTTGAGAACCAGACAGAGGCAAGTGGAGGAATGTTGAAGGTAGAAGATCGCGGCCCGACCGTAGAGGAATTACAACATACGTTGATTCAAATGGGTTATTTACATACGGATGCAACGGGTTACTATGGAACGGCTACAGAGGAAGCCGTAAAACAATTTCAAAGTGATTTTGGACTTGAAGCAGATGGAGTAAGCGGTCCAAATACGCTGCATGAAATGGAAAATGTAAGAAAAATAGCACAAGCCGTACATGGAGAAGCTCGGGGAGAATCGTTTGAAGGACAGGTTGCTGTTGCTTCAGTTATTCGTAATAGGATGTTGTCTCCTGAATTCCCGGCAAGTGTGGACGAGGTCATTAAGCAGAAAAATGCTTTCACAGCCGTCCGGGATGGGCAATATTACTTAGAACCTAATGCAACTTCCTATAAAGCGGTGAAAGAAGCATGGCAAGGATGGGACCCATCTGGTGGTTCTCATTATTATTACAACCCGGAGATCGCTACTTCTGAGTGGATTTTTACAAGAACGGTTAATCTTGAAATTGGTAATCATGTTTTTGCGAATTAGCGCACAAAATAGCCAGGTACTAGAGATAGTACCTGGCTATTTTTCATATATTAAGAGATTCGTTTCACTTCATTTTTCAGCAAAATCACACGTGGATAAGGGAATTCCTCCTCTTCGCCTGCGAATGGATAATTGGTGTACTCCACACAGACGGTGCGGTCATATTCCGCAATGACCCGGCACTCTTTGTCTTGATACTGGAGTAATTCTCCTTTTTCAAACCAAGCTTCTTCTTTATTGTTATTATTTTGCACGACGATGCCCCCTTCACCCAAGAGATCAGTATTAAAACAAGTGTATTTCCTTATTTTACGAGTTTGTGAAGGAAAGCGCAAGCGACTTGATTTTCCAATTTACTATAATCAGTTCATAAAATTAGTCAAAAAAGTCTAAACTATTTTAATATAATATCGTAGAGGTGTGGTATTCCCTTTGCTTTGGTGAGAAAATAAGTGTGCCAGAGTACAAACGTTTCGATTTAAAAGGAAAAGGGGAGTGAGACCATGCGCCCAGCTGTTGCTTATGGGATCACTGTCGGTGGTGCTGCGTTTTGGGGATTAACTGGCTTTTTTGTTCAATATTTATATGAGTTTGGTTTAGCACCGATAGAAGTCGTTACTATCAGAATGGTTCTCTCTGCGATCGTTATGTTCAGCATCGTTGGGGTCGTGCGTCCTTACTTATTAAAGATCCACTGGCGGGACCTTCCTTATTTTATCGGGTTAGGCGTTGTCAGTATCGCCTTTTTTAATTGGTGTTACTTCACAGTGATGGAGGAAGCAAATCTGTCCATTGCTGTCGTCTTACTATATACAAGCCCTGTCTTCGTTGCAATTCTTTCACGAATCTTTTTCAAAGAAAAATTAACAGGAAATAAAATCATCGCAATCATTCTTACTTTGTTAGGATGCAGTTTTGTAGCAGGATTGCTTCCAGGTGAGTCGATGAGTATTTCAGGAACTGTTTTGCTTATAGGAGCTGCATCAGGATTTTTCTGTTCGTTATACAGTGTGATTGGTAAATTTGTCAGTATGAAATATAGCTCGATCACGATAACAGCTTATGCAATGTTATGTGGAGGGCTATTTTTATTACCGGTTAGTGGAATAGAGAAGAACACGCAACCGCTTATGGAGCCTGTAATGTGGGGCTACGCGATGGGAAGTGTGCTCATTTCCACTATTTTGGCCTATATCATGTATACCGCAGGGCTTAGGTATATCGAATCCAGCCATGCTGCCATTTTGTCTACCGTTGAACCAATCGTTGCCATTGCAGTCGGGGTAACAGTGTTTCAAGACGTCTTAACAATTTGGCAGACAGTCGGTATTTTACTTGTATTCACTTCTATTCTATTATCTATTTTCTCCCGCAAGAGGAAGTTCAAGCATCAGAAAGAAAAAACCGTCCCAAAGCTTTCATAAAGCGATAGGACGGTTTGTTTTTGTAGAAAAGAGAGAAATTGTCGTAGTCGCTAGAAGGATTTGACGAAGAAAGGAAGAATATATCAGTGAACTACCCACCACTTAACTTCGTTTGAAGTGGGGACTTCTCGCTTCCACGAACAATGCTTGCAAGTAAGTCTGACACGTTCTCCACGAGCGTAACTTCGGGGCATTCCGACCCTAAGTAGTACGAAAATGTTTTTCAGTACCTTGGATATTTTACGTATGCGAGGGGCTTGGTTTTCGCTCTAATTTCCGCATACAACCTTATATATCCAGTTATCAAAGAACATTATAGGATAATTATATCACTAGCACTTTGTGTTGTGGGAAGTTTTGGCTAAAGCCAACCGAAATTCATCTCCCGCCTACTTATTGGGCTATGCCCTTCACATTCCTTGAGGATGGGAGACTTCTATCGGAAAGCCGTTAAACCGAAATCATATTGGTAGTGTCACCAAGCATGCTGCGGATGTCATCCGGATTGGCAATGACAGTCGGCTGGAAATCTATTAAGATAGCAGAGCGCTCTCCGCTTCCTTCTTCGTTTCCTTTCGTCACTTCCCCGACGTAATGAGCAACGAGCGGATCGTATACTCCATAGGATTCTAGCGCTTCTTCTAAGTAAAAAGTCGTCATGACTTCATTTTCCGCCATATCTTCAAGCATTTTCCCTCGGTGTTTTGGACTAGCGATAGCATTGATTCCTCCGTTAATATTCCGACGGCGAATTAAATGGGCAAATGTAAAAGGTTCTCCGTCCTGGTGTAAGTTATTAGGAGAAGAAACAGCAACATCCCCCTCTTCCTTCACATAAAGCTTCACAAAGTGTATCCCGGCATGGATAGGCATTAAGGCATCTTCTTTCATCCAAAACGTTTCTTTAAAATCGAAACGAATGATTTCTTCTAGAAGCCTGTTCGCTCTTGTTTCTTTTGTAAGGGCAGGGAAGCGGCGATATTCTCCTGTATACTCCGGGTTAAAAGACCCTTGAAAGTACTCATAGTAGTCTTGTCCATCAATAATTGTTTCAGGCAGCCATTCAACACGATGAGAACCAGGCATGATGACGGCTCTTGCATAGCGGCGGCGTCGGTTCAAATGAGGAGCATATTCATCGGGTGGTAGATCATCGAAAGCGTTCTGAAGCTGTTCCAAATCCTTCTCCACTCCTTCATATTGGATGAGTTCTCCTAAATGATAGTACGCAAAGCCTGTTTTCCGTAATTGGCTCACAACTTACAACCTCCAACTTTGTATGAAATTTCACGTTTCTCATTATAGCATTCTTTCAAAAACTGCTTTTCGATACTTTTTAGACAACAGTCTCTTTCTTATATGTTTGATTTAATTGAGATTTTCTAAAGTGGTGTATGTCGTTCTATGCCTGTTTTCCTGGCAAACGAATTCCTATATAATAAAAGAACATCAGTTCCATTTTTGCAAATGGGAAATGTCTTTGGGTGTTACGAGATTCAGCTTTTAGCATCTGGCCGCTCGAAGACCTCTGGATAATAGATCGTTTTTAAAGCTCGTTTTTAAAAACATATCGCTGATGTCTTTCTTATGGTTCATTTGTTGTCCAAATGGAAATGTCTATATGTTTTATCGTGGATAAGTGAAGGAGAGAAAATAACATGCCCGTTATTTTAGCAGAGAAACCGAGTCAGGCTCAAGCTTATGCGGAAGCCTTTCCAAAAGGGAAAAAGGGAGAGGGGTATATTGTTATTCCTGCTTGTTCGGTGTTCCCTCAAGGAGCCACGCTCACCTGGGCGATTGGTCATTTAGTAGAACTGCGAGCACCAGCTGAATATGATCCTGCCTGGAAACGGTGGAATTTACGTCAACTTCCGATGCTTCCTGACACATTTGAATTTAAAACAAGTTATAAAACGAGGAAACAATTTCAAGTGGTACGCCGTTTGTTAAAAGAAGCAGACGAGATTATTATTGCGACTGACTGTGACCGGGAAGGAGAAAATATTGCCCGCAGCATTATCCGACAAGCAGGAGCAAGTCACAAACCAACGAAGCGGCTTTGGATTAACAGTTTAGAAAAAGAAGAAGTGTACAAAGGATTTATGAAGCTTCAGGAAGGAAAATCCTATGAGCGTTTGTACGATGAAGCTCAAGCTCGCCAAGTATCGGATTGGCTTGTAGGAATGAATGCTAGCCGTCTTTATACGTTGCTGCTTCAGAAAAAAGGGATCGAGCATGTTTTTAGTGTTGGTCGTGTCCAAACGCCGACATTGCGATTAATCTATGAGCGGCAAAAAGAGATTGAGAATTTTGTCTCAGAGCCTTTTTTTGAACTCACAGCTACCTTTAAGACGGAAACAGGTACCTATACAGGGAAGGCAAAAGGCCATTTTAAGACAAAGGAAGAAGCGCAACAGCAATTCATCGAACGGAACATTGAGAAAAAGGATAACGGAGTGGTGACGAAAGTAAAAGTAACAAAGAAACGTGAAAAGCCACCGAAACTGCACTCTTTATCTACGCTGCAGTCGCTTGCGAATAAAAAATATAAATACAGTCCTTCAAAAACGTTAGAGGTTGTGCAATCATTGTACGACCAGCCTTTAAAACTTATCACCTATCCGAGAACAGATACGCAGTATATTACGAAAAATGAGTTTGCGTATGTGAAGAAAAATATTTCTCCCTACCAACATGTAACAGGAGATCATTTTGAGCCGGCGTCGTTTCATCCAAGTAAACGCTATGTTGATGACAACAAAGTAAAAGAACATTATGCCATCATACCGACGAAAAAAATACCTACAGTCGCCGATGTACAAAAACTACGGACCGACCAAAAAAACATTTATTTTGAAATCGTAAAAAGTGTTCTAGCTATGTTTCATTTCGATTACGAATATGAAGAAACCCTCGTAACAACCGATGTAAAGGGGCTTTCCTTTCATAGCAAAGGGAAAGTGGAAACGGCAAAAGGTTGGAAACAGTTATTCTCTCAGGCAAAGAAATCTCAAAAAGAAAAGCAGCAGCAGCTGCCATCTCTGCCACAGCTGAGAGAAGGGATGGAAGCGGCGGCCTTTCCTGAAGTAGTAGAGGACAAGACAAAGCCACCGAAGCCATATACAGAGGGACAGCTGATCAATATGATGAAAACATGCGGCCGTCTCATTGGAGATGATGAAGAAGCGAAAGCTACCTTAAAAGAAGTAGAAGGACTTGGAACAGAAGCGACACGCAGTGGTATCATTAACACACTTATTCGCCAAGAATATATTCAAGTAGAGAAAAATGTGGTACGCGTCACAAAGAAGGGAGAAATTCTTTGTCGAGCCGTCGAGGGAACACTCTTATCAAAGCCGGAAATGACAGCAAAATGGGAATTATTCCTTCGCAAAATTGGAGAAGGAGACGCTGAGAAAGACACCTTTATCCGAAACACCGCCGCGTTTATGAGTAAGTTGGTAGAAACAGTGCCAAAGGACATGGAACAATTGGAGATTTCCAGAGAAATGATCCCTGATATAAACAAGGGGCGAAAAGATAAATATGCAACCAAGCCTATTGTACGTTGTCCTGCTTGTAAGGAGGGCGTGATTATCCAACAGAAAACGTTTTATGGCTGCTCCCATTATAAGAAAGGCTGTACTTTAACATTTAATCGAAGAATCTTAGGAAAAAATATCACTCCTGCTCAAATTCGACTTCTTTGTGAGAAAGGAGAAACTCGAGTAATCAAAGGATTTAAAGGAAAGCGCCCATTCGACGCCAAGCTAGTATTGAGAAATGGGAAAGTAGAATTTTCCTTTTCTTGACCATCTTGGAATGAAGTTTCCTTCAATGAAGCAAGATAAGAAAAACATATGCTTAGGGGGGAACGTCATGAATTTCATGTGGGAGTCTGTCATTTTAGTATTAAGCGGTTTACTCCTCTTACGAATAGCCGGTCGTAAATCAATAAGCCAGATGACAGTAGCTCAAACTGTCATCATGATTTCGATCGGCTCCATTATTATCCAGCCCATCATCGAAAAGTCAGTCTGGAAAACGATTGTAGCTGCTGCCATTTTTATTGCGGCCTTGTTAGTGATGGAATATATCCAAGTGAAATCAAATGCCATAGAAAAAATGCTGACGGGAAAGTCAAAAGTAGTCATTCAGGACGGACAGATCCAATATGATCAATTAAAAAGCCTGCGTTTTACAGTGGATCAACTGGAGATGCGGTTGAGACAGCAAGGGGTCTCCAATCCCGCAGACTTAAAAACAGCGACTCTTGAGGCAAATGGAATGCTTGGCTATGAATACATGCCGAAAAAGAGACCAGCAACAGTGGGGGATATAGAAATGCTCTTGAATCAAACATTGCCAACAACGGAAGACCCGCAAAATTTATTTACTGAGGCGAAAACTCAAAAACACCCTGTCTTAAATAAAAAGCAGTATGAGTAAAGAAGTCAAACAGGGAAGGAATAAGAAGAAGGGAGCCAAAAAGCTCCCTTCTTCTTATTCCATTAGACGGTTACTGTTTGAGGGATATGATCATGAATAGGCGGCATAACGAGCCAGCCTTTGTCTTTGTTTAATCGAAGCAAACGTGTGCTGATTTGAGCTTTGTTGGTGTGGTACTGTCCAAACAGCATGCCGATGTCTTCCCGGGTACATTGTGCCATCGCTTGACTGCAAGCCACCAGGCTGGCCGCCACACTTTTACTAATAGCACCAGCAATTTCAGAATCATTAAATCGAGCGCCTACAGGAATACTTTCTAAATCAGAGTAAGGTTTCTCAGCAGGTGATGGCGGGAGACTTACACCGTGTTCTTTTAATAGTTGTTCCACTTCCGCTTCTTCCCTTTGTGCTTCTTGCATGATATCTTCAAGCACTTTAAACAAGTCTGCATCACCTGTATGATTCATAAGCGTTTGGCAGCTAGTGACCATGTCTTTCGTACCCATTAGATAACTCCATAGCGCAAATGCTTCCCCGTAATGCATCGAGTCTCCATAGGAGTTGCTGCTGAAAATTCCCATGACCATCCTCCTCAGTGAGATCATTGTCAGTCTCCTTCTGACTGATTGTTTTGCCCAAAAGACTGAATCGGGCATTTCTTATTGTGTGGCAGTCTCCTTGTAAATATCAAAGGAGAAGAATGGTATGCGACCCAATAAGACGTTCCGTTTGCAGCGAAATGTTGCGAGCTCCAAGTAAGTACTATATATTGGAATGGGTACCAGTTTATACACTTGTAAAAGGAGAGGTTGTAATCAGATGGAAAGTATCTTTTACCAGTCTCATGCAGGATCATGGGCATTTCTCATTCTCTTTTTCTTGATCAGCTACTTTTTTTCTAAGCAAAAAATCACGTTAATGCTCCAACGTTTGTTTGCCGTTATTATGATTGTGACAGGTATCGGTATGTGGATCTTATATGGTTTTCCTATGTTTTATTTAATAAAAGGGATTCTTGCTATTTTGCTGATTGGAATCATGGAAATGCTTGTAGGACGTAAGAAAAGACAACAGTCTCACGGAGGAATGTGGGCAGGTTTCATTATTCTTGCTTTGATCGTGCTTCTGATGGGTTATAATGTGATTGGATAAAGGAGAAGGGCTGGATCAAAAGGTCATAAAAAAGACCTTTTGCCAGCCCTTTTTTTATTGGAAAGACATAACATTTGAGAGCTGTCCAGTTTCAGTCGCTATCGGCTCAAGATCGCTTCAGATCCGCACTTGCCGCAGGCCACGGGACATGACGGTCTTAACCGAACATCCACAAATTTCGCTTTTCTTATTACGCTTGAGTTCGTTCATAATCGTCGCTTTTCCCGCCTGTTTTTTTCAGTAAGTATGTGGGACCGATTACCATGTTTTTATCCAACGCTTTACACATATCATAAATCGTAAGAGCGGTGGTGGAAGCGGCAGTGAGAGCTTCCATTTCAACACCGGTGTTACCCTTCACTTTCACTTCCGTAGTTATAAGAATGACATATTCCTCTTTCTCGGTGGAGAGGGACCATTCAAAATGAACATCTACTCCGTTTAAAGAGAGAGGATGACACATAGGTATCAAATCTGCTGTTTTTTTAGCTCCCATGATACCAGCCACTTGTGATACTGCAAACACATCTCCTTTTTTATTGGTACCTTCTTGGATCTGATCATATATTTCCTTATTCACTGTTACGCTGGATCGGGCAATGGCAACTCTCACACTTTCTTTTTTTTCAGAGATATCTACCATTCTGGCGCGGCCTTGCTCGTTAAAATGTGTAAAATTCCCCATAAATTTGACCATCCTTTACGCTTTTAGACTGAGTATACCATGGCTTTAGTGCGGCAAAAAGACAAGTTGTATGAGAAAGAGAACGGCGAAAACATAAACAAGCGGATGAACGGTTTTCGCTTTGCCTTTTACGACCTTCATAATGGGATAAGAAATGAAACCAAAGGCAATACCTGTCGCAATACTCGAAGTAAGCGGCATGCTTAAAATAATGAGAAAAGCGGGAAACGCTTCATCAAACTCTTGCCATTTCACGTGAGCTACCGAGCCTAGCATAAAACTCCCGACGATGATCAGAACAGGAGAGGTGATTGCCGGCAAACCTGAAATGGCACTGATAGCTGGACCGAAGAAAATAGTTAGCGTAAATAATATGGAAACCGTGACGGTTGTTAAACCTGTTCTTCCTCCGGCAGCTACCCCTGAGGACGACTCCACATACGCACTGGTCGGGCTGGTTCCAAAAATGGATCCTATGGTTTTAGCTATCGCGTCTGATAAAAGAGCTTGTCGCACTCTCGGCATTTTATTATTTTTAACGAATCCAGCTTGCTCCGCAACACCGATCATTGTACCTGTCGTATCAAATATAGTTACGAGAAGAAACGAAAACACAACGGCATACAGACTATATGTGAAAACGTTAGTAAAGGCTTCTAAAGGTGAGCCGAATACAAACCATTCGATTTCTGGAGGAGCAGAAGCTAGTCCTTCTGTGAACGTTAGATGACCAGTAAAAAAAGCAATCACGGCTGTCGTAATCATTCCTAAAAATAAAGCGCTGTTTATATTCATAGCCATAAAAATGATGGTGATCGCGAGTCCTATTAATGTGAGAACAACGGGAGGACTCTGTAAATCCCCTAGAGCTACTAGGTTATCAGGGTGGGAAACAATTAGTCCGCTCATACGTAAACCAATGAATGCAATAAATAAACCGATCCCTGCTGTGATCCCATGTTTCAAATTGGAAGGGATGGCTTCGATCAGCTTTTCGCGGAATGGAGTGAGGGAAAGAATGATAAATATAATCCCTGAGACGAACACAGCTCCAAATGCGATTTCATACCCAATTTGATCATTGGCTCCGACGACAGAATAAGCAAAGTAAGCGTTAAGCCCCATCCCGGGAGCGATCGCAATAGGATAATTAGCGAAGAGAGCCATCCACAACGTACCAACAACAGTAGCTATAATCGTGGCTATGAAGACTTGATCGAAAGGGACCCCCGCATCAGAGAGAATAATCGGGTTCACGACAATAATATAAGCCATCGTTAAAAAAGTCGTAAATCCTGCGAGTATTTCTGTTTTTACATTCGTATTGTTTTCTTGGAGTCTAAACCATTTCTGAAACATATATACCACCTTAAAAACGAACTATTTTTAATCCGTTAACTATAATATTCGTTTTTAGGCGTGAAGGCAAGGGGGAAATCTACTTTTCCTCTGGAGCAGCGAGAAAAAAGACAATAATAATGGGGAGCAAGTATCCTATAATGGCTTGAATCGTTGCGATCGGCTGGGCATAGCCGATGGGGGTAAGATCTCCATATCCGACAGCGGCCATTGTAATAATGCTGAAGTATACCATTTTCCATATAACAGCAATAACAGATATCTCTTCGTGTTGGCCATAATGATCGATCACATAACCGGCATCCGTTATTTCGAGCCAAAGGTATAGGCAGGCAAAACTCACGGCCGTATTTGTAATGAAAAGGCCGAGAACAAGAATTTTCTTTACATAACTATGCAATAGCATCAACCCCAGTTGGTGCTTCAAAATTGTTTCGTGCCTGTATAGTCACCGAAAATGGTTTCTTTACATTCTCGTCCTATATTATGTGTCAAGGTATAAAAGAAGAAGAGAACGAAAAGCAATTCACTTTTAGAAAAGAAGTATTGTGGTAAAATTAGGATAATAACGGATAGGTATTCTAATACATCATGAAAATGAAACGTAGACTGAAGAGTTCTCAAGTGTACGAGAGGAGAAAGTTATGACCAGTGGCAGTGTGGACGTTAACTCCTTTATATTATTAGCGGCCTTGTTGTTAATTGTTGGAGTAACAGTAACTAAATTTTCGTCGCGGCTTGGCATGCCTTCCCTCGTTCTGTTCATCCTCATTGGTATGCTTTTTGGAAGTGACGGCCTAGGAATTATTTATTTTCACGATGCCGAACAAGCACAGCTCATAGGTATTTTAGCGCTCGTTGTTATTCTGTTTGAAGGGGGAACTCATACTACCTGGAAGACAGTGAAGCCAATCGTAAAGCCGGCAGTCTCGCTAGCTACGGTGGGAGTATTAATCACATCGTTAATTGTTGGTTTCGCCGCTAAGTATGTCATGGGTTTTTCATGGCTAGAAGCACTCTTATTAGGGTCTATTGTGGGGTCTACTGATGCCGCAGCTGTTTTTGCCTCATTAAAAGAACGAAACATCAACACGAAAATGGCGGCAACGTTAGAAGCGGAATCCGGTTCGAACGACCCAATGGCGATGTTGCTTACCATCATTTTCATTGAGATTTTAGTAACAGAAGAACCTAACTACTATGTGTTGGCAACTTCATTTTTTTGGCAAATGGGAGTGGGGTTACTATTAGGTATTGGATTTGGTAAATTGGCTACGAAGGCCATTAACAAAATTAATTTGGATTCCAGTGGTCTCTATCCTATTTTTGCCTTATCCTTTGCACTTCTTACATATTCAGTAACTTCTCTATTCCAGGCGAGTGGTCTGTTGGCTGTATATATAGCGGCTATTATTATCGGGAATTCGGAAATCACGTACCGCCACTCCATTTTTCGTTTTAATGAGGGCTTCGCTTGGATGGCACAAATTTTAATGTTTATTATTCTTGGCTTACTTGCGTTCCCTGAAAACATCCTTTCTCTGGATGTTATTATCAATGGACTTTTATTATCAGCAGTTCTTATGCTAGTTGCTCGGCCAGTAGCTACCTTTCTATCTACAGCAGGGATGAAGTATTCTTTGAAGGAAAAAACTTTCTTATCATGGGCGGGGCTGCGTGGAGCGGTACCCATTGTATTAGCCACGTTCCCTATTGTTGCGGGGATTGACAGCGGACAGCTGATTTTTAATGTTGTATTTTTTATTGTATTAACCTCTGCATTAATTCAAGGTTCTACCATTTCGCGGGTCGCAAAGTGGTTAGGTTTGTCTGGCCCGAAGAAAGACACGCCTCACCACTCTTTAGAGTTAATTTCGATTGGAAAAGCAAACGCGGAAATTATAGAGTTTCAAGCAGATGAAGAGACACCAATAGTCGGCCGTACTCTTCAGGATATTGAATTTCCGAAGTCTGCTCTCGTTAGTGCGATCGTAAGGGATGGAGAACTTGTCACGCCGTATGGGGAGACGGTAATACAAACAGATGATTTTTTATATATCTTAGTTTCTCGTAAAGAAAAACAGCAATTGCGCTCTTTTTTGAAACCGGAACAAGGGAGTTAAAGCGCAGTAAGGAGACGGCGAGATAGTGACAGGTATATCTCGCTTTTCCTATTGTATAGGAAATAAAAGAAATTCGCTTATAGATAACTTTTGTGAAAGGGTTAGCTGCGCCTAGCTCCAGCGCCAGACGCTCTGGAGGCCCACACGACATGGGTCAGATCGGCGCTGTCTCAGGACGAGACGGTTTTAGCCGATCTTCCATATAGTGCAGACAATGAAAGGAAGAGCACCTTTCTTTGCTGCCCCTCCAGAACCTGTCGCATCTGAGCAGGGCGCTTGCGCTTTTCTTAATGGAAATAGATTGGAAGGCGGGTTTTCATGTCAGTTTTTATTAATGTTCTCATACCGATTATTCTCATTTTTCTATCTGGTTTTTTTCTTCAAAAAAGCCAGCTGCTCGAAGTGCGTTCAGTCTCGGCAGTAGCTTTGTATATTTTAACGCCAGCACTAGTATTTCGTACATTTTATACAACAGAAGCAAACATGGATCTGCTGCTGATTTTGACTTTTGCTATTTTGTTTTTATTCATTATGCTGATCATTAATAAACTATTATCATATATTGGGAAGTGGGATACGGCGAGAGAAAGTGGGATGACGTTAGCTACCACATTCATGAACTCGGGAAACTATGGCGCTCCGTTAATTTTATTCGCTTTTGGTGAAGAAGCTTTTGCGTATTCCATCATTTTTATGGTCATTCAGTCCTTATTAATGAGTACAGCAGGAGTGTATTTAGCGAATCGGAGCAGCTTAACACCGGCGGATGCCTTTCGAGTTGTATTAAAAATGCCTGTTTTCTACGCTTTGATAGCAGGGGTATCTATGCAAGCTGTTGGAATTCCAATTAGAAATAGTTATTTGGATGCTGTTAACATGATTGCTGATGCCGCCATCCCTGTTGTTATGATAGTTCTTGGTATGCAACTGGCTAAGATATCCATTGGTTCTATTGATTGGGGTATGGTAGGTTTAGGTACGACTGTTCGGTTAGTTCTCTCCCCGGTGATCGCTTATTTCTTAACGATCTTACTACAGACGAATGACGTATTAAGCACGGTGATTATCGTATCTTCTGCTATGCCGACAGCTGCTACGATCTCGATGATTGCTGTCCAATTTAACGCCAGTCCACAGCTAGTTTCGAGTATTACCTTAGTTACTACTATTTGTAGTGTCCCGACATTATGGATATTACTTACAATATTAGGTGTTTGAGGGGGAGTGAAGTGTCATGAATTAGTCATGCTTAAAGGGAAAGTTGGTTAAGAGGAAGAGTTACAATGGGGGCAAAACATAAGGAGGGCTGGAGAATGAGTAAAAGCTTAAATTTCATACTTATCGTGATGGGTGCTTTGATGATTTTCTTGTTGAGCGCTTGTGGAGAGTCCGGTGATAATAACCAAGCCGCAGAGGACTCTGAGAATTCGGAAGATGTTTCTCTAGAGCCTATTGAGGTTGAAATAGACATGGTGGAACAAGCTGATCCTGAAGAGGAAATTACAATAAGCACGGCAGTGACACAATCGGGAGAACCGGTTACTGACGCCAGTGAGGTTCTTTTCGAGATATGGAAAGATGGAGGAAAAGAAGACAGTGAGGAAATTTTAGCGGAAGAACCAGCAGGGGACATATATGAAATTCGTTATTCTTTCCCTGAAGAGGGAGTATATTACGTAACAGCTCATGTCACGGCTAGGAATATGCACAGCATGCCAACGGAAGAAATAATAGTGGGGGATCCGGAGGTTGCAGAGAGTGAAGAAGAAAACCATCCCGGTCATGAAGACGCCCATACCGATTCAGTTGTAGAAGCAAGTCTGCAGTCATCCGAGCCTATGGCAGTTGGAGAAGAACAGGAGTTATCTTATGAGGTGATGTATGAAAGTACTCCTTTACAAGGTGCTGATGTCCAATTTGAGGTATGGAGAGACGGGGAAGAGGAGCGTAGCTGGGTAAAGGCTGAAGAGAAAGAAAACAGCATTTATACAGGTACACACACCTTCGAAGAGGCAGGCGATTACCACGTTATCGTCCACATTAAAAACGATGGAGGTTTACATGAACATGTGGAGAAGGAAGTTAGCGTAGAATAAGGAAGAAAATCAACGATAGGAAGATACCCCTATTTATAACATATTCAAGGTGCGGAAAGCTGCCAGAATGAGAAAGCTCTCCTGAGAACGGTTCAAGGGAAGTGGGTGAGAGTCCGTCCTTCTTTAGGCAGCTTTTTGTATGGATATCACTTGGATAATATGCCTTTTGCTCATGCTAAGTGGGAGTAGTTCAACATACGTCCAGAGCTGTTAGTTCTTTTGTTGACAAAGCCAACCAGGTGTTTTAAAATTTAGACAATAAGATAATAGAAGTAACCACTAGGGGTGCCTTCAGATAGGCTGAGATTAAAATGTGCTTTTAAAACCCTTGAACCTGAACTGGATGATACCAGCGTAGGAAAGTGGAACGTGAAGAGAGTTAATCTAAGAACGTAACCAGACCACTTTCCTTATTGGGGGAAGTGGTTTTTTATGTGAGAGGGTGGTATGGATGGGAAAGCCATTGTTACATGTCATATCGACAGGACGCCAATCGATAGATACGCTCGTTGATATTAATAAACAAATTCATCCTTTCACCGATTATCTTCACATACGGGAGAAAAATTGGACAACTAAACAAATAGAAAACGTAGTATCCCTCATGATTCAAGAAGGAGTACCAAGAGAAAAGATTATCGTGAATGGACATCCATCCATCGCAAAGGCTTATTCACTGGCGGGCATCCATTACCCGGAAGCCGTTCCGATAGACGTACGTAAACAACGTTTGCTTGTGGGGAGTTCTGTTCATAGTGAGCCAACAGCCAGAGAGAGAGTAGCTGATGGTGTTGATTATCTGTTTTTTGGTCATATTTTCGCTACAAAGAGTAAGGAGGGCATCATGCCTCGGGGACTGACAGCTCTTCGGCGGATGGCTTATGCCGTAGATTGTCCGATTATAGCGATAGGCGGGATTCACCCTGAAAATGTACAAGCGTGTTTAGCATACCAAGCGCAGGGAGTTGCTGTTATGTCTGGGATTTATGAAAAAGAGAATCCCCTGGAGAGAGTAAAAGACTACGACCGAGCATTAAGGGAGGGGATTTGATTGGATAACTATTATGACGTCATTATTGTCGGCGGGGGAGTGAATGGGTGCTCTACAGCATTTCAATTATCTAAAAGAGGATACAAAACAATCGTCATGGAAAAAGGACGGGTTGCGCAGGAGGCTTCTCAGGCGGCAGCGGGGATGTTAGGGGCACAAGTAGAGGTTAGTGAACGAGGTCCTTTTTTTGATTTTGCCCGTCAAAGCCGGTCCATGTTTCCCGAATTGGTACCTGAATTGGAGTCATTGTCTGGTGTGTCTGTCTCATTTGTAAATAACGGGATGATTAAGACGGCATGGACGAAAAGGGAAAAAGAGCAATTATTAGGAAGAATGGAATTTCAGAGGCACGCCGGAGAACCCGTGGAATGGTGGGAAAAAGATCAACTGCAGAGCCATGAACCTGCTGTAAGCCAGCAAGTGGAAGGGGCTCTTTACATTCCCGGTGATGGCCAGGTAAAAGCCAAAGAATGGACGATGGCTTACGCTAGAGCTGCTGAAAATTTAGGCGCGGAAATAAGAGAATTCACAGAAATCACTTCTCTATTAGACCATGGTGGAAAAGTAGAGGGGGTAAAGAGTTCAGCAGGCACTTTTTATGCAGATCATGTCGTTATTGCGGGAGGGGCTTGGTCTGGAAACATAAAAGGAGTGCCAGGCCTAAAGATGATTCCTGTCAAAGGCGAAATTTTATCTGTCCGTCCTCGCAGACCGGTGATCACGAGAACCATCCATACGTCAGACTTTTATATTGTTCCAAAGTTAGGCGGATCTGTGATTATCGGAGCAACAGAGCGCGTGGGCTCTGTAGATAAAAGGGTATCAGCTGGAGCTGTACAAGAGCTGCTGCAGAAAGCATGTAATCTTATCCCGACTTTGGAAGACGCTGAATTCGAAAGAGCCTGGACCGGTGTTCGTCCGCAAACGGCGGATGGAAAACCTTATTTAGGGACTAGTCACATAGAGGGACTATGGATAGCTGCCGGTCATTACAGGAACGGTATTCTTCTTTCCGCTCTAACTGGTAAATTTTTAGCAGATTTAATTGGAGGACGAACGGTAGATTCAGAATGGGAACTCGAATTTTCCCCGCAACGTTCATTAAAAGCAGAGGAGGATCTCATTGAAAGTAATCATTAATGGTACAGAGAAACAACTACCGGAGAACATTGAGACTATAGAAGCATTGCTTCATCACTTACAATTACAGGAGAAAAAAGCAGTGGTTGAACGCAATGGCGATATTCTGGTGAAAGAAAAACATGAAAACGAGCCAGTGTTGGATGGAGATACTATTGAAATCGTTCATTTTGTAGGAGGAGGGTGAATTATATGTTACAAATTGGTCCCTATACATTTCGTTCTAGATTGTTTTTAGGAACGGGAAAATACAGGACGGCCGAGGTACAAGAGAAGGCTGTACAAGCTTCCGAAACAGAAGTGCTAACCTTCGCCGTACGCCGTATGAATATATTTGATGAAAGTCAGCCGGATCCTTTCGAAAAGATGGATCTCTCTAACTATAAGCTGCTTCCTAATACAGCTGGAGCAAAAACGGCAGAAGAAGCGGTTCGTATTGCCAAGATGGCAAACGCGGCTGGCATGTGTGACATGGTAAAAGTGGAGGTAATTGGATGTGATAAGACCTTACTTCCAGACCCGGTGGAGACGCTGCGGGCTTCCGAACAGCTTCTAAGTGAAGGATTTACAGTACTAACGTATACTTCTGATGACGTGGTTCTTGCGCGCAAACTCCAAGAACTTGGAATACATGCTATCATGCCTGGGGCTGCCCCCATTGGTACTGGGCTCGGAATCATCAATCCGTATAATCTTTCTCACATCATTGAACAAGCACAAGTTCCTGTTATAGTTGATGCTGGGATTGGAAGTCCTAAAGATGCTGTATATGCTATGGAATTAGGGGCAGATGGTATTTTGTTAAATACAGCTGTTTCTGATGCCAATGATCCACCTAAAATGGCTGAAGCAATGAAACTAGCAGTACAAGCAGGACAGTTAGGTTTTGAAGCAGGGCGAATAGAAAAGAAATTTTATGCAAAAGCTAGCAGTCCGACGGAAGGATTGAGTAAGGTTTGATGGAAGATGATCGCTACTCTCGGCAGGTGTTATTTCCAGGCATCGGGAAAGAAGGACAAAAACGGCTTCGTGAAAAGCATGTTGTGGTAGTTGGAGCAGGTGCGCTGGGAAGTGCAGCGGCTGAAACATTTGTCCGTGCGGGTGTAGGGAAAATTACCATTATTGACCGTGATTTTGTAGAATGGAGCAATCTTCATCGTCAACAACTATATACAGAGCGTGATGCGGAGGAAAAACTACCAAAAGCAGAAGCTGCAAAAAGACATCTGGAAACCATTAATTCCCATACGGAAATAGATGCAATAACTGGGGAAGCGGATGCGGGTGTTTTTGAGAACGTTCTTCCCGCTTCTCTATTTATTGACGCCCTGGATAATTTCGATACACGTATGTTGATCAATGATTTCTGTCAGAAGCATGAGCTTCCATGGATACATGGTGCTTGTGTGGGGAGTTATGGTATTACATTTACCGTCTTACCCGGAGAGACACCATGTCTGCACTGCCTCATGGAGACAATCCCATTAGATGGGGAAACATGTGACACTGCAGGAATCATTGCTCCTACGGTACAAATGGTTAGTTCTCATCAGACAGCAGAGGCATTGAAAATCCTGACCGGTAATTTCGATGCGCTTCGTCACAAGCTAATTTCTTTTGATTTATGGACCAATGAATCGTCAGCAATCAATGTCCGTTCATTAAAAAAAGAGGACTGTCTGTCCTGTGGGGCGGCACCAACCTATCCGTATCTTGCTTACGAAAATAGAACGAAAACAGAAGTATTGTGTGGAAGAGATGCTGTGCAGGTACGACCGGCTAAGAAACAAGTCTTATCGTTACCTGAGTTGAAAAATAGATATTCAAACGCAGTGAAACAGGAAAACAATTTCTTACTCGTCTTACACTTAGAGGATAAGCGTTTTGTTATATTTAAAGACGGTAGAACGATTATCCATGGAGAGAATGATAAGACAAAAGCGCGGGCCCTATATCAAAAATATATCGGTGGTTAATGTTTCACGACTTTTTGAAGTGGAACAAATATACCAAATGAGGACTCCTGAAGCGTAATTCAGGGGTCCTTTTAAAGTATGTTAAAATATAAAAGCAGTATGTTAATAAACGAAGTTAGGGAGTGTCCTCGTTTTGAAAATAGCAATCGTGACTGAAACCTTCCTTCCCTCCACTGATGGTATTGTGACGAGATTGACAGCTTGCATAGATTGGCTGTTAGACGAGGGGCATGAGGTTCGGGTTATTGCGCCGGACCTGGGTGTGTATGAATATAACGGAATAGAAGTGAAAGGGGTACCTGCCAGGACTCTTCCATTTTATCGGTCAAAAAAATTTGCCCTGCCTAATCGACGAGTCATCAAATATATTCGTGAATTCCACCCAGATGTGGTTCATGTAGTGAACCCGGCTTTAATCGGCTTTTCAGGAGTACAAGCTGCGAAAAAGCTAGAACTACCATTGATTGCTTCATACCATACCAATGTTGCACAGTACATGGATTATTATCGGCTTTCTCCTTTTAAAGGCCTCATATGGTGGTATTTTCGAAAACTACATAATCAAGCAGATATCAATGTCTGTACCTCCAAGACCGTACAAAATGAATTGGTGGAAAAAAGGTTTAAAAACGTTCATGTGTGGAAGCGCGGCGTGGACACAGAGATGTTCCGCCCGGGGAACTACAATCCACACATGAGAGAGAGATTAACAGCAGGAAAAACAGATCGTAAACTTTTGTTATTCGTTGGCCGCCTTGCCGCCGAAAAAGAAATTGAAAAAGTGAGAGATGTGTTGGAGAGTTCGGATGAATTTTCTCTTGCGATCGTTGGGGACGGACCTCACCGAAGAACGTTAGAAAGACATTTTGATGGGACAGACACTGTGTTTACAGGATTTATGCATGGGAAGGAATTAGCTGAAGCTTATGCTGCTGCAGATGTTTTCGTCTTTCCTTCGACCACAGAAACACTAGGATTAGTTATTGGGGAAGCAATGGCGTCCGGTCTTCCGCTGGTGGCAGCTAAAAGTGGACCCACGTGTGAGCAAATTGAGGATGGTCGGACGGGACTTCTTTATGATTCAGAGAAAGAAGGAGACTTTACAGCAACAGTAAAAAAGTTTGAAGATGACACACTTCGAAAACGATTGTCTGTTAATGCAAGAGAAGATATTGCGAGCTTAGGGTGGTCGGAAGCAGCCAGTCAACTGCTCGGTTGGTATGAACAGGTAACAGGAGCGATAGAAGAAAAAGAAGAACCAGAAGAACAGCAAAAGTTAACTTGAGTTGGGATAGCAATGGATAACAGAAGGAATGCCATGAAAAGAGATAAGAAGAGAAGAGGTCCCTTTCAATTTATGCAATTCAGTGTGATCGGCGCGGCCAATGCTGGTATTGATATCGGTACATTGAATCTTTTATTATTGTTATTTCCAACGGAAGATCGGATGGTTTTAGCCGCTTTTAACACCATTGCCTATTCTCTCGCTGTAGCAAACAGCTATTTTTGGAATGCTTATATTACTTTTCGTCATGCTTCAGAGAAGAGCAACAGACAACGGATTGCCTTTATCCTTCAAGGACTTGTCAGCCTGGGCATTAATAACCTGGTATTTCTCGGTCTTTCCGAGTTGTTTCAAATGATAGGGGTACCACGATGGATACGTTATAACCTTGCTAAAGGAACCGCAATGTTCCTTTCGTTTACAGCGAGCTTTTTTATGATAAAATACTTTGTTTTTAAAAAGAAAGCGTAATAAGCGTAATTGGTTGAAAGGATCAAAAGGGGCGACCCCAAAATTGGGATGGCCCTTTTCTTAAGCTTTCTCTGTGTGACTTGATAGTTTTCTATGGCGAGACCGTCTATATGTTGATAGAAGTCCGTGTAAAGGAGAGCAAAGAAAGCTCACTATAAATAGGAGACCAGAGGCAAATGCCATAGAGCCGGAAATAGAGGTATCTATCCATGCAGCGATAAAGTACCCGGCAATGGCCGAGATTACACCGAAGCCACCGCTTAGGATCAACATATACGATAATCTATCGGTCCATAGATAAGCGGAAGCAGCTGGAGTAATTAACATGGCAACTACCATAATGGCACCGACTGCATCAAAAGAAGCAACCGTGGTGATAGAGACGAGCCCCATAAATAAATAATGCATCAATAAGACGGGAATGCCTAAGCTAGCGGCCAGGGCAGGATCAAAGGATGTAATTTTCCATTCTTTGTAGAATGCTACGATGAAAAATAAGACAACAAACAGGGTTGCACCAAGTAGTGCAGTTGCTTGTGGTATCTGTCCTATAAGTGGAAGAGTAATGGTGTTCCACGGAATGAAAGTGATCTCACCCATTAAAGCGTGCTGTACATCTAGATGAGCATTTCCGACCGAGGTTGCAATTAAAATCACTCCGATGGCAAATAATGTGGTAAATACGATTCCCATAGACGCGTGTAATTGGATGTCGAGAGAATGGAGCCATTGCACTAAAAAAGCAGTTAACAAGCCAGCAATAATAGCTCCAATCAACATAGGAGCCCCGCTCAGTTTCTCTGTAATTAAAAATGCGAGGACAATACCCAACAATACAGTATGGCTGATAGCATCTGCCATCATCGCCATTTTTCTGAGAATAAGAAATACGCCTATGAAGCCGCAAGAAAGTCCTACGAGTGAAGCTGTTATAATAATCCATGCAGAATATGTCATATTATTTGGCTCCTTTGGCTTCAGGATGAGTGTTTACTTTCCGAACATGGACTTCCTTTTGATGGAGCTTATATTGGATATACCTGACTAGAATGCCTCGTTCCTTTCCAAAAATAAGCGAGATCGTAAAAAAGCTGGCGGCGGTTACGACAATAAAAGGTCCGGTTGGCCAGCCGCTTCCTAACGCGCTTATAAACGTGCCGATACCTCCGGAAGCCCCTCCGAAAACCGCTGCTAACACTAACATCCATCTAAAGGAGTGAGTCCAATAGCGGGCACTTACGGCGGGGATGATTAAGAGGGCCGCGATTAAAATAACTCCTACTGCTTGAATACCAATTACGATAGTAGTCACTAGTACAGCAGTATACAGAATGTTCATAAATGTTAACGACAGCCCTGTGCCTTTCGCAAAGGAAGCATCAAAGAGATACAACTTCCATTCTTTGAATCCTAAACATACAACGAGAATAACGAGACAAGCCAGCCCTAACATAGTAAATACATCGAATCTCACCATGGAAGCCGCCTGGCCGAAAATAAAACTATCCAGTCCGCTTTGATTCCCGCCGGCGGTTCGATTGGCAATGGTCAGTAGCATAATGCCCAATCCGTAAAAAATAGAAAGCACCATTCCCATCGCTGTATCTTCTGTGATGCGGGTGGATGATTGCACCCATTGAATAAATAACGATCCCGCTAAAGCACTTCCGGCTGCACCTAATATTAAAATCAATAGATTCTTTTCGCCAATCAGTAAAAACGAAATTACGACCCCGGGAAGAGAAGCGTGAGCTAACGCATCACTCATAAGACTCTGCTTCTTCCAATAAGCAATCGAACCTACGAGCCCCGCGGCAATCCCCAGGATAATGGTACTCGCCAACACCCACTGTGTATTACTACTCAATAGAATGGACCACATGTTGACTCCCCTCTTTTACCCATTGAATACTGCCTCCGTATGTTTTCGCAAGGTTTTCTTTCGTAAACACATGATTGGTGTTGCCATGCGCGATGACTTTACCATTTAGAAAGAGAACGTGGTCAAAGTAATCAGTGACGGTCTGTAAGTCATGATGGACTACCATAACTGTTTTGCCTTTCATTTTTAGCTCTTTTAATATCGTCATAATTGCTTGCTCTGTGGCCGCGTCCACTCCTGCAAGCGGTTCATCCATGAAATAAATGTCGGCATCTTGCACTAAAGCTCGTGCAAGAAAAACACGCTGCTGTTGACCGCCGGATAATTGACTGATTTGCCGATTTGCAAATTCCTCCATCCCCATCTTTTTCAATGCTTCCCAAGCTCTTTGTTTATGCTCCTTAGACGGCCTCTTCAACCAGCCGATTTGTCCATACAAACCCATGGTGACTACATCTAAAGCATTTGTAGGAAAATCCCAATCGACAGAGCCGCGTTGTGGAACGTAGCCAATTCTTTTCTTTATTTTTTTAAAAGGTTGGTTAAAAAAAGTAACAGAACCAGTTAAAGCGGGATGAAGACAAAGCATGGTCTTAAGTAGTGTAGATTTACCTGCTCCGTTAGGACCAACAATCCCAGTTAAAGAACCGGGCTGTACTTGGAAAGTTACGCCTTCCAAGACTGTGTTTTTTCGGTAAGATGCTGACACATTCTCCACATGAATGGCTGCGTCTTTCATCTTAATTCTCACCTCCGCTTAGAGCTTCATAAATTGTGTTTACATTGTGACGATACATCCCAATGTACGTCCCTTCCTCTGTTCCTTCTTCTCCCATGGCGTCAGAATAAAGTTCACCACCTAATTCAACATCCAATCCTTTACTAGCCGCTCCTTCAATCACCGCTTGAATCGAGCTGTCATTAATACTACTTTCAATAAAAATAGCAGGCACTTTATGTTTCTCGATCACAGCTATGGTGTCATTAATGTCGGATACGCCAATCTCACTATCTGTGCTTAATCCTTGGAGTCCAATAACTTGAATATCATGCATATTTCCAAAATATCCAAAAGCATCGTGCGCCGTGACAAGAATTCTCTTATTTTTGGGGAGGGCTGCTAACTTTGTTGAGTCCTGTTTTACCTCTTCTAATTTTGCAAAGTACGCAGCCTTGTTTTCTTGAAAGTAATCTGCGTGTTCCGGCGCGTATTCTGATAAACTTGCGACAGCCGCATCTAAAGCATTCATCCATAAATCAAGATCAAACCAAATGTGGGGATCCACATTTCCTTCTTCGTCCTCTAACAGATTCTCTTCTTCTATAGTTTCCCCTATCGCAAGCACCGGCCTCGATTTTCCAATTTCCTCAAAGATGTCTACCATATTGGCTTCCAAGCCTAAACCGTTATAAAAAATGATATCAGCATTTTCAAAAGTGGATATGTCGCTTTGGGTAGCTTGATATAAATGTGGATCTACGGAAGGGCCCATTAAGCTTTCGACCTCTACACGATCTCCTCCAATGACTTGAAGTGGTTCTCCAATTTGTGCGATGGTCGTCACGATTTGAATGGGGTCGTCTTCATCCTCTTGGCTAACTGCACTTTTTTCTTCATTACAGGCAGACATAATGAAAAGTGGCAAACAGATAAAAAGACAGATTGAAAAAATTTTTTTCATCTTTTTGACTCCTCTCGAAATAAATCTTTGGGCAGGTATGGTTGTTAACTATAACCACAAAGTTTTCCTTAGGGCAAAAAGTTAAGAAAAAGGAAAGCCAGTTTTAGACTGGCGCTAATAAGTTTACCTAAGGAAAGAATAAAGGAGAAAAGAAATGATGTCAATCAGGAAATATTCAAACCTTTTGAGTTATAGTAACCTATGAGTGTCTTATCAAATATGTGTTATTGAAACAAAAAAATTTCGTGACGACTGGAAGAAAGATAATAGAACGACCAATTAGTAAAGAGGGAGTGAGGGAGAAGAACGGGAATATCCGAAGCAAAAATTATAAAAATAAGCGTAACAGGCCCATTGCAGGCACGGTTACGCTTATGCTTCAGAACAACAGGGAAAAGAGTTACAAAATAGGAGATAGCAAGTGAGAGACGGATTCCTTAAAACGAATCCATAGCGAGCGCTGTTTATAAATTTTAGGTGTGAGCTCCCAGGACTTTTCCATGTCTTGATAGAAGATGCTTCTCATCTTCTCGGCAGTAGGTCGATGATAAAGAAAAGCATTCACTTCAAAATTTAGTTTAAAACTTCTCACGTCAATGTTAGCTGTCCCAATGGAACCGACCCGGCCATCTACAACAATCATTTTAGCGTGGATAAAGCCGTTATCATAAATATAGGCACGAGCTCCTGCTTTAAGTAATTCGCCGATATAAGAATATGTTGCCCAATAAACGAAAGGATGATCAGGTTTATTAGGAATCATAATTCTAACGTCTTTTCCAGACAAAGCAGCGATGCGTAGTGCGTCCATCAGACTTTGGTCCGGAATAAAGTATGGTGTTTGAATGTAGACAGATTCTTTTGCTGCGGTAATCATTTTTATATATCCATTCTTAATTTGTTCCCACTCCGAATCAGGGCCGCTGGAAACGATCTGGGCATTTAAATCACCAAGGGGCTCTATCGGTGGGAAAAGTCTATCTTCATAGTGGATATAATGATGACCGGTTGCTTGATTCCAATCTAAAATAAACCTGGTTTGGATCGCTTTCACAACTTGGCCTCTCATGCGTACATGCGTATCTCGCCAATAACCGAATTTAGGATCTAGTCCCAAGTATTCATCCCCAACATTAAAGCCGCCAAGATATCCAACAGAGCCATCAATGATGACGAGCTTCCGGTGATTGCGATAATTAAGCCGCAAATTAACGAACGGGAGTCGTCTAGGGAAAAATATTTCTACCTCTCCGCCCGCTTTGATTAAATTGTAAAACACTTTTTTACGGAGCTTACGCGACCCCATTTCGTCGTACAGCACACGAACAGTGACTCCTTCACGTGCTTTTTTTGTAAGAGCGTGAATGAGCTTTGATCCTAAGTGGTCATGGCGGAGAATGTAATATTGTATGTGAATATGATCGGTTGCAGATTCAATGTCCTTCAAAAGTTGATTGAATTTTTCTTTTCCGTCCGTGAAAATTTTTACCTCGTTTTTCTGAGTAAACACGGCGTCATTGTTGACTAACTGCATATAAATGAGGTCACGAAAGTCACGTGACTCTGCGTTTGGAAATTGAAAACGTCCCTCGCGAAGCCATTGAATTTGTTCTTGTATTAATGTTTCAATTCCAATTTTCTTTAAATCTTCCCAATCAAACAGTCGCTTTCTGCTCATGTTTTGACCAAATATGAGATACAAAATAAATCCTAAAAAAGGAATAAAAAATAATACCATTAACCAAGCCCAAGTAGAAGTTGCATCTCTGCGTTCGATAAATATAATAATGACGGCAAAGAAAATGTTTAGTAAAAATAATAAGCTTAACAATATAGAGTACACTGCCATTGTCGTTCCCCGCCTAACTGTTGATATTGAACGGAGTCTCTTCTGCTTATTCTATTATATCAAAGTAGAAGTATGCCGTCTCAGCTATGATCTTCCTTAGAAGGTCTGTGATTTATACGTTACAAGCAATACCCGTTTTTGTCTATTTTTATCAAAAAGAATGAGATAAAATAGTAAAAGTCAAACAATGTATACAACTAGTTAAATATATAGATTAGCAATAGGGGGAGCATTCTACCATGAAGAAGGATTGTATAGGAATCGATGCTGGGGGGACATTATCAAAGATAGTGTATGCGACGGAAGCAGAGTATGGTTATAAAGTGTTTCCTACAGGGAACATACAAGAAATAAACAAATGGATTAGTCAGCATTTCTCAGATCCGCATGTGCAAATTACAGGGGGAAAAGCGGGTTTTTTCACAGAGATGTTGGACTTCCAGACGAAAAAAGTAAATGAATTCGTAGCGACATGTGTTGGGGTGAAATGGCTGCTTGAACAAGAGCAAATGCTCGCGAAAACCGGCAAGCGGTTTATGGTAGCTAACGTCGGCACGGGCACTTCTATTCATTACGTAGATGGTGATTCTTATGAGCGAATTGGTGGAAGCGGTATAGGGGGAGGTACTTTATTAGGATTAACTTACCTTCTAACCGGGGAAGATGATTTTAAGAAGATATTAGAGTTAAGTAAAAAAGGAAATGGGAAGTCTTTAAATATAACGGTAGGTGACATATATTCCCATGAAACGCCACCGATTTCGGGTGATTTAACCGCTAGCAATTTCGGTAACGTGAGCCGAATGAAACATAATCACTTACCGAAGGAGGATTTCATTGCCGCTGTCGTAAGGATGATTGGGGAAACGATCACTACGATGAGTGTGCAGGCTGCAGATCGCTTACATACGGATTCCATTGTCTACATTGGTTCCACTTTTTCTGGAAATAATACTTTAAAAGAAATCATAAAAGGGTATACCGAACTGAGAGGGAAAAACGCTTATTTTCTTGAGCATGGGGAGTATAGTGGAGCGATTGGAGCGTTGATGAATCGATCCTCACAGGACTGATATGAAAAAGAGAAAATGTACCTACTCAATGTAACATAAATGTTTATCAGTCGGGAGGTGACGATAGTGGCTTTACATGAGTACAGAAAACTATTTTTAGAATCGATTTATTCTATTGAAAATATATCTACATACCTACAGCCAAGAATCCCACTTTTGAGCGAATTGCAGTTAACAATAAGGCAGGAGAGCATTATGCTTCTGTATATCCGGCATGAGGATATGAATTTGAGCGGGATGGCAGAGAAACTTGGGATTTCTAAAAGCGCGGTTAGCCAGGCAATGAGAAACCTAGAAAAAGAAGATTTGTTACACCGCTCCATAAACGAAAACAACCGCCGTGAAATCACATTATCTCTGGGAGAGAATGGAAAAATACTAAAGCAGCAATTTGAAGACTTTGAAGACGAGATATTAGAAAAGTATATTTCCAATCTAGATCTTGATGAAATGAAACAAGTGAGAAACATTTTGCTAAAACTAGAAGAAATGATTAGAAACGACGAGGAAAGAGATCATAAGTAAAAAAAGGGAGCTGTTACGTGCTGCAGCTTCCTTTGTAGTACCGTCGGCTCGAGGTCGCTTCAACCCGTCCTGCGGCGGCAAAACCTCCTCGACGGGTTTCCAGCGCTTGTCGCCGATAGACGGGCGCCTTGCGCTTTTCTTATCTGTCCAGCTACAGGCGCCATCGGCTCGAGTTCGC
>NZ_FONT01000004.1:0-46638 GCF_900113025.1 Alteribacillus iranensis | reverse complement strand
CGCCATCGGCTCGAGTTCGCTTCAACCCGTCCTGCGGCGGCAAAGCCTCCTCGACGGGTCTCCAGCGCTTGTCGCCGATAGGCAGGCGCCTTGCGCTTTTCTTATTCAACAAGTCATTGAACATTTCGTGAAGCGGTGTGTTATAGATTGACGGTCTTTAATGCTTCCTTTATATTTTAAATTGTTTAGTTTTTAAATAGTTAATAAGGGTAAACTGTTTATGTAAATGGAATAAGAACAGTTTGGAAGAGGAGGCTTTGAATGAAACTAACGAGACTATCCATCCGACGCCCAAAAATGACGATTGTTGGAATGATTTTATTTATTCTACTGGGCGTAGTTTCACTTACAAACTTGCCGCTTCAATTATTCCCGGAGATAGATCCTCCTGTGGGGGCAGTGGTCTCCAGCTATCCTGGAGCCAGTCCGGAAGAAGTAGAAGAAAAAGTGACCAAACCATTGGAAGAGGAATTGTCTACACTTCCCGGGCTTAATCGAATGACGTCTACCTCGGAAGAAGGAATGACTTTAATATTACTGGAATTTTCTTGGGATTCCACGTTAGATGAAGTTGAGCAAGATATAATCACATCCATGAACGTAGCCCAGATAGAGGATGAAGCCAATGACCCTAGTTTTTTAAAGTTTGACCCATCCATGATGGGGATGACTCAAATGGCAATCACCTCAAATAATCAAGAGATTCAAGATTTTCAAGGGGATGTAGAAGATTTTCAGGGAGAGCTGGAACGAATCGATGGCATCGCTAATGTGG
Organism: Alteribacillus iranensis; assembly: GCF_900113025.1. GTDB lineage: Bacteria > Bacillota > Bacilli > Bacillales > Marinococcaceae > Alteribacillus_A > Alteribacillus_A iranensis. The sequence continues at coordinate 45,863 of NZ_FONT01000004.1, read as the reverse complement.
ATCAAACAGGTGGGGTCACGGAGCGATATGAAGTTAATTTACATCCGGATGAACTTGAAACATATAATTTGAGTCAAGAAGATATTGTGAATGCCATCCAGTCTCATGAAATAGCATTACCAGGCGGTACGGTGGAAACGGACGACCATTCGCTGTCCACACGTGTTCTTCACACTATTAGTAATGAAGAAGAATTAAATGAACTTGTAGTTGGAGCTAATCCTTCAAATGGGAATGACATTTCTCTGTCTGATGTCGCTGAGGTGGAGCTTGCCCCTCCAGAACAAACGGCTATCACTCGTGCAAATCAAAAGCCTGCTTTGCAACTAACAGCTATGAAAGAAACGGATGCGAATGCAGCCTCTGTTTCTTCAACGTTTAATGAAACACTGGATGAACTCTTAAATAAAGAAGAGTACGAAGACTTATCTGTTACTACATTCTATGATGAGGGAGAGTATATTCAGCAATCGATTGACAGTGTTACCATGGCTCTGGTGTTAGGTGGAGTATTTGCTATGGTCGTCCTGTTTTTCTTTCTGAGAAACTTAAAAACTCCTCTCATCATTGGAATCGCTATCCCCTTTTCTGTCATTGTAACTTTCGGATTTTTATATTTTACGGATGTCAGCCTGAATTTGATGACATTGGGCGGATTAGCATTAGGAATTGGAATGCTGGTGGATAACGCTATAGTTGTTATTGAGAATATATATCGACATTTATCCATGGGGTACAAGCCCAAAGAAGCCGCAGCCGAAGGGACGAAAGAAGTAGGCGGCGCTATAACGGCGTCCACCCTTACTACAGTCTCCGTTTTCCTGCCTATTGTATTCATTAGTGGCATAGTAGGTAACATATTTACAGAATTCGCTCTTGCCGTTGCTTTTAGTTTAATTGCTTCCTTGTTTGTTGCGTTAACGGTTGTTCCGATGTTGGCTAGCCGTATTTTAACACTACCTACGGAAAATAAGGAAAAGGACAGACAAAGTTCCACCTTCATGAAAGGGTTGGATCGCTCTATTAAATGGGTGCTTGGCCATCGCGCTGTTACTCTTCTTGTTACCATATCGCTGCTAGCTATTGGAGGAGCTGGTATCGCAGTCACCGGGGTCAACTTTTTGCCGGCTACCGATGAAGGTTTCTTCACGATTGATGTGGAAATGGAAAATGGAACAAAATTGGAAAACACGACCGGCGTTATTGAGGATATTGAAAATATTCTTGATGATGAATCTCTCGTCCAAGATTATATGGCAGTAATTGGATCTTCAGAGGATACAACAGCCATGGGCGGTCCATCTGGATCCAATGAAGCTCAGCTTTTCGTTACTATGATCGATATGGAACAAAGAGATGCGAGTACTTTAGAGTTTGTGGAAGATATAGAAGATGAGATCACAGGAGTAGAGCGAAATGCAGATATTTCTCTCTCCACACAAGCAGCTGTTGGGGGAGGCGAAGCTAACACCGTAGTATTTACAATGAGTGACAGTGACCTTGAGCATTTGAACGAAGCAGTGAAAGAAGTACAGAGTGATTTAGAAGACGAAAATGTAGTCCGGGACGTAGAAACTTCCCGCGAAGAGAACGTTCCTGAAATGCAAGTCAGAATTGACGATGAGGCCGCGAGAAACAACGGTTTAGTTCCAGCTGAAATCGCGCAAACTGTTAACAATGTAACAAGAGGACAAACAGCTACCTCGATTCAAACAGATAATAATGAGACGTATGACGTCGTTGTGAAATATGCAGACGATAGTTTTAGCACAGTTGAAGATTTAAGAAATTTGTCTATCCAAAATGCGAATGGAGAATATATCACGTTAGATGATGTAGCTGTAGTGGAAGAAGGGGAAGGTCCCGCTGTCATTAACCGGTTGGATCAAGAGCCTAGCGTAGAATTTACAGTCTCGTATAGCACGGATACCAATTTAAATGACATGTCTCAGTTGATAGAACAAATAATAGAAGACGCTGATTTAGAAGACAGTACGACCTACTCCTTTACCGGAGAACAGGAACTCCTTCAGGATGCAATCAATAGCCTCGTATTTGCTTTTCTTCTGGCGTTGTTGTTTATATATCTTGTGATGGCTGGTCAATTTGAATCATTCAAATATCCATTTGTGGTTATGTTTAGTGTTCCGTTAGTTGTCATAGGTGTAATGATTGCATTAACAGTGACACAAACACCTCTAAGTGTGACAGTATTCATCGGGTTGATTGTGCTTGCTGGAATTGTGGTAAATAATGCCATCGTACTTGTCGATTATATAAACCAAATGAAAGAGAAAGGAATGCCGTCAAGAGAGGCGATTGTGGAAGGAGTGCGGCAGCGTACACGACCGATTCTCATGACAGCTATCACAACCATACTCGGTGTACTGCCACTTTCACTTGGTATTGGGGAAGGTACAGAAATACAACAACCGATGGGTATCGCGGTAATCGGTGGTTTGATAAGCAGCACATTTTTGACACTATTCGTGGTACCTGTGTTGTATAGTTTCCTGGATAAAGAGACGCGTACAATGAATAAACGATTTGTCACACCGGATGGCCAAGTTATTTATCCTCATGAGATAGAAAAAACTTCAGACAAAGAACTTGAGAAAAAAGAAGAAAAAGTGGAAATTTCAAGAGAGGAGAAAGAGGAAGAGAGAAAAGAAGAAACCAACAAAGAGAGTGATAGAGAAGAAACACAAGACAAAGAAGAAAAACAAGATAAGTCTATCCAGGATTTATCAAAAGATGAGATTATTAGCCTTTTAGAGCGCATAGTCGATCACTCAAAAAGTGGAGAAAATGACAGGGGTAAGCGGGATGATAAGAAATAAAAAAGTCAGCGGCAGGGGTTAGTTGACATTGTTCCATCCCGTCCAGTAATATGAAGGTAACTTAAATAATCACCACTAGGGGCGCCTCAAAGGCTGAGAAGGTATCATCGTACCTGTCCCTCAGAACCTGATATGGTTAGTACCATCGTAGGGAAGTGGGCGTAGACCATACGAAAATATCATTGTTTTTCGCATATATTAGTCGCCGCTCTCTTCTTAGAGAGCGGTATTTTATTGTTTAAATCTTGTTCGCTTGTGGAGAACTTTTGTGAGGGTTAGCTACGTCTAGCCCCAGGCGCCATCGGCTCGAGACGCTTCAACACGCACTTTGTCGGCAAGCCTCTTCGGCGGTCTCCAGCACTTGTCACCGATAAGCGGACGCTTTTCGCTTTCGTTAAGATAGAAAAAGTATAAATGGAGGGGTAGAAGATGAAAGAGGTACCTATGGCATTATCCATTGCGGGAACGGACCCAACAGGAGGGGCTGGGATACACGCAGATTTAAAAACATTTCAAGAGTGTGACACGTATGGAATGGCTGTTGTCACATCGGTTGTTTCACAAAATACAGAAGGAGTGCGCGATGTTTGGCATGTACCTGTGGAGTTGATTAAGAGTCAATTGAATGCAGTGTTTGAAGATACGAGACCGCAAGCAGTGAAAACGGGAATGTTGGCTACTCCAGAAATAATCAATAGTGTCGCCGATAGGATAGAAGCAGAAAAAGTTCCTCTAGTCGTAGATCCTGTCATGGTAGCAACTAGCGGCGATTCACTTATGGAAGAAGAAACCGAGAAGTTAATGAGGACACGATTGCTCCCGTTGGCAACCATTATTACCCCGAATAAAGATGAAGCAGAAAAGTTAATAGGCCAATCCATCTCTAGTTTAACAGAAGCAAAAGAAGCTGCCAGACATCTTGTAGAGGAACTAGGGGCCGGGTCTGCTCTTGTAAAAGGTGGACATTTTTCGGGAGACGCTACCGATATCCTATATGCAGGAAATGAATTTTATTACTTCTCTGCTCCGCGGACAGAGACAAACCATACGCACGGCACTGGCTGTACTTTGTCAGCAGCAATAGCCGCAAAATTAGCAAGAGGATATAACATTGCAGACGCCGTAGATGAGAGTAAACAATTTATCACAGAAGCGATCTCTCAACCGCTAGGAATTGGGAAAGGAAATGGACCGGTGAATCATTTTGCTTCCCGCCTCACGAGAGATGAATTGTTTGTAGAAAGGAGGATGTATCATGGAAAGTAAGGAAGTCAGCGCGTTTTTAGAGGCAGTGAGGGAACGTGCTCCATTGATTCACAATATAACAAACACGGTTGTCTCAAATTTTAACGCTAACGGACTGCTTGCGTTAGGTGCCTCTCCTGTTATGGCAAACGCTGTGGAAGAAGCAGCTGATATGGCTTTAAACAGCGACGCACTTGTTCTTAATATCGGTACGTTAGAAGCATCACAAGTAGAAGCAATGCATCTCGCTGGGAAGGCTGCAAATGAAAAGGGGATTCCCGTTGTCTTGGACCCGGTCGGAGCCGGTGCCACTTCGTATCGCACACAAACAGTGCATGAACTTCTAAAGGATATAAAAATAAGTATTTTACGTGGAAATGCAGCTGAGATAGCAGCTGTAGCAGGCCTCCAAAGCCAAATTAAAGGAGTCGATTCGGCTGTAGATAACAAAGACACAGTCCGAATTGCTTTAGAAGCGTTCCAAGCCTTGCAAGTTCCAGTTGCGGTGACAGGGCCGAAAGATGCGATAACAGATGGCGACACCATTTATACGGTAGAGAACGGTCATTCCATGCTGACCCGAATCACGGGTAGTGGTTGTTTATCGAGTGCTATTATTGCAGCATTCTTGACAGTGTCCCCAAATACGTTAGAAGGGGCAGCAGCGGCCTTAGGTTTTTACGGCGTGTCTGCAGAAAGAGCCGAAGGATATGCTTCGATGCAAGGGCCTGGCACATTCCAGGTGGAATTATTGAATGCTCTCTATCATGTAGGAGAGATGGAGATGAAACAGCAAATTAATATTTATAAAGAAGTGAGAACGGAGGGGGAGTAACATGAAAAGAGAAACCCTGTCTCTTTATTTTATTATGGGAAGTAACAATACAAGTGAAGACCCCCTCATAGTATTGGAACAAGCAATTATGGGAGGGGTGACTTGTTTCCAATACCGTGAAAAAGGAAGCGGCGCTTTGACTGGGATAGAAAAGGAAAAGCTCGGTCGTGAACTTATGTCCGTTTGTCGAAAGTACCAAGTGCCGTTCATTGTAAATGACGACGTGGACCTGGCTATCAAATTGAAAGCAGATGGTGTCCATACCGGCCAGGATGACCAGCCATTAGAAGAAGTGAAAAAAATGATCCCTTCTTCAATGATAACGGGTGTTTCTGCAAAAACGTTAGACGAAGCACGAGAAGCAGAAAAGCAGGGAGCAGACTATATTGGAGTTGGACCTATGTTTGCAACGAAAACAAAAGAAGATGCGGAAGCCCCTGTGGGACCAAGCACTATTCAACAGTTGAGGCGTCAAAAAATAACCCTCCCTATAGTAGGTATTGGAGGAATAGAGGTTGGGAATGCACAGCAAGTGATAGATGCCGGAGCAGATGGAATTTCCCTCATCTCAGCTATTAGTCAAGCAAAGGATCCCGAGCAAGCGGCCCGCTTATTAAGAGAGAGCATATCGTTTTAAGTTTTAAATGAGAGGGTAGATTTTTTGTAGCATTGTTCTTAACCAAAACAGGGCAGTAGGAGAAATATGTATATGTCTACTGGGTTTTCTTACATTGCACAAAAATCTATTGGAGAGATGTGAATGACAGTCGATGCCTTCCTCTTAGTTACTATCTATTTATTAGTACAACTTCTGGCTAACAGGCTCATCTCTTCTTCGAAAATCGGTCGATTTAAATGGCTTTCTTTTTCAGGTGGAGTAGCAGTCTCGTATGTTTTTGTTTACATCCTTCCCTCCATGCACCGAGAACAGGAGGATTTTCCAGGAGATATGGGGTTAACGATGGAATCAGAAATGTATGTTCTCGGTCTTGGTGGGTTACTTATTTTTTACGGGGTTCACAAAGCTGCCGAACGGGCTTCCCGCAATCACTCACAAGGCGAAGGCCAATTTTTTTGGATTCAAATGATTTTTTTCACGATGTACAATATGCTCGTTTCTTATATTGTGTTTGCTTCTAGCATTGAGGGAGCAAGAGCGCTGTTTTATGGTACAGCAGTTGGTTTACACTTTATGGCGGTATCTCATGATCTATGGAGAGAAGATAGTAAAAGGTATGAATCAGTTGGCAGGTTCATGCTGGCCGCCGGGATTTTCGGAGGCTGGCTTATCGGCGTATTTGCGCCCTTACCAGAACAGGTGCTGGCTATTGTTTTTGCTTTTATCTCAGGAGCTATGATTTTAAATGTGTTAAAAAAAGAGCTTCCTTCTGAGGAAAATGCTCATTTTAAAACGTTTCTATTAGGGTCATTAGGATATACATTCTTAACACTTTCGTTAAAATACTTCTTCGATTGGTAAATGTAAGATACGGGTTGCTCCATGAAAGGGGAGTGACCTTTTTTATGTTTACGTCATCCACTTTTTTAGTTAGTTGTTTAAATTACAACAATAGAAGTCTAGTGTTGACAACATTAGTTCCGTAACGAACTAGAGAAAAACTAACCATGATGTTTTAACTATCATTCAAAATATTCCATTTATTAGATATAATGAAATAACAATGAATATAGTAATAGAGGAAGGAGGTTCAAGAGTTATTCAGTGGTAAGAAAAAACAATAGTTGCTGATGAAAGGGAGGGACAGCCGGTGCCTGCTATCGTGTTAGCCATTATAGGACTGGTAGTGTTCGCGCTTGGGTACCGTTATTATTCTAAGTTTATTGCAGAACGAATTTATCGTTTGGATCCTAACTTTCGAACACCCGCTCATCAATTTCGAGACGGAGTAGATTTTGTGCCGACCAATAAGTGGGTATTATGGGGCCATCATTTTACTTCTGTTGCGGGGGCAGCCCCTATTGTAGGGCCGGCTGTCGCTGTTTACTGGGGATGGCTGCCTGCTTTTTTATGGGTGGTACTAGGTACTGTATTTGCTGCCGGTGTTCATGACTTCGGAACGCTTGTTTTATCAGTTCGTAACAAAGGACAGTCCATTGGAACATTGGCCGAAAGAATTATCGGCCGGCGTGCGAAACTGTTATTTTTATTTATTATCCTAATCCTTGTTTTAATGGTAAATGCTGTATTTGCTTGGGTGATATCCAATCTGTTTGTCACCTTTCCGGCTAGTGTATTAGCTGTCTTTATTCAAATTCCATTAGCGATTTGGATTGGTTATTCTGTTAATAAAAAAGGAAAAAGCATGCTGTTTCCTTCGTTGGCTGCTCTCTTCGTTATGTATGCAGCAGCTGTAATTGCCAGTCAAATACCTGCTCTTCAAATTGACTTAGTTACTTATTTTGGAGGAGAAGGGGCAGTGGGGCCTCTTGGGCTAGGTGCTGTTTCCTGGGCTTTTCTTGTGTGGATAGCTATTTTAATGATTTATGTTTATATCGCTTCTATTTTACCAGTATGGAAATTGCTCCAGCCTCGTGATTATATTAACTCTCATCAATTGGTAGTCGGTTTAGCTATTCTTTATCTAGGCCTTCTATTTACTTGGCCTGCGCCAGAAGTGACGGCTCCTGCGACGCGAGACGTTTCTGATGTATCTTGGTTCCCATTACTATTTATCACCATTGCGTGCGGAGCCATTTCTGGCTTTCATGGTCTAGTGTCCTCGGGTACGTCGTCGAAACAATTAAATAAAGAAACAGATGCTCGCTTTGTAGGATATTTCGGGGCAATCGGTGAAGGGACCTTGGCCTTGATTACTATATTAGCGGTGACTACGTTTTTTGCTACACAAAGTGATTTTCTTGCAGCTTATGAGAGCTATACTGTTGCAAACGCAGACGGATTAACTCATTTTATCGGTGGAGCCGGACTGCTTGCCACATCACTTGGGATTCCAGCAGCTACTGCCGAAACTATTGTGGCGGTAATTGTTGTCAGTTTTGCGGCGACTACTTTGGATACTTCGGTGCGCTTAATGAGATATATCATTTCAGAACTTGGTCAAGAATACAAGGCACCGATGTTAACTAAAAAGCATGTGGCTACTTCTATTGCCGTTGGAGCGAGTACTCTCTTAGTGCTCACCCCCGGGGATGATCGTGGCTTTGGCTCGGGAGGCTATTTGCTTTGGCCTTTATTCGGTACATCCAACCAACTGCTCGCTGGCATTAGCTTACTCTTAATCTCTATTTGGCTGCGAAGAAAAGGCCGTGCAATTTTGTACACGTTGATACCAATGATTTTCCTATTGTTTATGACGCTGTGGGCTATGGCAAGTCAGGTGTTCTTTGAATGGTCGGGGTACGGAGAAGGAGATACCCAGCTGCTTCTATTCGTCCTAGGAGCGATTATTTTAGGGTTTACCATTTGGATTCTCTTGGAAGCCATTGCTTTATTCCGAAAAGAATCACCCAACCAAAAACCGTTTGATGAATAGTAAAGGAAATGTATCAAAAGGTATCAATATAGTTGAAAAACATTTCGCTTTCACCACGGGCACAAGTGCGACATCAGTTCAAGCTGCACTATGTTTGCTTTCACTGTGTCTTCTTAGCCGCAGGGCAACGCTTCAGCTTCCTCGTAAGCAAAACCCACTCACTGCGGGATCTTACTGCCACAGGATGTGGTGGCTTCTACGTTGCACATAGGACGTGTGCGATTTTAGTAGAAGCTCCTCTGTTGCTTTTCCCGCAGGAGTCTTCATGTTTTTCAACTCATATCTTAATAAATTAAAAATATCAATATTTTTGATACAGCCCCTTCCGTTCTATTACCCTCTTAGCAGACTTCTTTTCGCCAATTGTGAATAGGAGATGTATAGATATGAAGAAACTTAGCGTTAAAAAATTATTGGAGTTTTATGATGAAGTTCTAAGTCTGCCGCATAAATCTGAAATGAAAAGAGAAATAAGAGATGAGGATGATGTGTTTCTCCTGCTATGTTTTTCGGAGTTGCTCGGCATACCTAATCCGGTTTCCTATTATACACTTGAATTGTATCCAGAAATGATAGAACGGTTTCATGAATGGCATCTCCGTATGGGAATGGAAAAATCTCCATTAACAGGCATTCGCTGTTGTTAAAGAAAGGAGGGAGATTGATGTTTGAACAAAAAATCGTCTTCTTTGGAGGTAAAGGCGGAGTGGGGAAATCAACTATCTCATCTGCTTATTCCCTTGCTGCGGCGGAATGCGGCAAAAAAGTACTGCTTGTTTCTACAGATCCTGCTCATAACCTAGGTGATATTTTTGATATTGCCTTGGGTGATAGAAAGAAAAAAATACACCATAACCTTTGGGCCACTGAGATACAGCCTGAAGAAGAATCGAGCCGTTATATTCAGCAGGTGAAAGATAATTTAAAAGGGCTTGTAAAGTCCCATTTGGCGGAAGAGGTACATCGGCAAATTGATCTTGCAGCCATTTCGCCCGGCGCGGAAGAAGCGGCTTTATTCGATCGCCTTGTCCAGATTGTATTAGAAGAAAAAGAATACGATATGATTGTGTTTGACACCGCTCCGACCGGGCATACCGTTCGTCTGCTCTCACTTCCGGAGATGATGGAGGCATGGGTGGACGGGATGCTGCAGCGCAGGCAGTCGATTAATGAAAATTTTTCCCAATGGTTAAACGATGGAGAACCTGTGGATGATCCTATTTACCGAGTTTTGATGAATAGGAAAGAGCGCTTTTCTCAAGCACGACGTCTTCTTATAGATAAAAAGAAAACAGCCTACATGTATGTCTTAACGCCGGAAAAACTTCCTATTACAGAAACAAAACGTGCACTAACTTTGCTTTCACACGCTGGGTTACAAGTGAGTAACTTATTCATTAATAAATGTCTGCCTGAAGAAGCGGGAGATACATCGTTTCTACAAAAGAGAAGGCGGCAAGAGAAAGTCTACATGGAAGAGATAAACGATACCTTTCCTGAGCAATCTAAGCACTTCATCCCCCTGCTTGAAGAGGATATTTCTTCGTCAGAGGCGCTACATACCGTGAAAGATAGACTTGTGGTTTCCACGTAACATTAAAAAGCTGTCTAAAGAGGTGTGCCACCTTCTTTGGACAGCTTTTGTCTGTGTTAGATGTCAAGAAGTTCACGAATGTCTTCTTCCGAAAGGGAAGTTAGATTCGTCTCACCGGATTGAATCACCTGGTCAAAGAGAGCTTTCTTTTTGTTTTGCAAAGCTTGTATTTTTTCTTCAATCGTCCCTTGAGATATAAGTTTTATCACTTGAACGACTCGCTTTTGACCAATGCGATGAGCACGGTCGGCTGCTTGATGCTCAACGGCTGGATTCCACCACAAATCAAATAAAACGACGGTATCTGCTCCGGTTAGATTGAGCCCAGTACCACCTGCTTTTAATGAAATGAGAAAGGCATCTTTGTCTCCGTTATTAAATTGGTCAGCCATCTTGACTCTTTCTTCAGAAGGAGTACGACCATCAAGATAATAATAGGACCAGCCTTCTCGGTCAAATGCTTGCGCGATCATTGATAGCATCGTTGTGAATTGAGAAAATATGAGAACACGTTGACCATTTGCTTTCGCTTCTTTCATAAAGTGAAGAAGTTCATCCAACTTACCTGAACCGCCTTCATAGTTCTCTAGGAACATACCGGGATGGCAGCAAAGCTGGCGTAGTCGGGTTAGGTTAGCTAAAATATTCATGCGATTCTCTTGGAAAGAACCGCTGTTCAACTGAGCTTTCGTCTCTTGTTTAATACGATTTAAATAGGCAACGTAAGTTTCCCGCTGCTCTTTTGAAAGCTCGCAATGCCGGTTTGTTTCAATTTTATCGGGAAGCTCTTTTAATACTTCTTTTTTCGTGCGACGTAAAATAAAAGGAGACACCCTGTTACGAACCTGATGAGGAGATATGTCTTTAAACGTCTTCACATCAGGGAAAAGCCCAGGCATGATAATAGCAAACAGAGACCACAGTTCATCGATTTTATTTTCAATCGGGGTGCCGCTAATTGCGAACACTCTCCTTGCTTGTATCATCTTCACGGCACGAAACGTTTTTGAAGTAAAATTTTTCAAAGCTTGTGCTTCGTCTAAAATGAGACCATGGAAAGTAAGGTCTTCATATAAATCAGTGTCCCGGCGAAGCAGAGGATAAGAAGTAATGATAATATCAACCTCTTCCAAGTTCTCGAGTTGCTTTCTTCGTTCTGCTTTTGGCCCATAAACGAGACGGATATTTAAGGAAGGAGCGAACATTTCTACTTCCTTTTTCCAATTAAATGTAAGAGAAGAGGGAGCGACAACTAGGAATGGGGACCAAGTTGGGTGTTCTTCTCGCTCTGAACAGATATAACTCAACGTTTGGATTGTTTTACCGAGCCCCATATCATCCGCTAAAATTCCGCCAAACCCGTATAATGAGAGAGCTTTCATCCATTTAAAACCTCTCTCTTGGTAATCACGGAGAATACCGTCTAGATGGGCAGGGACGTTTGCTTTGAGCATCTCTGGGGAATTCACGGCCTGTAACAGCTTGTTTACACTCTCTGCTTTATTCCATTGTCTCCCTTGGTTCAGATAATGATCAGCTTGGAATGTTTTGTAGGAAGGCAAGCGTAAAGAGCCATCCTGCCAGTCCGATGCGTCAGCACCTGATTCTTCCATTAATTGACGTAACCCTGAGAGCATCTCATCGTTTAAGGCAACATAGTTTCCTTCTTGTGTCTTAAAGTAAGTTTTCTTTTCTTTTAAAGAAGCCATCAAGGCTTGTAATTCTTCTTCTTTAATATCATCAGTACGAAAAGAAATGTCTAGCCATCCCTGTGTTTCATCAAGTGTAGATTCTATCGCATAAGCTTCTGGTTGAATAAGCATCTTCTCAACTTCATTACTCATAAAAACATCGGCTTCCTCATGCATAAGGGGTAACACTTCTGTAAGGAAGTAAAATGCCGTATCTGAATCTGCCAAAGTGAGCGAATCCCCGTTCCAATGGAATCCCGCCGTTTCAATAAGGTGAAGAAGTTTTTCTTCTTTTTTCGTATCACGGGCAATAATGGTAGTGTCATCGGAATAATGTCTATCTTCTGTGATAGCATGAAAAGAGTGAGGACCATATACGAAGATAGGGTCAGCGTAAAGGACATTATCTCTTTTATCTAAGTAAACCTTTGCTTCTACAGGGTATTCCGCGATAAGACGATCAACCTGCTCCTCGACGGTTATCCGTCCTTTCGTTTTTAACAGAGACAGCTTAGAGTACACCTGCTCAATCTCGCCTTTATCTAGCTGAATTCGTCCTTTTGGCGTATCCATTAACATCTGATACAGGAGCTTGGTAGAATCATTTTCATCCTCAGGCATTTCGAACAAACGATCATTCCACACATAAAAAGGTGTCAAGCTGATCGGGCGAGGTGGATAATCGTAAGACGAATAGGATAAATAATAATTCTCTCTCTCTTTAGCTAAGTGAAAAGTCCCTGGCCACTGACTTTTTATCATGAGAGGAACTGGTTGATTACCGATCGTTTGTGTAATATAAACATTGGCGCAGTGAGTGAGAGCCCGAATGAGAGGCTCAGCAGCAATGGGAGGAATGGTAATATCAGATGAGGGCATTGAGTCACCCCTCAACAAGAGATTCGTTTGCTTTCCCGCCCATTGTTCGTTGATAAATGCCTGCTCGAGTAAACGGAGTGCCTCTTCATCAGAAGGCGTAAAATAGTGATACGTCGGATCAAAAGTGAACGTCTTAGTTATGGGAAGCATGGAACGTTCCCGTAAGGATTGAAACAAGGCTCCTGCATCTTTCACAATATAACGTTTTCCTGTCCCGATCCTTAACTGAACAGAGAGAAAAAGTTCCTGCAGGTTGTCATAATCTTTATGAAAAGTTATATGATACTCGGCTTGTAAGGCTTCTCCGTCCATGTCATTTGAGTCGTGCATGCGGCCGGTAAAATGGTCCATAAATAATTGCTTCATTTTTTCAGCCTGCACGTTGTCAAGTCTCCTTCGTTTCTTACGACTAGTTGTTCTATTTTCGTGTGAAGGGGGAGTGTCGACAGGCGAGAGTGTTAGCAAAACAGCAGCAATATGTTTACAAATGTCCATTATATCCTGGTGAGCAGGACAACTGCACGTATACTTTTGCATGTCTCCATCTTCATGAAATAAGAGATCAACCTCGTAGAGAGATGTACCGCTGACCATCGCTGTGATTTTTGTATGTGAACCAGCCACATTTTTATTTATGTTCTTCACTCGACCCTCACTCCAATAAGAGAGAGCACGAGAATATATTGTCTTACCTGCTAGCTTGCGTATCTTATCTTTCGTAGGAAAGCGCAAAACCTTCCCTCCTTTGCCTATATGCATAACTTCCATTTTAACATAAAGAGTGACTTATGATCAGAGGGGGCACCTCTTGACAAAGCGCTCGTTTTGTTTTTCTGACTCCCTGAGAAGAATGAAGGGTGTTTCCATTGTTCATACATTATTCAAAAACTCCAATAAGGGTTGAAATCAATAGAAATCAGGAGAATAATAGAGAAAAATAGATATGACGAACGCTTACATAAAGTTTGGTTAAAATGAAAAGGTGTGGTAGAATCCATTTGTTCACAACGGTCGGTTTTCGTAGAAAGACGAAAACCAATATTTGTAAACAAAAGAGCAGGAACTGGACGGTACGTATCCTGTTCACATACTAAACTACTCATTGTTTATTCCTTTAGATGAAATGATACGTTTCATTCACGCCAACAAGAAAGCTTTAGATTTATATCAGCGGCTAATCATTTTCCGAATACCCACACGGTAAAAATGATCTATTGCTGTAAAACGTATCAATTTGTTTGAGAACAAGCCGTACGTCCTGTGCAAGTCACAGCGCTTTGTGCTTTCTTTTTATAAAATGAGTCAGCGGAAGCTCATTGAATGAAATGGGTCTTACTTTCAATACTAATGAGAATAACGGAGGAAATAGAAAGAAGGGGAAAAAAAGAAAGTGAACATCGCAAAATTAAAAAATGAATGGTTTGGTAACGTTCGCGGAGATATATTAGCTGGTATCGTTGTCGCATTGGCACTTATTCCAGAGGCAATTGCTTTCTCCATTATTGCTGGGGTGGATCCTATGGTCGGTCTATACGCTTCTTTTTGTATAGCGGTTGTTATAGCTTTTGTAGGCGGACGTCCCGGGATGATTTCTGCAGCAACCGGTGCAATGGCATTGTTAATGGTGACACTCGTGGCAGAACATGGACTGGAGTATTTATTAGCAGCCACCATTTTGACAGGTATTATACAAATTGTCATTGGGTTTAGTAAATTATCAGTCCTTATGAAATTCATCCCGCGTTCCGTTATGGTTGGTTTTGTTAACGCATTGGCGATACTCATATTTATGGCTCAAATTGAACATTTCCAAGGTGAAAGTTGGATTATGTACGCTCTTGTAGCGTTAACGTTGTTTATTATTTACCTATTTCCTAAAGTATCAAAAGCTGTACCATCGACCCTTGTTGCTATCATTATTGTCAGTGCTCTTGCAATCTTTATGAGTTTTGACGTACGGACAGTAGGAGATATGGGAGCTTTGCCAGATACGCTTCCTATTTTCTTGATTCCAGATATCCCGCTGACATGGGAAACTTTAACGATTATTTTCCCGTATGCCTTAGCTCTTTCTATTGTCGGTCTCTTGGAATCTTTATTGACTGCTTCGATTGTCGATGACATGACAGACACAGATAGTGACAAAGATAAAGAATGCCGAGGTCAAGGGTATGCCAACGTCGTTTCTGGATTTTTTGGAGGAATGGCAGGCTGTGCAATGATTGGACAATCGGTGATAAATGTGAAATCAGGAGGGGCCGGTCGATTATCTGCTTTGGTTGCTGGCGTTTTCTTGATATTTCTTATTCTCGTTCTCGGTAATCTCGTAGTACAGATTCCAATGGCCGCGCTAGCCGGCGTGATGATTATGGTGTCGATCAGCACGTTCGACTGGAATTCCATTAAAATGATGCCGAGAATACCAAAAACAGATACCACCGTCATGCTCGTAACAGTAGCAACAGTAGTGATCACACACGATTTATCAAAAGGGGTTTTTGCCGGTGTTATATTAAGTGCTATCTTCTTTGCCGCGAAAATATCAAAAGTGAAGATAACGTCCAGCATGATTGGAACTCAAAAGGTATATCAAGTGAACGGTCAACTGTTCTTTGCTTCGGTTACGGATTTCACAAAAGGATTTGATTTTAACGAAGATGTCGAGCAAGTAAAGATTGACTTATCAGCTGCTCACGTCTGGGATGATTCTGCTGTGGAAGCGATTGAAAAAGTAAAAAGCAAATTTGAACAGAAGCACATTAAAGTGAAGCTGACCGGCTTAAATCAAGAAAGTTCAAACCTGATGAACAAACTAGATGGATTATCCGGTCATTAATAAAAAAGTGCGTCCATTGAATGGGACGCACTTGATCTTTCTTCACATTTAAAACACTATAAGAGGACAATACCAAATCTAAAGGGGAGGTGTGAAAAGAATGTATAAAAAAGTGTTACTTGCTGCAGATGGTTCAGAACATTCTTATCGTTCCGCAGAGCATGCTATTGCACTTGTGGAAGGAAAAGAAGAGGGGCACATAGACATCATTTACGTCGTAGACGGCTCAAAGTCAAAATCCGATGTTCTTCAATATGGGAATTCGGAGTTAATTCAACATAAGCGTAAAGAGAAGTTATCCGCGATCGAGAAGAAATTACAAGCGCACAACGTAACTTACGAACTCCATATTGAGCATGGAGAACCTGGCCCATCCATTGTTAAATTTGCAAACAACGGGGAGTATGACTGTGTCGTTTTAGGTAGCAGGGGTCTCAATCAACTGCAAACAATGGTGCTCGGAAGCGTCAGTCACAAGGTTGCAAAACGAGTGAATTGCCCTGTGATGATTGTTAAGTAGTCTCATATTATTCTCGGACCTCTTGGTAAAGAAAAAGACTGATTCCATGGTATGCCTGCCATGGAGTCAGTCTTTTTTGTTTACGCTTGTGGGTAACTTTCTTTAAGGCAGCGGGTTTCTTTGCTGTCCCTTTAGCAAGTAATCAACAAAGCTACCTGCAATCATTCCTAAAAAGAAGTCCTGGATGTCCCACGTGTCACCGGCCAACCCATACAATACACCGATTCCTCCGAAAATGATCGTATAACGCACTCTCATGATCGTATTAAAGTATGGAAAAGATGCTTGCAAACTTTCTAAAAAGAACGGTGAAAAGTAAACAGCCACAATGATGACTACGATGATAATAAATAAGGCTTCCATAATCGTCGCCTCCTACTAATAGGATAGCCAAACAATATAAGCTGATACCTTTCTTTTTTCCGTTTTATTACAAGTTTAAACAGAGGCCGTGATTGGTTTTATCATCATCTTTAACAATAAAGCGATAATTACAGCAAGAGTCATGGTGCTAACTAACCCGAGACTTGTGCTGCCAGTAAGCCCTAAGATGATATATCCTGCAAGCGCACTTCCCGCAGTGATGAGGGCGTAGGGAAGTTGAGTCATGACGTGATCAATATGGTGACTTCCTGCACCTGTGGATGACAGAATAGTTGTATCAGAAATTGGAGAACAGTGATCCCCTAAAATGGAGCCCGCCAAAACAGCCGCAAGCATAGGTAACATCATTGTTATGTCGAGCGTTGCAGCAATTTCTCCAGCAATAGGAAGCAAAATGGAAAAAGTCCCCCACGACGTGCCAGTTGAAAAGGCCATAAATCCAGCGAGCAAAAATAAAAGTCCAGGAAGCAGGAACAAAGGAATCGAGCCGTCTATATAATTGGCTAAATACATCCCGGTTCCTAATTCATCTATGATCGCTACGATGAGCCAAGCAAAAATGAGTATATAAATTGCCGGTAACATTGTCCCTATCCCTAATCTTGTAGTCTCCCACATGGAAGCCATAGTAGGACGTTTCGCAAGCGTAAGAAAAACAGATACGATAAGACCTGCAATTCCACCATATAACAAGGAACTAGCGACATCAGTTTCAGCGAATACGGATAAGGGAGTTACCGTGTCAGCCGCTGCTGCACCAGTGACAATCATACTAACTACAGTAGTTAAAATGAGAACAAGTATAGGGACGATTAAATCTCTTAGTTTTCCTTGAGATTCATCTACTTTCGTTACTTCTGTTTCTATCATCCCTGATCGAGATGGGTCTATGACGTGATGCTCTTTAACTGCTCGTTCTTCATGGATCCGCATAGGGCCGAAATCTAATTTCCAGACAATAACAAGGAAAACGAACAACAGAGCGGTCAGCGCGTAAAAGTTCATCGGTATCATGTATATGAACGCCTGTAACCCCCCGTATTCTGTCACAGAGTGACTATCCAAGACATCTGCAATAACTGTAATAATATAAGCCCCCCAACTTGATAATGGGGCGATCACACAAATCGGCGCAGCGGCGGTATCGACAATATAAGCAAGCTTCGCGCGCGAGACATGATGTCTGTCTGTCAACGGACGACTTACTTGTCCTACTGTTAAGCTATTGAAGTAATCATCGATAAACACAAGGATACCTAGAAACAACGTAATTAACTGAGCACCGACACGTGTTTTTACACGTTGAAGCGCCCATTCTCCAAAGGCATGACTGCCCCCAGAGAAACTGATCATTGCAGCCATCACTCCGAGAAGCAATAAAAATAATATAATGTAAAATTCCCAGTTATTGATCGCTCCGTCAGTGACAAAAATCCCGGCAAAATTACTCCATATAATGGAGAGGGCACCAGGAATTGACCACTCACTCAGTATGAAAGCTCCGATAATAATACCTGCACCGAGAGAGAGGAGTACCTTTCTCGTGGCAATAATCATTGCCAAAGCAATTAGCGGAGGCAGGAGCGAAAGGATGGACGGGTTATCCATAAACCTTCTCCTTTCTGCCACGTGGGCTCATTGACTTTGTACTGGCTTGGAAGTATACACTCGTATAACGAGGGGTTATCCTCAATTATTAGAAAAAACTGCCTTAGCTAGATGCCAGGCAGTCGAAAGTCGTCCAGTTGCCACGAAAATTATATCAATGTCTTTACATGGAGGCAACTTTATTTTTCATAGTTAGTCTTACCGTGAGTTCAGCTGAAGAGGATAAATATAGAGAGCTGTTTAGATGCGGTACATAGAGGTGTTACGACTTTCAAAAACAGGTATATTTTTACGTGTTTCTGATGTTAAGTCAAAGTCCAACTCTGCTACCACTGTTTCTTCTCTATCGGCTGAAGCTTTCTTAATGGTGTTTCCTAGCGGATCAATAACCATAGAACAACCAGCAAACTCCGTTCCATTATAAGAGCCGGCACGATTACAGCCAACAACATAAGTCTGATTTTCGATGGCCCGTGCTCTTAGCAAAGCCTCCCAATGGGAAGCGCGGGAAGCTGGCCATTCTGCTGGTATCACTATGACATTTGCTCCCTCAGCAGCTAAGGGACGAAAGAGTTCTGGAAAGCGTAGATCATAGCAGATACCAACCATAGCCTTCAAGTTTTGACTTTCTACCATCACGGGGTGCTTCTCCCCGGCAGTCAAGTACGAGGGCTCATCTAACATAGGAACGAGATGAATTTTATCGTATATTTCAGCAGTTTCCCCATCGCTGGTAATTACAGGAGCCCGGTTCACTACACCCTTTGAAGTTTTTACCGCATAGGAACCGCCAAATAGAAGAATTTTATAAGTCCCAGCTAGCTCTTGTAAAAAAGTGAGTATTTTATCATTGTTTTCATCTTCAGCGAGCTCAGACAGCTCATCTAATGTGTAAGCCGTAGTCCACAGCTCGGGTAAAACGACAGCATCCACTGCATGCTCTTGAACGGTTTCTTTAATCCATTGTTCTACTTTTTTACAATTTTCCTCCGGCTTTCCCGGAATAATATCCATTTGGTAAATAGCTAATTTCATGAATGGCACCTCCGCACACGTTCTATAGAAATCGTAACACGAGAAGGAATAATATGCTCTTACTTTAAGAAAGAATTCTCATAGAATGTCAATTCGGGGTATTTATCCTGAGCGGTGCGCATTTGGAATTCATTATCAAATAAAGCCACGATCCGTCCATCCCGGTCGAGAGTCAGGTTTTTTTGTCTTTTTTTAAATTGCTCCAGCTCTGAATTCTCTCCATCTACCCAGCGTGCGATGGAGAAAGGAAGTCGTTCTAGTCGTATGTCTGCATGATATTCATTTTTTAGACGGTACTCCAATACTTCAAATTGAAGGACACCGACTACCCCAATGATTTGTTGTTCTGGATAGCGATTAAAGGTATGGAAGAGCTGCACGGCACCTTCCTCTGTTAATTGCTGTAGACCCTTCTCAAAGGATTTATGCTTCATCGCGTCTTTTACGGAAATTACTGCAAAATGTTCAGGTGAAAAATGAGGCATTTCCGCGAATTGAAAATTGCTTTTTTCTACCAATGTATCTCCGATTCGAAAAGTACCGGGATCATAAAGCCCGATGATATCTCCGGCATACGCCTCTTGTATAATGTTTCTGTCTTGAGCAAGAAATTGGGTAGGCTGTGCCAAACGCATTGATTTACCTATACGAACATGATTCACATGCATCGCTTGCGAATATTTTCCTGAAGTGATTCGTAAGAAAGCAATACGGTCTCTATGCTTAGGATTCATGTTTGCTTGAATCTTAAAAACAAAACCAGAAAATTCCTGACGATCAGGGTGGATATAGCCTTCATCGCTTTCTCTTCCTACAGGGGCAGGTGCTAGCCGCAAGAAATGTTCAAGGAAATTCTGCACACCGAAATTGGAAATTGCACTGCCAAAAAATACGGGGGTTAATTCCCCATTTATAATTCTATCTTCATCATACGGGTCACCTGCAACATCGAGAAGTTCGATTTCCTCGCGAAATTGTTCCAACAAAGAAGGTTCAATAAGCTCATCTAAAATCGGGTCTTCCGGCCCGGTGGTTTCTTTTATTTCTACATGGGAAGGGTTGGTTGGATTGTATATTTCTAATCTGTTCGTTTGCCGGTCAAAAATACCATGGAAGTCCATTCCCATTCCTATCGGCCAATTCATGGGGTAAGAGCGTATCCCAAGAAGGTTTTCCATTTCTTCCATTAATTCAAAAGGATCTCTTCCTTGTCTGTCCAGCTTATTAATAAATGTAAAAATAGGGATTCCGCGCATGCTGCAAACTTTAAAGAGCTTTTCCGTTTGTGCTTCTACTCCCTTCGCTGCGTCAATCAACATGGTGGCAGAGTCAGCGGCGGTAAGGGTACGGTACGTATCTTCACTAAAATCTTCGTGTCCTGGGGTATCCAAAATATTGATGTGATGATCGTTATATTGGAACTCCATCACAGAACTTGTTACGGAAATTCCGCGCTGCTTCTCAATCTCCATCCAATCACTGGTAGCATGCTTGCTGCTTTTTTTCCCTTTAATAGAGCCTGCCTCCCTAATAGCCCCTCCGAAGTAAAGAAGCTTTTCCGTTAGAGTAGTTTTACCAGCATCAGGGTGGGAGATAATAGCAAACGTTTTTCGTGAATTTATTTCTTCCGTTAGGTTATTACCCATCTAGCATTTCCTTTCTTGTGACAAATAAGATTCTGTGGCTCACGTTTTATTATTCTATCATAGATGTGAATACAGAGAGAACATGGGGATGAGCAGTATAATAATCGAGAAGGAAAGACACCTTTCTAGAGAATGATCAACTGTTAGAAGGGGGTTTTTTTCCAATGTATAGTTAACAGGTAAAAACCTGCCGACTTCCGGCAGGTTTTCATTAAGGGAAAAGTGGGTAGGGTAATAAACAGTGATCGTCTCCTGTGATAGAAAGTCCTTTCAAGAGGGCTGCCGGATGGATTAAGTATAAACAGGATGCTGATTGAGCGCTTGCTCCAGGGTTAAATATTTGGGTACATGTTTAAACGTGATTCCTAAATGAACGATAGTTTGAGATAACTCTGGACGCATGCCGGAAATGCTTGGTTCAATACCTAATAGTTGGAGGGCATCAATAAGCTGAATTAAGTGTTGGGCAAACCATGTATTAATCGTGTTAATTCCAGATAGATCAATAATAATATGGGATAGCTCTAGTTCGGTTGTGCGCTCTAATGTACGCTGTTGAAGAAACTCGGATCGTTCATCATCCATATCTCCAATGAGAGGCAAGACCGCTGTACCTTGTTTAATTGGTACAACAGGGACTGAAATTTCTTGCATTTGTTTTTTTGCATGCTCTAAATCAACAATATGTTTATTTAAAAACGTATGACTAAAAGCATGGGCCGCGTGATCGAGTACATTTTCAAAAGTGCCGTAGACGATGAAGGAGTCATGCAAGGATAGACCATAATCCAGGCATTTTTTCTCGATAACTTTTGTGAGCACTTCACGGAAATGGGGTAGAACACGAAGAGCTCCGGATAAGCTCACCTGGTGTTTTAGACAGAATTGAGCTGCATTTTCTCCCCATGTCCGGATGCTAGCTTTTATTTCTTCCGATTCTGGGTTATGTTGAATCATACCTTCCCCTAATTTTAAGAAGAAATCTTCGCCTATTTGTGTGTCCTTTTCAAATAAATAACGAGTGTCATGACTTTGTATTTGTTCCATTTCCTGCCGCAAGATGTTTTTATTAGTAAGTATTTCCTCGCCAACTTGTTTAAAGACTTGTTCTCGACCACTCATCTTTCTCATTCCTTTCTTCCTAGAAATAAAAGTGAATCCTTTCCCATATCCATTAGAGCTTACCCGTTTTTTGGATTATCAAAACCTATTGTTCCATAGTAAATGAACAAAAGCTGAAAGAAAACCAAAATCAAATATGGAACAACTATATAAAATTGTCAAACATTACAGAATTTACCAATAAACGATTGTATTATTGATATACTTAAATTGGTTGAGCTTATAATGACAATTTGCTCATGGTCACTTTTAAAAAGGGAGGATTTCGAATGAGTAAAAAATTACTGTATTCTGTACTGACGGGGATTGTGGCTATAGGTGTCTTGGCGGCTTGCGGAGAAGTAGAAGAAGATCCGGCGACAGATAACGCTCCTATGGAAGAAGAAGTCGAAATGGAAGAAATGGAGTAATTAAAACAGAGGCTGACATTTTTGTATTTTGCATACCCTCTCCCTTCGCTGGGTGGGGGTTTTTCTGTTTAAGGAATAGTATACTATTCATACATTCCACCAATGATGGAAAGCCTTTACTTTCTCAGCTTCCTTTTAATTTAAATAGAAATTCCATTTTGAGATATCGCCTTATAAAATGGGTTCACGTGAGGCTTAAGGACAAGGGAATTCTTCTATCAGTTGTTAGTAATGCAATCTTATTTCACTTATTTTACATTATTATTATATGAATAATGACAAAATACCTATTGTGTGAAGAAGTTATGTAGGTATAAAGATGTTTTCATGCCTGAGAAAGAGACAATGAAATAGTTAGACGATGTTTGCCCAAAATAAACAGGGCCTATGGAAGGAAAGAAATATTATTCACATAATACCAATAAATTCCCCCTCCCTTTTTTCCGTGCACGGATATGGGATAATGATTATCGGAGGTGGGAAACATGAAAAAAATACTATTAGCACTTACCGTTTTACTAGCATTCCCGGCAGCAGTAAATGCTCAGGATTACTATACCGTACAGAAAGGAGATTCATTTTGGAAGGTAGCCAAAATATTCAATCTTTCCATTGATGAATTAAAATCGGTGAATCCATCCCTTGAAAACATTCAATGGATTAAGATAGGGGAGCAACTTGAACTTCCGGGTCAAGTAGAGAAAGATACTCCTAATGGCGATCTGGAAGGAAATGAGAAAGAAGAAGCAGCGACACCAGAACAAGAAAGTGATGACCAAGACAAACAGCAAGCAAATCAAGACAGGGACCAAGCATCAAACGAACAGAATGTTACGCAAGAGGAAGAAGCACAAGAGCAGGAATCTGTAAGTGAAGAAGAAACAAACGATACGCAAGAGACAGTCACAGAAAGTGAATTCGAACAAGAGGTTATCCGTCTGACAAACGTAGAAAGAGAACAGCGCGGTTTAGAACCTTTAGAAGCATACAGTGAACTTTCCGATGTGGCACGAGACAAATCAAAAGATATGAGAGACAATGGTTACTTCTCTCATGACAGCCCGACTTATGGCAGCCCATTTGATATGATGGATACTTACGGAATTGAATACCGTGGTGCGGGTGAGAATATTGCTGCGGGACAGCGAACGCCAGAAGAAGTCGTACAAGGCTGGATGGACTCTCAAGGACACCGTGAAAATATCTTAAATGGATCATTTACTCATATCGGTGTTGGCCATGTCGAAGGTGGAAGCTATGGTCACTACTGGACTCAAATGTTTGTAACAAAGTAAGGGAGAGATAGAGCCGGATGGGGGTAACCCTACCCGGCTTTTTTAATTAGAAAAAAGCAAGGAAGTGGAAAAACTGTTACATCGGTAAGACGTAGAAAAAAATCGCTAAGAAATGTAAAATCGATCCCCCAAGAACGAAAATATGCCAAACAGCATGATGGTAGGGGAAATGACGCCAAACATAAAAGATAGTACCAAACGTATACATTAATCCCCCACTGACAAGTAGTGTGACACCTCCTGATGGGAGAGACGCGGTTAGTGGTTGCCAGGCAATAACGATCACCCAACCCATGAGTACGTAAAACAGGGTTGATAGAACTCTGAATTTCTTAACGAAAAATGCTTTGAAAATAACGCCAACCAGAGCCATCATCCACACCACAACAAAGAGAACCCAACTTAATGTTCCTTCTAATACATGGAATAGGAAAGGCGTATACGTTCCAGCTATAAATAAGTAAATGGATGCATGGTCACATATTTCAAATATATTTTTTAGTTTCCCGTCTTTTAAGCTGTGTAAGAGAGTGGAGGATGTATAAAGAAGAAGCATCGAGCCGCCGTACACTGACATGCTGAGCGTGTGAAGGGAGGTGGCTTGTAAATGTGAAATAGTAAGGAGTAGTATTAAACCGACAATACTAAGAATCACGCCGACCGCATGCGTGGCGGCGTTAACCATTTCTTCTTTCCGTGTAAATGCATGAGCCGCATCCATGGTGGTTCCCTGCCTTTCCTGACTGGAAATAAATCTTTAACCTATTTTAACATAGTTGTCATTTTAATCATTCCTCGAGGTTTGTAAGAGTTCTTAGAATAAATAAACACTACTACAAGACGGAAACTTTCTTCGCTGTGGTGGTGTCAGAGGCCAACATGGAGAGAAAGAGTTATTTGCGAAGCGAATAGAGGCAATATTATATGTGAAGGAAGTCATGAACAAGAAGTACGCTGCTAAATGCGCAGACGTCTATTGTGGATCTTTTGCTAAAAACACAAGCGCCCAGTGCAAGTCAGGGCGCTTGTGCTTTTCTTATTTAGCAAATGTGTGGTCACCAATTATATTCGTTGTTTCTCTCGTTGCAATCCAGTGATTCGTTGCCTTTTCAGGGTTGTAGAAAAAGATAGAGCCATGTCCTTGTCCCTCAAAAGCAAGTGCTTCCTTTACAGCTTGTTTTGACTCTTCATCGGCAGGCTGGTTAATGGTTCCATTCATGACGGGACTGAAGGCAGGATTACCGGTAGGGGAAACTTCATATATAACCCCCGGAATGCTATCTGGAAATTCAGGATGTGCTACTCGGTTTAAAACAACAGTAGCTACTGCTACTTTTCCGGAGTATGGTTCTCCTTTAGCTTCAGCACTAACAATTCGGGAAAGCAGGTCTTCATCCTCAGGAGAGATACTAGCTGGAATATTCAGCTGTTCCCCTGTGTATAGGATAGAGCTTTCTTTCTCATTGGCTTCTTTCAATTCAATCACAGAAACACCGTGCTCTACCCCAATGCTCCAAAGCGTCTCTCCCTCTTTTACTGTATGGACATTTGCTGCCTCTGCTGCCGTGCTGCATGCAAATATTGCAGCACATACGAGGCCGATTACTTTTGACTTTTTAAACACTTGACTATTCCTCCTTAAAGAAAAGATTTACATCGTAAGATTAGCAACAGTGGGATGTAAATTCTTTAGGAAATCGTATCCATTCGTTATTAGAGGAGGGGGAAATCTATGTTATCACTAGTGAAAGGCTCTTTCTTTAAAAAGAAGTAACGTTTATGACAGCGTTGTAATATTACCGGTAATCTTCCAAGGGTGCCGGCTTTTTACAAAAAAACCAGCCACGATATGCATCGTAGCTGGTTTGATTCTCTATTATTTTGAGCAATAGATGTGAGGGGAAGAGAGGTGTCATTTACTCCATAGTGCTATAGTTATCTGGGTTATCCGCAGGAATTGGTTCTGTACCATCCATGTGGCCGAAGAATGTTGATTGTTCTTCGCCATCCACTAAAATTTTCGTTTGGTCATAACCAAATTGCTGCATGATTAAAGCGATTTGATCTGTAATAAATGCTTCTCCGGTTGACCCAACATTCGTATCAAGAAAGGACTCGGAAAATGATACTTCTGCCGTTCCGTCTTGCCCTTCCACTGACTGAACCTCTACATCTCCATCAAAGAAAGACACCAATCCTTCTTGTTCAGGGCCGGCAATCCAAGCTTCTAACGCTGCTTTTGGTAGTGCTTCTTCGCTTGCTGCTTCTAATTCTCTCTCTTCTTTATATGTTTCTAATAGCTGCTCGTCAGGGAAATATAATGTTACAGTTTCTGTCACTGTACCTTCTGCATTTTCAGATGCACTCTCTTCGGATGTGTCAGAAGAAGGGTTTTCATTGACTTCTTCCGCATTTTCTTCCTCAGTGTCAGTACCAGCTTGTTCGTCTGAACTGTCCTCCTCTTCGTTCGCAGGTTCCTCTGCATCTTCATTAGAGGTGTCCTCATTTTCTTCTGCCGCTTCATTTTCCTCTGTTTCAGTCACGTCACTCTCGCCGGCTGTTGAATCACTGTTTTGCTCTTCGGAGTTACCTCCTTGACCGCAAGCCGCTAGTATTCCCATGCTTAATAAAATAGCAAACATGAAATGTAAATGTTTCATTATTTTCTCCTCTCTTTTCTTGCAAAATTTTTCAATTACATACACTTAGACGTTATGTATTGAGTGGCAGTTACAGAAAGTGTAGAAAAAACAGGAAGAGAAGTCAAAGGGCTTTTTTCCTCCTACTTTTTCAATCATGCTTTGTCCTCATCATTTTCGTGATGATGAAGGTCTTCTAAACTTTCAAGCTCATCATGGATAGATAAGAGTGTGAATAACAGGATCACGTCCTCTGAGAAACGATGCTGGTGTTTTTTAGGAGTGATATCTTCTTCCACCTCATCTCGTCTATGCCAAAATAGTTCATCTAGTTCGTCGATAAGATGATAATGAGAGACAGGAATGTGAAAGTGTTGCCCTTCTAGAATGACAGCGATAGAAAGAGCAGTTTCCTGCACGATGTTTCTCTCATTCTCTTTCAAGTCAAGATTATTAGCGTCTATGCTATACAGCTGACTAAAATGATAAATGAGTTTTTCTAAGAGATGTAACTGTCTCTGTTCAAAAGTGAAAAAGCGTTTATCTTTTTCATTTCTACGTTTATGATACCGCATTTCCTCTTTCTGATAATAGGACAATTGTATGGACTTTTCCAAGTCTTTCTGAAGATTTCTGAACAGGTACTGACTATTTTTTTTATCTGAACCTTGTTCTAGCAGTTCATCGGTTCTTTGTTTTAACACATTTGCTGTATTAGTAAAGAGTGTTTCATTTCTCTCTGCAATCAAGGTTGAGAAACGAGGGGGTAAAATTGTTAAATTTACAAGCGTTGAGACACTTAACCCGATGGTTGTCGTTCCTACCCGTTCAAGAAAAGAATAAAAGTAATGTCCCTCGGAAACAGGTATCATCGCGACAGCTGTCAATGTGGCGACGAGTGTACCATCTTGTAATTTTAATTTGGTGCAAGCAAAGATAGTAAACACAGCCGCTAGTGTGTAAGACATCGGACTTGGGCCGAATACGTAAGCAAATCCCATGGCGAGGGCTGCTCCAATAATAGATGCAGGAAGACGTTGTGCTCCCTTTCTAATCGAAGAAGCAGCGGTCGGTTCTAACGTAACAATGGCCGTGATCACTGCGAATGCTTCCATCATTCCAAAAAGCCGGCAAATGACAGCTGTGAGGAAGACGGCAATGCCTGTTTTTAAAACTCTTCCTCCAATGAATTGAATGTTCCATTTCTTCTTCTTTGTAATCATAACCCATACCTTCCCAAGCACACTCTCTTAGCTCTATCTTATCATAATATTTTCCTATAAAATGATGCGGTATACTCTATGTTGAGATGGTTTCTATTTCTATGAATAATCGTGGTATAATGAGCTTGAAAGTACTGGCAGGTGAAAATAATGAAACGGATGTCTAACAAAAAATTACTTGCTTTTATTGTTACATTAGTGGTGCTATATGGGATTTTATACTGGGTATACGCTTTGTTCCTATAATAGAGAACGGCACAAATGAGTTAGGAAAGCTCGCAGCGATGGGTGCAGAGCTTTCCTCTTTTGTTATGTGCGCCTATCTTTAAAGACTGTCTCGATGCCTATGTAACAAAGTAAGCGCTGTAGCGACAGATGAATGGGAGTGTTGTAGATGCATGATGAATTTGAAAGGTTGTATGAGACGTATCATCACTCTCTTTTTCAATATTTGTTCTATATGGTGAGAAATAGAGAAGCAGCGGAAGAATTAGTACAAGAAGTTTATATTAAAGTATTTCATTCATGGGAATCTTTCGAAGGAAAAAGTAGTGAAAAAACGTGGCTGTATTCTATTGCCAGACATGTAGGGATAGATTGGGTAAGGAAACAGAATCGCAAAAAAAGAAAATGGCTTGGTATATTAGCTCCATTGTCAAAAGAAGAGATGCCCGACCCGGCGCCTCTTCCGGAAGAAATTGTGACGGCAAGAGATGAAGTGAGAGAAATATACGAAGCGATGGGACATTGTACTTCTGATCAGTACCAAGTCTTAATTTTACGGTATATTGAATCGCTTTCTATCAGAGAAACTGCTGAAGTTCTCGGGTGGTCTGAAAGTAAAGTTAAGACCACACAACACCGAGCCCTAAGAAAGATAAAAGACATACTTTCGCTCCATCAAGAAGAGGCAGAAAGGAGGATAAGTTTGTGAAACGGTTACGTGGCCACTCGGAAGAGGAAATAAAAAAGACTTTGGAACAAATGCCTCCAGTCTTCGACAAACGAACAAAAGGCGAAATTTATCAGAACATTATGGAGAGAACAGGAAAAACTCGTCGATTAAAACGGCCACCGAGAAAACTTCTGCCGACAATAGCAGGAGTAGTGGCGGCCTTCATGTTTATCATTTTAGTTAACGCAGGATTAGTGTCTCTCCAATCATCTTCTTCTGATTTCTCGTCTTCAGAGAACGTAAAGCAAGAAGTTGGGAGTGAGATCTCTCTTGAAGACAATGTTAGTAAGCGTGACGAAGGTGCCGATACAGAAGAAATCGTACCAGATTCAAATGGTCAATCCTCTCACCAGAATCAATGGGAGCCACCTGCAGCAGTAGAGGAAGAAGATAAAGAATTAGTAGAAAAAAAAGAGACACAGAAGGATAAAGAAGAAAAAATTGTTAACGAACCTACTGTAGAGGTAGCTCAACATAGTGAGTTGTCTTATGCAGGAGCGCTTACCGACTCTGATTTAAAAGATAGTGAGCAAGCTGTAACTATACCCCTGTTAGCGGGAAACACATCTGTTGTCGTCCCTTTGACTTTCACAGTTAGTAAGGACATGGAGTGGTTGGATGCATTCCAGGCTCTAAACAATGAATTTTCAGGCGAACATATTGGTTTAGGTTCTTCTGCTCTAAAAGGCATGGACTGGGCGTACCAGGAAAATGAACAAGTGTTGGAAGTCTATGTTGACAAGAAAGTAACCGAAAAAGCAAGAAGTGATGCTATTTTACGAAGTTTGGCATCGTCTCTCTCTCGTATAGGAAACGCTAAACTAAATATAATATCTGGAACAGGTACCGAAAAGCTAGAGATCCGTAGCCTGAGAGAGAACTTGAAAGGTAATGAAAACAAAGAGGGTTATTATGTTTACACGACGAAAGAGAATATATCCTTTTTAGTAAGCGGTATTGCAGCCGATCTTCCACTAGGAGAAAGTGCAGAGAATAACAGCTTCTTCTACGTTTTAGAACAAATGCAAACTATAGATGCAAAGGATGGTATATCTCCTTCTATTCCGGGTGCGGTTACTGTGGAAAGAGTGGAGGAGAATGGTGACATTGCCAAGATAATATTTTCTGACGAAAGCAACATACCAGAAGATGAGCAGGGACAAATCATGATTGAAGCGATTTTGTTAACAGCTGCAGATTTTAATTTTACGCATGTAGAATTTGAAGGTGGCAACTTACAAGACATGAAGGGGTATAATTTTGAGGAGCCAGTGAAAATCCCAGTGGCTCCCAATCAAATGACTGCAATTACCATTGAAGCAGGCGATTGATAATTCCTATTATCACTAGAATAATAAATCCCCAACCGATAATACGAATGAACGAAGAGGCCGAAAAACGTTTCATTTTCCAGCGGGAAGAACGAAAAGTGGCTTCGCCATGCCCAGCTGTCGAAGGATATGCATAAAAAGGGAGAGCATTTGTGAGAAAAAGAGGTGCTAGAGCCAGTCCTGATATTAAGCCAAATATATGGGCTGTAATGTTAATACCGGGATTTAGAAATGTCATCACAACACCAAGAATAAGGATGACAAGAATTAGCTGGGCGTTCGCGGCATCAATTAAATCTTTTCTTTTCCAAATCATGTACAAGTAAATGCCAAACAGGCCAAAAATAGCACCGGAAGCACCTAAATGTGTATAACCAGGCCCCGTCAGTATGAATGTAGCGATGTTGGCCAGGATACCAGCGGACAAGTAGGCAATAAGGAACTTAAACTTGCCGAGCATTTTCTCCAGGGCGGGTCCAAATAACACGAGAGAGAAGGAGTTAAATAAAACATGTCCTGCTCCGATGTGAAGAAAGATGGGGGTCACCAGTCGCCAAAATTCACCCGTGGCTACAGCATAATTATTTCCCACCCCCAATTGGAAGATGAACCCGCCAAGCGGAATCAAACCATTCGTCCAATTAGATACATTCATCCACAAAAATAAAAGGAAATGAATAGCCACAATCCCAGTGATCAATGGATAGTTTTTTCTGAAAGAGTAAAACGTTTCGTTACGGATGAACATGATCTATCTTCCCCCGATTTTTTTCGATAACATTTCCATACGTGTTTTATCTTAGCATATGGTTCTCTGCCTAAGCGAATGACACCTTTTAAAGAATAGGAGAAGAGACAATGATTTACGGTATTGGATTAGATATAGTAGAACTATCAAGAATCAAACGTCTTCTAGAGGAGAATAGACGCTTTGAAAAAAGAATATTGACTTCGCCGGAACAGAAGCTTCTTGAAAGATTACGAGGAAATCGGCGGATAGAATACGTGGCTGGCCGGTTCGCTGCGAAGGAGGCTTTTGTGAAAGCTGCTGGTACAGGGATCTCTGTACATTATGGCTTCCAAGATATTTCAATCCTAAACAATGATCTAGGCAAACCAATCCTTACCCACCCCGCCCGTGACATTGTGGCTCATCTGTCTATAACGCATAGCAAAGATTATGCTGCAGCTCAAGTGGTACTTGAAAAGCAAGATAGTAGATAAAGTTATATCTGGAGAGTTTGTCTCATAGAAATATATTGCGGTTAGGAGGGACCTGCCATGCAAGTGGTAACTGGTGAAGAAATGAAAGAGGTGGATCGCTATGCTATTGAAAGTCTCGGATTAAAGGAAGAACTATTAATGGAAAATGCCGGCCGTGCGGTTGCTGAAGTAATTATGGAAGACCACTCCTTGCAGGAGAAAGCAGCCATTCTTATAGGGAAAGGTAATAATGGCGGTGATGGGTTCGTTGTTGCCCGAGTGCTAATCGATCATGGCATGGATGTGGATGTTTGGTTACTTGCTGATCCGAATGAGTTCGAAGGGGCAGCTTGTTACCATAAGGAAATCTATGAAAATCTCGGCCGCGAATGGAAAGAATGGGATGCTTCTCTTTGTGAAATGGATGACTATGATGTCGTTATAGACGCCATGCTAGGGACAGGTGTAAGGGGACCTTTGCGTCCTCCATACAAGGAAGCTGTATTAGCTGTGAACAAGGGATCTGCTGATGTGATTTCCATCGATATTCCCAGCGGCGTACCATCAGAAAGCGGAAAAATACCTGAAACGGTTATTTATGCAGATACCACCGTTGTCATCCAAGCACCAAAATGCAGTGCCTATTTGTATCCAGCAACAGACTGTTATGGCGCGATAAGGACCGTTGATATTGGGTTACGTAAAGTGATAGAAAATAACGTGCCAATACGAAGGAAAGTGTGGACGAAAAATGATGTCTGCCATTCTCTTCCCCACAGGATCCCTAATGCCCATAAAGGGACTCATGGAAAAGGCTTACTGATCGGGGGATCGAAGTCCATGCCAGGGGCAGTGACTTTAGCTGCTTCAGCTTGTTTGAATAGCGGGGCGGGATTATTGACAACAGCTGCTCCTTCTTCCGTCATGCCTGTAGTACATTCACAATTGCCGGAAACGATGGGAATGCCTCTTCCAGAACAAGGTGGAGCCATCGCTGGTGATTTAATGGGAATGGATTTTAATACAAATCCCTATCAGGCGGTAGCTGCAGGCCCGGGACTTGGCAGGGAGAAAACGATTAAGCCGTTGGTACGGCGGCTTCTTACAGAAGTAAATGCCCCACTTTTATTAGACGCTGATGCCCTCTACTTTTTGCCGGAGCTTGAACAAGAGGTGAAAGCGAGAAATGCTCCATTGATCATAACCCCTCATCCAGGCGAGATGAGCAGACTAACGGGGGAGAAAACAGAGAAAATAAATAATCAACGTTTTACGTTGTCTCGTGAATTTGCCATGGAAAAAGGGTGTTACCTTGTATTGAAAGGCCCTCATACTATAGTGACAACACCAGACGGAGATCAATTTATCAATACGAGCGGCAATGAAGCATTAGCGAGAGGGGGGACAGGAGACGTATTAACTGGGCTTATTCTTGGTCTCCTTCTACAAGGAAAAGAAACAAGTGCATCAGTTATGAATGCCGTCTATTTGCATGGTCTCACGGCTGATATAGCAGTTAAGAAATCCAGGCAAACTTATGCCATGACTGCTTCTGACTTTATTCACCTATTACCGCTTGCATTTCGTTCCATAATTTCTTCTTTCTAAGGTTCCCTCCTTTGTCGTTATTTTAGGGACAAAGGAGAAATGATAACGTGCGCAAATTACTGCTATTCGTTGTCCTGTTGTTATTATCGGTTTTGGTGTTGGCAGCGTGCGGAGAAAAATCCCAAGAAGAAGTTGTACGAGAGTTGGATAAAAAATTACAGGATATGGACGGATATAAAGGAAAAGCTGCCATGACCCTAGAAACAGGCGAAGAGCCAAGAACTTACAACGTTGAAGTCTGGCACATGCAAAACGAAAAGAATAAATACTACAAAGTAGACTTGAAGAATGAAAACGAAGAGCAGAACCAAATGATTATACGGAATGATGAAGGGGTGTTTGTGTTAACACCGGCATTGAACAAAAGCTTCCGCTTTCAAAGTGATTGGCCAAATAATAACAGTCAAGTGTATCTTTATGAGTCGCTTATTTCCGATATTTTGATGGATGCGGAAAGGACGTTTTCGGTCCATGAAGGTGCTTACGTATTTGAAACAAAAACCAACTATCAAAATAAAAATTTGAGCCATCAAGAAATCGTTCTAGATGCAAAATCATTAACGCCCAATACAGTGAAAATTTATGATAGCGACTTTAAGCTGCTTGTTTCTGTTGAATTCACTGAATTTGATGAAGATGCCACGTTTGATGACAATGACTTTGATACGGAGAAAAACATGTCTGCGGCAAATGTGGATATGCCAACGAGTGCCGCGGATCAAGAAAATAAGCAGGCTGAAGAAAAATCGAACTCTTTTGAAGTAAGTTATCCAACCTTTGAACCTCAAGGGACGACCCTCACCGATACCGAAGAAAGCGATACAGAAAACGGTAAAAAAGTCGTACTTTCTTATACAGGAGAGCAGCCTTTTACTCTTATCCAGCAATCAGCTCAAGTGCTTGAGGCATCAGCCAATGTGAACGTGGGAACAGGAGAGCCGGTTGACCTTGGCTTCACGGTTGGGGCTTGGACAGAAGATTCATTAACATGGAACTATGATGGAGTGGAGTATTTCTTAGCTTCAACAGAACTAACAAAAGAGGAAATGACAGCCATCGCACGTTCCATGGATAACGCTTTAGAGACACAAGCTGTGAAATGAAATACTAATTTTGGTTAGTTCAAGCCGGGCAGGTGCTTCCTTGCCTGGCTGTTATTTTTCAAAGTTTGACACTCTAATGCTTTTCTAAAAAGAGAAGAAAGTATTGCATTCATGGAGTGATATCTAGCTCCAGCGCCTAGACGCTCTGGAAGCCCATAGTAGAATGGTCTTTTGCTAAAAACATACACATCCTGTGTATAACGCAAAAGTCAGCACGTCCTGTGCAAGCCAGGGTGCTTGCGCTTTTCTTAAAACAAAGAGGTTCTAATTCCCCGTTGACATTTCGAGTGAACCCGAGAATAATCAAATTATACATTTTTACTTGCGTTGTTAGGAAATAGTACGATGAGTGATGACAAAATAGATAAGTCAAGGAGTTAAAGTTTATTTTTCTAACATAGAGCGAGCGACAGCATAGGAGAAGATAGAATGGCCTTTAAACAAGCTTCGCGAAGAGATACATGGGCAGAGGTTCGTCTTGATTGTATTAAGTATAATATACGTATGACGTTGCAACAGTTTCATTCAGATGTCAGTCTTATGGCTATGGTGAAAGCTGACGGCTATGGGCATGGGGCAGTGGAGACAGCGAAAGCAGCCATTGAAGCGGGAGCTGAGTTTCTTGGAGTCGCTTTGTTAGATGAAGCGCTAGAATTGCGGGACGAGGGGATAGAGGCACCTATCCTAGTATTAGGGAGAACAAACCCGGAAGACGCTCTCATCGCGGCACAAAAAGACATTAGGCTAACGGCATTCCAAAAGGAGTGGCTGGAAGAAGCGGAATCCTATATTAAAGGAACTGCCCGTCTGAACGTTCACATTAAAGTAGATACTGGAATGGGAAGGTTCGGGATGGCAGAAGAGGAGGAAATTGAAGAGTTCATGGGTGTTTTACGTCATTGCTGCTCTCTTCACCCAGAAGGACTTTACACACATTTTGCCACCGCGGATAGTAAAAAGACGGAGTTCTTTGAACGACAGTATTCTTGTTTTCTAGACAACATTCGCTTAGTCAAAGACCATATAGGGGAAGTGGAATATATTCACTGTGGTAACAGTGCCGCAAGTCTTCGCTTTCCAGAAAGATGCTTTAATATGGTGCGCATTGGTATATCAATGTATGGTTTGCCGCCTTCTAAGGAAATTATTGATGACATTCCCTTTACGTTGCAGCCTGCTTTTTCTCTTCACAGCCGAATCGTTCAAATTAAAGAAGTACCTCAAGGTCAAAATATCGGTTATGGCCAAGCTTATATCACTACAGAAAAGGAATGGATTGCAACAATTCCTATTGGTTATGCAGACGGTTGGTATAGACAGCATGCTTCTAAAGGTGCCGAAGTGTTGGTAGACGGTGTCCGCGTACCGATTGTCGGCCGCATATGTATGGATCAGTTAATGGTTCGACTTCCAGAGTACAGGCCCGTCGGCACAAAGGTTACGATGGTCGGAAGCCAAAATCAAGAGACTATTTCAGCTGTCGAAGTAGCTGAAAGACTTGATACCATCCCTTATGAAATACCGTGCATGATAAGTAAAAGAGTACCGAGAATTTATGTATCTTAGTCTCATTCAAATTCTTTTAAAGGATCTTTGCAAATCGAACAATGAAATGCTATCATGAGGATAAATGAAATCGAGAAGTTAGGCGTATGCTGGAGGTGTGTGGATTGTCTCAGAATTGCAAGAAACAAATTACAGTCAGCCTTCCTGAATACCTGCTCCGCGAATTGGATGGCTTAGTCGCAAAGGACAATGTGAATCGCAATGAGTTTATCCATCAGGCTACCGAGGTTTACTTGAAAGAACGGCAGAAAAAGAAAAATCGCGAATCCATGCAGCAGGGCTACTTGGAAATGGCTCATATTAATCTGCATATCGCCTCAGAATCCTTCCTGGCTGAGGAAGAAGCGGAAACCTCGCTAGATAATCGGCTTGTGAGCGGAGTATGATGGATATACAGGAATTACCCCTATTTTACTTTTAGAAAACGTGAATAAAGACGCATGTCAAAAGTTGTTGCTTGTTACGGAGGCAGCAACTTTTTTATGGTAAAAAACTTTAAAAACGAATAGAATACTAGTTTAGGCTATAATTTATTTGCGCCAAATCACGAGACATGAAATAATAGAGTCAATTAAACACTTTTTTTGTGCACCAAATTGATGGAACGCAAAAATATATCATTCAATTCATGGAGGAATTGTATATGCAGCCATCCATTGTAGAAATGATTTATACACAAAAGCAAGATATAATATCTGATTGGTTAAGCGAAATTAATAACGTAATGCCTAGCGGTCTTGCCAAAAAAATACCCAATGAAGCGAGCGATGAAACTAATAAAAAATTTGTTGAATTAATCATCGAGTCGTTGGAATTAACAGAAGAAGCAGCAACAGAGAAACTAAATGAATTTGCTCAACATCTTATCTATTTGGGATGGCCGTTAAGTTATTTTACTCAAGGGATGCAGGCTTTTCGGCGTGTACTTCTTGAAACAATGTCTTCCATGGAAAGTATTTCTTCTAAAAAAGTATTCGAGACATTCTATGAAATTGAAACCTGGGTGGATAGCATCATTAATCAAATTGCAGATGAATATTCAGGGTCATGGGAAAGCACGATCCATCTTCAACGGATGGCTTTAAAAGAGCTTTCTGCACCTCTTATTCCTGTGTTTGAGAAAGTGAGTGTCATGCCGCTTGTAGGTACAATAGACACCGAACGGGCTAAATTAATTATGGAAAATGTTCTAGATGGTATAATTGAACATCGGTCTCAAGTCGTTTTAATCGACATAACCGGTGTGCCTGTGGTAGATACAATGGTAGCACATCACCTTATACAGACAGCAGAAGCAATCCGGCTTGTTGGAGCAGAGTGTATATTGGTAGGTATTCGACCGGAAATAGCTCAAACGATTGTTAATTTGGGAATCGATCTTAGCAAGTTTCGGACAAAGAGTTCGCTTCGAAGAGGTGTTGAGACAGGCCTTGAATTAACACAACGTAAAATCATCAAAATAGAAAATGACGATGAAAGAATAGATTCAAGATAGATCGGAGGCGGATGTTCCATGCGAATCCCCATTTTAAAGCTACACAAATATTTGTTAATATCCGTTCAAGTAGAATTAGATGATCAGACTGCCCTTCAATTCCAGGAAGACCTGCTTAATAAAATTCACCAAGAAGGATCAATTGGTGTTGTAATTGACCTCACCTCCGTAGAAATGATTGATTCTTACATTGCTAAAGTGTTGGGAGACGTTGTTGAAATGTCTAACTTAATGGGAGCAAAAGTGGTACTTACCGGCATTCAACCTGCAGTGGCTATCACGTTGATTGATATGGGGATTATGCTGAATGAAGTGCCTACAGCTCTTGATCTCGAACAAGGCCTCGAGAAACTTCAACAGGAATTGGAGGGGTAGTGATGAGTATCCAATCCAATGTTGAAGTTCATACGGAGTGGGGCATCGTTTCGGCCCGCCAGGCAGGACGAAACTTAGCAAAAGATGCGGGGTTTGGTAATGTCGATCAAGCAAGAATTGCAACCGCTATTTCTGAACTGGCGAGAAATATATACTTATATGCTGAAAAAGGCGAAATTGTTATTCAGTATGTAGAAGATACTGAATCGCCTGTTTCAAAACGAGGTATAAAAATCATAGCGAAAGATAAGGGGCCAGGTATTTCTAATATCCGTGATGTGATGGAAGATGGTTTCACCACTTCTGGAGGACTAGGAGCAGGGCTCCCGGGTGTTAAACGCTTAATGGACGAGTTTGACATCCATTCTACTGCAGGGGAAGGTACGGAGATTACAGCGATTAAATGGCTCCGTTAAAGGGGGATGAAACTTGACTGACTCATTTAGCTGTATACAGAACCAATATAAAGAAATATTAAAGCAATATTTGGAAGACAAAAATGAAATAGGGCTGTATCAAGCACAACAGTTCAGTAAAAAAGTACTTGAACATCAAATTTCCCCTGAAGAGACGTTGAGCTTTCACCTGGATGCCATTGAAGAATTCTTTCCTGATATTCCCCATTCGTTACGTGATTCATTTGATTTTCTGTTGGAAGTGATGATGGGGTACGGGATGGCGTATAGAGCTCACCAGAGTCTTAGAGATAAACAGAAAGAGCTCGAAGCTGAAATTAACGTCGCAGCCAGCATGCAGCAAACATTTCTTCCGGAGGAAATACCACAAGTTGATTCTCTTGATATCGGTGTGATTAGCGTTCCTGCGTCCAAAATGAGCGGGGATTATTATCACTTTATTAGGGATGAAAATGACTGTATTGGTGTAGCGATAGCAGACATTATTGGAAAAGGCATCCCGGCAGCTCTGTGTATGTCGATGATTAAATATGCGATGGACAGCCTGCCGGAACAGCGTTTACAGCCAGGGGCTCTTCTCGAAAACTTAAATCGTGTAGTAGAGCAAAACGTGGCCTCCAATATGTTTATTACGATGATGTACGGTTCGTACGATCCTCATGTCCATCATTTTTATTACTCTGGAGCCGGCCATGAACCCGGCTTTTATTATAGCCAAAAGGAAGACACGTTTGAGGAATTATATGCTAAGGGACTCGTATTGGGGATTAAGCGTCATACGAAGTTTCGTGAATATCACAAACAAGTGGAGCCCGGAGATTTTGTGGTATTGTTATCTGATGGCGTGACGGAGTGCCGTACAGAAGAAGGGTTTATTGAACGAGAAGAGCTGATAGAGTTGATTCGAAAATATAAAGAGTTGCCTGCGCAAGAAATCGTTGAAAAAGTTTTTTATGAATTAGAGAGATTGCAGGATTTCCAGCTGAGGGATGATTTTTCATTAATTATTTTGCGTAGAAAGGTTTAACCTTCTCTCGATTCGGGAAAATTCGGTACGAGACATAAAAAAGGGTAAGTTAAAGCGAGCCTGTTGGCAGTTGAAAATGGCAGGCCGCTTTTTTGCACTTTCATGTTAGGCTGGAATACATGTACAATCCCAAAACTCATAAGGGGGACA
This sequence comes from Alteribacillus iranensis, assembly GCF_900113025.1. Lineage (GTDB taxonomy): Bacteria > Bacillota > Bacilli > Bacillales > Marinococcaceae > Alteribacillus_A > Alteribacillus_A iranensis. The sequence continues at coordinate 7,317 of NZ_FONT01000004.1, read as the reverse complement.
TAAAGATGGATCTCGATATTCGTAAAGAAAATAAAAAAGATTTTTCCATTCTGTACGTTGGTGGAGAAATTGACGCATATACAGCACCACAGTTAAAAGAAGAGCTTCTCCCCATGACTGAAAACGAGGGTGACAAGATATTAGTAGATCTAAAAGGTGTCGATTATATTGATAGTACGGGTCTTGGTATCTTCATTGGAGCTCTCAAGTCGGCTAAGAGCCATAACAGTACGATTGAACTGACTGGCTTAAACAGCCGGGTAAAAAGATTATTCTCTATAACCGGGTTAGATGAAGTGATCAACATCGACAATGAGAAAAGGGAGGAAGCCAAGTAATGGGAAACGAAGCCCTGGACTACATTGAAATGAAAGTGCCGGCCAAAGCAGAATACGTGGGGGTCGTAAGGTTGGCTGTATCCGGGATAGCGAACCGGGTGGGCTACTCTTACGATGATATAGAAGATCTCAAAATTGCGGTCGCGGAAGCTTGTACCAATGTTGTAAACCATGCCTATCAAGAAGGTGGCATGATAGGGATTGGTTGCAATGTGTATAAAGACAAAATTGAGATTGTAGTATCTGATAAAGGCCAAAGCTTTAACTTAAGTGACGTGAAAAGAAAGCTTGGCCCCATTGATGGAACAAAACCGGTAGAGGAGCTGAAAGAAGGGGGGCTCGGACTCTTTCTTATTGATTCTTTAATGGATCACGTGGAGATTAACGGGGAAGCCGGTGTTGCGATTGTAATGACGAAGTTCCTGAAAAGAGATGAGGTGGAACATCATGTCGATGAAATCTCAGCATCAACAAACGCGCAAAAACAGTGATGACGGGAAAGTGTATGATTGGATATACGAATTTCAAGAAGACCCTACTGAAGAAATTCAAACGAAGCTAGTTCAGCATTATGAACCGCTCGTTCAGTCACTTGCGCGTAAATTCTCCCGTGGTCAAGACCATGATGATGATTTATATCAGGTAGGGATGATAGGTCTGTTGGCGGCTTTAAGAAGGTTTGATGACTCGTTTAACCGAAGCTTCGAGTCATTTGCTGTCCCGACCATCGTTGGGGAAATTAAAAGATTTATTCGAGATAAAACGTGGAGTGTTCACGTTCCTAGAAGGATAAAAGAACTGGGACCTCGAATAAAGAAGGCAGTAGAAGATCTAACAAATGAACTGCAGCGCTCCCCGCAAGTGGAAGAGATAGCTGAACACTTAGAAGTCAGTGAAGAAGAAGTGTTAGAGACGATGGAAATGGGGAAAAGCTATCAAGCCCTTTCTGTGGATCGCTCTATCGAAGCTGACCAAGAAGGCAGTGCTGTTACCCTGCTAGACTTAGTGGGGTCTACGGAAGAAGGCTATGAAAAAACAGATCAACACCTACTGTTGGAGAAAGCATTTTCTGTATTGACTGACCGAGAAAAGGAAATATTACAATTCACCTATTTTGAGAATTTAAGCCAAAAAGAAACCGGAGAAAAACTTGGGATTTCACAGATGCACGTGTCTCGTCTACAGCGCCGTGCCCTGCAGAAGCTACGTGAATCGATTAGGATAGAGCCATCGGAGTGTTTATAAATGATTGAAACTAAAACGCATGCTAACGTGGCCGTTGCTGTTTACCAACAAGGCAAAAACGGAAGCAGCTGGTGTGGTGACGGGTACATTACTATTGAAACCGATAGCTATTTTTTGTGCGCTCTGGCAGATGGCCTGGGAAGCGGGGAGAATGCCGCCAGGTCTTCTGAACTCGCCATGGAAGCTGTGAAAAAGAATCAGGATGAAAGTGTGCCTGTGATGCTGGAAGCATGCAATAAAGCTCTAGCAGAAGAGCGTGGGGTAGTCATTACAATATTAAAAGCATACTTTGATTCAAATACTCTTGCATACGGGAATGTGGGAAATATAGCTACTTATTTGTTTCCGCCAGGAGAAGAGATGAAGCGCCCTATTCCTACCACAGGCTACCTATCGGGCCGCAAGTATAAATACAGAATGGAATACTATCCCTTCCAGTCAGGCTTTCATTTTGTTATGCATTCTGATGGCATTCAGATACCGCGTTCAGATCAACAATGGATGAACCGCATCATATCTCCGCATACCTCGATCAAACAATTAGAAAAGCACGCGAAACAAGATGATGATGTAACAGTTTTAATAGGACAAGTAACATAGAGAGCCCGTGTGGCTCTTTTTTCTTTTGAAGGGACGAAAAATTTCTAGGTTTGAGTGACACCTAAAAACAGAAGAAATGTTTTTCTCAAGCCTGAGATGGCGAACAACGACGGAGGGGTAAAACAAAGGTTTATTGAAATGAGATTTGGCAGGTACAAGTTATCGTTGGTCGTCGAGGAAAAGGATAAAAATGGAGAAGAAGGGAACATGGTATAGTTGTAGAATAAAATTGACATATTGAGAGAAGAAGGAGCGAAAGACAATGGACACGCTGGAAATTCAATCAGATCACACCTTAATATCTAAGATTTCCAAAGAGAGCAACGTAGGGAAAAATCACGTCAAAAACATTATTGAAATGTTGGAAGATGGCAATACGGTCCCTTTTATTGCTCGCTACCGAAAGGAAAATAGCGGAGGGGCCGATGAAGTCCAAATCCGCACAGTACAAGAGGCCTATGAATACGGTAAACAACTTAATCAGCGGAAACAAGAAGTTTTTCGATTAATTGAAGAGCAGGGGAAGTTAACGAAAGAATTATCTGTTTCCATTAAGAATGCGACTAAATTGCAGGAAGTAGAAGATCTGTACCGGCCATACAGGCAAAAACGCAGAACGAGAGCTACAAAAGCGAAGGAAAAAGGGTTGGAACCGCTGGCTGAATTTATTTTCTCGCAGCCGATTGAGGCAAACATAGGGGCAGAAGCCAAGAAATATATTAATGAAGACCAAGAAGTGGCTTCTGAAGATGATGCTATTCAAGGGGCTCTAGATATTATTGCAGAACAGATTGCAGATGAACCCACCATTCGCCAAAACATTCGGACGATGACCTATCAGTCGGGAGCAATCACTTCTATGGCCAAGAAGGATGCGGAAGACCCGCAACAAGTATATGAAATGTACTATGAGTACGAGGAAGCTCTGCGGCAAATACCGTCTCATCGTGTACTTGCAATGAACCGCGGTGAAAAAGAAAATGTATTAAAAATCAGCATCGAAACCAAGGAGGACAAAATACATTCCTTCTTAGAGAAGCAGATTATTGAAAGGTACGAGTCGCCATCTGTGCCATTCTTGAAATCAGCCTATGAAGATGGGTATAAAAGATTGATTGCGCCGGCTGTGGAGAGGGAACTACGTAAAGAATTAACGGAAAAAGCAGAAGCGCAGGCCATTACTATTTTTTCAGAAAACCTTAAAAACCTTCTTCTTCAACCTCCGGTCAGGGGGAAAATAGTGTTAGGGTTAGACCCAGCTTACCGAACCGGTTGTAAAATGGCTGTTGTAGACGAGGCAGGCAAATTACTTCACATTAATGTGATGTATCCTGTCCCGCCTAGAAATGAAGTGGATAAATCCACTAAGTTAGTGAAAGACACGGTAGCAATGTACAATGTAGACATTATCGTTATTGGTAACGGGACGGCATCAAGAGAGACAGAGAGTTTCATAGCGGACGTTATTCCTGAACTCGAGCGCGATGTGTCCTACTTGATCGTGAATGAAGCCGGGGCAAGTGTGTATTCTGCTTCTCCGCTAGGGCGTGAAGAATTTCCTGATTTAGAAGTAGAAGAGCGCAGTGCAGCTTCTATTGCACGGCGTTTTCAAGACCCACTGGCAGAGCTCGTAAAAATTGATCCTAAATCAGTCGGAGTCGGACAATATCAGCATGATGTATCACAAGCAAAGTTAAATGAGTCGTTGAAGTTCGTGGTAGAAACTGCCGTTAACCAAGTAGGAGTTGATGTAAATAGTGCTTCATCCAGTTTGTTACAATATGTTTCTGGTCTTTCTAAATCAGTTGCAAACAACATAGTTCGCACAAGAAATGAAAACGGAGCCTATCGAAATCGTAAGGAATTGCAAGATGTACCTAGGCTAGGCTCGAAAACATACGAACAAGCAGTTGGTTTTCTAAGAATTCAAGGAGGGGAAGAACCGTTAGATCGAACGGCGATTCACCCTGAAAGCTATAACACAGCATATCAGTTGCTTTCATGGATAGGGGCAGAGGCAGCAGAGGCAGGCACACCTCACATAAAGGAAAAATTGGATAACCTTAATATAGAACAGACTGCACAGCAATTAGGCGTTGGGAGCCTCACTCTAACCGACATCGTTGAAGATTTAAAGAAACCAAATAGAGATCCGCGGGATGAACTACCCCTTCCTTTACTTAAAAAGGGTGTAGTGGCGATGGAGGACTTAGAGAGAGGAATGGAGCTTCAAGGTACGGTCCGAAATGTAGTCGATTTTGGAGCCTTTGTAGATATAGGGGTGAAGCAGGATGGTCTCGTCCACGTATCAAAGCTCGCCACCCGCTATATTAAACACCCAATGGAAGTAGTATCAGTAGGAGATATCGTGACAGTCTGGGTAGAAGAAGTAAGCGTGGAGAAAGGACGTATTTCCCTTACAATGGTGGAGCCAGAAAGACAAAAGAGTTGATATGGTAAGAAGTGGTTAATCAGCGGGAGTATTCACCGCTGATTAACATATTGCCTTGAAGTATTCTTATCCCTTTGTTTATACTGATAATCGAACCAACATTGATTTAGTACCCGGATTTCTTGGCGATTTTTTTCTAAGAAGGCCCTTTCAAGTTGTCTCATAAACCAGCCGGGCATGGAACACAACCTCCTACTAAATAGTATATTAGAACTTTGCAGACAGTCAGCTACATACATTATATGTTGAACGGTTTGTCTGAGTTGCCAAAAAGGGTGAATGACAGAATGACAAATGAAGAATTAACAGAGCTCACCCGCGAGCTTTCTGACAAATGGTTTTCAAAACCATTTGAACATAACGCTGTCTTTAACCATCGATTAAGGACGACGGGAGGAAGATATATGCTGTCTTCTCATGCCATCGAGGTGAATCCGAAACACTACGAACATTTTGGCAGAGAAGAATTAATCTCTATACTTAAACATGAGCTATGTCATTACCATTTACATAGAGAAGGAAAAGGATATAAACATTCAGATCGAGAATTTAAATCACTTCTTCGGAAAGTGGGAGGAGCGCGTCACTGTCAAACGCTGCCGGATGCTAATCATAATAGAAAAGTTCATTATTATGAATGTAAACAGTGTGGCGCAAAATTTAAACGCTACCGTAGAATGGATACCAAGAAGTACGTCTGTGGTTACTGTCGAGGCAGCTTGAAAAAAAACGAATAAAACCCTTGACCATTATTTAATACATGTGTTAAATTATAAAAGTCGCTCGAGAGAGAGCCAGCACATAAAAGAGGAAACAAAAACAAAAACATAAAAAAGTGATTGACAATGGTTGTTGCATTTGATACACTATAAATTGTCGCTGAGAGAAAAGATTACTTAAAACCATATTCCACAGTAGCTCAGTGGTAGAGCAATCGGCTGTTAACCGATCGGTCGCAGGTTCGAATCCTGCCTGTGGAGCCATATTGGAGAAGTACCCAAGTGGCTGAAGGGGCTCCCCTGCTAAGGGAGTAGGTCGTGTAAGCGGCGCGAGGGTTCAAATCCCTCCTTCTCCGCCATTCAGATAGTGAACATAAGGCCCGTTGGTCAAGTGGTTAAGACACCGCCCTTTCACGGCGGTAACAGGGGTTCGAATCCCCTACGGGTCACCAACAACGGAGGGTTAGCTCAGCTGGGAGAGCATCTGCCTTACAAGCAGGGGGTCGGCGGTTCGATCCCGTCACCCTCCACCACTTATTATTAAGCAGATCGTTCCCTTGACGAAGTTGTAAAGAAGAAGCAAGAAGGTCGAGGAAACGAAAGAGAGAAGGAAGGAGCGTACACCGGTACGTGACCTGACTGAACGATAGAAGTTGACGAAGAGATTCGCAGCGAATTTATTTCTTTGATCAGATTGTAAAGAAGAAGCAAGAAGGTCGAGGAAACGAAAGAGAGAAGGAAGGAGCGTACACCGGTACGTGACCTGACTGAACGATAGAAGTTGACGAAGAGATTCGCAGCGAATTTATTTCTTTGATCAGATTGTAAAGAAGAAGCAAGAAGGTCGAGGAAACGAAAGAGAGAAGGAAGGAGCGTACACCGGTACGTGACCTGACTGAACGAGAGAAGTTGACGAAGAGATTCGCAGCTTATTCTTTACAAGAGGGGCCTGTGGTGTAGCGGTTAACATGCCTGCCTGTCACGCAGGAGATCGCGGGTTCGATTCCCGTCAGGCCCGCCATTATTACAAATACATAAATAGCGATAAAAATCGCTATTGATCTTGTGAGAGACAAGCTTTACAATGAAAGTTAGCTTGAATCATATCAAAACAAGACATTGGGCCATAGCCAAGCGGTAAGGCATCGGACTTTGACTCCGTGATGCGCTGGTTCGAATCCAGCTGGCCCAGCCATAAACATGCGGGTGTGGCGGAATTGGCAGACGCGCTAGACTTAGGATCTAGTGTCTTTGACGTGGGGGTTCGACTCCCTTCACCCGCACCATTTATACCATATAAGTTAATGAAACTACTATAAAAGAAATAGTCGCGGTCGTGGCGGAATGGCAGACGCGCTAGGTTGAGGGCCTAGTGGGAGTTAATCCCGTGGAGGTTCAAGTCCTCTCGACCGCACCAAATATATGCGCCCGTAGCTCAATTGGATAGAGCGTCTGACTACGGATCAGAAGGTTAGGGGTTCGACTCCTCTCGGGCGCGCCATTCGCGGGAAGTAGCTCAGCTTGGCAGAGCACTTGGTTTGGGACCAAGGGGTCGCAGGTTCGAATCCTGTCTTCCCGACCATTTATGCGGGTGTAGTTTAGTGGTAAAACCTCAGCCTTCCAAGCTGATGTCGTGGGTTCGATTCCCATCACCCGCTCCATTTCATTTTATAAAATTTCATAACGGAAGCTATGTGCTTTTTTTATGGGGAAAACTAATGACATGGGCCTGTAGCTCAGCTGGTTAGAGCGCACGCCTGATAAGCGTGAGGTCGGTGGTTCGAGTCCACTCAGGCCCACCATAAACTTCCTTTAAAAAGTATTGACATTTATATTAGGAAGTTATATAATGTTTTTTGTCGCTCGAGAGAGTCCGACTGGTTGTCCTTTGAAAATTGAATGAAAGTCAAGCGTCTGTTAATTTCTTTATAAAAGAAACAAAGCGAGCAATCGCTTTACAGCT
>NZ_FONT01000003.1:292393-421372 GCF_900113025.1 Alteribacillus iranensis | reverse complement strand
GGAGTTCTTAGGAATCTCCCACTTCAAGCAAAGCTAAGTGGGAGTAGTTCAACTCTTACGCATTCCTATGAGAAAGGAGGATATCCGGTGAACGAAGAATCATTACGTACTATTTTGAATGAAGCTTTGATGCCGATCCATAAGAGCTTGAATACCTTGAATGACAACATGCAGAGCCTTGAACAGCGAGTCGGTTCTCTTGAAAGAGGACAAGGCGTTCTTTCCAACCATTTCGACAAGATGCAGGACGAACAATCCTCTCTGTCCCACAACGTCGAGACGGTGAGAGAGGAACAAGCATCCCTGTCCCGCACAGTCGGTATGATGAAAGAAGAACAAACTTCTCTCTCCCAAACCGTCAGTTCCATGCAGGAAGAACAGACTGCTCTTTCACGAACTGTCGGTATCATGAAAGACGAACAAGCCTCTCTCTCCCAAACCGTCAGTTCCATGCAGGAGGAACAGATGTCTCTCTCCCAAACTGTCGGTATCATGAAGGAAGAACAAGCTTCTCTCTCCCAAACCGTCAGTTCCATGCAGGAAGAACAGACTGCTCTTTCACGAACTGTCGGTATCATGAAAGAGGAACAAACTTCTCTCTCCCAAACCGTCGGTACGATAAAGGAAGAACAGCAGTACATGAAACAAGCTGTCTTAGAGACCAATGACACCGTGACGAGAATGGAGAAAAAAATGGATCACCATGAACGTATCCTTGATTTGCTGTCCCGTCGTTCCATCGAACATGAGTTAGAAATCAAGCATCTCAAATAGATATTTGCCTCACACCGATAAAAAGCAAGACCCTAAAGGGCCCTGCTTTCATTTTTTTTCTTCACTTGTGACACCGTTAATCCATCTCCTACCGGCAAAAGCAGGGATTCAAGCTGCGGATGATTCGCCGTTTTTCGATTAAACTCTTTCATCGTTTCTGTATATTTTCTCGGTTCGATGGTGTCCTCGGCGACACTGCCGCGTGCTAACACGTTATCTGCCGCAATGACCGCTCCTAGTTCTGCGATCTGAATGCAAGCTTCTAAGTAGTTTTCATAGTTTCCTTTATCCGCATCGATAAAGAAAAAATCAAATGTCCTTTTTTCCTTTGCGAGGGTTGCCAGGCTGTCAAGCGCCGGTCCCGTTATGTATGTCACTTGATCGTGAAAACCCGCTTTGGCGAGGTTCGTACGTGCCACTTCCGCATATGTGTCTTCGAGTTCGAGTGATGTCAATGTCCCGTCTTTTCCGAACCCTCTTGCCAAATGAATCCCGCTGTATCCGCCGAGTGCTCCGATTTCGAGAACGTTTGTCGCTCCCGTCATCGCAACAAGCATGGACAGCCATTTGCCAGCTGCGGGTGACACTGAGATCTCTGGCATTCCCTTTTCTTTAATGGAAGCAAGTACTTCATCCAATACCGCGTCTTGTTGTGTAAATACTTCGTCAATATACTGATTGATTTTTTTCAAAACTGGTCCCCTCTTTCTCCCTCGTCGTGTCTCTATTATGGCATGGACTTCTCATTCCAGCTAGTTTTTTTAGACGTTATTTTTCTTTTCCTCTCTCGGTTATTTGAAAGGAATGGTACCATGGAATAGAGGAGGGTGCCCCATGAAAAAAACGATTTACATTTTCTTGTTCTTATTACTTTTCATAACTGGCTGTTCTTCAACTCAGGAAGCCAATATGAAAGAAGATATCTTTTCTTATGACTCCTCTGTTCTTGGAGACAACAGTGCCGTAGCTGCTATTCTGAACCACTTAAAACATAGTGAATCGTTGCGCGACATCTCCCTCCAGACGAAATCGGAGCCGTATGGATTGACGGTAACATATGAGGGAATCGATGCCACATTGCTTGAAAAAGAGTATACCGAAACAGCTATTTACAACGCGACGTTCCTTTTTGCCTTAGTGGATAATGCAGATTGGATGACCTTTGTTTTTGAAAATGAGAAGGAGCACACCTTACGCGTGACGAAAGATGAATTACAGACATGGTATGACCGCGAGCTCCGTACCTTTACCGATCAAGAATCATTAGAACAGCTGATTCATGAGCATCTCGAGGAAAACAACCCTGATACGCTATTACAGGAGGGATAGAAGGGTCCCTCCAAGCGCTCCAGTGACCACGATGACCCACGGAGGGAGCTTCCAGTGAGCTAGCATGCTGAATAATATCGCTGCAAACGCAAAATCGATAGGTGCTTGAATAGAACTTGTCCATATAGGCTGGTAAAAAGCCGAGATTAATATTCCGACGACCGCTGCATTGACTCCCATGAACGCCCCTCTTACATGCGGATTACTCCGTAACGATCCCCAAAAAGGAAGCGTCCCAAATATAAGAAGAAAAGCAGGTAGAAAAATAGCGACGGTACCTATTAATCCGCCCTGCCACCCATGAATAACCGCACCTATATATGCTGCAAATGTAAAAAGCGGTCCTGGGACAGCTTGAGCGGCGCCATACCCGGCAAGAAAGGATTCCTCACTCATCCATCCAGTCGGTACAAATTCACGTTCGAGCAAAGGTAATACGACATGTCCTCCCCCGAAAACAAGCGAGCCCGACCGATAAAAGCTATCGAAGAGCGCCACCCACTCCAGAGAAGTCAGTTCCCGTAACACCGGCAATACGACCAACAACGCGAAAAATACAATAAGGCAGCCTGCCGCAAACGACCGGGAAATCGGGACGTGAAGATGCGACTTCTCTTCTTCCTGCTGGTGACGGAAAAACATATATCCGATAACCGCAGCAGCTATAATGATGCCCACTTGTGTAAACGTCGTTTGCCAGAGTAAGGTTCCCACGATGGCAGCTAACGCAATCATTTTTCTTTTTCGGTCCGGTGCTAGTTTCTGTGCCATTCCTAGAATCGCGTGTGCTACGACGACTACCGCTACTATTTTTAAACCATGGATCCAGCCGGCATCGGCTACGTCAAAGTGATGCAAGAACATAGCAAAAATAATTAAAGCGATCACTGACGGAAGAGTGAAACCGATAAACGACGTAATGCCTCCCAATATTCCCCCGCGTATGACTCCAATTCCTATGCCCACCTGACTGCTCGCTGGACCGGGAAGAAATTGACACAAGGCTACTAAGTCAGCATAACTCTTCTCATCCATCCATCTCTTTCTACGTATGTATTCTTCGTGAAAATAACCTAAATGAGCAATGGGACCTCCAAATGAAGTGAACCCCAGCCTTGTTGATATGAGCAAAATTTCCAGTAATGTTTTGAATGTATTATCATTTTTGCGAACCACGGTGACTCCCCTCACTTATTCTTTTATTTCTTTAAATAATTCATAGGCTTGTGCTCTTGCTTTTTCTAAAATGTCTTCTCCTTTCGCAGTAGCTGTATAGTATTTCCTGATTTTCCCGTCTACGTTTCTCTCTTCTTTTTGCAGCAAGCCATCGGACTCCATGTTGTGAAGGATGGGATATAATGTGCCGGCACTAATGTCATATCCATGTTCTTTTAACTCGTCGAGCATCCATGAGCCGTAAATCGGATGTTCTTTGGCGTGGTGAAGGATATGAATTTGGATAAAGCCGAGAAACAATTTACGTAAAATTCTTTGTTCCACCGAGGCGACTCCTTTCTTTAATATCATTATCATTTTTCGTTATCGGGTTTCGATATCAACAAAGTAACATATCCCTTTTTCTCATCCAAGGTCATTTACAACATCTTTACATTCTTTTTATGTTCATTCACTAAGCATCAAATTTCTTGTATGGTTTTGTGTTTAATAGAGATTTGTGTTCAATGATGACCGTTTGACTGACACTTCCTTTCGTTGGGAACGCAAACGAGAGAAAGTTACCCTCCCATCCATTACCGGCAGCGTTTAGGTTAAGTTCATCATCGAATGGTGACTAGGATTCCTGCGACTCTCGTTTTTGGGCAACTTTCCGTGGAAAAAGCTCTTTCGCGTAACCTCATTCTCAACAGAGAGATGCGTTGGGCACGCAAATCAAGAAAAGTTGACTTGCTCGGTTATTTTCTCTTTTTTTGGTCACCTTTCCACCCGAATCGTAACCTCCGCTCCATGAGGTGGAACTCTATGGGCAGGGAAGACGAAGAAAGATGCCCTCCTTTTCATTTCTCTCTCAGCATCGGCACGCAAACAAGTTATCCCCCTTCTATATGCGAAAAAGCGAATAACACCGGCTAGCTGCGACAAGCGCTAAACCTCCCTACAGGAAGCGTGCCGACACATACGAAAAGAAAACTCCCCAACAAAAATAAGCCCCTTCGGGAGGGTGACGGGTTCAGCAATTGCACAAAAGATAGAAAATAAGACTATAAAAAAGCACCCTATTTTCTGTTAGTCCCGTCGATACAGCTATTCATCGAATTCGATGTGGTGTAATCCAAATTTTTAAGATAGTTAGCTGCTTGCTTATTCACCCTTCGTTCCTAAGTTTCCTCACATAGACCCTTCAGTGTAACGAACCGTTCGCTCACAGGCTCATCCTTTATTCAAGAATGGCGCCCGTTTGTAGTATAATTTCAGGTGAATAAATATAAAATCGGTTATAGGTGGTATAATTTTGATTATATTATCTTGGAGCGGGGGTACATTTGATGGAAGATATATTAAAACAAATGTTAAGTGAGCTGAAAGACATAAAGACAGATATGGGTGAACTGAAAATGGGACAAGCAAGGCTGGAAATCGGGCAACAAACATTACAGCAAAACTTAATTGAAAGTTTAGGGATTTATACGGAGAACATTACAGAACATGTGGATGACAAAACTGAAGCATTGAATAAAAGAGTGTACAACGTTGAATCCGAATTAGAAAGAATAAGCAGACCGTAGGGAAGCTAAACTTTAAACATGCCTTTAGTCATTTCAATATAAAACGCTATCTTTAGCAATCTCAAAAGGAGATTTCATATTTAGGATCCTCTTCATCTCCATTCGTTAGCACAGTAAGAACAATTTATTTATTTTGATAGAATTTTAACCTCATCAGCATACTGTATGGGTGGACTTGAAAAATGAACCACTCTATCAGGGACTTCAAAAACCAATACCTTCATCCCAACGTCTATTTGGTCATATGTTTTTTGGCTAACATGAAAGTAAGTCGGTCCTGTTGGATGTACTGGATGTACTAAGATTTGATAAAAATCGCCTAAAAGCCTTTTCTCCTCCACCATTCCTTCAAATTCATTCTTGTCCTGTTCTGTGGACTTCTTTAATAATTCATTTTCCGAGTGCTGAATAGAACCATGGTTCCATGAAGTTCACGCTTCGGTCTTGCTATCTTGAGACCAGCCAATCATTACCGCTAATACGGTGAACATCATGATAGTATTGGTTATGTTATTCACTTCATCCTCCTCTTGTATTGTAAATACTCCTTACCATAATTTTATGGATAATGATATTTGTTATGACTGAGCACAATGCTATTCCGTTATATAGTCCTTAAATACAATACTGACTTCAACCTTTATTCAAGAATAGCGCCGCCGACGATTACAGAAGAGTTTTAAAAGTTCATTTTTAATCTTTTACGAAATGACGCAATTCATCCCCATCAATGAATTAAGAGTCTTTCTTGCGTCATTTCCGTAATAAAAATAAGCACCCCATTCTGCTAGTAATCGGGATGCTTTTTAGTGTTTGTACTCCCACCTCGAACCCATTGCGCGGATGGAGGAGAACTCTTTTTTCTTAGCTATAGCTTTTTTCTAGTTCGGTAATGATGGAACCGACGTAAGAGACGGCTTCTTGGATTGGCTGCGGTTGTGACATATCAATCCCAGCCTTTTTAATGAGCTCAAGCGGCGGCAGGGAGCCCCCTGCTTTTAAGACATCGATCCAACGGTCAGCTGCAGGGGTCCCCTCTTTCATAATGTCTTGGGAGACGAGAGTTGAGACGGTAAGCCCCGCCGAATACGTGTACGGATACAGTCCCATGTAATAGTGCGGCTGATGCATCCATACAAGACCGGCCCCGTCATCGATCGTGACCGTATCACCCCAAAATGTTTGCAGGACATCTTTTTTCTCGTTGGAGAGGACGTTCGCTGTAATCGGCTCTCCTTGTTCGGCGAGGTCATATACTCTTCGTTGCAGCTCGCCTTCTAATAAATGCGTCACAAAGTTGTGGTAGTACGTTCCGAGCAGCTGCAACAACACCCAGCGCCGTGTTTTCTCGTCGTTGGATTTGGATAATAAGTGATGTGCGAGCAGCATTTCATTCATGGTAGACGGAGCTTCGACAAAATAACGAGACGGCCGTGTATTCGTGAGTCGCTGGTGTTGCTCCGCCATGTAGAAATGAGCGCCATGACCTAGTTCGTGTGCTAATGTGAAAGCTCCGCGCATCGATCCGGGCCATGTCATTAATACGTAAGGATGAATGCCGTACGGACTCGAACAAAACGCACCGGTGGATTTCCCGATATTATCTGCATAGTCCACCCACCCTTCTTTAAACGCGCGTCCGATAATCTGGCTGTACTCATCCCCCATCACCTGGAGGGCCTCTTGCACCGTTTCCGCCGCGTCTTCATACGACGTTTCTATTTCCAAGTCCGGATCCAGAGGAGCTTTTAAATCGGAGTATTCCAATTCATCCAAGCCAAGCACTCTTTTTTTCAATTCCGCGAACTTTCTCATATGGGGCGCCAGCTCTTCGAAAGTAACATCCAACTGATTGTGGTACATTTCCTTTGTGACGTGCTGCTCGTCTAACAGCATGTCGGTGACGGAATCATAGTTTCGGAGCCGGGCCATTGTTACCTCTTGGTTCACTTGTGTCGCATACGTCGCTGCGAAGGTATTTTTGTACTGCTCTAATGTACGATTAAAAGCGTCATACGCGTTTTTTCTCACCGTTTTCGAAGGTGATGCGCTGTATTGGGAAATATAAGACGCGAATGAGAGTGGCTTCTCTTCCCCCTTGTCGTCTATGAAAGACTCGAACTGCATATCCGACAATTTTCCGCGATTGTAAATGGTGTAAGGGGCGTTTAAAACAGGACCTAAAGAAGCTAACACTTTCTCCGTCTCTTCGTTTAACGTATGAGATTTTCTTGCTTGAAGATCATTGAGGTATTTTTGAAAAGCTTGTAGCCCCTGGGCTTCTGTTATATATCGATCGATCGTATCACGGGAGAGGGCCATAATCTCGGTTTCTACAAAAGCGAGATTTGCTTGAATCAAAGCAGCAGCATCGGCGGCACGTGCGGCATCTTCCTGGTACGCGGGATTTGTATTGTCGACACTCTGCTGTAAGTCCGCATACATCGTTACCCGAGTGATCCGCTTCATGAGTCCTTCTTTTGCTTCTAAGCATTCCAACAGACCCTTGGCTTCGTCTCCTACCTTCCCTTTCCAATCGGTGACCTGGGAGACGTCTTTTTGAACGGCTTTTAGTTCCGTCTCCCACTCCTCTCGCGTCTCAAACATGTCTTTCAAATTCCACGTTTGATTCTCCGGTATCTGATCGCGGCTTTTTCTTTGTTGTCCTGCCATAGCTCCTCCTCCTGTTACTATATAATCTACCTCATTTTTCCCTCTTCCCTTTGAGCATAAACAAAGGTTACTGTTACAAGGATTCCCTCTGGATCACCCGGTCTTTGCCGGCTCCGATGCCTGCTAGGAGAAAAAGGACCGCAATCGCGGTTAACAAGAGTAGCGGCACGGTCCAGCTGCCGCTGATATCTTGAAAGGCACCGACTGCGACGGGCCCAATAGCAGCAAGTAAGTACCCGAAGGACTGAGCCATTCCCGACATTTGGGCTGCCTCATATCCATCATTCGATCGCAGTGTAAAAAACATCATCGCTAAACTGAAGCCGCTACCACATCCCATTCCGATTAATGCAGCATACAGCGGAGTCCATACCCCTCCTTGCAGTAAGCCAAGAAATCCAATGAGAAACAGTACTGCAGTTCCTACACTTAACCCTACTTGGTTTTTCACTTTTTCCGCTGCCACAGGCATGATAAATGTAACTGGAATTAAAGCCACTTGCATGAAAAACACGACCCAGCCTGCTTCACTCGAGCTATACCCGTGAACCTGTAAAATGTCCGGCAGCCAAGTAATGGTTGTGTAAAAAAATAAAGACTGGAGTCCCATGAAAATCGTGATTTGCCAGGCTAAAGATGAGCGCCACAGACTTTTCGTTTTTCGTCCGGATGCTTTCTTTGCAGGTCTCGCTTCACGGGGCTTTCGCAATTGCGGGATCCAAACGAGTAGAGCGAGAACCGTCATGAGTCCCCACACAGCGAGTGATCCTCTCCAGCCTACATTACCGAGAGACGAGATCGGGACACTGAGCCCGGACCCTAACGCTCCGAAAATATTCATCGAGACCGCATACAAGCCGGTCATAATTCCCGTTCGAAGCGGAAAATTCAGTTTAACAAGACCGGGGATTAAAACATTCCCCATTGCAATCGCAAGGCCGACGAACAACGTTCCCGTAAATAAAAACGAGAGACCGGCCAAGGAACGGATCACAATACCGAGAAAAAGAAGGAGAAGGGCTCCCGCCATCGTGACCTCCATTCCAAATCGGTTGGCTATCCTTGGCGCAAATGGAGAAAGCAATGCAAATGCAAGTAACGGAAGCGTCGTAATCGAACCAGCGAGCGCGTTACTTATCCCAAAGTCGTCCCGTATCTCAGGAATTAAAGCCCCAACGGATGTCAACGGCGCTCTTAAGTTTGTACCGATGAAAATAATACCGATAAATAATAACCAGTAATGCATGTTTGTTTTTTGTTCCACCTGAAGCGGTTTTTCAATTGGGCTGTTCACAATGATTCCTCCATCTTACATTCTCCATCACTTCGAGCTTAGAAAGCACCGGATCCTCCTCCGCCGCCTCCTACTCCTGCTCCGCCGCCACCGCCGCCTGTACTGGTCGCAGCAGTAGCAACCGCTTGACGGTCAGCCTCTTGCAGCGTCGGATGAAGCATGCTTCCAATCAGCAAGAACATCATCCAATCCCCCGAAGCCGCGGAACGAGCCGGCTCTTTAAACACATCGCGTTTTCCCATTCCTGCTTGGTATAAGAATGCGGGAATGCTGTCTTCGCTGTCCCACTTTTTCCATTGATCACCGAGCGTGAGAGTCTGAAGCTTCGTTTTTAGCATATGCCCTTGTATCGTTAACGGACGATATGCTAGGGCGAACCCAACGAAATAAAGAGTGAGTACAAAGGCCGCGATCGACCATAAGACTCCATAGTAGGCGAGAAAAATAGAAATAGGTAGAGCTGCAAGAACCGTGAACCCGGCTATCCAGCGTGGCGCAGTGAAATCGGTATATAACTTGTATTGTTTATATTCTCTCTTTACCGCCTCGCGCCATTGGTGAAAATCATTGCGGTATTGCACTTGGTTCTTTTTCTCTTTCGTATATGCTTCGATGTCTTTCACGTGCAAGGTGTCGTCTTCGCTGCCGATCCGTCCAAACATCCAATCCAGCAAATGCCGTTCATGGTCATAATCAGTGTTTCGATTGTTCAGGTGAAAGACGTTCTCCGATTGTTTTTCTATGTTCCCTTTTTTCACGAGATCAAGAAAAGAGGCCGTCAACGCTGACACAGGAAGTTGGCCATGATTCATGAATAAGAGCATGGCTGGAAGACTCATTGCCTCCTTTGGAAAATGACCGGTTCCTTTTTCTTGGCGGCGCACTTCATGCATCGTTTCCTGTCTTTTCCACAAGCCATAAACGGTGAGAACGAAAGCGAGAAGGGTCATTCCTCCGATGAGCCACGGGGCAATCGCTGCCCATCGTGCTTTGTTCTCTGCGCGCGCCGCTACTTTTTCATCTAACGCTTCTTTATCGGCAAGAATCGTATCAAGCATCGGTTCGTCACTCGTGATTGCGGCTTCGGGGAACAATTCCCTGTCATACGCCACCCGGATGTCCCCGTTTGTTTCATCCGGTACTTCCCCTAATTCAAACGTGACGATGCCCCCATCTTTTATGTACGCTGTATCATAAGCTTCGTCGTAGCCGTATGCTGCTTTCACTTCTCCCGCATCAGGAGGTACAATCGTAATTGTTAAATCTTGATACGTCGATTCATTGCTTTCGTCAAAAAATGGCCAATAAAACTGAGCCACATCTTCATATATATCCATTCCGTGTTGGATCGTGTAAACCAAGTCTATGGTCACCGTCTCATCCGAACCGTCTCGGTGAATTTTGTATAGGTTACCATCTTTTTCGACGGGTAATGCCGTATTGTTTTCCGAAGCAGTGATGTCAGATATGGCACTGTCTTCTTTCGGTATTATTGTACGAGTGATCCCGTTAAAATCACCTTCGAATGAGTATGTATGTGATTCCTTTACTTCCACTTCCCCGTCTGGATGTAACGTAGCGTGGATATCTGTCTTTGTAATGTCATACTCCACCGCAAACCCTACGCTGGGATAGAGTACGAAAAGCAGAACAAAAAAAAGAAACACCGATGCTTTTTTCATAAGGCATCCCCCTTTCTTTCACTTTATCATACCGTGCTACGGACGGGCCATAGAGTCGCAAGGCGCAAAAAAGATTCGCTCGTGGTGGAACGGCCAACGAGGGAAGATGTGAAATACTTTGATTACGAGGAGTACCGCGGTCTCTTTTCGAATGAAAAAGCCACTTCCTTTTGCTTTTGTGAAGTGGCGTGAACATCCCGCAATCATATTTTAAAGAGCACGAGACTCAATGAGCCGGTTGTCGGCAAATATTTTGCATTCAATCTTCGTGGTTCCCCCTAGCGTCACTTTAATCTCTTGGGTTTCTCCTTTATGATTCGTGACGGCCCCTCGCAAAGAAGCCCGTAATGCGAGGCCTACGTTCTCATCCTGCAATTCCCCGTCTATGTACAATCTCTCTCCCTTGAACCATGTATTCTCGACTTGAATGACATGGCCTTCATGCATCGCTTCAAATGTTTTCCTCATCTTCCCCATCCTTTTACGTCACCCTCTTCTCCATTCATGCGCCCCTTCCTTAAGCGGGCGAATATCCGGAAAAGAGGAATTCTCTCTTTCATTCTACCATTTAATTGCTCGTCCGAACCAGGCACGGATGAAAGAAAATCATTTTTTACAACGGGGCCATGAAAAAGGAGCTGTGGTTGTACAGCTCCGATTGTTACTAATTCCTATTTTGTTACCTGGCCTGCATTTCCGGCCTTACCTCTTCGGGTCCTCCTTCCATGTCAAACATGTCCGGTACGTTTTGGTTGTCTTGGTTTCGCTGATCAAACGCGTCTTCCTCTACATCTCGTCTCTCGGTCGGAACGTAATTGACGTCTTCTGGCTGCTCTTGAGGCTCTCCTTCTCCGCCACCGTTCCCACCACCATTACAAGCCGCTAACACACTTGCGGAAACAATAGCTGACATCGCAATCCCCATCCATTTCTTTTTCAACACATCAACCACCTTTCAAGAATGTTGTAGGTGTAATATGTATCACTATTTGATTTTTACTCATCAACCCATAAGATGTAAATAATTGGATAGTGCTATGATCGTATACAATAGTGATACTTTAGAATGGAACTCTCTCGCTAATCACCTATGATTGGCAGAAACAAAACAGAGAACTTACTGGTCATTCGCAGTAGGTTCTCTGGTTCTATGGCTTGAACTATCATTGCTTCATTCTTTTCCGATGTGCCATAACCGGATGCTGATGTTTGATTTCTTGAATGGAGAGATTTAAGCTGTAGTTTCCATGGTCTAATATTTCGTTCAACAATTGATTCAACTGCTCTTGGGAGAACACTTGCACTTTTAGATGGTAGCATCCTTCTCCGGAGACCCGGTGAGCTTCCATCACTTCCTCTCGTTCCTGGATAAAACGAATAAAGGGCTGGTGATTGGCAGTGTTCATATGCACGATAATGAAGGCCGTATACGTCAGCCCTAATTTTAGTTCGTCGACGATGACAGAATAAGCTTTGATGACTCCTTGATCCTCTAGTTTTTTAATGCGATTCCCCACCGCTTGCCCGGTCATATGTATTTCTGCACCAATGTCTTTCCACTGCATCCGGGCGTTGTCTGTCAGTAATTGCAGGATTTGCACGTCAATAGTATCCAGTTCCATATGATTTCCTTTCTCCATGAAATGATTTATTCGAAAATTGTTTCATCATCCTATCGATTCATCCGTTCTCTCTCTATATACTTTCATTATAATGTATTTTCTGATGAGGTGAAAAAAATGAGCACAGCATTAATTATTGTTGATATTCAAAACGACTATTTTCCGAATGGCAAGATGGAGTTAAGCCAGCCAGAAGCGGCGGCAGCCAATGCGGGCAAGCTTCTCGATCATTTCCGAAAAAACAACGACCCTGTGTTTCATGTGCAGCACCTTGCGCAGGATGAGGGGCTTGGCTTCTTTTTGCCAAACACGGAAGGCGCGGACATTCACAAGGCCGTGAAACCGCTCGAACAGGAAACAGTCATTACGAAACATGCACCAAACAGCTTTTTCCAGACTGATTTGGACCACAAATTAGAAGAAAACGGAGTCACAAAAGTCGTCATTTGCGGGATGATGACTCATATGTGTATTGATGCGACAGTTCGTTCCGCCGTAGAGCATGGCTATGACTCCACCTTAGTGGAAGACGCATGTGCTACCTTAGATCTTACGTATGAAGACAAAGTCGTCCGTGCCGAAGATGTACAGGCTGCCTTCGTCGGCGCCATTCATAGCATGTATGCACCTGTCGTCTCCACAGATGATTATCTCCAAACGCCAACAAATGCATAATATCCTTTGATCCTTCACGCTTTTCGGTAACACACCGGAGAGCGTGTTTTCATTGCCTTCTTATTCTCTCACATGGCGGCCTTCGTCTTCGATTTTTTTCGGATCTTCTTTGTCGAAGTCAATACGTTTTCCATATTTCAATAGCTCAAACACCACCCTGCCATTACTAGGCTGACCGTCGGGAAAGTATAATGGCAGTGCATCGAACAACACAAAATAAAAGGCATAAAAAATAAATTTTTCCCAAAAGCTTCCAGACAATATGTCAGCTGCCAATAATCCGTTAATGACCAAGGCTACGAAGAAATTTGCCGCAATCGGCGCCGAATATATAAGTATGTGAGCCCATTTTCCTTCATAACGTATGCTTTCATACGTACACCAGCTATACATAAAATAATACTTACGGATCTCGAAAAAAGATAAATCTAGAATTTTCGGGCCTACCCCGATTGTAATTTTTTTATTCTTCGCTCCAAATATAGTGGCAGCGATAATATATCCCGACTCCCTAATGATCGAGACAGCAGGAAGGATCAAAAAGAGAGACAATATTAGTTGAAAAAAATCGACAATCCCAAACATACTGACACCTCTTTATTTATCTTCACCTCTTCTTTTTCCTTTATAGGAAAAGTTAAACAACCAAAAAAGAAATGAAGAAAAACACATCCCTCCCCGCTGTTATTCGTTCCTTTTCCGTTTACAACGGTGCACGGCAAGGCCCCACTTGCATACCTAGATTTTCATAATGCCGTTTAATATGTTGAATCGTTTGTGGGCCTGTTACTTCTTCAATGAGCTGTTGTAAGGCACGAAGATCTACTTCCTCCTGATTTTGTATAGCTTTCAAACCATGAATGATTTCTTTCGGATACACATTGGCGACCATGCTTGATAATCCATTACAACCGTTTTTAATTTTTTCGGGAAAATTCACGTCTCCTGCCGCGAACATAATGAAATGCTTTGGGAGGTGTTTGTTTTCATAGCGCCCGACGTCTCCCCCTTCTTTTAACCCGACGATATGAGAGTGCTTCGACGTTAGCTCGAGTAAGGCTTCCGGACTCAAGTCAAACCCTGTCCGCGCTGGATTGTTGTATAGAGCAATTTCTTTCTTCGTTTGTTTCGCCAATTCATCCACGTAGAATACTGCTTGTTCTTGGGTTGGTCTAATGTATGGCGGAAATCCGAGAAAGACGCCATCGAACGCAGAGTCCTCCACTGCTTTCATTAACCGGACCGCATCTTTTAATCGTGTGGCTGCGACACCGAAGAGGAGCTCGACATCCGCAAATGATGTCCTGTTAAAATATTGGATGATTTGAATGCGCTCGTCGATACTCATTGAGTGCTGCTCTCCTGTGCTTCCGGATACTAGAATAGATGCCACACCATTGGTTTGTAAGTAATCGATTATCGGTTCAAACGTTTCTACACGTAGGTTCTCATTCTCATCAAACGGAGTGGGAATGGCCACATTGATATGTTTCATGTTATCTCCTCCTCATTTCTTCTCCTCTATATTTTTTCATATTTTCCGTAAATAGGGAAACTTCCTATTGATCATATTTTAAGGCTTCCCGTATATTGGGTGTAATACATGGGTGGAGGCGGGGTTATTTTTCAAATTTTTTTAACCATTCTTATTCTTACAGGTATTCTTTGTCTCATAACCGGCTTGGCAGCAATGATTGCCGCTAAGAACCGAACGGAAAAAATGCTTAGTCTGACCTCTTTGCGATCCTCACAATGAAAAAAATATTCAATTAGTAAAGGTAACGTGCCGTTACTTGTGTCTTGTTTTGGATGAAAAAGTGTGACGTGAGAATTCACCATTCCACAACGAGGCACTGAATAACATGATGTTGCAATTCAAGGACAGATTTTCCTGATAATTTCCTTTCTTCTTGCTCACAATAAAGGGTGCTTAGAATTTTACAGAAGTGGCAACCGCTTCTTGAGGAGGGAATGTCGTGTCAGACAAGGATAAGATGACAAGCAACAACCAAGATGGGGTCAAACGCGAAAAGCTGACGACACGTCAAGGCCGATTGGTAACGGACAACCAAAATATGCGGACCATTGGGAGACGCGGTCCTGGTACGATGGAGAACTATCATTTCCTTGAGAAAATGTCTCACTTCGACCGGGAAGAAGTGCCGGAACGTGTCGTCCATGCGCGCGGTGCTGGGGCTTATGGCTACTTTGAAACATACGGTAAAGTCGGTGACGAGCCTATTGAAAAGTACACACGGGCGAAAGTCTTCTCTGGGGCCGGAAAAAAGACACCGCTCATTGTTCGTTTCTCCACCGTAGCCGGAGCAAAAGACTCCCCTGAGACAGCGCGGGACCCTCGTGGTTTTGCGATCAAGATGTATACCGAAGACGGAAATTGGGACATGGTTGGCAATAACTTAAAAATATTTTTTATTCGGGATGCGATGAAATTTCCGGATATGATTCATGCGTTTAAACCCGATCCGGCGTCCAACGTGCCGAATCCTGAACGGATGTTTGATTTCGTGTCACGCTCTCCGGAAGCAACCCATATGATAACATTTTTGTTTTCTCCGTGGGGCATTCCGGCAACATACCGTCACATGCAAGGTTCTGGCGTGAATACGTACAAATGGGTAAATGAAGAAGGAAAAGCAGTTCTCGTTAAATACCATTGGGAGCCGAAGCAAGGTATCCGTAACTTAACCCAGGAAGAAGCGGACCAAATTCAAGCAACGAACGTCTCTCATGCGACGCAAGATTTATACGAAGCGATTGAACGCGAAGAATACCCAGAGTGGGAATTGTTTGTCCAGATCATGGAAGACGACTATCACCCGGAGCTTGACTTTGATCCACTCGATGATACGAAACTATGGCCGGAAGATAAATTTCCGTGGCGCCCGGTCGGTCGGATGGTGCTCGACCGGAACCCGGAAGATTACCATGCGGAAATTGAGCAAGCTGCGTTCGGAACCGGCGTCCTCGTCGATGGCATGGATTTTTCAGACGACAAAATGCTGATCGGCCGTACGTTTTCTTATTCGGACACGCAACGTTACCGGGTAGGTGCCAACTATCTTCAGTTACCGGTCAACGCTCCGAAAACGGAAGTACGGACTAATCAGCATCGCGGCCAAATGGACCACCGTCCTGTGAATGACTTTGGAGGCAACCCTCATATTAACTATGAACCCTCCATGCTTGGCGGCTTGGAAGAAACGAGCGAAGAAGAACGGAAGCCGCATCGCCCCGCCTATAATGCGGAAGCGTTAAGTGCCCCGATTGACCGTCCGAATAATTACGGACAAGCGGGAGAAACGTACCGCAGCTTTGAAGAGTGGGAGCGAGAGGAATTAATCAAAAACCTCTCGGAGGCCCTTGCGATATGTGATCAACGCATTCAAGATGCCATGATTGATCACTTCACGAAAGCAGATGAGGAATACGGACGCCGTGTCAAAGAAGGCATTCAAATGAAAATGAAAGAACTAGAAGAAATGAACAAAAATGACAGCCTTCCTGGGCAAGAATCGAAGTGGATTCAATTTACACAAGGGTCCCTTGATGATAAAGAAGCGACACAACAAGCAGTGGATAAAAGCCGCGAGTCGGATCCGTATTAATAGAAATAAGAAAGCCTGGATGCTGGTATCCAGGCTTTCCCATTTTATTCACCCTCTCTCCTTCACTTAATAAAAAGATACAAAGTAGTCAAATTTGACAGTTTATTCTTACTTCACTAAGTTGTATACTATTTTCATAGAGGGAGGGAATACAAATGGAAACATATCAGGCAACAATGGAAGATTTAGAAGGGGTTTCACAATTATTTAATGCCTATCGCGTGTTTTATAAACAAGCTTCAGATGAAGAAGTTGCCAAATCTTACATAAGGCAACGTTTGGAAAACAAAGATTCTGTTATATTTGTGGTGAAAGACAATGATACATATGTAGGGTTTACTCAACTTTATCCTACCTTCTCCTCCGTCGCTATGAAACGAACATGGTTATTAAATGATTTGTATGTAGCGAAAGAGGCTCGAAAACAAGGGGTAGCAGAACTGCTTTTGAACAAAGCGAAAGAGTACGCGATGGAAACGGGTGCCAAAAGCATTACCTTGAAAACCGCACAAGATAATGAACCTGCTCAACAACTATATGATAAACATAACTATGTACGGGATACACGATTTTATCATTATGAATTAAACGTCGAGTAAATCGTGTTCCGATTCACTATAAAAAACAAGGCACTTATCTTTTTTGTCAGATAAGCGCCTGCATTTTGGAAAACGACTGATTTATCTACGTCATTCCCGTATGTTAAAGTTTCACTGTGTGGATTACCCGTGGTCTACAACGACAACCGTTGCGTCGTCATCATACGGATTAAAGACACGGTGAGGAACATCGCCCGGAATAATGAATGCATCTCCCGTTTCCCATTCTGCAACCTCTTCGCCCATTTCTATTTTGATGCTGCCTTCTGTGACAAAAAAGGCGTGTCCCTCATAACAGACGTGATCTGCCTCATAACCAGTTGGGTATTTCACCACCCGTAAACGCTGCTTGTCTGTTTCAAGCCACCTCGAAAACGCACCCGTTGACGCTTTGTCCGCTGTGAATGTTTCGTCTTTTTTAGAAACTTTTACTTTTGATAAGTTCGTATTGCTCATGTCACTCACTCCCCACATTCCCATGTGTCATGTATTTGCGAACAGCAGTGCAAGTTGTTGCAGGATTCATCACCTTATAATTTTTCCATTATTCTAATACTTTTATTTTACCGCACAATAAAAAGGCAATCAACCTCGCTCATAAAATTATCCTATCTGCCCTATACTCGTCGTTTCCGGCCGTGAGAGGTCGTTGTGGAAGCTCTTCCTTTTACAATCTTACAATAATGTAAGATGATCGGCGGAAATGTTAGACGAATCGATAGAAACAGGTGTATTCTTCTTCTATGATAGAAGTACATTCATTCATGAGGAGGGAAATCATTGTGACTATAGATTCGAATCGCTCCGAGCAGCATGCTGTGATTCTCTTTGATGGGGTATGTAATGTCTGTCATTCCTCGGTCCAGTTCATCATTCGTCGTGATCGAGAGGCTTATTTTCGTTTCGCCTCGCTTCAATCAGAGACAGCCGCGTCCCTCCTTTCCTCCGTTGGTCTTTCTTCGTCAGACATGTCATCCATCGTTCTCCTCGAAGGGGATCGATACTTTACGGAATCGACAGCCGTTCTACGTATTTGTAAACGTCTCGATGGGTTATGGAGCATGTTATACGTCTTAAGACTGGTGCCATCCTTTATCCGCGATCCCTTGTACCGCTTGTTTGCGAAGAACCGCTACCGCTTCTTTGGTAAGAAGGATCAATGTATGGTTCCTACTCCAGATATAAAAGAACGCTTCCTGGATGACTCATAACGCATCCAATCGAGACGTCAACAATGCGCTATCTGGACATATTTCTATTTTTAAAAGGCAGGTGTCTATGTATGTTGAATGGCAATCGATGGAAACGCTCCCTTCAGCAGGCGGTTCCTACGACATTTCGTTTGTTTTTAGCTTTTACTTTTCTCGTCTATGGGGGAGCGAAATTAACATTCGGCCAGTTTGGCATTCCTTCTGAAGAAATAGCTGCCGCTAATGGCGAAGGTTTTACGCTCGCCTGGACTTTTTTTGGATATTCCCGTCTGTATGAAATTGTGATCGGTCTAGGAGAAGTTCTTGCAGCCATTCTCCTTCTCTTTCCACGTACCGCTACTTTAGGGGCGATTTGTTTTCTTCCAATTGCAACAAATGTCATGATTATTAATTACGTCTTTGATATTGGCGTCCAAGATTTGAGTACGCTGTTAACAGCCATGTGTCTCTATTTATTATGGATCGATCGGAAGAAATTGTATTTTATTTTTATGCCATCTGATCGCTTGGAACAAATCCGGCAAGCGGAAAGGGGATACACGACATGACTACTACAATGATAGGAATGTTACTTGTTCTATTCGCTGTCACGACGTTATTTTATTATGTCAAAGAAGGGAAAAATGAACGTAAGAGCCCATCGTCCTAATCCCTTCCTGAAGCAACTTTTTCTGTCCCCGCTTCTTTCCCTTTCTGTCTTTCCCCTCTCCTCCCTTTATCTTCAATGTTTTCCCGCCATGGCTCTTCAGGTCCTATTGCTGTACTACGAAGTGATTAATTCTAGATTGGAATATGAGCGAGGAAGTGTCACATACTACGAAAAAGTGCAGGAGGTGATCCTCATGGCAAGCTTTTTTAGGATAGTAAACGCCATCGTTTTATGGGCGATCGTCTTTCGGTTCCTACCTAAACGATCCTTTCAAAAATATGCCCCAGTCACTTTATTTTGTACTTGCATTTTCCTTATACAGTCTCTTCTCAACTTTATTTTTAATTGGTGGGATGTCAAAGGAGGATTAAAGTACAAAGTGTTTGATGATCTTGCTTTTATTTTCGGGCCTTTTTTTACGATTAATTTGTGGGTGTTCCACTTCACCTATGGAAAATTTTCCTTATACGCCGTGAGTAATCTCATCATGGACCTTATTTATGCCTATCTTTTAAACCCGTTATTTCAGAAAATAGGTCATTATAAATTAAAAGGATATAACTCCACCGTCCTCTTTCTCAAAACATATACGCTCGCCATGTTGAACTATGGCTTTCAAATGTTCCGCGATAACACAAAATTTTAAGGTGATTCGCAAGTCTTTCTTCCCTTTTCCGATGAAGATTCTGGTATAATCCTCTCTACACACAAGGTATTATCATTCGTGTAATGATAGTAAACGGATGCATGTGGGGAGAGAGTAATGTGAAAAAAATACTGATTTTTATCTTCATCGGATTCCTCCTCATTGGGTCGAAGCCCTTTTGGGAAGATTCCGTTCAACCAATAGATTCTTCGCCTTCCGCTCTCATGTCCACGATCGATTCATTGAAGGACCGTTCCGACGTTCCTGTAGCTATTAGGACCCTTATAGAACAATTATATTCGCTCCTCCCGTCTTCCTCCTCCACGCCACCTGAACCCGAACAAGAGGTGGAAACACCAGAGTTGCACCCTCCGGAAGAACAACTATTTTCGGTTCACCATATCGAATTAGGAAATACAAGAGCGGAAGTGGAGCAGAACTTGGGGGAGCCTGAACGTCGTACTCTCAATGAATACGGAGTGCACTGGGAGGCTTATCACGATAACTACCAGAATTTCGTCATGGTTGCCTTTGACGATGAAGATATCGTGCGCGGTCTGTATACGAACCAGGATCTGATCTCTTCTTCTACGGATATCGAGTTGGAAACGCCAAAGTCCTTGGTACGAGAGGAGCTTGGCACCCCTGAATCAGCTATACGAAAAGTTCTCGTTCAATACACATTAAACGATAATGATGAATATGACTTATTTCAAGTGGATTCAATGTATGTCACGTTGTTTTATGACAAACATGAAGACAACACCGTAACAGCCATACAAATAATTGATAAACCACTGGAACAAAACAAAAAGGAACTGTACGCTCCAGCGAGCGAACAATTGAAAGAAGGCTTAGAATATCAATTATTTGATATCACTAATGCCGCAAGAGTGGAACACAACTTGTCTCCTTTAACATGGGCGGACCATGCAAAAGAAACGGCACGATCTCACAGTAAAGACATGGCAGAAAATCACTATTTTGACCATATCAACCTCGAAGGTCAATCACCATTTGACCGGATGGCTGAAGATAACATTCGTTTTCTATCGGCCGGGGAAAATTTAGCATACGCCCAGTTTAGCAGCATATATGCCCACGAAGGACTGATGAATTCGGCAGGACACCGGAAAAACATTCTCGGAAATACATTTACTCATCTCGGTGTGGGTGTAGCCTTTAATGAAGAGTCCCATCCTTATTACACGGAACTCTTTTTCACCAAATAAGTAAGGGCACTGGATTGGCACAGACTATCAATGTCTTCGCCTCTTATCCAGCGCCCTTTTGTTTGTCTTATAGAGTTACAAGCGTTCTGCCGCGTACATTCCCTTCCAAAATGGAAGATAGCACTTTTGGTAGTTCATGGAGAGAGACTTCTTGAACGAGCTCATCATGAAGCTGTGTTGGCTTGAGATCGTCACCGAGCCGGCTCCATACTTGTCGGCGCTTTTCCATGGGGCATTCCACAGAATCGATACCTAGCCAGTTGATTCCTCTGGAGATAGCAGGGACGACTGTCGTCTCTACATCGATCCCCCCTATTAATCCGCAAGTTGCGACAGAGCCGCCATATTGCAAAGTTTTAAATAGATATTGAAGCGTCTTTCCACCAACAGGGTCCACAGCCGCTGCCCATCTCTCTTCAAGAACGGGTGCCTCTCCTGTGTCGACGATATCTTGACGAGGGATGACCTCTTTCGCACCTAACGCTTTTAAATAACTTTCTTCTTCCATCTTACCGGTGCTGGCGACGACTTCATACCCGCGTTTTGCGAGCATCGTCACCGCAATACTTCCGACTCCCCCGGTCGCTCCTGCTACTAGGACAGGGCCATTATCTGGTGTAAGCCCATTATCTTCTAAACGCTCTACAGATAATCCCGCTGTAAACCCGGCTGTACCAAGGATCATCGCTTCTTTTAGCGTCAATCCTTCCGGGAGAGGAACCACCCAGTCTGCAGGTACACGAGCCATTTCACTAAACCCGCCGGAGTGGCCCGTTCCTGACTGGTAGCTTGTAACGATAACTTCATCTCCCTCTGAAAAACGGGTATCGGTTGAGTCAGTCACGGTGCCCGCTAAATCGATGCCAGGAATGAGCGGATAAGATTCCACAAACTGCTGCCCGATCGCCACCGCCCCATCTTTAAAATTCACACTCGAATAAGCGACTTGAATCGTGACTTCTCCAGGGGACAAATCATCCAACGTACATTCTTTCACCTGTAAATCCGTTTGATCATCCTTTTTATCTAGCACGAGTGCTTGAAATGTTGACATATTCATACACCGTCCTTTCTTTTTTCTACAATTGTATAGGAGAAATCGTTCATTCACAAAATAACCGTATCCCTCTCCGGGGCGACACAACGATGTTTACTTTTTCCCAAAGAACGGAAATATAAGGAGAGCCACACATTTCCTATCATGAATGGAGGCATAGACATGCAAGAGAATCAAGTTGTGATTGACGCTATCATAAATGGTGATAAAGTAAAAGCTGCAGAACAATCTCCTCGTGAAAATCCGACCCGCCCTGATGAAATAGTCGGTTATGCGCCTGTAAATACCCGGGAAGAAACGGTGCAAGCGATTGATGCCGCGTATGATGCCTTCCCCGACTACAAGAAAATGCCTGTCGATGAGCGAATTGAACGCATGCGAAAAGCGGTTCAGACCATCAAGGATCGTACAAAAGAGATTTCAGAACTCATTTCAAGAGAACACGGAAAACCCTTGTATGATTCCGAGGGTGAAATCGGTGTTTCAATCGCCTGGATGGAATTCGCCTGCGAGAACGCAAAAGAAGTGTTAAAAAACGAGAAGAAAGAACATGAAAGTGGGAAAACGATTATTACGAGAGACCCGATTGGCGTAGTGTCCGCGATCACCCCTTGGAACTATCCACTTTCTCTTTCCACGATAAAAATCGCTCCTGCTTTGCTGGCAGGAAACACGATGGTATTAAAACCAAGTCCCTTGGCCCCTCTCGCGGTAAGTAAAGTCTTAGAAATGATTGCCGACGAGTTTCCAAAAGGAGTCTTAAACCTCGTCCACGGAGATAGTGACGTCGGAGTTGAATTAACGTCCAATCCAAAGGTCGCGAAAATTGCTTTCACCGGCGGAACCGGAACTGCGAAACATATAATGAAGGCAGCTGCCGATACCATTAAAAAAATGACGCTGGAGTTAGGTGGAAACGATGCCTCCATCGTCTTAGATGACTTCGATGTCAACGATGAAAAAGCGATGCGCCGCCTCGTCATCTCTAACTACTTGACGGCCGGACAGATTTGTATGATTGCGAAACGAATTTACGTCCACCGCTCTATTTATGATCAATTCGTTGAAAAATATATAGAAGCCGCCAACAAATGGATCCGTGTCGGCGATCCGTTCAACAAGGATGTCACCATCGGCCCAGTAAACAACAAAAAACAAGTAGACTATGTTCAGAGCCTAGTAGATGACGCAAAAGGAAAAGGTGCCAAGGTCATTAAATTAGGTGAAGTCCTGGATGAAGATGTGTTTGATGAAGGCTATTTCATGCAGCCAACCGTCGTATTAGGCGCAAATTATGACGACCCGATCGTTAGCGAAGAACAGTTTGGCCCAACCGTACCTATTCTTCCATTCGACGATGACGAACATGCAATTGAGTTAGCAAATGACAGCATCTACGGGTTAACGAGCTCCGTGTGGGGTGAAGAAAAACATGCGACAGATGTCGCCCATCATATCCAAGCGGGAACAACGATGATCAATACCGCAGCTGTGCAAGGTCTCGACGTTCGCTTCCCATTCGGAGGGGTCAAACAATCAGGTGTTGGTCGAGAGTACGGCACAGAAGGACTCCTCGCTTATACCGATACTCACGTCATTAACATTCCAAAAAATGGTGATTTACCTTATATTCCTGAATAATAGATGAAAGAATAGAGATAGACACCGGCCTCCGCTCGAGAATAGGCCACACCCTTTTCTCGGGCTAAGCAAGGGGCCGAATTTTTATGTCTATAGACTGTACATATGTACCATCCGTCTATCTGCAGCACTCCTCCTTCCTCCTCTCCCTAAATCAAAAAAAAGAAGAAGGGTTAGTAAGAAATTAGCACGACTATTCCTCGGAATAAGATTAATGAAGTGTGTCGTTGACGTAGACAGACCATGCCTCCTTCTTTCCCTTTCTCCCAACAGCCAGACATTTACTATCTAGTGCTTACGAAAAGCCCGCGGATTCAACCAAATCGTCGGGTTTTCTTTTTGGCATTGTCGCACACACCGTTGTACGCAGTCCGATATATCCCGCAGCCCCTCTTTTTTCGAACGTTCCAGACAAGCATCCAGACATTCTTCGATACATCTATTTTTCTTCATTGTTTCCACTCCTTCGTTGATAGAACCAAGAGACAGTTGAAAACTACCACTTAGCTATTACTAA
Source organism: Alteribacillus iranensis (assembly GCF_900113025.1). Lineage (GTDB taxonomy): Bacteria > Bacillota > Bacilli > Bacillales > Marinococcaceae > Alteribacillus_A > Alteribacillus_A iranensis. The sequence goes on along the minus strand of NZ_FONT01000003.1, from coordinate 397,401 downwards.
CGTATTAGAGCGGGCAAAAAAGGAGACGGTACCTGTCCTTGGTTTTTAAGAAAAGCGCAAGCGCCCTGCTCAGACGCGATAGGTTCTGGAGGGGCAGCAAAGAAAGGTGCTCTTCCTTTCATTGTCCGCACCTAGTTGGAAGGTCGGCTAAAACCGTCTCGTCCTGAGACAACGCCGACCTGACCCACATCGTGTGGGCCTCCCGAGCGGCTGGGCGCTGGAGCTAGACATCACTCCATGAATGTTATACTTTCTCTTACTTTCAAGAAATGTTATGAACCATACAACCTAACATTTTCGTTAAAATAATGGAGACATGTGTATACCTTTTTCCTTATTCATTCGTTGTATAAGTATAGGGAGGATTTATGATGAGAAAAGACAATGTCCTCGCCTCCTATCTCATCCAGTTAGGAGAGGAGGTGTTCCGGGTCTTACAAAGGAAAGGCGCTAAAAAAGAAGATGCAGAAGATATCATCCAAAACACATATTACAAAGTGTACACTTTATTGGATGACCTGACCGAGCATAATGTACGTCCGTGGTTTTTCCGTGTCGCTTTTAATGAATACATAGACATGAAAAGAAAAAAAGAGAACCAAACCATTTATTTATCCGAAGAACTTGTGTCGAAACTTCAGTACCGCGACTCCGACATTCATGCCATATTAAACAAAGATGAAATCTTCTCTTTGTTAAAAGATGTCAAAAAAGAGCACAAAGAAATTTTCTATTTGAAATATTATTATGACCTTTCCTATGAAGACATTGCCGCTATGCTGGATGTGAAGGTAAGCAGTGTGAAACAAAAATTATACCGCGCTCGCCAATCCATTCACTCAAAAACAGGAGGGACTCAAAAATGGACTCGTCGTTAAAAGAAGCTTTACGAAAAGCGAAACGAAAACAAGTCATCAAAACGGCCATCATTTCGGTGATGGTAGTACTGTTTCTATTGCCTCTCCTCTATCAATCGGGGAATTATTTTGCATCCAAAAGCTCTTCAAAGCTCCATGAACAACTCTTTTTATATCACGACATTGCGCAGCCTAACATCCAAATCGATTCGCAAGTCACACGTGATTCATCTATGTTCGGCGGCTACATTGTGACGAATCGTTCGAAAAATATTAACGGATACATCGTGCCTTGGAGCACGCTCACCAGTTCCTCTGATTGGTTCGGATACAACATTGACTACAACGAACTGATTCCAGGATTTCACTGGACGGACACCGATTTTTATGAGTATGACAAACAAACAAAAAATAAAGTAGCGACGTTTTACCATCCAGCGATCGAGGAGTATTATAACGAGGTGCCTAATGAAATAAGTGACATAGCTAGTATGGAAAATCACGTCGCTGAAGTTGCGCTGTCTTTCGATCAACCTTACACTTGCGAGGAAATAGAGGCGAACATTCCGGATAACCTGAACATCGTTTGGCTGTATATGACGTCTGCCATTAAAGATGAAAGCAAGGGTCCTTCCGGGATGCCGGTTTACGGATTTCACCCATATGGCTCTCCCGATGAGGCCTTTCAAAGCTTTCTAGAGGCGCTTGAAGCATATGACGCAAACAACAGAAACGAAACGATCCAAGACTTTTTAGAAGAGCATGCCAATACACCGTGGGAAGACGTGGAAATCTTAGGAGTCATGGTGACGGGACAAACGCAGCACTTGGAAGCCTTAGAAGATCAGGATTTTATTCGCGGCGCCTCAGTAGGAGCAACGGTTGAAATGGTACCGTACATTACACCGGAAAAGTAACAGGTATATGAAATAAGGACGCATTCCTGCTTGGGGTGGCGTCCTTACTCTGACATGTAAAATGATTATTTCTAATATAACTCTATGTTCTCATGGACGTTTTCTTCTGCTGCCGGATCCCACCACTCGACGATCATGTATATGTCAGCGATGTCCTCGCGGGTAAGGGCCTCCCCATTTTCATCGAGATACGCACCGCTTTCGATTGCGCCGGTCGTTTCTTCCGAGATATCCACGCCAGGCCCGGATACCGATCCCGAATGAACGACGGTGTCTTCCCCATTCATCACTACATGGGTTTCAAAATGAAAAAAGTCGCTGGCCTCATCCGTTTCATTTTTCATATGTAGCGTTCCATTTCCAGCCTTAAATGTCTCTGACGTGATCTCTACTTCATAGCCTGACAGCTCCCAGGAGTCACTTTCTCCCGTTAAAAGCAAGTAATCATTGAAATCTTCTTCGACTTGGCCGCAACCAACTAACACAACTGTACAAAAAACAATAAGCCACCAACATGTGTTTCTCTTCATTACATAAACCATCCTAACTACAAACGTTTTATTTGAATACAAGCGTTGCCTGCCGCGTTTTCTTTTTTTAGTTTATCCCCTTCTGACTATGTTATCGTAATTTGGCAGTTTTGTGGGTGTTTTAACGAATAGAGACTAGCATTTCTCCTTAGGATGATAGTTGCCAACCTATTCCATTTCAAGGATAATATCCCTGAGAAATCTTTTAAACATGTAGTTTGGAGAGGAATGAATAATGAGCAAAATCAAGCGAACCATCGATAAAGAATACTTTCGAAAGGCCTATCTCTTCGGAATTTTTTTAGCTATCGTTGCCCTCCTTATCTTCTATTTGTCGAAAGACACCAACTATGTTCCTCTCATTATTGTGTCGTTTGTCTTGTACCCGTTTGCCAGAATTCCATATGACTTGTTGTTGGGGTTTCGGGTAAGACAGTGGATCGAACAAGAATCCGTGATATCCTTATTTCTCAACCAACTTCACTACATCATTCATTTCGTTATCTTTCTGTTCAGTTTTTTCTTAGCTCCTCTCGGCATTCTTCTTCTCGTGATACGAACGATTTACCGTTGGTTACGAAAGACTACCTAACCCTCCGTATCACTACCAAGAAATTCACTCGGAGCGATGTTTTGCGGCTGGTTTTTCTCCGCGTCTCCTTTATATTTCGAATTGAAAAACCTCCGACTTAGCCAGCAGACCGCTTTGCATTTCATAACGGTTGTCCTCCTGTATTTCCCGTTATCGCTCGGCATCGGATGGATTCCTTTCAACGTGCCAAGCATTCTGATTGCCGTGGTTCTGTTTCTTCTCATTTACGCTGTCATATGGTCGGGGTTCTACCTGTATTTTAAAAACGTCGCCAAACAGTTGAATGATGACTTGCAACACCTGTAACTAAACATCGAACTAGGAAAAAGACCGCTCCTCTGAAAAGAAGGGCGGTCTATTCTATGCCATACACCTCAAAAGATAAATTCTCAGCAGCCTGTGTTACCGCTTTTGCGATCGTATCGTTAAATTCGTCCGGGTCTTCTATGGCTAATCCATCCACACTCACGTCCACCACGATCATGTTTTTCTTTCTAAAACCAACTCTTTCTCTCGTTTGCCAGCTCTCCACGGCTGTCACACGGCGACCGACTTTCTCCAATTCTGATTTCAGCTCTGTTTCAAAGGAATAATTCGTGTAAGACGGGTCCTCAAACAATGTTACTTTTATATTCATTTGTCTCCCCCCTTTACCATCAGCTTATACCAAGTGATACCAACTAGGAAGCTAGAAAGAGGAAATTTCTTCAATCATATGTATTCGCCGTCTCTTCAAAAATGTTATCTTCCATATGATCCCTCCGTGCTTATTTCATTTTCCGTATCATCAAAATTAAACCAAATCCTAAGTGAAAACAAACATATTAAGCCTATTATTGTTATGCCTTCTCGTCTCATTTACTTCAAACAACAAAAAAGCCACCATACCGATGATGACTTTGTAAAATACTAGACGAATATATAAGCAACTTGTTATTATGATGAATCTCTAGATGAATTGCCGCGGCTGTGTCCCAACCTAATTTTATAAAAACCTAAACGACGTATGCCCTACCTCTCATACATCCTTACGGCTCCGAAGCCGTTCCAGTGTGATTAAGTCCTTACTAAAACGTAAGAACGCCAGATAATTTATGTCATTCATGATATTTTCAAGTTGATTCGGTAAGCATCTTGTTTAATTATAACAGGACTGTAGCTAAATAGCAATTTCATGACATGTTACAGAATGAAATCACCTTTAACAACCATGTCCCATTTTGTCCCGATTATGTCCCAATTCTGTCCCGATTTAAGTGTGAACCTTATCTGTTCTGTTATAACAAGGGATGCATTTTCATTATGATTTTACATCTATGTCCCATTTTGTCCCGATTTTAGGATTTATAAATATATTTAGTACCTGCTCCTTTACCTATAACTTGTACTCCATTAGTTTTTAATTCTTGTATCATTCTATGGACTTGTTTTCGATTCATGCCAGTCAATTGTCGTACTTCCTTATTAGTTAAACTTCTACCAGTCTTTAGTATTGATAATACTCGAATTTTTACTGCCTCTTTGTCTAAGCTTTGTTGACGCTCGTATTCCAAATCACCCTTTAATATTTCATATGCATTACGTGACAGGGTGAAATATCGACCTTTTCCACGACCAACAGCCTCTAAGAGATGGAATTCATTCTGCATTTTACTAAGTAGTTCTCTAGCTTGTTCTAAACTTCTCTGTGCAACTTCAGCAGCGATCGTAGTATCAATTTCTTCATGTCTTATTAGGTATTGCAGAACAAGCAGATGATCAACGTCAACGTGGAGATTTTCCTGTGACATATGATTTACTATGTTCTTAAAATTTTTATTTAATGGCGATGATATAAATGTTAATTCAATATTGCTACCAATCTCCCTATAAACCGGTGGTTCTTTACCCTCGATTAAAAGAGACCGAAATATCCTAGAAACTCCAAGATTGGAACGATTGACCAACTTTAGCCTGTCTAACAAATCCATTAAGTGATTATTTCTCGCTACTGGCGGGTGATGTAGAATATTTTGAGGAGTAATACCACCCACAAATTCACCCGGGTTTGTTAAGATAAGTTTATCTTTATACTGCTTTAACATAATTGTTCCCATCATTCGATAATCTCGATGACCGAAAGCATTTAGTAGAGCTTCCCGTAAAGCAATTGTAGGATAAGTACTAAACTCTGGATGTACTAGACCCGCTTCAACTGTTACCATGGGGTTATCCACTGCTATATACCTTTCCAGCTCATATAGTGCTACTGGAATAGCATGTACTCCATCATCCCTTTGAGAATAATCTGTGTCACTGATCATCTTTCTATACGACCACTTGTGCTGTGGAATAAACTTTGAAATAGCTTCAGGTTTCCCGACAAGTAATAGCGATCCTTTAGTTAAATACCGATCCTTCAAGGCTCCAATGGATCTTAACAAATCTTCATCCGACAATGAGAGAAGGGTCTCATCCACCCTTTCCCTAGACATGATTTCACGAACACGTTCCATTGCTGAATGGGAAAAAAGTTCCTTCCAATCTTCTTGTACTACCTCAGCAGTAAAATCCATTTCACTCGAGGTAGACATCATTTGCCGTCTCAAAGTTCCTGTTAGCGGAATACACTCTTTTCCCTGTCGGATGGTCGCTGATCCATCTGTTGTCGTATAAGGTGGACTGCTCGGGAATACATTCATTAACAATAAGCGTGTGGTTCCTTCTTCAACGAAGATGTCTTCAAATTGTGGCGTTAAATGCGGATCTGTCCGTTCATGGACTCTTCTCTGGAGGATAGAAGTATCAACATCTTTTGGTACGCCAAGTATTGCATTCGCTCTGCCTTTTACGTTATCGACCACACCAAAAATCACGCTTCCACCGCCGCCGTTCGCCATACATACGGCCATCTTAATCATCATCTTTATGTTATCGTCACGGCTTCGTTTATTCCACTGTTTAAAATCCAGCAACTGTGATTCCAACTCATCCGCCGTTTTCGTTTCCAACTGATTTAACAAATGGTGAACCCCTTCTTTTGATATCAATGGATTCTCCCCTTCGATAAAACTTATTTGCTTTTCTGATATATTTTAGTTAATACTTCTTTACATTCTTTCAGCAATTATTCCTGCTTTTCAGTCATACTATTTTTCTCTCCGACATTTCTGTTTGATACTAAACAATAGATTCTCCTGCTATAATAAGATAGTGCAGCAGTACATGATTTGAATTACAGTAACTGCTGGGCCAAGTTTAAGAAAACTACTTAAGTCTATGCCCTGAAAGAGGTACAGAAATAATATTAGAAACATCGCTAGCTATAATGTAGTAGATATATCATAAAATTTCCAGCTTTCACCAACCACAGCAAAGAAAGGAGTACGATTCGTTGCCTACATTTCAGTTTGGAACCACTCCCATCGACTATGATTTGAAGATATCTTCTTCTGCCAAGGAAATCAAGATATCCGTTGATTGGCAAGACGGAGTGTGTGTCCTTAAGCCATCGCACATTTCTGATAATCAACTCCAGCATGCTCTACAGAAAAAAGCTCCTTGGATATTGGCAAAGTGGCAAGAAATCAATGAAATAGAAGATCCAGCTCCTCCAAAAGAGTTTGTGAGTGGGGAGAAGTTCCCCTATATTGGTCGGCATTATCGATTAAAAGTAGACACCTTAGACAGCCCTGTGAAAGCTTCTCTACGGCTTTATCGTGGTCGCTTCTATGCTCAAATTCCTACGCTGGAAGAAGATAAGAAACGTCAGACACTTCATCAATTGTTTAAGGATTGGTATGTCCAGCACGGTCAGACAAAGGTGGAAGAAAGGCTTGAATTATACAAGGAGAGAATGGGAGTAAGTCCAAGCCGTCTCTTAGTGAAAGATCAAAAAATGCGTTGGGGAACGTGTACACACGAAGGAGCCATCTACCTTAATTGGCGTATTATGATGGCTCCTATGACGGTGATTGATTATATTCTTGTCCACGAACTTTCTCATTTAATGTACCCTAATCATTCTAAGGAGTTTTGGGCTTGTATTAAAACGTACCTCCCTGATTACGAGGCACATAAAGAATGGTTACGTATTAATGGTCCGAGGTTAACGTTACAATAATAGATGTATAGTAAGTACCTTACTTAAGCTTTAAATTATCACTGACATCCGACCATCCAATTACTTCCCCATTCTCAAATTTAATCGTAGAATAATCATACTCCCACGTATTTGTTTTACTGTCTACCCCAGTCGGTGTTCCCATCACATCAATAACATCTTGTTGGGTGCTCCCTGTTGTAAAGTGATGCACGTCCTCCTTTTCTTGCTTCATCTCCACCTTTAAATTGTCACTAATATCGGTCCATCCCGACACTTTACCATTCTTAAAGCGGACGATGGAGTACTCATATCTCCAATTACCTGTATGATTATTAATCCCACTTGGTGCCCCCATTACCGTTTTTACGTGCTCTTCTGTCGATCCTAAGGTAAAGAAGTCTGTATTTGTTTCATTAGAAACTTCTTCGTCCGCGTGATGCTTAGTAGATGGGGGCTCTGATTCAGGGTTCATGTCATCCTGAGTCTCAGCAGCTGTTGCTGTATTGGTTTCTGTTTTTACAGCTTGATTATATTGCTCCACTAACGTTTCATATTCCGTGTGTAATGCATATAACTCTTCATCTAAGGCAGTATTATGGGCTAATAATTCTTCATTTTCTGATATGACTGATGCTAGCGTTTCTTTTAGTTCCATAGTGGCTGTTTCTTCCTCTGGATCGGTGTATAGTAAACTGAGCACGAGGAGAGCATTAATAAATATGGAGGTCACTGCGACCCCTTTCCACGAAGCAAACTTCTTTACTGACGAGAATTGTTTTGAATGACGGGAGTCAGGTTCATTTTCCCTATTATTCTTCGCTCCACCCTCCTTCTCTTTAACACTTGCGTAGTCACGTCTGTCTTCTTGATAATAATTTTGTCCCATGTATATGTCATATAATGCATTATAATTGCGTCTTTCCCATTCATCATCCAGTGTGTCAAAAGCTCTTTTTATTAAAACAAAGGCTTCCTTGTTACCTCCTGTATCGGGGTGGTGCTGCTTCGCCTTTTCCCTATACGCTTTCTTAATTTCTTGTTTGGTAGCATTCCTTGTTACACCCAGAACTCTGTAATAATCAATAAATGTATCCATGTTCGTTCACCCTATTCAATAATTATCAATTCACATGATATGCGAAATGCTATTAGTTAAGAGCTGTGCAAACTTCCGACTCATAAAGGCATTATCCATGGCATGCTTGGTGATATTAAGCCATTCGCCCTTGCTCATTCCAAAATCCTTTTCAAACTCCTCCAAACCCAGCATCTCATCTTCTTCGTACCTGGATATGACGTAATCACTTACATCCAGGTGAGAATCAAACGCTGAAAAAAGGAAATACTCATATTCTCGCATGGGATGAGCTTTTAATTTCTCCCCTATCTTTTTAAGACCCTCATAACACTCTTCACTGTTTGACTCCCACAAACGGTGAATATCAGCGTAAATGTCCTTAAAAAATGGGATAAATACATCCCCATCTTCAACCTTCGTTTCATCCCATTGATCTAATTCCTGCTTGAAATCTTCACAATGAACATAATCTGCGTCCATCGGTTCTCTTATCAGAAAACCAGCTAGGGCTGTTGGCAAAAAGATGTAAGTAATAAATCCTAAAGCAGCATACACGTTGGGATAAATCACCCACGAACTTTCCAACTGATTACTATATGGATTACAAATAGAAAGTTGTAAGTAAATAGACTCTTCTGTCATCGGCTTACCTAGAAAATTACCTTCCCACATCTCTATATCTTGGTCCATTTGCATTTTCCAATATTCATACATTTGAAATGATGTCACGTTTCCCCTTCTCCCCTCGTTTGTTCCTTTTATATGTAACTCAAAGAGCCAATTAAGTAATAGAAAGGAGATAACCAGACCCTGAGCGTATTTTTATAAGGGCAGGTTAACTCCTATTCCATAATAAAAAAAAAGTCCAGTACGTATCGATTCCCGCGCTTCGCGCAAGTTCTAGGTTCTTGCTTCTGCCAATTTTATAAAGTCTTCGTGACTATGAAGATTGAATTTTTTACATACTAGCTACCAGTCATATCCCGAGTCATAACCCCAGTCTGACTCAAATGTGCTCTCATAGGAATCATCGTGTGAGCCAACGTCAAATTCTGAATCGTATCCCCAATCGGTTTCATTCGACTCCGAGTATCGGTCATTCCAATCGTTATCAAACAAAGAATCATTATTGTCGTACTCCCAATCGGAGCCTTCAGAGTGATACCAATGATAGTCACCACTTGAGCGTATCCCCGCATCCTTGGAATAACCCCAGTCTGTATCTAAGTTAGAATCATAGGAGTCATACCTCCAGTCATTTTCTGAGCCCCACTCCCTGCCGTAATCGGAGCGGGAGGAATCATACGACCAATCGGATCTTGTACTTGATTCGAAGCTTCCATAGTTGTTGTCAAAAGGTAGTTTTGTTCCCCTTTCCCCTGTATAGGGATTTACATTGCCATAACTACTGTAATTGTTCCAAAAATACCCGTCTGGATCACTACGAAAATGGCCTTCCACGTAGGTTCCATCATCACGTGTATAACCATTCACCCAAGTGTCGGCAGTTGCTGTGTTGGTTACTTGAACGTTCAGCAGAACAGTGAAAAATAGCATTACAGTAAATTTTTTCATAAGCTTCCTCCTTCCATCCTTGCTCTATCGTTTGTAATGGACCTGTGCTAAGTCTACTAACTGATGGGCTAGGCTTTCTAATTTTTCGCGTGGGCATTTACTGGCGCGCAGCTGTCGTTTTAATTTCTTTCTCATTTCCCGTTTGACGTCTTCTTTTTTTGTCCATTCGATCACAGCAAGATCCTCAATCTCTTCCGTCAGAATTTCTGTCAGATCAATGAGGGGCTCCTTATCTCCTTCTCCCATCTCTTTTTCCAGTAGTTTATAGAACGGGTATTGCTCTTTTTCTAATCCAAGTTCTTCTCCTTGCTTGGATTGCTTTCTCATATCATTTCTCAGCTCATGCAGGTCATTAGCATAATGAGCAATATCTAGCTGCTTGCTTTTTCTAGCTTCTATTAATTTCTCTAATTTTTCTTTCAGGGATGTATAGTAGACAGGGTTTTCATCCATTTTGACTTTGATCTCATGTCGGATAGCGTGTTCCATTTCGGCTGCTTGTCCTTCTATACTTTTCGTCTCCTCTAACTTCTCCTCAAATCGATCGGAAAGGATGCTAATTGGTTCATGAAGGACTTCAACAGACGTAGCTTGTAAATGTTCGGCAATTAATTGTTTGACTTTCTCCCCGCAGTCCGAAATATCCATACCTTCTTCCTGGTAGCGGGATTTTGCTCGCTGGCGAATCTTTCCCAACATCTTAAGATCATCAATATAGTCTCTTGCTTGTGGATGAGGGAGTACCCTGTCCATGCTTTCAGCGAATTTTTTAAAATCTGTCTCAAATTGGTGACGGACATCTTCTGGTTCCAGCACCTGAATCCAGCCTTCTGGATTACTAGAACTGATGTAATCAAAATATCTCATCGCCGCTCGATGGCGAGTCTGTAGACGTGGGATTTCACTTTCGATCGGTGTCAGCGCGCCTTGGATATCTTGCTTCGAGAAGATGTCTAATGCTTCTTCCAGAAAACGGGATACGCCATAATAATCAACAATTAAACCATACGTCTTTTTGTCATACGTACGATTCGTACGAGCAATCGCTTGCAGAAGGTTATGCTCTTTCAGGGGTTTATCCAAATACATCACTTGTTCTATAGGGGCATCAAAACCCGTTAAAAGCTTGTCACAAACAATAAGAAAAGCTAATTTATCTTCCTCCATCGGTTGTTTAAAACGCTCTATTACGTTTTTTTCTTCTTCAGGAGTCATATGATATTGTTTCAAGTGTTCCTTGTCATTGTGTCCCCCCGAAACAATCACGGCCGAATCATAATCACTCATTTCATCTAATTGTTCTTTATAGAGGGCTGCTGCTTCCCGAGAGACAGCGACAATTTGTGCTTTAAACCCATTCGGTGCGATATGCTCTTCATAATGATTAATGATATCTAATGTGATCTGTTCGATACGCTGAGGAGAAGCAATAATCGCTTGTTCATTCGCGTATTTCTTTTTGATTCTTTCTCTCGTTTCTTCGTCATATTCGCGAAATTTTCGGTCAAATAGCTGATCCAATGTCTCTCCTTGCACATGCAGCTCGGTCATCCGTGCTTCATAAAATATAGGTACGGTCGCTCCGTCTTCCACCGCTTGTTCAATGGTGTACTTATCAATATAAGACCCAAACGTACGTGTCGTACTTTTGTCTTCTTTATCGATCGGCGTTCCTGTAAATCCTAAATAGCAGGCGTTCGGAAGTGCGGTACGCATGTTCATCGCAAGCCCCTTATATTGGCTGCGATGACTTTCATCGACCATGACAAAGACGTTTTCTGACGTGGAAAGCTCAGGGAATCCCCCTCCTTCTTGGTCTTCTTGGAACTTTTGCACAAGTGTCATAATCGTCGAACCTGGTCCTTGAGTTAGGAGTTCTTTTAACTCACGAACACTTTCTGCCTGTCTTGGATTCGGGAATTCACAGCGCCGAAAAGTTTCGGTGATTTGTTTATCCAGGTCTTTACGGTCGGTAATCACTACAATTGTTGGGTTTTGTAAGGAAGCAATACGACGTAGCTTCACCGCTAAAAATAGCATCGTGAGTGACTTTCCAGAGCCCTGGGTATGCCAGACTACCCCGCCTCGTTCTTTGTTCGTCTCCGCGCTTAGAATGCGCTTGATCGCCTTCTGTACTGCACGGTATTGTTGGTAGCGTGCCAACTTCTTAATGGTACGTCCTTCTTCCGTTTCAAAGACGATAAAGTTTAAAATCAAATCCAACAGAGATTCTTTGGTCAACATGCCAGCTGTTAAGATGTCTTGGGGTGTGGGACTGTCATTGATTTCTGGAGTGGTAAGTGGATAAGGATCTTTCCATTCACTGTAATGCTGAGCCTTTGCGTAAATGGTACCCGCCTTGGCACGGTCGTTACTAGTTGCAATCATAAATTGATTGTAGTGAAAAAGCCTCTCCTGTTCGTCCTGGTAACGTCGCAATTGCTTGATCCCCTGTCCCATTTGTTCATCGACAGGAAGCATAGGACTTTTGCATTCAATAACAACAAGAGGCAAGCCATTCACAAACAGGATCAAATCAGGACGAATCGTTCCTTGGGCATCTGAAATACTAAATTGATCAACAACTAAAAACTCATTGTTGGCAGGCTCCTCAAAGTCCACAATTTTGACTGTTTGACTTTTCTTTCCCTTCCCTAAATCCTGTTGGATAGAAAGGTAGTTTACGAGTTTATTATGAAAGGTTTCATTCGCTTCCATGAGATTTGTGGCGTCGATATGGGTAATAGATCGTAAAATCTTGTGGCGGTTATTGTCATCGATCCACGGATTCAGACGTTGTAAAGCGTTAGACAGACGAGAGCGGAGAATAACATCACTCCGCGTCTCCCGCTCAGCATCCAAAGAAGGGCCAGAAACATGCTCATAGCCTATTTCTTTTAACTGCTCAATCAATCGATCCTCCACGAGGTGCTTCTCATTCCAGTCTTTTATATCCATCATGAAGGCACCTCCTGATCCTCATCCACCTTTACACGGACCTTCCCAGTGAGAAGGATTTGCATAAGGCCTTGCTTAAGAACATTCAATTGATGATATCTAGAATTCTCTGTTGATATCTTCTTGTCATGAGTTAAAAGAATTTTGGATATTTCATCTTGTTCCTCTTTAGGAGGTAATGGCATTAATATACTTTCAATTTGTCCAGAACTAATGTTCGGAGGATCAGTCCCAGCAATTCTTAGTGATATTTCATTAGCAAAGTAACGACTTCTTGCGAATTGGTAGAAAAATTCACTATTTAAACTGTCTTTAATTTTGAATCGACATACACGTTGGTTTAATAAAGAGGGAGTATCTTTCTCATCTAATCTAGCAACTTTTGCTTGATTTCTAATAACAGGGCGTGTCATAGCCATAACTAAATCATTTTCATCTAATACGTATTCCGAATACTCATTCAAAAACTCATTAGGCAAAAATGATTGGTCTGACCAAGTAATTTCCCCAATCCCAACATTAGCTATTTTAACCCACTTCGTTCCGACCTGCTTTGCGTCTTTACTTTTAAAGGCGTATCCTCCTTGCACTTTTATCAATTTCCCGAGAGGAACACATTCCCACCCCTCAGGAATCTCACCAATTTCTGTTTTCTTAAACTTCGTGTGCCCAATTCCTTTGGTAAGAAGCTGTTGCATGACCCCTTTTTTCACTTTTTCGGTTTGTTCAATGATCGCTTCTGTTTTTTCAATGGCTTCATCGACAGAAGTGAGGATTGCTGCGATTTTTTGTTGTTCTTTTAGTGGAGGTATTAGTAATTTAAGCTTTTTTAGTGTACTTAAACCTATTCTTAGTCTAGTTGTACCCGTGCTATTACTTATAGCTTGATTTCGAAAGAGTGGTGAGTTGATATAATATAAAACATATTTTTTATCAAATCTATCTTCATCAACTACCAATCTAATGCCGTCTGAAGCCATCACATATCTTTCTTCACTCTCAGGCACTATACATGCCCTAGCTAAAGGCTCTGCCATCTTTGCAATTATTATATCTCCTGGATATATATTGCATTTAATTAGTTCATCAGCCTTTGAAGCAGAAGTGTAAATTTTATATTCTTCATTAAAAAAGCCATCCTTAATATTTTGTAGTTGAATAACCCTTACTCCTAATTCAGTATAATCACTTACTTTCAAGTCAGAACCAAAAGGTCCTCCAACTAGAGAATGTTTCATTCTGTTATCAGTAACTTGCTCTAAATTTTTCGTTTCCCATTTTTTTTCACTCACCATAACCCAACTCCTTCAAGTACCCATACATCTTACCTTCAATTTCTTCTCGTTCATCTTCTAATTTACGGAGTTCGGCTAAGGCTTCTTGAACATCAATTTGTTCTTCTTCTTCTGTTGTGTCTATATAACGGGTAATGTTTAGGTTGTAGTCGTTTTCGTTGATTTCTTCCATAGCCACAGGACGACAATATTTTTCTACTTCTTCCCATTTATCATAAGCAGAAACAATCTTCTCGATATCCTCATCTCTTAGGAAGTTTTGATTCTTTCCTTCTTGATAGTCGTCTGCGCCATGTAGAAAAAAAACATGTCCTTTCTGCCGCTCTTCTTTCTTTCGATTCAATATAAGGATCGATGCTGGAATTCCTGTTCCGTAAAAGAGATTCGGTGGTAAACCGATGACGGCTTCTAACAAGTCTTCCTCTAAGATAGCTTTACGGATCTTTCCTTCTGCTCCTCCGCGGAACAAGATACCGTGGGGCATGACCACTCCTGCTTTCCCCTCATGGTTAAGTGTGGAAATCATGTGTTGTACAAAGGCGAGATCTCCTTTATCTTTTGGCGGGATGCCAAAACGAAAACGACCTAAGTTGTCGGCTTCTGCTTCTTCTTTTCCCCAGTTACTCAAACTAAACGGTGGATTGGCAATGACTCTATCATAAAGAATCAATTCACCGTCTTCTAACAGCTGCGGATCACGAATCGTATCACCTTTTGCGATACGGTGGTCACTTAATCCATGCAGGAGAAGGTTCATTTTACACGTTGCCCACGTATTTAGGTTCCGTTCTTGACCATGCAAGGTAAGGTTTCTCACATCTCCTCCCTGTGACTTGATGTAATCCACCGATTGAATCAGCATCCCTCCTGAGCCAGCAGTTGGGTCACACACACGCATTCCTTCTTCTGGTTTCAACAGGTTCACAAGAAGTTCCACGACTTTGCTTGGCGTATAAAATTCGCCACCCTTTTTCCCTGCATCATCGGCAAACTGCTTGATTAAATACTCATAAGCTCGTCCTAGCATGTCAGGTTCCGAGAGATTACTATTGCTTAAATCAATCGCGGTGAAATGCTGAACGAGTTTTAACAAGAGCTTATCAGGAAGCCTCTCCTTATCGTTAAAATCAATATTGGCAAGCACCCCTTGTAGCGAAGGATTCTCCTCTTCTAAAGCTTCAAATGCCTTATTAATAGCGTCCCCTATATCTTGCGTCAAAGCTTGTATGGTCGTCCATCTCGCCCGCTCAGGAACGAAGAACTGATGCTCGTCACGGTCATACCAACCGAAGTCATCGTTCTCCTCCACCTCTATTTGCTTTGCTGTTTCGACAAAAACATCGCTCAGTCGCTTCAGAAACAACAAGCCGAATATGTAGTTCTTATAGTCAGAGGAATCAATGCTTCCCCGTAAGATATTTGCTGATTCCCATAGATGGGATTCCAATTCTTGCAATGTTAATTGAGACATTACTTTTCTCCCCCATTATTCTTCCGATGATTAGGTTATTGGTCATAGCATATTACCTCTATTTTGCCATGTTTTTGGAAAAAATCCTATCCCCTAAAATTTAGGAAGATCATTTCTTAAAGGTTCAGGGTTCAATAATAGCTTGCTTCCGCCGTTCGGAACTCCCGACTCTTTCTTCACATTACAGAGATTTTTATTTAATAGAAAGGAAATTGAGCTGCGAAGCGCGCTCATGAAGGAGGGCAATATCTATAGAAACCAAGGGAGTGATAAAGAGAACAGAAAAATTAACGCTAAAAAAACCCCTTGTCTTCCAAGGGGTTCGGCATTCCTATGTATGGTGTCCCGTACTGGGCTCGAACCAGTGACCTCCACCCTGTCAAGGTGGCGCTCTCCCAACTGAGCTAACGGAACAGATATGTATGTAATTCATTTCGTAACGACATTATTTATTATAACGGGTGAGCCGTGTTTCTGCAAGACCTTTTTTTGAAGGGGTTGCGAAAGCACGGCTCCTTTTTATTTTTGATCCTCGTAGACGTAGTCTCTTAATGCTTGCTGCAAGGTTCCTTTGGTTTCCGCTTTCTGTTCGAAAGAGTGTCCAGATTCCATCATTTTTTGAATAATTTCCGGGCGAAGTCCTGTGATGACGGTGCTGCATCCCATCATGTTCACCCCGTCCATAACACGGAAGACACGGTCCACTGCTTCATCTTCCATCCGTGCGACTCCTGAGAGGTCGAGAATCAAGCGGGAAATCCGAAGTCTTCGAATCTCTGTTAGTATCTTTTCTTCAATAATCATAATGCGCTCTGAGTCGATGGCACCGATTAATGGTAAAACACAAATGCTTTCTGTAATCGGAATTACGGGAACCGATAGATGCTCTACAAGCTGCTTTTGTGATTCAATCAGTTCGTCTTTGTACTGAGAGTAACGAATAAAAAAGGAACTTAGAAATGTATCGACTTGATCATTAATCGTACGTTCCGTCTCAAAAAAGTCTTGTTCCTTCATTCCGATATTATGTACTTCAAAATACTCTTGGATAAACCACCACAATGTTCTACGGATCGCTTGCACCCACTCGAGTTTAAAATCGACGGTCAGTGAGTACTTTGCCCAGAGCTCTCCTTCCTGGCGGGCAAACGCAGTAAGAAGGTTCGTTTGTTCTTCCACCACATAGCCCACTAACTGATGGGCATTATCTACCAAGTTAATATTCCCCCTCAGCCGTATCTCTTCTATTTTGTCTCTTACATTAATCGCTTCGCTTAATAATGATTCCTCGAAACGCTCTCGATTCTCCTGGATAAATACTTTAATACTTTGTCCATTTTTCATCGGCACGGGACATCACTCCACCTTATTTTAGATACGTCACTTCTTACTTCTTACCATAACAAACTCTTCAATGTTCGTAAACGACACAACCACGGAATAGAGGGAAGAAGACATCTAAGTCACCTTTCCCTTTTTCCTCCACACCCAAACATGACATATATAGATTTTTTTTATTCGCTTCATAAAAAAGCCGAATTTCAGCTGTGAAATTCGACTGTTTCGTCCGTTTGCCTCGTTTCGTTCTACCCGTGTCTTTATCCCTTTCCTCCCCACTCATTGGTGGACAGGTTTTTTCGATCTACGACTAATGGCAGCTGTTCCATCCACCCGTTATTTATCATGAGGTTCGCCCCATCTTCTACATACAACGCGACATCCAATTGTTGTTTTGCAAACAGCATTCCGACATCACTTCTCCCATTGAGAGAAGCACCATTTGCATATTCTCTTATTTTCATCGAGAACATGTCGATTTTATGATACATTATCAGTTTATTGGAAAACGTCGGAGTCGTTGACGTGGTGACCAAGTGATCTAAGAGCGAAGGCGCCGGTACATGACTGCCGTTTAATTTCTTTGACATAAGTTCAATATGTTTTTGATTCAGATTTTCCCCTCGTTCTAAATATTTTCTTACTTTTTCATTCTTTGCTCCTTGACTCAATCCTATGATGAGTGCCTTACTTGTAATATCATTGTTGATACACCCATTCAAATGAGCGACTTCTAGCCCATGAAGCGGCCGTTCCTTTCCGAGAAATCCATGTAAAAAAGTTTGATGGTCCACAAAGTCTACTTGTTCCGGAATGGGCATCGAAGGAGGATTGGTTAATTTTCCTTTCGACCGTAACAAATCATTCACATTCGACATCAAATCCGCCGTTTTCTGAAGGGCGTTCATGAAAAACGTTCGTATGTCTTTTCTCGTCACTAACGGGATAGCCACGCTATAGACGCTCAATCCTGCTTTCCCCATATATTGTAAATAATAAAGATAAAACTCATCCTGAAATAAGCGCGGTGCTTCTAAATTTACATCGTCTTTTGTAAATCCAACGGGGACTGGGAAGTTTTCTTGCGTAAAGACTTGTTTGGTTTCCTGGATGAATTCCTTGCTTAACGCGATTGCTTGTTCGAGAACTTTTTTGATGTCCTTGTCTTCCACGTGCTGATAAAAAAAGCTTAAGGTACAGACCCCCAGCGTATTGCCAACATACATAGCCCAGAGTTTTCCCATTTCAGGGGGTGTGAGATTGGATTGTTTAGGTTTCATTGTAGACGCATCTCCCATCCTCATATACAATTTATCTTACTCTGTATGTTGGACTTTTCCTGTACATATTATGTATAAAATAAAAGAGAGCGCAGGAGAAATCTTTGTGACTTCTCATGTGCTCTCACGTCCGTATTAGGTTCGCAGGATAAGATCGGTTTGTTTCTTTGTCGTTTCTATGGCTCCATCCAGCAAAGCGTAAAGTACTTTTTCTACCCAATGTATTCGTTGTTTCTCTTTTCCCTCGTTCGTGGAAGCGGCTTCGGATTTGATTTCTTCTTCCATCGGTGTCACTTTTGCTTCTAATAACAAATTGCCTTCGCCGTCTTTTACTAACAAGGAATGACCGATGATATCTTTCGTTATGTTTCCGTCTGTCGGCACGGTCACGCAGTAGTCGGATGCTGTGGCATACTGGTTGCCTTTCTCATCTGTAAATGTGTCATCTTTTTCTATTTTTTCGTTCGTGAACGCTTCAAATCCGAAATCCAATAACTGTGTCGCATCTTCATACGCTTCTTGAGAAGTAGAGGCGTTTAACGTGACAACGATCAGCTCTCTGTTCTCACGCTCCGCAGAAGTGGCTAATGTGAAACCAGATTGTTGAACGAACCCATTTTTAATCCCTGTCGCACCGTCATATTCTCGCAAAAGCTTGTGATGGTTGTGAAGGGTTGTGTCCCACCCTTCTCCTTTCCATTCAAGCTCACGGGTGCTTGCGATCGTTTGAAACGTGTTATTTTCCATCGCATATTGAGCAATTTTCGCCATATCATAAGCGGTCGTATAGTTGTTTTCATCGAACAGACCATGAGGATTTGTAAAATGAGAGCTTCGGACGCCTATCTTTTTTTCGGCAAACTCGTTCATCTCTTCTGCAAACGCAGCTTCTGAACCTGCTAAATGTTCCGCAATAACAACGCCCGCATCGTTTCCAGAATTAATGAGCAGGCCTTCAATTAAACGCTTCCACTTTATTTCTTCCCCTTCTACTAAGTAGACACTCGTTCCGTCCACGTTTGTTGCATTTTCACTGACGGTCACTACTTTCGACAAGTTCTCTTCTTCCAGGGCAATGATTCCTGTCAGTATTTTCGTGAGACTCGCCGGATACATTCTCTTCCCGGCCTCTTTCTCAAAAAGAATTTGTCCCGTCTCTGCATCGATGAGGATGGCCGTTTCACTCTTCACTTTCGGCTCTCTTTCGGTTGGTGCCGCTAACCCATAACTAGAAGGCAAAGAAAGCAGGTAGAGAAAAAGGAAAATAGAAAAAGCTTTTCTCATTACAGATAGTCACCTTTCTATACAAATCCATGCTTTTGTTTATATTCTAGCGTCACCCTTCATCTTACATAATATAGCGACAAAAATCATTCCAACAAACTGTCCAATTTGTGGAAGCCTGTCTATTTGTCCATCTCTCTGTCGATGTGTGACACATGACAAAAAGCCTGGTAAGAGAATGCTCCCTTTCCAGGCTTTACATGACATATCGATTACCGGCTCGTATACCCGGCATCTGCGTGTATGGTTGTCCCGGTGACGTAAGACATTGGTCAGACGCTAACCAGAGACTCGCTTCCGCTATTTCTTCCGCTTTTCCGAAACGATTAGCAGACTGAACTGCGGCGCGTATTCTTCCAGAGTAAAACCAAGCTGTTCTAACGCCCGTGGAGCATGGGAGTATCGATGGCCCCTGGAGCGACAGAGTTGCCGCCGCAATAATTACAATGTTCCCTATAATATTGAATATGCCCTTTGTCTCATCCCTTCTTTTTAGTAGGATTGCTGATTTCTTACAAGGACGACATCACAAGGGGCATAGCGGGCAATGGCGGAAGACACACTACCGATGAGCAGTCGTTCCACTGCATTTAAACCGGTAGCTCCGACTACAATCACGTCGGCATCAAATTTCACTGCTAGTTCTTTAGGAATCACGTGTTTCGGCGAACCGTGTTCCACCAGCGTAGTTACCTGTTTAATTCCTGCTTTTTCTGCTTCTTCTTTGTAGGTGTCAAGTAAAACGTTCGCATGTTTCCCAGCTCGTTCTACAATTGTGCGGTCATATTGAGCAATGGTGGCATACGTTCTTGTGTCAATCACATGAGCGATAATGAGATGAGCCTGATCATCGACCGCTAAGTCGACGGCTTTTTGAAAAGCATGTTTCGCTTCGTCTGACCCATCAATTCCAACGAGAATGTTTTTATAATGTGGCATAATATTCCCTCCTGACCATTCTCATTGTAGTGAAAGGGAAAAGCTTCAGGTATCAGGAGTTTCCCCTATTTTGCCAAGCGGCGACCATTCCTTACTCCCGTTGCGGAGAAAAAACGGAGTAGAGAGAAACTTCCGAGGCCTTCGTATCCAGATGAAAAACAGTGTCGAGGCAATGGCGCTAGAAGTTTCGTCTTGTCTCTCAGACATCATGATATTCCTTTTATCAACCTCTTCCTTCCATTGATTAATCATAAACATGGGATTCGATCCAGGTGTGGGGGAACAAGGGGAAAATGCGTTTGAGACCATATATCACTCCACGAATGCTTTCTTATCTTTGAACAGAAAAAAGCACCCGATGATTGGGTGCTTAACGGTAAAGGTTATATCGGCTTATTTGAGATTCAGCTTTCGCGTAGATCTGCGCAGCTTCCTCAGTCGAAATGTCAAATTGTTCACTGGCTTTTTTTTCAGCGAATGTATCATTTTTCGCTTCATCATATTTCTCGCCCGCCGCCTCTAAATCTGCGTATACCTTTTTCATGTAAACGTATACATCTACTTCCTTCTCTGGCATTTTCTCGGCGAGTTGGCCGGCGTCCAAGTGTACATCACTCATTTGTATGTAGCCCCCTTTGGTATAATGATAATACATATTTTTTACAATACAAGTGTTTTTTAATATTTACGTTAATTCTACATTTCCATTCGTTATTCCTTGTTTGAATAACGTACCCATCCCATATTGTTCTTCTAAAAGACCGGCGATGCGCAATGTTTCCCAAAAACTGACTTGGTTTGCTGTGAGGACTGGCTTTCCCACTGTTTCCTCGAGTGCTTCTATCCATTCAGCCGTATGCAATGCTGTGTCTGGGATGAGCAATGCTTCTGCCTGTGGATGATCGCTGTCAGCCGCAAATTGAAGGATTTCGTTTTTTGTTAGTGTGCCCACTTCTGCAGCTGTAATAATCCCTTTTGCTTCACAATCCAGGATATCGATATCAAAAGCTCCAAGAAATTGTGTAAACAAGGAAGCGATGTCTTCCGGATAAGGAGCTGCGACCGCTGCCCGCTTAATATCTAATGTTCTGGCGGCACGTGCAAACGCGAGAGCCGTGGTAGAAGCAGGTACGTTCAGCTCCTTCTCAAGAGCTTCGATTTGTTGTTCTACGCCTTCTCGCCCTAAGACGAAGCTCGCGCTTGTAGACGTCCATAGGACCGCATCTATGTCCTTGTTTTTGAGATGCTGTGCACCTTCAAGAAGTCGAGGAAGGCTCCCCATTTCTGACAAAGCCTCGACGGTGTGTGCATCTTTTTCAAAGGAAGTATGTATAACCTCAACATCTACTTGTGGATTCACCAACTGCCCCATACGTGGATAATCATCTTCAGCAGCATAGCCCGGGTACAAAAAAGCGATCCTCTTCTTACCGCTCATCCCTTGTTCCCACCCCTTTCTGCCATTTCTTTATCCCTTCTTCTATAAATGAAGGCTTACATGTTTTATAATAGATGTAAGCGCAATCATTGTTTTATAGATCTATTATACAACAAAGTGAGTGTTCCGAACATGAAAATGAGAAAATATGATATTTTAATTATTGGATCAGGTGCAGCCGGCCTCACTGCGGCTGTGTATGCCGCACGTTCCGGCTTGGATGTGCTCGTTTTGGATAAAGGAGCTTTCGGAAAATCCGGTTCTACAGTCGGTGCTGTCCAAGTAGCTGGTCTCGGTCCTTGGTCGCACCCGGAAGACAGCCCGGATGCTTATGGACAGGATATTAACGAAAGCGGAAGAGGATTAAGCGAGACACCATTAATTGACACATTGACGTCTCATATCGAACCTCGGTTAAAAGAAATAGTAGACATGGGATTAAAGCTTGATACAAACGACTCCAAAGAAGTAGATGTTACGCTGACATCGGGACATACGATCCCCCGTTCTATTAGTGCCAAAAAAGGAAAATCCGGTCTCAGCCTGATACAAGTTTTAACAAAAACAGCCCGCAAACTAGAAAATATTACACGCTGGAGCGATGTAATGACGCTTGAGATTTCTACGGTAGACGGACGTGCGAACGGGGCGGTCGTTTATGACTTGCGAAAGAATGAACCGTATTTTATTCAAAGCAAAGCTACTATCCTCGCAACTGGCGGTCTCGGTCAGCTTTTCTCGGTCACAAGTAATCCGGTTCAGTCAACAGGTGACGGCTTTTCTCTCGGTCTGCACGCCGGCGCTCCTCTCGTGGATATGGAGCAGCTTCAGTTTTATCCAGTCAGCGTCATTCAGCCGCGATCTTTAGCTGGCCTGTGTCTCAGTTTCTACCACTTGGGTAAGCTGTATAACACTTACGGGAATCGCTTTATGGAAACATACGAACCAGAGACACTAGAAGACACCACACGGGACAAGCTATCCCTAGCCATCAGTAAAGAAGTATCTGCTGGCCGAGCCACAAGAAGAAATGGAGTATGGCTTGATGCCTCGGATGAAATCGATGCGGTGAAACAATATTTCGATCATGAATACAAACTATTAAAAGATCGCGGAGCCGACCCGGAAACCGAAAAAATTGAAACCGGTCCGGCCGCTCACTTTCAAATGGGAGGCATTCGAATTAATACATATGGTGCTACCGCAATCGAAGGGTTGTTTGCTGCCGGTGAATCATCCGGGGGGCTCCACGGCGGCAATCGACTTGGAAACAATGCTCTCTCCGAATGTATTGTTTTTGGGGCACAAGCAGGGAAGGCTGCTTCGCAATACGTTCAAGAAACACCTGGCAGCCAAATAAGCGAATCACCACATTCCGACCAGGCTGACGCTTGGCTTACACAACTCTCCATGCCTGCTTCGACGTCTTCGAAAAGGCCGTGGGAGTGGAAACAAAAGATACGTCATGTGATGGATAGTCACCTCGGTGTAATACGTTCAGAGAAGGGGCTGAAACAAGCAGAGGCTGCATTCATGGAAATCGAAGAACAAATCAGCCGACTGCCCGTGAGCGTCTCTTCTAGAGAATATTCGCGAGAAATTGTTGACTTCTTTGAAGTGCATCATATGATACAAACTGCTCAAATCATCACGGCTGCTGCGTTGACACGGAAAGAAAGCCGAGGCGCACACTACCGCTCCGATTATCCGACGCGCGCGAATGAAGTCTATCATACAATAACGTTTCTTCAAGACGGCCGCCTCCAATCAGTACATGTCCCTGTGAAGAAGGAGACGGTAACATGAAAACGATACAAGTAGAGATTGAACGTTCTCATGATCGATGTGACCACTATCACGTGGAAATAGAAGAAGGAATGACCGTATTAGACGTCATGGAACACATTTATACTCATCATGATCCGACGCTCGCATACCGTTATTCTTGCAGAACCGGGCTTTGTGCTACTTGCAATGTCATGATAAATGGCAAACCAGGTTTAAGCTGTACGGTTCTCGCGACTCCTGGAAAAAATGGGGTATTGTCACTCGCTCCCTTTCCGCGTGGAGAAACAGTAAAAGACCTCGTGAAAGATATGTAATGGACAGGGGCAAGCCCGATTGGACTTGCCCCTTGTATCAGCCAGTATTAGGAGTGCTCCCTCTCTGCGGCTATCCGGAGCATCTCCCTTGTTTTTACCGACAAGCGAATGCTTTACGCATTTTACGATTAAATCGTCCACTCATCGTGAATGATGCCAACCACATACCAGCTGCCACTGTCTTCTTCCATCGCGAGACGAAGCGAAGACCAATCCATAAAGTTGCCGCTATGGGTGAAATGGTACTCGACAATCACAGCGTCGTTATAGACGTCCTGGCTGTTATCTATCGTGTTCCCTTCTCCTAGTCGCTCATTGATGGAAGTCTCATCTGCAAAAATATAATCCCGATCATAAATGAACTCGTCATAATACTCCTCAAATGTCAGCTCAATCGGAAAACCAGAGCCGTCATATTGTCCCCATACATACTCGGTGCTATCGGACCAGAGATCTTCCATTTCCGAAGCACTAAACTGTAAGTCATTGGTTGTATCGACGTAAGCATAGGGAGAGAATCGAACTCCCTTATTCGGATGAACATAAGAAGCAAAGCGCTCTTCATCTTTCGCGTTCAAGGTAGATAACACGGAGTCTGCCGCTAATTTTGCTTCTTCTTCTTCCGTATTATCTGATTCTGTTTGTAAACTTTTCATTACGTTGAGGATGTCCTCTTCATTTTCTGCAAAGAAATCCGGATGCACTTCTCCGCTAATATTATACACTAACCCATCATGGGTCAGGACCATGCTGAACTCAGCGATTCCTTCTTTCTGTGCCGTATAATACTGAGCCTCTTTTCCGTCTTGTAACTCTATCGTTTTGATCTCGACATCAGGCGGGAAAAATTCGTCACTTGTGTGAGGTACCGCATATACTCGAATCATTCCACTTTCTTTATCATACAGATATTTTCCCCGTTCGTCGGGATCATTCGGAAAATATTCGCCATCCCCCCAAGTGGCAGGGAAAGTAACGGTATACCCATACTGCTCGTTATAGTATGTTTGGTACTCGTCAGCAGGGCTTTCTTCCTCTTCAATAAAACGCTCTGGAGCTACCGAACGGGATAGAAAAGCTGTAAATTGGGATCTTGTCATCTCTTCATAAGGGCGGAAGGTTTCTCCCGAAGCTACTGTTGTAATTTTTGCTTTTGCAATGGCTTCTACCGCATCATAAAAGGTATCCCCCGGATCCATATCTGCGATGGCAATGTCTGCAGCCGTTCGTTCTGGAAGATCAAACGCACGATGTAAGACAGCTGCCATCTGTCCTCTCGTCATTGCGTCGTTGGGAGCAAAACGGCCATCTTTTTTCCCGCCGAAAATGCCTTCATCCGCTGTCGCAGCGATATACTCATAGCCCGTAAAATCTTCGTCCACATCTGAAAAACCAGGATTCGGCCTGTTCTCCAATTCAAGATCCAGTCCTTCCGCCAGCATTTTCGCAACCTGACTTCTCTTCACTTCTGCGTTCGGACGAAACGTACCATCGGAATAACCAGAAATAATTCCCTCTTGCTTTAAGTATTGAATGTTTTCGTATGCCCAAAAATCATCCCCCACATCTGGAAACCCTTCCTCTGCCATCGCGGCCGGAGCAAGAAATAGAAACACAATCGCCCCCATCAAACTTTTTTTCAGCATGAATACACTCCTTTCAAAAATATGTTCCAATTTATTATAACATTTACCTCATTTTAATATATTGAATTTTCATTTTTTTCAATAAAGAATATAATATAACATGATTTCCCATGCATATCGTATAAAACAAGTCTTCCTGCTGCATACTAGAAAAAAACACAAGCCACTCATCTGTTGACTTTCTGGCGATGTGCGAGGGAATGTCTCGTTGGTTCAAAGTAAAAAAGTAAAGTATGGGTGATTTCGATGAATATTTGGCAGTCGTTCAAAGCTTGGCGCCAAGGAAGATATGAACAAAGAATTGCAAAAATGAGAGACGCAGGCAAATGTCCCGACTGCGATGGTAAAGGGTTTACCATTATGGCTGGGGACTATTTAAGTGCTGCCCCTCTCGACTGTGCTGGCTGTAATGGCAGCGGCAGCTTTTCCGATTGGGAAAAATAAGCTGGAGATCGATGGACTTCCTGAATAATAAGGAAGCTCCATCTTTTTTTGTCCTAGTTCATCTCTCTCGCAAGACTTTCTGCTGAGGATGAGTTTCGCTTTGGGCAGCTTCCCGTTCCTTGCATTCCCTCATACCTTGAGGCGCTTCTGCCACGGGCAGCTTCTCGCTTCTTGCATTCCCTCATACCTTGATGTTCAGCCGATACGGGCACCTTTCCATGCCTTGCATTCCCTCTCCCCTTGATGCACTCCCATCCAGGGCATCTTTCCGTGCCTTGCGTTCCCTCGCTCCTTGACGCACTCCCATCCAGGGCATCTTTCCATGCCTTGCGTTCCCTCGTTCCTTGACGCACTCCCATCCAGGGCATCTTTCCATGCCTTGCGTTCCCTCTCCCCTTGATGAGCTTCTACCACGGGCACCTTCTCGCTTCTTGCGTTCCCTCATAACTTGATGCACTCCCATCCAGGGCACCTTTCCGTCCCTTGCGTTCCCTCTCCCCTGGACGCGCTTCTGCCGCGGGCACCTTCCTTACCGAGAACTGTATTGCCTTCGTAGTATGCTTCCATTCCCTTTTCCCAGAGTGCTCCGTCCATAGAAAAAAGACCGTTTCAAGGGCTTCCTCTTATCTCCTCAAACGGTCTCTGAATCCGTGTTCTTCATCCTAAGACATAGTAACGAGCTCTTTCTCCGGGAGACTTTGCCGTTTAAATCCTTCTTCTCGAAAGGCAGCTCGCTTCTTTTTGGACCACTTATTGTATTTCTTCAAAAAGGCGTCGTATTCTTTCATGACATCTTCCATATCCCCATAAGCTTTCGTCTCTCCAAACTCCAGCCACAAGGCTTTATTGCAAAACTCCTTAATTTGAGAAGACGAGTGGCTGACGAAAAACATGGTCTTCCCGCTATCCCGGAATTCCTTCATTTTGTCGAGGCTTTTTTTCGCAAAAGCTTTGTCTCCGACGGACAATGCTTCATCGACAATCAGAATATCTGGGTTAATACTAATATTAATAGAGAAACCGAGTCTCGACTTCATTCCTTTGGAGTATGATTTTACCGGTTGATCAATAAATGTTTCTAATTCAGCAAATTCAATGATTTCTGGTTCCATTTTTTTGATTTCTTTATTTGTAAAGCCGAGCATCAAGCACTTTAATTTAATATTTTCCCGTCCGGTCAGTTTATTGTTCAAACCGGCGGACACATCAATGATGGCGGTCTCTCCATTAATCTCTATGCTGCCGCTCGTCTGCGGAACAATGCCGGCAATAATATTCGAGAGTGTGGATTTGCCTGATCCGTTCACTCCGACTAATCCGATAATGTCTCCTTGTTTGGCTTCAAACGAGACATTTCGAAGAGCGTAGAACTCTTTCCCGAAATTTCCCGGTAACACTAAGTCCTTCAAGCGATCGGTTTGGCCGGCATACAGTTTAAATTTCTTCGTTACATTCTTGGCGACAACTGCTTTTGTCATCCTATCACTTCCTTCTATTCTTCGCAGTCAGGAATGTGTGTCATGGTTGGGCTAAAGGGGATCCAGCTTCGGACACCTTACGCTTTTCTTTTGATTCAGCTTCAGGCCCAGCGGATCGATATCGCTTCAACCTGCTTTGCGGTGGCTAAGCCTCCTCGGCGGGTCTCCAGCGCTTGTCGCCGATAGGGGTTCTTCTGCTAAGAGCGCAAACGTCCTGTTTGCAACGCAGAAGTCAGCACGTCCTGTGCAAGTGGGCGCCTTTCGCTTTTCTTATAAAAAGTCGATAAAGTGCCGGCGGAATCGCATATGGAGAATGGCTCCGATACTGAACAGGACGAGGACGACCGCCCAAAAATAAAGCGTGTATTGCCAGTTTTCTATGAGATACCAGGATTCCCCGAATATTGAAGCCCGAAACCCTTCTACTAAATAATAGAGCGGATTTATTTTCATAAACGATTGGACAAATTCAGGCAATGTTTCGGTCACCCACAAGAAAGGGGTGATGTAAAGAAACACGCGTATCGTCGATTGAATGAACAGCTGTACATCGCGAAACACTGTCGTAATCGTCGAGGACAGAAGAACAAATGAAATAACTAATAAAAGCATCCCCGCCAAGTAATACGGGAGCTGAATGTAATAGAGATTGATCGGATATCCTGTAAATTGCATATACAAAAGTATTATCATCAACAGCACGAGATGCGGATACAGTCTGGAGACGACCACATAGACCGGAATCACGCTCGTAGGGAAGTTCATTTTTGATACCATTCGCACCTTTGTGTAGATAGCTTTGGACCCTTGCGTGACGGCCGGCTGTACGAAAAACCAAATCGTGATAGCCGCCAGCATCCAGTTTAAAAAGGGAATTCCATCCACATCTTCATTGCTTCGAATCCCATAGCCGAATACAAACCAATAAATGGCAATAAAAAATAAAGGAGTGAAAATTTCCCAAGCTTCCCCAAAATAGTTGTTTTTGTTTTTAATTTTAATCTCATACAAAGCCAGGCGATTAATTAAATACATATTGTGCCATAGCTCTTTCATCACCGAGACTACTGCCTTCATTCTATTCCCTCATTTTCTCTTTCCCGCTCATGATCAGTCAAACACTTGCTGAATAACGCGGTCTGAGGCATATCCGTCTTCGAGAGAATGAAACGTTTCCTCAAACCATTCAACTTGTTCCTGGTGCTCGGTCCGGATGGTGTCTGCTCGCTTCACATAATAGATCATGTCTTCTGTCGTTTTTACAAGCGGCCCGGGAGCATCTTTTTCAAAATCAAAATAAAACCCTCTTAGCTGATCACGATAACTCTCAATGTCATATACATAAAAAATCA
Source organism: Alteribacillus iranensis (assembly GCF_900113025.1). GTDB lineage: Bacteria > Bacillota > Bacilli > Bacillales > Marinococcaceae > Alteribacillus_A > Alteribacillus_A iranensis. The sequence continues at coordinate 368,743 of NZ_FONT01000003.1, read as the reverse complement.
TTGGCCGTTTTAACACGCCATAGTCAAACATCACAGAAGAATAGTCAGTAATGAGTAAATCACTGATGATATAGAGATCCCGAATATCAGGGTAGTTCGACCCGTCCACCGCAAAGTCTTCATACCCTGTAAGGTCCAGCTTATCGGACACTAAGTAATGAAGACGCATGACAATGACATAGTCGTCCCCCAATTCTTCTCTCATCCGGTCCAAATCCATTTGAATCGCGAATTTATATTTGCCAATGAAGTGGTACTCATTATCCCGCCAGGTTGGCGCATATAAGATCACTTTTTTATCCTCGGGAAGCTGCAGCCGTTCTTTGATCGCCCGCACGTCTTCCTCGGTATAGTGGAACAAATAATCGTTTCGCGGATAACCGGTTTCCAGCATCGTTTGCGTCGTTTCATCAAAATCAAACGCACGCTTAAAAATGTCTGTTGAATAGCTGTTAGGTGAGACGAGGTAATTCCAGCGGCTTGCTTCTGCGACGAAATTCCGTTTATACATTTCTGTCGTGGTCCCCGGCATCAATACCTCATCCATATCCAACGCTAGCTTTTTCAAAGGAGTCCCGTGCCACGTTTGCAAATACACGGTGTCTGCCGGCTTTGGTATCCATTTTGGCAGCCTGCTGTTGAATACCCAATATTTTGCTCGCATCATCACGACAAACCATTTCACCGTAAAACGTTGAATCGTTTGGACACCATGTTCCTCAAAACGTGATTTAAAACGATGATCAATGCTCCAGTAATACGTGTATTCTCTATCTTGTTTTTGGAGTAATTCATATATCGCCCGTGGGTTACAACTGTATTGTTTTCCCAAGAAGCTTTCAAAGACAATGATTTCTTTTTTAGGCAATTTCCCCACCAAACCAAATATCCCCCGGTATCCTAGACGAACCGGCTTGGATTTCTTTATTTTATTGATTCTTTTGTTTATTCTTTTCTTATATTTTTTCTTAACTTTTTTATTCCAATTCTTTTTCCAATTCTTTTTCCACTTGTTAAGTTTCTTTCTCAGTCGTTTCATTTCCTGCTTCATACCCTTCTTGCAGAATATGATTTGTTAATCACTTGGTCTATTATATACTTGTACGTCACAGAAAACAAAAAAAGAGAGAGAATGTCCTTCTCTCTTTTTTATTGGCTACTCTTTTTATTATGATCGTATCGCTAATTAATACGCATTGGCAAGAAGCAATTCTTCTTTAATTTTCGTCGTCGAGATATTCGCTGTTCTAGGAAGATAAACGACATCGCAATATTTGCTGAGATAATCAAACTTCCCTTTCCAGTCATCACCCATGACGAAAATATCGATATCATGTTTCTTTACGTCCTCTGCCTTCTGCTCCCATTTTTCCTCAGGGATGACTTCATCGACATAACGAATCGCTTCGAGAATGATTTTTCTTTGCTCATATGAATAATACGCTTTTTTATTTTTTAAGGCGTTGAATTCATCCGTAGAAATAGCAACGGTCAAATGATCGCCAAGTGCTTTCGCACGCTTCAGCAAGTTGATATGCCCGAAATGGAGCAAGTCAAACGTTCCGTACGTGATCACTTTTTTCATAATATGCCTCCTAGCTGTTCAAAACCAGACCTTTAATTTTATTGATCGATTCATATATTAACGATTTCTTTAAAGAAAAAAAACATTATTGCTCTTGACTTTCAGCATTATATCACAAAGATTTCTATTTCACTATAAACCTTTCGTGAAATATACCCTCAATAATATAAAAAATTGTGTGAAAGTGTCCATTTCTCTCCATTTGGTTTGAGGATCCTTCTATCTGGGTAAAGGTTATGTTTATTGCTTTCGGGCGCAGAACTACTTATCATGATCTTCCTCCATCAACGCTCCCCATACCCTTTTCTTTTCCATGTTATTCACATATGTAAGAAAAAAGTTGCTGTTTTTTCTTTATGCAGGCATGCTCCCTTCTTTTACCCTTTCTTCCTTTTCCATGGCTCGTCTTTCGCCTTTTTGCGGTATGATAATACATAGAAGAGTTACGTAAGAAAGGTGTGAATCCATGTGTCACTTGGATCTGTTTTAATCGTAGAAGACGAAGAAAAATTAGCACGCGTGCTTGCGTTAGAGCTGGAATATGAAGGTTATGACGTATGTACGGTTCATCATGGACGGGATGGGTATCATGAGGCGTTATCCGGAGAGCATGATCTTGTATTGCTTGATGTGATGTTGCCTGAGATGAGCGGCTTGGAGATTTTGCGCCGTTTGCGAAAAGAAGATGAGAGCACCCCGGTCATCTTACTTACGGCGCGTGGTGAGGTGCCGGATAAAGTGAGCGGCCTTGACCTGGGCGCGAATGATTATGTTACCAAACCGTTTGAAATTGAAGAACTTCTTGCCCGCATTCGTGCTCATTTACGAAGTAAGAAAACTACGGGAGAGGAAAAACAGGAGACCATTCAAGTAGGAGACTTGCAAGTCACCCCAGCTACGAGAGAAATTTACCGAGGTCAGCTTGCAATTGAGATGACGCCGCGTGAATTTGACCTGCTCCTCTATCTCATGAAAAACAAAAATCTTGTTTTAACGAGAGAACAAATTCTGGAAGACGTTTGGGGATTTGATTATATGGGAGATACCAATGTGGTGGATGTTTACATTCGGTACGTACGAAAAAAAATTGATAAACCTTTCTCCACTCCCCTCATTCATACTGTCCGCGGAGTGGGATACTCCATGAAAGGGTCGTAACAATGAAGCTCAAATCCAAACTCCAGCTGTATTCTACATTATGGATGATATTGCTTTTGATCGGGGCCAATACAGCGGCATATTTGCTATTTCATCAATTTGCATCCCAGTCAGAAATCGAACGGGTTCAATCACAAGCTGAATCAGCGGCAGAGACCATTCAAACCGCAGAAGGGATGGAACCAATTATCTCGGACGTGTTACGTGCGTTTGTACCCGCAAACGGGATGATCCGAGTGATTGACAGAGATGATTCTATCCTTCATACGGTAACAAAAGAAACACGTTTTTCCGACCTCCCTTTTCGATATCACGCCGGAGAGGAAGCCGAATTATTTCAGAGTGAAGCTGGAGAAACATACGCCATTATTCACCGGCCGGTCATTTGGGATAACGGAGCCGTCGTTACTCTTCAAGTGACGGAACACTTAGATGCTTTTGAAACGAATATGGATCGTTTAATGCTCGTCTTGTTTGCTTCGTCTCTTATTATTTTGCTTCCGACGTTGATTGGCGGGCGCCTGCTCGGCGAAGTATTTTTACGTCCCATCCGGGCTCTGGTCCGCACAATGAATGAAGTACAAACAACGGGCGAATGGAAAAAGATCGATTTGCATCGAAAATCCAAGGATGAAATTTATGAAATGGGAGCAGCCTTTAATCATATGATTCGGCGCCTCTCCGATAACTTTGAAAAACAAAAACACTTTGTCTCTGACGCCTCTCACGAACTTCGAACTCCTTTGTCTATTATTGACAGTTATGCTCGTCTGTTAAAGCGCTGGGGAGCAAAGAAACCGGATGTGCTGGAAGAATCATTGGAGGCGATTGTTACGGAAACTGACCGAATGAAAAAAATCAGCGACCAGCTTCTCACCTTAGCCCGATCAGAAGAAGCCGAAGCATTGGAAATAACTTCCTTTGACATCGCTTCCGTGTGTAAACAAACGGTCCACTCTTTTTCGACATCCTTCCAGCGTACGATCACTTTGGACGCACCAGAGAAGGAAGTAATAATCGAAGGGGATGAGTCAAAAGTAAAGCAAGCTCTTTACATTCTTCTTGATAACGCTGTGAAATATACCGAGCAAGACATCCACGTTCGTTTGAAAGAAGAGGGACATCACATTCTTCTTTCTGTCCAAGATGAAGGAGAAGGTATCCCGGACTCAGACCAAAAGCATATTTTCGATCGCTTTTACCGTGTCGACAAAGCGCGCTCTCGGTCTACCGGGGGCTCGGGGCTCGGACTTCCGATCGCAAAACAGCTCATCCGCCTCCACAACGGTGACGTAACGCTCGACAGTAAACCCGGACAAGGCTCCACATTCACCATCCGATTGCCGGTTGTCCAATCTTAGTACGCTTTCTCCTGTTTCTCATCATTTTCTAATGTTTGTTTAAGGGTACGTTCAGATTGCCCCTTTATGATGAAGATAGTTCAAAATACAAGGAGGACGTCACCATGAAAAAATTTGTTATTGCTACCGCTTGTGTTCTATCTCTAGGACTTGTCGCGATTGGAGTTCAGCAGTTCACTGCCTCTGCAGGCGATACAGAATTATCACTCGATGAAGCTAAATCCATTGCATCCGAACAATATCCCGGAAAAGTTACCGAAGTCGAATTAGAAACAAAAAACGGAAAGAAAATCTATGAAGTAGAAATCACCGGAGACACATACAAATATGAATTAAAACTTGATGCAACTACCGGAGAAATTATCAGGCTCGATGAAAAAGAGAAAATAGAAAAAGAACCAAACACGAACCCTTCCTCAAATGACACAACGAAACAACAGGAGAACAAAGACGGGGATGACAACGGAAAAGCCGAACCTCAAGCTAATAACGTAGCCATTGATATGAAAAAAGCTCAAGACATTGCTCTTTCCGAAACAGGTGGAACCATTATGGAAGCCGAGCTTGATGAAGATGACGGCCGGACGTACTATGAATTTGAAATCAACACTGACAAAGGAGAAGCAGAAGTAGAAGTCGACGCATTCACCGGAGAAATTATTCTCATTTCTTATGACGACTAACGATCCTCAGAAAGAAAAAAGCTGAAACAAATCATATTACCCTGTTAACAAAAACATCAAACGTAATTTTGTGCAAAAATCTTTTCCCCACTTCCGTAATATGGTAATATATCTCTAACATTTTAAAATTATAAAGAAAAGGAAGAGGACGTGTGAAAAAGGTATTACGGAGTGGGGACTTCACCTTAGAAGAACTATACGACCATGCGAACGATATGTCTTGGAAGCATTGGGGTGTTCCGTTTCATGACACCATTGAACTCGTAAACGAAGACTGGAGCGTCCAAAATGCTGTATTTATATATGACCGAAAAACTGGAGAACGAACGATCCAAATGAGCACGGAACGAAATGCGATTCGTTCAGAAGAAGGGGTATTAAAGTCCCTTCTGCATGAGCTGGTACACTGGAGATTACATTCACTCGGCTTGCCATGCCGGGATGAGGATCCAGAGTTTATCGAAGAATGCCTTCGAGTTGGCGCCAATATCAGCCTTGCTAAAAAAGCGCAGCTCGCATATCAGCAATTTCTCATGAAAGAAAAAGTGACATAATCTTCTCCTTTCCTTTCATGATATTTCTGCCAGTATTCTCTCGCGCTCCTTGGTGCATTCTAAGCCCGAGGGGGTGAGGAGATGGCACAAGACGTATTGTGTGAAGTGAATAACTGTATGTATTGGGCGGATGGCAACCGCTGTGCAGCGGAAGCTATCTATGTAGTCAGCCACACAGGCGAAGAAGCAGCCACCTCTCATGAGACCGACTGTAAAACGTTTGTAAAAGAAGAATAAGAAACGCTTAGCTGCGACGGGATCCTCCGAGTCACGGATTCATGAATCTCTGAGCAGCTAGCCGCTGAAGATATTCGATGCCAGGGCCGCTCTCTTTCGGAGAGCCGGCTCTTTTTTTGATGGTCGCTTAGTCTTGCGGCGGTTTCAAGATAAGCCAAATTGTCCGGCTTGTACAGGGTAAGGTCCTATGCCATTTTGCCTTCCCTCACGCTTAGACTGTGACTGATTTTGTCACCTTTCCATGCTCAGCCTGCCTTCACGCTTAGGTCGTGGCCGGTTTTGGGCATCTTCCCTTCCTTTGCCTGCCCCCACGATAATGTCGCGTTGGCTTTAGGGTATCTTTCCACGCTCTGCCTGACCTCACGCTATTGCCGATCCTCGGTTTGGGCACCTTTCAATCCCTTCCCTGCCCTTACACGTGTGACATGCTGACTTTGGGTAACCTTCCTTTCCCCTGCCTTCCCTCACGCTTAGGCCGTAGCTGGTTTTGGGCATCTTTGCTTCCTCTGCCTGCCCCCACGATTATCACGCATTGGCTTTTGGGCATCTTCTCATCTCCTCCATGACCTCGCGCCAATGCCGATCCTCGGTTTGGGCACCTTTCATCGCCTTCCCTGCCCTCACACGTGTGATTTGCTGTTTTTTGGCCACCTTATCTTCCCCTGCCTCTATTCCTCCAAAACACCATAAAAAAGCAAGCCACTATGATGGCCGTAACGATACCATCTCTAGTGACTTGCTCTCCATGTCACTGGATGTTTCATTTTGCAAGAACTTCTTAAATGAAAGATAAAATAATACTTATAACTACAATCAATCCTATTATCATTAAAATGGTTCTTAGCATGAAGGACATCCTTTCTTTGTTTCGTCTTACCTAACACCTACCCATCAATCTTACTGAGATAAACCTTGAAAAAATTTCCTCAGGCCTGGTAGACAATCACACTGGAACGGGTATGATGATCGTAGGTACAAAAGCTTACAACAAAGAGTCGTCGTCTTGATTCTTATCTATGTAACAAAGGGGCGAACGGTATGACGTTTCAATCTATAAAAAGTCTAAGCAAAAAATTTATCTCTGATTTAACAGATGACCGTACTGTTGGTTTAGCAGCAGAACAGGCTTTTTTTTACATGCTTGCTTTGTTTCCAATGATGATATTGTTTTTATCCATTCTTCCTTACTTTTCCATAAATAATGATCGCTTACTCGCTCTCCTTCATACGATGCTGCCCCAAGACACGGCCCGCATGGTAGAAAGCGCCCTCCTTCAGATTACGGTTGATTCCAACAATGGCCTGTTAACACTAGGGATCATTGGAACTATTTGGTCTGCTTCCGCCGGAGTGAATGCATTTTTGCGTGCCATTAATCATTCTTTCGACGTCACCGAACAGCGCCCGTTTTGGAAAGCGCGGCTTCTTTCCATCGTGTTGACGTTCGGCTTACTTATCTCGTTTCTACTCATTTTTGTCCTTCATATTTTCGGTGAATTGATTGTTCATACTCTCTCTCGATACCTTTTTTATGAAAGCCAGACCGAGTCTATGTTAGATATCCTTCGTTGGGTTTTCACGGTCCTTGTTATGATCTCTGTATTGTCTGTTTTGTATTTTCTTGCTCCCTATAAACAAATTTCGTTTCGGGAAGTGCTTCCAGGTGCTATTGCGGCAACGTGTATGTGGCTGCTTATTTCTTTTGGCTTTTCTTTTTATGTTACTCATTTCGGAAACTATTCGGCAACCTATGGAAGTCTCGGAGGTGCCATCGTGTTGATGCTGTGGTTATTTTTAACCGGACTCGCTCTTGTTGTCGGGGGAGAACTGAATGCGTTTGTTCACCGGCACAAGCACTCCTCGACGTAACGGTTGTGAGCGTATAAGGAATTCCTTATACTTAACATAGATGAAGATCAGCTAAGATGGGCATCTACTATGTATATTTGGAGGTATCGTATGGGACAACCAATTGCTCTTACGAAAATTACGATAGAGCAAAACAAACCGCCTCACCGGCAGGCGTTTGTGGATGGATTTGAAGAGCCTTTCGATTTCGGCACACATGGGGGAGTGAAAGAATTTTACGGCCACGACCCCGACGTCGAGTATCCTTCGACGCTCGATCATATTGTGGCAGCAGCAGGCGGCTGACTGACCGGCACATTAGCCGGCGCGCTGGATGCGCGTGGAATCCCACCTTATCCCAACAAGCTGAAATCCACGGTACAAGGAACCATTGAAGCTCCAGAAAACGTATTAAAAATTACTACCATCACCACTCACTTTGAGGTAAAAGTACCGGCCGGAAAAAAAGAAGCGGCCGAACGGGCGTTGCATGTTTTCGACAGAGGATGCCCCGTCGCACAGACTTTAAAAGGCTGTGTCACTTTTAATCACACTTGGGACATAGAAGAGTACGATCCTTCCTAACCTTTTCGGTGAGGCTGGGACAAAACTAGAATAGTCAACTCTAAAGACGAACGATCACATGTTGAAGGAGTCACCCGTTTCATAAACGCAGTGTATCAGCGTAGTCAAAATACGTAGACTCCAGCGGGAACAGCACGAGCTGAAGCCGTGCCCGCGGAAAGCGAAGTATTTTGACAAAGCGACTTTTTTAATGATTGTGGGCTTATCTCTACCGTTGTATAATATAGGTATGGAAACAATGGTTCTTGTTTTGAACAATCCTCGCAGGAAGGAAGGGGATGATACCAATGAGTCTGAATAAGATACGAAGAACTTTTTATTTCATTTCCCGAATATTAGGAGATATTAACGCCGTAAAACGCGGCACCATCGGTAAAAGAATCGTACGGCGCGCTGCCGGGAAACAAACTGGGAAAATGATGCGTAAATTATTTAAATAAACAATACACAATGACACCCGCCGTGACGTAATCACAACGGGTGTTTTTTCGATTCCATTATCTTCGCAATCGTCCCATAAGCCAACGCTTTCCTCTTTTTAACACAAAGCCAACAATGGCCGTTTTAATGGCTCGTTTAATCATTGGCGGCCTCCTCGGCTTTTATTTTCTTAATTGGTTGTTTATCTCTGCTTGAAGCTGTTTATTCTTTTCATGATCTTTTTCTCGTTTTTTCTCTACTTCGACTTTCTTCTCTATCTGTTCTTCATATTCTTCCTGGGTCATTCCATGCTCGCGTTGCATGCTTTTCTCTAACAATTCTGGTGTAGGTCGTGATGAGTCATGTTTTTCCTTATTGGTCATGGTTGTGTATGCCCCCTTCCTTCTTATTATTCCTGCTTGAAGGAAGCTTCAAACTTTTTTCTGGGACACTTTTATCGACAAACCCGCCTTTTGGGGAGCTCTTCGTTCATATGACCTGGACATCGCTCATCGCTTGTACTTCTGTTATTGTTTACCACATTCTTCTGCTCGACTTACGGAAATAGGATCCACTTCCACGTCATGCCCCTTCTTCACAACCAAAAAAAAGCTGCCTGCGATAAGGATCGCGAGACAGCTATTTCTTAATCTGGTACCCCTAGCGCAATTTTAGCGTAACGGGACATTTTGTCTTTATCCCATGGCGGGTTCCACACGATATCGACATCCACTTCATTAATCTCTTTAAATTCTTGCAGATCCTTTAGGGCCGTTTTGATGTCACTCACAATCGTTCCTGCGAGCGGACATCCCATGGAAGTAAGAGTCATGGTGATTTTGACATTTTTGTCATCATCTACGTCAATTCCATATACCAAGCCGAGGTTGACGATATCAACACCTAATTCCGGGTCAATGACATCATTTTCTAATTCAGCTTCAATACGTTCAATTAATTCTTGCTTCTCTTCCGTGGACATCCCAACACCTCCTTCATATTCCTACTCTTACTGTACCAAAATTGCACTGTTTTTAAAAATAATATGGAAGGCCGTCTGATCCTGCTCCCGAGCGAGAGGAAAAACCCCGCTCTTGACACGGGGTTGAGCTTCTTTGATTTCTTCTTTTAGACATCTTGTCTCGGTTAGCTGTGATACCCGTTTAACATTTCTGTTCCTTTCAGGGTGACGACATTTTCGTCCGTGGCTGAATCGAATGTGTCGACTTCAGCTACACCATACATGGTTCCTTCATTGGTTTCAAACGTGAGATGCTCTCTCGTATTATTTCTCATAGCGTCTGTAAAAAAACGTTGATTTTCCACGCCGTAAATCTTAGCTTCCCAATGCTCTGGGTCATTGTTTATCACGTGCACTTCTCCCGTGTCGAAAAAGATTTCATCTTTGTTTTCTGTAAAAAGTTGGTCCAGCTTCATAGTCAATTACCTCCTCTGTAAATCTCATGCTTGTGGGATGGTAACCTTTTCCCGTGCCTGTTGTGGCTCAAACATACAGACGGAGTGCATTTTTTGCGAGCTGGGCCCGAAGTGAGTCGCGCTCTTCCTTTCTTTGACCAGCGAGAAATGAAATCACTTTTTTCAAAAGAAGCGGAGTAGTCAGCTCTCCTGAGAAAGGACCGCGAAACGGCCACGGACCATCTGTTTCAATCAACAATTGATCGTCTGGTATTAATGCGGCCAAGCGTTGGTCTCTTTCCCGGTAACAGACTTCTGGCGTGACGGAGATAAAATAACCTGCCCGCGCCATTTTTTTCACGACGTCTGTAGGTGCTTTTAACCAGTGAAAGTGAGCTGGCAGCCGAGGCGCTTCTTCTTGTAAAATGTCATAAGCGACAGCTGCCTTGTCATGGACGGCATGAAGGGCGACAGGAAGTCGGTATGTACGGGCGGCTGCAATATACTCTTTAAATACTTCCGCATGATGGGCAAGCGTTTCAGGAAGAGTTCCCAATTCATAATGAGGAAGACCGATTTCCCCCACACAGGAAATATTGTCGCGTTCCACATGAAGCAGACATTTCCATTCTTCAATGTCAGCTCGGGGAGGAATAGGTTTTTCTGGATGAAAGCCGACCCCAGCTAAAATAAAATCCGGAAATCTTTCTTTTAGCTCCAAGGTGCGGTAAGAAGAGGCCAAGTCACTAGACACAGCAACTACTTTTTCTACCCCATACTCTCGCCACTTCTCAATTCTGGCTTCCACTTCATCATACAAATGCAAATGAATATGAGAATCGATCATTCCTCTACCCCTTCCTTTATTCGTTATCGTAATTTGTCGTAAAAAGAAGAAAGAATATTTAGAATTATTTACCCCTCTCATATTCTAGTACGAATGCCTAGAAATCACAATAGGTTTCTTCTCTCTTTCAAAAAATTGGTTGCTTCTTGTAGTTGATATACGAACAAAAGTTTGCATATAATAAAGAGAAACCGTCGTATTGGATCGAGAATCTAAGAAACAGAAACACGTTGTGAGGCGATGTACATGGAGCGAACCGTTTTTCTAGTAGATATGCAGTCTTTTTACGCCAGCCTGGAAAAAGTATATCATCCTGCGCTGGAGGATAAACCGGTCGTCGTCGCGGGGGACCCTTCTATTCGAAGCGGTGTCATTCTCGCTGCTTGTCCCATTGCCAAAAAATGGGGAGTGCAAACGGCAGAAGCGCTGTGGGAAGCAGAAAACAAATGTCCTGACCTTGTCGTCATCCCACCGCGCATGCAGTCTTATATCGACGCTTCTATTGAAATAGGGGCTGTGTTGGAATCATTCAGCGATGAAGTAGAACCTTACAGCATTGATGAGATTTTTGTAGAAATGACGCACTCGCTCGATTTGTTTCAAGAAAGCGCCGAAGAGGCAGCCTTGCGGATGATCCGTCAAATCAAACGAATGCTCGGAGTCAACGCGCGTGTCGGCATTGGCACGACAAAAGTACTTGCCAAAATGGCTTGCGATCATTTCGCGAAAAAAACGCCAAAAGGGATATTTACCTTGACCGAAACCAATCTGGAATCTGATTTATGGCCGCTGCCGATTGGCAATATGTTCGGCGTCGGAAAACGGATGGAGCGTCACTTAAAAGGGATGGGCATTCGCACCATCGGTCATCTCGCCCGCTTTCCGTTAGACCCGCTGAAAAAACGCTGGGGTATTAATGGAGAGTTACTTTGGCGGACCGCTTGGGGATGGGACCCTTCTCCTGTCACGACGGATACGCATATTCGTCAAAAAGCGATTGGCCATCATATGACACTGCCTCGCGACTACTACACTTGGAAAGAAATCAAAGTCGTACTTCGGGAATTGAGCGAAGAAGTGGCTCGCCGTGCGCGCGCCAACCGGTATATGGGGATCACGGTATCCACCGGGGCGGGCGGCCATGACTTTGACCTTCCTTCTGGATTTCACCGCCAGCAGAAATTAGAGGATTATACAAACGATGGCGTCGTCATTTATGAGGCCGCTGCCCGGTTGTTTCAAGAGCATTGGGATGGCTATCCTGTGAGGAGCATCGGAGTGACCCTCGACGGTTTGACGCCAGACAGCTACCGGCAATTAAATCTTTTTCACCCGATTCAAGACCGGGAAGCCTTAAACCAAACCGTCGATGCTTTAAAATCCCGCTATGGAAGCGACGCCATCATGCATGCTTCCTCCTTAACAGAAGCCGGCCAAGCCCAGCTCCGCGCAAAAAAAATCGGCGGCCATTATAAATAGAAAAGCGAAAGCATGTAAGGATGTTCGACTAAGAACGTCACGTCCTGTGACAACGTCGAACTGACCCACGTCGTGTGGGCCCGCGACAGGTTCTGGAGGGGCAGCAAAGAAAGGCGCTCTTTCCTTTCATTGTCTGCACCGAGTTGGAAGATCGGCTAAAACCGTCTCGTCCTGAGACAACGCCGACCCGACCCACATCGTGTGGGCCTCCAGAGCGGCTAGGCGCTGGAGCTAGACAATAGAAAAGCGAAAGGCGCCTGCTCACGAGTGACAAGTGCTGGAAGGCAACTGGCAGCAGCCGTTTTTTGGCTTCTGCCAGCTGCCTGAAGCAACCTCAAGCGAGTGGGCGCTGCAGCCAGACAATCAGAAAAGCGCAAGCGCCCGCACTTGCACAGGATGTGAACGGTGATTCTTTCATGATGAAGGCTTTACTACAACGTGATCCGGCTCTTCTCCTCGAAAGGCTTGAAGCAGATGATCCGCAGCCATGTGGGCCATTTTCCACCTCGTCTTTTCACTGGCACTGCCAATATGAGGAAGGGCCGTCACATTAGGCAGGGACAAAAGAGGATGGTCGGAACGAATCGGTTCGTTTTCAAAGACGTCCAGCCCTGCTCCGCGGATGCTGCCATGTTTCAAGGCATCATACAGCGCATCTTCATCTACTGTTCCACCTCGTGAACTGTTCACCAGAATAGCGGATTCTTTCATTTTATGTAACGCATCCTTGTCAATGATATGATGGGTTTCTTTCGTATACGGGGCTGTCACACAAACAAAGTCAGAGGTTTCTAATAATTCATCGAGCTCGACATAACGCGCTCCTATGTCTCGTTCTGCCTCCGGTTTCCGGCTGCGGTTGTGATACACAATATCCATCCGAAAGCCGGTTCCCCGCCGTGCTACGGCTTCCCCGATCCGTCCCATCCCGATAATGCCGAGTCGGGAGTGATGAATGTCCTGTCCGGTGAGGAAAAACGGGACCCATGCTCCCCACTCGTCATTCCGGATGGTATCGATTCCTTCCGGGAGCCTTCTTGCGGCTGCCATTAAAAGAGCAAATGTTAAATCAGCCGTCGTTTCCGTCAACACACCTGGCGTATGCGCGACGAGAATGTTTTTTTCTGCAGCTGCGTCGACATCAATGTTATTGTAGCCGACTGCCATCGTGGAAATGATTTTCAAGCGTGCTGCTTTTTCAATGAGCTCTCTTGGAATCGGATCTGATACCGTGCAATAAATCCCGTCTGCTTTTTCTATTTCACGTGCAAGCACTTCCGCGGGAACCGGCTCTTCTTCCTTTTCCCACATGGATACGCGGCACTCTCTTTCCAGCTTTTCGACAATCGCTGGAGGCATTTTTCGAGTTAGATACACATAAGGTTTCACTAGCATTCCTCCTCCACTTCTCTCACTTCCTATCACAAGTTTATCAGAAAAAGCACTTCCTGCCATGTCTAGAGAGCTTCTTTTGCGCTCGATTCCCCTATGACCGTTAAGCATGAGGTTCATGTGGTGCCTGCGCTGTTACGAAGAGGCTTCTCCTTCTTGAATCCTCTCTTCTATGTTCAGTTTTTCTTCCTTTTTCTCCCCGGTTACATCAAAGCGGTAGAGACCGTACTGTCTCGTTTGGTCTGCTTTTTGACTCATTTTCACGTAATACAGCCATGACCCTTCTTCATTCAGTTTGGCGTTCATGACCGCCTCATTGATGTGAAGCCGCTTTCCCTCTTTCTTTGTCGAACGGTCGAACCACACGGTGTCATACAGATATGTCCCGCCCTCTCCCCAATTCATAATGGTTTGATACAGCATCTGGGTGCCATCTCCCACTAAAACGAATTCACTAATCGGAATGTCACTGTCTTCCTTGGAAACGACTTGGAGAGCCGACAGGTCATCTATCTTCATTTCATATATTCTTTCAGTCGCTTCAAACATGGATTCAGGAGTGACCTCTTCAAAGTCATCCGGCAGGATCATGAATAGATGTTCACCCTCTTTCGTGATTTGTAATGATCCTGGAGAGTAAGCATCAAAAGAACGAATTTTTTCCACATCACCGTCCCGGCTCAATATATACAGGGCGGACTCATACGGGATAAATCCTACTTCTGGTTTCTTTTCTGTGCTCATATGGACCCCGTTGACGATCAAACGATCCTTTGCGTCGTCATAAAGAAGTTCGGTAATGTATCCTCGCGCGTCAAGAACTGTCGTTGTTTCTCCGTTTTCGACCGTTGCTGTCTTTACGTCACTATGTACGAGTTGAAACTCCTGTTTCCCTGGTGGTTCCTTTGGCTCTCCTGTAGTTTCAACGAATGTGATTTCTGTCTCCCCCGTAAATACAGGAGCATGGATTTCCCACTCCTCCTCCGCTTGATATACTGGCGCGGGGTGACCGTCTCCCATTTGCGCGAAAAGAGTGTGAACTCCTTTTCTCTCTATTACATAAGCAAGCTCATCGTTTGGACCGAGACTGTATTCTCCGGTGAAAACAGGGCGCGCCTCTTCCTCGGATGTTACGATGAGTCCTGCCGTCACTAGTCCTCCTGTTACCAACGCAATCATACTAAATAAAAGGATTAACGCTTTTTTGTTCACCGTCTCCCTCCTCTCACTCATGAAATGGGCCAAACCCTATCTCTAATTGAAAATAACCGGCCAGCCACGGCCACCAAAGAAGCCCAAGCATGATGACCGTTAAGGCGAGACTACTTACCGCTGCTTTCGGGTAACGGCGTGCGAGCAGTACTTGTGCGATATACAAAAGAATCCAGCCAATCAATGGAACAAAAAAATAAAATAAAATCTGTGCAGGCATACCAAATGCTATCATGAACCAATAAACGAACACAGCCGGTATTCCTGTAATCAAACCTAAAGTAATATTAACAAGATGAAGAATGCGCCGATGAGTTTTCGTTCGACTGTCCTTGGGATATGCCAATACAGTTCGATAAAGAAGAATCACATTGAAGAGAACCATCCCTCCAAAACCAATGAACCACAAAGGGTGGTCTCCCCTAGCCGCCGGGTGAACAGCCGCATTTCCGATAAGTAGCAGGACATGGAAAAGAAGAGCCAGACTGAGCCATATTTTCCGCTGGCGAAGAAAGGGGCGATAGAGGGCGAGGAATAGCACCACTGAATGCCCAACGATATTACTCAGCAAATGAAAAAGCGCCACTTTTTCCCCGATTAACACATAGAGATACTGTCCGATGGTAAAGAGAAATCCTACCCCCGCAAGAAGTACCAACCATTCTTTCCGAACAGGAATCGCCTGCGCCAGCCGTTCCCTTCTCTTCCCTTCTTTTTCAAACGTCTCCATCGCGTCATGTGTAGCGTCTTCCAGCGATTTCCCTTGTTTCAGGTACTCGTCGCGGATCCTATACACCTGATTCAGCCACTTGTTATATAACCCATCCCGTTCCTCCTTCTGCACGTCCGTCTCATCCACTAGTTTCTTCACAAACTCCTCTACTTTATGATCCATAAGAAACACCCTCATCTGTTCACTAACATTTCGTTGGCTTTTGCTTTCCTATTCTATGGGAAAACATCCATTCCTTTCACCATTTCGTTGTCCATCTATGTTTTTCCTTTCCTGTCAGTTGTCTTCCTATGGAATGAACCTACACCACAAGCAATGAATTCTAAACAGGTGACTGGGACGTTGCAAATCAACTTTGCACATTTCCTCTTCACCCATTTCTACGTCCCCAAAATATTCGCCCAAAAATATTCGTATGTTTTTGACCTCTACCGAATAAGCATATCACTGATGGATGAAAAATGTTCATCGTTTGTTAATGTTTGGTAAGCAGTTAGTCGGGGTACTGTGTCTCTAGGTGTGTTCCTATTGGAGCCACGCCACGCCCACACGTTTCTCCCTAACATTAGAAGCAATAGCTGCCAACGTAAAAAATAGTTCAAGGAGGTTTTTTGTTTGGCTGACAACAAAAACAATGGATCGAACAAAAAAGACGACGTAAAACGCGAACAGTTGACGACACGTCAAGGCCGCCCCGTTACAGACAACCAAAATTTGCGCACGATTGGAAATCGCGGCCCAGCCACAATGGAAAATTATCATTTTCTTGAAAAAATGTCTCACTTCGACCGTGAAGAAGTACCGGAACGAGTCGTACATGCTCGTGGAAGCGGGGCATTTGGTTATTTTGAAACATATGGAACAGTCGGAGATGAACCGATAGAAAAGTATACCCGTGCCAAAGTCTTTTCCGGCAAAGGAAAAAAGACTCCCCTCATGGTTCGTTTCTCTACAGTAGCGGGAGCAAAAGATTCTCCGGAAACAGCACGGGATCCACGAGGCTTTGCCGTAAAAATGTACACGGAGGACGGAAACTGGGATATTGTTGGAAATAACTTAAAAATATTTTTTGTTCGCGATGCGATGAAATTCCCCGATATGATTCATGCCTTCAAACCGGATCCGGCGTCGAACGTACCGAATCCAGAGCGAATGTTTGATTTCGTGTCTCGTTCCCCTGAAGCGACACATATGATCACTTTCTTGTTTTCCCCGTGGGGCATCCCCGCTACGTACCGTCATATGCAAGGTTCCGGTGTAAATACGTACAAATGGGTGAACGAAGAAGGGAAAGCAGTACTTGTGAAGTACCACTGGGAGCCGAAACAGGGAATCCGCAACTTAACACAAGAAGAAGCGAATCGCATTCAAGCTAAAAATGTGTCTCATGCGACACAAGATTTATATGAAGCGATTGAACGTGGAGAGTATCCAGAGTGGGAATTGTACGTGCAAATCATGGAAGATGGCTATCATCCGGAGCTTGACTTTGATCCTCTGGACGACACAAAACTGTGGCCGGAAGATAAATTTCCATGGCTCCCGGTCGGACGCATGGTACTCGATCAGAATCCGAAAGATTTCCATGCAGAAATCGAACAAGCGTCGTTTGGAACCGGCGTCCTTGTCGATGGAATGGACTTCTCCGATGATAAAATGCTTATCGGGCGTACATTTTCCTATTCGGACACCCAGCGTTACCGTGTAGGCTCGAACTATCTCCAACTGCCGGTCAATGCACCAAAAACAAAAGTGCGTACCAATCAGCACCGCGGCCAGCTCGATCACCGGGATCCAAATGAGTCCGGAGGCAATCCGCATATCAACTATGAACCATCCATGATAGGCGGTTTAGAAGAAGCAAGCGAAAAAGACCGGAAGCCCCATCGCCCAACGTATAATGCGGAGGCTTTGACAGCGCCGATTGATCGTCCAAACAACTACGGACAAGCCGGCGAAACGTACCGAAACTTTGAAGAATGGGAGCGCGAAGAACTCATTAAAAATCTTTCAGACGCCTTGGCCATTTGCGATAAGCGAATCCAGGATGCGATGATCGATCACTTCACCAAGGCCGATAAAGATTATGGCCGCCGTGTAAAAGAAGGCATGGAGAAAAAAATGAAAGAGTTGGAGGAAATGAAAGACGACCAACTACCTGGGCGTGAATCCAAGTGGGTTGGCTTTACCCAAGGTTCGATCGATGACAAAGAAGCGGCCGAGGATGCGGTAGATAAAAGTCACAAATCTGACCCTTATTAATAGGCAAGAGAGTGTGAGCTGTTCGGTATGTGCCGGACAGCTTTTTTGTAGAAACAGTCGCTACACAGTTTAAGAAAAGCTCCCTTTGGATTCATAGCAGGTTTGAGATATAATGAAGAGGGATTTTATCTTCCTTCTTCTTCGCGAAGGAAAAGCACTAGTAAAAATAATAGCAGGAGGAATAGTGGAGATGGACTACAGAATTGAAAAAGACACACTCGGAGAAATGAAAGTACCCGCAGATAAACATTGGGGAGCCCAAACGCAACGCAGTTTGGAAAACTTTAAAATCGGCAAAGAGAAAATGCCTTTGGAAGTCGTGCATGCCTTTGCTATCTTGAAAAGATCCACCGCACTTGCGAACAAGCGTCTCGACAACATCGAACAAGAAAAAGCAGACGCGATCGTAAAAGCGGCAGATGAAGTTCTAGCTGGTGAACTCGACGACCATTTCCCTCTCGTTGTATGGCAGACAGGAAGCGGTACGCAATCCAATATGAACATGAACGAAGTCCTGGCCCGCCGTGCGACAGAAATTTTAAAACAAGAAGGTTCGGATCTTACCGTTCACCCAAACGATGATGTCAACCGTTCACAAAGTTCCAATGACACGTTCCCTACAGCCATGCACATCGCAGCGGTGGAAAAAGTAGAAAACGATGTCCTGCCTGCCATTGACATCTTGAAAAAGACTTTTGCAGAAAAACAGGAACAATTTGATGATATTATTAAAATTGGACGTACTCACTTGCAAGATGCGACTCCTCTGACACTCGGACAAGAAATCAGCGGATGGCATCGTATGCTTGAAAAGAGTGAAGAAATGATCAAACAAAGCATTGATCATGTAAAAGATTTGGCGATTGGCGGTACTGCCGTAGGTACCGGAATCAATGCCCATCCGAAATTCGGTGACTATGTAGCAGAAGAAATCAGCAAGGTTACTCAAAAAACTTTCCGTTCTGCTCCGAATAAGTTCCATGCGCTCACAAGTCATGACGAAATCAACTATGCCCATGGTGCTTTAAAAGGACTTGCGGCTGACTTGATGAAAATTGCCAATGATGTTCGCTGGCTTTCGAGCGGTCCGCGTTCTGGTTTAAGCGAGATCATTATTCCAGCGAATGAGCCAGGCAGCTCCATTATGCCAGGTAAAGTGAACCCTACTCAGTCCGAAGCGCTCACTATGGTTACTTCCCAAGTGATGGGAAATGACGCCACGATCGGGTTTGCTGCAAGCCAAGGGAATTTTGAATTAAACGTATTTAAACCAGTGATCATTTATAACTTCCTGCAATCCTCTTATCTTCTTGCAGAAGCGATGATTTCGTTTAATGACAAATGTGCGGTTGGCCTTGAACCGAACAAAGAAAAGATTTCAGAGCATCTGAACAATTCTCTTATGCTCGTTACAGCTCTTAACCCGCATATCGGCTATGAAAATGCTGCAAAAATCGCAAAAACAGCTCACGAAAAAGGCCAGACCCTCAAGGAAGCAGCCTTGGAGAGCGGCCTCTTGACCGAAGAACAGTTTAATGAAATCGTAGATCCAGCCAAAATGGTAAAACCACAGGAATAATTGGTTTTTCACTCACCCTCGGAACATTTCTTCCGGGGGTGTTTTAAGTTACAAGACTTCGCAGCGCTTTCACAAGAGGCTTCCATTCTTTCAAAAAAGACCTCCTCACATAAAATGCACCCTTTATAAAAGGGAGATTTCAACAGAGGCAGGTCTTGTTATTGGTCATGCGTGGCTAAATGAGACTCCATCGTTATTACGATTCATCATATGTATAGCGCACGACATATTTATTTGTCTTTAATTTTCGTATCTCAACAAACGGTCCTACTTCATACCCGTTATGCCAATTGTCTTCTAACTTTGCTTTCAGGCAGCCTGCCTGGAACTTTGAGCGGAATGTCTGCTTCCAATAAATCCAGCGTGGTTTTCCTGCCATCAACCTGTCTCGACTCCTTTTCGTATCATTTTTTCTTATCTTATCTTACTCTCCTCCTTACTCGCAAGTGGTCGCTACGGTTGCCATGAATCCAAAAACCAAACTTTATATGAGGAGCACGCATGATAGCCACAAAGATGGAAGAACTGTCGGAGTCTTGCTTCTGTATAGCCGCTAGTAGCCATTATGCCGTGCAGCTAACTTTCGAAAACGCCAAATCTATACTTTCTTTCTAACCAAGAAAAGCGCAACGTCGAACTGACCCACGTCGTGTGGGCCTGAGGAGGTATAGCAGCCAGGAGAAGGGTTGAAGCGACCTCGAGCCGATGGCGCCTGAAGCTAGACATCACTCCATGAATACTTTCTTGTCTTTCCATACAAAAGACCCCTCTGACAAGGAGCCTTTCTGTCGTCCTATATCCCATGTGTGCCAATCAGCCAATGAGTTCTTCGTCTTCTCGTTCTTTTATTTTTGATTTATCCCGATGCTCTTCCCGATCTCTGAGACGGTGAGCAAGACGGGCCGAGGCACTAGACGCGATACTTGCTACGAGATCGTCTAAGAAGGTGTGTACTTCCTTTTTGTTTGTATCAAGCTCCTTGATGACTCCGTGCTTTTCTTTATCTAAATAACCGAATGTGGTAACGGCAATACTTCCGAAGCCGAACACGGAGCCCAATGCAATCGTTTCGTCCACCCCGAATAATCCTTCATCACTTTCTACGAGGGACTGTAACGGTTCGGACAATTGTTTTTTCTCAGCGAGTACGTCTAACTCGATTCCAACGAGCACCGCATGCTGAATTTCCCGCTTGCACAGGACCGCATCCGCGCTTTCATAACAATCATCCATGCTTAAATTAGAGACATATGGTGCTTGCATGTCATAGACAATTTGAGCGATGTCTTTTACTTCCACGCCGCGTTTTTTCAAAGCTTTACGCGCTGCTTCTTCCACCACATCACTAGGTACAGGTTTTTCCATGACGAACTCCTCCTCTTCTTATATTCTATCATATGCAAGGATATTTCGTTTCATTTCTGTCCTATTATTTGGAATGTTGTAAGAATGAAAAGAATGATTGGTTCATGACATTCATTCTGAATAGATGATCACGAGCTGGTCTCCTTATGGTAAAATATCGGTATCCTAGTTGCGAGATCCTTCCTATATCCTATGGAGAAAGGGTGTTCTCAGTGAAAGTAAGAGAAGTACGAAATGAGCCGGAACAGAAGGAAGCATTTCAAGTGAGACAACAGGTATTCGTCGAAGAACAGAACGTTCCACCGGGATTAGAAATTGACGAGCTGGAACAAGAAGCGTTCCATTTCGTCTTATATGACGAGGATCAAGCCGTTGGTGCTGCCCGTTTGCGTCTTGTCGATGACTACGGAAAAGCGGAACGTGTCTGTGTTCTTCCATCTCACCGCCAATCGGGCGCGGGACGTCTCTTAATGGAAGCGCTGGAACAAAAAGCTTTAGAAAAAGGGGCTTCCGCCATGAAACTTAACGCCCAGCACACAGCCGTTCCTTTTTACAAGAAATTGAAGTATGAAGTAACATCGGATGAATTCATGGATGCCGGTATTCCTCATTTTGAAATGAAAAAAGCGCTCCCTGTCAAAGGCGGACTTTAACAAAAGCCGCCGGGGGCGCTGATTTTCGTTCCCTCTCTGACATTCGTCCTCTCGTCCCTACGTCCATGCGTCAAACTGGCGACCTTTCCCATACAGTCGTTGCTCGATCTTTCTTCTTTTCTTCATCAGCGCTGTTTCTTCTTCCCGTTTGTATGGGTTCTTTCCTCCCCGGTTCATCCGTTGAATCACAGATTGTTGTATTCGTTCTACCCGCTCGATCGCAGGTCCTTTTTCAAGCATTCGTTCCCCATACTTTAAAGCTGTCTCATTCACGTGCGGAGGAATATATCCCATCTCTCTCACCTCACCTGTTCATTACTACCCTTTTTTTCTATGTTTTAATCCTCCTTTCTTTTCTCTAAATAGCACATTCGCCCAATTCTCTTTTTTTCCCGGTATAGGTAACACCTTTTTAGGTTTCTGTATATATGATGATAAGGAACAGATCACAAAGGAGTGAAAGATATGGGTTGCAAAAAACATGGTTGCGATACAGGGAGCTGCGTGTGCGATGCACTGGCTAACATCAAAAAAGCCCAAGATAAAGTAGAAAGAAGAGATGACGGCTGCAGCAACAGCTGTTACTCGGACCTTCTAAGTCCAAGAGGAAGAGACAATCGCCGCGATGCACGCGACACTGTACCTTTCTTGCTGCAAGGCAAAGACGGGAAATACTTCTATGCTACAGGCGGCATTGGCACAAGAGATTGCTTTCAAACCGTGTTCTTCCGGGTAGAGAGTATTGATGAAGATAAATGCTGTGCCACACTGTCTTTGTTAGAGCCGGATATGGATATCGAATTTGATAAATGTTGCGTAGATCCTACTTCATTATGTGATGTGGATGAAGTGGAGCGTACTCGCGAATGCATTGAGGTTGATCTCAATTGCTTCTGCGCCGTACAATGCTTAGATCCGGACCTTGTTGGAGATATCGATAAAAAACGTCATCATCATCACCATCACGGAAAATAATAGGAAGCCTTAGCCGATGGAGTGCTATCCATCGGCTTGTATGCTTCCTTTTGTTCTATATAAAATTATATTCTCTATTTTGATACATAACTCCTTCTATTTATAAACTAATTATTCTAATATTCAAAATCTCTTTCAATTTTATACTCACTGGTTCGACTTGGTGATCTTCTTGAATGGTAATCGTTTCATTCGTCGTTTCTAGAATGCTTCCTTCCACGAACTCTTCTTCTGTTTCACAGGTAATAACAGGGTGTATATAATGGGGAACATCTTCCAAATAATCGAGTGTATCTAAGACATCTTGCTTTATGTCATGCTGTTCTCTTTTCGTCTCATGTGTCGCTTCTGGTTCTTCTTTTCCTACAGTCTCTGTTTGGGAATCCTTCTCGAGTTCCACTGTTTTTTCCCGTATTTTTCTCCTATCTCTTTCGCGCTTTTTTTTCCGTTTGTTTTCTGTGTCGCTTGTTTTTTTCTTCACTGACACGGTCTGTCCTGTTTGCGGCGGACGTTTCCACTCCGGCTGTTCGATGTAAAATAACGGCTGGCCGTCCTCCATGTACTCTTTCTCCACCGTCCCACCTCCCAGAAACAATCTTTTCTCCTTCCACTATATGCAACATTCCATGGTTCATTCCTTTCACTTTCTAGTCAATTTCACGGAAGATTTGCATATATTTTAGTAAAGAGGAAAGTGCCTGCCTATGAGCGACAAACACGGAGAGCTTTCAGGAAAGACTTCTGTTGCTAAGGTTGGTTTCTATAACTCTATCTTAAACACATCTACTTTTGTAACCACTCATATCAGTGTAAACAGGCAGGAGGGACTCGGATGCTTTGGTTTTTGTTTGCAGGTAATTTTGGACTTATTATCATGTTGTACCTTTATTTAGCTGAGAAATCATTACGGCACAGCCCGTCGTTTATTATCTTGAATATTGCGGGGACTCCGCCTATTTTCTTCGCTCTCTGCAGTGGGTTTTTATTGACATCTATGTATCCTGGCTTTCTGTTAGAGACAAGCATGGCAGCCGGAGTACTTGGTATGGGGGCGGGACTTTTATTTGGAAGTCTTTTTCATTTCCACGCAGCTATGGCAGGAGCTGCTTATGGTTTAATCGCTGGAATGCTTTCTCCTGTCCTTGGTGAGCTTGCAGGTCGCTCTCCTATGTTTTTAGTGTTTTGCCAGCTGCTCTTTTTTATCGTTCTGTTTTTCCTTCGTTTCCATCCTCGACTCTATTGAACCTCCACCACCGGAAGGACGCGACCTTCGGGTATTTGGCCTAATCTTTTCTAGATAAATCACCGTTTTATTGGTTTCCCATAAGCTGTATAAGGGCTTATGCCTTATGACTCAAATACATTTTCAATGGACGGTGATTTATTTGTATTTCCATGACCAATACCCTCATCCTCCTCACGATGAGAGACAACAACCATCTGTTCAATATATACCCCCGACTGTGATCGAACGTTATGTAAATCAATGGATCCGCACCAGTATTCCAGGATATGGCCAGGTTATTGCGTATGTGCTGGATTATAATAATCGGACCGGCATGGTATCGATGTTTATGTATGCTCCTCCACGTTACCGCCGGCAGTATATACAAGTTCATTACAGTGACTTAGTAGGCATCCAGCCTTACTTTGGACCAACCCCGCCACGCCCTGGCGGAGGGCAGCCACAGCCGCCAAGACCGCCTCGTCCGCCGCGGCCACGCCCGCGTCCTCCGTATTATTACGGGCCTGGTAGCGACTATGGCCCGGGTGGTCCGGGTGGGCCTGGAGGACCGAGTGGCGGAGGCGGGGTTCTTCCGTGGCTTATGCACCATCTGTTTTAAATAAAAAAAGCGCAAGTACCCTGGCTTGCACAGGACGTGCTGACATCTGCGTTGGCTTACGCAGGAGGCGTTGACTTTTGCGTTTGCTAGTACACGATGTACTGACTTCTGCGATAAGAAAAAGAGACCGCATGATCATGTAACGAGTTCACTTGTTAGATGCAAACTGATGAATCACAAGGGTAAAAGCTGGCTAAATCACAAAAATATCATATGCAATTCTCAGTATGATTCAAACAAAAAGAGCTTGGAATCTTTATTTTCCAAGCTCTTTTTTATTCTTCAATAATCGTACCTGCTAGCTGGATTTCAGTTAGGGCATGGAAGTGACTGTCAAATATATCAAACCCGTTACTATAAGCAAAAACACCATAAAGGAACTTGAAAGCAATATAAGCTTTTTTATAACTTTTGGCTCACTTATTTGTCTAAAACCGACAAACCCTAATAAAATTGAAATCAACCAAATACTCATACCCCATAATGAAAATAAATACGGTGAATTTATAATCCAAAATACTGTAACAAGTAAATAAAAAAAACATCAAAGCCCAAGCAACTAATTCCTTCATATCTCTTCCCCTTAGCAAGACTTCTCCAATTAACGCCACCGTTAGTTGAATAACAATCAATTTCTTGTATAACAACAGTAAAACGCATGCGAATTTCAATGTGAAATCCCATACGTTTTGTTTGGTGAATGGCTTGTTTGCATCCTGGAGTGATCCCCTTAATGATCATGCAGCCTTTTTTTCACGGAAACCCGTCTCTATCTCTCCTTATCCGTCCATCCTGCCGTCGGTACTATATTTTCTCATTTGGTACAGCTTGATAGTGTAGGCAACGTAAGGCATACCGGTAAACACAAGAACCGGAATGAGTATCACACCTAGTGTGACTGAAATGTTAGCGAAAATCATTGAACTGCTTCGAAAAAGCATATCACACAGAAATAAGAGAATGGTCAAAATAAAAGCAGGATAAGCGATCGTTCCCATTTTTTTCTTTTCCGTTTCATACTTTTTTATATGGCTTGCATGATCAGTATAAAGAGGTATCGTTCCCTCCGGTGCAGTAAAGAAATGAATTTCTCCTAAAGATGCGACATGTGACCAGCCTGCCTCTTCAAAGTACGTGAAATACTCCTCTTCTGGATGTACTTGATAATCAATCGCATACTGAATATGCTGCTTCTCTCCTCTTCGCAGCTTATAACCAAACGCACCTATTTTTTCGAGGAGCCATCCTTTCTTTGCCAGTTTTGCAAGTTTTCTCATTTCGAAATCTTCCGCAAAAGCCAATCCCCAGCTACCAACATACTTTGTTTCTTTCATTCTGCCTCTTCTCCCTTTTCTTGTAATACTTGTTTTGCGTGGTTGATCATGTTTTCACGTCGCTTCATATCACTTTTTAACAGGTCCAGCCCTTTGGACGTAGTGATGTAGGTCTTTCTCTTCCCTTTCTCTTCATGATAGAGTTCGATGAGCCCCGCGGAAAGCAACTTTTTTATTGTCGTGTACATGGATGCCGGACCAATCGCAACGTCTCCGTCTGTGAAATCCTGAATATTTTTCATAATAAGATAGCCGTGTCTTGCCTCTAACAGGGAAAGCAAAATATAAAACGTTGTATCTGTCAATTCTCCTGTCTCTAATGAATCATTCCTCGCCATTTTAATCTCCCTTATTTTCATTGTATCAATTAATGATATATCGTTATATGTAATATATCATTAAACGATATAAAAAGAAACAATAAAAAAGTACTAAGTAACGAATGGGGCATGTTCCTTGCGTTCCGTTCGGTGTATAGTGATAAAAGAAAAGGAGGTGAACACTTTGACGTTCGCTATCATTCAACTGTTTCTCCTTCAAATTATATTGCCTGCTTTTTTATTATTTTTTCTATGGAAAGGTACCTTTCATAGTAAGCTGCAATGGTTGATAGAAGTACTTGCGGTATCCATGTATATGATATGGACGGTCCTGACAGGAAGGTGGGATTGGCTAGGATATTATCTCCGTTTTCTGTGGGTGGTTCTACCGATTCTCTTCTTTTATCTATCTTGGAAAAAGACACAGTCCCTTCCTTATTTCACGCCATTGACAAAAGAACAAAAATGGTCATTTGCCATTCATTTGTTTATTTTACTTATCTTTGGTTCTTATAATGTGATGGCATTCAGCAGTTACACAACAGAAGATACAGCCATCGAGCTGTCTTTTCCTTTGCAGGATGGAAAGTATTATGTAGGTCATGGTGGAAATCATGTCCAAATGAACTATCATAACAGCTATGAACCCCAACAGTATGCGCTCGATATCACCAAATTAAACGACCTCGGTTTGCGGACAGCAGGTCTCTATCCTAAAGAATTAGAATCGTATGCCATATACGAGGACACCCTGTATAGCCCATGTGACGGTAAAATTATCGAAGCTCGAGACGGATTGCCTGATCAGACTCCTCCTCATTCTGATCCAGACCACCCGAAAGGAAATTATGCGGCCTTACGCTGTGAGGGGACCGATGCTACCGTTTATATCGCTCACATGCAAAACGGCTCCGTTGCAATGGAAAAAGAAAGTCACGTGACACAAGGGGAGCCGATCGGGCGTGTCGGTAACTCAGGTAATACGAGTGAACCCCACCTTCATATACATGCGGAACTCGATGGGACAGGAGTTCCTATACATTTCGATGGCAAGTTTCTTGTTCGCAATTCCATCGTTTCTCGGTAAACAAAGAAAAAGAGGACCCGGGCAAGCCGCCATCCTCTTTGTTCATCCTCTTTTTCTGGCTTTTTACATATTTCTTCTGTACTGGCCTCCTACTTCATAAAGAGAGGTAGTGATTTGACCGAGAGACGCCTTTTTCACAGTTTCCATCAATGCTTCAAAGATATTGCCACCATTAAGAGCCACTTGTTGTAATCGTTTTAATGCAGCAGAACTTTCATTTTCATGCTGTTTTTGAAAGGGGCGCAGTTGTTCAATTTGAGTATCTTTTTCTTCTTTTGAAGATCGTGCGAGTTCCATGTTTTGGCTTTCAGCTTCTTCGGCATTCGGATTCATAAACGTATTTACTCCGACAATCGGCAGTGCTCCGGAATGTTTTTTCTGCTCGTAATACAGTGATTCTTCCTGAATTTTTCCGCGCTGATACTGGGTTTCCATCGCTCCAAGTACGCCGCCGCGGTCGTGAAGGCGCATCAGTTCTTTCAATACTGCCTCTTCTACCAAATCAGTCAGTTCTTCGATGATAAAGGCACCTTGAAGAGGGTTTTCGTTTTTGGTTAATCCGTATTCTTTATCAATAATCATTTGAATCGCCATCGCTCGTCGTACCGATTGTTCCGTTGGAGTCGTATACGCTTCATCGTACGCATTGGTGTGCAGGGAATTGCAATGATCATACATCGCGATCAATGCTTGCAGCGTCGTACGAATGTCATTAAAATCCATTTCCTGTGCATGAAGAGAGCGTCCCGACGTTTGAATATGGTATTTCAGCTTTTGGCTTCTTTCGTTTCCACCGTATTTATTTTTGATAACGATCGCCCATATTCTGCGCGCTACGCGGCCCATCACCGCATATTCAGGGTCGAGCCCGTTACTGAAAAAGAAAGATAAATTCGGAGCAAAGTCATCGATACTCATGCCGCGGCTCAAGTAATATTCCACGTACGTGAATCCATTCGCCAGTGTGAAAGCAAGCTGGGTGATCGGGTTGGCTCCTGCTTCTGCCATATGATAACCGCTTATGCTCACAGAGTAATAGTTACGAATGTGATGATCAATAAAATACTGTTGAATATCCCCCATCATTCGAAGTGCAAATTCCGTGGAGAAAATGCATGTATTTTGACCCTGGTCTTCTTTTAAAATATCTGCTTGCACCGTGCCTCTTACAGTTTGCATCGTTTGTTCTTTAAGTTGATTGTACTCTTCACGTGTCGGATCTTTTTTTCTTTCTTCTTTCCATTTTTTCACTTGTTGGTCAATCGCTGTATTCAAAAACATAGCAAGTATGATAGGCGCTGGACCATTAATCGTCATCGAAACACTGGTGGATGGGTCACACAGGTCAAAGCCGCTAAACAATTTTTTCATATCATCTAACGTACAAACGTTGACACCGCTATTGCCAATTTTTCCGTAAATATCGGGGCGTTCCTCCGGATCATGGCCATAAAGAGTAACACTGTCAAAAGCCGTCGATAATCGTTTGGCTGTTGTGCCTTCACATAAATAATGAAACCGTTTATTCGTCCGATCTGGCGTTCCTTCCCCCGCAAATTGACGGGTGGGATCTTCATTTTTTCGCTTCAATGGGAATACTCCTGCCGTATACGGAAAATATCCCGGAAGATTTTCTTTCATCCGCCAGCGCAAAATGTCTCCTGGATCCTTGTAGGTTGGAAGACTAATACGGGGAATTAACGTTCCAGACAGTGATTCTGTGTACAGTTCCATTTCTTTTTCTTTATTACGTATGCGGACGGTTAACGTTTTTTCTTGATAGGACTGTTTTAGCTCTCGCCATTCCTCTACTAATTTGTTCGCTAGGGGATCGATGTCTTGGTTTACATCGGCGATTTTTTTATCCAAAAACGTAACAAAGCTTTCTTCCTTATTTGTTTCATGTTTCTCTATCTGGATCAAGTCTTTCGTACACTCAAGCGCATAACGTTTTCTTACCCGTTCTACTTGTTCCTCTATCATGTGATGATAGTCTCGGACAGTGTGAACGATTTCTCCGAGATAAGACGTCCGTTCTGGCGGAAGGACGACATGCCTCTTGGTAGAAGAAACAAGATTGGTATCGGTCGACCAGTTTCCTCCCACTTTCTCTTCCAGCTTTTTCATCATGGCGGCAAACAGTTCGTTCGTCCCTTCATCATTAAATTGACTAGCGATTGTCCCGAAGACAGGTAACGATTCAACAGGCACATCAAATAACTGACGGGCACGCTGTACTTGTTTCCTCACATCCCGTAACGCATCCTCCGATCCCCGTCTCTCAAACTTATTAATGACGATAATATCAGCGACGTCAATCATCTCAATTTTTTCAAGCTGCATCGGCGTCCCATATTCACTTGTCATCACATACATGGATAGATCAGACACATCAGTGATTTCCGTGTCGCCTTGCCCTATCCCGCTCGTTTCGACAATAACTAAATCGTATCCCGCTTCCTTTACGATCTGGATGGCTTCTTTTATCGCGGTACTTAATTCTGATTTTGAGTGCCGGGTTGCCAAACTTCTCATATACACCCGTGGGCTATTCACCGCATTCATTCGTATGCGATCACCTAGCAAAGCTCCACCTGTCCTCTTCTTAGAAGGATCAATCGATAAAATGGCAATCGAACGATCTTGAAAGTGGTTCAAGTAACGTCGTACAAGCTCGTCGGTTAGTGAGCTTTTTCCTGCCCCTCCTGTGCCTGTAATTCCTAATACGGGAGTTTTCTGTGCTGTGGAAGACATCGCATGTACAGATGATTTCCCTTGCCTCTCCTCTGCTTTTGTAATGGAGGCGGCCACTGCTCCCCATTGCTCTTCGAGACGTTCTCCTTTCGCCAATATCTTTGTCGGTGCCGGAAAATCCGTCTCCTGGATCATATAATCAATCATGCCTTGTAATCCGAGCTTCCTGCCATCCTCTGGAGAAAACACTCGATTGATCCCATAGGCCATCAATTCTTCCCTTTCCCTCGAGGTGATCACGCCCCCTCCTCCCGCGAAGATTTGTATATGGCTGGCTTCTTTCCTCTGCAGCAAATCATACATATACTTTAAGAACTCCACGTGTCCGCCTTGATACGTACTAATCGCAATACCTTGAACATGCTCCTGAATCGCCGCGTTCACTACTTCCTCCACGGAACGGTTGTGACCAAGGTGGATCACTTCTACCCCGGAAGCTTGGAGAAGCCGTCTTATAATGTTAATGGAAGCGTCGTGTCCGTCAAACAGGGCAGCAGCGGTAATAAACCGAATAGGATGGTTTGCCCTTTTCCCTTTTGAAACCATCTCCCTCCCCCTTTCCTCTAAAGATGCATCGCATAGAGACCGTGTTTTAGAATATTCACCGGGACTCCCTCTTTATGTATGCCCTGCCTCCAAAGTTTTGTTCCTTCCTGGCGTCGAGATAGGATCTTGCCAATAAAAAGAGAGAGCAACCTCTCATGGCAGCTCTCTTTCCGTCTTTTTTTATTTTACGGACCCTGGATGCTTCGCTTGGTAGGTGACTCGTTGTTCTTGAGGATGGGCCGCGCGTTGCTTAGGACCCCTTCTCTCCAATCTTTTTCCAAACTGATTGGCAAGAAATGAACCGAACGATAGATTAATAATCGTGTTTATAATAGGAGGGGCCGCTCCGAGTTCTCCGATAAATTCAAAGGCTAATATAGCTGCTAACGCTGTATTACATAACCCTACATGGAACATGGTTGCTTTCGCGTCTTCTGCTTGGACTCCAATTTTATTCGCAATCACATAAGCGAGTCCCATTGGTAAGGTTACCTGTATAAAAATCACAGCGATTAATAACGGGAGCACTTCGATCCGTGAAGCAATCGCTTCTGATCCTTCCCCAACGATAATATGTACAATGAATAACAAAGAGAGTGAAGATCCTAATTTCGTTAAGCCCCTCGAGTATTGAACCGCCTGTGGATATATTCGCTGCACTAGAATTCCAACAGAAAGGGGAAGAATGACGATAAAAATAAACGACTGTAACAAGTCGATAAATGTGATTGTTACTGGATTTCCAGGTATATTCATCATGGCTAGAAGCGTAACGATTGGACTAATGCCAGTATCTATTAATGAACCGATAATGACGAGAGCTGTATTTCCCCCGGCTAAAAATGTGTAAAGTGTCGCAGCTGTCGCGCTCGGAACCGTACCGGATAAAATAAGGCCGGCCGCTATATCTGGTTCCTGTGAGAAAAAGAGATATGCTAACCCCAGGGACACAAACACAGTGATGGTCCACTTTAAAAAAGTCGCTAATACCAATACTCTTTTCTTTTTTCCAATTCCTCGAATAGCCTCCAGATTCATCGAAAGCCCTGTAAAAAAGATAACGACCCCTAATAAAAAACTAGGAAGCCATGAAACCGTTTGTATGTATACGGGGGAGAGATATGTCACTATCGCTGTAATGATAATAAGAGTCGGCAGATGTTTCGAAAGCCTTTCGATGTACTTCATTTCTACATGCCTCCCTCCCTTCTCTCATTATTATAACAAATAAGATGGTAATTTTTGATTTCGACTTTTAGTACATTTCCAAATATTAACTTGAACGGTTTCTTCAGAAATATGCCCCACAGTGACTATTTGAAATTAATTAATCAACTGTTATTTTAATAAATTCCCGGAAAATATTTATTTTTTAAAGAAAGAGTGAAACAGACAGAGGATTTCTCCTCTGTCTGTTCTATGGCTCATGCATTGTTGTTTAGGAATTTCATGGGGTCAGAAGAATTTTATACAACTTATCATCGTTTCCCTGCGGAGTTCCACGTCCATCCGTATTGTTACTGATGAAAAATAGATTGTTCTCTTCAATTAATACATCTCGAATTCTGCCATATTCCGTAATTACTTCTTTTTGTTTACCTGTTTCAAGATCGAATGCTAACACAGCAGTTCCTCTTAAAGCTGCTGTATATAATTGGTTGCCATTATTGTCTATACCCGAAGGTGCCCACGTGTTATTCTCTCCAGAAGTGAATAACGGAGAAACCATGTCTTCTCGTTCTTCCCTGCCTTCAATAACAGGCCATCCGTAGTTTTTACCAGCCTCTATCTTGTTAATCTCATCATTGGCATCGTTGCCATGTTCACTTGCATACATCGTGCCATCAGGCGTCCAGGTCATTCCTTGGGGATTACGGTGCCCATAACTGTATACATATGAATGAGAATAAGGGTTGTCCTCAGGTATTGAGCCATTTAGATTCATTCTCAATATTTTCCCTCCTAATGAGTCAAGGTCCTGAGCATTATCTGATTGATGAGCATCTCCTGTAGTGGCATACAGTTTCTCATCCGGTCCAATTTCAAGCCTGCCACCGTGATGAACGGCACCGCTGGGGATATGATCGAGTAGCAAACTTTCTTCTTTCCATATGTTATTTTCCAGACGAAGGGTCACGATCCGGTTAAACTGTCCGGTATTATCTTTATAGGTGTAGTAGGCATAAGCCGTTTTGGATTCAGAAAAATCAGGAGCAAGTTCAAAACCTAACAACCCTGCCTCTGCAGCTGTAGAGAGTTCTTTATCAAACATCACCTGCTGCCGTACCATCTCTCCATTATTTATTTTGACGATATTTCCCGGCCTTTCCGTTACAAAGAATGTATTTTCAAACTTCTCTATCGACCAAGGTACCTTCAGATTATCCGCAATCACTTCAGGTTCTTCCATTGGCATGGTCGTCGCTGCTTCTGGTTCACTTTCCTGCTTATTAGATGTATTTTCACCACTACTCTTATGCTGTTCATCGTTAGAACACCCCATAAGTAGACTAAGTAGAAGCAATGTATACAGCGTTTCTATTAAAACGACTTTCACTATGTCACCACCTCTAATACTTCCGCTAATTTATTTATTTCATAAGTGGGCTCTATTCCAGTATTATTTTCCTTTCGAGAAGGATTAAACCAGCAAGTATCTATTCCGTAATCATGTCCTCCCTTCATGTCAGAAGTTAAAGAATCACCAAGGATGAGCACTTCTTTCTTGTCGTCATTCGAAAGTCTAAGTTTCTTAAAGACATAGTCAAATATGCTTGCATCCGGTTTCTGGGCGCCAGCTTCTTCTGAGGTAATGATACACTCAAACATGTTTTGCAGAGGCGAGCGTTGGATCCGAGACAACTGCACGTCCTTAAATCCATTTGTAATTACAGCAAGACGATACTGACTTAGGTGTTGACACGCTTCTACTGCTCCTTCTACAAGATGGGCTTCTTTAGCTAAACAACTGAGATACGTTTGGTTAAATGGTTCAGCATCCAATTTCAACTCATGTTTGAGAAACAGTCTTCGAAACCGTTCGATACCTAGTTCACCAACCGACCAGTTCCCTTCTTCAAGTTCCCTCCACAGTCTTGAACTGATTTCCCGATAACTTTGATGATAAAGCTGCAATGCATCTGTGACTTCCATATCCAAAAAAGCTTGGTCAAATGCACTTTTTTCACACATGCTGAAATCGAATAACGTATCATCTACATCGAATAAAATCACTTTGTATGTCATGTCAAGAATACCTCCGTGTTTCTATAATTAAGTTGGTTTTGACAGTTTGAATTGTGGTGGTTCTTTGCCCTCACAGATACAAATATACTTGTTTCATATTGTAACAACTACAAAAACAGAGCGCTCTCCTCTTCAAGGAAAACGCTCTTCAAATCGGCACAGGGTGTTATGATTTATCTTAATCATCGTCTGGCTTTATTAGTATTTCTACCCGGCGATTCTTCTCACGATTTTCTTCATTGTCATTTGGAACAAGCGGCTGTTCTTCTCCAAAGCCTTTGGTCGTAAAATGAAACGGCTCCAGATCTCCCTGTTCGAGGAAAAAATTCTTCACAGCTTGAGCTCGTTCCTCTGATAATTTCTTATTGTAAGAAGCAGCACCCTGGTTATCGGTATGCCCGTGTATTTTCACATCAGCCATTTCATACTCTGTTAATTCTCCACTGATTTCTTCAAGCAAATTCACTGCATCTTCCCGCAGCGTGGACTTGTCGAAATCGAATAAGAGATGATCTGGCACTTCCATTGTAATTTCATCGTCTTCCACCGAGACGGTCACTTCCGGGGCACTGACTTCCGGAGCACTGACTTCTGGAGCGGACACATTCGGTGCGGACACATCGGGGGCCGATACTTCAAACGAGGAAGTTCCGGTTGAAGACTCCTCCTCATCGTTCTCTTGTTGCTCTTCCTCGTTCTCCTTTGGTTCCTCCTCTATTTCTTCTGCTTCACTGCTCTCCGGTATCTCCTCTTCTACAGGTGCAGCTTCTTCTGGCTCGGAGCAAGCAGTTAAAGCAAATATGACTGCAATAGACAACAGCCTCCCTTTCATGGACATGCTCGGACCCCCTTGTTCTCATGATTTCTATCCATCGGTCTTCTCTGTTTAGAGTAACGAACTGACGACAGGCCACCCATTTTTCCAATCGACGAGCAGCATTACGAAGATCGATACGAAAAAGGCATTTCGTACATGGACCCCTTTCGCTTGTTTATCCTTGCTTTGAATCCGAAAGAAATTCGTCATCGCCGCAATGAGCAGTACAAACATGAGGACTTTGAGAGGAATATTGATCCAAGGAATGGTAAGATATTGATCAGCCGCCGCAGGGCTTATCCCAACAAAGACAAAGGAGGCAATACCTATTCCAAAGAGTAATACTACACTTATATTCAATAACCGAACTACCATCTCAATGACCTTCCTCCTTCTTATGATGATCGATCGCTCGTGTTCTGGTCGATGTTGTTTTGAAGCTGATCGGTATCTAAATGATCGACGTTGCTTAAATTCCCGTCGAATAAGCGACTCCAGCTGTTAGAAATCAGCTCTCCCAGTTTATTAAACCCCTGAATAAACGTCCCTTTTGTAAAATGCGTAAAAGCGGTTTGTCTTACACCGTTTATGAAATCGAGAAAGTGATTCATGGCCGTTCTCTGGTTCGTATTGAGCGTTCTTCCTATCGTATGGTTCGCAAAAGAAATCATTTGAGCTCCTAATGGAAAAAAGACAGACGTGATGAGAGCTCCCGTGAAAAAGGATGACATGGAAAAACCGTTTCCACTTGCCCAGTCACCTAATGCAAAAATGCCCCCTCCGATTCCTGACGCAGATAATACTCGTTTCCATTTGTCTGCGCTAGACAAGGCAGCAAACCCGCTTCCGAATGGTGCTAATAAGCCACCGGCTAACGCACCGGTTGCAATATCGACAAGTGCTGTTCTCAGGTCAAACGCAGACGGATTTTCCATCAACGTAAACCAATGTTGGAGAAAGGCGGGCGTTCCCCCAATCAAAAAACCCATTTTATTCGCAGCCATAAACCCGGAGACGCTTGCCCAGCCAGCGGATAGCTTTGGAATCAACCAACTGGAAAAACGACCAAAAGCAATATATCCTTTTGCTCCTAGCATGAGTCCGGTGCGAGTACTTAATAAAAACCCTGCTATCTTACCTGATAGGGGAATAAAAACGGTGCCTAGTACAATTCCTCCGGCTACAAATGGGTTAAAGTTTTCTCCGCCGGCGATGGCGCCATAAATAGCAGCTCCCAAAGCGCCTAGTCCGGCTAAGACGGTAGCTGTAAGGAGTGTCCCGATAGCAATGACGCCTAACGCTGCCAGCAAGTAGGCA
The DNA here is from genome assembly GCF_900113025.1 of Alteribacillus iranensis. Lineage (GTDB taxonomy): Bacteria > Bacillota > Bacilli > Bacillales > Marinococcaceae > Alteribacillus_A > Alteribacillus_A iranensis. The sequence goes on along the minus strand of NZ_FONT01000003.1, from coordinate 333,134 downwards.
CCTGCAATGATGGCTGCGGCGACCGCTAATCCAACCGCTAACCCTTTTAACAATCCTTGTGCCCAATCAGGCATCGCGTTCCAAGCATCTGTGAGACCACTCGCCAGAAGATCGCCGAGAATGGCTCCCCAGCCAACTGGTGTCATGACAAATATACCGGCTGCCAGTGTTTTTAGAAAGTCTCCTAAAGACTCAGGGTTTGTTAGTCCTTTTATCACGTTTTCCGCATGATTGCTGTATTCTTTTATTTTCTCGCCAAGATTCGGGGCAAACTCTGCAATCGCATCCCCTAGTGATTCACCAGCATCTCCAATAAATTCAGCAACGGTATGTCCCGCCTCTTGCACCACTTCTTTTCCCCAATTCCAAAGGCTTTCCCAAAAGCCGGGAGAGTCTCCATCAGACCCTCCGCCTGGAATATCTCCTCCACCGGGAAAGCTGCCAGAAGAACCAGTATCCCTGCCTTGGCTTTCTGTTTGGGTTAACTGTGGCTGCTCCTCCCCATAGTCGAAATCGACATCAGCAGCAAACCCGTCATTCAGAGGGGAAGATAGAGGAAAGACCATCATCAGGACTAGGAAGATGGTGATCATTTTATGTAAGCTTTTCAATACCGTTCCTCCTCTCTATTAATGGCATGCTCCTGGTACAAATGAAACGCCTTCTGGGAGAGGTATACTGGCTGACGCATCGGTGTGCATATCTCGTTGACCCTGGCCAAATGCCTCATCGGGTACCGTTATAAATGACGTTTCCGTTTTTACCGAAGCAAAGATTTCGAAGGATCCGTCATACGGAAACTCCAAATCTGTTATGTCCTCTGCTCCATTTTTTTGAGCAAAATAATTGGCTTTTTCCTCGATTCGAGACCAATCCCTTCTCATCGAGTCACAAATAAAACCTGTAATCTGCGCATCGGAAAAAAAGAAAAGGAGTGCTTCATTTGTCAACGGAGTGGACGCATCAATGATTCGATCGAGGACGACTTGAGGTGCATCGGTAAGATCAGGGTTATCTTCTAAGTCTTCTTCCGAAATATCATCGTCGTTCCCCACGTTCTGAGCACTCACCTCTCCCTCTTCTTCGTCTTCATCTCCCTCATCCTCTTCTAATGCGTCCCGAATCCCTGACGCGAAAGGGGCAAATGCCTGTTCCAGTCGATATGCTAATTCCTCTTCGTAAATATCTTTTGCTTCCAAGGCAGCGGCTATGGCTGCGGCATCAGTTGCCTTTTGACTGGCATTTTTATAGGCATACGTCGAAAAGACATCAAAAAACACGAAAGCGAGAAAAATAAAACAAAATACGACGATAAGAGAAATCATCATCGCGTTTCCTCGCTCATTGGCCGCATGAGATAACGATCCTTTAAGGATTTTCTTCATATTCGTAAGGCATCGTGGCAGTCCCGGTAATTTCATAATCTAACTCACCTACAAATGGTACATTAATTGTTTTTAGTGCAACTTCAATATCCACATGAACTTCCTCGCCATAGGAACCAGAAGATACACTAGGAGATATCCCTAACACATCCAACCCTCTCGCTGATTGCTGGACACTCGAAGCAATAGCTTCGGTATCGCCAATTCCAGACACCGAAGCTACTCTTGCTCCATCCCGTGCTGCCCCTTCTGCTACGACAAACGTATAAGCAGCCAGCGCCATTTGCCAAACAAATAAGAAAGCAAAAATGATTAAAGGGAAAATGGCTACGAATTCAATCAGCTGCGACCCGCGTTCATTTTTTACATATTTTAATAGGTGATTCATTCATTGTCGCCTCCGATTCGCTCTGAACCGCGTCTTAGTTTCCTCCGGAACCAATTCCGTTGATAAACTCCGCTATTTTGGAAGTAATCGCTGATGCGATCGTACTGCCGTCGGATTCTCCTAAAGCAGTAACAACAATACCGACCAAAGCGACACCTAACAGCCCTAACATAATCCATTCCATGGAAACAGAGCCTTTTTCATTATCTAAATACTTTCTTACCAATTCTCTTGCTTCTACATATGTTTTTAACATATTTCTTCACTCCTCTTTTTACTGTTTATCTTAGGAAAATATCAAGGCCAAATGCTTCTGGGTTGTACATGAAATTCAAGAAAAGTAAGCCAAGTACGAGAATGAACACCGAAGGTACAATGGTCATCGTTGTAATCACGGTTACTTTTGGACTGGCTTTTGCTGCTTTTTCTTTGGCACGAAAACCTCTTGTACTCCGTAAATCATCCGCCTGTACTCGGAATGTGCGGGATACCGGAACTCCCAACTCACCCCCCTGGATTAATGATTGAATGAGCATTTCCAGCTCAGGGGCATCGTTTCGATACAGCAAGTTTTCATACGCTGTCATACGAGGTACCCCTAAATTAATTTCTCGCCCGAGTCGTTCGATTTCCTCTCCGAGCGGTCCTCCCATTTGTTTGGCTACTTGTCCCATTGCACCGTCAAGTGAAGCACCGGCACGTAATGAAATGCTCACCACATCCAGAAAATCTGGAATTTCTAAACTGATCGTCTCTTGTCTTTCTTTTGCTTTCATACGAAGCCATACATCAGGAGCAAAGAAAGCAGCAACAGGCAGCAAAATCAGCATATACAATGCGAATGGCAATCCAAGAATAAAATAAATCCAGCCGAACACATATGCGGAAATCCCTAATATGTATCGCATTCCATAGAAATCTTGAAGTCGCAGTTGAAAAGGATTTCCCGCTTTCGCCAAGAGCCGTTCATAATGATCATGCTTGCCAAACAAAGGATACTTTTTCGCGGTAGGGCTTAAATAGACGGCCCCTTTAATAATCGGGACCATTAGTCTCTCATTCCATGGCTTCTTATTTTTCTTTTTCTTCTCCTTTGTCCCGATATACCCATAGAGCTGTTGCTTTCTGGCCACAGCCATCCAAATATAAATAAAAGCAATAAGCAGGAATAGCAATACTCCTGCGATAAGGAAAATAGCTACACTTAACATCACATCATTCATTTGACTACACCCTTATATCCGTGACCTTTTTAATGGCATAAGAACTAATCGCCAGCACGACGGCAAACACAAGTAATAACAGAAGACCCAGCGGTGTAAAGAGAGGGTTTAAAAAGCCTGGGATAAACAGATTAAGCATGATTGCCGTGGCAATCGGCAAAATCGGCAGGATAAATGCCACATATTTCGACTCAGCTGTGACAGCGCTCATCTCTTTATGAACTCTGCCTCTTTCTTCTAAGGTCTGGGCCATCATCTCCATCACTTCTGCCAAATTCCCCCCGATACGTCGTTGGATGAGTACTGTGTTCATCATTACTTTTACTTCACGGCTGTCAACTTGCTCGATAAATCGATGAATCACACGTTCAAAGCTATCTCCCATGCTTAACTGTCTCGACATTTTCGCAAATTCAGGGCCGGCAGGAGCTTTCAACTCTTTTCCTGCCATCGCAATGCCTTGCTGCATCGTGAGTCCGGCTTTCACTGTATTACTGAGCATCCGGCAAATATCCGGTAATTGTTGATTAAATGCTTCGGAGCGCTTTTCGCGTTTCGTCTTTATATAGATGCTTGATCCTGCTTTCACGATGAGAAAGGAGATGACAAAATCGATTGGAAACATCAATTCCAAAATAGCGCGGCTAATGACCCAAAGAACAACAAATAGCACGATACACACTGCTGCATATTCGGAAGGTTTAACAGGGACTGCTGCCTGCTTTAGCTTCTTTTCCAATTCTTTGGCCATCACGGATTCATCGAAACGGTCTCCGAGCACAAATAGAAAACTTCTACGTTTCTCTTCGTCGTTAGCGTCAAACCAGGATTGTATTCTTTTTCTCGACTTCCCGGCTTTGTACACTTTTGCCATATAATAGAGAAAGAACATAAATGATAAAATAGCGGCCCCCATCACGATGTAGAGAAGCATCATACCAGCTCTCCTTCCCTAAAAAAGAGGTCCGGTAAGGCTTGACCGTATGCTCGAAGTCGCTCGGAAATGTTCGGCACATAACCGGTAGCCTCAAAGTAACCGGACACTTCACCGTGATCGGTAAGCCCTTCTTGACGGAAACGGAAAATATCCTCCATTCGAATATCTCCATTTTCTTCAGACACTTCCGAAATGGCTACTATCCGGCGTTTTCCGTCCATGAGTCTTTCTGTCTGAACGATGATATCGAGTGCACCTACAAAGTAGTCACGAATAATATCAACGGTTAAAGGAAGACCGGACATGATGACCATGGCTTCTAGACGTCCAAGCGCATCCTTCGGTGAATTTGCGTGAACAGTCGTTAACGAACCTTCATGGCCTGTGTTCATCGCCTGCAGCATATCCAATGCTTCTGATCCTCTCACCTCACCGACAATCACACGGTCTGGGCGCATCCTCAGGGCATTTTTCACCAAGTGATTGATCGTAATCGCCCCTTCTCCTTCCATGTTCGCCGGTCTTGCTTCCATACGGACGAGATTGTCGTAACTAAACCGCAGTTCCGCCATATCCTCAATCGTCACAATACGCTCCCCTTGTGGGATTGAAGCAGACAATACGTTTAGGAGCGTCGTTTTTCCGCTGCCTGTTCCTCCGGATACAAGAATGTTTGTTTTCGCCTTCACTAACGCTTGTAAAAATTCGCCCATTGTCTCTGTAAGTGTTCCGAATTGAATCAAGTCATATAACGAAAAGGGATCTTTATTAAATTTACGAATCGAGATAATAGGGCCGTCAATACTAACCGGAGGGATGGCTGCGTTGACCCGGCTCCCATCCGGTAAGCGGGCGTCTACCATGGGTGAGCTTTCATCAATTCGCCGCCCAATCGGTGCGATAATGCGGTCGATGATATGGCGAATATGCTCCTCATCTTTGAAACGGACAGAAGTCTTTTCTAATTTCCCGTGACGTTCGATGTAGATATCATCCGGACTATTTACCATAATTTCTGTAATATCGTCTCTTTCTAAAAGAGATTCCAATGGCCCGAAACCGACCGAATCATGAATGAGCTGTTGAATAATTTCGTTCATATCCCTACTTGGAATGATGACTTTTTCCTCGTCGATCATTTGCGATATGAGACGTTGAATAGTCTCTTTTTTCTCATAGGGAGGGAGTGTAATGATTTCTTCTAAGTTTGCCTCTTTGATCAGCCTGTCTTTGTAGTGCCTGACCCAGCGGTCGAGATCGGTGTCTCGGATCGTTTCTTTGTCTCTTCCTGTCCAGGAGGTCGAAGAAGATGGTTGTTGAATTTTTTCCAGCCAAGACACAACAATCACTTCCCTTTCTTCTTCTTCACAAGATTCTTTTGAACAAACCGGTTTATATCCACTGTTTGCTTCGTAAGGCTGACCTTTCCTTTTTTCGTATAAAAAGGGAGTCCCATATTGATCAGCGGCTGCACCCCGAGAAAGTCTTCTCTCACTTTTCCGGCAGGCTCCATACTAACAATGTTTTTTATGTCTTTTTCGGAGATCTCACTTTTCGGTTGCACGCGATTTAATATTAATTGAAACTTCTCATTGGACGTCAATTGGAGACGATCAAGCAATGTTTTTGTTTGCTTTAACACACGAATCGCCATCGTATCGAGTGTCAGCGGGTAATAGATGGTCGTTGCCTCTTGAAGTGCGGTATATGTAATGGATTGAAAAGCAGAAGGCACATCCACGATGACATAGTCATAATGCTCTTTGCATATCTGTATCACTTTTTTCACGAGCTCTTCTGTGACTTCCTCGGCCCTTTCCGGATGGGAAGGCCCTGTCAACACATCGAGTTCTATCTGTTCTTGTTGAGTTGTTACATTCTGAATGTGATGCATCGACAATTCATTTAAGACGGGAAGCAGATCGCAATAATTTCGAATTGGCTCTAATGCCATTAACCCTTCCACGCCGCCGAACTGGGCATTTAAATCAATATACATTACCCTTTTGTCGTACTGCGTTTTCAGACATTGAGCCAGCATGGCTGACAGCAGCGTTTTCCCACTTCCTCCTTTTGGGCTGTAAAATACGAGGACGTTTCCACCCTGAAGAGAGTCTGGGGAAATGGTCGCCGCTTGTTCCATTTTCTTCAATCCGTATTCGATTAATTCATCGATTCTCTCCCATTCATCCGGGATGAGAATCACATCGTCGATCCCTTGTTTCATCCAGTTTCTCACGTTCTCAAATGAACCATCTTGAAGAAGACCGATACAGACGGAGGCTCGTTGTAACGTATCCGGGCCTAACTGATCATACACGTCCTCCCCAATAAATAAAAAATGGTACAACGCAGATTCATCGGGAAGTGCCTCTACTACTTCCACTTCCATGTCGTTATGTATTAAACGCTCTCGCACCTCTTCTTGTATGTGTTGATGAGTTGTCAGGACTGCGGCTTTATATGTACTCACGATTCTGTCTTCCTTTCTATCTACTGCTCGCTATCGGCTTCTTCGTCATTCTCCTTCTTTTCTTTTTCTTCTTTCGGGGCTTCTTCCTTCTCTGGCTTGCTTTCTTCCTCTGTCTCCTCTTCTTCTAATTTTTTAGGAGCTTGAGGGGCCTGGCTGCCTTCAGATTGCACTTGATTCACTAGCAATACGCGAATTTGGTCGGCTGTATTCTGGTAGTGAATGAGATCTTCCGCGTCTTCAATCGGCAAAGATACATTGAGGCTCGCAGGGATATCTTCTTCTTCCTCAGGCTCAGCTCTCTGCACCACATCAACGGACTTAAACAACCGCCTGGTCCGTGTATCAGAGCTCGATGATGAATACGTCACAACAATATCTACTTGATCACCTTCTGCAATGGCTTGATCCATGACGACGTTATCGGTAGCATTCAGCCAAACGACTCGATGATCTTGGGGGATTTCCAAACTGGACCGCACGATATTTTTTGTTAACAAGTCGCCCTTTTTCACAGGAACAATACTTATCGATCCTTCAAGTTCCGAAGCCTCTCTCACATATGAAGAAATACTGCTTGATGCAGGTACTTCTTCCCAGGAAACCATATCTTCCTTTAACTCGGTGTAGGTTGGGATATCTTCATCCGCGACCGCCACCTTGATCGTCTCTCCGATAGAAGCCTGCGCATTTCTGATTTCATTTAAAATGAGAGCGGTGGCGAGCACAGCAAAAATAAATGCGGCAGCAAGAAAAATCATTGCTTTTCTTTTAGCATCTAGCATGTTCGTCATCTCCAATTGTGGTTGATTGTTCTTCGACAGGAGGTTCAAATACATGAACGTAAGGGACATTTACTGGAAACGCCTCTTCTCTTAAGTCGCATACCTTCCCAGGAGAATTCGGTAATTCTGTTCCTTTCGTCACGACCCAAGTCTCCTTGCCAGCGAGCTTCTCACTCAATTCTTTCCATATCTCATCTAGCGCCGCTTTTTTCTGAGATTCCAATTTCCCATAAGGGTTGATTCGAACTTGCGTATAGGTGTGCTTCTTTTTTCTTCGATACACGCGATGGGCGATCCGGCGCTTGAAAATGGACTTCACGTTTGTCGTTACTACCCACCCCGAAGCACCGGCGACCCACGACTTAATATGTTTTCTAAGCTGTTGATAGGTTAGCACGGGAGACGAAGATGTTCCCTCTCTCTTCAACAACTGTGTCACAATAAAAAATGTTTCTGCACGATTAATCGCAGCGGGAAGCGGGTATAGTCGTTTATCGGGAAGAAACATATTTTGTAATCTGCGAATCATCGGGTGATCGGTATACATAGGATCATAGAAATAGATAATCGGGTCTGCTGCCTTATGACGAGAAAACAGGTCAGAAAAAAATTCTATTTCATCCTCCAGCGTGTAAGTCGAAAGATGGAGATTTTTTGATCGCAAGGAAGAAGATTCAGATTCAATATATTCTTGATAGGTGTGATCCTTCTTTTTCGTTTTTGCTGGTTTGATAACAGGGAGAGTCTGTTCCCCAAACGGAAAAGAAGAAGAGTGAAACCCTATGGTCTCATCTAATACAACAAGCATGGTCCTCCTCCTTCATTCGATGGGCATAAAGGTTGCCCCTTATGTCTTACATAGTACGTTTTATCACAGCCTATTCCTTTCCACAAGCTTACATAGAATGGTAGATGGCTGGTTAATCAGGGCAAGATGATCGCTTTAATGAGTTTGTCCTACGAAAAACAAACCACTTTTTGTTATTTTATGTCATGGAAGAAAAATGGAAGGGAACCTTCGTCCTGATTTGTTCGCCCCCCTTTTCTACCCTTTTGATCATTTTTACGACTCGTTACGTGAATGAAAATGACAGTTATCCTTCATAAAACGATTCCATATTTCACTTCCATCTCCACTCTCTTCAATCTTTCGTCCTATCTTTTTACACATCATCTTTTTTCCGTCAATCTATCGTTGCACTACTCACTTCATACTTTTATTAAGCCTGCATAGAGAGGGCCTCTATTATTCACGTTGACCCAGACGACTTACGAAAGATGTTCCTTTGAGTTTCCAAACATGAACATACACAACAGGGCATGGTATAATAAGAGTAAAAAAGAATACAATAGGAGTCAGCCATGAAAGAACCCAACAAGGAAGTCTCTGCCTATTTCTTAGCCAAATTGTCTGAGGAAGATATAAAGATATTAGAAGATATGTTAGCCGCTCATTATGAACGTGGATTTCAAGAGGGATACAAATTAGGGAAAATGGAATCGGGGCAAAAAAATTAAGCTTCTAAAGCACCAACTGCCTAAACTTTCATAGATAGTTTTTCATTCCTAGTTACGTCCGTGATATAGACAACTTACTTACCGAGCAAAACAAAACACCTTCCCATCATCACCGATCGTGACAATGAGAGGGTGTTAGTTGTTGGCTTGAGCCTCTTCCTGTTCGATATTCCAATCCAATTGTAAAATCTCTTTAAGCGTATTGAATTGTTCTTCCCCTATTTTTTCGGCTAGTTTGTTCTCTAATTGAGCTTTGAGCGCCTCATTTTTTTCATAGCATGCGTTCCCTAGCGCTGTTAGCTGAACACACTTCTCTTTTTTGTTATGGGCTGCATTGTGAACTTCTACTAATTCTTTGTCTGCTAATTTTTTAATAAATTTATGGATCGCTTGGCGGGAAATATTTACGCTTTTGGTGATAGAAGATATCGATGGCTGTTTGTTATATATTCTTGCCAGGATGTACCACTCGGAGCTCGATATATATATGTCGCTGTTATCGTTCCACGAACTTTCAGTAATTCTGCGGAGCATATGATGACGCTCACTTAACATATCAATCAGATCCATCTCATGTATTTCTGAACGCGAGTCCAACGGATTTCCCCCTCTCCGAAACATCGCTCCATACTATACAAAATCCTTTTTTGACTGTCAACTTAGATGAAATATAGAGCACAAAAAGGGGGATAACAAAGATCGCTCAAAGAACGAAAAGGTAATGGGAGACTCTGTTCCTATTCGTTTGACGTTCGTTCGAAATATAGCAAAGCGACATGCTGATTCGTATCCAGCCACACCTTGTCTCTCGTAAAACCGCACTTCGCTGCCAAGACGGTGAAGTCATGGACTGTGAATTTATACGAGTTTTCAGTGTGAATGCTTTCTCCTTCTTTGAACGGAATGCTTGCAGGTCCGACTTGCACCGTTTGTTCGACTTGGCTGATTAAGTGCATTTCTATTCGTTTTTCGATAGGCTGGTAAAAGGCGTAATGTTCAAACGAAGCGAGATCGAAGTCAGCATCCATTTCTCGATTAATTCGCTCCAAAATATTTTTATTGAAGGCTGCCGTATAGCCTTGTGTGTCATTGTAAGCAGCATGGAGAATATCCGGATTTTTGACTAAGTCAATTCCGATCAACAACCCATCGCCTTTTTCTAACATGGCAGCTGTTCGTTTTAAAAACAACTCCCCTTCCATCGGCTCAAAATTCCCAAATGAAGAACCTGGAAAAAACACTACCTTCTTTTCATGTCCTGCTGATTCAGGAAGGGAAATCGGGGTTGTGAAATCCGCACACATTCCCTCGATCGTTAACGTTGGATAATCTTGCTTTAGCTCTTTAATCGATTGAGACAAATACGGTGCTGAAATATCAATAGGAACATAGCTGTGCAGATTATACGCTTCATCCAACACATATTTAGTTTTCATACCGCTTCCGCTCCCAAATTCAATGAAACGGCAGTGTTCTCCTAATTTCTCCGCAATATCGCCTCCGTGATGTTGTAAGATTTCTAATTCAGCAGAAGTTAAATAATAGTCATCTGTTTCCGTAATTTGATCGAACAAATAAGCTCCCTGAGCGTCGTAAAAATGCTTTGGGGACAACCTTTTTTTTCGCTCCTGTAAGCCAGTAATCACTTCTTCTTGAAAGGTTGCAGCTGCTGATTGTATATTTTCTACGCTCGCTTCTTTTGTCATGATTGTTCCACTCCCTCTGCCAATCGAAATCCACTAAACTGCCAGCGCTTTTCCGGATGGAAAAAGTTACGATACGTCAGGCGAATGTGATCTGCCGCGCTTACACACGAACCGCCGCGCAGCACTAATTGATTAGACATAAACTTCGCATTGTATTCACCAAGTGAGCCTTCGAGCGGTCGGTGGCCGGGATAGGAAGCATAGGGACTCCCTGTCCACTCCCACACATCCCCAAACGCTTGGGAAAATCGCGTGTCTCGCGGAGGGGCTGCGACTGGATGAAATATTCGCTCTTCTGCGAAATTTCCAGTGACCGCTTCGGTTTTCATGGCGTGCTCCCACTCAGCTTCCGTTGGCAGACGTTTCCCCGCCCATCTGGCAAAGGCATCTGCTTCGTAAAAGCTAACATGACAAACCGGCTCGTCCCATGCTATCTCCCTTTTTCCGGACAAGGTAAAGCTATACCAGGTCTCGTTTTCTTTTTCCCAATATAAGGGGGCATGCCACGATGCTTCTTTCACCACGCTCCAACCATCGGACAGCCAATACTCCGGCTTTTCATACCCCCCGTCTTCTATAAATTCGAGAAATTCACCGTTTGTGACGGGATGGGAAGCTAGACAGTAAGGCTCAAGCCACACTTTATGAACAGGCCTTTCATTATCAAAAGAAAATCCCTTTTCATCATGTCCTATCTCCACCAAACCTCCCTCGATTTCATGGAAATCGGTTTTCGGTTGAAGCAAAGCCTTCTCCTCTTTCCTTTGTTGGTCGTACACAGGCTGTAATGGGTTGATGGAAAAATTATATTTGATATCGGTCAACAGCAATTCCTGATGCTGGCGTTCATGATGGAGGCCTAACTCCACCAGTTCTCCTATGTGTCTTAGCTCCTCACCCTCAGCTGTTTCCAATAGCTCTATCATCTGGCGATCGACATGCTCCCTGTATGTTTGGATGTCTAACACGGTAGGCCGAGATAAGAGGCCACGCTGAGGACGCGGGTAAAAAGAACCTACTGTTTCATAATAAGAGTTAAATAAATAATGATAATCTGGGTGAAAGTCTTCATACTTGTCTTTGTACTTTTTCAAGATAAATGTTTCAAAAAACCAAGTCGTATGCGCCATATGCCACTTAGGAGGACTAACATCCGGCGAAGCTTGTACGACGTAATCTTCTGTACATAAAGGCTCCACCAATTCCATCGTAAACTCTCTCACCTTTTGAAAGTGTGACAACGTATGGTTCGTGACAGTCATTGACACCCTCCTCTTCGTTTTCTTCCTATAAATATACTTTCCTTTATCCTAAGACATGATTGGATAAACCTAATTCCTATTCACAAAAAGATACGCATCAGCGGCGTCCTTGGCGTTTTCTATGTCTAAAAAAAGTTGATGGCTGCAAGCCACCAACTCGTGTTCGTTAGTATCCTTCATCTTCAGCGGCGAGAGCGTCTGCTTTCGTTTGGTGTACTGTCCCAAATGGATGCTCGGGTGGAGCATAAATCGTGTACAGTTTAATCGGTTTGTCTCCTGTGTTTGTTAAGTTATGCCATTTACCAGCCGGTACCATAATGGCGTTATCGTCGGACACTCTTCTCCTGAAGTCCAGCTGATCTTCCGAGTCCCCCATTTGGACGAGGCCCGTTCCTTCTTCAATACGCAAAAATTGATCGACGTTTGGGTGTACCTCCAGTCCGATGTCATCTCCTACATCGATGCTCATGAGAGTCACTTGCAAATGTTCTCCCGTCCAAATAGCCGTACGGAATGTGTTATTTTGTTTTGAGGCATCCTCTATATTTACCACATAAGGCTGACCGCCCTCATCTTTTCCATGCATATTCTCCTGACCATACGAGGTTAAGGAGCTAAATCGCTGCGCGTGCGTTGCTTCACTCGTTCCTGCTTTCCACAACAGATCCCGAACCGGATGCTCAGGTGTAAGTAAATACTGTTGTTGATACGCCTCATAGCTTCTCATCGCAGCGTCATACGCTTTTCGAAGTCCTTCCTCATACGTATCAAAGGAAATAGGATCAACTTCATACGAAGGCTCCCTCCCTGTCCATGATCTGTAAACGTTCGCTAGTTCCTGTAAATGATGCTTTTCTTCTTCGATCATGGAAAGAATCATTGTTTTATGATCTTCGTTCGGAGCAGACTCCGCTAAACGGCTATACAAGTCGATAGCTTCTGCCTCTCCTTTGATTTTGTCAGAAATGGTGTGAATGATAGAGGTCCCGATGGCTTGAGGATGTCTCGCCATCGAATGAGGGGACACCGGGGAAGGAACATAGTATGGATAGTGATACATAGGAGGAACATAATACATATAACATCATCCTTTCAATCATGATGATTCCATCCTATGTAAGTTAGGCAGATCACGTACATCCTATTTCTTCTCACCCCTCTTGTATAGTCATTGTTACGAACAAAAAAAGACCCAGCTTTTCACTGGGCCTTCCCGTTCTCCATCGGTGTTACCGCAATTGCATATCAGTAATGCACGTACGATCTCCTTCAGACGTGGAAATTTTAGACTCTGCAGATTTTCCGTCATGCGTAATAGTTACATGATAAGAATCATCCCGCGGCAGCCACAGATCCACAAATCCATTGTCAAACGATGTCATCGTTTCATTTATAACTACGTTGCCGCTCGTATCCTCCACATAGACCTGAAACTCTTCCTTTATCATCTCTCCTTGACAACCTGTCAAGCTGTGAATTTGTCAGGTGTGTGTTTCTTTCTCATAAGGAGCAATCGAAACAAAAAATTCGTCTTCCGGTAAGTCATACGTTGCCTCCCCTTCACTCGACTGTATGATAAGTTCGTGGGAGGTAATAGAAGCGGACGCAGTTTGTGCCTCCCCCGTACTATAGTCATTAACGATGTTTTTTATGTCATCTGCTAATTCTTCGCCTGCTTGTCCGTCGTCATTCGAACAAGCGGCCAAACTAGCAAACACCAAACCAATAAGGAGGGCTGCTAATCTTTTTTTCATTGCACTCACCTCATCACATAAGGTTTCACTTCCCTTATTATAACGGAGGAAGGAAACGTAAAGACACCTGCTTTATGAAAATGAGGTGACGGTTGTTATATTAATCAAGGTTCCTTAGAGCGTGAAACAATTAAGCCGGTGGTCATGCTTAACTGGTTCTTTTAGATGCCCTATCGAAAATTTACGTTCCACAATACGTAACATACGGGATGTTTGAAGGCTTGGGAAGTTGGGTGTACTCTTCTTGTTCTGAAGAGTAGGCGTAAGGGTCAGACAATACAGTCATCAACTGTTTGAAAACCGAGTAATCCCCTTCCTCAACAGCAGCCTCCAAGGCTTCTTCTACTCGATGGTTCCGTGGAATCACAGAAGGATTGGACGTTCTCATCGTTTCATACACATCGGAGGAAGTTCGGTTCTCTTTTTCTACTCTTTCTTGCCATGTCTTGTACCACGCCTTGAATTCTTCGGTATGATGCATGGCTGTATCTTCTGGCTGTCCTAACGTCAGCGCCCGGAATGTGTTCGTAAAGTCGGCTTTGTGTTCTTTCATTAACTCAAGAAGACGGACAATGAGGTCTTTGTCTTGCTCCTGTTCTTGCTGGAGCCCCAGTTTACGACGCATTCCCTCTAACCAATACTGGTGATAAAAGTCCGCATATTTGGAAAGTACTTCTTTTGCGGTTTCAATTGCTTGATCTTGGTCCTCATGAATAAGAGGAAGCAAGGTTTCTGCAAAACGAGCTAAATTCCACTGCCCGATTGCCGGCTGATTTTGGTAAGCGTAGCGGCCTTGTTTGTCAATCGAACTGAAGACGGTAGCTGGATCATACTCATCCATAAAAGCGCAAGGGCCATAATCAATGGTTTCTCCGCTAATGGTCATATTGTCTGTGTTCATCACCCCATGAATAAACCCGATACACTGCCACTTTGCAATCAGACTTGCCTGTTGATCGGCCACTTTTTCAAGCAACGATAAATAGCGGTTTTCCTTCTCCTTTAGTTCGGCATAATGACGGTCGATCGCGTAATCAGCAAGGGTTCGTACGTCTTCTGCCTCTCCCCAGCGGGCCGCATATTCAAATGTCCCGAACCGCAAATGACTAGCAGCTACTCTTGTTAGCACAGCACCAGATAGCATGTCTTCCCGTATGACTGTATCACCCGTTGTAGCAACGGACAAGCTGCGGGTAGTCGGCACTCCGAGATGATACATCGCTTCACTAATTAGATACTCCCGAATCATCGGTCCTAATGCTGCCCGACCATCTCCTCCTCTTGAGAATGGTGTTCGGCCTGAACCTTTAAGTTGGATGTCATAGCGTTCGTTCGAGGGAGTGACTTGTTCACCGAGCAGCACCGCCCGGCCATCCCCCAGCATGGTAAAATGCCCAAATTGATGACCCGCATAAGCTTGTGCGATCGGCTCCCCTCCTTCTGGCACGTGATTTCCTGCCAACACTTCTATACCTGCTTGGCTTTTGAGGTGGCTCGGATCAAGCCCAAGTGTTTGAGCCAACTCTTCGTTAAAAATAACCACTTCCGGTGAGCGAACAGACACTGGCTTTACTTTTCTATAAAACAACTCAGGCAAACGGGCATAGCTATTATCTAAATTCCAGGTTCTTTCTTTATTCGTTGTCATAAAATCTCCTTTTCTTCGATTTCTTCTCTTCTCCCACTTATTGTTCTACAATACGTGAAAATAATAATGGTTCTTTCGATTTTACGCCAACTAACCTAAGAAATACAAATATTCCCACCGGAAAATGAAAAAAGCAGCACGGGACAGAATATATCTGCTGCCATGCTGCCTTCTTATACATTGTTGTAAGGAAATAACTAAAGTTCTATTCCATATTAGCTATAATCTTTTACCATACGGACGAGCATATGAGATAACATGTGACGCTCGTCTTTTTCACCATTTTTCCATAGTTCACGGAGGAGCTGCTCTTCACGGTTCTTTGGTTCTTCGTGTTTCGCAAGATAATCTGCTACTTTTTCTGCGCTTTTCGCAATGGCTTCTTCACTCATACCTGCTTTTTCCGCTTTTGACACTTTGCTTCCTAAATAGCTGGCGAACCGGTTGAAGTTATCCATAATTTCTTCTTTCTTTTCTTCTCTCATATCTGCAGCTTGTTGTTCCATCTTGTTGAGTTCACTCATTCTAACATCCTCCTTTTGGTGAATCTATGGAGGTGTTTCCCGACTCGTGGAATATAAAACCATCGATTGTATAAAACTTAAAGGCCTGTAATATTAAACCCGCTGTCGACGTGAATAAGTTCTCCGGTAATTCCTCGGGACAAATCACTCATGAGGAAGAGAGCCGTATCTCCTACCTCTTCCTGATTCGTTAATCGACGTAACGGCGCCTTGGCTTCGATTTCTTTCAACACATCATTAAACCCGCCGATCCCTTTTGCGGAAAGTGTACGAATCGGTCCTGCTGAAATTGCGTTGACACGAATGTTATCTTTTCCTAAATCATTGGCTAGATAGCGGACACTGGCATCTAATGAAGCTTTTGCAACTCCCATGACGTTATAGTTTTTCACGACACGCTCTCCCCCAAGGTAGGTCATCGTTACGATCGATCCCCCTTCTTTCATTAAGTCGAGATCACGGACCACTTTCGCTACCGCTGTTAAGGAGTATGAGCTAATATTTTGAGCCAGTAAGAACCCGTCGCGAGATACGTTTAAATATTCTCCTTCGAGCTCTTCTTTGTTAGCAAACGCAATACAATGGGCCAAGCCATGAATCGCCCCTACTTCTTCTTTAATTTGTCCGAACGCTTCTTTAATCGCTTGATCATCTGTTATGTCACAAGGAAGGATGAGCGAATCCTCTCTGTCAAGCGTCTCCGCAAGCTGGCGGACATTTTTTTCCAATCTTTCGCCGGCATAAGTAAATACCAGTCGTGCCCCTGCTTTAGAAAGACTTTGAGCGATGCCCCAAGCGATGCTTCGTTTATTTGCGACTCCCATTACCACGTATGTACGACCTTCTAGTGAAAGATTCATTTTCAATCGCTCCTTTTCATTCATTCGTTCTACTTTTACATATGTTTTTGCTTCCATTGACTTTTCGTCTGCTTTTTTGGAAAGACGAATACCTTCACAATCGGCGAATGCTCCTGCAGGCATAAATCCGGCAACCATTCATTTTCACCGCCATTCAGCCTTCAGAGGATATTGTCGCCATTTTCTCATTATATCATGAATTCACGTCATCCCCCGCCATTCGGGAGAATGATGTTTAAAATCAAGAAAGGGAGAGAAAGTAATAAGTATAACATACACTTACAGAAGCAGCTGCGACAACTGCTACCGAGAAAATGTTTCGCCATATAGCGGACGGAAGCGGTCTCGCGTGCATGTCGCTTGAAGCTTTCCTTTCGAAAATAGCAACAAGCTGTTTTTGCCGACCTTCTAAGGAAAGGGGGAATTCTCTTGACTGCTCTTGATTTTATCGGTGATGTGCACGGATGTACGAGCGAGCTGCATGACTTGTTACAGTCATTAGGCTACTCGTGGAAGCATGATACTTACATTCATCGCGAAGGAAGAAAGCCGGTGTTTATTGGTGATATTACGGACCGCGGTCCTCAATCCATTGCCGCGATTGAGCTCGTTTCTCACATGGTAGGAAATAACTATGCCTACTACGTTCCGGGCAATCACTGTGACAAACTGTATCGTTTCTTTCTTGGCAGAAACGTAAAAATCGCACATGGATTGGAAACGACAGTGGCTGAGTTAGAGGGGTTATCCAACCGGGACTACAAGCGAATTCGAAAATCATTTATGGATTTGTTCGAAGCGGCTCCTTTATATCTAGCGCTTGATAACAACCGAGTGATAGCCGCCCATGCCGGAATTCGCGAAGACCTTATTGGGCACAGCGGGAAGAAAGTACGTACGTTTGTTTTATACGGTGACATTACGGGAGAGCAAAACTCGGACGGCACCCCTGTTAGAAGAGATTGGGCCGTTCATTACCAGGGAACACCTTTGATCGTCTATGGGCATACTCCCGTTCTCGAACCACGTAAAATAGGAAACACCGTAAATATTGATACCGGTTGTGTCTTCGGTGGGAAACTAACGGCTCTTCGCTACCCGGAAATGACATATAGCCAAGTCCCTTCCACTTTAGCTTTCTTCCCTGAGAAATTTCGTTCGTTTGAATAGAAGGCTTAGTCAGAAGGAGAGGAATTCATGAAGGCACACCACATATACCGACCACTCATACTCAGCATCTTATTATGTATTACTGCAAGCTGCAGCAATGACGTTTCTTTATCATTGGATGAAGAAGACAGCTATGTTCTTGTTGATTATGAAAGAGAGTTTTTAACGGTACATGCTACCCTTCGTAACGACGGGAGCCAAGACGCTAATGGTTTATATGCCGAATTCTCCGTGGACGATGAAAAAGCGGCAGAGGTTCTTGGTTTTGATCACTTACTATTTAACGAAAAAGCAGACGGGATGCCAGAGCGCTTTACTGTTTCAGAGAACAGTGGTTTTTTTATAAGCGAAGGCTTTGTATTACATGAAACTATCCCACCTGAACATTTTAACAGTACGATTACCGTGCAAATCTCCAACGACGAAGAAACATTGTTAGAGGCTTCCTTAGACAACTTGATCATCGAAGAAGTTAGGAATGACTCATGACCTTCATCCTCTTCTCATATCTACCGGGAGCTCTGCTTGAACGGTATGCCACGTTTCCGTCACCGGATGGCAAAATTGTAACTCATACGCGTGCAGAGCTTGACGGCTCATCTCCGCACTATTTCCTCCATACAAGTCATCTCCTAACAAAGGATGACCACAGTACGCGCTGTGTACGCGTATTTGATGGGTCCTCCCCGTCAACAGCTCAAATTGAACATATGAATAACCTTCCTGTTCTTCAAGAACTTGATACTCCGTAAGCGCATACTTTCCCTTCAGATCTACCTGATGTTCAATCAAGCTGTCAGGCTTTCTCCCAATTGGCGCTTCGATTCTTCCTCTCTTCTTCTCCCATATCCCTTCTGTGATGCCAATGTAGCGTTTATGTCCCCGGCCTTCTTGGAAAAATTGCGACAGCCGTTGATGGGCGTATGCATGTTTTGCGATTGTCACAAGGCCGCTTGTTTGTTTATCTAAACGTGACACAGCATGAAAAGAGGCAGAAAGCGATGATCGTTCGTAATAACTTTTTATTGCTCCTGCAAGGGTTTGGGCTTCGAGCCCCCGGCCAGGAAACATAGGCACTCCCGCAGGTTTGTTGACGAGGAGCAGGTGATCATCCTCCCAGCATATAGGAACCTTTTTATGCCAAACAGGGATATCTTCCGGGAACGAAGAGAGAGGTAAAATAACCGATAGGGTTTCTCCCCCGGTCAAGTGATGATAAAGTGCCATTTGCTTGCCATTTCCATACACGGCCCCTTCTTGTTTTATCCGTTTGATCAGTCGAGAAGAAAACCCTTTTTCCTCTTTCAAATATTGGGAGACCTTTGTTGACTTCGAAAGCCTGGAAACCTTCCAGTGTAACTTAGGTGGCGTCCTCATCATTACTCTCCTATGAAAGACTCTTTCACTCTCTTCCAAAATGGAAAAGGACGAAAGCGTGCAAAACGAATCTGTTCTTCTGCCACCCGGCACTGAATGGATTTTATGCGGCGATTCACTTCCGAGACATGATCGATCGTAATTTGTAAAGCCACATCGTTCATAGGCGTCAATAAGCATGTATGATGCTGCGGCAATACGAGCGGGGATCCTACCGTCCGATAAACCCTGTTATTGATCGATGCCATTTCAGACACTTGCATCGAGGCAAGAGACGGATGCAGTATTGCTCCTCCTAATGCTTTATTGTAGGCTGTGCTTCCGGAAGGTGTTGAAATACAGAGGCCGTCTCCACGAAACGTTTCAAACATATCTCCTTTAATATCCATTTGACATACAAGTGAACCTTCTGTTGTCTTCACCGTGCATTCATTTAACGCCAAATACCGTTCAGGATTCGGACGGTCCAGATGACGGACAATTACTTCCAATAGCGGGTATTCCACAACTTGGAACGGAGTTTTTGCAATGTGAATGACGAGCTTTTCCACTTCTTCCGGCTTCCAATCGGCGTAAAAACCAAGATGCCCTGTATGAATACCGACAAACGCTGTTTCATTCAGTCTGTTATGATAATGATGGAACGCATGGAGAAGGGTTCCATCTCCTCCTACCGTGATTACGATATCAGGCTCTTCTTCGTTATGCTCTAAGCCAAACTCCTGTAAGTACGTAACAATCTTCTTTTGCAGAGCATTCGA
The DNA here is from genome assembly GCF_900113025.1 of Alteribacillus iranensis. Lineage (GTDB taxonomy): Bacteria > Bacillota > Bacilli > Bacillales > Marinococcaceae > Alteribacillus_A > Alteribacillus_A iranensis. The sequence goes on along the minus strand of NZ_FONT01000003.1, from coordinate 313,366 downwards.
AGTGTCATCCCCTCTTGACGTGACGAAGAACTTCATGACAGGCTGCCTCCTTTATCCATCTTTAATCCGCGCGCCCTTCGCGATTGCGAATGATTATTTGCTGAGCTTCTCTTACTTCTCCTTGGATTTTTGACATTTCCTCATCGAGACGAAATGCTGCCTCGGCCGCCCGTTGCAGGCGGGATTTTATATCAGCTGGTATTTCACCGCTGTATTTGTAATTTAATGAATGTTCTATTGTAGCCCAAAAATTCATCGCCATCGTCCGTACTTGGATTTCTACCAACAAATCCTTCTTACCGTCGATAGTATGTACAGGATAAGTAACAACCATATGATACGACCGGTACCCGCTTTCTTTTTTCTCTTTAATGTAATCTCTTTCTTCGATAACATCAAAATCTATACGGGTGCGCACGAGATGGACGATTGTGTCAATATCAGTGACGAATTGACAAACAATTCGTATTCCTGCAATGTCCTGCATTTGATCCGCAAGTTGATCCAAGGGTATATTTTTCCTCTGGGCTTTTTCCAAAATACTCGTCACAGGCTTTACACGGCCTGTCACAAATTCTATCGGCGTATGCTTCGATGACATTTGATACTGTTCTCTCAGGCTTTTTAACTTAACTTTTAACTCTTCTACCGCCTGTTTGTAAGGTGACAAAAAAGTATCCCAACTGCTCATGTCGCCACCACCTGTTCATTATGTGCGATCCTTCTTTGTTTATGACACTTGGAAAACCTTCTCCACGGTCTCCACCATATCGGAGCCATAATTCCCGTTTCCAGGGATATTACTAAGTAAGTATTCCATTTCCTGATGAAACTGGCCAAGTTTCACAAGCGGCGGCCCTTGAACGAGAACCTCCCACCCTTGTTCATAGGCAGTCTTTAATGACGGCCACGTTTGTTTCGGCAGGCGAAGCTGAACAAACTCTCCGTCTAAGTCCAGGACATATACGAACGTGAGTGCATCCGAATCAGCAAGCATGCGCATGCCATCACTCAATTTATGCCATTCCTCTTCCGGCCATTCTTCAATGGGAATAAGGATTAATTCATTTTTTTCTTGTTTCGTTTCGGTTATTGTTAACACGTGATTCATTATGCCACCTCACTCCTTTTCTCCACAATTTTTCTCTGTTACCATTTTATCATTTCACTTACGAAGTCTCCATCTTCATTCCAACCACGACTGCGGTCCTTGTTGGCTATGCAGAATTCCTAGATGCGGAGAGACAGTCTTTCCATTCCCTCTCCACACTCCCGTTTCTTCCTTGCATTTCCTTAGGTATGGTACCATATAACAACAGAATCGTCTCTTGTTGAGGTGTGAAAATGTAAAAAGAGGTGGAAGAAGAATGTCTCAAGAAAAAGAAATAGAAATAAAGAATGTATTAACTCTCAGTGAGTTTGTCCGTCTACGTGATGCTTTCTCTCTCACAGGAGAAGATTTTCATTGGCAGGCAAATACATATTTTGATACACCCCGCTTTGATTTAAGGTCAAACCAATCAGCTTTACGGGTCCGGGCCAAAAAGGGACAGTATGAACTCACATTAAAACAGCCGGCTGAGGAAGGACTGTTGGAGACAAACCAATCGCTCACGAGAGAAGAAGCAGAGCGCGCTATTTCCTCTGGCATCTTGCCTCAAGGGGAAGTCACCCATGCTCTCTCCTCCTTTTTATCCGAGCTTACTACATTAACTTCTATTGGTACGTTAGAGACACGAAGAGCATCGCTTCCTTATCAAACGGGGACTCTTTTTTTGGATCACAGTGTCTATTTAGGTACAGAGGACTACGAAATAGAACTGGAAGGCAATCGGATGAAAGAGGTGGAGAATTGGCTAGAGGAGCTTATGAAACAGTATGGAATCCCTCGCAGAACCACGCCAAATAAAATACAGAGATTTTTCACAAGAAAACAGGAAATAGAGGACTAATCGTTTGTGAATGCTGCTCCCTTATATTGCCAAGCGAGCACTTTTCTGGTATATTTTTCTCATTATGATATATGAAATTTGAACTAATGAGGTGACAGGTGATGATTTCGCCTTTATTACAGATGTTGTACCCGACGAATAATCGTCAAGTAACGAACACCGGACAAAACAGTCCGTTATCCACGTTGACCTCTTCATTCCAAACATACTTACAAGAACAAATAAATACGGTCCCCTTTTCGGAAGGAAGCAAGACACCAGCTGCTGCTTTGCCCACTTCCTTGTTTTTAACTCCTGACATGGCGTCCCGATTTTACGCATCCGCAGCTTCTTCTCCGCGGCAGACTACACCTGTTCATTCTGTGTCTAATACAAATAAACTTGCGTCTGCGAGTGAGAATGCTGCATTTTCCTCGTTAATCGAAAGGACAGCTCAGCGTTATGGCGTTGATCCTAAACTAGTACAAGCAGTGATTAAGCAGGAATCCGGTTTCAATCCAAACGCCAAAAGTCACGCTGGCGCCATGGGGTTAATGCAGCTGATGCCCGGGACAGCACGTCATTTAAATGTAGACGATCCGTATGATCCAGCTCAAAATATTGACGGCGGCACCCGCTACCTCCGGGATATGTTGAAACGCTATGACGGTGATGTCCAACTTGCTTTAGCCGCATACAATGCAGGACCAGGGAATGTGGATCGCTACAATGGCATACCACCGTTTAAAGAGACCCAGGCCTATGTTCCAAAAGTGATGGCGAATTACCGCTCCTTTGCTTAATATACTAATACACACACCTTCTGGAAACGTTGCTGCCTGTCACTCGTTTCCAGTTTTTTTTCTATCGAGATGCCGCAGTTAGAATCCCGTCTATCTCCTATTGCCGTTTCCTATATATTCAGAACAAACTGGAAAACATTTTATTTGCTGAACGGGAGTGCCGTTGCTACAATAATAGGAAAGTGACAGCGATACATCAGATACAAACGGATTGTGTCATTCCGTTTGGACATCCTTGCGTCATTTCATATCACGCTGTAGACAGCGTTTTACGATATCATTTATGTAGCTCTCCTGCATGTGCAAGAAAGGAGCACAATCATGGAAAAACAACTGAAACCATTTGACTATATTGGTGGTTCCGAAGTGATTGAACAGTTAGTAGATACTTTTTACGGGAATGTAAAGCAACATCCGGACCTCTATCCTATATTCCCGGATGATTTAACGGAAACTGCTCGCAAACAAAAGCAGTTTCTCACTCAATTTTTGGGAGGCCCTCCTTTATATACGGAAGAACACGGTCATCCAATGCTTCGGGCGAGACACCTCCCATTCCCTATTACTCCGACACGAGCGGAAGCTTGGCTGGACTGTATGTCCCGGGCAATGGATGAGGTTGGTCTCGAAGGGCCCGCAAGAGAAGATTTCTTTCGTCGACTGACACTGGCAGCACATCATATGGTAAATACAACGGACGAATAAGTTAGAAGGGAGTCTGGACCATTGCGAAAATTAGATACGCAGCTATACTGCAATGACCAGCTGGGAATCTGCGGCCTTGCTCCTGATGAAATAGACGACAAACCTGTAAAACGAAAGAAAAAATTAGAACTCTACGTATTCACAGATCCACTGTGTCCTGAATGCTGGGCGTTTGAACCTGCTTTAAGAAAGCTAATGATTGAATATGGTCATTACTTCTCTGTACGTTTTTTCGTCACTTCTCATTTGGACGCTTGGAACGAATCAAGCGAACAAAAAAAGCGAAACTGGAAAAATTTAGCCCAACAATATGAAAAAACAGCAAGCCGCTCCGGTATGTCTTGTGATGGCGATATATGGAAGGAAAATCCGATTCATTCCGCACGCATACCGGCGCTAGCTATAAAAGCAGCAGAAATGCAAGGACGACAGCTCGGCATCGTGTTTTTCCGGCGTTTGCGTGAATTGCTGTTTATCCATAAACAAAACATTGGAGACGAAAATATTCTTCTTCGGTGCGCGGAAGACGTAGGACTCGATGTAGAAGAGTTTCAGAAGGATATTCATTCGGAGTGTTCGTTGCGAGCTCTGCAATGTGACATGAAAACTACGATGGAAATGGAAGTAGAGCGCGCACCCACCTTCATCTTTTTTAACGATCGCATCGAAGACGAAGGATTAAAAGTCTCTGGCTTGTACCCTTATGACGTCTATGTCGCTATTTTAAAAGAGATGCTTGGGGAAGATCCTTTGCCGGCTAAAACTATCAATCTTGTAGAATTTATGAGACGGTATCAATTCGTCGCGACGAAAGAGGTTGCGGTCGTGTTTGACTGGAGTGAACGAGAAGCCAAAGCTCAGTTGAAAAAATTAGTCCTCCAGCAAAAAATAGAACAAGTCCCTGTAAAGTACGGCACGTTTTGGCGCTACTTGCCGTCTTCCTCATAGAACAAGCAATCATATTTTTCAGGCCCCTCCATATAATTTGTGGTAAGACACCACATGTTGGAGGGGCCTCGTTATGAAAAAAGTATTAGTCGGTATACTCTTTATGGGGGTCAGTTTCCTAGTGTTCTTGTTAGGCTTGATGAAGTTCATCCCCGTATTAATTGGAAGCATACTCTTATTTCTCTCTATCTTCTTTACCGTGCTCTCCTTTAGCGAACGCAAGCGCTTTAAAGGGTTAAAAACGTGACGATGCAAAAAGCCGGTCTTCAGGGATCCCGAAGACCGGCTTTCTCTATTATTGCTTAAAGTTTCATCACTTCGTCTCTTAAGATTGAGGAAATTATCACATTGAATCTCCAATGTGTGCCGCCAATAAGCGAGCACAATGCGCGTTTATCTTTTTTTAAAGAGTATTATTGATCCAGTAATTCTTCCATTTCATGTAATGTTTGTTCAAATAATTTCATCGCTTCTCGGATCGGTTCTGGAGAAGTCATGTCGACGCCTGCTTTTTTGAGTACTTCAATCGGATAATCGGAGCTCCCGGATTGTAAGAAAGATAAATATTTCTCCACGGCAGGCTCTCCCTCTTCCAAAATCTGTCTTGTTAAAGCTGCAGCGGCACTGTACCCTGTCGCATATTGGTAGACGTAGAAATTCATATAGAAGTGAGGAATTCGCGACCACTCTAACGCGATATCTTCGTCTAAAGTCATATCTTCTCCAAAATATTTCTCATTCAAGGCGTAGTATTCTTTCTCCAACACATCAGGAGTTAACGCTTCCCCATTCGCTGCTTTTTCATGGATTAACTGCTCAAATTCTGCAAACATCGTTTGACGGAAGACCGTTCCACGAAATCCTTCGAGGAAGTGATTAAGAATGTACATTTTCTTTTTCTTGTCATCCATTGTTTTTAACAGATAATCATTTAATAATGCCTCGTTGACCGTAGAAGCCACTTCCGCTACGAAAATCGTATAGTTGGAATAATGGTAAGGCTGGTGCTTCCTGCTATAATAACTGTGCATCGAATGACCAAGCTCATGAGCTAAAGTAAACAAGTTGTTCACATTATCCTGCCAATTCATCAAAACATATGGCATGGTCCCATACGCACCGGACGAGTAGGCTCCGCTCCGTTTTCCTTCATTCTCATACACGTCAATCCACCGATTCTTATACCCTTCTTTTATTGTATTGACGTAGTCATCTCCAAGTGGCGCGAGCCCTTCTGTAACTAACTCTTGTGCTTTTTCATAAGGTATCTTCATTTCTACTTCTTTAACAAGCGGGGTATACAGATCATAGTTGTGAATTTCATCTAATTCAAGGACACGCTTTCGTAGACGAACATACCGGTGAAGAAGAGGCAAGTGTTCATTTACCGTATCGACTAACTGATCATACACGACTTCCGGTATGTGATTTGCATGAAGAGCAGCTTGACGGGCAGAGTCATAATTCCGAACACTCGCATTAAACAAATTCTTTTTCACTTGCCCGTTTAACGTGCTCGCAAAAGTATTGCGGTATTTTTTATACGTGGAATACACCGCTTCAAAAGCATCTTTTCGAACTCGTCGGTCATCGCTTTCAAAAAAGCGGAGAATTCGCCCATGTGTGACTTGCACACTGTTTCCCTCTTCATCTTTAATCTCAGGAAATTTTAAATCCGCATTATTTAACATGCCAAATGTATTTCCCGGGTTCGAGGTTACTTCTGATACTTGAGCTAAGATCGCTTCTTCTGATTCATTTAAAATGTGCGGACGCTGTTTATTAATTTCATCCAATGTGTGCTCGTACGTTTTTAGGTCATCATTCTCTTTTACAAATTGGCGAAGTTTCTCTTCCGGCAAAGACAAAATCTCTGGAACGACAAAAGCCATCGCCTGCCCTAATTTTGCTGCGAGTCCTGCCGCTCGGTCTTCTAGTCCCTGATAATAAGAATTGCCAGCATCCTGATCTGATCTCATATGAGCGTATGTATACAAACGCCCGAATCTCTCTGCAATATGATGCTCCGTAGCAAGTCCCTGATACAAAGAATCGGCGGAATCGCCCAGTTTTCCTTTGTAATCTTCCATCTTAGGCAAAAGATTATTTTTTATTTCCTCAAATTCTTTTTCCCAGTCTTCGTCTGTCGCAAAAATATCTTCCAAATTCCACTTCCACTTCTCAGGTATTTCTTCACGTTTTGGTAATGATGTAGTTGATTTATCACTCATACGATACACCTCCTGTATTCTGCTCCCCATTTTACCTAATTTAACCACTATATAAAAGAATAAACGTTTCCCTCACCCTTTCTACAATATGCGTCTCCCCCAGTATTTATCCTTTGCAAAACCTGCTTCCAATGAAAGAGGTATACGAACACCTCTTTTTTTCTTCCAGCCTCTGTTGGTTTTTTCAACGACTCCCATCAGAGATAGTAAGGATAAGTAGTGTTTTAATGTTTGTGTAAGAGGCTCATCGAGAAGAGGAAAACAGGTTGATTTCGAAAGCAGGCCGGACTTGGTTACCGCTATAGCAGCCTCTTGAGAAGTAAAAGAGTGAGAGGGGGAGAGAGACGGAAGAAAGACGAGAAGCAACCAGCTTTGCCAAAGATAGGCTGGAACAGAAATGACTTCCATCCCCAAATGAGGCCAACCTGCTTCTGCAGGGAAAAACGGAAGCCCTGCTCGTAATTTCTCGAAGAGCGGCCCCAACCGTCTTGGATCATGGAACGCCCGCCATTGATTTTTCCCAAAACGCCACTGTTTCTTCACACGGAGCCACTGGGACACTGATAAAGAAGGTCCATCTATTGTGTCGGGAAATGTTATCAATTCATGAAAAGAGAGTTGGGACGAAGGAAGAGTATAGTGGTCGGCGAGGATACGGGTTTGCGAAGTCATAGCTCGTGGAAACAAAAAGGAAAACGATTGGTCTCGAGAAGAAAAATACGAAAAAGCATACCTTGTATCTTTTGGACGTTCACGCAAGCTTACCCATTCAAACCCATGAATCTGATAATGACGAGGTGAACGAAGGCGGAGGCGTGACGAAGACAATAACCAAAGCGGGTGGATTCCGATGGAACGATAGTCAAGCGTTCGGGCGATCATTTCTTCCTCTGTGATAGAAGCACACTGGTATTCAATTGCTATGCTTTGCCCGGATTTTTCCACCAGGAGGTCCGCTTTTCTTTTAATCATCGGAAGAAAACGTTCTACATCCGGCTTATATCCTTGGTGGAGAAGCCATTGATATAATAGAGCCTTGCCGTTCAAATGTTCTTCTGATTCAGGGTGGTGATAAGGACAAGCTGATTTCCGATGGTGAGCGAAATGCCACCGTCGTTTCGTTCCCTTTTTAAGAATTACCGGTTTCAAGCAAGCGGGACAGAAGTAAGGAGGAGAAGGAATCGGAGAAAAAGTCGGCGCGGGAGATATCAAGGACACTCGTCTCCCTGATGAAGTTACAGCAACAAACATGGCATATTCCTTTCTGATTACATTCATTCTCCCTCTTTCTTTCTCTCTTTCATATGAAAATCCTTCTTTTTGTCTTTTTGAAAACATCGAGATTTCCCTTTACGTCCACTTAAAGACAACAAAAAACCCTTTACCGGCAAAAGATGAGCCAGGCATTACTGATAGTGCCTGGCTGATCGTATCGCCGGTAAAGGGATGGTATTTTGCGTCACGCACTTATGAAAAGTTGTCCTGTAATGTTTGCAATCCTTCAGAAGATGCGATGGTTTTTCCGTATTCGCGAATACGGTAGATGGACATGTCAGATTCTTCCCCGTACTCTAATACGTGGCTGATCATATCATCTTGTTCATCCTCAGCATAATGGTCGTCAAACATTAGGTACAAGTAGTATTTTCCTTCAAAATAGTATATTTCATTTTGAATATGATCGGCAGCAAATGCCTGACTCAAAGCGATCAAATCTTCTAGATCAGCAAAGGAAATAACAATTTCAAGCTCATCGGTATCGAGACTGCTGTTCGTCTGACGAGATTTCTGAGAGGAACGAAATTGTTCATCCAACATGTCAACGATATTGTCATCGACAGGAACTTCTTCATCTTTTCCTTGAGATACAGGAATCTCGAGCTTTACATTTCCATCTGTGATCTGTCCACGGGTAACTACAATTTCCATACCGTTATCCAACGCTTGGACTTGAATCCAAAGCGGGCCTTCGATTTCGAAATTCTCGCGGTCATGCGCTTCATTGATCATTTCAAAAAATAATTCTTCTCCCCGTTCGCGATTGTACCAGATTTCATCCCGGTCAAATCCTCGGTCCTCTATATCTTTATACGTAATAAAGAATTTGACCGTCGACTCATTAATTCTTTCGATTTCCACGATTTTCTCCCTCCTTTGAAGGTAGGTGGATACCGCTTCCATAGGTCTCTCTTTATTAAAGATGATACCCTAGGACGGGCAGCTAATTCCCTAGTCCTTAATGTCTTATTACCATTGTATACGAAATAAAACGTATTGTTAAGGACCAATGCTCATCCCGAAGATATTTTTGAGGGAGCGGAGCTCTAAAGAGATAACGCGGTCATTCCTCTACTATTAAATGTATATTCTCAATGATAATATGCAAGATGTCAAGAGAAAAAAACTGCTTCTTTCTTCTTTACAATGAACAATTTCAAGCTTCTTTATCCAAGATCTTTCTATATACAGAAAAACTTCTACTGTTCGAGAAAAAGTAGAAGTTTTTTTTCGGTCTCCAACTATCTAAATAAAAATGTTAATTCACCATTTTTTGCGCTTCCATCAAATTAAACGTACGAACTTTACGAGGTAGGAAACGACGTATTTCCGCTTCATTATAGCCTACTTGTAAACGTTTTTCATCAAAGATGATCGGGCGGCGCAACAGGCCCGGATTTTCACTGATTAACTTAAATAATTCTTGAAGCGGCAGACTCTCCAATTCAACGTCCAATTCTTGAAATACTTTTGAACGTGTAGAGATAATCTCATCCGTTCCATCTTCTGTCAAGCGTATGATTTCTTTTACCTCTTCTACACTAAGAGGAGATGCGAAAATATTACGCTCTTCAAATGGAATATTATTTTCCTCAAGCCACCCTTTTGCTTTCCGGCAAGAGGTACAGCTTGGAGACGTGAGTAACTTGACCATTCAATTGAACTCTCCCTTCCTGACTACGCAGAATGAATGTATGGAGAACATTTATTGCGGAATGCACCTTTTCTTACGTTACTTGTATTATACAATAATAATTCTAATTTGAAAAGGTTTTTCAATAAAGAATTACGTCTCAAATATGATTATGTATGCAGTTCTCTATACTTTAGCAATCATTCCACACAACGCCTTCTCCTTAATATTCGGCATTTGTATTCTCATTCCTTCTTTTGCGATTGATAAAACCTATAATTTTCAGAAAAACTGCTTAAAATGAAAAAAGCCCACCTCACAATTGAGAATGGGCTTGTGTAATATCCTATTTGCAATTCATTTTACAAGATAATTAAGCAGGTGGTTTGGAAGAAGATGTTGGAGTACCGCGTCCTTCTGGCTTTGGAAGTTTATTCCAGTCTTTCAAGTTTTTACGAAGCAGTTCCTTTAACACTTCACGCTTTTTCTTGCGTTTTTGCTTCTCCTTATTTCTCACTATCGATCCCTCCTTGAGATCTTTATCCAACCGCGGCATGCCATACCTTCTTCTACCCGTAAGAAATGATCATGTTATTCACTGTTTTCATCAAACGTTAGGACATCTTCTGCTTTCTGATATGCTTTACCATACAATTCTTCATCTTTATACGTATGAATATGATTATACGTGTGCTTCATTTTATCAAAAATACTTTCCTCGCTCTCATCCTCCGGAGACCAATACAGGATTTCGAGTGTGTTGTCTTCATCGGTTGCCAGCGATTTTCTTGTATACCCGATAGATGATGCATGTTTAAAACCTGCTCGCTGATAGAAACGAAACCGTTTCTCTGTATCGGAATCTTCGTAATCGAGCGGCTCCACTTCTAATATAATTGGTTTATTTTTTTTCTTCATTTCCTCGATAATCTTTTTTCCAAGTCCCTGGCCGCGAGCTTCTTTTGCTACAAGCAAGTAGTCAATAAAGATAAAATCGTCCGTTTCCACATACATAACAACATGATGGGCTCCCTCATCTTTGTGGTAAATGTCACTTTTCTCTTTAAGAAGAAGCTCCATATGCTCTTGTGACTTCATTTCTTCGATGGGAAAATATTGACTCAGTTTTTCATACCAATGTGCTTCCTTCATAGGAGCCTCCTATCCTGTTTCCTCTATTATAAAATATCTTTGCTTATATTATAACTCCCAATAAAGAATGCAACACCCAACATATCATGATCATCTGCGTCATTGTAGCATTAGCTTTTTATTTCTACATTATGGTGTATAATCTACACCCTTTGTATAGCTATTCGAAGCATCCCATAATAAAAATTCATCAATACCGGAGTCATTTAACGCACGAATTTGAGCTTCTACTTCTTCTACTCCATATGTTTGATAATTTCCAGAACCGAGCCAGCTGGCTGTGAAATCTTGAATCCAAGGGCGGGAAACTGGAGGTTGGTCTAGTTGGTCAAGTACCTCATTTTCTACCTTTGCATATTCTCTCGTCAATTCGTAAGGGTGCAGGTCGGGCTTATCGATACCAAAATATGGAGTCCAATGACTAGGATAAATCATGGAAGAAATAACATCGACATTATTCGCTATTTTTGAGAAGTTCTGCCCGATCCCCGGGGCTTCCTCCAAGGTTGCGGAGTAGCCGAATATGTCTACGGATACATCTACATCAAATTCTTGCTGAAGCTCTTTCCTTGCATATTCCACGAAGGAAGTGACCGCTGTTACCCGCTGGTCGATGTTATTCCCTTCCTCGCCGAAGTCCCCGCGAGAATAATCGAGTTTTTCGTCCCGCGTTTCAAAGCCCTCTGGAAAACGTACGTAATCAAATTGGATTTCCTTAAAACCCATCTTTGCTGCTTCCTTTGCGATATTGACGTTATAATCCCATACCTCTTTCACATACGGGTTTACAAATGCCTCGCTCGCTCCGTTTTTCCAAACCTTTCCGTTATCTTGAAACGACCATTCAGGCTTATTTTCAGCCAATACCGTATCTTTAAATACTACAATCCGGGCAATCGGATAAACATCATGTTCGTCCAACTTGTCCATCATCGCTTTAGGATCACCAATCATATTGGTTCCAATGTCCGGCACATCCATATCCTCCGTTGGTTGGAATGTTAAATTCCCATGGTCTTCCTTAATGTCGATAACCATTGAATTTAAATCCGTGTTATCCATCAAATTCAATAATTCTTCAAACCTCGCTCCACCTGCAGAATGACCTGTCACATATACCCCTTTTACGCCATCCTCAGGGTAGGTGAAATCATACCCAGTATCATAATAAAAGCGCGGCATCGTCGTATCAATTTCTTTATGTACTTCTGTAGTTTCTTTGAATGAATGAAACGCAATCGTTTTCTCTTCTTCTCCATGAACTTCTTGACTTACCATAAATGTAGCAGCTGCTGCACAAGCTGCAGTGATTCCTCTCCATCGTTTGGTCATTATTCTTCCCCAGCCTTCTCTTCAATCTATCATTCCATTAAAAATTATACAGAGAATAACATATTTCTCCAATAGAAAACATGGAGGTTTTGCATATAAATTTACCTTGCAAATGATATGCTCCCTCGTTATAATAGTAAAAATATCTTCATACCATTACAGTACCATGCAGGAGGGATAAGGATGAGACACGTTACATTGCTCGATATTTATGAACACCCGGTCACGCAAAAGTTTGTAAAACGTTCAGGGCTCGCCCATGCAATTGCTGTGGCATATCATGCATTTGATCTTGCGAAAGAACACGGCGTCCATCCGGATCTTGCCGTAAAGGCAGCCTTTTTGCATGATATTGGCCACTATACGTGGTATCGGAACGGACAATGGGATTACAATCTTTATAAAGAAAATGATATACACGCCATTAAAGGAGCGGAAAGAGCTCATAAGCTTTTAATCCGGCTGGGAGAAGAACGAAGGAATGCGAAAGAAATAGCTTTAGCCATTCTTCTTCATACTGATTCTTATCTTCCCGACGGAACCATCCATCGTACTAATTTACAAGAAGTCGTTGCAAAAGCGGATGAACGAGACGAAGAACCATCCGGAAACCATCATTACCGCTCTATCACTGATGTGGAAGCAAGAAACAAAATCATTCGGCTCGATCAAATGGTTTACGAATCATTGCACGACGTGGCATTTCAAAAAACGGGGGAGGCCTGAAAACGGGTCCGCCTCGTTTTTTTATTTTATTTTTTCGTCTTTCCTCCTCCTTTCGTCGCAATTGACAAGGAAGGACAAAAGGTCTAAAATTCAATTATCAATTGAGTCTTTATTCCCTTTAATATGCATTTTAAATACATAAAAAATGATGAAAGAAACGAGGAGAACCGGATGAACAGGAAAAATCAAATCACTTGGAAACTTGGATTCATTATTATGGGTATCTTATGTGTGTCACTCGCTATCATTTTCCTATCGATGTACCGTACTAATTATCAGGAAATCAAAAAAGCCGCAGGTATTGAACTGTATGGCTGCGCTAATATTACAACAGCATTAGTAAGTCCGTCAGACATTAACCAAGCAAAAGCGGGCGATGATCAAATCGCGGCTGATTTAGGAGAGCAAATCAGCTGGACTGTCCATCATAAAGACATTTTCGAAGGACAGTATCTCCTTGACTTTGATGGGACTCTGCTTGCAACGGATGAAAATTTACAGAAGCAAGGGTTTCGTCCCGGTGATTCGTTTTATGTCGACGAAGATATCATGAAAGAGCTTCAGGAAACAAAATCCCCTGTCTATTCAGATGTATACGAATTCGGAGGAATGGAACGCCTGACTGGCTATGCCCCAATTTTTGAAGATCACGATCCGTCTAAAAATATCGTTGCTGTAAGCGCCATTGATTTTGAAAGTAGTATTCTTCATGAACGTACATGGAATATGGTAAAAGGCAGCTTTTTGTTCGCTATCTTTCCTATATTACTTGCAGGCGTCTTTACCATTATACTAATTAAACGCACAACGGATCCATTGTCCGACGTCATCCGGTTTGCTAGTCGGGTAGCAGACGGAGACCTCTCTGTTTCTCATCTGAAGATAAAGAGGAAAGATGAGATTGGCGAATTGTCTTCTGATTTAAATACGATGCGTGATAATTTAGTATCTATTATCGGGGAAGTCTCGGAAAATTCGTCCCACGTCGCAACAGCTTCTGAGCAGTTGTCTGCTAGTGCGGAAGAAATTTCTGCTACCGCTGAACAAAATGTTTCAGCTACCCAAGAAGTCAAAGAAAGAACCCACAAGCAATCTGACATCGTTCTTCGGACAAATCAAATTTTGGCGAACCTCTCTTCCAAAAATGAAGGAATGAGTGAAAAAGCGCAAGAATTAAATCAGAAATCCTTTCATACGAAGGAAAGCGCAGAAGTTGGCTATGAGATGATCCAAGAATCGATGGGACAAATGAGAGTCGTCAATGAAAAAGCAAACAATTTAAAGGAATCGATGAGCACTTTAACACATAAATCAAATGAAATTGAAGAGATTATCGCGATGATTACGCAAATCTCTAATCAAACGAACTTACTTGCTTTAAATGCGGCCATTGAGGCTTCTCACGCAGGGGAACATGGAAAGGGGTTTGCAGTGGTAGCAGATGAGGTCCGACATTTAGCTGAACAATCGGCAAAAGCGACCCAACAAATCAGCCAGCTGATACACGACATTCAAGCCGATACATCACAAGCGATGGCAGAAACGCAGGAAAGTACGACTGCTATGGAAGAGGGCACGACTATGATTGATAAAGCTGGCAATACTTTTTATGAAATAAATACGTCCGTACAAGACGTCACTCAAGAAATCCATGATATATACCAAGATATCACGAACGTTACCGAAGGAATTAAAGAAGTAGTAGAGGCGATGGATACGATAGAGCACCTTTCCACCACGAACAATGAAAGCACGCTCCGCGTCTTATCTCAAACAGAAGACCAAGCAGCTGCAATTGAGGAAATCACTTCGTTAATGGAGACATTATCCTTGCAAGCAGAAGAATTAGATAACAAAACGAAACGGTTTAAACTTGCTTGATTCACGTATTAAAATAGCTGTCCTACAAGATTTACTAATGTCAGCGAATACAAAAGAGGCCTTCCGGAGACAAGTTATTACACTTTTCCTGTCTCTGAAGGCCTCTACTTATAAGAGGAGAACTTCGTAGGAAAATACATTCTTTATCGGTCATTTGTCTCACAGGAAGCCAATGAGGCAACTCTCATCCGTGCTCCTGAAACATTCGATCTTTCTCAGAAGCCTTCCTACCTTTCACATTCTCTATGACCATTGTTCAGAATTCATGACCCATTCGTGTATTTCATACGTACGAGCTTCCTTTTCTACGTAAGGGTCTTGTTTTACTAGAGCTTCCGCGTCCTCAAGCGTTTCCGCACGGTAAATAATTAACCCTCCAGCCCCATCCGCAAATTTTCCATACGCGGTAACGTTATCTTTCTTATGCTGCTCTTCTAAAAATGCAAGATGATCAGGCCGGTATTTTTGACTAAGTTCCGGGCTTTTCATATGTAGTAAACAAGCAAACAATTTCATATGTCACTCTCTCCTTTTTTTCATTTCCCTTCCTTTATACCACTTTTCTTCGTCTATTGTCGACGTTTCTCTTGTGTCTGAATTTTTTATCAATTATAATGAGGGCTAACTATACTTAAGTGAGGGTTCTTATATGGACAAGCGCGTGTACTTATTCATGATGGTCGCTTTCGTGACCGGAATGGTTGAACTGATTATAGGGGGGATTTTAGACTTAGTTGCAGAGGATTTACATGTCAGCATAGGTCAGGCTGGTTTACTAATCACTGTCTTTTCTATTTCCTTTGCCCTCTCCGCTCCCATTTTATTAGTGGCTACGTCTAAAATGGAACGAAAGCGTCTGACGTTATTATCATTGCTTGTATTTCTCTTAGGCAACTTGGCTGTGGTGATGAGCTCCTCTTACGCCATGCTTATCCTAGCCCGTATTCTTTCTGCAGCGAGCGGATCTTTACTTCTCGTCTTGTGTGTTACGATGGCATCTCGTATTGTCACAGAGCCATACCGCGGCCGTGCGATTGGTATCGTATTTATGGGCGTGAGCGGTTCCCTTGTTTTCGGTATCCCATTCGGTGTTTTTCTCGGAAATGCTTTTGGATGGAGGACTCCATTCCTTCTCATTATGATATTAACAGCTATTTCTATGGCTTGTGTGTATGTTCTCATGGAAAAAATGGAACCGCGGCCGCAAGTATCACTGCGTCAACAACTCGCCACGTTGAGAATGCGTCCCGTATTGTTTGCCCAACTCACTTCTTTTATATTTTTTGTCGGTCATTACACGTTGTATGGATATTTAACCCCGTTTTCTAAAATGACGATGGGACTTGATGGGACGTGGGTCAGTATTGTCTATTTAGTTTTCGGCGTTGCTGCCGTGACTGGAGGCGGGCTAGGCGGGATGCTTTCTGACCGGCTTGGTTCCAGGCGGACGATTCTTTTTGTCGTTGCTATGTTCGCTATATCTTTATTCGTCATTCCGTACACCACCTTTGCTCTCCCTGTTTTTCTTATTCTGTTAATCATATGGAGTGCGTTAAGTTGGGCGCTCACTCCAGCCATGCAAAGTCATTTAATTGAGACGTCCCCTGAGACAGCGGATATACAGCAAAGTTTAAACAATTCATCTCTTCATTTAGGCATTGCATTTGGTTCATTAAGCGGCAGTATTGTGATTGAACAGAGTTCTGTTGATATGAATCCCACGGTTGGCGGTGTGTTTGTTCTCCTTGCTCTCGGGGCTGCGATCATCTCCATAAAAGCAGCTCAGCGTCGACATATAGACATGGAGAACACATATGAAAAGACGAGGGCTTGAATACAAGTCATTCAACAGTCATCGATACAGGCGCTCAGCATCCATACAAAAATCCGATAGGGAACGGTTCATGACGTCATCATGGACCGTTTGAGTCCTTTCACCCTATAGATCGGCTGTTTCCTTACCCGTCATTCAATGGAAACACTCACTTCCCATGAAAAAACAGCGGTTTTCATCATCCACCATCACTATACGCAGCAAACTTGTTGTTCCTCCTCTGTTTGGTGTTATGATGAGTATTGAAGGTAAAGGAAAGGATTATTGTTATGGATAAACGTGTTTATTTATTGATGTTGGTATCTTTCGTTGCCGGCTTGGCAGAGCTTATCATCGTTGGCCTCCTGGATCTTATCGCAGCTGATTTACATGTCAGTATTCGTCAAGCCGGACTGCTCATCACTGCTTTTTCAGTAACTTTCGCCATATCAGCACCTATTCTGCTTTTTGTTACGTCAAAAATGGAGAGAAAACGTCTTACTCTTATATCACTCGGTGTTTTTCTTGTTGGGAATGTGGCAGCCGCATTCAGTCCTTCTTTTTCTCTCTTAATGTTAGCAAGAATTCTATCCGCGGCAAGCGGTTCTCTTCTCGTTGTCTTGAGTATAACGATTGCTTCTAATATATCGACAAAACCGTACAGAGGACGGGCTATCGGCCTGATTTATATAGGAATTAGCGGTTCCCTCGTATTAGGGGTGCCTATCGGTTTAATGATCGGTAATTATTTCGGATGGCAAGCACCATTTCTCGCGATTAGTGCACTAAGCGCCATCATTGCCATCGGGATCTTTTTTCTAATGCAGCCGATTGAAGTTCAACCGTCTCCCGGATTAAAAAAACAGTGGCAGAGCCTGAAAAATAGAAAACTCCTTTCTGCCCACGTTACAACGTTATTATTTTTGGCGGGACATTATCATTTATATGGGTACCTCAGTCCGTATTTAAAACAAGTCATGGGATTTAGTGAGGGCTGGGTGACGATAGTATATTGGTTATTCGGCTTCGCGGCAGTAACGGGGGGAGCGATTGGCGGCGGGCTGTCTGACCGTCTCGGATATCGAACAACATTATATGTTGTTATTATTTTATTTTCTTCCTCTATGTTTATTTTACCGTACACTACCGCATGGATACCGTTATTTTTCCTGCTCGTTGTAATATGGGGAGCCATGAGCTGGGCTCTCTCCCCTCCTATGCAATCGTATTTAGTAGAATCCGCTTCAGAGACGTCTGATGTTCAACAAAGCTTAAATAATTCAGCACTTCATTTAGGAATCGCTTTAGGATCCTTTAGTGGAGGATTCGTCGTTGAAAATAGTTCAATTGCTCTTACTCCGACCGTTGGCGCGGTGTTTGTCCTCCTCTCTTTCGGAACAGCGTATTACTCGTTAACAAAGCGCCGGCAGCATAGCGTGCGACCTGAGGTAGAATAAGGGCATAAAAGCAAAAAGCTTTACACAAGCTGAGGATAAGACAATCTCAAATAATAGGACCTTTGTTTCAACCCGTGCACGAGAATTCCCCTATTTAATCATCAAACCCCCCTTAGTTATAAACCAAGGGGGGGATTTATTGTATTATGCTTTCACCCAATGAGCAGCTTCGTTTTCTCCTGGAGATGGAGGAAATTGATCTCCTTCATTGATCTCTATTTCTGTGTTATCTTGACTAGCATTTCCACCGCTCACTAATGTGTCTACTTTGTACGTTCCGCTTTCTGGTGCTTTTTCGCCTGTCTTGTAACGATCTTGTGCCATCATAATAACCTCCTTCAAGCGTTTCACAGGAACATTTCCCGGGAGGTTATTCATGTAAACATGGCTTTCTAATCTTGTTTTTTATACGGGTTATAGTTCTCTGACTCCTTCATTTCATTACGGAGCGAGGTATCATGCATAATCCGTAGTACAGGACGACTCCCAAGAAGCAGACTTCCACATAAATATAAAATACTCCCTACTATGGATAGTGACTGAAAGAAATTTAGAATACTTCCTGTCACGAAAAATAAACCTATCAATAAATCATTTACTGTCGTGATAAGACGGTACCGTTTTCTGAAATATAATCGGAAACGACCGGCTTTGACGTCAAGATAGTCTTTATCGTCGAATATATCGGGCATACTCTTTCTCCCTCCGTTCTACATACCCTTACTATTAATACGTACCACCGGAGGAGAAAAATTAATCTACTTTTTTATGCAGGAACAGATATGACATCCGTTAAATGAAAAAATAAGTAAGAACGGATAAACAAATCGAAGTGATACCCATGGCAAATAACGGACGTAATGCTTTCGTGCGCACTTCTCGCAAACTAACATTTAGTCCGAGACCAACCATCGCTGCTGTTAAAAGCCAGGTCGAGAACGTAGATACTCCCTCCATAAATCCGTCGGAAACAGGAATAGACACGCCAAGCACGAAGCTTCCAAGCACACTCATCGCAATAAATCCGAGTAAGAAATAAGGAAAGGCTACTTTGGTTTTCTCTCCACCTTTGTCTTTGTCTTTCCGTTTCATCCAATACACGAGAACAAAACATAATGGGACAAGTAAAAATACTCTTCCTAATTTAGCTAAAAGTCCCATGGCCAATGCGTCGTCTCCAGCAGGCGCTGCGGCAAGGGCGACATGCGCTAATTCATGAAGGCTGACTCCTGCCCACATTCCGTACTCCACCCCATCTAATGGCAGAATGGGACGTATAATCGTATAAAAAATCGCGAAAATGGTACCAACTAAAGCAATGATTCCCACTCCGATCGCTGTGTCTTCATCTTTTGCTTTCACGATAGGTGCAACGGCAGCAATGGCTGCTGCTCCGCACACTCCTGTCCCTACGCCAAGCAGCATAGACAGCTTTTCGTCTGCTTTAAACCGTTTCGCAAGCCACACTGTCAGGACAATCGCAAAAACAATCACCGCGGCATCCCGTATTAAGAGGCCGAGCCCATCCTGGAGTACTGTCCCTATATTCAGCTTTAATCCGTACAATATAATAGCAAATCGTAAAATCTTTTTTGAAGAAAACTCGATCCCCGGCCGAAATGTTTCCGGATAATCGAAAACTTGTCGATATAAAATCGCAATGAGAATAGCTGAAGCTAACAAGCCAACTTGTTGAAAGCCAGGAAGTTTGGCGAGAAAAAACCCTAAAGCAGCGATAAAAAATGTAAATGCAACCCCACCTGTCCAACGTATCCACTGCGCTGGCTGTTGATTTCCTTTATTATTGTGATCCGGTTCCTGTTGACGATCCGTTGATAATTTTTTGGCTTCATGTGCCGACATGGTCATTCCCTCCCGATTGTTTTCCTTAATTTCAGCTTACTGGCTACTAAATCATAAGAAAAATAATTATTTATGATACTTATCATAAGTAAACTTGTATAATAGAGAAAAAGAAGGCAGGTGCAATGGATGGATCAACAATTGGAAGTATTCGTTACCGTAGCTGAAAAAGAGAATTTTTCCCGCGCAGCGGAAGAACTCCACATGACACAACCAGCTGTCAGCCAATACATTCGTTCGTTCGAACGTATCATGGGAACAAAGCTGTTAGAGCGCACCAATAAATACGTTCGTTTGAACAAAGCAGGAGAAATTGTTTATCACCATGCGAAGGAGATACTAGGTCTGTATACAAAAATGCATTATTTAATTGACGACCTTACGAATAATACGAGCGGTCCTCTTTCTATTGGTGCGAGTTACACATTTGGAGAATACGTCCTTCCTCATGTGCTCGCAAAAATGAAAGAATCCTTTCCTTTCATTACACCGAGCGTAACGATAGGGAATACGAAAGACATTGCGGAATTAGTACTTGGGCATCAGTTAGATGTGGGTATTGTGGAAGGACAATATGAGGACAAAAACTTAGTCATCCATGCATTTTCGGAGGATTCTATGTGTGTCGTTGCTTCTCCACAACATCCTCTATCCGAGAAAGAAGAGGTGTCTTTGGAAGATTTAGCAAACGAAACGTGGATTATTCGAGAGAAAGGGTCAGGTACAAGAGAAGCGGCGGAGAGAATGTTTCACACGTATCACATAAAGCCGAAGAAGAGTCTTGAATTCGGGAGTACACAATTGATTAAAGAATCAGTGGAGGCTGGTTTGGGAATTGCCCTTCTTTCTGATTGGACCATTCATAAAGAAAATGCCAATGGTACGTTAACGATATTGCCCGCTTCGGCTATTTCTATAAAACGCCAATTTTCAACCGTATTACAATCGCCTTTCCAAACAAAAGCATTACAAGTATTTCTTGATACGGTAACAAATAAAGAAACATTATCCGAAGTAAAGAATGATTTTTATAATAGGAAATGACATAGTTTCTGTTTCCTATCTAAGAGAAGACACCGACAACTTATCGACTTCCCCTAACGAAAGAGTCTGATTTTAACCAAAACAGGGGTGCCAATGGATCTTTTTTTATGACCCTTGGCACCCCCTTTACAAGAAAAGCGAAAGCGCCTTGCTCACGAGCGTCAAGTCCTGGAGGA
>NZ_FONT01000003.1:0-292138 GCF_900113025.1 Alteribacillus iranensis | reverse complement strand
GGCGCTCTCCCCTTTCCATGGACGGACCGAAGGAACCTCGAGCGAGTAGGCGCTGGAGCTAGACATCACTCCATGAATGTTAGAAAAACAACCATTACTGTTCCTTGTATGTAAAGGTTAAGATAAGGAAAAGAACAAAACTAATAAGAAGAATCGAGCCTCCGATGATGTAGAATAGCAGCGTAAATAGCTCAGGTAATGGAAATGGGCCGACCATGTGGAGCCACATCCCGGCTGTCAAGCCAATGGAGCCAATGATGGCAGACCACACCTGGATAGAAGCTAGTAAACTATGTTGCTGGTAAAACACTTTATAGAACACAGCCCACGCAAACAGACTTAGCCAGCCTACAACGAGAATATGAGCATGAACCGGTCGAAACGCATATGATCCTGCCCCGGCCATGTGTGAACCGATAAATACACCAATTAAAGCAAACAGCGCAGAAACCCTTAATAATGTTTTACTGTAATTCATTTTTCTCCCTCCTCCTACATGATAGGTCGATCCTTTCATTCCTCACCTGAACCAACCTCCAGCTGAATAACACTTGTATCCATTGTCTTTGCTTCATCATCATTCATGCTATACTCAGTATACAAAAGAGATTCTTAGATTCTATAGATATCTTGTGAACGATTGATAACACATATGAATGCCAAGTATATCACTCCTTTCGAAATAGGTGAAAACACATGTCTTCCATTCAAAAACCGTGGCTCTTAGTTCTTACGATTGGTCTTGGAACGTTATTAAACCCTTTAAATTCATCCATGATCGCCGTTGCAGTGACGAGAATGCAAAATGAATTCGCTCTCTCCTTTGCTGATGCTTCATGGCTAATTTCCATATTTTATTTATTCAGTGCTGCCGGTCAGCCTGTCATGGGCAAATTAAGTGATATGTTCGGTGCTAAACGTTTATTCTTAAGCGGCCTTCTCATCGTAGCAGCCGCTTCGATACTCGCTCCTTTTTCTCCTAGCTTTTCGTTTCTACTAGGTTGTCGTGCTCTGCAGGCAATTGGGAGTTCTACACTCTTTCCAGCCGGGATGTCATTAGTACGTACTTACATTACAGAAAAACAAGGTCGAGCACTCGCTCTTCTCTCCATATTTGCGACTACGTCCGCTGCTTTTGGCCCGTCTATCGGTGGATTTCTAATCGCTTCTTGGGATTGGCCGTCTATTTTCCTGATTAATTTCCCGTTCGTGATTCTATCGTTTACTTTAGCTCTATTTGTCTTGCCTGGAAGCAAAAAAGGAAAAGCAAACCTGAAGCGAATAGATGTAATAGGCATCATTCTGTTTATCGGAACGGTGACCGGACTCATCTTGTTTCTATTATCGATGGAGGAAGGACTAAATCTTTGGGCCCTATTCACGTTTGGGATGGGGCTGACATTGTTCTACATTTATGAACGGAAACGGGAGGAGCCTTTTATCGATGTATTATCCTTACAATCCAATGGAAATATTACGCTCATTTATATCCAATTTATCATAGTGAATCTTATTTACTACTGTTACTTTTTTGGTTTGCCGGCTTATTTCCAACAAGAGCTTGCATATAGCTCGGATACAACAGGATTAATGATGCTGGCTTTAGCAGGATTTAGCGTATTTACCGCACCGCTTGCCGGTCATCTCATTGATAAATATGGCTCAAAGCTGCCTCTTTTGATTGGATCCATTGTTTTGCTTACAGGCACTGCTCTGTTACTTACCTATCGTGAAGACTCTTCGATCCTATGGTTACTTATCATTATGGCTGTCATTGGCATGAGCTCGGGTTTTACTAATATTTCGACCCAGACGGCTCTTTATGAGCATGTAGACCGAAAAGATACCGGTTCCGCCTCCGGTCTCTTTCAAACGAGCCGATATTTAGGGGCTATATTGTCATCAAGCCTGTTAGGTGTAATGTTTAGCCAACACGTAAATACAGAGCAGCTGCATCTTATCGCTAGTATTTGTCTTGTTCTCTGCTTTCTGCTGATAGGGTTAACGATGCGTCTCCGTGGTAGATGAAGGGAAGGATAACGCCTCCTTCTTTCGT
Organism: Alteribacillus iranensis; assembly: GCF_900113025.1. Taxonomy (GTDB): domain Bacteria; phylum Bacillota; class Bacilli; order Bacillales; family Marinococcaceae; genus Alteribacillus_A; species Alteribacillus_A iranensis. Next base: position 290,082 of record NZ_FONT01000003.1, on the reverse strand, counting down.
CTTCTTCTCCCAATGACATAAAGTAAGAAAACCAGCGGGAGGAGAATGAAGGAATACGCATAGGCTTGAATCATTCCTTCCAAGCGGTAATAATTTAACACCATGTAGTAACTTCCTATAAATACGATAGCTGTGTATGCCATAAAAACAAAGTATTTCTTCCACTTCTTTTGAAAGGATTCTACCGTCAGCTCATGAGCGATTCGTAAGTATAAACTACAACGAATGTACACCCCGAACGTCATGAGTATGACAGCATATACGTCAAACCGGTCAATAAAACCAAGATCGACGATACGTACAATGGAAAATGCCGGGTAAACTAAATTTTCCGCTTGTCCTAATCCAAATATCGTAATAGCACTTGTCGATGTAGACAGCATCATCAGAGCATTAATAATAATGCCAAGTGACCATATGAGGAATATCCTTTTTGCTTTTATATCTTTAAATGGAATAATGAGAAGAAATAACAATTCAACCCAAACACTAATGAGAATTAACGTCCCCCATAACACGGGTCCCCATCCAAATTCCAGGATCGGCTGTAAATACGCCCATTCTTTTTTAGGATGATCCATTAATGTTACGGTATGTCCTGTTATAGCGGTAATAAAGGCTAAAATACTGGATGTTAAAGCAATTCGTTTTATCCCTTTGCTCGCTGCATACATGGCAAACAATATAAACCATAGTAACAGGACAAACCGAGGAGTGTCAGGCAAAAATCCAATAAATACTAAATCCACCAATGCGGCGGCCGACAATACGGTTAAAAACAGAAAATACATGGTGCATATTGTTATAACCATGCTCCCACCGAACTTCCCTAAAATACCCTTGACCAATTGAGGAAATGTTTCATTTGGTGTTAAAAGTCTTATTCGATAGATAAACCAAGCAATAAGAAAAGCAGCCGGGAGAGAAAGCAGCACAGATATCCAAATATCTCGTCCGACCACATCCAACATCAGGGGCAAAATGACTACGTGGCCCATAATAGGCAGTGTCATGACTAATAAAAAAAGAGTCTCCCATTTTTTCACCATAATTCAACCTTCTCCTTCAGATTCCCGGTAATAAGTGGTAAGGATTATTAAATGGCCTGCGCTGGTTTTCACGGTCCACATTGTCATTAATTAACCCACGATGAGAAATATCCGCATGAACTTGCACGTTCACGTCTGCGTTAGCAAACACGTCCTCCCAATTGTTTTTAAGATGGCTATTCCACTCCTCCGGGTATTTTCGGTACGTTTCCAGTCCGAGGTTCATAATATCTGTTTTTAATTCGTCTTGTAACACTGTAATGACACTTTCCATCGTTTTTTTCATATGTTGAGCTGTTTTGTCTTCAATGCGTTTCGTAAAGTCACGGGTAATACGATGCCCTGATATGTTATCACCAACAATGCCGCGAATGGTTGTATCAATATTTACTTTTAACTGTTTGCCTTCAAGTGTTGGTGTCATAGTAGCCTTCGTTGATTTTATATTAATCGATGCCTTTTCTCCCTCTTCCTCCTGTATCGGTACGGTAATACTTCCTCCATTCACATTATCTAAGAGAATATTCAAACCAACCGTCTGATGGATATTTAATGCTCCCACCATTTTGTCATTCTTAATAACAGCCGTGCCTTCTAACGAGGTTATATTCTGGCCAGCATTCTCCTTTAATGTAATGATTGGTAAATAGGCGTTATGAACCGGCCCTTCCATTTGCTTATAAAATTCACGCATTTTTACTACCGTATATTCTGCTATGAATTCCGTTTGGTCTAGCGCTGAGATGATTTCCAACGAGGACAGATCACTATACAACGTAGCCGTATTTAAAATATCGAGAGGATCATGAGGAGTAATAAAGAAGTAACTATTCAAGCGAAGCATTTCATTTCTCCTCAATATATCTAAATGCTGCATGAAATGATCGTCTCGAGCCAATTCTTCTCCCAATATCCAAGTACGGGTATGAGCAAAATACAAACGCCGTTTTGCATAGCGAATAAATTCCCGGGCGCCATTTAATAAGGTATCCGCTTCTTTTTGTAAAATTACGTTGCTTCCACCGTCCCCTCCTCCTTGAGGAGCTCCTGAACTTTCCGTCGAAGTCGGTTTAATACTTTCTGTCGTCATCACTATTTTGTCTTCTTCTTTATTCAACCCAACCCCTAACACGAATAAGGAATCATCGATTTCCTGGTTGTTCCAGCAAGCTGTTAATAGGAAGAGACAACTTGTCATGATAATCAGCTTCTTTTTCATTCTTTGCCACCTGTCTTTGGTAAAGCTGTAATTTTTTCATCGCGGCGGTGAGGCACGCTTCTCGGTCGGTGTTTAATCCACCGAAGAGGCAAGCGAATGAGGGCGTCCTCCCAATCACGGAAATAAACAGGAGCAAATGGGGCCATATACGGAACACCGACAGAAGTTAACGAAACCATGTGTGTTAAAAGGCCAAGCATGGCCACGAACAAGCCATAAGCCCCAAACAAGCTGCTAGCCGCAAAAAAGAAAACTCTTAAGAGAGCGGTTACGTCTGCAATCGGATTTATTACAAAGGATGCAATATAAGCAATAGATACTACGATGACAGTTGGGGCTCCAAACAATCCAGCGGACACAGCAACTTCACCTAATATAAGTGCCCCAACTATCGATAAGGCCGATCCTACTTGCTGCGGCAATCGAATGCCTGCCTCCCGAACGACTTCAAACATAATAATGGATAAGATAACCTCCATAGCTAATGGGAAAGGTACCAGCTCACGCGCTTGGACAATGGGCACGATCATGTCAGAGGGGATGGTTTCTTTGTGAAAATTTAGCGCCGCAATATAGATAGCAGGAAATGTTGTACTAATAATAAACGACAAAAATCGTAACAACCTTATGAACGATACATAGTAAGGTCTGGAATTGTAATCCTCGACATTCTGCATATTTTCGATAAATAGGTGCGGGATAAATAAGCATATCGGTGTTCCGTTGATAAGTACGAGAATACGCCCTTCCATTAATAAAGCGGCCGCTTTGTCAGGCCGTGCCGTATTACCAATGGTAGGAAACATCGTATAAGGATGATCCTCGATGTATTGCTCGAGCTCTCCAGAACTTTTCAGACTATCTACCTTTACCTCTTTTATTCTCTCTCGAACTCTATTCAAAAGCTGTGTATCCACGATGTCATTCATGTAGGCCAGTGTAATCGTTGTTCGACTGATCTCTCCTACCACTATGGTTTGGAAACGCAAACTGGGATGGGAAATACGCTGACGTAACAAGGAGATATTGACTGCCGTTGATTCCACAAACCCATCTCTTGCTCCCCGGATTGCCTGCTCTGCCTGCGGTTCATCAATCGAACGCACTTCAAATTTAGAAGCGTTTATTAAGAGAGCCTTATTCGATCCTTCCGTAAGAAGCAGAGTATTTCCCTTCAGTACTTGTTCTACTGCTTGATAAACATTTTCTTCTTCTTTCCATTCATTGATAGTTATCCTTTCTTTCAGCCTATTTCCTTGGCTGTCTTCAGGCTTTTTTAACAGTGGCTCAATGACATGTTCACGGATTGCTTCATCGTCTATGATCCCGTCTATGGAAAGCAAAAGAGCAGCTTGGGTTCCCCGGTTCACCATAGGGATCGACATCGTACGAAACATGACGTCCGGACTGTCCCCTAACTGCTGTTTCAATATGTTTTTATTTTCATCAAGAGAGATAGTAAAAGAAATAGAAGGTTTGGCAGGTTTCTGTTGATCATTTCTATTTCTTTTTAGTCGTTGTAACACACGGTATACATTAGGATATCCTCTCATTGTTTCCCTCCTGCTATTCCTTACACTCTTAGGATGATGGAAATGTGTCCAATTTATGTACGTTTTGAAACGCTTTGTGATACACTTAACAAGAATGCAGGACATAGTACATAGTTGAGGAGGGATTCTTGTGAGGTTGGTGTTATCTTCCTTACAGTGGGTCGCCTTCATTTTAGCGAGTACCATTGTCGTTCCAATCGTTATCGGAGAAGCATTTGGCATGACGTCTCTTGAAATCTCTGAGTTTCTGCAACGTACTTTATTTGTGCTTGGAATTGCAGGTTTGCTGCAAGTACTGTTTGGCCATCGTCTTCCTTTAATGGAAGGGCCGGCCGGGTTGTGGTGGGGAGTGTTCATCGTTTATGCGGGATTGGTTTCATCAGGAGGTCTCACAGGCGAAAGTGCCCTGCGGCAGCTTGAAGCAGGTATGCTGATCAGCGGTACACTTTTTTTAATCGCTAGTCTCTTCCGCTGGATTGACACGATAAAACAATTATTTACCCCGTTGGTGACAGGCACATATCTCATTCTTCTCGTGTCCCAATTAAGCGGGTCATTCATCCAAGGCATTTTAGGGATTGATTATTTTACGGATCAAGTGGATGCCAAAGTGGCTGTACCTGCTATTGGTATATTAATCGTTACTATCCTATTATCGAAAACAAGCATCCCTTTTATCCGCAGTTATTCTATCCTCATTAGTTTAGTAGCCGGCTGGTTACTTTTTTATCTACTTGGACTGACAAAAGAAACTACGAAGCGGACGGACATGTTTTCTTTTCCTGAACCATTGGCTTTTGGCATACCAGAGCTTTCAAGTGGAATGGTAATTAACGCTATAATGACAGCGATGCTATTATTAACAAATATGATTGCAAGTATGAAAGTGGTAGAAAAGGTCATCAGTTCACATTCTCCACAATCAAGAGAGCTCGATTATAATCGTGCCGGTGTCATTACAGGGATCAATCAATGGCTGAGTGGATTGTTTGCAGCCGTCGGTAATGTACCTCTTTCTTCTACGGCAGGTTTTTTGTTAACGACAAAAACGATAGAAAGATTACCGTTTATTATTGGGAATGTCCTTGTTATTCTCATTAGTTTTTTTCCAGTTTTCACTTCGTTTGCGGCCAATATTCCGACGCCAGTTGGATATGCCGTCATTTTCATTACGATTGCCAGTCTTGCTTCTCTCGGAGTAAGGGAATACCACTCTTTACAATTGACGGAGCGTAACCTATTTATTATCTCGATTTCGTTAATGATTGGTATCGGCAGTTTATTTGTCCCTGGTGAAACACTCACACATTTGCCAGGTGTTATTATGGCTCTCACGAATAACGGCCTCATTCTCGGTACTCTCGTATGTATCCTTCTCGAACAAGGCTACCGGGTCATCGACCACCATAAACATAAAAAATGAATCAAAATGGAATAAGATGCACGCTCTATCAGAACCCAGCTGCCCTATGACCAGGCAGCTGGGGAGTCAGAATTTTTATTGGTTCCATCCTGAGATAATCTTAACGCCCCTCCCATTAATAAGTCATTGACCCGCTACGAACTCCATGCTACTATGAAACTGTGAATAAAAAGGGGAGTAGCGTCCAATAGGATAAACAAATCGTCATGACAGTGCTGAATGCACTCGGTTTGTTTAGGTTGTGCTGTGCACAACGCACGCAAGACCTTTTTATGAGAGGGTTCCTGTATCTACGTACAGCCTTCTCATAAGAAGGTCTTTTTTTGTGTGTTCTTTTAAACACCCTGTATATCACTTGTTAAAACTCGAAGATCGCGGGGTATTGGTAAAAAGGAGAGGAGAATTGCTATGATATTTGTTTTATTTGGTATTGCCGCCCTCATTACAGTGGTAACAGCTGTTAAGCTGTCTACTTATGCGGATGTCATTAGTGAGAAGTCAAAATTAGGAGGCATGATGGTCGGTACCTTGCTTCTAGCTGGAGCAACGTCCCTTCCTGAAGTAACGACAAGTTTAACCGCTGTTTTTCTTGATAATCCAGACATCGCAGTCGGAAACGTGCTGGGTAGTAATATGTTCAATTTACTAATTATTGCTGTCTTTGATTTAGTTTATCGAAAAGAGAAATTGTTTTCACAAACGTCCTTTTCTCACGTGTACACCGCGGTGCTTGGAATGTTTTTAGCCGCAATGGCTTTGTTTGCTTTGATGATAAAAACAGAGATTTCCATTCTTGGTATTGGTATCGATAGTCTCTTGATACTCGGCGTATACGCAGTCGGCATGTATATCATCAATAAGAATGGCGAGGGCGTGGTTCCTGCAGAGGAAGAAATCAGCGAAGAAGGTCCAGCATACGCCATATCCCTTCGTCATGCAGTCATCGGATTTATCATCGCGGCCATTGTTATTTTAGGTGCCGGGTCTGCCCTTACCATGACTGGTGACCAAATAGCAATTCAAACCGGACTGGGCTCTAGTTTTGTCGGAAGTTTTCTGATTGCTGCTTCGACATCCTTACCGGAAGCAATAGCCGTGCTCGTTGCACTTCAGCTTCATAATCACAACCTGGCTCTCGGTTCGATTCTCGGAAGCAACCTATTTAATATGATTTTATTAGCGGTGAGTGATATTGGTTACTTTCATGGGCCCATTATTGCAGCAGCCAGCACCGTTCACCAAATTACAGCAGGCGCTGTCTTAGTACTTGGAACAATTGTATTGTTGGCGGTACTTCGCGGCCGAAAAAAATCATTTCGAGTGTACCCATGGCCTTCTGCTCTCCTGATTGTCGTTTACTTTATTTCCTCTTATCTCATTTTTGTTATCTAGCAAGCTGAAGGCTGGACAAGCTAAGAGCTGGGAATGGATCTCAGCTCTTTATTTAATTCATCAGCTGAAATCGGTCCATAAAAGGTATTTTGGATCGTACCATTTGTATCGATAAGAAAGGAGACGGGTACCATCGAAACATGAAACGCCTCTATGGCCTCTCCTTCTTTATCCAGCAACACAGGCATCGATAACTTTGCTTCCCGGACGAAGGAATAGACGTCTTCTTTTCGATACTCTTTTGAGGTGGCATTGACAGCTGCCACGTGAAACTTATCTTTATTCGACTCGTAAAGTTGCGATAACTGCGGAAGCTCTTTCTGACAGATATCACACCAGCTCGCAAAAAATGTGAGAAGAAGCGGTTTGTCCGAAAACTGTCCGACTGTGTACATATCTCCGTCCATTCCCGGTAACTTTACATCCGGAGCTTTCTCCATCGCTCCTGCCGTCTCGTAGTCAGATGTCGCTCGTACTGCTTCTTCTACAGGAGTGGTAGCTGCTTGATAATACATCCCTGATAACAGAATAATGCCACAAACCGCTAAGAAAGTTAATCTCTTTCTAAAAAAGTGCATCATTCATACTCCTTCCTCTTTTCTTCCCATGAGAAAGTCTTCGAGATACTTAGTATTGTGTCTACACTATTTTCCTCTTTCATTCGCCGGAGTCTTCTCTTCCATTTTACTTGCTTAAACGGATCGTTTAGTAATTCATCAGCTTGTACCTTTATAGCCTGGGTTGAGTGCGCCCAATAGGCAGCTTTGTTCTCTACAAACCGTGCGGCATTTTTCTCTTCTTGTCCGGGAAGCGGAGAATAAATGATAAGAGGGACTTCTCCTAATGCCGCTTCTGCCATCGTCATTCCCCCTGCTTTGCTTATTAGTAAATCTGCGGCCTGCAAGTATTCCAAATAATCGGCTGAAAACGTTTTGACATACACATCATGGCCTCGAATGACCATTTCCTTTTTTCTTGCTTTTTTGTCTCCCATCATAACGATCGTTGAAGGCGTCTCCCGTTTTGTAAGGACGTTCAGCACTTTTTTGTAGGGAAACCACCCTGTTCCTCCCCCGCACAAAAGAATCAGTGGTTTATTTCCATCCCAGCCATTCCGAAGATGGGTTTCTTTTTTTGAGAGCTTCCTTTTCTCCATCAAAGCAGGAAGTCCCGTCGGACATACAAATTGTCCTGACTGTATAAAAGAAGGTTTATCCAATTTCGAGGTAAACCATCCATTTACCATAGGGTGACTCGTTATAGGCGGCGTCCAATAATCTGTGGCGATATTATATAAGGGGGTACGAATGCGATGGCGAGCTTTTATATCTGCAGCAACAGCAGTCAGCAGCGGATGAACTGATAAAATAAAATCCGAACGAAATATAGTCATAAATGACGGATCAAGTCGGCGTGATAACCATCCTATGACAGGCTGTATAGATGCCGTTTCCATCGCAGCAATGGTTCTCCAAATGTCTGGATAAAACCGTATGCTATATTTATATGCGATTTTGCTACTTTGAAAGAGATACAGCATCCGTTCTTCCAAGGGCCGAAAAATTTGCGCGACATCCTGACGGTCCTCAGCTCTTCTCTGTAATAATTCGGCTGCACGATCATGCCCTTTCCCGTAACCCGCTGTAAGAATATGAACCTTCATGTTAAGTCTCCTCATCAGTTTGTCCTACTATATGCAATATCGAAGGAAGACATGCATAAGAAAAGCGAAAGTGTGTAAGGAAGATCGGCTAAAGAAAAAGGAACTTCTACTAAAACCACCCACATCGTGTGGGCCTCCAGAGCGTCTGGTCGCTGGAGCTAGACATCACTCCATGAATGTTATGCTTTCCTATCTTCTGAAAAAGGACTCCTGTTTACTAGGCGCATGACTTTCGTTATGATGTTATTAGCCGAAAAGCGCTTTTTAAGAAAACTTGGATGACCACCAAGTCTTCACGAAAACACAAGCGTTTTGCTTTCGAGGATCAGGGCATGGAAATACACAGCAAGATCAAACCAAAAAGCCCTTTTGAAAGCAAGCAATGAAGCTAGATCGTATGAAAACATAAAATACTTTTATACTTTCTAAAAGTACATAGAAAGGAATGGAATCGTCATGAAAACAGTATTTTCAGGCATCCAGCCAAGTGGCACATTAACATTAGGGAATTATTTAGGGGCACTTCAGCATTTTGTAGAATTACAGGAAGATCATCACTGTTTCTTTTGTATCGTGGATCAACATGCGATTACCGTCCCCCAGGAAAAAATGAAGCTTCGTAAGAATATCCGCAGCCTGGCTGCTCTCTACCTTGCATCAGGGATCGATCCGGAAAAATCTACATTGTTCATTCAGTCGGAGGTACCCGCACATGCCCAACTCGGCTGGATTATGCAATGTGTGTCCTATATTGGTGAACTCGAACGCATGACCCAGTTTAAAGATAAGTCAGCGGGAAAAGAAGCTGTCTCTGCCGCCCTCTTAACATACCCGCCTTTAATGGCTGCGGACATTCTTTTGTATAATACCGATATCGTGCCCGTTGGAGAAGATCAGAAACAGCACCTGGAACTCACTCGTGACTTGGCCGAACGATTTAACCACAAATATAATGATATCTTCACTATTCCGGAGGCTCATATTCCAAAAGTAGGCGCTCGTATTATGTCTCTTCAGAACCCGGAAAAGAAAATGAGCAAATCCGATGAGAATCAGAAAGCATTTGTTTCTATGCTTGATGAAGAAAAAACAATCATAAAAAAAATCAAGAGTGCTGTGACAGACTCTGAAAATGAGATCCGTTTCGATAGGGAAAACAAGCCTGGTATTGCTAATTTAATGTCTATTTATTCTCTTGCCACTGGAGACAGTCTAGAGGACATTGAAAAGAGATATACCGGGAAGGGATATGGGGACTTTAAGCAAGATACGGCGGAAGCGGTGGCTGCGCTATTACGCCCCGTACGAGAACGCTATCATGAACTCATTGAGTCCGAGGAGTTAGATAAGATTTTGGACGAAGGTGCAGAACGAGCAGGACGAGTGGCTGCAAAAACATTAGCGAAAGCAGAACGAGCCATGGGCCTTGGCCGGAAAAGAAGATAACTAAAGAAAAGCAAAAGGCTCTTGTACAGGACATGCTGACTTTTGCGTTGACTTTTGCGTTAGCTAGTACACGACGTACCGACCTCTGTTTGCGGTCCTAGAAGAAGATCAACTACTGACGTTCGTGTATTTAGCAAAGGATCCGTATCCTGACGTTTGTGATCTTAGCAGAAGATCGACTGTTTATGTTTGTGTACTAAGCAAAAGTTCCCTGCCTGTCGTTTGCGTTTTTAGCAGAAGAATCGCTATTCGACAAGCGCTGGAGACCCGTCAAGGTGGCTTGCCGCCGCAGCACGGGTTGAAGCGACCTCGAGCCGATGGCACCTGGAGCTAGACAAATAGAAATGCGCAAGGAGAGCCAGGCCGCCAAGAGAAGGAAAGAGACCCCGCCCCCATGGGGACGCCTATCTCCATAAAAGTTACACGTACCAAAATAAACCAGGGATAACCGGCCATGGTTGTCCCTGGTTTTTCCTGAAATATAGGAAAGGTATGGTTCGTAATGTACGAACCACTTAGATGGCATGCCAATAAAAAAGAACACCGCCTATGTATTCCATGTTCTGTGGAAACGGCGATGCTCGTCATCCTTTTACGTCAGAAACTATTGTGTTTCTGCTAAAAACACAAATGTCCTGCACCACTCAGGTCGCTTGTGTTTTACTTATCTTAATAGCCTTTGTCTTTCTGCCACACTTTGCCTACCCAAAAGCTGATGCCCACTGTTCCGAGGGCAAAAACGATTGTCGAAATTTGCATTACTACAGTAACGAATCCATCCATCATGCTTGTCCACCTGCCTCATTGTCTTGTTCTACCATCTATTATAGAAAACTATTATCTCTCTGTAAAGCTTCTCTTCCCTTATAAGACAGACGAAGCGGGTATGTTCTCCTATGTTTCAACGTTATTTCACTTCTTCTTCGTGATGCATGTTCCAAATCTTTTCAAAGAATGGCTGTCCTTTGATCATTTTCTGGCACAAATCATAATGAGAATCCGACCATCCATGTTTTACTTCATCAAATAAACGATCCCAGACTTCCTCTTTCTCATTCATTTGCACCTCTTCGTATCCGGCAGGATTCCATTCTGTGTACCAATATCTTGTTTCAGCCGAGGTCCCGGAGGTTTGCAGTTGATCCAAAGCCATAAACAGTAACTGCTTTAATTGTCGTTCTTTTCGCGTCAATCCAACCATATACTTGGGATGCGGTGAAAGAATGTGATATTCTTTCGGCGGCGGATCAAACGACAGATCAAAACATTTCTTTTTCTCTGAATGACTTTCCATAATTTCTTTCGTGAGCCGCTCTTGCTTCGTAGTAAGACGGCTTTTTCGTATAGGTGTCTGATAACCTAGTGTATCGATGGCTAATGCTCGCTCGCCATCAAACATAACAAAGCAATAATCTAGCGTGATCTTTGTCATGTTTTTACGAAGCACACTTTTTTGATACACTTCATGCAAGAGCTCTTCCGGAATGTCCTCCATACGGTTTTCGATAAAATCAAATAATCGTTCTGTTACTTTTACAATTTCTGCTTGTTCTAATACTTCAATTCTGTCTTCTGACGTCCATTCTTGAAAAGGACATACATTATACCCGTTTTCTTCTCCCTCAAACCAATTTATCCATACGTCACGGATCCGGGCCATGTCCTCACCCTCCTTGATATCCAGTAGTATCCACAGTATAGTCAGAGAGAAAATGTTTTATTCTGCCTGCCTTTGTATTTCTATCTATATTTTTCCGGAAAACAAATACTGGCGGCCATTAAAAGAAGTCCTATCGCAAAAATAATGGTTTCCATTCTTCTACTAACAAACATAAAATATCCCAAAAATGACAACCCGGCTGGGATATAATTAAGGTAGGCAATTAAACAAATGCCACCGCCTGCAGCTAAGCCGCAGCCGGTGCACCACATCATTAGTCTCGCGGTCATAGACACCGCTCCTTATCCAAAGTTTAGTAATAGTAAGGACATCATTGGTTGTGCGATGCCAGCCTTTACTACACTATGCAAAAGGGGATTTGAATGACTACTCATCGGGAAAAATTACAAAACGAATTATACGAGAAAATGGAGGAGTATGACGATCTTGTTCGGGAATTAAATGAACGAGCCAGACATTTAGGGAATGAAACATATTTTACTCACCTGCGCCTCTACAAAGAACAAAAAGACCAAATAGAAGATATCATGCGTTATTTTGATGAGGTCGGAGTAAACGCTTCAGAAAACACGACGGAAATGATAGTCACTCTCGCTTTAAAAGAGTTTCATCAACAGCTCATGCGGATAAAAAATGATCAGTAAGTGAGAGATGGGAGGATATAAATGGAGATAATTTTAACTCATGAAAATATGGATTTCGATGCGTTAGCATCCCTCGTTGCTGCATCTAAGCTTCACCCCCATGCAAAGATGGTGCTTCCTTCCTTGCAGTCCGATCAAGTGAAGCAATACTTAGCCATATACCGAGATAGTTTTTCATTTCTTTCCGAGTCACAAGTGGCATGGGAGGAGATCACTCATGTTATCTTAACGGATGTGAATACCATCACGCGTACGGTCGGTGCTTCGAAGTTAAAGGAAAAAAAGGTGTCCATCACTGTGTATGACCACCACCCTCTTCCTCAAGATACGAATTCATCAGAGGATACATACATCATACAAGACACAGGAGCAGCCGTAACCATCATCATAGAAGAAATGATGAACCAAAAAGTTGATATCAGTTCATACGAGGCCACGCTTTTTGCGCTTGGTCTTTACACAGATACCGGCTCCTTTACATATCCGGGAACCACCATTCGTGACTTAAAAGCAGCCGCCTTTCTTATGGAACATGGCATGCAGCTCGATGTTGTACAGCAATTTTCCGATGAAACTCTGTCGAAATCCCAACAACAGGCATTTCAGCATTTTTTAAACGAGTCCGAGCATGTCGAGATAGATGGGTTAGAAATTGTGATCGCATCTTTTGCAACGACTGAATTTGTTAACAGCCTTAACAGCATAACGTCACGTGTGTTAGAGACAACGGGAGCAGATGTGGTAGTAACCATTACGGACATGAAAAATAAAGTATTTGTTATCGGCCGTTCTGCTACAGATCGTTTTCAACTAGGAAAGCTGATGGAACATTTCAATGGAGGCGGCCATTCGAAAGCGGCTTCGGCTTCCATAAAAAACGGGGATATCGAGGAAGTGAAACAACAAGTATCTGATGTGATACCTCATATGGTCCTTTCTGCCGTACAAGCCGTTGACCTTATGTCAGCACCTGTTAAAACGATAGACCCAGCCACTACGATGGAAGAAGCCAAACAAAACATGCTTTATTACGGCCATAACGGCTTACCTGTTGTGAACGAAAATGGACAGCTCGTCGGTATTATTTCAAGACGAGATATTGATAAAGCGACTCAGCACGGCTATGGGCATGCTCCTGTTAAAGCTTATATGACATCACAGCCAGTCACTATCACGACATCCACCACGTTTGAAGAAATACAGCAATTGATGATCGAACATAACATCGGACGCCTACCTGTCATGGAAGACAACAAAATAATTGGGATTGTATCTAGAACCGATGTTATTGAGCATATGCATGAATCGTCACAATCCAAAAAAGAAACCTCTACAATTCGTCCTCAAATGGAAAAATTATTACCCGAGCCTACTTTTTCACTGCTAGAACGAGTCGGTGAGCTTGCGGATTCCATGAAGATGAATGCTTTTATCATTGGCGGAGTTGTGAGGGATTTAATTATGGGGATTCCGAATGAGGATATTGATATCGTCCTGGAGGGAAATGGCATTGAGTTTGCTGAAGCTTTTGCTAATAAAATCGGCGGTACAGTAAAACGTCACGAAACGTTCTATACAGCGACAGTCGAGACAGAGAGCGGGATCAAGCTAGATTTTACGACCTCTCGTACAGAATACTATGAAAAGCCGGCGGCTCTCCCGACGGTCTCTCGTTCCAACATTAAAGAAGACCTCTTTCGAAGAGATTTTACGATGAATGCTATCGCAGCGTCTTTACAGCCTGGCCGCTTTGGAGAATTAATTGATCATTTTCACGGTCTCTCTGATATCCATCATAAGCGGTTGCGCGTTCTACATAATCTCAGTTTTGTGGAAGATCCTACTCGTATTTTACGAGGCATTCGTTTCGAAGAACGGTTTGGCTTCCGTATGGACGAGCAAACAGAGGCTTTCATACGGCAATCCACTGGTTCGATCTCCGCATTATCCAAAGCGCGAATTATAACCGAGCTTCGCTATTTATTTTCTTCCGCTTCCCCGGTTCGGGTGTTCACTAGACTGTCCGAATTAGGCGTGCTTGATTCCTTCCTTCCAGGGGCCGTGTGGAGCACGTATTCCGAAGCCGTCCTTACTCACTTTTTGCGTCATCCTGAGGTACAGTCCTGGTCGGTAACGGAGAAAGAATATTGGTTTTTTATTACTCTGTGCTTGTACATCGAAGATTTTAAAAAGCCTTCTCTTGCTAGAATGGCAGCCGAAACGAGACAACAAAAGAAAGTAGTGAATGATATTTTTTCATTGTTGGAACACTATCCAGGATCCTATTTCAACACACCTGGTATGTTTCATAACATAGCACACCAAACAGAGGATCATGCTCTCCTCTTTACTTCCTGTGTTCTCTACCCTATAGACACAGATGTATCTGCTATGATAGAAGACTACCGACACAAAAGAAAAGATTTAACCAACTGGGTAGGCGGTGATGATTTAAAAGAAGCAGGAATATCTCCCGGTCCCTCCTACAAAAACTATTTATTCCAGCTTGAACAAGCGATTCTCGATCATAAAATTAAAAACCGGAGGGATGTTTTGCAATATATTCACACAAATTTCCTGTCATAATTCACTCCACCCCGTTCCTTTGTTATAATATCGATGAGAGGCTTGAGGGGGTCAAATTGTGAGAACGGATCGCAGGAAACGTTCCCGTAGGAAGAAACGTATATTAGGGACATTTTTATTTATATTAATGACAGCAGGAGCTGTAATTGTTTATTCTCAAACCAATTTGTTCGGGGGAGAAGATTCAACGGATCCAGCCCAAAATATAAAAGAATCGGGCCCGCCTGCTGTGGAAGGGTCACCAGCAGAGGTAGATGATGAACAGCAGACAGAAGAAACGCCAGAAGAGAGTTTGAATTTCCTATTAGTAGGAGTCGACGATAAAGAATCGGGAGCCGCTCGCACGGATACCATCATGTTGGCTAATCTAAAGCCAACGTCCGGAGAAGTAAAGCTAGCCTCTATTATGAGAGATACTTATGTAGAAATACCCGGGCACCAAAACAATAAAATTAATGCCTCCTTTTCCTTCGGAGGGATCGATTTACTAAAAGAAACAGTGGAAGATAACTTTAACATTCCTATTGATTATTATGCCACTGTGAACTTCGATGGATTTGTGGAAGTGGTCGACACCTTGGCTCCGAAGGGTCTTGAAATCGAAATTGAAGATCGCATGTATTACTCCGATCATTCAGGTGACGTCTATATCGACTTTCAACCTGGCAATCATAATTTAGATGGTGAAGAAACGTTGAACTATGTACGGTACAGAAGTGACCACGAAAATGATTTTGGCCGGGTCAGACGCCAACAGGAAATCTTACGGACATTAAAGGACAAGCTATTTTCAGCCAGCAGTGTTGTCAAGGTTCCTCAGCTGATTGGTGCGATACGCCCTAATCTTGATACCGATGTTTCAACAAGTAAGATGATAGGTTTGGGGAAAGACATCATGCTCCATCCGGTAGACCACATTGATACGATGCGGATTCCTACAGAAGATGCCTACACCGATCAACGCTACAGCCATGCAGGAGCTGTGTTAGAGCCTGATCTTGAGAAAAACCGGCAAATCCTTCATGAATTTTTTGAATTAGAAATGGAACATGACTCCATCGTGTCAAGTTCCATTCAACAGAACAATCTTAACACCTCTCCGTGACATGAAACTATCGCGAATGACCTGACTTGAATGTATAAAAAAGCTGACCACTGGCTGCATACCAGGATCAGCTTTTTTCTTATGCTTCAAACTTTTTAAATGCTAGCGTCGCGTTGTGTCCTCCAAACCCTAAAGAGTTACTGAGAGCCGCCTGAATGTCGGCCTTCCTCTGCTCATTTGGCACGTAATCCAAATCACACTTCGGATCGGGCTCTTTATAGTTAATGGTTGGCGGCACAATGCCTTCTGCTATTGCTTTTGTCGTGAAAATTGC
This sequence comes from Alteribacillus iranensis, assembly GCF_900113025.1. Lineage (GTDB taxonomy): Bacteria > Bacillota > Bacilli > Bacillales > Marinococcaceae > Alteribacillus_A > Alteribacillus_A iranensis. The sequence continues at coordinate 274,047 of NZ_FONT01000003.1, read as the reverse complement.
TTCAATGGCGCCGGCTGCTCCAAGTAAATGACCAGTCATGGACTTGGTAGAACTCACCATTAAGTTGTCGGCATGAGTGCCGAACACGTTCTTAATAGCAGTCGTTTCAAACTCATCGTTATAAGGGGTGCTCGTCCCGTGTGCATTAATGTATTGAAAATCTTCCGGACGAAGATCGGCATCCTCTATTGCGATAGACATAGCGCGTGCTCCACCTTCTCCCTCAGGGGCAGGCGCAGTTAGATGGTACGCGTCGCCTGTCGCACCATAACCTACAATTTCCGCATAAATATGCGCTCCTCGTTTTTCAGCAGACTCCAATGATTCAAGGATAAGAATTCCGGCCCCTTCTCCCATCACGAAGCCATCACGGTTTTTATCGAATGGTCGAGAAGCCGTAGCTGGATCATCATTTGTTGAGATAGCTTTTGCGGAGCTAAAACCGGCTACTGAAATATTTGTGATCGGAGCCTCAGTGCCTCCTGTGATCATTGCATCTGCGTCCCCACGCTCAATGACTTTAAACGCATCTCCGATGGAATTAGCTCCAGAAGCACATGCTGTCACACTACAAGAATTAATGCCCTTCGCCCCTGTCATAATAGACACTTGGCCGGATGCCATATCCGGAATCATCATAGGAACAAAGAATGGGCTTACCCTGCGATAGCCTTTGTCCAAAAACTTTCTAAATTGTTCTTCGTACGTCTCCATACCGCCTATACCAGAACCAATCCATACACCCACTCGGTTTGCATTGTCGTCTGTAATCTCAAAATCTGCGTCATCAAGTGCCATTAAAGAGGCTGCAACAGCGAATTGAGTGAATCGATCCATCTTCCGTGCGTTTTTCCGTTCGATAAAGGAAGTAGCATCAAAATCTTTCACTTCCGCAGCGACTTTCATTGGAAATTCATCTTTATTTACACGTGTTAACTCACCAACACCTGATACACCTGCCACGACATTTTCCCATGTCGACTCTGTATCAAGGCCTAATGGGTTGACAGTCCCCAAGCCTGTGATAACCACTCGATTTTTCTTAGCCATGTCTCTTTCTCTCCTTTGTCTGAATATCCTATCTTACCATAACAGTCATCCGAATGATCAGCGACCCCAGCGCATAGCAACAGAACCCCAGACGAGGCCAGAGCCAAAACCAACCATTACAAGGAGGTCTCCGTCTTTTATTTTACCATTATTCCTCTCTTCCACCACAGCGATAGGGATAGAGGAAGAAGAAGTATTACCATATTTATGAACTGTAGCAGCCATTTTCTCTTTTGGCAATTCTAATCGCTGTCTCGCTGCTTCCATAATGCGAATATTGGCTTGGTGAGGTACTAGAAAATCAACATCCTCTTTCGAATACCCTGCTTTCTCTACGACATTTATGGATGACTCTCCCATTTGGCGTACCGCAAATTTAAAAACTTCCCGTCCGTTCATTTGTAAATAAGGATCCTGCATGATGTGCTTCGCACCCGAACCGTCCGCACCAAGTTCAAATGCGAGAAATCCTTTTCCTTCTGATACGGGTCCGACTACAGCTGCTCCCGCTCCATCTCCAAATAATACGGCTGTGTTTCGATCACTCATATCCGTGACTTTAGAAAGCTTTTCTACTCCGATAACGAGTACTTTCTCATAAGTTCCCGTTTTTACGAATTGGTCTGCGGTAGACAGCCCGTAAATGAATCCAGCACATGCAGCGCTAATATCCATGGCAGCTGCTTTTTTAGCACCTAGTCTTTCTTGTAAAAGAGCAGATACCGAAGGAAAAGGATAATCCGGAGTAACTGTTGCCACGAGAATCATATCTAATTCTTCGGCACTTACTCCCGCATCATCCAATGCTTTTTCAGCAGCATAAAAAGCCATATCTGAAGTATCTACATCATCGTCTGCAAACACTCTTCGTTCTATTCCGGTTCTCGTCCGAATCCATTCATCACTTGTATCTAACGTCTTTTCAAACTCTGCATTCGTAATTTCTCTACCCTCAGTAAACGTCCCCATTCCCCAAATTCCTGCGTTACGCATAAAAGGTTCCTCCTATAGACAATCTCTCACTGTTTTTATTTATAGTTATCATTTCATATTATGACCAGGTATTATTTTATATGAAGTATACACAGATGTCTAGCTGTTGTAATCCTCTGGAACTCTGATAACCTTTACTCCATTACATAAGAAGCATATAATAAAATAAGATGTATTCCGCGGCTTTGCCGTTCAATTCAACTGAGGTGTATACCATGTTACAAGATATAACATTAACAGAATTGCTGGAACGACGAGATCGACCAACACACGCACTAGTCGATGTCCGGTCTCCGATCGAATTCGAAGAAGGTACCATCCCAGGGAGTATCAATATTCCTATTTTCACAAACGAAGAGCGTGCGGAAGTAGGAACCATTTATAAACAAGAAGGTCCAGAAGCCGCGAAAGATCATGGTCTCGTTCTGTTCTCGAAGAAGCTTCCTGACTTTATTAATACTTGTAAACAATTAAATACCCCGATCACTGTCTTCTGCTGGCGCGGAGGCATGCGCAGCAAAACAGCTGCCACTGTCCTTGACCTGATGGGAGTGCCGGTGACTCGCCTGCAAGGAGGTATTAAATCCTACCGCCGCTGGGTTGTTCACACACTAGATACGCTGGACTTTTCCCCAGAAATGGTAGTTCTTAATGGATATACAGGCACGGGAAAAACGAAGATATTAAAACAGCTGGCTGCCGACGGCGTCCCTGTCATTGATTTCGAAGGGCTGGCTCACCACCGCGGTTCTATTTTCGGCCATATCGGAAAGAATCCAGTGAATCAGAAAACCTTTGAATCTACTCTTCTTCATGAATTGCTTCGCTTTCAATCGGAGCCGTTTGTTGTAGTAGAAGGGGAAAGTAAACGGATTGGTAAGTCAGTGCTTCCATCCTTTATTTTTGATAAAAAAGACAAAGGACGACAAATATTTATCCAACTCCCTATCGAAGAGAGAGTGAGTAATATCGTAGAGGATTATCAGCCGGACAAGTACTTTGATGAATTCATTGAAGCTTTTGAGCGCATTCAAAAGCGTATTCATACTCCCGTCGCAAAAGAAATCCGACTTCACTTAAAAAGTGGCCGTTATAGAGAAGCTGTTCGTCTTTTACTGGAATTTTATTATGATCCTCGCTATAACCATTCGACAGAGCATTTTCCTGAACACCAAAAGCTAACAATCAAGGCAACGAACACGACCGATGCGTACAAGCAAATTACCAGCCTTTTATCCGACCGACTCCCTATAAGGGAAGTGGTAACAAATAACCAGACAGGATCCTAATGTCCTGCCTGGCTTTTATAAAATGTATTTCCTTCTGTAGTCTCTTTCTGCGTGGAACCTTATCCTCCAATGACAGCTGCAAGCATTGCTTTTTGAGCGTGCAGCCTATTTTCTGCTTGATCATACACAAACGAATGCGCTCCATCAATGATTTCTGATGTCACTTCTTCTCCGCGATGAGCAGGGAGGCAATGCAAAAAGATAAAATCCTCTTTCGCATGAGAACATAGCTCTTCTGAAACTTGAAAACCTTCGAATGCTTTTTCTCTATCACCTTGTTCTTCTTCATATCCCATACTAGCCCACACATCGGTATAAATCACATCTGCCTCTTTCACCGCTTCCTTCGGAGAATGAGTGAGCTCTACTTTTGTCCCTTTTTCTTCCGCCACCGCTTCAATTTCTTTCCAGACGTTTTCATCAGGCTCGTACCCTTTTGGAACTGCCAATGCTGCGTCCATTCCCAATTTGGCACAAATAATCATTAATGAATGTGCCACATTGTTTCCATCCCCTACAAAGGTAACTTTTAAGCCCTCGAGGCTTCCTTTCTGTTCTTTCACTGTTAAAATATCTGCGAGCGCCTGACAAGGATGGTATAAGTCCGTTAAAGCGTTAATGACAGGGACCTCTGCATAGGACGCCAGTTCTTCTACCATTTCATGAGAGTTTGTCCGTATCATAATAGCATCTAGAAACCGCGACAAAACATGCCCTGTATCTTTTATTGGTTCACCGCGCCCAATTTGCATATCTCTCGGACTTAAAAAGAGAGCATGACCGCCAAGCTGTGTCATCCCAACTTCAAAAGACACTCTCGTCCGTGTAGACGCATTCTCAAAGATCATGCCAAGTGATTTCCCTTGTAACATGTCTGGTTGGTAAGGTGCTTTCTTTAGTTGTTCCGCAAATTCCAACAGTTGTGTTAGTTCGTCTCCCGTATAATCAAGGAGAGTCAGGATGTCCCTGCCTTGAAAACCGGCAGGGATATCAATTCTCGTATTTTCACTCACTCCGTTACACTCCTTCATAAACTTCCGTGAACTGTTCCAGCCATTCATCAATAGCTTGAGGCTCTTTCATCGTTCCTGTCATGGCCTCGGCCATCAATGTAAATGTCTGCGGGTTGGTCACAATGGTTTTACGCTGTTTCAGCGCTTGCTGTCTCCGCGCTTTTCCTGTAGAATGACCCGTTTTCGGGAAGCTGAGATATGCTGCCGATTCTTCATTCGTTATCCATTGATCAAAGGACATCACTTGATCGGCAAAGTCTGTATCGCTGTCTGTCACTAACGTACACCCTAGTTCTTTTAAATGTTTCAGAGCAGGAAGACTTGCTGCTACCTGTGATTCATCAATGTCACAGAACACAAGACCTTTTTTCTTAAATAACAATGGAATTTGACTTTCAGACCAAGCAAACGCTTTTTGGAAGGCTTCTTTTTTGTCTTTAGCCATGGCAATCAATTCACCCGTCGATTTCATGTCCGCTTCAAGAAGAGGGTCGATGCCTGCAAGCTTTTCATTAGAGAAAACAGGAGCCTTCACCGTATAATAAGGTGTCTCTTCCAATATACCTGTTTTGCCTCCGCTCCACTTTTTCACAGAGGTCCCAAGCAGCATTTGCACAGCGCCTTCTACCATTTTTACTCCTGTTACTTTAGAAAAGATAGGAACAGTTCTTGATGCCCGTGGATTAATTTCGATAACATACAGACGCCCATTTTCATAGACAAATTGGATGTTAAATATGCCTTTAAAATCCATGCCTTTCGCAATGTTTTGAGCATATTGAACAGCCAGCTCTTTCGTTGTTTCATCGAGGGAAAATGGCGGAGTTACTGCCATGGAGTCACCTGAGTGGACACCCGCTGGTTCTACGTGTTCGAACATACCTGGTATGAAAATATCATGTCCGTCTGTAAGAACGTCTACTTCTAGTTCCTTCCCTGGTAAAAACGCATCGATGAGAATAGGATATTCTACATTCTCGTTTACCGACGATAAGTAACTTTCGAGTTCCTCTTTATTTGTCAAAATCGCCATTCCCTGACCGCCGATAACATAAGAAGGACGCAAAAGGATTGGATATCCAACTGTCTCTGCTTTTTGAAGAACGTCTTCTCGATCATAACCGGTCACGCCGGGAATATGAGGAACGTCTACTCGCTGCATAAATTCATAAAATCGTCCTCGGTCCTCCAGTTGGTCAATCGTGTCGGAAGAGGTACCCAGTACTTTCAGGCCGGCCGCTTCCAGCTCTTCCGTCAGTGAAATGCCGGTCTGACCGCCAAGTTGTACAATGACCGACTCCACCTTTTCTACGTGAGCCACGTGAAGCACATCTTCAATGGTCAACGGTTCAAAATAGAGATGATCCGCCATCTCGAAATCGGTACTCACTGTTTCTGGGTTGTTATTAATAATAACCGCTTCATATCCAGCTTCTTGTACTTCCATAGCTCCATGAACCGAACAGTAATCAAACTCAATACCTTGACCTATTCGAATCGGCCCTGAACCGACAATAAGAATTTTAGGTTTACTTGTAGCATCCTTCTCATCACTGTTTTTATACCAGCTGGAATAATAGTAAGGAGTTTCCGCGGTAAATTCTCCGGCACACGTGTCCACCATATGATAGGATGGCAGGATTCCCCACTCTTTTCTCTGATTATAAATATATAATGGATCTATTTTCCACTCGTCAGCCAGCCACTTATCCGTAAAACCGGCTTTCTTCCAAGAAAGTAACTTGCTCTCTGATACGTCGCTCCACGTATAAGTTTTAATGTCCTCTTCCATGTGAATCAATTTCTGGAATACATGTAAAAAGAATAAGTCAATCTCTGTTTTATCGTGAATCGTCTGTACGCTTTCTCCATGTCGTAACAGATCCATAATAATAAAGAAGCGCTGGTCGTTTTGCTCATCAAGCTTATGATAGAGCTCGCTCACTGTGTTTTTTGCCAGGATTGGCAACGATAAACCGTACGTTTTAATTTCGAGAGACCGTACAGCTTTTTGAAGAGCCGCTTCCAAATTACGTTCAATGGCCATGACTTCCCCGGTCGCTTTCATTTGTGTGCCAAGCGTCCGATCGGCATACGTAAATTTATCAAATGGAAAACGCGGAAACTTTACAACAACGTAGTCAAGAGCCGGTTCAAAACTTGCATACGTATGACCGGTTACTGGGTTTAACAGCTCATGCAGATGATAGCCCGCGCTAAGCTTAGCGGCCATTCGTGCAATGGGATAACCGGTTGCTTTGGAGGCGAGAGCCGAGGAACGGCTGACACGAGGGTTTACCTCAATAATGTAGTATTGCTTGCTCTTTGGATCCAAAGCAAATTGAATATTACATCCACCTACAATACCAAGGGCTCGAATGACTTTTAAGGAAGAAGAGCGAAGCATTTGGTATTCCATATCAGTCAATGTTTGAGCAGGTGCCACTACGATGGAATCACCTGTATGGACGCCGACCGGGTCAATATTCTCCATGCTGCAGATCGTGATACACGTGTCATTGCTGTCCCGCATGACCTCAAATTCAATTTCCTTAAATCCTGCAATACTTTTTTCGACAAGACATTGATGGATGGGGCTTGCTTCTAAGCCGCCTTGTATAATATAACGGAGTTCCTCTTCATTATGAGCAATTCCCCCGCCTCCTCCACCGAGCGTGTAAGCGGGACGGATAATGATCGGATACCCTGTTGCATTTGCAAAATCTACGGCTTCTTCTTCTTTCTCCACTATATCACTTTCAGGGACGGGCTCCCCTAGTTCATTCATGAGAGAACGAAACAGCTCCCGGTCTTCCCCTTTTTTTATCGACTCTACCGGCGTTCCAAGAAGAGTCACATTGTATTTGTTTAAAATGCCTTCTTCATCTAAGGCAAATGCGAGATTCAGTCCTGTCTGCCCACCTAACGTAGCGAGAAGACCATCCGGTTGTTCCTTTTGTATCACTTTCTCCACCGATGCCACCGTTAGTGGTTCAAAATATACCTTATCAGCACATGCTTCATCCGTCATCACGGTAGCGGGGTTGTTATTCATTAAAATAACCTCCATCCCTTCTTCCCGCAATGCAAGACATGCCTGTGTACCAGCGTAGTCAAATTCCGCAGCCTGACCGATAACAATGGGCCCAGACCCGATGACAAGCACCTTTTTTATCTTCGTCTCTTTAGGCATAGGTTCTCTCTCTCCCTTTTTTCTTTAGATGTACATAAAACTGATCATATATTTCTTTGCTGTCCGCTGAGCTGGCATCAGGGTGAAACTGGGTCGTGATGATATCATGCTTTAAATGAGAGAGCCCTTCCACGGAACCATCATTCACATTTTTATATTGAACAATAAACTCTCCTTTTGGAAGGCTGTTTTCGTCTACTTTATAACTGTGATTTTGTGCGGTCATAAAGACTTTGTTTGTCTTTACATTCAAGACAGGTTGATTTGCGCCACGATGACCAAAATGAAGTTTCTCTGTTTTCGCTCCAAATGCTAATGCAAGAATCTGATGACCCATGCACAAGCCGAGCGTTGGATACGTTTCAGCGAGCTCTCTGTATTCTGGAAGTTGTGCTTTCACTTGAGCTGGGTTACCAGGACCGTCCGAGAAGAAAATTCCGTCCGGTTTTAGTTCGCTTATTTTCTCTGAACCATAGTTGTACGGCACAACCGTTACCCGGCACCCATATTGAAGTAAATGTGAAACGGTTGACGGCTTGTATCCAAAATCGATCATCACCACATGGAATCCGTCTTTTCCAAAAGAGAGAGGTTCCTTTGTACTTACCTCACGAATCACTTTTCTTTCTTCCATCGGTTGATACGTTTGAAAGCTGGCTTTTTCGTGGGAGGTGCTGAGAACAGCACCCATTTCTCCTTTTTCACGGACTGTTTTTACAAGCGCTCGTGTGTCCACATCGGACAAAAAAGGGATGCCAGCCTTTCGGAACACGTCTGGAAGTGACTCTTCTGCCTCATAATGAAACACTTGGTCTTGTGTCTCACTAATGACAATACCCGCCGGCTGAATGGAGTTCTTATCGATGTCGTTCAGATTCCATCCATAGTTACCAATGAGGGGATATGTAAATACAACAATTTGTCCATAGTAAGAAGGGTCTGTTAACACATCCTGATATCCCGTCATGTCCGTACAAAACACAATTTCTCCATAGATATCCTCCGTGCTCTCTGCAAGCTGCCCTTCAAATATCTCTCCGCTCTCCAGCTTAATATATCCCTTCATTTCAATACCTCCTCTTGTTGACTCTTTTTCACTTCTCTAGTACAGCCTTTACAGCTTCGATGCCTTTCATGAGAGTATCCCATTCAATCGTAAGCGGCGGCAACAAACGAATGACATTCGGACCGGCTCCGATGACGAGAACGCCCTTCTTCTGGACTTCTTTGATGTAATCGGCAGCTGGTTCGGTCAGTTCAATCCCAATCATAAGTCCCTTTCCACGTACTTCTTTTACATTAGGAAGCGGACCAATAAGCTGCTCTATTGCTGAAAAACATTTTTCACCTTTAGAAGCTGCCTCTTCGATCCAATTCTCTTCTATTAATGTAGTTAACGTCGCTTCCGCTGCAGCCATTGCCAACGGATTGCCTCCAAAAGTAGAACCATGGCTTCCAGGACCGAAAGCGTCTTTTAATTTCTCTTTTCCAATTACAGCTCCTGTCGGAAATCCATTCCCCAATGCTTTCGCTGTAGTAATAATATCAGGAGTTAAGTTGTAATGCTGGTGAGCAAAGAAAGCTCCGGTACGACCTAATCCCGTTTGTATCTCATCAACCATGAAAAGTGCGCCTTTTTCTTTGGCCAAACGCTCTGCCGTTGTAAGAAATGACTCCTCCCCTGGAATGACGCCGCCTTCCCCTTGCACGACTTCTACGAGGACAGCAGCTGTAGTATCATCAATAGCTTTCTCCAGCTCATTCACGTTGTTGTAAGGTATATATTCAAATCCTTCAAGCTTTGGCCCAAATCCCTGATGGATGCTATCTTGGCCAGTAGCAGCCATACTGCCATAGGTACGACCGTGAAAAGACTGGACAAAGCTGATGATCTTTTGTCGTCCGGTATGCTTTCTTGCGAGTTTAATCGCTGCTTCATTTGCTTCTGTACCACTATTTACAAACAATACTAGATCGCCGCATGAATGTTTTGTCAGCAGATCTGCAGTGTTGGCCTGCCCTTCATATTGAAAAAAATTGGAGCCATGCCAGCCTTTGTGCAGCTGGTCTTCAACAGCTCTCGTAACGGCGGGATGACAATGACCAAGGCTTGTTACTCCTATTCCTGACATGAGGTCAATATATTGTGTCCCGTCCTGGCCGGTAATAAAAGAGCCAGCTGCCTCTTTAAAAGCAATATCCCATCGTTTATATACTGGAAAAAGTTGTTCTCCTAACTGTGCTGGATCTGTATATGAGCTCATCCACGGTTCCTCCCATGCTGCATCGTTTTATACTTACGTAATAGTTTCTTTTTGCTTCATAATCGCAGTTCCCTTTAAAGAGCCATTCGCATACGTGTTTTTCCCGTTCCCATTCGCAATCGTTACCTTTTCAATATTCCCTGTTAAACTAGCTGCTGCGGCTTTTACTTTAGGAATCATGCCGCCATAAATCGTTTTGTTCTTAATTAACGTGTCAATTTCATCTACGTCTAACTTCTCGGTGATCTTTCCATTAATGAGAACCCCGTCTACGTCTGTCACAAATACGAGTTCTTCTGCTTCTAATGCCCGGGCTACTGCTGCAGCCGCTTCATCTGCGTTGACATTTAATTTTTCCCCATCGCCTGCAGAAGCAATCGGCGCGATGACCGGTATCACATCATTCTTAATAAAAAATTCAATAATTGTTTCATTCACTTCTTCCACTTTCCCAACAAGACCCAATGTTTCAAGGTCTACAGGAGATGCTTTAAGAAGCTCTCCGTCTACACCTGACATACCGACAGCTTGTGTTCCAGCTTTTTGGAAAGCAGCTACGAGGTTTTTATTCACTTTTCCGCTCAATACCATTTCTGCAGCCTCTAATACCTCATCGGTAGTCTTCCGAAGACCGTTCACAAACTCAGATTCAATGTCTAGCTGCTTGAGCATGTCATTGATTGCCGGTCCGCCTCCGTGGACAACCACAGGATGTTTCCCGCACTCCTTCATTGCCGCAATGCTTTCAAAAAAAGCGGAGGGCAGAGCATCAACCGTAGAGCCTCCGCATTTTATAACTACAATCTGGTCCATGATCCACCATCTCTCCTTCTTCGGTTACGAACGATAACCTGCATTGATACGAACATAATCATACGTTAAGTCACATCCCCAAGCTTTCCCAGTGCCAGTACCCATGTTTAAATTTACATCAATCACAATGGTATCCTGTTCTAAATAGGCTTTTGCTTCCGTTTCAGAAAAATCTACCGGCGTACTGTCTTTTAATGTTACGACCGGTCCAACTGCGATATCGATCGTGTCCGGATCTAAGCTAATTTCACTGTATCCTAGTGCACATATAATCCTTCCCCAGTTCGCATCTGTACCGAAGACTGCCGTTTTAACGAGGTCAGAACCGACAATTTGCTTTGCCGCTTTTCCAGCTTCCTCGTCTGTTGCTGCTCCTTTTACGTTCACTTCAATCAGCTTTGTTGCTCCCTCGCCGTCCCGGGCAATTTTTTTGGAAAGATCTTCGCATGCCATCTCCAGCGCTTTCACAAATTTATTCCATTCCGGATGAGAAGGAGTAAGAGAGTCATTTTCTGCAAGACCGCTTGCCATCACGACAGCCATATCATTCGTAGATGTATCTCCATCGATAGTAATTCGATTAAACGTTTTGTTCGTCACTTGAGATAAAGCTGTTTGTAAATGTTCCGGCTCAATGGCAGCATCGGTTGTCACAAAACTAAGCATCGTGGCCATGTTTGGGTTAATCATCCCTGACCCTTTTGCTGTCCCGCCGAACGTTACTTTTTTATTATCAATCGTTGTTTCATAGCAAGTGTGCTTTTTTACGATGTCAGTCGTGAGAATTGCTTCATTAAACTGATCCGCATCTTCAAAGTCAGACTGAGGTTGCAGACTTTGTATACCTGGAACAATCTTTTCCATATTTAATTTCTCACCAATTATTCCAGTCGAAGCAACGGCGACATGATGATCGGGCACTTCAAACGTTTCTGCCGCTGTATTTCTCATTTCGTAGGCATCTGCCAAGCCTTGCTTCCCTGTACATGAATTGGCATTGCCGCTATTCACTACAATCGCCCGGAGTTTTCCTTCAGTCTCTATGCTCTCTTTACTAACTTGGAGAGGTGCAGCTTGAATTTTATTCAATGTATAAACCGCAGCCGCTGATGCAGGAACATCACAATAAATGACACCTAGATCTCTGCGTTTCTTTTTAACTTTAGAGTAGACTCCCGCTGCTTTAAAACCAATTGGTGTAATAATGCTGCCGTCGTTTACCTCTGTAATATCTGTAGCTGTTTCCATCTTGCTCATAATTCGCCTCTCCTCCTTATGGATAAATTGGAATGGTGTTTAATCCTGTTCCCTCTTCAAAGCCAAACATTAGATTCATATTTTGGACAGCCTGCCCGGACGCTCCTTTCACGAGGTTGTCAATGACTGAAACGACCGTTATCCTTCCCGTTCTTTCATCGATAGAAAAACTCATATCGCAATAGTTCGTACCATACACTTCTTTCGTGAATGGAAATGTCCCATTTTCTCGTACCCGCACAAATGGCTGATCCGCATACACAGATTCGTACAGAGCAGTAATTTTTTCTGTTGACCAACCTTCTGTTAACGGCGCATACATCGTAGCCATAATTCCCCTGGTCATTGGGACAAGATGAGGAGTAAATGTGACGGTTACTTCTTTGTTAGCCCAGTCACTTAGCTGCTGCTCGATCTCTGGTGTATGCTTGTGTTCATTCACCTTGTAAACTTTGAAATTATCATTCATTTCACTGAAGTGAGTCATGGCGGAAGGGGAACGTCCTGCCCCTGTCGTACCTGACTTCGCATCTATAATTAAGTATTCCGGTTGTATCGCACCTTCTTGGATCAGAGGGGCCAGCCCTAATAGAATAGCTGTTGGGTAACAACCAGGATTCGAAAGCAGCGATGTATTCTTAATGCTTTCTTTTTTCCATTCGGACAGTCCGTAAACGGCTTGCTGTAGCAAGTGATTCGGAGCACTCTTCCTGCCGTACCATGCTTCGTAAATATCGCTTCTTTTCAATCGAAGATCTCCAGACAAATCGATGACTTTCGTTTCTGGCACCAATTCAGCGCTCAGTTCAGCTGACACTCCTGGTGGTGTAGATAAAAACACAACGTCATATTCTTTTAAAGTTGCTGCATCTATGGTTTCTAACGTTTCATCAATAATCTCTGTCACATGAGGATAGCTTTGAGCCATCGTTTTCCCTTCTTGAGAGGATGAGAATACAGCAATATGCTCTATTTCCTGATGATTATGCAATAGTCGTATTAACTCTATTCCCCCATAGCCTGTTGCTCCGACAATAGCTGCTTTCATAAACTTGCACCCCGTTCTATCTTTATACATTTTCTGTTGAGTATTATTATAAGTGTGAATATATATTAATGCAACTGTATTTTTATATTTTTTCTGCTGAAATCTTTTCTTTTGATTCACTTGCTGTTTACCCTCTAATTCCAAAAGGTGAAACCGCAAATTTTATACATGTATGTATGAATAATGCATTTCTATCTTATTTGTATTTATATGCATGATTGACGAAACACCATGTTGTGCGAGGGGCTGCTTATTGCATTCTTTATCTCTTCAATCCTTCTCCAATGATTAACTGACACCAGCATCCATTCGTAAAATTCCATGAGCGAGCCTGTGCAATTTTAGGGATTTCGCATCTTTGCCTGACTTTCCGGGAAATGCGCGTTGATTTTGGGTACCTTTCGTCTCCTTGCCTTACCTCATGACATCTCCACTTCTCTTCTTGGGCAGCTTTCCGCCTCCTGCCTGACCTCCTAGAAAATTCACCGCAGTTTTGGGTACTATTTATCTCTTTGCCTTACCTTATGACACCACCACTTCTCTTTTTGGGCAGCTTTCCGCCTCTTACCTGACCTCCTAGAAAATCCACCGCGGTTTTGAGTACCTTTCGTCTCCTTGCCTTACCTTATGACACCACCACTTCTCTTTTTGGGCAGCTTTCCACCTCTTGCCTGACCTCCTAGAAAATCCACCGCAGTTTTGGGTACTATTCATCTCCTTGCCTGACTTTCCACAAAAACCAGCATAATTTTTGGTCAACTTTCGCCCTCCTCTTCCTCACGGTGAACGTTCCAAGGGGGGTACGACCTCCCTCCGATTTCCACTTTTCAGTAAAACCGATTAAAAAAAACCCTTTTAATGATCTGGATTAGTCATTAAAAGGGCAGCAAGTTATTCTAAAGCATTATTTATTTTTTCTGCTGTATCGTTAATGTTCTCTCCCCAATAATCGTCTTCTTCCGAAGTAATCAATTCACCATTTTCATCGAATACAGAATAACCACGAACAGATGTCTCTTGTCCTTTCATATCTGCTTTCTCTATAACGTCCATGGAGGGATCAGATAAAAATTCAAAAGTAAAACCCATCTCTTCCTTCAATTCCACATGGTGTTCAGGAGAGTCACTGCTTAAGGCATACACGTTTGCATCCATCTCTTCAAACAACTCATAGTTCTCCTGCAGCTGCACGAGCTGCGCAATACAATGACTTCAGCCAACCCCGGTAAAGTGTAAAAATACGGTTGGTTTGCCACTTTCCGTAACCGTTACTTCTTCCCAATTTTCATTAACTAAAGTCATTTCCTCTTCATCGCCGCCTCCACAGGCCGTGAGCAACAAGCTCGTTACTGCAGCAACGATAAAGAAAAGGAATCTTTTTGATTTCGGCAAAGTCCTTCCCTCCTTTACATAAGGGTTCCCATGAAGTTTACCACTTTCACAGTTTATCAATATTAGATGGAAATCACTAGTCTTATATCCTAATATCTATTCCATTAGCTGCTTTAAATCATTTACAATCGGCTCAGGGTCATTTTCCAAACCATCATAACTTCGTATGACTTGTCCTTCAGGATTAATTAAGAAGAACGTAGTAGCGTGAATGATGTCTTCATTTTCTGGATCCTTTTCTACCACGCTCTTAAAAGACTCTTTTCCTATTTCTTTTATTTCCTCTTGCGTATAACCCGTCAAGAAATCCCAGGAACTATAATCCGCCCCGTAATCATCCCCATATTTCTTCAACTGTTCCGGTCCGTCGAATTCTGGATCTACTGTAAACGAAACAAGTCTGACGTCTAAACCTTCCTCTTGTAATTTTCCTTGTAAATTCAGCATGTTCGGAGTCATCAAGTTGCAAACCGTCGGGCACCGGGTGAAAATCATATTAGCCATCCAATAGTCCCCTTCTAAGTCCTTATCCGTTACTGTATCTCCATGTTGGTTTACCGCTTCAAATGGAATAATCTCCATCTCTGCGGCTGATAAATCATTCCCATTTTTCGCTTCTGGTTCACTGCCGATTTCATACAACCATGAACAACCGCTTAACAACACAAGTCCTATCGTTATACTTATCAGCACTTGTACAAGCCGTTTCAAGATGATCACTCTCTTCCTCTTATCCTTGTACTTTTACCGGTTTTTTAAATGGTTTGCATGAGCCGGAATATCACTAATGGTCGTCTCCCCGTCTTGTAATGACTCTTTGGAGAGCCACTGTTTAAACACATAACCAATAGTACTCATGTATACAATCTCTTGTGCAATTTTCATCAGTACTCCTGCCAGCTGCTGATCTGGGTGAACATCCAAAAAGCGGAAACTGCTTCCCGCGGAGTCCACGAGGCCTGGCGGCAGTGTGTCACCGGGCGGCAGACAATAAGCCATTACGTTAGACCACACCGCTGGGTTGGTATATGTTTCATACATGGCACTTCCAGCAAATATAATTAAAGCACAAGCCGGCGTGATGAGAATACCGTTCCCAAATATATAAATAATCCGGCGTAAATCAGATAAATTATGATTAGATGGCAGCGGTGCAAGCATGTGCCACCACATTAACCCTGCCGCTCCCAGTAACACAATGTAATAAACACTGTGCAAAGGCTTATTAAGCATTAACGCGTCAAAAACAGCAGGTATATGATACACAGAAAACAAACCATTAAATAATAGCAGGCCAAGAACCGGATTCATTATTACAGTATGAGACCAATTTGCTTTCTTTTTCCATTTATAAATGAATGTATGAAGAACCCATTTTGGGATCGATAACAAAAATAAAGGCACCGCCGCAAAATAGGCAAACACCATTTGTATCATATGAATGGTCATGGATGAATGACCGGCAATATATAATGGACTTCCCCACCCAAGATATAAAGCAAACAGCCCTAACACAAAGTAAACTTTTTGTCGCAATGGAACGTCCTCTGCCCCAATAAACCGATCGCGGCGCTTTACTGTTATCCAATAATACACGAACGCTACTCCGGCTAAAACGGCGATTAATTCAGGCGTCCACAGAGCCCGAAATGAAAAAGTAGAGAAAAATTCTTGCATCGTACGCACTCCTTCGTTGATACCGTACCGGCTAGAAACTTTTATTTATCATGACACTAGTTTAAAATAGAAGCGAGCATCTTCTTTTAAATATAGCATATTTTAAAAAAAGAAGAGATAGTCTCAGACGTCATTTCTAACAATCTGTTGAACGGTACGTTGCTTTTTTTATTATGGACAGAAAGACGAGGTTAAAGACGTATGCGCAGACATTTAATTGCACTTGATTTGGATGGGACCCTGTTAAAGAATGATAAGACGATTTCTACACGTACGTATCAAGCTCTTAGAAAGGCAGCGGCAGCCGGCCATATTCTCGCCATTGCGACGGGAAGGCCTTATCGTGCGAGTAAGATGTACTATCAGCAACTCGGAATGAAAACACCAATTGTAAATTCAAATGGTGCATACGTACATCATCCAGGTGATTTCTCGTATAAAGCCCATCACTCTCCATTAGACTTGGAGACGGCCAAAACCGTTATCGATACGTGTGAAGCATTTGATGTATATAACATCCTGGCAGAAGTAGTAGATGACGTTTTCCTTAATAACTACGATGAACAGTTTCTTGACATGTTAGCAATCAGTACAGAACCGGCAGCGTTCGGCAATTTAAAAAGAATCTTACCGACCGATCCTACTTCTATGCTCGTCTACCCGAAAGCAGAAAATGCCGAAGAACTACAAAATATTATATCAGGCAAGAAAAGCCAAGGCGTCAATCAACGATCATGGGGCGCTCCGTATCATATGATCGAGGTGATACGAGCTGGGAATAATAAGGCGATGGGGTTACGTAAAGTAACAGAGTATTGCAATGTGACGATGGATGACGTGATTGCATTTGGAGATGAAGTAAACGACTTAGAAATGCTGAGCGAAGCAGGACTCGGAGTTGCGATGGGGAATGCTTCCGCCGAAGCGAAGTCTGCCGCCAATCATGTTACGTTAAGCAATGAAGAAAATGGAATAGCTATTTTCTTAGAGGAATATTTGAATATAGAACGTGCGTAACTTATGATAAAATAAAAAAAGTGGCGTTCGGGAATAGATGTTAAAGAGAGAGGAGGCCTGACATGCATATTTATGAAGTAGAAAAAGACAGCAGTCAAGACATGCGAGAACGAATTGCTGATTTAATGATGGGTCAAATGGAATCTATAGGAAAAGAGAATGCATACGATTTGCTATTACATTCGATTGACTTAGCGTTGACAGATGATTCAATGGCTCATATATTCGTGGCAGAAGACAACGACAGCATACTCGGAGTCGCATTTCTAAACGTTAGCATCAGCCTGCAAAAAGGCGGCTACTACATCTGGCTTAACGATCTATATGTACATAAAGAGTACCGTAATCAGGGGATTGCTAAAAAACTGTTACTAAAAATTATTTACTGGGCAGAAAACAACGGTATAAAAGGCATTGAGCTGGAAACAGGGGTCAGCAATGCTGCCACGAAGGCTTTATACAACTCTCTTGGCTTTTATGATGTCGTATCAAAACGATATGGCTTTCAGTTTTAATCGCTACCATACAAATCAGTGTCTTTAATGGCACTGATTTTCTTATTCTTCAGGAGGAGGAATAATAAATGATCATCGTACATCTGGCCATATGATTAGATTTATTTCTGTAAGTATGGTCATGATTCGCTTTAAATCGAAGAGCGTCTCCTGTTTTTAATACATACGACCTACCCTTTATATGAACCTCGAGCTCCCCTTCTGTGAGGAAGAGATACTCCTCTACTCCTTCAGGATGAGCTTGGGAAAAATATTCATCTTGAGCATCCAATTCAATATAATACACTTCAAACGGTGTTTCTGTATTTTTAGGGATGACCGGCTTAACATGAAACGTTCCTTGTTCTCCCTGTAACACTTCTAGTCTGTCATAGTCAATATACTGCACATCCGGCCGCTCTGATTCGATGAACGTACTAAATGCAACGTGAAGGCCGTTTGCTATTTTCCATAGTGTCCCTACTGTCGGATTCGATATTCCTCTCTCAATTTGTCCAAGCATCGGTTTGCTCACTCCGGTCCGCGCTGCTGTTTCCTCGAGGCTTAACCCTCTTCTTTTTCGTATGTAACGGAGCTTGTTTCCAATCTGTTTGTTTAAGTCCTCATATTCCATAGCAACCACCTTGAAAGATTATATGCTCTAACATACAATTGTTATATTATAGCATATACTATCGTTGGAAAAGATACAATGGGAGGACATTACATATGAAAGCAACGTTGACATGGTCCCATGATAATTCTTTTGCTATCGGCATACGAGACGGTATTCCTATAGCATTAGGCTATATTCCAGCCGCTATTACATTTGGTTTTCTTTCTCAGACAACTGGATTAACAGCGGTGGAATCCATATTAATGAGTCTCCTCGTGTTCACAGGGGCTGCTCAATTTATGGCTCTGAGTTTATTAGCAGCAGGAACGGGCTCTGTGGAAATCATTTTCACCACTTTCATCCTGAATATTAGGCATTTGCTCATGAGCGCCTCTCTTCATGAAAAAGCAGCTCCAGACCGCCTCATCAGAAAGGTGATTTATGCGTTTGGCATCACCGATGAAGTGTTTGCAGTGACAGCTACGAAAGAAGGACAAGTCCGTACCGGATATATTTTTGGAGTATCCGTTATTGCTTACATGAGCTGGGTCATTCATACCGGTGTCGGCTATGCAGTAGGCGGGTTTCTTCCTGATGTCTTACAGCAAAGTCTCACATTTGCTTTGTATGCCTTATTTATTGCACTGCTCGCCCCTTCTATGAAGAAACATAGAAAGGTATTGGTGCTTGCCGCATTCGCTGCTGTATTAAATAGCATGTTTTCCTTGTTTATGGCGGACGGATGGTCGATCATACTTGCTACAATACTATCAGCCTCATTGGTAGAGCTGGTCGAGCCTTCTTATCAAAAACAACGAAAGGGAGGGGAAACATAATGTCCATGAATATGCTCCTCCTTATTATTGGAATGGCGGCAGCTACTTACTCAACAAGAGTTCTTCCCTTTCTTTTTTTTAATGCAGAAAAAATCCCGCCGCGTTTAGAGGGGATATTAAAAAATGTCCCTTATGCCGCTCTCGGGGCATTAATATTTCCTGGAGCTTTATTTATTCATGATCATGTTTTATTTGGGATCATCGGCATTGTCTCCGCTTTTGTTATTTCTTTTCTTGGAGGTAGTCTCATTTTTGTCGTCCTAGGATCGATTCTTGTATTAACACTCATTAGCCCGCTATTTTAAGCGCGAATACAGAGTTCCCTACAAACAAAGAACAGCACCGAAGAAAGCAGCTAGCTCACATCCAAGCTAGCTGCTTTTCATTTCTCTGTCTTCAATCTGTTTTTCGGAACAATCCGTATATCCCTGCTGTGTTAACAATATTCGTAAATGCGTTTTCATCGATTTCATTGATCACTTGCTCGAGGGCATATAGCTCATAACGGGTAATAACGATCATTAACACTTCTTTTTCCGTAGCATCAAATCCACCTTTTGCCGGAATTCTTGTTATACCCCGAGTGATGTGTTTGTGAATGGCTTCTCTCAGTTCATCTGGTCGTTTCGTAACAATAAAAGCCGTCACTTTGACATGGCGGGTATGGATTGTATCGATGACTCTTGAACTAACGTAAAGAGTAACTAACGTATAAAGAGCACTTTCCCAATTGAATAACACACCTGCCGCTAAAACAATCGCACCGTTTAGCCCAAAAAAGTAAACACCAACCGGCCTATCGCTCATCCGCGCTAACACGAGAGCGATGATGTCCAGCCCGCCTGCTGACGCCCCCCATTTTAAAGCACTGGCTGCACCAACAGCGGTAATCACACCGCCAAACACACCGTTAAGCAGAATATCCTGTGACAATTCAACCACTGGAATCAATTCTAGAAAAAATGTAGTCAATGCCACATGCAGGAAACTGTAAAAAGTAAAAAGCTTTCCGACTTTCACCCAACCGAGAATGGCAATGGGTAAGTTGAGTAAGAATAAAAAGACACCAGTGGACAGCGGTAACAAGGCTGCTAAAATTTGAGCAATACCTGTAGCACCGCTAGCAAATACATTAGCCGGGATTAAAAACAAATTTAACCCGACAGCCATGATAATAGCACCGAGAATAATGACGATGACTTTTTGGATTTCTTGCATTAATGTGGTATGTCTCGTTATCAAGGGCTGTCACTCCAATCCTCCACGTCAAATGTAGTCAGCTGTCCACTCGGCCATTAACAACATGCCGTCGCGGGACACCTTATGCCCGGCTGCAGGGTCCAAGTGATAGACGAGGCTGTCGTCATCTTTCCTTTTCTCTTTTATCTGCTCATAAAACTCATACGAGGACAAGTATGGTACCACTTCATCTCTTTTTCCATGCCAGAAAAAGAGAGGACGGTTGGCAATAGCGGACGTTTGCTGAGAAAGATCAAATGGAATAAGCTGACTCACTTGCTTTTCTGCTTCTTCTTCCGTTAGGGGAAGCGACCCTTGCTGCTCCATTAAGCGAATTTGCTGACGGGCGAAAGTTTCCCATGCCGGATTCCCCATGAGAACCGCTCCTCCCTTCACCCATGGATAAGCAGCAAGAACACCGCATGTAATAATCCCCCCCATAGACGTCCCAGCTACAAATACGCGATTCTCTTCTATTAACTTCCTTTTTTGCAGGCATTCCCAAACCTGTTTTGTCTCTCTTACGCTTTGAAGGACAATACTCCAGAATTGAAACACTCGTTCTTTTTCCGTCAATCCACTATCTCTTACTCCGTGATGAAGGGCCTCCGGAAGGATAACACGGATATTTTTTTTAGCCAGATGGTAAGCAATATGGAGGTTATGTTCTTTTCCGCTTGTGAAACCGTGCCAAAAAATAATTACAGGCAACGGTTGATGAATATACTCTTCTTTACATATATGTAGGACCGGTATCTGATCCAACGTCTCTTCTGTTATCGTTAACATATAAAACTTCCTTTTCCTAGGTTTAGGCAAAATGGTGTCGCAATATTCCTTTTCACAAAAAACCATCATACCTTCTTACAGTCTAAGCAAACATCTGGAAAAAACCAAGCTTCTTAAACATTTTATAAATAAACAGAAAGACATCCGCTAACTTATCGGCAACGGGCTCGAAAAACTGTCAAGTCGGGGCCGTGCGGGGTGGAGGCGACCTATCAAGGTGGTGCAGCGGAAGGACACCACCGCAAACTTACAAGAAAAGCTGTCCTCCCTATCGGCAGGGGAACAGCTTTTCCGGTTATTTATCATTCATTGTCGTTTCCAACGGTTGTTCATTTTCTTCCTGTGCCTTGTTAAAGTGGTGAACCGAGTACTGAGATCCTTCAGAGACCATTCTATTATCTTCAATATCTTCTGGGTCAGAATATCCTACTTTTTCATTTAGTTTTTCGTCCTCGGCCTCTTCCGTCTTCCCTTTCATCTTAGCCATATAACGCTGGTAGCTTTGTTTGACCCGGTCTCGTTTATCTTCGTCCTTCAGCAAGAATGCGGCAGTACCAACAGCCCCTGCTACGATAGATGGAACCAATACAGCTTTTTTATTCATTATCCTTCTCCCCCTCGTTTGGATTTTCTTACTTATAAGTAATTAAACCTTCTATTTATTTCTTTCCCTAAAAACGGGGGGATGTAAACCTGTTTCCAACACTTACCTTTCAAAGCCCTCCAACTGAGTATCCCAGAGACCAATTCTTTCTACTTCACGTGTATTTTCATTAGCGATAAACCATATGCTTCCATGATTCACATGATAAATATAGACTATTTTTCCATCTACGGATTCTTTCACATAGTCAGAGCCATGCGCACGGGTGACATCAAATAAGGAATCTCCCACCGTAATCCCTTTTGCCGTTTCATAAGACTCGTCAGAAATAATAATGTATGTAAGAAGTCCATCGATAATCTCGAGCTGAAGTTCTGGAACTTCTCCTGACCGTTCTTCTCCGTAACGGTCCGTATATGTATACTCTTTCATATCCCCGACAAAACCAATATAATCGGCTGGCTGTCCATAGCCCGTATTCCAGTGAATATTCACTTTTTCCTCCACTTCAGAAATGGTATCACCAACCTCTAGATCATCGACTGTCAGTAAGTCAGCGGTCTCTAGATGAAGGCGACCAGGGTCGTCATACCATTGTGCTTTCACGCCCAAATCCTGCAAGTGTGATACCCTTACCACTTCTCGGTTATTCACACTTTCTATGAAATCATTATCTTCTAAATAATCATAAGGGGAAAGCTCATCAGCAAAGGGAGCAGTTGGATCTATTTCGGCTTTTTCATTTAATGCCTGGATTGCTCCAGGAACTGTCACGTATAACACACCTTGATGGAATATTGGTTCTCCAGTATACGATTGCTCTTGGCCATCAATATACAATGAGTGGCCCGAATCCGCTTGCTCCTGTTGTTGTTCTTCCTCTCTTTCCAATTCCGTCTGGAAAGGAACAGTAGCCAAAGCGGCTGGCGTTCCCCACGTCGTACATAAAATAAGCCCACCCGCGACTATTGTTCTAACAATACGTTTCATATTTTTCCTCTCCCGCCATTTCCTATCTTTTTCTCTATTATACCTTAATATCCGACAGCGACCTACCCTTATTTTCGAGAGAAAAGCCTCTTGCTATCTCTTTCTATTTGCAAAGAATCGATAGATAAGAATAATAAGAGCAGCGATAAGCAATAGATTAATAAGCCCGCCCGCAATCTCGAATATTAATCCGATCAACCAAAGAACTACTAAAATAATGATGATTGTCCAAAGCATTTGTCCTTCCTCCCTTCCTTGCTTTTTACTTGTTCGTGTACCCTCTTCTCTAAATAATAAAACAATGGGAAAGCAGGCCGTATCAGACCAACTTAGAAATGTATTTAGAATGAACAAGTCATGAAAAAAAGACTGCCTAGAGGTTTCCCCACTAAGACAGTCTTCCCGAACCATATCTCACCATACTCCGTGACCATGTTATTCCCGCTGACACCATACATTTTCTGCGATTTCTATTTATATAACTCTTTCACATCGTCAATTTCGTTTTCCATTCCCGTTTCCACTTCTTCATCCCAAGCGAGCATACCACCGGCAAAATTTCTCACATTCTCAATTCCATGATCTTTAAAAAATAATGCCGTGTGGTGACTCCGATTCCCGCTTCGGCAAACGAGAATATAGCTTTTCTCTTTATCAAATTCTTCGATTACTTCGGGCATTTTCCGCATAGGAAGAAGAGGTACACCTGGAATATGTCCTTCTATATACTCTCCCGGTTCACGTACATCAATCAATATGGGCGATGGTTCTTCAGTGTCACGGATTTCCTGCATTTCATTTTTATCAATTTGCTCTATTCCTTCACGTTCGTAAGCCATTATGACACCCTTTCTTAACTCCCGTTTTCCTTTGGTGGATTATGTCTTAATTTTAACAATCGGTAAGTATGACTGACAATAACTTTTAGTACGGCATACGTAGGTACAGCGAGTAAGAGCCCGACTACCCCTGCAAACCTTCCCGCTACAAGCAACAACAAAATAATGGTGACCGGGTGAACATCGAGCTTTTTCCCCATTACTTGAGGAGAAATAAGATTACTTTCAAGCTGCTGTACGATCACTACCACAATGATAACAAGAAGAGCGGTAAATGGCGAATCCAGAAAGCCAACGACCACTCCTGGAAGCGTACCAATCCACGGTCCTATAAACGGGATCACATTTGTGAACATGGCCACTAACGCCAGGACTAGCGAGTACTCTAAACCTATAATCGTGTACCCTATCAATACACAAACACCTACAAAAAAACTGACAATAATTTGCCCCTGTATATACGAACTTAGGGCTGTATCCATGTCACCTAATATACGACGGCCCTCTGTCTCCTGTTTCTTAGGTAGAAGTCTCAATATAAATTCTGGAGCCTTCTCCCCCTCTTTCAGCATGTAATAAAGAATGAAAGGCAGGATGAGCAGGACAATAACCACATTAGTAATTGCCCCTACAATACTTACTACGTTACTTCCTAAATTAGACAGGACTTGATTCGCATACTCTGCTGCACGTGCAGTCAGTTCATTCCAAGAAACACCTTCCATTTCCTCTAAAAAGCGATTAAACCATTCCTGATGTTGAAGTTCTACAATAATCCGCTGTATCTCATTAATTAAACGTGGTGTATTATTAATCAGACTTGTCAGCTGATGCTGGAGCGGTGGGCCTACCAAGAGTACGAGTAAGGCGATGACTCCGAGCACCAAAAGATACAAGAGTAAAATCGCCATCCCTCTTGGTATTTTCATATAATGGGACATAACATGTATGACTGGTCGGAACAAGTAATAAAGCACCCCGGCAACGACAATTGGAGCAAAGAGGGAGGTGACCAGTACAATGACTGGTTCGAACATAAAGTCAACGAGTGTCCCTAAGTATACAATGAGAAGTAGTAATATAATCCCGTAACAAATCCGATAAAACTTTCCTTGAGGCATGTCATCACCACATATTCTTGATTTTCTTTTTCAATGATAATTATAACTCTAAATTTATTCCTCGTC
The DNA here is from genome assembly GCF_900113025.1 of Alteribacillus iranensis. GTDB lineage: Bacteria > Bacillota > Bacilli > Bacillales > Marinococcaceae > Alteribacillus_A > Alteribacillus_A iranensis. The sequence goes on along the minus strand of NZ_FONT01000003.1, from coordinate 249,447 downwards.
TTTGTCGAGTACACGATGGTCGAAAGGTGTAAGAAAACTGCTTTCTGACATTAAGTAAGTTTACAAACTGTGCTGGCAAAGGTGCAACGCCGATGGCAGCTTCCAATGTCCAGGTGGTACGTACCTTAGCGTTTTTACAGGAGAAATTTAATTCTAGACCAGTCTGATAGTCGGTGGCGGAGACTAGAATAAATAGTTAAGCAGACACGGGAAAGTGATTTCAGAAATACCGCTCCCTCATCATACAAAGGAGAGATAACCTACAGTGATATTGTTTCTTTAAACGATGTTTCCTAAAATGATATGAAAAAGAAGAGCAGTCAATTACCAATTTTCTCTTCCATTGTCCTGTTGTCAGTATAATCCAAGGCTCTCTTTGACAGTACCTTCCACAATGACACCTTTTAGGCGGATTGTCCAACAGTATCTAAAACCCATCCAAGATTCGTAGTTTCATGTATTAACCAAGCTCAATTCCATGCCGGACTTCGACAACACTCCCGTCTAATTTTGTCTATATTTCTAAGAACTTACTACCTTCTTAAACTTTGACAATAGGCCCTTTTTCTGATTTAATTAAACTGATTATTTAAAAAAAGATAAAAAGGGGGAAAACAAGTGAAGAAAAGTTCTATTCTACTTATTTTGCTATTTGCACTTCTTATGTTGCTCGCAGCTTGCGGCGGTGGAGATAACGGCGGTGACAGCGGAAACACAGATACCGGCGAGACAGAAAACACTGCTGAAGACAGCGGCGATGCATCCGGCAATACGGAAGGAATGACTGAACTTCAATTAGGTACTGGTTCTACGGGTGGTACGTATTATCCTCTTGGACAAGAAATTGCCAATGTTATGAATGATAACGTTGACATTGAGGGATTTGACGTCAGTGCCGTTTCCTCCGATGCCTCTGTTGATAACCTGGCTCAAATTGGCCGCGGCGAAATGCAGCTTGGTATGTCCGTTCACCTTACTGCTCTTCAAGCACTAGAAGGTGAAGGAGACTTTGGCGGTACAGTGATCGAAAACTTCGGTTTTATGGGCCATATATATCCGGAGGTCATGCAGGTAGTTACGACAGAAGACACCGGTGTTACCTCTATTGAAGAATTAGAAGGGAAACGAGTAAACCTCGGCCCTCCAGGAAGTGCTACAAACTCTGCAGCTCGTTTAATTTTAGAAGCTCATGGTCTTGAGGAAGGAGACTATGAAGCCTATGAAGAAGGCTTCGGTGACGCTGCCGGACGTCTTCAAGATGGTAACCTGGATGCTAACTTCGGTCTGCTTGGACTGCCGGCAGGTAACGTAACAGAGCTTTCCACACAACGTGATGTGGTCATCCTGCCTATCGAAGGGGAGCCTCTTCAATATATTCAAGACAACAGTGATTATGGTCAGTTAGACATTGAGGCAGATACGTATGACTTCCTTGACGAGTCAGTAAGTACAGTAACGGCTTATGCGATACTCGTTGGCTCTCTGGACCAAGTCGATGAAGATACAGCTTATGAGGTCACAAAACAACTCTACGAAAATGCTGACTCCATTTCCCACGAACAAGGGAATTACATGACAAAGGAAAATGTAATGAACGGTTCAGAAGGCATGCCTTTGCACCCTGGTTCTGAGCGTTATTTTGAGGAAGAGGGTTTATTAGACGGTCAAAACAGCACCGGGGAAGATAGTGAAGAAGATGCCGATTCTGCCGATGAATCCGATCAAGGTAATGAAGAAGATGGATCCGGAGAAGAGGAAAACACGACATCAGATGACACAGAAGACTCGGAAGAATAAATACATCCGTCATCTCACCATACCGGGGCTAGACCTATCTAGTCCCGGTATTTCGTTTTCTACACGATCACTTTTACCATGAAGATCTGGTTCTTTTCTCCTTCTTGCGTGATATGATTATAAGCAAGGGAGAAAAACAGCTTTTCATGAAATGTGATCTAGTGTTATTATTCTGATTGTGTATGTACTTTTCTTCCCTGCCTCCCGCTATTGTGGGTTAAGACCTATCCCATTTTTTAAAGGTGGTGACCGTTTATGACGGAAAGACAGAACAATGAGAATGTATCCCAAGAAGAACTCATTAAAAAATACGATAAGGAATCTACATACCGCACAAATTTAGGCAAGTGGGCAATTCTTGTCACTCTTATTGGAATTGCGCTAACTATTTTCCATTTGTGGACAGCAAACAATCCTTATCGCTCCGTTATTCAAGGGGCAATACACCTCGCTGGCGGGATGTCATTAATATTCCTTTTGTACCCTGTGAAAAAATCAATGACCGGACGCAGAGGAGTCCCTTGGTATGATGTTATCTTAGCATTTATTGCACTCTTCACTAATTTTTATCTCGTTTTTAATTATGATCAATTATTTAGAAGTTCCATCGTGGCAGGATATACGACTTTCGATCACATCATGGCGGCAGTCTTTATCGTTTTATTATTGGAAGGCACAAGACGGGCCGTTGGCTTACCTATCGTCATTATCGCTCTTCTCGGCATAGCTTATGGTCTATGGGGGAATAACATCCCATACTTCGGGCATGCTGGTTTTGACTTTAATAGATTAATGACAAGGCTCGTCTACTCGAGCGAGGCTATATTCGGAACGCCTATTCAAATATCTTCTACTTATATTTACTTATTTCTTTTCTTTGGTGTTATGCTCGTTCGCACGAACATTGGTCAGTTTTTTAATGACTTAGCTTTCAGTTTAACAGGGCGTTATACAGGTGGGACAGCGAAAGCGGCTGTGGTCGCTTCTGGCTTACAAGGTATGGTCACGGGGAGCTCTGTTGCAAATACAGTCAGCTCCGGGAGCTTTACCATCCCAATGATGAAGCGCGCCGGGTTCAAGCCGGAGTTTGCTGCGGCTGCTGAGGCTTCCGCTTCGACAGGCGGCCAGATCATGCCTCCCATTATGGGTGCTGCCGCTTTTATCATGATTGAAACAATTGGTGTGCCCTATAACGAAATTATCCTAGTCGCTTTGATACCAGCTATCCTTTATTTTTCCGGTGTGTTTATCGGTACGCATTTCGAAGCGCGCAAGTTGAAAATATACGGCTTGCCGAAAAGTGAGCTTCCTTCCGCCGCAGCTATGCTAAGGAGAATAGACTTACTGTTGCCGCTCGTTGCTATATTATTTATGCTTTACAGCGGATTCACTCCTACTACTGCAGCTTTATGGGGAATATTTGCAGCTTTTGTAATTAGCTTCTTCCGTAAAGATACACGATTATCGATCAAAGACATGGTGTTTACTTTAGAACAAGGCGCTCGTATTGCACTTCCTGTTATAGCAGCCTGTGCATCAGCAGGTATTATTGTAGGAATTGTTGTGTTTACAGGGCTCGGTGGTAAGATTGCAAACGGTATTATCGATCTTGCCGGCGGAAACTTCTTTCTTGTCATGTTCTTTACGATGATTGCTTGTATTATTTTAGGTATGGGGCTTCCTACAACTGCAAACTACGTTGTGACAGCATCACTTGCAGCTCCAGCTATTATTGCCTTCGGAGTTCCGGAAATCGCAGCCCACTTCTTTGTGTTCTATTTCGGAATTGTGGCAGATATTACGCCTCCTGTTTGTTTAGCGGCTTACGCTGGTGCCGGGATCGCCCGAGCCAATCCAATGAAATCAGGGGTCACTTCGGTCAAACTGGCCATTGCAGCGTTTGTTATTCCATACATTTTTGTTACAAATCCGGTCCTCGTATTACAAGATGCCACGGCTGGGACATTGATACCAGCCATTATTACAGCGTTAATTGGAATGGCGGGTATTAGTGCCGGAATGATTAATTTCTTTGTTGTCAAAAATAATATACTAGAACGGCTCTTACTGTTAGCGGGAGGTATTATGTTACTGATACCAGACCTTCTCATCTCCTTTTCCGGGTTAATCCTCGTGGCACTTGTCTACGTAATGCAAAAAGCCCGGGAAAAGAAATCTACTCCAAAACCAACTGCATCTGTTTAATAACTCATAAGACCTGCACGTTCCCTGTGCAGGTCTTTCATTCATCAGAAAGAATTCCTATTCATCCACCACCATGGAAACGACCAACTCCCCGTCCCATTACCGGGCCCTGAACCAGCTCCTGGACTAGGCGAGGGTGCAGGAGACGGAGGTGGTGCAGGTTGATAAGGAGGGATGGGGCCTGTATAAGGAACAGCTTCAGATATTTGATGCGTATAAAAAGTCATTACCTGTAATCGGTTATCCGGAGGCAAATATACCTCGACTTCAATATAATCAGTCGCCGGATCTCCGGTATCCCCCACGAATATAAGCCTGCCAATATATGTCCTGCCGGTAACATCTCCATAGAACTGAATGTGTCTTCCCATTAAGTTCTGAAGTACAGAGACAGGCTGAGCATATGTCACTCTCGGCTGATAAGGTCTGTAATGGTACATACTTGTATCAACTCCCCTTTCCCTACCAGCCTATGACTACATTCGTTGGATCGTTCTCTATGAAATTAGCACTAAGCTCCTGGTCAGTTTCGACAGCGTCTAGAGAAGCAAGCAGCAAAAAAGATATAGTGTCCCTTTTACACACTAAAAAGATCGCCAGGCTTTTCTTCCTTGGCGATCTTTCTTTATTAGTTAGGCAGACATTAAATTGAGCGATCGTTGTCTAGCTTCAGCGCCCACTCACTCGCTCGAGGTTGCTTTAGACAACTCGCAGAAGCCAAAAAACGGCTGCTGCCAGCGGGCTTCCAGCACATGTCGCATCCTGTGCAAGCCAGGGTGCTTGCGCTTTTCTTATTCTTTGTCGCTTAATCATAAAATACATCAAATGTTTCCCACAAACCTTCAAGTTGCTCTAGACGTCTTTCTACTTTTTCATGTTCTTGACGAGTCACAGCTGTAACTAAAGCACTGACAATGCTTAAAGGAGCAGAGAAAGAGTTTATAAAAGAATTAATTTCTGTAACTGCTAATAACTTCCGATCTCCATAGGGTACCAACGGGGATAGGAGGTGATCGGTTATAACGAGGGTTTTTGCCCCTTGCTGCTTCGCATACTTTATTGCTTCGACTGTCCTTTTCGTGTACCGGGAAAACCCAAAACCAATGACAAGATCATCTGACGTAATATCTAACAAATGTTCCGATACCCCGTCCGCTTCTCGTATCAACTCCGTGTTTTGTAACACCAAATCTAAGTAAAATTCAAGAAACGAGGCAACACTTACTGCGCTACGATAAGCAATAATATAGATACGGTTTGCCTGAACAATATCTTTCACCGCTCCTTCAAATTCTTTCATATCCATTTGCTGCATCGTTTCTTTTAAATTTTGAACATCATCCGTTAAAATCTCAGACACCGCATTTTCCGGGCGGTCTTCTTTATCTGTAGTACGCGCGAAAACTTCAGCGGATGTCCATTTACGTTGCAGTGCTTCCTGAAGATGTCTTTGCATATCAGGATACCCTTTGTAATCTAAAAACGTCGCAAACCGGATAACGGTCGCTTCCCCTACCCCTGCATTTTTTGCCAGTTTGGATGCCGTCAAAAACGGAGCCGTATCCGCATGTTTGATAAGGTAATTCGCAATTTTCTTTTGCGACTTACTCATCGAATCCTGCAATTCCATAATGCGTTGTAATACATCGCTTTCCAGCATGGCAAACCTCATTTCCGTTCAAACTGTTAGAAACGAGAACCTCCATAAACCTCCTGCAAGGCTTTCTCAAATGCATCCAGTGTGTTTTCTATATCCTCTTTGGTATGCGCCGTTGACACACTATAGCGATTAACAGGCTTCATATATATACCTTTCCTGAAAAGACTGAAGTCCAGCTCTTTTCTAGTAGCCAGGTCGGTTTTCTGAAGGTCCCTGTAGTTTCTTATCTTCATATTAGATAATACTACACTAAAGATTGAGCCTGTGCCAACCGTCTGGCCTTTTACTTTGTACTTTTTCAGCAGTTCATTCATGCCGGTTTTTAATTGTTCTGTTTTTCTAAGTGTTGATTCTAATTCCCTCTCCAAAATATCTATTACAGCCATGCCTGCTGCTAAAATCATAGGGTGCCCGTTATATGTCCCGCTATGGAACAACACATCCTTAGCTGTCCCTGACTTAGTCTGGCTGCTGTCAAACACATCTGCGCCTTCTACCGGTGAACTGTGCATCATGATTTCTTTCTTTCCTCCCACGACACCGATGGGGTATCCTCCCCCAATGGCTTTCCCTAAGGTGGTCAGGTCCGGCTTCACATCATATATATGTTGCGCCCCGCCGAGACACGTTCGATACCCCGTTTTCACTTCATCAAAAATGAGCACCATTCCTAATTCTTCTGTCACTTGGCGAAGCCCTTTCAAGAAGGATGGATCTGCTGGAATAAAACCCGCCTGAATGGGTTCTATCATGACTGCACCTATTTCATCTTTATGCTCATGTAAAATCCGTTTACAAGCCTTTGCATCATTAAATGGAAGAACGATAGTATTTCGCAAATGAGAGGTACTCATTCCTTTCGAGTCTGGTAGTGACTCTGGAGATTCCGGATCTCCTGCCTGATGGACGGGAGGGCTGACACTAACCAACATCTGATCGTACCCGCCATGATAATGTCCCTCAAATTTTGCTATTTTGTGTTTCCCTGTATGTGCTGCGGCTATTCTAAGAGCGAGCAATGTTGCCTCAGTACCAGAGTTGGTATATCGAAGCAATTCCATGCTCGGAAAATGTTGTTGAAGCCTTTTTCCCATCTCTACCTCAAGGGAATGAGGGGTACCAAAAAGCCAGGTGCCGTCTCTTTCCATTTGTTCGATGACAGCTTTCTTTACCTCATTGTGGCCATGACCGGTAACAAGCGACCCATAACTCATTAAATAATCAATATACTCTTGGTTATCCATATCAATGAGCTTTGCACCTTTTCCATATTTCATGACAATAGGATAAGGTTCAAAGTATTTAATGTTCGCTGTCACACCTCCTGGCATCACTTGGGCTGCTTCATTCATAAATTCCTTTGAGGATGATGTTTTTTTCTGGTAATCAAACATCGGATGTTCAAGCTTTTGAATAGCCATCTTCTCTAATTCTCCTTTTTGTTTTTCAATATTTCCTTCACTTTTGTTTATATATGAATTATGAATTTCATTATAACGTCAATATGCCGATTTGTGAATAACAAATTTCAATAATATTATTTATGAAGGTTTATTTTCATTATATGAATTATGAATTTCATTATCCACTAATTCATCATGTCAAACTTCAAAATAGGCTTTTGCACTGTTTTAGTAGAAAAAAATCCTTCATTTTCTTTTTTGTTTTAATTTTTTCTTTCTTTTTTGACTATTTTTAATGTTAGTTGTTATACTCTTTATGGGTCTGAATGAGATTTTTCAGTACTGAAAAAGTCTTAGAAAGGTGTGGGGAAAGATGGCACAACCAAAGTACATTACTAAAATTGATCAAATTGAACAAATTCCGGAAGCGGAACGGGAGCGTTTGAAAAAAATTACCGAAAAATTCGTATTCCGTGTAAATGAATACTATTTAAGTTTAATAGACTGGGAGGATCCTAACGATCCTATTAAAAACCTCGTTATCCCTAACGAAGGAGAATTATCTGAGTATGGGCGTTGGGATGCTTCTGATGAAGATACGAACTATGTAGTGCCGGGGTGTCAACATAAATATGAAACTACCGCATTACTTATCTGTTCCGAAGTATGCGGGGCATATTGCCGCTATTGCTTCCGTAAACGTCTGTTCCGTAACGACGTAAAAGAAGCAATGACCGATGTGGATCCAGGTCTAGAATATATCCGCAACCATCCTGAGATTAATAACGTGTTATTAACAGGTGGCGACCCGATGATACTTGCTACGAAAAAGCTTCGTTACATTATCGAAGAATTACGAAGCATTCCACATGTGAAGATCATTCGTATCGGCTCTAAGCTTCCTGTGTTTAACCCGATGCGTATCTACGAAGATGAATCGTTACTTGAACTAATCCGTGAGTACTCTACTCCAGATAACCGTATTTATGTTATGGCTCATATCAATCATCCACGGGAAATTACAGATGAAGCAAGAAAAGCATTTAAAGCTCTCCACGATGCAGGAGCTATTGTTGTAAATCAGACACCAGTACTGAAAAACATAAACAGCAATCCCGATGATTTGGCGGAGCTTTTAGATAAGCTATCCTGGGCTGGTGTCACTCCTTATTATTTCTTTATTAACCGTCCAGTAGCTGGGAATAACGATTTTGTCCTCACACTTAAAGAGGCGTATGAGGCTGTAGAGGAAGCAAAAGCGAAAACGAGCGGTTTAGGTAAAAGAATCCGTCTCTCGATGAGCCACACTTCAGGTAAGATTGAAATATTAGCCATCGAGGATGGAAAAGCATACTTGAAGTATCACCAATCCCGTGACGGCAACTATGGTAAATTCATGGTACTTGATTGCCCGGATGATGCTGCCTGGTTTGATGACCTTCCTGGAAACGAACAATATTGGAATAAACCAGAAAAGAAAGTGGAAGAAGTTGTATCTGTTAACGAAATGCCTGACATGCCTGAGAAGAAGAGAAGAGCAAGAGCAAAAACAGCTGCAGCTACCAAATAATATGCGACTATTCAACTACGCAAAAAAGCCGGCCTCCTTCTTGGTGACCGGCTTTTTCTTTTATTTGTAAATATAACCAACGTCATTCGTTATTTCATTTCAACATAAGCATTTGCTGCTTCTTTAGGTTGCGGTTTTGTTAAATAGCTTACAATGATTACTAATCCTATATTAATAATTAATCCTACAATCCCTGCATGAATATCAAAAGGAGTCGATGAAGCTACGAGTTGAAAATAAAAATTAGTGACCGTTCCTGCAACTAAACCGGTGATGATAGCTGGAGCGGTAGCACGCCGCCAATAAAGAGCACTGTAGACGCCAGGAGCAAATTGGACAATGGAACCGTACGCCCCTAATAAGAGAGCGATAAGCCCTTGTCCCCCAAAAATAGTAATACAATAAGCGAGACCACCAATAACGACAACTGCTATTCTCATGATTAACAGTGTAACATTATCAGTCAGTGAGCTCCGCGTATTATGGATGACTCCATTGGTGAACTCGAGCGAAGCACTATGAGTAATCGCGTCGGCGGATGACATAGCAGCTGCCAGGGCCCCGGCACCAACTAAACCATACAACCATCCTGGCATTTCAAGGACAGAGGTAATTAAATAAGGTAAGACTTGATCGGGTACAATATCTCCACTGTTCACCACGCCGATTGCTGCATAGCCAGCCAATAACAGCGGAATTAAGAATAGTGCAAAAATGGGATAGATTAACACAGTTCTCTTTATCGTCACAGGCGGTGAAGAAAACGACTTTGAAAACAAATGAGGCCACATCAACAATCCGATGAGAGATACTAGGATGGTAGTCGTATAGTCTACCCCTGACATAGTAGATCCGTCTCGGCCAATTTCTAAAAATCCGGGCTGTGATTGGTTGATCGATTGAAACATATCCGTAGTCCCGCCATGCAGCTGCATAATGACCGCTATGCCGACGACCCAAGATATGATTACCATAAGAGCTCCCTGGAACACGTCAGACCAGGCGGCTGCTCGAAGCCCTCCAGTCGCTACATAAATGACAACGATACCGTAAGCAAATAAAGCCCCCATCCAAAATGGAACACGGCCCTCTGTCATAATATTAAAAATATGAGCCATCCCTGTCATCTGGGTTGCTAAATATTGAATAAAAGCTAATAATGAAATAATCCCTACTAAAATTGCAAGAGTTTTACTTTGAAAACGCGTTTTCAAAAATCCCGCTAACGTATATAAGTCATATTTACGCCCTATTTTTCCAATCTTAGGCCCAATAATATACCAAGGTAAAATAGCAAAAGCTGTGTAGACAATAATATACAGCGCAGGAGCACCTCGTTCAAACGCCCATCCCGGAGCCCCGAGAAAGGAAAAAGCACTGAACACGGCACCGCCCATTAAAAAGCTAGTGACAATTAAACCTAGTTTTCGGCCGGCAACAACATATTCGCTTAAGGATGCCTTTTTTGTTCTACCCGCAAGAATGCCTACAAATAGAGCGACAACCAAATAACCAATCATGATGACTAATGCTATTTGCCAGTGAGGCATACTATTCCTCCCCCCATCCTTCGTCTACATCCGGATCTTTGAAGTATAGCGTAAGCACCGCAAGGAACGTAATAACTATCCACATCACAACCCAAAAGAAGTTAAATGGCAATCCAATAATTATAGGTTCTGCTCGATTTGCTATTTCGAAAATTGGAAAAATAGTCATCAAAAAAGTAATGCATGTCACTGAAATATAGATAGTGTAAAAACGTTTTTTACTCATATCAGCTCACCTCCTTACCCTTACCAAACCTGTATGCTTGTTCATTCAAAAACATGATACAAAAGAAGATACACTTCAATTATATATACCCAGAATGGAATGATAAAAAACCCCCTATTCCACTTTTTGAGGAACAGGGGGTTACGTGATTAATCTGGTGCTACTGTATTTTGAAGCTGACCAATCCCGTCTACTTCGATAACCACTTTATCACCCGGTTGTAAAAATTTAGGAGGATTAAACCCAGCTCCCACTCCAGCTGGCGTTCCTGTGGCTATAATATCTCCAGGTTCAAGTGTCATTCCCCGGGAAATAATTTCAATCAGCTGGGGGATGGAAAATATCATATTCTCGGTCGTCGTTTCTTGCCGTAAATCATTATTTACATACGTTCTAAGCGATAAATGTTGTCCGTCCAACTCTTCTTTCGGTACAATAGCAGGTCCCATGGGTGAAAAGGTATCAAAACTTTTTCCTAGGAAAAATTGCTTATGTCTCTTTTGCACATCACGGGCCGTCACATCATTTAAAAGAGTGTATCCATAAATATGATCATTGGCATGTTCCGCTTTAATATTCTTTCCTTGTTTTCCGATAATTACTGCGATTTCTCCCTCATAATCGAGGGATTCCGTGACATCTCGATGAGGGTTGATTTCATCGTGATTTGCAATAACAGTTGTTGGTGATTTCGTGAATATGATCGGGTCTGTGGGGATATCTGCTTCGCTCCCCATTTCTTTTGCGTGCTCTGCATAATTTTTTCCAGCACACATTATATTTTTTGCAGGTCGCGGGATCGGCGCCTGAACCTTCACGTTTTTATCATCTATAGCATAAACAAACTCTGCTTTCTTTTGTTCCAGTGTCCAGTTTACAATCTCTTTAGCTTCGGCAAGGAAACGATCTCCTTGTTTGATGGCTTCTATCATAGTCTTAGGAACAGGAGCCGTTGTCCCTTTTTCTTGTCCTGCAGCTTCTAGATCGATCAGTTTCCCATCGTCCACCAGAGCCGCTATGAGAGTGCGGTTGTTCATTGTCACAGTTGCCAATTTCATATGTATCTCTCCTTTTTAAAAACATACAAAAGAAGGATTCTACGAAAACAGGGCAGAATCCTTCCTTCTTCGTAAATGGATCTGGAAAAACGACAAATCATTAACCCAAAATTGCTTTGTCATTCGCCATTTGCTCCCCGCGTATGCGTTGAAATTCATTTAGCAACTTATCAATGGTTAAGTCTTTTTTCTCGCTTTCGTCCACGTCTAATATTATTTGCCCTTTATCCATCATAATGAGACGATTGCCGAGATCAAGAGCTTGTTGCATGTTATGAGTAACCATCATCGTCGTGAGATTAAATTTGTCGACGATTTCTGCTGTTAAGTTAGTAATAAGCTCAGCTCGAGAAGGATCAAGGGCTGCTGTATGCTCATCCAGCAATAATATTTTGGGCTCCGTAAATGTTGCCATTAACAAGGATAACGCTTGTCGTTCTCCTCCAGAAAGAAGACCTACTTTTGCTGAAAGTCTGTCTTCTAATCCCAAGTGTAATGATTCCAGATGTTCACGAAACAAATCTTTTCTCTTTTTTGTTACACCTGGGATTAATTTTCTTTTTTTGTTTCGAGACCAAGCCATCGCTAAGTTTTCCTCAATCGTCATGGATGGAGCAGTTCCAGCCATCGGATCCTGAAACACCCTTCCAATTAATTGTGCCCGCTTATACTCTTGTAAATGAGTAACGGGGGATTCGTCAATCACAACATCTCCCGCATCAGGCAGGAGTGATCCCGAAACGATATTCATCATCGTCGATTTCCCAGCACCGTTACTTCCTATAATTGTTAAAAAGTCACCATGCTTTAAATCAAGGTTTACGTGTTGTAAAGCTTTTTTCTCATCCATCGTACCTTCATTGAATGTAAGAAAAACTTGGCTAAGTTGCAGCATTCCGTTTTCCTCCTTCTTCCAAACTTGCCACTTCAGCAAGCTCCGCTTTTTTACGAAGCCTTCTACGCCTTTCACGCTGTGACTCTAAGATTTTTGGAGTGACTAGTGCTGCAATGACAATAATAGCAGTGATGAGCTTCATGTCTCCTGTTTCGAGGAAATCGACCCGAAGAGCCAGAGATACCACAATTCTATATATCACCGCTCCTCCAATGACTGCTAATGTCGTTCGGGCGATCGTCTTCGTTCCAAATAATGCCTCTCCAATAATAACAGATGCCAGTCCGATAATAATCATGCCAATTCCCATGCCTACGTCAGCAAATCCTCCGTGTTGCGCAATGAGTGCACCAGACAAAGCAACAAAAGCATTAGAAATCCCTAATCCCATAATGATTAATATATCGGTATTTGCAGAAAAGCTGCGAATCATTTTTTGATTATCACCTGTGGCACGAAGAGCTAACCCTACTTCCGTTTTTAGAAAATAATCAGTAATACATTTAATGATAAGCGTAACAATTAGTGCAATAAATAAGATGGCCCATGTTTGCGGTGTCCCTGGCACTCCAAGGGCACCAATGACTGCATTAAATGGGGCACTGAGATTTAAGCTTTCCCAAAATGAAGTGACAGATGAAAAAATGGTTGTTTCTCCTAGTAAAGGTATGTTGGACTGTCCCATGATACGCAGATTTATAGAATAGAGAGCAATCATCATTAAAATGCCAGATAATAATGGGTTAATTTTACCTTTCGTGTGTAAAAGACCAGTAAAGCACCCTGCTATAAACCCTGTAATAACAGCTGCGATTGTCGCTACTACAGGAGATTGACCGTTAATAATCATAACTGCCGCCATAGCGGCGCCGGTCACAAAGCTGCCGTCTACCGTCAAATCCGGAAAATCGAGCACACGGAATGATAAATAGACACCAAGTGCCATTAACGCATATATTAAACCGGACTCAAGAGCGCCAAATATGGAAATAAACATCCTCCGGTTCTCCTTCCTATCACCTAAGATATTAGGATAAGGCCTAGCCCTAAGCTCACACATTCAGGCCAGGCCTTATTACCTCTCCCTTATTCCTCTCCGTTAATAAATTGAGCCTCTTCTTCCCAATCTTCGTGGATGTCAACCCCTTGGGCTTCTCCTGCTTCTCTATTAATAAACAACTCCATGTCTTGTGGGTATTCTGCAGGAATGTCAGCTGGTGTGCTTTCTTCGCTCAGTACTTCCGCAGCCATCTCACCAGCCCGGTATCCGATATCATGATAGTTGATACCAAATGTAGCAAACCCGCCTCGTTCGAGGGAATCAGGTTCACCGACTATTAATGGAAGACTTTGTGATTCTGCAATGCCAACCACTGATTCCAGCGCAGAAACAACCGTATTATCTGTAATGATATAGAGCAAATCCGCTTCTCCGACTAATGATTCTGTTGCCTGCTGAACCTCTGCAGATGTTGAAACACTTCTAGTTTCGACTTCCAACCCTGAGTCAGTTGCCGCCTCCTCTACTGCTTCAATTTGAGTGACGGAGTTTTGCTCTCCTGAATTGTATACCATTCCGACAGTCGAATCTGGAAAATATTCAGAAATAAAATCAACTGTCATGTTAATGGCATCCGGATGAAGGTCTACTACTCCCGTAATTAATTCCCCTGGCGTATCCATGCCGTCGATTAATCCTGCTTCTACAGCGTCGGTGACGGAAGTGAAAATAATTGGTGTATCGTTGCTTGCTTGCAGTGCAGCCTGAGCGCTAGGTGTAGAATTAGCAAAAATCAAGTCTACTCCTTCAGAGATGAAATTGTTAGCAATCGTTGCCGTATTGTTTTGATCCCCTTGCGCACTTTGGTGATCATATTCTACATTTTCTCCTTCGACGAATCCATTATCAGCGAGTCCTTCTTTAAAACCTTCGTAGGCAGCATCCAGTGAAGGATGTTCTACAATTTGAGTAGCGCCGATAACATAAGTATCTTCTGAACCTGATTCTTCGTTCGATGCTGCCTCTTCGGTCCCGCCTTCACTTGTGCCAGTGTCTTCACTCGCAGCATCTTCTTCTGATTCCCCGCACGCTGCCAATACAGATGCGGATAGCGCACCTGCAAACAACGCTTTCAGCCATTTCTTGTTCATTTTTTCTCCCCCTCTTTTTTTAAGAAAAATAATACTCCTTAAGTAACATACTCAGGAGATCCATTCTGCTTAGACGAAACAAAATAGATGTCATTATTTTAGCATATATACGATTTTTTAAATAGTTTTACTTTTTATTTGTAAGCCCTTTCATAACAGAACAAAAGAAATGTACACCCCTCCTCGAAATTTTTCAGGTATAATAATTTTAAAGATCATATGAGAGAAATGACGAATATGGAACGAGGGATTAAAATTCGCAATATGTTTTCGGTTAACTTGAATGTACTAGACTTTATTTATTTTGTCAATAGAAAATCATTGAAATTTTCTGAATTAACAAAGGCTGTGAATTATTGATATTGCTGAAAATTTAAGGATAATAACGGTCTAAATTATTCTATTACTATAATTTAATTTAAAGCGTTAATACAAATTTGCGTTAAAGCATTATTGCAACAAAGTGTGATGGAATGAAAACGTCTGCGCACAATAATGTCATGTTCAAGGATCATAAGGCTTAAAAAAATGAGGCGCCCAACTTCTCGGCGCCATTTTCTAAAGAAGTGCATGGCGGTGCTCTCACCCCCAGGAGTCTGTAAGCTTTCAACAGCTCTTCTGACAGACTTCTTCAGCAAACTCATTTTTTTACTTTATCCATTTGTAATTCGACTCCTGGGATATCGACTTCTTCTCGTTCCCTGGCTGCCTCGAGTACTTGTTTCCATTCCTCATTATATGCTTGTTTAAAGAGAAAACGAGACTCATTAATAAACATCCCATTTCCCGTTACATAATCCGAATAATTCTCTAGAAATGCTACTTCATCCTCTATAAGAAAAGTCATCCTATACTCATTACCTTGAAGGACATCCTCCACGACATACCCGTATTCATATAACCTTTCTATGACTACGTAGTCCCCAAGAGGGATGAGCACTTCTTGTTCTTCCCCCACGGTCTTAGATCCAGAGGAAGTTACTATTTTTTCACCTAACGAAGCTCTGTCCGTAAATCCTTCTGTTATGTAAAAATAAAAACCTGCCATTACGACCGCAAGAAGTAATGCTAGCAGTCTATCCTGCCACTTCCTTGACTTTTCTTTCTTTGACAAGAAATGATACAGACCTCTGCCAATGATAAAAGCTAGAATAAGGATAATAATGGACAGGATGAGATGAAACAGCCACGGTGCCATAGAAATTACCACAAACACTCATTCCTTTAATTTTCAATTTGCTGGTATAGAAGAATTTCATGCCGAACATATGATAACATAAGACCAGTGCCAATGCGATTGTTCATCCGTTTTGCACTATTTATGAGAAGGAGAGATATTCCACATGAATGTAATTGTAAGCACGTTGAACGCAAAATATATACATACTTGTCTGGCGCTACGTTATTTAAAAGCCTCCGCTTACCCAGATTACGATATAGAAATGGCCGAGTACACCATTAAAGACCCTTCGATGAATATCGTAACTGATTTATTTGAAAAACACCCCGATGTCATCGGTTTTTCTTGTTATATCTGGAATATCGAAGAGACCATTGAAGTCGTCTCTATGCTAAAAAAAATAAAGCCAGAATTAAAAATTGTTCTCGGTGGTCCGGAAGTATCATATGACACCGAGTATTGGATGAACCGACTCTCGGATGTGGACTTTATTGTCATCAATGAAGGCGAAGAAACTTTTAAACATTTACTCGATGAAATAGCGGGAGAAGAGAAGTATCATATGGTATTCGGAGCAGCTTTCCGCAAGAAGGGAGAAGTAGTCATCAACCCGCCGCGTCCGAAAGCAGATCTCGAAAAAATTCCGAGCCCTTACCGCTTTGCAGAAGACAAAAAAGACCTCTCCCGGCGCATCACTTATTTTGAAACGAGTCGTGGATGTCCGTTTAGCTGTCAGTTTTGTTTGTCATCGATTGAAGCCGGTGTTCGTTATTTCGACATTGAAAAAGTTAAAGACGATTTGCTTTATTTAATAGAAAATGGCGCAAAAATGATTAAATTTGTAGACCGAACGTTTAATATCCAACGAGAATATGCACGAGAGATTTTTCAATTCTTAATAGATAATCACCAAGGATGTCAGTTTCAATTTGAAATTACCGCAGATATTATGCCTCCAGAGCTATTAGAATTTCTGAACGAGCATGCTCCCCCTGGACTATTCCGCTTTGAGATTGGTGTTCAATCTACCAATGACATTACGAACAAGCTCGTCAAGAGGCATCAAAATCTAAAGAAACTGGAACGGACAGTTCGTATGGTAAAAGAAGGCGGCAAAATTGTACAGCACCTTGACTTAATTGCAGGTCTTCCAGAAGAAGATTATGATCGATTTAAACAAACATTTAATGATGTATTTGCAATGGAACCAGAAGAATTACAGCTCGGTTTTTTAAAAATGCTTCGAGGAACTGGTCTGCGCATTCAAGCAGAAAAATTCGGGTACGTGTATATGAACCAAGCTCCTTATGAAATGTTGTATAACGATGTCATAAGCTTCTCTGACATTTCTCGAATTAAAAGAGTAGAAGATATTCTCGATAAGTATTGGAATGACCATCGAATGGATCATACCATTCATCACTTAGTAAAAGATGTATTTGACACACCTTTCGACTTTTTCCAAGAGTTTGGGGATTACTGGTATGAAAAAGGATGGGGAAAAATAGGACATCAACTAGAAGACCTTTTTCTTCGTCTACAGGAGTTTTTAAAACACCGTGACACTAAAGGAATGGACATCATTGAAGGGCTGATGACGTATGATTATTTCCTGCACCAAAAACACAAGCCAAGAAAATCATGGGGAACCCCGGTTTTATCCAAAGAAGAACATATCCAATGTTTGCGTTTATTGAGAGAACAACCAGACCTTATAGATCTTCCTAAAACTCTTGAATCTCATGATTGGCCGAAGCATTCCATTACCGAACAGCTGCCGTTTTCCTTAGCTACCTATTTAGATACAGGAGCCATCATACGAGAACCTGAAATATTATTTGTACATTACAACGTGAAGACAAAAACAAAAACCGTACGGCATCTTCCCCTCCGTACGTTGAAAGAGCTAACGGTAACGTCTGCTAACTAACAGGAGTACCGTTCTGAACTGATTCCACTGGCTGAAGCAAGACGACATCTCCTTCTTCAGGGACTGCTCCTAGAACGAGCACCTCTGATTTATAACCAGCGATGCGCATCGGAGGAAAATTCACGACAGCCGTTACTTGCTGTCCGACGAGCTCCTCCGGTTCGTACCGATTGGTTATTTGGGCAGAGGATGCTTTTATGCCTATCTCCCCAAAGTCTATTTTTAATTTGATAGCCGGTTTCCGCGCTTCCGGAAATGGTTCCGCTTCTACGATCGTACCTATTCGGATTTCAAGGTTCATAAAATCAGCAATTTCCGCCATTTGTCTCACTCCTCCTCTTCTTTTACTTCAATTTCTATGTCCTCTGAAAATGAAATGGTTGTTTCCTCGTCTATTTGAAGGTCCGTTGATATCGTAATCACATATTGTCCTTCAGGCAGTCCTTCCTTATTAAAAAACTCCTCATGAAATTCTGTCTCTCCTATTTCACCGGTTTTTTCGAATGTTTCTATGTGCCATTCATCATTGGTCAATGTGGTTTGGCTGAAAATGGACGCGTGAGCCCAATCTATCGTGATATCACGGGTTTTCTCTTCAACTTTAAAACGCATCAGCTGAAAGCCGCCATGCCCCACTTCAACGGATTCTTTCTTTCCTCCATATCGAATCATACCAGCAATGTGAACAGGCTCATGTGGGTTATATGTTTTCTTTTCTGACACAGCCCGGAACACAAAATCGCCTTCTTTTTGTTCTTGTATGATTTCTTCTTCGTTTAAGCTGCTTCCCGTTGTTTCTTCTGTTCCGACAACAATTTTAGAAGCCTTCACTTGTGGCGGCATACTTTCCATAACTATGTCATCTTTAAGCCAAATACTCACGTACTCTCCTGTACTAAGCGCTTCATACGCAATGTCGTCTCCCATTGTATTTTTGATTTGGGTATCTTCTTCTATCCAAACAATCAGGGAGTCGTAATCCACGTCACTCGATTGGACGACCTCACCTGAGACAGTGAGCTGTTCTGTATCAGATTCCATCATATCCGAAATCATCCCTTTGTAGAAGGGAGCTTCTTCTTTTTCTAATTCTTCATTGGATTCTCCCGTATCCCCTTGCCCGCAAGAGGACAGAAATAACAATATCGTCATCATCAGAAAGATCTTTTTCAATGCATTGCCTCCTTGTTTGTTGAGAAGTACAGTAACTGCCATTCCTTTTCAAGTTATCCTAGTCGCTTTTTCTTTTTCATGTCTTTAGTTCTTGTTTTAATTCATTTTCATACCCGCTCTCGGCAGCGGGCAATGTCAAATTATAAGGTGGGCATTAAATATTAGATTCTGCCTGTTACTCCATTTCATCATATGTACAAGTCGCAGAACAGCTATCGCAAGGAGAGGTGTTCATTTTGTTGCTATCGTTATTCTATGTCGAACACACGCAAAAAACCACAAGAGTTGTGTATCTCTTGTGGTTCCTTGTATATTATATAAACGTATTACTTTTGTACGTTAGCTGCTTGTGGTCCGCGTTGGCCGTCAACGATTTCAAACGTTACGCTTTGGCCTTCTTCTAGAGTTTTGAATCCTTCGTCTTGAATAGCAGAGAAGTGTACGAATACATCGTCTGCACCTTCACGTTCGATAAATCCAAAGCCTTTTTCTGCATTAAACCACTTAACTGTACCTTGTTCCATAATATAAAATCCTCCTTGTGTGCTAACCACACAACATGTGTATTCTTAAAACTTGCTCTACTTGATGATAAGACGAAAGAGGATAAACCAATTTCAAACTTTCTAGAAGTGCGAACAACCTTAAGTTCCTTAACTATACAACATAAATAAATGTATTGCAATAGTAAATGGATTTTTTTTTGAGAAATTTTTCAAGAACGGACTATAAGGCAGATCCATGTACGACTTTTTACGGAGTTTTGTGAATGACACACCTTCAGCAAAGTATAAATTCTTCAGCGTTTTTATGAAAGAAACACCCGGAGGAAAAACTGAAAAAAGTGTCCTTCATACCGGTAAGCAACTAGAACTTCCTCTACTGTATAACGTTCCGTAAACAGAAGCGATATTAAAAGTGTGAGATTGATTCACATACCTACTTTTTCAACAAGTTCATTATACAATCGATAAAATATAATAAAATACGCTGAAGAGTGTTGATAAGTTTTCTCACAGGTTAGCAGGAAAATCACTGTGCTTTCCACAATTAATGTATCAATGAGTATCATCATCTAAAGGCAGGAAAAGGAATTCACAAAGAAAGGTGGTCGTAATCAGTGAATCGAGATCTCTCCTTACAGCAAATTGCAGAAGGTATTCCTAAATCCGTGTTGAATGCATCTGATTCTGATATCGAAGGTTTTCAGCAAATTATCGATCAGACTTTAAAAGTTCGTGAAGCGCATAAAGAATTACAATCGATGATAGACAACTTCTCTCGTCCTGCTGCCAAATCACAGTCTTCCAAACCGAATCCATCCATCCAGCGTTCATCTTAGACGCATGGCTTAGAAACATTAAAAAATTTCCACCAGAAGAGACGGTGGAAATTTTTTAATGTTCAAGTATTCAGTGACGTGTCTCTCTTTTGTTTTCTCGTTTTGGCTTTTTCGACGGAAGTGCTGATATTTCCTTTGCATATTCAGCCATAGAGTCGCCTTTTTCTATATCCTTAGCCGGTGTTTGGGAAAGAGAAGCTTTCTTTTTTTTCTTATTATTTCCAGACTGTCCTCGTGTCATGAGTTCCTCCTGTGACATGTGATATAGTATCTCTTTTTTACCATGCACCAACGCTCCGGAAAATATACAACGCTTAAGGGACTGCTCTGTATACGAGCAGTCCCCTTTCTTTTATCCGTGATGCTGATTGTAGGCTTCTTGGATTTTCGGAATAATATCCTCCCAGTCGGCTTCCATTGTTTTATTGACTGTTACAAAATCTCCATATCCAAATATGTTATCAACCCCATCAATCTCCAGCAATGCCTGTGCTAAAGGGTGATCCGGGTTATCCCCTTTTTTAAAAGAAGTGCTGCCTTCAAATAGAGTCTCCTGTGCTGTAAATTTTATTGCATTTGGATTCGGGGTCTGGTCTACTTTTAATTCCATTGATGATACCTTCCTTTCTACTCTTACTTATTTCATTCTGCCTCGGTGTACTTTCTATATCCTACCATTCATTTTCCTAATATCAAAGATATCGGGCTTTTCGCGATTTTGCAACTGAACGAAACAAAATTATGTATTAATTGAAGTTTCAGTTTGACAAAAGCGGTTATATAAATTATTGAACAGATCAATTTTAAAAAACATACACGGAGGCGAACTGCCATGAAGAATAAATTACTCACAGGGTTAATGGTATGGACGTTATTTATCATTATGATGGGTGTTCTCTTCCCCATTCCGACAACGAGCGGCGCGACATCCATGGAAATGGTAATGGAAAGCTATACCATTTACGGATTTTTTTCATTAATTCCCATCGTTTTCTATGGCACTATTATTTCTTTTGTCGCAGATTGGTTGGCACGTCGTTTTCAGCGTTTTGTACAGCCTATCTCGTTTGTACTTCATTTGGCCGGTGGGGCTGGAGCATATATCGTAACTCAAAATCTGGACATTACAATATTAGCTATGTTAGCTGCCATGATGTTTTTTCTTGCCGACCGTTGCTTTGTTTTATTATATCGGTCGTCTAGTGGGGTATACGCTTTAAAAAACTTGCCGATTGTGGTAGGATTCATCGGAGTTACCGCTATGGTTCTTGGCTCTTCCATCGGATAAAACATTTTCTTCATCCCGCTGCTTCTCAACGGCTGGCGGGATTTTTAGTCTTTTCATATAATAGTCAGTTCTTGACTATTCACAAACGAAGTAGTCTCCATTACAATAAGACAAGAGAGCGATAACGAAGGGGCTGATGCTTAATGGAGCACCGTTCTTTGCTGCTTTTGGGATTGTTGATGTCTCAAAGCCAGCATGGTTACCAAATACATGATTTCATCGAGAAAAACTTACCATTTCTATCTGACATGAAAAAACCAACAGCCTATGCACTCCTCGATCGCTTGAGCAGAGAAAAGTATGTCGATGTCACCGTTAAAAGTGAGGGTAATCGGCCGCCAAGAAAAGTATATTCCATTAATGAGAAAGGAAAGAAGTATTTTTACCAACTTCTTTCTGAAAACCTTTCTTCGGCCGACAGCTTATTTTACGAAGGAGACATCGGTTTAATGTTTGTTGATCATCTTCCTCAGGAGGAAATCCTTCGTTACTTACATAATAGACGGGAAGCACTTATAATGAAGCAGGATGTTATTTCACGAGTCCCTTCTCACGAATATAAAAAAGGAGTAACATTAGCATTCGATCATAAAAGAAAGATGTTAGAAGCGGAATTGTCTTTTATACAAGAAGCCTTAGCAACGTTACAGGAGAGTAGTCATATTAAAGAAGTGGAGTGAACTCAGTTTTGGAGACAAAAAAAGCGTTACCGATATTATTTGCTGTCATGTTTTTTGTGATGGTCGGCTTTGGAATTATTATTCCTGTGCTGCCATTTTACGCGGAGGAGCTTGGTGCAACTCCAACTCAGCTAGGGCTGTTAATGGCTGTTTATTCTTTAATGCAATTGATTTTTGCACCTATGTGGGGACGTGTTTCCGATCGTATAGGTCGTAAGCCCATTATGATGATAGGAATATTAGGTTTATCTTTTTCTTTCTTCTTCATGGCGTTTGCCTCTCAGCTGTGGATGCTTTTTGCTGCACGTATTATAGGAGGTTTTCTTTCCTCTGCAAATATGCCAACTGTGCAAGCATACGCGGCTGATATTACTACGGAAGAAAATCGAGGAAAAGGAATGGGAATTATAGGAGCTGCCGTAGGGTTAGGCTTCGTGTTTGGACCGGCAATTGGCGGTATCTTCTCGCGCACTAGTCTCTCTCTCCCGTTCTTAGTTGCAGGTGTCTCTTCCCTTATTACATTCCTTTTAGTGACTTTCGTCTTAAAAGAGTCACTTTCTGAGGAAGCGAAAGGTACATCTTCCGATTCCAAAACACCTTCTTTGAAAATGTTAAGCGGATCGATATCCATATTGTACTTTCTTCAATTGTTTGTTTCTATTTCTCTAGCGGGATTAGAAGCAACGTTTGCTTACTTTGCCGCTCAACAAGCAGGATTAGGAACGGTGGAGCTTGGGTATATCTTTATGATTATGGGTTTTGCCGGCGCCTTGGTGCAAGGTGGATTGGTCGGCCGGATGACGAAAAAATTTGGAGAAGGAGCGGTAATACAAATAGGTATTCTAGTCTCTGCCATCGGCTTTGGCCTCATTTTGTTTGTCGATAATTTCGCAACGGCCGCTGTCTTTCTAAGTATTTTCGGGATCGGAAATGGCGTCATCCGTCCAAGTGTGTCTGCTCTTATTACGAAAACAACAACTTCCGGCTATGGACGTGCTACAGGGTTACTCTCTTCTTTCGACTCCTTAGGTCGGATTATCGGACCCCCTGTTGGCGGCTGGTTATTTTCCATCGCGGTCGGACTGCCTTATATTGTAGGAATCGTTTTATCTGTTATCGCTTTTCTTCTCTATGTCACTTATTCCTCTCAATTAAAAAAACAAAAAGTTCAATCCGTTGCTTCCCCTTAATAAAAATATCCCCGGTGCCTGAGTTGCAGCCGGGGATCTCTTCTATGTTCTTGTTATGCTCGATACACTTCCATTAGCTCTTTCACCGCTTGTGCGAGAGGGATAATACCATCGCTCACTTTCTTTTTCATATCAGGGAGCAAATTCAGAACTTCTTCTTTTTGATAAAACGTTCGCTTTAATTCATCTTCAATTAACCGGTCCATCCACTCAGAAAGTTGAGATATTCGCCTTTCTTCGAAGAATCCGCTTTCTTTCATTTTCTCTTCATACTCACGAATCACATTCCAAATGCCTGGGATCCCTTCTCCCGTTAATGCGGAAACTGTATAAGCCTTCGTTTCCCAACCTGGAGTAGCAGGCTGTAAGTAATGAAGCAAACGGTTATACTCTGATCTCGCATTCAAGGCAGGTTGTTTGTTATCACCGTCTGCTTTATTGATGAAAATAGCGTCGGCAATTTCCATAACTCCTTTTTTCATCCCTTGAAGCTCATCCCCGCCTCCCGTCAACATGAGGACGAGGAAGAAGTCGACCATGGAGCGGACAGTCGTCTCACTCTGTCCTACTCCGACCGTTTCCACGAAGATAACATCATAGCCGGCTGCTTCACAAATGAGCATGGTTTCTCGACTTTTACGGGCGACTCCTCCTAATGTTCCTCCCGATGGAGAAGGGCGGATATAAGCATTCGGATGTTTGGACAGTGTTTCCATTCTCGTTTTGTCACCAAGTATACTTCCTTTGCTTACGGTGGAAGAGGGGTCCACTGCTAACACTGCTAATCGATGACCTTCGTCACAAAGCATAGAACCAAATGCCTCGATGAGCGTACTCTTTCCGGCCCCCGGTACTCCCGTTATACCAATGCGGATAGAATTGCCCGTATACGGCATCAGTCGTTTCAACACTTCTTGAGCCAGCTCAAAATGCTTCGGTGCATTGCTTTCCACCAATGTAATAGTTCTCGCTATGATCGCTCGATTTTGGTTCAATACACCTTCTACATAATCATCCGCTGTCAGTCCTCTTTTCTTCACTTGTTCATCCGACACGACCTTCCCTCCTTTCCCCTCTTTTCTTTCTTCTTATATCATTATGATATTCCGTGTTCATTTAGCCTTTTGTTGACTTCTTCCATCACTTTCTTAGCGGCTGCAGGAATGACGGTCCCCGGTCCAAAGATAGCCGATGCTCCGTTTTCTTTTAAGAAATCATAGTCTTGGGCGGGAATCACTCCACCGATCACGAGGACCATATCTTCTCGTCCTTGCTTTTTCAATTCTTCTTTCACTTGAGGCAGAAGTGTCTTATGGCCAGCTGCCAGCGAACTCATACCAAGAATATGAACATCGTTTTCCACAGCCTGAATCGCTGCTTCTTCCGGAGTCTGGAAGAGAGGGCCAATATCTACATCAAATCCTAAGTCTGCAAACGCTGTGGAGATCACTTTCGCCCCGCGGTCGTGGCCGTCTTGCCCCATCTTCGCTACCATAATCCGTGGACGACGTCCTTCTCTTTCCGCAAATTCATCCGTAAGCTGTCGTACTTCTTCCATTAATTCTTCCTCTCCAAATTCAGCACTGTAGACCCCGCTAATAGAGCGAACAACCGCTTGGTGTCTTCCTGCTGATTCTTCTATAGCATCTGAAATTTCTCCAAGAGTAGCACGTGCTCTCGCAGCATTCACCGCAAGTTCTAGTAAATTTCCTTCTCCGCTCGCCGCTGCCTGGGAAAGCGCTCGTAGTGTTTCTTTTGTTTCTTCTTCATTACGCTCAGCGCGTAGCTTCTCTAAACGTCGAAGCTGAGATTCACGAACCACGCTATTGTCAATGTCTAATATATCTAACGGCTCTTCTTTATCCAGGCGGTGCTTATTAATCCCGACTACTGTTTCTCTTCCGGAGTCAATGTGAGCTTGTCTTCGGGCAGCTGCTTCTTCGATCCGCATTTTTGGCAAACCTGCTTCAATTGCTTTGGTCATACCACCAGCTTCATCAATTTCCTCGATATGCTCCCATGCTTTTTTGGCAAGCTCTGCTGTTAAGCGTTCGACATAATAAGAGCCCCCCCACGGATTCTACCACATTCGTCATCCCTGTTTCTTCCTGTAAGTATAACTGTGTGTTACGTGCGATCCGAGCTGAAAAGTCAGTAGGCAAAGCAATCGCTTCATCGAGGGCATTTGTATGAAGCGACTGCGTATGTCCCATAGACGCTGCCATCGCTTCAATACACGTACGGACTACATTGTTATATGGGTCCTGTTCTGTTAAGCTCCACCCGGAAGTTTGTGAGTGCGTACGTAGTGCCATCGATTTTTCATTCTTAGGATTGAACGGTTTCATTAAACGTGCCCAAAGCAAACGAGCAGCACGCATTTTCGCAATTTCCATATAATGATTCATGCCAATAGCCCAGAAAAATGATAAACGAGGAGCAAATTGATCAATATCTAAACCGGCTTTTAAGCCTGTCCGTACATATTCTAACCCATCCGCAAGTGTATAGCCCAGCTCTAAATCAGCTGTCGCCCCGGCTTCCTGCATGTGATAACCGGATATAGATATGCTGTTGAATTTTGGCATATGTTCAGACGTATAAGCGAATATATCAGCAATGATACGCATAGACATTTCCGGTGGGTAAATATACGTGTTACGAACCATGTATTCTTTCAAAATATCATTTTGGATCGTCCCTGTTAGTTTCTCTTGGCTGACCCCTTGCTCTTCAGCCGCTACGATATAAAACGCCATTACAGGGAGAACAGCTCCGTTCATAGTCATCGAAACGGACATTTGATCAAGCGGAATGCCATCAAATAATACTTTCATATCTAAAATGGAGTCAACGGCAACACCAGCTTTCCCGACATCCCCTACTACACGCGGATGATCAGAGTCGTAGCCTCGATGTGTCGCTAAGTCAAACGCAATCGATAACCCTTTTTGGCCGGCAGCTAAATTACGCCGGTAAAATGCATTGGATTCCTCTGCGGTGGAATAACCCGCATACTGTCGCACTGTCCATGGTCTTGTTTTGTACATGGCAGGATAAGGACCACGTAAAAACGGCGGGATGCCTGATACATAACCAGTGTGCGGAAGGTCTTTCGTATCTTCTTTCGTATATAATGGCTGAATCTTAATTTTTTCCACGGTACGGCCATACTGGTATTCCGCTTTTTTTCCAGAGGTTGTTTCTACATCTTCTTTCCATTTCTCTATATTTCCGCCCGACTTGACGTCATTATAATTTATTTTCGTGAAGTCTGGATTTCTCATTTACTCTCCGCTCCTTTCACTCGATGCAACCAGCTTAATGTCTCGTATACATTGGAATGGCGATGAATCGTTCCATCTAATCCACGTTCTGATAATTGTTGATTTTCTTCGTCAGACAAGTTGCCAGCTAGAAGTATAGTTTTATCAGGAGTTTGTTTCTTTACACCCTCTACAATGTCTGCCGCTTGTTCCTCATACGATTGGTCTGTACCGCAGAGTACAAGAATTGATTCCTCTGTCGATGCTGCTTTTTCAACGGCCGTTTCCGTATCAAGTAAATCCTCTGTTTGTACGGTTTCAAAGCCTCCCGTTTGCAGAAATCCTGACGCAAAATCAGTACGTGCTTTATGGGAAGCTAGTGGCCCTAACGTGACTAGGAGAGCCGATAAAGATTTACCTTTTTCCTCTTTGTAGGTGTTCGCTTTATCACGCAGTTCTTCAAACACTTCAGCTTCTCTCCATAGAGGAATGTTAGGTATTTGTTTTTCTTCACTAGCAGCCCATCCAAGACCAGCCGCAATATCTTGTATGGAAGCTCCCTCTTCCGCCGCTTGAATAGTTGATTCGACTATATTATCTTCGTCATAGTTTCGTTGCGCTCTTGAGAGGGAATTCTCTCGCTTCTGCAAATAATTGGATACCTCTTGAGAGTCGTCTTCCGGAAGTACAGAAATAGGTTTTTCGTCGAGATCTGCGTATTTGTTTACACCAACAAATACTCGCTTCTGTTTCTGTACGTCTCGCTCCCTGTCTTTTTTCTTTTCCTCTACCTGAGCTTGAGGAGTTCCCTTTTCAAGACTCGTCACCAAGCCTCCTTCTGCTTCAATCTCCTGAAACAGACTCCATGCTTTTTGCGCTAACTCATCTGACAATTGTTCAATGTAAAAGGAGCCGCCGCCTGCATCAATCGTTCGGCCAATATGTGCTTCTTCTTGCAAAATAATTTGAGTATTACGGGCAATACGCTTCGAGAAGTCAGTCGGACGCTGAAATGCCTCATCAAAAGGAGCAACTTCTATGCTGTCTGCCCCTCCTGCCGCAGCCGCAAAAGCTTCTGTCGTGCTACGAAGCATATTCACGTACGGATCATACTTAGCTTTTGTTCTTTGTGAGGTGGTTCCATGAACATGCATCGTACGCTTTTCTTCTTCGATGTCAAATGCTGCTTGAATGTTGGACCATAGAGCACGTGCTGCTCGAAACTTCGCTATTTCCATAAAGAAGGAAGCTCCCGCTGGAAAACTAAATTGAAAGAATGGTGCACTCTCTTCTGGTGAGACGCCACGTTGTTGTAACTCTCTCAAGTAAGTGACACCAGCAGCTAATGTGTAAGCAATTTCCTCCACTGCGCTCGCCCCGCCATTATGGTAAGGCTCACTGGAGACGAGAACTGTTCGTAGATTCACTTGTTGTTGTTGACTCCATTTGATCACAGCGGCCATATTATCGAAACTCTTGGTTAGTGAAACTGGAAGACTTCCATGTTTCACCCAGCTGCCAAGCGGGTCAGCTGCAACACTTCCCTCAATCTTTGTTAATTCTTCCCGGCTCTGAAGAGAACCCGCGAGAATTGAAAAAATCGGTAAAATATCCGGGCCCGCTTCCATATGTAACGTATGATTCTCCCAATCTACTTTGTTAAAAAGAGTTTTTACGTCCTCTACATCAACGACCAGCACTCCTGATTCGGAAATGTTATCACTCGCTGGCTTTTTTCCTTGTAAGACAGGGGCATTCAAGCGGATCGTCACACCATGTTGTCCTTTTTTCAGCCCTGTATTTATTTCTTTGTTAGCAGCTTCAGGGGTGCGTTCTGTTACAGCTTGAGTAATATGCCATGCTTTTTTATCATCGGGAAGGACACCTACTCCTCTTAGATGAGGGGCTTGTCCTGGAATATTATCTGTATACGGTAGCTCTTCACGATCTTTTTCTACATACAATGGCTTTAATGTGATTCCTTCTGGAGTCGTTGTATACAAAAGTTTTTCCACTGATTTCCCTTTTAGTGATTTCTCCGCAGCCTGATACCACTCTTCTTCACTAGGGACAGGGAAATTACATATGTCCGCCAACACAGATTGTAGTTCGTCTTTCATTTGTTGTTCTCCCTTCCATTTCAATTATAGAGGAATATTTCCGTGCTTTTTCTTCGGATTCTCTTTTTTCTTGTTCTTCAGCATATCCAGAGCGTTTATCAATGACTTACGTGTATCACGAGGGTCTATTACATCGTCCACCATCCCATTACTTGCAGCAATGTATGGATTGGCAAAACGATCTCTGTATTCCTGAATTTTTTCTTGCCTTGTTTCTTCCGGATTCTGACTTTCTTTTATATCTTTAGCAAAAATAATATTTGCCGCACCTTCCGGCCCCATAACTGCAATTTCTGCATTTGGCCAAGCGAACACCATGTCTGCTCCTATTGCTTTACTGTTCAACGCGACATATGCTCCACCGTAGGCTTTCCGAAGGATTACTGTAATTTTAGGTACGGTTGCTTCCGAATAAGCGTATAAAATTTTCGCTCCGTGACGAATAATGCCTCCGTGCTCTTGCTGAATGCCTGGAATAAAGCCGCTAACATCTTCAAGCGTAATGAGCGGGATATTAAAACTATCACAGAAACGTATGAATCGAGAGCACTTATCTGATGAATCAATATCCAGACCGCCGGCCATCATTTTAGGATTATTCGCTATGACACCGACTGTCTCTCCATTTATTCTACCGAATCCTACTACAATGTTCTTGGCAAAATTAGGCTGTACTTCCATGAAATCTTCCTCATCCACCAGCATTTGGATGACTTTGCGAACATCATATACTTTCGTTCCGTCTGTCGGTACGACATCCAATATGTCATCAAGCCGTTCTTCTACTGCTGGCACAGACGGTCCGCTTTCTTTTCTTGGAGCTTTTTCTTCGTAATTAGAGGGTAAATATTGGATTAACCGACGGACTTCTTGTAGTATTTCTTCTTCTGTCGGAGCGGTAAAATGCGCATTACCACTTTTACTTGAATGTATTTTTGCCCCGCCGAGATCCTCACTATTGATTTTTGCACCTGTCACTGTCTCAATAACTTTTGGACCAGTGATAAACATTTGGCTCGTCTTCTCCACCATAAAGACAAAGTCTGTAATGGCAGGGGAATATACCGCTCCTCCTGCGCAGGGACCCATAATAACAGAAATTTGCGGAACCACTCCGGAGTAGATAGAATTGCGATAGAATACATGTCCATATCCATCCAAGGATAAGACTCCTTCTTGAATACGTGCTCCTCCCGAGTCATTTAGACCAATGATCGGAGCTCCATTTTCAGCAGCAAGATCCATAATTTTGGAAATTTTTAAGGCGTGCATTTCGCCAAGCGCACCGCCAAACACGGTAAAATCCTGGGCAAATAGAAAGATGAGTCTTCCGTCTACTTTGGCGTACCCTGTCACTACTCCTTCCCCGGGAGCTTCGACCGTTCCGTAATCCATGCCCCGGTGTTCAATAAAAGGATTTACTTCTGTAAACGTTCCTTCATCTACTAGTATATCAATTCTTTCCCGAGCTGTTAATTTTCCTCTATCATGCTGGGCATCAATTCTGTTTTCTCCACCGCCCAGTTTCACTTTCTCTCTTCTTTCTTCCATCTCGTCAATACGATCGAAAATATCGCTCATTTTATGTAACCTCCTTATAGCCTAATGAAAATGTCAGCGCCCAAACACAATGACATTCAGGCGCTGTATATTCTCTTGATGATATTCTCTGCAGGAGTTACGGCCTTACGAGGAATAGAGGTTGTCCGTACTCAACCAATTCACCATTTTCGACAAGAATTTCTACAATTTCTCCAGACACCTCTGCTTCAAGCTCATTCATCAGCTTCATAGCCTCTACAATGCAGACGACAGTGTCTTCTTGTATTTTATCACCTTCTTTTACGTAGGGATCAGCATCCGGGGAAGGCGCCCGATAAAATGTACCAACCATAGGGGCAGTGATCTCCTGTAATGTTTCGTCTTTTTTCTCTTCTGTTTGCGTCGTTTCAGAAGCAGATGTCTTTTCCTCTTTAACTGCTGTCTGATTTGCTTCTTCTTTCACAGGAGGAGCTGGTGGTGCTGACACGGCAGGTGCTTGAGGGGCCTCCTGTTGACCAGAAGCTTCTACTGATCCTTCTTTTTTAATAATTAACTTTTCTTTATTCTCGCCGCGAATTTCCAACTCTCCAATTCCAGATTTATCCACCGCTCGAATTAACTCTTTTATTTCATTCACTTTATACATGTATAACACTCCTTCAACTTTTTACATTCGATGAAAGGAAAAAGCGCTGGTAGTCTTGTTTGTTTCGTGCTTCTTCCGTTAAGACTGCCTGCATGATTAAATCAGCATATATGTCAGCTATCTCCTGGATCGAATACTCTCCTTCAGTTTTGTACCATTTATATGTCCAATTAATCATTCCAAAAATCGCCATAGATGTGATAGGTACAGGGAGCTCAGAGCGAAATTCCTTTTTTTTCTTACCCTCTTTTACTACTTTAAACATGAGGTCTTTATACCGATCACGCTTTTTTTTAATACTGTTAAAATAATCAGGCGCTAAATATAGACTTTCCTGATAAAATACGGTGACGTGAGCCCGGTACATCTCAAACATCTTCACGAACGAACGGATTGTTTCATACAACTGCTCTGCCGGCGTATTATAGCTATCATGGGCTTCCGTTGCCTTGTCAATAACGTACGTAATAAAGGAATCATGAATCATATATAACAGTTCATCTTTTGATTTGAAATTATGATAAAAGCCGCCTTTGGACGTATTACTCTGCTTCACAATTTTATCGACGGTGACGGCATGAAACCCATTTTCCTCAAACAACTGCAAAGCCGCTTCCATAATCCGTTCTTTAGTTGTTTTACGCGGCACTCCACACACCTGCCTTCTGTCCGGGATCAGTCCATAATTTTATGATTTTCAAGAAATGTCGTGTTAAACTCTCCCTTTTGAAAAGCCGGGTGGTCCATTAGTTTTAAATGGAACGGGATTGTCGTGTCCACTCCCTCGACAACAAACTCAGATAGTGCGCGTTTCATCCGTTGTACTGCTTCTTCTCTTGTTTTTCCTCTCACTATCAACTTAGCTACCATGGAGTCATAAAACGGGACAATGGTGTAGCCTGGGTACACTGCACTGTCAATCCGCACACCTAGCCCGCCTGGGGGAAGATACATATCAATCTTTCCTGGGGAAGGCATGAAATCTTTTGCTGGGTTCTCTGCGTTGATACGACACTCGATCGCCCAACCCTCAATTTGAATCTCTTCCTGTTTTATAGAGAGATGCTGACCAGAGGCAGCACGTATTTGCTCTTTGATTAAATCAATTCCAGTTACTTCTTCTGTCACTGGGTGTTCCACTTGAATGCGTGTGTTCATCTCCATAAAATAAAACTTCTTATGTTTGTCCAATAAAAACTCTACTGTGCCCGCTCCACAGTAATCTACAGCTTTTGCTGCTTTGACTGCTGCTTCACCCATTGCAATTCTTATGTCTTCATCAAGAGCAGGTGACGGTGCTTCTTCGACAAGCTTTTGATGACGTCTTTGAATGGAGCAATCTCGCTCGCCAAAGTGTACGACGTTACCGTGAGAGTCAGCCATAATTTGAATCTCGACGTGTCTTGGCTCCTCTACAAACTTTTCCATGTAAACACCAGCATCTCCAAAGGCTGTGGCCGCCTCGCGCTGTGCCATGCTGATGGCATTTTTTAAATCCTCCGCGTCTCTAGCAACCCGCATTCCTTTTCCACCGCCGCCGGCTGTAGCTTTTACAATAACGGGGTATCCAATCTCTTCCGCTGTCTTTAATGCATCCTCTTCATTTTCAATGATACCATCCGTTCCAGGAACAATCGGAACACCAGCCGCTTCCATTGTGTCCCTTGCTACAGCTTTTGCGCCCATTTTATTGATCGCTTCCGCAGATGGTCCGATAAATGCAATATCATGATCTTTACATATCTCCGCAAATTCCGCATTTTCAGCTAAGAACCCGTAACCGGGATGAATTGCTTCTGCCCCTGTCTTTAATGCAGCGGCAATTAAATTCGTCTTTTTCAAATAGCTATCCGGAGATGGCGGAGGACCTACACAGTAGGCTTCATCTGCCATCATAACATGGAGAGCTTCACGGTCCGCTTCCGAGTATACCGCTACTGTTTCAATGCCTAACTCTCGGCAGGCCCGGATGATGCGTACTGCGATTTCTCCGCGATTGGCGATAAGTATTTTTTTAAACATCCTGACACCTTCTCCTTTTTCTTTTATTATTCTTCGGTTCTTCTTCTCCAGATAAAAGGAATCTACCTACCCAAACCGACTAGTCAGTCTGCATGTTTATTGTAAAAAAATTAAAACAACGTGTCAACCGCTTAAAACAAGCAAAATGATTTCTAGAGAAAGGCCTCACACTATGTAAGTGGGAGGGGGCATCTTATGAGTGGCCGAGGGCGTGCAGTCTGTACGCCCTGGACCTGTTTATTTTATTAACAGCTCACCCGACTTGTCTAGTCTGGCATAGATATTTCGGGTTTCTACACGACATTCGAATCGGCGGTTGCCTATTTTAATGATTGTATCTTCCATCGCTTGATTAATCCGAATTTCTCCATCCTCTGGCACTTCAAGCCATGTTTTGGTTCCGGCTCTTGAGCCTGCTGTTCCGATTTCAATTCTATCTCGCGCATAAATGGAACCTCCGACAAACGTTCGGTCAATGGTAACTTTTCCATCTGCACGTATTTTGGTGTGGGTGCAGCCTTTACCAATGACATGAACATCACTATTACTAATTATATCACTATTCATCCCATAGGAAAAAGTGACGTCTGCCTTCGAGCTTGATGTAGTTTGGATCTCTTCCTGTAATGACACCATGCGTCTGTGCAGCATTCTTAAGTCATCTATCGACTTCACACCGTCTTTATGAAGGATAACGAACGTTCGGTAAAGCTGGGCCGCGAGAGATTGCCACTCTTTGTTCAAGACATCTTTCTTTTTTTCGATAGAAATTATGATTTTCTTTATGTTAGGAACAAAGCGATGAAACTTTTTATTGAATAACAAACTCAACAAGGATTGTATATTTGTGTTGTCATCCTTGAAAGATGGAGACTGCTTCAGCTGCTCAAGAGCTTGGATGATTTGAGACATCTGATCTGCTTCTTCCAGTATGTTGTCTCTTATCTCTGCCAACACTTGGTTACTATTCCCGGCAGAGATAGAAGTATTGATTACGTTTTGATTAATAAACATCCGATGACCTGATTTTACTACCGCATTTGTCGCATACCCTTCAACAATCAACTCTCCTGCTGCTTCTACCTTCATCTGATCTTCCACGTTCCCATGTATAATGATGTCGCCATCAAATTGTACATTTCCACTCTCCATATTCACATGACCGTTATGTTCATATTTTGGAACAATGGAGAGATGAACCGTACTGCCTGTGTTTTCTGCATGAGGCCGTCCTGCTTTTGTAGCAATGATTCTATTTTCTGTTGCTATGTATTGAATCCCTTCCCCTTCCTGGAGTGATACAGGCTTGCCATCATTTGCTTTTATAGATTCTCCGTAGATATCCGTCCCGTCTTTTCCTCGCTCTGGCGGTATGATGTAAGCAATCGTCTCCTTTGGTTGAACCGTTGGAATGTACGTGGACTCTCTAAAATCGACTGTCCCACCGTCTAGCAATTTAGGTGCCACCTTTTGCGGTTGAAGTTCAAACTGATACATAAGTGTTCCGTCTGTTCCATGCGTCGGCGGCTCTCCTTCAGCAATGACAAATCTTTGCTCTTTGTCAGACTTGCATGCCGATTCGATTGCCTCTTGGTTGATCCCGTAAGATATGTTCTGATCTCTAAGCTCTTGCTCAATATCTTGTACTGTTAGCTCATTCTCGATATGCTCAACTTCTTTTACTTTTAGATGTAGCTGTTCAGAAGGCGCTGTGTCGATCACTTCTTTGATTACCGTACATCCTGGTCTCACCTTCAAAATTGCCTGCAGCTTATCGCTATCTGCTGTCACAGACCACTTCGTTTTCCTATATTCTTTGTTCCCTTCCACCGTCCATGTTTCTCCCGCTTTCATGACGGTTTGTTCCTCTATCAATTTGCCGTCCCGATACACGAAGACATCATCAGAAGGCTTACACAGAGGCAGTTGGTGATCATTCGGTTGAAAGATAATCTGTCCATCTTCTATCCAAGCCTTCCCTTCCATCCGCTCACTAGAACTCTTCTTTCTATGACTGCTTGTATCGTTTTCATTTTTAAATTGGACACGAATATGGACAGCCGGCTGTTTCCAACTAAGAAAACCTCTTCTCGTATCGGAGATCCGTTGAATATCTAGCTGATCGCGTGGAATTCCAAGTGTTTCCTCCGCTTCTTTCACAGCTTCCTCATAAGAATATCCTTTGAATTCAAAGGGATGTTTCATGATTTTCCACTCTCTTCTTTCCTTATCTTTTACAGCTTGAGCATGTGATTTTTATGGGGTGAACATTCATGATTTTTGTCAAGATTCGATTGACCATTTGTCGACCGGGTCCGAAGCATATCATTATTCAAGGTCTCTGGCTGCTCTTTCTTTGCCCTCTAAAAATGATTTTCTTCCTCTATATTGAAACATTGGTTAATGTAAGTATATAACTGAACCTGATGCTTGACAATCTTCCCTCGGATCCACGTTTTTTTATAAACCATTGGTGGAATGAAGTACTTTATCAAACCCTTATACTAAGAAGGAGGAACAGAATGGGAACGTTAGAGAATGAAGAAATTGAACAAAAACTACAAGAGCTTGACGGCTGGAAACGAGCAGATGCAAAAACGATTGAAAGACGTTTTACCTTTAGAGAATTCCTTACAGGGATTGCTTTCGTTGAAAAAATTGCGTCTCAAGCAGAAAAAATGAATCATCATCCTCACATTACTATCGACCATCGTACGGTCACGATTCGTCTTTCCACGTTGGATGAAGGCGGGATCACACAACTAGATATCGATTCAGCAGTAGCGTATAGTAAGATATATAACGAGTACTTTGGGTGAACGTTGATCAGATTACAAGCGTTTGAACAATGAAAACCATGGGTACAGTAGTAAAAGACAAATATTTAGAAACATCGCAGAAAACGAAACAATTTTCCAGAAGGAATTTTGTACTCTCTGTCGAATGATGTTCCACGGCGGGGTTGTCTTATTTTCATCTGGAAACATATTGGAGGGATATTGAATGGATCTAGTAGGAATTAGTGTACTTATCATTGCCATTGCCTTCGTCGTACTCGTTATATTTCTTATTCGAGCACTTAATAATTTAAGCAATGTGCTCAACGGGGTAAACGAAACGGTTGAAAAATTACCAGATCAATTGGATGAAGTGATGAAAGAGACTGGGACTGTCATTCATAACAGCAATGACACACTTGCTGATGTGAATGAAAAACTCCGGGCTCTCAATCCACTGTTTTACATCCTTGGTGATGCGGGAGAGGCCTCTCGTAAGCTATCCTCTTCCTTAGTTGATGTAACGAAGTCGATGAAGCAAAATACGGAAGAAGGAAAAGAAAAAGTAGATAAGAGAGATTTAGGCGGTATTTACGGAGTAGCATCCCTTGCTTATTTCCTTTTCCAAAAACGGAAAGCCTTAAAAGAATTAAAACAAGGGAACGATTCCGTATGACACGAAAACCATCTGAAGCAAAAAGAAAGACAGACATGAAAAGTCTTCTTTCTGGAGCTGGTTTAAGTTTTCTTGGGGCTTTCTTCACCACCTTTCTCACCACACCAGTCAATGGGAATACCGCCCGTCAGAAAGCATCAGAAATGGCGGTCTCTATGAAAAACCTGCCATCTCGCACAAAAGAGAATTACCAGAAACGAATAGAAAAATTCTATGAATCTGGACATATCCGTTATGAACTCATTCATGGAGAAATGGACGAATTGAAAAAAGAAGCCCGCCTTTCTGCAGCTGATCAACCGTCTTTGGCAGTGAAACAGTGACGGGGCTCAGCTCTGTAGATTAAAACGCTTCCGACTATCTAAATTGATAATCGGAAGCGTTTTGTTTGGTTTTTTTATGCACACAATTTGAAGTCCCTTAGTCAGGGACCCCCAGTGTTTTTCTCTGCTTCCATCCACTTATGAAATGATTCTTCCTCAAGAACGATAACTTGGAAACAATTCTCCTTGTTAGGGTTACCATACATGTCTACACATTTTCCTTCATACACATTAGGCATTCCCGTTTCCAAATAAAGCGTATTGGCTTTCCCTGGCATGACTTTCTTCTTCACATCTAACGCAGGAATCCAAAAGGAATGGATGTGCTCCTCTGCTTGTAATTGAACTACAACCTTCTGATTGGCCGGTACATATAGAACAGGAGAATGGCGTACATCTTCTTCTGGATAGTGAAACTGCCAGTTGTTTTGCTGAACAGTTACTCGTATGTGATACTCTTCTTCATCTGCTTTCGTTTCTAAATGATACGTTTGTAATAGAATGGGAACGGCTAGAATCGCTAGCAATACAACGGGGAGCAAGGCCCATGTCACTTCTAGACTTCTATGTTCGGCCCTGCCATCACCCGGGAGGTCCGTTCGTAATCCATCACGGTTACGCCAGAAGAACCAGACAAATAAAAGAGCAGTCGTAAAGATACCAATCATTAATAACGTAAGGCTGGAGAAAACAATATCCTGCTGTTCTCTTATATTTTTATTCATCTCCATCTGACAACCAGTCAGAAATATAAAAAGCATGAACAAAGCAGCAAACAGTTTTGTCCGCATCTGTCTCCCTCCCATCCGGCACCCGCCATGACATACATATTTTTATGTATGTATTCCCTCTCTTTTCAAGGGGAAAACACATGAACTTTCGATAAACCAAATGGAGGTTGATTCAATCGCCTTATGACAAAAGAAGAGGTAAAAAAATAAACCCATTGAGACCTTTCTCAATAGGTTTATTAGATGTGAAAGCTGTATCGCTCTTCTGTCTCATGTCTGTCCTCATGTAGAGTTATCGGTTATCAATTTTTTCGGGATACATGTCATGATACATAAGCCGCTGTGCCGCCATATCTTCATATTTCGTTCCCGGTTTCCCGTAGTTGACATAAGGATCAATCGAAATACCGCCACGCGGGGTGAACTTCCCCCAAACTTCAATATAACGAGGATCCATTAACTCTAATAGATCATTCAAGATGACATTCATCGCGTCTTCATGAAAACCACCATGATTACGAAAGCTAAACAGATATAGCTTCAGTGACTTACTTTCTACCATTTTTTCATCAGGGATGTAGCTAATATAAATAGTCCCGAAATCTGGCTGTCCCGTTTTCGGACAAAGCGTCGTAAATTCAGGGCAATTAAATTTCACAAAGTAATCGCGGTTCGGATGATTATTCTCAAATGTCTCTAGAAGAGTCGGATCATATTCAAACGTATATTTCGTGTCTTCACTCCCTAAGTGGGAGAGGTTTTCAACGCCTTTTCTTTCCGTCATCATTTACACTCCTTGCTTGTTTCCCCATAGCAATGTATGAAGCTGTGGGAGAACTTTCACTTCATTTAAACGATCAGAGGCAATAACCTGATTCACCAGCCATTCATAGTTCAATAACAGCTGCTTCAACAGCCACTCCCCTTCTGCCGCGTCCAGGTGTGGGTTTCCTGTCTGTAAATACATTGGCACATCCGGGTAACGTGAATGAACGGCTTCCGCATAGCGCAGGTCACTTTCATCAAAAATAACTACTTTTATACTCGTTCTTTTTCCGGGACGGTCTTTTAGATGATTGATATAATGATCCAGTTTTTCCCAATCCGTCTTCATGCGTGAGCTGGGCGGCTTAGGTGAAATGGTGACATCATCAATGTCTATCATCCAATCCTGCCAGATCGATCCTTGTGTTTCTACCGCTGTTCGCACACCTTCGTCCTTCAGCATTGCGATCACTTCTTCTATTCCTTGATGAAGTGCTGGATTCCCGCCAGATAGCGTTACGTGGTTAAAGGAAGTACCGCCTGTTTCTCTGAGTCTGTTTACTATTTCTTCTGCTGTTAATAGCTCGGCTTTTTGAGAACCATCCCAAGTGAAAGCTGAGTCACACCAGCTGCAGCGATAGTCACAACCCCCCGTACGAACAAACATCGTTTTTTGGCCAATGACCATGCCTTCCCCTTGGATGGTTGGGCCAAAAATCTCAAGAACAGGGATCTTTTTCATCGAAAGTCCCCTTCCTTCGGACGATACACAACATAGCTGGTTGGTGTTTCCCGGACAAGCACTTGGACACAGCGCGGTTTATTCTGCTTTTTATCAAGCTCTGATTGAACCATTTGCCAAATAGTGCGAGCCACTACTTCTGTTGTTGGAAATGTGTCGGCAGAGTCTTCTTCTTCACTGCCAAATTGATCATCCTCGTTTAAAAGCGTATGGTCAAATCGCTTATGAACCACATCTTTTAACGTTTTAAAGTTGACCAAAAATCCTGTGTTATCTAAATCATCACCAGCGATGGTTAAGTTAATCACATACGTATGGCCATGTATATTTGCGCACTTTCCAGCAGAACGAGCAGGAATAAAATGTGCTGCCGCAATATGCATGTCTTTGTTTAATTCAAATCGGTAAGGATGCGGAACTTGCGGATAAAATTGATGAAGCATGACTCTTACCGCTCCTTTTCTTTCATATATTCTTTATATCCCGCATGGCGGAGGTGGCAGGCAGGGCATTCACCGCAGCCTTCTCCGCGAATACCGTTATAGCAGGTTAATGTTTTCTCTTTCACGTAAGAAAGCCGGCCCAATCGGTCTGCCAGTTCCCATGTTTCTTTCTTATCAAGCCACATCAGCGGGGTATGAAGGACAAACTCCTTGTCGGTTGCTAAATTTAGAGTAACATTCAGCGATTTCACAAAAGAGTCACGACAGTCCGGATAGCCACTATAGTCTGTCTGTGATACACCAGTTACCACGTGCTTTGCTCCTTTTTGAGAAGCGGCAATGGCCGCAAAAGAAAAGAACAAAAGATTTCTTCCTTCCACAAATGTGTTAGGAAGTTCTCCCTCTTCCCCTTCTGATACTTCTATCTCTTCCCTCGTCAAAGCATTTGGGGCTAGTTGATTTAATAATGTCATATCCAGCACATGGTGATCTACGCCTAATTCTTCCGCGATCTCTGCCGCTACTTCCAGCTCTTTTCGATGACGTTGTCCGTAATCAAAAGTTATAGCGCTCACTTCTTGAAATCGTTCGAGCGCCCAAAACAAACAGGTTGTACTGTCCTGACCGCCGCTAAATACAACAACTGCTTTCTCATCAGCAAAACTCAAGACAATTACCTTCTTTCTCTATCTATTTATACCCTTGTCGGGAAAAGTGTTAGACAAAATATACCTAGTCATTATAACATTTTCATGCTCTCTTCGCTTTTAAGAGGGTTGGAGCTCAAGCAGACCGTTAGCCGTGAGAAGCGCTGAAAAGTACAGAAATACGCTGCTGGCCGGTTAGAAGCGACCTCGATCGGCCGGCGTCTCATGCTTGTCCTGCACATCCTATACCTTCTTAGAAAAGCATGAAAACAGCCCCTCTTTCAAAGGGGCTACCGCTTTCCTCATTCAACTATTTTTGGACTTCTTGATCTAAATATACTTGGCTGCCTACAGCATTACGCTGTCCTTGATATTTGCCTTGATATGGGGAAGCTGCTTTTTGGTCCATAAACGCAAGGACAAGCTGAGCGATCCGCCGTCCAGCAATTAAACGAATTGGGAGCCTATTCGCGTTATATAATTCCAACGTGATCTCTCCCTCAAAACCTGGATCGACCCACCCAGCATTCTGGATGAACAAGCCCATTCTTCCAATCGAGCTTCGGCCCTCCACAAACGCAGTTACGTGGTTTGGGAGCTTTACGTACTCCTTCGTAGTCGCCAACAGGAAAGAGTTTGGTGGAATAATTACTTCATCACTTTCAAATTCTACATATTTAGCCGGTTCGTCCAAGGCTATAGCTTCGATTGCGTTTTCATCTATTTTTAAGAAATGGGTGCCTAATCGAATGTCAACCGATGCCGGCTGGATTTGATGCGGTTCATAAGGGGATATCGATAATTCTTCCTTCTCCATCATGTTCTTAATTGTTTGGTCTGATAGTATCACAGTTCTTCCTCCCTGAGTCACGATGATATCATTCTAACATATAGTATAGCTGATCGTGACGGCTTACACCATCTCAGGAAATATTTTTCTTAATGCAGCTTCTTCTCATACATTTCGTATACCCGAAAGCGAATCGGTTGTTCCATTTGACGGCGAATTGCGGTGTAGTGCAGCAATGTCAGTACCACCACTCCTGTATTCATTCCAATAATAATGCCATCCATCTGAAAAACAGGCATAGAACCAAGCATATACATTAACACAAAAGACAGAGTCGTCGACCAGACCGAATGCAGAAAAGCATCCCTTACTAACCCAAGACCTATTAAAAATGCTTGCATCGGTATGGCAAAGAAATGAAAAAAGAAATAAGGTACAAGCAACTGCAAGTAAACGACGGCGGGAGAGTCTTCAAAAAATAAGCTCGTCAATTCTCCCGAAAAGAAGTAAAAAATAGCTGCTGCGGGTGCTGCGTATACTAACGTGAAGAACAGTATTTTCTGAAGTAGGGAATGAAGAGATAGAATATCTTTTTTAGCGTAAGATTCAGCTACAGTCGGAATGAGAATTATAAGCAGCGAATGAGCGATAAAAGCTGGAAAAAAACCAATCGTAAATGCGACGCCGGCAAGCTTCCCGTATTGAATGGTTGCTTCTTGTTCCATTACGCCAGCGTTCATTAAAGCTACTTTGATTAAAAATGGTTTCGCAGCAAATGAGGCGGCGTGAAAAATACGCAACCCTGTCGTCGGAAGCGACACATTTAACAGCGTCTGTAAGACAGAACGTTTCGGCAAGGGAGAGGCCGTGGTCTCTTTTTTCATTTGTCTTATTTCTTTTTGATAACAGAGTATTAAATAGACAAACACAACTACTTCCGTGGCGATCAATGTAGCGAGGCTAATTAAAATAGCTAGTTCTTCTTCAAAATGAAACCATCGAAAGACCGCTATCAACAGCACCAGCTGAATAGCTCTTCTTAAAAAGTTAGCAAGTGCAATCTTTCCCATCCGCTGTACTCCCATAAAGTACCCTCGAGCCACAGAAGATAAAGAAATAACCGGAATAAGAATCAACAATAAATAGGGAAGCGATGTATGATAAGAGGCAAAAACAGGGATAAGCGGAAATACGAGAAAAGCAGCAGCTAAACACGCTAACGTAAACGCCACAGTGAAACGCAAGGTATGGGACAATAAGCTGAGGTGATACTTCGTTTCCCGTTCAGCTACAGCTTTCGAGACGGATACAGGAAGCTCCATGCTGGCAATCACGATAAGAAATACAATGGTTGGCAGGATAGACATATACATCCCAAGCCCTGTTTCTCCCAATTCACGTGCTAACAGCATGTTTATCAAAAATTCTAGACATTCCCCTAAAAAGGCTGCTGTTGTTAAAAGCAGTGTTCCCATGATAAATGTTTTGTTCATGCCAGTCTCCCCTTCTATAGTCTCTATCCATGTATATGAGATAGAGATTCATTTTAGGAGCCTGGCCTCCATTCATTGAAATGAAAAAAAGATCCCCGAAAAGGGGCTGATTCAAAAGGTGTTAGTCAGTTGAAAAACATTCCGCTTTCACCACGGGCACAAGTGCGACATCAGTTCAAGCTTCACTATGTTTGCTTTCACTGTGTCTTCTTAGCCGCAGGGCAACGCTTTAGCATATGGACAAGCTCTTTCCTTTCCATGGACGGGCCGAAGGAAACAATTTATCCACTAACGAATAGCTTTTAAAATTCCTAAACTAAAAAAATCGCCAGCTTATTGAAATAAGCTGGCGCTCTTATATATGCGCATAATAACTGCGTCTCATAATTATTGAAGTTTAAAATCTAGTTCTATTTCATATCCTTGTTCTGTGATGGTTTTTCCATCTTGATATTCTTCGATGAGTGCATTATACTCTGCTGTTAATTCTTCAAACTGATCCGGGTTTTCCTGGTCTAAAGCTTCATCAATCATGCGCTGCAGCCGCTTTTTATTAAATTCAAAAACAGCATACTCCATGGTCATCTGTGCATATAACGACTGAAGAACCTGCCTCGATGGTCGTCTGCCATTCTTCGCAGACTTTACCTTCTTCATAAAATGCTGCTCATGAGTAGGATGTAACATTTTTCGTCGAACCCCCTATCCTTTCACCGGAGTCCCGGCTTTGGCTTTTCACATGTTCATTGGCGGGCGACGCGCGCATGAAGTACTGGCCCGGGTTTCAGCTTTGTTCGTTACTGAAAACATACCCGCCTGCCTCTTCCTCTAAACGCATTTACTCACAATCATCCTTCATTTTTATTCCCTTTCACATGACTGATTCAGCTTTTCAGTCGATATCCCGAATGTGAATTCCTTTTAGATAACAGTTCTTTTTCATATTGTTCTTTCTTCTACTCGTTGTAAGCTTTAAGTTTTGATGTGTTGTTACATACATATGTGTCGACCTTGCTAGAAATGCGGGCTGATATTCCTCTTTTCTAACTTCCATAAAATCAGAACAGCTCCGCCCCCCTCCCTCTTGCCTGTTATCCACTGGCATGCGCGCGCATTTTCTCACTTACGCGGTAAAAATTCTTTTTAAACGCCGTTTTCTAAAAGGTTGCAGCTTTAGTGAGGAAAGGAATCGCTGGCCGAATACTTCTACTAGAGAAACGCAAGCGACACATCCTTGAGTGTGGCGAGTTTCCAAGAGTGAAAGTGGTCTCCTTTGTAAAGAATACATCTTGAGCGCAACACAATGTCGAAAGCTTGAGCGAAGGTTCCATGTATATGTGAGGAGAGCACTCGCCAACCGCCTAGCCATCCCTGCGACTAAAAGCACAACGTTGGGGAAAACAGCTTATTCAAAGCACATTCTTATTTTTGTATGCGCTTTCTTATATTATACGAAAGTTGTTTGACTTTTTAAACTAAATTGCTTAAAAGTCAAAAAATTCCGCTTGTGCATAAGAACATATATTCGTTATAATAATAAGCAAACTAGTGTTCGTTTTCGGAGGAGGGGATTGCATGCATATTGATGAAGAAGAACATATAATGATTCATTATTCCATTTTACTTCCTCTTGTTAAAAGAGTATTAGAACAAGATATACAACGGTTTGAAAAGAGTTCTTTTAAAGTAAAAGACCCTTATTTGCATATGATTCAACACGCATTGGAAAGACTTCATAAAGACATGCATCTTATTAAACAATTTATGCGTAAACACCGAATTCGTGTGAATTTTGAAGAGAATGACGGAATGTTTTCTCGTTATTCTTACGTTTGCCGGGGGTATGAAGGGAAAAGCAGTTACTTAAATGCTAACTTAAAACGCCAGACCCGTCACTGCATGGATGCTTATTTCTCGCGACGTTCTCCCTTAGAAGCAGATTCCATTCTTCATAGATAACTTTCACGTCACTA
Source organism: Alteribacillus iranensis (assembly GCF_900113025.1). Classification (GTDB taxonomy): domain Bacteria; phylum Bacillota; class Bacilli; order Bacillales; family Marinococcaceae; genus Alteribacillus_A; species Alteribacillus_A iranensis. Next base: position 205,193 of record NZ_FONT01000003.1, on the reverse strand, counting down.
TTGCTCCAGAAGGAGAGAAGCGTTTATCAGGGGTGGATAAGTGATAAAGGAAGGATTGACAAACTCTTTGATCTCCGCGTACATTACAATTATCTTAGAAGGTATGGGATAAGAAAGACCACCGCCTGTGTCCTCTCTAACGATGAAATGGCGGACCTGATACATCCATCCCATATACCGAATACCTGTCGCAGCTAAGCAAGGCGCTTATGCTTTACTTAGAAGGGGTTATAGCAAGGAAGGAGATCAGCTGTGAAAAAACAATTTGCAGTTATTGGATTAGGGCGTTTTGGAATAAGTGTCAGCAGGGAACTTTATAAACTAGGACACGATGTTTTGGCTATCGATATCAACCCCTCGAAGGTTAATGAGATGGTTAATGATTCCACACATAGTGCTGTAGCCGACGGAACGGACGAAAAAGCACTTCGAGAGCTTGGGATTACGAATTTTGATCATGTAATTGTTGCCATTGGTGACAACCTTCAAGCTAGCATTCTTTGTACCCTTCTCTTAAAAGAAATGGGAATTGAATCGGTTTGGTCCAAAGCCCAGAATGCTCACCACCACAAAGTACTTGATAAAATTGGTGCCGATAAAATTATCCACCCGGAGCATGATATGGGAAATCGCGTGGCCCAGCATCTCATGTCCGATAAAGTCATCGATCACATTGAATTATCAAGAGATTTTTCGATTGTTGAAATTTCCGTTCCTAAGTCAATGAACAAGAAAACATTAGCTGAACTTGATATACGAGCTAAGTACGGTGTAACCATCTTAGGTATCAAGCGTGGAAAAAACATCAATATTTCCCCAGCTGCGGATGACATTCTACAACAAAGAGATGTGTTATTTGTTATCGGTCATAACAACGACTTAAAGCGCTTTGAAGAAAGTACTTGATGACAAGAGCTGTAAAACCGCTGAAAAGACGAGACTCTTCACAAAACCCTCCAGTACTTATCGAAGGAGTGTGACCACCATGCCAAAAGACAGCTATACATATGAAACAGAAAAGCCTGGCATCGTCTTTATTATTTCTACCATTTTTGTTCTAGCCTTTGTTATTTGGGGATTTGTCCGACCAAATCAATTAGCGGAAGTCGCTTCACAATCGCTGAATTTTACGATTGAGAACTTCGGCTGGTTTTACATGATCATAGCTGCTTTTTTTGTCTCATTCATTATTTTTCTAGCTGTTAGTCCTTATGGAAAACTAAGACTTGGTCAGCCGGAAGACCGTCCCGAATACTCTTTTTACTCCTGGCTCGGAATGTTGTTCTCAGCAGGAATAGGAGTGGGTTTCGTATTTTGGGGAGTGGCGGAGCCGGTTTTATACTACTTGGATACTCCCCTAGGAAGAGATTTAGAAACACAAGCCGAAGCAGCCCAGTTAGGCCTCAACTATAGTATATTCCACTGGGCTTTCCATCCATGGGCCATTTTTTCTTTAGTCGCTCTGGCTTTGGGTTATGTACAATTTAGAAAAGGTCAACCTGCTCTGATCAGTTCTGCCTTCTATCCTCTTTTTGGAGATCGTGTCCGTGGGAAGCTGGGACAAGGTATTGATATTCTCGCCGTGTTGGCAACTTCCACGGGCGTAGCAACAACCTTTGGATTAAGTGCCATGCAGATCAGTGGAGGCTTATCTTATTTAACCGGTATTCCAAATACGGCTGCCACCCAGCTCATTATTATTGCCATTGTGTCCGTGCTTTTTATGATTTCAGCGGCATCCGGACTGGACAAAGGTATTCGCTATCTCAGTATTATTAATTTAACTGTCGCAGGCCTGTTATTATTGTTCACTATTTTTCTAGGCCCGACCATCTATTTGTTAGAAACGTTTACAACTTCTCTCGGTGCCTACATTGCGAATTTTGTACCTATGAGCTTGACCATGACACCGTTCACGGAAAGCAGTTGGCTTGGGACGAACACGATTTTTTACTGGGCTTGGCATATTTCCTGGGCTCCGTTTATGGGAATGTTCATTGCACGTATCTCAAGGGGAAGAACAATTCGTGAATTTATCGGAGGAGTCCTGCTCGTTCCTTCTCTCTTAGCAGTCATTTGGTTCAGTGTATTTGGCGGTTCTGCATTAGGGCTTGAAATGAATGGAGTTGCTCCCGTAGCCGACATTGTAACAGAAACGGTAGAACTTGCTCTGTTCGTAACTTTACAGGAGTTTCCTCTCTCTGGATTAACGAACGGTTTGGCCATTATATTGATCCTTATTTTCTTCATCACCTCCGCCGATTCCGCTTCCTATACATTAGGAGCTATGACATCGCGAGGCAGTTTAGATCCGACCTTATTTACTAAGATTACTTGGGGCATCCTCATAGCCGGAACAGCGTCTGTTTTATTGCTGTCCAACGGGTTAGAAGGGTTACAGACTGCATCCATTGTGGCTGCTTTGCCATTTTCTATTATTATGGCAATAATGATTATCTCCATGTTAAAAATGTTTACGCAGGACTTGAGGAAAGAGCGAAGACAAAGAAGAAATAAGCAAATGAATGAAATGAAAGAGGAAATACTCACCCAACTTGAAGAAGAAATTGATGATTTTAATCGAGACTCCGTGTCAGACACTGAAGATGAGAAGAAAGATCGTTATTAGAAAAGCAGCCAGGACCTGTGAAAAGATCCTGGCTCTTGCTCGTTTTTAATTCAAATCAGCAGCCGGTCCGAAGAACTCAAAGTGTACCCGTTCTTCCGGAATTCCAACCTCTTTAATTAACATGTTATTCATTGCTTTAAGAAAAGGAATAGGGCCGCAGAAGTAGTAATCCGCTTCCTCTTCCGGAAGCAAGGATGCGAGCCATTCTTTTTCTATTCTGCCCTCTTTTTGAACATATGTGTCTTCCGCATCCGCTTCTCCCCATTGATCATAGCAGACGTAGTAAGAAACATTGTCGTTTTGGTCCGCTACCTGAGACGTATGGTCGTGAAAAGCATGAAGGTTTCTAGATTGCGCTGCCTGAATAAAAGTAACCGGTTGCCCGTGGTCAACCAACGTATGAAACATACTCATGAGAGGGGTAAGGCCTACGCCTCCACTAATAAGCACAACGGGACGTCCGCTCTGTTCTAGGTAAAAATCACCAGCTGGCGCTGTCAGTTCAAGCACTTCTCCCTCTTCTACGACGTCGTGTAGATAAGTAGACACTTTCCCATCCGGAAGATCATCGGGTCCATCTTCACGTTTCACACTGATGCGGAAATAATCTTTTCCAGGTGCATCGGATAATGAATATTGACGCAAGTGTACATATTCTTCGCCCGGTATTCCTGCCTTCACCGTGATGTACTGACCTGGTTCAAAAGATGGTAAGGACCCTCCATCCACTGGCTTCATATAGAAAGAAGTAATGACATCACTTTCTTTCACTTTTTTCACAACCGAGAAAGCCCGAAATCCGTCCCAGCCGCCTGATTGGCTCTGTGCTTCTTCATACATCTCAGCCTCTACCGAAATGAATACGTCAGCAATGATGCCATACGCCTCAGCCCACGCATCAATGACTTCATCCGTTGCTCCTTCTCCAAGCACCTCTTTCATGGCGCCCAGTAAATTCTCACCAACGATAGGGTATTGTTCCGGTTTAATTTGCAAGCTGCGGTGCTTGTGTGCAATTTGTTTCACGACAGGTAACAATGTCTCTAATTGGTCAATATTTTTAGCTGCAGCCAATACTGTGTTTGCAAGTGCTTCTGGCTGACGTCCCTTCTTTTGGTTTGTTTGGTTAAAAACATTCAGCAGCTCAGGGTTATTTTTAAACATTCTTTTGTAAAAATGAGTAGTAATCTCTGCTCCTCTTTCCTCTAATATGGGAGCGGTTGCTTTTACAATTTCAATCACTTTTGGGTTTAATGCAGTTTGGCTTTGACTCATACGAAAGCACTCCTTTTAATATGCATCTCTAATACATAATTAATTTTATCACTCTCATATTTTAAATCAATATCATAAATGCATATTTTATGGCAACTTCGTGAAGATATGTTAAAATAAAAAAGAACTCATTTCACATAAAATACATGCTCTGCTCAACAGAGCTAAATAGATGGAGCGTTATAGTATGCAATTAACTTCCTACACCGACTATTCCCTGCGGGTGCTTATTTATTTAAACACGATACCGAGAACCGACCTCTCGAGTGTTAAAAAAATATCGGAAACATATCGTATTTCCTATAACCACTTGACCAAAGTGGTTCATGAACTTGCGAAACTTGGTTTGGTTGAATCCATCAAAGGTCGAAACGGCGGTATTCGACTAGCGAAAGATCCAGCTGATATTAATATCGGGTGGGTGGTCAGACAGACAGAAGATAATTTATCACTCGTCGAATGCTTTGATGAAACAAACAGTGCTTGTGTCCTTACTGGACATTGTCGTTTACGAGGAGTGCTAAAAGAAGCATTGAATGCCTATTTAACAGTACTTGACAGCTACACACTTGAAGACTTAACTACCAATCAGTCTATCTTAAAACAGCTGTTGAGACCGCAGCCGTCGAGCGAATAGTTAGGAAAGAAGAAGACTTACAGGGACCTTTATTCCATATAGAAAAGCAGGACCGATGAACATCGGTCCTGCTTTCTCTTATCTATTCAAGTCGTATGATAAATATTAGAATGGCCGTCTTCTAAGGAATGGAGATGGATACTCACTGGGAGCGGTCCACTGCCTGCATTAGCTAATTCTGTGATCGTACGAACCGTACGCGCGAGGAGATGAGGATTCTTTTCGAAAATATACAGTTTCCAATTGTCTTTATCCTCTATCAAAGGCAATGTGTAATGCTGGGAACTCCAAGCTTTCGGGTACTTCCGATATTGCACCCATCCTTTAAAAGAGCCCGTCTCCCTTTCAAGTAAGGGAAGCAGCAGTCCTGATACTTGGACAAGCCAAAGATAATAAGCAGTTTCATGACGGAACCAGCTCAACGCTAATTGGGTTTGCCACTTTGTCTTAAACAACTCCGTCAGCAGAAGAGGCTCTCTCTCATCGATCTTATATTGTAATGCATCTACAATTACATCATTTATGACATCTTGAACAGCTCTTTTCCAACTGTCCATCCGATACTCTTCCGCAGGATAGAAGGGTCCTTCTTGCTTGTAAAAGGATTCGTAATGTTCATCCATATTCCCTTCCTCCTTTCCTAAGTTACCCTCATTGTACGAGAAAGAGAGTATCTTTGTAAACGCTTTTTTATAGAGAATCTCAACAAATGATGACTTGTTCGTCTCCCTGTTTCAGATCACCAGCTCAAACCTTGTATAGAGAACGTACAATCTCTACAGATATTGTAGAAAAGTGGTAGCAACCGTAAAATATATAAGCAAGCTAACAATATCATTTAATGTAGTAATGAATGGACCGGACGCAATAGCGGGATCCAATTTCAATTTATTGATCGCAAGCGGGACTGTAGAACCTACGACGCTCGCAGTGCCTAAAGAAAAAACAATAGAGAGACCGACAATCAGACCAAGTAACGAGTCTCCATAAAAAATGGTTAATAAAAGAGTGATGACAGCTCCAGACATGAGTCCAATGAGCAATCCAGTTGAAAACTCACGTACAATCGTCTTCCATAACCCTCTTTTTTCCAATGAGCCAGTCGCTAGAGCGCGCACAGAAACAGCGAGAGATTGTGTGCCGGTATTACCCGCCGATCCCATAATCATTGGAATGAACGCGGCCAAAAGAACGACTGTTTGTAACGTCTCTTCAAACCTACCAATGACTTCAGCCGTAAACAGTCCAAAAAACATGAGTAAAATAATCCATGGAGCTCTCCTTAAAGCTGCTTGCGCAGAAGTCAGGGTCATATCCGTCGAACCTCTTGAAGCTGTAATCTCCCCAATATCTTCATCAGCCTCTTCTTCCAAAACGTCAAGCACATCGTCCACAGTCACGATACCGACTAGAATATTATGCTCCGTGACAACGGGTGCAGCAAAAAAGTCGTATTTTTGAATTAAGAGAGCCACCTCTTCTTGATCTGTCGTGACATGTACCGATACGATTTGAGTACTCATTATATTCTCAATGACTTCATCGTCAGAAGAAGTAATCAAGTCACGAATCGAGGTAACACCAACTAGTCCGCCAATATCATTTACTACATATAAATAATAAATGGTTTCTGCCCCAGGACCTTCGCGGCGCAACTGTTGAATGACATCTCCTACCGTATCGCTCATTTTTATGGAGATGAATTCCTTTGTCATAATGGAGCCGGCCGTACCTTCTTCGTATGTCAACAGCTCTTTAACATCTTCTGCTTCTTCTTTGTTCATAGCCTGCAGGATCTCAGCGGATTGATCTGCCGGCAGTTCATTAAAGAAATCTGCCACATCGTCTGCGTACATATTATTAAACATTTCTGCAGCATAGTGACCATTCAATTCGCTGACGATCTCTAGCTGCTCCTCTATTTCCATTCCTTCAAAAATCTCTGCAAATTCTTCAGGACTTAAAAATTCATAAACTTGTTTACGTTCATTTTCTTCCAGATGCAAGAATACATCCGTTTGATCCGCAGGATGCAGTTCTAAGAATAGGAAACGAAATTCATCGATATTTCCTTTCATTGCAGCTGCCATGACTTGATTCATATATTCTTCTCTCGTTTGTTCGTTTAACTTCACCATGGTCTACCATCTCCCAGTTAATAAGTCCGTTTGTACCCCTCCTCGCCACGCGAGGGAGGATGGACTTCTTCATGATTTGATTCAGTTTTTTCCGTTATCTTCATCTCTCGCCTAGATGACGGACTGGTCTCCAAACCCCTCACCCCCTATAGGTGTTATTTTTTAATTAAATGATTTCATTTTTTATATAAAGAAAGGCACTCCACGGAATCGAAGGTGTACAAGGAACACGAACCTTATTTCCTAGAGCTTTGCATTGAATGGCAAAAGGTCATCATTTAGCTGCGATAAAAACGGGCTTTCTTATCCATTCGCGTCTTTGTGGCAGCAGCATCTCTTCATACAGAGCCTGACGTGGACGTCTAGATTGAATGTAGAGATAAACCTACGAGATGCGCTGAAAAAGCAGCATTGTCACAACGTTGAATATAACGCTCTGTCCATTGAATTGTCAATCATATGTCACACATTTTTACTGACTTGTCTCTATTTATATCTTCCCCTTCCTATCCTTATGGAAAACATAAAGAGATGGTTCACAATTTCATAAGAATGTCCCTTGCGAAAACGCTCTAGATTGTCTAAAGTTTTGAATAGTGAAAGGAGACAAGCTCTTATGGATTTTACTTATAAATCACCCAAAGTCCTCACAACTATTTCAACTTTGTTCATTGGTCTCACATTGCTTCTTTCTCTCGCTTCCCTTTATGGATCCATCACCGAGTGGAATATTTATAGTCACTACGAGCAACAGGCTTCTTTTGATCAGTTAAGTCAGGAAGATAAAGACACATTGGCTATCATCGTAGCTGGAGCGGATCTACTAAAAACACTTTTCTTTATCCTTTCCATTGTATTCTTTCTTATGTGGACGTACCGAGTCCACCGGAATGGGAATGCCCTGAAATTAGATGGGATCGTCAATGCTCCTGGCTGGTCTGTCACCGTTTATTTTATTCCTTTAGTTAACGTTCTCATGCCGCTTATCACTCTTCTCCATTTGCACAAAAGCGGTACAAAAAGAGCTTCGGAGCAAAGTGACAAGACGATAAAACCAAGAAATTGGGTAATGTACGCATGGTGGGTCTTATTTTGGGGTTCTTATTTAGTCTCTTTACCAGCAAGTTTCGGTTCTTCTGACGACACAATTGGTGAACTTCGTGAACAACTACCGTTTTTTATGGTCTCCGAAACGTTTTATTTTTTAGCTGGGATGTTTCTCATATGGACCATTCGTAAAGTGACGTCTGTTCAAGAAATAGCAGCAGGAAAGACGGGAAAGGAAAATTAACATGTACAAAACCGTTATAGTGGTGAGTCTCACGCTTTTGTTCACCCTCCTTTTCACAGGAGCGGGCTATGCCTTTTACTTATATCATGTTACGAGCGCGAGTGTCGACAATATGAATAAAGAATATCGTCAAGACACTCCCCAAGATCTTCAAAAGACCTCCTCTTTAAGAGGGGCTCAACTGTTTCTTCTTATCGGTACAGCTGACCGACCGGGTGAGCCTGCGCTTGCTGATGTGATCATGATCATGTCAATAAATCCTAAAGATGAATCTACCATGTTATTTAATATTCCAAGAGACACACAAGTTGATATTCCAGGACGCCCTCACAAAGAAAAAATAAATCATGCGTACAGTTACGGAGGGGCTGATTTCATTCAGGAAATAACTGAAAAGAAACTTGGACATTCTTTTGATTTTATTGTGGAGGTAGATATGGATGGGTTTACAGAAGTAGTAGATGCGGTGGGTGGAATAGAAGTAGAGAATTCATTTTCCTTTTCCCAAAACAATTTGACAAACAGCGTCACCCATCATTTTGAAAAGGGAAACATTCGCTTGGACGGAGAAGAAGCTCTGCATTATGTAAGAATGAGAAAGCAAGACCCGCGTGGCGATTTAGGGAGAAACGAAAGACAGCGCCAAGTATTATCCGCCCTTTTAAAAAAGGGTACCTCTTTAAAAGGCATTTTGCACAGCGATGATGTCGTTACAATTCTAGGTGAACGTATGAAGACGAACCTTACTATGTCTGACATCAACACGTTATTTACGGATTATCGGGCATCCTTAAATTATATACGAACCTTTGAATTGGAAGGCAAAAATGAGAGGCATCAAGATATTAGCTACTACATGGTCCCGACAGAGGAATGGACAAAAGCATCACTACGAATAGAGAACCATCAAGCAAAATAAAACAAGCTGAACAGGATCTGTTCGGCTTGTTTTATTTATGCGATGACTTACACATTTCGTGTTTTCATCATCACGGCAACGATCGCATTATAAATAATATGAGCAGCGATAGGCGCCCATAAGGCCTCTGACCATATAAATAGTATTCCTAAGCCCGCTCCCATCATCAATACAATCAGATGAATTACCGCGTTCCCTTTATATTGAGGAATGTGAAGAGCCATGAAAATAACGGAGACTATGAGAAGAGCCGGTACCATACCAACGTACGAAAGTAATACTCCTAAAAGAGCGCCTCGAAACAAGATTTCCTCGGACACACCAGCCCCTACAGCAATGGTTAACACACCATATTTCTTATGAAGGATATTTTTTATCAGCTGAGTGTAAATATTGTTTGGCAAGGATAGCTTGTTTAATTGGTAGAGAAAAGCAACAAAAAAAGCAAAGAGTCCTCCAACACTTAGACCAACGATGATTTCTATCCACGTCCGCTGATTCACTTCCCATAGAGTGATCAGATAACCGAGACGACCTTCTGGATAAAACAGCAAAATGATCAGTACCCCACACACAACGAACAAACCAAAGCTTTTCCATATACTAACTAATGAAATTTCATCAACGGTCGGTTTCTTATTATTTTCCAATGGGAGCGTCTCCTACGACGGTTTGATTTCTTCCATATATCCTCGAATTCTATCTTCTGTCATGCCGCCGGTAATTACTTTTACTACTTCTCCATTTTCATCAATGAGAAACGTAGATGGAAGTGGATTAATGCCATATCGGTCCAGAACATTTTTGTTAGCATCCATTAAAATAGGAAACGATAGATCGTGCCGGTCCACAAACCGGTCGACGACCAAACCGGACTCTCCAACATTAACGGCCAAAATTTCTACCCCTTGCTCCTTATATTCACTGTATAGATTCTCCATGTAAGGCATTTCTTTCTCACAAGGTGGACAATACGTTCCCCAGAAGTTCAAAAAGACACCTTGCCCGCGATAATCTTCAAGCTCTACTTTTTCTCCGCTCATATTCTCTAGTATAAAATTGGGAGCCGTTTCTCCTTCTTGGACAAGTGTCTCTTCTCCCGTTATAAAATTCGTATAAAAAACATAACTAAGTACGATAGCAAAAGCTCCCAGGATAGACGAACGCATCAATAACCGTTTACGTTTTTTCTTGGCCATTTTATCCTCCTGTTGTTCATTTATAGTTTGTCTTTCATAGTTTCTCACGAAATCGTACGTTTGTTCAAGCAAAGCACAGAATTCCTTCTTCTCTATTATACCCTGTATCTAAGTCTGCACTCTTTTATAACTTTAACTATTTCATGACTAAATCATTAGAAATGTGGTTGGCAAAAAACATGTGCGCTACAGGGTCACGTTATCATGACAACTGCACATAACAAAAATAAAACCCTCGTTTCATTTGAAAAGAAATGAAGAGGGTTTAGTGTGGGAAAAATTATGCCATTTGTTTGCTTTTGCATTTTTCGCATGTTCCTTTACATGTTCCTTGTTTCATTTCAATCGCACGGATCACCGCTTTACTATTTCTTCTTTCCTCACTTAAAGCTTTCAGAGCTTCTTTTGATATACACATTGTTCAGACACCCTTTCTTTTTCTTGTCAAATGGTTTTATATTTTCGGACAAATGATAAGAAGAACACCATAATACATAAATCCTGATGAAAGTTATATTTGCTTATAAAAAAAGCCAGTTATATCTCGCCCCTTTTATCAAAAGGGTTGAGTATAACTGGCACTTATTTACGTACCTGCTTACGGGCTGGTAAACAGAATAAACAAGACAGTGGCTATTCTATTATTCAGTGAAGCGACCTCTTTGGCGAAGTAGTTCACGGTTCAATTCTTCGTTCTTTTCGAAAGCTGCTCTTCCATGCATCCAGAATGTGTTGTTAAGCATAACGAGATCTCCCACTGGAAGCTTCAATTCCACTACATGTTTGTCTCCTTCAATAGAGCTGGACATATCGCGTAGATATTGAGCTTCTTCGATAGAAGTTGGGTATGCAAACTGGTCAATAAAGCAGATGCAAGGCTTATCATTAATATGATAGAATGTTTTTCTTTTTACTTCTTGGCTGACATTCTTACTTGCTGGTGCTTTATAAGTGATTTCCTTTTTAGCAAATGGATGGTTGTAATAGTAATCGAGCTCTTCCCAGTCATCTAGGTGAAGCAGACGGGACTCACCGCCAACCGCGTTTTCTTCCTGCATTTTCATCATAAGGAGCCAGTCAGTTGGCTCGTCAACGAACGTTCCGTCTGTGTGCATGGTGAACAAACGGTATGCTTGACGGAGGTAAGAGTCACTATTGTCAGTGTGCTGTACAGTAAAGCGTGCATAATACTTACCAGTCATTGCGTCAAAGTTTGGTTCACCAACAAGATGAGTGATAGCAGTTGAGAAAATAACGTACTTGTCAGTGTCAGCATGATCCTCATTTAGTCCGATTGTATAACCGCCTGTTTCACGGTCATGCAAGATCGCGCGGAGTGTTTTTGCGAAATTTTCATCAGTAACTTCAAGGAGTGCATTAGAAACGATAAATCTCATATATGGTACATACTCAAGTTCTTGTACAGAAATATTTTTCACTTTATCATAGAATGCATCGAGTGCTTCTTTTTCGAGAACAACATGGTACATTCTCTTTGTTTGTGGATGCTCTTCAATTCGATAATTCTTTGTTTTTGTAGTGAAATCCATTACAGCTTTTTCCGTCATACTCATAGTAATAATCTCCTCCTGGAAATAAATGATTTTTTCGCTCTGCTTCTCGTAGTTGCAGAGTCTTTTGGGAATCAAAAAAGCCAGCCTAAAGCGCATACGTGTGTCGTTTGCGTTAGGCTGGCTCTAATAGACGGTATGGCTTTCGAGCATGTGGAAAGTCCGCGTCTTATTAAACAGCTATTTTCATATTTTAATTGGATGAATGATGAACTCACGGATAGAAGAGATCAGATACTGTTCTTTTCTCCCTCTAGGTGAGTACTAAATACAGATTAACAGTTTCATATTAAACTGTCAATAGATATTCATTAAACTTTTAATTCTTTTTCAGACATTTGACGAAATACTTCTTCACCAATTTGCAATGCACTAGTAGCAGCTGGAGACGGAGCATTACAAACGTGGAAACTGTGTCGTCCTGCGACAATATAGAAATCATCTACTAATTCACCATTGGAACGCATCGCTTGAGCACGCACACCAGCAGGAGCGGGCACTAAATCATCTTCTTGAATCTCAGGAATGATCTCCTGAAGGCTGGTAAGAAACGCTTTTTTGCTGAAAGAGCGCTTCATTTCTGCAAGTCCCTCTTTCATATTCGCAGAGGCAAGCTTCCAAAAACCAAATGACTTCAACACTTGAGACAAGTCTCGGAAGCTAATATCGGTTTTTGTATAACCTTCCCGCTTGAATCCTAGAACAGCATTCGGGCCTGCTTCCACACCGCCGTCAATCATGCGTGTGAAATGGACGCCTAAAAATGGGAAGTCCGGGTTAGGGACGGGATAAATAAGATCTTTTACTAAATGCTTTGCAGAATCTTTTAATTCATAGTACTCACCGCGGAACGGTACAATCTGCATGTCCAATTTGTACCCTGTCATCTCAGCCACGCGGTCACTATGGAGCCCCGCACAGTTAATCATAATTCTCGTTTCAATGGTACGATTGTTCGTCTCAATCGTCACACCTTGACGCTCATTTATACTAACCACTTCTTCATTTAAGAAAAGATCTGCGCCTTTTTCTTGAGAAAGAGAAGCTAGCTTTTCACTGACTTGCTTGTAATCAACGATACCTGTAGACGGGACTTCTACCGCGGCAACCGCGTTGACATGCGGTTCACGCTCTAACACTTCTTCTTTTTCCATCCAATGAACTTCAAGTTCATTCTCTTGTCCTCGTTCATATAGCTTTTTCAATGCTGGGACTTGGCTTTGGTTAGTCGCAACAATGACCTTCCCACATTGATCATAGTCAATTCCATGCTCCTCACAAAACTCGACCATAGATTGGTTTCCCTCTCTGGCAAATCTTGCTTTAAAGCTTCCAGGACGATAATAGATACCCGAGTGAATAACACCACTGTTGTTTCCCGTTTGGTGACTTGCTACTTTTCTCTCCTTTTCAATAATAGCTACAGATGCATTTGGTTCATGTTTTAATATCGCGTGAGCAACAGACAATCCGACAATTCCTGCGCCCACTATTGTGTAATCATACATTTAATTGGCACCTCCATTATTTTTGACAGAGGGGAGCGTTTTATATTGTGCATACAGATCTTTTAGAGCTGCAATAATTGCATTTTTCGCTTTCCCCGAATAATTCAGTTCGATCTTCTTGATGGGTTCGTCAATACCTTGTCTTAAACTGTAGCCTCGGAATAAATGATTAATAAAATCACGGCCATGTTCAGTAGCCAAAGTACAAGAACACTCAAGAATCACTCCATAGTTACGGTCCAACTCGGCAGTGACTGTTAATGTTTGAAACATACTTTGTGCGGCCATTCCTTCCGGTAGACGAGAATGGCCAGCAATGAAAATTACTTTATTATTAGACATTTAATGATCCTTCCTCTGCTTTAATAAGCATGGTTTTACGCGTCTACCTCTTCCATTTCCTTGTAAGTAACATTTTTATATGAGTTATAACGCTGCAACATAAAGAATATACCTACAATCCACCATCCAAGAAGGATTACCCACTCATGCCATCCTAGTCCTGCAGGCATGCCTGGCAAGTACTGAATACCAATGAGTATACTTAAAACTAATGCAATCCAAGCAATAGCATTTGTTCGTCCTGCTTTAAAAGGACGCGGCATTTCTGGTTCATGTTTCCGCAAACGTAAAAATGAAACAGCCACCATTAAATAAGCAATAACAATGGTCATTCCCCCGGCATCCACTAACCATCCTAGCATTGGGGATCCAAAAAACGGACTAATTGTTGCTAATATACCAATGAAAAGAATGGAATTTCCTGGGGTGTTATATTTAGAGTGCAATTTACCAAACCATTTAGGAAGCATGTTTGCTTGTCCCATCGCATAAAGTACTCGGCTTCCCCCGATGATAAAAGCATTCCAGCTTGTCATAATACCAGCAATACCGCCTATAACGAGAACAATACCGAAAATGTCAGAACCAAATACATTAGCCATAGCGTCTGCTGTACTTAAACTCGAGTTTGCAGTTGCTTCATTGTCTAAACCATAACCAACTGCGTAAATAATTCCGACATAGAAAAGAACAGCCATCACCACAGATAAAATTAATAGTTTACCAATTGATCTCGGTTCCATTTTTAACTCTTCTGCCGCTTGCGGAATAACGTCAAAACCTACAAACATAAATGGAGTAGCAATAACTACTGCTAAGAAGCCTGCAATGCCTCCGGTAATTAGTGGATCAGCGTTTATACTACTGCCATTAAATCCGGCCCCTACAATTAACATAATACCAACTAAAATAATTAACAAGGTCAGAATCATTTGGAGCTTCGCCGCAAATTTGATTCCAATGTAGTTTACAATGGTGACAAAAATAGAGGCCACAACACCTACCGCTACCCAGCTGGCATATACTTCATAGCCGGTAATGGTATACATAAGACCTACTTTGTAATTTGGAAAGACGAACTCAAGAACGTTTGGCAGCGCAACTGCCTCAAAAGCAACGACTGATATATAACCTAAAGTAATAGCCCAGGCCGTGATAAAAGATCCCACTGGACCTACACTTCGTAAAGCATATACCAGCTCACCACCTGCTTTCGGCATAGCAGAGGACAGCTCAGAATACGTCAGCCCAACAAAGACTACGAGAGCTCCACCGACGAGAAAAGCTAATATGGCACCAATTACACCAGCTTCGAGAACCCACTCGCCGGCCATAACAACCCAGCCCCAGCCGATCATTGCTCCGAAAGCTAGAACTAAAGCCTCTGGTCGGCTTAATACTTTTTGTAATTTTTGTTTTTCACTCATCTTGACACTCCTAATAGTAGAATTACAAAACTCTTTTTATTTAGATATAGATACAGTTTTTAGTTCTGTATAGAACTCAACGGCTGCTTGTCCTTGTTCAGACGGTCCAGCGCTGGATTCTTTGGTTCCTCCGAATGGAGCTTGTGGTTCTGCTCCACCTGTTTCACCATTCACGTGGACCATTCCTACCTCGCTCTTTTGAGTAAAATCAAGAGCTTTTTCGAGGCTTGTCGTAAAGATAGCAGCACTTAAACCAAATTCTGTGTTGTTTGCTTTTTCAACCCCCTCTTCATAGCTGTCTATTTTCATCATGCATAAAACAGGACCAAAGATTTCCTCTTTCGCAATCGTCATTTCCTCGGTGACATCTGTGAATATCGCGGGTTCGATGAAATAGCCATTATTGAGCTCTTCCTTTAATGATTTGCCACCGTACAGAAGTGTAGCTCCCTCTTCCTTTCCTTTTTCAATGTAGGAAAGTACGGAATCAAATTGTTTTCCCGAAACGATAGGGCCCATAGTAATTGTTTCGTCAGCACCGTCGCCTATTTTAATCTTTTTCACTTTTTCTAGTAATTTTTCTTTAAATTCTTCAAAAATGGAGTTTTCTACGTAAACTCGGCTTGCCGCTGTACAACGTTGTCCTGTTTGTTTCATAGCACCATCTAAAGTGAGTGTAGCAGCTTTTTCGACATCGGCATCTCCAAGGACAACAATAGGATTCTTTCCGCCCATCTCTAGCTGATATTTTTTATTGCGAGCGACTGCTTTAGAGGCTATATGTTGACCAATAGCATTGGAACCTGTAAAGGATACTCCTGCTACATCTTTATGTTCTGTCAAGGCATCACCGACTTTAGATCCGGAGCCATTCACTAAATGAAGCACCCCTGCTGGCAGATTAGCTTCTTCAAATATTTGGGCAATTTTCACTGCGGTAATACTGTTCTCGCGCGAAGGCTTCCACACTACAGTATTTCCATAAACGAGAGCAGGCGCTATCTTCCAAATAGGAATGGCAATTGGAAAGTTCCATGGGGTGATGACCGCGACAACACCTAAAGGAACTCGAACAGAGTATAGTGTTTTCCCTGATTGGCTGGATGGCAATACGGAACCGATTTCTCTCATTCCATCTTGTCCGTAGTATCTTAAAATTGTTGCAGCCCGAGCTACTTCTTGTTTCGTTTCTGTGATGCATTTTCCCATTTCTTTCGTCGCTGTCATCGCAATTTCATCAGCTTTATTTTCTAATATGTCAGCAGCTTTCCGTAAATATTCTCCTCTTTCCACAGAGGATGTTTCTTTCCAACGGAGACTTGCTTCTTTTGCGCTTTCAATGGCATGGTCCACATCTTCCTTTGAAGCCATTTCCGTTGTTCCAATGCACTCAGAAGGATTCGATGGATTATAGTGCTTATTTGTTTCACCATCTGACGAAGCCGTCCAAGTATTGTTAATATAATTATAGTAGTGTTCCATATTGTTCCTCCCTTTTCTTAAATGAACGAGATAAAAGTCTTACCTAAACTGACAATCACCTCTTTTGGATGCCCCCTGCCTACTACTTTGAAAATAGAATGAAAATTTCATGTATTAAAAAAGCCAGTTATACAGCAGTGGAAAATAACTTCTCCAATGTTGTATAACTGGCTCATATCTAAGTTATGCCTCACCACAAGGTAAGATCGATTAGATTTGACAGTGTTCATTGTAGGGAACGATATACTAGCGTGAATTCTTCTACATTGATCTGAAAATGGGGGAGCCATTCCAGGAATGAGATAGAACACAACGCCCGTGCGTAATGATTTGGTAGAACAGTATAGAGTTTACCATTATTTTTGAATAACGGTCAATTGCCTTTATCACCGTTTCTAGCTAATATTTATTGATTCTTGTTTTACTTTGTCTACTTTATTCTTAGATACTTCCATTATCATGAACTTTTTATGACATAGAGAGAAGTCCTTACATTGAAAACAGTCTTTTTCTAGTTTCGAACTTACTTCGGAGGCAGGTATCTCATGGAAGCCGCATTTTTCAAAAAAGATGGTTGTGTCGGTTGTGGCCATAACACGGCTGATTTGCAGACGTTTTGTTTCGTTAATCAGGTGGTGGACGAGTTGTTTGCCAATACCTCGTTGTGATTTTTCTCCATTCACAGCTAGTGAGCGTATTTCGGCTAAATCATCTTCCAACCTGTACAAGCTGGCTGTTCCGACTATTTCACCATCTAAGAGCGCCACATACGTTGACGATAAATTACGTAACAACGAGCTTTTTGTTTGCGTTAAAAGCAGTCCTTTTTTTGTATATTTGTTAATGAGAACTAATATGTCCTCTATATCATAAGCGGTCGCTTTTTTTATAACAATCATTTTCTCCCCCCTGCCTATTGTTTATATACTACTAGATTTACGTGACAAGTCAATAGGAAAGGAGAATATTTAACCATAAAAATGTATAATTATTACCCCTTTTTGGAGGAAAAACTGCTCGCTGCTTTTTTTGCTGAGCAGTTTTATTCCTTCCGACTTTCAAAGAAATATGATTTGGAATGATAACGCACACTCATCACCATACCAAGAGCGAACATGGTTGCTATGAGGGAACTTCCGCCGTAACTTAATAAAGGAAGGGTAAACCCTGTAACCGGAAGAAGTCCTAAACTCATCCCGATATTCTGGAAAACCTGGAAAGAGAGCATTCCAATTAAACTGGCACAGAGATACTTTCCAAACGCATTGTGACAGCGCAAGGCTGTAATTAAAATCTGGTACAGAAGAACAAAATATAACGTGATAACGAGAGCGCCACCTATAAAACCATGCATAGAGCTAATTACTGCAAAGATGAAATCCGTGTGAGCTTCCGGTATATATATCGAAGTATCATTATTGCCAAATAACCTTCCCGAACCAATCGCAGTAATCGCTCGCACTGTCTGAAAACCGGCATCCACGTATTCAAAAGGATTGAGCCAGCCATGAATTCGGTTCACTTGATAGTCTTGAAGCATCGACAAAAGATATGTCTCCACAAAAACTGGAAAACGGAAAAATGCAAAGATAAAGGAAGCAAATACGAATAACGGACCGCCGATGAATAATAGCAGCAGTTTATAAGAGATACCTGAAACAATCATCAACGCTACCACAATGGAGCCAATTAACATGACACTGCCCATGTCCGGCTGTCTTTCCAATAAAATAAGCACAGGTAATACAACGAGTGCCATTTTGCCAAGCAACGTGAGATCCGTTTTTATGTCTCTATTGTTTTGGTATTTAGAGTTATGACGATAGGTGACTGCACTCAACGTGATAACTAAAAATATCCTCATTAGCTCCGAAGGCTGAATAGAACCAATGACAGGCAAAGTAAACCAACTGACTGCCCCGTTAATCATAGGAGCAATCGTCTCATGAGGGCCGATAATTTCTAATAAAATAAGTAAGAAAAGACCAAAACCATATAAAAACCAATGTATATTCAAGTAATACTCAAAGTCAAAATGGAGCACGACAAGAGCCACGCCAAAAGCAATAATGTAAAAAAACATCTGTCTTACGGAAAAATTCGCATCGTACTGCCCCATCTGCTGAGCAAAGTAAATATAAAAACAGCTCACTACTCCAAACAAAAATAGGACAAATAACATATTAATATCATATTGTTTTTCAGTGTTTGTATTTTGTAAACCCAATCGTACATCACCAGATTCTACATGTAAGTTAGCTCTGTAATGGCTGTTTCACATCCGTTATAGATGCAGCGGCAAATCTGCTGCCCGCAGGTACTTTCTCAGCAGTCATATGAGCAAGCTATCCAGTTTGTGTATAAACTTGCCCCAGAAGCCGCCAATCCATACAGCCGTTATAAAGCATCTGACAAAATCATACACGATTATTGCATAAACGTATAGATACAATTATTAGAGAGTGATAGATTAGAAAGCAGACGATACTAGAAAGGATGCAGCAACGATGAAACCATCTCCCACTTTAGATAAAGACCGTATTATCACTCTTGATATTGTTAGAGGATTTGCCTTATTTGGCATTTTATTAGCTAATATGTCGTCCTTTAAAACACCTGTTTTTCATCTGCAAAGTTTACCAGATTACTTTGACCGCTTACCTAGCTCGTTATTGGATCAATGGACGGTATTTTTTCTCGATTTGTTCGTGATCGGGAAATTTTATCCTATGTTTTCGTTTTTATTTGGACTAGGTTTCTATTTGTTTTATGAACGTTTATCTAGGAAGGACCTTAACGCAAAACACTACTATTATAGAAGGTTGCTCTTTTTGTTGGTGTTAGGATTTCTCCATTTGCTATTTATCTGGTCGGGAGATATCCTTCACACTTATGCTATAGCCGGCTTTTTTCTAATCTTTTTCATAAACCGTCGTTCTAAAACGTTACTAATTTGGGCGCTTCTACTCCTCAGCAGTTCTGCCATCTTTTTCTTTTTATTGACCACTGCTGGTAATTACGTTGTGTCTTTAAATGAGGGCACGGTGTATGAGAAGCAAGCTACAGACTTGGTCGAAACAGCGCGACAGCTGTATCAGCATGGAGATTACACCAACCTGCTAGCTTTCCGTTTGAAGGAAGAGGTTTCTTATATATTGCTAAATGTTTTATTTATTCTTCCTAACATTATTGGACTATTCTTACTCGGTATGTGGGCCGCCCAGAAAAAACTTTTCCAATCTCCAGAGAGCTATAAAAGTTTTTGGATAAACACTGCATTTGTTTCCTTATTATTCGGCGGCGGTTTATCCTCTGTTTATGCTTTATTGAAAAATAGTTTCCTGCCCATTCCATCATGGCTTGCTCACGGGGCAGCAGAAGGCCTTAATATTATTGCCGGACCTTTGTTTATGATGTTTTATCTTTCTTTGTTTGTTCTATTTCTTAGGCGGCCTCAGATTTCACGCATCCTTCAGCCTTTGGAGCTGGTCGGAAAAATAGCACTCACCAATTATTTACTACAGTCCCTTATATGCATTTTTATTTTTTACGGATTTGGGTTTGGATGGTACGGATCGATCGGAGTCTTCGCTGGTACTTCCATTGCTTTGATTATTTTTGGAATGCAGATCATGTTTAGTTGGTTCTGGCTGAAACGTTTTAACCGTGGGCCTCTCGAAATATTATGGCGAGCATGGACCTATCGTTAAATGGCTTTTCATTCGACCCGAAATGGAACCGCTACCGTAACTTGATAAGAAGGACTTTCATGCAAAAATGTTTTTACCAACCGATACTCTCCTGGTGGAATGTCTAACCCCAATTTCTTTGGAGAATAGGATTGCGTCACTGTTTCACCAGGAAGAAATGAACTGCCATAGTTTTTAAACGATGGGTTTTCATAAAATACAGCATCTGAATATACAACGATATGCCACTTTTCTTTGATTTTTCGTTCTAATTGATAAAATTCTCCGTAGGTGTATTCCCTATCGCTTTTATTGTTGAGGATAACACGCATTCTGTCCGGTATTCCGTTATACACGTCCTTTTGTAATTGTATTTCTATTCCTTGTTCTTGTTGGGATTTCGTTTGTTCGGGAGCAGGATCAGGGATCGTTTTGATCTCTGGTTCCTGCTGACACCCCGATAGCGCCACCAATACGAAAAGAAGCAGACATGCGAATAGACGGGGCAGAACAATCACACCTTTCTCTACCATGAACGAAACGCCAGGAGGTTTTATTCTTCCTCCCGGCGTCTTTTAATTTAAATCAAAGTGTTTTCCATTTGTTTCATATACTACCCATTCTGCCAGATTCGTAGCATAATCTGCAATTCTTTCGACATATCGGCCCACAAATGCCAGCTGCGTCGTTTGCTCTACTCCGAGCAAATCTGTAGAAGTAAAAAGCTTCTTTATAAACCTGCTATATAAATCGTCTACTTTATCATCCATCACTGCCACTTGCTGGGCTTGCATGAGGTCTCTATTTTTGTATGCTTCAAAAACAGAAGTTAACATTTCTTCTGCTATGGTGGCCATTTCTCGGATATCTTGAATATCTTCGATTTTGGTTTCCTCACTTAATCTCTTGGCCGCTTTTCCAATATCCACGGCGAGGTCACCAATTCTCTCCATATCACTCGCAATTTTTAATGCTGCTATGGCTACACGTAAATCGGTTGCCACTGGCTGTTGGCGAGCAATCATCATCGTAACCTTGTCGTGTATCGCTAACTCGCTTTTATTTACTTTTTCATCATCTGTAATAAATGTGTTGATTCTAGAAACTTCACGCGTCTCTAAAAATGAAAGTGCTTGAGAAAATGCCAACACGACTTGATCACCCATGGACAAGATATCTTCTTTCAGTTCGTTAAGTTCCCGATCATATAACCCTCTAACTCCCACTCCCAACTCCCCTTTCTATAGTTAACCGAAACGGCCGGATATATAGTCTTCCGTACGTTTATCTTGCGGGGAGGAAAACATCGTATCTGTGTTATCATACTCTACGACTTCTCCGTTAAGGAAAAATGCTGTCTTATCCGATATTCGTCCCGCTTGCTGCATATTATGGGTCACAATGACAATACTGTAGTTTTCCTTTAATTCTTGAACGAGCTCTTCAATCTTAAGTGTAGAAATTGGGTCTAAGGCAGAAGTAGGCTCATCCATCAAGATAACGTCGGGTTCGACGGCTAAACACCTGGCAATACATAAACGCTGTTGTTGACCACCCGAAAGTCCGAAAGCATTTTCTTTTAGTCGATCTTTTACTTCGTCCCAAAGAGCAGCACCTTTCAAGCTTCGTTCTACAATTTCATCGAGTAGCTTTTTATCTTTGATTCCATGAATTTTTGGACCGTAGACTACATTTTCATAGATAGATTTTGGAAATGGATTCGGTTTCTGAAAAACCATCCCTACTTTTGTACGTAGTTCTTCCACTTTATATTTCTTATCAAAAATGTTCTCGTTTCTGTAGTATACGCGTCCGCTCGTTCTTACAATAGGAATCATTTCCGTCATACGATTCAATGTTTTTATATAGGTCGACTTGCCACAGCCCGAAGGTCCGATAATCGCCGTTACTTCATTTTCTTGGATATCCATATCTATATTTTTTAAGGCTTGATCCTCTCCATACCACAAGTTCAATTGTTCCGCTCGGTAAACGATTTTTTCCTCTGCTTTTACTTCCTCCTGCATTTGTTTAGGAGCTTTTTCTGCGATCATACAAACACCTCTTTTAAAAACGTTTTTGGAATTTATTTCTAATCCATACAGCCACTGAATTCATCAATAGCAACATGACGAGAAGAACCATAATTCCCGCTGCTGCCACGAAGTGAAACTCTTCCTGCGGTCGGCCTGTCCAGTTATAAATTTGGATGGGCATCACGGTAAACTGGGAAAGCAGTCCTTCCGGTAAAAATGCGACATATGTGAGAGCACCGATCATAATTAGTGGTGCTGTTTCTCCAATTGCCCGAGACAATGCTAAAATATTACCCGTCAAAATACCCGGCAAGGCTGCTGGCAATACAATTCGGTACGTAGTTTGCCATTTTGTCGCTCCCATGGCGAAGGAAGCCTCTTTCAATTCTCCAGGGACAGCACGTATTGCTTCTTGTGCAGCTACAACAATGATAGGGAGAATGAGTAAAGACATCGTTAAGCCACCTGCTAAAACGCTTCGTCCTAATGCTAATTCACGAACAAATATAGTTAAACCAAGCAAACCAAAGACAATGGAAGGCACTCCAGCCAAATTAGAGATATTCATCTGTATTAATTGTGTAAATCGATTTTTCTTAGCATACTCCTCTAAGTAAATCGCAGTTCCTACTCCGAGTACAAAAGAAACAGGCGCTGTGACTGCCATCATCCAAATAGTACCTACAAATGCTGATAGAATTCCTGCCTCTTCTGCATGCCGGGAAGGAAAGGAAGTGAAAAAGTTCCAATTTAAATAAGGGATTCCTTGCGTAAAAATCTGCACTAACAAAACAAGTAATACGAGAAGACTAAACGCAGTGGCTCCAATGAATAAGCTTTTAAATAGTTTGTTTTTTATTTCCCGTCCCGAAAGTGAAGACCTCTTTTGCGTTTTCGGATAGCTTTGAGCCGTTGTGTCGTTGATGGCCTTCATTTAATACACCTCCCGAAAACGTTTAGAAATAAAGTGGGCCAATACATTCATCAATAAGGTAAAGATAAATAACGTCATCCCTACAGCATAAATACTATAATATTCCGTAGTTCCGTAACCTGCATCCCCTAAACTGATCTGTACAATATAAGCGGTCATCGTCTGGACAGCTGATGTCACGTCAAGAGAAGTGGTTGGGTTGGATCCACCGGCAACCGTAACGATCATTGTTTCTCCAATGGCCCGTGACACAGCTAAAACGAACGAGGCAATAACCCCTGACAATGCAGCCGGCAAGACTACTTTGACGGCTACTTCAAAGCGTGTAGATCCTAAGGCAAAAGCACCTTCCCGCATCGAACGCGGCACTGCACTCATTGCGTCTTCTGATAAAGACGCTACCATTGGAATGATCATGATACCAACAACTAGGCCCGGACTAAGCGCATTGTAAATAGAAACATCCGGAATAAAACGTTGTAGGAGCGGAGTGACAAACGTTAGTGCAAAAAAGCCATAAACGATCGTGGGAATCCCAGCTAAAACTTCTAAAATAGGTTTTATCGTTCTTCTCGTTTTATCTGTAGCATATTCACTTAAGTAAATTGCCGTTGCCAATCCAATAGGGATAGCTATACACATCGCGATAGCTGCGATAACCAATGTACCGGTTATCAATGGACGAATCCCGTACGATGGGTCATTATGAAGCGGATACCATTCCGCACTCGTTATAAACTCAAGGATACTGACTTCACGAAAGAACGAAAAAGTTTCTGAAAACAGAGTCAGGACGATGCCAATTGTAGTAAGAATAGAAATGATTGCACATAATAAAAAGAATTTAGGCATCATTATCTCTGCCCATTTCGTCCGTCGTGTAGACTTCTCTGCAATTAATTCTCTGATGGAATGATTCATCGGCTCCTTCATTATATATCCTCCTAAAAGCCAGGTAACTTCGCTTAAATAGTCAAGAGTTGCCGCCCTTTTCTATATATCGAACGGCAACTCTTTTAACTATTATTATTCAGCCGAACCAGCAGCTTCTTCAATTTTCTGTTGGTTCTTTTCATACTCTTCTTCCGGCATATTGACATAGCCTACCTCAAGCGCCATCTCGCCAGCAATATCATTTGCGAATTCAACATAATCACGAACATGGTCTTCTTTAAGTGAATCAACTTTTACGTAAGTGAAGATCGGACGGGAAAGCGGTTCATATGTGCCATCGTTAATTGTGTCTTCTGATGGTGCTACGGCTCCATCCCCATTATCGATTGGAACTGCTTTTAAGGAATCTTGGTTTTCTGCATAGTATGCATAACCGAAGTAGCCAATAGCGTTCGGACTTCCGATTACACCATTTACGAGGACATTATCATCTTCTGAAAGCTGGGCATTTTTAGAGATGTCTTCTTCTTCGAGAATGACTTCACTAAAGTAATCAAACGTACCAGAGTCTGTTCCTGGGCTAAAGCGTTCGATCGGCTCGTCCGGCCATTCTGAACGAACATCACTCCATGTTTCAGCTTCACCTTCCACCCAAATTTTCTTCAGTTCATCCACTGTTAAGGAATCAATGAAATCATTTTCCTGGCTTACTACAACAGACAGACCGTCGTAAGCTAGTGGCAATTCAATATATTCAATACCATTTTCTTCCAAAGCAGCCGCTTCTTCTTCTTTCATCGGACGGGAAGCGTTGCTCAAATCGGTTTCACCAGCTATAAACTTTTCAAATCCGCCACCTGATCCTGATACTCCTACAGGAGCTTGTACATCCGGGTTCTCCTTCGTATATTCTTCAGAAACAGCTTCCATGATTGGGAACACTGTAGAAGATCCATCAATGGCAATTTCACCAGATAGTGTACCTTCTTCATCAGAGCTTCCTTCATCTGTGGTTGCTGATTCTTCTGCTTGTGTTTCTGCAGATTGTTCTTCAGTTTCTGTTTCTCCACCACCACAAGCTGCTGTCACTGTCATCACTGCAGCTAATGCGGACATCATCCATACCTTTTTCACCTAAAACTCCTCCTCTTTTTGTATAAGTATGATAGATAAATAAGGAGTTCCTCTCTCCTAAAACCTAGTATAGAAGAGCTATATTAATAGAACGTGCTGGAAGTATTAATATCGTGTAAATCTATGTATCGTTTTTGTAAACAAGGGTGTTGTTCCTCACTACTCTATGCAGAAGGTCAGGACAAACCGCTGATTTTCCGACTGATCTAGTAACATTGCTAGTTTAAAAACAAGAGAAAGAAAAAAACCCTTCCAACCGGAAGAGTCGTTTAACTTATATTATTTTTGTCCAGCCTGATACGGCATGCTCTACCGTTGTATGAGGGCATTCCACTTTTGCTTCCTCTACAAGCCGTCTGTGTTCTCCGAAATGAGGAAGGTGAGACAATAGTAATGAACGGGCATTCGCTATGTTAGCAAATCTTCCGGCTTCCTCACTGTTCATGTGTCCAGCTTTTGTTCCATCTTGTCCTTTGTATAAGCTGCACTCTGATATGATCAGATCTGCCTCCTGAGCCGCAGTGGCGAGTTGTTCAGAGAAACCGGTGTCCGCCGTGTAGAAGAGCGTTGACAGCTGATCTGTGATGTTCATCGCAAAACAAGGAACCGGATGAGTGGTTCGATAGAATGTAAACGTGAAGGGACCGATACTTAGCGGTGCTTGATCATTATAAGTGACCGCTTGAACGACGTCTTTATAGGAAAGACGCTGAAATCCTTCTCGATCCTCCTTATGACCATAGATCGGAAAAGGACGTATCTCTTTTTGTTCCGATAAATATGGGAGCAGCAAACGGTGATAATGAAGGGCTCCTATGTCCCCGATATGGTCGTTATGATAATGTGAAATCACTGCTGCATCTAGCGTAGATAGGTCACAATAGTGTTGAAGTTGAGAGATTACCCCACTCCCACAGTCAATCAGCACACGGAAGCCGTTTTTTTCCAGCAAATAACCAGACGCTGCTTCCCCTTTACCTGGGAAAGCATGCCAAAACCCGACTACTGTTATTTTCAATTCTATCCCTCCGTTTCTGTTCTATCTTATTATATACAGAAAAAGCCTGGCGTGAATGGCGACGCCAAGGCTTTTTCTCCTTCTCACCTATTAAATTCCGAACGGGTTTAACGGTTTTGGCCCATAGTAAGAGAGGACACTTTTATCCTCCATATATAAATCTAATGTTTCTACACTCAATTCTCTCCCATATCCCGATTGCTTATAGCCACCAAAAGGAGTGCCAGGAAATGCAGAGAACGGACAGTTAACCATGACAACACCCGCTTCAATTTGGTGTGCTACTCTCGTAGCCCTTGCTTGATTTGTCGTCCAAACAGCCGATCCTAACCCATACTCCGTGTCATTCGCACGCTTAATGACGTCTTTTTCATCCGTGAATGTTTCCACCACCACTACAGGACCAAAAATTTCCTCGCGTACTGCCTTCATGTCAGGTGTAACATTCGTAATCACCGTCGGCTCGTACCAATGACCGTTTTCAAAACCTTCCACCTTCTTTTCCTTCCCGCCTGTGGCAATGGTGGCTCCTTCTTCTTTAGCTGACTGTACATAGCTGTCGATCACTTCTAGTTGGTCCCGACTAATAATAGAGCCAAGATGAGTCCCTTTATCAAACGGATCTCCTAATTGTAATTTTTCCGTCTTGGCGATAAATTGCTCCATGAATTCTTCATAAATGTGTTCGTGGACAAACATACGGGAGCGTGCTTCACAGGATTGACCTGTGTTGAAATAAATACCGAATAACGAGCCGGCGACCGCTGCTTCCATATCCGCATCATCAAAAACAATGTTAGGAGATTTTCCTCCAAGCTCAAGTGTCGTGCGCTTCAGTGTACCAGAAGCCTTTGCCATTATATCTTTTCCTGTCGGAGTCGATCCAGTAAACGCCACTTTATTTACATCCTTATGTTCTACGAGGTAATCCCCAATTACTTTTCCCGAGCCAGTCACAGTGTTGACAACCCCTTCAGGCACACCGGCTTCATGACAGATCTCATTAAGAAGAAGAGCCGTTACCGGTGTGAGACTTGCTGGTTTCACCACTACAGAGCATCCTGCAGCAATGGCCGGCGCGATTTTCCAAGCCGCCATCATAAGTGGATAATTCCATGGAATAATTTGGGCGCACACCCCTGCCGGTTCTTTATGTGTATAATTGAAAAAACCGTTAGGCATATTGTTGACATGACCTCGGTGGCCAACAATAGCTCCTGCGTAAAATTCAAAGTCTTCAATAGATTGGTTAATCTGTACCTGGGCAGCACCAACAGATTTACCACTGTTTAGCACTTCTACTTCCACTAGTTCTTTGAATCGATCTCTCATAATGGAAGCAATGTTATTTAACACTCTTGCCCTTTTTCCTACGGGGTACTTCCTCCACTTGCCGTGATCGAAGGATTGTCGTGCAGCTTGTACAGCTTTTTCTGCGTCTTCTTTCGTAGCCTTTGCCACTGTGGCGAGTACTTCCCCTTTGGCTGGGTTAAACGTCTCAAACACTTCATCATTGCTTCCTTCCACTCGCTCACCATTTATAATCATGGAATAATGATTTCGTGTTAACTCACCTACTTCTGTAATGCCTGGTGTCTTGACTGCTTTAGCCACATAATCACTCCTTTATTTATTCTCCCATGAACTCCGGTTTTCGCCTTTCTTTAAATGCGTTCAAGCCCTCTATATGATCCTTTGTAAGACCAGCTATTCTTTGAGCCTGTGCTTCTTTTTCAAGAAAATGAGAAAACGGCTCGTGCATACTATCGAGCAGATATCTTTTAATCAACGAAAATGATTTGGGTGGTATCTGTGCAAGAGACGTTACGAACTCCTTCACTTTTTCATCCCATTCAGAAGGTTCGTACACTTCTGTGACTAGCCCTATTTCATACGCGTCTTTCGCATGAATGGGTTTACCGAGAACAGCGATCTCCATCGCTTTCGCATACCCAACGATACGTGGAAGCATATATAAAAAGCCCGAATCAGGAAGGAGACCAATATTTGTAAAAGCGCTAATAAATTTCGCATCCGCAGACATTAAACGAAAGTCTGCTGCTAAAGCTAGACTCATCCCTGCTCCTGCCGCTGTTCCGTTCACAGCGGCGACAATCGGTTTGGACGTATTCTTGATTGCTTTTACCATAGGATGATAACGTTTTCTAAGAAAGTCAGCATGGTTCGTATTTTCGTCCACTCCTCCTAAATCTTCCCCTGCACAAAAACCTTTCCCCGCCCCAGTCATTACAATACACCTAGCATCCCTATCTTTTTCTGCATAACGTAAAGCATCTATGATTTCTTTATTCATTTCTGCCGTAAATGCATTAAACGCTTCCGGGCGATTCAATCGAATGGTAGCCACCTTGTTTTCCACGTAGTACTCGATTGTATGGTAATGGTCTTTCATTGTTATTCCCCCTTGAAGTCCGGACGCCTTTTTTCAGAAAAAGCTTCCATTCCCTCTTTTTGATCCCGTGAGTCAAAAGCAATATAAAAGTTTTTACGCTCAAATTGCTTTCCTTCCATTAGGGGGCTGTCTACTGCTCTTTTCACCGCTTCCTTAATAAGACGAAGTGATATCGGGGCTTGTTTTTCTAAACGTGTGGCAAGCTTCATTGTTTCTTCCATGACCATTTCTGGATGGACCACTCGATTAACAATCCCATAATGAGCCGCTTCATAAGCACTCATTGGGTCCCCAAGCCATATCCACTCTAATGCTTTCGCTTGCCCCATCGCTTTTGTTAAAAATTGTGTCCCGCCCGCTCCCGGCATAACACCGAGTTTCACTTCTGGAAATCCGAAAGAAGCATCCTCGGCTGCAATGATAAGGTCACAGTGAAGAGCCAGCTCAAAACCTCCTCCAAGTGCGACGCCATTTACTGCAGCAATGACAGGCTTTTTTATTAGAGAGATACGATCCCATACTGCAAATGGATCCAGGAGCTCCAATGAAAGAGGAGATTCCCCCCTCATCTCCTCGATGTCCGCCCCTGCCGCAAAAGCCTTTTCATTTCCATATAAAACGATGATTCTTATGGATGAATCTTGGTCAAAGGATTCTAATTGTTGAACAATTTCATCGATCATTGTACGGTTCAGTGCATTCATCACTTGCGGTCGATGGAGCTGAATCATTCCAATTCTTCCTTCGTTACGAACCTGGATGAATTTATGCTTCATCTTGAACTTCCTCACCAATCATTAGATGAACCAGATCACCAGCGAACTCCATTACATCTTTTCCAGAAGCTTTTCCTTCGTCTGTTTTCATCGCTTTTTGCAAAGAGTCATGGTCGTCGTAAAACATTTCACAAAGAAGATAATATTCTGTTTTTCCCATTGGTGACCCAACAATCTTTGTTACTTTCATGTCACGGAGCCCTGGAATTTTTTTCGTGATGGGAGTGTGTACGTTAAAATAATGATCGTCAAATTTTTCTTTATCTTTCGGCTGTTTGTAAAGCGCAATGAGTTTAACCATTGTAATTACCCCTTTCTCTTTTCAAGTAATAGAATGTTCTATGACCGGCTTCATCGCTTCAAACGGATTCTTGCATGCGCGGCAATATAAAATACTACGACAGGCGGTTGGACCGAAAATATTTTCCATAGAAGTGTAAGAAGAGTTGCAATAAGGACAGTTGACACGCCACTCTTCTCCCGGCTTGTAATTCTCGGGTGGCGGGGAAATACCATGTTTCTTCAATTGTTCTTTCCCTCTCTGTGTGATGGCATCGGTGGACCATTTTAAGGAAAAAGAAAACGTTACGCTGCAACCCGTCACCCAGTCGAGCTCCTCTATTGCTTTTTTAACATTGTTTTCAATGATATCTAAGGCAGGACAACCTGCGAAGGTGGGCACCATTGTCACTTCTATTCGTTGTTCACTGTCTACTTGAATATCTCGGACCATTCCCAAATCTAATACGCCTACCGAAGGAAGTTCAGGGTCATCCACGCCTTTTAATACTTCTTTGATTTCTATTACTCTTTGCTGTTTATGCATCACTACTCCCCCTATCATTCCTACCAGACAGCTTCACGATCACTTTGGTACACTTCTGACAGCGTGTTTATGGCCTGTTTCAAATCTTCAGTATGCTCACCTGCCCTGCCATTACCTAGACATTTTTCTAATGGAGTGGTTGGAACGGATGCGACATGTTGTTCCACCTCTTGGAGCCACTTTTGTTTTAATTCATCTTCCCCGCACAATAAACCAAGTTTCTTCATGTCTATTGCCTTTGAACCTAACTCCAATGCGTCCCCGAACTCCTTCCAAGCTTCCTCTACACGCGATTGAATACGTACTTTTGCTTCTTGTGTCGCATGCTGAAGCTGAGTTACCCACATTTTCCAGTGTGCTAAATGATAAGTCTGTTCCATGAGTATTTTTTGGGCGGTTGCTGCCAAAGGTTGATAGGAGCTCTTTGCTGCGGCCTCCAATTTCACTTTTTTAAAAGTCTCATATAAATATTGACGAACAACAGTTAGTGCCCAATCATAGTAAGGTTCTTCTAAATACGTCCCTTGCCCGTTTTTCTTCTCAAAATATACAGCATTTTTTCGTTCACTCGGACGACGATCATGCGCAAGTGAGTTTGCGTCCCCTTCTCCCAACTCTTCCAGAAGCTGATAAAATAGAAAAGCATGACCCATTGTATTTTGAGTAATGGAGGAAAATGCCACATCTTCTTCAATATGAGGTGCAAGTCCCAGCCATTCCGACCCTCGAAATGAAATGATAAAATCATCATCAGCAAATTGATAAACCAGATCAACTAACGCTTCATGATACGTTCGATCCTGCTTGGCTTGTTCAGGAGTTTCGATGGCAGTCATTTCTTTTTCACCTCTTTCCAAGATAAAATTTCTTTTTCATCTAACATGCCTTGTTCTTTCTCTCGCCATTTCTTTCTCAAATAGCCGTATCCTTTTGTCGTGCGGTAATCTTTATTATCGAGTCGTTTCGTCCATTGTTTCCGTTCTTCACTTGTCATGGACCGGATTTCATTCCGGGGGACAACCCATACATCGATCACATTTTCACGACGCATAAAATTCTCTTGTGCGATATTAAGAGCCATTTCGGCATTAGGAGCAAGAAGGCTGAATTGATGCTGGACAGGGGACTTATCATTTTTCTTACTAAACACTTCATATTTTTTGTAGAAAGTATTTATCTTTTCTTTATCGGCCATTGGTGTCTCTCCTCTCCTTATTATTAGGATATCGCTGGTTGTGCAAGCGCTTCCCTTACCCATTCATTATTTTTAAAAGCGATTTCTCTTAAGCGCAGCCTTTCCTGAGACCGTGGTCCTTTATTGTTGATGATATTTTTAAATTCATTCCAATCAGGCTGTTGGTAAACCCATCGTTCTTGTTCTTTGTCATAATGAACGGTCTCATCCGGCACACTTAAACCAAGTGCAAACACTCGCGGTAAATACTTGTCTAAGAAGGCTTGGCGAAGCTCTTCGTTAGAGCTTTTCCGAATCCGATATTTTGTCGTCACTTCTTGTTTCGACGATCCAGTTGTCTCAGCAGACGCAGGACCAAAAAACATAAGAAGCGCTGGCCACCAGCGATTGACTGCATCTTGCAGCATCTTTCGCTGTTCTTCCGTCCCTTCCGCTAATGCCATAATGATCGCTTCTCCGTGCTGGGCATGAAAAACTTCTTCTGCACATATACGCTGTAACGCTCTTTGATAAGGTCCGTAGGAGGCATCCAACATATTTGTTTGTGAGATAATTGCAGCTCCATCAACCAGCCAGCCGATTACCCCAGCGTCTGCCCACGTCTTCGTCGGCATATGGAAAACATTATGGAACTTTAAATCTCCTTTTAATAAATCTTCCATTACGTCTCCTCTGTCTTTTCCATAAGGAGCCATTAAGTCTTCGGCCACTCTCAGCAATAGCTGTCCATGCCCCATTTCATCTTGAACCTTTGCCATAATACCTAATTTTCTCTTCAAGGTAGGAGCTTTTGGTACCCATTCTTTCTCTGGTAGCGCTCCCATAATTTCACTGATTCCGTGCATCGATATAAGTTTTATTAAGGTTTGCCGATATTCATCAGGCATCCAATCATCCGCTTCTATTTTCTCTCCTGCTTCGATTCTTGCCATAAACTCTTTATACTTCTCCTGGTCTTCTTCCGGCTTTTCCTTTGTATATATACCGTGCTCCACGAGGTTATACATAACAAGCTCACCTCTCATTACGTTTATTTAACGTTATTATATTATAATGTAATATTATCTGCAATATAGAATTTTAAAATAATTTAAAAACACCGTATTAATTATTACTAAACCTTAATTAAAAAAGGTAATTATGATATTTTTTATAAATATTAAATTTTCAATAAACTATTGACACCGTTTTCATAGAGGGGTAATTTATACATAACAAAATTAAATAAAGCGTAAAAATAATATCATAAGGAGGAGAGGACAACATGGCTGTTTTTAATCAGGAAGAAACGCTACGTACAGCGGAAATGAGGGAGCTGCAATGGGAGCGCCTGAAGAACACATTAGAAAGTGTCTATAATAAAGTCCCTTTTTACAATGAAACATTTAAAGAACACGGGATTACTCCTCAAGATATACAAAGCTGGGACGATGTCAAAAACCTCCCTTTTACTAAAAAACATCATTTACGTGAGAGCTATCCCTTTGGTTTGCTTGCTGTGCCTATTGATGATGTCGTGCGATTGCATGGTTCTTCTGGTACTAGTGGAAAGCCTACTGTCGTAGCTTACACGAAAAATGATATCGAAAATTGGGCGGAATTGATTGCACGTGCCATTTACATGGCTGGAGGACAAAGAGGGGATATTCTTCATAACGCTTACGGGTATGGTCTTTTCACAGGCGGGCTCGGCCTTCATCACGGATCAGAGAAAATAGGCTGTGCTACCGTTCCCATTTCAGGCGGGAATACAGAAAGACAAATTACTCTTATCCAAGATTTTAAACCAAGAATCATTTGTGCTACCCCCTCCTATGTGTTAAATATCGGAGAGACAATGAAAAAGATGGGAATTGATCCTTCCTCCACTTCTTTAAAATATGCCATCTTGGGGGCAGAACCATGGTCCGAAGAAATGAGAGCTTCGATCGAAAAAATGTTTGATATGAAAGCAATGGACATATACGGTTTAAGTGAAGTAATGGGACCAGGCGTAGCCATGGAATGCAAAGACTGTCAAGACGGTCTCCATATCGCGGAAGATCATTTTTACACCGAAGTGATTGATCCCGAAACGTTACAGCCTCTTCCGGAAGGAGAAACAGGAGAACTCGTATTTACAAGTTTAACGAAAGAAGCATTGCCAATCATTCGTTATCGCACCGGTGATATAGCTTCCATTACACGAGAGCCTTGCTCCTGTGGCCGTACGACAGTTAAGATGTCTCGTGTAAAAGGGCGTATTGACGATATGCTTATTATTCGAGGAGTTAACGTATTCCCTTCGGAGATCGAGCGCTGCATATTACAAATCGAAGAATTAGTCCCTCATTATCAAATTCACTTGTGTAAAAATGGCGTCTTAGACCAAGCGAAACTCCATGTCGAAGTAAATGATAAGTTCTACAATGCTCTTCCTGATAAAAGCTTCGAGCAGCCGGCTGCCCTTCAGCTAATGAATAAAATTCAATCAGCATTAAAAAAGCAGGCACTCGTTACGATGGAGGTGTGCCTCGAACAACCTCGCTCTCTACCTAGATCGGAAGGAAAAGCAAAACGCATTATCGACAATCGAGATACACCTGTATCCACAACGAGCTAATTACGCAGTAAAACGTTTCTCACCCAGCTATCTTAAACGGGTATAACTCTCGGTAGAGCCAAATCACCGCTCCATTTACCACTTTTCTCTTTTAAAGAAGCTTATTATTTTAGCTACATTCCGCCAAGGCATGATACAGATTCGTTTTTCACTCACCATGATTCGAGTGTTTTAGAATACTTTCGCTATATTTGTACTAAATACATGAACTCTCCGTTTTTTTAGTGTATCATTAAAATTACCGAAGTTTTTTATTTGTTATATGTAAGAACGAACCATGAAAAAACAGAGGATTTTCAAAAAGGAATGGAGAGAATATGAAAAAGACGTTTAATACACGTTCGATGATTTTTACTTTATATGGTGATTATATCCGTTACTATGGCAATGTAATATGGATAGGAAGCTTAATACGCCTTTTAAAAGAATTTGGTCATAACGAGCAATCTGTTCGTGCTGCCATCTCACGAATGAGTAAACAAGGATGGGTAGAGTCGGAAAAACACGGCAATAAAAGTTACTATTATTTAACAGAGCGCGGTCGTCTTCGTATGGATGAAGCAGCAAAACGAATTTATAAGCTAGAATCCCCTTCTTGGGATGGTAATTGGCGGATCCTTGTCTATACGATCCCTGAGGAAAAGCGTCACATACGTGATGAAATGAGAAGAGAATTGGTATGGAGTGGATTTGGGCTATTATCAAACAGCTGTTGGATTACGCCAAACCCGCTGGATGATCAAATCCACAGACTTATCGATAAATATGATATTGAAGACTACGTCAATTATTTTGTAGCCTCTCATAAAGGGATGAAAGATCATGAAGATCTTGTACGGAAATGTTGGGATTTAGAGGAGATCAATGACTTATACTCCCAATTTATTCAAGAATACAGTCAAAAATATGTTATTGATAAAAGTAAAATTGAAAAAGGTGAAATGAGCGATGGCGCTTGTTTCGTAGAGCGGACAATGCTTGTTCATCAATACCGAAAGTTTTTGTTTGTTGATCCGGGACTCCCTCAAGAGCTTCTGCCCAAAAATTGGCTGGGTGATTCAGCAGCTGCTTTGTTTGCTGATTATTACCGTACTCTTGCTGAGCCTGCTACTCGCTTTTTTGAATCGGTATTTGAACAAGGCAATCCTGACTGGAAGAAAGATAATGAATATAACTATTTGGATCACCCGTTAATCAGCCCTCGTGTTAACCAACAGTAAGAAAAGCGAAAGGCGTCCGCCTATCGGCGACAAGCGCTGGAGAAGGAAGTTCGACTATGTTGCAGAGGTACTTCTACTAAAACCGCACACATCGTGTGTGCAACGTAGAAGCCACCGCCTCCTGCGGAGTTCCTGTGACAACGTCGAACTGACCCACGTCGTGTGGGCCTGAGGAGGCTTGCCGCCAAGAGAAGGGTTGAAGCGGCCTCGAGCGATGGCGCCTGGAGTTAGACATTACTCCATGAATGTTATACTATCTTACTTATCTTTCTATAAACGAATGCTTCTCTCCTGCAGAGTGGCATTCTTTTTTTATCGTACATGTGGGGTACGTTCCGCTTTAGATGCCCTTCACTCTAACAAACTTTCCCTCTCTCAACCTTAGCACGACTCCTCTCTTTTATTTCTTTCGTTGTCTCTCCTCTTAAAGAATTTCAGCTCCCTATTGTTTCATTTTTAAAAATTTATTGACATTGTTTTTCTAATTTTGTACTATTTATATAACAATAAAATAAATTACGTTTATTAAACGTTATATTATTTTTAAATTGGAGGTTTTACAATGAAAGTTTATACGATGGTGGACCAAGAAACGTGTATTTCTTGCGGGGCATGCGGGGCTTCCGCTCCAGATCTATTTGATTATAATGACGAAGGTCTCTCCTACTTTATTGGAGACAACAATGAGGGAAACACACCAATTGATGAAGAGTTGTTAGAGGATTTAGAAGATGCAATAGACGGGTGCCCAACAGATTCTATCAAAAAATCTTCGGAAGCCTTCCATGGCGATCCCGCAAATGAGCATTCTGTTTCTATCTAACTCCGCTTTTGGATAGAGTCGACGCAATGGGTAACGTCTGTGTAGAGAGACATAGTGTGTCACTAGTAGCTCGGTTGATGTGAATCTCAAGCGAAATAGTATACGTTCTTTTTTTCATACAGAAGAGAAACCGGCTGGTTCTTCATCTTTCGGATGACCCACTCATCGGTTTCTCTATATTTTGTTATAATATTATTCTTTTTTTTGAACGTCTTGGTTACGAATCTGCTCTTCTATATAGCTTTTGGGCATCAATGCTTGCTTTACTTCTCCCTCCCCTATTTTTCCTTTTCCATTCATTAATACTACTGACGTTGTAATAGAACGAGTTTTGATTTTCGTCACTACAGCTTCTGCCCTAACTGTCGTTCCCAGTGGAGAAGGAGCCAGATGCTTAACATTAACTGATGCTCCCATTCCCTCTTCCCCTTCTTCCAAAAAAGGTAAAATAATATTCCTTGATACCCATTCCATGTGATATACCATCGTTGCTGTAGAATATGTCGGATGAACCACTTCCCCGCCGAATTGAGCAAACATTTCCTCTGTTACAGTAAATGTCATTGTTTCTTTATATCCTACATACAAGCCTTCTTTCATTTTCCTTCTCCTTTCTTGCTATTCTCTTTCGTATGTCATTTTAATAACGTTACTTCAATTTTTATTATATCATCTATCTTTTAACATTAGGTGAAATTTTCTGAAATTATATGTATAATAATATTGAAACGACAGTTTAAAATTTGTTATATTACATTTAATTACTTTTAAAAGGGGGCGTTTCTGTGAAACAAGCGATCAATGACAAGGAAATGCATAAGGAACATAAAGAAGAAATATTTAACGTATTAAAAAACGAACCTTATGCTCAATTTCTCGGTATTGAACTTTTAGAAATCGGTGAAGGTACGGCTTCGGCTGAAGTAGAAGTTCAGAACCATATGTTAAATTCCCATGGCACGGTACATGGTGCTGTTATTTTCGCTATCGCTGACTATGTCTTTGCGGCAGCCTGTAATTCTTACGGCAAAACTTCTGTTGGGCTGTCGACCACCGTTCATTTTATGGCCGCCGGTTATAAGGGAGCGACTCTCCGAGCAGAAGCAAAGGAAGAAAAGAAAAATCATCGAACAAGTTGGTATAAAATAAACATTATGAGCGATAATGAGCTCGTTGCTACCATGGAAGCTCTCGCTTATCGTAAAAATCATTATTTTGTACCAGTCGAAGAATCATAGGAGGGACATTCATTGGATAAAATACTGTTGGAAAGAGAAGGTCATTTAGCTTCTATTACAATCAATCGGCCAGAGCGGCTGAATTGTTTTGACTATGAAACCCTTTGTGAATTAGAAGAAACCGTAGAGCAAATACAAACAGATCGTGACATCCGTATGGTACTCATAACGGGAGCCGGAGAAAAAGCATTCAGTGCGGGAGCTGATTTAAAGGAAAGACGGACTTTAACTGAAAAAGAAGTACGACGAAATGTGAATAAAATCAGGACTGTATTTACAATGATAGAGGAGCTTCCGCAACCCACCATCGCTGCTATAAACGGATATGCATTAGGGGGTGGTTTTGAATTAGCACTCGCCTGTGATTTTCGGTATGCTGCAGAACATGCCATACTAGGTCTGCCCGAAGTAAGCATGGCTATTATCCCTGGCGGTGGTGGGACTCAGCGTCTTACAAAACTAATAGGTCCCTCTAAAGCCAAAGAATTAATTTTAACGGCGAGGCGCATTCCTGCAGCAGAATCTGAAAATCTAGGAATAGTGAATCAAGTAACTCGTTCTGACGCAGTCATAGAAAAATCAAAGGAGCTTGCTGAGGAAATCATGCAAAATGGCCCTCTAGCTGTCATTCAGGCAAAATATGCGATTCATCATGGCAGCAACGTAGATTCCTCGACAGGAATGGCCATTGAATCCAAAGCCTATGAAGTAATCATTCCTACGGAAGATCGTCTCGAAGCTCTAGAAGCATTTAAGGAAAAGCGACAACCAAAGTTCCAAGGCAAATAGGCAGTTATTTCACATCAAAAAAACCAGGACGAAGAGATTTCCTCATCCTGGTTTTTTCATGTATTATGCTTCTTTTGGATATACGCTCACTTGCTTACGTTTTTTACCGAGGCGTTCAAACTTCACAACACCATCGACTTTAGAGAAGAGCGTATCATCTCCGCCTTTACCAACGTTTTCTCCAGGGTAAATACGAGTACCACGTTGACGTACAAGAATGGAGCCGCCAGTTACGAATTGTCCATCGCCGCGCTTCGCACCAAGGCGCTTCGCAATGGAGTCACGTCCGTTTTTTGTACTACCTACCCCTTTTTTCTGAGCGAAAAACTGAAGGTCTAGTTTCAACATCGTGCTCACCTCCTATCAATCTATGATGGTTATATGCTCACCGTATTGTTCGGCGATCGTTTGGAGTGAAACAAGCATCCCTTCGAGAAGCAGCTGCACCTCTTCCCTGACGTGCCCGCTTATATTGGCCGGCACAGCGCAGTGAAGATAGCCGCCCTCTTCCTCCATATCTATGATCAGTTCTGTATCACAGAGAACCGCAATCGCATTGACCGCTCCAAATGACACAGCTGATGCTCCAGCACAAACAAGATCATAACCATAGGGACCAGAATCTGCATGTCCTGACATGGAGAAGGTATGAATGCTTCTACTCTCATCTCGTTCTACATTCACTTTAATCATACTCGACAGCCTTTATGCTTCGATTTTTTCGATAACAACTTTTGTATACGGCTGACGGTGACCTTGTTTACGACGATAATTTTTTCTTCTCTTGTATTTGAACACAGTGATTTTCTTTTGGCGTCCATGTTTGTCCACTTTCGCAGTTACTTTTGCACCGTCGACATATGGCGCACCAACTTTTGCGTTATCCCCGCCTACAAATACAACATTATCAAAAGTTACTTCATCGCCTTCAGAAGCATCAAGCTTTTCGATGTAAACTTCTTGACCTTCTTCCACTTTCACTTGCTTACCGCCAGTTTCAATGATTGCGTACATTCGAGCACCTCCTATGACTCAGACTCGCCAATGCAGGTGCCTCTATTGGACTTATAACCTGCATATGCGCGGTTGTAGTTTGGGTGCGAAACCAAACAACTAACAAAAGAAATCATACCATACGGCTATTCCTGTGTCAATTACACTTCCAGGCATAAACCTGGCCATTTCTCTACACGCTCTTCTGCTTCTTTTTTCCCGCCCATAAAACGGATGTCTATCGATTCATGACTTTCATGGGCACACAAGTAGATACAAAATGAATAACGCTCTTGCCATTTATTCACGAGTTCCGTCTCTTCCTCCAGCCACCGGATCACACGTTCAGGAATTTCAATTACTAGCGCTTCTGCCTCTTCCTCCCGATGTTCATGAATGAGGCGTTCCAGCCTGAAGACCAGTGCTTTTCTTGACAGTGCTTTTCCTCCCCGACACGTTTTGCAACTTTCGAACATCGTATCCGCAAGGCTTCGTCTCACTTTCTTCCTTGTCATTTCTACTAAACCAAGCGGGCTAAAACCTCTCACGTTAGTCGTGGTTCTATCCTCTTTTAGAGCTTGTTGAAACGTCGACAAGACTTGATCTTTATTTTTTTCTTCCTTCATATCAATAAAATCTATAATGATGATCCCTGATATATCACGCAGCCGCAGTTGGCGTGCAATTTCTTCTGCAGCTTCTATATTTGTTTTTCGAATCGTTTCTTCTAGATTCGCTTTTCCTGTAAATCGTCCGGTATTCACGTCTACTACGGTCATAGCTTCTGTATGCTCGATGATGATAAATCCGCCGCTCTTCAACCAGACTTTAGGCTGCAAGGCTCGGTCCAGCTGTTTTTCTACACCTTTTTTAGAAAAGATATTTTCTTTCTCCGTGTAATATTTCATCTTCTTTATATGTTCCTCGTGGTCACGTACAAACCTCTTCATATATTGTACATCCGGCTGATGGTCAAGCCACATGGTATCTACCTTTTCTATTGGGTAATCACGAAGAAGACGTGCTAATATTCCGCTCTCTTGATAAATAAGCGTAGGAGGCTGCTGATGCTGCGCTTTTCTCAATGTTTCTTCCCAATCTTCCCTCAAATATTGAAGGTCTTTTTTCACGAGATTTTCTGAGATATGCTCGCACATCGTCCGAATAATGATTCCTTCATCACCCAAAAGCATATTCTTTGCTTTTTGACGCCACCTCTCCCGCTTCTCTTCTGTACTCATTCGTTTGGAAACTCCTATATAACTGCCCGCAGGCATGTACACAGTATACGCTCCAGGAATGGTCACATTTTCAGTCAAACGCGCCCCTTTGTCACCGAATTCTTCTTTCGTTACTTGAACTATGATTTCTTGTCCCTCTGTAATAAACTCTGATATACTTCGTCTTGATTTCTCAGTGTCGGGGTCTCTGCTACTTTTGTAACTAATCAATTCATTGCGGGAAAGATAACCATTTTTCTCACGTCCTATATCTACAAAAGCTGCTTCCATGCCTGGGATGACATCTTTAACTCTTCCCTTATAAATATTTCCCGCCATCCGGTTATCATCCGGGTGTTCAATCCGTATCTCCATCAGTTCCCCATTCTTCTTTACTGCCGCTCTTTTTTCTGTCGTCGCTGTATTACAAATAATTTCATACATAACTGCACCTCATTTATTCCCGCTACTTTTTGAAGAAAGATAATTGTTCTTTCACAGGAGTCCTGCCTGTTCCTTCTGATATGATTGCTTCAAGGATATAAGATTCAGGTACAGTTTGTCCATTTTCTTTCATTAAAAACTGATGATATCGGTTCGAACGAATCTTTTTGGCTACATCCCACGGGCTTTCTGAAAACGATATTATTTTCTCTTCCTCAGGTAACGTGTGAGGTGAGGGATGGGCTTTTTTTTCTCGTTCGAGTAAAAATCGAAAAAATCGATACGGCTGCTGTTTCCATTCTGTGTAATGCACGATGATAAAAAAGAGAAACAGCATCCATGCTTGTAAATGGTAGGGAAAAAGATAAAAAAACAGTGCTGCACCAGTACATAAAAAAAAACAAGACATTTTCCACATCACTTTTTGGGCGTGATAAAAGGATAACCGTGAGGAGAGAAAAGCTTGCAGAAGCTTCCCTCCATCTAAAGGCCATATCGGCAACAAGTTAAAGCAAAGCAGAACAAGATTGTAATGAAGAAACATCGTATGATCAGCGGGCTGCCAGAAGTGAAAAGAAACGAGAAAAAAAGAGAGCAATATCAACGGTATATGCATAAACGGCCCAGCAACTGCTACCATTACTTCCTCGTGAAGCGGCCGGCTTCCATTCTCTGATGTTTCCATCACCCCGCCAAACGGGAGCAATTCTATCTTTTTCACTCTCCATTTAAAATGGAAAGCTGCTGCCGCGTGTCCCATTTCGTGAGTTAGAACGATGAGAAACAATAGCAATAAGTCATAAAAAAAGCCGGTAAACACTGCAATCCCGGCTATCACCCAAAATAAAGGATGGAATCGAAAGATCGTTTTCTCATAATTACTCAATCGAAATCACGTCCGCCGGATCTATATATTCTCCTTTTTCTTTCATAGCTAGTGAATAACGGCCCTCTTCCTCTTTGCCGCTCACTCTCCCTATTGTTGTCCCGCTCGTTACGTGATCATAGAGTTTTACATCCACTTGGTCAAGCAGTCCATACCATGATTCCCCGCCTTCGTAGTGTTGCACAGCTACCGCTAAATCCCATTCTTCATGAGGTCCAGCATGAATAATCACTCCCCCTTTCACAGCTTCCACTGTTTCTTTCTCTCCAGTATTTAAAACAATGCCTTTGCCGTTCTCTGAAAAGGATTCCGTAATCGTCCCTGATACAGGTACAGCAAGCGGTGTGACTTGCTCCGGTGTTTCTTTGGCAACAGGACGTTCTAAACTATCTTGGAAAGGGAGAAACGCTAAGGGACTACCGAACGTTTCCTCATACCATGCTGTTGCTTCTGCGAACGGAAATTCTTCCTCAAAAGATGTCGCAACAAACGACCTTGCTCCTTCGAGAGCGGGATGATTTGTCTGAAATAAAATACCGATGAGAAGAAATAATGTAACCGCCGCTAAACTCTGCAGAATCCATGCTCCATTTTGCTTTACCTCCGGCTTGTCCACAGACTTTTTATTATCCCACTCCTGCCATTTATAAAATTCAGGCTCATGGTAAGGTGCATCAGCGTGGTGAGGGTAAAACGTATACTTTGCTTCGCCTTCTTTATTTCTTAACGGCCTTTTTTTTCGTTTGCTTTCCAATTGTCTTCGTATCTTATTCATATTTCTAGCCATTCGATTTCCTCCTTTGTCTATGTTTCTATCGCCTTCTAGCTTGTTTATCTTCTCTTGCCGTTCATTATATGAGATAGGGGTATGGGACTATGACATTGTTTCCGTAGCTTGTTATGATAATAGAGAAAACACATGTAAGGACATAAGCAAGAGTGGCATACGAGAAAGGAGGGACTGTGACAATGGATACGTTTATGGCAAGAGCTGTGGAACTAGCCGTTCACAATGTAAAACAAGGAGGACAACCATTTGGGGCTGTCTTGGCGATGGAAGGGAACATTATCTCTGAAGGGGTGAATGAATTACACCTTACGTACGATGTAAGTGGGCATGCGGAAATGATTGCAATCAGAAAAGCCCAAGAAAAACTTCAAACAAACGATTTAAGTAACTGTATCATGTATGCAAGTGGAGAACCGTGTCCTATGTGTTTAACTGCAATCTATTATGCGGGAATTCAGAAAGTGTACTATGCGGAATCCATAGAAGAGGCAAACGAAGTTGGTTTTTCTTCCACCTTCATGTATGAAGAACTAGGAAAAGCCCGTGACAACCGCCAACTGACAATGTCTTATATGCCTCTTACTGAGGCCAAGACGTCACCCTTACAGTATTGGAACAAACGAAAATAAAAGTGACCTGACTTGCTCAGGAGGCATTGCTATTTGCGTAATATATACAGAGTGATCGTGCGAAGGGACTACGAACTGCGATGCGTCATAGCTTCTATACACAAAAAAGACAGCCATTCCTGGCTGCTTTTTTTATGAGATAAGAAATTATAACATTCATGGAGTGATGTCTAGCTCCAGCGCCTACTCGCTCGGAGGCCCATAGTTGAATGATCTTTTGCTAAAAACATACACGTCCTGTGTATAACGCAAAAGTCAGCACCTCCTGTGCAAGCCAAGGCGCTTGCGCTTTTCTTATGAAGTGTGGCTTTTTTCTCTACGTAAACGGGCCCGTTCATATAAAAGAGCCATCTGTGTAGTATATTGCTTCATATAGACTTCGCTATCTGATCGCATCGCTTTTTCCCTCAGCTCGTCCATTTGCTCTTTTTCTTCCGCCGTTAACATATTATCATACGAAGTGGTCATCCAGAGTCCCTCCTTTGCTATTCAGGAATTTTACTTGACATGGGCTCTGTACTCTTCCGACTTGAACTGTTGTATGTGGTTTTATTATTTTATTCCAGTTCCCTGTATTTCATACGTGAATTGGCGCGAAATGAGAGATGAAAATGGAGGTTATTTGAATAGAAAAAGCAGACTGTATAACATGTGAGGTTGATATACCTACTATACCATACAGATATGAAAAAACAAAATTTTCAGTTAAGACAAGGAACAAAAGTCAATGTATCATTTCCTACATAGCAAGAAAAAAACAGCCGACGTTTTTCGTTCGGCTGTTTTAGACAGGTGTTATGCTTTTAATCCGAGCATACTTTTCACTTTAGCAAAAAAACTCTTTTTCTCTTCCACTGCCATAAGTGGTAC
Organism: Alteribacillus iranensis; assembly: GCF_900113025.1. Lineage (GTDB taxonomy): Bacteria > Bacillota > Bacilli > Bacillales > Marinococcaceae > Alteribacillus_A > Alteribacillus_A iranensis. Next base: position 161,356 of record NZ_FONT01000003.1, on the reverse strand, counting down.
AGATTCTCCAAGAATTCTCCGAGCAATATTTCTATAACCTAGGGACGCACGGCTGTTTGGATTCATGACAATTGGCTCCCCGCGGTGTGCCGCTTTTATCACTTCTTCATCATCAACGATCATTCCGAGTAAATCAATGGCTAATGTAGAAACGACATCATCTACATCGAGCATGTCACCTTGGCTCGCGAGCTGGCTTCTTACTCGGTTAACGACTAGCTTAGGCGGATCAATGTCTTCTTGTTCCAGCAAACCGACAATCCGATCAGCATCTCTTACGGCAGATGTATCCGGAGTCGTTACAACAATAGCTTGATCTGCTCCTGAGACTGCATTTTTGTATCCTTGTTCGATCCCTGCCGGGCAATCTATAATAATGTAATCATAATCAGGTTTTAGCTCGTCTACTATAGCTTTCATCTGAGCTGGGTTAACCGCAGATTTATCTTTTGTTTGGGCTGCGGGCAGCAAATGAAGGCAATCAAAACGTTTATCTTTGATGAGAGCCTGCTTGACACGGCATCGTCCTTCTGCCGCATCAACCAGGTCATATATAATACGATTCTCAAGCCCCATTACTACGTCCAGATTACGGAGTCCAATATCTGTATCCATCAGACATACGTTTTTTCCTTGTAGCGCCAGGGCCGTACCGATATTAGCCGAGGTGGTCGTCTTCCCAACACCACCTTTTCCAGATGTTACTACAATTGCCTCTCCCACTGCAATTCCTCCTTCCCAATACGAAAAGCGAAAAAAGCCCCTGCAGCCGCGATGAATATAGGCGGCCGGGCCGGTCTATCTATCCCAGTTCTTACCTCACGTGGTTAATCCTTTTCTATATCACGTTTCATTTGGTATAAAAGCCGTGTCTTTTCAAAAGCAATTTCTTTCTCCCTCTCACTTATGTATGCAAACACAGGCTCTTTATATAATGGTCCTTTTTCTTTTTTTTCATGTCGCTCTGGAGCATGGAAGTACGTTCCCGCAATGGACAATTGGTGGGGATCCATCACTGAAGCTCCTACGACTGCTCGTAAATCTCCGTCAATTCCTGCTCTAGCAGTTCCCTTCAGAGTACCAAGTACAAAAATACTCCCTGTTGCCTGAATCGTACCTCCCGGGTTTACATCACCTAAAAGATATAAATCACCTTTTACCCGAATATCTTGACCAGAACGGATAATCTGAGAATAAGAAGTGATCCCTGTTTCTTCCCTTTCTTTCCGGGCTTCTTCCCGGCTGATCACTTCCGTCTGGATCTCTTTTACTTTTATCGGATCCGCTTCTTCAAGCAGACTTATTATTTGATGTTCTTGTTCCTTTGTTAAAAAACGGTAACCGACGTCTACCTTTACCTCTACTTCAGGGCCATTGCCAAATGCCTGGTGGTCTCGAGCTACTTTTTCTTTCAGCTCTTCCGTTAGTGCATCATAAGAACATTGGTCGTTAAGAAAAACAGTCAGACCTTCTTTCGTCCCTTTTATGGTAACAAGGTTTTTAGCAGGCCCTGTATTCATTGCTTTCACCTCTGCGAGTTGCGCCATAATCATCACCTTTTCGACGGTTGTACTTACCTTCCACACAGAACTTTTAAATTCCTGCCACGTTTTATCGAAACCATGCAGAAAAACACGATAAACGGTTAACGTTTCTGAAGCTCCTCGTATTCTTCCAGTCGATGAAACAATGTACGGAACGGATAAAGTAGGAATAAAGCAACGACGCCGTTCAGTATCCAGGAAGGTACAAGACGCATAATAAAGAATTCTTCAAAGATTATTTCAGTATATCCAATGACATAATAAAGACCATATGTCATCCATTCAAACACGAATATAGCACCAAGAATTATAATCACTTGCCACGCATAGCTCACACGAACAGCATGATACGTAAATGAACTGATATACGCAGTAAAACCTAGACTGAACATATAAATGCCTAATAAATCAGTATACACAAAATCGTAAAGTAAACCAGTTGCTGCACCTACAATCACACCGGTCAGCGGGCCGCGAAAGATAGCTGTTAACACGATAGCAATGAGAGTAAATCGAGGAACGAGCACTGCATTTTCGAAGAGAGAGGGCGAAACAAATACTTGAAACCAAGTACCTTCTAAAAGAAAAAGAAGAAACAATATAAAAGGAAGGGCAAAACGAATCATGATACTCCCCCTATATCTTCTTCATTTAATTCAACCGGCTCCTCTTCTTCCTCTTCTTCTGGCTCCTCAGTTAATGTTTGGTCTAGCGTTTCGCTCGTCCTCTCAATCACATTGACTTGCTCGATGTTATAGAAATCAGCAGAAGGCTTAACAAGTGCATTGTACGTTAGCCCGTACTCATCGGCCTCTACTTCTACAATCTCACCGATAGATAACCCTCTCGGGAACACGCCTCCGAGACCAGATGTTATTACTTTTTGACCTGCTTCAATGTCCGCGTGCGATTCGATCTTGCGAAGCATAAGACCTTCTCGTTCTTCGTCCCAACCTTCAATAAACGCGTAAACCGGGTCTTCCTCCGTACTAACCATAGCAGATACTCGATTGGACCGGTTGCCGTCAGACAAGAGCTGTACGGTAGAAGTGAAGGCAGACGTGGTCTCAACTTTTCCAATCAACCCTTCCGCCGTGACGACTGCCATATCTTTCTTTACACCATCATTTTCACCTTTGTTAATCCCGATAGTTTCCGTCCACTGGTCTGGCGCTCGATGGATAACGAGAGCTGTTCTCATTACATAATCCGTTAAGCTTTCTTCAGCGTCAATCATTTCTTTCAAAGTCTCATTCTCTTGTTTGACGCTATCTAATTCGGCAGATAACGAAGCATATTCATCAAGCTGGGCTTTCAACTGTTTATTTTCCTCGTAGACGTTTAAAAGGTCTCTTATGTCCCCAAAGAAACCCGCTGCAAAATGAGCGGGCTGGCTGAACACAGATTGAGCAACGCCAACGGTATCACGGATAAAACGTTCCGGCCAAGTTGCGGCTTCCCGGTCTCTCATAGAAAAGCCGATGAGCGCTACTAATACAATGATGCTAACCATTAAAATAATAAGCCGTTTATTTGAGAAAAAGTGGGGCATTGTTCGCACCCTCTCTACTGTATGTTCCGGTTTGATCGAGACGTAATACCCGCCTTAGACCGGAACAGATGCAAATTCTCTAATGCTCTTCCCGTACCAATCGCTACACAATCCAGTGGATTCTCGGCAATCAATACCGGCATATTCGTCTCATCACTCAACACTTTATCGATATTGTGCAGCATAGCGCCTCCACCGGTGAGTACGATGCCTCGATCCATTATATCGGCAGCTAGCTCCGGAGGGGTCTTTTCAAGTGTACTTTTCACTGTTTCCACAATTGTATGGACGGTCTCAGACAAAGCACCTGCAATTTCTTTTGCCGTCACCGCAATCGTCTTCGGCAATCCGGAGACCATATCGCGTCCGCGAATTTCCATATCCTTGTCAGAAGGAGTTCCGGCCGAGCCGATCTCCATTTTCAACGCTTCAGCTGTCCGCTCCCCAATCATGAGGCTGTAGGTCTTCTTAATATATTGAATGATGGATTCATCCATTTCATCACCTGCAACCCGAATCGATTGGCTTGTCACAATACCGCCAAGCGAAATAATAGCCACTTCTGTGGTACCGCCGCCGATGTCTACGACCATACTGCCAGTGGGTTCCCAAACGGGCAGGTCTGCCCCAATGGCTGCGGCAAAAGGCTCTTCTATTGTATAAGCCTCTTTTGCACCAGCTTGCTTGATGGCATCCTCCACAGCTCGCTTTTCTACCGCAGTTATTCCAGAAGGTACACAAACCATCACGTTTGGTTTTCGGCTGAAAACAGAGCGATCTTTCAATGCTTGTTCGATAAAATATTTAACCATCGTAGCAGTCGTATCAAAATCAGCAATGACCCCGTCTTTCATTGGACGCATAGCTACAATGTTACCGGGAGTTCTGCCAATCATGTTTTTCGCATCATTACCAACCGCTTCAATAGTTCCTGTATCTTTTCTCATTGCAACAACGGAAGGTTCTCTGATGACGACTCCTTTCCCTTTCGCATACACTAATGTGTTTGCTGTTCCTAAATCAATACCTAAATCTTTCGATAAACCACCGAACATGTATGTATATCTCCCTTCATGCGTCACAAACTCTCTATCCTGTCTCTGATCTCATTCAAGCCCAGGAACCCATTTATATCATCCATTCGTTCGCTTTCTTTTCCATCGTATCTATCATTCAAGCTAAATAATATTATACTTAAAACTCATGAAAAAACATAGAGTTTCCCATTTCTTTCACATTTCCGATGTATCTGGAATCTTTTGTTCACTATAGGCGTAACCATAGTATTGTAATGGAAATACAGGAATCAGGCAAGGGGAAAAAGAAGGAGACTTTACGAAGAATAAAGAGTGGGTTACATATAGCCTTTTTCCTTTAAGCTTAGGAACTTCCGGTCACCGATAATGACATGATCTAACACGTCAACCCCGAGGATTTTCCCACATTCTGTTAAACGTTTGGTTACGTCTATATCTTCCTGACTAGGGGTCGGATCTCCGGAAGGATGGTTATGGAGACAAATGACGGACGCCGCCGAACGACGAAGAGCTTCTTTAAACAACTCACGCGGATGCACGATGCTTGAGTTTAGGCTGCCGATAAAAAGTGTATGCCGGTGGATGATTTCATTTTTCGTATTTAGGCACAATACTACGAAATGTTCCTGTGTAAGGAACCGCATGTCATCCATCACATAATCTGCCACATCTTCTGGAGAGCGTACAACATACCGGCTTTCTTCCTGAAACGTGTAAATTCGCTTGCACAGCTCCAAGGCAGCTTGAAGTTCTATCGCTTTCGCCTGTCCTATTCCCTTTATACCCTTTAACTCCTCAAGTGTGGCGCTTTGAAGCAAGCGAATACCATCAAAATGGTACAAAACCCGCTGAGCAAGTTGTAATACGGACTCAGACCGTGTGCCGGTTCGCAGCAAAATAGCAAGAAGCTCCTGATTCGATAAGCGTTCCGGGCCTTCTTTTGCCATTTTTTCACGCGGGCGTTCGCTGACAGGCATATCTTTAATCATGATTGGCAAATCAGACAATGAGCGTCCTCCTCTGTTGGAAGCTTGAATGATATCATGCTTGTTAGATAGATGGATAAATATGAAAGGATTGGAGCGCACGGACGGTACGACATATCGGAAGCCCGACTACATTAAAATAATCCCCATGGATCGACTGAACAAACAAGCGCCCTTTTGCTTGTATTCCGTAGCCTCCCGCTTTATCATACGGTTCAGAAGATGAAATGTAAGCTTCTAATAACTTTTCGTCTAACGTTTGAAAGCGGACTTCTGTCTCCTCATGGAAAACTACTTTTCGCGCTCGCGATAGGATTGCAACTCCCGTGAATACTTGGTGGGAACGGGAAGATAAATCTCGTAACATGCGGCGCGCTTCTTCCTTTGTTTCAGGCTTTCCCAAAATATGACCTTGCAGAGCGACCACAGTATCCGCACCCAACACCACATGATCCGGGTGAGCATCAAACACAGCCTGTGCTTTTCGATACGCCAATTCTTCTACAGCTTGAGATGGAGAGACAGAGTCTTTCAATACTTCAGATGCGCCGCTCGCTGTTGCCGTAAAGGAGAAACCTGTTTCGGTAAGAAGTGCTTTTCGTCTAGGGGATTGAGAAGCTAAGAGAAGTGAAGGCATGAAGAGGAGACCACCTTTCCAATACATTTTACTCTATTGTACAAGGTGTGCCTTCAGTTTACCAGAACCCTGGTATCCCTACAAGGCGACAGTCTCCTCACAGGAAAGGTTAGTATTTTTATATTTCTATGCTTCTGTTTTCTTCTTTCCTTCATTGTGAAGATACACTGCTTCTTCATAATAAAGGACCGTTTCCATGAGACGTTCCTGCATAGATGCTGATGCTGCCTCTTCTGTTTTCGTATCTTTCCATCGTTCAAGAGAGGTGCGTAAATCTGCAAACGAGTCTCCTCGGTCAGTCCAGCCCTCTGTCGCTTCCAAAAATTCATTCAGTGATTGTTTCCATGGAAGCTCCGTATCACTCGAGCCGCCTAAGGTACTCTCGATATCCATGATTAATTGCTTTCCTTTTAATAACATCTGTCGTTCTTCTTCTTTATCGTCTGCCCGGTTCGGTTCTGGAATGCTTCTTGTCTTTTCGTATACATCCAGTCCTTCTTTCGCATAATAGTCTTTCAATTCCGCTATCCCTTTTTCATGAAAAGAGAGACCAGAAAATAAATAATAAAAATCGCCGTCATGGGTGAGGACGGCCGGATAGCCTTTTGCTTGAAGATTGTTTTTCATCTTGATCCCTGTCTCTTTCTCTTTGAAAGCCCCTGCCTGTATAACATGCATAACAAAAGAATCGTTATATTGCGTGATGATCGGTGTGTCTGTATCATCCAATTGGATCGCCGCCCTTGTAGATGTGTCATCGCCCGTAAACAAATGAAGCAATAAAATTCCGAAGAAGAGACCGAGGAATACGGCCCCGCCAGCCAAGGAGAAATAGTACAATAAACGAGGTCGGCGCTGTTTTTTTTGTATCTTTTCTAACAAAGACGAGCCTTTTTTTGGTTGCGGGTAAGCTCCCCAATGAGATGCTGCATGTTCACGCTCCGCTAATCGCTTGTCCTGCCAATTTTCGATTTTAGTTTCTTCTATCTGTGTTTCATCTCCTGTCCTTTCTTTTTCTTGGTCAGAAGAACGCGGAACGACAGATGTTTCTCTTCCATTAATTTTAATAGATAAGTCGGGCTTGTCTTTTTTCACAGCAGGCTCTCCTTTCCTATTCGGATTGATTAGCCATACCGTAGCACACCCCCCATAAAAAAGAACGAGACTCTTGTCGTCTCGTTCGTAAAAAGATTGTCATTCCTCAACATCCCCGCTATAAAAATACGCACTGATCACCACATTAAACGTAAGAGGCTGCGGCTCCTCCTCCCTCCAAATCCACTCTTCCTGACCGCTAAATTGGAGGCTGTGAATGTGCAGAAGACGAGTCGTGTCATCGATCACTTCCATAAAGCGCTCCGCGTTTTCATAGGAGGGAGATTCCACGATAAATTGGTATGTCATACTTTCTACTTCTTCGGGAACAGCAGTCATCGTAGTTTCCGGATTTTCTTCTGCAGTTTCTTCACCCTCTACCGTTACATCCGGCTCTGTTTCTTCTGCAGTCTGGACTCCTGTTTCCGGTCCATCGGCTAAATGAACAGCAGACAGCACTTGACTTCCTGACATTTCCTCCGCACGGTCCACCTGAAGTAAAAATTCATCCTGTCTAGGCTCGGATGGGAGCCGCTGAAATAAGGAATAGCGATCTGATATTCGATCTCCGGCAGACACGCTTTCCTCTCTTTCCCTAGCCGCTAGTTGTTCCTCCAAACTCTCAATGCTAGTTTGCAATCTCTCTTGCTCTTGTGTTACCGGACGGACTTCTGTTATATACATGAATAGAAAAATAGCCAGTAAGAGAATGATCCCAACGCCAAAGACTATCCAATGTCGTCTTTCAATTTCAATCCGCATCACGATCCTCCATGCCGTCATACTCTTCATCTATTCTTAACTCGTACACGGCTTCATACCGATACACAGGCTCCATCTCCGTATGTAATTCTTCTTCACTTAGGATTTCCTGATAGTTGAGGGTTGTCATTGTCACTTGCTCAAAGAGAGGTTCCTGCAATAAGTAGTCTTGTAAGGAAGCTGCTTCTCTCATTTCAAATAAACGCACAGTTACTTCCAATTGTGAGGGGGATGCATAGTCAAATCCGGCGATGGCCGACCCTTCCGGCATATGGTTGGTCACAAGGTGTAGAAGATCCGACACCGGCTGCGCGCTTTTCTCTAGAGTGGCAGCCGCCGCTTCATATGCCTCCAATCCTTCTTCAGCACCCTCATCAGATTCATTCAACAATTGGAGAATGGCATTTTGCTCTTCACGAAGCATCGTTACCCGCTCCTGTTCACGAGCTTCTAACATCGTTATAATAAGAAAGCCAAGAAGAAAAAGGAGAAGGAGTGCAAACGCCGTCATCAGCCACGTACCGTTTCGTTTTTCTTTCTCAGGCAAAAGATTTATATCCGGCAGAATACGCGTCTCCTCCCGTTTTTCTATTTTATATTCTTCTTCAGCGCGAGGCCGATATTTTCATAAAAACGTAACGGCAGATCATCGGATACGTCAATGATTGTCACAGGGATACCAAGGCGACGTTCTAAGGAATCTTTCCACACATGGATGTAAGGATGATCGCCACTCAATACAATGCGATCCACCTTCTCTTGGCCATGCTGCATGGTAAATTTGTAATAGCGAGTCATTCCTTCTGTCTCTTCTGCGGTTTGTTGAGCAAGTTGGATCAAAGCTTCTTCCTCCCCCATCCACACGAGAGAGTTCTGTTGGATTTTCCAAAGCTCTTCTTGTTGTTCCATTGGACTATATCTGAAAAACAACGGTTGGTCTTCATGAAAAATACTCGCTACCATTCCAGTTACGTTCACTTGTAAAAGCATCGTATGTTCTTCACTTTCCACCTGTCTGTTTTCCGCAAGTGCGCGGTATGTACATAACGCGGAGATATCTGCGCTGTTTGGGCGTCCTCCAGCTTCTTCCAGCATGGCGGCATACGTCTCCGCATATTCACGAGGAGCAGCAAACACTATAACAGCATGCTCTTCTTCCATATACGTATAATCAAAGACAGGATCTGAAAAAGGAATGGGGATACTTTCCCCTAATTCCATAAACAAATGACCCTGAATCTCACGCGGTGTCATCTCTTCCGGAAGAGATAGTTTACGAATAAATACGTAGGCATCTGGAACACATAACTGAATAGGCTGTCTCCGCAGTCCCCAACGCTCCACACATTCAATGAGTATTTGACCCAGTGTGTCCCGATCCTCGATCTGTCCATCGCGGAGCACCCCGCTCGGGACGTAGCGTTCGTCGAAAATATCGATACCTTCTCGATTGGGACGGGAAGAACGAAGAAAACGAATGACATGGTCTCTTATGATAATTGTATTTCTTTTTTCTCTTTTTCTCCGCAGCATCTGTCTCACAAACTCTCCCTTTGACATGTTTACTGAACTACATGCTCATTTGCCCGTTTAATAAAAACCTGTGTACCAATCGATAATATCACTGCCAAAGAATAGAGTCAGGATGGCAGCCGCAGCAATGAAGGGACCGAATGCCATCGGTACCCCTCTTTTCACTTTCCCTAAAAGCATACCCGCTACACCTATCATCGCGCCTAGAAACACAGAAAGAAAGAAAACAAGCAAGACTTCCTTCCAGCCGAACACGACACCGAGCACGGCGAACAATTTAATATCGCCGCCTCCCATTCCGCCTTTGCTCACAATCGCAATGAGAAGAAGCAAAAAGAATCCGAGCGCCGCTCCTGCCAATACATCCCACCACGGATCAAGAGGAACCACGGTAAACCGTAATAGAAGGAAAGGAATTACGAAGAACAGCAGAATCACATCGGGTATAAGCATTGCCGTAATGTCACTAACGGTAATGATCACAAGAAGAGAGATGAGTAGGATTGCGACCGGGAATTCCCAACTCCAGCCAAACGACACCCAGGCTAATGCATATAAAAGACCCGTGATTAATTCAATGACAGGATACAGCGGAGACACAGCCGCTCCACATGTTCGGCATTTTCCTTTTAAAAATAGGTAAGAAAAGACCGGCACCAAATCAAGCGCGCTCAATGTCCTTCCGCAAGCAGTACAATGAGAACGCGGAGCTACAATCGATTCTTGTTGCGGCACCCTCATTCCTACGACATTGAAAAATGATCCAAATACTAACCCGATGATAAAAAAGTAAACCGCCCCAATGATCTCCATTCCTATTCCTTTCTTCTCCGGATATTGTCAAATTTTGTTGCTTTTATTCTATCATATACAGGACAAACTGCCTATATATGTTACACTTGCATTCTCATTCATAAAAAGAGTTATTTAACATGAAAAAATAGCCTGCTGCATTTAGCAACAGGCCTATCTATGTTATCCACCAAGATCTACAAGATCCCTTTCACGATTCCCACCAGATCCATCTTCATTGCCCCTTAATGCCTCAATTGTTTCTCCATCAATATAGCGGTGTCCCCCTTGAGCAATTAGGGTTATTGTGTATTTTAGATTACTGGGAGTTGTTCTATCAACAGTTACAATAGAGTTATTTAACCCATATTCATTGTCATTCCCTGGGCTACTGATATTTTCAATATAACCTTCAGTAATTAACTCATCTAATGTATAATCTGTTTTTGTGGAGTCTTTTAAATCAGACACTTGTGCCATTCGGACTGCATTAACCATTTGTTCTGCGTTAGCAATATGTGCATCCTTTTTACTGTTATTTATAATTCCCCCAATGCTTGGTACGGCAATGGCGGCGATAATTCCTAAAATGACGACCACTGCTAGCAACTCGACAAGTGTTAGACCGCGTTGATTTTTGACAAAGCTCAGTAATTTTTTCATTCTGAGTGTCCCCCTCCGGTATTTTCATAGATTATTGGTCTTCTCCAGAGTGATTCTGTCGAAAAACCGACTTTTGTCTGTAGGTCCCAGATGAATGGCCGGTTGCACTAGCAGCTCCCGATTACCTAAGTGCCCACATACAGGTAATCGTTCCTCACTTCCAATCTTTACATGTGTTACCATCTTTTATGCTTATATTATAATATGAGAGGGACTTTATTCCAAGGTCTTTTATCATTTAATTGTGTATTTTTATTGGACGTTTTCAAAAACTTCAAACATTGGTACTGCAATGGACGCAACAATAGTCCCGACAGCCACCGCTAGAAATAAAATCATGAGGGGCTCGATCAAAGAACGAATTTGGTCGGCGCTTGCATCGACTTCTGCTTCGTAATAATCCGCTGTTTTGTTTAACATCGTATCGAGCGCACCTGTCTTCTCCCCGACTTCTATCATCTGCGTCACCATGGGCGGGACCAGTTTATCTTCTTTCATCGGTACGGTAATTGAATGTCCTTGTTCCAGGGAGCTGCGTGATTGACGAAGCGTCCGAGCGAGCACTTCATTGCCGACAATCTTCTCTACGATGGAAACCGACTGGATAATAGGTACAGAGTTGGAAAACAAAGACCCCAGCGTACGGGCCATTCGTGCAATGGCAGCTTTTTGCAACAGTTTCCCGATAACGGGAGTTTGTAATAATAGATAATCTGTATAATACCGAACCTCATGATATTCCTGTCGTATCCATCGCAAGCCGACATACCCTCCCGCTGCGATGACAATTGGAAGCCACCACCACACTTTTGCCAGTTCTCCTGCTTCGAGAACGAACACAGTGATCGCAGGGAGTTCAGAGTCAAACGAAGCAAACATGTCCGCAAATGTAGGAACAATAAATGTTAACAGAAAGATGACAACAATGATCGCTACCGCACCAATGACGGCCGGGTAGCTTAGGGCTGATATAATTTTCCTTCGTGTTGCATACTGCTTTTCATAATAGGTCGCCAATCTTTCCAGGATCGTATCTAAACTGCCTCCCGCTTCTCCTGCTTTCACCATATTAATGAAAAGAGATGAAAATACGTTGGGATGCTTCTCTAAAGCAGATGAAAAAGCGTTTCCCGCCCTCAATTCTGATACGAGGTCCTGTAAGATAGCCCGAAGCTTTTTCTTACCCGTTTGGTCAGCAAGCGTGCTTACCGATTCAACAAGAGTGACCCCCGCATTTAGCAACGTGGAAAGCTGTCTTAAGAACAGGACAAGATCCTGCGTTCGAACTGACTTTCCAATCGATACGTCACGATACAGCCAGCCTTCCAAAGGTCGTATTTCTTTGACTGCTATTCCTTTCCCTTGCAGACGTTCTTTCGCTTCAAGCTCGGAGCTTCCTTTCGTTTTGCCAGAGACGAGCCTGCCTTTAGGATTTAATCCTTTGTATTGATAATACGCCATTTAGCTTCCTCCACCCATGTCACTAAGAAATGGAGTGACTAGCTCTTTTGCGATAACCCCTTCTGCCAGCAAGGAACGAATGGACATTTCCAACGTATGCATCCCCTCCGATTTCCCTGTCTGCATCATGCTCTGAATTTGGTGTGTTTTTTCATTGCGAATTAAATTACGAACAGCATTATTATTGACGAGAATTTCAGTTGCTGCTCGTCTCCCTGTCCCTGTCGTTGTCGGGAACAAACGTTGACTGACGACAGCGGCTAGCACTGATGCCACTTGAATACGTATTTGATCTTGTTGCTCCGGCGGAAAAACGTCAATTATTCGGTCAATCGTTGACGGAGCGTCTGTCGTGTGAAGTGTACCGAGAACGAGATGACCAGTCTCTGCTGCTGTAATAGCAGTCGAAATGGTTTCCAGGTCCCTCATCTCCCCAACGAGAATAATATCCGGATCTTGACGCAGGCAAGCTCGCAGCCCATTGGCAAAGTTTTGAGTATCGAACCCTACTTCTCGTTGATCCACAATAGACTGCTGGTGAGTATGTAAGTATTCTATCGGATCCTCTAGCGTGATAATATGTCGCTTTTTATGGCGGTTGATGTAGTCGATCAATGCCGCTAGCGTGGTCGATTTACCGCTTCCGGTTGGACCCGTGACCAGCAGTAATCCTTGGGGTTTTTCAGCCAGTTCATACAAGTGAGAAGGCATCTTCAGCTCTTCTAGAGTTGGAATATGGGTTGGAACGACACGTACAGCAAGGCTCACACATGAACGTTGAAAGTAGGCATTGACACGAAATCGTGATACCCCCCGAATACCATAAGAAAAATCAAGTTCGCCTTTTTTCTCTAAACGCTTCCACAGAGCTTCTGTCATCATTGCTTTCGCCATCGCTTCCGTGTCTTTCGGAGCTAACGTTTGGTTCCCCTGTTGCTCTAACTCTCCATGCAACCGAAAGACAGGACGTATCCCTACTGTTAAATGAATATCCGAAGCTCCACGGCGGAATGCCTCTGTTAATAATGCATCGAGGTGATAACTCATGATGAAGACCCCTTTCTATTCGTCAATCGTGACACGTATCACTTCTTCGATGGTAGTAAGTCCCTTTTTGGCTTTTAACAATCCATCGTCAATAAGAAAAATCATTCCTGATTTTAATGCGTGTTTTCGTATCGCGGCCATGCTTGCTTGATTCATAAGCATGTTTTGGATGTCTTCATCCATTTCTAACAGTTCATGAATCGCCATCCTTCCCCGATACCCTGTGTTATTGCAGGCATTACATCCTGCTCCTTTATATAAAGACCCAGGGGTCAGACCACGTTTTTCAAACAGCTCTATTTCCATATCACTTGGCTCGTATGACTCTCGACAATCCGGACATATCTTTCTGACAAGACGCTGGGCTGCTATCCCGGAGATGGAAGAAACAACCATATACGGATCAATCCCCATATCTATTAATCGAGGAATGGTCGCGATCGCACTGTTTGTATGAATCGTGCTAAATACAAGGTGTCCGGTTAAAGAAGCACGAATAGCAATTTCTGCTGTTTCTTTATCTCGCACTTCTCCTACCATGATAATGTTGGGGTCTTGGCGAAGAATGGAACGCAGTCCTTTGGCGAAGGTAAGCCCTACTTCATTGTTTACTTGCACTTGGTTGATCCCATCTAGCTGGTATTCTACCGGATCTTCTACTGTAATAATGTTGACATCTTCTTTATTTAAGTGGCCCAATGCTGCATACAAAGTCGAGGATTTTCCTGAACCTGTCGGACCGGTTAACAAAATCATCCCAGATGGGCGTTCAATCAAACGTAGAAACCTTTCATAATTTAATGGATTCATTCCGATTTCAGAGATATCTTGAAGAGCACTTTTCGCATCAAGAATACGAATGACTACTTTCTCACCAAATACAGTTGGCAGTGTTGATATTCGTAAGTCAACCGGACGGTGTTGAACGGTAACTTTAATTCGCCCATCTTGCGGCAGCCGGGTTTCTGTAATATTTAAGTCAGCCATGATTTTCACGCGGGCAATGAGGGAGCTTTGCATGCTTTTCGAGAATGTTCTTTCTGTTGATAGTACGCCGTCTACCCGGTATCTTACGAGCAATTTCGTTTCCTGCGGATCGAGATGAATGTCACTTGCACGCTGTTGAAGACCGTAAGCAAGCAGTTCATTAACGATTCGAATAACCGGTGCCGCTTCTCCCTCTACGGCAATATCTTCTGCTTCTTCTTTTACTATTTCTCTTTCCTCTCCGGATTCATGCTCATAATAATGACGATGAATGGCAGTATCAATATCTTCCCTGGAAGCGATATATGGTTCTACTTGAAAACCGGTTGTCATCCGTATTTCATCTAAGGCTAAGTAATCCATCGGGTCTGCCATCGCCGTATGCAAACGGCTGTCTTCCAGCCTAAGGGGCATGACATGATAGCGAATAGCAGCTTCTTTTGGTAAAAGCTCAACGGCTTTTTCGTCAACAGGATAGTTATGCAAACTGACACGCGGCACTCCCAATTGATACTCTAATACTTCGAGTAATTGCTGTTCGGTGATATAATCTTTCTCCACTAATACATCACCTAATTTTTGATCTCTTTCTTTTTCTCGAAGTGCTTCTTCAAGCTGATCTTTCGTTACAACGCCTGCCTCAACAAGCAAATCTCCTAAACGTTTACGGGCTTCAGCCACCAGCATCCCTCCCTTTTACTCATATCCTTTAATCGGTCCGTTTTCTCGATCCAACCAATCATTGAGATCATTAAATGCATTTCCGTCATTTTTCCCAGACGATTTATCTTGTGTTTCTTCCTCCATAGAAGGAGAAGACCCGTCTGACTGTTCACGGCCTTGGTTATCCCCGTCTGCCGAAGGACCGTTTCCTTGTCCTCGAGAGCCTTGGCCTTCTTCCTCAGATTCAGAAGAAGGAGTATCTTCTCTATTGTGTCTATGGCCATTTCCTTCTGGTTCTCCGTCTCGTTCGTCCTCCTCTTCCTCCCAACGATCTTCTGGTATTTCATCATCTATTTGATTTCTCTCTTGTAAACTCCATTCTTCTACTTTATGTTTTGGCGCATAATAATCCTGGGATAAAAGCTCTTTCTCGATCAAAGTACCTTCATTTTTTGTTTCGCGTACAAGTTCTGTATAATGACCTTCCCTGCCATTTGAGATAAGCTGTCTGTCCCCTGGCAGGCGATCTGAGTCAAAGCGCACGACCGTACGAGGTGAGATCGTTTCTTCCTTTTTGTTGACAACATAGTAGTCAAACAAGAACGGATAACCAGAGAGAGAAACGCGGTATTGGCCTCCTGTTGCTTGTACATGTATGTCATAAGGGTAAATGTTAGGGTTATAAAATCGTAGATCTTTATCCGGTGGTTGAACATCTGCATCATCCCCTAGATCTGCATGAGAAGGAAGCTGATGATGGATATGACGTTCACCAAGAACAAAATTGGTTTCTCTTAAAAGTTGAAATACAGCAGAAGCAAGCATATCTAAGGCAGGATCATCAAACAGGACAGCACCCTGCTCTTCTAACGCCTGTATCAATGAAAATTCGCTTTGCGCCTGAATTTCATATCCATCTAATTGTTCCGCCCATTCTATTGCGTAAGAAGGTAGCGTTTCACTTTTCACTGTTACTTCGTTTATCACGGTGGAGGTGAGTTGATGAGGCTTAGTAAAAAAGCTTCCAATATCCACTTGCTGTATGTCTGTGCGATTAAAATCGATGTGCTCTACTAACGTTGTGATCAATTTATCGATGTCCACTTTTTCGTGCATGTTTTCATAAGTAAATTGTTGCAAAGAAGATTGGACAGCTCCTTTCGGGATACGAGCCACCATCGAAACGTCTTCCCCAGATCGGGCGTTATTCACTGTGTCGGAAACCATGAAGTCGATTGCTTGGCTGTCAAACATCACTCGCTCATCAAACATAATAAAGGCTATGCCGCTTCTCACTTTCCATTCTTCTATTCGTTCACGAAGCACCTCTTCTGCGTCGGATACCTTCATGCCGCCAACATCTACCCCGTTAACCAGTGTCTCTTCCGGCAGGCGTTCTTCAGGGTTGGCAACAGTTTGGTAAGCTGTGGTCCCTCCATAGGAGAAGAGAAAAATGAATAACACAGCAGCCGCTAATATCAGCAAGGATTGTTCCATATATCGGTTTCTTTTCATCAGCGTCTCCAGCTCCCTTCCTCTCTCTCATACTCCTCTTCTAATTCACGAAGCAAACGTGTTCTCGTCTCGTCGGCCAAGGTTTCTTCGTTCTCGTTATCTTTCTGTGACTCTTGCGTGTTGACACGAAGAGAAAGCCCTTCCTCTTCTTCACTCACGGTCTCTTCTTCCTCATCAATCAGTGCCCGTCTTTCCATGTCAAAAAAGAAATCTTCCTCCTCATTACGCTCGGGCACCGGTTCCTCTGTTAGTTGTTTTTGGAGGTCCGGCATAGGATCAGACTCTACAGTACTTGGTATCTCTTTCTCGCTTTCCGTGAATTTCTCTTTTTCTATTGGCCTATGAATATCAATACTTTTCGAGTCTTGTGGCTCTGGTCGGGAGTCAGCCGGTCTTCCTTCCTCTTCATATTCATCATTCGTTTCTTCGTACTCCAACTGTTTTCCAAAAATAATAGAAAAAAAGACTAACAGTCCGGCCATGGTTAACAAGCCAGGTAACCAGGAATACAAATTCATTAAAAGAAATCCGAGGAGCACTATGAGAAAAGCACTAATCATAAATTGTAATCGCATCTTGTTGTTAATCTTCCATGGAAGTCGGCTCATCAAGAAATAGACGATTGCCGCTCCTGCTATCATCCAAATGATGCTCATCGTTTCTCCTCCTTCTATTCCCTATCCCCTGGTCTCATATGTTAAAAACCATTCCGGAAGGTTAATGTGATAGGTTGATGTTTGTCGTTCTTCCATTGTTATGTTGTCGGTTAGAGAAGGGATCACGTAGTAGGTGATGACCAGTTCATCTTCAGTTTCTCCCCATCGAATGTCCTCCCACCCGACTTTGACTTGCTGTCCGTCTTGTTTCTCATTTCGAGCGTAAATCGTATATTCAGGATTCAGCTTATGACTTTTTAACCTGGCTTCGAAAACTTGTTTGAAGTCATTCGCGGGATTTCCGTCATACTCTGGATCATGAAGGCGCTCTTGTATAATGTCTGCTGCCTCATCACTTGATTGGTCTGCAGCCTCTGCCATGTATTTGTTACCCATTTCTCTTAATTTAAGTATTTGAAGGTCTTCCTCTGTTTTTTCGAATTGACGATCCGCATTAAAAACATTCATAAATAAAATAGGTACCATTATACCTACGACTGTAATAGTTAATAGCACTACGATCATTGCGTAACCATTTGTTGACTTTAGTCGTCTCCACATGCCGAGTCCTCACAATCTATATATCCATAGAGTTCAGCATAAAGGGTTTGATTGGATACCTCTTCAGCATAAACCTTTACATGTATTCTAGCTATATTTAGCGATCTTTCTTCAGAACTTTGTGATAGAATATCAACAATTGGGTAATATGTCTTATTATTCATCCTCCTAGGTTCTTCAATAGCTGGACTTATGTCTTCTTTTGCTTCTATTAACACGTCTTCAGCAATGTTTAAAGATGTTAGTTTATCCTCTGTGTGCGCAGAAAAAGTGATAGATTGTGAGAAGAATCCTAAAAAAGTGACGATAACGATACTAAGTAGTGTTATAGACACTAGTAATTCAACCAAAGTTATGCCTTTATTACTATGTAAGTATTCCATTCTTTTCATCATCGTGACCTCATCTCTATAGAAAGCCAGGTGGTTACTCGTGAGTAAACGTAAGCTTCAACATAACCAGTCAGGAATCACCATGATCGAACTTTTACTCACCCTAACTATATCCGCTTTTCTCATTAGTATAACAGCAGGCGTTCTTATTTCTACGGTCGAAACAAATAATCGCGCTCAACACCATATCCAATTAAGACAAGAAGCTAATGTTATTATGACCCAGTTGCGCAATCACCATCAAGAAGGAAAGTACTTCACTTGTTTTGAAGATTATTTAGGAAACGATGAGCTTACATTCGAGACGATTACATTAACACAAGACTCAGAGATCCAGTGTGACCTTAATACACATATTGACCCTGAGAAAGATTTACACGTCTCCTTTACGTTAGCGGACTTTGAACAAGAATATGAGTTAAACACTACTATCGAATCCAGGGATAGAATGGGTGAAACAAAGGTTGACATGCCGCCTCCCGAGCAGCCTCCCGAAGAGGACTTTTTCACTTATTTGAAAAGCAACAATGTGTTTGTATACGGTTCCCATTTAGGAATCAGCGGATCTTCTGTCGTTAATGAGAATACAGTAGGAACTATTGTCATACATAACCTTAATGAAACAGACTTGTCTTTCAACGGAAATAATAGAATCAATGTAGAAAATATTTTTATTAACAAAGAAGGACAGCGCGTTATCTTTTCAAGTAGTACGAAAATGGGTAATCGTAATACAACAGATACGGTAAGTATAAGAGGAGACGTTGAACTCAACAACGGAGGAGCTGAGATTTCTGCCGAAACGGTCGCCATCGATGGAAATGTAGAATTTGGGAGCAGCGCTCAAATTACAGCAAATCAAGTCATCATCAGTGGAGATGTCGTTTTTAAAAATTGGGCTGCAACCATTGTGGCAGATGATATTCAAATCGGAGGAAACATCACTTATAGACAGCCAGGTAATGTGGAAGGATCGCTTGCTCCTTTTCGTGAGGAGTTACTACCGGAGCACCCGGAAACAAGCCAGCCCCCTCTTCGGGAAGACAGCTGGTATGAGGAAAACGAGTATTCTACGATTGAGCCTCATGAAACGGTAAGGCTGGAGGATGGCGATAAAATCTTCGGAAATTCCATTACTGTGGAGACTTGGCATCCTGATCGGGAAAACGTAGTCATTGTCAGTAAAGAAGACATCCATATTGAAAACTTTGGTGGCAGTAAATTAACTGGTGTCCTTTTGGCCCCAAATGGAGAAGTGACTTTTGACGGAAATGGATTTGAAGGAGTTGTGATTGCGAGAGACGGCTTTCATACATTCGGAAACCCCAGCCTCACCTTTAAAAACATTGATAACTATTTTTCTGGCGTTCATGAATTCCCTTTTGAAGTAAATGGAAATGAGTAATGGAGCGGGACATTATCCCGCTCCATTTTAGCCGTCAAGGTGCTGAATAATCTCGGAAATAAAATAAAGAGAGCCGGCTGCCACTACAATATCATCGTGTGCTGCTTCCGATTGTACTTTTTTCCAGGCACTTTCCCAATCAGGAAGAGCTGCTGTTTGTGGGATCGGGCTTTTCTCGGCGACTGCTTCTGCTTCTGCCGCCCGATCAAAGTGAAAAGTTACTGCTGTACATGTACCCACATCAATGTCTCTAAACACAGACAGAAGGTCACTCGGATCTTTTTCTTTCGTCATAGCCGTTATTAAATGGATGGTCTTGTTTGGAAAATGGTCTCGAAGCGCCGTGGCGAGGCTTTCCATTCCTTCTCTGTTATGAGCGCCGTCCAGCAGTAACATAGGCTGCGTATCTCGCTTTTCCAACCTTCCCGGCCAGCTCGCTTTTTTGAATCCTTCCCGGATATGTTTCTCTTCCACCGGCATCGCATAATACATCATTAAATACCGAATGGCCATCAATGCAGCTGCTGCATTTTCAGTTTGGTGACGCCCCAGCATTCCGATCTCAAGGTCCTCCAAGTCGAGCAGAAGAGATTGATAAGAAAACACCCATCCCTTCTCTGATGGTGTGGCGGATGGCACAGTGAATTCATGACCAATCCGGTACATTTTCGTCCTGCCGCCAGCAGTTGCTTTTTCAAAAATATCAAGCACCTTTGAATTCGTCTCACAAGTTACTAATGGCACACCCGATTTAATAATTCCAGCTTTTTCTTTGGCGATGTCTTCAATCGTGTCTCCTAAAATATGCTGGTGGTCATGCCCGACATTCGTGATGACACTGATCATAGGGTGAATCACATTCGTAGAATCCAGCCGTCCGCCAAGCCCGACTTCCCAAATCACAATATCCGGAAACGCTTTGTAAGCAAAGTGATGAGCAGCAATGGCAGTTAACACTTCAAATTCAGTAGGAGGTCCAAAAGGAGTTCTCGCGATACTGTCTGCTACAGGCCTGACAGCTTGGGCACTTTCTAAAAAGTCTGCCTCTGAAATCGGGTTTCCATTGACGGAAATGCGCTCCCGAAACTCCTTCACATAAGGCGATGTGAACGTACCACACACTAAATCTGCCTCTTTCATCGGCTCTCGTAGAAAGGCAACCGTTGAGCCTTTCCCATTCGTTCCCCCTACATGGATACTTTTCAATCGGCGTTCCGGATTCCCAATGCCTTCCATGAGCATATGAACCCTGTCCAAACCAGGACGAATGCCAAATGCCGTTAACTGCTGGAGCCATTCTTTTGCTTCTTCATATGTCTTCACGATGCTTCTCTCCTTTTTCTAAAGTCCTTACCCGAAGAATGTGTGCTTTAAAAAGATCCATCATCCTGCAGCCTCCCAGCAGCTCGGTGCTGAGGCTGGATCTCAAAACCTTTCCCAACTTACAAGTAAAAACGCCTCTGTATGGAGAGAGACGTTTCCCCGTCCCCTCCTACTTCGGCGCTTGTTCCTTAACTTTTCAGTTCTTCAATACGTGCCGTTACTTTCTCTCGTTTCTCCACGTAATCCTTTTCTTTTTGCTTTTCTTCTTCGACTACTTGTTCCGGTGCTTTCTTTAAGAAGCCTTCATTGGAGAGCTTTTTCTGTACTCTTGTCACTTCTTTATCGAGCTTTTCTTTTTCTTTTTCCAGTCGAGCGATTTCTTCGTCAATATCAATAAGGCCCGCGAGCGGCATATACAACTCCGCCCCAGTCACTACTTGGGATACTGATTTCTCCGGCGCTTCGATATCTGTGTCTACGTGAAGTTGTTCCGGATTACAGAACCGCTCGATATAATCACGTCCACGTTCTAATTGCTGTAATACTTGCTGATTGGCCGCTTTTATTTGCAAATCAATCGGCTTGCTTGGCGCTACATTCATTTCTGCACGGGTATTGCGCACGGTGCGAATTACATTTTTCAATAGTTCCATATCTTCCACTGCTGCTGAATCAATCATTTCTTTTTTTACTTCCGGCCACGGAGCTACCGTGATAGACTCCCCTTTGTGTGGGAGATGCTGCCAAATTTCTTCTGTAATAAACGGCATAATCGGATGCAAGAGACGCATTGTTTGATCGAGAACATATGCAAGTACAGACCGAGTTGTCTGTTTCGCCTGCTCGTCTTCCCCGTACAACGGAAGCTTTGCCATTTCAATATACCAGTCACACACATCGTCCCAAATGAAATTATATAAGAGACGGCCTACTTCTCCAAACTCATAGCGGTCCATTAAACGAGTAACATCCTGGATGGTCTCTTGAAGTCGCGTCAATATCCAGCGGTCAGCAATCGTTTTATCCCCGCTAAGGTCAATTTCTTCATAAGTGAGACCTTCCATATTCATCAATGCAAAACGAGAAGCATTCCAAATTTTATTGGCGAAATTCCAGTTGGCTTCTACTTTCTCCCAATGGAAGCGTAGGTCATTTCCCGGCGTCGTTCCGGTCGCAAGGAAGAAACGGAGAGCATCAGCACCATATTTCTCAATGACATCCATTGGGTCTACTCCGTTCCCGAGGGACTTACTCATTTTTCTGCCGTCGGCTGCTCGAACGAGACCGTGAATTAACACATCTTTAAATGGTCGTTCGCCCGTAAATTCAAGTCCTTGGAAAATCATCCGGGATACCCAGAAAAAGATGATATCATAGCCGGTAACGAGGACGTCTGTCGGGTAGTAGCGCTTAAAATCTTCTGATGCGGTATCCGGCCAGCCCATGGTTGAAAACGGCCATAAAGCCGAACTAAACCAAGTATCGAGAACATCTTCGTCCTGCTCCCAATTTTCAATATCTGCCGGCGCTTCATGACCTACATGGATTTCACCGGTTTCCTTATGGTACCAGGCTGGAATCCGGTGTCCCCACCAAAGCTGACGGGAAATACACCAATCGCGAATGTTTTCCAGCCAGTGTAAGTATGTTTTTTCAAAACGATCGGGAACAAAATTCACTTTCCCCTCTTGTTTTTGAAGTTCTATCGCTTGTTCCGCAAGTGGCTTCATTTTCACAAACCACTGCGTTGATAAATAAGGCTCTACGACAGCGCCGCTGCGCTCAGAGTGACCAACGGAATGCATGTGCTCCTCAATCTCGAAGAGAACACCTTCTTCTTGCATGTCCTTCACCAGCTGCTTCCGGCATTCAAAACGGTCCATCCCTTGATACTTGCCAGCATTTTCATTCATTTTCCCGCTCTCATCCATAATGAGAACGCGCTCGAGATCGTGGCGATTTCCCATTTCAAAGTCATTTGGATCGTGAGCAGGTGTAATCTTAACAGCACCGGAACCAAATTCCATATCTACATAGTCATCCGCAATAATTTCGATTTCCCGGCCAACGATCGGCAGCACAACCTTCTTGCCAATCAAATGCTTATATCGTTCGTCTTCTGGATGGACGGCTACCGCTGTATCTCCCAGCATCGTTTCCGGACGTGTTGTTGCAATTTCAATATGGCCACTGCCGTCTTTTAATGGATATCTCATATGATAAAAATGACCTTGAACGTCTTTATATTCCACTTCAATATCAGACAAGGCAGTCTGCGTATCGGGATCCCAATTAATAATATACTCACCGCGATAAATGAGGTCTTTTTCATACAGCTTTACAAACACTTCACGGACAGCTTTAGACAAGCCCTCGTCCATTGTGAAACGCTCACGGGAATAGTCGAGAGACAAACCGAGCTTTGCCCACTGTTGGCGGATGAAATCCGCATACTCTTCTTTCCATTCATACGATTTTTCCAAGAATTTCTCTCTTCCCAAATCGTACCGGCTTGTCCCTTCCTCTCGCAGCTTTCCTTCTACTTTCGCCTGTGTCGCAATCCCAGCATGGTCCATACCCGGCAGCCACAAGGTGTCATAGCCTTGCATGCGCTTTGCACGCGAGATAATGTCTTGAAGCGTCGTATCCCATGCATGTCCAAGGTGCAGTCGACCCGTGACATTCGGCGGCGGGATGACAATCGTATACGGCTCCTTATCCTCATTCCCCGTTGCTTTGAAAAAATCTCCATTTGTCCAGAATGGATACCATTTTGTTTCGGTTGCTTGTGGATCGTATTTCGTCGGCATTGATGTTTCTTGATTTGTCATGTGAAAGCCTCCTTATGTAAAAAGTAATAATTTAAGATTCCGTTTAGTATCAATAAAAAAACCCTTCATCGACAAAGGACGAAGAGGTTCGCGGTACCACCTTTTATTCACGTAAAGGATGCAAAAGCATATGTATGCTCCTTATGTGCACTTGATTGGATAACGGACCTTCCGTCTTCCCCTACTCTATTCAAGGAAGCTGCTCGAGGGTGACGTTCCTCTCATTAGAACCTGAAAAATCTCTCAGCCAAGGATTTTTCTCTCTGGACAGGTGGACATGAAAGTACTCTTCCCTGTTATCGCATTTAGTCATATTTTACGGTGTAATTCCTGACAAGTCAATATAAGTAAGAAAAGCGTAAGCACCCTGGCCTGACTTGCACAAGAAGCCTTCGTCAAAGAAAGCAGGAGCTGTACACTTCAATGTGTGAACAGCTCCTATCGTTTATTATAGTTTTTTCAGCCATTTTGTTTCCACAGGGATGTCCGCATCACGAAGTAGATTCATTACCGGGCAACGTTTCTCGACCGCTTCTTTTAACTGCTGAATCTTGTCTTCGTTTTCCGTTGTATCGAGAATCACATCGAATCGAACTTCTTGAAAGTGTGGAGAGACTCCTTCTACTCCTTGCAATCCCCTGATATCAATATCACCCTCATTCTTAAACTCTACTCCATTAAAAGTAAAGTCTTGTTCCTTTGCGATAAGTGCAATCATAACAGACGTACAGCTGGACAAGCCGGCAAGTACATATTCGACCGGATTAGGACCTTCATCTCCTCCACCCAAGCTGGCCGGTTCATCAACGATAAGCGGTTCAAAATCCCTTACGGAAATAGAAGTCTTCACTCCACCTTCCCATTGACCTTCTGTTGCTACTTTCATTAATTGTTCTGTTGACATATTTTTATTCCTCACCCTCTAAAACCAAGTATATTTATATGTTATATATAAATATATAGCATTATGTTTTCAAAATCAATATTCAATATGAAACGGCAAAAAAATAGGCAGAGCTTTTCACTCTGCCTATCATTAGATTTTTAACAACATTTTTCCTTTACTTTTTCTACTTTCGATATGTGCATGGGCTTCTGCAGCTTGGTCAAGGGAATATGTTTGAGAGACATACACATCCAGCTCATTATCTTTTAGCATGCGAAAAATTTCATGGGCTGCTTCCTCTAAAGCTTCCGGACGTTCTTTAATACATGTACCTGTACTATAACCGAGCACAGAGCGGCATGAAGCGTGTAACATATTCGTTTTCACGGTTCCTGGAGCAGAATCATCATTAGCATGGCCGAAGATAACAGCTCTTCCAAACGGTGCTAAGCATTCCAGGCTTTTATTGAAATTTTCGCCAGCAATCGTATCAAGAATGACGTCAGCTCCTTTTCCTTCTGTTTCATCTAACGTTTGCTGGACAAAGTCCTCTTCTTTATAGTTTATTACTTTATCAGCACCAGCATGTTTGGCTGCTTCTGCCTTTTCCAGACTGCTTACTGTTCCTATCACTTTTTTAGCCCCGAATTTTTTTGCCAGCTGACACGCAGTCGTGCCAATCCCTCCAGCTGCTGCGTGGATAAGCACGGTCTCACCTTTTTGAATACGTGCTGTATTTCTTAAAACATTGTAAGCTGTCACTCCTACCATGAGAGAAGCAGCTGCTGTCTCTGCATCTACTCCGTCTGGTACTGGATATGTAACATTTTCATTCGCTTTTGCGTATTCAGCATAGGAGCCTCCTGTCGTAAAAGCCGCCACACGTTGGCCGACCTTTATTCCTGTTACTCCCTCGCCAACTCTTTCTACGGTGCCGAAACATTCCATTCCAGGAATAAATCCAGCTCCTTTAACTCCATGAAAAGCACCTTGTCTCGCTTTGATGTCGGCGAAGTTCACACTAACGGCCTCCGTTTTAACAAGAACTTCGTCTTGATTAATCTCTGGTTTTTCTACATCTTGTACTTGTAATACTTCTGGTCCACCTAGTTCTGTGACAATTACTGCTTTCATGAGAATCACTCCTTTTCAGTCTATTCAGGCATTTCCTTCGTCATTATAACACTTTTTATTATCATTGTATGCGAAATATAATTTCAATAAATAATTTTACTATTATTCAAAGCATTCGTTTCCCTCTCTCCCTGTTGACCCTTTAATTTTGAATTTTCCCTGAGTTTGGTAAGATGAGGAAAAACGGAATGAGAGGTAGTGATGCTCCAATGGCTCTTTCTTCAAGTAATGGCTCTTTATATCCTGTCATCGTGCCGACAAAAAGTTCTTTAAAAAGCTTTAATTTTTATTTATACCAAACTGGCGATTCTCTTGTATTAATAGATGCAGGTATCAATAGCTCCTCTTCCTGGAACGCCTTGGAAGAAGTACTACAAGAAAATAATTTTCATATAAAAGACTTGACTGCCATTTTATTAACTCATCACCATGTCGATCACGTAGGGCTTATTAATCGTATTACAGAAGACCATCCAATTCCTGTGTTCATACACCCGGAAGGTATTCCGAGACTGAGAAGAAATCCGGACTTTATGGAAAGACGCATTTCATTTTTCGAGACCCTCTATAAAGAAGCTGGTTGCGGAGAAAGAGGAAAAGAACAAATTTCCTATTTACGGGAAGCGAAAGAAAAGAATGCCGGACAAGCAATCGAAGCTGATTTACAACCCATTCGGGAAAAAGAGGAAATATTTGGCTTGCAAGTGATAGAAACACCTGGACACGCTCCCGATCAAGTTGCTTTTTACGATCACGTATCGGACCGCTTGTTTGCCGGTGACCTTCTCATAAGTCACATTTCAAGCAATGCTTTAATAGAGCCTGACACAAGTGGAAATCGCCCACAATCGCTGCTGGAACATATGGCATCGTATAACAAGACTCTGACACTTGACTCTCCACTCGTTCTTCCTGGCCATGGAGAATTCATCAAAGACCATCATTCCTTAGTCAGGAAACGAGAAAAAGAAATAGCAGAGAAAGCAAATCAACTACGCCTGCTTATACAGAATGGCACGAGAACTGCTGATGCACTAGCTAGGACATTTTATGCTAAAAGATATAACGAGCAATTCCCACTTGTTATGTCAGAAATCATTGGGCACTTGGATTATTTAGAAACGAACGGCCACATATATACGTTTAAAAAAGATGGGATTTTGCTTTATGACCTGACATAACAATCGCTGGCGAGAGCAGTGGATAACTGAAGGCTTACGTGATGCCAAATGGATATGCTACCCTGCCTTCAAACATAGGCATGCACCCCCCCTTCCTCGTTTGCATACACTGTTCCACAGATACACATCGTGAGTCATGTAAAGGAGGGTGTTCTCGTGGGGGACATACTGCATTATTACGCGGGGAATCATACAGCAAAAGGGTTTTACTCTTTGTATGCTTCGAACTTTCAAGAGCTCGATCATGTTTTATTTTTAGAAGGCGAGTCAGTTTCCATGAAAACAAGATTAATGAATGAACTTATAAAAACATGTTCGGAGAAAGAATATGATCTCGAAATCATCCACTCCTATGATGAAAATTATCTCGACGGCTTTGTTCTCCCGCAATGGAAGGTAGGAGTATACGGTGGTTTGTCTCACGTCTTTCAAGGTAACCATGCTTCCGTTAAAAAAATAACAGTAGATGATATCTTTCATAGGGAAAAATTGGATAATAAGACACTTCATCGCTTAAAAAACAGAAGGCAACGGCTATTGAACTCCTCTCACAGGTCGTTTCAAACAGGATTACGTATACATGATGGGTTAGAGGATATCTATATTAACCACATGGACTTTTCGAAAGCAGACCATAAAGCTGATGAACTCGCTGATATTCTGTTTCATTCCGTTGAGAAAAAAGAAAAAGGGCCACAATACAAACATCGTTTTTTTGGTGCTTCAACGCCGAAAGGGGTAGTCGATTATATCCCTAATCTCACCGAAAAACTGATGAAAAGGTATTTTATAAAAGGACGCGCCGGCACCGGGAAATCCACGTTTTTAAAGCGTATCATTTCCGTCGCAGAAGAACTCGGAGTAGACATGGAGATTTATCATTGCGGTTTTGACCCAGATAGTCTGGATATGGTTATTTTTCGAGATATAAGTGTATGTATTTTCGATAGTACCGATCCCCATGAATATTTCCCTGAACGGCAGGAAGATGAGGTTATTGATTTATATACGATCGCTGTCATGCCAGGAACTGATGAAAAATACGAAAAGGAGATACAGTCGCTCAACCGCCGCTATAAATCTCACATGAAAAAAGGGATTCAACACTTAAAAGAGGCACAAGATTGTACTAAAAAAATAGAACAGTTATACATTCATGCGATGAATGAATCGTCCTTTATGAAGAAACTGAAAGACCTTCATCAATATATAACAATATAAGAAAAGTGAAAGACGCCCGTCTATCGGCGACGTTTGCTAGCAAAGGAGCTTACCGCCACACAATGAGCGAATACGTAATGAAAACTGCTCTATCTTTTAAGAAGGTACGACACGACAGGTTATTGTACAGCTCTTAGTCCCGCAGCACCGGCGATTATAAACGCTAAAAAGAGAATCCGTTTCCAACCGGCGGATTCTCCAAAAAACACTATGCCTAAAAGTACTGCGCCAGCAGCTCCTAAACCAGTCCACACGGCATACGCTGTTCCCATTGGTATCTCTCTCATAGCAAGAGACAAAAAAAAGAATCCGCCTGCAAATGTTATTACCATGACCATAAGCCACAGCAACGACTTTTTCTGTATGTATAGATTAATACTCATAACGCCAAAAATTTCTCCAAAACTTGCAACAATTAAAAATAACCAAGCCATCGCTATTCTCCTTTCTCAGCGTGTGCCGGTTCTTCCTGTTCCTCTGTTGTTACTTTAATTCCTATTACTCCTGTAATGATAAGACCAATGAATACGAGTTGCTGCCATGAAAAAGCCGCTTCGAATACGAGATAATCAACAAGGACGATAGCAGCTGCTCCTGACCCTGTAAAAACGGCGTATACCGTACCTGCCGGCAGCTTTTCACATGCTTTTACGATAAAGTAAAAGCTTAGTATAATCGCCGCTACAGTACCGCTCCAATCTAAAAAAGAGTCGGAATGCTTTAGTCCAACAACCCAAAATACTTCTATGATGGCTGCTCCTAAAACAAATAACCACGCCACGCCATCCCCTCCTCTCTATCCTCTTTCCTGTATACAGTGTAGCACAGCCCCCCTTAAGGAAGCTCGACATAAGAGCAAGCAGGGTCATTCCCCTGCTTGCTCTCTTTAGCTATCTTCATATCTATTCCTGCTGCCATCATTATGCTCTTTCCGTTCGGCAGTAAGACCGGTGTCTTTTCCTTCTAAATCAGCAACCGGTTTATCTTCCACTTCATCTGATTTACCAGGATGCTCTCTTGTGTCCCCTTCCGTTCCGTATTCTTTCATCGACTCTGGCACATCCGAAGGTGTCTGCGAACTCCCATATTCACTTACTGTATCCCAGGAATCTTCGCGGTCAAAAATAACCTCCTCCCGCCGGTTCTTCGTATGGACTGATGACTGAAGGACATCTTCTTCTACCGCTCTTCCGTTGGAAATTGCTTCATCTTCTGCATGTTTGACACATCGTCTCGTTTCAGGAACAGCCTGCAGTCGCTCAAAAGGTATTTCTTCTCCCCCGACTTCACAGATACCATACGTTCCTTCATCCATCGCTTGTAAGGCGTTTTCGATTTGATCTAACTTTTCTCTTGATAAATTATTCAATGCTGTGTCTTTCTCTCGTTCGAATAACTCTGTTGCCTCATCACCTGGATGATTATCGATATTAGATATCTCTCCAATTCCTTCCGCTCTTTGGTTGTTCTCTGTATTATTTTCTTCGCCAGATAGTTGGTTTTGATATTCTCTCTTCCTATCGAGAAGCATTTCTTTTAACTCATTTATTTGTGATTGTGTAAGCATATTTTACCCTCCAATCGTTTTCCCCACCGTCTACCAACCTGTATGAAAACACCTTATGTATGGCTAATAGACAATTTTTTACCAATGTAAACATAGATCGTCCAGGTTTAGAAAAAAGGCACGTTGGGAAACATAAAACCACATCGTTGTAAGAGTATGTGGTTTCTTCATCAAAGAAAGGAGAGTTTCACATGGCTGACGAAAAAGCACCTCATAAACAAATGACCGATCGTAATAACGGGCTTAGCTCTACCCAGGAAGTCAGATACCCCAATGATTTCAAAAGAGCAGATAAAGGATATCAATCTGTAAAAAGCGATCGCTAATTCATTCTGTTTTCGGATAAAGCTGGCAGGGGTACTCCCCATGCCAGCTGTCTCATTGTAAAATGAAAAGAACCTCCCTTACTGGGACGTTCCTTCATTACATTTCTTAATCCCCCACCAATATATATCCCAGCAAACACTTAATCGCTTTTGAAAGCTTTGGCTGTTGACGTAGACAAGTTCTGTCATAAGACCATCTATAAAATTCATAAAAGATAAGGCTCCATCCTCTGCGTCCACTCGTATCTCTTCTTCATGATTGCGGTATAGCGATAAAACAATTTGTTCCAGACGCCGATAAAAAATCATGATATACGACATAACCGTATCTTTCAGATGATGGGGAGGAGAAAACATAACTCTTATAAGGAATTTAATTTTTTTATCATCCGGGTCTTCGTACCTGTTTTTTACATGATAAATATAATGTAACAAATGGTCATGAAGAGACTTATCTGTTGAGGAGTCCTCGAAGAAACGGTTTAATGACTCCAACTCCTCCATCACCGTCCCTTTCACGATTTGCAGAAAAAGATCATCTTTATTTTTGTAATGAAAGTAAATGGATTGTTTTTTTATGCCAACTTTGTTGCCAATATCAGTAAGAGATGCCCCTTCGAATCCTTTTTCAATAAAAAGTGCCAGCGCATATTTTTTTATCTCTTGTGCTGCCAATGGTTAATCAACGCCTTCCACTTTGAAACTTATTCAATTATTTACAAGATTTAGCAAATCATTCCTTTTTTTAAGATACACATAAATTACATAACCGTCAATTGTTTATAATAAACTGTTCTGTAACAAAAATACCCCCGTCATAGCGTTACTCACTAAGCGAAGGTATTCGTCTTCCCTTAGGAAGAGGTGCTTGTTTCTTTTTTCTCTTGTCCTTCGTAGCACAATCCATATGGTTCGCTATGCAGAAATTTACCGTCTCCATATTCACCAATAAATTGACCATCCGAAACGACTCGTTTTCCTCTTAAAAATACGTCTTTTACTCTTCCTTCTACTGTCATTCCTTCATACGTATTATAATCCACGCCATGCAAGCTGTTGTCGTTTGAAATTATTCTTCTATGATCTGGGTCGTATATAACAATATCCGCATCATACCCTACGCCTAAATGTCCTTTTTGAATCAGTCCGTTATTTTTAGCGGGAGTGGTGGAGAAAAGATCGACCAATCTTTGCTTTGAAATAATCCCTTTGTTTACCCCGTAGGTCCAAAGTATTTCTAATCGGTCCTGTACCCCCGGTGAGCCATTTGGTATATTGGTGAAATCATGGATCCCCATATGTTTTTGTGTTTTCCAATTAAAGCCGCAATGATCTGAACTGACGGCATTTAACCAGCCCTTGTTAATAGCTTCCCAGAGTGCAGTTCTATCCTTTTCTGAACGTAGAGCCGGAGAGCAAACATATTTGGCTCCTTCAAAATTTGGCTTTGCTAAATCCTCTTTATCGAGTACGAGATAATGGGTGCACGTTTCTCCATATATAGGATATCCTTCATTGTGTGCCTCACGGATGGATTCCATTACCTCTTTTGCCGTAACATGAACAATATAAATTGGTGCGTCCGCCATTTTCGCAAGGTTAATCGCTCGTTGAGTCGCTTCCACTTCTACAAGTGGCGGGCGGGAAACAGCATGATAATACGGGCTTGTATTTCCTGCTTCGACACACTCTTTTTGTAATGTGTCAATAACATCTGCATTTTCAGCATGAACCATTACAGTAACACCAGCGTCTCTTGAAGCACGAAGCGCCTTGTAGATAGATTCATCGTCACTGTGGAAAGGGAGTCCCTTATAAGCCATAAACAATTTAACCGTCGTTATTCCTTTTTCAGGCAGACTCTGAATTTCTTCAAACACTTCATCCCGAGGATCACAAATCACACCATGGAAAGAATAGTCAGCCATGGCATACTTTGATACTTCCTCTTTATCATACTGTTCGATGGTCTCGGCAATTCCTTTTCCTTGTTCCTGGTTAACAAATTCAATAACAGTAGTAGTTCCGCCCGCAATTGCTGCGTTGGATGTTTCAAATCCTCTTACTCGTTCTCCTTTAAAATCAAAAGAATAATGAACGTGCTGGTCAATTCCTCCAGGAAGGACGTATTTTCCCTTCGCATCCATTACTTGGTCTGCTTCTATGTTTAGCTCTTTTCCGATCGCGTTTATTTTCTCCCCTTCGATAAATATGTCCCCAACAAATTCATCTACCGCCGTTACAATCGTTCCGTTTTTGATTAGTAAACCCATTGTTTTTTTATTCGCCTCCTTTTATACTTTCCCTATTTTAAAAATTCTTTATTTTCTTTTAAAATCCTTTTAAAAAAAGCAAAGACCCCATAATTATTAGTAGGTCTCTGCTTCGTTTTCTTGTTCAGGACTTTTTTCATTACTTCTCCGTTTTTCCTTCGATAGTAATAGGTGCCCCATTCGGACACAAATCTTGACAAAATTACCTAATCCAGCCTCTTTCTTTAAATTTTGATACAGCTTCAATGCGGTTACTCACTTCCAATTTATCTAAAATAACCGACACATAATTTCGAATCGTGCCCGAAGTCAAATGAAGTTCTAAAGCTATTTCTTTCGTTGTCTTGCCTTCAGAGATTAATTGAAGCACTTCTTGTTCTCGATCCGTTAACGGATTTTCCACTCTCTCGTATGCAATATCTATTAATTCCGTGGCATACACCTGCCTCCCATCCATAATGACACGTATGGAATTGGCTAACTCCTCACTGGGGCTGTCCTTCAATAAGTATCCTTGAACCTTTGCTTTCCTTGCTCTTTCAAAATAACCTGCACGAGCAAATGTAGTTAAAATAATCACTTTGCACGTGTCCTCCATTAGTTCTTCCGCTGCGTCCAGACCACTCTTCACAGGCATCTCAATATCCATCATACAAATATCAGGCTGTAACTTTTTTACCAGTTTAATTGCCTCTTGTCCATTTCCTGCTTTACCGACTACTTGCATATCCTCTTCTAGATCTAACAGGGAACCAAGAGCCCCTAAAAGCATGCGCTGATCTTCAGCGATTACAATTCGAATCATAAAAACTCCTCCTTTGTAACCTGCTGAATGACTTTGGGAACTTGAATGGTGAGGGACATACCATTGGTTACTTCAATGGTAAGACTGCCATTCACAAACTCCAGGCGTTCATCCATCCCTCTTAACCCGTTCCCTTTTACGATGTCTCGATCTACTTTTTTTCCATTATCTTTAATTTCCATTATTACTTCATCCTCAGACTCTTTCATATAAATATCACACTTTGATGCTTCACTATGTTTAACAATATTGGTAACAGCTTCTTTCAAACACATACTTAGTACATTTTCTACTAATAAGGGTGTGTCTGTTAAATGAGGAGTTCCCTTCATATCTACTTCAATGTTAGCAGCTGTTAATAACTGGGTCACACGAATTACCTCATCTTTTATTGTTGTTCCCTTCATATCAGAAACCATCTCACGCACTTCTTTCAAGGCTGTTCTTGCCGTTTGGTGAATATCCTTGATTTCTTCTTTAGCGTTCTCGGGATTTTTTTCTATTAACTTGCCAGCAAGGTCACTTTTCAGACCAATGAGGGACAGCTTTTGTCCGAGCGTGTCGTGCAAGTCACGTGCGATTCTCTGTCGTTCTTCCATTACCATCATCTGTGAAATCTTTTCATTGGCATCTTCTAACTTATCTTCTAATACCTCTCTCTTGATTCTATTGTGAATGGACAAAGGAAGCATCACTACTCCAAGTACAGTGATCACAATAAAAGGCAACTGAGACATGATCAGGGATTGATCTCTTAGCACACTAACAACAATAGTTAAAGATGTACTTACGATATGAATAGCGTACAGCACCCAAAATCCTATTTTCCTCTGAATCTTTCCTATAAAAAATGCTAAAAATAAAGCAAAATACACATATCCAAACAAAATAGTCATGACCATATTAATAGCCATCTTAATAGATACCCATATATACACAGGCCAGCCCTCAGAAATAAAAGATAAACGATACGATCCAAAAAAGAGAAAAATCATCGTTATACCAAACAAGATCTCAATAATAGAAGACGATTTGAAAATAAAATAAAAGGGCAGGATACAAAATATAACCCATATATACGAGCTAAGTCCGGTGTTCTTTGGAATGATGTGGAACCAGTTTTTCATATGTTCTATCCCTCGCAATGTGTACAATTCAACATGTCACTAAGTATATCAAAAGTCCCCTCCTGCTGACGTGCAGAGGGGACTTATACCATATTAGGTCGTTGTATTATTATTTAATATGACTCCCGTTGCAGATTTTTTTACATGTTGTTTTTTTAGATCTTTAAAACTTACAAATGTTTGAGCTGCCTCATCGTACAGACGAAACCGAACGGATTCCAAGCTGGTTCGTATCGTTATCGTTGTAGCTTCTTGTAACGGTTTGTTTGAGTGATGGGCGTCTTCTAAGCGGTAATTAGGAACTCTCGGGCTTAAGTGATGAACATGATGATAGCCGATACTTCCTGTCAGCCACTCTAATATTTTCGGAAGCTTATAATACGAGCTCCCATCCACAGCAGCTTTAACATAGTTCCATTCTTCTTCGTTCTCATAGTAGGAGTCTTCAAATTGATGCTGTACATAAAACAACCATATCCCTACGGAACCTGCTACAAACAATATCGGTAATTGTATGAGAAGAAAAGCCTGCCATCCAATCACACTAATAACAATGGTATAGATAAGAACAATGGTTACATTAATAAAATATGTATTCCATCGCTCTTTTTTAGTTGCTTTCTTCCGATTGATCCGATTGTCAATAAAAAATAGAAAAAACGGACCTAACCCAAACATAACAAATGGATTTCGGTACAATCTATATTTTACTTTTTTCCAAAAAGAAGCTGCCATATACTCGTTTACTGTCATAACCCAAATATCACCGGTTCCTCGTTTGTCTAAATTGCCACTCGTAGCATGGTGTATGGCGTGTTCTTTTTTCCATTTTTCAAACGGGAAGTGAGTAATTATCCCAGTAATCGTTCCCCATATCTGATTCGCTTTTTTACTCGAGAAGAAAGATTGGTGTGCACAGTCGTGGAAAATAATAAAGATTCGTACGACGAATCCTCCTGTAATCACTGCTAGAAAAACCGTTAACCACATGGAGATGGATTGACTTTGATAAGCTAGAAACCAAAGAAGAAAGAACGGCGGTATCGTATTCATCAGTTGTATCATACTTTTTTTTCGGTCAGATGTTGCAAAAGGTGCAACCTTGTTTCGAAGTTCTTTTTGTTTTAGTTTGTTATTCATAGCTGCCCCCTTTTTTCTATCTTAAGGATAGTACAAGGAGGCAGGATGACATAGTCATATTTGTCAGGAATTTTATATGACAAGTGTCATGGGTGACCGTCACCAGCTAAGTAATCTTTCCTCATTCATTAAGCTTCCTATTATCAAAAGCGCGCAACTGAGGTGACCGCTTCTGATAAAAGTATCTTTTTATGATTCGAGCACATCTACGAGGAACATACTGATTCCTGGTAAAAATGTCAGGAGCAACACATCTACGATCATCATAACTAAGAATGGTAAAATAGCTCTCACCAATTTTTCGTATGGAACTTGACCGACTTGTGAGCCGACAAACAAATTAATGCCTACAGGCGGTGTAATTAACCCAATCGATAAATTTGCAATCATAACAATTCCGAAGTGGATAGGATCCATGCCAAGGCCCGTAACGACAGGAAGCAGGATAGGCGTTAATATAATAACAGAAGCAATGGTCTCCATAAATGTTCCTACAATTAATAAAAATACATTCACTAACAACATAATGATTAGTGGTGTTAGCGGGCTATCCATAAATGTTTCCGCAACCGTTTGTGGGATTCGCTCTCTTGTTAATATCATTCCAAATAAAGAAGCCGTTGAGATAAGGAGCAAAATAACAGACGTTGTAACAACAGAAGAAACTAATATTTCACGTAACACGGAAAAGTTGATTTGGCGATATACGAAAAAACCAATAAAGAACCCATAAACAACCGCGACGACAGAAGCTTCCGTAGGAGTAAAAATACCTCCATATATCCCACCTAAAATAATCACTGGCATGAGCAAAGATAAAAAAGCTTTCCTAAAAGAGACAGCCAACTTTTTCACATTCATTTTATCTTGTGTACCTTGGTATCCTTTAATTACTGATATCACATAACTTACAAGAATTAAAGATAAACCAATCATAAGACCTGGAATAATACCAGCGATAAACAAGCTGCTTACCGACACTCCGGCAGACACCCCGTAAAGGATTAGCGGTACACTAGGAGGAATGACGATACCGGTGGTTCCCCCAGCTGCCTGGACTGCTGTAGAAAAGGCTCTATCATACCCTTCTTTTACCATATACGGTATTAAAATACTCCCTACGGCTGCAGTAGTTGCTGAGCCAGACCCTGAAAGTGCTGCAAAGAAAATACACGTTACAATCCCTACGTGGGCCAGCCCTCCTCTTAGTTGTCCTACCAAACTTTGAGCAAAATCAATTAATCGCTGAGAAATCCCTCCATGCTCCATCAATTTTCCTGCCAAAATGAAAAAAGGAGCTGCCATGAGAGGAAACGAATCAAGAGCAGCAAACATTCGTTGAGGGATAAGTTCTAATGGAAAATTCCCACTCACGAGAAAGAATATTAAGGATGCGGACCCAAGAGCAATGGAAATAGGGACGTTTATGAAAATAAGCAGTATAAATACGACGAATAAAAAAATAGACATTATTCCATAATCCCTTCGTTATTTGTAGTAGTCTTCCACCGTTTCCAAGTAACATCAACTAAATTAAGCAGCATTAGAACAGCGCTAACTGGAATGATGATATACACGTAATTCATCGGGATACGTAAAGCTGGGGAGCCTTGACTTCCTGCTCCTTGCATTAATTCAAATCCTTTTAGTGCCAACACGACGAAAAAGAAAGCACATATGAGAGCTCCTATGATATTCACAATTCTCTCTGGAATAGCTGGGAGTTTTTTCACAAAGTAATCTATGCCGATATGAGCTGTATATTGAAAGGCAATACTGGCTCCTAAAAATGTAATCCATATCATGGAAAAACGTGAAATTTCCTCTGTCCACGAATAAGAAGTGCCGAACAGACCTCTTGAAACAATTTGCATGAATATAAGAACTACCATCAGTACAAGCAGCGATGCACTAATTGTTTCACTAGCTTTGTTCAGTATTGTTATAAAACGCTTCCACATTGACTTTGCTCTCCTTACTTAAAAAATATTTCTCTTTATAAATGGTGAGTCAGTTTATCGCACTCTCATTCTGTTTACTTTCTCACTCCTTCCGTTCACGCTCCCACCATTCTCTGAAAGACATATTGGGTGGTCTTTTCATGCTTTTTGAGTTCGTCCATTCGCGAAGAAGGGAAGGCCCTTTCGTTATTTCATCTTCCTCACTGAACGGCTTGGTAGCAGCATGAGCCCATTTTACTCCTTTGGCGTATAACCATGGCTTAGTGGTCATCTTGCCGAACATGTCAAATGTCATCCCTTCACGTTTCCCAGCAAATCCTTTGTCCACTTCATCTTTTCGATGTTCGATTAACAACTCATGAAGTGGGATTTTCACTGGACAAACATCCGTACAAGCGCCGCAAAGACTCGATGCGAAAGGCAACTCTTTCGTTTCTTCATAATCATCTAATAGAGGAGAAAGTACCGCCCCAATCGGCCCATTATAAACACTCCCATATGCATGACCCCCAATATGGCGGTATATAGGACACACGTTAATACAAGCGCCACATCGTATGCACTTTAATACCTCTTCGTAGGCGGTACCTAGTATGTCAGAGCGTCCATTATCTATGATAACGACATGCAGATTTTCAGGTCCGTCCACATCCAATGGTTGTCTAGCGCTATTAACAGCAGTGACATAAGTAGTAAGACGTTGACCCGTTGCACTTCTCGGCAACATCGACAACACGACATCTAATTCTTTCCACCCTGGTACAATTCTTTCCATTCCCATTAAGACAATATGTGTCTTAGGCAGAGAGGTCGTTAAGCGAATATTACCCTCGTTTTCTACCAAGACAACGGACCCACTTTCGGCTACTGCGAAGTTGCAACCGCTAATACCGACGTCAGCCTGTAAAAATTCTTGACGGAGCTTTCCTCTGGCAAAATCACATAATTCCTCCGCTTCCTCCGATAACTGATATCCTGCTTCTTTTGAAAAAAGCTCTGTCACTTGTTTTCTCGTTTTGTGTATCGCTGGCGCAATAATGTGAGATGGTTTTTCATCCGCAAGCTGAATAATATATTCTCCTAAATCAGTCTCTGTCACTTTAACACCAGAAGCTTCTAAGCTTTCATTTAAGTGAATTTCTTCGGCTACCATGGACTTAGACTTTACTACGGACTGAGCATTTACTTCCTTAAGTATTCTGTTCACGACCGTGACTGCTTCCTTATCATCTACTGCAATATGTATATGCCCGCCATTCGCTTCGACGTTATCTGCAAATTGCTCTAAATAACTGTCGAGATTCTCAATGGTGTGGGAACGAATGTCTGAAGCCATTTGTCTCCATTCGTCCACATTGTCAAGCTCACCCGCTGCTTTTATTCTTCCCGTACGAAGACGGTCTTGAGT
Organism: Alteribacillus iranensis; assembly: GCF_900113025.1. Lineage (GTDB taxonomy): Bacteria > Bacillota > Bacilli > Bacillales > Marinococcaceae > Alteribacillus_A > Alteribacillus_A iranensis. Next base: position 122,885 of record NZ_FONT01000003.1, on the reverse strand, counting down.
CAAATGAACAGCCTCTTGCAAAGAAGTATCATGTACGGCCTGGTCCACTCGTTGATCAAATGAAATGTCATGAGCCATATGGCGTAAGGCCTCCCCCAGATTAAAAGCTTAGAATATTCAGAATTGAATATTCTGTTCTATTCTATCACCTTGATGTTTCATACTCTATGAATATACTATAAAAATGTCAGTATTTTCAATACGTGTCTCCCTTTGTTATAGTTACCTTACAACACATGTGTTACTCCGCTACTCCGAGAAAGGACAATTCTAATGATAAAAAGAGAAACATTTTTTCAATCGATTGCCGACAAAATGGGTAGGGAACGTCGATCCAGCGTCCAACCTCCCGCCCGCTTTTCCGCTCCTAGAAAATCTGTATCCTACACCGATCATGAATTAATACACACATTTACAGAGAGAGCCACAGCCTTGAAAATAGACGTACACCCGTGCACATATGACACACTTGCTAATCATTTAACAAATATAGTGAAGCGAGAAGGCTCCCAATCTATAATAAGCTGGGGAGACGAACAAGATGATACTTCATTTATTCGATATACAGCGGCTGAAACTGGCGCTTATTTAACGTGCTGGGATAAAAACAAAGACGAGCAAAGTTTACGAACAGCTGCTAGTGCCGCTGATATTGGTATTACCTTTGCAGACTTTGGCATTGCCGAAAGTGGTACCCTTATTATTACGAACGGATGTTCGCTTGGTAGACTCGTTAGTTTACTCCCTCCCGTATACGTAGCAGTGTTATCAGTTAAACATATTATTCCCCACTTGTCGGAGGCCATGAAATTGATGGACAAACAAAACAACGAGGATAACCTTCCCGCTTGCATTAACTTTATTTCGGGGCCTAGCACCACAGGAGATCTGCAGGCTGAAATGGCTCTTGGTGTACATGGCCCCGGCTCTGTTTATGTGTTGCTTGTCTCATGAAAGTGCCTCCTGTCAATGAAGAGTACCATAAAGGAAATGTGATAATGCTGTCTATCGAAAGAAACCTCCGGCTTAATAAGCCTTGGAGGTTTCTCATTGTATATTATTCTACTTCTTGTATTCTTTTAATCATTTCACCAAACTCTTCATCATAGGCATCATAAACAGGTTGAACGGCTTCTTGAAATGCTTCTCTATCTATTTCTTCAGCCTCTACTACTTCTACTCCGCGTTCCTTGATATCTGCCTTCTGCTCTTCTTCCATATCCAAGTTAACCTGGCGCTGAAAAGCAGCTACTTCTTGGCCAGTTTCCATGATGACTTCCTGAATATCTTCAGGAAGGGAAGCAAATGCATCGGCATTCATTAAAGCTGCGGCAGCTGCATAGTATATCCCTGTTTCACTAAAATGCTTCTGAACCTCGTAGAGATTTGTTGTATAAAAGACACCGTATGAAGCATCTAATCCATCCACTACTCCTTGTTGCAAAGATGTATACACTTCAGGAAATGCAATGGGAGTAGGATCAGTACCTAAAGATCGATATGTTTCCGTATAAATATCATTTTCCAACGTACGCATTTTTAAGCCTTCCATATCTTCCGGTGACTGGATTGGCCGTTCGTTGTTCGTACTATGGCGCATTCCGTTCTCCCACCAGCCAATCGATTTGAAACCTTGCTCATCTATGCGGCCCATCAACTCTTGACCAACTTCTCCATCCAACACTTGGTAAGCATGTTCTACATCGCGGAATAAAAATGGCATTTCTAACACGGTAGTTTCAGGAACAAAGTTTCCAAGCGGGCCAGCGGTAACCACTGTCATATCAAGAGAACCCAGTTGGACTTGTTCAATCAAATCACGTTCTCCTCCGAGCTGGCCATTCCCGAACACTTCGAAAGATACGCGACCATCCGTACGTTCTTCCACTTTCTTCACAAACTCTTCAATCCCAACGGTAAAAGAATGCTCGTCAGGTGCGATGTGTCCAATCTGTAAGTTAAATTCTGCTTCATTGTTTTCTGCCGATGAACTTTCGGTTCCTTCTCCAGTTCCTCCAGAAGAAGCCTCTTCTTCATCAGCTCCTCCCCCGCAAGCAGCGAGGAGACTTAACAGAGACACTACTCCTATAAATAAATAAAATTTAAAATTTTTCATAGCTACATCCCATACTCCCCTCTATCATGATAAGTCCCCTCGTCATAATATAGAATTTTCATTGGGCTGTCAATCGCTTTCATTTCTCTCCATCCAAGGGTAACACTTTTCTTATCACAAAAAGGCTTTCGCTCGCATATACCGTTAGAAAGATTATTGCGATGAGAAGGTGGACGTATGAGCTATTACCCGCCCTATCCCGGACCGCCGCGTCCCCCATATAAACCACCAAAAAAACCACCTAAGAGACCTTTTCGACGTAGACCTTACTGGTGGAGAAAACTGAAATTAATTTGTTTTCAAATATTACTCCCTCTTGTTGGTTTTCAATTAATACGTACTATTATTTTGCCTACTACATTTGATGTGGTGCTCCTTATCATTCTTTGCTGTCTCTTTTTTTACTGTGTCTCTACGACTCCTTTTTAAATGCTAGACCCCTTCTTATGGCCTAGTACTGCATTCCTCTAAAAAGACCTTCAAGGCGGTGAATTCTCTCTTCCTGAATGCTATCAACCAACAAAATTAGTGGATTGGAAACAGATGGATAAACACACGGATATGCACAAAAACTTCAACAAGAAAAGCACAAGGCGCCTGCCTATCGGCGACAAGCGCTGGAGACCCGTCGAGGAGGCTTTGCCGCCGCAGAACGGGTTGAAGCGACCTCGAGCCGATGGCGCCTGAAGTTAGACATCACTTCATGAATCGTATACTTTCCTATCTTACGAAAAAATCCACCAGTTTCATCTTGGGATAACACTGGTGGACGGTTTATTTTATGCATTAAAGACAAGCACGTTCATTCTTCCTTTTTGGGGGCCGGCCATTTTTCTACTGTCTCCTTCACCTTTTCCAGCCATACCATCTGATTTTCTAGCTGCCACGTCCAAATATGCTCTTCACTTGGATGGCGTCTACGCGCTTTTTCTAGGAATGAATACATCGGTGATTCATTTAAAAGTTGACTTTTCAATAAAAATTCATCCTCTGAATCAAAGGTTGCTGCATTCTCTTTGTAACTTTGAATCCAGGAATAAGTTTGTACCGGCTCCCACTGATTCTCTTTTAAACATGATTTATATAAATGAGCTACATCATGTTGAGGATGACCATTCCCGGATGCTTCCACATTAATCCACTTGAACTCTCCCTTATAGTCACGCACTAAATGATCAGCAGAAGGCTTGCCATGACAACAAACCATTTTCAACGTCCCTTTCATCGATGCAGCATCCGTCCATTTATGAAACCAATATAATGAATCTTTATGAAGACGATAAAGGAATGGAAAATGCATAAGAAACGCTAATTCAAATGGTGAATAATATCGTTTTTTTTCTATTTCATCTGCGAACGCTTCTAGTGCTAAGACATCTGCGTCTCTATTCTTCCTAAATTGATCGTTTCGTTTTTCCCACTCCTCTTCTTTGATCGTTTCTCTTTGTTCTGTAAACCGGTGAAATAAAGCCAGTGTCTTAAAGCATTCATTTTCCTTCTGAAGATCTCTACAATCTTCTCCCCATGGTGTAAGGTAATACACAAACCCATCGTCGTAAAAAAACTTCTCATTCCTCCTCGTATGCAATACTGGAAGGACAGTAGGTACTTGATTCTTCTCAAAAAAACGGAGCGTATGGAAAAAGCGCTCCGCTTGATTTTGTTTCATTTTCGATTTTTTTAAAGCAAATTGTCCTTCCCTCGCTTCAATCCGTGTCACCTTCCCCTGCGAATCTAAGCTTATAGGGTGAATAGGATAGTTGGATAGGATATTAGCTAATTCATTGTTCATTTTTCTTACTGCGGGCAGCACTGGCAGGGATATAAAGGATCTGCCCTTCCTCCAAATGTTCGTTTTCTAGGCGATTGTATCGAAGTAAATGACTTATGGTGAGCTGATAACGTTCAGCAATGGTATCTAGAGACTCGTTCTCTTGAATGATACACATCGTGACGCGGGAAAAATCCTCCTCTCCGTCCGTCATCATTTTTGTTAAATACAATGCATTCTCGTCTCTTCCGCTGCTGTGTTCCTCCTGGCTTTCTTCTTCATCCGTAACCTCTGTGTCTTCACTCAGCTCTTCATCTTGGATGTTTTGCGTTAACGTGTCTTCCGGCGGACGACTGTGAATAGCCGTAACAATGTCACCTTCGTTACTAAGACCTTCCTCTTCGTTCGTAGGTGTTGAAAACTCATCCCTTTCCTCATGTTCTAGTTCGTATACCTTCTGTTCCTCGTCATTGTTCTGTACAATGTGCTCCTCCCTAGACATAGTCGGTTGGTCCATTGACCTGGAAGGGACACTCTCTTCTTCTTCGATATTTTCTTCCTCTCTCCATTCACGATTCGTCTGAATTCCTTCTTTGTCCTGGGCTTCTTCCTCTTTCGTTTCCATCTCTACGTTTCCTTTAAAAGGAAGATCTTCCTCTTCACCATGCTGTCTCTCTGGTTGTGCAGCTTCCCGTTTTTCTTCTTTCTCCGGCTCCATGGTAACGTTCTCTTCCCATCGAGGCAGGGGATCACTTATTTCTGCAGGCTGCGTATTTTTTTCTTGCGTTTCTTCCTCTCCTTCCTCATTTTTCATGCCAGTGATACTTACATCTGCTGTAAGCTGGATGCAATCGGATTCTGGAAGGTCATAGTCAAACCCATCTATTTGTACGTACACATCGTCTAAATTGTGAATACGGCGGAGAGGGATCGTCACATCTACAGGAAAGTAATGTCTGATTTCTCCAATTCCGTCTTCTCTCTCCAATTGGCGATCCGAGTATTGCGGAGGAGGTACATCTATTTCGGTCTGGGATATTTCGTCTCTTTCCTGACTAGGAATATATTCACCTTTTAAACGAAGTCCCCCTTTAATTGCGACATATTCTTGTTTTTCTTCAATGTGAATGTCAGGTTCAATTGCGAGAGATAGCAACTCTTTCATCCGTTGTCCTTGGTCAAGCCACACCGTTTCTTCCAAATTAAATGTTAATGCAGTCGAATGATCCGCTCCCATGACGGCCCTCCTTTATTTTCATTAACCCAATTAACTGTCTCACATGGTTGTCTGATGAACGGAGTCAGTCTCTTGCTAAGATTCTCTCTTTCTATTCCGTCCATTACCTATCCCTTCAAATATATGCTCTTTCTTTATAGTCTATGAACAGAACTCTTCTTCCTGTCCTCATGTTGCTTGTGAATTACCTTGGTCAATTAAAAAGTATGGCTACTACGGCAATTGTGTTAGGATCCGCTTTCGGACCTCTTCCATTTGGAGTAGCCTATGGCCAATTCGGCTCATATTCACGTATCTTATGGGTTTTATGATCGGCCTTTCCTCCCTTGGCGTTATCCTATCCTTGTTCTCTCCACCTCCTCTTAGAAACAAAAAAGCCGGAAATGTGTGACACGACACATTCCCGGCTTTGTCATTCAGTTTATTTTATTTTTGCAAATGCTTTTTCAGCTGCTTCTATTGTTTTTGTAATGTCCTCTTCTGTATGAGCGGTGGAAAGGAACATTCCTTCAAACTGGGAAGGAGGAAGAGAAATCCCTTCTTGCATCATTTCTTTAAAATATTTGGTGAACAAGTTTACATCCGAAGTCTTTGCTGTTTCAAAGTTCATTACTTTTTCATCTGTAAAGAATAAGCCAACCATAGATCCCGCCCGGTTAATCCAATGAGGGATTCCATGTTTTGATGCTGCTTGTTTTAAACCTTCCTCGAGTTGTTCTCCCAACTTTTCAAAGGTTTCATAGTGCTCAGGGGTTAGCTGTTTAATGGTTTCGTAACCGGCTGCCATCGCGAGCGGGTTACCGGAAAGAGTTCCAGCTTGATAAATAGGACCACTCGGAGCGATTTGTTCCATAATTTCACGCTTACCTCCGTAAGCCCCTACCGGAAGTCCTCCACCAATTACTTTACCAAGACAAGTAAGATCCGGCGTAATATTATACAATCCTTGAGTGGAATGATAACCTGTGCGGAACCCAGTCATCACTTCATCAAAAATAAGCAGACTTCCGTGTTTTTCCGTAATATCACGGACACCTTGTAAAAATCCATCTTCTGGAAGGACAACCCCCATATTCCCTGTAACTGGTTCTAAAATGACGGCAGCAATTTCATCACCATATTTATCGAATGCTAATTCAAGGCTTTCTAAGTCGTTGTATGGGACTGTTAGTGTGTTTTGAGCAACGGAAGCGGGTACTCCGGGACTATCTGGAAGTCCAAGTGTAGCTACACCGGATCCTGCCTTGATGAGGAGAGAATCTCCGTGACCATGATAACAGCCTTCCATTTTAACAATCTTATCGCGTCCCGTATATCCGCGGGCGAGACGTAAAGCACTCATCGTTGCTTCAGTCCCGGAATTCACCATGCGTACCACTTCCATAGACGGTACTCGTTCAATCACTAACTCTGCCAATTTAGTTTCTAGGACATGGGAGGCACCAAAACTAGTCCCTTTTTCAGTGATCTTTTTTAGTTGTTCAACGACATTATCATCTGCATGACCAAGGATAAGCGGTCCCCAGGAGAGTACGTAATCGATATATTCATTGCCATCTAAATCTTTAATCTTGGATCCTTTTCCCTCTTCCATGTATACAGGTGCATGATCAACAGACTGATATGCACGAACAGGGCTATTTACGCCACCTGGCATTAACGGTTTAGCTTCCTCGAATGCTTGAAGAGATTTATCGAATGACTTCACGTTCTCGTTCCTCCTTTAATATTTAGGCATTTGCTTCATCGATCCACTGTGCTGCATCTATAGCAAAATACGTAATAATTAAATCTGCACCCGCACGCTTCATGCTTGTCAGCTTCTCCATGACTACTTCCCGTTCATCGATCCAGCCTTTTTCAGCTGCCGCTTTTATCATCGCATATTCTCCTGAGACGTTGTACGCAACAACGGGAACCCCTGTCTCATCTTTCACTTCCCTCATAATGTCTAAGTAAGATAGCGATGGTTTCACGATTAAAAAGTCGGCACCTTCTTCTACATCTGAATGAGCTTCACGCAATGCCTCTAATCGATTTGCCGGGTCCATTTGATACGTTTTTCTGTCTCCAAACGATGGGGAGCTGTGAGCTGCATCTCGAAAAGGTCCATAGAAAGCGGAAGCATATTTTACGGCATAGGACATGATAGGAATATCCGTATAGCCGGCTTCATCCAGCCCTTCACGTATTGCCGCGGTAAACCCGTCCATCATATTTGACGGAGCGATGATATCGGCGCCCGCTTCCGCTTGGGAGACCGCCGTTTTTGTTAATAATTCCAGTGACGGATCATTCAAAATGACTCCATCTTCAATGACTCCACAATGGCCATGATCGGTATATTGACAGAGACAAGTATCCGCTACAACGGTCAGGCTCGGATGGTTGCTTTTGATATGGCGTATTGCTTTTTGCACGATCCCTTCTCTTGCATATGCTTCACTGCCACAATCATCTTTATGGTCAGGAACTCCGAACACAATGACAGCCAAAATGCCGTTGTCCTCAAGTTTTTTCATTTCTTCTGATAGATTGTCCAATGAGACATGAAACACACCAGGCATAGAAGGGACTTCTTTTCGAATATTTTCCCCTTCTACAACGAAAATGGGATAAATAAAATCCTCTTTTCGGACGACATTTTCTCTAATAAGTGCTCTCATGTTTGCTGTCCGGCGAAGACGGCGGTGTCTTTTAAACTTTATATCACTCATACTGCTCCTCCTTTAACCTATATAAATACGGTAGTGTCTCGATATCGTTAGTCCCCTTATTCCGATGCCAGGATAACTATTTCCGTTTTTTGCCATTTCCGAAATGTGTCATCAATACATTCATCATCCCTTCCATCGTATAAGGACTCGACATATATCGATGTTTAAAACCTTGGTCTGCCGCTTCCTTTTCAGTAACGGGTCCGATACAAACTGCAGGTTTTTCATTCCAAGACGACGGAGGCAGGGCTTCGTTCACAAACGTTGTAAATGTCCTCACAATAGACGGACTGGTGAAAGTAAAAATATCTATCTTTTGTGAAGCAATAACTCGCTGTAACTTTTCTTTATTTTCTTCGAAAGCCGTACTTGTATAAAGCGGCATTTCATCTATAGCGGCTCCTGATTCTCTTAATATGGCAGGAATAACGTCTCTCGCCAACTCGCTTTTTGGGAAAAGGACTTTGTCTCCTGCCTTCACTTTTGTTTTTAAGACGCTTGCTAAATCTTCCGCCACATATTGTTTTGGAACGACTTCTGGTTCCCAGCCTTCTTCTTCTAGAGCGAGCATTGTCTTTTCTCCAATGGCTGCAATTTTTGCGCCTGAAGGAAAAGAAGAGCCGCTTTCTTTTAATGCTTTTTTAAAAAATGCTACAGTATTCACACTCGTAAAAACAATCCAGTCATATCTCAAACTTTCTTGCAGCCGCCTGACTTGATTATCCCACTGAGATGGTAAAGGAACTGTCTTAATAAGCGGAATAGTCTCTGCTGAACCGCCCTCTTCTTCAATCAACCGTACAAAAGAAGGAGCTTGTCGTGACGAGCGTGTTACTAGTATGCTGCGGCCTGCAAGCGGCTTCTCAATCATTGGTCCAGCTCTTCTTTCACCTTATCTAAAATATCCTTCGCTCCTTGAGACAGGAGAGACTTTGCAGCTTCTACTCCTACTTGTTCAGGATCTGTTCCACGCTTCATTTCTTTTAGAATCGTCTTTCCGTCCGGTGTCCCGACAATGGCAGTTAATGTGACTTCATCATTCTTTTCTAACGTGGCATAACCACCTATTGGAACTTGGCAGCCACCTTCTATTTCTTGGAGAAATGCTCTTTCGGCAGTGACTCTCTTGGCTACTTCCGCATCGTTTAAGTGCTGCACCAATTCAATGACTTCCTTGTCATCTGCACGGCATTCCAGTCCTAAAGCTCCCTGACCTACTGCAGGTACGCAAATGTCCTCGTCTAAGTATTCCGTTACAATATCATCGCTCCAACCCATCCGAGAAAGTCCAGCTGCTGCTAAAATAATAGCATCAAAGTTTTCTTCACGAAGTTTGCGGAGTCTTGTTTCTATGTTTCCGCGTATCCATTTTATTTCAATGTCAGGTCGACGGGCCAGTAGCTGTGCGGAGCGTCTGAGACTGCTTGTTCCAACTACAGAACCTGATGGCAGGTCCTCAAATGGAATATTGTCATTAGAGATAAACACATCTCGTGGGTCTTCTCTATTTGTAATCGCACCTAAAGTAAAACCCTCCTGCAGTACTCCTGGAACATCTTTCATACTATGTACTGCGATGTCGATTTCTTTATCAGCCATGGCTTGTTCAATTTCTTTCACAAATAAACCTTTTCCGCCTACTTTGGATAACGTCTTATCCAGAATCTTATCTCCTTTTGTAACGATTTTCTTTATATCGTACTGAAAAGGAAGCCCTAATTTTTCAAGCTCTCCTATCACCCATTCTGTCTGTTTCATGGCAAGGCCGCTCTTTCTCGTCCCAATTACTATCGTACGCATTCTTCATAACCTCCTATTATAGGAAAACGACCTGTCGCAAGCTTTTGTGACATGAGTCTTTTCCTCCTGCAGTTAACATTCCATCGGGTAACATATCTGTTTTATTCCACTTAACCATCCGTCTCAAAGGTTCTACCCCATTCTTGTCCGGTGATTTCCTACGTGCTAAAAATACCAAAAATGGAAATTGGTCAGTTCAGCAGACAAGAAATAATTAATTAACACGAGCAGAAAGCCTGCGATATTTAGCAACGTCATGTTATATCCTCGCTGCTGCTTCACTACCCAAAAATATAAATATACCCCATAGAGCAATAATACAGCCATAGAGCCAAGCACTTTCGCATCGAAAATTGGAAAGAATGGCAGTTGAATAGATGCCCATACAAACCCTAAGATGAGCCCAAGTAGTAAACATGGTACCCCAAGCGTGGTCATCATAAAAGTAAATCGTTCCATTTTAGGAAGGTTTTCCAGTCTCAAGAGTCGTTTCCCCCATTGTTTCCGCTTTAATAACTGATGCTGGAAGAAATAAAGGGCGGAAAATACAAAGGCAAGCGTAAATGCTGCATAGGATAACAAAATTAAAGCGATATGAACGACAAGCAGCTCTGAAATAAGCAGTTCATTCAAAGCTTCCGGTACATCGCCACTCGGTGTGAAGAGACTGAAAGACAACATGATAAACCCTAGCACATTCGTAAAAAAGACAAAAAAATCTACTCGAAAAAAACGATTAATCACTAAAGATAATGTAACCAATAACCAAGCATAAAAAAATAAACCTTCAAATGGTGTAATAACAGGTAAGCGATCAAACTGAAGGGCGCGCAGGATAAAAAATACCGTCTGCAGCACCCAGACAATAGAAAGCAACCAGAAGGCGAATCGATTCACCTTCCGGTTGTTCTGTAAGAAATCAATAAAATAACCAAAAACACTAACACTGTATAACACGATGGTTACAACATATATTATACCAGCCGCGGCAACCATATGTTACAACCACTCCTCTCCTATGAGCGGATTTTTACATCGGTGGCGTAACTGTATGGGAGAAGAGGCTTTTTCTTCTGTTTTCCCCATTTATTTTCCGCTTCCTCCACTCTCACTTGACGTTGTTCTTTTTCCTTTGCTGCTTCTACCTCCTCCTCTAAGGAGAAGATTTCAGTAAATAGCTGTAATGAATCTTCAGCGTCTGGTTCAGCAGCCAATTCCTTTGCTTTCGTAATAGGATCACGCAGCATTTGATTAATGATGCTTTTCGTGTGCTTGCGAAGGACCTTTTTCTCTCGTTCTGTGAGATCGGGCAATTTGCGTTCTATGCTATCCATCGTTTCAGACTGAATGCTTAACGCCTTTGTCCGTAACGCAGTAATGATAGGGACAACTCCTAATGTATGAACCCACTCTTTAAATGCGGCCAATTCCTCTTGCGCCATTTCTTCGATCTTGGCTGCTTCTTTTTTACGCTCTTCTAAATTGGCAGCTACAATCCCTTGTAAGTCATCAATGTCATAAAGGAATACATTATCCAGTGATGCCAATTTCGGATCTAAATCCCTAGGCACAGCAATATCCACCATGAACAGCGGGCGTCCTTTTCGCTTCTTCACAGCTGTGACTGCCATTTCTTTCGTTACTACGTATTGGTCTGCCCCAGTAGAAGAGATAAGAATATCAGCTTCTATCATGTGCTCCTGTAAACGGTCCATGCTCCCCGCTTGTCCAAAAAACTTTTCAGCAAGTTCTACCGCTTTTGTGTATGTTCTATTTAAGACGGTGACCTCGGCAGCTCCATTTGAGTGCAAGTGCTTGGCAGTTAACTCACTCATTTTTCCTGCTCCCAGTATAAGCACTTTCTTGCCATGAAAATCACCAATGATTTTCTTTCCTAATTCAACAGCAGCGTAACTCACTGACACCGCATTATCATTTATTTCTGTTTCACGATGGGCTTTTTTTGCAAAAGTGACTGCTTGCTTAAACAGTTCATTAAATACTGTTCCTGTTGCTCCCTCTTCTTGCGCTCGCAGGAATCCATCTCTGACCTGTCCTAATATTTGTGTTTCTCCAAGCACCATAGAGTCAAGGCCCGTCACGACTCGCAGTAGGTGCTGAATTGCCGCATCATTTTCTCGAATATTTAAAAATGAGCCGAACTCGCTAACTTCTAGTTCGAACCATTCCGATAAGAATTTTTTAACAAAGTGACGTCCCGTGTGGAGTTGATCTACAACCGCATATACTTCTGTACGGTTACAGGTTGATACAATCGTACATTCCAGGACACTTTTCATGTTTCGCAGCTGTTGCAATGCTTCTGAAAGACTGTCTTCCTGAAACGCCAAACGTTCTCTTATTTCCACAGGGGTTGTTTTATAATCTAATCCTGCTACTAAAATATGCACGTTGTGTTCCCCCCACAAAGTAATAGCAACTTACCTATTATGACTTATTCCCAGATCTTCAAGCAATTACTCTGTATTTCCGTCATTTAAACAACCTTTATTATAACACGCCTGCCTGTCAGCGCCAAAAATAATTGTGAATTCCAACTGACATTTATGATAAGATCAATAGTTGAGATCGCATTAACCAGGAGGTATAAATGGGAAAACATCGATTGTTCTATGGTATTTTGTTGTCCGGTTTAGGCCTTATTCTATTAATAGAAAAATGGGATGTAACAGAAACAGCTTGGTGGTATGACTGGCCGACCATTTTAATCATAGTGGGAGCCGCGTTTGTCATAGAATCCATGCGTGCTCATTTTCCTCTATATTTTTTGCCTGGTCTTCTGATGGTGTTTTTCGGTATTCAGTTCCACCTTGCCGATTTTCTAACGAATTGGCCTGATCACACTGCAATGTACATAGCTCTCATTGGGTTAGCTATCCTTACTGATTCTGTAAAAACAAAAAACAGCAGTCTTGTGATTAGTCTTTTCTTAATCTTGGTCAGCCTCTTTTATTTTTTTGAACAGGAGATTTATGAGCTGACCGTGTCTACATTTATCTCTCCTGCCCTTCGGTTCTTACCAATACTATTAATTGGTATTGGTCTATATTATCTCTTAGTTAAGAAAAGATAAATTACATTAAGTTCTGTATCGCACTCCATCCTTCATCCTTACCTTGCCCTGTTTCGGCGGAAAATAGTATCATTTTGTCTTCTTTATCCAGCTGAAGATCATTTTTTGCCTGCTTTACATGCTTGGGACGTTTGTTTTTCGATACTTTATCCGCTTTCGTTGCAATGACAATTACTGGCAGCTCATGATATTTCAAATACTGATACATTTGAATATCATCAGCTGTCGGCGGATGTCTTACATCAATAATTTGAACAACTCCACGGAGCTCCTCTCGTACGGAAATATACTCTTCCATCATTGGTCCCCATGCAGCTCTTTCTTTTTTAGACACTTTAGCATAACCATATCCAGGAACATCCACAAAAATAAGCTCATCATTGATATTATAAAAGTTAAGAGTTCTAGTTTTCCCCGGTTTGGACGAGATACGAGCCAATTTTTTGCGTTGTACCATAGTATTGATAAAAGATGATTTACCAACATTAGAGCGGCCTGCCAGTGCAATTTCTGGCAAGCCATCTTCCGGGTATTGTTTTCGTGAGACTGCACTAATTAGCAGCTCTGCCTTATTCACTTTCATGTTTCTCCTCCAGTGCGTGCTTTAATACCTCATCTAAATGTGACACCGGTATAAATGTTAAGCTTTTCCTAACACTTTCCGGTATTTCTTCTAAGTCTTTTTCATTATCTTTCGGAATAATGACTGTTGTTAGTCCTGCTCGATGGGCACTCATGGATTTTTCTTTTAATCCACCTATTGGCAGCACTCTTCCCCGTAATGTAATTTCTCCAGTCATCCCGACTTCTTTTTTTACTTTTCTACCTGTTAAAGCAGAAATTAAAGCAGTAGCCATGGTGATACCAGCCGAAGGACCATCTTTCGGCGTTGCTCCCTCAGGAACGTGAATATGGATATCGTACTTCTCATGGAAATCCGTATCTATTTCTAACTCGTCAGCCCGTGACCGAATGTAACTAAAAGCGGCTTGTGCGGACTCCTTCATGACATCACCAAGTTTTCCGGTTAACGTAAGTTCTCCTTTTCCTTTCGCTAGAGAGACTTCAATAGAGAGTGTGTCTCCACCGCCTGTCGTATAAGCTAATCCAGTAGCGGCTCCGATTTGGTTTTCTTTTTCGGCAAGCCCGTATCGGAACCGCGGTCTTCCCAGCATATCTTCTACTGTGTTCTCGGTAACAATGACACGTTTCTTGTCTCCGGAGACGATTAACTTTGCTGCTTTTCGGCACACATTCGCAATTTCACGTTCTAAATTCCTTACTCCTGCTTCCCTCGTGTAGTACCTAATTAACTTAAGGAGAGCGTCTTCTTTTACTTGAATTTTTCCTTTGGATAGCCCATGCTCTTCAATTTGTTTTGGAAGCAGGTGACCTTTCGCTATTCCCATCTTTTCTACTTCCGTGTAACCCGCAATTGAGATGATCTCCATGCGGTCTAGCAGTGGCTCTGGTATCATACCTACATTATTCGCAGTAGTGACGAACATTACCTTGGATAGATCATACGGTTCTTCGAGGTAATGGTCACTAAAGCTGTTATTTTGTTCCGGATCCAGAACTTCAAGCATAGCTGCCGATGGATCCCCTCGGAAGCCGCTGGCCATTTTATCTATTTCGTCCAATAGAAATACTGGGTTAACAGATCCTGCTTTCTTCATACCCTGGATGATTCGGCCAGGCATTGCTCCGACATACGTCCGCCGATGGCCGCGAATTTCAGCTTCATCCCGTATCCCCCCCAGGGAAATACGTACAAACTTTCTCTCTAAAGCCCGGGCAACCGAGCGAGCGAGAGAAGTTTTCCCAACTCCAGGAGGGCCGGCTAAACATAGGATTGGTCCTTTTAAGGATTCTGTTAATTCTTGAACGGCTAAGTATTCAAGGACACGCTCTTTGACTTTGTCGAGACCATAGTGATCTTCATCAAGGATTTTCTGTGCATTATTTATATCCAGGCGGTCAGCAGTCTCTTTTTTCCATGGAACCGTTATTAACCACTCAATATAATTACGAAGCACCGAACTTTCTGCAGCAGCCGAAGGCATCTTTTCATATCGATCTAGTTCTTTTAATGCTTTTTCTTCTACATTTTCAGGCATATCTGCTTCTTCTATTTTTTTTCGAAGCTCTTCTACCTCTCCGCCTTTTCCATCCTTGTCCCCAAGTTCCTTTTGAATTGCTTTCATTTGTTCACGCAAATAATACTCTTTTTGCGTCTTTTCCATCGATTTCTTAACACGTTGCCCTATTTTTTGTTCAAGCCCCAGAACTTCTTTTTCATTATTTAATATTTCCAGGATATTCATGAGGCGCTCATGTACAGGGATGGTTTCCAATAGTTTTTGTTTTTCCGACACTTTCAAAGGAAGATGAGAAGCAATGACATCGGCTAATCGGTAAGGTTCTTCTATGTCCTGTACAGTTTGCATTGTTTCCACTGTTACTTTTTTTGAAAGGTTTACATATTGTTCAAATTGATCCAGAACATTTCTCATAAGTGCTTGTACTTCAGGCTCTGGTTCTTGGTCCTCGCCATTTATTACTTCCATTTCTACTTCGAAATAATCATCCCGATCTAAAAAGCGTAACACCTTTGCTCGTGCCAACCCTTCCACAAGCACCCGAATCGTGCCATTTGGCAGCTTTAGCATTTGCTTAATTTTCGCTAGCGTACCGATATGGTAAACATCTTCTTCCGTTGGTTCATCGATAGATAAATCGACTTGACTCGTTAATAAAATTTCGCTGTCATCCACCATTGCCTGCTCAAGCGCCTGTACTGACTTTTCTCTTCCCACATCTAGGTGTAGTACCATCGTCGGGAAAACGAGAAGGCCTCTTAGCGGGAGCAACGGGATATTTCTTTTTTTCTTTTCACCCAACAGCTAACACTCCCATCTATTTAGAATACTATGTATAAAATGTAATGAATGGTAACGGTTAACGAGACGCCAAAACTGTGAGTCTTCACCTACTGGCCATTGACTCCCAGTTTGACGTCTGATTTAACCACTATACTTTATCGCCGATCATGGTTCTTCCATTATTCTATCCTATTGCAAAGTCGTTTGTCTAATGACCGGCATGGAAGGTATCTTCCGGTTCGGATGCAATAAAGGGCAAGTGATAATTCGGAAACACCTGTTCTTTTCGATCGTTTCCATCATAAGCGTAGAGAGCATGCTGCAACAATTCTTCAATTCTCTTAATCGGATGTACTTTTACCTCTCGATAAGAATGAAGTGAAGATTGATCATTTTCTTCAGGGATAAAAATGTGCGAAGCACCAGCTTTCACAGCCGCCTCCACTTTCGCTGTAATTCCTCCTACCGGCTTAATATCTCCATGTATTCCTATTTCTCCCGTTACGGCAGTCCGCTCTTTTACTTTCATTTTCTTGATCGAAGAATATACCGCTAACGCCATAGCGGCCCCCGCTGAAGGTCCATCAATAGGGATTCCTCCAGGGAAATTGACATGAATGTGATATTCCTTCACCGGCAAGTATAAAGATTGCAGCACTGTCATTACATTTTCAAGAGAACTTTTAGCTAAACTCTTTCGCTTGACTGAATAGGAAGGGTTGCCTTGGTTTTCTTCCTCTACAATGCCTGTTACCGTTAGCTCTCCTCCCGACATCACCCTTTTTGCAAACGCTTCAATCTCAAGGATCATACCTGTTCCAGTCCCTGTGACTGCCAGTCCGTTCACAATACCAATGTCTGGTTGTTTTCTTATTTCTTTCTCTAACCTAGGTTGGAGACGACTAGCCCTTACCACCCAGTGTAAATCTTCCTTTGTAATTTCATTCCTGTTATGTTCTGCCGCTAAACCTGCTGCAATTTGCACCATGTTGACTGCCTCTCTACCGTTGCTGGCATATTTTGCAACGAAATCGGCAGTTTCAGGAACAAGCGTCATCTTACTTTTTTCTGCTGCATTTTTGGCAATGCCTTTAATCTCTTCTGCATCCAAACTGCGAAAATATATTTCCATACAGCGTGAACGAAGCGCAGCAGGGAGTTCTTCGGGACTACGGGTAGTTGCACCTACTAACCGAAAATCTGCCGGAAGACCATTCATAAAAATATCATGGATATGGGTAGGGATTTGTTTGTTTTCCTCACTGTAGTAGGCACTCTCTAAAAATACTTTCCGATCTTCCAGCACTTTCAGCAGTTTGTTTAACTGAATAGAGTGCAGTTCACCTATCTCATCAATGAATAACATTCCGCCATGAGCTTTCGTGACAGCGCCCTGTTTAGGCTGTGGAATTCCCGCTTGTCCCATTGCGCCAGCACCTTGATAAATGGGATCATGAACAGACCCAATCAAAGGGTCAGCTATTCCACGATCATCAAATCGAGCCGTCGCTCCATCCATTTCAATGAACGGAGCATGTTCTGTGAAAGGGGAAAGGGGATTGTTTTTAGCTAGTTCCAACATTAATCGTGCCGCTGCGGTTTTTCCTACCCCCGGAGGGCCATAAATCAACACGTGTTGAGGATGTTCTCCGCACAATGCTGCTTGAAGGGCTTTTACTCCTTCTTCCTGTCCCATCACTTCCTTTAAATCAGCAGGACGTACTTTTTCTGAAAGTGGTTCAGACAACGACATAGACCGCAATCGTCTTAATTGCTCAATTTCTTTTTTTGAATCACGTTCTACAACGACTTTTTGTGAACGCTGGTTTCGTAGTAAATTCCAAAAGTACAACCCTATGATGACTCCAAAGAAACCTTGGACTAACAACGCAATGGTCGTAAAATTCATAGTGATCCCCCTTCTCGCATCGTTCCCTTCCTTTTAAAATTAGTATGGATGCTAAAGGGGGAAAACATACAAAAAAGCGTCTGGCTTTCCAAATAAGCCAGACGCTTTCGTGTTTTATAACATTAAGCACTTTCCTTTGGTTTATCTTTTTTCAGTTTGACTTCTTTTCCTTCTTTTGTTTTCAAAATAGGAGAAGCTCCTTCGGTCACACTTTCTGCTGTTATGGTACACGTCGCTACGTCATCTTTTGATGGCAGATCGTACATGACGTCCAGCATGATTCCTTCAATGATAGAACGGAGTCCGCGAGCACCTGTTTTTCTCTCAATGGCTTTGAGAGCTATTTCTTGGAGAGCGTCATCTGTAAATTCGAGCTCTACATCATCAATTTCAAGAAGCTTTTGATACTGCTTCACAAGCGCGTTCTTTGGCTGTGTCAGTATTTCAACCAATGCTTCTTCATCCAATTGATTTAAGCTGGAGATAACAGGTAGACGACCAATAAACTCAGGTATTAACCCGTAGCGAAGAAGGTCTTCGGGTAAAATTTTGCTCATATATTCATCTTTATCTAATTCAGATTTTTCCGCATCTGCTCCGAAGCCGATCACTTTCTTACCTAAGCGTTGCTTTACTATTTGATCAATCCCGTCAAAGGCACCGCCACAAATAAACAACACATTGCTAGTGTCAATTTGAATAAACTCCTGATGAGGATGTTTTCTGCCACCCTGCGGAGGAACACTTGCAGTAGTTCCCTCTAGTATCTTCAAGAGAGCCTGCTGCACACCTTCCCCCGAAACATCGCGTGTGATGGAAGGGTTTTCGGACTTACGAGCTACTTTGTCGATCTCATCAATGTATATGATCCCTTTTTCGGCTTTTTCCACATCAAAGTCAGCCGCTTGAATTAACTTCAGCAAAATATTCTCTACGTCTTCCCCAACATATCCTGCTTCTGTAAGAGACGTGGCATCCGCAATGGCGAAAGGTACGTTTAATATTCTTGCCAATGTCTGAGCCAACAAGGTCTTCCCGCTCCCAGTCGGTCCGATCAAGCAAATATTACTTTTAGAAAGCTCAACATCTTCCGATTTAGAAGCAGAATTCACACGTTTATAATGATTGTACACAGCGACAGCTAGTGACTTCTTCGCGCGCTCCTGCCCAATGACATAGTCATCTAAAATTTCATTAATCTCGTATGGCTTTGGAATGTCCTCAAACTCAATTTCTTCTTCCGTACCTAGTTCTTCTTCTACAATTTCCGTACACAATTCTATACATTCATCACATATATAAACGCCAGGACCGGCCACTAACTTTCGAACCTGATCTTGAGTTTTTCCACAAAAGGAACATTTCAATTGTCCCTTATCTTCGTTAAACTTCAACATGTGATATTCACCCCTTACTTATATATTGTACACAAACACATAGCCTTCAGTACAACAATATGGCTTCTTCATTGATCTTTTTCTTTCCTATCCCCTATTGCCATTCCTTTCAAACAATCATGCTTTGCATTGTACCACACATCCCTCGGGAGACTAAAATAAAAAGTCTTATGTATCCTTCATGCACCACTGCTATCTACTATTCCCTTTTTTACCATATTTATAAAAGAGATTAGCTTTTCATCTGTTTTTATGTAAAAACAGAATTATTATATATACACATTCGATAGGAAGAGTCCATATCCCTTTTTTCATAGAGAAAACCCTAAAAGTACTCCGTCTTTTAGGGTTGTAATACATCCTATTCTTCTTCTGCTTCTTCATTACTCTCTTCTTGTTTTTCAACAGTCTTGCTTTCTTCCACAAGGAAGTCAATCGCTTTCTGAATGCGAAGATCTCCTTTGATAGCCTCCGTGCCACCTTGCATGGCAAGCAAAGAACGAATTTCTTCTTTATCTCTCTGATATGCTTCTGCCATTTTGTCTAGTTCATTCTCAGCGTCTTCATCTGTCGCTTCAACTTCTTCAGCATCAGCAATAGCTTCTAACGTTAAGTTCATTTTTACTCGCTTTTCAGCTTCCGGTTTAAACTGTTCTTTCATACCTGCTTCGTCAGTACCTGCCATTTGATAATACATATCCAAGGACATACCTTGAGCTTGTAGACGCTGATCAAACTCTTGCATCATACGATCTGATTCATTTTCGATCATGACATCCGGAATATCAATAGTGGCATTTTCTGCTGCTTTTTCAACTACGGTATCACGCTCGTGATGTTCTTTAGCGTGTTCTTTATCCTGCTTTAGCTTTTCTTCTTGAGCTTTTTTCAGCTCTTCTAATGTTTCTACTTCTTCGTCCACGTCTTTTGCAAACTCATCATCTAGTTCTGGAAGCTCTTTACGCTTCACGTCATGAACTTTCACTTTAAACGTTGCTTCTTTCCCCGCTAGCTCCTCTGAATGATATTCTTCAGGGAAAGTGACATTTACTTCTTTCTCTTCACCTGACTTCGCACCAACCAATTGTTCTTCAAAGCCAGGAATAAATTGTCCTGATCCAATTTCAATCGTGTAATTTTCTGCTTTTCCGCCTTCAAACGCTTCTCCATCCACAAAGCCTTCGAAGTCCATAACAACTGTATCGCCTTCCTGAGCTTCTCCCTCTTCTACTACAACGAGCTCAGCATGTCTTTCCTGTAAGGACTTCAATTGTTCTTCTACCTCTTCGTCCGTAACAGAAGTATCAAACTCTTCTACTTCAAGTCCTTTATATTCTCCAAGCTCCACTTCTGGCTTCACAGTAACCGTAGCCTTAAACACTAGGTTTTTCCCTTTTTCGATTTCTTCAATGTCAATTTCCGGACGCCCTACAGGTTCAATTCCAGTTTCATCCACCGCACCCGCATAAGCTTCTGGAAGTACAATGTCCACGGCGTCTTGGTAAAGAGATTCTACACCGAAGCGTTGTTCAAAAATCTTACGAGGAACTTTGCCTTTCCGAAAACCCGGCACATTCACTTGTTTTCTAACTTTTTGAAACGCTTGGTCGAGCGCATCGTCAAATTTTCCGGAATCCACTTCTACAGTTAAAACGCCCTCATTTCCTTCGAGCTTTTCCCAATTTGCACTCATTTATATTTCCCTCCATGTAACATAGGTTATGTCCGTTTTTACAACCATTACATTATAACATATCACTATTCCTTTTCAATAAGAAAAGCATAAGCGCCTTTGCAGCGACTCGTTCTCACATGACAGCAACCGTGATACTATTTACAGGTCGAACATATATTTTTTAATCCTTTGGTACTCTTTCATCATGTTTTGTATATACATTTCCTCCGCCTTGTAGGTTGCGACGAGTTCTGACATTGTAATATCATTCCCTGTTTGCAGTGCCGCATCATGATGTATGACTGCAGCTAAGGCTTCCAGTTCTATGGACGGCGGGAATGGGTAATAAAATAAGTATAGCTGCCTCATCAAATGATATGAATTCTTTAGAAGGACAGGGTCTACCTGACCTAGCTTGTCTTCAAGCAGCTGAGATGATTTTATGTACGAAGCACTTTCTTCTATTAAAGACAAGGACACCGGTGAAAATTCTCCTTGTCTGTCCAGCTTATGAACCCAAACATCTTTCTCTATCCGCCAATCTTTTAACAGTAATAATAAAATGCTTTTTAATAAGGGTGAAGCATGGTTGTCGGCCAATACACTTTCGATTGCGGGCAGTACAGTGTCCGGTTCTTGCAAGCGAAGTTCTCTTAAAGCTGCCATCTTTTGATCAGGCGTCCCCCTCATTAATTTATCTTTCCAATCAACACATGTATCAATGGAAGCCTTATCACTATCTACTCTCACATACGGCTCCATGTCAGATCGAATCATGGAATGTGAGAGCTCTAACAGTTCATACAGTTTATCGGCCATATGCGGAGGAAATTTTTCTTCTTCCAGGATTGCTTCGAGGACGGAAACTACCTGCTCATACTCTTCTAGCTGAGCAAGAATAGAAACATACACTTGGAGAACTTCAAAATAATTTGCCTCTCCTGTTCTTAATAGCTTTTCTGCCCACTCTCTCCCTTCCTGAAGTCGTCCGCTGTCAGCGAAAGCTAATAACAAGCCGTAGGATGCCTCTTCATGGTGAGGGTCATGAGCTAAAGCTTCCAGAAAATATTGCAGTGCCTCTTCACAGTCTCCTGCTTTTAATGAACGAAGACCAAGAGTTACCAACTTACCTGCCGATCCAGGAAAAGGAATGATATTATTATCTTTATCTCTTTCGTTCACTATCTGATCTCCTCCTTTACCGGCGACTCACCATAATAAGGACGGGCTTTTACACATGTGAGGGTGAGCTGATGAGATGACATCTATGTTTGGTCTTTACTAATTTCTATAGAAGGAAACGCGTTATTCTTTAGTGTTTATCGGTTGATCCTTACTGCAATACGTCCTTCCACAGCATGCTCTAGAAATATGTACGCTACACCCAAACACTTCCCATGACAGTGAAACGTTTAGCTTCGTATAGAAGAAAGGTACAAAAAGGCGACCTGGTTACAGGCCGCCTTCCTGTTTTACAACGTTACTTTATCCTCGTACTCTGTAATTTTATTCTCGTATTGAAGAGTTAGGCTGATTTCGTCCCATCCATTCAACAACATTTCTTTCCAATAAGAGTCGATAGTAAAGCTGGCTTCAAAACCATCCTTGTCTGCTATTTTCTGATTCTCCAAATCAACAGTCAAGTTATATACTTTATCTTTCCCGTTTTCCATTAATTCATAAACCTTTTCTTCCTGTAAACGAATCGGTAAAATCCCATTTTTAAAACAGTTATTGTAAAAAATATCAGCAAAGCTCGGAGCGATAATCACCCGGAAGCCATAATCCTGTAATGCCCATGGCGCGTGCTCTCTCGATGAACCACAACCGAAGTTATGATCCGCGATGAGAATGGTAGCGTTCTCTGCGGAGTCCTGATTTAACTCAAAATCCGGGTTATCTTTCCCATTCGCAAGAAAACGCCAATCAAAGAATAAGAATTGTCCAAAACCACTGCGTTCTACTCTTTTTAAAAATTGTTTTGGAATAATTTGGTCAGTGTCTACGTTGACACGAGGAAGTACAGCTGTATTTCCTTCATGTTTTACTAATGGTTCCATAGTTTCACCCTCTTTACCTACAGGAGTATATTATTGTGTTACAGATGGTTCTTCTAATTTTCGAACGTCGACAAATTTACCTGAAATAGCCGCTGCAGCCGCCATAGCGGGGCTAACAAGGTGAGTTCTCGCTCCTTTTCCTTGTCGACCTTCAAAGTTACGGTTTGATGTTGAAGCACAGCGCTCTCCTTCTGGGACGAAGTCAGGGTTCATGCTAAGACACATACTGCAGCCTGATTCTCTCCAGTCGAATCCTGCTTCAATAAATATCTTATCCAAGCCTTCTTTTTCAGCTGCTATCTTTACTTTTTGAGAACCTGGTACAACCATAGCGCGAACGCCTTCGGCTACTTTTCTTCCTTTGGCTATTTCCGCCGCTGCACGTAAGTCGCTTAGGCGAGAGTTCGTACATGAACCAATAAATACATGTTCAATAGAAATATCTGTCATTTTGGTTCCAGGCTTTAAATCCATATAATCTAACGATTGCTGGATAGCCTTACGACCTGCTTCATTCTCAGCGTCTTCAGGAGATGGCACGGTTCCGTGGATGCCTACCCCTTGTGAAGGGTTCGTACCCCATGTCACCATCGGCTCAATTTCTTCGCTGTCAATCTCAACGACAGCGTCATACTGTGCACCCTCATCGGTAGACAACGCGAGCCATTCAGAAGCTTTTTTATCAAATTCTTCACCAGAAGGTACTTTTTCACGACCTTTTAAGTAGTCCACTGTAACCTGATCGGGGCTGATCAAGCCAGCTCTAGCTCCAGCTTCGATGGACATATTACAGATGGTCATCCGTTCTTCCATCGTAAGTCCACGGATAGCTTCCCCCGTATACTCAAGTACATAACCTGTACCAAAATCAACACCATATTTAGCAATAACGGCTAGGATGATATCTTTTGCTGTCACTCCTGGCGCAAGACGGCCATTCACTTTCACTTCCATTGTTTTTGGTTTGGACTGCCAAATGGTTTGTGTAGCAAGCACATGTTCCACTTCACTTGTTCCTATACCAAACGCTAGCGCTCCAAAAGCTCCGTGAGTAGACGTATGACTATCACCGCACACAATTGTCTTACCTGGCTGTGTCAATCCAAGTTCAGGTCCGATAACATGGACAATTCCATTGTCAGGACTGTCAAGGTCTGCGATTTCAATTCCAAATTCATTACAGTTATTAGATAAAGTTTCCATTTGCTTTCTCGCAATAGCATCTTTAATGGATGTTCTATTATCTGTTGGAACGTTGTGGTCCATCGTCGCAAATGTTAAATCTGGGCGACGTACTTTTCGGTCCGTTAAGCGAAGCCCTTCAAAAGCCTGAGGTGATGTCACCTCGTGTACCATATGCAAGTCAATGTACAATAGATCAGGCTTTCCCTGTTCTGAAAGTACTGTATGCTTTTCCCATATTTTTTCGATAATTGTTTTAGGTTGCATAACCTTCCCCTCGCTTCTCAAAAGCTTTCTTACTTTATGATTATTTCTTGATTGCCTCTACCACCTTAGTGGTCATTTCTTCTGTCGATAGAATATTATCATTGTTCTGTGCAATGTCTCCAGTACGATAACCAGCGTTTAAAACTTCTGAAATCGCAGTGTCAATAGCGTCAGCTTCTTCATGCATATGAAAAGAATATTTTAGCATCATGGCTGCAGATGCGATTGCCGCCAATGGATTGGCTTTCCCTTGTCCTTCAATATCAGGAGCGGAACCGTGGACAGGTTCATATAAACCTGGTGCTTCACTCCCTATACTTGCAGATGGGAGCATCCCAAGTGAACCTGTAAGCATCGAAGCTGCGTCACTAAGGATATCACCAAAAGTGTTTTCTGTAACCATAACATCAAATTGCTTCGGATCACGAATTAACTGCATAGAAGCATTATCTACTAACATATGCTCCACTTCGACCTCTGGATAATCCTGTTTCATTTCTTCTACTGTTTCTCTCCAAAGGCGGCTTGTTTCCAAGACGTTTGCTTTATCAACAGATGTTAGTTTCTTGCGGCGGACTTTTGCCATTTCAAAAGCTTGACGAACTATTCTTTCAATTTCAGATTTCTTATAAATGAGTGAATCAACCGCGCCCTCTTCTCCGTCGATCTCTCGTCGTTCTTTTGGCTCACCGAAGTAAAGGCCGCCTGTGAGTTCCCGAACAATAACAAGGTCTACTCCATCTACTACTTCTTTCTTTAATGTAGAAGCTTCTGTCAAACTCTCATGTCCTGTAACCGGACGTAAATTTGCAAATAACTGCAAGGCCTTTCGAATCCCAAGCAACCCTTGTTCTGGACGGATACCGCCAGGAAGATTATCCCATTTTGGTCCTCCAACTGCACCTAGTAAAACTCCGTCACTTTTAAGGCAAGTATCGATTGTTTCTTGCGGAAGCGGATCATTATGTTTATCAATTGAGTGTCCGCCTATATCGCCATATTGATATTCAAATTGATGTCCGAATAGTTCTGCTGTTTTATCTAAAACGGTAGTTGCTGCTTTTACAACTTCCAAGCCTATTCCATCACCTGGAAGAACTGCAATCTTTTTTTTCATCAAACTCTCTCCCCTATGCTATGAAAACATCAGTGCGTAAGGCCAAAACAACCCACTGATAGGTATGTTTTGGCCGAAACGCTGGTTTTAAGCTACGATATCTTATCTATTTAGACATGTATCTTTTCTATATTCTTTCTCGGCCACTTTTTTTGGTTCAGCACTCGGTTAACCGCATTGATATAAGCTCTTGCGGAAGCTTCCAACACATCATTAGCGGTGCCTCGGCCCGAAGCTTCATCGTTGTCAAACTCAATCTGCACATAAACTTCCGCCAACGCGTCGCGGCCGCCTGTAGTCGATTGAATTCTGTAATCTTTGAGAACAATTTCTTTCCCAATAATTCTTTCTATTGTGTTATAGATAGCCTCCACGCTTCCAGAACCGGTGGCTGCTTCCTGGAGTGTCTCCCCATCTGGGTTAGTCATTGTGATTGTGGCAGTTGGTATATTTGTTGTTCCATAGCTTACTTGTAATGTTTGCAGGTCGTAATGCTTTATCGTTTCTCCCGCTTTTTCTTCCGTCATTAAAGCGAAAATATCATCATCTGTAATCTCTTTCTTCTTGTCAGCCAGTCTCTTGAATTCTTTGAACACCCGGTTAATTTCTTCCTCTGTTGCATTATAACCAAGTGATTGAACTTTTTCTTTAAAGGCATGGCGGCCTGATAATTTGCCAAGCACCATCCGATTTGAGCTGACACCGACAAGTTCTGGAGTGATAATTTCGTAGGTTGTCGTCTCTTTTAAGACACCATCTTGGTGAATTCCAGATTCATGCGCGAAAGCATTATCACCGATAACAGCTTTGTTATTCGGAACGATCATACCAGTCAGCTTACTAACCAAGCTGCTAGTGCGTTTAATTTCGTTCAACGTAAAGCCAGTTTCTGCTTGATAATGATCATTTCTTATCTTGAGCGCAACAGCTATTTCTTCCAAAGCTGCATTTCCAGCCCTTTCACCGATACCGTTAATCGTACCTTCCACTTGACCGGCTCCCGCTTCAATAGCTGCCAATGAGTTAGCAGTAGCCATTCCGAGGTCATCATGGCAGTGGGTGGAAAGGATGGCTTTGTCGATATTCGGCACATTTTCTCTTACGTACGTAAAAATGTGACGAATTTCTTCTTGTGTAATGTAGCCGACCGTATCCGGAAGATTAATAACTTCTGCCCCGGCATCTATTACTTTTTCTATAATCCGAACGAGAAAGTCCAAGTCCGAGCGGCAAGCGTCTTCAGCAGACCACTGAACATGAGGAAATCTTTCACTCGCATATTTAACCGAGTCTACGGCATTTTCGATGACTTGGTCCGGTGTCATACGAAGTTTATGCTCCATATGGATAGGAGACGTTGCAATAAATACATGAATCCTTGGCTCCGTACCAACTTTCAATGCATCCCAGGCGGCATCAATTTCTTTTCTAACAGACCGGGAGAGGCCTGTTACAGAACTGCCTTTTACTGTTTCGGCAATTGTTTTTACTGCCTGGAAATCTCCTTCCGAAGCTGCCGGGAAGCCGGCCTCGATGATGTCAACACCGAGGCGTTCCAGCTGCACCGCGATTTGTAACTTTTCTTCAAAGTTCAAATTTACACCCGGTGTTTGCTCCCCGTCGCGAAGTGTCGTGTCAAAGACATTAATTTTTCGCACCACTCAACACTCCTTTGTGTTTGCCTTTCACAAATGGCATCATTTCACGCAGCTCTCTACCCACCTTTTCGATAAGATGATCATTTTCAATACGGTTGATCGCCTTAAACTCAGGACGGTTTGCCTGGTTTTCAAGAATCCATCCCTTAGCAAATGTTCCTGTTTGGATATCTTTCAATATCTTACGCATTTCTTCTTTTGTATCCTCATTAACAACACGTGGGCCAGCAGTAAAGTCACCCCATTGAGCAGTGTCAGATACAGAATAGCGCATTCCGGCAAGTCCGTCTTCATAGATCAAGTCAACAATCAATTTCATTTCGTGCAAGCACTCAAAGTAAGCCACTTCCGGTTGATAGCCTGCTTCTACGAGAGTTTCAAACCCTGCTTTAATTAAGGAAGAAATACCTCCGCAAAGTACAGCTTGCTCACCAAAGAGATCTGTCTCTGTTTCTTCTTGGAAAGTAGTTTCTAGAATACCAGCGCGTCCGGCACCAATTTGTTTCGCATATGCAAGAGCAATATCTTTAGCGTTACCTGTAGCATCTTGATATACAGCTATAAGTGCTGGTACTCCAGCTCCATCAGTGTATACACGGCGAACAACATGACCTGGTCCTTTTGGTGCAACCATAAATACATCTACGTCAGAAGGTGGCTCAATTTGTTTAAAGTGAACGTTAAATCCATGTGCAAACGCAAGTGTCTTATCTGCATTCAATTCTGGTGCGATTTCATTTTCATATATAGTGATTTGGTGCTCGTCCGGAGTCAAGATCATAATGATGTCTGCTTTTGCTGCAGCTTCTCTTACAGAAACAACTTCAAATCCGTCTTCTACTGCTTGGTCCCAGGAATTACCTTTACGAAGACCTACCACTACCTCATTGCCGCTGTCTCTCAAGTTTTGAGCATGCGCGTGACCTTGTGAACCATAACCAATGATTGCTACCGTCTTTCCTTGAATAATTCCTTCGTTTACGTCTCCATTGTAAAATATCTTTGCCATAGTAAATTCTCTCCTTTAATGAAATTAATTTAATTAATGATTGAATACTTAGGGGTTTCAAAGTCACTCTTCTTAGTACCGCGTTTAAACGCAGTGATGCCTGTACGAGCCAGTTCTTTAATCCCATAAGGCTTCACTAGGTCAATCAGTGCCTCAACTTTTTGCTGATCTCCTGTTACTTGAAGAGTCATGCTTTCCCTGCCCACATCCACAATGGAAGCACGGAAAGGCTCTACTAGTGCCGATATTTCTCCACGATGCTGGGGAGCTGCAACTACTTTAATCAGTGCTAGCTCTCTAGCTATGATCGCTTCATCGGTAATATCACGCACTTTTAATACATCGACTTGTTTGTAAAGCTGCTTTATCACTTGATCAAGCCCGCGTTCATCATCGACGTTAATGACGAATGTCATCCGGGAAATAGCCGGGTTTTCTGTCATGCCTACCGTTATGCTTTCAATGTTGAAATTCCGGCGAGCAAAAAGCCCTGTTATTCGGTTCATTACCCCGGAAGTATTGTTTACTGTTGCGATAATTGTGCGCTTCATGGCTTGATCCCCTCCATTTCATGATGACCTTTACCAGGTGCGATCATTGGATACACATTTTCATCTTTTGTTACTCGACAGTCCATTAATACAGGCCCTTCATGATCAAGTGCTTCTTTTAATGCTGCTTGCATATCATTCGGTTCTTCCACTTTCCATCCCTTGATGTTGTAGGCTTCAGCCATTTTTACAAAATCAGGCTGGATTGGGAACAATGAATTAGAGTATCTTTCTTCATAGAACAATTCCTGCCATTGACGAACCATTCCAAGCGATGCGTTATTAACAAGGATGATTTTAACAGGAAGGTTCAATTCCTGTAGGATAGACATCTCTTGGGCAGTCATTTGAAACCCTGCGTCACCTAGTACAGCAACGACTTGTTTATCAGGTTCTGCAAACTGAGCTCCAATAGCTGCAGGGAACCCAAAGCCCATCGTCCCTAGTCCACCGGAAGTAACCCAATGATCAGGCTGGTCAAATTTATAAAACTGTGCAGCCCACATTTGATGCTGTCCTACATCCGTAGTAACAATCGCTTCTCCACCTGTCTCCTCATATATCATTTCAATTAACCGTTGAGGTTTTAAGGTGTTTTCTTCCTCCTTGTACCACAGAGGATACTCTTTTTTCCATTCATTAACCTGCTGATGCCAGCTTTCGATTTGAGGAGCTTCTCCGTTCTCTTCCACTAACATTCGCAATGCCTCTTTCGCATCCCCAACTACAGGAATAGCAGTTTCGATATTCTTTCCGATTTCGGCAGGATCAATATCGATATGGGCCACCTTAGCGTTTGGTGCAAAATGTTGAAGTGCGCCAGTAACTCGGTCATCAAAACGAGCCCCGATACTGATAAGAAGATCAGCTTCATGCAATGTCATATTCGCTGTGTACGTCCCATGCATGCCTGCCATTCCAAGTGAAAGAGAATGGGTTCCTGGGAAAGACCCTAGTCCCAAAAGGGTATTAGCTACTGGGATCTGCTGCTGTTCCGCGTATTCAAGCAATTCCTTGGAACCGCCCGCATGAAGGATTCCCGCCCCCGCTAAAATAGCAGGTTTTTTCGCTTTTGTTACTGCTTCGGACAATTTTTTAATCTGTAATTTATTTGGAATTACAGTAGGTTGATAACCTGGAAGATCAACCGGCTGATCGTAATTGAAAAAACCACTTGCAATGGATACATCTTTAGGAAGATCAATGAGTACCGGGCCTGGACGTCCTGTTGTCGCAATGTGAAATGCCTCTTTTATAATACGAGGCAACTCATCTACCTCACGAACTTGGAAGTTGTGCTTTGTAATTGGCATCGTTACACCCACTACGTCTGCTTCCTGGAATGCATCAGTACCAATCACTGTTGTCGCAACTTGACCGGTAATAACGACAAGCGGGAGTGAATCTATCATTGCATCGGCAATCCCGGTTACTACGTTCGTCGCTCCCGGCCCGGAAGTCACTACACAAACTCCTGGTTTCCCGGAAATTCTTGCATAGCCTTCTGCTGCGTGAATCGCACCTTGTTCATGGCGAGAAAGAATGTGACGGATTCCCGTACGATAAATTTCATCATATGTGGGAAGGATTGCCCCTCCCGGATAACCAAAGATGACATCCACATTTTCTCTGGCAAGTGCTTGGATGAGCATACTTGACCCTGTCATTTCTTGGTTTTCTACTTTCAATTCGCGCCCATTAACCTCTTTCACTTTTGGACTCATCTTTGCTTCCTCCTTATATCTTATAAATAATGCTATTTTACAGAAAAGTCATTAAAAGTTTTTTGACATAACAAAAAAGTCTTTCCGCCCATATCGGCCGTCGTTAAACTGACCGAAGGGGCGAAAAGACTTCTTTTCACGGTACCACCCTTCTTCACGGCTGGATCAGCCGTCTCCGCGACAGGGAGTCCCTGTCTGTTTTTGATAACGGGTGGGTTCGTGTTGTTCCACCCGGCTTTTGCTACTTTACGTCCATTCACAAAAGCACTCAGAGGTGAGTTCATTCACGGTATCCCACGCTGCATCTCAGCACCTTACAGCTCTCTGTAGTGGTTAAAACCGTAAATTACTTGTCCTCGTCTTCGTATTTCTAGTATAACAAATTTCGTAATTATTTTCACCAATCATTTTATTTTTAAAAATAACAATGCTTTGTTCGTTTGATTATTTTAATTTTCTATTTGAGGTTAATAATACGCCGAAAGATTGTTTTGGTCAACCGTTTTTCAAAAAAATATTAAAACTTAACTGAGGGTCAATACCCCTTGAATACGTTTACATAATCATAACAACGGGAATAGATAGTGTTAAACTTTTCACTCGCCTGAGGACAAACATTAGTGCTTCCCTGACACCGAATGTATTTTTCATCAAAAAAACTCCAAGGCGACATGCCATGGAGTTAGTTTTATATGTATGGCGTCCCAGGAGAGATTCGAACTCCCGACCGACGGCTTAGAAGGCCGTTGCTCTATCCTACTGAGCTACTGGGACAAGTTATATAGTATCTGTGCAGCGACATTTTATATAATATAATATCTTATTCATTTAGTCAATGGTAATACCCAAAAAAGTCCATTTTCTAGTTATTGATAAACAGGTAGACAGCAGGATGTTTCTTCCCCTGTCATACCTGTCATATTATTTCGATAAGGTAAATGTTTTCCCTAGAGAGGAGACTTCCTCCCCAGTTTCAGCGTTATAGTAGCTTACCGTCACAGGACCAGTTCCTGTCATATCCACAATAGCATATGTTTTTTCCAATTGTTGTCTCGGCAGCAACAAACTTCCGGGGTTTACATAGACTACTCCGTTTTCTTCAAATGCTGCAGGGACATGACTGTGACCGAAACAGACAAGCTGTGCCTCTCGTTCCTCTGCTCGGTAAGAAAGCGGAACATACGTCATTTTCACGTTATATAAATGCCCGTGTGTAATGTATATAGATATTCCTTGAATCTTCTCTAAGATTTCTTCAGGGAACTCGGAGCTGTCACAATTTCCTCGGACGACACACACATTTTTGAGTGCAGGGTGATCAATAGAAAGCTCAGAATCACCGCAATGTATGACCCCATCAATATCGGAGGATGCTTGTTCCAACACATTAGTTATTACTTCCGTACTTCCATGACTGTCACTCATTATCAAGCACTTCATTACTTTCACTCCGAACCTATTTAAATATCTCTTTCCAGTGAAGTTTCAATTGATGCATGGCATGGTAACGATGACTGATATGATTTTTCTCATCCGATGTTAATTCTGCCATCGTCCTTCCTTTCTCGGGCAAATAAAAAATCGGATCATACCCGAATCCATTGTCGCCGTTTGGTTCTAACGCTATTTTCCCTTCACACGTACCGCGAAACGTGTATGTATTTCCTGCCACAGCAGCTGCAATAACACATACAAACCTTGCATCTCTCTTTTCAAATGGAACGCCTTGAAGCTCCTTAAGGACTTTTTCTATATTTTTCGTGTCGTCCTTCTCAGGTCCCGCATAACGTGCTGAGAAAATACCAGGCTGCCCGTGCAACGTATCAATTTCCAATCCTGAGTCATCAGCAATGGTTGGTACATCCCAAGCTTTACTTACAGCTTCCGCTTTTAATACAGCATTTTCTTCAAACGTGCTTCCCGTTTCATCAATATCAGGAAATGGACGTTCTAAAAGAGATTGAACAAGGTATTCTCCCCCTACCATGTCTTGAAACTCTCGAATTTTTCCTTTATTTTTTGTTGCAATAATAATTTCCAGCATTTACTTCTCTTCCTTGTCATCTTTTCCAATTTCATTGACTGTGTCACCTAGAACCTGGCGCTGAATCATAAATATTTCCTGAAGCCCTTTCTCCCCTAATGATAGCATACGATCAAGCTGTTCTTTTGAATAAGAAGCTTCCTCGCCGGTTCCTTGCAGCTCTACAAATTTCCCGGTTCCTGTCATTACTATATTCATATCTACTGCTGCAGCGGCATCTTCGGAATAACACAAATCTAACATTTCTTGTTCCTCCAAGTCCATTCCAACAGAGACAGCGGCAAGAAAATCGGTTACAGGCAGTGATTTTATTTTTTGTTTGTCCTTAAAGTTTTTTAATGCCATCACCACAGCTACAAACGCTCCAGTGATTGATGCAGTTCTTGTACCTCCGTCTGCTTGAATAACGTCACAATCCACCCAAATCGTGCGCTCTCCAAACCCTTCTAAATTTACAACAGACCGAAGAGATCTCCCTATTAATCGTTGAATTTCCATCGTCCGGCCGCTTAATTTCCCTTTTGCTGCTTCACGGATATTCCGCTGTTCTGTAGCACGCGGTAGCATAGAATATTCTGCGGCAATCCATCCTTTTCCTTTCCCTCTCATAAAAGGGGGCACCCGGTCTTCAATGCTTGCCGTACAAATCACTTTCGTTTCTCCTACTGTTATTAAAACAGACCCCTCCGGATGCTTTAAGAAATCAGTATCAATTATTACAGGACGTAACTCATCAGCACTTCTTCCGTCATGACGATTCATCAAACTTCCTCCTATCCTATCACTTATACAAACCTTCAAGGTTTTATTTCTGTTAAACGCTAGTTTTTCTCGAGAGCTTTTTTCTTATAAAAAACCCCAATATTGTATACTTCCTAACTTCGTACAAAAAGAGGCAGCAATGCCGCCTCTATAAGTCTCTTGAATTATAGCAGAAATTTCTAGTTAATGCGATGTCTCAGCAGCATTCACAGCTGCCGGTCTTGCGAGAGGCTCCGACAACGTGTCACCACTTACCTCCATCACATTATCCATTCCTTCCACGCTCAAATTAATATTTTCGATTCCTTCCATTTCCGTAGCTGTTAAAGCAATAGCATGAAGAGTCTCTTGTGAGATGGCTGTTCCCTCTTGTTCTGTTAACAACGATTCATTGAATACCAACGATGCCGTATCACCTTCTACCGTAGCAGCAGCTTCTAAAGCTGCTCCCTCACGGATAACACCATGTAATGAACTATTCGCATGAGGTCCTTTCACTAGCTCATTGATAGCCGTATCTAATAAAGACTTCTCTTCTTCAGTATTCACACGACGCGTAACGGGCACAAAATAAGACTCGTCCCCTGCCTGTGTTAAGAAATATAAGGTTACACTGTTACTCTGCATCATGTCTGACACATGAGAGCTTTCCAGGTTAATACCGTTCTCTCTACTGTAAGTTGTTCCTATTGGCGTATCTGCGACTGGCATTGTCTCCTGTTCATATCCATTAATTTGAACTTTCACTTCATCCACGTTCTCAAATTGAGTTAATGTCCAAGTTATAGCCTCTAACATAGCCTGTTCGTGATTTGGATCGTAATCTCTAAATTCGGGAGAAAAATCTGCAATAGCAGTTCCTTCCTCCGTTAAATGAACATCTACTTCTGTACCAGGAGGTAAAACAGCTTGAAATCCGTTAGGAAGCATGGAGGTTAAAGGGCCGTCCTTTACCAAGTATTCGAGCGATTGCTGTAACACCCCTTCTTCCTTGGGGAGAGAAAAAGTGTGTGGTACGACCAATCCAGTTTCACTCATCAAATAAAGTTCCCTTTCCACTGTTCCCTCCTCTGTCTCTTCCTGTTCTGTGGCGGACTTTTCTTTTTCTGCTTCTTCACTTTCTGCTTCTTCATTCGGCAATTCACTTGTATCCGGTTCACCTTCTATTAATTCTTCTTCCCAAAGGGCAGGATCTTCTTGAGGTGGCGGAGCATCCATTTCTTCCGAGCTGCCATCGTTTCCAAACCCGCATCCTTGCAGTAAAAATAATAGGAACAGAAAAGAAGCTGCTCCCAATAATCCTTTTGTTTTCATGGTTAGTCTCCCTCCCAGAGCAGTTTGTACTACTATTTATACGAGCTCTAGGAAGAATTAGACCACAGAATAAAAAAAGGAGATGCATTGCCCTTATGACGAAAAGAAGCTTGCATTTTCACCAAGGTGTATGGTTAATGGATGATCGATGTGTGTGTCAAGCCACCGGTTGGCAATCATGGTAAAGGAATTTGGTGAACCAGTGGTATAAAAAGTATGACAAGGGGTCCGATTTCCTGTAAACAGCATGTCATTGTGATATAAAAGAGTACTTACCTCTCTCGCGGTCTCCGTTCCAGAAGAGATCAGAAACCGTTCACTCCCTATTGCTTTCTGGATCACATCCGCTAATAGCGGATAATGAGTACAACCTAAAATAAGTGTATCAAAACGTTTATTCATTAATGGTTCCAATGTACGCTTTACCATTTGGTATGATTCGAATCCCTCATATTCCCCTCTTTCTACGAGAGGGACAAAAGATGG
This sequence comes from Alteribacillus iranensis, assembly GCF_900113025.1. GTDB lineage: Bacteria > Bacillota > Bacilli > Bacillales > Marinococcaceae > Alteribacillus_A > Alteribacillus_A iranensis. Next base: position 88,110 of record NZ_FONT01000003.1, on the reverse strand, counting down.
GCAAGCCAGACTGTGGGCCGTTATGTTTTCGTTAATCTTATAAAGTTCATGAAGATATGCTTTGCTCTTAATCGTACCTTCTGTACCGATGATAGCTACATGTTCATTCTCTGTTGCTTTCAATGCAGCTGCTGCTCCTGGACGAATGACTCCAACGACAGGAATGGACAATGTTTCTCTCACTTCTTCTAGTACGACGGCAGTTGCTGTGTTACAGGCAATAACCAACATCTTTATGTTCTGATGGATTAATCGATCGATCATTTGCCAAGTGAATCGTCTTACTTCTTCTACTGGCCGCGGACCATATGGACAGCGTGCCGTGTCACCTATATATACCAATTCTTCTTTTGGCAATTGACGTTGAATTTCTTTTACTACTGTTAAACCTCCAACTCCTGAATCTATAATACCAATTGGTCGATTCACAATGCGTCCCTCAATTTCTATATGAATTTCACTATAAATCCTTTCTTATTTTCTCTCTTTTCTACCTGTCTGACAAGATGCCGAAAATAATTCCGCTGCTAATATGTCGTTTAAACGATGTAAAAATGCTGCCGTTCAGCATTAAAAAACGGCAGCTATACCATACATATACAGTGAAGAGAACCAAGTGTGAACCATATCTTCACTTGACCCCCTCTTTTCAAAAACACCCTGTATTAAATTTTAATCTCCCCAAGCTTAATTAGTTCAATAACTGCCTGAGAACGCCCCTTAACACCCAGCTTCTGCATCGTATTTGATATATGGTTACGAACTGTTTTTTCACTTATAAATAGCTGAGCTGCTATTTCTTTTGTTGTTTTATCCTGAACTAGTAACTCAAAAACTTCCCGTTCTCGCTTTGTCAGCATCCCACGGGATCCTCTGTCCATCTCCCTCAATGGCTTCACCCTTTCTCGACAAGGCTGATCCCCGTCTTTCACTAATAGGGAAAGGGTCGGAGTATGGAAAGAATATAGTCAGCATCATTGTATGCTTATGACTAGCTTTTTGTGTCCTTCTTCCTACGAAATGAGGGGTACGATACGGCCTATTAAACAGGGCTTGCTTATTGTTTCTATACTGTTCCTTTTTTTTCAAACTCTCGTCGTAATATTGTTCTCTGTTCTTCACTCCATGCTGCTGACTTACCGTTCGCTCGATTGATTTGAACAATAGCCCCTCTAGCCGTTAAACACGCTTCCCCCAACTGGTTTTCGGCTACATAATGAATATCTATTGAAGTCCTGCCAATCCGCACTATTTTCGTATAAATTGTTAATATATCACCATATGTAATCTGTTTTAAATAGTTGCAATGCATATCAGCCACAACACACATATATTTACTATCTGTTTCTTTCAGATCCTCTCTTAAACCAAGAGACTCTAGATACTCTAAACGAGCAACTTCAAAATACACGAAGGCATTTGTATTATTCACATGACCAAAAGCGTCGGTCTCGGAAAAACGAATTTTCACTTCAGTATGAAAGGAAAATCCTTCCCGCCACTCATTCCAGTTCTTAATATATGGAATCTGCGCCATTTTCTCACCACTCTACTATTTCATTGACTTCTCGTGCTCTAATATTAAAACCTTAAAAATAAGGTGCTAAAACAAAAGTTGGGGTGAATAGGATTAGATTCTTCCATTTCTTAAATAAGGTTGATGGCGAACAGGTGAGACGCCTGCGGGACGTCTGCTGAGAAGACTCAGTGAAAGCAAGCGTAGTGTAGCTTGAACTGATGTCGCTCTTGTGCCTGTGGTACAAACGAGCCTTAGAGAGCCATCTAACCTGTAGAGAAAAATGATTAATAACCCCAAAAACTTTTACAGAACCAAAAATAAAATGGCCCCGCAGGAATGCCCTGCGGGACGATATAACCCAAACTTATAGCTTGTCACTTCCAAAGAAGTTTTTAAATGATTGCAATGCAGTGTCACGGTTCAACGCGGCAATGGAAGTTGTCAAAGGAATTCCTTTTGGACAAGATTGCACACAATTTTGCGCGTTACCACAATCGGCAAGTCCACCGTCTCCCATTAAGGCTTCCAGACGTTCTGCTTTATTCATTTCACCAGTAGGATGAGCGTTAAAGAGACGTACTTGAGAGAGAGGTGCCGGTCCAATGAAGTCATTATTATCATTTACATTAGGACAAGCTTCTAGACAAACACCGCAAGTCATACATTTTGAGAGTTCATATGCCCACTGACGCTTATTCTCAGCCATACGTGGACCTGGCCCGAGATCATACGTTCCATCAATCGGAATCCACGCTTTCACTCTCTTCAAGGAATCAAACATTCTGCTTCTGTCAATCATCAAGTCCCTTACGACAGGGAATGTTTTCATTGGTTCAAGACGAATCGGTTGTTCAAGCTGATCTACAAGCGCAGTACATGATTGACGAGCTTTGCCGTTGATTACCATAGAACATGCCCCACATACTTCTTCAAGGCAATTCATATCCCAAATGACAGGGGTTGTTGTTTTACCCTGAGCATTCACCGGATTACGACGAATTTCCATAAGGGCTGAAATGACGTTCATATTGGGACGATATTCAATTTCAAATTCTTCTTTATATGATTCACTTTCCGGGCTGTCTTTACGAGTGATGATAAACCGGACTTTTTTATTTGTGTCAGCCATTATTTATCAGCTCCTTGCTTAGCGACCGCGGACTTCTTAGAGTAGTCACGTTTACGAGGCGGGATTAAAGAAATATCTACATCCTCATACTCGAAGTCGGGACCGCCTTTCGCAGAATTGTATTTTGCTTTTGTTGTTTTAAGGAACTCTTCATCATTACGCTCTGGGAATTCAGGTTTAAAATGAGCACCGCGGCTCTCGTTACGATTGTACGCACCAAGAGTAATGACCCGAGCCAGATTCAACATACCTTTCAACTGACGTGTGAAAGAAGCTGCTTGGTTGCTCCATTTTGCAGTATCAATCATATTGATATTATTCCAGCGCTCCATTAGCTCTTGGATCTTCTCATCAGTCTTGAGAAGAGTTTCGTTATGGCGAACCACTGTTACGTTGTCTGTCATCCACTCGCCAAGCTCTTTGTGAATAACATAAGCGTTTTCTGTGCCGTCCATGTTCATGATATCATCAAAAGCTTCTTGTTCCTTCTTCAGTTCAGCATCATATATGGAAGAAGGCAAGTCCTCAGAAGATTTCTCCAATCCATTTACATATTCGACAGCATTCGGACCAGCTACCATTCCGCCATAAATCGCAGAAACTAAAGAGTTCGCACCTAAACGGTTGGCTCCGTGCTGAGAATAATCACACTCACCTGCTGCAAACAGTCCAGGTATGTTTGTCATTTGATCATAATCAACCCACATACCACCCATAGAATAATGGACAGCAGGGAAGATTTTCATTGGAACTTTACGCGGGTCATCCCCCATAAATTTCTCGTATATTTCCATGATGCCTCCGAGCTTAATATCAAGCTCTTTTGGATCTTTATGGGACAGATCCAGATACACCATGTTCTCTCCGTTGATACCAAGTTTCTGGTTTACACACACATCAAATATTTCACGAGTTGCTATGTCACGAGGAACGAGGTTTCCATAAGCTGGATACTTCTCTTCAAGGAAATACCAAGGTTTACCGTCTTTATATGTCCAAACACGACCACCTTCACCACGAGCAGATTCACTCATTAAACGAAGTTTGTCATCTCCTGGTATAGCAGTCGGATGAATTTGGATAAATTCACCGTTTGCATAATAAACGCCCTGCTCATACAGCTTTGCAGCAGCGTAGCCTGTGTTGATTACGGAGTTCGTTGATTTACCGAAAATGATCCCCGGACCACCAGTCGCCATGATGACAGCATCCGCACGGAAGCTATCCATTTCCATCGTACGAAGGTTTTGAGCAGTAATACCTCGACAACGACCTTCATCATCAATCACTGCAGAAGTAAACTCCCAGCCTTCGTATTTATTAACGAGACCAGCAACCTCGTAACGACGAACTTGTTCATCAAGAGCATATAAGAGCTGCTGACCAGTCGTAGCACCAGCGAAAGCTGTACGGTGATGCTGTGTACCTCCGAAGCGACGGAAATCTAAAAGTCCTTCCGCAGTACGGTTAAACATTACACCCATCCGGTCAAGTAAATTAATAATTCCAGGTGCTGCTTCACACATCGCTTTTACCGGTGGTTGGTTCGCTAAAAAGTCACCGCCGTAAATCGTGTCATCGAAGTGAACCCATGGAGAGTCCCCTTCCCCCTTTGTATTAACAGCTCCGTTAATCCCCCCCTGGGCACAAACAGAGTGTGAACGTTTAACAGGGACAACTGAAAACAAATCTACTTGTTTCCCTGCTTCTGCTGCTTTAATTGTCGACATTAGACCAGCAAGTCCGCCACCGACTACAATAACTTTGCTCATTATGAAACCCACTCCTTAATTATTGGCTAAATGAATCAGGAAACGAAAGCGAACAGTGCTCTCATACCGATAATTGAAAGTACGACAAACACGACTATTGAGACATATGTCATAATATGCTGAGATCGAGGGCTGACGGTAAGTCCCCAAGATACGAAGAAAGACCATAATCCGTTTGCAAAATGGAATGTAGCAGATATTACACCAATAATATAAAAGATAAGCATAAAAGGACTGCTCAATATATCAACCATCATATCATAATTCACTTCCGCACCTAAAGCAGCTTGCACACGGGTTTCCCATACGTGCCAAGCAATAAATACAACAAGAATCACGCCTGTAATGCGCTGCAAAAGGAACATTTGGTTACGAAAGTATCCATACCGTTTCGTATTGTTTTTCGTCTGAAACACAATAAAGAGACCATAAATAGCATGGAATAGAATTGGAATATAGATTAAGATAAATTCAAGGAAAATTACGAAAGGCAAATTTCCCATAAATCCTGCAGCCGAATTAAAGGCGGCTTCTCCTTGCGTTGCAAAGTGATTGATAATAAGATGCTGGGTAAGAAACACCCCTATAGGAATGACGCCCAGCAAGGAATGAAGTCTGCGATTCATAAATTCACGGTTTTCTGCCATGCCAACTTTTCCCCCTAATAATTTTTTTCCTTTTTCTACGTACTTCTTTTAGGTTGCAGTAAATTACTTTATTAAAACGACCTCCCCGTTCTCTTCCAGAGGGTAAGTTTCATGTTCCTCATGCCTTTACCGTACTATTCCCAAAAGAAAAACAGTCTATGTTTGCGCTCGGCAGACTGCTTATCGTAACAAAATTTTATGTATCAGGAACACCCTATCCTCTGGAGCCATTCGTATTCATTTACCCCGCCAACCGGGAAGAATGTCGAAAAAGGAATTGATAGAAGACTGATTGGTCTGACGAATCAGCATTAATCAACGTCCCTTTCATAAATCCGACAAATTTATTGTACTCCCAGTTTTATAGCGAGTCAAGATTCTGTCATCTATTATCATCTTTTCTAAAGCGTTCGTGATCATTCCTTACATCAGATTAGCCAATGATGATTCGCTCGGTAGGGTACCTGTAGTGTGATTCTGTATCCTTCCTTTTCACAGAAAACAAAAACGCTATGATTCCAACACGCCCAATAAACATGAGAGCCATCAACACAAAATGACTTCCGGTGGACAAATTTGCAGTAACCCCAGTAGACAATCCACACGTTCCAAACGCAGAACTAGTCTCAAAAATTATATCTATTAAATCTACAGATTGGTTCCCTTGTTCCAACGCACTGATAACGGTAACTGCTGTGAAAAGACCAAAAATAAAGAAGGAGATAACCATAAAAGCTTTCTGTTTATCTTCCGGATCTATTTCCCTGCCAAATACTTTGACATCGTTCTTACCTAGGGCAAAGCTTTTCAAGGACAAAAACATAACGGCTACTGTCGTTGTCCGTATCCCTCCCCCCACACTAGAAGGGCTTGCTCCTATTACCATTAACGATGACATAAATAGTAAGGTGGGCAGCGTGAATTCCGAGACATCCAACGTTGACAATCCGGCACTTCTCACAGTAGCCGAATTAAACATAGAGTAAAATAACTGCTGGTGCCAGGCCAGGCCGTCAAAATACATGCCATTTTCTAAAAGCCAAATTCCAATGCCTCCAATAATAAAAATGAAGAAATAGGTAGTAACCGTTACTTTCGTAAAAAGACTAAAATTATAATGCCTCTCTTTTGTGATAAAATACTCTCTTACTTCCATAAGTACCGGGAAACCTATCGCACCAAGAAAAATTAACAAGATAACAATAAATTGTACATAATAATCGCTTGCAAATGGAATTAACGATTGACCTGTAATGTCGAAACCAGAATTCGTGAAGGCACTTAACGCTGCAAAACTTCCTTGATAATAAGCATCCCCAGCTGTTTCAAAATATTGCAGATAGTATGTTCCCAAAATGAGGGCGCCGACAAATTCAATCGCCAATGCGAGCAGCATAATTCCCCTCATTAACTTCACCATTCCAGAAAACTGATATTGGTTTTGGTCAACCATGATAAGCAGACGTTGAGATAAATTTATTTTTCTTCCAAATAACATCCACACCAATGTTCCAAGGGTCATAATTCCAATCCCGCCCACTTGCATTGCAAGTGCTAAAAAGATCACTCCTGTGACACTTAGTGATTCTGAAACATTCACAATCGTGAGCCCCGTTACGCTGACAGCTGATACAGAAGTGAAAAGAGCTTCCATGTAAGTTAAATCTATACCTGGCTTGTGTGATACAGGAAGCCATAATAAGATACTAAATAAAAATATTGAAAGAACGTAACTTATAATAATCATTCGAAAAGGTGTCAGCAAATTTTTCATAGCAGTACCTCCGGAAGAATTCGGGCTTAAGTATATCATTTCTTTCCAAGAGAGACCATAGAGTTTTGAGTGATTTGCGGTTATAATAATTTTGGGGAAAGGATGGTCTTTAATGGATTACACCGGGAATGAGGAATCTGATTTTGGTTATAAACTTCTCCGTTACACCTTGCTTCCCGAATTATTTGGGAGCGAGGAAGATGACATATTGTATTGGGGAGGAAAGACAATCGCTCGCAAGTATCCTCTCGAGAAACTGGATGACATTGTTACTTTTTTTAAAAAAGCCGGCTGGGGTGAACTTCGACTTGTAAATGAGAAGAAACGCTCTATTTATTTAGAAATGAAAATTGAAAAATCGAACCAAATTAGTCGTCACTTAGAGGCAGGTTACATTGCAGAGCAGATAGAACAAATCAAAGGCAGACCCGCTGTTACTTACATATCAAGAGAAAAAAACAAAGTGACATTTCATGTCCAATGGGACAAATAATAGTAAAAGCCCTTTCCGCCAATGGAAAAAGGGCTTTTTAATAGCTTTTTTTGAGAGCATCCATAAGATCTTTCGCGACTGTTTCAGGAATCGACAATTTTTGAAAGTCTTCTATTGTAGCTTCTTTCATTTTAGCTACGGATCCGAAATGACGCAGTAATCGTTTTTTTCTTTTCTCGCCGATTCCTGGAATGTCGTCCAAAACAGACGTAAACATACTCTTTTTTCGAGTCTCTCGATGGAATGTAATGGCAAAGCGATGCACTTCGTCTTGAATCCGTTGCAGCAAATAAAAGCCCTGGCTGTTTCGTTCGAGTTCAATCACCTGTACAGGCTCCCCAAATACTAAGTTAGATGTTTTATGCTTGTCATCTTTTGCCATGCCAGCTACAGGAATATGGAGGTTGAGTTCATGAACGAGCACATTTTTGGCTGCGCTTAATTGCCCTTTGCCTCCATCTACAAGAATTAGATCTGGCATAGGCGCATTTTCCTTTAACAGCCGAACATACCTTCTTCGAATCACTTCTTCCATAGAGGCATAATCGTCCGGACCCTTGACGCTCTTCACCCTGTATTTTCGATAATCTTTTTTCGCAGGTTTACCATCAACAAATGCGACCATAGCTGACACCGGATTCGTTCCTTGTATATTTGAATTATCAAAGGCTTCGATACGCCGAGGTGGATCTATCTGCAAAGCTTCACCAAGCTGCTCCACAGCTTTCACTGTTCGCTCTTCATCTCTTTCTATTAAAGCAAACCGCTCACGCAAGGCTTGGTCCGCATTTTTTTCTGCAAGTTGGACTAATTCTTTTTTCTTTCCTCGTTTTGGCTGCAGGACCTTTACATCTAGTAATTGTTCAGCCAATTTAGGATCAATGGATTCCGGAAGCAATACTTCTTTTGGCTTCATGTGCTCTTCCTTCAAATAAAATTGACCGAGAAAAGTTAAAAAGTCATCTTCCGGTTCCTTGTAAAATGGAAAAATCGATACATCTCTTTCTATTAGCTTACCTTGACGAACGAAAAAAACTTGTACACACATCCAGCCTTTATCGTACGTATAAGCGAATATATCACGGCTGACTTGGTCATTCATTGTCATTTTCTGCTTTTCCATAACGGCATCAATATGCTGAATTTGGTCTCTTAATTCTTTTGCTCGTTCAAAATTCAAATCCTCTGAGGCTTCAATCATCTTTTCTTGGAGGTCTTTTTTCACTTTCTGATGGCCATTATTTAAGAACCGTACTAATTGTGCAACCAATTCACTATTTTGTTCTTTCGTTACATTGAACTCACATGGAGCAAGGCATTGTCCAATATGATAATAAAGGCATACTCTATCGGGTAAAGTCCGGCATTTTCGTAGCGGATACAAACGATCCAGAAGCTTTTTTGTTTCATTTGCTGCGCTCGCATTGGGATAGGGACCAAAATATTTCCCGCCATCTTTTTTCACTTTGCGAGTAATAATTAAGCGAGGATGTGTTTCATTGGTAACTTTTAAATAAGGATAAGATTTATCATCCTTTAAAAGTACATTATACTTCGGTTCATACTTCTTAATTAAATTCATTTCTAGGATAAGTGCTTCTAAATTAGAAGAAGTAATTATATAATCAAGATCTGCGATTTCATTTACCAGGCGCTGTGTTTTTCCATCATGAGTTCCTGTGAAATAGGACCGTACACGGTTTTTTAAAACCTTTGCTTTCCCAACGTAGATAACAGTTCCATGTTTATCCTTCATTAAATAACAGCCAGGCTGATCCGGAAGAACAGCCAGCTTCTCTTTCACCATACTAATTTCCCTCTCCTTTTTGACAAGAAAAGCGCAAGCGCCCTGACTCGCACAGGATGTGCTGACTTCTGCGTCGGCTTACGCAGGAGGCATGAACGTTTACATAACAAACACGTAGTTTTGCGCTCTCAGCTGAAAAACCATAAGTGTTAAAAGGTTGCAGCGAAAGGTCCTTTCCTTACGTTGTCTGTGCCGTAATTGAATAGGATAAGAAAAACTGCTGATTTCCTTATCAGCAGCTTTTCTCCATATAGAAACATGCTCAGTCTCGAAGTTTCCAATGATCAATTACATGTGTTTATTGAGTAGCTCGACAAGTTGCTCTTTTGGCTGGAACCCCACTACTTGGTCCACTACTTCCCCATCCTTGAACACTAAAAGCGTGGGAATACTCATAACTCCATACTTTCCAGCTGTTTCTTGATTCTCATCTACATCCAGCTTTGCAATTTTAACCTTGTCACCCATATCAGAATCTATTTCTTCCAACACAGGAGCAATCATTTTACATGGTCCACACCATGGTGCCCAAAAATCTGCAAGTACTACCCCTTGTGAAGTTTCTTCTCCAAAATTCTGATCCGTTACATTGACTATTGCCATTTGAATACCTCCTTTTACATTCTGTACCGAAAACTCATTGCCATTATAGCATCAGGGTGTATTTCATGCGAATAACTTGCTTCATTTAATATTCCCACTCCACCTCCCCTATAAACAAAAGAACTGAAGCCATATATCGACTCCAGTATGAGTGGCTTGCGTATTTTTCCTCTATTTTTGATGGGCCCGCCTCTTCTTCTATTCCTCCTGTGTATCGCATCCTAAGAGTTAACTTTCAGAAGCATCGTCTTTTAAATGTTTTGTTATGTGTGGCACTACATCAAATAAATCTCCCACAATTTTATAATCAGCCACATCAAAGATAGGAGCCTCTGGATCCTTGTTTATGGCGACAATTACTCTTGAATGAGACATTCCCGCTAAGTGTTGAATAGCTCCTGAAATACCTGCAGCAATATAGAGATCCGGAGTCACTACTTTTCCAGTCTGACCAATCTGCAACGCATAATCACAATAACCGGCATCGCAAGCTCCACGAGAGGCTCCCACAGCTCCTCCTAATACATCAGCCAACTCCTCAAGTGGTTTAAATCCCTCCGCACTTTTTACACCTCGCCCTCCTGCAACAATGATTTTAGCCTCTGATAAGTCCGTCCCTCCCCCCGCTTTCTTCATCACATCCTTCACGACTGTCCTTATATCTTTTATGTTCACTTGCACATGACTCTTCTTTCCGTGACGGGATTGGTCCTTTGGTAAAGGTTCTACATTGTTTGGCCGTATCGTTACTAACCCCGATGTTTCTTTAAATGTTTTCTTTTCAAACGCTTTTCCTGCGTAAATAGGTCGGGTAAAAATAGGTTTTCCATTTACCACCTCTAAGGAGACAATATCAGTTATTAAGCCCATACCTATCTTTGCCGCCACTCGGGGTGATAGGTCTTTCCCTATTGCAGTGTGTCCTATTACAAGAACAATCGGCTGGTTATCAGGAAGCACTTGTAATAACGCTTGACTATACCCGTCTGTTGTATATTGACGGAGAGCTTGATGATCGGCAGTGATTACTTCGTCTGCTCCATGTTGTATCATGATATCGCTGTTTTCATTAGCATGCTCTCCAAAAAGAATACCTGTAACTGGATGATTTCCAGCTATTTTCCTGGCTGCGGCTAATGCTTCTATTGACACTGAACGAACGGTCCCGTCTTTCATTTCACCTAAAACAAAAACATGGTGTGTCATGAATCCTCCCCCCGTCCTACCACTTTTATCTCTTTCTTTAATACTCGTGCCAGTTCTTTTGCTTGTTGCTCGGCTTCCCCTTCAATATCTTTCCCTTCTTCTTTTGGAGGAGGAAGAAAACGCTCCACTGTTTCTGTTTTTGGCTTCCACTGACTTTCTCCTATATCTAGGTCCTTCAGCTCTATTCTTTCCAGTGGTTTCTTTTTTGCTTTCATGATCCCTGGAAGAGAAGGATAGCGAGGTTCATTTAATCCTTGTTGGCATGTCATTAATATAGGAAGAGATGTTTCAATCTTCTCTACATTTCCTTCTACATCCCTTTCTATCTGAACATTGTTACCCGCTAACTTCAAACCGGTAATAGCGGTCACTTGGTTTATTCCAAGTTTTTCCGCCACGTGAGAAGCAACTTGGCCTGCTCCATCGTCCACAGATACATTTCCACCAAGTATAATATCTACATCCTGCTTGCTTAAATAAGCTGCCACCAGTTCACTAATCGTATGGTGATCTGCTTCTTGTACGTCTTCTAAATTAATAAGAATAGCTCGGTCTGCCCCCATAGCTAATGAAGTGCGTAATTCTTTTTCGCAACTCTCTGTTCCGGCCGTCACTACGGTTACCGTGCCGCCATGTTTCTCGCGCAGTGTGATGGCTTCCTCAATAGCATATTCATCATAAGGGTTGATAATAAATTCTGCGCCTTCTTCTATCACAAGTCCGTTCTTTATTTCAATATGCTCCTCTGTGTCAAATGTCCGCTTCAGTAAAACGTAAATATTCATTATTATCCCTTCCTAACGTACTATCGTTCCCTGCCATTCACAGAGAAAATAAAAAACAGGTTTGGGATCATTTATATTCATAGGATAATATGTTATTCGTTTTGTATAAGGACATACACATTGTCTTCCTTACTCATTGTGAGATTCTTCCTCTAACAGTTTTCGCTTTAGAACTTTTCCAATTGTCGTTTTCGGTAAACTCTGACGAAATTCGAATAAGCGTGGTATTTTATATACCGCTAAGTGTTCTCTACAAAATGCATCTAATTCTTCTTCTGTAACTGATTCTCCTTTTTTCCTTACAATACATGCTTTTACCGTTTCCCCCCGGTACGGATCCCTCACACCGATCACTGCCGCTTCCTGAACGGAAGGATGTTCATAGAGAACTTCTTCGACTTCGCGAGGAAATATATTAAACCCGCCTGCCACGATCATATCTTTTTTACGATCTGAGATATAGAAATAGCCATCTTCATCCATGTAGCCCATATCCCCCGTTAATAACCAATCATCTATAAAAACGGATGTTGTCTCTTCTGGGTGATTCCAATATCCTTTCATCACTTGAGGTCCTCGAACAGCTAGTTCTCCAATCTCTCCGGCAGGGAGAACCGATGTACCATCGGAAGAGTAGACACATACATCTGTATCCGGCCACGGGATGCCAATGCTTCCTGTTTTTCTTCCCCCCCAAATGGGATTTGCAGTAATCACTGGAGAGCCCTCTGTTAAACCATATCCTTCCACAAGCCTACCGTGCGTTAAAGCTTCAAACGTGTCCTGTACTTCACCTGGCAAGGGGGCTGAACCACTAATACAAGCTTCAATAGAAGACAAATCATACTTTTTCAAGGACGATGTATGAATAAGCCCCACATACATCGTAGGAGCGCCTGGAAATAAAGTAACTTGATGTTTATGAATAGACTTCAACACGAGATCCGCGTCAAATTTAGGAAGAATAATCATTTGACACACATGCATAATAGAAAGATTCATTACTACTGTCAGCCCATACACGTGAAAAAAAGGCAGAACAGCAAGCATTTTTTCTTCCCCTTTTTTCATTTTGGACATCCAAGCCTGACATTGTAGAGCGTTAGCTACTAAATTGTAATGAGTAAGCATGACTCCTTTAGCTGTGCCAGTTGTACCTCCTGTATATTGCAATAAAGCCAAATCTTCCTGTGGATTAATGACCACATTTGTTTTTAAAGTAGTTCCTTGCTTTACCAAGGAGCGAAAAGAATGAACATTCTTATCGTTGTTCGTGTCACGATTCCTATTATTATTTTTCTTCTGAGAAAGTGGGTAGAGGACATTTTTAGGAAAGGGAAGATAGTCTTTCAAACTTGTTATGATGACGTGCTGGAGAGAGGTAACATTACGTATTTTTTTTATTCGAGGATAGAGTAAATCAAGACATATGATCCATTTAGCACCTGAATCTTTCATCTGGTGTTCTAATTCCCGTTCCACGTATAGAGGATTGGTTTGCACCACTATGGCACCTGTCATTAAAGCAGCATAATAACTGATTACTGCCTGGGGTGAATTGGGAAGCATCACAGCTATACGCTCTCCTTTTGTCACTCCAAGCTTTATTAAGTGACCACATAGATTCGATGCCTCCTGGTACACTTGTGAATATGTCATTTTTTTACCCATAAAATGAAGTGCTGTTTTATGAGGATATCGATCAGCTGCCTCCTCCAGATATGAATGAAGCGGTTTCTCGTCATACTGGATAGAAACAGGTACATCCTCAGGATAAGAGTCATGCCACCTCTTTCGTTTCGTCATTTTTTCTCCCCCTTAAGGAAAATGTTCAGCTCAGCTTCCTAAATCTTCCTCCTTCCCCTTATTCCTTTTTTACTCAGTTTATGAAACACGGGGTCAAACATTACGACATATTGTATCTATACTTTATGATCTTCCAATAGAAAAAGCGTAAGCACACAGCTTACGCAAAGAATAGTAAGTAAATCGCTCCAGCCAGCAAGAATAAAATACAGCAAGCGATTAATATTTTAGCTAGTCTTTCCAAAACGCCTCTCCTCCATGTAATGCCTATTTCAAGCGTGCTACTGTATTACCAAGGCCACCCTCGTTCATCCCGCCGTCTCTCGTTTCCTTGACGCTAGGATGCTTCTTCAACAGTTCCTTGACTCCTTTTCTTAAGGCGCCTGTCCCTTTTCCATGGATAATATGGACTTGAGGGTATCCAGCGAGTACAGCATCATCCAAATACTTCTCTACTTGCCTCATTGCATCTTCATAACGAACACCACGTAAATCAAGCTCTGGCTTTACTGCTGGTTTACTGGAGACAGATGTGATTGGACGTGAAGGCTGTTTCACCGGCTCTTCTTTTATTTTCACCATGTCCTCGGCTTTCACATTGACTTTCATTATTCCGAGCTGGACCTGGTACTCACTATCACTAATTTTTTTGAGAACTTGTCCTTTCTGCCCGAAGCTGGTGACTTTCACGTCATCTCCTGGGGCAAAGGTTCGGTTCTTTTCCGCTTGTTTTTTGATTGCTTGTTGACGTTTTGTTAATTCAGGAGATGCCGTTTCCATTCGTTTTTTTGCATCGATTAATTGATGCTCTTTAATGCTTCGTCCTTCTTTTTGAAGCTGACGTAAATCACTGATGATCTCTTCGGCCTCTTTTCTTGCTTTTTCCAGTTCCGCTTCTGCTTTCTCTTCCGCTTGTTTTAAAATGTTCTGCTTGTTCTGTTCTAATTCTTTTAGTTTCTGATCAAGCTCGCGATGAAGTTGTTCCGCTTGCTGTCTGATATCCTTCGATACTTCCATCTCTTGTTCTGCTTCGCGTCTCTTCTCATCAAGAGACGTAATCATATTCTCGATTTGACGACTTTCTGTGTTAATCTCTGCTTCTGCCGATTGGATAATTTTTTCCTCTAACCCGAGGCGTCTTGATATCGCAAAAGCGTTACTTCGTCCTGGAACTCCAATAAGCAGACGATACGTAGGTCGCAAAGTGTCGACATCAAACTCCACACTTGCATTCATTACGCCTTCTCGGTTATAAGCATACCCTTTTAACTCGCTGTAATGGGTGGTAGCAACAATCTTGGCTCCTCGTTCGTACACATCGTCTAATATGGAAATAGCAAGCGCAGCTCCTTCCGTTGGATCAGTGCCTGCTCCTATTTCGTCAAACAATACAAGACTTTCATTGTCTACTTTCTTTAAAATATCTACAATATTTGTCATGTGGGAAGAAAATGTACTTAAGTTTTGTTCAATGGACTGCTCGTCTCCTATATCTGCAAATACGTTTTTGAAAACGGCGGCTTCTGAATCTTCATCTGCAGGAATATATAAACCGGATTGCACCATCAAAGTTAATAGTCCTACTGTTTTTAAGGTAACCGTTTTTCCTCCCGTGTTAGGTCCAGTAATGATTAGTGAAGAAAAGACATCTCCTAATTCTACGTCGATCGGTACAACTTCCTCTTCATTAATCAATGGGTGACGAGCCTGTTTAAAACGAAACCGGCTCTCGTCATTTAAACGAGGGGGTACAGCCTTTTGCTCTTCGGCATAGTATGCTTTTGTAAACAAAAAGTCCAATTCACCTAAGTAGTCTACATTGATAGATAATTCATCCGTGTGACCGGCTACATGTTCAGATAGCTCTTCAAGTATACGTTCTATCTCTTTTCGTTCTTTCACCCTTGCTTCACGCAATGCATTATTTATATTTACTACAGACTGAGGCTCAATAAACAGAGTCGCCCCTGAAGCGGATTGGTCGTGAACAATACCACCAAAAGACGATCGGTATTCTTGCTTAACCGGGATAACGTATCGATCATTACGTATCGTCACGATGGCATCCGAGAGCTTTTTTTGTTGACCTGTAGAACGGATAAGTTGTTCTAGCTTCGAACGCACTTCCGCCTCACTCGTACGTATTTGCTGACGGATGTTTCTTAGCGTATGACTAGCGCTGTCCATGATCTCCCCATGATCGTCGATGCACTGTTTAATAGCACGTTCTATTTCTTGTAACGGTACAATGTAGCTTACCATTTCTCCTAATAACGGCAGCTCAATTTCGTCTTCTATCATTCCTTCGATGAAGGATTTCAAACGTCTTCCCGCGTACAAGGTATCAGCTATTTCTAACAGCTCACCAGCATTCAGCATGCCCCCTATTTGAGCCCGTTTAATATGAGGGGTAATATTACGTATCCCTCCTAAAGGCGCTTTCCCTTTCAACCGTAATACTTTCGCTCCTTCTTGCGTACGGTCTAATTCACGCTTCACGGTTTTATACTCTGTATAAGGGGCTAATTGATCAATTTTTTTTAATCCTAATGAAGAAGCCGCATGTGCCTTCAATTGTTCTTTCATCTTGTCATATTCCAATACACGCAGCACTCGTGCATCCATACACTTCATCCTTCCAAATGACTTATGTTAGCTCTTGTCGTTTATGAGTAAAGAATGCAATCAAGTCTGAATAAGTCCATGTATTTATAACTTGTTCTGGCGTAAGGAGCGCTTTTTTACCAATACTAACTCCAATTTCCATATGATTCATAGTCCCCGTATGATGGGCATCTGTGTTTATCGTTATATTTGTTTGGTGTTCAGAGGCTTTACGCAGCCACTCCGCAGACAGATCGAGACGATTTGGATTAGCATTAAGCTCTAGGGCGGTACCTGTCTCACCGGCTCGTCTGATTAAACTATCGACATTTACTTTATAACCTTCTCGACGGCCTATCAGCCTGCCTGTTGGATGCGCAATTATATTTACATATGGACTGTTCAACGCTGCTTCAAGCCTATTCATGATCTCTGTTTCAGATTGATTAAAGGAGGAATGAATGGATGCAATCACCACATCCAATTCTTTTAACACATATTCGTCAAGATCGAGGGTTCCATCGGGACGGATATCCATCTCAATTCCCGCTAATAAATGAAAATCATCATACTTATTATTGATTCGTTTAATTTCTTCTATTTGACGAAGGACTCTCTCTTCATTAAGGCCATGAGCGACTTGAAGGAATTTCGAATGATCCGTAATCGCCATCCATTCGTATCCTTTTTCCCGACCTGCCTCTGCCATCTCTTCAATCGATTCAGCACCGTCGCTCCACGTTGTATGCATATGAAGATCCCCGCGAATGTGAGATAGAGACAGAAGCTCATAAGGTTTCTCAAAAAGGCGCAACTCATCTTTTCCTATTCGTGCCTCAGGTGGAATATAGTGAAGCCCGAAGTGCGAAAAGAACTCTGACTCTGTCGAAAAAGTATAAAGTTCTCCCGTTTCCGTGTCTTCAATCCCATACTCACTCACTTTTTGGCCAAGTTTTTTTGCCAGCTGTCTTATTTGAACATTATGTTCCTTGGAGCCAGTGAAATGGTGAAGCGTAGTAGCAAAAGATTGATCATCTACTAAGCGAAAGTCAACTTGTACAGGCATACCAAAGTCACACTCAATGGAGACTTTAGATAAACCATCCGCTATTATCTTCTGAGCAAAACGTGACTCGGTTAATGCTTTTCGAACAGGTTCTGGATCATCTACTGCTATAATATAGTCCAAGTCTTTTATCATTTCCTCCATGCGGCGCAGGCTCCCTGCTCTTTCATATCGCTTCACTTCATGAATGTTATTCAATTCTTGTTCCAATTGTCTTGCTGCTTCTAGCATAAAACTAATCGGCAGTCGTTCTGGACGTTTGTTCATTTCTTCGAGAGCTTTTGCTATATTTTCTTCTGTTTTCGCTCCAAAGCCAGCCAATTTCTGTATTTTCTTTTCTTCACAAGCTTTCTGTAAAGTAGCTGCATCAGTAATTTCCAATTCTTTATACAACTTCGCAATCTTTTTACCACCGAGGCCCGGCAACTGTAACAACGGAATTAAACCTGACGGCACTTCAGCTTTTAACGTCTCTAATAAATCTGATGTACCCGTCGTTCTTATCTCTTCAATAATAGCAGCAGTCCCTTTACCTATACCGGATAGCTTTGAAGGGGCTTCGATTTGTGCCAATGAACGCTCATCTTGTTCCAGAGCTTGAGCGGCTTTTCGATAAGCAGAAACTTTAAAAGAATTCTCCCCTTTTATTTCCAAATAGACCGCTATTGTTTCTAAATGTTTGATAAGTTCTTTCTTATTCATTTCCCAGACCTCCTACTGGTCAAGAGAACAAAAATGTATAGATACTATGCGTACAAAGGGTTGTAACAAAGAGGCTGGGACAAAACTAGAATAGTCAACTCTAAAGACGAACGATCACATGTCGAAGGAGTCACCCGTTTCATAAACGCAGTGTATCAGCGTAGTCAAAATACGTAGACTCCAGCGGGAACAGCACGAGCTGAAGATCCCGCAGGAAAGCCGTTTTCGCTTTCCGAGGAAGCTGAAGCCGTGCCCGCGGAAAGCGAAGTATTTTGACAAAGCGACAACATAAGTTGTTCGGATTTATCTTTCATTTAAATACTTTTGTCCCAGCCTCTTTTAAATCCCTTCTGACCATAATTGTTTCAACCAGTCCGATAGAAACGGAGTATGATTCACCATAAGACTGGCAACCCACGACTCATTTATTGTCTGCTGCACATAATCTATAGGTATAAGAGCTGCTGTAATAAGTAAGATAAATAAAATTAAGTACGTCTCTGCTAATCCAAATAGAGCTCCTAGCCACCGGTTCATTGTTCGTAGTACAGGTATATGAGACACAAAGTCCAGCATGGATCCAATAATTTGCAGAAGAATTTTAGCAGCTATAAACAATAGAAAAAAAGATATGCCAGCATAATAAACAGTTTCCATATCGAACGCTTCTATCATCATAGAGATAACATTATCTCCATCTGTTGATATTTGGGGATAAGGAAGCCAGAGGCGCAAGTATTCAGCTACATCCCGATAGAAATAAAAAGCAACAAATAAAGCAATAAAAAAGCTGACAAAATGGATGAGCTGCAAGACAAAGCCTCTTCTTAATCCCACAAAGAAACTTCCAACCAAAATCAAAAGCAGCAATAAACTAAGCATGATTTAACGTTCCCCATCTCTCTTATTACTCTCGTCCTCTTTCAGCTTTTCTCTTAGTGTTATATATTCATCTGCTGTGTTTAACGCAGTCAAGACTGCCAGCTTCGTCGTATCCAGATATGGATTTTTCTTCTTAATCTCTCTCATTTTCGAATCTACGTACTCAGAGACAACTTTCACGTGCTCCGAAGGCGACTCACCCTTTATGGTATATTGTTGTCCATATATGCTAACGGTCGTACGATTTATATTCTTTTCTTCGTCCACCGGAGAAACCCCCCGTCCTCTGCGAAAATACCTACCCATTATCATAGCAGAATCAATCAAGAATGAAAAACGATTTAAGATGTTACGACCAGGACGTATGTACCTCACGTGAAAATGAGTCGCCTCCTGCGGTTTCTCATGCCCGCAAGAGGCGGTAAGCTTTGCATATGACTTATAATCCCATTTCTTCTAGAGGGACACAGAGACAAATTTCTACAAATGATACTTTCTTGTTTCGTATGGTGTATAACCTTCCCTTGATTGGATCTATCTTCTCAATTCCACATCTAGCTTTTCTTTTAGGTCGACAAGTACATTTTCGTGTGTTTTTGTTACTTCTTCATCCGTCAATGTACGCTCAGGATCTAAGTAAACAAGGGAAAACGCTAATGATTTCTTGCCGGCTTCTAATTTTTCCCCTTCATACAGATCAAAGAGAGTTACATTTTTCAGTAGAGTTCCTCCCGCGTTCTCTATTACTTCTTTCACCTCTGCAGCAGGAATATCTTTATTAACTACTAATGCAATGTCTCTGGCAATAGATGGATAACGAGGAAGCGGTTCATATGAAAGAGTATTAGTCTCTTCCGTTAAGAGAAGATCCAAATCTAATTGAAATACATATGTTTCTTTAAGCCCCCATTCCTTCGCTGTTCGTGGGTGAACTTGGCCGATAAACCCAATATTCCGATCGTTGAACAGAATGTCTGCGCTACGTCCCGGGTGAAGCTCACCCTTTTTAGAAGGAGTGAACGAAAGAGCATGGGAGAATTGTAGTTCTTCAAACAATCCTTCAATTATCCCTTTCACTACATAAAAGTCAGTTTCTGTCTTTTCTCCTTGCCATAATTGCACTTCCCATGTACCGCTTATGGCTGCTCCAAGCATTGTTTTTTCTTCCGGCTGTCTTGTTAGTTCGCCTTCTTCTCCAATAAATACTGACCCTAATTCAAATACTGCCGTATCATTCATTTGTCTGTTCTGATTATATTGAACAGCATCCAATAGATGAGGAATCAAACTAGTCCGCATCGTGCTACGTTCTTCGCTCATTGGTAAAGATACTTCGACGGTTCCTGAAACATCATTCAATAAAAATTGTTGTGTCTTTTTCTTACTTGTTAAGGAATAAGTAATGGCTTCGTGTAACCCACTTGCTTCCAAATATCTGCGTACTTTACGTCTTTTTTTCTGCACAGGGGTTAGTGACCCAGGCGTGGTTATTCCCTCTGGCAACGTAACAGGAATACGGTCATAACCATATAACCGTGCCACTTCTTCGGAAAGATCTTCTTCAATTTCTAAATCTGGCCGCCGTGACGGGATGTTTACTACTAAACGATCCTCTGTTTCTGTTTTTGCCTCTAGACGTAAACGCCTGAAGATGGAGAGCATCTCATCCGCTTTTAAATCTGTGCCTAAGATTTGATTCAATCTTTCTGAAGTAGTAGTTATTGTCCGGTGCTCTTTCGGGCGATAATCCTCATGCACTTTTCCTTTTAGGACCACCCCGTCTGCATACTTTTCTAACAATGATACCGCTCGTTCTGCTGCTTCTTCCACCCGTCCTGAGTCAATCCCTTTTTCAAATCGGATACTTGATTCACTACGGAGTCCTAAGTCCTTTGAAGCTTTTCGCACTCTGGATGGGGTAAAATATGCGGCTTCTAATAAAATGGTGGTGGTGTCATTTTGCACTTCCGAGAATGCACCGCCCATGACACCGGCTAAGGCTGTTGGTTCTGTACCATTCGTAATGACCATATGATCTTCCGTTAACGTCCTAACTTCGTCGTCTAAGGTCGTTATTTTTTCTCCGTTCTCTGCTCGCCTAACAACAATCTGGTTGGAGCCGAACCGATGAAGATCGAATGCATGAAGCGGTTGACCGTACTCTAGCAATACATAGTTGGTGATATCCACGACATTATTAATCGGACGAATTCCAGCTGCTGTTAAACGATTTTGTATCCACATTGGAGAAGGCTTAATGGTGACATTTTTAATGACATGTGCGCCATAGTATGGGTTATCTTCCGGTACGTCGATATGAACCGATACCACGTCGGATGCTGCTTCTTCAGACTCGTGAAAATCATTCCCTGGGTGACGTACTTCTCGATCTAATAACGCTGCCATTTCATAGGCAACCCCGATCATGCTAAGACAGTCAGCACGGTTAGGTGTTAAATCTAGCTCTAACACCGTATCGCGGAGACCCAATTGTTCGACAGCATCTTCCCCTACCTTGGCCTCTTCCGGGAAGACATAAATCCCATCTATAAATTCTTTCGTCACTAGTTTTTGCTCAATTCCTAACTCTTGCAGGGAACAAATCATTCCTTCTGAACGTTCCCCTCTTAGTTTTGCCTTCTTTATTTTGATTCCTCCAGGCAGCCGCGCTCCTGGTTTGGCTACAGCAACGCGCTGCCCAGCTGCCACGTTAGGAGCACCGCATATGATCTGTGCCGTTTCTTCCCCTGTATTGACCTGACAAATATTCAATTTATCTGCGTTAGGGTGTTGTTGACACTCTTCTACATAACCGACGACTACGTGATCAAGTCCTTCGCTTCGCGGAATAATCACATCTACTTCTACGCCGCCGCGGGTCAGCTTTTCAGCTACCTCTTCCGGAGTCAAATCCCCTATTTCTACGTATTCTTTCAACCATTCATATGATACAAGCATGTTTTTTGCCTCCTTACACCCGTTTAAATTGATCCAGAAAACGTATATCATTTGTGTAGAAATGACGGATATCATCAATGCCATACTTCAATAATGCAAATCGCTCCACACCCATTCCGAATGCAAATCCACTATATTCTTTCGCATCAAAGCCGCTCATCTCTAATACACGAGGGTGTACCATTCCTGCTCCCAACACTTCAATCCAGCCAGATTGCTTACAGACACGACATCCTTCACCCGCGCAAATACCGCATGAGACGTCCACTTCTACGGAAGGCTCTGTAAAAGGGAAAAAGCTTGGCCGTAGACGTATATTCCTTTCGGCTCCAAAATAGTTCTTAACAAATGTATTCAAGATTCCTTTTAAGTCACTCATTCTTACCCCTTTATCTACGTAAAGCCCCTCTATTTGCATAAATTGATGGGAATGAGTGGCATCATCATCATCCCGACGGTACACTTTGCCGGGGCAGATAATTTTAACCGGTCCCACTCCGTTATGTTTTTCCATCGTCCGCGCTTGTACGGGGGAAGTTTGCGTCCGTAAGAGCATATCATCTGTTACATAAAACGAGTCTTGCATATCACGCGCCGGATGGTCGGGAGGTAAGTTTAAAGCTTCAAAATTATAATAATCAGTCTCCACTTCTGGACCTTCCGTAACCTGAAAGCCAAGACCAATAAATATATCTTCAATTTCCTCTATGACTGCAGTTAGAGGATGACGAGCTCCTCTTTTCACTTCTCGGCCAGGCAGAGTAACATCAATACGTTCCGATGCTAGCTGCGCTTCTAAAGCTGCTGCTTCCATTTCTTCTGTTTTCTCTTCCACTTTCGCTTGTATATCTTCACGTACTTCGTTTGCTAACTGCCCAACTTTTGGTCTTTCCTCTGCCGACAGCTTCCCCATACCACGCAGGACTTCCGTGATTGGTCCTTTTTTTCCTAAGTATTTCACTCGTACTTCATCAATATCTTTAACAGAACTTGCTTTCTCCAATTCTTGTAAAGCTTCTTCTCTCAATTCTTGCAGTCGGTCAATCATAACAATCCTCCTATCGTTGTGATAACGTTATACGAAATATCTGGACTAAAAAAACAGCACAAAAAAACCCTCATCCCAAATAGAAGGGACGAAGGTTCGCGGTACCACCCTTGTTAACTGTCAGCAGATCAGACAGTTCACTTCATTTTTCAATAACGGGACGTCCCGGGTCACCTTTACAGAGATCTGTGTTTCCGGTGCCAGCTCCAGAGCGAATTCGATCAGCTTTTCTATAGAAATGCTTTCAGTCTATGACATTTCTTCCCTGAATAGAACACTACTGATGTACTACTCTCTTTCACAGCCTTTGTACTATAAAATAATTTAATCAACGTTAAGTATAAGAAACTTTCAAGTTGTTTGCAAGCTTCTCTTACAAGGAAGCCTTTAAATGATAAAGCAGTATACCGGTAGCTACAGAAACGTTTAATGATTCCGCCTCACCGTATATGGGGACATAAATAATTTGGTCGCAGCGTTCCAGCCACTCGGAATTGACTCCTGCCCCTTCATTGCCAACTATTAACGCAAACCCTTCTTGAGAAGCAATGGCAGAATGCGTTGTTCCTTCTTCTAACGCACTGCCAAAGACAGGAATTCCACTTTCTTTACAACGTTTGATCCAATCCTCCAAGTCTCCTTTTATTAACGGAATATGAAATAGAGACCCTTGTGTTGCTCGGATGACTTTATCATTATATGGATCAACCGTGCCTTCCCCCAATATGACTGCCGTCATTCCAGCTGCATCTGCCGTACGAATCATCGTTCCGAGATTGCCAGGATCCTGCACACCATCTACAAACAGAAAGCTATCTTCCTTTTGTAATTGGATACTGACAGAGTCATCATCCTTATGCTCACAGACTGCCAAGATTCCTTGCGGCGTTTCCGTCATACTCATTTCTTTCATGACTTGATGGGAGACGAGCGTCAAATGGACATAGGAAAAGTCGAAGCCTCCTGGCAATTCTGCCTCATCTTCGAGAAAAATTTCTTTTACACGGGCATTATGTTTAAGGGCTTCTTCCACTAAATGAAATCCTTCTACAATGAAGAGCTGCTCTTTTTCCCGATATTTTCTTTTATGTAGGCGCTTCACTTTCTTAATCAGTGGGTTTTTAACAGATTCAATTCGATTCACTGGTTTTCCCTTCCCCTAATATACATATATTTCATTTTCACAGCCATACTAGGTCTATAAGTAAGTATTTTATATTTTATCACAATTAGGAGGTTAGCATGATGTCTTTTAACTTAAGAGAAGCGATTTTACAAAATATTTCAGGACATAATGCGCAGCAAGTAGAGGCGACTATTCAAGATGCCATTCAAAGTGGCGAAGAGAAAATGCTCCCGGGTCTAGGGGTTCTCTTTGAAGTATTTTGGAGCCAAGCAGATGAGAATGAAAAAGATAAGGTGATCTCTGAAATAGCACAAGGGTTAAATTCATAGAGAGCCTCTTTTGGACAATACGTATCCTTACACGGCCCAAAAAAAGTGCAAGCTTATTTCTGTGAGAGTAGCGCGTAACAGGGTGGTAAGCATTGCCGCGGTTCCACAGACCGCGGAGTTCTTAAGATATCGTTCGGATACGCTGAAAAATGGATGACGCTTCGTGCTACATTCTGAATACACCCATTTTAAATACGTTAAAAGGGCTGTCAAAAGGTCATGTGTGATGACCTTTTGTTACCAGCCCCTTCTTTTTAATCAAACGTGATTTGTTTTACCTTTTCTTCATCTAGAGATTTCGTCACTTCCACTAGTAATTGAACTGCATTTTCAAAATCATCACGGTGGAGAATAGCAGCATGAGTGTGAATATAACGAGTAGGAACTGTGATTGCTAACGTTGGTACTCCGTCACCAGAAAGATGAATGGAACCGGCGTCTGTTCCACCTCCGCTCATGGCCTCAAACTGATAAGGAATATTGTGTTTATCTGCAATGTCCGTTACAAAATCGCGAAGCCCTTTATGAGACACCATGGAACGGTCGTACACCAAAATCTGAGGGCCTTTTCCTATCTCCGCAGTAGCATCATTATCGGAGATTCCAGGTGTGTCACCTGCTATTCCCACATCTACTGCAAAACCAATATCAGGTTGGATTTTATGAGCTGCCGTTTTCGCACCACGTAATCCGACTTCTTCTTGTACAGCTCCTACTCCATACACTTCATTGGAGTGAGTTTCATTTTCCAGTCTTCTTAGCACTTCAATGGCAATAGCGCAGCCAATTCGATTATCCCACGCTTTCGCCATTAACAGCTTCTCATTATTCATCACTGTAAAATCACAAATTGGAACCACTGAATCTCCTGGACGGACTCCAAACTCTTCAGCCTCTTCTCTGCTGGAAGCACCTATATCAATGAACATGTCTTTAATTTCCACTGCTTTTTTCCGTTGATCTGCCGGCAAAATATGAGGAGGTTTTGAGCCAATCACACCTACTATATTGCCTTTCCTAGTCATGATCGTCACGCGTTGTGCAAGCATCACCTGACTCCACCAGCCACCAACTGTCTCAAACTTCAAAAAACCTTTCTCGTCAATATGGGTAATCATAAAGCCGATTTCATCGAGGTGGCCCGTGATCATTACTTTTGGCCCGCCAGCTTTTCCTGTTTTCTTTGCAATCAAGCTGCCAAGATTATCAGTCGTCATCTCATCAGCAAACGGAGAGATATGTTTATTCATTATTTCACGCGGCTCTTTCTCATTACCTGGAATACCTTTAGCATCTGTTAGTTCTTTAAGCATAGTAAGTGTTTGATCCATTTCTGCCAATGTATACTCCTCCTTTAATGTTCCATTGCTATTTCTTTATTGTAGAATGACAACGCTAAAATAATCAAATGCTTCGAACCGTACCGCTACCATTATTTCTTTGTTCTTCCTTTAATATCCTTCTATTTGTCTCTTATGATTCATTTTATTTTTCGAATAATAGGCCGTTTCTATTTCTTCCATAGTAAACCCTAGTTGTTTTCCTAATTGTAAGTACTCACGGAACACTGTCAAAAACCTCTCTTTTCCGGGCTCTTGTTGGAAGTTCATAATTTCTTGGTGGACGCGGATAAATTGCTCTGTCCACGATATGTTACTTTCCACAGGCTCATCTGGAGTTTCTTCCCAGCCTCCGTCTATCCCAAGAGAGAGAATAAAATGGATACCATCCACGTACTCTTCCAATATCACAGGTTTTTCAGAAGCAGGTTTGTTGCTCCAAAATTTAAAGCAACGCGTCTCGTTTGCAAGTTCTCCCACCTCTGTCAACAAAGCAAGTACTTTTTCAAAAAACAGGTCATCCCGTCTCAATTGGTGTTTTTGTAAGATGCGATCATCCAATTGCTTCTGAATAGAATATAGTTGTT
This sequence comes from Alteribacillus iranensis, assembly GCF_900113025.1. GTDB lineage: Bacteria > Bacillota > Bacilli > Bacillales > Marinococcaceae > Alteribacillus_A > Alteribacillus_A iranensis. The sequence goes on along the minus strand of NZ_FONT01000003.1, from coordinate 61,927 downwards.
TCATATTATCTTTTCCCTTCTGAGTCATTTTCTATTACAATGTAACTAACAAGAAGTGACGTAAAGAGAGGGGATCATACATGGCGCTTTTGTTTCGTCTTTTAATTCTAATCGCACTAATTATCTTAATATACGCGGTCATTAAATATATTCTGAATCCCAAACGTAAGCTTGAACTGGCACATGAAAAAAAGCAATTTTATTTTTTTGATGAACCGAAAAATGTAAAAAAGAATTTTCTAATCACTTATAAGGGTGTCATGTTTGAAGGAAAAAAATCCTTAGGAACGACAGAGAAGTCATTTGATGTTGTAGCTATAACCATTTGGGTAAAAAACAAACACCATTTGCAAGGATTAGAGGTGCGTGACTTCCGCTTTTTAGAAAGAGAGATTCAAAGGTATTACCCGAATGCCAGACTGGAATGGGAAAGCCCTGTGAAAGAATTTATTGAAACAACGAAGAATAAATAAGAAATCAGGCCTGGAGAAATAAGCTATTCCCCCAGGCCTGATTCATGTTTCCTGTTGTCCGATGCGCTGCTGTTTATATACAGAAACAGATGGTGCGGACGCTTTTATCATAGGTTTTCTCTTCCCTAACACGTACTCGCTTTGCGGCCTCAACACCTATGCTCTCCTAAGAGATAGGATCTGCACTTATCTGTATTCATCTCTGCCTCTTCACTGAACAACCTCTTAGACAACAGTGTATATTTTATTACTTAAGATTCGCTTTCGCCTTTTCAGCTAATTCAGCAAAACCTTTTTCGTCATTTACAGCGAGATCCGCAAGCATTTTTCGATTCATTTGAATGTCCGCTTGCTTCAATCCGTACATAAGACGGCTGTATGAAAGTCCGTTCATGCGAGCAGCAGCATTAATTCTTGTGATCCACAGTTTACGGAAGTCACGCTTACGTTGACGACGGTCACGGTAAGCATATTGAAGTGACTTCATCACTTGTTGATTCGCTGTTTTAAACAGGCTGTGTTTTGAACCTCTGTATCCTTTTGCTAGTTTCAGTATTCTATTACGACGACGACGTGTAACATACCCGCCTTTAACTCTTGCCATCGTCTATCCCTCCTTCATGTTCGTTAAATTAGTCGTTTGGCATTAAGTTTTTGATACGCTTGAAATCTGAGTTATCAACCATTGCTTGCTTGCGAAGGTGACGTTTCTGCTTCTGAGACTTGTTAGCAAACAAGTGACTAGTGTACGCATGGCTGCGCTTTAATTTGCCTGAACCTGTTCTTTTAAATCGTTTTGCTGCACCTCTGTGCGTCTTCATTTTTGGCATAGATGTGTTCCTCCTTATTTACTGTTTGTCATCTTTCGTCTCTTTGTCCGCTTTAGGGGCCAACATTAAAAACATACTGCGGCCTTCCATTTTCGGCTTCGTTTCTACTGCAGCAATATCCTCACATTCCTTCGCAAGACGTTCTAACACATCTCTCCCGATTTCAGAGTGAGTAATCATTCGGCCGCGGAAACGAATCGCTGCTTTCACCTTATCCCCTTTAGAGAGGAATTTACGTGCATTACGTAACTTTGTATTAAAGTCGTGCTCTTCGATGTTCGGGCTCAGGCGCACTTCCTTAACGTTAATAACTTTTTGTTTCTTTCGAGCCTCTTTATCTTTCTTCTGCTGTTCATACCGATATTTCCCGTAGTCCATAATACGGCATACAGGAGGCTTCGCATTGGGAGCCACTAACACTAAATCTAGGTTAGCTTTTTGAGCCAAATCCAGCGCTTCATTTCTTGATTTCACACCAAGCTGGTCGCCATTTGCGTCAATAAGACGAACCTCACGCGCACGGATTCCATCATTCACCTTCATGTCTTTACGAATAATGAGCCACCTCCAAATAAATTTACAAACCCAAGCTAAGCAGTTGATGCTGCCCCTCCGACAGCAGTTGTGCTTCCAGGCACAAAAAAAGCGGGCGCACATAAGGCGCCCACTGGTATTTATCATCGTCATTCCGATAATTAAATAATTACCATCCTACCTGCCAACAGCTATGTGCGTCGATCAGGTGAGAAGCGGGCGCTTCTGCTTGCGTTGGTTTTAGTATTTGATCACTAAACAACTGTATCATACGTCTGCGTCTCTGTCAACTTCCCACCCTGATAGGAAATGAAGCTTCTTAAACGACTTCGTTTTACTGATGATCATTGATTTCTTCTTGTATCTCTTGGATAAAATCACGTAACGAAACGGATTTTGATTCCTGTTGGCCATAGCGACGAACATTAACAGCTTCTTCTTCAATCTCTTTATCACCTAAAATGAGCATATAAGGTATTTTTTTCGTTTGAGCCTCTCGGATTTTATAACCTATCTTTTCGTCACGGACATCTGTTTCCACACGTACTCCTGCTTTACGGAGGTCATCTTCTACTTTACGAGCGTAATCTAAATGTGCTTGAGCAGACACAGGAATAACTTTTACCTGGACAGGAGCCAGCCACGTTGGAAATGCCCCCTTGTATTCCTCGATTAAGAAAGCAATAAAACGTTCCATTGTCGAAACGATTCCACGGTGGATAACAACTGGTCGGTGCTCTTGTCCATCTTCACCGATATACGTGAGATCAAAACGTTCCGGCATATGGAAATCCAGCTGTGCTGTGGATAATGTTTCATCTTTACCGAGAGCTGTTTTTACCTGAACATCAAGCTTTGGTCCATAAAAAGCAGCTTCTCCTTCAGCTTCTACATAATCAACACCCATGTCGTCCATCGCTTCTTTAAGCATCGACTGAGCCTTGTTCCACATTTCATCGTCATCCACGTATTTTTCTTTATCTTCCGGATCCCGGTAAGACAAACGGAAATAATAATCTTCAAGGCCAAAATCTTTGTAAACATGCTGAATTAATTCAACCACTCGGATAAATTCTTCTTTTAATTGGTCGGGGCGAGCGAAAATGTGCGCGTCATTAAGTGTCATAGCACGAACACGTTGCAGCCCGGCCAACGCACCTGATTTCTCATAACGGTGCATTAATCCAAGTTCAGCAATTCGCACAGGCAGATTGCGATAGCTATGCATCTGGCTTTTATACACCATCATATGATGAGGGCAATTCATTGGGCGAATGACTAGAGTTTCATTGTCCATCTCCATCGGTGGAAACATGTCATCCTGATAATGTCCCCAATGGCCAGATGTCTTGTAAAGTTCAGAGCTCCCTAGCACTGGTGTATAAACATGGTCGTAACCAAGTCGTTCTTCTAAGTCAACAATGTAGCGCTCAATGGTACGTCGAATGGTCGCGCCTTTTGGCAACCAGAGCGGAAGACCTTGTCCCACCTTTTGATTCAGCGCAAAGATATCAAGCTCTTTCCCAAGCTTACGATGATCTCGTTCTTTCGCTTCTTCACGTAATCTTAAATACTCGTCTACATCTGATTGTTTAAAGAAAGCTGTTCCATATATACGTTGAAGCATTTTATTATTGCTGTCACCACGCCAATAAGCACCAGAAATATTCAAGAGCTTAAATTTTTTCAGTTTCCCCGTACTTGGTACATGGACGCCACGACAGAGATCAAAAAATTCTCCCTGGGTGTAAATCGATATCTTTTCATCTCCCGGGATATCGTCAATGAGTTCTAACTTCAGGTCGTCCCCTAGGTCGCGATATTCCTGTTTGGCCTCTTCCCGGCTTACTTCTTCTCTTACAATTTCCAAATTCTCATCCATGATCTTCTTCATTTCTTTTTCAATCTTTGGTAAATCTTCCGGGGTTAATTGATGAGGCATATCAATGTCATAATAGAACCCATTTTCAATCACAGGGCCTACCCCCAGTTTCACGTCGCTGTACAATCTTTTTATTGCTTGTGCCATTAAGTGAGCTGTACTATGACGTAATATTTCAAGAGCTTCTTCATTTTTGGGGGTAATGATTTCAATTGCTCCGTCTTCCTTAATAGGTGTTTTTAAATCAATCAACTTCCCATTTAGCTTGCCGGCAAGTGCCTGCTTCTTTAGACCGGGGCTGATGGAAGAAGCGATTTCTTCCGTCGTCACACCTTCGTCGAACGATTTCACGTTTCCATCTGGGAATGTAATATTTACCTGATTAGCCACCAACAATTCCTCCTGCTTATCATAATTTTTACAAAAAGAAAAAACACCCCTTCTCATCGAAGGGGCGTTAAATACACGCGGTTCCACCCTAATTCAGACAAAAAAATCTTAGCTTTCCATTAAAGTCTCTTGGCAAAAGCTTATGTTTGTCTTATACTGTCTTTCTTACTCACAGCATAAGGAATGTCTGATCTTTAAAACCGGGATAACGTCCGGCATCCGTCAACGATTAGTAAGGGAGCATTGGCTGCGTCTACTCATTCCGCTCACCGTTTCCTCGCTGCTGCTCAAAGGTGGTGAGATAGCAATCCCTTCCAGGAAGGCTCTCAGCCTGCGGCCTTCTTCTCTGTGTAAAAGGTGTACTGCTTCTCTTGTCCTCGTCATCGCATCTTCTTCATGTTGTAAGATACTTTACGAATCTAATTATAGAAACATTCCCTTGAAAAATCAAGATCTATTCTTTTTCTTTATACGTATGCCCTATTAGGAAGGCAGCGGCCACTCCTTCATGGGGTGAACTATCACGTTCTCTTGAAAGATCATTCGTAACGTTTCCACAGTCCCTTCTTCCATATCTGTATAAACATGGAGGAGGTCAGGAGCGAAACTGACTAAAGGACTGACCACCATATATTCAAACGGCAAACTTTTTTCAAAAACAAGAGCTGGCTTTAAGTAATGGAGTCTTGTCCATTGATCAATGGGCTCTTTTTTTTCATTCAAAAAAACAGGCTTATCCGTTAATTGGACATGGATCATTGAATAAACCGGAAGATGATGTTTGAGGTAATGGCGACATTCTTCTACCATTGTTTGATACTCTTGCTCCCATTTATACTCATCAATAGCTGCCGCTGCAGCTTTCATCAACAAATGATGGTAGTTGCCGAATCTAAAGGTTAATAGAGGAGCCCAAGCAATTTCTGAACGGTCTTTAATTTCTTCAAGCAGTTCTCTATACACAAAATGTTTTCTTTTTTGCAACAAATTAGCTTCCGGTATTTCCAATCTTTCTCCTTCTAACAGAGAATGGGCAATATCCGTAATGGCCGGTGATTCTTCTTTATATAAAAAAGCGTGTTCTATATATCGTTTCACCCATTTTAGCTCGTGTTTTTGGATTAAATAATCACATAAAGAAGAGGCCAAGTATGGAAGCATGCTTTCCTGCCACTCTGTCTCCGTTCCAGAGAAATCCCACCATATTTTTTTTCTATTTATATATAGGCAGCCAGTTCGAATTCCTTTCTGTTCCCATTCCTGCTTTTCGTTAGAAAACCATTGGAAGACGGCTTCGCTATCCGTTTCACATTCAAAACCTATCGAGAACAATGTTACATTCCTCCCAGCGTCCAAGGTATCTTTCTGCCACCACATTTGTGTCCTTATTTATACCTATGGACTCCCCGCATAAAACATGCATCGATTCATAAACTTCCTTAGTTTGTCTACCCATTTCGTTCCTTTTTCTTAAGGATTTCTCCTCGTTTTCTACTGCGAACTGCACAAAAAGGTCTCTGAAAAAGAACAAAAGCGCAAAACGACGACAAGCGTTAGATCCTGCTGAGGAGGCTTACCGCCACAATGCGGGTTGAAGCTATCTCAAGCCGATGGTGCCTGGAGCAAGACGCAGCTAACCCTTTCACAAAAGTTACACACGCGATTTCCTCCACAATAAAAAACGCTTTCGATTACCGACAGGGGTAATCGAAAGCGTCAGATTGGATCGAGCTGACCGGCTGCGACTGCTTGAACTGTTATTGCGCTAGGACCTCATAGTAAGTAAGGGACTTTTCATTTACCTGGTGTGGAGCGGGCCTCAACTAAATTGATTGTTTTCCCGTCTGTTCTTTCCGTCTAAAAATACAGGAGTGGTTAAATGTTTAATACGCTCCATTATCCGCTTAGCCTTCAATTGCTCAATTCCGCCTTTCTGGGAATATGATAAGTGGGTTTCAAGCTCTTCATAATCATAATTTGATGTATACAATGTAGGCAGCTTTTCCATCATACGGTAGTGTAAAATCACTCCAAGTATATCATCCCTTACCCAAGCTGAAGTCGTTTCCGCTCCAATGTCATCTAGTATAAGGACTTCCACTTTTTTTACCTGGTCGATTTTTTCTTGAACACTTCCATCCGACAAAGCCTGTTTCATCTCTCTAAAGAAATCCGGCACATAAACTAGCATCGTAGATATATCTCTTGCTGCCAGCTCATTTGCAAGGGCTCCCATCATATACGTTTTACCAACACCAAATTTACCATGAAGATATAATCCTTGGCCACTCTCCCCTGGAAGCGTCTGCAATGCAAATTTTAAGCAGAGATTGCTTGCCGATAACCTGCTGGCATGATCCTGCTCTATATCCTCAAACGTCGCGTTTAATATCTCTTTGGGAATATACATGCTTTTAATGAGCTTCTGGTGGCGGATGGTCTCTTCTTCCTTTACTTTTAGGCGACACGGATGATACCGGATAGAAAGTGTGCCGTTATCGGCTGACAATTCCGGTTGATAACCACTCATAATATTAGGGCAGTCTTTTAAGCCAGGACAAGCATCACAATGTTGCCATTCCTGCTTGTACTCAAATAGCTGAGACAAATTTTTGTTGATTTCTTCCTGTTTCACATCTTCGTTTTCTTTTAAGAACGATTGAATTCTTGGATAGTGGAGCACTTCTTGTTTTAATTTTTCATAACGGTTTCGCCATGGCGTGTCTCCCATAAAATGATCCAAGGACGATCGAATAGATTGCATGATCAGTCACCTCATTTTTGACGGATGCTTTTTCGCATTTTTAACATTTCCTCAAATTCCAGCTTTTCTTCCTGTAAGTCAGAATGTTTCTCAAGCGCGGAAGTCTCCTTGCCTTTATTTTCACTTTGCAGCCATTTTGGAAGCTTATCTTTTCTAACATAAGGAGATACTGTTTTAGAGGAAGGAGAAGTTTTCCAGTTGGCTCCTGCTTGTTTTCTGTCCTTTTGTTCCTGATATTCTTTTTTGGCAAGCTCCATTGCGTCTTCTACAGTATGCACTTTTTTCCGTGACCAATGACCAGCAATTTTTTGGACTAAGTTTTTATTTAACTTCATGTTGTTGGTCTGCATAATAAAATCAATCAGCACGTTCACCACACCCGGCGGGAGCTGGTAATCAAACACAAGCATTTCAACAAGCCTCACATCAGGATGGGGGACTTGCGCACCGTCAGAAATGCTTTTCAGGAAAGTGAGAGGTGACGTCTGTTCATAAAACCATTTCATTTTTTCTTTTTCATTTACCGGAGGTTCATTTAATTCTTTGTTTTCTTTGGATGGAGTACGCAGGCCCAAAGCAGGGGGTTCATTGCTATGTTCAAACCGATACCATTCTTGGACTCTTTTACGCAGCTCTTCTTCATCTAACTGGTCATCTCCCGTTAACGATTGTTGTATGAGACGGCTCATATCCAATGGAGCGATGTTATACACAAATGCTAACCGTTGAATGACAGTGCATGCTTTTTTGTTTAATAGCTTTTCTTTATTTATAAATACTGGTAAATCAGCTCTTAACAATGAAAAATCAAAGGAATCCTCATCTATTACAAAAGCATGACTTTGTCCTTGGCCAACCAAGTCTTTTTCCAAATCTGTGGTTTTTTCCATTTCATCATTTGCCATCATTTCCGAGTAATGCAATGACGAAAATACTTCATTAAAGGAAGCTGTTATTTCATCAAACGATTGTAGATCTATTTTATCAATTAAAAAACGACTGCGCAGGTCTCGATAGCGATCTTTTCCTAGTCGATTGTACAAATAGACGCTTAACACATCATCACGAAAAAATTGCGCTGGAGATAGAGGCTTTTGTAATTCATATACAAACGAAGCAGACGTATCACCCGTATGACGAAATGTTCGCAGGAGACCAATTCCTTCTAATATTCGCCGTGCATCAAAGATATCATCTAAAGGCAGGTTCAATAAAACCATCAATTCATGATGGGTGCCCTCATCACTCCAGTAACTATCTCTTTCCAGCCGACTCCAAAATGTGTGATAAAGCGAGATAGCCGCTGTCCCTATTAACGGCTGGTACAGGAGGGTTAATGTCTTATGTTCACGTTCTCCAAGCTGTTCATTCGTACGCACAGAAAAGCGATCCACCGGGAGAAGTTCTGTCCAATGAAGTTTCATTAAAACCCCCTCTTTTCTTTGTCGGACGAGCGGAAAAAGAGCTCAAGTCTGACCTTAAGCTCTTTACTTCGTCTCCTCATCCTTATTAATTAGCTCTTTTAATTCGTTAATAAAAACATTGATGTCTTTAAATTGACGATATACAGAGGCAAACCGCACATAAGCAACATCATCTACATCAGCTAACCGTTCCATCACCAGTTCACCGATTTCTTCACTTTTGATTTCTGACTTACCTTCGCTTCGCAGCTGATGTTCTGTATCACTTACTATGTCTTCTAAAGTTTCTAAAGGGACGGGTCTTTTTTCACAAGCCCGTATCAATCCTCTTAATATTTTTTCCCGACTGAATTCTTCTCGGGTACCATCTTTCTTTACAACAATGAGAGGTGTTTCTTCGACAACCTCAAAGGTAGTAAAACGATAGTTACAGCTTTCACACTCCCGGCGTCTTCTAATGGATCGCCCTTCATTGCTTGGCCGAGAATCCATTACTCTTGTTGTTTGGGAATGACAGGCAGGACATCGCATGAAATCAACTCCACTATTCAAACCGTTAGGCAGTCCGCTTTTTATATTAAATTATACATTCTATACGCCACAAATGAAAGACCTCTTCCCTTGCTATATGGAAAGTTCCCACTCTCCCTTCTGAAATAAGAGCAGGAGAATGCAATAAAAAAATGCCTTCTCATTGTACAGAAGGCCGAGGACTTTTAAATAGATTTCCAGCCTCGACCATGACACTGATCGGCATTTCTTAACAAATATTATTTTTTTATGCGCCTACCATTGATTCCTTGCGAAGTCTTTTTCCTACATATTCTACCAAGTCAACGACTCGACATGAATATCCCCATTCATTATCATACCAGGCAAGCACTTTAACTTGATTGTCATTAATTACCATGGTAGATAATCCATCAATGATAGAAGAATTTTCATTTCCATTGTAATCAACTGACACAAGAGGATCTTCGTTATAGCCTAAAATCCCATCTAATTCTTTTTCAGACGCCTCACGGAAAGCCTTGTTTACATCCTCTGCCGTAACATTTTGTTTCATATCTACAACGAGATCAACGAGTGAGACATTTGGAGTAGGCACGCGAAGCGCCATTCCGTTCATCTTGCCTTCTAACTGGGGCAGCACTTTCGAAAGAGCCTTTGCTGCACCTGTTGATGTTGGAATGATAGATTGACCACATGCACGAGCGCGGCGCAAGTCTTTATGAGGGTTATCAATATTTTTCTGGTCATTGGTATAGGAATGAACAGTAGTCATTAATCCGCTTTCAATGCCAAACGACTGATCCAACACTTTCGCTACTGGCGCGAGACAGTTCGTTGTACAGGAAGCATTGGAGATAATATGGTGATCTGCAGGATTGTAATCCTCCTCATTAACCCCCATCACAATAGTGATATCTTCATCCTTTGCTGGAGCTGTGATAACAACTTTTTTCGCTCCGGCCTCTATATGATAACTAGCTGTTTCTTTTGATTTAAATTTCCCCGTAGCTTCTACAACAATATCGACACCTAATTCTTTCCAAGGTAGATTACGTGGGTCGCGATCACTTAACAGCTGAATTTTTTTTCCATCTACATAAAGGGCATCGTCTTTCCCTTCAATCTCTTTATCAAATAAACCGTGAACAGTATCATATTTTACTAAATGGGCTAATGTCTCTGCAGGATAGCTGGCATTAATAGCTACAACATCTAATGCATCATTGGCTACCGCTTTCCGGAATACCATCCGGCCAATCCGCCCAAATCCGTTCACTGCTACTTTCGCTTTCATATTTGAAAAGCCTCCCCTGCTGTTTGTGATATACTAAATTAACCTTTTTTATATAAATAGTATATCACATTAATTGTTTTTGGTACTATTCATTTTTTATTTTTCATTTCTTTTTCATAAAAAGGCTTGTCCTATATATTACCCGTCTACCCATTTTTCTAACAGTCGTTCAAGTTGATGGATGGCCTGTTCCTTCGTGCCATTGTTGTCAATGATTGCATCGGCGTGATGTTTCTTGTCTTTTAACGGCATTTGTGAAGAAATTCGTTGGAGAGCATCTTCTTCCCCTTGTCCGTCTCGTTTCATTAATCTTTCCTTTTGTATCTCTTCATTTACGTACACAAGGAGTACCTTATCTACCATAAACTGAAGCTTATTTTCAACTAAGAGAGGAATGTCGAAAACAATCGTTTTCACTCCATCTTCGAGCAATTCCTCTTTTCTTTCTAGCATCCGCTTCCGAATAGAGGGGTGCATAATTTGATTTAGTTGCTTTCTTTTTGATTCATCTGTAAAGATAATTTGCCCTAGTTTTTTTCTTGCTATTTCTCCATTTTCCTGAAGGATTTCTTTGCCGAATTTGTTAACGATTTGATGATATGCTTCTTCCCCAGGCTCTACAATTTCCCGGGCAATGTTGTCGGCATCTATAACGGGAAAACCTCGTTGTTTTAACTCTTCGGCGATCATACTCTTACCGCTTGCAATTCCACCAGTTAGCCCTATAACCATAACTATCTCCTTTCTTAAAAAGAGGATAGGGCACGCTGCAGGCTTTATTACAAATTCCATATCCCTAAAGCAATGAGCAGCACACCCGGGAGGATAGATACTTTTTGAATGATGGCAAATTGTGACAGTTTTTGACCACCTTTCATGCCGCCTGCTAAAAATACGGCACACATTACCGCCACAGTACCTGCTAAAAGCCACGTCGATAAACCGATTAAAGCAGCTCCAATACCGGCTCCCAATGCATCAAGAGACAACGCTGTACCAAGTAGAATTGCTTCCTTAGTGGAAATAGTGCCCGATTTGTCTACATCAGCATTGTCAGGTTTTTTTAAAATAGAGATTAATTGAGCTGGCAGCCCTTTTTTTGTGTTCGATTCTGTTACATCTACCTCTTTTTTATTTTCCGTCAGTGTATTAATGAGTGTCCATAAGCCAATGCCTATCAGTAATATGCCACCAATCATTTCTGTAACCATCGCTGGTACATATTCCACCATAAGTACAGCGGCAGCTCCTCCAATTACAACAGATACCGCTGAACAGAGACTAATAAAAATCAGAGAAACCACAGATAGTTCGAGTCCACGTATCCCATAAGCAAGCCCAGTCCCAAAGCTGTCAATACTAACTGCAAACGCTAATAAAAACAGAGTGAATAACGAAGCTGTCATAGGAGATAGCTCCTCCCCGCTAATGCCTTCATCTGCGATAGTATATGGGAGGACCTTATACAGTGTTACCCTGCCTTTTGCGAACAAAAAATAAGATGATCCCCTCACCACCTTCTGTCACATGGAGGGGATCACAGACGTCACAGATAAGATACAGGCTGACAAGTTGGACAATAACGTGTACCTCGGCCCGCCGTGACGGTCTTCTCTATATCACTGCCGCATCGACGGCAAGGTTCTCCTTCACGTCCATAAACGGACAGTTCCAGTTGATAACTTCCTTTGTCACCTGCCCCGTTCACATATGAACGAACAGAACTTCCACCTTTGCTGATAGCTGCAGCAATGGTGTCTGTTATCTGTTTGCTTAACGATATTGTCTGATCTTTATCCAGTGTTGAGGCTCTTATATCAGGTCTTATACCCGCTTTAAACAAAGCCTCGTCCACATAAATATTTCCTAGACCTGCTATCACGCATTGGTCTAATAAGACAGCTTTAATATTTCGAGTCGTCTTCTGAAAAACGCCGTATAAATATTCAGGAGTGAACGATGCATCTCCCACAGGTTCAGGTCCTAATTGTTTAAGGGGAAGAGATTTCATCTCCTCTCCTTTTTCGAATAAATGCATCGTTCCAAACTTCCTAACATCCCGGTATCGTAATTCTGTATCATCTTCAAAAAAGAAGCGAACGTGGGTATGCTTATCAGGCGGTTCTTCTTTTACTACTTCATATTTGCCTTCCATCCGTAAATGAGAAACAAGACTATAGTCATTCAAATAAAAAATTAAAAACTTTCCTCGTCTCCCTATCTTCTGGATGACTTGGCCGCCAAGCAACAGACAAAACATTTCCGTATCATCTGGCTTCTTGATGATTTTTGGCCAAGAGACTAACACTTTCTCCAGCCGTTTACCAATGACCATTTCCTCAAGTGTTTTGCGTACAGTTTCAACCTCCGGAAGTTCCGGCATTTCTCCTTCTCTCCTTACTTTGCATCATACCAAGTTGGACCATAAGCTACGTCTGCTTTTAATGGTACCTCTAAATCGATTGTTTGCTCCATGACTTCTGGGACGAGTTTCTTCATTTCTTCTGTTTCTGACTCAGGTACCTCGAATATTAATTCGTCATGTACCTGAAGCAAAAGCCGGCTCATCAAGGATTTTTCATCTAACGCTTTACTGATGTCAACCATAGCTTTTTTTATAATATCTGCGGCTGTCCCTTGGATAGGAGTATTCATAGCCGTTCTCTCCGCAAAAGAACGCCGGTTAAAGTTTTTACTTGTAATTTCCGGCAAATACCTTCTTCGATGTAAAAGAGTGGTGACATACCCCTTTTCTCTCGCTTCCTCTTTAATAGTATCCATATACTCTCTCACTTTCGGATAACTATCTAAATATTTATCAATAAACTCTTGGGCCTCTTTACGAGTAATTCCGAGACTTTGGGATAAACCATAATCGGATATACCGTACACAATTCCAAAATTAACAGCTTTTGCGCTTCTTCTCATGTTATCTGTCACTTCATCTTCACTGACATGGAAAACATCCATAGCCGTTTTCGTATGAACGTCCATGTTCTTTCGAAACGCCTCACGTAACCCCTCATCTCCTGAAATGTGGGCAAGGACACGTAGTTCTATTTGCGAATAATCTGCCGATACGATAGACCATCCTTCTTCAGAGGGAATAAACGCTTTACGTATTCGTCTACCTTCCTCCAAGCGAATAGGGATGTTTTGTAAATTTGGTTCAGTCGAACTTAATCGTCCGGTTTGAGTAATCGCTTGATTAAACATCGTGTGTATTTTGTTCGTGTCTTTGTGGATCACTTTCAGCAGGCCTTCAATATAAGTTGACTTTAACTTCGATACTTGTCTGTATAAGAGAAGTTTAGGAATAATGTCGTGAGTGCCTTCCAGCTTCTCTAAGACGTCTGCTGCTGTGGAGTACCCTGTTTTCGTTTTTTTGATCACTGGTAAGTTTAATTTCTCAAATAAAATAGGACCCAACTGTTTTGGTGAGTTGATATTAAACGTTGTCCCGGCTAAGTCGTAGATCTCTTTTTCCAGTGTTTCTAATTTCTCATCTAGTTCTTTCCCCATTTGGTTCAATTGTTCTTCGTCCACGTATACCCCTGTCGTTTCCATTTTCCCTAAAATTAAGGAGAGGGGCATTTCTAATTCTGTGAAAAGTTGGAACTGATCATTTTCAATTAATTGATCTTCTAATGACTGTTTCAACTTGTATATCGCCTCTGCCTTTCTGACAAGGTGTTCTGAAAGTACTTCTTCAGAAGGACGGTGTCTTTTTGCCCCTTTCCCATAAACCGCGTCATCCGTGTGAACCAATTGTTCTCCTTGGCGTGTAACGATATCTGCTACTTCATGGGAAGATAAAGATGGATCTATTAAATAAGAGGCGATAAGCATGTCGTGAATGACACCGTTAATATCTACTCCCTGCCATCCTAAGGCAACGACGCCACGCTTTGTATCGAACATGTATTTCTCTTTTGTTTCATCTTTTGCCCATTCATGAAAAACTTCAGAGCGTAATGCAGTTTCTGAGGTCATGTAATATCGTCCCTGGTTGTTAACGATCGCAATACCCCAGATCGACGCTTGATGATAATTCTCTTCTGGAACTTCTACTACAAGAGAAGAAGGACTCTGGAGCATGTCCTCAGTCACCGTATCTACAACTTCAAATTCAATGTCCTCCAGTTTTTGTTTTGTTTCTTCTCCGTGATCGAATCGATTCATTAGAGATTGAAATTCAAGCTCTTTAAAGAGAGAGGTTATTTTTTCCGTGTCGTATTCTTTTGTCGTTACGTTCTCAAGTTTTGTATCTATGGGCACCTCTCTATAGATAACAGCTAAATCTTTGCTCATTAATGCCTGCTGCTTATGTTCTTCAAGGCGCTCCTTCATTTTTTTACCAGAAATCTGATCGATAGATTCTAACACTTTTTCTACCGTTCCATATTCTTTCAGCAGCTTTAAAGCCGTTTTTTCCCCGACCCCGGGAACTCCAGGTATATTATCTGAGCTGTCTCCCATTAGTCCTTTCATATCTACTATTTGTTCGGGAGTAATGCCATACCTGTCCTCTATTTCCTTTTTTCCGTATGCTTCTACATTGGTTATTCCTTTTTTTGTAAGAACAACAGTCGTTTTGTCAGAAACGAGCTGGAGCAAATCCTTGTCACCGGTATATACTTTAATTTCCATGTTTTCTTTCTCTGCCTGTTGCGACAAGGTACCAATAATATCATCCGCTTCATAATTTGGCAGCTCCGTGTGAGTAATTTCAAAAGCATCAAGAATTTCCCTTATTAAAGGAAGCTGCTCCGATAATTCTGTAGGAGTTTTTTGGCGTCCTGATTTGTATTCGTCATAAGTCTCATGGCGGAAAGTGGTTTTCCCTGCATCAAAAGCAACTAAAATGTGACTAGGTTTCTCTTCTTCTAATACTTTTAATAACATGGTAGTAAAGCCATATACCGCATTTGTATATACACCTTTATCATTATTCAACAGCGGTAAAGCAAAAAACGCACGATAAGCAATACTGTTACCATCAATTAATACAAGCTTGCTCAATGAGAAAGCCCCTCTCTGTCCGAATTATTATCCTGTATCATTTTATCATACCCAGCCATCTCTAGCAGATGTGAAAAAGTCAGTTCCCGAGCACACATTGCATCACAACTAAGAAATTGGGTGGCGAAAACGCCAAAAAGTATACATCTCGTACCTTTTAAAAAAGAAATGCCCTACTACTCCAAGCATGGAGCGTCAGGCATTCCTTTTTACGTAAATTTAAGCCGTTGTTTCTAATTAATCAACATATCCCATTAAAATGCGGGCATATGGAGAATCAGATGGCAGAACAATAACCGTTTCGTCATTAATCGTAGTTTCATACGTCTGCAACGTCTTGTACAGTTCGTAGAACTCCGGATCACGGCTAAATGCATCATTATATATTTCTGCTGCTTCTGCTTCTCCTTCCCCGATAATTTCTTCTGCATCCGCTCTTGCTGTCGAAAGCACTTCAGTTACTTCTCTGTCTGTATTCGCACGAATTCGATTTGCCTCCGCGTCCCCTTCTGACAAATATTCTTGTGCCGTAGATTCACGTTCAGAGATCATCCGGCGGTATACTGCCTTCTCGTTATCTTCCGGTAAATCCGTTCTTTTCATACGAACATCCGTTAATTCGATTCCGTAATTACCCTCTACTAACAACTCATTCACTCGTTCTGTCACCATTTGGTTAACATCTCCGCGAGCAGAGTCTTCTTCATTAATAATTTGTTCGAACTCCATTTGACCTAGTTCTGAACGAATCACGGAGTTAATAAAATTGGCCATAATTGATTCTGCATTCTCAATCGTTCTTGCATTCGATATCATCGCATGTGGATCTGCGACTCTCCAAACAGCATAATTATCAATGAGTACTCTCTTTTTATCGAGTGTATTAATCTCCGCTGATGTGATATCGTAGTTCATTTGATACTTAGGAAGAGACATCACTTGCTGAATGAATGGAATCTTCATGTTTAATCCTGGCTCATCTTCAATTCTTACTACTTCCCCAAATTGGGTAACCACTTTGTATTCCCCTTGCTTCACAATAAATATATTCATTAATAAAGCAATAACTAGAAACAGTAAGACAGCGATAATAATACCAGTACGAATCCATTTTGCCCAGTAGCCTACCGATTTTTTGTTTTTCATGTCAAACACGTTATTATTATCATCGGCCATCCGTTTCGCCCCCTTCTCCGCCTTCACCGTTGTCGGAATTAGAGTTTTCTGTTGAGTCTTCGATAGCGGCCTCGCCTCGCTGCCTGTCTAATGGGCGAATCGGTAAATAATTTACCGTGTCTTGCTGACTGTCAATAATATACAATTCAGTATCAGGTAATACATCTTGAAGAGTTTCTAATACAAGGCGTTCTCTTGTAACCTCGGGCTCGTTTACATACTCATCATATAAAGCCGTAAAACGGGAAGCTTCACCACGAGCCGTTTCAACTCTTTCTGCTCTCTGTCCTTCTGCTCTTGAAATGACGGCGTCTTTCTCACCTTCCGCTTCATTCATTTGCTGATTTCTGTACTTTTGGGCTTCATTAATCTTTGTCAATCTTTCCTCACGCGCATCTGTTACAGCTGTAAATGCTTGTCTCACCTCTTCGGTAGGAAGCTCAACGTTTTGAAGCTTAACATCTAATACGGTAACACCTATTTCATACTGTTCCAAAAGAGCAGTGAGTGTCTCTAACACTGTACCTTCAATTTCAGCTCTTTGATCTGTCAGAACATCATCCACCTCAGAATTACCTATGACGCCGCGAAGAGAAGCAGAAGATGCTTGGTATAGTATGTTTTCCGGATCATCGGCATTAAATAAGTATTGCTCTGGGTTCGTAATTCTCCATTGGACCACGAGATCAACGAATAAAATATTTTCATCACCGGTAATCATTTTCGCTTCATCATTATACTCTGTGACTTCTCCGTCTTCGGTCGTTTCATAGCCCACTCGTAAACTATTAGTAGATACCGGCAGTACTTCCGCCGTTTGAATTGGCCATGGCAGCTTAAATTTTAGACCTGGTTCTGTGATTGTCTCATCTACACGCCCAAACGTTATCAAAGCAGCTTGTTCTGACTCGTCTACCGTATACCAGCCCGTTACTAAAAATAACGTTAAAATGGCAATCCCGATTAATGAGAAAAAACCAAGAATTATTTGTTTTATACTTATCAAAAGCTTGTCCTCCTCTATCCTCTATTTACTGCTTATCCTGCTTCTCTTCTTGCTTTAATCTTTCGTTTCTACATAGATAGGAAAAGTGAGTATAAACGTTGTTCCTTCCCCTTCTTCACTTTCCAGTTGAATGACCCCATCGTGAGCTTCTGTTAGGTGCTTGACGATAGCGAGCCCTAACCCGGTCCCGCCCGAGTTCCGGCTTCTATCCTTATTGACACGGTAAAATCTTTCAAAGATACGTGGAAGCTCACTTTCAGGAATTCCAATTCCTGTGTCTTGAACAGTGAGAACCGCTTCATTTGCCTGTTTGCTAATCTCTAATTTTACTACTCCTCCCTCTGGAGTATAAACGATTGCATTGTTTATGAGATTAATAAGTATTTGCTTCAACCGTGCATTATCTCCAATGATATGAACGGTATTTTTCGTGTCGATTTGTAAAGCAATGTTTTTTTCTTCTGCTTTTGGTTGCAGAAGCTCAGTTGTCTCCTTCGCAATGTGGGAAAGGTTAATAACTTGTCTGTTCAGGTGAAAGTGCTGTTGTTCTATTTTTGAGAGCTCAAGCAAATCATGGATCAAATGCTGAAGACGATCACTTTCTTTCCAAATAATTTCAAGAAATTGAGCACTTGCTTTTTCATCCTTCATTGCGCCACCAAGCAAAGTTTCAGCAAATCCTTTTAAAGAAGTAACCGGTGTCTTCAATTCATGAGAAACATTCGCAACAAAATCTTTACGTACTTGCTCTAGATTTTTCAACTCCGTAATATCATGAAAAACTAGCACGATGCCCCTTAGCTTATCATTTCTTCCTAAAATCGGAGCACCATATATTTCATAATGATCCACCGACGACTGGTGCGTGAGCTGTATCTGAGAACGTACTTTGTTTTCAGTTAAAAATATCTCTTGAATCAACTGTATTATTGCTTTATCTTCCATCACTTCATGATACAAATGACCGATCCACTTGTCCGTGTCTGTGTTAAAAATATCTTTGCAATATTGGTTAATTAAAGAAATGTCCCCTCGATTGTCGATGAAAATTAATCCGCTTCCCATGTGATCAATTAAAGCCTCTAACCTCTCATGTTGTGTATTATATTCACTCGTTACTTTCCCTAAATTATAAGCCAATTGGTTAATTGACCATGTTAGCTGACCGATTTCATCTTTGCTGCTCTCTTCTGCGCGAGCACTGAAATTTCCATTAGCTAATTCTTGAGCCACTTCTTTGACTTGTTCAATCGGATATGTGAGTTGGTTGGCAATTCGATAGCTTAGCGTAGTGATCAGAATAAAGGCGAGCGAAAAACTGACACCCAAGAAAGACCATATTTTTCGATTAACTTCATTGATCCTTTCCATAGGTAAAGACAATCTTAGGTAGCCTTCTTCCCCTTCTCCGTACTCAAAGGGATAGGCGTAAAAAAGAAAGTCATCCCCGGAACTTGGATGATACCGTATAATAGAGCCATTCTCCACCTCTGGGAGGTCTTCAAAACTAGATTGCCTGAACTCATCGGAAGTTTCTGTTACGATATCTCCGGTGCTATTAATAACAGCTGCATGGACATCTAAAGTATTGCTTAAACGATGGGCAACACTTTCCCAATTATCTTCACTCTCGGTTTCAAGCATAACCGCACCTAGAGCTGCTTCTTTTCCAATACGCTGCTCTAATTCTTCACTATAAAACCCTTTTAGCAGCTGTCCAATCACAATCCCTAAGGAGGCTAGCACAAAAAAAACCGAGATAAGTATGCCAAATATAAGGCGGGTTCGGAACTTCATCATACGGAGCGTGGTTCCTCAAATTTATATCCCAATCCCCTGACTGTTTTTATATAGGTCGGCTTTTTTGTATTAGGCTCAATTTTCTCACGCAGATGGCTAATATGTACATCCACAATCCGTGTATCTCCTACAAATTCGTAATTCCATACCGCGTTTAGCAACTGATCTCTTCGCAGTACTTTCCCTTCATTGTTCGTTAAATATAATAGCAGTTCAAACTGTTTAGGGGTTAATTCTATCAAGTCTCCATTTATGTATGCTTCATAACTTTCCGGATAAATGGTAAGGTGTCCAATCGAGATTTTTTCTGTATTTTTTTCTTCGGGCACCGGTCTGACTTCATAATCAACACGTCTCAAAATAGCTCTTACCCTTGCTGTTAGTTCTCTTGGACTGAACGGTTTTGTCATATAATCATCAGCCCCTAGTTCAAGACCAAGTACTTTGTCGAACTCTTCATCTTTTGCGGTAAGCATAAGAATCGGTGTTTTCAATTGTTCTTCACGTATTTGCCTGCAAACTTCTAACCCATCCATTTCTGGAAGCATGAGATCTAGGACCACTAAATCGTAATTATTTAATTTAATCAGTTGTATTGCCTCATGCCCATCTGAGGCATTATCGACTTGGAAGCCAGCTTGTTCCAAGTTGTATGTAATCAACGTTACGATTGACTCCTCATCGTCTACAACTAGTACCTTTTGCGGCATACTCATCCAATCCTCCATCCTAAACCTAGAACAAAATGCTGTCCTATCCTTTTCATGTCTTATTATAACATGACTCACCCTTTTTACTTTAGTGAAAAATAAAGAAAGGATAGAAGATCAGAAGTCTTCTTTACGTTGTAAAACGTATTTCCTTTACAAATATCAGGTTACAATATCCAAAATAGAAGCGCTCCCTCTCATTTACTGGTTTTGGAAGATCCTAATGCGACAGTATTTAATACAGGTTGTATTAAGAATAGATATAAAAAAAGACAGCCGTCTGTTCACAAAGAACAATCGGCTGTCTTTTCTTTAATCTTGTGGGAGGGCCTGCATAACACTGCGAACAGAGTTAACAGATTTAGCAAATGATTCTTTTTCATCGTCAGTGAGATCTAACTCAATGATTTTTTCAATGCCATCGCCACCTAATACTGTAGGGACGCCAACATAAATATCTTCATACCCATATTCTCCTTCTAACAGGGCGATGGTGGGCAACACTCGCTTCTTATCTTTTAAAATTGCCTCTGTCATCTGAGTTAGTGAAGCGGCAGGAGCATAGTATGCACTTCCATTTCCAAGAAGCTGTACAATTTCTCCTCCGCCTTTTCTTGTGCGTTCGACAATGGCATCAATTCGATCCTGAGACATTAGCTTCGTTAATGGTACACCACCGACATTTGAATAGCGGATAAGTGGTACCATATCGTCCCCATGTCCTCCAAGCACAAAGCCTTGTACATCTTCGACAGAAAGATTTAATTCTTTGGCTATAAAGGTACGGAAACGAGAAGTATCCAACACTCCTGATTGTCCAATTACACGATTTTTAGGAAATCCTGATTCTTTGTAAACAGCATATGTCATGGCATCGGCCGGGTTTGTGAGCACAATAATATAACAGTCCGGAGAATACTTCACAATCTGTTGGGTGACAGATTTCATAATCTTCGCATTGGTGTTCACGAGATCATCGCGGCTCATTCCTGGCTTTCTGGCAATACCAGCCGTGATAATGACTACATCCGACCCGGCAGTATCTTCATAGTTAGCTGTGCCAGTTACATTGACGTCCGAGCCTTCGACGGGCGTAGACTCAAGCATGTCGAGTGCTTTCCCTTTCGTTGGATCCTCCATATCAGGGATATCCACAAGCACCACATCCCCAAGTTCCTTTTGAGCTGTCATTAGTGCTGTAGTAGCGCCTGTAAAACCGCTGCCAATGATAGATATCTTCCTACGTGTAATTGCCATGTCTATACCCTCCTCATTCTTGCTTACATATTTTTGATAAGCTCATCACCAAACTCGGAACATTTCACTTCTGTTGCACCATCCATTAAACGCGCAAAGTCATAAGTAACTACTTTACTTCCGATTGTCTTATCCATAGAAGCAAGAATAAGATCTGCTGCTTCGTTCCAACCCAAGTGTCTTAACATCAATTCACCGGACAAGATGACAGAGGAAGGGTTTACTTTATCCAACCCGGCATACTTTGGAGCAGTTCCGTGAGTAGCCTCAAAAATCGCGTGACCCGTTTCATAGTTGATGTTTGCTCCCGGAGCAATCCCGATTCCGCCTACTTGAGCTGCGAGCGCATCAGAAATATAGTCACCATTCAAGTTCATAGTTGCTACTACATCAAACTCTTTTGGACGGGTTAAAATCTGTTGTAAGAAAATGTCTGCGATAGCATCTTTAATGATAAGCTTCCCTGCTTCTTCAGCTTTTTGCTGCGCTGCATTTGCCGCGTCTCTTCCTTCTTTTTCTGCAATCTCATCATATTCTCTCCACGTAAATACTTTATCACCGTATTCACGCTCAGCGAGGTCATAACCCCAAGCCTTGAAAGCTCCTTCTGTAAACTTCATAATGTTACCTTTATGAACGAGCGTTACACTTTTTTGCCCTTCTTGAAAAGCATAATCAATAGCGGCACGGACAAGGCGTTCTGTCCCTTCTTTTGAAACTGGTTTTACACCAATACCGGATGTTTCCGGAAAACGGATATTTTCGGATCCCATTTCATTCTGGATGAAGTTAATCACTTTTTTCGCTTCCTCTGTACCTTCCTGGAATTCAATCCCAGCGTAAATATCCTCAGTGTTTTCTCGGAATATAGCCATCTTGACGTCTTCCGGCTTTTTAACTGGGGAAGGAACTCCAGTGAAGTGACGTACCGGACGCAAGCACGTATAAAGATCCAACTTCTGACGCAACGCGACGTTCAGAGAACGGATACCTCCACCAATTGGAGTAGTTAAAGGACCTTTAATAGCAATTAAATATTCGCGAATCGCTTCTAATGATTCTTCTGGAAGCCACTCTCCCGTTTCATTATAAGCTTTTTCACCTACGAGAATTTCTTTCCATTGAATTTTCTTTTTACCGTTATATGCTTTTTCTACAGCAGCATCGAGTACTCTGCTAGCTGCAGCCCAAATGTCCGGTCCTGTTCCATCACCTTCGATAAAAGGGATAATAGGCATATCCGGAACGTTTAGAGCTCCATTGTTTGTTGTAATTTTTTCACCGTTTGCCATAGTAAAAACCTCCTGTATAGTAAAAAGTAATACCGTTTTTTCCATCTGTTATATATAAACAGATGTTGGAGCTAATGCTTGCAGAGAGGGCCCACAAAGTTATTGTTGCACTATTTAGGACCTTTCATCAAGAGGAACGTAATGTTGCTTGTCCGGCCCTACATATTCTGCACGTGGGCGGATGAGACGGTTATCACTGTATTGCTCGAGAATATGAGCCAGCCAACCTGAAACACGGCTCGTTGCAAAAATAGGGGTAAAAAGATCATGATCGATCCCGAGACTATGATATACAGAGGCAGAATAGAAATCAACATTTGGCGGAAGGCCTTTTTCTCCTGTAACCATGTCTTCAATTTTCACTGACATCTCGTACCACTTCGATTCACCGGTAATCTTAGTTAGTTTTCGAGACATTTCACGTAAGTGTTTCGCACGCGGGTCTCCTTTTTTGTATACGCGATGTCCAAATCCCATAATTTTTTCTTTATTATCGAGAGCTTTTCTAATGTATGGCTCTACGTTATCCACTTCGCCAATTTCAGATAGCATAGCCATTACTCGTTCATTCGCTCCACCGTGCAATGGACCTTTCAGAGCTCCAATTGCTGAAGTAATACCAGAATATACATCAGACAGAGTCGCTACACACACACGGGCCGTAAATGTAGAAGCGTTCAGCTCATGGTCTGCATGAAGTACGAGCGCTTTATTGAATGCAGTGATCGATGTTTCATCCGGTTCTTGCCCAGTTAACATATACAAGAAATTTGCTGCAAAGCTCAAATCTTTTTTCGGTGCCACTGGTTCCTCACCATTCCGGATTCGACTGAATCCAGTTACGATAGCAGGTATCCTAGCTTGAAGACGGACAGCTTTTCTTTTGTTCGCCTCTTCACTCATCTCATCTGCTTCATCATCGTATAGAGCGAGCTGTGATACGGCCGTCCTTAGTGCTGCCATAGGATGAACCTTATCTGTCGGATACGCTTTCATGTAATCAAAAATTTCTTTCGGTACATCCATATTGGCAGCCAAGTCTTTCGTTAATTCATCGAGTTCGCTTTTGTTCGGCAGCCGACCATTCCACAGTAAATAAATAACTTCTTCAAACGATGCATTTTCAGCTAAATCATCGATGTTATAGCCTTGATACGTCAATACATCATCGATAATAGAGCTGACACTGGAAGTTGTCGCTACTACACCCTCAAGACCGCGTGTTGTGCTCATAGCAATCTCTCCTTTACCTAATAATTAAAATTCATTTCTTCTCTCGCTAAACGGATATTTTAACTAGAACGAGTAGTCTGTTTCGGGCATAAAACCCCATCCGAATACGAGTATGTTACTTAACTAATCCAATGACTATGTAGGAAGGAAAATATTGAAGCCTTTTTCATTATAAACATTTTCAACAGTTTTGTGAACGATGAAAACTTATAAAAACGCTGGATGTAAAAAATGGCTGGACACGAAGCTTGTAAGGGATTACATTAATTATCCGCCTGAAGCTGAAAATAATTCCACCACTTTCATTACCGCATAAGCAATCCCTGCACCTATGAGTGGACCAACAGCTACTCCATTAAAGAAAGCAACGGCAAGAATTGTACCTATCACCAGAGCCGCAGTGATGTGAGGATCGCTTTGTAATAACTCCACTCCGCCTTTTGCAATTAAGGCTACTAATACACCGGATGCCAAGGCTATCCAAGCATAATATGACTTTAGGGCATCTTTTAGCTGAGTAAAGCCAATTTCCCCCGTAGCAATGGGAACCAATACAGCAACTGTCAAAATCGTGATCGCTATCGGTAATCCTTTCGCTTGCATAAAAGGGAAAACCTTGTCCCCCAGCCCAACCCATTTAACAAGTAAAAGTGCTAGCACCGCAATAATAAGCGAGGAATTTTTCCCAATAAAACCGATCACAAGCAATATCATTAAGAAAAGCGTTGCCTGCGATAACAATGATCGTTTCATCCTTCCCCATAGACTTTATATTCATCCTACCACAATATGACTGTATCTGTCATGTAACACATAAGACAGTGTTCACCTTCTATTGATAAATACAAACCTTCCGCTTTTTACCAATGTATCAAATAGCCTTTGTAATATCGCTTTAAAGAAACTTCGGCTATACGGAATTAACAAGAGAAAACCGATGGCATCAGTTATAAAACCAGGGGTTAATAATACGACACCTCCGACTAAAATGCAGATTCCATCTAATAAAAGACCGCTTGGGACTTCTCCATTTTGCATCCTTAGCTGTGCTGTCCGTATTGCTTGTGTTCCTTCTCTTTTTGCAAGCCAAGCGCCAAGCACACCGGTTATAATAATGAGTAATACAGTTGGCCAAACACCTATTAAATTCCCTGATAAAATAAGTATCCCAATCTCTAGGGCAGGAACAACTATTAATAATAAAACGATCCATTTACCCATGATTTGGCTTACCTCCAATCATAGAAATGTACTGCTTTCCTAACAACCATCTCTAACCAGTTTCCCGTTCTAACATCATTTTACGCCTTTCTGACATAGATTAGGAAACATAACGCCCTGGGATTAACCCAGAGCGCTGCTTTTATAGTACACTAGCGTGGCCTCGGTAAATATCTCCACGAGCCGCGTCCACGGTAATTTCTTCTCCATCTTTCAGCTTATCCATTGCTTGATTGACTCCAACTACCACAGGAATTCCTAGGTTCAAGCCTACGACTGCGGCGTGTGATGTGAGTCCTCCCTCTTCTGTTACGACGGCGGCTGCTTTTTCAAACGCTGGTACCATTTCTTTATCAGTACTGTATGTGACTAGTATTTTCCCTTCCTCCATCTTTTCCATAGCTTCTTGCGGATTCCGAGCTTTAATAACCTTTCCTAGCACTGTTTGACGGCCAATTCCTTGACCTTTACCAATTATTTCTCCAATTACGTGCACTTTCATAATATTGGTTGTTCCCGTTTCGCCTACAGGGACACCAGCTGTAATAACCACAAGATCTCCATGTTTTACGAGCCCTGCTTTTAATGAAGCACGCACGGTACTATCGAGCATTTCGTCTGTGCTTTTTGCTACGGAACCAAGAAGTGGAGTAACACCCCAGACTAAAGATAATCTTCTTTGAACTTTCTCGGTATTAGTTACAGCTATAATAGGAGATTCCGGACGGTATTTGGACACTACCTTTGCCGTGTAACCACTTTCCGTTCCCGTTAGTATAGCGGCAGCATCTAAATGAAAGGCCGTATGAGAAACCGACTGGCTTATTGAATTTGTGATAGAGCGCCGGCTCTCTTTCGTTCTTTGGGATAGTATTTCTTCATATTTAAGAGCAGTTTCCGCTTTTTTTGCTATGTTGCTCATCGTCTGTACTGACTCGACCGGATAATCACCTGCAGCGGTTTCCCCAGAAAGCATGATGGCATCTGTTCCATCGAATATGGCATTAGCAACATCACTTGCCTCTGCTCGAGTAGGGCGTGGATTCCATTGCATCGAATCCAACATTTGAGTAGCTGTGATAACCGGCTTTGCACGTGTGTTACATTTTTTAATAAGTTCTTTTTGAGCTAAAGGAACTTCTTCAGGAGGAATCTCTACTCCTAAATCACCGCGCGCTACCATCAATCCATCAGACACTTCTAATATATCATCAATATTATCAATGCCTTCCTGATTCTCAATCTTAGGTATAATTTGAATATCTTCTGCCTCATTAATTTCCAAAATTTCTCTGATTTCTAAAACGTCAGATGGGCGCCTTACAAAAGAAGCAGCGATGAAGTCAACTTCATTTTCTATTCCAAATTTAATATCATCCGCATCTTTCTCTGTAATTCCAGGCAAGTTGAGTTTAGTGTTTGGTATATTTACACCTTTTCTATTTTTAAGCTCCCCGTTATTCAAAACTTTTGTTCGCACATCCGAACCAACAATCTCGATTACTTCCAATTCAATCAGTCCATCATCTAAAAGTATCAATTTACCCGGCTCTAGGTCGTCAGCTAGATTTGAGTAAGTGACAGATATCTTCTCTTTCGTCCCTTCCACTTCTTCACTGGAAACTATGAGCTCTTGGCCTTTTTCCAGCTGAATGGATCCGTTTGTCATCTGATGTGTGCGAATTTCAGGACCTCTAGTATCAAGCAGGATACCGATGTTTTTTCCTGTCTCTTCGGCAATCTTACGTATCGAAATGATGCGCTCTCGATGCTCCTCGTGAGTCCCATGTGAAAAATTTAAGCGGGCAACATTCATACCAGATTCCATTAGTTCTTTTAGCACACCAGGAGATTCACTTGCGGGACCAATCGTACAGACAATTTTAGTTTTTCGTACCATACTGAATTCACTCCTGTATTATAGTAGTTCCTTTCCTCATCACAGTGACGGGAGGAAAGCGACGCTATATAGAAAGCTCCTGAGACAGCTTGTACATCATATCATTAAAGCGATGATTCCCAGAAAATACATAGGAAAAACTTGTCCGGGCCAATTCATTATTAAGAATCCCCTCCATTTGACCGCTAATCCCTTCTAATAATTGCTCGACAGCAGAACCACCCAATCTACTTGCAAGCACTCGATCAAAGGCCGTTGGCGATCCGCCGCGTTGAATGTGGCCAAGAACTGTCATGCGTGTCTCGATATTCATTTTTTCTTTTAGGAGACGTGCCATTTCGGGAGCCGTTCCCGCACCTTCGGCTATAATTATTATACTATGACGTTTACCTCTATCGCGCCCTCTATTTAAACGGTCGATAATATCCTGCATGTTGTACGAAGATTCAGGAACAATTATTGTTTCTGCCCCGGCAGCTACACCTGCCCAAAGCGCTAAGTCTCCCGATTCTCTCCCCATCACTTCAATCACATACGTACGGTCATGGGAAGTAGCCGTGTCACGAACCTTATCCACTGCCTGAACAACCGTATTCAATGCCGTATCAAAGCCAATTGTAAAATCGGTGCCAGCTACGTCATTGTCTATCGTTCCAGGTATGCCAGCAACAGGAAACCCCATGTTTTCCAACTTTTGTGCCCCGCGAAGCGATCCATCCCCCCCGATGACGATGAGCCCCTCTATACCGCGAGCTTTTAAATTTGATATCGCCTGCTGCTGCCCTTCAACTTCTTTAAATTCTTCACAGCGGGCAGTATATAGAATAGTTCCTCCCCGATGAATAATATCTCCTACATCACCGAGAGACATTTTTTGAATATCATCTTCTATTAATCCAGCAAAACCGTTTTTGACTCCAAAGACTTCGATGTCATGATAAATAGCTTTCCGTACTACCGCTCTGATAGCAGCATTCATTCCAGGTGAGTCCCCTCCACTTGTCAACAAAGCAATTTTTTTCATTATTTACCTCCGTTACATAGGTTAATGAAAAAATGCTTTCCGATATCAGAAAGCATTATTTATTCATATCTTCGGGGTTTTGAGACGCTGTTACCGCTCCGCCAATTCCTTTAAACTTCTCGTAACGATCCAATGTTAATTCTTCTTCACTTTTCTCGCTTAAGAAGGTTAAAGAGGTTAATAGCACCTCGTCTATATAAAGTGCCTGCTGAGAAAGATCCTTATGCGCCCCTCCTCTGACCTCTGGAATAATTTCATCGATAACGCCCAGCTCTTTTAAATCAGGGGCAGTAATCTTCATTGTCTCTGCTGCTTTTCTAGCATGACTTGCATCTTTCCACAATAAAGCAGCCGCGCCTTCAGGGGAAATAACGGAATAAGTAGAGTTTTCCAGCATGTGGATATGGTTGCCCATCCCAAGACCGAGTGCTCCGCCACTTCCCCCTTCACCTATGACAATACTAATTACTGGAGTACGCAAACCTGCCATCTCTATTAAATTACGGGCAATTGCCTCACTCTGCCCTCGTTCCTCAGCGGACTTCCCAGGATATGCTCCTTTTGTATCAATAAAACAAACGATGGGGCGGTGAAATTTCTCGGCTTGTTTCATTAATCTCAATGCTTTTCTGTATCCTTCTGGGTGGGGCATACCAAAATTTCGATGTATGTTCTCTTTTGTATCTCTGCCTCTTTGGTGGCCAATTACAGTTATTGGTTTACCTTTGTATTTCGCTATACCGCCTACGATTGCTGGGTCATCACCATATAACCGGTCTCCATGCATTTCTATAAAATCGGTAAATAAAAGGTCTATATAATTAAGGGTGGTCGGACGCTCATTATGTCTTGCGATCTGCACGCGCTGCCACGGAGTAAGGTGGGCGTATATGTCATCTTCCAATTGTTCCAGACGACCTTCTAGTTTGTTAATTTCCCCTTCAAGGTCCATCTCTTTTTCCTCTGCAAATGCTTTTAGTTCGGCAATTTTTTCACGAAGCTCAATCACCGGTTTTTCAAAAGGCAAATAATTAGGCAAAACTTTGTCACCTCTTTTTGTATCCATGAATGTCGAGTACAGCTGCTATCGTTTCTTTCATTTCCGCACGTGGAACTACACGATCCAGCTGGCCGTGCTTTAATAAAAACTCAGCAGTTTGAAAATCTTCCGGAAGCTCTTGGCGTATTGTCTGTTCTATGATGCGTCTGCCAGCAAATCCAATTAACGCACCTGGCTCAGCGAAATTGTAATCCCCTAAAGAAGCGAAGCTTGCAGACACTCCTCCTGTGGTCGGATGAGTCATAACCGATATATAAAGTAAGCCAGCTTCGTCCATTTTCTTCAAAGCAGCACTCGTTTTTGCCATTTGCATAAGACTAAGGACTCCTTCTTGCATCCTTGCCCCGCCTGACGCTGAAAACATAATAAACGGTCGTTTTTTTTCTAAAGCATGTTCAATAGCCCTTGTAATCTTCTCTCCAGCTGCTGTGCCCATGCTTCCCATCCGAAACCTTGCATCCATCACACCAAGAACGACCGGACTCCCGCCAATGTACCCTTCTCCAGTTACTACCGCTTCATTCAATTGTGTTTTCTCTCGGTCTTTTTCAAGTTTCTCCGGATAATCTGGAAACTGTAAAGGGTCTTGAGCGGTCAAATCTTTATCATACTCAACAAAGGAATCGTCATCACAAAGAGAGTCCATTCGCTCATAGGCTGTTAAATTCATATGGTGGTGACAATTGTTGCAAACCATCAGCTGCTTTTTTAACTCTTTTGTATATAAGATGGTTTTACACTCAGGACATTTTGTCATCACGCCCCCATCTCCATTGAAATTGGCAGGCTGCTGGCGTTCCGCTGGAATTGTCGCATATTTTCTTTTTTTACTAAAAAAATCTTTTAACACGAAAACACCTTCTTTGCTTCAGCTTTTCACACTCGCTCACTTGCAAAGAGAAGCGATCGACTCGAAGACGATCGCTTATCCCTTTGCAGTTATCTATCTAACCTTTTATTCCTTCCCAATGATAGACAAATGACGAGTTTTGTCCGCTACTTCCGCTGGGTCCACTTTCTTTCGGGCCACGCCACTGTCCATGGCTGCTTTTGCTACGGCAGAAGCTACCGCTGGTGCTACTCGCTCATCAAATGGAGCTGGAATAACATAGTCTGCATTCAATTCACTTTCATCAATCAGTTCAGCGATAGCATAAACAGCAGCTTTTTTCATTTCTTCATTAATATCCGTGGCACTTGTATCCAAGGCTCCACGGAAAACACCAGGAAATGCCAGAACGTTATTTACTTGGTTTGGAAAATCAGAACGTCCCGTACCAATTACTTTTGCTCCTGCTTCTTTTGCTTCGTCGGGCATAATTTCAGGGTCAGGGTTAGCCATAGCAAAAATAATAGGGTCCCGATTCATAGAAGCTACCATTTCTTTCGTCAACGCACCAGCAGCTGACACACCAATAAATACATCCACACCAGAAATGACATCTTCCAGCTGACCTTCTGCCTTGTGCTTGTTTGTCCGTTCCGCGATTGTCTCTTTCATACTATTCATCCCATGTGAGCGCCCTTCATAGATCGCTCCTTTTGAATCGCATAAAATAACATCGTTAACCCCAAGTTCTAATAATAACTTGATGATCGCAATTCCTGCCGATCCTGCACCGTTAATTACTACCTTTATATCAGAAATTTTCTTGTTATTTAATTTTAAGGCATTTATCAACCCTGCAGTGGTCACGATAGCTGTTCCATGTTGATCGTCATGGAAGACTGGAACACTTAGTTCTCTCTTTAACTTTTCTTCAATAACGAAGCAATCTGGAGCTGCAATGTCTTCTAAGTTAATACCTCCAAAAGAGGGTTCCATTGTTTTCACTGTCGCTACAAAGTGGTCGATATCTGTAGTATCTAAACAAACCGGAAATGCATCTACACCGGCGAATGATTTAAACAAAACAGCTTTTCCTTCCATAACTGGAAGGGAAGCTTCCGCGCCAATGTTTCCAAGACCTAAAACTGCTGTACCATTCGATACAACTCCGACCATGTTACCTTTCATTGTGTATTCAAATACTTTCTCTTTATCTTCGTGAATTTGCTTACATGGTTCCGCTACTCCCGGCGAGTATGCCAAGCTTAAATC
Source organism: Alteribacillus iranensis (assembly GCF_900113025.1). GTDB lineage: Bacteria > Bacillota > Bacilli > Bacillales > Marinococcaceae > Alteribacillus_A > Alteribacillus_A iranensis. The sequence goes on along the minus strand of NZ_FONT01000003.1, from coordinate 31,021 downwards.
CTGTGCATTTTTTACAGGAACTTTTGATTTCGATTCCAACTTCCCCTGGTTTTCTCTATGAATTCTCAAAGCATCTTCCTTGAGCGTCACAAATCTCCACTCTCCTTCAAAGAATTTCTATTTAGTTTATTTACTAGCTGTTACTAACTCCAAAGCTCATTTTATTATAACAGACGAAAATAACATCTTCACCCTTTATCGCTTTAAAACAACGGATTTTTCAGAAAGAATACGTTTTAATTCTCTTAAACATCCCGCAGAGGCAAAGGTTCGGAACCGATCCGCTAATTGTATTGTTTTATTAAATTTCTCATAATAAATCAACACACGAACGTTACCTGGGTACGCATTTAAAATCTGTTTCACCTTATCAGCACATTGTTTTTCATTCATTTCTTTAGGAATTTTTAAAAAGAGTGTTTGATCTCCCTGTTTAAGCAATTCTTCTAATGACAACACATGATCCGCCAGTATTTTTTTGTCATCCTTTTTATCCTTGCGGCCTTCTAACAATACAGGGACTTGCTCTTCAATATAGGAATGAACTTTTCGATGAACACTCGGAAATATAACAACTTCCGCTTCCCCAGCTCCATCCGTAATGGTAAGAAAAGACATTGCTTCTCCATTCCGTGTCCGTATTGCTTTCACACTGTCAATGATACCTGCTGTCCAAAATGCTCCTTTTTGCGGCAGTTCTTTATGTAGAGGCAAAGGTGAGAACGGCTTCAATACACGTTGAAATTTTTCAAGCGGATGGCCTGTCAAATAATGGCCTGTCGCCTCTTTTTCAGCTTCATAGCGCTCTTGGTCACTAAAAGGCTCGGTATCCACGTAACGAAAGTTATTCTCTACCCCTGTTAATAATCCACCTAAATCTTTTTGAAACTCTGCGTATTCGATTGCCTGGTCTAGGGAAGCTAGTAATTTTGCTCGGTCGTTCTCCAATTCATCAAAAGCCCCTGCTTTGATTAAAGATTCTATCCCTTTTCTTTCTGTCTTATTTATAGAAATTCTCATTAAGAAATCAATAAAACTCTGGTAATATCCATTGTTTCGTTCGGAAACGATGGCACGTGCCAGGGAGATGTTTACATACTTCAGAGCAAGGAATCCATAATATATATCCTTCTCTTTTGCATAGAAACCGACTCGGCTTTTGTTAATTGAGGGCGGTCGTATCTTTACATTTTTATTTGCGGCTTCTCTTTGATAAGACCCTATCTTAAGAGAGTTATTTTGATTCATAGTCAGGAGGGCTGCATAAAAATGAGACGGATAATGAGTTTTTAAATATGCTAATTGATAAGCGATATAACTATACGCTACAGCGTGAGAGCGATTGAATCCATAATTGGCAAACCGGAGAATCAAATCATAAACATTAGAAGCTGTTTCTAGAGTGTACCCTTGCCCCGTTGCTCTATCGATAAAACGAGCACGTTCTTCCTCTAAAACATCATGTTTCTTTTTACTTACCGCTCTTCGGAATAAGTCAGCTTCTCCATAAGAGTATCCAGCCATAACAGCGGCAATTTGCATGATTTGTTCTTGATAAATGATCACCCCGTAAGTAGGAGAAAGTATTTCTTTTAAATCATCATGAAGATAGGTTAATTCTTCCTTCCCATGCTTGCGTCGAGCATAAACAGGAATACTTTCCATCGGTCCTGGCCGATATAAAGCATTAACCGCTGCAATGTCCTCAAAAGCTGTCGGCTTCACTTGTCTTAATGCCTCTCTCATACCAGCTGACTCCAACTGAAATATCCCAGTCGTGTCTCCTGCAGCCAATCTCTTAAACGTCTGCGGATCATCTGTTGGAAGTTGTCTTATATTTATCTTTTTCCCTTCTTCGCGCCTTATAGAAAACATAATGTGCTCTAATAGACTAAGGTTTTTCAGACCTAGAAAATCCATTTTAATTAAACCGATGTCTTCCAGTATATCCATTGGATACTGAGTCAATAGCACATTTTCATTTTTTTTCATTAATGGAACATGAGTAGTAAGCACCTCTTCACTCATGACTAAGCCCGCAGCGTGAACAGAAGTATGTCGCGGAAGTCCTTCTATCTTCGACGCTAATTGCATCAAGAGCTGAGCTTTTGGCTCCTTATCCATAAGTCTTTGCAGAGTAATTTCCGATTCAATTGCTTTCTTTAATGTTACCCCATGGTCTTGGGGGATAAGAGAAGCTAATCTGTCAACTAATGCTGACGGGGCTTCTAAAACTCTTCCTGCATCTCTGACAGCTGCTCTGGCACCGAACGTTCCAAATGTAACAATTCGCGCAACACGTTCATACCCGTACTTTTTCCAAACATATTCAATGACCTCATCGCGCCTGTAATCAGGAAAATCTATATCTATATCTGGTAAACTTACTCTTTCTGGATTTAGAAAGCGTTCAAATAGCAAATGATGAGCGATTGGATCAATATCTGTTATTTCTAACACATATGCTACGAGTGACCCTGCAGCAGACCCTCTTCCGGGCCCTACGAGTATACCTTTTTCCCTGGCATACTTTACAAAGTCGGCAACTATTAAGAAATAGTCTTGAAAACCCATCTGCTCAATAATCTCCAGTTCGTATTCAAGACGTTTCTGAACCGTAGTGTCTATATTTTTATAACGTTTTCTCAGCCCTGAGTCACACCATTTGCGTAACGTATCTTTTGCTGTATTCCCCTCTGTTAACGGGTATTTTGGCATATGAGTATCATTAAATTGAAGCGTAACGTGACACTTGTCTGCTATTTCTGCTGTTAACTTTACAGCCTGTCTATCTTCTGGAAGTTCTTTTTCCATTTCATCCATGCTTAAAAAACTACCATCCAACCCTGAGTCGCTTTGTCTAACATCACTCAAAGATACCCCCTGATCGATGGCTCTTAACGCAGACAGTGGCTGCTTCTCCGTCTTATTCATCATATGAACATTGTTACCTGCGATCATAGGAATTTCATTTTCCACGCTCAGTTGCTTCCATATATTCAAAATGTTAGTGTCTTGACCCACTGATTGTCTCTCCAAAAATAATGGCTTCTGTCCCAGTGCCTGTTTCCATTGATGAAGGACAGCCCTACAATCATTCAGCCTGTCTGTTCTTAACAGGGAAGCTGGTTCACTGTCCGCATAAGGAATAATGACTATGCAGTGTTCTATTTCCTTCATAACAACAGAAAAATCAACATAACCTGTTGTTTGTTTCATTGTTGATAATCTAATAAGTGACATATAACCCGTGTTATTTTCAGCTAACAAAATAACCGGAAAGTCATTATCTAATTTTATTCCCCGCACCCATAATTCCATTCCTATAATTGGCTTTATTTGAAGTGATTTGCATTTTTTATAAAAAGGAATCACACCATGCAATACATCCTTATCCGTAATAGCCAGTGCTCTCATTTTATACTGAAAAGCCTTTTCTACCAGCTCTTCGATTCTAACCGTACTATCAAGCAAACTGTATTCTGTATGTATGTGTAAATGGACGAATTCCATAATGATACTCCTTTGTTTTTAAAGCTCAAGTCGGACTGGACTACCTTTCTCTATTATGAATCTCACGAAATGATAAAACAAGCATATCAGGCTCTCTCTCTTCTTATATTGTTAGTACGGGTTTATTAGCTGGAAGAATAGCTTCTTCTTGCATGACAAACGATAGCTATTTTTTGGAGAGGAGAATCACTTCATGATAAGCCGAGAATTTGCAGGCACGTTAATTATGGATTTCTTTGTTGCATTTGGTGTTATTATTGGCGGCTCTCTTATTGGCGGTATGGGGGCTTTCTTAATCGGCAAACCTCCTCTATCAACTGTCCACGACTTAGCGGCAAGCTTAAAAATATGGGCTTTAGTGGCGGCAATCGGTGGGACTTTTGACGCGATCACCTCCTTAGAAAGAGGGCTGTTTTACGGTACTCACGCGGATGTTTACAAAACAGTAGGTATGATGTGTGCGGCTTTAGCTGGTGCTAATGCTGGCACTCTTCTTATTCAATGGATTACCCAGGAGCAGATTTCTCCATGAGGATACCTCCCTATTACCGCCGGCCAGGTTGGCAGCGTTTTTTTGCCGGTGTGTTTATTGGAGTACTCGGTGGATGGGCGTTCTTTCTCTTTCAATTTGGGGCCGTACACGAAGAGTTAGTAGTAGAGATAAACAAACAAAAACTTCAAATAGAACATCAAAAAGAACAAATTGAAATCTTACGAAGTGAAGAGAAAAAACGAAACGAAGAAAATGAAAAGAAACTAACCGTTCAAGAAATAAAAATACAGTTTGCCAACGAAAAAGAAATGCGATTAAATGAATTAGCCCTTTTTGAATTAAAACAACAGGCAGAAGAAGAAATTAACTTTTTAAAGAACAAAAATATCGAAAGTGTCGTAGACGGAAAGGATTTAATACGGAAAGCCATTGAAAATAAAACGTATGAGGTGGGAGACAATGAATGGAATCTAGTTATTAAAGAAATGTATATATACACTAATTTAGAATTAGTAATTGCAATTAGGACTCCAGGATCGTAAAAAAAGCAATCACCCCGGATTGCTTCTCTGTCCCTGACACATTAAGAAAAGAGGAAACTTTGTCATCCGGTAAGAAAAGGTGACAAAATTTTGTTTTCAAAAGGTTTTGCAAATAATGTATAATGAAGGTATCAATTGTATAGCTACACAACATTCTCCTTAGGAGGCGATTCTATGGATGTAGCAGGAAAAGGAACGCAACATGAACTTGTATCTCAGAAGGTGGAAAAAATAAGGGCAGGGTACTCTGCCTTTGCAGAAACAAAGGACATGATCGACTCTATCCGGTCAGAACTTCACACCGAGAATATACCTGTAACAGAAGAACAAACAGATCAAGGATGCTGGTTCATACCTGTAAACAAAAAAGAATAGGATCAAAAAATGAGTAGGCGCTATAGCTAGACGACAAGAAATGCACAAGGCGCCTGCCTATCGGCGACAGGCGCTGGAGACCCGACGAGGTGGCTTTGCCGCCAAGAGAAGGGTTGAAGCGACCTCGAGCCGATGGCGCCTGTAGCTAGACAAAACTCCATGAATGTTATGCTAAGCACAAAAACAGCCGTACTTTTCCCGGCTGTTTTTGCGTTAGCTACACAGTTTTGCAGACCTTTTCTAGTTCGTCAATAATCGCTTCCGTTTCTTGTTTGTCTTTCGCCTTAGCACCGGCAGCAAGCGGATGACCGCCGCCTCTGTGATTTGCTGCAATGCCATTAACCACTGCTTTTTTCGAGCGGAGTCTCACTCGGTAAGTACCTTCCTCTTCTTCGACGAAAAAGACCCACGCTTTTAACCCCTCTGTATTGGAGAAGGCATTAATTAATGCCGCTGATTCTGCGACAGTGACGTCATGCTCCTCTAGCATGTTTCGCGTTAAATACATAATACCTAAGCCATTTTCTGTTAAAACAAATTCCTGTAACACTTTTCCTTTTAGACGAATGAGTGATTCACTGTTTTCATACAAACTAGTAAATAGTTCTGTCGTGTCAAAGCCATACTGGAGCATGTTGGCAGCAGATCGTAACGTTTTTGGTGTTGTGTTTGAATGTTGGAAGCGACCAGTATCTCCCACTATTCCTGCGTACAATAAACGGGCTGCTTCCTGCGTCCATTCCCACCCAAACTTATCGCTGGCGACAGTTCCCAACTCTATAATCATTTCAGAGGTAGAGCTGGCTTCCGTTTCTACCCATGACAAGTCCCCAAATGTGTCTGTTTCGGGATGGTGATCGATCTTAATCACTTGATCTCCCTTTTCCCATTCCTCACCGTCAATCCGTTCGGTGTTGGCTGTATCGCATATTACCACTAAACTTCGGTTAATATCATCACCCTCTTGTTCTCCGACCACGCTCTCAGTCAGGAACGCTAACGAAGGCTCTTCTTCCCCTTTAAGGATGATTGCTTTATCAGGGTAATTATGTTGCAATAAAGCAGCTAACCCCACTTGTGAGCCAATGGCGTCCGGATCTGGCTTTTCATGACGATAAATATAAATGGTTTGGTAATTATTTATTTGTTCCAAAATTTTTTCGTGCATCATAAGGATCCTTTCTGTAAGTAAAGTTTGCTATTTGCTCTTCTTTCTAGGTAAAATAGAAAGGCAATAGTTTATATTTTTCAGGAGGTATTCATGATACAGCTCACTCTTATTTTCATCGTGTTCTCTCTTGTCATGTATTTATTTTATAAGATAAAAACATTTCGTACGAAGGCACCCGTTATGAAAAGATGGGTACAGACAAAAGCTAATATGAGCTTAGGTGTCTTTCTAACCGCTTTCGGGGCGAATCTTTTAATCACGAGCCGCGGTTCTGTAGATATTATTGTTGGTACTGTCTTTTCTTTACTAGGTTTAGCTAATATTATTTTGGGATTTAGAGCTTATAAGCTATATTTACCCTACGCTGCAAAGGAAGCGGAAGAACAACGTGTGAACGCTTAATAGGAAAAACGGTCTCTATCCTTAGAGGCCGTTTTTGTATCTTGAGATTTAACGGTCAAGCAGCTGCGCCATCATTAATGCCTTACCTACAATCTCTCCCTCGTGATATAATTCCACATCCACTTTACCATGCCTACGCCCAACCTCTAATAATTTACCTCTCATGTCAATCGTACTTTCGATTTGAACCGGCTTAATAAAATACATTGTTACATTTTCGACAACGATATCCCCTCTTTTATAGGCTTTAAGTAAACGGCTTCCCGTCTCTGTCACCAACGTTGTCAGGACGCCGTATGAAATCATCCCTAAGTGATTGGTCATTTGAGGAGCGACGTCACACTGAAAATCATATTCTGAATCGGGACCTGTCTCGTGAAAACGACCGGTTACTAAATCGTCTAATGTTTCCCCCACGTGTGGTTGTTTTTGAGTCATTTGCAGTGCTTTTAACACGTCCTGACGACTGATCACTCCAAGTAAGTGTCGTTGATCATCAATGACAGGAAGTAACTCAATCCCCTCCCAGACCATAATGTGAGCGACAGACGCTACTGATGTCCTTTCGTTAACCGTAATTGGCTTCTTAGTCATAATGCGTTCGATGGGCGTGGGCATTTGCTTGCCTAATACATCTTTAGCTGCTACCATCCCTTGCACTTTCATGTTAGAGTCAATAACAGGATAACGACTATGGCCTGTTCTTCTGTTCATTTCATGCCATTTTTCCACTGTGTTTTCTGTTGTCATAAAATACGTATCCTGAAGAGGAATTAAAATATCACTAACCAGTACGATTTCCTTTTTTATTAATTGATCATAAATAGCACGGTTAATCATCGTCGCAACGGTAAAGGTATCATAACTCGTACTGATCACAGGTAAATCAAGCTCATCCGCTAATGAGATTACATTTTCATTTGTATCAAATCCTCCGGTGATCAGAACAGCGGCCCCTGCCTCTAAAGCTAATTTGTGTACTTGGTAACGGTTACCGACGATTAGTAGGTTTCCTGGTTCGACATACCTCATCATCGCTTCTAGTTTCATCGCCCCAATTACAAACCGGTTAAGCGTCTTATGCAACCCATTTCTGCCTCCGAGAACTTGTCCATCAACGATATTTACCACTTCTGCATATGTTAGTTTTTCAATGTTTTCTTTTTGTTTCTTCTCGATTCGTATGGTACCTACCCGTTCAATCGTACTAACGAGACCTTGATTTTCAGCCTCTTTAATAGCACGGTATGCTGTGCCCTCACTAACGTCAAGAGCCTTGGCAATTCCTCGGACTGAGATTTTCTCTCCTACATTTAAATCTGTTATATATCTCAATATTTGCTCATGCTTTGTTGCCATCACTTCCACCTCTCCGACAGCCGCTGATAATCTAAACTGTGTCACTACACGTAAACAACTGTTATATATTTTATTATACGGTCTGAGGAAAAACAAAGCAACCTTGAAATATACCTCATTCTCAACAACAACAACAATGTAAACGCTTTCCACCATGAGTGAGCTTCACAAAAAAAGCTGTCCCAAGTGTCTTCACATAACACTGGAACAGCTAAAAAGATTTATAGATCAATAGACTCTCCCGGCTTTAAAGCTTTCCCTTTTCTAGGTGAAATAGAATCAATAAATGCCTCTCCATCCTGCTCAATCGCTGGAAACGTATTATAATGAATCGGGACCACAAAGTCTGGGCTTATCCATTCTACTGCCTGCTTTGCATCTTCGGGCCCCATAGTGAAATTGTCTCCTATGGGCACAAACAATAAATCAAAAGAGTGTCGTTCTCCGTACATTCTCATGTCTGTGAACAAACCGGTGTCTCCCATATGGTAAATCTTTTTTCCTTCTGCTTCGAAAATAATTCCTGCAGGCATCCCTGTGTAAATAATTCTTTTATTTTCTTCTTCAGTATAGGAAGATCCGTGGAAAGCTTGAGTCAAAGACACGCGGCCGAAATCGAAAGTATAGCCCCCTCCTATACTTAGCGGGTGAGTCTCTATACCTTGCCAGCTTAAGTAAGTGGCCAACTCAAAAGGCGCTACCACTAAAGACCCATTTCGTTTTGCAATATCAACTGTGTCACCAACATGGTCATTATGACCGTGAGTGAGCAAAATAACATCTGCTTTCACGTTATCAGCTTGAAGATCACAATTCCCATTGCCAGTAATAAAAGGGTCGACTAAAATATCTTTTCCATTTGCTTCAATATGAACAACAGAGTGTCCATGATATGTTACTTTCATGAAACAGTGCCCTCCTTATGTTTTTCTGTGCTGCGCTTTTACAGCACCTAAGTATATGACTTCGTTCCTCTTATACGTTTTCCTGCTATAAACATGAAATAAACGTCATATCTGAGAAGGGGAATATTATCATATATCTATTTTGATTTCCAGTGCCACGTGTAAAGCTCTCGCCCTTTCTCTTTCCATCGAATGTCTACACGTTCAACTGGGGAGGAGAAATTATTTTTAAACGCTGTGATTATTTCTTTTTGGGAAGTTTTTTCATTTGGGCTAAGTAACTTATACCAATTCATTACTTCCTGTTTCGCACTCTTTCCCGTACTTTCTTCTTGGGGCTGTTCATAGTGAAAGAGAGACGGCTCTTCATACTCCCAATGATATGTACCTTCTTCCGCAGCAGCGGTAACTTTAAATAAAGAAGTATCTTTTAACGTGTGAGCAGAGACGGGCTGAAAAGTTGCCAGTAAACAAACAACCATCATACTTGAAATGAATATTTTTAGAGTCATTCCTATCACCTCAAGTCTTAGCATGCTACTTGAAGTTAAATTTATACATTACCTTCTTTTATGTAACACATCTGCTCCCCCCGTCACTTCCACCACAGCACCTGTCAACATATCGGAATTCTCGTCGCAAAGAAAAGCAATAGTACGAGCAATGTCTTCTCCAACAGAAGGCCGCCCTATAGGAATATTGTGATCTAACTGTCCTCTCACCTCGTCTATAGACGCTTCCTTGTATTCTGCCGTTACTTCCCCAGGACAAACCATGTTCACAGTAATACCGTTTTCTGCTTCCTCCACTGCCACCGTTTTTGTTAAAGACACAAGACCAGCTTTGGCAGCCGCATAGGCGGAGCGGTAAATCCAAGCTGGGGCATACTGAGCATTCTGAAAACCGTATGTAACAATTCGGCCATAATTCTGTCTTCTCATAATCGGTATTACTTCTTTAAATAAATAAAACATGGCCGTTAAATTACCATTCACCATTTCATCCCATTCTCTTACAGAGTAATCCATAAGCTTTTTACGCTCAAAGATGTATGGACCAGCATTATTGACGAGCACATCAACTCGGCCAAACGATTGGTAGGCGGAATCGACTAAATGCTTTAAATCTTCTGCTTTTGTGACATCCCCCTGTATGAATTGTATTCGGTCGATAGCTGAACCCCACTCTTCTTTCATTTTTTTTACCGACTGAACATCATTCCTGTAGCTAAGAGTTACTGAATAGCCTTTCTTCAAAAATTCTACAGCTGCTCTCTTTCCCAAACCTTTCGTTCCAGCCGTCACAATTGCATGACGCATCGGTAATCCTCCTTCAAGTTATCTATCTTCATATTACTACGAAACCATGTAACATAAAAGGAATCCACGTTTATATCGGAAATGACGAGGGTATATTATTAAAATAAGATATTTTTTTCATTGAATGAATGGATTACCACATAGGCCCTAGATAATAGATGGAAATTATGTAAAGGGGGAATGAGCAATGTCCAAGTACCATAACATTCTCGTTGCTGTCGATGGCTCAGATGAAGCGAAACGGGCGTTTACGAATGCAGTTAATATCGCAAAAGATAATCATGCCCATTTGATCATTGTCCATATTATTGACACAAGAACCTTTGCTACTATTGAACAGTATGACCGTACCATTGTTTCTCGAGCAGAAAACTATGGACAGGAATTGTTAGACGACTATCAAGCGGAAGCAAATCAAGCAGGAGTTGATAACGTCACCACTGTGATTGATTTCGGCTCTCCTAAAGTAAAAATACCAAAAGATATTGCTCAAAAATATGAAGTGGATCTCATTGTTTCTGGAGCGACTGGCTTGAATGCGGTCGAACGGATGCTAATCGGAAGTGTTTCCGAGTCAATCACTCGTCATTCTAAGTGCGACGTACTTATTGTTCGCTCCTAACATTAAGAACAAAAGCGCAAGGCGCCCGCTATCTGCGACAAGCGCTGGAGACCCTCCTAGGCTTTACGCCGCAGAGCAGGTTGAATCGACCTCGAGCCGATGGCGGCTTAAGCTGGACGTAGCTGACCCATTCACAAAAGTTATTCACCAGCGGATAAGCTTTTATCATTTCCTAGACTATAAAAGAAAAGCAGACCGCTTTTTTTAGCGGTCTGCTTCTTTCTTTCGGGACATCTTCTCTTTCCCCAATGCTATTGCTTTTTTCACCTGCTCAAACCCTGTCCCCCCTGCGCTGTTACGGCGTTTCACGACGGTGGCAGGTTTTAGCACTTCATAAATATCTTGTTCAAACAGTTCACTGGCTTCTTTATAGTCTTTTAATGGCAAATCTAATAGGAAAATATTTTTTTGTATACATAAGAGCACTAGTTTCCCCACTACTTCATGCGCTTCCCGGAAAGGCATCCCTTTGGATGCTAAGTAATCGGCAAGTTCTGTAGCATTAGAGAAGTCAGAATGAGTCTCTTTCTCCATTACTTCCTCATTTACTCTCATTGTATCAATCATACCGGCGAAAATCCGTATGGATCCTTTTACTGTAGTTACTGTATCAAACATTCCTTCTTTATCCTCTTGCATGTCTTTGTTATACGCTAGAGGAAGGCCTTTTAATAACGTTAATAAGGACATAAGATTTCCATAAACACGACCAGTCTTTCCACGGATAAGCTCTGCCATATCAGGATTTTTCTTTTGAGGCATGATACTGCTTCCAGTAGCGAACGTGTCATCCAGTTCGATAAAGTTAAATTCTTGGCTCGACCACATAATAAATTCCTCAGCTAGGCGGGATAGATGCATCATGATCATCGACGAGGCACTCATGAATTCAAGAATAAAATCTCGATCACTAACCGCATCCAGGCTATTTTCATAAATACCATCAAACCCTAAAAGGTCCGCTGTGTAATGTCGGTCGATCGGAAAAGTCGTCCCTGCAAGAGCCCCAGCACCGAGAGGAGATATATTTAGCCGTGTTAAACTGTCTTCTAAACGTGTATAGTCTCGTTCCAGCATCCAAAAATAAGCTAGTAAGTGATGAGCAAACGAAACAGGCTGTGCTCTTTGAAGATGAGTATATCCCGGAATTATGGTTTCAATGTGTTTCTCCGCCTGTACTAAGATGGAATCTTGCATCTTCTGGATTTCACTCATGATCTCTTCCGTTTGCTTGCGCAAATATAAATGCATATCTGTGGCTACTTGGTCATTCCTACTACGTCCCGTATGTAGTTTCCCTCCAACAGGTCCAATCTCATCTGTAAGAAACTTTTCGATATTTAGATGGATGTCTTCATTTTGGATAGAGTACTCTAGTTCGTCTTTTTTTGCTTTTTCTAATATTTTTTTTAGTCCTTTAGTAATAGAGTCTGTCTCGTCTTGTGACAAAATATCACAAGCAGCAAGCATTTTGACGTGCGCGAGACTTCCTTCAATATCTTCCTCTACAAGCTCTTTATCAAAAGGGATGGATGCCCCAAAGGCATCCACCCACTCTTCTGCACTTTTTGTAAATCTGCCACCCCACAGTTTGGTCATACGTTGACACCTTTCTTATTCACCATGCTGTGAACTTTAGTCGGAAGTCCCCATAATTCAATAAAGCCAACAGCTGCGTTTTGGTTAAATTCATCTTCTGGAGTGTATGTTGCAAGCTTCTCGTTGTATAGGGAAAGCTCAGATTTTCTTCCCTCCACGATCGCATTGCCTTTAAAGAGCTTCACTCTTACGACACCTGTAACATTTTTCTGAGTCTCTGCAATGAAAGCTTCCAATGCGTTTCTAATTTGTGAGAACCAGAGTCCATCATAAATAACCTCGGATAACTTTTTACCGATGACTGGTTTGAAATGAGCTACTTCTTTCGGAAGTGTGAGATCTTCAAGCTCTTTATGAGCCTTGATAAGCGTCATGGCGCCAGGGCATTCATACACTTCTCTTGACTTAATTCCAACCATTCTATTTTCTACATGGTCAATTCTTCCTACCCCGTGCTTCCCTGCTATACTGTTTAACTCAAGAATAAGATCATCTAACTGATACGTTTTTCCATTTATTGCGACAGGTTTTCCTTGTTGGAATTCAATCTCCACGATTTCAGCTTCATCAGGAGTTTTTTCGATTGGGTTAGTTAATTCATAAGCTCCTTCTGGAGGTGTTGCCCATGGATCTTCAAGGATGCCGCACTCATTACTTCTTCCCCAAAGGTTTTGGTCCACGGAGTATGGGTTATCCAAATCAATTGGAATCGGAATCTCATTCTTCTTCGCATATTCAATTTCCTCGTCTCTCGACCAACCCCATTCTCTAACAGGAGCCAGAACTTCAAGTTCCGGATTCAACGCTTGAATAGAAACTTCAAAACGTACTTGGTCGTTCCCTTTACCTGTACAGCCGTGAGCAACTGCGTCAGCATTTGTCTGCTCGGCAATTTCTACTAGCTTTTTTGAAATCAAAGGTCTAGAAAGAGCGGAAACTAATGGATATTTTTCTTCATACAAAGTATGTGCTTGAAGTGCAGGAAGAACAAAATCCTCTGCAAATTCTTTTTTTGCATCAATTGTATAGGACTGAATAGCACCAACTTTAAGTGCTTTATCTTTTACAAATTCTAGATCTTTTCCTTCTCCTACATCCAGCCCTACTGCGATTACGTCATATCCACTGTCTTTTAACCACTGAATTGCTACGGATGTATCAAGTCCTCCGGAATATGCAAGTACTACTTTTTTATTAGCCATGTAAATACCCTCCATCTTCAGGTTGAATATTCATACTGAAGTTATTATTTTTATACATTTATTTGTAAAAATATGAGAGGCTTTAGCCTCTAGTTTTCCCGCTGTCTTCATAAATGATTTATCGATAATCATACTTTACCAATTGACTGTTCATTTTGCAATACTTATTCATAAAAAAGCATAAAAATTTATTTATTGGTTTTTTAAAAAATACATGAGATAGCGCTCAAAAGCTGATGGAATCAAGCTTATAAGAAATTTTTCTATGATACGTTGTTTCTGCATTAATTCAAGACAGATGAATACGTTGAATAGTTTTCTTTTTATATTATACGTTTCCCAAGAAGTAAGGGTACGATGATATTGGCTATTTTTTACGTGGCTATGAATAGTTTGTTTTCTGTGGCAAAGCGATGCTCCCCCCTTGTTTGGAGGCCTAAACAAGAGGGGGTTCGCTCGCTGAACGTGTCATTTTTTTAAATACATAAAATGAATTCTAGCTGAGTCCCTGTTCCTTAAACCATTTGTCAATTTGTACAATCATGTCAGCTAGTGCTTCATGTTTTACGAAGGATGGAAGTTCCGCAAACAATGCCTGGCTCGGCTGTATAGCGTCCTTTCCCTTCTTTTGCAGCATCCAAATGCTTTTCCCATACTGATTTGACTTAAACATGGATTCTGGTAACTGAAGCAATCCAAGAGTGGTAGCGTGCTCTTTTATATATTTATTCAACGCTGGAGCTTCCTCGCTCTCAAACATAAAATTAGGAATTAATAAGACAAAGAATCCTCCATCTTTCACATGCTCCATACATTTTTCTATTATAAGGTGGTGCACATAAGAACGACCTTTCGACGATTTTAACTCAAAATTCTGCGCCACTTCATCTTTGGGATAATAACCAACAGGAAGATCGGCTGCTACTACATCCACAGGTGGTACAGCAAGCTGTTCAATGGCATCTTGGTGGAAAAATTCTACTTGGTGCTCTTGCAAATCAGCTAAAACGTATGCAATATGAAGCAAGGTCTCATCAACTTCCACCCCATAAGCTGCTGTATTTTTTGTTACGGAATTTAAGACAGCGCTAAGCAGATTACCGGTTCCAGAAGCAGGGTCTAAGATGACTGCACTCTCTTTTTTGGACACGAGCTTATCCACTAGATAACCGATAAACAATGCTACAGCGTCTGGGGTCATAGCATGGTGAGGTTGTACTGCCTCCTTCATTCCTTTGATAACCGCCAACTGAAATGCTTTTCTAATTCCTTCCCTTTCCATTTCCGGAGGAATATCTTGCGTTATCTTCTTTTCAAGACGAATACTCTCTTCTCTTGGAAGATCTTCTGAAACAGATTGGTTTAAAATAGCCTCACCTGCTTCAGCTAATGCTTCTAAATATGTTTTATCTGCATGCTTTTGGATGGAAACAGCTATGTCATCGACTAACGTGTATAACTTCTCAACATCTGTTATTGGCTCCATATCTACCTTTCTTCCTTTCCCCTCATATATTCTCTCTCCTTGGAAGTATAGCAAAAGGAATCTCACCTGTAATCCGTAAGGAATGATAATGATGACAAAATAACCCCCGCTGCCTTCTTCAGACACGGGGGGGGGGATATCTTAACATGAAAAACCGAGCGGGTTATATCCCAGCCCGGTCAGCTGTAATCAGTAAATGGATCGCCACTATTGGAATTGCTGTTACGTCCTTTCATCATCTCCTGAATTTTTTCCACGACTTGAGGAGTGAATTCTAACAGCTTTTCGTAAAGATGGGTGTTTTCATCTAAGTGGACCATTTTTACCCCTGCCCCACTTACAACAAGGAAGGCAATAGGTGTAATAGATACCCCACCACCGCTTCCTCCTCCAAATGGGTAGTCTGCACTCGTGTCATTTTGTCTGTCACTTGTAAATTGACTTCCCCCTGCTGCAAAACCGAAACCTACCCGAGTGACTGGGATGATCACACTGCCATCCGGTGTTTCAACCGGCTCACCAACTATTGTATTCACGTCTACCATATCTTTCAAATTCTCCATTGCTGTACGCATTAACCCCTCAATTGGATGGTCCGACATCAAGACGCCTCCTTACTATTTGTATTTAATTCCCGTGCCTTTCTCCATAACGAGAACATGCTGCCATTTAATTGTCTCAACACACTTAAACCAGCAATGATAGCATGCCCTAGTTTAAAAGCGACAATACACTTAAATTCCGTATTAAATATTGCTTTATTAAAATGAGGGAGGACATCCAGTGCAGGAGAGCATTTCATTTTCATACATGAACTTCCAACACCTGCTACCATACTTTTGGTGGACCAGAGCATCCCAGTGAGAATCCCTGCCCATGCTGCATCCCCTGTACCGATTTCGCTTCTCCACTCTAGCTTTTCAAGTTTCATTTTTCCTAACAGCCTTTTCCCGATTTTCAGCAACCCACTGACATGATTGACCAGTAACCTCAATGTATTTAATTGTCTTTTCACATCTTCTGGAGTTTCTTCAATATCTTTCTCCACTGTATCTGCGAGCGTGGAAGACGTTTTTTCTTTTATAACTAGAGAAGGAGTTTCTTCATCATATGAAATAATTGGGATCTCAAAATTCTTTGTGTAAATATACCAGATTTTCAAACTAGCCATTATATCTTGTCTCTTATTTTTCCGCACCAGCCGGAAAGAAAGCTGGACAGGCGTAACCATAATCATAACTACGATGCATATTAAAATGAGACCTGTTGTAATCACCCATTCCATACAAACTCCCTCGCTTCAGCTTGGTGTCCGTACCATTATGTCCAACATTTTCCCTGAATAACCATAAACATGAAACTTAGGAAAGGGACCCTCCTATAGGCTAAAACACGCTCAAGCTTTATTACGCTTTATCGTATGAAATAAGAAAGGGACTGCCAGGTCATAAAAATGACTTTACAGTCCCTCCGTATTATTTCTTCACATGAATTACTCTTGTCTCACCAAAAATATCATGGATGCCCTGCTTTTCTTCCATAAAGCCAACAATCAGATAGAGCACATTAGTAATGACTAAACTGCGATGAATAAACCTGCCGATAATCTCACGGAAAATGAGATCGGACCATTTAAGTGTAGACTCATCTTCTCGTATCACTTTAATCCCTAAAATCATTTTTCCTAACGTCTGACTGAAAAACTTAGTCATTAACAAGAAGTATACATAGGACACTACCGTGCTCAACAATCCCTGAATTGTGATGAATCCTAATACAGGGACAGAGGTATCTTCTCGAAATAAAAGCGGGCTAAGAATGATACCATTCACACTAAAGATAATAATTAAATCGATGAGATACGCCCAGAATCTCATCCAGAAACCTGCGTAGACACGTTGGGGAGATTGAGATGGATCTACTCGGTCATTAGCTGATTCTGTATGATTATACTCGTTGCTATACGAATTATCATCCACTGAGATCCCCCCTATTCTGTATATAAATACATAGCACGCGGTGTTTCGGAATCCATAAGAATCTCTTTTATTCCAAGCAACTCTGAGTCACTCACCATCAAACTGCGTGCTGTTGCACCTATAAATTGATTGAAGCCGAGCCCGCCATACTGGTATTTAGTAACAAGTGGATTATCCAAACCTAAATCTTCTTTCATCATGGTAATTGTATCTTCAAGTGTACCTAAGTCATCAACCAAGCCTACTTCATGTGCTTGAGTTCCCGAATAGACACGTCCATCCCCAATTTCTCGGACGGTTTGCTCATCCATTCCACGTCCTTCTGCAATTATATTGACGAAATCACCATAAAAATCATCAACCATAGACTGTAAGATCTCCTCTTCCTCTTCTGTCATCGGACGATCTCCAGCCATTATATCCTTGTATTCTCCACTCTTTAAAGTGTTAAATTCTAAACCAATATTATCAGCTAATTCTGAGTAATTAATGCTCTGCATAATGACACCAATTGATCCTGTCACCGTTGCTGGATGAGCTACGATTTTATCAGCTGGTGCTGAGACGTAATATCCGCCGGACGCTGCTGTATTCCCCATTGACACATAGACAGGTTTACCAAATTCTTCTTGAATCGTTTTTACTTTGTCATGGATTTCATCACTTTCTACTACCCCACCGCCAGGCGTGTTCACCCGCAAAATGACACCACTTACCGTATTGTCTTCTCCTGCCCTGTCAAGTAAGCGTAAAAATTGCTGGTGATGATACGTAGCGGAATTAACGAATGATGGTGCAGTGCCAGTGTCCTGTATGACCCCGTCCAGATTCAAAATAACTATTTTCCCTTCTCCTTGACCTCTTTCCACTACTTTTTCCTGAACCCCGTCTTCATTGCCTCCTGCGAATAATTGGTCAAAGTCGGCTGTAGCTATCGATGCCACTGTTTGAAAACCAACGGAAACAATTAACAAAAATGCTGCGATTGCTAAAGCAATCCAGCGTTTCGCGCTCATCATCTAAATCCTCCTCACTTCTTCTACGACTACTCTTCACTTTTGAATTGAAACTCTGCGTTCACTACTGTTCCTGTCACCCTCACACTATGAATGTCTTCAGGAGCAATGGTCAATAAATCTTTATCTAAAATGGTAAAATCAGCTTTGAAGCCAGGTGATATTTTGCCAAATACGTTTTCTTTACCAATCGCTTTCGCACTGCCCGTCGTATATAAGGAGACTGCTTCAAATGGTGTAAGCTTTTGTTCTGGCAAATAACCTCTATGTTGATCACTAGGGTGCTTTCTATTGACTGCCGCATCAATCCCTATAAGGGGGTCGACCGGCTCAATTGGCGCATCAGAGCTGCCTGCACATGAAACCTCACTATGTAACAAAGTTTTCCATGCAAACGATGTCTGTAGGCGTGTATTACCTAGTCTTTCATTTACCCAAGGAAAGTCCGATAGAACGAAACCGGGCTGCAAATCTAACACGACCGGAAGACGCGCTAACCTCTCAATCAAATCAGGGGGCGTTATTTGCGCATGGATAATTCTATCTCTTTTTCCCTCTGAAGGATGCAGCTCCAAGGCTTCGATTGCATATTCTAATGCTAAATCACCAATTGCATGGATAGCCACAGGCATTTGAGCGTCACGTGCTTTTTTGACGAGAGCAAAGAGTTCTTCCCGAGTCTGAATGGCTACACCAGATGTATGTCTCATGTCACAATACGGTTCTCGTAATAATGCCGTTCTTCCCCCAAGTGCTCCATCCGCGAAAATTTTCATCGCTCCGAAAGATATATTCTCATTGACATCTCCATACGTAAAACCCAGCTCCAGCATATCCTCTAACACTTCGTGATGGACAAGCAAATTAGCTCGGAATTTAATCTCTTCTTCCTTTAAGACGTCCTGAAACACACTAAACGTCTGGCGAAAGCTCTCGTAATAATTTAAGTCTTCTGTGTGCCCTCCTGTTAGCCCTTTCTTAAGCATGAGCTGCACAGCTTTCTTTAATGCGGCTCGTAACTCATTGCTGCTAACTTGTGGCTGGACTTTTTTAACCATGTCGCACGCTTGGTCCAGCAAATAACCTGTCTCTTCTCCAGATGGTTTTCTGACAATCACTCCCCCATCGGGATCCCGTGTATTTCTGTCAATTCCCGCCATGCGAAGAGAAACGGAGTTAGCTAAGGCAGCATGACGACAAATCCTTGTAAGAAATACTGGGTTTTCAGGGGCGATGTCATCTAATTCTTCTTTCATCAAAATTCGTTGATCTGAGAAATTATTTTCATTCCACCCTTCACCAACCAACCACTGTCCCGGAGTTAATGAAGCAGCTTCCCGACGTAACATCTCTTTCATCTCCTGAGCAGAAGTCGCTGAAGATAAATCCAGACGAAGCATCGTTTCGCCAAGGGCAACCATGTGAAGATGACTGTCAACAAAGCCTGGAAACATAGTGTTTCCTTGAAGATCCTCGTATTTTTCTATTCTTGTATGTTTGTCCTCCAAATCTTCTTTACTTCCTGCCTCCACCACATGCCCATTTTCCGTGTAAACAGCCTCGACATGCTCTCCTTCTTTTCTCATCGTGTAAATTTTTCCGTTAAACCATAATGTGCCCACTCTTTCACCAACTTTTCCGTGCTATCCTCATAAAAGGTCATCCATTTCTTCTTCAATCGCAGCCTTCTCTTCCATTTTTACCGTTTCCACTCTGTTGATAGCATCCTTTATCAATGGTTCAAAATCGAATCCTTCCTCAAAGTAAGCCGCCTTATCTCTGCGTGGTTTTGTGACTGAATCATCCGGTAAGAAGATAGTACAACAATCTTCATATGGGAGAATAGAGATAGAATACGTTTCGATACCTTTCGAAATATCAACCACTTCCTGTTTATCCATCGTTACTAGCGGACGTAAAATAGGTGTGTTAGTTACTTCATTTATCGTATACATGCTCTCTAACGTCTGAGATGCCACTTGTCCCAGGCTCTCACCATTCACAATCGCTTTCATGTGCCTAGCTTGAGCCAGTCGCTCTGTAATCCGAAGCATCATTCTCCGCATAATAGTCATCGCATAATTAGAGGGGATTTCTTTGTGTATGGCTTGCTGTAATTCTGTAAAAGGGACAACATGCAATGTAATAGGGCCACCAAATCGAGTCAGTACCTTCGTCAAGTCTTCTACTTTTTTCCTGGCCCGTTCATTCGTGAAGGGAGGACTATGAAAGTGCACTGCTTCTATTTCTGCTCCCCTCTTCATTGCTAAATATCCAGCTACAGGGCTATCAATTCCTCCAGATAACATTAATGCAACTTTCCCTGCTGTACCAACGGGAAGCCCTCCGGCTCCTTGTGTACGCCCACACGTTATATACGTACCCTGCTCTCTTACTTCCACAGTAACTTCCACATCGGGATGATGCACATCAACACGGACATCTTCCGTGTTTCTCAATATGTGGGCGCCTATTTCTTTATTCAAATCCTGGGACCGTACGGGAAACGACTTGTATGAACGCCTAGCGCTCACTTTAAACGTATCTTTTCTGCCCTCGGTCTGTTCAAATGCTTGTAACGCCGTCTCTTTTATCTCATCAAACTCGTTTGGCGACTTCATTGCCAAGCTAAAAGAAGAAATTCCAAATATCGGCTTAATTTTCTCCATGACAGGCCCTGGTTCCTCACCGCGAAGCTCAATTACCATTCTCCCATACGTCCTTTTTACCTTACAGGAAGAATGGCTTCGTAATGCATGCTGAATATTACGCCTTAGCCTCTTTTCAAAATCGTTTCGATTTTTCCCTTTCAAAGCGAGTTCACCGTAGCGTACTAAAATATGGTCATATCTCATGAACGTTTCGCTCCTAACACTTTATTCATTTCAGTCAACGTTTCTTTCAATTGGTCTACAAACTCCTTAACATCTTGCTCTTCTGTGTCTATAGACAGGCTTATCCTGACCGCACTTTTTGCTCTTTCTAATCCTAACCCGGCAGCCTGTATAACTTCACTTGGCTCTTCTAACTTAGAAGAACAGGCTGACTTTGTGGATATATGAAAACCTCGTTTCGTTAAGGACTGGACGATTACTTCGGGCTTCATACCAGGGAAAGACACATTTACAATATGCATCGCTGATGATTCGATCGGTGTATTAACTTTAGCTTCTTCTAGATTCAGAAGGGAGTCCATTAAATAATCCTTCATTGTGACTAAACGATTGCTGTTTGATTGGAGTTGTTCACGAGTTAATCTAAGAGCTTTTGCCATCGCTACGACACCGGGTACATTTTCTGTTCCTGGCCGTAACTCTTGCTCTTGACCTCCGCCGTGAAAAAGTGGAGACAAAACGACTCCTTCTCTTTTGTATAAAAGACCTGTCCCCTTCAGTCCATGGAATTTATGTCCAGATATAGTAGCCATATCTACGTAACAATCTTGAAAGTTTAACGGGAGCAGCCCTGCCCCTTGCACATGATCAGTATGAAAATATAATTTAGGGTATTTTTTTAGTCTATTGCCGATTTCTTCGATAGGCTGAATAGTGCCCATTTCATTATTCACATGAATAATGGAGACGAGAATGGTGTCTTGTCGTATTGCTTTTTCCACTTCATCTGGATGTACTTTTCCTTCTTTATCTACAGGCACATATGTTACTTCAAAGCCGAACGCTTGCAAATCTGAAAAAGCTTCTTTGACAGATGGGTGTTCTACTGATGATGTTATAATATGCTTCCCTCTGTTTTGGTGCTGAAGTGCAATTCCTTTAATAGCTAAATTGTTTCCTTCTGTACCCCCAGAAGTGAAAATTAATTCCTCAGATTTCACCTGCAGAAGTGAAGCCAAGGATTCTCTTGCTTTCTTCAATAAAGTCTCCGCATCAGAACCTAACCTATGTAAGGAGGATGGGTTCCCAAAATAAGATACGGCAGCTTGTTCATATGACTTCATAACAGCAGGCCACGGTTTCGTTGTAGCACTATTATCTAAATAAACCATTTGCTCTTCCTCTTTTCACTTTGGTGAATTACTCTCTGTCCACTAAAATAGGTTGATGCAACAGTTAATCTTATCACAAATATACGGAGAAAAAAATGTAAAAACTAGCATAGAAAAAAGCTGCCCCTCTCCCTATAAGGTGCAGCTGTTTCTATTACTCCATACTATCCATTAACTCTTCAAGTGAGATGCTTCCATCTTCAGGAGCAACATAAATGGCTGTGGAGGGGTATTCGTTATCTATTAAATGGTCTTTCTCTACTTCGGTATCAGATGCGTATGACACGTCATCCTCTGTTTCTCCCTCGCAGCAAACCTCCGTATCACTCGGTTCTTGCAATGTATCTACTCCTAAAGATTTATCTAACTCCGACGCTAACTCTTCTATTGATTGTTGATCATACGTATGTTTCTCCGGTTGATTCCAAGGGATTGATATAAAAACAACTAACCACACAGACAGACATAGCACTGCTGATAATATAAGGATGAATATGTTCTTCATCATACATGACTCCTTTAATCCGGCTGCAATCTGTCCTATTCCCCACTGATCTTCCCTACTGCATTAGGCTCTTTTTCTTCAATAGCCTGAAGAGCAACGTTCACTGCCTCATCATAATATCCTTTACGAAAATGCTCTTCAGCCTGAAGCAAAGCTTTGTTAACTGTTTCTGAGTTTCGTCGGTATTTATTCCCATATTGGATCGCTCGTTCCGCCAGCTTGGCCTGTCTCATGGTAGCTTGGATTTGTTGGTGAACTTTCGTAACGTATTGTTCCGCTTCTTCTGATAATGCCGAAACTTTTCCCATCTCGACCGGTACTTCCTCAATAGCTTCTTTCGCTGCTTCTAACCTCTCTTCGGCTGCATCCAGTTCATTTAGCAAACTAGAAGGGACCTTAGGAAGAAATGATTTTTGCAGGCTTAACTTATCCTGCAAAAGTTGACGACGTTGCTTCTTCAACGTTTCCATTGCTTTCAATTCATCTTTTCTCAACATATAAAGTTTTTCCTTCGATTGCTGCATGTCTTTCTGCAATGATTTGACAGCTTTCTCTAGCTCTTCTAAACTCTCTTTCATTCCGAGAAAGGAAAGTTTCTGATGAATTGCCGCGTCTTCAAACACATGCCACTTCTTCACTTGCTCTTCTATCCCAGCCGCTGTTTCTAGTTGACGTTTATTTTCTTCATCCGGAATCCGATAACTGACTTCGACCTTTTCACGTTCTGAAGCTAATTCATCAAGCTGGTCCTCTAGACGATCAAGACTTTCTCTAACGAGTCCTGTCTTTTCTTCCACAAACAGTCTGGCTTCTGCCTCTTGCTCGAGAGAAATATAAATATGCTCCAAATACGCTTTTATTTCTTTCGTGCGGTCTTCCACTCTTTCTAATTCCAGTTGATAGATATGTTTCTTTAATTCAGGAAGCTCCTTCTTTACTTCCTTTAATTGATGGTGGAAATCAAAATGGTCAAGACGATAACCATCTGTCTCCATTTCTGACATACCCATCTCTACTTCTTCTATCTCTTTCGGCAAGTTAGAGTCCACCTCAACAAGCAGGATAGGTACTTGTTTTAATCTTTTTTCTTCCTCACTAACCGCGTTACTTAATTCCTTTATGATATGACTTGCTTTTATGTAATTGCCCGCTTCTGTTTCAGAATCGAATTGGGCAAATGTTTCTTTAAATTCCCGCAAGCGCCCCTCAAAAATGTTAGCTGTTTCTCCCAATGAACGCCAATTTTGAGAAATGAACTTTTGCATGGTGTCATATCTTTCTCTCAATTCAGATATTCCTTCTCGACTCTCTTCTTCGCTGTTTACTAGTTCTTCCACTTCAGCGAAAATGGTCTTCACCATTTTATCTATGTCATCTAACTGGTAATTGACCCCGTTAATGAACTCTTTTGCTTTTTGAAAACGATATTTATTCGCTAATTCTTCTATGTCAAAAAGAGCTTCATCAATATCTGGAAGATGAACTCCTAGGATTTCCTCCCATTCAGAGCGCCACTCTTCAAATTTCTCCTCCGTCTCCCCTGACATAATGAGTCCTTTGACCTTGCTTATTTCTTCAGCTACCGGTTCATTTGCAATCATTGTTTTCCGCTTTTCCAATAGGTCAACATCTTTATATATTTTTCGTCGGAAAACAGCTCCATAAATAATAACCGCAGCAATAATGACAGCTGCTGCAATAACAATGTATACCATCATGAGTCTTCACTCCTGTTTTCCAGCCATTCTTCATCCTAATAAAGGTGAATACGTGTATTTTCGAGTTTTGTAGCAATAATCCTGCTTATGTAAGGTTAAATTCTGTGATTTTACGTCATATATCTCAATTTCTTACTTTATGATAACATGGAAATGCTTGTTATGTAGATAAATGGTTAAAAAAATGAAATTTTACCTTTTCCCTTAGAAAGGAGTTTGAAGGATGAGAATAAAAAAGGATGGGCATATACATACTCCCTACTGTCCTCATGGATCCTCTGATACATTTAAAAAGTATATAGAACGGGCAATCGAAGAGAACGTAACGACAATTACCTTTACAGAGCACGCCCCGCTTCCATCTGGATTTACAGACCCCGTCCCTAATCAAGACAGCTCTATGCCGTTATCAGAGATCAATAACTATTTCAATGAGATAGAACGGTTAAAAAATTACTATAAAAACGATATAACCATATTAACAGGACTGGAAGTAGATTACATTGAAGGGTTTGAAAAAGAAGTACGATCATTTCTTAACGAATATGGCCCATTGCTGGATGATAGCATTTTGTCCGTACACTTCTTAAAAGCAAACCAACAATATATCTGTCTCGATTACAGCCCAACTTCTTTTCAGGAACTAGTTTCCGAAACAGGCTCGGTAGAAAAGGTTGTTCAACTTTATTTCGATACGCTTCTATTATCGATCCATAGTGACCTGGGTGACTTTAAACCAAACCGGATTGGACACATGACACTTGTTCGTAAGTTCTATAAAAAATATGGTGACTTAGACATAAAAAAACAAGCCATTCACGTATTAGATGCTGTTAAAACAGAAGGAATGGAATTAGATTACAATGGAGCGGGTACTGCAAAGCCGCTTTGTGGCGAACCCTATCCTTCCGACTATATTGCATTAGAGGCAAAAAAAAGAGGCATCCCTCTCGTTTACGGTTCGGATGCACACCAAGCAAAAGATATGATGCAAGGATTGAATCAAATGATTACTATTTAAGGTTTGACCGCACCGTATTCACGAATCTCTGCGATGAGCGGAAAAGCCTTCTCAAGTTCTTCTTTTTGGCGAAGAAGAGTTTTAGAAGCCCAGGTTCGTAATTCTTTTTTATAAACAGAAATAAAATGGGATTCTTGGGGGTGCAATTGAAACACTTCTCTAACATATTGGTGATGGAGAAACGGCATCATTACCATCCCGCGAAATTGCATAATAGTCCAACTGAGAGGAAGCTTATGAAACACCCCCTCCTGCATCCCCTTTTTTAAAATAATAGAATATAAATGTTTTTCTTTCATTAAATAAGTACTCGTTATTTCGCGAATCAACATGGAATCGAGCGTCATTTCTCGCAATACAAAGCGTGCTCGTAAATGGTTATCTTTCATATAATGCAAGCTTTTCTCCGCCATATTCATAATCTTTTCAAAAGCACTGTCATTCTTTTCTTTTACTTCTGCTTCTAGTACATCTAAGTACCCCTCTAAGTAATCAATCATTAGAGCTTCTAACAAACCTTGTTTTCCACCGAAATAATAGGAAATGAGAGAGACATTTCCTCCTGCTTTTGAAGCAATTTCTCTCACTGACGTCCCATTAAATCCTTTATTTGTAAATAGTATGGTAGCCGCATCCAACAACTTCTCTCTCATACTTTCAGCAACGGACATCTTACCCCTCCCTTTCCAGTTCCAGTAATTGAGGACTCATTATTTAACTATTTTCCTTTTATAACAAGGGTTTTCCTGCCAGAAGTTATCGACACTTTCTCTATTTTTTCGCCTCCTGCTATTTTCATAGAGGGACGGATGCTATACTAGGTGGTATGCAAAGGGAGGAGATATAGTGTTTGAACAATCCGCATATACCGGTAATACAAAAGAAAACAATGAAGCAGTACTCACTCAATTAACCGCCCTTTTAAAAGGAGAGAATAATCAAGTAGCTAACTTAGCTAACGCTTCAGCGCTGTTGCACCAATATTTGACAGACGTGAATTGGACTGGCTTTTACTTATATAACGACGGAGAACAAGAGCTGACACTTGGACCGTTCCAAGGGCTTCCAGCATGCGTGAGGATTCCTCTAAAAAAAGGAGTTTGTGGCACAGCTGCCGATGAAAGAAAAACAATTAGAGTCAATGACGTTCACCAATTTCCTGGTCATATTGCATGTGATGCAGCTAGCCGGTCAGAAATAGTCATACCTCTTATAAAAGGAACTCACCTTCTTGGTGTTTTGGACATTGACAGTCCTTCTTATCATCGATTCACAGAGGAAGATGAAAAGTTCCTGGAAAAATATGTCGCTACATTAATAGAATTTTTATAAGGTACTGTTTTAGAGACATAAATGTTCATACGTAGTCTAACTAATTTCATTGCAAATGATTTTCAAATTGCAGTTATTTTCCTTAGTATGTCCTCTCGCTATATTTACATTGACTTTGTTCATGCAACTCGTTTATAATGTACTTTGTGTAAAAAGACAGCCTGGACAAACTTAATGTGTACACCCTTTTCATTTTGTTCCTTCTGTCCGCGGCTGAATGATAGACAGAAGGTGTATCACGTAACCTCTAGCTGTCGAGGCGAAGATACATGAAAACGAAATGAGCATGTTAAGAGATTGTCATTGTTGTTCTTTTTCCAACTACTTTTAATATAAAAGGAGGCACTTGTATGGCACGCTATACAGGACCATCTTGGAAAAAATCCCGTCGTTATGGAATCTCCCTGAGCGGGACAGGGAAAGAACTAGAAAAACGCCCTTATGCACCAGGAGAGCACGGACCAACACAAAGAAGAAAACTTTCAGAGTACGGTCTTCAGCTTCAAGAAAAGCAAAAACTTCGTTATATGTATGGATTGAATGAACGTCAATTCCGCCGTACTTTCGAAGAAGCAGGTAAAATGCAAGGAGTTCACGGTGAAAACTTCATGATTCTCTTGGAGTCTCGCCTGGATAATATCGTTTACCGTCTCGGTCTCGCTCGCACTCGTCGTGCGGCGCGTCAGCTTGTTACTCACGGCCACGTCACAGTGGACGGTGGAAGAGTTGACATTCCTTCTTATCGCGTGAAGCCAAACCAAACAATTGGTCTCCGTGAGAAGTCTCGTAACCTAACTGCAGTAAAAGAGGCACTAGAGGTAAATAATTTCGTACCAGAGTATGTGACGTTTGATGAAGACAAGATGGAAGGAACATACAATCGTTATCCTGAGCGGTCCGAACTTCCTTCCGAAATTTCCGAGGCGCTCATTGTTGAGTACTACTCTCGTTAATTTTGTTTTTTATTATTTACGATTTTCTACCCTGAAAACGATACGTTTTCAGGGTTTTCTATGTCTTAATTTTGAAAAGGGGAAATAACATGACTGACGATACACATTCTTCCTCGTGGGGCCTGCCTCCTAGACAAAAAGGGGCAATGATTGCAGCGTTATTGACAGGGGCTTTTATGGGAATTATCAATGAAACTCTTTTAGCTACAGCATTACCCTCCATACAGAAAGCATTCTCTATCAGTCAAAGTGAGGTCCAATGGTTAACCACTGCTTTTTTAATGGTAAATGGGATTATGATTCCTATATCCGCTTTTTTAATTGAACGATTTTCCACGCGACAATTATTCCTGACAGCAATAGGTTTATTCGGAATGGGCACCGCGATTGCAGCATTAGCTCCGACTTTCACCGTTCTATTGCTAGGTCGAGTCGTACAAGCAACTGGATCTGGCATCATGCTTCCGTTACTTATGACCGTTTTGCTTGCTGTTATCTCCGTGGAACGTCGAGGAACAGCTATGGGCATGATCGGAATAGTCATTGCTTTTGGTCCAGCGATCGGCCCTACTTTATCCGGCTGGCTTCTCGCACATTTCACTTGGAGATCTCTATTTATTACGGTACTTCCGGTTGTAGTCATAACTATATTGGTGGCCTATTTGTTTTTAAGAAATGTTACCGAACTCCGCAAGCCAAAAATAGATGTCTTATCTATTATTCTTTCTACGTTGGGATTTGGTTCCTTTCTATACGGCTTCAGTGTGCTCTCAGAAAAAGGATGGAACAGCCCTATCGTTATAGCAAGTATAGCAACAGGAGCTATCGTAATTAGCCTTTTTGTTTGGAGACAATTTTCTTTAGACACTCCTATGTTGGAGTTCCGTGTCTTCAAGTTCCCAATGTTCACTATGTCTATTGCCATAACAATGGCTGTTTTAGTTTCACTTATTGGAGCAGAAACATTGCTTCCTTTATTTATGCAAAATGTTCTCCACTTTTCCCCATTAGAATCAGGTTTAATGCTTCTCCCTGGAGCTATTGTAATTGGAGCCATGTCACCAATCACAGGGAGACTATTTGATAGATTTGGGGCCAAGTGGCTTGCTATTATAGGACTTACCGTAGTAACGATTACTACCTTTATGTTCACACGCATTTCATTAGAAACGACTTTCACTTATTTAACCATTATATACGCAATCCGGATGTTCGGACTTTCCTTTGCTTTGATGCCGGTGATGACTTCTGCCTTAAACCAGCTGCCTCCAAAATGGTATGCTCACGGATCAGCTCTAGCTAACACATTGCAACAAATTTCAGCATCGATAGGGACTGCCATTTTAGTAACATTGGTAGCATTAGGGACTCAACGGTTTGCTCCTACAACTGCAGTCCCTGAAGAAAACTTTCAACTGCTTGCAGAGATTTCTGGTTACAAATGGGCATTTATGGGCAGTACTTTACTGGCTTTTGTAGCATTGATTATAGCCTTGTTTCTGCACCCGCCCTCTAAAGAACGAGAGATTGTGAAACAACTTCACAAGAAAGTATAGAGGAAGAGGATGGGAAAAAATATAGATGCCTAGGCAAAAAGCGGAGTGTTTTCATTAGAGAACACTCCGCTTTTACCAGTCTTCCTCTTCTTTTACCTTCTTTTTCACTTTCCCTTCTGTTTTTAAGGACTTAAAAATCGCCCTCATTAATACAAGCATAATAATAGTAAAAGGGAAAGCAGTAATAGTAGCGGTAGCCTGAAGTCCTTTAATCCCCCCGCCTGTTAGTAAAACAGCTGCAATTGAAGAGATGAGTAATCCCCAAATAATCAACGTTCGATTCTTAGGCTCCATATCCCCTGCGGATGAAAAAACTCCAAGTACATAAGTTGCTGAGTTGGCAGATGTGATAAAAAATATTCCTATCAAAAGGAGTGCCGCGAGGTTAAAAAGGAATCCTCCTGGGAGTTGTTCCAAAACTAGAAAAAAGCCTATCTCAGGTGTTTGCAGTACTGAGCTTGCAATATTTGCGTCCGTGTACATTTCTAGTTGTAATCCCATTCCTCCAAAAGTAACAAACCACAAAACGGTAACCAACGTGGGCACGAATAACACTCCAATGACAAATTCCTGCAGAGAACGACCTCTAGACACTCTTGCTATAAACGTACCAACAAACGGACTCCATGAGATGACCCACGCCCAATAAAACATAGTCCAGTCGCCCATCCATTGATTGTTTGTATAGGGAGTCGTATTAAAACTTAGTGAAATAAAACTAGAAACATATTCTCCTAATGTTTTCGAAAAATGCTCTAAAATAAAAACAGTTGGTCCAAGTATAATAGCTAACACTAACAATATCCCCGCTAGTCCGAGGTTAGATATACTTAAGTACTTCATCCCTTTGTCTAATCCCGTAACAGCAGAGGTTAAGAAAATAATTGTCACAGTACCTATGATAACTAGTTGTGTAACGACTCCGCCACTGAGCCCGAAGACTTGAGATAACCCACTTTGTACCTGTAATGTACTTAATCCTAAGGAAGTTGCGATTCCTACTGTGGTAGCCACAATAACCACAATATCGATTACACGTCCTGGCCATTTATTAATGCGATCTCCAATAAGAGGGTAAAAAGAGGAACTAATAAGGCCAGGTAAATCCTTACGATACTTTGCAAAAGCCAGCCCTAAGGCTACGATAGCATATACTGCCCATGGATGAATGCCCCAATGGAACACGCCAAACAACAATCCTTTTTCAGCCGCCTCTTGTGTTTCAGATTCTACTCCTGGTGGAGGAGACACGTAATGAGATAACGGTTCGCCGACTCCCCAAAATACTAGTCCCACACCCATTCCCGCTGCAAACAACATACCAAGCCAAGTTAGAAATGAATATTCTGGTTTGTCCTCTTTTTTACCAAGTTTCATTCTTCGAAAGGGACCGAAACCTAAGTATAAGCAATATCCAACAAATAAAGCAGTTGAAATGACATAAAACCAGCCGAAATTAATGATCATTTGATCCATAACCCAAGTCATAGTGCTAGTCATTTGCTCGGAAGCTATTAAGCCCCATAAAACAACACTAAATATTATAATCGCGGAAATGATAAAGACGAGATGTGGTTTTAAACGTTGCTTCACATTCATACTGTCTATCGACCTCCCTTTGTCCTATACCACTGTTGGGAGGGAGTAAACTAAGAAGGGCTGTATCAAAAGGTCATAAAAAATGACCTTTTGACAGCCCTTTTTTCAATTCTGTAAGCTTCGTTGTTAAAATGAAATTCTCCCCTTTCGTATAAATGGCTCTTCAGGTTCGCTTGCCGCGGGCAAGGCTTCAGCTAACCGACGGAAGACCGCCGTCGGTGGATCTTCAGCTCTTGCTTTTCCCGCAGGCGTCTCACCTGATCGCCAACCAAAAATAAGGGATGAAAAAAACTTCAACATTCTTTTTTTATATCAAAAACACAAAAAAATCGCCGCTTTCAGTATAAT
>NZ_FONT01000015.1 GCF_900113025.1 Alteribacillus iranensis | reverse complement strand
TTTAACAACGAAGCTTACAGAATTGAAAAAAGGGCTGTCAAAAGGTCATTTTTTATGACCTTTTGATACAGCCCCTCTTATTATCTCATGATTGTTGTTATTGAATAATGGTAAATTCATTGACGGGCCAATAGCGAATGTTAGCCTTTCCGACTATTTCCTCCATCTCCACTAAACCAATTTGTCTACTATCCATACTATTTTGCCTGTTATCACCTAATACAAACACTTTCCCCTCAGGTACTTCTGAATAGCCAGTTACTTTCTCTAAAGTAAAGTCATTTGTAAAAAGTCCTCTCTCATTCTGTTCTCTATAAGGTGATAAGTATTCTTCTTCATATGCCTCCCCATTAATATAAAGGACATCGTCTCTATACTCTATGTGATCGCCTGGCAGCCCGATCACTCTTTTAATATAATCACTTTCCTCATTAGCATGAAAAACGATTAAATCAAAACGTTCCGGCTCAGAAAATTCATAACCTATTTTGTTAATAATTAATCGTTCCCCGTTCTCAATCGTTGGCATCATAGACTCTCCATGGACCATATAGTTAGCAAAGAAAAAAGTCCGAACGATTAACACAATAACGATAACTACCACGAATGTTTTGATCCAATCCCAAATTTCACGAGCTATATGATTCATTTTATTTCCCCCATTCGTATCTTTTATAATGTATCATTGTTTTTCTAATTGAGCAATTGGGAGATAAAACAAGAGCCAGAGATAGGTTTTAACACAACAAGTGCTCATGTTAGCGACATCCGACTCTTTTTAAAATCTGAAACAGCAACTATCTTATTTGTTGATTTAGCGTTCTCATAAATAAATGCCGGCCCTCTAGAGAGGTACCGGCATTCCTTTCACGGTTCTTTCTATCTATTCAACAGACTTCCTACATAACGGAGTAATTCATTAGCGGAGACTGAGTTATACCCGTGCTCATCGATGAGACGAGCAATCACTTCATTGATTTTCTTCAATTGTGATTCGTCTGGTGTTTTGGTAGAAGTAGTAATTTTTACTACATCTTTCAAATCTGCAAATAATTTCTTTTGAATGGCTTCCCTTAAACGTTCATGAGAATTATAATCAAATTTTTTCCCTTTACGG
The DNA here is from genome assembly GCF_900113025.1 of Alteribacillus iranensis. Lineage (GTDB taxonomy): Bacteria > Bacillota > Bacilli > Bacillales > Marinococcaceae > Alteribacillus_A > Alteribacillus_A iranensis. The sequence continues at coordinate 11,635 of NZ_FONT01000015.1, read as the reverse complement.
GCGTAAGCCGAAATTCGAATTAATATTTCTTCTCTAAACGCACGCTTAGCGTTTTCTGAAATCCCAATTTGTTCTTCAATAGAGCGCATAAGCTTCTCATCTGGGTTCATTTCCTCTCCCGTTAAAGGGTCTCTCATTTTTGTTTTGTTGCAATATGACTCGACATTATCGAGATAGTTATCCATCAACGTTTTTGCGGATTCTTCATAAGAGTACACGAACGCTTTTTGAACCTCTTTCTTAGCTGCTTCATCGTACTCTTTCCTGGCAATCGCTATGAAATCTAGATACCTGTCTTTATCTTCATTTGATATGGAAGGGTGCTGGTCTAATCCATCCTTCAATGAACGGAGCACATCAAGCGCGTTAATTGATGCGACATCTTTCCGAATAATGGCTGATGAAATCCGATTGATGACATAACGTGGATCAATGCCATCCATTCCTTCATCAGCATATTCTTTTTTCAATTCATCCACGTCTTGTTCTTTAAAACCTTCTAATTCCTCTCCATCATACAGCTTCATTTTCTTTAACAGATCTACATTTTGCTTTTTCGGCTCTTTTAATCGCGTCAATACTGAGAAAATAGCTGCCGTTCTTAAAGCATGGGGAGCAATGTGAACGTGGGACATGTCACTTTCCCGGATCATTTTGTCATAAATTCGTTCTTCCTCCGACACCCTTAAATTATAAGGGATGTTCATTACAATAATTCTTGAGTGTAACGCTTCATTTTTCTTATTAGATATAAATGATTTATATTCTGCCTCATTCGTGTGAGCTACTATAAGTTCATCAGCAGAAATTAAGGCAAACCGACCTGCTTTAAAGTTTCCTTCTTGAGTCAAGGACAATAAATGCCACAGGAATTTTTCATCACACTTTAGCATTTCCTGAAACTCCATCATTCCTCGATTGGCCTTGTTTAACTCCCCATCAAACCGATACGCTCTTGGATCGGATTCCGAGCCATATTCAGCAATAGTAGAAAAGTCTATACTTCCAGTTAAATCAGCGATATCTTGAGATTTTGGATCGGATGGACTGAATGTACCAATTCCCACACGGCGGTCTTCCGAGAAAAAGATTCTTTCGACCATTACATCTTCAATACGACCGCCATATTCTGTTTCCAGTCTCATGACATTTAATGGAGATAAGTGCCCTTCCACTCTTATTCCGTAATCCCTGTAAAAATCCTCACGTAAATGAGGCGGAATAAGATGTAATGGATCTTCGTGCATGGGACACCCTTCAATTGCATATACGGCTCCTCTATCCGTTCGGGAGTACCTCTCTAATCCCCTCTTTAACAGTGTTACAATCGTAGATTTACCACCGCTTACCGGTCCCATTAATAATAAAATCCTTTTTCGCACGTCCAGCCGCCGTGCCGCTGAATGAAAATACTCTTCCACCAGCTTCTCCAGCGAATCTTCCAGGCCATAAATTTCATCACCAAAAAACTTGTACATTTTTTTGCTATCTCTTTCTAAGACACCCGCATCTTTTATCATGTTATACACACGTGAATGAGCTGTTTGTGCAATATGTGGATGTTCTTTCAACAACTCTAAATACTCTCTGAAGGTCCCACGCCATTTCAGCTGCTCCTCTTCCTCTCGTGATTCACGTATCTTGTTAATGATATCCAATGAAAAGCCTCCTTTTCTTCCGAAAGAAGAATAAGTTGAAAAAGCAGTCTCGCTGCTTCTAAATTTCATGGTTGTTATTTCATGTCTATGCAAAAATAAAAGGAACATAACCATTCGCTTCTGCCGATATTAAAAAGAGAGGTTAATTATGGGGAATGAAGGTGTGGAGACAATGAAAATAGCAACAGGATACACGCTCATTTTTGTGTTTCTTGCCTCTTTTGTCATTGTTTTTGCGAATACCATGACAGAAGCACAAGATATGCAATCCGTAGAAGAAGTGTTAGAGAAAGAAATTGACTTAGAGACAACAAATATGAAGAAAAATAGTTTTCTCTATGATAAAAACAATAAACTGTTCACCGAGTTAAGACATGATGAAAATCGCAGGTATATTACGTATGAAGAAATACCGGAAAAGGTCATACAAGCTTTTTTATCAACGGAAGATCAATACTTTTATGAACATGAGGGTGTCTATGTTTCAGCAGTGGCGAGGGCTCTTATAAACAATGCCAAAGCTGGAGGGATCACGGAAGGAGCCAGCACTATTACTCAGCAGGTCGTTCGTAATTTGTTTCTTTCCCATGAGCAGACATACAATAGAAAATTGAACGAAGCTTTATATGCTTATCAATTGGAGAAAGACTATTCCAAAGAAGAAATATTAGAGCTATATGTAAATAGTATTTATTTTAATCACGGAGTATATGGGTTTGAAACAGCCAGCCAAGTCTATTTTAATAAAACAAGCTCCGAGTTATCTTCAGCTGAGATAGCCTTCTTGGCCGCAATTCCTGCGAACCCATCACACTACGATCCATTACATAAAAAAGAGAATACACTGCTGCGCATGGAATGGATTTTGGAAAAAATGACAGATACCAAAGTAATAACGGAAGAAGAAAAAGCATTAGCTCTTCAAGAACAAATCGATGTTCAATATCACCATAGAAAAGAGCTTTATCCGGACTACGCCTTTTATATTGAACATGAATTAAAACAATTGATTGGTAAAAAAGAAGGTTTCTATTCCAACATGAAAAATACGGATGAAGAGACAAGAAACAAGATACAAACGGAACTAAATAACCGCGTAACAGAAGTGCTAGAATCTGGCATACATATTGAAACCTATTTAGATCCCTCTATCCAGCAACATGTGACGTCGGTGGCCGATCGATTGCTAACGAATTGGGGGGTACAAGGGGCATCCGTTGTTATTGATCACGCTACCAACCGTATCGTTGCAATGAGCGGAGGTGCTCAGTATAAGAAATATGAATTTCAGCGGGCATTTCAAGCATATCGGCAACCTGGCTCTGCTATTAAACCTCTGCTCGTATATGGTCCTTATCTCGATAGTACAGGGAAGCCTATGACGAGCAGAGTGAGCACGAATCATATTTGCTATAATGGGTACTGTCCATCAAATGCCGGCAATGGTTTCTATGGCAGCGTGCCCCTCACACAAGCATTGACTCAATCATATAACACAGCAGCCGTTCGCTTGCTGCATGAAACAGGCATTGAAAAAGCTTTCTCTTATATTGAAAAGTTTGGCTTCACAAAAATAGTACGATCGGATTATAACTACCCTGCAGCTCTCGGGGGTTTTACTTACGGAATCACACCTCTTGAATTAACAAAAGCCTATACTGTCCTTTCAAACGACGGTACGTATTCTCCGTCTCGAGCCATAAAGAAAGTAACAGACAAAGACGGGAACGTGCTTTATGAATGGAAACAAGATACCCAAAAAATCTGGGATAAGGAGTCAAATGATAAGCTTCGTTACATGATGAGAAAAGTTGTCACTGAAGGTACGGGGAAAAGAGCTAATATACCAGGACAGCATATCGGCGGGAAAACGGGGACAACGAATCTAAGTAAAGATTATTGGTTCGTAGGATATAATAATCGTTACACGACGGGAGTATGGATTGGACATGATAATCCATCTCCCATCCGGTCTGTGCGATCCCCTCACATGACGTTATGGAAAGAGATAGTAACTAATCTCTCCTCCCCCTAACATTCACGAAAAATAGCCTGTTGTAAGCAAATTACACCAGGCTATTTTTGTTTCTTCTGCTATAGGGGAAGACTATTAATAAGGCTATTATAAAGACGGATGGCTGCATAGGAAATGGTGAAGATAAAAGCACTCCAGAAACTTATATGGAAAAAAATCATTCCTATTAAACCGCCAGTTGACATAGAATCACTTGCTTTATAGACAAAGTAGATAAAATAAACGAACGTTCCCAAAAGAAAAGTAATAATAATCCCTAGAGGCATTCTCATAAAAAATATAGACAGGATACTGGCCAATAAATAAAACCATGATCCTCCTCTAATTTTTTGCAGACTGCTTCCTTCTTCATCTTTAGAGAAAAATAATAACGAAAGTTCATTTATCGTATCCGCGATTAATTTTAATGCAGAAAACACCATAAAAAAAAGTAAGACTAATAAAAACAAGAGAGTCAGTTTGATCCCTACGTCAGAGAAAAACTCACGCATCCCCATATACAAACCAATATCACGAAGCCAGGTCGTGATAACATTCTCTGCGTAGAGAGCAAATGACAAGCTGAAAAACAAAATGGCTATCAAAGGAAAATGGCTAGTTAAGTAAGTATTTTTCATGATGGCTCTCCATGTTAGTACACGTTTAGAATAGGCGGAGAAAACCTCCGCCGCTATGACTGGTTATAGATGGTGAATAACTTCGAATGCTCTTAATTCATTACCGGAAGCCGGGCTTTTTTTCTGAGCGCCTTCCTCGCTATGAGCTTTTTGAAAAGCTTCACTCTCCAGCCAATCTTCATAATGCTTTTTTGTTTCCCATTTCGTAAAGACAACCTGCTTCCCATTCTCCGACGCTTCATCTAAGAACATAAAATCCAAACATCCAGGAACCTTGCTCATGTTATCTGCACCTTTTCCAAAACGCTCTTGCATCTTCTCTTTTGCCTGTGGAGGCACTTGTAACTCATTCATAACTACGTACATCTTTTTCCTCCTCACTGAATTCGTGGATAACATTTGAATTATAACAATCTTTTCCACAAACTGTCACCTTAAGCATGCAAGAAATATTCACATCCTGCACAATATAAGGTATAATGAGATCATTGTCATATAATAAAATGTAATATAATGCTAGTAATGAAAAGGAGGCTTCTTTACATATGAAACTTATCTTAATTCTAGGTGTGTGTGTTGCATTCCTCACTTCTATTCTCACTGCCTGCTTTGAAGACAAGCCTCATAAATATTAATGAAAATGGAGGCTTCCGCCGTAATTCGGGGAAGCCTCCATTTATTTTAATCCAGGAAACTTCTGTTGACGCAGCACTTCAAAAATTACAATAGCAGCAGTGTTTGAAAGGTTTAATGAGCGTACTGAATCGTTTTGAGGAATTTTTAAACATCGATCCTTATGCTCTCCTGTCAGATCGTCTGGGAGCCCTGTCGTTTCTTTACCAAACACGAAAAAATAGTCCTGATCGGTATCGGTGTAAGATAGGTCAGCATAGGTCTGTTCTCCTATAGTTTCAATAAAATAAAATTCCCCTGTTGGATATCGCTGAAACAGCTCATCGATCGAGTCATAATAATGGATCAGCACATGTGGCCAATAATCACACCCGGCTCTCTTTAACATCTTGTCCTCTGTCGAAAATCCTAAAGGTCTAATTAAATGAAGGTGTGTCCCTGTTCCAGCACATGTTCTCGCGATATTTCCTGTATTTGCTGGTATTTCTGGTTGATATAATACGATGTGATTACTCATGCATTGCACCTCGTCCTAGACTATACGTTAACTAACGTATTATAACATATAACGGCTCTGACATTTACTTATTTAATCGATTCGAAAAAACTTGTATCTTATATTCGGCGTCCATGCCGTAGAGTCTTCATACTTCCAATACCTGGATCTACTGTTCGATGTTTGAGCATTTACTAAAGGCTCTTTATTGCCATCAAAACTTGTAACGATGGTAGAGTGCTGCCAGCGCCCGTTCCCATTAAAGTCATAGCATATGACATCTCCCTCTCTTAAATCTGTCGCCCTCTCGACTTCTGCCGCTGAAAATGCGTGATTTGCACTGCTTAGGAACCAACGAAACGAATGAGCAACCGCCCAGCTGTAACTCCAACTGTCTCCCTGATACCACCATCCTTTTTCTCGGTTAGGCATTCCAGTCATAGGAGCACCGCCAGCCTGTAAGCATTGAGATACGAAATTAGTACAATTGTTAGTAAAGCGCCGGTAGGATGGGTTGTAATCATTCCACCATCTCTCTGCATACTGCACTGCTTTCCTACGATCATAGGGAGAGCGACGCTGACTCGTCTCAACTTGTACGGTGGGCTCTCTTTGCTGCAGCTCCTCAATGATTTGATCAATAACAAGCCTGCCATCATGTGTCGTACATTCTCTATTCTGAATCTGTTCCTCTAAATGGTAGTGGTCTTTTATTTTTATTACCTTTGTAAAAGCAAACTGATACGAGATCTTTTCTTGTTTTCCTATGGTTTGGACTCTATAGGGGTGAACCTGCGTTTTTAATTTCAGCAGTTTCGCTTTTCGAAGACTGTATAATTCTCTTGCCCGTTGTAACGCGGAAATTTCTTGGGGGGTGAGACGGGAAGGTCGTCTCCTCTCCTCCTGCATTTGAAAGTTTATCCATTCCTTCACATGAGTCTCTAGAGCATTCTGCCACTTTCTCATCCTTATCCCACTCCTTAGACAGCCTCCTCTTCTCTCTACTCTATTCATCATTTCTTCATTCATACGAAAAATTTTGGAGAGTGTAGAGGTTTCAAAGGAAGATCCAATGAGTAAGCGTTTAGATCTTTATTTAATTTACTGTCAGCCCGCTTTTCTCAAGTTGCAGCAGATATTCTTTTTTATCTAGCCCTCCTCCATAACCGATCATCTTACCGCTACTCCCAATTACACGATGACAAGGAATAATGATAGATACGGGATTTTTATTATTGGCACCACCGACTGCTCTTACTGCATTTGGAGAACCAGTTTTCGCAGCAATTTCTTTGTAGGTACAGGTCTCTCCATAAGGAATTCCTTGTAGTGCATGCCATACGCTCTTTTGAAAGCTCGTACCGAATAAATGCAAAGGAAGGTTAAAACCTTTTCTTCCTCCAGAAAAATATTCATCAAGTTGCACCAACGTTTGTTTTAATACTTCCGTTTGGTCCGGGACAATACAGGGATATGTTGAATGCTTTTTCGTCCATGCTTCAACCTCTCTCTTTGTCTCTTCCACTCCACCATAAGCAACCATACACACCCCTTCGTCCGTCGCCATCACCGTAAGGAGACCGAGAGGAGACTTATATTGGGATTGATAGAAAAATTGATGATCATTTTGCATAACGTACCTCACTCGTTATATAGTCAAGTGCCTCGTTTATTTCCTTAACAATGTCAGAGTCCTTCTCCGTCTCTTTCGCTCTATATAAGCTAAGAGCAGACCGCTCTGTGTTTATTTGTCCAAGTGCCCAAGCAGCCGATCCTCGTATTATTGGTCTCGGGTCATGGAGTAATAGGTCCTCTAAGACCTCTATAGCCGACTCCTCTTTGTAATTTCCTAGAGCGATAATAGCATTTCGCTGAATGGGCTTTTTGCCTCGCCATGAGCCTGCTAAAGGGCCGTAATTCTCTCTAAACTCACGATTACTCAATTGTAGGATAGGAATTAATAAAGGTTTGACGATGTCGGGATCTGGTTCAAATTCTTCATTCGAATGAATATCCCGCCCTTTATTTTCAGGGCACACTTGCTGACAAGTATCACAACCATACAAACGATTTCCTATTTGTTTCCTATATTGTTTCGGGAGGAAGTCCTTGGTTTGTGTAAGATAAGCGATACATTTATTAGAATTTAACTGTCCCCCTTGAACGAGAGCATCAGTTGGGCAGGCTTCAACACACTTGTTGCACGTACCACACTGATCCGTGATTGGAGTATCGGGAGGTAACGAAAGAGTAGTAATCATTTCACCTAAATACACATATGAACCAAATTCAGGAGTAATGATAGCACAGTTTTTACCACTCCAACCGATCCCGGCCCTTTCTGCAACCGCGCGGTCAGATAACTCTCCAGTGTCCACCATAGATTTGCAGGCAGCTTCAGGAACAAGACTCATAATATAATCTTCCAGCTTCTCTAAACGATTCTGAAGTACACGGTGGTAATCCTCTCCCCACGATGCTCGGCAAAAACGTCCTCGGCGTTCCCCTTTCTTATTTTTGGGTTCATTTTTCATTTTTGAAGGATACGCTAAGGCAATGGCAATGATAGTTTTTGCTTCGGGAAGGAGTTTTTTAGGTGTTACCCTTTTATCTATATCCTTCTCTTCAAATCCAGATTGGTATTGTAAACGCTGCTGTTCCAGTAAACGATCCTTTAAAGTCAAAAAAGGATCAGCGGAGGCAAATCCAATTTTATCAATACCAATCTCCTTGCTATATTCTATTATTTTTTCTTTTAACTCCACGTTTGTCATGATCGCCCTCCTTTCTAAAATTATGATACACTCCAAGGAAAGGAGTGGTGTTTATCATGATCATATCTCTTTCCGAGCAACTGACGACAGCAGTCCCTCATTTCCATGTAGGCCTCATTGTTTACAAAAATATTGTTATTGATGAATCACCTCAAATGCTTAAAGGCAGATTAGACTTCTTCCAGGAGAAAATAAAGACAGATCTTCTCGAGCAATCCATTGTTGATTACCCGGGAGTGTTGGAATGGAAGCAAACATTTAAACAAGCGGGAATAGACGCAACGAAAAATCGTCCTTCCCACGAGGCGTTGTTTCGCCGTATAAGCAAAGGACAGCCGATCCCATTTATTCATTCAGCCGTTGATTTGAACAACTTTTTTTCATTACAATACGAAATCCCCATTGGCTTGTATGACTGGGATTCCTTACGTGATTATATCAAATTATCAATAGGGACAGAAGAAGATACATTTCAAGGGATAAACGGAAGATGGAATAAGATGAAAGGAAAATTTGTTTCCAAAGACAAACAGGGGGCATTTGGAAGTCCTATTGTTGATTCTCAACGAACAAAGACAACACACCACACAAAAAATGCATTACAAATTTTTTATTTGCGACCATCCATAAAAAAAGAAGAAGCGTTACAATTATTACGAGCCGCCTCCAACATGTTTTTCCAAATTCACAGTGGAGAGGCCTCCATATATTACTTAAATAGCAGCACACCCGATTTGAAAATATGATACATCACATATACTCTCGTCTAATGTGTTTCCAACCTTGGTAAGGAGGGTAGTAGCAAATCAGGGAGGGAGCACACTTGTTTTACGATAAAATAGAAGACATCTTCCGTATTCTCGTGATGGCGGCTATTGTATATCCTTTGCTAATACTTTTGCTAAGAGTCTCAGGGAAACGGACACTCTCAAAAATGAATATGTTCGATTTTGTGATCACCATTGCAATAGGTTCTACGGTGGCCACTATTTTACTATCCAAAGAAGTATCCTTTTTAGATGGTATCGCCGCATTAGTGTCACTCATATTTCTTCAATATGTGGTTAGTTTTTTATCGGTTCGTTCTCCTATGTTCAGTAAGATTATCAAAGGGAATCCTTCCTTAATATTCTATCGGGGGACCTACCTTCATAGAAACATGAAGAAACAACGGGTAAGGGAAGAGGAGATCAGACAAGCGATACGTACAGCAGGACAAAATAACATAGAGAGCGTGGAAGCTGTCGTATTAGAAACGGATGGTTCACTTTCTGTGATAAGTGGGGCACAAGGAGAGAAGGCAACTTCCCTTCAAGATGTAGAAGATACACAAAAAGACATTTCTCCATAGGAGGAATGTCTCTCTTTTTCATATACTCATGTTATGGTAGCGGTGGCCGGGGTCGAACCGGCACTCCAAAAGGAACACGATTTTGAGTCGTGCGCGTCTGCCAATTCCGCCACACCGCCATATCATAACGGTAAAAATAAAATGGTGCCGAGGGCCGGACTTGAACCGGCACGGTTGTAGACCAACCGCAGGATTTTAAGTCCTGTGTGTCTGCCAATTCCACCACCCCGGCAGCTTCAGTTTTGGAGGCGGCACCCGGATTCGAACCGGGGGATAAGGGTTTTGCAGACCCGTGCCTTACCACTTGGCTATGCCGCCATGTGCATGATGAAGTCGAATGCACATAGTGTGAATGGAGCGGAAGACGGGATTCGAACCCGCGACCCCCACCTTGGCAAGGTGGTGTTCTACCACTGAACTACTTCCGCGTGTGGCTGGGCTAGCTGGATTCGAACCAGCGCATCACGGAGTCAAAGTCCGTTGCCTTACCGCTTGGCTATAGCCCAACATTTGTCATGGGGCGATTGATGGGAATCGAACCCATGAATGCCGGAGCCACAATCCGGTGCGTTAACCACTTCGCCACAACCGCCATTTGCATTATGGCAGGGGTAGTAGGAATCGAACCCACATTGGCGGTTTTGGAGACCGCTGTTCTACCGTTGAACTATACCCCTGTGTTTAATGGTGGAGGGGGACGGACTCGAACCGCCGAACCCAGAGGGAGCAGATTTACAGTCTGCCGCGTTTGGCCAACTTCGCTACCCCTCCACAAATTAAGTGGTGCCGGCCAGAGGACTTGAACCCCCAACCTACTGATTACAAGTCAGTTGCTCTACCAATTGAGCTAGACCGGCATATTGATAATGGTGGCTCGAGACGGAATCGAACCGCCGACACGAGGATTTTCAGTCCTCTGCTCTACCGACTGAGCTATCGAGCCATTTCAAAGTATTTACATAAATAACAGTGCTTCTATTGCTTTCCGTTACGAGTTCCTCTGTCTGCTCCTCTTCCTGCTTATACTTCGAGGAAATGTGCGTCGCAGACAACTCGCTGCTTATTCGGTGTTGCGATGCTCGTTGCTCTACCGACTGAGCTATCGAGCCATATAATTGTTGATCATAACTATTCAATGAACTCTCTTGCTGAAAAATGGCGGGCCTGACGGGAATCGAACCCGCGATCTCCTGCGTGACAGGCAGGCATGTTAACCGCTACACCACAGGCCCTTCTTGTAAAGAATAAGCTGCGAATCTCTTCGTCAACTTCTTTCGTTCAGTCAGGTCACGTACCATCGTACGCTCCTTCCTTCTCTCTTTCGTTTCCTCGACCTTCTTGCTTTTTCTTTACAACCTGGTCAAAGAATTAGAATCGTTGCGAATCTCTTCGTCAACTTCTTTCGTTCAGTCAGCTTACGTACCATAGTACGTGTTTTCTTTCTTTAAAGAAGATAAGTATTGGTTGCGGGGGAAGGATTTGAACCTTCGGCCTCCGGGTTATGAGCCCGACGAGCTACCAGACTGCTCCACCCCGCGATGTTTTAATGGTGGAGGATGACAGGTTCGAACTGCCGACCCCCTGCTTGTAAGGCAGGTGCTCTCCCAGCTGAGCTAATCCTCCATATATTATGGTGACCCGTAGGGGATTCGAACCCCTGTTACCGCCGTGAAAGGGCGGTGTCTTAACCACTTGACCAACGGGCCTTCTTGAAATAAAAATTATGTATTGGTTATCTGGCGGAGAGCGAGGGATTCGAACCCTCGAGACGGTTTAACGCCGCCTACACGATTTCCAATCGTGCTCCTTCGGCCAACTCGGACAGCTCTCCATATGGCTCCACAGGCAGGATTCGAACCTGCGACCGATCGGTTAACAGCCGATAGCTCTACCACTGAGCTACTGTGGAATATGTAAATAAATAGTGAGCTGTTCACATTCATACTATAGAAATATAACATGAATCGTTATGATTGTCCAGCCTGGCAACGTCCTACTTTCACAAAGGGTCGCCCCTTCATTATCATCGGCGCTGAAGAGCTTAACTTCCGTGTTCGGCATGGGAACGGGT
>NZ_FONT01000013.1 GCF_900113025.1 Alteribacillus iranensis | reverse complement strand
AGAAAAACAGACGAAAAAACAGGCGGTCAAGCCACTACGCCAGTTTCATCGTGCGTTAACGAAAGATTACCTTCCCCGGCTGGAGACATATGAAACCCAGTTCGGTTTATTTGGGGAGCGCAATAGTTACTCGAAGACGGATGTCGATGCCACGTTTATGCGCATGAAAAGACGACCATATGATGAACGGACAACTTAAAGCCGGATACAATATCCAAGCCGGCACGCAGGACCAATTTATCCTCCAATACTCTATCCATCAGAGTCCGACGGATGCACGGCTGCTTGCGTCCCATTGGGAGAGTCTGAAAGAAACCGGTCGCAAGTTGCCAAAATGCCTGGTTGCGGACGCCGGGTATGGGAGTGAACCGAACTACACATATCTTAGTGAACAGGAAGACCTTCACACGCTGATCCCGTACAACACCTATGAACAGGAACAGAAACGGTCGTTTTCGACAAAAGCGTATCACCCACACAACTGGACGTACGATGAGAAAGACGACTTGTATTGGTGCCCAAATCAGCGAAAGGTCACCTTCCGTCACTACCGCCGCCGTACAGATAAATACGGATACAGGCGGGACTTTAAAATCTATGAATGTGAATCCTGCGAAGAATGCCCATTCAAAGCGGACTGCACCACCGCCAAAGGAAACCGGAAGGTCTATTATAATCCGGTCTACGAGGAACTCAAAGCGAAAGAAGCGTTCAAACTGAAAAGTGAGTTCGGACGAACACTCTACGCGCGCCGAAAAACGGACGTGGAGAGTGTGTTTGGTCATGTCAAACAAAATCTTGGCTTCCAGCGATTCCACCTGAGAGGGTTGGAAAAAGTTCAGGTGGAGTTCGGTTGGGTGGCTCTCGCTCACAATATACGTAAGATGGCGGTGGCAAAACGCCGCAAAAAGAAGCCAGCTGCATAAGCTGGATTTTAAAAAATACCATGGTCACCATCTAGATGGATGGCGTCCATGGTATTTTAACATTAAGGGCTTTTGATACAGTCCCACGTCTGGTTAAACTTTATATTCTATAAGGAAATATTTCTTCTTACCACGTCTTATGATAGTAAAAGTGTTATCTATTTTATCTTCTTCTCCTAACACTTTATCTAATTGCTGGCATCTCTCTCCGTTAATATAAATTGCGCCATTATTTATATCTTCTCTTGCTTGTCTTTTCGAGGAAGATATCCTGGCATGGACTAACACTTCGATAAGACCTAACTGATCGTCTTCGATGACAGATGCCGGGACATCTTTAAAACCTTGTTCCACCTCACTAGCTGTAAGCTTTTTTAAGTCTCCACCGCCAAACAAGGCTTCCGAAATATTTTGTGCTTGTACCACTGCTTTGTCTCCGTGAACAAACCTGGTCACTTCTTCTGCAAGTCTCCGCTGTGCAGCTCTTTCCTCCGGACGGGTTTCTACCTCATGTTTCAGTTTATTGATCTCTGACTCATCTAAGAAAGTGAAGTATTTAAGAAATTTGACTACGTCCCTGTCATCTGTATTAATGAGAAATTGATAAAGCTCATATGGCGATGTTTTCTCAGGATCCAGCCAAATAGCTCCTCCTTCAGTCTTCCCAAATTTAGTGCCATCTGCTTTTGTGACGAGAGGAATAGTAAAACCATAAGCATGCGGGTGCTCTGACTCCTCTCCCCCTCTCATTCGACGCATTAATTCAAGACCAGCTGTAATATTGCCCCATTGGTCACTACCGCCGATTTGCAGCTGGCAACCTAACTTTTCGTTTAAACGATAAAAGTCATAGGACTGGAGAATTTGATAACTAAACTCGGTAAAAGAAATACCAGACTCGATCCTTGATGATACTGACTCTTTAGAGAGCATATAATTCAGATTGAAATGCTTTCCTACATCACGAAGGAAAGAAATGACATCCATATTTCCAATCCAATCATAATTATTAACTACTTCCGCCTTGCCATCTCCTTCAAAATCCAAGTATTTTTGAAGTTGGCCTTTGATCCGATCCGTATACATACGAACAACGTCTTCCTCATTTAAAGTCCGTTCAGCTTTTTTTCCACTCGGATCCCCGATTAACCCAGTTGCTCCCCCTACAAGAGCTAGCGGTTTATGACCAGCCAATTGAAATCGACGCAGCGTGATAATGGTAAGTAAGTGACCAATATGCAAACTGTCTCCAGTAGGATCAAATCCACAATACAATGTGATTTGTTTTTCATTCAGTAATTTCTCCAAGCCTTCTTTATCTGTAATTTGGTTGATAAGCCCTCTAAATTCCAAGTCTTCTAAAACACTCATGTTACATCGCTCCTTACTTTTAATGTGATCAAACAAACACCAAGAAAAAACAAGCGGCTTGGTCAGCCGCAGCAGGTTCTGAAGTTGGGTCTTGAAAACGTCGAAACGATATCTTTCCCATACCTTCTAAAAAACAAAAAGTCCCCTCACATCGCTTAGACGTGAAGGGACGACAAAATTATCGCGGTACCACCCTTTTTGGAAGTTTCATGTACTTCCCACTCTTTATTCTTAACGTGAATAATACGTCTCTCCATCGCAATCTGCTTCGGAGAGAAGCTCCAGAACGTAATTCGTTTCCACTCTATGTGCTGGCTTTCACCTCATACCAGCTCTCTGTGACAGGGAGAGAAAAAACTACTTCAATCTTTCTACGCTGTTTTACTATGTAATAATCTATATATTCTTTTACCATATTCCTTAGAAATATGTCAACTTCATGTCAGTCTATGCTATAATATCGATGTTTAGGGGGAATTACTAGATGCGAAAATTTTTTGAAAGCTTAAATAACCGTGTCGATCAATGGAAAGAGAAACCGTTTGTAAAAAAATTAAATATTACTTCTAACATACTATGGAATCTTGTCATCATAGGATTTATTTTTAGTTTAATGCTTCTATTATTTATCGTAGGGGCAGGTGCTGGTTATTTTATGTCATTGGTAGAAGACCAAGATGCATATGGTAAAGAGGAGTTCGAGCACCACCTATATAATTACGAAGAGATAAGCGACATATATTTTAACGGTGATAAATATTTAGGTAAAATTCCATCTGATCTTGAACGAGAGGAAAGATCGCTAGACGAGTTTTCCGATCATCTTGTTCATGCAGTTATTTCCACAGAAGATGAATACTTCTTCGAGCATGAAGGAATTGTACCGAAAGCTCTCCTTCGGGCAACATATCAAGAAGTGATGGATGCAGAGACACAAACAGGGGGAAGTACCCTCACCCAGCAAGTAGTTAAAAACCAAATTTTAACCAATGAAGTCTCTTTTGAAAGAAAAGCAAAAGAGATCGCATTAGCCTTACGAATGGAAAACTTCTTTGAAAAAGAAGAAATACTTGAAGCATACTTAAATATCGTCCCCTTCGGACGGAATGCAGATGGCGATAATATTGCCGGGGCTCAATCAGCCGCAGAAGGAATTTTTGGTATAGATGCCTCTGAACTAAATATTGCACAGGCCGCATTCATTGCCGGACTTCCAAAGAACCCATTTGGTTACACACCTTTTAAAAATGATGGAGAAGTAAAAGAAAACTTTGATAGTGCTATAGAACGCCAACACTTAGTTTTAAGAAATATGCTCGAAAATAATTATATTGATCAAGAAGAATATGAAGAAGCACTCGATTACAATATTAAAGAAAATCTAGCTGCTCCCACGGGAAGTGTTATCGATAAATATCCGTTTCTTACATTTGAAACACAACGGCGTGCCGCTCGTATTCTTCGAGACCAAATGTTAGAAGAAGAGAACATCAAGTTATCAGAAATGGAATCAGAAGAACGACAACAAACTATAGCAGAGTATGATCAAAAAGCTCGGGATGAGTTAGCTCTTGGTGGGTACAATGTTCATTTGACCATAGATAAAAGCTTGTATGACGCGATGCAGGAAGCAACGAAAAACTCAAATTGGTTCGGCCCTGATACGGCGGACGGGGAACAAGAGGAAGTTGGAGCTATTTTAATCGATAATGAGACGGGAGCGATTCTTAGTTTTGTAGGCGGAAGAGATTATAATAACCAAAGTTATAATCACGCCACTCAAGCATACCGACAGAATGGCTCTACCATGAAACCTCTGTTGGCTTACGGCCCGGCAATGGAGCAAGGAATTGTCCAACCTGGGACAGTGTTACCTGACGTTCCAAGCACATACAGCGACGGGACCCCTTTTGGGAACTACGGAGATTCCTATAGTGGTTTTTCAACAGTACGGGATGCTTTAAAAAGATCGCGTAACGTTCCGGCAGTTAAAACCTTTCAACGTGTATCGCATGAAGCATCTCGAGAAGCTCTTGAAAAATTAGGTTTTGCCCGGCTACATCCGGATGAGCCGTTTGAATCGGGTGCCATCGGTGGTCTCCATTATGGGGCAACTGTCGAACAAAACACAAATGCATTTACGGTATTTGGTAACAAAGGAAAATACAACGACTCTTATATGATAGAGAAAATCGAAAAGAAAGACGGCGAGGTCATTTATGAAGATGAATCAGATGCCACTACTGTATTCTCACCTCAAACCACTTTTCTGATGACAGATGTCCTCAGAGATGTAGTAAAATCAGGGGGAACTGCGGGCGCTTTGCCAAACAAACTGCAATTTGGCGGTGATTGGGCTGGTAAAACAGGGACTACCAATGATTATCATGATTCTTGGTTCATTGGCTATAATCCCAACGTGACGTTTGGTGTCTGGATCGGCTATGATACTCCCCAGGCCATCGCGACTTACTATAAAGGCCTGAGTTATGGTGCACGTACTCAACAAATCTGGGCAGACATGATGAACGCTGCTTATCAAGCCAATGAAGAAACTCTTGGACTAGAGGATGAATTTGAACAACCGGAGGGAATCGTTAGACAAACGATTTGCGGGATTTCTGGTAAACTTCCTAGTTCATTGTGCTCACAAGCAGGACTTACAACCACTGATTATTTCAACGAAAAATATCTTCCTACTGAGGTGGATAACAGTTTAAGACACTCTCCTTACGTTACTATTTATGGTTCACAATACAGAGCGTACAGTTCGACTCCTAGTGAATTTACTCAATATGGGGTTGCCATAAATGAGGAATACTTTGATGTCGACTCCGTTGGCGAGTATTTGCCAGATAACTGGACAAATGTTGTCCCTGACAGAGAAGCACCCAGCAATGGCAGAGCTCCAACATCCGTAACAGGAATATCATTCAGTGGCGGGACCTTGTCTTGGCATCAACATCCAGACAGCGATATTGTTGGATATCGCATTTATCGTAGTAATGGTTCCCTTGCGCGGACCGTGGTTGGTAACACAACCACTTCCATCTCCATGCCTGGCGGGACTTACAGGGTAACAGCTGTAGACACCATGGGGAGGGAGTCCTCTCGCTCGGTACAAAGTGCATCATGGACTAATCAACCAGCACCGGAGGAGAACAATCAAGTAGACCAAGAGGAGCCTTTTGATGACAGTAATGATAGTTCTGTAGATGAAGACTCTACGGAAACAGAAGACAGTGCGAACGGCGAAGAGAGCACAGAGAGCAACAATAACAACAGCTCCGAAGGAAACAACTCTAAAAATGAAAATAACCAAGGTGACAACAATAACGGGAATGAAAATAATAACGGCGGGAACAACAACAATGAAGACGGGACAAATGGCTCAGCCAATAATGGAAATGACAATAATTCATCAGCTGAAAGTGAAGAAGACTAAAAGCCCAAAGTCTCCCCTACTATTGGCATTCGGGTAAAAAACCGTCGTGAAAGCTTAACGCCTCAGTATAGCTTCAAACACCTGTAATTAAAAAAGTAACCTGCTGGTATCCAGCAGGTTACTTTTGTGCTATTAATCTTCCATAGTGGAGAGGTCTCCTGTCGGTAAATCGAGCTCCCAAGCTTTTAACACACGGCGCATGATCTTACCGCTCCGGGTTTTAGGGAGTTTATCACGGAATTCAATTTCACGAGGTGCCGCATGAGCAGCCAGCCCTTTTTTCACAAATTGACGGATGTCTTCCTTAAGATCATCAGTTGGTTCATTCCCTTCGAGAAGAGCAACAAATGCTTTAATAATTTCACCGCGTACAGGGTCTGGCTTACCAATAACTCCCGCTTCTGCCACAGCTGGATGTTCTAACAGCTTGCTTTCCACCTCAAACGGGCCTACTCGCTCGCCAGCTGTCATGATGACATCGTCAATTCGGCCTTGGAACCATACATAACCATCTTCATCCATGTATGCGGAATCTCCAGAAACGTACCAGCCATCCAGTTCAAAATAGCTGTTATACTTTTCTTCGTTGTTCCATATCGCTCTCATCATTGATGGCCAGCCTTTTTCAATAGCAAGATTTCCCATTCTATTTGGAGGAAGTTCATTTCCTTGATCATCCACTATGGCTACCTTTATACCAGGAAGGGCTTTCCCCATGCTCCCGGCCTTTATCGGTTCTGACGGGTAATTAGCAACAATCAGTGCGCCCGTTTCAGTCATCCACCATGTATCATGGATTCGGAGGTTGAATACTTTCTCTCCCCACCGTACAACTTCCGGGTTTAAAGGTTCTCCTACACTCAGGATGTGACGAAGAGGAGAAAGGTCATATTCCTTAATAAGTTCATCTCCTGCACTCATCAGCATACGAAAAGCTGTAGGGGCACTGTACCACACACTTACTTTGTACTTTTCAAGAGTACCATACCAGTCCTGCGGGCTAAACCTCCCCCCTCTTACTACGTTTGTCGCTCCTACAAGCCAAGGTCCAAAAATGCCATAAGATGTACCTGTTACCCAGCCTGGATCTGCTGTACACCAAAATACATCATCTTCTTTTAAATCTAACACCCATTTTGCAGATTGATACTGTTGAATCATGACATTGTGAACGTGGAGCACTCCCTTAGGCTTGCCCGTAGATCCAGAAGTATAATGAAGGATCATACCGTCTTCACGGTCCACCCACTCAATATCAAAGTTTTCATCGGCTGAAGAAAGACGAGTTAGAAAATCTACTTTCCCTTCCTCTTCTGATACGTTATCACCCACAATAAACAACGTATCAAGGTGCGGAAGTTCATTTACGGGCACACGGTCCAACAGTTCTGAAGTAGTAACTATTGCCTTCGCTTCACTATCTTCTAAACGGCTCTTTACAGCGCCTTCCATGAATGCTTCAAATAATGGCCCAACAATGGCACCCACCTTCACAGCACCAAGTAAAGCAAAGTAAAGCTCAGGCCCTCGCGGCATAAAAATAAACACACGGTCTCCTTTTTGGATTCCAGCATCTTTCATTACATTTGCCGCTTTATTGGTCATCTTTTTCATATCTTCATAAGTATACTGCTCATCTCTATTTGCATCGCTGTAGTAAAGAGCGATTTGATCTTTCTTCTTAGGGTTCTCTGCGTGACGATCAATGGTCTCATAAGCAATATTAACTTTTCCTGTCTGATGCCACGAAAATTCTTTCTCTACGTCTGCCCAATTAAAGTTTTTAGCTGTTTCTTCATAGTTTGCTAGATTGAAATTCCCGTTCTGTGGTGGAAGCGTTTGCACTTTCATATAAAACCTTCCTTTCAGCTATGTAGTTAATGTTCTGATGTTCATTATAATATACTACGAATTTTTCTTCAATTAAGAATACATCATATTGTAAATCTTGATTTTGTAATTACCTATCTCTGAAAATTAGCAGTTAGATGACAATCGAATTGGGCAATATTGTATAATGAAGGTAGAATGATTAAAAGAACAAAAGGTGGTACATGGATGGTCCATAAAAAAACCTATTATTCTAAGGAATTAGATTTTGATGATCGTACGCTTCTCATCGAAGGACCCATCTCTGGGAAGAAAATTCATGATTATAACTTCCATGATGGACTAGTCGCTTTTCGCCCTCCCGAAGAACAAAAAAAAGCTATCATTGGAATCGCTGACCTTCCAGAGGGAAGAATTAATGTTATCGTTGACGGGAACACGATCATTGGCTACGTTACTTTCCTATACCCTGACTCGCTCGAACGTTGGTCGGAAGCCAATATGGACAACTTATTAGAGCTTGGTGCCATCGAAATCGCCAAAGAATACCGCGGTGCTAATCTCGGCACCAATTTATTAAAATTTTCTATGTTGGACGATGCCATGGAGGACTATATTATCATCACTACGGAATATTATTGGCACTGGGATTTAAAAGGAAGTGGATTGTCCGTATGGGAGTACAGAAAGGTAATGGAAAAAATGATGAACGCAGGAGGATTAGAGTGGATGGCAACAGATGATCCGGAAATCTCTTCCCATCCTGCTAATTGTTTAATGGTTCGAATTGGAAACCGAGTGGATAATGACTCCATTGTTACATTTGACAGTGTAAGATTAACCAACCGTTTTTTCTATTAATTATTGTTAGCTTATGTTTTCCATTTTAGCGCTAGGGGGTAAAACTATGCTGGTCGAAGACATTATGATCAAGTCACCAATTACTATCTCAAAACACCATACAATCAAAGAAGCGATGGAGCTTCTTCATGAAAACAAAATACGCCATATCCCTGTTATTGATGATAACAATACACTAATAGGCATTGTTTCCGATCGGGACATTCGCGATGCAAGCCCTTCTATTTTTCATTTGAACGATAATCAAGAAAGCTTGTTACATTCTGTTGAAAAAATAATGAAATACCCTGTCATCACTGTTCATCCACTTGATTTTATCGAAGAAGCAGCAGTTTCTTATTATGAAAATAACATTAGCGCCTTACCGGTTGTAACGGAAGATGACCAATTAAAAGGACTTCTTACTGAAACTGATGTATTGCATGTACTTGTACAACTCACAGGTGCCCATGAACCCTCTTCCCGAATTGAAGTAAAAGTACCTAATGTGTCTGGGCAACTCGCTAATATAGCTACCATATTTAAAGAAGAGAATGTAAATGTAACAAGTCTTCTCGTTTACCCTGGCGCTGAACCGGAATGGAATAACCTTACTTTCCGAGTACAGACAATGGATCCTCGTGACATTATCAAACATATTCAGGCGAATGGTTATGAAGTTCAGGGACCACGCCTCCCGGGTATGGATATATGAGAAATGAGGCAATCTTTGTGTACTCGGAAAAGCAGCTTGCCTACAAATTCAACGAAGAGCATCCTTTTAACCATTTACGTCTTCATTTAACTTACGATTTATTAAACAAAATGCATGCATTATCTGACTCCTCTGTTGTAATTCCTAGGATAGCTACCGATGAAGAAATCAGTTTCATACATGATTCCGCTTATATCGATGCCGTAAAGGCAGCTGGCGAGGGGGAATTAGAGGAAGACATTGCTAGAAACTATGGTCTTGGTACAGAGGATACTCCAATATTCCCAAAAATGCATGAAGCTGCCGCTCTTCTTGTTGGAGGCACGTTAACAGCTGTCGACATGGTAATGAGCGGAAAAAGTAAACATGCTCTTAATCTTGGAGGTGGTCTGCATCATGGTTTCCGTGGAAAAGCATCTGGATTCTGCATATACAATGACAGCTCTATTGCTATTGAATATATGAGGAAAAAATACGGGGCAAGAGTGTTATACGTCGATACCGATGCTCATCATGGGGATGGAGTTCAATGGTCCTTTTATGACGAACCTGACGTGTGTACATTTTCCATCCATGAAACAGGTAGATATCTATTCCCAGGTACAGGAGATGTACATGAAAAAGGAGCAGGAAAAGGGTATGGATTTTCTATTAATGTACCGGTTGATGCATTTACAGAAGATGAATCTTTCCTAGAGTGTTATGAAACGACATTTAGAGAGTTAGCAGACTTTTTCAAACCTGATGTTATTTTTACGCAAAACGGAGCGGATGCTCATTATTATGATCCATTGTCCCACTTATCTGTCACCACTGAAACGTATAAACAGATTCCTAAAGTGGCTCATCAGATTGCACACGAATACTGTGATGGTAAATGGATAGCCGTAGGAGGAGGAGGTTATGATATGTGGCGGGCCGTGCCACGGGCTTGGGCTATGATTTGGTTAGAAATGACTGGCCAGACTCACCATGTATCGGAGCCCATACCTACTGCCTGGCTCAATAAATGGAAGCAAAAATCACCTGTGCCGTTACCAGCCGCATGGCATGATTCTTCAGAGATGTATCCTCCCATACCGAGGAAAGGAGAAATAAAAGAAAAAAACAGAAGAACCGTAGAAAAAGCGTTATACCATATACGAAGTGAGAGACAATGAGACAAGATTCTTTCTTTATACGTACAAAAAAAGGGCTCCTATGTGAAATAGCCCTTTTCTATCCTTATAAAGATGTCTCAAAAGCTCCATTAGTCTCATCAATATGCTCTGTCTGGATTAGTGGCACAGGGGAGACTGATATCATACTCCCGTGTCATTAACCTGGTCGTTATCTATGTAACGCATGGGGCCTAAATACAGGGACTTTATAAACCTTGGTTGTCATCTAACTTATCCTCATACTCCGGACTTGTAATTACAATCACAACCCGTCGGTTCTTTCTTAAATTTTCCACGGAGTCATTGGGCGCGACCGGACGCGTTTCTCCATAACCCGTTGCAATAAAGCGCTCCGGATCCAACGAGTATTGCTCAGTCAAATAGCGTATGACACTCCCCGCTCTAGCTCCTGATAACTCCCAATTGGAAGGGTAGCGGTATGTTGATATAGGGCGGTTATCCGTATGCCCCTCCACTTTCACAGTATTTGGAAGCGTTCCTAAAAGCTTCCCTACTTTGTTTAAAAAAGGTCTCGCCTCTTTGAGAATATCAGCTTTCCCCGTCTCAAATAATAACTGTTCTTGTAAGACAAGAACTACCCCCCGCTCGTCACGGGTAGCTGTAATTTGTTCATTCAACTCATGGTCCGTTAAATAGCTCTGCACGTCTTTTAGAAGGGCATCCAAATCCCCATCATTGCCATCTCCGTCTCTACTCCCACTCGTGTCATAATTACTTCTATCCTCCGCCATATTATCTAATTCAATGATAGACGGAAGTGAATCAAACATGTCCTTATTCTGAAAAGAATCTGCAATGGCTTGAAACTTTTTGGCATCTATAACAGACATAGAAAACAGCATAACGAAGAACACTAGGATTAATAAAATCATATCGGAAAAAGTGACCATCCACTTTTGATTATTCCTTTGAGGCTTTTTATTCTTACTACGCCTCATTTGCTAATTCCTCCGTTCCTTCTACCGCTTCGACTTTACCTGACTTTCGCGAAAAAGCACTCAATTTTTCTTCGAGAATTTTTGGGTTTTGGCCAGATTGAACACCAATGACCCCCTCAATGACTACCTGTTTCACGAAAACTTCATCTTCCGTTTTCTGTTCTAGTTTACTGCTCACAGGCAAAAAAACTAGGTTAGCTAATAAAGTACCATACAAGGTAGTGATAAGAGCCAATGCCATGTTAGGACCAAGAGAGCTTGGATCTTGCAGTTCTTGCAGCATGAGGACAAGCCCGATTAATGTACCAATCATTCCCCAAGAAGGTGCATATTCACCTGCTTTTTCAAACAAGCGTCTCCCTTTTTGATGGCGCTCTTCCATTGCTACAACCTCGGCCATCATAATGTCTTTAATCACCTCTGGTTCAATACCATCAACGGCAAGCATAATTCCTTTGCGAATAAAAGGATCGTCTACTTCCTCTAAGCTCGCTTCTAGAGCAAGCAAACCTTCTCTCCTTGCTTTCGTTGATAGCATCACAAACGTCTCAATCAGTTGGTTTAAGTCATGTTCTTCATGTTGAAATGCTTCTCGTGTCACTGTTGGCAGCAATTTCATTTCCTGAGCAGAAAAGTTAATTAACATTGCAGCCGATATTCCCCCTACAACAATAAAAAACGAAGCTATCTGAATGAAGAACACGACAGAACCGAGCCCAGCGTTAATAAACACTGCAAAAAGGATAGTCGATAAACCGACTATGATACCTATGGGCGTCAACATGTCTATTTTTTTTATCATTTAACCCTGACTCCCTATTAAAGTTTTACTGAGTGGATGGAACATAAAAACATATTAAAGTTAACTTTGAAATTTGGTAGAATCCCGATATTCGAGCCGATGTGGAAGTACTACTATTTCATCTTGTACTTCTTCTTTATTCATATACTTTGTCAAAAGGCGCATGGAGACGGCTCCTATATCATACATAGGCTGCACTACCGTGGTTAGACGAGGACGGACCATCGTTGCCAATCGAGTATTGTCAAACCCAATAACTTCTACGTCCTCAGGAACATGAATACCTTCGTCCTGTAATCCATGGATAACCCCTAGTGCCATTTCATCCGTGCCAACAAAAATGGCTGTTGGAGGGTCTTCAACTTTTCTTAAAGCCTGTATAGCCGCGATACCTGAATCGTAAGAGTAATCCCCTAACGCCACTAATCTCTCGTCAAAAGGAATATCATAATCTCCTAGCGCTGTTTTATAACCGCTGAATTTCTGATAGCCATTCACCGGGTCCTCTAAAGATCCTGATACCATACCAATCCGAGTATGCCCTGCCTTGATGAAAGAGGACACAGCATCATAAGCAGCCTGACGATAATCGATATTTACAGAAGGTATCTCTTGATCTTCATGTAATGTGGCCGCTAACACGATGGGAACAGGTGAGCGTTTAAATTGTTCTACATGCTCTCCCGTAATTTCACTCCCCATAAAAAGGATGCCATCAACTTGCTTCTCAAGCAGCGTATTAATTAAATGTATCTCTTTATCTTTGTTCTGGTCAGAATTACAGAGAATAATATTATATTTATACATGGTGGCAATGTCTTCAATCCCTCGAGCTAGCTCTGCAAAAAAGATACTGGAAATATCGGGGATAATTACACCTACAGTTGTGGTTTTCTTACTGGCAAGGCCTCGTGCAACAGCATTAGGTCGATATCCTAAACTTTCAATCGCATCAAGAACTTTTTTTCTGGTCATTGGTTTTACATTGGGGTTCCCGTTTACTACTCGTGAAACGGTTGCCATGGATACTCCTGCTTCTCTAGCTACATCGTAAATTGTTGCGCTCACTGGATTGCCTCCTCTTTTTCCTTTCATTGGGTTTTCATAACGTATTGTTATCATATTATAACTAGAGGAGGTCCGCAATTCCCTTCCCTAGTTATATCGGCATCTTTATAAAATTTTACATAACTTTTGCCAAAAAAGTACCTTGATAAAAAGGTTATTGTTTCTTTTTTCTCTCTTCTCAATCATCATTTCCATTTCAATAATGGTTAAGCGATATCTGTACTTGGGCGTAAAGACAGCGTTCCAAAAAAAGACCGCCCCATATAAATGGGACAGCCTATCTCCTTATAACTTGTAAAGCCCTGATTGACGCAGCGACTCCACAAATTCATTAAATTGAGGAATATCCATTTGCTGAGCGGAATCTGACAATGCTACTGCTGGATCAGGGTGAACTTCAGCCATGACCGCATCTGCTCCAATAGCGAACGCTGCTTTAGCAGCTGGAAGCAGCAAATCTCGTCTGCCTGTCGAATGAGTGACGTCTACTAATACAGGTAAGTGCGTTTCTTGCTTCAAAATAGGAACTGCTGAAATATCAAGTGTATTACGTGTCGCTTTTTCATACGTACGAATTCCACGTTCACACAACATAATATTTTCATTACCTTTTGCAATGATGTATTCAGCTGCTTTCGTGAATTCATCGATCGTTGCTGATAAACCACGTTTTAATAATACAGGTTTATCAGAAGCACCAGATTCCCTTAAAAGATCAAAGTTTTGCATATTTCGAGCGCCAATTTGGATGACATCAATGTATTCTGTAGCCATTTCTATATCCTGAGGATTCATCACTTCACTGATAACAACCATATCTAATTCATCAGCTACTCGTCTAAGTATCTCTAATCCTTCCAATCCAAGTCCTTGGAAATCATAAGGGGAAGTTCTCGGTTTAAATGCCCCGCCGCGCAGTAACCTCATTCCTTGTTCTTTCATCGCTGAGGCCACTTCGTAGACTTGTTCATAGCTCTCAACAGAACAAGGACCAATTATCATCTTTTGAGAGCCGTCTCCGACTTTTTCACCTTTTAAATCTATGATTGTATCTTCAGCCTTCTTCTTTCTTGACACTAGCAGAGCTTTCCGATTATCATCCTCTTGTAGTTCAAGACTTAATTGAAAAATTTGCTTGAATAAATGCTGAAGAGTAGAAGTAGAAAAAGGTCCTTCATTATTCTCAGCAATCATATCAAGCATTTTTCTTTCTCTAACCGGATCAAATCTTTTTTGACCGGCTTTGCTCTTCACTTGGCCGATTTCTTGGGCAATCCGTCCTCGTTGGTTCACAAGTTTCAAAAGTTCCATGTTAACCTCGTCAAGTTGTTCGCGCAATGCTTCCAGCTGTTCATTACTCATTAATCTCCACTCCTTCTCTGACTCGTATTCCATCTCTTTCTAATAAGCTAAGGTTATTTATCGATTAGGGACTATTATATACGAAGTTATGAAAGATGTCAGCCCTTTTTTCTTTAACAATTAAACGCTTTTAAGTGATAAAGTGTTATTTCCTTTAAAAACAGTACATTCACAGTCTCGGCTTTTCGATTTAATATGTATGTGGAGTTGCCATTTTAAGTCGCGGCCTCGGAAGCTGTAGTCCGGAACTTTCATCTGATAAGAAAAGACTGTCTCTAAGGAAAGTATCCTTTGAGACAGTCAGCTATACTAGGAAGTCGGGCTTGCTCCTTCTTCCGTAGAAGCGTGGAGCTGCCTTACATCTTCTTCCACATCGGTGGAGATCTCATCAGCTTCGACTCCAAGATCACTTGATAATTCATCCGCTAACTCATCTGCAGTTTTCTCTTCTTTGCCTTGTCTCACACTGGAGGCAGCCTCTTTGACGCGACCGTAAAGCTTATTTGATTGTTCGCTTACGTTTTTCGCCAATTCAGAAGACTTATCTTTTGCATAAGAAGCCCACTCAGAACCTTTTTCGTAAGCATCGGAAGTAAACCCTGAGGTTCTCTCACGAGCTGATTGTGCATTCTCTGAAAGCTCACTCCGGAGTTCTTTTCCCGATTTAGGCGCGAGCAGGAGTGCAGAACAAGCACCTACAATACCGCCTATGAGCGTGCCGATGAAGAAGTCCTTCGTATTCATATCTGACATACAGCATCATCACCTTCCTGTCGAAAATGAGTTTACATCTTTTACATTCTGTTTCTCTGTCTTTTTATCCTGCCATTTTCCATAAAGATCTATAGCAGCATTTCCCCATTGCATAACCTGGGCAACTTGATCCGACTGCTGCCTGGACTGGCGGGTAACGGTATCAGAGACTTCTCGGAAGGAGTGACTCACAGAATCTAAAGACTGACCAACGTTATGAAGAGAGTCAAATAAACCATTTAATGATTCTGCTTTATGCTGTACGTCATCTACAATCCCATTAGTTTTTTGAACAAGCTGTTCTGATTCACTCGTAATTCCTTGAATTTGCTTTTCTACACGTTCTAATGTTCCAGAAACTTTTTCCATTGTCCCTGTAGCTGCCTTTAGTGTTTTAATTACGTAGATAACTAATGCAGCAATCGCAAGTGCGACAATTAACGCACTTATGTAAACAAGTTCCATTGAACATCCACCTCCTTGTTTAAGGTTAATGTACCACTATCTCTAGCCTCTGAAACGTTAAAATCCCTTTCTTGGTCACTCATCCCTAAAATAAAACAGTGTTAAGGTATCTCTTCGCTGTCTAAGGGCGAAACTCCTTCCAGCACCGGTGCTTCCACATGTAAAAATTACAAAAAGCTATATCATTCGGCAGAGGCACCTCTAGAAGAAACACTTTTTTCATTTAGAGATGCCTTGAAAAACAATAATAATCATCAGATGTAAATGCAATGAATAGTACTCTTTACAGTATGGCTCTTGTGGCCCAGTCACTGCCGACTTTGTTGACTTTTTTCATAGGAGCCTTGAAATTTTTGAATATCCCCGGCGCCCATGAACAACAATACTCCATCCGTGTGCTTGGAAAGTTTTTCTATATCTTCTTCCGTAATTAGCTGAGAACCTGGAATTTTTTCTTGAAGATCCTCAATAGTTAGAGTTCCATTATTTTCTCTTGCCGAACTAAAAATGTCACATAAATAAATATGATCAGCGCCCCGCAGCTTCTCTGCAAATTCATCGAGAAATGCTTCTGTCCTTGAAAAGGTATGAGGCTGGAATACCGCTACTAATTCACGATCTGGATATTTTTGACGAGCTGATTCCAATGTTGCCCCTATTTCTGTTGGATGATGAGCATAGTCATCAATCAAAACCTGATTGTTAAGCGTCGTCTCCGAGAACCTACGCTTCACACCTTCGAAAGAAGCCAGTTGCTGTTTTATGATAGAAGCCGGCACATCTTCATAGTGACATAAAGTAATGACTCCCAACGCATTTAGCACATTATGTTTTCCGTACGTCGGTATCGTAAACGTTTCAAACCGGTCTCCGCGAATGAGCACATCAAATGTCGTTCCATTCTCATCCGTCCGGATATTTTCCGCATTAAAATCATATTTCCCATTTAAACCATAATACATAATGGGAACTGGCGCATTTAAAGTTTGCAAGTATTCATCATCCCCGCAAGCCACAATACCTTTTTTTACTTGAGATGCCATTTCTTCGAAAGCATTTACTACGTCATCAATATCTTTAAAGTAATCAGGGTGATCAAAATCAATATTTGTAATAATGGCATAATCTGGCTCATAATGCAGGAAGTGTCGTCTGTATTCGCATGCCTCAAATGCAAAGAAAGCACTATCTGTTTCGCCTTTTCCCGTTCCATCTCCTATTAAATAAGAAGTAGGTTTGTATGCACCTAGAACATGGGCCAGCAGACCTGTCGTTGATGTTTTTCCATGAGACCCAGTTACAGCAATAGAAGTAAACTGTTCAAGAAAACTCCCAAGAAAATAAGGATACTGGTGAACAGGTATACCCAATTCATTTGCTTTTTGTACCTCTTCATTCTCCTCTCCGTAAGCAGCAGAAGCTATAATTGTATAATCTTCATTTATATTTTGTTGACGGAAAGGATATATAGGTATGCCTTTGTCCTCAAGTGGCAGCTGTGTAAAAAAACGTTTGTCAACATCTGACCCTTGTACTGAGTAATTCATATCATGCAGAATTTGAGCCAAAGCACTCATTCCTGATCCTTTTATCCCTATAAAATGATAGGTCGTCATAATTGTGGCCCTCCATCCTATCCTGCTGTCTGTAACTCTTCCTAAAAAATTCACGTTACAGACTAGAAACGCATTGAAGTAAGTTTCTATAGGTTTATGTATTATTTACACGCTTACTCATTATATCAGAAATGGTACCTTGCTCCAATAAAGGAGAGAGATAACCTCAAAACAACTAAATGTATGCAAAGCGAAGCCAACGTACGCCGTATTCTTTAATAAAACGGAATTGCTGATTGTCTTTCTCTCTGTCTGCTAACTCTTGGCGCCATTTTTTGATTTCTTCTTGTGGAGGATTTATTGGAATATATGGACTAATCATTCGATCTTTATAACCGCATTTTATGGAGCGACAAACAAAATACTCACTTGCCACTGAGCGATCCACTGTTTTAAATTGTTTTGTTTGACCATTATCTGTTTTTACTGCCTCTATCATGTTACCTTTTTTCTTCAATATTCGATAAGGTTCTAATCCGGCGGTTAAGATAATTGCCCCTAGTTGTGTCTGGGCAGGTTTTAATTTTGTTGCTTCCTTTTTTAAAAACATGTCAACATTCCTTGTACCAATAATTGTTACATAATCAAATAAAAACCAATCCTCAAACACTTTTTCCCACGAAGAGCCATCTATTATTTCCGTTGGCAGAGAGACAATTTCAGAGAAAATATGTTTCGCTCGGACTTTTTCCCGTAAATTAACATGATAGGAAGCCCAATCATGAAAAGTTGCCATTAATTCGCCTAACTCTTGATCGGCCTGAGCCTGTTTCCGCCGCCGGTAAGCGTCAAAATCAGGTGTTCCCTCAATCATCATGAGAATGTCTCCTTTATTTCTATCGTATTATATACAAACATAGCTGTGGATGTGACCAACGCACAACGCTTGATTGCAATGAAAGACGCAACAGATAGAGAACCACAAAAAATGAGGTGGTTGAACTACTCCCACTTAGCTTTGCTTGAAGTGGGAGATTCCTAAGAACTCCACTCTATGGAGCAGATATGGATTAGGCGATCCCCGACGTCCCTTCGGTTAATCGTAAGGCTTCTTTACGAATATTCTTACTGGCGTTAAGGTCTCTGTCATGATGGGTTCTGCACGAAGGACACTCCCATTCACGCACGGCGAGATCTTTGACGTCTTTATGCTGGTATCCGCACTCGGAGCATAGCTGGCTGGATGGAAAGTTACTTGGAACGACAACGACTTTTTTGCCATACCAATCGGCTTTGTATTCCAGCATCGTACGGAAGAGAGACCAGCTAACTTCATGAATGGCTTTTGAAAGGCGGCGGTTTTTTACCATGTTCGACACCTGCAAAT
>NZ_FONT01000014.1 GCF_900113025.1 Alteribacillus iranensis | reverse complement strand
AAATGCTGTCTACTTCTCTCAGCCAATCCCGTTCTTTCTTGAGCTGTGTCAACTGAGCGGAACAGGTGTTATAGGTGAGACCTTTTCCGGTTGCTTTGTATGTATTATTCCATTTCTCTAAAAAATGGTTAAAGACAAAGCGGCTGCAGCCGATCGTTTTAGCGATGAGAGTTTCTTGTGCTTTGTCGGGATAGAGGCGGAATCGATAGGCTTTGTGAATGACCACAGCTTCACCTCCCGCAAGGGGAACTTTTGTTCTTATTATACTTCATTCCCCACAAGAAAGGAAGCTTTCCATGAGGTACAATGGAAAGTGTGCCACTTACAGGCGATTCATCTCCCACTTTACACTTCGTGGGAAGTGGAAGTCTTCTCGCCTAAAAAGATAAACTTGTCTATGTGATTGTCCTTATTATACCAAGAAACAACAAAATAACAACGGAGAAAAACCACCTGGAAAAGCATATCCAAGTGGTTGTTTGTTGCATACATATCGTCTTGCCGGGGGAGATTTACGCCTTGTTTATCTTAGTTTTTCGACTAACTCATCCATTCGGGTGACGACGAGGTCAGGCTTTACTCCCAGTTCGTCAAATTGGAGCTGAAATCGATTAATCCAGCACACTTGGTAACCGAATGTTTTGGCGCCGGCCGCATCCCACGAATTGGAAGTAACGAACAAGGTTTCTTCCTTCGGGATACGTAATGTGGAGGGGCCTAACTGGTAGACGCCCATAAACGGCTTATATGTTTTCAGTTCATCCACACTGATAAGATGGGAAAAACAATGGGACAAGCCAGCATTTTCCACAAGGGTATGAAGCATGTCCGGAGACCCGTTTGAAAGAATAGCAAGATTTTTATTTTTCCATTCATTCAAAGCATCAGGAACTTCAGGATAAGGGTTTAAGTGTAAATATTCCTGAAGAAGAGCGGCCTGGGTGTCTTCGGATGCCTCGATTTGTAACTCTTTTAATACAAACGTCAGCGCGTCCCGCGTGACGCTCCAAAAATCTTCATAACGCCCCATTACTGCACGGAGCCATGAATATTCCAATTGTTTTACTCGCCATCTGTCACTGATTTGTCTGCCTTTGCCGGGGAAGAGCTCCTCGCATTTTTCTACTACGGTATGTACATCAAACAGAGTGCCATATGCATCAAACACAATGGCTTTGGTGGTCATAAGCAATCATCCTTTCTTTATTTCTCTATTAGTGTAACAAGGAAAAGCTGGGAAAGAACAGGAAGAGCCCTTTTCGATTTTCGTACCCTCCGTTTCAAGTGCCATTAGCAGGATGGCGATGTCACCCGTCCTCGAGCGGCAAGTCTTTCTAAGGTAGCCGCCCGAGAAGAGGGTGCTTGCGCTATTCTTTAGAGGTAAAATATAACATTCATAGAGTGCTGTCTAGCTTCAGGCGCCTTGCGCTTTTCTTATTCACAGCCGATGCCGTCGCCGTCTCGATCGAGGTGGCTGGCATAGCCGGGGTCTCCGCGGTGGATAGGATCAGCATTAGCTTCACGTACGGCCGTACAATTTTCGTAATGAATAGTGTCGCTTGAGCTGTCGTTTGTTGAAGAAGAAGAGGCGGGAGTGCTTCCGGAAGAGCCACTGCTAGGAGAGCTCGAGCTTTGACTGGTACCGAATCCATCGTCTTGCACATAGCCATCGATACTCCAGATTCCTCTCTCCGCTTCTCTCGCGTTCTCCTCCAGCGCTTGCAAAGTCTCTTGGTGCGTATAAGGCGGATCATATTCATACGCATAACGCGCAAGTCCTTCTTCAATCAACATCCCGTTAAACAATTCACCATCTACCCAAATGTAAGCAAGCAACCGGTCATATTTATCCCGTTTCGGTCCATCATATTCAATCGCGACTTCTTCCCCAGACAAGGTCTCTTCCGCAAAATCAGTCGCTTCCGGTCCAAATGGCTGAATAGGAAGGGAAGGATGGTTGGTTTCCGGTGTATCTACTAGCAGCAACCGAATGCTTTCTTCGGTGCCGTTGATGTTGACTTTAACTGTATCACCATCCACCACATCGGTAATTGTCGCCACCTCGTCTTTTACGACGTCAGGATCCGACGCTTCATCGCTTGAATCGGGGTCGTTGTCCCCTGTCTGATCGGGGGTATTTTCGTCTGGTTCCTCGGTTTCTTCTTCAGGGGTGTCTTCTTCTGAGTCAGGAACCGATTCCTTCTCTTCATCTTTTGAGTCCCCGGTGTCTTCTTGTTCTTCTCTTTCGTCCGTCGGAGCCTGTTCGTTCGATTCATCCTCGGTCACATCCCTATCCTCTGTACCGGTCGCCAAACTAATAACGAGAAATATTATACCAATCGATAGAATAATAGACGGTTTCTTGAGGGATGTTCCTTCCTTACGATACTCCTGGAACTGAGAGAGTCCCCATAATGTTATCGCCAGTCCGATTGTAAAAAGAGGGAAAGTAAACAAAAGAACGAGCAAAACGAGAACTCCAATAACACTTAAACAACCTTTCAACGTACATTCAACTCCTTGGTGTGTGGATAAAGAACCTGCCGTCGACGTCATCTTCCTTTCCTAGTATAATAACCTTGTAAAATAAAGGAAAGACAAAGCAAGCAATAAAGTGATAAATTTCTAGTAATTCCCAAAGAAAAAAACCTCGTTAAAATACTGCGAGGTCCAAGGAAGGCCAAGGGCAATAACGAGAACAAATCATGTCGGTCTGTCCATAGTTTATTCGTTGAAAACGAAGAAAGGAAGGCCCGCTCCTATACAGAAGAAAGGATGGAGAAAATGAAACCATACATAGGGACGTTCTATGAGACAACGATCGGTATAGGCTTCGGTTTGAACGATTTTTTCTTTATTCCCCCAAGAAGTGTTTTGCGTGATAACGAATCCTAAGGCATTTACCCAATGGTACCCGTTTGCGACAGGGAAGTGGAGCAAAGACAAGGGAAGAGAGAAAAAACACGACGGCTATTTTTCCACCATACGACAAAAAAGTCAGCTGTGTGCACACAACTGACGAAGGAACAAATCTATTTTTCTACCACTCGAAAGACTGCTTCCACTTTCTTCGACTCCTCATCCGCACGAACTTGCTTCACAATCTTGTACCAGCCAGGGGACATGCGATCACCAAAGAGCTGTAAGTCAACAGACGTGCGATACGTCTCTCCGGGAGGGAGGGTAATAATTTGTTGGGTGAACATCAAGTCATCCGTAAGCGACGTCGGGTACCACGTTCCATCCTTAAATACTTCGATCACATAAGGAGTTCCAAAGAAAACATCATCCGATGACCCATTTCTCAACGACAGGTCCACTGTCTCATCCAACGAATAAACCGTCTGATCCGCCTTGAAAGAAACCCCTTCCAAACCAGTTTGAGACGCCGCCTCATGACTAGCTCCAGAAACAGGAGCAGCAAACGCCGTCAATAAAAGAATCCCAATCGCCACAGGAACGAGCGTTTTCCACATATTTCATACCACCTCCTTTTACCACGTATCGTAGGACTTATCGTCACGTATGTAAATACCACCAAAGTAGAGTATCTCATTCTTCAGAAAAATAGGAATTTCTTCCTTGTGTTATTATGCGATGTCACAGGAGACAGATAACTTGATTAATGATCAGATGACAAAATTGTTGTTAGGATTGTAATAACACGCAATCATTATATAGGGAGGATGGCATAAAGGTTTCAGAGAGTGTTTGCGCCTCTAGAGATGGCCTCTATAGTTCTATTCAGTCTTTTGTTCCCAAAAATCAAAGATACTATAATTATTTATGGTTAAATAGTTTACAGTATCTCAAATCTATCTATAGGATTAATAGGGAGAACGACAATCCCTGTAAGTAGTGGACTTTGAAAAGTTTGTTAAACCAATAATTGCAGGGTGAATAAGGTTTGTCTTCCGTGTATGTAAAATTATTCTAGTTAATAATATTACATGTTAAATGTACAAGGAGGTATATTAGATTCATGTCTTGTCCGTTCTGTCATCTTGCTTTAGAT
Source organism: Alteribacillus iranensis (assembly GCF_900113025.1). GTDB lineage: Bacteria > Bacillota > Bacilli > Bacillales > Marinococcaceae > Alteribacillus_A > Alteribacillus_A iranensis. Next base: position 13,084 of record NZ_FONT01000014.1, on the reverse strand, counting down.
AAAATCCTTGAAGAAAATGAAGAAGCGTTTGCTTTTTATGATCTGTATCCGGTTCAAAAAGGGCATACGCTTATTGTTCCGAAGCGGCATATTATTACCTATTTTGAAGCAACGGAAACGGAGATCCTTTCTATTCACCGTCTTTTGACTTCTCGAAAGAAAGTACTGGATAAAGAGCTGCAGCCAGATGGCTATAATATTGGGGTAAATGTAGGGGAGGCTGGAGGTCAAACGGTGCCACATCTTCATGTTCACTTGATTCCCAGGTATAATGGAGATATCGAGGATCCGAGAGGGGGTATCCGGAAAGCGATACCTAATTTAGTCTCTTATCCCTAAGGAAAGGATAACGATGAGTGAATCTATTAAGTTAATAACGAGTCAGCTGTATCAAGAGCTTCAGCCCCGGTTAGCTCGGGCTTCTTCTATTTACATACTTAGTTCATTTATTATGCGGTCTGGCGTCAAGCTGTTGCATCATACCTTATCAGAAGCTGCCGAGAGGGGAGCGGATGTGAAAGTGCTGGGTGGAGATTATCTCTATGTCACCCAACCTGACGCTCTTCGTGATTTATTATGTGTCCATCCAAATATGGAAGTACGCTTAAAACAAAGCGCTGGAATATCTTTTCATCCGAAGGCTCTTCTTTTAAAAGAAGACCAGGAGGGACAGCTAATTGTTGGCTCGTCCAATCTTTCCCGTTCGGCTTGGACAGAAGGAACGGAATGGAATCTCGCGGTAGAGCGTGAGGCTGCCGTAACTTTACATACAGAAGCTATTGAGGAATTTATGAGGCTCTTCTATGCTTCGGATACGATACCCGTAAATAAGGAAACTATTAAAATCTATGAGGAAGAATATACGGCTTTTCACCGAGACCATCCCAGTCTCGCAGCATCATGGTCCCAGGTAGAGGAAACTGGGTTAATGCTGCCGCTAAGAGAGACAGAATTTACATATGTAAAGGAAGAGACAAGAGCCTACTCTGATAAAAAAATAACTCCTCGCTTTGCCCAGTCCGAAGCATTGGAGTCATTAGAAGAGATGAAGCAAGAGGGCTATCGAAAAGCGATGGTAGTCATGGCAACCGGGCTTGGTAAGACATATTTGGCAGCGTTTTTTGCAAAAAACTTTAAGAACATCTTGTTTGTCGCACACAGAGAAGAGATTCTTAACCAAGCGGCATCTTCCTTTCAACAGGTGCATCCTAACCGAACGACCGGTATGTTTTATGCGCAAAAGAAAGAGCCAGAAGCAGACTCTGTTTTTGCTTCCGTGTTTACGTTAAGCATGAAAGAGAATTTGGAACAGTTTTCTCCCGCGCAGTTTGATTTAATTATTATGGATGAGTTTCATCATGCGGCGGCTGCCACTTATCAAAAAGTGCTGGAATATTTTGAACCTAAGTTTTTGCTTGGTATCACTGCCACCCCTCATCGTATGGATAACAAAGATGTATATGCGATTTGTGATGGGAACGTCGCATACGAGATGGACTTTTTAACCGCCATCCGAAGAGGCTGGCTCTCTCCGTTTGTTTACCATGGGGTATATGATGATACCGATTATTCTTCGTTACGATGGATAGGAAATCATTATGACCCTGACCAGCTCGCTCAATTGCAGCTTCGAGAAGATCATGCGAAGCATATATTTAAAACGTGGAATACACATCGCCAGTCGAGAACTCTTTGTTTCTGTTCGTCAATTAGACAAGCTGAGTTTTTGCTGTCTTATTTTCAAAAGCAGGGCATCAAGAAAGCGGCTGCCGTGCATTCTCAGTCGATAGTTGGGCGTAAGGAAGCAGTGGAAGCTCTCAGCAGGGGTGACCTAGAGATAATATTTACTGTCGACCTTTTTAATGAGGGGGTAGATATTCCAGCGGTTGATACACTGTTGTTTGTCCGTCCGACGGAGTCTCTCACGATATTTACTCAGCAAATTGGTCGCGGCCTCCGATTAGCCGAAGGAAAAGAGTATTGTACGATTATTGACCTCATTGGGAATTATCGCAATGCCGATGTGAAACTATCTCTTTTTGACACGGAAGGGAGAGATATGACGAAGCCTGGACATTACCCTGCTATCCCGGAAGTATGTGACTTACACCTAGACACGAAAGTGATTGATCTTCTTGATGTGATGAGACGGAAGCGGAGTCCGAGGAAAGACCAACTCCGTTATGAATACTTTTTACTAAAACAAGAATTAGGAAGGCGTCCTTCTTACTTGGAAGCTGTCATGCAAACGAGTGTAGGGGAGACGGAGTATAAGAGAACATACGGTGGCTATTATGGTTTTCTTCATAGTGTCGATGAGCTGGACGACCATGAGGAAGAAGTCTATCTGTCGAATAAATCCCTTTTAGAAGAAGTGGAGAAGACAGGAATGACGAAAGCCTATAAAATGGTACTCTTTGATATCATGTTGGCTCGCGGTGAAAAAGATATGCTTGCCCCTATCCGGCCAGAAGAGGCAGCAAAAGCATTTCATCACTTTTATATGGAAAAAGAATTTCGTCGTAATATAGATTTTAGTGACCGAGCGACGAAACAACTTTGGATTTACGATGAGAAGCGAACGGCAGACCTTATCGCCAGGATGCCGATGACCAAATGGGCTGGAAGCAGCAAAGGGATGTTCCAGTTTGATGGAGAGTTTTTTTCTCCAAATATAGAAGTGAAGGCTAAGCACTCAGCTGCGCTGCACAACATGTTAAAGGAAATCGTCGATTATCGATTAACGATGTATTTCCGTCGAAAACGTAAAAAAGAGGAGACATCAACATGACCGTTCATAACAAACTCGTTCGTGATAAAATACCCGAGATTATAGAACGTGCTGGGAAAAAATATACCGCTACAAAATTAAATGAAGAAGAGTTTGCGAGAGAATTACGGAAAAAACTGGAGGAAGAGGTTTCGGAATACATGGAGGCAGAAAAGGATCAGGACGCCTTAGAGGAGCTGGCTGACATCAGTGAGCTCCTACATGCTCTTGCCCAAGTCCACGGAGGAAGGATGGAAGATGTAGAAGACATACGGAAGGAGAAAGCGGAGAAACGTGGCGGCTTTGAGAGAAGAATTTTCCTGCAAGAAGTACAGGAATAGAAAATATTTATTAACGTCGTTTACTCACATAATAAAAATGGGAAGTTGTGGAATAAAGAGATCTTTGAGACGCCACTGAATTTAGGAGGTTTTTTTCAGCATGTCGAAGTACCAAGTGAATAACACCACGGTAAATGCTCTTCTTAGCTGGATAGAAGAAGACATTGTAGCTATTCCAGAGATACAAAGACCTTTTGTATGGAAAGCAGCTAAAGTAAGAGATTTATTGGATTCCTTATATAATGGCTATCCGGTAGGATACATTATTACTTGGCAGAATCCAGACGCAAAATTGAAAGATGGAACTGTTTCTCATGGAAAAAGAATTCTTATTGATGGCCAGCAACGGGTTACTGCACTCATGGCGGCAATTGCAGGTAAAGAAGTGGTAATGAATGATTATAGTAAGAAAAGAATCAAAATCGCATTTAACCCAATTGAAGGAAAGTTTGAAGTATATAACTCAGCAATAGGAAAAGATCAAAAATGGATATCTGATATCTCTGACATATTTCGACAGGGCTTTAGTATGTTTAAATTTGTCATGGATTACTGTGAAAAAAACTCAGAGATCACTCAAGATCAACTTAATAATATTTTGCAGCGAGTATTAAACATACGACATAGTTCTTTAGGAATAGTGGAATTGGCACACACCCTTGATATTGAAGAAGTTACAAAAATATTTATCCGAATCAATTCTACCGGGGTTAATTTGAGCCAAGCGGATTTTGCGATGTCAAAAGTGTCAGTGAATGATGTATATGACGGGCCTCTTATTAGAAAAACGGTGGATTATTTTTGTCATTTGATCAAGAGTCCTTCTATTTATGAAAACCTAAAAGAAAACGATAAAGAATTTACCGAAACAGAGGAGTTTAAGAAAATACAGTGGGTGAAAGATTATAATACCAATATATATGAACCAAGTTACTCCGATCTGCTGAGAGTTTCTTTTACATTTAAATTTTTAAGAGGTAGGCTTTCAAACTTGGTCAGCTTATTGTCTGGGCGAGATTTTGAAACGAGGGAATATAAAGAGGATATTATTAAAGACTCATTTGAACAGTTGCATGATGGGGTTTTAAAGTTTGTGAATGAGACAAACTTTAAACGATTTATAATGATATTGAAATCTGCTGGTATTATTCATGCTAAGCTCATTCGCTCACAAAATGCCTTAAATTTTGCTTATACGTTGTACCTCTTGTTACGTGAAAAAGGGGTGCATGACGCTATGATTAATAGAGTCGTAAGAAAATGGCTGGTGACTTCCATTTTAACCGAGAGATATTCCAGCTCACCAGAAACGATGTTTGATTTTGATATTAAGCGATTTGATAGGCATAGCAATCCATTAGAATATGTTAAACAGGTGGAAGATGGAGAGTTATCAGAAGCCTATTGGAATAATATCTTACCAAATAATCTTAATACCTCGGTCTCTAGTAGCCCATATTTTAATCTATATATTATGTCCCAAATTTACGATAAAGACTATGCGTTTTTATCACGATCTATTACGGTTCAGCAGTTGATTGAAGAACGGGGAGACGTCCACCACGTGTTCCCGAAAAAGTATTTACAAGCGAATGGTTATAATAACATGAGACGCTATAATCAAATAGCCAATTACGCATATACAGAACAATCAGTAAACCTGGCGATTAGAGATCAAGCCCCCAATGTATATCTCAAGAAAATAAAAGAACAAATAGAGAATGGTAAATTGCAAATCGGTGAAATTGTGTCTATAGACGAATTGATTGATAACTTCGAAATGAACTGTATCCCTCCTTCCTTGTTTGACCTGGACGCTAACCATTACGAAGATTTTCTAGTGGAACGCAGACAGCTCATGGTTAACAAAATTAGAAGATATTACGAGAGTTTGTAGGAATGGAAACCCTCTTTTGTTATTAAGTGATAGGCAAAGAAAACTTTCACCTACTTGCAAACGTGCTACGTCTTCTACCAAAGTGGAGCAGAAGATATTACTCACACACTATGGTTGCAAAACGTAGAGGATTAAATCTGTAAGCAGTGAGTTGGATTGAGAATGGGAGGTAAGCCTCTATCCAATTATAAAAGTTCACCCCTGTCCGTGTTGGCAGGGGGTTTTTTCTTTGTTCGTTACCTAGGAAATTGTGATGAAAATATTTCCCGCTTTTTGCTTAATATTTTCTTAATATTCGGTAATACATAGCTTCTTCGAGAATACACTCTTTTTATGGAGAGGGGGTGTTGGGGTGAAACTGGGGGTATGTTTTTTTAAAGTCGCGTCTCTTTATTTGCTGCTTGGCCTTGTGATGGGGATTGGAATGGAAATCGCACAGGACCATAGTCTGTCGGGAGTCCATGCGCATATTAACCTTGTCGGCTGGGCGTCGATGGCTCTTTTCGGATTAGTTTATGTGTTATTCCCGAAAGCAGGTGAGAGCGCCTTAGCAAAGATTCATTTCTGGCTGTACAATTTGTCCTTGCCGCTGTTCATGATAGGGCTGGCTTTTGTGCTGATGGGAGATCCATCGTTAATGATTCTCCTGCAAATCTTCCCGAATCTGCTTGTGTTAAGTGTTCTTTTATTTGTGGTGAACGTATTTATGAATGTAAACACAGAGGATGTGCGCGCTTTTTTTCAAAATAACACCAATACATCCCGTTAAGAAAAGAGGCAGTGGATTCCTAAAGGGGTCTCTGCCTGTTTTTCGCTTCTTCTTAGTAGGCTAAATATTTATTCCAATCCTTACATACGTCACTGTCGGTAAGGTGGTTCTAATAGGTTTGTTTGAGAAAAAGGTAACATATGAGAAAAATAAAAAGGAGAGGGGGAGAGGAGAATTTATGCTCTCTTTTTGAGGTTGTAGATGTCGCGTTCATGGGTGGCGATTTTTTGGTCAAAGTACTCCAGATCCTCTTTTGTTGGCAATTCGTCAAGCCGCGCCATTATCTCTTCATGCCACTCCGTCAAATGCCTTGTCTGTTCATAAACCATTTGTTGTTTTGCTTCTAGCTTGTCTAGACGTTCATCGAGCTTCTCATAGCGTCGATAGGTTTCAGATTCAAGCTCCTGTAACCGCGTGTCCACCTGATCAAAGCGTTGATAGGTTTCAGATTCAAGCTCCTGTAACCGCGTGTCCACCTGGTCAAAGCGTTGATAGGTTTGGGATTCAAGCTCCTGTAACCGCGTGTCCACCTGATCAAAGCGTTGATAGGTTTGGGATTCAAGCTCCTGTAAACGTGTGTCCACCTGATCAAAGCGCTGGTCAAACTCATGGAAACGAGCGTCAATCTGATCAAAGCGAAAACGGGACTCCGTTTCAAATTCAAGGAAACGCGTCTCAAGCTTGTCTAAACGTAACTCAAATGTGTCCATCTTTGTCTCGAACATATCCAAGCGTTCGTTCGTTTTCGTTTGTTCATGTTTCACTCCTTTTACTTCGGTGAGAATGAGTTCTAACATGTGCTCACTATTCATCGTATCCTTTTCCTTTCTGAATGAAATAGATAGAGAAAGCGTGACATGCTTTCATTATATCTAGTCCTCATCTAAAAAGATAGAGATGGATAAGTTTTTAGAAAAAACGCTTGCGTGCACTCCCGCAGAATACGTTTCATGCAATATGATTGTTTCATAGTTGCAATAAATCATATAATGAAGTGGTGTATGATTTTTAGAAATTGAAACGAGTGTGATGGATATGAGAGTCATTCATCCGGCTTCGGCGGCGATCATTATGGCTTTCGGGATCTTTCTTTACGCTGCGGTCGAAGCTTTTCCTTTTCTTGATATTGTTCTGGGCGGGGCGCTGACGATTGTTCTCGTTATTGGAAGTATCGTTGTTTACTTACTCTTGACTCGGCAATGTTTCCATAGAGATTTTCTTTTGCCGATTCTTCGTCAACCTGTTCAATTTTTCACGTTGGGGACATGGATAGCCGGCGTATCAGTATTATGTAATGTTCTCGTCAAATATTTCCCGGCTAACAGTATGGCTGTTCAAGTGATAGCGGGCGTGAATACATTTTTTTGGATACTGTTCTTCCTTTGTTGTCTGTACCAATTCAAGCAATTACTGCGCTTCCCTGCCAAGTATCCTGTTCATGGGGTGATATTGCTGTCTACCGTGTCGACACAATCAATTGTTATCGTATGGACAGAGAGTTATCCTTTTCTTTCCCGTACATTGATGCTCATCGTGTTGGGAATAGGAATTATTTTCTATATTTTCGGGATATGTCTTCTCGGAATGCGATACAAGCGGCGGAATCAGTGGTCGTTGGTAGAAGAATGGACGAATACGAACTGTATTATCCACGGAGCTTTATCTATTACTGGCCTGGCTCTGGTTCCCTTACAGTTTCTATCTGCTGACGCTATGACGATGTTTTGGCTCATTGTGTTTTCGCTTCTTTTAATAGTGGAAGGGATGGAGGTGACACGCGCCGTCTTGAGAGTGCGGAGGCTTGGCTGGAAGAAAGGAATTTTTACATATAACGTAAGTCAGTGGTCGCGTAATTTCACATTTGGGATGTTCTACGCTTTTACGATGATGATGCATGAAAGCTCTCACTATCCTAGTGTGTTGTATGACTTTCAGGCAAGCTTCTTGACCGTATGGGCATGGGTGGTCCTCGCCGTTCTCCTTGCTGAAATAGGTATTTGGGGAGTGGCCGTAAAAGAACAGCTCCGCAGTCCCTCTTCCCTCGTATCATAGAAGACCCACTCCAACCAATCATGGGAGGAGTGGGAATCAATAATAGTTCGTTACTTATCTTCTCTCAGCAAGTATTCATTGCCATCTTGGTCGTAAAATGTGAACATCATACCAAACGGCATCTTCAGTAATTCTTCTACTTTCACACCGTTTTGCTTCATTTTTTCGTGAGCTGATTCAATGTCATCGGTACTGAACAGGATCGACGGATGGGCTACTTTTTCAGGCTGCTCTTGTTCCATTAAGGATTTGGAATACAGCACTAAGGTCGTAAACGCTTCATCGCTTGGACCGACTTCGATCCAGAAGGCATCTGATCCCATAGGCTATTCCAGCTTTAAGACAAACCCCAGTTTGTTCAACCAAAACTCTTTCGCTTTTTCTTGATCTTGAACATAGACTGTTACTTTTCCTACTTTATTAATCATGTGAATCCGTCCTTTCTTTACTAGCAATTGATTAGACGTATCGTTTCCCACACAAGAAACAGTGTATACTACAAAGAACCGTTCTAAAACATAGTGAAAGAGGTGGAGGATCAGTGAGTGACATCGATCCATATATGGAAGAAGTAGACCCTAAATGGAAAGAAGCATTCGTCAAGCTGAAAAAGGTGATAGATGACCATATTCCAAACGGATTTGAAGAGAACTTTCAAAACGGCATGCCCACTTATATCGTTCCATTGTCCACGTATCCGGAAGGGTATCTTGGAAAAAAAGATACACCGCTGCCCTTTATCAGCATCGCGGCGCAAAAGAGACATATTGCCCTCTATCATTTAGGGCTCTATGCTGAGCCAGAACTCCTGGAGTGGTTCCAAGAGGAATACCCCAACCACATGACGACCAAGTTGAATATGGGCAAAAGCTGTATTCGTTTTACCAACTCGAACAATATCCCATTTTCCCTCCTTGGCCAACTAGTGTCGAAAATGACAGTGAATGATTGGATTGCCTTGTATGAGGGGCAGAAAAAGTAATACATGAATTAGAGAAGATGAGAAAGGGTAGTATCCTCTTTTACTCTGTACTCTTTTCTTCAAATGGAGCGCTGTGTTGATGGGATAAGACTTGGAATGAGAAAGGAGAATAACCATGGCGTACGTATTACAAGTTAATTTTAAAATGGACGGACCCTTTGGAGAGGATATGGCTGCATCGTTTGCCGAGTTAGCCGAAAGCATCAATCAAGAGGAAGGCTTTCTGTGGAAGATTTGGATAGAGGATCCCGATACGAAAGAAACAGGGGGCATTTATCTATTTGAAACGAAAGAGGCAGCACAGGCTTATCAAGAAATGCATACGAAACGATTAGCCAGCTTCGGAATAGAAGAGATCGATGCAAAAATCTTCTCCATCAATTCCACACTCACAGAAATAAATAAAGGACCTGTCACATCCTTTACTCAGAATGATAAGGAGTAGCTTCAATTGCTGCTCCTTATTTTTCATTTCTAACGTGGTCCTGACCTTTCCGCCGCTTACATTTCTGATGTGAAAGCACGTGCTTACAGTGCTTCTGTTCATTGAACGTCCTTATCCTTCAGAATTCTTCTTGTTATTTTCAATAGTACCACTCTATATTACTATAGAGAGAGTGATTCAACAGGGGGAGACGTAATATGAAGATTTTGTTTATGATACTCAGTCTGATTGGCGGGGCGGCGTTGGCGTTCCAGGCCGGAGTCAATGGAGAGATTGGGAAGAGAATAGGAACGATCGAAGCTTCATTTCTTGCGTATGCGATGGGAACTGTTGCGTTATTTCTATTTTCCTTAACGCTCGGAAAAGGGGATATGTCACAAGTATGGTCACTGCCAAAATGGCAAATGTTTATTGGAGTGTTAGGGGCCTCGTATATTTTTATTATGGTACTTTCCGTTCCGCAAATCGGCGCAGGAACGGCTTTCGTCGCGGCCATTCTCGGACAAGTCATCATTGGCATGGTGCTTGATCATTTTGGATTGTTCGGTGCCAAACTCATCCCAATCAGCATGGAACGGATCGTAGGGGTCATTTTAATGGGGATTTCTTTGTTTTTGTTTTATAAATAAAAGAGAACAAAGGAAATATAGTGTCATGTAATAGGCTTAGTAGATAGCGTTATCTTCTAAGTCTATTGATTTTTGGGTGCATTTTTCTTTGAATTGTCACTTCTTTTCGTCTTTTCTTCATCGTTTTTTCATATTGTTTTTCTAAAATAATAGAAGCCTGCTCCTCTCAGACCGCTCCTGGCACTATGTCTATAATATTTCTATCAAGGTGCGGAATGGGGAGGGAATAATGTGGAAGAATTCATGACAAGAGGTGAAAAGAAATATGTCTAAAAAGAGAAAACGACTGTACTTTCGGATATCTATCCTCAGTGTCATTGGTGTATTGCTTGGGTATGTGTTTTATACTAATTTTATCAATAAGGATGAGACGCTCGTGGTGGAAGGGGACGTTGCGCCTAACTTTCAACTGACATCTATGAACGGGGAAACGATTGAATTAGATGATTACCGAGGCCAAGGTGTGTTTCTGAACTTTTGGGGTACCTATTGTCCGCCTTGTGAATATGAAATGCCTTACATGCAGAATCAATATCAGGAATATAAAGACAAAGGAGTCGAGATTCTTGCGGTGAATGTTGGGGAAGCACAGTTAGCAGTGGAGCGTTTTGTCAACCGCCACCAATTAACGTTTCCGATCCCGATGGATGAGAACAAAACTGTATTGGATCGTTACGGGATTAATCCTTTGCCAACTACCTTTCTTATTAACAGTGACGGAGAAGTGATTGATATTATTACTGGAGGCATGACAGAAGAAGATATACAGGGGTATATGGAACGAATCCGGCCTTCTTAAACATACATATGGAGGAATGAAAAATGAATGAAGTAACGATTTGGCTGGCGTTAGGAGCAGGAGCAATTTCTTTTTTGTCTCCCTGTGTGTTCCCTTTAGTTCCAGCTTACTTGGTTCAGTTAACGGGTACCACGGTGTCTCAAAGTGAAATAAATGCGGATCAGCGTTTGATTCTTTTGAGAAGTCTTGGGTTTATTTTAGGATTTACTATTATTTTTATGCTTCTTGGCGCATCGTCGACTTTTCTCGGACAACTGTTTAGTCAATATAACAACTTGGTGGCTCAAGTTGGCGGTATTATTATCGTGCTGTTTGGCCTGCAGATGGCAGGGGTAGTGTCCATTCGCAGCCTAATGTCAGAGAAAAAGGTAGCTTCCAAACCTACGAAAGCGAACAGTTTTGGAGGATCTGTGATGTTTGGATTGCTGTTTGCAGCGGGATGGTCCCCTTGTGTGGGCTTAGTATTAGGCTCTATATTAGCGCTCGCAAGTCAGAGTGACACGATGCTATCAGGGATGGCGATGCTTTTTATTTACTCTATTGGAATGGGGATTCCGTTTTTGTTAGTCGCTATTTTTTACTCCAAATCTCTACATAAGTTAAGGCGTTTTCATAAGCTGATGCCCCGGATTCAGAAAGCCGGCGGTGTTGTTATGATAATCATGGGCGTCATGCTTTTCTTCGGTTATTTTCAGATGCTCTCCAGTTATCTCGCTCAATTTGTCCCGTTTAGTATTTGAATACAGTAGGATGGGAACAAAGAAAAGACAGAAAGGGAGGTCTCACACGATCTTCCTTTTTGAGCGTTCCTATGATAATTTTCCTTACAAACTCTGTTCATAAACAACCTCAGAGAAACCTACATCCTTATTTGTTCGATATTCCGTTGAACGATTGTAAGACGTCCACAAGACCGAGAGGAGTTTGCTGGTTAATGAATAGTAAATGTGCGGATGGAAGAATCTCTTGTCTGTAAAGATGGGAGATTCTTTGTATTTCGCTTAAAAGAGGTGGTAACATAGGGATTCTCTATCTTCGTGTGTACCAATAATTTTACTAATAATAGAATTTCTCTCTTAATAATCCTTATAAAGGAAATGAAATTGAAATCTATTGTAAATATATGGATGGGGAAAATGTCGATTCTTTTCCGGTTATCTATGGAATTATACCAATTTTTGTATCAATTATTTTTGTAATTGAAATAGCCAAAATAAACTGATCTTTTTCAACGACGTTAAAAGAGAATGACTTTACTGAAATCTTCATTGTAGAAAAGCCAATCGTCGGTAGAATGGGACACGGATTAAGACATCCAAATTTTCCAGATAACTGAAGGAGGAGAAAACAGAACATGAACAAAAAGATTGTAAGACTCACTGCTCCAAGTATGCTTGCATTAGGAATGGCGTTTACAGCTGGACAAGCGGATGCTGCTCCCCCAGATCATGCACAAGCCAAAGCTTCCCAGGAAGCCACAGTGAACATAACGGAAGAGGCGTCTGAAAAAGAAGCTCACCATTTAGGCAAAGTGGAGAAGAAAGTCAACAAAGTAGAAGAAAAATTGGATAAAGTTCGTTCCGTTGTATCCTCGGCAGGGTCATTAGAAGAGGGAGACATCAACAGCAATGAAGGAAAGCTGAATGCTCTCTCCAATCAATTAGATGCTGCTAGTAATCAGTTGGATGGTCTTACGAATAATCAACTTAATCCAGAGGCTCCCGAAGTAATCAAAGTGGAGCAACGTATTGAAGAAGTGAAAGTTTCTGTGGTAGAAGTAGAAAATGAGCTTATCTCTATAAAAGACGAGGAGAACGACGACGAAGCTCCAGAAAATGACATGGGAGACGACACACCAGAAGATGGTGAACAGGCTCCAGAGGATGGAGCAGAAGAGGATGCTCCTGAGGAAGACGAAGACGACCAAACCCCAGGAGATGAAGTAGAAGAAGATGCACCTGAAGAAGATGGAACAGACGAGGAAGCGACAGAAGAAGATGAAACAACAACTCCAGAAGATGGTGATGATTCCCCAGTAGAAAATGACGATCAGACACCAGAAGAGGATACCGGAGCTGAAACACCAGAAGAAGTAGAAGAAGATACACCTGAAGAGGGTGGAGAACAAACGCCAGAGGATGGAACAGACGAGGAAGCGACAGAAGAAGATGAAACAGCAACTCCAGAAGATGGAGATGACCAGTTAGAAAATGGCGACGAGACCCCAGAAGAGGATGCTGGAACAGAAGCGCCAGAAGAGGATGCTGGAACAGAAGCGCCAGAAGAGGATGCCGGAGTTGAAGCGCCAGAAGAGGATGCCGGAGTTGAAGCACCAGAAGAGGATGCCGGAGTTGAAGCACCAGAAGAGGATGCCGGAGTTGAAGCACCAGAAGAGGATGC
>NZ_FONT01000016.1 GCF_900113025.1 Alteribacillus iranensis | reverse complement strand
TTATCAACAGGACGAAGAAATAAAGCTTTCGCTGGTTAATAGAGGTACTAAAGAAGTGATAATCCCTGATGCAATAGACATATATACGTTCACAGATGGAAGAGTACAGTGGTTAGAAAAGGAAACTCACAGTATGTTACAGTTCATTGAACCTTCTGATTCCTATACACCAAACTATGAACCCCATGAAGAAATCAGAGATTACTTTGGGGAAAATAATGATTTATCGGGAGCATATATATTATCTGTTGAATTCGAATATAATACAGGAAAAGATACTACTACTTCTGAAAAAATAGGAAAATTAATTTATATTGAGTAACATCTCCAGATGGCTAATATATAGTTTAAAGGTTTCTTCTTACCCTTGGCAGTAAAAAACTAGATAGGCAGTGTTGTTTTTTATTTATTCCCTCGCTCCCTTTACTGATTATTTTAAAAAGAAAGATCAGAAAATCAGAGGATAGTCATCTGCTGTGAGCTTCATCTATCTATTTTCGAGATATGAGGAAGTAAATAGAGTCACAAAAAGAAGAAAAGCGCTGTAAGTGTCTTATATTAGCTTGTTTGACGTCCTCTTGAATTTTGACAAAAGAAATGTTTATAGCTATGATAAATACATAGTTATTTTTAGTGAATGGTTTTCCTTCACACCGCTCGTTGGAAACAGCGCTGGCGGATAGGAGGAGTAAAGCGAATGGTTGTTTGCGTACATCTCGGGGACAGGGCTAGACGCTGTCACTGCTGGATGAGGGCAAACTTTTAGTGAATGGGAATGTCAATTAATAGGATTACTTAGGCTATCTATGCCTTGTAATAAAGAGAAACGCACATAGAGGCGTATCGAAAACACTGACTACAGTGGGATCGGTACGCCTTTTTTGTGTTCCACATATCAAAAAAATGAAAAAAGAAAGGGGAGAAAAGAAAAATGAATGAGAGAAGGAGCTAAAAAATGATGGTTTTGTTGAGAAAGCAACAATCGATAAAAAGCGTGTGGCACAAAACGCCAAATGTGTGTCCTGTGGCGGGATCGCAAGTGTCTGGGAGAAGAACGGGCGACTGTTGAGGCAGGTTTACATGAAACTATTGGCAATGGATGTAGCAATGGACGTGGTGAACCCATTGTGAAGTAGAACTTGCGCAACCACGAAGTGGTGCCTGCGGATGCAGGTGGACAGTTCCTGCGCATCATGCATCGTGTCACAAGTGACACACCTGCGATGGCGGGTTGAATGCAGACTGCTACTTAACAAAGCAGACAACCGAATAGAGCTGTCTCATTCTTAGTGATTCGATTTCTTTTGAATCGAATATAAGAATGAGACAGCTCGGGCAAACCCCGAGCTGTTCACCTTTCGGCGGATTTAACCGCCGAAATAGGTCTGAAACAGCAGGGATATGCAGACGGGGGAAGTATGCCCTTTTTTAGATTTATGAAGGAGGAGGAAGATGGGAAAACGGGATTGGAACATGACACCTAAGCAGCAGAATATTTACGAAAATTTGTGGCATCAAGCACACAAAATTTTCGATTGGCGAACGCACCACCAAGGAAAAAGAGGAACTGCGCGCTATAGAGATGGTGTACGATCGTTCGCCAAGCATTTAGCGATCAACTATGGGTCGAAGAATTTCAAAAACATCAACGAAAAACATTTGCGATCCTTTGTGGAGGAATCCCAGGAGGCAGGAGTTTCGGCAGCTACGATCAAGACGGATTTGTCTGCGGTCCGGAAATTGCACGCCATGTTACCGAAAACTCGCCATAAGCTACCGGATAATAATGACATTCTTGGGGCTGAGAAAAGAAAAATCGTTGGCGTGGATCGGGCATGGCAAAATAGAGAAGTCACTAAAGCTGTACACCATGCAAGAATCATGGGGAGAAAAGACGTGGAGTGGGCTATTGGTTGTGCCCGAACGATGGGATTGCGGATAGAAGAAGCGACGGGATTAACAAGAACGCAAATGAGAGAAGCACTCATCAATGGACATCTACACCTGACGAAAACCAAAGGAGGAATTCCCCGTGATGTTCCGTTAAATCAAGGGGCGAAAAGGGTTTTACAACGAATACTGGCTGAAAGTAAACATGAAAAAATATTCACGGGCCATGGCCAAACGCACCGGCAAGCGATGAAATCCATTCAAAATTGGCTTCAAAATCACAGAAAGGTCTTTACTGAAAAAAGTGAACAGGAGTCAGCATCGACCTATACGAAACAATTGGGCATTGACGTGCAACGCCCTCATTTGACGTTTCATGGGCTGAGGCATTCTTATGCTAGATCGCAATATGAAAAGGCCACTAGAGGCGGGATGAGCGCCAATGAAGCACGGCTGTATGTCGCTGAGCAGTTAGGACATGGGAGAGATGATGTAACACGGATTTATTTAGGAAGAAATTAGGATGGTTTGTTATGAAAATTGGAGACGAATACAAAGTCTCCAATGAATGAAAGAGATACTTTTTTTGTAGGTTAATCTATCCTAGCTCCAGAACTTCCACCATGGCTTTTTATCTTCAGTAGCTGCTGCTTCATCAGATTCCTTTTCCTGAATCATCTTTTTTGTCTCTCGTATTTCATTTAACGTTTGCATTAATCGCTCATCACGTGCTTTGGCACGTTGTTCTTGATCGTCCATGCGTTCATTTATATGTGCCTCTTGTTGCTCTACACGGGCCTGTAGCTCTTGAATGATATGTGACTGTTCTTTAATCTGTCTGCTCATCTCTCGATGAAGTTGCGGCAAGCTTAACATATATTCATTCATTTCATCATCGTCTGTCTGAATAGTAAGTGACTCTGTTTGTTGCAATATATCTTCAACTTGAGAGCGTTGTTTTCCTTCGTCCAGCAGGAAACGTATCTTTTTTACGGTATCTAATGAATTTGTATGTATCAGATACGTACGGCCTTCCTTTTTTAAACGCATGTAATCTCCGTAAGTCCTTACATAACGACGGACTGTTTCAGCTGGTATTCCCGTTTGTTCAGCTGTTTCTGTGACAGTGTGCCAATCGTCCATGCTGTTCACCCCTTCATTTAATGCTTCACCGTTCATTCTGTTATTTCTGCTAAAAGGATTATAATCCTTTTTTGGACTTTCGGCATCCCTGTTTTCTATCTTTTTGCTAAGTTGTATTAGCTGAATCAAAGAAAACGAGTCTTGGAATTGGGGAAAATGTTCGCAAGAGGTGTTAAGACTAGGGTTACTAGATGCAATGAACATCATGAACGGTAAGTGAATCAAAGAATGATAATTGGGAAATCATCATTATCGGATATAAATAGGGGTTTTTCTATCAAAGGCGAGCAAGTTGTTTCAAAGTTTGATAAACTAAACCTAAATACGAGAAAAACCCCTAGAACTTTGGCCGGTTCGGGGTTTTCTCACAACCTATTTGAAGGATTTTAGACCCTTATGGGAGTGATCCCAAAAGAGAATTAAACATATAGTTTAATTTTGTACCATTATCTTATCATAGGGCATAAAATCCTTCCACTGTTGAGGAGGATTTTTTTCATGGATGCAGATGTTAGCACACTAAACAATAGTAATCTTGAAAAAGCACGGTATCATGCTTGGTTTCACCATAAGGATGCAGATGGGTATATTACCTTAGCTAAAAAGACTACAAATGGATTTAAACAATATCATTATAAACCAGAACAATTAGCTCATGAGCTTTCTCAGTGGATCGGTGAGGATGTTTATTTTAGTCAGAATACCTTTTATAAGCCACAACGTAGAATTGAGCATGTAAGGCAATTGAGGGCCCTCTACGTGGATATTGATTGTTACCTATTAAACTATGCTCCCGATTGGACGTTAGGAAAATTAGAGTTGGAAATGTTTGATACAGCTTTGCCGGAGCCAAATTTAATCATTTTTTCGGGGAGAGGGTTGGTTCTGATATGGTTGATCGATCCTGTTCCTTATCAAGCATTACCATTGTGGCAAGCGATTCAAAACCACTTTGTACAACAGTTGGAAACCATAGGTGGCGATGCCAAAGCGAGCGATGCGGCTCGGGTATTCCGTTTGGATGGCAGTGTTAACTCTAAGAATAGAGCAGAAGTCCACGTACATTACCGTCATGATTATCGTTATGTTTTGCGAGATATTCAAGATGAATACCTACCGGACCTAAAACCAAAAAAACAAACCAAAGGGCGACCAAATAGGGTTCGTCATCTTTTTAATACATATACGCTTTATCATGCGAGACTACTAGACTTAGTGAAACTAGTAGAACTCCGACAGTATGAAGTAGATGGATACCGAGAGGTTATTTGTTTCTTGTATCGGTATTGGCAATGCTGCTATTTATCGGATCCCGAAGAAGCACTTAACCAATCTTTACTTTTGAATCAGGAGTTCACCAATCCTTTGCCTGATGGTGAGGTAATCCGAGCGACAAAAAGTGCAGAGAAAGCCTGGGAAGCAAAAAACAGTACGGAGGCAAATCGAATCGCACAAGAAAAAGGTTACCTAGGCGCTGGGTATAATATTAGTAACAAAAAGTTGATTAATTGGTTAGATATAACCTCTGTGGAGCAGCAAGAGTTAAAAACAATTATTGATGGAAATGAGAAGCGCCGAAGAAAGCGTATTGCCAACATGGAAAATCGTCGCAAAAAAGGCATGAGAACACGAGAGGAATATATAAAAGCACAGCATGATAAAACAGATAATCAATTAATTGCTATCCAAAAACTTTTGAAGAAAGGATATAAACAGAAACAGATCGCTGAGCGATTAGGGGTCTCAAGAGGTCGCGTAAGTCAGTTGGTT
>NZ_FONT01000019.1 GCF_900113025.1 Alteribacillus iranensis | reverse complement strand
AGTAATTAACAGTCCCAATTCTTTCGCCGCCCTGGTAAACATTTTGATTTAAACTAGCACAATGACCGGCTGTCACAAAATTATTTGTGCGATTTGATAGTTTTCTCACTGAAAAACTGAATGTACAAGACCCAACTGGATTTGTATTTCTTCCAATAGCCAAACCACCTTCCATATAATCCACAGGATCTGTTCGACCTTGTTCAACTTCTTCAGAGTGCTCCTCCAAATGAATATCTTTACCATACAATTCTTTAATAGTAGCTTCAGTTTCTGTATTCAATTCTTCCACATCGATACCAATAGTGTTTTTTTCGTAATGGACGTAGACGCTAGTTATGCCTAATTCCGAGAACTTGTCATCTTGTACAATTGCTTTTTGCCGATCTCTTAACTCTTGCTCAGAAAATTCCACATAGGATACCTTAATCTTTTCTTTTAAAGGTGTGGATTGTGCAATTTCGTCTACCATTTCATTTACTTCACGACTATCTTTCAAATCTTCTTTAATGTTAACATGAACAATTCCTTGTTTTCGAGTATCTATGTAAACGGACGCAAAGCCACTGTACTCGTCTTCAGTTGTCCTTATAATTTCTTCAACTTCCTCCATATAGGTAGTCATAGAATCAATGTCTTGTATGATCTTCAATTCCGAAGCAGTCAATCTAATGTCATGATCACTATGAGTTGCTAAACGATAATTTTGATCCAAAGCTCTGAATATAGCTTTATTTGATGTGTCTAGACCGTGAATTTCTCTAAAGACCTTTTGGTCTAAATATTCTTCTTCTGTAACCCCGTCTGGTAACTCAGGAATCTCATCAGCTTCCACCTCGCCAATGAAGATGCCAGAAAAGAGGGACACTACAAATAAAAAATTAAATAGCAAGAGCTTTAAAATTTTCATAGTTTCTAACTCCTTTATTTTTTATAACTCGTACCTAAATGACACCCTGATTTAACCAGTCATATTCTGCTCTTGTCATCGAAGTATACTAATAATCTAGTCTGCATGTTCCGCTAGCATCGGCACGAGCCAAAAGAACGTTCCCATTAATATTGAATAGTCTTCCCCTAAGCTTTTCGAAATTCAATTTGTTCTTGAATATATTGTCCTGTATGTAGTCCCATCACGCGATTCCTCTACACTAATGACATTAGACAAGACAAAAAACACAAAAATTCCCATAAGTGAGAAAATTAACTTCTCACGTAATCATCTTATAAATTTTTTGGGATTATCTGTAACATAACATACATGGTAATTATTAACAATATTGAAACCTAAGTTTATTTTTTGAATAGATTTGACATTTGTTCACTCCTAGCTTCTGCACTAGTTTCATTGATTAAATGTTGACCTCTTTTTCGGACGAACGCTAATTGACTCATGAATGATGTACGATTTTGGATAA
>NZ_FONT01000017.1 GCF_900113025.1 Alteribacillus iranensis | reverse complement strand
TCAGCAAAATTTTATAAAAGGAGACATTGTGCCCGACTGGATAGTCAGGAAATTTTTGGATTTTAATTATCTGCTTTGCCCATTATACCGCTGTTGATGATTTTTTATCTTTTGAAGGTATCTTAATTAATAGGTAGGCACTTATTCCACCTAAAAGAAACCCTGTCCAGTAAAAAAGAAGCGAGAAAGATCCAGTACCAAGCACTCTTTCTAAAAAAACTCCGGTGATAAGCCCCGCCCCCAATATAACCCCTGTCTGAATGGCTGGATAAAGTCGTGGAAACAGCAGGAACTCTCCATTGTATTCATTGGGGGATTTTTCATATAGGCGTACTCCCATGATTAAACTGAATAACGTGACCAAAAGCGGAATCCAGCTGTACGAAAGAAGTGGTGGGTTCATAAAGTTCGTAACATACCACGGCATCGTTAAAGTTCCCAGCCAATAAGGAGTGCTTGGCAAGTTCTCGGCCCCGTGTACGTATAGAAAATCACGAACCAGAGAAAAAATCCCAGCTGGGAAGTATAAGCAGCCGACACTGAGAAGTAATTGCGAATAAATATTCCCTGTTATCGTCCCGACAAAGAGGCTGAATGTAAATATTCCTATTAGACCAATTAAGGTTGCTAGAAAGGTCGGCCAGGGATCGGCAGCAGCAATAGACTCTTCATAACCATGAGAAAGAAACATTGCGTAAGCTACCAAAAAACTTCCTATATAAGAGAACGCCAAAGCTCCCGTTCCTAGCACCCATTTAGACAAAAAGAGCGTAGAGCGCTTATACGGAAAAGTCATGGACAAATCATGAAAGCCATTTCGCCTCTCTAACCCAAGGAAAAAAGCTGCAAGGAGGATAACGAAAAGGATCATCCAAAAGGAATATCCTCTAGCTCTTAAGACTCCTTCAATGTGGCTGGCGTATGTTTCTATACTTGCCCCAGAAGAACGATTTAATCGTTCAATGCGAAGGTAAGCACTTACAGGAAAACCTAAAATCGGTACAATAAAGAGCCCAACCAAAATCATCCACGTCTGCTTGATGTCTTGTCTTATTACTGTTTTAGGTATCAACATTCTCACCCCTTGAAGTGACTTGGAAGATATCTTCTAAGCTGACCGGAAGTTCCGTATATAAAGGAGGGTTATATGAAGAAATTTGATTCACTTTGTCTGTGTGAACTAAAAGGGTATAAACCTTTCCGCTATGATTAAGGATATAAGTATCGTTTTTGACTTCTTTAGGCAGGGGGTCCTTAAATGTAACCTTTATTTTTTTATATTGGTATTTCCATTCTTCCAGGTTTACGTTCGCTGAAATATTGCCGTCCTCTAAAAAAATGAAATTTTCTGCCACCTGTTCGATCTCATTCAGTTGATGAGAGGTGATGAAAATAGCGGTTTTCTGATTAACAACATTTTCGATCATCAAGCGAATA
>NZ_FONT01000020.1 GCF_900113025.1 Alteribacillus iranensis | reverse complement strand
TTTCATCGTGCGTTAACGAAAGATTACCTTCCCCGGCTGGAGACATATGAAACCCAGATGGGTTTATTTGGGGAGCGCAATAGTTACTCGAAGACATAGAAGAATAACATGCACACGAACCACCGAAACAGACCAGCAATATCTCATTTAGCTTTGACCTCCCTAACAGACATGCACGTGGCGTTAGGGAGGTCAAAGGTTGAGTATAGTAATTTATTACTATAACGAATTGAGATGATGCCAGGTCTGTTTTTTCTTTGGAACGTGTGCATGAATTCTAATTAAAGAAATGGTGTTTACCCCCACTTTACCCACCACTTTTACCCCTACTTTAGAATTCAATTAGAAAAAATATTGCTCCCACTCCTGAAGCGAAGGACACAGTTTACGTAGAGGATTTCTGCTTAAAAATCCGTGCGTATAACTGGGCAGTAGTGTGTACTGAAATGGCATCAAACGGAATCACTGATAAAAGGATGAGCTAACTTGAAGTTATATGTGGTTTAAAGCGCATATAAAGCCCATATGAGCGTTTAAGAGAGATTTAAGGGGTTTTATAGGGGGTTAAGGTTAAATAATCATTGCAGGGTGCTTATATGTCGTCTATGGCTTTCCTGGGCTGTTTCATTGCCTGCACTTAAAATAAACTGCAGAGATCCATTTATGCCGAGAAAACTTTTGGTGGGAAAAGCAACCCTGAATAAACTAAAAAGCCGGTAGGCGGATACCGTGAGGTATCACTAAGCCTACCGACAGCTTTTGGGTTTTTAGGGTTGCGGTTGGTTCACACCAAAAGGAAATTGGAATAAATTAAAAAAATCCTTGGGTGTATGCTAGTAAACCAAGAAATAAACCGAGACCACCACAGATGAAAGCAATAATCGCTAAATTATTTTTTTCTTTGCTAATTTTGTTCATTTTTATCACCCTTTCTTTATCTAATATTTTAAAAGTTTTAGGGTTTAAAACGAGCGATTTTGAGCGAGTTTCTTTTATCTTGATACTATACGTCATATTTCTGATTTAAGTATATACTACACATATCTTAGCGAACAGGAAGACCTTCACACGCTGATCCCGTACAACACCTACGAACAGGAACAGAAACGG
>NZ_FONT01000021.1 GCF_900113025.1 Alteribacillus iranensis | reverse complement strand
TTGTCCTTTGAAAATTGAATGAAAGTCAAGCGTCTGTTAATTTCTTTATAAAAGAAACAAAGCGAGCAATCGCTTTACAGCTTGTATCAAATAATCCAATTTTATGGAGAGTTTGATCCTGGCTCAGGACGAACGCTGGCGGCGTGCCTAATACATGCAAGTCGAGCGCGGGAAGCAGGCAGATCCCTTCGGGGTGACGCCTGTGGAACGAGCGGCGGACGGGTGAGTAACACGTGGGCAACCTGCCTTAGAGACTGGGATAACCCCGGGAAACCGGGGCTAATACCGGATAATCAAAAGAATCGCATGATTCTTTTGTAAAAGTGGGGACTTGTTCCTCACACTCTAAGATGGGCCCGCGGCGCATTAGCTAGTTGGGGAGGTAATGGCTCCCCAAGGCGACGATGCGTAGCCGACCTGAGAGGGTGACCGGCCACACTGGGACTGAGACACGGCCCAGACTCCTACGGGAGGCAGCAGTAGGGAATCATCCGCAATGGGCGAAAGCCTGACGGTGCAACGCCGCGTGAGTGAAGAAGGTTTTCGGATCGTAAAGCTCTGTTATCCGGGAAGAACAAGTGCCGGTCGAATAGGCCGGTGCCGTGACGGTACCGGATCAGAAAGCCCCGGCTAACTACGTGCCAGCAGCCGCGGTAATACGTAGGGGGCAAGCGTTGTCCGGAATTATTGGGCGTAAAGGGCGCGCAGGCGGTTTCCTAAGTCTGATGTGAAAGCCCACGGCTCAACCGTGGAGGGTCATTGGAAACTGGGGAACTTGAGTACAGGAGAGGAGAGTGGAATTCCACGTGTAGCGGTGAAATGCGTAGATATGTGGAGGAACACCAGTGGCGAAGGCGGCTCTCTGGCCTGTTACTGACGCTGAGGCGCGAAAGCGTGGGTAGCGAACAGGATTAGATACCCTGGTAGTCCACGCCGTAAACGTTGAGTGCTAGGTGTTAGGGGTTTCGACGCCCTTAGTGCCGAAGCAAACGCATTAAGCACTCCGCCTGGGGACTACGACCGCAAGGTTGAAACTCAAAGGAATTGACGGGGGCCCGCACAAGCGGTGGAGCATGTGGTTTAATTCGACGCAACGCGAAGAACCTTACCAGGTCTTGACATCTTCTGCTACTTCTAGAGATAGAAGGTTCCCCTTCGGGGGACAGAATGACAGGTGGTGCATGGTTGTCGTCAGCTCGTGTCGTGAGATGTTGGGTTAAGTCCCGCAACGAGCGCAACCCTTGACCTTAGTTGCCAGCATTCAGTTGGGCACTCTAAGGTGACTGCCGGTGACAAACCGGAGGAAGGTGGGGATGACGTCAAATCATCATGCCCCTTATGACCTGGGCTACACACGTGCTACAATGGATGGTACAGAGGGAAGCGAAGCCGCGAGGTGAAGCGAATCTCAAAAAGCCGTTCTCAGTTCGGATTGCAGGCTGCAACTCGCCTGCATGAAGCCGGAATCGCTAGTAATCGTGGATCAGCATGCCACGGTGAATACGTTCCCGGGCCTTGTACACACCGCCCGTCACACCACGAGAGCTTGCAACACCCGAAGTCGGTGAGGTAACCTTTGGGAGCCAGCCGCCGAAGGTGGGGCAGGTGATTGGGGTGAAGTCGTAACAAGGTATCCCTACCGGAAGGTGGGGATGGATCACCTCCTTTCTACGGAGTATTTTCCGAGTCGAGCTTTTCGGACCGC